>JAODBD010000008.1 GCA_025463785.1 Glaciihabitans sp.
CCAGACTTAATCAACCGCCTGCGCGCGCTTTACGCCCAATAATTCCGGACAACGCTTGCCCCCTACGTATTACCGCGGCTGCTGGCACGTAGTTAGCCGGGGCTTTCTTCTCAGGTACCGTCAATCCGAAAGCAGTTACTCTTCCGGCCTTTCTTCCCTGGCAACAGAGTTTTACGATCCGAAAACCTTCTTCACTCACGCGGCGTTGCTCGGTCAGACTTTCGTCCATTGCCGAAGATTCCCTACTGCTGCCTCCCGTAGGAGTCTGGGCCGTGTCTCAGTCCCAGTGTGGCCGGTCGCCCTCTCAGGCCGGCTACCCGTCGTCGCCTTGGTAGGCCATCACCCCACCAACAAGCTGATAGGCCGCGAGTCCATCCCCAGTCGAAAAAACTTTCCACCCACCCCCATGCGAGGGCAGGTCATATCCGGTATTAGACCTAGTTTCCCAGGCTTATCCCAGAACCAAGGGCAGGTTACTCACGTGTTACTCACCCGTTCGCCACTGATCCAGAGGAGCAAGCTCCTCTTTCACCGTTCGACTTGCATGTGTTAAGCACGCCGCCAGCGTTCATCCTGAGCCAGGATCAAACTCTCCGTAAATGTTTGATTGCACGAGCATCACAAGTGACGTTCGGCACATCTAGTGCAACCTGCCACCGGAATGGGCGGACAAGGTTGCAAGTTTGAAACTGACAAGAACAAATCATTACTGACTTGCTTGTTTTGTTTATATCTATTCCAAAGGAATCCGTTGAGGTTTGGTGGCTAGAAAAGCCACCTACACCCCGACGGGTTTTTGGCATTTGACATTGTGCACGCTGTTGAGTTCTCAAGGATCGGGCGCGCCTAAGTCCTGGCCTTGCGGTTTGGATTTAGGGCAACTGCTCTAACTTACCACCAGGGAGGCAACTGTCAACTTGACGCGCCGGTAGCAGAAGCTTCCGAAACGACCCGCTGAGCGCTAGCCCTGATGGGTCTTACATCCTATTCCCAGAAGCCACGACACGCGAAAGCCTGTGCAACTTTTGGTTTGGGGATTTTGTCCCTCTTGAGGCCGGCAAGCTTCGGGATGAACCCGGCGGCTTGTCCGCACCTTTGGGGTGACAGGTAGTTACATTACGTGGGATTGGACGGGTGGGCAAATACCGCCAGCATCCCGGGCGTGTCGCGCCAAATCTCAGCCGCAATAGGCAGAAACCCAAGCCGCAATTCCCGAGTTCGAGACCGCCTGCTGGATCCGCACGACGTTGGAGCCATCATCGAGAACTCTCGAACTGGTGACACTGGCGATGATCGCCCCGGCGGCCGTCGCTATCCCCTGAGTGCCAACTTTGACTCCTGCTGGCGCGCTCTTCGCGAGGGAGGTCCAGTTGTCCTCATAGGTCTGCATCGCCACAATCGAGTCGGCGATCGTGCTTTGAACACTGGGCCAGTCGTAGGTGGGGCTCTGCAGCATGCCCGGCGTCGACTTCAATTGCCCGCAATAGGATTTCGAGCTGGCGACAATCGCATCGTGAGCCGCCTGCTTCTGTTGCACGTTGGACAGCAGGAACAGTCCACCGGCGAGCACCACGCTGACCACTACCCCGATTGCAACCGCGGCCTTGGCAACTCCCGACGTCCAGCCATTCCTGCGCGAACTCAGGATCAGCGCGGCTATTCCCGTCAGGATGCCCAGAGGAGCCACGAGGAATGCCAGTACGAACGCGACCCAGTCGAGGACGCCGGTCGAGCGCACGGGCCCGCGTGTACGGCGCTCAAGGTCCAGTGTGCGAGTCGCCGGAGCAGCATCCTGAGTTGTCACATCGGTCGCTGTCGGAAACGAGAGAGTTCCCGGAACGCCATCGAGTTCGGTGTCTCGATCGCCCGGCACAGGCGGAGCGCTGAGGAACAGGTCGAATGCGGCCGGCCGTGGCGCCTCCTGCGCGATCCATCCAGGACTGTTCTCGTCGCTCACGTGATCCCCTTTGCTTGGCCACAGACTAGCCGTCGCAGATCACGGAAATGTTACGAAAGCTCAGGAGATTCGTATGCCTGCCAGAGTCTTCTTGCCGCGGCGCAAAACGGCGTAACCGCCGGCCAGCGCGCTGCCGCCCACCGCATGCGATTCGTCATCGATCTTCGCGTTGTTCAGGTACACGCCGCCCTGCGCAATTGCACGTCGGGCTTCCCCCAGACTGGTGACCAGACCGGATGCGAGGAGGACCTCCGCGATGCTCGCCGTCGGCAGAGCGTCAACCGTCGTCAGCTCGGCAAGTGCTGCAGCGAGCGTCACGGCATCCAACGCGCGCAGGTCACCCTGACCAAACAGTGCTTCGGCGGCCGCGATCGACGCGAGCGCTGCCGCCTCCCCGTGTACGAGAGTCGTCACATTGAGCGCAAGCTCGCGCTGCGCCTCCCGCTTAAAAGGTTCGGCCGACACCTTCTTCTCGTAAGCCTCAATCTGCTCACGCGTCAGAAACGTGAACACCTTGAGTCGCTCAATCACGTCAGAGTCATCGGTGTTGAGCCAGAACTGGTACATCGCGTACGGGCTTGTGAGCGCGTCATCCAACCAGATCGCGTTGCCCTCGCTCTTGCCGAACTTGCGGCCGTCCGAGTTGGTGATGAGAGGTGTACCGATGGCGTGAACGGTCGCGCCCTCGGACCGCTTGATCAGGTCGACGCCGCTGGTCAGGTTGCCCCACTGGTCGGAGCCGCCGGTCTGCAGAACGCAGTCGTAGTCGAGGTAGAGCTGACGGAAGTCGAGGCCCTGCAGGATCTGGTAGCTGAACTCCGTGTAGCTGATGCCCTCATCGGAGTTCAACCGAGCGCTCACGGCATCCTTTTTCAGCATGGTGCCGACCCGGTAGTGTTTGCCGATCTCACGCAGGAAATCGATGGCGCTGAGAGGCTCGGTCCAGTCGAGATTGTTGACGATCTGCGCCGCGTTCGCGCCATCAAAACTCAGGAACTTGCTGACTTGGGCGGCGAGGTACCCCACCCACTCGGCGACCGTCTCGCGGGTGTTGAGCGTGCGTTCCGCCGTCGGCCGTGGATCGCCGATCAGGCCCGTCGAACCACCCACAAGGCCAAGCGGTCGATGGCCCGCCAGCTGCAACCTTCGCATGAAGAGAAGTTGTGCGAGATTTCCGAGGTGAAGGCTCGGCGCCGTGGGATCGAAGCCACAGTAGTAGGAGATCGATTTGCCGCCAAGCAACGACCTCAGCTCGTCAACATTGGTTGAGACCTGGATGAGACCCCGCCACTCCAGCTCTGACCAGAGGTCGGGGAAAGTGCGGTCGTTGCTCTGCGAATGGAGCGCTTCAGTTGCTTCGGCTGACACGATCTACAGGGTAACCGACCGCGCTTTGTACGGCGAGACGGTGGGGTCACCGGGAATCCAGAAACGCCACGGGTATGCGAGGGTTCCGCCCGCGCCAGAAACACCAGTGCGAGGTCCGAATTCGTACCGGGCAGGCACGGCGGGAAGTTCCAGCGTGATCTCCCCTGATTCGAGATCTGCACCATTGTCAGCGAGGGTGATGCCGAGCGCGACGACCAGTCGAGCGGGGCCGCGCGCGAGGTCAGCATCCACCTTGCTCGTCGTGCGCCGGATTCGCGCCAGCTCGATGCCATCGACGACTTCACCCGCGCGCAGCAGAACGGCAGACGCCGTGCCGCTGGGGGAACACACGACGTTCGCACAGACATGCATCCCGTAGGTGAAGTAGGTGTACATGTGGCCCGGCTCGCCGAACATGACCGCGTTGCGGCGGGTCTGTCCGCGGAAGGCGTGCGAGCCCGGATCGACCTCGCCGAGGTAGGCCTCGACCTCGGTCAGGCGAACGCTGACGCCGCGGGAGGTCACGACGGCGCCGAGCAGCAATGGGGCGACCTCGATCGATGGCCGTTCCAGCAGGCCCCGATCGAACACTAGAAGAGTCGTGCGCCCGACACGATCGCGATGATGATGGCAGCGACGAGCAGCGCTCCCGCCACCCCGAAGATCGACCACATGACGATCTTCTGGGTGCGATTCTGTGGTGGCTTGGACTTGTCCTTTTGCAGTGTCATAGCTCCGCCTTATCTAAACTGCGCACGCGTTGAGTAAGCGCCGAAATCTGTTCCCTGACACGGGCAGGGGCCGTACCACCAGGGCTCGATCGAGCGGCAAGCGATGCCTCAACCGTAAGGGATGCACGAAGTTCACTCGTCAACAGCGGGGACAGGCTCGCATACTGTTCGTCGGTGGGCTCGTCGAGTTCGAGACCCTCGCGCTCACAAAAACTCACCAACGCACCGCTCACCTCGTGGGCGTCACGGAAGGGAACGCCCTTGCGAACCAGCCAATCCGCGACATCGGTTGCGAGCGCGAATCCCGCCGGCGCCAGGCGGGCCATTCGCGCGGTGTCGAACTCGAGCGTTGCGATCATCCCCGTGAAGGCGGGCAGGAGAACTTCGAGCGTCACCACCGAGTCGAAAACGGGTTCCTTGTCTTCCTGCAGGTCACGGTCGTACGCAAGGGGCAGGCCCTTGAACGTCGCGAGCAGGCCCGCCAGGTTACCGATCAGTCGCCCCGTTTTGCCACGCGCAAGTTCAGCGATATCGGGATTCTTCTTTTGCGGCATGATCGACGAACCTGTGGAGTACGCGTCGTGCAGCCGGACGAAACCAAACTCCTTCGTCGCCCAGATGATGATGTCCTCCGCGAATCGCGACAGGTCGATTCCGAGTTGCGCGGCGATGTAGGCGAACTCGGCGACGACATCGCGGCTTGCCGTGGCATCCATCGAATTCTCGCTCGGTTCGCTGAGGCCAAGTTCCTGGGCGACCAGTTTCACATCGAGCCCGAAGCCATTGCCTGCAAGCGCCCCCCCACCGTATGGCGAAAAAGATGCACGTACGCGCCAGTCTCGCAACCGCTCCAGATTTCGCACGAGCGGCCAGGCATAGGCCAGCAGGTGGTGCGCGAGCAGGACGGGCTGCGCGTGCTGCATGTGGGTGCGACCAGGCATTGGCGCCTCCCCTGCCACCTCAGCCTGAGAGACGATGGCATCGACGAGATGCACGACGAGCGTCGAGATTCGGGATGCGTGATCCAGGAGGTAAAGCCGCACCAGTGTCGCGATCTGGTCGTTGCGACTCCTACCGGCGCGCAGCTTGCCGCCGAGTTCGGCGCCGGCGATCTCGACGAGGCCTCTCTCGAGAGCGAAGTGGACATCCTCATCCGATTCGAGCGGGACAAACTCCCCCGCATCGATGCGGGAGCGCAACTCGTCCAGTGCTTCGAGCATGCGCTCCAATTCGAGGGAGCTGAGATAGCCCGCCGCCGAGAGAGCCTTCGCGTGTGCCTTCGAGCCGGCGATGTCGTACGGGTAGAGCTGCCAGTCGAACTGCGTGGACCTGCTGAGCGCGGCGAGTTCGGCTGACGGTCCGTCTGTGAACCGGGCACCCCAAAGCGCTCCCGTGCTGCTCTCCCCCGACGCCTTCGGCACTCTATTTTCCCCGCAGGTCGCGCCGCGCGCTGATCTTGCTGGGCAGCGACCAGATCTCGATGAATCCCTTGGACAGCGACTGGTCGAACGTGTCGCCCGTGTCGTAGGTCGCGAGGCTGAAGTCGTAGAGGCTCTCCTCGCTCCTGCGACCGGTGACTACCGCACGGCCGCCCTGAAGCGTGAGCCGAATATCACCTGATACATGCTTCTGCGTGTCGTCGATAAAAACATCGAGCGAGCGTTTGAGGCCCGAATACCAGAGACCGTCGTAGACAAGGTTTGCCCACTCGGCCTCCACGCCTCTCTTGTACCGCCCAAGGTCGCGCTCGAGCGTGAGGCTCTCGAGTTCCTCGTGCGCGGCGATGAGCGCGATTGCGGCCGGTGCCTCGTAGACCTCACGGCTCTTGATGCCGACCAGTCGATCCTCGACCACGTCGATTCGACCGATTCCGTGCTTGCCCGCAAGCGCGTTCATCTTCTCGATGATGGTGAGTGGGCTGTAGGCAACGCCGTCGAGTGCTGTGGGAACACCTTCGCTGAACGTGATCGTCACCTCGTCGGCTGCGCGGTCGACCGCAGGATCCTGCGTGTACTCGTAGAGATCCTCGATTGGCGCGTTCCACGGGTCTTCGAGGAAGCCCGTCTCGACGGCGCGGCCCCAGACATTCTTATCGATCGAGTACGGGTTGGCCGCGCTCTGCCGAATCGGGAGGTTGTGCTCATTGGCGTACACGATGGCCTTGTCGCGCGTCAGCGCGAGATCACGCACGGGTGCGATGCTCGAAAGTTCGGGGGCGAGGGCGGCGACGGCAGCCTCGAAACGTACTTGGTCGTTTCCCTTGCCCGTGCATCCGTGAGCCACCGAATCGGCGCCGAGCTCACGAGCGATGCGAGCGAGGTGCTTGGCAATGACGGGTCGGCTGAGCGCCGAGACCAGCGGGTAACGCTTCTGATACAGCGCGTTCGCCTTCAGCGCCGGCATGAGGTAGTCGGCCGCGAACTCGTCTTTCGCATCGACGACGACGGCCTCGACCGCACCACAGTCGAGCGCTCGCTGGCGGATGTCCTCCATGTCCTCGCCGCCCTGGCCTACGTCGACGGCCAGAGCCACAACCTCCTTGCCGGTTGCATCCTTCAGCCAGCCAATGCCGACCGAGGTGTCGAGGCCGCCCGAATAGGCGAGGACTACGCGCTCTGTCATGGATCTCCTTGATTTTCTTGATTGCCAGTTTAGGGGCGGTAATTCAGTGGGTCACGGGCTTGGACCGAGGGATGCCAACGTGGGAACTGGGTACAGTGACAGCATGACGAACGCCGAAGACGACCAGGTTCCGCCGGTCTCTCCCACCACGCCCGTTGCTGCGCCTCGGTGGGGCGAATACAGCGCTGCGGGTGCTGCGGGCGAGGCGCCGCCGAGCTACCAGACGCCGCCCACCTACCAGACCCCTGGCACGTACCAGTCGTACCCGGCCGTCGCTCCATCGACATACCAGCCGCTCACACCGCAGCGAAAGAGCAGGACAGCGGATATCGCAGTCACAAGCGTGCTGCTCGCTCTCGGCGCGATCGGTACTCTCGTTGCCCTCTTCACCGCGTCCTCGCTCGGCGATGTACTTCGTGCGGAGTATCTGCGCTACGGGTTGGTTTACGGCGGCGCTCCGGCCAGCCTGCAGGGCCTCGGAGCAGTGATCGCAATCAGCCACGGTGTGTTGTACCTCGCCGCCCTCGGCATTGCGATCCCACTCCTCCTCAAACGTCGCATCGCGTTCTGGGTTCCGCTGGTTGCGGGCGTCCTCGCCGCGATTGTCTATTGGGGCTCGATCATTGCGCTGATCACTGGCGACCCGCAGCTCATGAATGCGATCACCCCGGGACGATAGAGATGCGGGGTTCGCGCTCACGCCCGCTCCAGGAGCCAGACGAGTAGCGCTTTCTGGGCGTGCAGGCGGTTTTCGGCCTCATCCCACACAACGCTCTGGATGCCGTCAATAACCTCCGCCGTCACTTCGAACCCCCGGTCCGCTGGCAGACAGTGAAGGAATAGAGCATCTGGCTTCGCCAGTGCCATGAGCTCCGCATTGACCTGGTACTGGCCGAAGCTCTGAAGTCGCGCGGCTTTCTCATCTTCCTTGCCCATCGAGACCCAGGTGTCCGTGACCACGACGTCGACGCCGGCAACGGCTTCGATGGGGTCAGTGAAGAGCGAGACCGAGCCGCCCGTCTTCGCGGCAATCGCATCGGCATCGGCTACGACGGCGTCATCCGGAGCGTATTCGGCGGGCGAAGCAACACGGACGTTGATGCCAGCGGTCGCACAGGCCAGCACATATGACTGCGCCATGTTGCTGCGGCCGTCGCCGAGGAACGTGATTGTGAGTCCGGCGAGCTCACCTCGATGCTCCCGAATGGTCATCAGGTCGGCGAGGAGCTGGCACGGGTGAAAGTCGTCGCTGAGCGCGTTCACCACGGGGACGGTGGTGCCTGCGGCCATCTCTTCCAGCCCCGCCTGAGCGTACGTGCGCCACACGATCGCCGCGACCTGGCGTTCGAGTACACGGGCCGTATCCGACGCGGTCTCCTTGCCGCCAAGCTGGCTGTTCGCGGTCGAGATGATGAGCGGAATCCCGCCGAGATCGGCAATGCCGACCGCGAAGCTCACGCGCGTGCGCGTCGAGGACTTGTCGAAGATGACGGCGACGGTCTGTGGCCCCGCCAGCGGCCGGGTCTGGAAACGATCGGTCTTCAGCCGTTCCGCCAGCTCGAGGATTTCGAGCTGCTCCAGCTGGGTGAGATCGTCGTCGCGCAGAAAGTGGCGGGTCATACGGATGCCTCCAGGGCTTCGGCGAACTTGGTTGCGAATTCAGCGATCTCAGCGACACCCACGATGAGCGGAGGAGCGATCCTGATGCTGGTGTCGTTGGCCGCATTGACGATGAGACCACGAGCGAGGGCTTCGGTTGCGACGCGATTAGCGACCGGAACAGTCAGGCCGACGCCGATGAGGAGGCCAGCGCCCCGAATTTCCTCGACTAGCGGTGACCGCATGGCCTCGATTGCTGCGCGGATCAGAGCGCCGTTCGTGACCGCGGCCTCGACCAGACCAGCGCGTTCGATCTCGCCAAGGACAGCGTTCGCCGCTGCGGTCGCGAGTGGATTGCCGCCGAACGTGCTGCCATGCTGCCCACGCTGGAAAAGGTCCGAGGCGTCTCCGAAGGTGATCAGAGCGCCAATCGGCACACCGCCGGCGATGCCTTTGGCGACGGCTATCGCATCCGGAACGATCCCACTTCGCTGGAACGCGAACCAGGCACCCGTTCGACCGGCGCCCGTTTGGATCTCATCGAGGATCAGCAGCACGCCATGCTGCGCGGTCAGCTCGCGCGCACGCTGAAGGTAACCTGCGGGCAGCTCAACGACGCCCGCCTCGCCCTTGATCGGCTCGATGAAGATCGCGGCCACGGTGTCGTCGATGGTCGCTTCCAGCGCCGGGAGCGTGGTGTCGATGTGCTCGACTCCAGGCAACAGCGGCTCGAAGGCCTCGCGAAGAGCCGGCTTGCCCGTGAGTGAAAGCGAGCCCGTCGTACGTCCGTGAAAGGAACTGTTGAGCGCGATGATGCGTTTGCGCCCCCTGTTCAATCGCGCGAGCTTGATGGCGGCCTCGATGGCCTCGGCTCCTGAGTTGCCGAAGTACACGCGTCCTCGTTCGCCCGCGCCGCTGATCCTCCGCAGACGTTCCGCGAGCTCGATCTGTGACGGGGATGCGAAGTAGTTCGAAATGTGCGCGAGGGTCGCGACCTGCCGGCTCACGGCATCCACCAGTACCGGATGCGCGTGGCCGAGCGCATTCACGGCGATGCCAGCCAGGAAGTCGAGGTATTTGTTGCCCTCGTCGTCCCAGACGTAGCATCCCTCTCCCCGCACGAGCAGCGCGAGCGGTGTCGGTGCCGACCCCATCATGGCGTCGCGGTAGCGGTCATTCCAGGGGTCGGTCATGATGCGACCACCTCGGTTCCAATCCCCTGCTGAGTAAAGATTTCAAGCAGGATCGAGTGCGGGATGCGGCCGTCGATGATCGCGGCTTTGTCGACTCCGCCGTCGACCGCCTCGAGGCACGCCGCCATCTTGGGGATCATGCCGGCCTCAAGAGCGGGCAGAAGCGCCTCGAGCTCCGAGGAGTCGAGGTGGGAGACGAGGGAATCACGGTTGGGCCAATCGCTGTAGAGCCCGGCGACATCGGTGAGGATGACGAGCTTGGCCGCCCCGAGAGCGACCGCCAGCGAGGCTGCTGCTGCATCCGCATTGACGTTCAGTAGCTGCCCCGGCTCATCGAGATCGGGTGCGATCGACGAGATAACCGGGATGAAGCCGTCGTCGAGAGCCTCGATCACAACCGCCGGATCGACTTCGACGACATCTCCCACGAGCCCAAGATCCACGGTTTCGCCTTGAACGACGGCGCCGCGTCGACGACCTCCGAACAGGTCCTGCGTGCGGCCAGAAAGCGCAACGCCGTATGCCCCGTGCTCGTTGATGAGATGGACCAGTTCACCGTTTACAACGCGGCCCAATACGTCTTCAACGACCGCCATGATCTCCGGGGTTGTCACCCGATATCCGCCGCGAAACTCGCTTGAGATGCCGCGCGTGGCAAGCTCCGCAGAGATCTGCGGGCCTCCGCCGTGCACAACTACCGGGCGAATACCCGCATGCCGGAGGTACACCATGTCCTCGGCGAAAGCCCGTTTCAGGTCGTCATCGACCATGGCGTTGCCACCGAACTTGACCACGATCGTCTTGCCGGCGAAACGCTGCAACCAGGGAAGCGACTCGATGAGTACCGATGCCTTAGCTGCGGCATCCAGTTGGGTGAGCGCAGTTGTCATGATGCGTACGCACTGTTCTCGTGAACGTAATCGTGGGTGAGATCGTTGGTGTAGATGGTTGCGCTGGCTGAACCGATTTTCAGATCAATTGAAACCGTCACAGCCCTCGGAGTCAGGTCGACTTCATCCCGAGGCCGGTCAGGCGCACCCGCCGAACAGACGCGCACGCCATTTATTGCCACATCAATGTCGTAGGGGTCAAACGGAGCCGACGTGGTTCCGATCGCAGCCAGCACTCGACCCCAGTTCGGATCGTTACCGAAAATCGCAGCCTTGAACAGGTTGTTGCGGGCAACAGCGCGACCGACCTCGACGGCGTCGTCTTCGCTGGCGGCCCCTGATACCTCAATACGGATGTCATGGCTGGCTCCCTCAGCATCGGATTGCAATTGCACGGCCAGGTCGGTACAGACCTCGCGCAGAGCACTGGCGAAGGCCTCAAGATCGGGAGAGATTCCGGATGCCCCACTCGCCAGCAGCGAGACCTGGTCATTCGTCGACATGCAGCCGTCGCTGTCGAGGCGATCGAAACTAACTCTGGTCGCCGCCCGGAGCGCCGTGTCGAGCTGGGCGGAATTCAGCACAGCGTCGGTCGTGATCACAACGAGCATGGTCGCAAGACCCGGCGCCAGCATCCCCGCGCCCTTCGCCATGCCGCCGATCGTCCACCCGTCCCCCGCAAAGATCGAGGTCTTGCTGACGGTATCTGTCGTCATTATCGCGTGCGCGGCGTTGTCGCCACCATCCGTGGCCAGCGCGGAGACAGCTGTCTGGACACCGCCGATCACCTTGGCGCGATCGAGCTGGTCGCCGATCAGACCCGTCGAGCAGACCAGAACATCACCGGCTGAGAGTGCAAGTGCCTCGGCCACTGCCTCGGCGGTTGCGTGAGTTGTCTGGAATCCCTGTGCCCCGGTGAAGCAGTTCGCGCCCCCCGAGTTCAGAACGATCGCAGTCGCGATGCCATCAGCGATGACTTGCTGCGACCACAGGATGGGGTTCGCCTTCGAGCGGTTGCCCGTGAACACTGCAGCGGCAGCGCTCAGTGGCCCTCGGTTGATGACGAGTGCCAGGTCGAGGCCGCCTTTCGACTTAAGGCCCGCTGCGACCCCGCTCGCTTCGAAACCTGCCGGTGCTGTGACGCTCACGGGGCGACTCCATTCGTTGTGAGTCCGAGACCGTCAGGCAGGCCCAGCGCGACATTGGCCGACTGGATGGCTGCCCCGGCCGTGCCTTTGACGAGGTTGTCGATGGCGGTGATGGTGACGACGCGACCGGCGGCCTCGTCAATCGCGAGCCCGACGAGCGCCGTGTTCGCGCCGAGGGTCTGCGCGGTAGTGGGGAACTCGCCCTCGGAAAGGAGGTGAACGAACTGCTCCGTGCCGTAGGCATCCTCAAATGCTGCGCGCACGGTCGCCGCGGACGCTCCGGGCGCGAGTTTCGCGGTAGATGTCGCGAGGATCCCACGCGACATCGGCACCAGCATCGGCGTGAATGAGACGGTGACACCGGCTCCCCCGGCCAAAGTCAGGTTCTGCTGAATCTCGGGGGTATGCCGATGAACTCCCCCGACGGCGTACGCCGCGGCCGAACCCAGCACTTCGCTGGCCAGCAACTCGGGTTTGAGCGCCTTGCCCGCACCCGAGGTTCCAACCGCAAGAACCGCGACCAGGTCGTCGGGCAGAAGCACGCCAGCACGGATGCCGGGCGCGAGCCCAAGCGTGATCGCAGTGACGTTGCAGCCGGGAACCGCAATTCGCTTCACCCCGACGAGGTTGTCGCGCTGGGTACCGCCGCCCTTCAGCACCAGTTCGGGCAGGCCGTACGGCCACGCGCCGAAGTAGTCGCCGCCGTAGAACTTCGCCCAGGCTTCGGGGTCGGCAAGACGATGATCTGCGCCGCAATCCACGACGAGCGTACCTTCGGGCAACTTCGCCGTGACCTCACCCGACTTGCCGTGCGGCAACGCGAGGAACACAACGTCGTGGCCCGCGAGATTATTGGAAGTGGTTTCGACGAGCTGCAAATGCGCCAACGACCTGAGGTGCGGTTGCACAGACACGAGCGACTGGCCGGCATTCGAGAATGCCGTCACGGTCGCGATTTCGAACTGGGGGTGAAGTGCGAGAAGTCGCAGAAGTTCACCACCGGCGTAACCGCTGGCACCTGCCACGGCGACGGAGAGAGACATGGCTCTACCTTATTGATCGGATCGGATGAGGGATCTGATGAGGCGGCGCTGCGCGACTGCCAGAGGCAGTGTGCTGGTTGCTCGACGAGGCGAGCTTCAGCGGCGGGCGTCGCCTACGATCGGCGCGCGCGGATGACCGAACGACGTCGGTCGCTGGTACGAGTTCCGCGGATGTCCACGGATTGACCCTATCGCGAGTTGGGGCCGCCGCACTAATCGTGCGTTTGCGCAGCATTGTTGTTGATCTGAGCGGCGTCCCGGAACGCGAATTGCTACTCGCGCAGAGTCGCTCCAAACCGGCTAGCTGCCAGCGCAACGGCGCCGTTCTTTGCTTCGCTCGCCTCCGCGGCCGTGAGGGTGCGATCAGGGGCACGGAAGCGAAGCGCAAACGTGAGCGACTTCGAGCCGGCCTCGACACCCTTGCCGCGATAGTCGTCGGTGAGCGCAGCGTCTTCGAGCAAGGCACCCGCGCCTTCGATTACCGCCGCGAGAACTTCGCCCGCAGGAATGCCCTCCGCAACGACCAGTGACAGATCCTGTGTTGCTGCGGGCATGCTCACGATTGGTCTCGGTGCTACCTCGGTACGACCGAGTTCGATCAGCGCGCTCAGGTCGAGTTCGGCCACCGCGACCACGCGGGGCAGGTCAAGGTCCTCTGCAAGCGACGGCAGGAGCTCACCCGCGAAACCGACCGATCGGTCGCCGACCCACAACTCAGCGGTTCGGCCCGGGTGCAGCGCGTGGTGTGACCCCTGCGCAACTCGAATCTCAACCGCGAGAGACTGCGCGATTTGTGCAACCGAGGCCAGGACATCCGCGAGCCCAGCCGGGACTGCCGCAAGAGCCGGTTGCTTCGCCACGGCATCCCCGAGAAACAGGGATGCGACGTGCCAGGGCTGCGGTGGGATGCTCGCGTTGAGTTCCGCAAGTCGTTCGTCACCCGGGTGGGCGTTACCGACGGGCAGCGCCGCGCTGCCATAGGCGACGCCAGCAGCGGGCTGAAAGACAACGCCAACCTCGAACAGCGCGAGGTCGGTGAGCCCGCGGGCGAGGTTACGACGAGCGATCTCCATCAGCCCGGCGATGAGCGACGTGCGCAAGTAGGGCGTCTCAGAATCAAGCGGGTTCGCAAGCTTCATCGCCGCTGCTGTGCCCGCATCTGCAGAACCAAAAAGGTCTATCTGAGCGCGCGAGTGGAACGGATAGGAGATGACCTCGGTTGCGCCCGCGGCCGCGAGCGCGTTCGAAACAGAGCGGCGCAGGAGCTGGCTGCGCGTAAGACCGCGCCCGGGCGGCGCGACCGGCAGCACAGCGGGAATGCGCCCGTAGCCAACGAGGCGCGCAACCTCTTCGACGAGAGTCGCCTTGTCTGTGAGGTCGGGCCGCCAACTGGGTGGCGTGACGATCAGGGCACCGGCCCCGGCTTTGACTGTCGCCCCGATCTTCTCCAGCGAGCCGACAATTTCGGCATCCGAATAGTCGACGCCGATGAGTTTCGCAACGTAGCCGTCCGGAAGGTCGATGGGAACGGGCAGCGCAGCTTTGAGATAGCTGGATCCGATGTCAGTCGCCGTGCCGCCCGCCAACTCGACCAGAAGTTGCACGACCCGTGCCGACGCGGGCTCGGCCACCAGCGGATCGACGCCGCGCTCGAACCGCTTGGATGCCTCGCTTGGCAGCTTCTGTCGCCGCACGGTGCGGGCAACACTCGTCGGGTCGAAGTTTCCGGCCTCGACGAGCACGTTGACGGTCGATGACGTCATTTCGGTGGACGCACCGCCCATTACCCCGGCCAGGCCGATCGGACCGGAATCGTCGGTAATCAGCAGATCTTCGCCCGCAAGCGTTCGAGTCTGATTGTCGAGGGTGATGAGCTTCTCACCCGGCACTGCGCGCCGAATAACGAAGCCACCAGTGACCTTGTCGAAGTCATAGCCGTGAATGGGCTGACCAAACTCCCACATGACGTAATTCGTGATGTCAACAAGGAGCGATATCGAGCGGATGCCGGCGAGAGTCAGCCGCGACACCATCCACGGTGGAGTGGGTCGGTTCGCATCCACGTCCCGAACCAGACGGGTGGTGAAGGCGAAAGCGCCGGCCCTACCGCGGATCGGCGCGGTGTCGTCGATGTGGACTGGGAATTCTTCGGCGGCGGTCGCCTCGAAGGCGTACTGCTGAAGCTCGGGAACAAGCGCCGGATCACGGAAGGCCGCACCCGTCGAGTTCGAGTACTCGCGCGCAACCCCGCGGATGGAGAACGCGTAGCCGCGATCGGGCGTGACATTGATCTCGACTGCGAAGTCATTGAGGCCGAGAAGAGTTGCGGCGTCCTCTCCGGGCTTCGGGTCAAGACCCAACTCGGCGAGCCGAAGGATGCCGTCGTGCTCTTCGCCGAGACCGAGTTCGCGTGCGGACGCGATCATGCCATCGGAAATGTGTCCGTAGGTCTTGCGCGCAGCAATCGGGAATGGGCCAGGCAGCACGGCGCCCGGCAGGGAAACCACGACCTTGTCGCCAACGGCGAAGTTGTGGGCCCCGCAAACGATGCCGCGCGGCTCGGCCTCGCCGACATCCACCAGGCACCAGTTGATGGTTTTTCCATTGGTTTGCGGCTCTGCCGTGAATTCCAACACCTGCCCGACCACGACCGGACCGGTCACACCGAATGTGTGAACATCTTCCTCTTCGAACCCGACAGCGACGAGCGCGGCAAGAATATCCTCCGCGGTTGCTGTCGCTGGCACGTCGACGAATTCACGCAGCCAGCTCACGGGGATGCGCATCAGACCACCATCCCGAACTGCTGGCTGAAGCGAATATCGCCCTCGACCATGTCTCTCATGTCGTTCATCTCGTTGCGGAACTGGAGCGTTCGCTCGATTCCCATGCCGAAGGCAAAGCCCTGATATTCGTCGGGATCGATGCCCGCGGCACGCAGGACATTAGCGTTGACCATTCCGCAACCGCCCCACTCGACCCACCGCGCGCCCCCCTTGGCGTTCGGCTGCCAGACGTCCATCTCCGCGCTCGGCTCGGTGAACGGGAAGTAATTGGGACGAAGACGGATCTTCGCCGTCTCGCCAAACATCGAGCGCGCAAGGTGCTCAAGCGTGCCTCGAAGGTGCGCCATCGTGAGCCCGCGATCGATTGCGAGCCCCTCGATCTGGTGGAACACAGGCGTGTGCGTTGGGTCGAGCTCGTCGGTGCGATACACCCGACCCGGCGCGACGACGAAGACTGGCAGGGGGCGATCCAGCAGCGAGCGGATCTGCACCGGCGACGTGTGGGTTCGCAGCACGAGGTGGGAGCCGAGTGGTTCGACGAAAAAGGTGTCCTGCATCGCGCGGGCGGGGTGATCTTCATCGAAGTTCATGGCGTCGAAGTTGAACCACTCGTTTTCGAGTTCCGGCCCCTCCGCGATCTCCCAGCCCATGCCGATGAAGATGTCGCTCATTCGCTCCATCAGAAGATTGATGGGATGCCGTGCGCCAGGCCGCCAGCGCGTCGCAACAGCCGTGACATCGACTGCCTCACTTGCCAGCCGAGCATTTTCCTCGGCGGCCATTACCTCAGCTTCACGCGCGGCGAGGGCGGCATTGACCTGGCCGCGAGCCTGCCCAACCAGTTTGCCGAGGGTCGCCTTTTGATCGTTCGGAACGTCGCGCAGGCTGCCGTTCATTCGAGCGAGCGGCGAGGACTCCCCCGCAAACGACGTGCGGGCTGCCCGAAGTTCGGCCGAGTTCGAGGCCGCGGTGATCGCCTGAATCGCCTGGGCGACGGCCTCGGCGGCCGCCTGTTCCGTAATTGGGGTGGGTTCTGACACGAAAATCGAGTTTAGTGCGCGGCGGCCGGAGCTCGTGTTGGCTGTGAGTCGCGCGAAAATTCCCGGTGCTGAATGGGACGGCCACGTTCGGTGCGGCTAGTCACGATGTGCGAACGCCGATTCGTAGAGGCAGACGGATGCCGCGGTCGCCAGGTTCATCGACTCAGCCGCTCCATAAATCGGCACCGAAATCGCGCGGTCGGTGAGCGCGTAATGAACGTCACTCAGCCCGCGGGCCTCGTTACCGAAAAGCCATGCTGTCGACGCGGCGAGAATGCCATCGCGACGCGCGGTAAGCAGATCAGAGCCCTTGATGTCTGCGGCGATCACCTGCATGCCCGCACGGTGAGCCCGCTCAAGAACAGTTTCGAGTTCTGCGCCCACCGCAACGGGCAGGTGAAACAGCGATCCCGTTGTCGACCGAACGACCTTCGGGTTGTACAAGTCGACACTCCGACCCGTGAGGACGACGCCATCGGCGCCGGCGGCATCCGCTGCCCTGATGATCGTGCCAGCGTTGCCGGGATCCCTGACCTCTTCAAGAATCGCGATCAACTTCGGCTCGCCCGAAAACATGTCTTTGAGGGATGTCGGAAACTGGCGGCAGACCGCGACAATCCCCTGCGGTGTGACGGTGTCGGCCATCCCATCGATGACCTCTTCGGTGACGAACTCGACCTCGAGTCCCGCCGCAGCAGCATCCTGAGCAATATCGCCGAAGCGATCGAGGGCCGTCGGCGTGGCAAACAGGTCGACGAGCAGTTCGGGCCGGTATCGGAGTGCCTCGGAAACGGCCTGCGGACCCTCAAGAAGGAACAGGCCCGTCTGCTGGCGGGCGTCCCTCTTGGCTAGCTTGGCGACCCCACGTACCCGCGGAGATCGCGGATTGTCGATCATGACACCAGCTTATTTAGGTCCGGACAACAAAATGCCCCGCCGCGCACGAAAGCGGCGGCAGGGCATCCTGAAATGGGGTGGAACCTACGCTGCGTCGACCCTGGGGGCAGACGTGTCAGCCGGCAGTGCGGCCTTTGCAGTCGCAACGATGGCCGCGAAGGTTGCGGGCTCATTGACGGCGAGTTCAGCAAGAATGCGACGGTCGACCTCGACTCCAGCCAGGTTCAGACCCTGGATAAGACGGTTGTAGGTGAGGCCGTTGGCGCGGGAAGCGGCGTTGATCCGCTGGATCCACAGGCGACGGAAGTCACCCTTCTTCTGACGGCGGTCGCGGTATGCGTAGACAAGGGAGTGGGTTACCTGCTCCTTGGCCTTGCGGTAGAGACGTGAACGCTGGCCGCGGTAGCCCTCGGCACGCTCCAGGATGACGCGACGCTTCTTGTGAGCGTTGACCGCCCTTTTTACTCTTGCCATGATCTAATTTCCGTCTCTACTACTTGCCGAGCAAGCGCTTGATGTTCTTGGCGTCCTGCGGCGCGAGGACCTTCTCCCGGTTGAGTCGGCGAGTGAGCTCGCTCGACTTCTTCTCCAGGTTGTGGCGCATTCCGGCGCCCTGCTTCATGATCTTGCCGGAGCCGGTGACCTTGAAGCGCTTCTTAGCCCCTGAGTGGGTCTTCTGCTTAGGCATTCGTTTCGTCCTTTGTTGGTGTGGCCGCTGGTTTCGCGGTCACTGGGGCTTTGGGTGTCGCAGCTGCCTTTGGTGCAGCTGGAGCTTTGGGAGCCGGCGCCCTGGGGGCGGCGACAGTCTTCGGTGCGGCTTTCGGTGTTGCGGCCTTCGGCGCTTCTTCTGGCGCTACTGGTGCAGTTGCTGCAGAAGCATCCACGACCGCCTCGACCGGTTCGGCAGGGGCTGCGACGGGCACATTTGCGACAAACGGTGTCTCCGCCCTGGCCGGCGCCGTCTCCGGCGTTCGCTGGGGCTTTGACGATGCTCGTCGCGCTTCTGCTTCTGCCTTCGCCTCCGCCTTGTTCTTGAGCGGACCGATGACCATGACCATGTTTCGTCCATCAATCATCGGAGTTGACTCAACCGTGCCGAACTCCGAAACGTCTTCGGCGAACCTTTGCAGGAGGCGAACACCCTGTTCGGGGCGGGACTGTTCACGGCCGCGGAACAGGATCATGGCTTTGACCTTGTCACCGGACTGCAGGAAGCCTTCGGCGCGCTTGCGCTTCGTCTCGTAGTCGTGCTTGTCGATCTTCAAGCGGAAACGAACCTCTTTGAGAATCGTGTTCGCCTGGTTGCGCCTGGCCTCTTTTGCCTTCTGCGCCGTTTCGTACTTGAACTTTCCAAAGTCCATGATCTTCGCGACGGGCGGCTTGGAGTTGGGAGCAACCTCAACCAAATCCAGGTCGGCCTCCCCGGCCAAACGAAGAGCGTCCTCGATTCGGACTACTCCAACCTGCTCGCCATTGGGGCCAACAAGACGGACTTCCGGAACGCGGATTCGGTCATTGGTACGCGGATCGCTGATGCGTGTCTCCTTCTATGTGCAAATAGCCATGCCCCGCGACGGATGCCGCAGCGCAACGAAGGAAGAATTCATGCGACTTTTCAATCGCAGCGCCCTAAATATCTACGCTGTGCCAATGGTTCTCGTCGAGTAAACGTGACGAAAACCAACCAGCACTGCGCGGGGCGCACAACCCGGTAACCTTGAGATGCGGTTGACGGGTGGGAGAATCTCCACTTTCGTACCGGGCGCAATGCGCTCGGAGCCTGCATAAGAATAGCAGAGAGAGCGATGTATGAGCGAGCCTGACGAATTTGACGAGACTCGCGACATCGCCGAGGTACCCGCGGTCGAGGTCATCACGACCGTCGCGGTTCACCTGATGAGCGCGTCGGCGGTCAAACTCGGGCTTGCAGACAATCCGGATGCCCAAACCGACCTCGATGAAGCGCGCAAGCTCATCACGGCTCTCGCCGGCCTCATTACCGCCTCAGCATCCGAGATCGGCGACCAGCACGCGCGCCCGCTGCGCGACGGATTGCGGAGCCTTCAGCTCGCCTTCCGTGAGGCATCCCAGTTTCCGGATGCCATCGGTGCCGGCCCCGGCGAAAAGTACACCGGACCGGTCAACTAAGACCGAAAGTTCAGAACCACCGCTCGAGAACCTGCGCCACCGCATCCTCGTCGTGGTGGGCGCCGACTTCGGTCGCCGCAAGTTTGACCTCCGGCTCGGCGTTTCCCATGGCGACCGACCTTCCAGCCCAACGGAACATCTCGAGATCATTGGGCATGTCTCCGAATGCGATCGCGTCTGCCGCGTCAATCCCCCAGCTCGCAGCAAGCCCAGCAATCACGCCGCCTTTCGAGACCCCGGCAGCCGAGACTTCGATGAGCCCCTCCACTCCGGAACGAGTCACCTCGAGTGTGTCTCTGAATCCGTCAGAAAAGGCATCCCAAACAGCCTCGAACTGATCGGCGTCGACCCGTACGAGCCCCTTCACGATGCCGACTGAGCACAATTCCGCAAGCGTGCCGCGCGGGATCGGGAAGCCCTCGCGAAAGCCGGTCTCTGCCCTGATGCCGATGTCTGGCATCCCCTCGACCGCGACGACGAACGTGTAGCCACTCGCACGAACTCGCTCGACGGCATCCTGAAACACCGGGCCGTCGAGGAGATGTGCCTCGAGGATGTTGCCGGTCGCAAGATCCAACACGATCGCGCCGTTGTAGCACAGTGCGATCGCGTGCCCGAGGCTCTTTCGCAACGGAGTCACGATGCGCGCCGGGCGTCCGGTTGCGACGACTACTCGGCATCCTGCTGTCACGGCCCGCTTAAGCACCGAGGAGTTGCGAGGAGAAACGACACCGTCCAATCCGACGAGAGTGCCGTCTAGATCGACAAGGATTAGGCGCGGGGCATCAGACATGAGCCAGCCTGACTGCGAGTGAATCGACACGCAGGGCGATCGTCTCGCTGCGGGACCAGCGCTCCTGCAAACCTTCGAGAAGCTCGGAAACCTGCCGCTGGTCGAGCCCCTCCATGAGCGACAGGTGCACGACGAGTTCGGCATCTGCCAGCCGGGCATCGGGGTCACCGGGTGCGAGCTGGATGGCGACCACCGCCTCTTCGCCATCGGCCGATTCCATGAACGCCGCGAGCACAGCTTCGTCGAGGTAGCTCGGCAGCCACGACTCGCCCTTGGCCATCGCCCACAACGCAGGACGACGAATGACGAATTCGGTCGCCGACGTCGGGTCGACAACCACAAGATCGGTGCCTTCATCCACGGCGGCGAGTGCCACACGGACGCCATCCGCCGGCACCGGCCGGGCGGCAGGATTCCAGTGCGACATCGCCGCGACGGAGCTGAATGCCGGCAGGATGTCGCGTCCGTCCGGACCTGCCACAGTCACGATCGAGAGTTCCTGGGTCTTGTCCACCAGCTGACCGTGACCGTTCTGGCTGGCCTCGCCGAGGACCGCAATGAGCGGAATGAGAAGACGGGATTCGCGAACGACGTCGACGACATCCGCCTCGCCAAGTTCGCGGGCACGAAAGCGGCGGAGTGCCTCAATGAGCTTCTCGGGAGCAGATCCGTCGTCATCCGAGGCTGAAGTATGGTCGAACGAACGCCCCTCCCACGAGACGCCGGCGGAATCAGTCGCGGCCATCAGTTGCTAGCGGCTGCGAGGGCTTCCGGGAGAGTAAATGCCCCCGCATAGAGTGCCTTGCCGACAATTGCCCCCTCGATGCCGATGGGCACGAGGGCCCGAAGGTCGACCAGATCCTGGATGCTGGAGACACCGCCGGAGGCGACAACAGGCCGGCCGGTGCGCGCGCAGACCTCGCGCAGAAGCTCCAGGTTCGGACCCCGCAGCGTGCCGTCCTTGGTGACGTCGGTCACGACGTACCGCGAGCATCCCGCGGCCTCGAGCCTTGCGAGGACCTCCCACAGGTCGCCGCCCTCGCGGGTCCAGCCGCGCGCCGCCAGGGTGGTGCCGCGAACGTCCAGTCCAACAGCAATCTGGTCACCGTGCGTCCCGATCACGCGGCCCGCCCAGTCTGGATCTTCGAGCGCCGCCGTACCGAGGTTGATTCGACGAGCACCGGTGGCAAGGGCGGCGGCGAGCGATGCGTCATCCCGAATGCCGCCGGAGAGCTCGACGTTCACGCTCGATGGCGTGTTTCGCACGACCCGCTCAATCAACTCGTAGTTGTTGCCACGACCAAAGGCGGCGTCGAGGTCAACCAGATGGATCCATTCGGCGCCCTGTTCTACCCACTCATTTGCGGCGTCCACCGGGTCGCCATAGTTCGTCTCGGTGCCGGCCTCGCCCTGCGTCAGCCGTACGGCTTTGCCGTCAGCGACATCCACGGCGGGCAGAAGGATAAGGGCAGGTGTAGTCATTGCGAGTGATCTCCGGGTAGTGACGTGACAATTACAGCGTCGAGAGCCAGTTGCGGAGCAGCTGGATACCCGGTTCGCCCGACTTCTCGGGATGGAACTGGGTTGCGGCAAGCGGCCCGTTTTCCACCGCTGCGAGAAATCGGCTGCCGTGGTCGGCCCAGGTGAGCGTGGCGGGTGTGAACGGGGGCATGACATTGAGCGACCAGTCCTGGGCCGCAAAGGAGTGCACGAAGTAGAACCTTTCGTCACGGATGCCCTCGAACAGGCGCGAACTTGCGGGAGCGTCGACCGTGTTCCAGCCCATGTGCGGCAAAATCGGGGCATCGAGCTCGCGCACGACGCCCGGCCACTCCCCTAGGCCCGGGGTCTCATTTCCGCGCTCGACGCCGTTCTCAAACAGAATCTGCATGCCAACACACACGCCAAGCACCGGACGGCCACCCGCAAGCCGACGCTCGATGAGCTCGCCGCCGCGCACCGCGTTCAGCTGCTGCATGACCGCGGAAAACGCGCCGACGCCTGGCACGAACAGGCCGTCGGCTGCGGCAACGCGCGCGCGATCACGCGACAGCTCGACATCGGCGCCGGCCAACTCCAGTGCCTTCGCGGCGGAGTGGACGTTGCCGGAGCCGTAGTCGAGCACGACAACGGAAGGTCTGTTCACGGTCAGAGGGCGCCCTTGGTCGAGGGGATGCCGCTCACCCGATCATCCCGCGCAATCGCCTGGCGAAGTGCGCGAGCGTACGCCTTGAACTCGGCCTCCGCGATGTGGTGCGGGTCGCGGCCGGCCAGCACCGTGAGGTGAACGGTGAGACCAGCGTTGAAGGTGATCGCCTCGAACACGTGGCGAACCATCGAACCCGTGAAGTGGCCACCAATGAGGTGGAACTCGAAGCCCGCAGGCTCACCCGAGTGGACGAAGTATGGGCGCCCCGAGACATCGACTACCGCCTGCGCGAGCGCGTCATCCAGCGGCACGAGCGCGTCGCCAAAGCGAGAAATACCGCTCTTGTCGCCCAGCGCCTGCGCGATTGCTTTGCCGAGAACGATGCCCGTATCCTCGACGGTGTGGTGCACGTCGATGTGCGTGTCGCCGGTTGCGGTCACCGTGAGATCGATGAGCGAGTGCTTCGCGAACGCCGTCAGCAGGTGATCGAAGAACGGCACCGAAGTGCTGATCTGCGACATTCCTGTGCCATCGAGGTCCAGGACAAGCTCGATGCTCGATTCGCTGGTTTGGCGCGTGAGTGTTGCCGTGCGCTCGCTCGTCATGCTCCGATCCTACCGATCGACCGACTGGCCGCCTGCTCCGCTGTGATCCGGGCCAGGGCATCCAGAAATTCGGTAGTTTCGGATTCAGTTCCCGCAGAAACCCTCAGGTGGTTCGGGATGCCCAGATCCCGAATGATGATGTCGTCTTCCAGAAGGCGCTCGAACAGCGCGTGTGGGTCGTCTACTCCCCCGAACAGCACGAAGTTTGACCAACTTTCGTGCACCGGGTAGCCGAGCTTCGGCAGTTCGTCGAGAAGTCGGTCGCGTTGCGCCTTGATGTCGTCAACCATTGCAAGCATCTCGGGCGTGTGCGCAAGCGCGGCGATCGCTGCAGCCTGCGTGAGCGCCGACAGGTGATACGGAAGTCGAACCAGACGCATAGCGTCGGTGACGGCAGGATCGGCCGCAAGGTAGCCGACACGGGCGCCCGCGAAGGCGAATGCCTTGCTCATGGTGCGCGAGACGACGAGGCGTGGACGACCCGGCAACAGAGTCAGTGCTGTCGGAAGCGCGGCCGGGGCGAACTCGACGTAGGCCTCGTCGACCACGATCATGGCATCCGTCGCGTCATAGGCGGCTTCGATGGTTTCGAGCGGTAGCGGCGTACCGGTCGGGTTGTTGGGAGCACAAAAGAAGACGACGTCAGGGTTCTCACGCTCGATCGCACGCACTGCCGTCTCGGGTGAGATGCGGTACTCCTCATCGCGCTCGGCAGCGATCCAGCGCGTCCCAGTGCCCGCGGCGATGATTGAGTGCATCGAGTAGGTCGGGCGGAAGCCCAACACGCTTCGACCCGGCCCCCCAAAGGCCTGCAGAAACTGCTGCAGGATCTCGTTTGACCCGTTGGCTGCCCAGATGTTGTCGCGGGTAAGGCGGTGTCCCAGATAGCGGGCAAGGCTGTCACGCAGTTCGGTGAACTCGCGGTCTGGGTATCGATTCACCGTGGCAAGTGCAACGGCGATGGCCTGCGAGATGCCTGCGGCGACAGCATCCGGAATTGGATGCGTGTTCTCGTTGACATTCAGTTGGATGCGGACATGCTTCTGCGGTGCTCCGTACGGGCTCAGACCGCGAAGGTCGTCCCGGATCGGCAGATCATCGAGAGAGGTCACCGCCCAATCTTAAAGCCGTCCGTCGGTACGACCGCGCGACGATGACAGAATGCGTAACCTGCGAGTCCGGCGTGCTGATCCGAGGGCGCTGATTCGAAGGTGCTGATCCGAAGGCCATGACGAGCAGACCCCAATAGGTACAACAGCGTGCTGTATTCGTATGACCGTCTGGGTTCGTACTACCCGTCAGTGCTCGTACTGCCGTCAGTGCTCATACTGCCGTCAGCGCTCGTACTGCCGTCAGCGCTCATACTGCCGTCAGCGCTCGTACTGCGCTGGGATCGCCAGCTTCTGGCCAGGCTGCACGTTAGTCGAGGTGAGACGGTTGACCGACATCACATCGGCGATCACATCGCGCGGATCGGCCGTCGGCGCGAGCTGGCGCGCAAGCTGCCAGAGGGTCTGGCCCTGCGAGACGGTGATAGTCGAAAGCGGCGCGGACGAGCTGGTTGCCGTAGCGCCGCCGGCATTGATGCCAAAGTACAGCGCGATTACGACGAGTGGCGTCGCAACGAGCGTGAGCAATACGGCACGACCGCGGGCGGTCATACGAAGGTGAGACATGGGCCTTGCCTGCGTCGCTGCAAAACGACTGCGGCGGCTGATCACTGTCGCGCTCATATTCACTGCACTCATACTCACCACGCTCATGTTGTCTAACCCTTCGCTTTGGAACGGTGCTTTGGAACCGTGCTTTGGAACCAATGCTGTTTGGAACCAATGCTGTGCAACCCAGAGGTTCTCGTATCCGGCACTCGGCCGGGAGTACCGGATACGAAGCTTTGTACCGAATATATCTTCGATTATTCGAATCTGCAAGCCGATATTCGAACATCCCGACGAATTTCTCGCCGACACACTCGAACAGGTGTTTGTTTTAGGCCCGTAAACGGATACAGTTTCGATTGTCTGGGGTTCACTCAACGCCAGACCACTGACATTTCAGGAGAGAACATGGATGACACCGCAGCAGAGCGCCCTTCCACCCGGCGCCGTACGAGCCTGAGCGACAAACAGCAGGCGATTTTGACGGCCATCCAGAACTCACTTGACGCCCGCGGATATCCGCCGAGCATGCGGGAGATCGGCGACGCCGTTGGATTGTCTTCACTGTCGAGCGTCACCCACCAGTTGAACCAGCTTGAGCTGAGCGGCTACCTTCGTCGCGATCCCAACCGGCCGAGGGCGATGGAGATCCTGATCGATCTGCCGAAGCCCGATGACGCCGCTGTCTCGACCCCATCCTTTGGCGACGCGGTCATGGTTCCGCTAGTTGGTCGCATCGCCGCCGGCATCCCGATCACAGCAGAGCAGCACGTCGAGGAGGTATTCCCGCTGCCCCGTCAACTGGTTGGCAAGGGTGAACTGTTCATGCTCAAAGTCGTTGGCGACTCGATGATCGACGCTGCCATTTGCGACGGTGACTGGGTAGTCGTGCACCCGCAGCAGCATGCCGAGAATGGCGACATCGTTGCGGCGATGCTCGACGAGGAGGCAACCGTGAAGGTGTTCCGCCAGCGCGACGGTCACACCTGGCTGCTGCCCCGCAACTCGAGCTTCGAGCCAATCCTGGGCGACTACGCGACCGTGCTCGGTAAGGTCACCGCGGTACTGCGGTCGATCTGACCTACCCGTCAACCTCGGCGGCAGCCCTCCGCGCCGCTACCTCCCGGCCACCTCCCGCGCCGAGGGACTGAGCGCGTAACTCATGCCGGTTTGAGCCAGACGGCCGCGACACGCCGTGTGGACCCGGCGGGCGGCATCCCGAGCATGAGTTGCGGGCACGGGGCTGGCCGAAATCACGGGCGGAGATGCGCACTCGGCCCTACCGCGCCGCTGTCTCCCGGCCAGCCGCCGCCGCAGCCAGACTGAGCGCGTAACTCATGCCGGTTTGAGCCAGACGGCCGCGACACGCCGTGTGGACCCGGCGGGCGGCATCCCGAGCATGAGTTGCGGGCACGGGGCTGGCCGCAATCACGGGCGGGGATGCGCACTCGCGGGCGGAGTTGTTACTCCGCCCGCGGCACAGTTCCGCCGCCCCGTAGAACCGCGGGCGGCAGGCTTACGCAGATGCGGCGTGCTCCGCGCGAACGGCGCGCGTCGCCGCGAGCACGTTCCTGAGCGACTCCACCGTTTCGCTGTATCCACGCGTCTTCAGGCCGCAGTCGGGGTTGACCCAGACCTGCTTCTCGGGGATCGATGCGAGCGCGATTTCCAGCAGCGACGTCACTTCCTCGACCGAGGGAACGCGCGGCGAGTGGATGTCATACACCCCCGGTCCGATTCCGCGCGCGAATCCGCTGCGCTTGATGTCCGGCACGACCTCCATCTTCGACCGAGCCGCCTCGATCGAGGTGACGTCGGCATCCAGCTTGTTGATGGCATCGATCACGACGCCGAACTCTGAATAACAAAGGTGGGTGTGGATCTGCGTCTTGTCGGCAACACCGGATGTAGCCAGCTTGAACGAGCCGACCGACCAGTCGAGGTAACCGGGCTGGTCTTTCTTTTTGAGCGGCAGCAGTTCACGCAGCGCCGGCTCGTCGACCTGAATGACCTTGATGCCAGCCGACTCGAGGTCAGCGATTTCGTCGCGCAGTGCGAGCGCCACCTGGTTGGCCGTCTCGCCGAGCGGCTGGTCATCGCGCACGAAGCTCCACGCGAGGATGGTGACCGGTCCGGTGAGCATGCCCTTGACGGGCCTCGATGTGAGGCTCTGCGTGTAGCTCGACCAACCGACCGTGATGGGCGCCGGGCGCGACACGTCGCCCCAGAGCAGCGAGGGGCGCGTACAGCGACTGCCGTATGACTGCACCCAGCCATTCTGGGTCACCGCGAAACCGTCCAGGTTCTCGGCAAAGTACTGAACCATGTCGTTGCGCTCGGGCTCACCGTGCACGAGAACGTCGAGCCCGATCTCCTCCTGCAGCTCCACCACGCGCTTGATTTCGTCTTCCATTGCGCCGACGTACTCGCCTTCGGTGATTTCGCCCTTCGCGAAGCGCGCACGCTCGCGGCGAATATCTCCGGTCTGCGGGAACGAGCCGATGGTCGTCGTCGGCAGAATCGGGAGGTTCAGCGCGGCATCCTGGGCAGCGAGCCGCGCGGCGTACTCTCCGCGGGTGAAGTCGGCGTCGCGCAGTTCTGCCGCACGCAGTCGCACGGCGCCGTCGCGGACCCCCGGGGCGCCGTGGCGGTCTGTGAGTGCTGCGGTAGCGGCATCCAGATCGCTCTGAATCTTTACCTTGCCGTCGTCCAGCCCCTTCGCAAGCGCTGCGACCTGGCCAACCTTCTGGTCGGCGAACGCCAGCCACGACTTCAATCGCGCCTCGAGCGCCGGCTCGTCCTCAACGTCGTGAGGAGTGTGGAACAGGCTCGTGGATGACGAAACAGCAACGTTCGGACTAACCGCTTTCAGCGCCTCCAGCTTCGTCCACGCGGCAGCAAGGTCGCCGCGCCAGATGTTATGGCCGTCGATGACGCCACCCACCAGAACTTTGTCTGTGGTCAGGTCGGACGGGACACCCCCGCGCACCAGGTCGAGACCGATCGCCTCAACCGGAGTCGCCGCTAACACCGGCAGCGCGTCATCGAGACTGCCATAGGGAGCAGCGACGAAGATCTGCGGGCGAGCGGGAACCGCAGACAGGAGGTCGTACGCCTTTTTGGTGGCGGCGAGCACGACATCCTGAGGCACCTCGATGCTCTCGCTCACAAGGCCCGGCTCGTCGAGCTGAACCCACTCGGCACCCACGGCGGTGAGCGCGGCAAGGAGTTCTGCATACACCGGGAGCAGGTCGTCGAGGCGATCGAGCGGCCGATAGTCGGCCGGAGCAGATTCGCTCGGCTTGCTGAGCAGCAGGAAGGTCACCGGCCCGACGATGACTGGGCGCGTGCGGAAGCCGGACGTCGTGGCCTCGGCGACCTCGCGAACCAGACGATCGGACGCGAAGGAGAACACCGTCTCGGGGCCGATCTCCGGCACCAGGTAGTGGTAGTTGGAGTCGAACCACTTGGTCATTTCGGCCGGGACATTATCGCCTTCGCCACGCGCAATGGTGAAGTAACCAGCGAGGTCGACCGAGCCATCCGCTGCCACCAGGGAGGCGAAACGGGACGGCACCGCACCAACAGTGACCGCGGCGTCGAGAACGTGGTCGTAATAGGAGAAAGCTTCCGGAATGGATGAGTCGGTCTTGCCAAGGCCGAGCGAGACGAGACGCTCACGAGTGGTCGCGCGCAGTTGGGCGGCAATGACCTCGAGTTCGTCTGCCGTGATCTTTCCGGCCCAGAACGACTCGACGGCCTTCTTGAGCTCACGCCGACGGCCGATGCGCGGGTAGCCGAGAATCGTGCCGGTCGGGAAGGCGTGGGTGGTCATGCGTGCTCCTTGGTTGGGGTCGAGGTGGGTGAATACAGGCCAACGGACTCGAGTACCGAGAGCACCGCCTGATGCTTGTTGAAGGTGTACAGATGGAGCCCGGTGACCCCGCC
Organism: Glaciihabitans sp.; assembly: GCA_025463785.1. Lineage (GTDB taxonomy): Bacteria > Actinomycetota > Actinomycetes > Actinomycetales > Microbacteriaceae > Galbitalea. The sequence continues at coordinate 28,576 of JAODBD010000008.1, forward strand.
GTCGAGAAGTTCGCGCGAGAGTTCCGATGCATGGCTGATGCCGACGGCATACTGCTCGTCGGGGGTTGCGGCGGCCTCGAGGCGCGCGAGCAGTTGTTTGGGCATCCGCTCGTCTGTCAGCTGCACCATGCGGTGCAGGCGAGCCGGAGAAAGGATCGGCATGATGCCGGGAAGGATGCGCATCGTCACACCCGCCGCCCGCGCCTGCTCGAGAAACCGAAGGTAGTCATCGGCGTGAAAGAACAACTGGCTGATCGCGAGGTTCGCTCCCGCTGCCTCCTTGGCCAGGAGCGTGTCGAGGTCCTGCTCGACCGAGCGGGACCTCGGATGTCCGTTGGGGAACGCCGCAACCGCGATGGTCACCTTGCCGCCACGACGAATTCGCGCGGCCTGAGGGAAGCCAGGAACGGCCTCCTGCAGGAACGGCACCCGCTCAGACTGCACGCTGTGGATGAGCTGGACCAACTCGCCCGCGCTCTTCAGATCTCCCAGGAAGTCGTCGCCTTCGTGCGATCCGGCGGGCGGGTCGCCGCGGAGGGCCAGAAAGCTGGTCAGGCCGGCGTCAAGAAATTCACGGATGACGCGCGTGGCATCCTCGTACGTCCAGCCAACACAGGTCAGGTGCGCCATCGGAGGCACGGATGTCGTCAGCAGGTGTCTAAGTACGCCGAGGGATGCCTCGCTCGTTGAGCCGCTGGCCCCGTAGGTCACCGAGATGAACTCTGGGGCCGCGGCCACCAGGTGACCCAGGGATTCGTAGACGGCGAGCTCGGCCGCGGGCGTGCGCGGCGGATAGAGCTCGAACGAGTACGTTGCCACGGTATGGCCTGGCACAGTGATGCCCTCCGGAATTGGTCACGGTGGGGCGGGTGCCGGGCTCGGCTGTCGCTCCGGACGCCACGAACTACGGCGCCTTCGTACGAAACCTTAGCAAGCCACGACGAGGGCGCTCCTTGTGTTACGAAGCGTGAACCGCCGCGAACGGCTTCAGGGAGTCGACACTGTGGGGATGTACCAGCGCCTTCACCAGTGTGCCCGTTTCGAGATAGTCGGTCGATAGCACGCGGCCGCCCACGTGCAGGCGCGAGATAATCTCGCCCCGGTCGTATGGCACGAGAAGCATCATCTCGACCTCGGGCTGAGGTATCAGCTCCGCAATGCGCTCGAGCATCTCCTCGATACCTTCACCGGTGCGCGCCGAGACGAACACAGCACGCGGTTCGAGCCCTCTGAGTACGAGACGCTGGTCGTCATCCACGAGGTCGCTCTTGTTGAAGACGACCAGCTCGGGGATTTCGCGCGCCTCGATCTCGCCGATGACATCCCGAACAGTTGCAAGCTGGCGAGCGGGATCCGGATGCGACCCGTCGACCACGTGGACGATGACGTCGGATTCGCCGATCTCCTCGAGCGTCGAGCGGAACGCCTCCACGAGCTGATGGGGCAGGTTACTGACGAACCCGACCGTGTCGGTGAACGTGTATGGGCGGCCGTCCGCCGTCATGGATTTGCGCACGGTGGCGTCCAACGTCGCGAAAAGCGCATTCTCGACCAGCACCCCGGCGCTCGTGATGCGGTTCAGCAGGCTCGATTTGCCCGCGTTCGTATAGCCGGCAATCGCGACACTCGGCACGGCGAAACGATTGCGGTTGGCACGCTTGGCTTCCCGCGCGGGGGCGAAATTCTTGATCTGCTTACGCAGGCGCGCCATGCGAGTGTGGATGCGACGACGATCGAGTTCGATCTTTGTCTCGCCCGGTCCACGGCTTCCCATACCGTTGCCAGCGCCTACCTGACCACCGGCTTGACGGGACATCGACTCACCCCAGCCGCGGAGGCGCGGGAGCAGGTATTCGAGTTGCGCGAGTTCGACCTGCGCCTTGCCCTCTCGGCTCTTGGCGTGCTGGCTGAAAATGTCGAGAATCACTGCCGTGCGATCGATGACCTTGACCTTGACGACATCCTCGAGCGCACGCCGCTGGCTCGGCGCCAGCTCGGTGTCAGCGATCACGGTGTCGGCGCCGAGTGACTGCACAATCGCGCGGAGTTCATCGGCCTTGCCCCGACCCAGATACGTGCTCGGATCGGGATGAGAACGCTGCTGCAAAAGTCCGTCGAGCACGCGCGCCCCAGCGGTTTCTGCGAGAGAAGCGAGCTCGCGCAGAGAGTTGTCTGCCTCGTGTACGTTGCCGCTCGAGTACACGCCAATCAGCACAACGTTCTCGAGGCGCAGCTGCCGATACTCGACCTCGGTGACATCCTCGAGCTCGGTACTGAGGCCCTGTACGCGGCGCAGAGCGGCGCGGTCCTCGCGGTCGAACTGGTCGCCGTCGCGCCCGTCTTCGTAGTGCGAATCGGGCTGGAGAGCATCCGCTCGCCCGGATCCAAAGATTTGATAGCCCGCAGAGTGCGCGCCGTCACGCGTGAGCACGCGACTGACGACGTCTTCCTCTGCCTCGATTGGAGCGGTCACGGGATCGTTTTCGGTCATTTCCACCAACTGTAGTCTTCTGTTTTTCGATAGGTTTTGTGAATGGCCCCCGAGCATTACTTCTCAGTGACGCCGGGGAGCGAGCCTGGTCTGCGCAAGTTTCATGCCCGACTCGTGGGTCAGGTCTACGAACTGACGACCGGCAATGGCATTTTCAGCCCGGAACGCATCGATGTCGGCACCGAGGTACTGCTATCCAATGTTCCGGCTCCGCCACCCGGAGGCAATCTGCTTGATCTCGGTTGCGGTTGGGGGCCGATCGCGCTAAGTCTCGCGATCCAGTCGCCCCACGCAGCCGTCTGGGCCGTGGATGTCAACGAACGGGCCCTCGATCTCGTCCGAGCCAACGCGGAGACGCTTGGGCTCAGCAATGTCAACGCTTCGGCCCCCGACGATGTTCCCGACGTCATTCGTTTCATGACGCTGTGGTCGAATCCGCCCATCCGCGTTGGCAAGAACGAACTTCATGGCCTGCTCGAACGCTGGCTGCCCCGGCTGGAACCCGGATCGGATGCCTGGCTCGTCGTGCAGAGAAACCTCGGCTCCGATTCCCTCCATCGGTGGCTGCAGACGACCTTCCCGGACGAGTTCGCTTTCACGAGGGCGGCAACCAACAGGGGCTACCGGGTACTGCGAGGACGCAAGCGCCCGAGTTAGACCTCGAGGGTTCCCTCATATACCAGCTCGGCCGGGCCGCTGAGAGAGACGTGCTCGCCATCCTCTGTCGCAAACATCCTGACCCCGACGGTGCCGCCCGGCACCTCGACGGTCCACTGGTTTGGAGCACCGGCGCCTGCCCAATATCGAGTTGCCAGTGCTGCCGCAACAGCTCCGGTGCCGCACGACAGTGTTTCGCCGCTGCCGCGCTCGTGCACCCGCATCCTGATGCGCCCGACGCCGTCCTTGATAAGGGGCTCAAGCGGAACGACAAATTCTACATTTGCGCCATCAGCCGGCTCTGGATCGAGTTGCGGTACGTAACTCAAATCGGCCGCATCGAGCTCGTCGTTGCTCGCGAGAGCGACCACGACGTGCGGGTTACCGACAGTGATGCCAAGGCCGGGACGCGCAACCGCGAGGTTTTTCGCCCGAACGACAGGCTCGGTCCCGTCGAGCGACCAACGCCCCATATCGGCCTGAAATCCCGACTTGTTGCGCTGCACATCCCGCACTCCGCTGCGAGTGCCGACGGCCAGAGTGTCGCCATCGATCAGCTCGGTTAAACCATTATCGAGGAGGTAGCGGGCGAAGACACGGATGCCGTTGCCACACATCTCGGCGACGCTCCCGTCGGCGTTGTGATAGTCCATGAACCATTCGGCCGCGTCGTCTTCGGCCAGTGCCTGCACGCCATCACGAAGATTCTTCGAACGGACAGCGCGGATGACCCCGTCACCCCCCACACCGAAGTGACGGTCAGCGATCGCCGCAATTTGCGCAGCGCTCAGCTCGATCTCGCCGTCGGGGTCTGCAAACAGCACGAAGTCATTGCCTGTGCCGTGGCCCTTGGTGAAGTGGATTGTTGCGCTCACCGGTCAATCGTATCGAGCGCGAGCCGCACACGTTCCGGGTCGTCGCTCGCGAGCCAGCGCGCGACCGGGTAGCGCCGAAACCAACCGACCTGCCGCCTCGCGTAGCGCCTGGTCAGGGCCGCGGTCTGCTCGATCGCCTCGGCTTCGCTTGTGCGGCCTGCCAATTGGGAAATCGCCTGCGCATAACCGATCGCGCGTGCCGCGGTGATACCCATCCGTTCAGGGCCGAGCTCGCGAACTTCGTTGAGGATTCCCGCCTCCCACATGTGACGCACGCGCGCGTTGAGGCGCGGAACCAACTCGTCACGCGGCGTCTGCAACGCGAGGATCGTTGTCGGCCGGGTGAGCGCCGACTCGTCTGGCAGCCCCGAGCCGAACGGCTCTCCGGTGATCTCGATTACTTCGAGCGCCCGGACCAGGCGACGACCATTGCTCGGGCCGATCGAGGCCGCAGCCGCCGGGTCGAGTTCGCGCAGGCGCTGGTATAGAAGGCCGGGTCCGCCGCGTTCGAGTTCGTTGGTCAGGCTCGCCCGGATGTCTGGGTCGGTCCCCGGAAACCGAAAGTCCCAGAGAACGCTCGAGACGTACAGCCCGGAGCCGCCGACGAGGATCGGGACGGCTGCGCGGGCCGTGACATCGTCGATGACAGCCCTGGCATCCCGCTGATATGCGGCGACATTGGCCTCATCGGCAGGGTCGAGCGCGTCGAGCAGGTGATGCGGGATGCCGCGCCGCTCGTCGATCGACAGCTTGGCCGTACCGATATCCATGCCACGGTACAGCTGCATTGCGTCGGCATTGACGATCTCGGCTGGCTCACCGCGAGCGACCAGCGCCTCGGCGAGGTCGAGCGACAGGCCGGACTTACCTGTTCCGGTCGCGCCGACGATGGCGATCAGCACGGGTCGGCGGTCAGGACGACGCGAGGCGCTGCTCGTCGTGCGTGTCATAGATGGGGATGGTCGAGACGCGAAGGCTCGGCAGACCGAGCGACACTCGCCCCGGTGCGCTTGCCGCAGTGCTGTGAGCAGGGACCGCACAGCTCTCGGCCTCAGCACGATCCCAGGCATCGCCTGCTCGCGTGCGCCGAATGGTTAGCGGCGCTCCATCTGAGGAATCCGCGAGCAGGTAGAACGGCTTTGCCTCGGAGATGGTGACGGTGACGACATCGCCGGGACGCGGGATTTCGCTGTGCGGGGTGACCTCGAAGTGGACGAGCCGGCTGTCTTCTGCCCGGCCGGACAGGCGGTGAGTATCGGCATCCTTTGTGCCCTCGGCGCCGACGAGCACGTTGACTTCGGTACCAACCAGCTTCTGGTTCTCTTCCCAGGCGATCTGATCCTGTAGAGCTACGAGTCGTTCGTAGCGCTCCTGCACGAGCGCCTTGGGTACCTGATCATCCATTGTCGCCGCCGGCGTGCCTGGGCGTATCGAGTATTGGAATGTGTAGGCGGTGGCGAAGCGCGCCTCTCGCACGACGCGAAGGGTTTCCTGGAAGTCTTCTTCTGTTTCGCCCGGGAATCCCACGATGATGTCGGTGCTGATCGCGGCGTTGGGGATCTTCGCACGCACGCGGTCGAGGATGCCGAGGAATTTCTCTGAGCGGTAGCTACGACGCATGGATTTCAGGATGCGGTCGGAGCCGGACTGCAGCGGCATGTGCAGTTGCGGCATGACTGCCGGCGTCTCGGCCATGGCGTCGATCACATCATCGGTGAACGCGGCGGGATGCGGGCTGGTGAATCGGATGCGCTCCAGCCCGTCAATCTGACCCGCCGCACGAAGCAGCTTGCCGAACGCCTGGCGGTCGCCGAATTCGACCCCATAGGAGTTGACGTTCTGGCCGAGCAGTGTGACCTCGATGGCACCGTCGTCGACGAGAGCCTGAATTTCGGCAAGGACATCGCCCGGGCGGCGATCTTTCTCTTTGCCGCGCAGCGCCGGCACAATGCAGAAAGTGCAGGTGTTGTTGCAGCCGACGGAGACCGAAACCCAGCCGCTGTAGGTGGACTCCCGGCGCGTCGGCAGCGTGGATGGGAAGACTTCGAGCGACTCAAGAATCTCGAGCTGCGCCTCACCGTTGTGGCGCGCGCGCTCGAGAAGTGTGGGCAGCGAACCCATGTTGTGCGTGCCGAAGACGACGTCGACCCACGGCGCCTTTTCCAGGATCGTGGACTTGTCTTTCTGCGCCAGGCAGCCTCCGACGGCGATCTGCATGCCTTCGTGCTCGCGCTTGACCGAGGCGAGCATCCCGAGGTTGCCGTAGAGCTTGTTGTCGGCATTCTCACGTACCGCGCAGGTGTTGATGACGACGACATCAGCCTGGCCACTCTCAGCCCGGATGTAGCCTGCAGCCTCGAGGGAGCCGCTGAGGCGCTCAGAGTCGTGCACGTTCATCTGGCAGCCGTAGGTGCGCACCTCATAGGTGCGAGGCGCCGGCGCAGCGTCTGTCGGGGATTCGACGAGGAGAGTCATGGTGTGCCCAGTCTAAATTGCGGGCCGGCGGATCCACGACTAGCGCGGCAACGACGGCTTTCTCAACCGTCGCCCCGCCGGTTCGCGGTGGCCAGCGGCAGCATGGTGAGACGGCATGGTGAGCAGCGGAGCGTCAGCCCGACTATTCGAAGCGCGGTCCGCGGGAGGTCGGAGCATTGGACGCGAGGGCGGATGCCACTGCGGACGCGACAACGCTGCCGGAGTAGCCCTTGCGCATGAGGAATGCCCCAAGCCGTCGACGTGCGGTCTCGGCGTCGAGTGAACGGAGTTGTGGCGCCCGTTTGATCGCGATTTCACGCGCCCTCGTGAGTTCGTCATCTCCGCTGACTTCGTAGGCATCCTCGAGGGCTTCCTCAACTGCTGAGGCGTCAACTCGCCGCCGACGAAGTTCTGCGGTGATCGCTGATCGACCGAGGCCCTTGCGATCCCGCAGTGTTCGTACCAGCGTGTTCGCCAGCTCGTGATCGTTCAGGAGACCAACCTGCTCGAGTCGTGTGACCTCAGTCTCGACTTCGTGGGCATCAAGGTCGCGCGACAGCAGCAGCGTGGTCATCTCGGCAGAAGACATGCCTTTGCGGGTCAGCGCGTGCATGCTGACGTTGTGAGCTCGTGCCGAACGCTCACCCAGAGTCTCTGCCAGGTCGTCAGGCTCAGTGGTCGTGACCGCACCACGATCCTGGACGACGCCGCTGTGCCGGGCAACACCCTCCGGCCGCACGACACCGTTAAGCATCGCCCGCAGCCGCTCGATCGTGGCGGCGTCAGGTTCGGTGTTGTCAACGTCGGTGCTATCTGGGTGAGCGTGACTAACGTCAATGTCGTCTGAATCGACATTAACGGCCCCCACAACCGGCTCCGACGGTGGCACAACCCCGGGTAGATAGGTTACCCGGGCGAGCTTTTCAACCCATGCGGTGTCGTCGGAGCCAGTCATGGTCAGCCTGTCTCGAGGGATTGGTGTGGTCGTCGCTTATTCGCCGACAGCTGCCTGAAGCGCAGGTTCGTCGAACGCGTCTACCGCAGGAGCACCGGTCGCAGAAACGTCTTTGGCGACCGCGATGGGCGCCGGGCCGGTGGGAGCCTTTGTTGCTGCCTTGGCATCCGCCTTGGCCGCGGCTTTCGCGTCTGCAGCGGCAACCGCTGCGATCGCGGCCTTTGCCTCGGCACCGACACCGAGCTTGAACATGATCTTCTGCTCAATATCGAGCGCGATCTTTGGGTTGTCGAGCAGGAACTTACGTGAGTTCTCTTTGCCCTGGCCAAGCTGGTCGCCATCGTAGGTGTACCAGGCACCCGACTTGCGGACGATCTCGTGGTCAACACCGAAATCGATCAGGCTGCCCTCGCGAGAGATGCCGATGCCGTACAGGATGTCGAACTCCGCCTGCTTGAACGGCGGGGCCATCTTGTTTTTGACAACCTTGACACGCGTGCGGTTACCCACAGCCTCGGTGCCGTCTTTGAGAGTTTCGATGCGACGGATGTCGAGCCGAACCGACGCGTAGAACTTGAGCGCCTTGCCGCCAGCCGTGGTCTCGGGACTACCGAAGAACACACCGATCTTCTCGCGAAGCTGATTGATGAAGATCATGGTCGTGTTGGTCTGGCTGAGGCCACCCGTGAGCTTGCGGAGTGCCTGCGACATGAGGCGAGCCTGGAGGCCAACGTGCGAGTCACCCATCTCGCCCTCGATCTCGGCGCGAGGCACGAGAGCTGCGACCGAGTCGATCACGATGAGGTCAATCGAACCGGAACGAACGAGCATGTCGGCGATCTCAAGCGCCTGCTCACCGGTGTCTGGCTGCGAAACCAGCAGCGAGTCAATGTCGACACCAAGCTTCTGGGCGTACTCGGGGTCGAGGGCGTGCTCTGCGTCGATGAATGCTGCGATGCCGCCAGCACGCTGTGCGTTAGCGATCGCGTGAAGAGTCAGTGTCGTCTTACCCGACGACTCCGGACCATAGATCTCGACAATGCGGCCACGCGGAAGGCCGCCAATACCGAGCGCAACGTCGAGCGCGATCGACCCGGTGGGAATCACCTCGACGGGAGCACGGTCATCGCTGCCGAGGCGCATGACTGAGCCTTTGCCGAACTGACGATCGATCTGGGCAAGTGCGGTTTCGAGCGACTTTTCACGGTCTGCTGCTGATGGCATTGTGACTCCTTGTGCTTCTCGTAGGGTTGCGCCCCATAGGCTGTCGTCGCGCTGTCGGCCGATGATGCAAGGCCCACAACCTCCCGACAAAAGGCTGGTGTAGCGACGTGCGGTACGAGATCGACAGTACGCTCGTGCCCCGACATTTCGACGGAGGCTGGCGCGAACGGTGGATAACTCGTGTTCGAACTTCGCTATGAAGGAGACTACAGAGAACCGAACGAATGTTCGAGAGACACGCGCAGAAAATCTACGACTTCTTCGGTTCCCGCTGGCCGACTCCGTACCAGCGGGCGGGAGGGACATCCGTCGCCCGGCACAGCGCGAGCCAGATCGCGCGGACCGATACCCCGCTGGCAACACCCTGTTCGGCGGTGATGCCACCTATCTCCTCGAGCACGAGGTCGCGCGTGAGCACCTGGCCGTAGGCTTCCCCGAACTCGTCGGATACCGCCAGTCGGAATTCACTCAATCGCACAGTCGCCCAATCGCACAGTCGCTCAATGACACCACCCAAGGTTAAACGAGAAACGCCCCGGGATGTCCCGAGGGCGTTCGTCGTAAAACACGACGTGATGCCTAGCGCAAAAGCAGGTCTGCGTCGTAGCCCGCGACCAAGTCGTCGGGCACAGTGTCTGGGATGGGCGCAAGCCCTTCGATAATCGCGATGCGATCTCCGACCTCACGCATGATGACCGAGATCGGAGTCTCGAGTGCATCAGCTACCGAAGCGAGAATCTCTGAACTCGCCTCTTTCTGGCCACGCTCCACCTCGCTGAGGTAGCCGAGCGCAACGCTCGCCTTACTCGCGACCTGACGGAGGGTGCGACCCTTTTGAAGACGGAAGTCACGCAGTACGTCACCGATTTCCTGACGAACCAGAACCATGGGACCCTCCTTCTCTCATCGATTGCCTGCAGTTCTTGTGTTGGGGAGATAACACTACATCCCCCGGATGCACACAATCTAACCCGTGCAACCTGTTTGGTGCTTGTGAATTCAGTAGTTGTAACGAGATCGAAACGACGAGTATTCCCACGACTTGAGTCGAGAGCACTCAGGATTCTGCTCACTCCAGAATTCTCTGAAGTTGTCGCAGTGATTCGGTGACGACCGCCTCGCGGATCGCCTGCCTCGAACCTTCGAGGGCAAGTTTCCGGACGTCGGTGCCGCGATCGCTCGCGATTGCCACGAAAACCGTGCCAACGGGATGCCCGTCCTGAGGTTCAGGACCAGCAACACCCGTCGTGGCGACACCAATGCCGGCGAGCACGCCGTCGACTGCGCAGGTGACGCGCACTCCCTCCGCCATTTGGGCCGCGACATCCGGATGCACAGCGCCGTGCTCTGCGAGCAAGTCGGCATCGACTCCGAGCAGCGAGTGCTTCAGGCGCGTGTCGTACGCGATCACTCCCCCGCGAACGACGGCCGATGCGCCGGGCACGCTGATGAGCTCGGCGATGAGCAGACCGCCGGTGAGCGACTCCGCAACGGCGATCGTGATGCCGCGCGCAGTGAGCGCGGAAATGACCTCGCGAGCGAGGCTCACGCGGAGGGAGCCTGCGGTGTCTGCCTACTGACCCGCCACGCCTGAACGAGGTACTCGATGCCCGTGTAGACCGTAAGCACGAGGGCCACGGCCATGATGATCCAGTCGAACCAGAGAACCCCCTGGCTAATAGCCGAGAACAGCGAATACAGCGGCACGAGGAATAACGAGATTGCGATCGACTGGAAGACGGTCTTCAGTTTCCCCCCGCGGGAGGCAGGGATGACACGCTTCTTGATGACAACGAAGCGAAATACGGTGATACCGAGCTCACGCACGAGGATCACGATGGTCACCCACCACGGCAGGTCGCCGAGGATGGACAGGCTCACCAGCGCCCCACCAATGAGCAGCTTGTCGGCGATCGGATCGAGGATGATACCGACGTTCGTGACGAGGTTGCGACCGCGGGCGAGCTTGCCATCAACCCCATCCGTCGCGATCGCCAAGATGAAGAGCGCAGCGGCTACATAGCGCCACACGCCGTTCTCGTGGTTGTCGAGGAAGAGTAGCCAGACGAAGACCGGCACGAGCAGGATGCGAACGACCGTGACGATATTCGCCACGTTGCCATTGCTCGCAGGCGTATCGCCCTTGCTGGATACGCGCCCGCGCATCGAATCGCGTGCCTTGATGACGTTCGCGCGACGCGCGGATATGGTGCTGTCGTCCCCAGCCGGTAGCGCCACCTGTCACTCCCTGCCTGTTAGCCCCCAGGCGTCTTCGCCAGAATCGCCGTCCACCTCATCGTATCCGGTCGTCATCTCGCTTACGGGGTCTCTACGGGAACTCCCGGCTTGTGAGGGAGGGGTCTCGTCGGCGCCACGCAACCGTGCGAGAACCGACGGCAGCTGGTCTGGCGGGACCAGAACATCCCGAGCCTTCGACCCCTCGGAGGGGCCCACGATTTCGCGCGACTCGAGCAGGTCCATCAGGCGACCGGCCTTCGCGAATCCGACGCGGAGCTTGCGCTGAAGCATCGACGTCGAGCCAAACTGCGTGCTGACGACGAGCTCGGCAGCCGCAAGCAGGAGTTCGAGGTCGTCGCCGATATCTGCGTCTATCTGCTTGTGTTCGATGACGGCAGCGACATCCTCGCGGTATTCAGGCTGCGCCTGCGCTGTGACGTGCTTGACGACCGAATCGATCTCGGCCTCGGTCACCCATGCACCCTGCACGCGCACGGCCTTGCCCGCGCCCATTGGCAGGAAGAGACCGTCGCCCTGGCCGATGAGTTTCTCGGCACCCTGCTGGTCGAGGATGACGCGAGAGTCGGTCATGCTGCTGACAGCAAAGGCGAGCCGCGACGGAACGTTGGCCTTGATCAGACCGGTCACGACATCGACCGACGGCCGCTGGGTGGCCAGCACGAGGTGGATGCCGGATGCCCGGGCGAGCTGCGTGATGCGCACGATCGAGTCTTCGACATCCCTCGGAGCCACCATCATGAGGTCGGCCAGCTCGTCGACAACGACGAGAAGGTACGGGTACGGGCGGAGAACGCGCTCACTTCCCACCGGGAGCACGATCTCGCCCGCGACCACGGCGCGGTTGAAGTCGTCGATGTGACGAAAGCCGAAGCTCGCCAGATCGTCGTACCGCATGTCCATCTCTTTCACGACCCATTGCAGCGCCTCTGCCGCCTTCTTGGGGTTCGTGATGATGGGCGTTATGAGGTGAGGAACTCCCTCATAGATCGATAACTCGACCCGCTTGGGGTCGATCAAAACCATGCGCACCTCGGCTGGTTTCGCGCGCATCAGGAGCGAGGTAATCATCGAGTTGATAAAACTCGACTTGCCCGACCCGGTGGCACCAGCGACGAGCAAATGTGGCATCTTCGCGAGGTTGGCAACGACGAAGCCGCCCTCAACATCCTTGCCGAGCCCAATAGTCATGGGGTGGATGCTCTTGGTCGCGGCCCCCGAACGCAGAACGTCTCCCAGCGACACGATCTCGCGGTCCTTGTTGGGGATTTCGATGCCAATCGCACTCTTCCCCGGGATCGGCGACAGGATTGTCACCTCGTTGCTCGCGACCGCGTAACTGATGTTCTTGGAGAGGGCCGTGACCCGCTCAACTTTGACGCCGGGCGCCAGTTCGATCTCATAGCGCGTGACCGACGGGCCGCGACTCAGGCCGGTGACCTTGGCATCGACCTCGAACTGATTGAGCACCTCGGTAAGAGCTGCGACGACCTCTTCGTTTGCCGCGCTGCGTGCCTTTGGCGGCGTACCCGGAGTCAGGATGGATGCCGATGGCAGCCGGTAAGGAGCGCTGGCGCGCGGCTTCGAGGGCGGCGCGTCGAACTCACCGGCTGCGCCTTTCTCGCTCGCCTTGGCGTTGAAGCCGGGGAGGAGGCCGACGGGATCCTCGCGGAGACTGGTGGCTCCCCCGGTTTCGATCTCGCCCGTGAATCGTTTGACCGCGTCCTCGGCGCGCACGAGCTCTTCGAGCAGGTCGATGCCGAAGTCACCGCTGCTGTGCTCCCCTGGATCGATGACATCTGTTTCCTGCTCGCGGCTGACCACGGGGCTATCGAAGGCGCTCTTCTCGTCGCGCTTTGCTTTGTTGCGCCGCCACCACGGCAGACTCTCCGGGTCGTCGTCGAGACCCAGGTCGCTCAGTGTGCCGAACGGGAGGGTTTCGGTCTCGTTGGAGGCCTTGGACTTGACCTCGGGCTCGGCGAGCATCGCACCGAACAGGTAAGCGTAGAGCTCGCGCAGGCGGTAGCCGATCTTGTTCGGCGGAGTCTTAGTCATGATGAAGAACGAGAGAGCCAGAACGATCACGGCAACTGGAATCGCCAGAAACTCTTTGCCGACCGAAAGCAGCGGCGAAGCAATGATCCAGCCGACGATGCCACCGCCCTTGGCCAGCGTCTCAATGCCGTTGGATGGCTGCGGCTGGCCGCCCCCGACGTGGCAGAGCGCGGCGATGCTCGACAGCATGAGAATCCCACCGATACCGATGCGGGTGTTGTCATGAACGCTAGACGGATGCCGGAACAGCCACACCGCGAACAGCAGCATGATGACGGGAAGGGCGAAAGCCACGCGACCGAAGAGGCCGCCGAAAGTCCAGGCATCCAGCGCACTGGCGACCGGATCGGTGGGGTTGAACCACTCGACAATGACGCCAGCAACAGCGAGCAGCAGTAGGAAAAACGGAACGCCATCGCGGCGCTGATCTTTCTCGAGAGTCTCCTTGCCGAGAACCCGGAAGGCACCGCCTGCAATATGGGCTAGACCGAGGTACGCGTTCGCCAGGATGCCGTGCTCGGGCTTCGGAACAACCTTGGTCGCAGGAAGACGCTTCGTTGGCGCCGTGCGAGAGCGCGTCGAGGTCGACCGCGCGTTGTTTCCCCCGCGGGCGCGCGCATTCGATCTGGTGCTCGTAGCCATGCGCTCCACGGTACCCGTGACGTGCGTCAGGGCCGGGTATGGCGCGCCATGCCGCTAGGCCTCGATAACCACCGGGATGATCATCGGGCGGCGGCGATGCTGGGTGTTGACCCAACGGCCGACAGTACGACGGATGACCTGAGCGAAGGCGTGGGTGTCGCGCGTGCCGTTTGCCGCGGCATCCGCCACGGCCTTCAGGATCTGCGGTTTGACATCGTCGAAGACGTCCTCGTCCTCGGCGAATCCGCGGGCCTGGATCTCGGGCCCGACGATGACGCGTCCCGTCTGCATGTCGATGGCAACGAAGATCGAGATGAAGCCCTCTTCGGCCAGGATCCTGCGGTCTTTGAGGTCGGCATCCGTAATTTCGCCGACACTGGAACCGTCGACGTAGACGTACCCGAGGTCGAGCTGGCCAACAACAGTGGCGATGCCGTCGCGGAGGTCGATCACGGTGCCGTCTTCGCCGATGATTGTGTTCTCTTCGGGGACGCCGGTCGCAATTGCCAGGTTGGCGTTGGCAACCAGATGGCGATATTCACCGTGTACCGGCAGCACATTCTTTGGCTTCAGGATGTTGTAGCAGTAGAGCAGTTCGCCTGCAGCGGCGTGCCCGGAGACATGCACCTTGGCGTTCGCCTTGTGTACGACGTTCGCGCCAAGCTTCGTGAGCCCGTTGATCACGCGGTAGACGGCGTTCTCGTTACCGGGGATGAGGCTGGACGCCAGTATCACCGTGTCGCCTTTGCCTACCTCGATCTGGTGTTCGAGGTTAGCCATTCGCGCCAGCACCGCCATGGGCTCGCCCTGGCTGCCGGTCGACATGTAGACCAGTTTGTTGTCTGGCATATCGGCGGCCTTCTTGGCCTCGATCAACACGCCATCCGGAACCTTGAGGTAACCGAGGTCGGCTGCGATGCCCATGTTGCGCACCATTGAGCGCCCCATCAGGACGACCTTGCGATCGTTGGCCACCGCAGCGTCAAGCACCTGCTGAACGCGGTGCACATGGCTCGAAAAACTTGCAACGATGACCCGCCGCGGTGCCTTGGCGATGACACTTTCTAGGACGGGTCCAATCTCGCGCTCGAGGGCCGTAAAGCCCGGGACGTCCGCGTTGGTCGAGTCGGGCAGGAACAGGTCGACGCCCTTTTCGCCCAAACGCGCGAAGGCGCGCAGGTCGGTGATGCGGTCGTCGAGCGGGAGCTGGTCCATTTTGAAGTCGCCCGTATGCAGAACGACTCCAGCGGCCGTCGTAATTGCGACGGCGAGCGCATCCGGAATGGAGTGGTTGACCGCAATGAACTCGAGGTCGAACGGACCGAGCTTCTCGTGCTGGCCCTCCTTGACGGTGAGCGAGTACGGCGTGATTCTGTGCTCTTTGAGCTTCGCTTCGACGAGCGCCAGCGTGAGCGTCGATCCGATCAGCGGGATGTCCTGGCGCAGCCGGAGCAGGTAGGGGACGGCACCGATGTGGTCTTCGTGGCCGTGGGTGAGCACGACGCCGATGACATCATCCAGCCGGTCTCTGATCGGCGAGAAGTCGGGGAGGATGAGGTCGACGCCCGGCTGGGTCTCTTCGGGGAAGAGCACGCCGCAGTCGACGATGAGGATCTTGCCGTCGATCTCATATGAGGTCATGTTGCGGCCGATTTCGCCGAGCCCTCCGATCGGGATGACACGGAGGGTTCCTGGCTGTAATTTGGCTGGTTCGTAAACGTTGACTGGCATCTAATCCTGACGGTTTGACGTGGTGGGGTCTTCAACCCCTGGTGGAAGTCGTGTCGCTAGCGAGTTGTGCCGGCAACTTTGGGGAGCGCGCCGCCTGCTGCAGCATTGCGGTCCGGGCGGAAGTTGGAAAGGTCGACACCCGGGATGTCGCCCACAAGCGCGAGTTCGTCTTCGATCTGTGCGGCCTCGAAGTCTTCCGGGCCGACGAGCGGAAGTCGCACACGCGGGCTTCCGATTCGGCCGAGGCCGTGCAGGATGTACTTCGCGGCCACCGTTCCTGGCACATGGGTCATGACGGCGCGAACGAGCGGTTCGAGTTGTTTGTGCGCCCGAGTTGCTGTGGCCAGATCGTTGGCATTGACCGCGTCGACGATGACTCGGTATGGCGCCGCGGCGATATTGGCCGTGACGCCGATGAGGCCGACCGCACCGATGGACAGGTGGGGAAGGATGTTGGTGTCGTCGCCGGAGAAGTACAACAGGTCGGTCTGGTTGAGCACGCGGCTCACTTCGGCGAAGTCGCCTTTGGCGTCTTTGATCGCTCGGATGTTGGGATGCTTTGCCGCGCGAAGGATCGTTTCATACCTGATCGGGATGCCGGTGCGACCCGGGATGTCGTACAGGATGACGGGCAGATCGGTCGCGTCGGCGATCATCCGAAAGTGTGTGAGGACACCCGCCTGGGTTGGCTTGTTGTAGTAGGGCGTGACGATCATGACGGCATCGGCACCGGCCTTCTCGCTGTGCTTGTAGAGCTCGATGGCGTGGGCGGTCTCGTTTGACCCGCCGCCGGTGATGATCTTGGCTCGACCGTCGGCGACGGACTTGCCGACCTCGACGAGCTTCAGTTTCTCGGGGTCGGTGAGTGTGCTTGTCTCACCGGTGGTACCTGTGACGACGATGCCGTCTGCTCCTGCCGTGATGACGTCGTCGATATGCTTCTCGACGCCGGCCCAGTCGACTTCACCGTCTGCAGTGAACGGCGTCACGAGTGCGACGAGCACTTGGCCAAAGGGATTGTTCTGCGTGGACACGTTCTACAGGCTATCGGTTGCCGCTCGCACCCGGCGCCTGTCTCAGGCGCTCGTCTGCCAGGCCGCTCGTCTGCCAGGCGCTCGTCTGCCAGGCGCTGACGTAACTGCGCGGCGGCGGCCTGGCTCCCTCGGCAGTACAGCGCCTGTTCCAGCGCTTGCGCAAGTTTGACCGAGGCGCGCTCGTCTGGACGCAAGCGCACCACCGACGCTGAGTCCGTCCAGTGGTAGATGATGTTGCCGTCTTGCGGCGGCAGTCGGGAACCGTTGCGGGGAACGCTCACGTGCAGGACACCGTCCGCTGGCAACTCCGCCCCCAAATGGAGTGCCGCGCTGATGCAGGCCAGCCGCCCACCCGCACGCCAGGCGCGCAAGACGTCGACCGGCATGCTCGAGTCGGCGAACCAGCCTTTCCTGATGCACTCGATGCGCGTGCGGTACATCGCAAGCAAATCGACGTAGTCCCGCGAATGGCCAATGGCCAACAACTCGCTGCGCTTTGCGATCCGGCCAAGGCGTCTGATGTCATTTTCTAGAGCGATCACACTCGATTCTCGAGCCCACGGGTGCGGCCGGGCCCCGCGAGTCTGCAAACTGTGGACAGTTCATCCTGGACGCACGGCCGTAGGGAGGCGAGGTGTAGGGAGGCAGGTGGAGACGACGAGGGCCCGAGGCCGCAGCAGCCGAAGACCGATGCGAAGCGTTCGTGTTTATCAGGATCATTACCTTCGACGGACCGTTTCCTGAAAAACACGAGTAGGTCGGCGTGACGGGTGGGTGTACTGGGGGCACGGGGTGTACTGGATGCGCCGGGTGTACTGGATGGGATGGGTGCACTGGATGGGATGGGTGCACTGGATGGGATGGGCTGGGTCTGCTCGGAATGCTTCGGGCGGCACGCGAACTCGGCGAACACCCGCACCCGCACCCGCACCCGCACCCAGGTGATTTTACGTTCGGGTGCACCCGGGTAAACCCGGGTAAACCGACGTTATCTGGGCGCCCGGCTGTCGATCGACAGGTGACGGGGCCTACGGCGCCGCCCGGGCCGGGCAAGCCGGGCAGGCCGGGCAGGCCGACGGGCAAGGAAACGCTACGGTGCGACGCGGCCGTTCTCGTTGAATGCGGCGTAGGTCAGTGGCATGAGTTCCTGCCAGAAGTTTTCCATCTTTTCCGCCGCCATTTCGATCTCGCGCTGCGGATACGACGGGAAATGAGTGCCCTCACGTTTCGTGCGCAGGGACAGAAAATTCATCAGCGACCGGGCGTTCACCGTCACGTACATTGACGAGTAGATCGTCAACGGCAGCACGATCCTGGCCACCTCTCGAGCCACGCCGGCATCCAGCATCCGCTGATAAGAAGCGAAAGCCTCCGTGCACACCGCGCGAACCTCCGACGAAACCAGTTCGGTCTGCTCCGGCGTTCCCGGCAGGAAATCGTAGGCACCGGCCTTGCCAACCTGAACCAGGTTGCGGTCGGGACCTGGCACGTAGAAGACCGGGTTCAGCTCGCGGTAGCGACCGCTCTCCTCGTTGTACGAAGCCGTCCTGTGTCGCATGAATTCACGGAAAACGAAGATCGGTGCCTGCACGTAGAACGTCATCGAATTGTGCTCAAACGGAGACCCGTGGCGATCGCGCATCAAATAATTGATGAGCCCCTTGCTGCGCGAAGTATCAAGATTCTCATCCTGAGCGGACTCGAGCGTCTGCTCGCCCTGGGTTGACACTCGCGCAGCAAAAAGCACGTCAGAATCGGACGCACTCGACCGGACAAGCTCAACAGTTACATCGGACCGGAATTGGATCTCAGAAGGCACGGCTCTCACGATAGCGGTGGGCACCGACGTAACATCCGTTCACACTCCGTAGCGGACACAAGAACCTCAATAATCTGGGCAAATGAACCCGGTTCTCGTTGCGGCGATCCTGCTCGCGCTCATCGCGTTCACGACCGCGCTCGGACTCGTCTGGCGTGCACGTACGGGCCGAGTCCGCCACATTGACGCAGGAACTCGCCAGCAGACGGTCAATCTGCCCGAAGTGCCCATCGCCGGGCGCGCCACGCTCCTGCAGTTCTCGACCGAAGTATGCGCACCCTGCATTCCAACCCGCCGGGTACTCGGCCAGATCGCAGACACAACGGATGGCGTCAGCCACATTGACCTCGACCTCACGCACCGGCCAGACCTCGCCGCACAATTCAACGTCCTGCAGACCCCGACGACGCTGATCCTCGATCGGGCTGGCGTCATCCGGGCCCGCATTGGGGGCGCCCCACGGCCAGCCGATGTTCGCGCGGCGCTCCACAACATCCTTGCCGCCTAAAACCTCGCGCCACATACCACCGCACAGGAGCACACAATGACAGCAACTGCAGGGATCGACCCGCGCGGCCCCCGTTTCGGTGCGGGTATTACCGGAGTGCTTCTGCTCGTCGTTATCGGTCTCTGGCTGAGCGGGCTCACGCTGGCCGCGACACTCGTCTTCGCGTACATCGCCCTCGTTTTCGCGTGGGGTGCATTTGCTGGCGTGCAGCGCCACCCGTACGGTCTCCTCTTCAAGAAGGTCGTCCGCCCACGCCTTGCACCGCCTACCGAACTCGAAGACCCGACTCCCCCGACCTTCGCGCAGGGTGTCGGCCTCGTCATTACGGTCGTCGGTCTCGGACTCTCACTCATTCCCGGGGTTGGCCTCGCTCTGCCGATCGCGGCTGCAGCGGCGTTCATCGCCGCCTTCCTCAACTCCGTATTCGCCTACTGCCTCGGATGCCAGATTTACCTGCTCCTCGTGCGCGCGCGCATCCTCGGACGCAGGGGCGACACTCCCGCTGCCGCGTAGCTCGACATAGGCTTGAGATTCCCCACAGAACCACGGAAGGCAATCTCATGGCCCTGACGAGCGAAGCAACCACCCTCTGGTTCGGCGATCTGCAGAGCGGATCGGGCACAACATCCCTCGACTCGTCCGACGCCGCCGAGTTCCCGGTCTCCTGGCAGGCACGTTCGGTTGGTGAGGTCGGCAAGACCAATCCCGAAGAGTTGCTCGGCGCGGCGCATTCCGCCTGCTACTCGATGGCGCTCTCCAACGCGCTGACCGGAAACGGCACACCACCCGAAAGCCTGCAGGTAACCGCAGCCGTCACATTCGTCCCGGGCGAGGGCATCAAGGGCAGCCACCTGCTCGTCAGCGCCAAGGTGGCAGGCATCTCGGAGGACGATTTTCAGCGGCTCGCCGCCGACGCCAAGGCGAACTGCCCGGTGTCGCAGGCCCTGGCCGGCATCCCGATCACTCTGGAAGCCAGCCTGGCCTAGTGGCATCCGCAAGCGGTCTGCGCGTCCTCGTCTCCGGTGCTTCGGGTTTCATCGGAAGAGAACTCGTCACCCAGCTTGAAGCCGACGGCCACAGCGTCATCAGGCTGGTTCGGTCGAAGCCGCGCCTCGACAATGAGGCCCACTGGGCCCCCGCCTCGCGAATGATCGACTACGGCATCCTCGAAACCGTGGATGCCGTCATCAACCTGTCCGGCGCGTCGACGGGGCGTATCCCGTGGACAAAAGGCTACAAACGGGAGATTCTCGCCTCACGCGTTGACTCGACGCAGACTTTGGCCCAGGCGATGGGCATGGCGAAGAAGCCGCCGTCGGTATTTCTGAGCGGGTCAGCCGTTGGTTACTACGGCGACCGCCCTGCAGCGCGGCTGACCGAGCAGTCGGGCAAGGGCGTCGGCTTCTTTCCGGATGTCGTTGAGGCGTGGGAATCCGCAGCCCATCTGGCTCCGGAGAAGACGCGTGTCGTGACAATCCGCACGGGCGTTGTCGTGGGGCAGGGCGGGGCGTTCACTCCGCTCGTGCCGCTGACCAGGGTGGGGCTCGCATCCCGATTTGGAACCGGTGGCCAGCACTGGCCGTGGATCAGCCTCTACGACGAAGCCGCCGCGATACGCCACCTGCTGACAAGCACGCTGAGCGGCCCCGTGAACCTGGTTGGACCAACGCCGGCGACCAGCGACCGCGTGACCCGCCATCTGGCGAGACGCCTGCACCGCTGGTACAAGCTGGTGATCCCGGAGCCCATCGTGAAGGGACTTCTCGGGGATGCCGGACAAGACCTCCTGCTTACCAGCGAGAAGGTCATCCCCGAGCGGCTCATCGCAGACGGGTTCCACTTCAAGCACCACACGGTCGAAGAGGCAATCGACGCCGCGTTCGACAGGTAATTGCCCTACCGCGACGCCCGTTCGACGCGAATCGCCCGACGTGTTGCCCAGCGGGCTCGCCTTCGGTCCCCGCTCGCGTCATAGGCGAGCGCAAGCCGGTACCAACGCGTCCAATCCTGGGGGTTCGCTTCGACTTCGGCCTGGTACCTGGGGAACTCGAGATCGGCGGCCGCGCGGTCCGGACGGCCACTTGGCCGATGCGGCAACGTATCAACCGGCAGAGCATTCAGTTCCGTCATCATGCGCAGCAGTCTCGCCGCACGGATTCCGAAGGCCAGTTCAGCGATGAGCACCCAGGCACCGATGAACGGCAGCACGAGTAGCGCGACGCCCTCAAGCTGGCCGGCCAGCACTCGCGTGCCGAGCAGCACGATCGCGTGCTGCGCCGCGAGCACAAGGTAGAGGGCAAGAAGCACCGCCATGACGATGGCGGCGGTGAAGTTCTTCATCCGCTAATTCAGATCGATGAGCTTGTCTAGCCCCACCGTGATGCCCCTGGCGGTTGCGGCAGCTCGCAGGCCCAGCAGAATCCCCATCTCGTAGGAGCTGGGGCTGAGTGTCTCGTGGCTCAGAGTGAGTACTTCGCCGTTGCCTCCGAACAGCACATCCTGTTTGGCAACGACGCCCTGCATCCGCATGCTGTGGATGGGAACACTCGACACCTGCTGCCCTCTCGCGCGCTGATCGGCGTGCGGCGCAATCACCGGTCCGATCGACGCACGCGCATTGCCGATGAGTTCGGCGGTACGCACGGCGGTTCCAGACGGTGAGTCGAGCTTCGACGCGTGATGCGCCTCCACGATCTCGATTGAATCGTAGAATCGGGCGGCCATGACAGCGAACGACGTCGCGAGCACTGACCCAATCGAGAAGTTCGGAACGAAGATCACCCCAACTTCACTGTCAGCGCCAATCAATCTTTCGACGCCGGCAATGCGTTCGCTTGACCAACCGGATGTCCCCACGAGGACGTTGATCCCGTGAGCAACCGCATACTCGACAACGCCCCGGCTGACGGCGGGCACCGTGACATCGAGCACGACATCTACGCCATCCATCGCCGACAGCGGGCTGGACGAATTCAGTGCGGCGACCAGCTCAAGGTCGTCAGCAGCTTCGATCAGGCGCGATGCGAGCTGACCCATTTTGCCCGTAGCGCCGACGACGGCGACCGTGATTGTCATTGCTCCAATCTATCAAGCGGCCGCCTACGCTTATGGCATGGTGAGCTTTCGCGAAGAGCCGGCTGATGCACCCTCCGCCCTCAGTCTTCTAACCCAATATTTCGATGACAGGGCACAGTCGTTCCCCGTGAAGCGTGGCGGGTACACGACCACCGCCTCGAACCCGGCGAACTTCGTACGACCCAACGGCGTGTTCCTGGTTGTCGAAGATGTCGGGCTGGATGACGAACCGGCGGATGTCGGCTGCGGCGGCATCCGGCGAATCGGGTCAGGCGCGAATGGACTGGTTCGCTTCGAGGTAAAACACTTGTGGCTGAAGCCGTTTCTTCGCGGGCGCGGGTTCGGCCGTGTCCTATTGGGCGAGCTCGAACGGCGCGCAGTCGAACACTTCGGCGCAGAAGAACTGGTGCTCGACACGAATGACAGCCTGGAGGCCGCCGGCGCACTCTACCGAAACAGCCACTACGTCGATATCGAGCCGTACAACGACAATCCGAATGCAACCAACTGGTTCGGCAAGATCCTCTAGTAGGGCTGCGCCTCCGGGAGTCCAGTGCGCAGTTCGGCGGGAAGGTGCCCGAGGTCATTGTGCGTGATCAGCACGGCCGGCTTTGCTGAGCGTACGCGGATGATCGTCAGCCCGCAGTTTGCCTGGTTAATGCCGATCCACCGCCAGGGCGCCGCTCCGAACGTCTCGCGCACAAACCACGCGATGACGAAGTTGTGCGTGATGAGCAGATCGTGCCTGTCTTCGTGAGTGGGCGTCAGCCACTCGGCGACGGCATCCGTCATCTGCGCTTCCCCGGCTTCAATCTGCTCAGGCGTCACTCCCCCGAAGAAGCTCTCGAAGGCGTGCGGCATTTCCGGCGTCGGCCCGCTCGGGATGCAGTCCATGAGCAGCGTGCTCGGCTGCGAGTCGAGCGCCGGCATGCGCTCGGTCATGATTCGCGCCGTGTCGGCGGCACGGGTCAGCGGTGAGTGCCAGGCGCCGGTGAACGGAACCCCGCTCAGTCGTTCCGCGACGGCCTTCGCCTGCCGTTTACCGCGCTCCGAAAGTCGGCCGTCTGGCAAACCGTATTCTGCGTCCTGCTGCTCACCGTGGCGCACCAAGTAGAGATAGTGACTCATTACTGTTTTCTTGACTTTCTGATTACGAAACGGAGGCCGGCGACTCTGCCAGCCCCGCGAACGCGTCCGGCGCGACCGTGCCCACAGCCGTGATTGACAACGGACGAGCGACGAGCTCCTCGGCAAGCTCACGAACGTCGGCTGGCGTGACCAGCGCGATGCGCCTGAGCGCCTCGTCCAAATCGGCGAATTCACCGAGTGTGATCTCACTCCTGCCAAGGCGAGACATGCGAGTGTCGGAGTCTTCGAGAGCCAGGGCGGATGCCCCACTCAACTGCCCGGACGCGCGCCGCATCTCCTCGTCGGTCACGCCCTTTCTCGCCAGTCTGCGAAACTCGCTGAGCATGAGTTCGGCCACCTGCGTGGCCTTGCTCGGGGAACACCCTGCATATACGCCGAACAAGCCGGCGTCCGAGTAGCTCGGCGCGAACGAGTAGACGGAGTACGCAAGGCCACGCTTTTCACGGATTTCCTGGAAGAGCCGGCTCGACATCCCGCCGCCCAAAATGGAGTTCAGCACCGTCAGGGTCGCCCGTCGGCTGTCTGCCGCAGCCAGCCCGGGAACCCCGACGATGACGTTGGCCTGCTCGATCGGGCGTTGCACGATTGTCAGCGGGCTGCCGCGGTCAATCGCTCCAGCCGAGGCATCGCGGCGGCCGACGGGTAACGCGTTGGCGTCGAGGTTCCAGTCGGCGCGCAGAAGTGCCGCCGTGACGTTGGCGACGAGTTCGTCGTGGTCGACGGCACCGGCGACCGTGATGACGAGGTCCTGGGCGCGGTAGTTGGCGCGATAGTGGTTCCAGACGGCATCCCGCGAAACGGCCGTGATGGTTTCGGCGCTGCCGCCGATGGGTCGACCGAGAGGATGATCTCCGAAGACGCCCTCGAAGAATCGTTCGCTGGTGACGTCGGCCGGATCGTCATCGGCCATGGCCAGTTCTTCGAGGATGACCCCGCGCTCGTTCTCGAACTCGTCGGCGTCGAGCACGGAAGACGTCAGCATGTCGGCGATGACGTCGACGGCCATCCCAAGGTCGCGATCCTGGATTTTTGCGTAGTAGCAGGTGTATTCCTTGGCCGTCGCTGCGTTGTGCTCTCCGCCGACCGAGTCGAAGCTCACTGCGATGTCGAGTGCGCTCCGTTTGAGCGTCCCCTTGAAGAGCAGGTGTTCGAGAAAATGGGTTGAACCGTAGGTTTCGGGAACCTCGTCGCGCGAGCCGACAGCGACCCAGTAACCAATGGTCGCGCTACGCGCACCCGGCACTTGCTCGCTGAGGATGCGCACACCGCTTGGGAGGACACTGCGCCTGATCAGCGAGTCGCCGGATGCGGTGAAAGAGAGTTCCGCGAGGTCCAGGGGAAGGGACACTGCGCCGTTTGCCACCGTGGAAGCCTATGCCATCGGCCGCCGTGTTGGCTGCCAAAGTCATATCGTATTCACGACGAACTTGGGTAAAGCGAAGCCGTTTCAAGAACCCCCAAAATTGGGGGGACAAATAGGAGGACAAACAGACGAGTCTGTCTGTCCTCATGTGGTACTGTTTTGTCAAAGGCACCCGAAGCCTTCAACTAAATACGCATTCAGGCCAGGCCGCTGAGAAACTTCGGTGGCCTGGCGACCCCGTTCGTGGCATCCCCTGTCACGGGCAAACCGGCGTCATCCCGAAATGGCGCCGGAGCGATACCCCGAGTCCCCCCGCTCGGGTGCACCCATCGGCTTGAGGACACCTAGCCGCAATGCCCGTGAGGAGCCGCGCTGTGACGGTCGTAGTCAATGACGTCAATCTTGTACCGACCGCACAGCGTGCTCCGGGTGCCAAGGTTCGCATTCTGGAGACAGCCAATCGCCTGTTCTACAGCGAGGGCATCCGCACAGTTGGTATCGACCGACTGATTAGCGAGTCAAGCGTTACGAAGGCGACATTTTACAAGCACTATGGATCCAAAGACCGACTGATCCTCCTCTACATTGAGGCCAGGCACACCACAGAGGTGGCCGACCTCGAGGCGATCGTTGCGTCGCATCCCGAACCTGAGGATGCCGTTCGCGCAATCATGGCCGCCGTGTCGGCAGATATCGCTCACCACGGGTTCCGCGGCGACGCGTTTCTGAACGCGGCCGCCGAGTTCTCCGAGGCTCGGCATCCCGTTCGCTCAGTCGTACTCCGTCACCGCGAGTGGCTCACCGGATTTTTGGTTGAGTTGCTCCAGGACCTCGGGCACCGCATGCCCGGTGACGCTGCAGACGACCTCATTCTTGCGCGAGACGGCGCGATGTCTGGCGGCTACGCGGGCGATCCGATCGCCGCTTCGGCCGCCTTATCACGAATCACCGACCTGGTAATACGGGCTGCCGCAGCATAGATTGCCGCCGATAGGGTGTGGCTATGCACATATCCGTCAATCTCAACCTGCTTGAAATCCTGATCATCGTCACCGGTGTACTTGCGGTTCTCGATTCGGTCGTTCGCATTCGCGGACGTCGCGGCGTGCTCGCAATCATTGAGCTCATCGCCGGTATTCTCCTCATCCTGTCCAATTTCGTCACGCTGCCGAACATTCTGGGCCAGACAATCATGCAGATCGTGCTCGAAGTCGTTCTCATCCTGCTGCTGTTTATCCGCGGCGGTAGTCGTCGCGGCGGACTCGCGCTGACGGTCATCACGCTGATCCTGAACACGGTTCTGATCCTGCTGACCCTGAACTGGATCACGATCCCGGGCCTGCACCTCAGCTAGGAGCGCGTGGCTCACGCGAGCACGCGGTTATACGAGCACTGGTTAGCGCGAGCTGACCCTGTCCAATTCCGTCACCTGGGTGCGGCTCAGTTGAATGGATGCGGCCAGAGTCAGGTCAGCGACCTGGTCGACCCGGCTCGCCGAGGCGACCGGGGCCACAATAAAGGGCTTGGATAGCAGCCAGGCCAGCGCGATCGTGGCCGGGGAAACTCCGTGTGCTCGCGCGACCATATCCAGCACGCCCAGTACGCGCATGCCCGTCCGGTTCACGTACTTGGCCGCCTCGCCGCCCCGCGGATTGCGTGCCAGATCGCCTCGACTGCGGTACTTACCGGACAGGAATCCGCTCGCCAGTGCAAAACGCGGCATGACGCCGAGATTCTGGCGGGCCGCGACATTTGCGAGGCCACCTTCGTACTCGGCTCGATGAAGAAGGTTGTATTGGTTCTGAAGGGCGACCATCGGTGCGACGCCGAGTTGAGCCGAGGCGATGCGAGCCTCGATGAGTCGATTGCCGGTGTGGTCTGACCCACCGAAGTAGCGAACCTTGCCAGCCCGAATCAATTCGTCAACCGCGAGGAGTGTCTCCTCGAACGGCACGGTTTCGTCGTCGATGTGCAGGTACAGGAGATCGATGTAGTTCGTCCGCAGGCGGACGAGGGATGCCTCGACGGCCTTGGTGATCGCACGCGCGCTCAACCCAGGGTTATCCGCGCTCTTGCCCACTTTGGTCGCAACGACCATGTCTGAGCGGTTGCGGTTGTCGCGCATCCAGTTGCCGATCATGATCTCGCTGCGGCCTGCGGCGTACGCGTCGGCGGTATCGATGAAGTTGCCGCCGTGGCTGGCATAGACGTCGAGGATGTCGCTGCTGGTTTCTGCGTCAGCCGTCCAGCCAAAGACGTTGCCGCTGATTGCGAGGGGAAACACGCGCAGGTCTGACGAGCCGATGGTGCGCAAGCGCGGGACGGCTGAAACCACCGTCGTGACGTCGCGCTGCTCGATCAGAGTCACCGTGTCATCACCGCCTCGCAATCGCGCTCCGTGTAAACGCTTCCGGGGATCAGGGAGCGTGCTGGTGCGTTGATTCCGAGAATAAGCCCGCGTATGAGGGAATCCGCGCAAGGTGAGCAAATTGTTATCAGTTTCGCCCGCCCCAGTTTGGGGGCAGTTTTTCGCGGGATTACGCGGCAGAGACCTTATCGAGCAGGGCCGCCTGCTGCCGAGTGAGACCGACACCGGCCGCACCCAGCAGGTCAGCGAGCTGCTCGGGGTCTTTCGCCCTGACAGCCGCTGCCGCGATACCCGGTTTCACGAGCACCCAGGCAAGGGCGACCCGCGAGAGTGTCGTACCGAGCTCGCCTGCGACGGTGTCGAGCGCCTCGAGGACGCGAGTGCCCCTGCGCCCGACGTATTGCATCGCTCCGTCGAACATGATGCCATCCGGCATGCTGTCTCTCTTGCGGAACTGGTCGCTCAAAAATCCACCCGCGAGGGGCATCCGAGCGATCGCACCTCTCCCCAGGCGTGTCGCGACGGCCTGCAGTTCTGTCTCATAGTGCGCCCGGTCCATCAGGTTGTATTCAACGAAGACGGCTCGGAATTCGGGATAGCCCGCCGTTGCCGCGAGGCTTGCAACCTCGTCGATCCGTGCGGAGCTGAAGCCAGAGGCGGAGAGAAACCGCACCTTACCTTCCCGAATCAGCCTGTCGACCGCCTCGAGAGCCTCGTCGATTGGGGCATCGGCATGATCGCCATCGAACGAGAGAAAGTCTATGTAGTCGGTGCTCAGACGCTCGAGGGACGACTCAACTGCGCGCAGGATGCTCCGCGAGGAGAGGCCGACGGCATCCGGATGCCTGCCCACCTTGGTCGCAAGGATGACGCTGGAACGGTCCCTCAACGTGCGAACCCAACTGCCGATCATGATTTCACTGCGGCCGCCGGCGTAGTGGTCGGCGGTGCTGACCAGGTTGCCCCCGGATCCATGAAACAGGTCGAGGACCTTCGCAGTGTCGTCGACACCGGACGCCCAGCCGAACACGCTGCCGTCGAGCGCGATCGGATGGACCGATATTCCCGTGTCGTCGAGGTCGCGCAACCCCAGACTCGGGCTCGGGGATGCGTCCAGGGTCGGGCTGCTCATGAGCCAACCGTAGGTGTCTGCACAGACATAGCTCATGGGTTGCGCGGTCTGTTCGTTTTTGCTACGCATTTTCTCTGGCATTCGGCCGCTAGCATGACGGAATGGATCTCTGGAGCGCTGTCGGCACGCTCTGGGATCAGGCATCGGATGGCGAAGCTGGGCTTGCCGCCGCGCGAGCCAGCCACCTGGCCAGCCTGGCCGACGACGATGCCGAGCAGGCCATCCTTCTGGGCGAGCGCGCGCTGTGCGAACTCCTCCTCTGCCGCTATGTCGATGCAACGAAATCGTCGCTGCACGCCGCCCGGATTGCCGAGAGGTCGACTGCTCCGCTTGCCGCCGACGCGCGCTATTTTACGGGCGCCGTGCGCCTTGTGGCTGCCGGAATGCTGGAACCCGATGCATCGAACGTTGAGTTCACACTGCCGTTCACCGAACTCGAAGTGCTACAGGATTATGCACGAGAACTCGATCGGGATCGGCCCGAGTTTCTCCTCCTGCTGTTCCCCATCGTTGAGGCCTCGATGTCATCCGGTCGGTTCGCGGAGGTCGAGGATCTGGTTACCCCCGCCCTGCCGTTTCGCCCGGCGGACTCGGAGTATTCCGCAGTCCTGACGCTCTTTCTCGAGATGCTGGTGGCTCGCTCGCGCGCCTTTCGCGGCGAGATCCAGGCAGTAACAACGCTCTGCACCGAACTTCTCGACCAGCCGAAGATGGCCAGCCATCCGCAGGCCGCGATGCTTGCAGAGGCTCTGCTCTGCTACGCGGCAGCACAGCGTTCGGATCGGCACGAAGTCGAAGTTCGCAGCGCGAACGTCCTCGCGGAGGCGCGCAGAAACGTCAACTACATCGCGGTCGGCTCGTGCATGCTCGTCACGTGGTCATTCTCGGCGATCGGGCAGGTGCAGCGGGCTGCTGCTCTCATCGTCGGGTCTGCCGGCGGACCTGAACTCCCCCGCGTCAAGACCTGGGACAAATCCTTTGGTTACGAGTTGCTGGTCACTGCCGCGCTTCGACGCGGTGATCTGCCGGCCGCTCGCGTCTGGGCTGCGCTGGCCATTCCGCTGGCCTCGCGGCCGGTTGCGGCCCCCGCCGTTGAACGCACGCTCTCGAGACTCGCCGCCGCCGATGGTGACCACGCGGATGCTGTGGCCCACGCAAGCACGTCGGCCCGCCTCGATGAGCTGTCCGGCGCGAGGCTCGAGGAACTGCGTGGGCGCATCCTCCACGCGAACGCACTGGCTTCAGCCGGCAACAGCGATCGGGCCATCCGGGCCCTTGCAGAGATCGCAGCTGAGGCGGATGCCCTCGGCGCCACCTCGGTTCGCAAGCTCGCGGCACGCGAATGGCGCGCCCTCGTCAAGAACGAGCCCTCCGGCGACGGCGGGTTCGCGAGTCTGTCAGACCGCGAACGCGAGATCGCAATCCTCGTCGCGGAGGGCCACACCAATCGCCGCATTGGGAACACGCTGTTCCTCTCCGACCGCACGGTTCAGACCCACCTCTCCCGCATCCTCAGTGTCATGGGATTGCCTTCCCGCACCGCAATCCCCGCGGCTCTCCGTATGGGCGCACATGCGATCGAGGCACCAGCGCTCACCGATCGACAAGAGCAGATCGCGGAGCTGGTTTCTCGCGGCCACTCCAACGCGCACATTGCGCGCAACCTGGGTATCAGTGTCAAGACCGTCGAAAACCACCTCGCCGGCATCTTCACTCGCTGGCAGGTCACCTCACGCACGGCGGTTGCAAACCTGTTCGTCGCGAGCCAGAGCACAATCGAGTAGCTACGCCGCCGATCCGCGGAAACGCGGAAGGCCCGCACCACCGAAGTGGCACGGGCCTCGCACGTGAATTGCTACTCGCCTTCGGCGAATGCCTCAACACTGTCTGACGTGGCAGCAGAGCTGTCGGTGTCAGCCGAGTCAGCGACATCGTCGCCCTCCAGCACTGGCGCGAGCGACAGCTTTCCGCGGTCGTCGATCTTGGTGATCTCCACCTGGATCTTCTGGCCGACCGCGAGGACGTCTTCGACGTTCTCGACACGCTTGCCACCGGCGAGCTTACGAACCTCGCTGATGTGCAGCAGGCCATCCTTGCCGGGGGTGAGCGAGACGAACGCGCCGAACGTCGCGATCTTGACGACGGTTCCGAGGAACCGCTCGCCAACTTCGGGGTTCAGCGGGTTCGCGATGGCGTTGACTGCGGCGCGCGCAGCCTCGGCCGACGGGCCGTCAACCGCTCCGATGTAGACCGTTCCGTCATCCTCAATCGAGATATCGGCTCCGGTGTCGTCCTGGATCTGGTTGATCGTCTTGCCCTTCGGGCCGATCAGTTCACCGATCTTGTCAACCGGGATCTGAACCGAGATCACGCGAGGCGCGGTCGGGGCCATCTCATCCGGAGCATCGATCGCGGCGTTGATCACGGCGAGGATCGTGGTGCGAGCCTCTTTCGCCTGCTTGAGCGCGCCATCCAGAACCGAGGACGGGAGCCCTGCGAGCTTCGTGTCCAGCTGGATAGCCGTGACGAACTCGCTCGTGCCCGCGACCTTGAAGTCCATGTCGCCGAGGGCATCTTCTGCACCGAGGATGTCGGTCAGTGCCGCATAACGCGTCACGCCGTCGACCTCGTCGGAGATGAGGCCCATCGCGATGCCTGCGACCGGTGCGCGCAGTGGCACACCAGCGTTGAGCAGCGACAGGGTGGATGCACAGACCGAACCCATCGACGTAGAACCGTTGGAGCCGAGAGCCTCGGAGACCTGGCGGATGGCGTAGGGGAACTCCTCGCGGGGCGGCAGCACCGGCACGAGGGCGCGCTCGGCCAGGAAGCCGTGCCCGATCTCGCGACGCTTCGGGCTGCCAACGCGGCCGGTCTCACCGGTCGAGTAGGGCGGGAAGTTGTAGTGATGCAGGTAGCGCTTCTTCTTGACCGGGGCCAGGGAATCGATCTGCTGCTCCATCTTGAGCATGTTCAGCGTGGTAACGCCCAGGATCTGGGTCTCGCCGCGCTGGAAGATTGCCGAACCGTGAACGCGCGGGATGACCTGAACCTCGGCGTCGAGCGCGCGAATGTCGGTCAGGCCACGGCCATCGATGCGGATGCCATCCGTGAGAACACGGGTACGCATGATCTTCTTCGAAACCGACTTGTATGCAGCGGAAACCTCACCGTTTGCTGAAGCGGGAAGGCGCTCGGCCTCCACCTCGGCAGCGATGTGCCCCTTGACGCGGTCTTTGAGCTCGTCGTCAGCGTTCTGACGCTCGATCTTGTCGGCGATCCGGTAAACGCCCTTGAGCTCGTCGTAGGCGAGACCCGCGACTGCGTCGTAGGTCGCCTGCTGGTATGGCGGGAACAGCGGGAACTCCTGGATCGCTTTGGCTGCCTGAGCCGCGATCTCCTGCTGTGCCTTGATGAGCTGCTTCAGGAACGGCTTCGAAGCCTCGAGGCCCTGCGCGACAACGGACTCGTCAGGCTTGGTTGCGCCAGCCTTGATGAGCTCCCAACTGCCCTCGGTTGCCTCGGCCTCGACCATCATGATCGCGACATCCTCGTTGCCATCGGCATCGGTGACGAGACGGCCGGCGACGGTGAGGTCGAACACGGCCTCCTCCAGCTGGCTGTACTTCGGGAACGCAATCCACTGGTCGTTGCCTGCGCCGTGCCCGGACATCAGCGCGAGGCGGATGCCACCAACCGGTCCGTAGAAAGGCAGGCCAGAGATCTGGGTGGACAGCGACGCCGCGTTGATCGCGAGCGCATCATAGAACTCGTCCGGTGCAATGGACAGCACCGTAATGACGATCTGAACCTCGTTGCGCAGGCCCTCGACGAAGGTCGGGCGCAGTGGGCGGTCGATCAGACGGCAGACCAGGATGGCCTCCGTCGATGGGCGACCCTCACGACGGAAGAACGAGCCGGGGATCTTGCCTGCGGCGTATGAACGCTCTTCAACGTCAACCGTCAGCGGGAAGAAGTCGAAGCCGTCACGCGGGTGCTTGCCTGCCGACGTTGCGGACAGGATCATGGTGTCTTCGTCGAGGTACGCGGCGACGGCACCCTGTGCCTGCTGCGCAAGTCGACCGGTCTCGAAACGGACCGTGCGCTTGCCGTACTTGCCGTTATCGAGAACGGCCTCGGCAAACTTGATTTCTGGACCCTCCATAGGGGGGTTTCTCCTTTGTTTTACGTCGCCTCCCCGTGTGGGAGGCGACTATCAAGGAGCAGGAGCGGCTAGTCGACACGGCGAAAATCGCGTGTACGCGCTGCCATATGCGTTTTTTAGAAAACAGCAGAGGTGGGGCGCATGTCTGGCCAACAGTAGAAAGTCACTCAACCTCGCTGAGTAATTCACCACCGGTGACCAGCGTCTAGCCAGCCTGCTCCGCCGATAACCATACCAGCACGGCGTGTCACGCAGCTATCGACGACTCGCCGAAGCCGCGTAGAGCTCTCCCGGGTACGGCGGGCAGCGGGTCTGCAGGAGGGACGTGTCGCCCTGGTTTGCCGCACCGAGATGTGTGAACGGATTCATGGTTCCGACATCCTGGTAGCCTTCACCGAACTGCCCGATCGGCGGCAGGCTCGCGACCGTGACGCCTTCGGAGCGCAGGCACGGGATGGTCTCGTTCTGCCAGTACCCGTACAGGTACTGCTCCTGCTCGTCGCTCAGGTAGCCGAGCTCGAGCGGATTTTCGGGGTACTTTGCCTCGCAGACATACTTGGCGACGCCGAACGGAAACGACTCTGGCGGCGTGAGCGTCGTGTCGATGACATCACGGGATGCCGTGGCAATCGCCTTCGGGTAGCCAGACTTCCGCAGGCACGATGCGATTACCTGCGCCTCATCGAGATAGTTCGTGTAGCTCACGATCGCGACCTTGGGCGCGACGAGACTCGGATTGCTGTTGGTAAGGATCGCCCAGCGCATGTAGAGGTCCTGCTGCGTTGCTTCGCGACGCTGAGAGGCCGTGATACCAGCGGGCGGGACCACCGCGGTGCTACAGCCTGCCAGCAGCAGGGCTGCTGCCACTAGCGTCACACCCGCTCTGGTTCGCGCCATCACCCCCTCAGCCTTGCACTCGGGGCGGTGACGCGCTACGCCGCAGGGCCCGCCGCGAGCGTCACGGTTGCGGTGTGAGAGCTGCCTGTCGTCCCCGACCACGTCACCGTGACCCTGTCACCGACGGAGTGGGATGCGATCAGCGCGCTCAACTGGCTCGCGGTCGTGACCTTCGTGCCGTTGAAGGAAGTGATGGTGCTGCCAGCCGCGATGCCCGCCTTGGCCGCCGGCATCCCGGGGAAAGTCGCTGAAACCAACGGCACCGTGGATGTGGTCGACAGCGCGACCCCGAGGAAGGCTGGAGTACCGATGACGATGTCCGTCGTTGCGGTGCCCGCCTTGATCTGGTCCGCCGTCTTCAGTACTGACGCGATGTTGATTGCGTAGCCCGTCACACTCGACGAACCGCTGGATGCGGCAGTGACGATGCCGATGACGTCGCCCGCTTTGTCGAACAGGGGGCCTCCCGAGTCGCCGGATACGACATCTGAGTTGAGTTCGATGAGGCCGCTGAGGCTCTCGGCCTTGGTTACGCCGTCACCCTGGATCGTGAGCTTCTGATCGGTTGCACCGACCGTGCCGACGGCAGTCACCAGATTGCCCGTTCCTTCAGCGTTGCCGACGGAGTAGATGGCCTCTCCTGCGGTGACGGTCGCTGTGGGAGCGAAGCTGACAGTGCTGAGCCCGGAGGCGCCCGTGAGTTTGAGGACTGCGACATCCGCTTTCTGGTCGGTACCCACCACGGTCGCCTTGTAGGTTTTACCGGTCGACTCGACCGTAACGCTGATGCTGGTCGAACCCTCGACCACGTGGTTGTTGGTAAGAATGAGGCCGTCAGACGAAATGATCATGCCCGTGCCCGCCGCCTGGTCTTGCGCCGTGTAGTCGAGCACGGTGTTGATTGTGACCACTCCCACCTTCTGCGAAGCAGTGGATGCGGTGGCCGCCGCCGCCGTTGACGCCCCGGATCCGTACGACTGGCCGGTGTTCGACTGCCCGAACTGCGACGGGCCGCCGCCCTGGCCAAACCGCTGCTGCCCAAAGCTGCCACGCCCGTGAGTACCGAAGGGGGTAGTGGTTTGACTCGACTGCATCGAGGTCTCCGTAGTTGCGGAACGAGTCAGAAGCGCAATGCCTGCGGTTCCGAGTCCGCCGACGCAAACAACCGCCGCGGTGGCAATCGAGATCGCGATGAGTGGCTTACGGCTCTTGCGCCGCGGTGCCTCCGGCACCTGCTGCTCGTCGTCGGTGTGAGGCTCGGTGTTCTCGATGCTCATGGTGTGCTCCCTGGTCGGTGAATCGTGTTTCACTCAACGCCGGGAGTCTGTGCGAAGTCTATGAACGGGGGAAGACTTGGCCGCGCGTTACCTCAGGGTTTTCTGTTGGTCGCAGTCGGCTATTGGTAGGACTGCGGTTGCGTGAACACCCCAGCCGGGTCGTACTGCTTCCGCACGCCTGCGAGGCGAACGGCATTGCCAGCGAAGTACGACCGCGCCGGGTTGCTGAGGCTCGCGTCCGCGTAGTTCACGTAGGCGCCATCCCCCCACTGCGGCATCATGGCCGTGCGGAATCCGCGCACGAAAGCGTCGTGCGGCGCCGGATTCGTTCCGTTCGGAAACGTGGCGGTGTACTGCACGCTCATCAGCGCCTTGCGGTGCGGGAAGGCTGTTACCTCTGGCGCGATGTCCGCGACGGCGCCGCCCAGCGCATCCATCGAGATCCCTGCTTCGCGGACACCGGGCAGCGATCTGGCGGCCGAGACGTGATCGATGATGTGCTGGATGCCCGCGGAACCGAGCTTCACGTAGGCCATGTGCGTGCTCGCGCCAAACGACTCGCGCGTGAGCTTGCCGCCTGGACCTGTGTTGCACTGAGACGTTGGAATGGTCGCGCACCCTGCGTACCGGGCCATGGCATCCGCGTAACTGTGCAGGCCGGACAGATTTGATGTGGGAGCGCCTGCTGCCGCCAAAAACGGTGCGAGCCGCGAGGCCAATTCGCCGTGCGCGCCGAGCCAGGTGCCCGAGACGAAGACGCCTGGACCGCTCACATACCTGGGTCCGTTGAGGAGTTTCAAGGTCGACCAAAGCCTGCGATCGGCGGTTGGTGCCCAGCTCTGCCAGGCGGCGATGACGTGCGCTGCCGAGGAAAATCTCCAGCTGAGAGCGAACATTGTGACGGCGGGCGCCGGATTGGTCGCGAATGTCAGCGAGGTCACGACGCCAAGGTGTCCCCCGCCGCCGCCGCGGCAGGCCCAGAACAGATCGGCGTCGGTGTTCTCATTCGCGGTATGCACCTGGCCGTCGGCAGTGACGATCTCGACCTCGCGCAGTGCGTCGCAGGTCAGGCCGTATTTGCGTACGAGAACCCCGACCCCGCCACCCAGAGTGAGGCCGGTTATGCCGACGGTCGCGCAGGATCCGCCGGCAAGGGCCCGACCCTTCGCACCGACCGCCGCATAGACCCGGGCAAGGGATGCGCCAGCCCCCACGCGCACCTCATTGCCGGCGAGGAATTGCACGCCCTTGAAGCCGCGGGCGTCGATGACGAGGGATGGCGCAACGCCGGTTCCTGGTGCGCCGCCGGCCGAGTAACCGGGGTAGCTGTGCCCTCCAGCGCGGAGGGCGAGCGGGATTCTGTGTTTCGTGGCGAACGCGAGTCCGGCGGCGACATCCGCGTTTCTGGCGGCTGTCAGGACGGCGACGGGCCTGGCCGCATCCCAGCGTGGATTCTCGGTGATGCGAACACCGTTGTAGCTGGTGTCGCCGGGCCGCGCGAGACTTCCGGCGAGGCCGGCAGCGAGCGCCGCCCAGTCGGCCGCCGTCGCGGCAGTACCCGTCGCCGTCGGCGTGGGCGTCCGGGCCGGGGATGTCGGGCCAACCGACGGAGTGGACGGCACGACCGGAGCACAACCGGCGGCAACCACGCCGACCGCGGCCAGCGTGAGAATGTGCCTACGGGAGACGGTGGTGGTCACGCGTTCACACTATGCGAACGCGCCAGCGGTCGGCAGGGGCTTCGGCTAGAAGGGCTGGAAGCCGGCAGGAAGTTCGAACGGGTCACGCACCTGGGTTGAGCGCTCCGAGTCGCGTACCAGCGCCGCGAGCTCGCCGGCAGCACGTGCGATACGACCAGGCAGACCGTTTTCGCTCCCCCAGTCGGCCGACGCAGCGTACACAGCGGTTGGCGCGACGATCGCGTGCAGGTAGGTGAACAGCGCGCATCGCGTAGTCGAGAGCGAGCGAGTGCCGCTCCGTCCCGCCTGTCGCGCCGATCAGCACGGGGAGTTCGGCGAGCGCAGCGGTGTCGATGATGTCGATGAAACTCTTGAAGAGGCCGCTGTAACTGGTGGTAAAGATCGGTGTGACGGCTATGAGGCCATCTGCGTTTGTTACTGCGTCGAGTGCATTCTGGAGTTTGGGACTCGCGAATCCGGTAAGCAGGTTGTTGGTGACATCGTGGGCGAGATCCCGCAGTTCGATCACGACTACTTCCGTCTCGACGCTCTGTTCTCGCAGACGGTCCACCGTCGCCTCCGTGAGCCGATCGGCCAGCAGCCGCGTTGAAGATGGCTGGCTGAGTCCGCCGGAAACGACGGCGAGTTTTCTGGCGGTCACAGTACGACCCCTGATTCTGTTGTCGGGCTGGTCTCGAGACCCGTATCGGTCTGCGGCTCGCTACTCGACCGGCGATGGGCGTCGACGAGCGACGCGTGTGTCGGGCCGTCCGGCACGTGTGCTGGGCGGTCCTTTGCGAACTCCTTGCGGAGCACGGGCACGACCTCTTCGCCCAGGATGTCTAGTTGCTCCAGAACCGTCTTGAGCGGAAGGCCGGCGTGATCCATGAGGAACAGCTGGCGCTGGTAGTCGCCAAAGTACTCGCGCATCGATGCATACCGGTCGACGACCTGCTGCGGACTGCCGACGGTCAGCGGAGTCTGCTCTGTGAACTCTTCGAGCGACGGACCGTGGCCGTAGACGGGCGCATTGTCGAAGTACGGGCGGAACTCGCTCACCGCATCCTGCGACTTCGCGCGCATGAACGCCTGACCGCCGAGTCCCACGATCGCCTGATCTGCAGAACCGTGCCCATAGTGCTCGAAACGCTGACGGTAGTAGCCAATGAGCTTCATGTAGTGCTCCCTGGGCCAGAAGATGTTGTTTGCAAAGAAGCCGTCGCCATAGTAGGCGGCCTGCTCGGCGATCTCGGGGCTGCGAATCGAGCCGTGCCAGACAAACGGGGGCACGTCGTCCAGTGGCCGCGGCGTCGAGGTAAAGCCCTGCAGCGGCGTGCGGAACTTCCCTTGCCAGTCCACCGTGTGATCGCGCCAGAGCTTGTGCAGCAGCGCGTAGTTCTCGATCGCAAGCGGGATACCCTCGCGAATGTCCTTGCCGAACCATGGATACACCGGCCCGGTGTTGCCGCGGCCCATCATGACATCGACACGACCGTCGGCGAGGTGCTGAAGCATGGCGAAGTCTTCGGCGATTTTGACCGGATCGTTCGTGGTGATCAGGGTTGTGGATGTCGACAGCAGCAGATTCTCAGTCTGGCCTGCGATGTAGCCGAGAGTCGTGGTGGGGCTGGACGACACGAAGGGCTCATTGTGGTGCTCGCCGAGCGCGAACACGTCGAGCCCGACTTCTTCCGCTTTCTTCGCGATCGCGACGAGCGCTTTGATGCGCTCGTGCTCGGTCGGTGTCGTGCCGTTGGTCGGATCGGTCGTCACATCGCTGACAGTGAAGATTCCGAACTGCATTTTTCGCCCCTTCGGGTCCGGATATCCATGCGTTTGCATGAACATCGTGTGTAACGGCGCGCGGCAGTGGGATATTCCGACTTCCCACGCCGAGGTTCTGGCTGGCTGGTTCGGGCCCGTTGGTTCGGCTCGACGGCTCGGCGGTTGGGGCCGGACGGTTCAGCACGATGGCACGGGCGCGACGGTTCAGGCGCGATGGTTCGAGGCGTTCGTGTTAATCAGGAAGCACTCCTGCGAAGGTCGTCATCCTGATTAACACGAACGGTTGGGTGAATGCGACCGAAGGGCGGCGGCAGGTCGGGCGACGGTGGCTGGGCAAGGCAAGGCGACGCGGAGGGGTGACGCGCGGCCGACACCTACTTCTTGGTGAGTGCCGTCTCCAGCGACAGCACCTTGTTGAGCAGGGTCGTGATCGCCGCATCCTGTGTCGCCAGGTGCTCCTGGATCTGTTTCGCTTCGTTGAGAATTGCCCCGGCATCTTTGTAGGTGGCAGCCGACCGCGCATCGGCCGCAGCGGCCTGGATGTTCTGCCCGACGATGATCACCGGCAGTAGCACGAGTTGCAGGAACGTCTGCGCAATCCACCCAACGATCAGGACGACCTGACCGCTCGCGATCACCCCCGGCAAGCTCACAAGCGCGAGCGCACAAAACGCGTATGCCGCCCACATCGTGCCGACCGAGGTTGTGATCCCGAGGCCAAGCCTGCGATTGAACTTCTTCATGCCCGTCGACTCGGCGGCCCTCTTGCGGGCGACCTTACGTGTGACGACCGGTCCCTCCGCCTGGCGCTCCTTGATGCGTGGGTGCTCGACGTAGTGAAAAGCATTGGCCATGGGGTTCTCCTGCCGGTCGGATACTGAGATTCAAGTATCCGACCTAAGGGGGCTCAGCTCACGCGGTGACGCGAGGATGATCCCGCCGGGCCGTTACGAATAGTCTTCGGCGGGCCGGCCAGCCGGCTCGTAGCGGAACACCTCGTCGGCGCCCTCATCCAGCTCCCAGACGACGTCGTCGGTCTTGTCATCTTCGTGGCCGGGCGTGGCCCGAACGAAGCTCTTCTGCGGAAGTCCATTGATGAACTCGAGTTCAATAGTCTCAATGCCGTCAGGCCCGACCAGCTCTGCTTGATAGGTGTCGCTCATGGTTCGACGCTACGGGGAATCCGGCGGGGATGCCAGCGCCTCGGTCGCATCGCGGCCAGCGTCGATCGATCGGCGCAGGAAATCGGCGACCAGCGCGAGTTGGGCTTCGTCGTAGCCGGCAATGATCTCGTCCATCGTCCTTCAGGCGTACGTTGCCGGCGTGCTTGGCAAGACCCTCTACGACGACATGCGGCGCATGGAAGCGCTGGTGGCGGCATCCGATCTCGACTGGACGATCGTGCGACCGTCCGGACTCTTCGACACCGAAGTTGTTAGCGGGTATACCGTCGCTGAGAACTACCTGCCAGGCAAGTTCACCTCGCGGAGCGACCTCGCCAACTTCGCATTGCGCCAGGCTACCGACTCCACGTACTCGCGGAAGTTTGTGGCGGTCACGACGACCGAAGGCGCACCCACGCTGTTCCAGATGATCAGGCGTGAGGCGTTCGGCAAGAAGAACTAACGGGTCGCGCCCATGAGGAGATTGACTCGCAGCTTGCCCTTGCGCTTAACGATCTCGATCGGGATGCGGTTGTCGGTTCGGCCCTCGAGTCGAGCCAGCGCCTCGATTACGGCAGGTTCGAGCCCGCTGGGAACCCAGCCGACAATGCCTGTCATCCGTCGCCCGGTGAAGAAGCGGACGGGCATAGGAGCGTCGGTGCGCTCCTCTTCGATGGTGCGTGGCGCAATGAACGACTGCAGGGTTTCTTCCTTCGCGAGCTCGGCGAGCTCGTCCTGGAACGCGTCGCTTCCCGCTAACGTGATCGTCACTTTGCCATTCCGCGGTACGAGGTCGTAGCGATAGTCGGCGAGCTTGCCGGCGCCGCGGTCCGTTTTTGAGTACACGCCTGGTGCCGCGGAATCGCTCATTGCGGGGTCGTCCTTCGGTCGATCGAGAACTAGGTTGAGAACAGCAGAAACTTCGTAGTCAAGCGTACCGAGGAGCACATCATGGCCACACCGCCCGTCGACACCACAGCTGCACCCGCGTCCATCGGGTTGCTGACTATCCATCGCGGCCAGCTGGTGGCGGTCGCCATCATCGGCATCATCCTGGGATTGGTCGGGCTTCTCTTCCCCGCGGTAGCACTTCTCACCGTTGCAATCATCTTCGGGATCTACCTCATCGCCTCGGGGATCTTCCGCATCAATGCCGCTCTGCTGACCAGCAGTCTGAAGGCGGGAACGCGGTGGCTCATCGGACTCCTCGGCGTTCTCATCGTGGTTGCGGGAGTGATCTGCCTGTCTGACCCGTTCGGAACGCTGATCGTTCTCGCCTACGTGATCGGAATTGGCTGGATAGCGGAAGGCATCGTCGACATCATGGCCGCCGTTCAGGGCAGCGTGCACCCGCGCTGGCTGGGCTGGCTGAGCGGAGTTGTCTCGATCCTCGCGGGAATCGTGGTGTTTGTGCTTCCCGCAGCGGGCCTCGCGACGTTTATCCTGATCGGAGCGATCCTGCTCCTCTGCGTGAGCGTCTCGACGCTCGTGACACTGCCCCGACGGGCGCGCGAAGCGAAGCCGACCACGCTGACCGCTCCCCCGAAGTGACTTCGTTATACCCGCGAGTCGGGTGAGACAAGTGACAGTGTCGGAAAGTAAGTGCGGTATCGACGGGAATCCCGGGTTACCAAGGTCAGGTTTTGCACGACCGCGTGCGCCCCGATATAGAAATCCGGTAGCGGAGATCGTCGTTCACCACCCTTACAGCGATACACCGCGAACGCCTTCGCGGCGAGAAAAGCGGCACCGTACGGCAGGGCCGTTCGCCGCACAAGCGTTTCCGGCAGGGCAGCGTCGAGCGATCGGATGTCGTCAAATGTGGTCGAAACCTCTGCGTAGATCAGCGGATTTATTGACACCGGACCACTTCGCATCGCTTCGATGAGCCTGGCCGCCGACCATTCGAACCACTCTTGATCACGCGTCACAATATCGAGCAGAACATTGGAATCCAAGAGCGTGCCCGCGGAATTGTTCGCCATGTCAGTCAGCCGTGTCGTAGTCACGTGTTAGGCGCATGATCTCATTTGTAGTTAGCACACCGTCGCCAGCACCAGCCAGGGCCCGAATCAGCTGGTCTGCCCGATCCGGTTTGGACGCCTTTGATCGCTCGAGCACAACTAGGCCATCTCGCTCCACAAATTCGACGTCTGTTTCAGGCATAAATCCAAACCGCTCACGGATGGCGAGGGGTATTGTCACTTGGCCCTTGGAGGTGATGCGCACATTCATATAGTAATTCTTACCGAACCCGGTAATACCAGGCTCGTTCTCATGAAATCTGTGGATAAATCGAGGCGGCAAGCGCGTTGCTCCACCTGAGCGCGCGGGTTGACCACCGCTCCACTCCGGCATAGGTTCAAAAGAGACCCCCATTCGAGGGGTGCATCGAACTAGTTCTCAACGGGGAGAAACCGTGCTTCGACGTCGTCTCGCGTTGCCAGCCACCATTGCGGCCGCAGCGTTTTTGTCCATTTCGTTCGGCGCGGTGTCAGCTTCTGCCGCGCCCACGACCGAGGCCTCAGGTGCGCCTGGTGCGATCAGCCATCAGGATCAGTCCCGAAAGGACTGCGTCGGAACCGCACGTAATTCCGGCTCGAAGATCTGGTTCACGGTCGCGGGCGGCGTCCTGTCCGATGTCTATGCGCCGACTGTCGATGCGACCAACGTCGAGACCATGCAGTACCTGGTCACCGACGGATCGACCTTCACCGACCTGCAGAGTCGCGACATGACCTACACCGCGACATCGGATGCGACCGGCATGACGTGCACGGTCACCTCGACTGCGAAGAACAAGAGCTACCAGCTCGTCAGCACCTACTTCACCGATCCTTCGCGCGACAGCGTCGTCGTGCACACCAGGTTCGAGCCGGCAAACCGGGCGGCCAGGGCCTACAAGCTGTATGTGCGACTGGATGCCAACGCTGGCGGCAACGGAGGCGGCGGTTCCGCAAATGGCGGCGCCGATTCCGCGGTCGTTGACACCTCGACGGGTTCACCTGTTCCGGTGAGCTTCGATACGAAGACGACGAGCCAGGCCAACCGGACCGCATACGCAGTGCCGTCGTACCTGGCACTCGAGGGCAACAAACCATTCACCGGTGTCAGCAGCGGCTTCGTCGGAACCGACAGCGATGGGCTCAAGCAACTCGACAGCAATCATACGCTCGGCCCGGTCACGACCACGGCGACCAACGGCAACGTCGAACAGACCGCTGGCGTGCAGACGGATCCGAGCGGCGCGGCGACGCTCGCTCTGGGCTTCGGTACGACGCAGGCGTCGGCGGTGATGACGGCGAGCGCCACGGCATCCTCGTCTGTGTTTGGTATGAAGGCGCAGTACGTGAGCGGCTGGCTGAAATATGACGCGGGCCTTCGCGCGCCGATCCTCACCGCGCACGGCCTGACCGATTCTGAACGGCTCACCGGGATCAAGAACTACTACCAGTCGGCCAACGTCGTGAAGGCTTCAGAGGACAAGACGTATCCCGGCGCAATCGTTGCCGGACTTGACGCTCCGTGGGGCCAGTCGATTGTCGCCAATGACCCGAACAACCTGTTCTCGAGCGGCTATCGAGAGGTCTTCGCTCGCGATCTCTACGAAGCGTGGACCGCACTGTACACCGACGGTGACCTTGCGACGGCGCGCGACACAGTGCGCTACCTGCTGCTCCACAGCCAACAGGCGAATGGATCGCAGCCACGCAACTCATTGCTCGACGGCACGAAGGCGGCAGACGCGTTCAACGATCAGTTGGACGAGTCGGCGTATCCAATACTGATGGGTCTGCAATCGGGACTGGCCTCGGACGCAACCCTCTGGCCGCACGTCAGGTCAGCGGCCGACTTCCTGATCAGCCACGGGCCGAGTTTCGGCGTTGAGCGGTGGGAGGAACAGACCGGCTACTCCCCGTCGACCATCGCCGCAGAGATCGCTGGACTCGTCGCCGCTGCTTCCATCGCCGACACGCAGGGCGAGCCCGCGCTGGCGCGGGTGTGGCGCGCCACCGCCGACCAGTACCAGCGCTCGATCAAGAAATGGGGCGTGACAACAAATGGCCCGCTCTCCAGCGACCCGTACTTCATCCGACTTTCGAAGACGGGTGACCCGAACGCCGCCATCAGCTACAACGTGGGCAACGGCGGGCCGACGCTCGACCAGCGTTCGGTCGTTGACAACGGATTCCTCGAGTACGTGCGCCTCGGCATCCTGCCGGCAAGTGACAAGGATGTCGCCAACTCGCTGGCAGTCACCGACAAAACTATTGGGAAGCAGACCACCAGCGGTCCGGGTTGGCTGCGCTACAACGGGGACGGCTACGGCGACTGTTACCAGCCATCGAGTTCGAGCTGCACTGTGACTGGCGCGCCGTGGACGAACGGTGGCCAGAACACCGGTACCGGTCACCCGTGGCCCGTTCTCGGTGCCGAACGGGCGCAACAGTACCTCGCCACCGGGCAGACGACTGCGGCAGCGTCAGAGCTGGTCACGATCAATCGAGAGAACTCGGGCGCAGGTCTCGTACCCGAACAGGTGTGGGACGCGCCGGATGTCGTGGCCTCGCCGTATGGGTCCGACCCGGCCACCGCATCCATTGGTTTCGTGAACGGCAAGGCCGACGGATCTGCTTCGCCGCTGACCTGGGGTTCCGCTTCGCAGGTGCGGCTGACCGCAGACCTGAGTGCGCGGCGCGCGCTCGAGCAGCCGACGATGGTACGTGATCGGTACGTCACACACCATCAGGCATCGACGACGCTGACGGTGACGTCACCGGTCGATGGCTCCGCGACCGGAGCGACGACGACCGTGTCCGGAACCGCAGCGTCGGGCGCCACCATCGACATTGCCGACGTCGCCACGGATGCCAACTCGGCAACCACACACACCACCGTGCACGCGGCGGCAGACGGTTCGTTCAGCGTGGATGTCACCTCGGCTGCGGGCACGAACGTGTTCGTCATCACATCGACGGCCTCGGATGGCGCAACAGCGCAGGCGGTGCGGTCGGTGGTTAACGATGTGGTCGCCGGCACGCTGATCTACACCACCAACGACCCAAGCGGTGACGATAACGGTCCCGGTACCTACCAGTATCCGACCTCGGGCGACTTCCACGCCGGCGCGTTCGACCTAACGAAGTTCCAGGTCTACGACACCGGTTCGACGGTGACGTTCCGGGTACAGACGGCCGACCTGACGCCGACCTTCGGGTCGACGAATGGCGCGCAGCTGGTGGATGTCTACGTGCATGAGCCTGCCGCGACCTCCACGTCCACCGCGTCGTCCTACCCAGGCATGAACTACTCGCTCGCGTCGCCGTGGAGCCGCCTCATTGAAGTGCAGGGCTTCCCCGGCAGCAAGATCGTGGATGCCGCAGGTGCCTCAACGGGGACGGTCACGGTTTCGGCGAATCAGGTCTCGCGCTACACGACCTTCAGCGTGGCCAAGACGGATCTCGGCGGAACCCCGGCATCGGGCTGGGGCTTTGCAGTCACGCTGACCGGCCAGGACGGCACGCACGGAACCGACCAGACGCGCGGCTTCGCGGCGACTCCCCAGGCGTACGCCTTTGGGGTGTGTGCCGTTGGTGGGACGAGTGCCCTGTGCGCGGCTGACCCGAATACGGTGCCGAAGATCATGGACCTGCTGACGCCGTCGGGCGTGGTGCAGGGCAACGAACTCGACTACACGAAGGGCGCGGTGGTGGTGAGCAGCGTGGTGGTGCCGTAGCGGGCGGCGTCTGGCTGGCTGGCTGGCTGGCTGGCTGGCTGGCTGGAGATCGTACGTTGTTCGAAGCTAGCCCTCGATGCTTACTCCGGCCAGATCGACTACCAGCTGTTCGAGCGTGGAGATGACATCCTGGACGACCGACGGTAGGAC
Source organism: Glaciihabitans sp. (assembly GCA_025463785.1). Classification (GTDB taxonomy): domain Bacteria; phylum Actinomycetota; class Actinomycetes; order Actinomycetales; family Microbacteriaceae; genus Galbitalea. Next base: position 73,238 of record JAODBD010000008.1, read on the forward strand.
GTTCGGTTGAAACGTGTAGGCCTCGAGTTTGGTAGTAGTGCGCGATGCGCCAGCGATCTTTGCGAGGCTTGCCGTGTAGTTTCTTACGATCGCTTCCACACTCGGGGTGTTGTTTAGCGACCAAGGGTCAACACCAAGTGTCATGTATCGTGCGCCCTGCCAATGACTCCCCACGGGCAGTAGCCAGCCAATCGAGAGCGGTTGCCGCCGGTCAGGAGTCTGGATTCGAATGGATGCGCCTACCGACCTCCACTTGACCTCGATACCCAAAGTTGTGCAAGCGGAGAGGACTTCGCGCAGAGCGTTGCGATATGGCTCCTCGCCGACATCCGCGATAAATGCTGCCTCATCCGCCTGCCCGGCCGATCCAGAGGAGCCAGAGGCTGTGCGCTTGGGCGGGGCCGCCACAACCTGCGCAGCGTGGGCGGTTAGCTCCGCCCCTTGGAGCTGCACGATCTCGACAAGATAGAACCGGCCAAACCTCATTGTCGCGTTCATGTATTCGAGGCTGGTTTGCATCGCGGGCGTGAAACGTTGAGCGGACACTACGTAGTGAAAATCACCAGTAACCAAGACGTCGGTCAGTCGAAGTTTCAGACTCGCGAGTTCGTCATCGGTGAGTTCCCAGTTCGTGCGAGCGATCGCGTCGTTCAAATCTCGGGTGCCGGCAAACGCCGACGTGCTGTGGATGCCCGCGAGATAGCGCTGCACCACACCGCGGTCAAAATCCTCCAGGGTGAGTCGCCAGAGGTCAGAGCCATAGTCAATCAACTGCGCGAGTGCGTGGCGGAAGTCGGGATTCTGCGGACCAGTCTTGAACTCGATTAGCACGAGGTCACCAGAACGCGCGAGACACAGCAGATCAATGAACCCAGAGGCGAGAGCTGTCTCGCGGCCGACGACCAGCAAGTCACCATCGAGGCCCAAATCGTCCGACGGGATCAATTGCGGCTGGCTCTTCATGATCTCCTGAAGGTGATGCTCGTTAGGAGCCGGCACCTCGAGCAGGTCAAATGTCTCACCATCGCGTTGCATGAGCACTCGTCTCGGCATTGAAAGTTCCTTCCCCGACACCTATTTGGGCGCGCGATGGTGTCCTGCCAAAGCTATAGGCACAAGCGGTGCTCACATAGTTATCTAGCCATCTCCGTAGCCACCTAGATCCGGGTGCTGGATGCGTTCTGACCCAACCCTGAGCAGCAGCCCCGAACTGGGGATCACGCGACCCACGCGCCACCCGTAGCGTCGACTTCATGTCAGAAATTCAGGTCGACGTACCGGCCCAACGTCAGACCCGGGTCGCTCTGTCGGCGCTCGTGCTCGGCATCCTGTCGGTCGTACTCTCCGTCATCCCAGGTGCCGCTTTCGTCGCCTTTCTACCAGCATTGCTGGCCGGGTTTATGGGCGTGCACGGTGTGAGAAGCAGGTTGGATGATCGGTGGCAGTCGATCGTGGGCCTTGTGTTGGCGCCGGTGGCGATCATCCTGAGTCTGGCGACGATCTTTGGGTTCATTCAGGTCTAGACCCGGGACTGCCTGCTGGCGGGGTGCGGTCGGGCGAAAAACCCAAATACCGCCCGATCGTTGGCGGAGAGGGCGGGGTTTGACCAGCAGTGGGACGGTTCTTCTCCATCCAGAATTGGTGATCTCGAAGTCCACGAGCCACAGCTCTCCTGATGATCGAATACAAAATCAAGAGCGCCACACACGTGACCGCGACCCAAAGGATGAGCGCGGTCGTTCCCAAAGCTTGTAATTGATCCATGTGAGGACTCTTTCATTTCGCAGCCGCGTGCGCGCTCCCCCAAACACGGCTTCGGCGGAATTAGTGACTACCACGACAAGCCTGAGTGGAGCGTCTAAGGACGGGCCGCAAGGGGTTGTATCGGTCGCGGGCACGACATTGGCTGGAGTGACTCACCGAAAGGAGCACCCCATGACCGGAACGAACGACAACAAAGACCCGAAAGACACCGAGGCCGCGAATTCGGACAGTGACACTGAGATGGAGTCGGACCTCCTCAACCTGGACGACGCACCGCACCTGTCCCCCGACATTGCCTCCAACGCGAAGGGTCTGCCGTAGCGATGAGTGACCCACGGGACGACCTCGAACCCGAAGTCCCCGAAGAGGATGACCGCGAGGACTTCGCCACTTGAACCGGCAGACCTGCGCGGAGACGAGAACTTCGCCGACCTACCGCCTAGCCCGGACGAGCCGACCGGACCCGGCGTCGACTACGAAGAACTCGACGCGAACCCGGTTTCGCACGAAACCGAGTAGATAGACGGATGCCGAGCACGCGATTGCTCGCGCCTCCCCCGCCCGTCGTAGGGTGGATTGATGTCGTCGAACTACCAGGTCCCCCGTACGCGAGCGAGCCTGGAGGTGCTGCGAGCAGAAGCGCACGAGGAACTTGAGACGGTCATCCACGAGCGGTTATTGGCTGGCGAGGATCCGTGGGACTTCATGGACGACATCCCGAGCGTCGATGAACTTGTCGTCTACCTGCTTCGAGCGGATGCCATCAACGCCAACGACGGGCAACTTCCGTCACCGACACGCGAGTACCGTGTGCTGCGGCAGATTGCGCTCGAGCACCCCGCGCTCACCCGGACGGTGTGGCGCATGATCGGCACGCATCGAGGGGTCGCCCTCGGGAATTGATCGCGAACCCTTGCGGTTGACCCGCACATGAGCGAACAAATCACGATGTACGGCGCCGAGTGGTGCAGCGATTGCCGCCGATCCAAGAGCCTGCTTGACGAAATGGGCGTCGCCTACAAGTACGTCGATATTGAGGTTGAGGCTGCTGCTGCCGACGAGGCGCGGGCGATCAGCGGCCGGTCGAGCATCCCGCTGATCGTGTTCCCCGATGGGAGCCACTTCGTCGAGCCGACCAACGCCGACCTGCGCGAGAAGGTCGAAGCGCTGCAGCTCTAACGGCACAAGGGGTTGCCCTGCGCAGCTCATGCGCGTTGTCTTGAGGGACTACCAAACGCAGGGAGCGCACATGCCAGGCACAGGCGACGACGAGATCGAATCGGTCAACGGCAACGAGGTCGAAGCGGTCGGCGACCACCATTTCGAGACTCCCGAATCGAGGCAGCGTCACGCTGACCTCCTGAAGGAGGGTCCACGGGATGCCGGTGCTGCGGAAGGCATCGGCGAGGATGGCATCGACATTACGCAGAGCGATGGCCCGTACCTCGAGGGTGGCGACGACGTCAGCTGATCGACCCTGCTAGCCCTCTGTTTTGCGCGCCCGAACCTTCGGCACGACCAGGGCGTGGCTCGCGGTCAGGAGTTCCTCGACCAGTTCGTCGGGCACGCTACTGTCGAATTCGACCGTCACCCAGTGCTTCTTGTTCAGGTGATAGCCGGGCGTGATCGCTACGTACTGCTCGCGCAGCGCGATGCTCTCCTCGGGATCGATTTTCAGCGAGACCTTCAGCGGTGAACTGCCAAGCGCCGCCAGCGCAAACACTTTGTTGCTGCCACTGGTTTTGAAGACCGAGGTCTCCTCGCCGAACGGAAACGTCTCTGTCGCCTGCGGAAGTGACAGGCAGAACTCGCGAAGGACATCCGGCGTCATGGATACGACATTAGCGAGTCGCCGCCTCGCGATAGCGTTACTGGCATGGGCTTCGACATCCACAAATCCCCCATTGACGCGACCAGCGCGAGGGCGCTCGCCGACAGGGACCTGCGCTTTGACCTGCTCGATACTGGCGATATTGCCGCCTACGACTCGTGGCTGCAGGCCGTCACACGCGGATTCCACGGGCCTGTTCTCGACGCCGACGGTCTTGAGCTTCATCGCACCGACCTCGTTGATGAACGCATGTCGGGTGTGTGGGATGCCGCATCCGCGGACCCGGCAACACCGATCGCGACTGCCAGCGGATGGCTCACCGAGCTCACGGTCCCCGGTACGCGCAGCGTGCCAGCCTGGGCGATCAGTTCAATCACAGTCGCACCGACGCATCGGCGCCGCACGATCGCACGCAACCTCATCGAATCGGAGCTCCGCCAGGCACAATCATTGGGCGTGCCGGTCGCTATCCTGACCGTCACCGAGGCGACCATTTACGCGCGATTCGGCTTCGCGCCGTCCGCCCGGATCGCCACCTGGAAGATCGATCCGACTCGGGCGCGCTGGAACGGACCAACGGCGCCCGGTCGCGTCCACATAGTGCCGACCGAAAATGTCCGCGATAACGGCGGCCACGAACTGCTCGAACGGCTGCGCCTAAGCCTTCCCGGGCAAATTCAATTTGACGGGATGCTGTGGAGACGCCTGTTCGGAACCCCCGGCACACCCGAAGCCAAAGAGATACGAGTCGCGCGCTATGACGACGAGGTAGGCCAGTTGCAGGGATTCGCCGTCTATCGAGTCACCCGCGCCGGCCACCTCGACGCGTCAGCTGAACTCGGATACTTGCTTGCGGCCACCGATGACGCCTACTCGGCTCTCTGGCGTTACCTGCTCGAACTGGACCTCGTCACATCCCTCACAGCCGAGATGCGCGTCATCGAGGAGCCCGTGTACTGGCAGGTAACCGACCCGCGCGCCGTCGTAAAAACCGCGGAGAGCGACCACCTGTGGACGCGCATTCTCGATGTCAAGGCCGCACTGGAAGCGCGAACCTACAGCTCGCCCGGCGGCATCATCCTGGAGGTGGATGATGCCCTCGGCTTCGCGGCCGGCCGCTACCTTCTCGACATCGCCGCCGACGGCACGGCCTCCGTCAACGTGCATGCCGGCCCCCTCGGGGACTTCGACGGGCTCGCGCTCGGGGTCGCCGAACTCGGCGCGATCTACCTCGGCGGCGCGAGCGTGTCCACTCTGGTACGAGCCGGCCGCATTCGAGAACTGCGGGCTGGCGCAGCGGAGGCGGCGGACGCATCCTTTCGGTCGGCGGTCACGCCGTGGCTCAGTATCTGGTTCTGAGCGCTATTTGCGGCGACGGAGCAGAAAGTAGCCCGTCACGACCAGGAGCGCAGCGAACACAGCACTGATGATGGTGCGCAGAGTCGCAGGGAGGAACGGCGACAGTCCGTCGAGAAATTCGATCGCGATCAGAATCGAGGCGATCAGGAAAGCGAGGTCTGCGTTGCGTCCCCAGACGTGGCGCATGAAGCCGACAATGCCAGCGACAAGCGTCCCGAGGATGACCAAAATCAGGCCGATGCGGGCGACCGTGCTACCAACGTCCGTCAGTTGGCTGACCGCCTGGACGCCCCACCCAACGGCACCCACAATATAGGCCGCACGAAGGACGAGGCTCGACGTGCGCCCCAGGAACAGAAGCAAAAGCGCGACGGCGATTGCGAGATCCGCGAAGAACGCGATCCACCCGCCGCGGAAGTGAGCGGCGTAGGCGAGGAGGATGTCCAGGAGCAGCAGAGCACCAGCAAGGATGAACAACCAACTGACAACAGGACGATTAGCAGTACGAGTAGTGGCCATATCTGAACGTTAGCGCAGAGCCTCAAACGCGACAGCTACTTCAGGTAGGCCCGGCGGAAACCATTTTCGATGGCCGACTGCGTTCCGAGCGCGGCGGGTGGGATGGCAACCAGGGCACCGAACAGCGTGATGGTTATCGAGGTGGCCGGGTCGATCTCGTGAATGACCTGCGCATACACGGTGAGGAATGCGGAGACGAGCGCCGTGAGCGTCCCGAGAATGAATATGACGATGAGCCAGATGTGCGGTTCGGCAGCCCTTCGTCTCACGACCTCATCCTGAAGCTCGCGGTTGAGCTTGTTGCCGACGAGCGTGGCGTACCGAGTTTTGGAACTGAAACGCGTCAGCGAGAGCACGACGTATCCGGCCGAAGCGGCAAGGAAGAGTGCTGCTGCCAGCCAGTACAACCAGTCGTATGAAGCCGAATTGACGAGGAGGCGCATCCCGACGATTACTAGCGCGCTGATGCCCGCGTATGAGACTCCAAAGATGATGAAGAGGGTCGCGAGCCGTCGAAACGCGGGGTTTGGCGCGTTGAGCAATCCGTCGTAGACGACTTCGTGCGCGGCGGGCGGTGCTGCATGCGTTCTCATCTGCCCACGCTATCGGGCAGGCTACGCACATCGGTCGGGCGAATCCTGGACGATCGCAGATTACCCGGGTGGTCGCAAGTTAAATGTAAACGGGCCGCCATCCCTCAGGATGACGGCCCGTCGTCAAGTCGACGCGATCAGCGCTCGTTCGCGCGGCTCCGAATAACGGAACCTAGCGGCGGAGGCCGAGACGCTCGATCAGTGCGCGGTACCGATTGATATCGATGTCCTGCAGGTAACCCAGCAGGCGGCGACGCTGACCAACCAGCAAAAGCAGGCCACGACGTGAGTGGTGGTCGTGCTTGTGCTCTTTGAGGTGCTCGGTCAGGTCTTTAATGCGACGCGTGAGCATCGCGACCTGGACCTCGGGGGATCCCGTGTCACCTGGGTGGGTAGCGTACTCGTCGATGATCGCCTTCTTGACATCGGCTTCAAGAGCCATAGAAGTGATCCCCTTTCTCCTCGTTGCGCGGTGCCCGTGGGCAGAATGCCCGGGCTCTCTTTATCCGCGGCCGTTAGACGGCAACCTTGGGAGTTTAGCAGAGGTACGAATACTTACACCCGTGCGAGATCGCGAAGCAGCTTCTGATACTTCGAGATGAAATCGTCAGGTGATTTTTGACTGCCATAAAATATGGCGGAATCAATATTGAATTCGTCGGTAAGGCAGAGAGCAACTCGCATCGCCTTCACCGTTCCGAGACCGACTTCTTTCCCCTCGCCAGCAGGCGTAAAGCTAAACAAACGGTCAACGCCCTTCCGAAAACCACGAAAAACGTTTCTCGAGAAAACGCGTTGACTCCTGTGGATTGTTACTTTGCCGCTGGACGGTCTCGCGTCGATACTGCAGTCATAATCCTGAACCAAAATCGTCCTCAGTTGTCGCCAGGTAATTGGGCGCTCGGAACGCTCTACCGCTCGAGAGTTCTTACGAATCCAGTCCGCCATCGCAAGTACTTCATAGTCCGCGCGATTGTCATAGGTGAATCGGTCATCCAGCACGCGGTGGCGAGCAACCTCGAGAATCCACAAGTAAAGCCCGGCTTGTTCTACTGTGTCTCGGAGCCAATGATTGTTGCGATCAAGGAAAACCATCATCGCAACGAGAGCCGAGCGCTTATTTCCGTTGTGAAACGGATGGTTGTGCACAAGCGAGTGGACGAGCGCGGCCGCCGCCATCTCCACTGTCGGGTATTTGGCATCTTTGGGCATTCCGGTTTGTGGCCGGCTGCACGCTGACTCCAACATGTCCGGATTTCTCACGCCAGGTGGAGAAATTGGATCGGCGGCCAAGTCCGCGTCAGCCTCCAACATCTGATGGATCGTCTCGACTTCGTCGGCGCCAAGAAAATCGTTTACCCGCCTTTGCCCGATCTGGTGCCATACCAGCGGCGGCGCGACACGTCGATTGATGCCGGAGACTTTCAACTCCGATGGGGATGCGGGCATAGTTCGTTTCGCTCGCACGGACGCAGCGGCATACGCACGAATTTTTGCCTGCGCGCCTTTTGGCAGCACCCGAGTTCGACCGGAATCCTCGATATGCAACTGGACGAGTAGATCTGAAAACTCTTGTTCCGACATGGAAAACTCTGCTCGCCAATAGGCTTTTTTTCGCTCCTCCGACGCCGAATGCATCCCGAGAGCGGCGAGCGCACTGCGTTCATCCTCGTGCCGTATCGTCGCCTTCGGGTCCACGGCATAGATGAGCCCTGTGCGAACGAGTTCGATGATTACATCCTCAAGATCGAACCCGCTTCGACTGGCCAGCGAGCGCACTGTGTAGGTCGAACCACTCGCCATTTTTTGCCTCCAAGTATCCGGGGCCATCTTCGTACACTCCACCGACGATCAACGCGTTCGGAGGTGCCGCTGACTCAAGCGGCTGGCACTGAACGTCAATGCCTGGTGCGGAGTTTCGCACGAACGCTACGCGCGACCCTCAAGCGCAGCGATGATCTTCCATAGCAACTCGACGCAGACCCAAGCGATCGCCACGACGAGCCCCAAGCGCCCGAGCAACAACCAAGCCTGCCGCCGCCGAGCCGCCGCATCGACCTCGCGACGGAGGCGCTCGAAGCGCTGCACGTGGCGCTGCGTGTCGGCTAGAACGACGGCATCGCGGTGCCAGGTGCCGCGGCTGCCGGCGACGTCCGCGATTTCGGCCACGGCATCCGGGAGCAGGATTATCTTGCGACGCTTCAGGTTTCGTACGATTCCGCGAGAGGTGATGACGTCCACGGCAGGCCGCTTCAGTCCGCGGTTGATCTCAGTGACACCGACCATGACGATCAGCGGGGTGACCACGATCGGCCGACCAAGTGCTGCCGTCAGAAGTTTGGTCGCGCGCTCCGCCTCGTGCTGCGAGTTACGGATGTAGTTCTGCTTGAAGCCGTTGATGAGCAGAGCCTGCCCCGCTGCCCACACCTTCTTGTTGGCATGCGCCTTCGTGTTGATCGTGAAAACGCCGGCCGGACCAATCACGACATGGTCTATGTCCGAGCCACCGGCCCCAACCGGAACCGCATTGACGACGCGCCACGTCGGGCCGAGGCGGGCAAGCTTCTCGGCCACGACGATCTCACCGATCGCTCCGAGGTACCAACTGCGCGCGGTCGTCGCAAGTGGGCTGGCGCCGAAGAATTGCCTGACCGAACTGAGAGGTGCGACCTCGCTCTGCAGCTCCAGGCACTGCTGAATCGCTGCGTACCCGGCTCCCCGCGCGTAGAGCGTGAGCTCTACTCCTCCACGAACATCCTCGATCGTCATTTATCCCCCAACCACAGGCTAGACAGATCGGTTCAGGATGGGCAGCCCCAGAATGGGTCAGGATGGCTCGGGCTGCTCCATCCACCACTCCGTGAACTCGGTCGCCCGCCCGTCCGGCGCCAGCCGCACTACCCACAGGTTGCTATACCGCCGATCCGGATACCCGGTCTCCCCCTGAACAACTGCCACGGCATCCGTCTCGACCAGTATCGACCATGCGAAGCTTGTCTCTCCCGGCGAGTCTGCCGCGCGCAGCCAGTTCGCCACGATATCGCCACGACCACGCGCGGGCGGCGAGAACGGCTCGTCGAAGTAGAGGGCGTCATCCGTGAAGAGCGCCCCAATGTCGTCGGGATCGTTCGATTCCCAGGCGCGACGGTAGCCGGCCATCCACTCTTCCAATGATTCGCTCATACCTCAGGCATACCAATCAGCGCCGACACTCGCTACGGCCGAAGGCCGTCAAAGGTTGTGAGGCCCAGCGCGCGCCAGGCTGCCAGCAGTTCGACATCGGCCGACGCCGCTACGACGTCGGCTTCAAAGATCAATTCGGCCGCCGCGCAATGTATTGCCTCGTATCCACGCAACGCGTGCAACTCGGCGATCTGGCTCGAACGGAGCATCAGCTCGTTCGAAACGTCGATCACGACCACCTTCGACCACAAACGGTCGGCGCGAGATCGAGCAACACCGTGCGCCTTGACCGAGATCCGCTCGGCCCGCCGTGCGCGCGAGAGAGCAGACGACATTTCCACGTAGAGCAAACGCGTGGCGACGACGGTGTCAGTTCGATCCCAGAGCAGGCCAAATTGCGCGCTTCGTGGTTCCTCGATCAGAAGGGGAACGAAGGCCGAGGTATCGAAATAGGCGATCATCTGCGCTGCTCGGCGATGAACTCGCTCACCGAACCGTCCGCTCTCACAGGTGGATCGAGTGGCTCCTTGGCTCGTGGTCCGTGACGGTAACGGTGTGGCCGCGCTCCACCTCTACCGGATACTGACTCAGCGAATCGCGCAGCTCACGGATTCCTACGTCCATCAGATCCTCGATCGTCACGGTCCTGGGGCAAATGTAGCCATATTTTCCATGCCCACTAGAGCTACAAACCAAATCTGTGGACAACTGTCGCACCGCACGCGCTACCGTTTCGTCATGGCTGTGACAACGGGTGCGCTCGACTTCACGGCCCTAACCGAGCCCATCACGCGAAAGCAGGTCATCGCGTTTCGGCGCGGTGCAGCGAAATCTGCCACATACAGCCCACGCCTCACCCCCGGACAGGCAATCATCGGCATAGTGATCGTCGCTGCCGTGACCGTCGGCGTTCTCTCCTTTATGGAACCCGTTTTCTGGCCCGTGATGCAGGAAGATGCGACGATGTTCTGGCTACTGGCGAGCATCCCGATCCTGGTCCTTGGCGGTGTCACCGGCGTCTGCATCTACGTTCTGGTACGCGCTTTCAGCACCCACCGCACCTGGCAGCGATGGATGCGTCTCGACCGTTTCGCCCACGCCAACGGACTGCGCTTCCGCTGGCAGACCGACAACCCAGTCCTCCCCGGATTCCTCTTCAGCCAGGGCGGCGGCGATAGCTCCTACGATCAACTCACGGGCGACCATTTCGAATTCGGGGACTTCTCATACCTCGCTGGCGGTCCGACGAGAGTGCTGCGCAAACACCGCTGGGGCTACTTCGCCGTGCGTCTCACAACCGACGCTCCCCGTCTGTTTCTGCGCGCACACAGCACCTCGCGAAGCCTGCACGGGATGTCCCTGCCGCTGCTCCCACACATCCTCTCCCCAGACGGGGACTTCGGTCGTATCTTCTCCACCAGTTACGCGGATAACCCCGACCACGTACTGCAGTTCCTGACACCATCGCTAATGGCATCGCTGATCGACAACGCCAGCGACCTGCAGATCGAGGTGGTAAACGGTTGGCTCTTCTACTACTCGGCGCGACCATTCAAAATGGACGACCCCGTCATTGTCCAACGCATGCTCCGCCTGGCTGAACTCACCGGCTAGCGCGCCCCAGCAGCGTTCAGCGAGTCAAGGCCAGCGCGGGCAGGACCTTCACGAGGAACGACGTCAACGCCAGCAGTGCGAAGAGCGTGCCCATCGAGGCCCACAGGCGGCTGCGGTGCGCTGCCGCATCCACCTCGTGTTGTAGCAACTCGAATCTATGACGAAACTGCGACCGGGCGGCCGAGCGGGCTGAATCGCGATGCAGCGTTCCGCGAAGCGCGGCAACACGCACGACCCGAGCAACTGTTTCCTCGGAGAGGGCGTTGTGCTGGCGATGCAGCGAGCGAGCGACCTCCATCGGTTCGAGCACTTTGACGGTCGTGCATGCGCTTCCTCGCGTGAGCGAACCCGCTCCCGCGACAACAACTACAGGGGTCACCGCGATGCGCTCGTGAAGCGCCTCCTCGATGAGTTCAGAAGCGTGGGTCGCAACCTGGTCAGCAATACGAAGTAAAGGAAGTTTCACACCATCCGCGCTAAAAACGTCGCCCGAGACGAAGACATTTGCGCCGACCAGCGGCTTGATCACGATCGCGAAAACGCCGCCGGGACCGATGGCCACCATGTCGACTCGGGAGTCAGCGGATCCCGCACCCGCAGCGTGCATGACGGTCCAGCCGGAGCCCATCCGCTCGAGGCTGCGGGCGAGTTCAATTTCGCCAAGCGCAGCCTTGTACCAGTCGCGCGCCTGGGACGTGAGGGGCGACTTCCCGAAGATTCGAGCAATCGGCCCGAGAGGAGACGCTTTTTCCTGGCGCTTCAAGCATTCCTGGAAGACCGAGTCGACTGGGTCACGCTCGTCGCGTCCTGGCGCCGCTCCCTTGTGAATAGTGGTGTTCGACATCAATTCTCCCAAAATTCACGGTAGAACTGTGCGACGCTCAGCAACATCCCCAGAAGGCGGGGTGTTATCAGCCCCGGAACCCGATCAATACTGCGGCAGCGACGGCCACGATCCCCGCCGTGATCGCGACAATTCGAACCAAGCGGGCGCGGCGATTCGCCTCGGTGGCCTCCAGCTCAAGCGCCTGAAATCTCTCGACATACTGCAATGTCCGGTTGGGCGTGACGATCTGCAGGTGCCAGGTGCTGCGCTCCTCGGCGATTGTCGCGAAATAGCTGACTGTTTCAGGAGCGAGGCGTCGCGGCATCCCGTGCAGCCAGCTGAGCAATTCGGTGCACAGCATGACCTCGGCGGGCGAATCCTTGGCTCCTCGAACTAGAGAGGGCACTCCGACGAGAATGATCGCCGGTTGAACATGCACAATGCCACCCGACGCGGCGCCCAGCGCCTTTGCCGCACGAGCGCCCTCATACACCGACATGCGGATGTAGTCGGTCGGGTGGCCGTCGATGCGCAGACTGCGGCCGACCGCGAACGCCTTTCGGCCGTCGTGATGCGGAGTACTGAGCGTAAAAATCCCGGGCGGACCGACCAGAACGTGCGCGATGTCGCGGCCGCTGGCGCCAATGGGCACAGCGTTCAGGACCGACCATTCCGGCCCGAGGTTCGCGAGGACGCGAGCTACCTCGCGCTCACAGAGGGCTCCCTCATACCAGGAACAGGCTTCCGGATGCAGCGGACTGCGCCCGAGAAATCGCGCGATCGATCCGCGCGGCTTCGCCCTAGCCTGCACCTCGAGGCACTTCTGCATGACCGAGAATGCGGGACCGCGGGCGCGGAGAGTGGGCGCGACCCCCGCGCGCGTAATCAGGTCGACCATCGTTTCCCCCGATTCGCAGGGTACGTCCGCCGGGAGGGGGTCGGGCATCCCCAAAACGGGCCTAGACCGGTTGGAATTGTGCGATGCGGCGCGGTGAAAGGCGCTCGCCTGTGCGGCACCCTCTCCTCCAGAAGGGGAACCCTCTCCTCCAGAAGGGGATTTGAATCAAGTTATGAACAGCTTCTGACCGGTGCCAATCGAAGGTCGGTGGGTATTGCGAGAATTCCTTTGTGACCGAAACTCTCGAGCTGCTGCAACAGGCGACCAACCTGCTCGCGGTTGTGTCGTGCGCCGATCGGTCACTTTTCTCTGACGATGATCTATGCGCCCTGCTGGCCGCCGAGGAAGCCGCGGGGCGGCTGATTGACGGCGCACGAGCACAGACCGCCGCCGAGGTCGATGAGCGGTCGCGGTGTGAACTCGGCAGCGGCGGTCTGTCAATGAAGCACGGCCACCGAAAGGCCGTTCACTTCATTGAGCAAGTCACGAGAGTGTCCCAGGCTGAGGTTTGTCGGCGGATTCGTCTTGGCTCAGCGATTCGCTCGCGCACGACATTCGACGGTGCAATGCTGGCCGCGGCCCATCCCTCGGTAGCTTCTGCCGTCGCCGACGGGTCCATCGGCGTCGAGGCGGCCGCGACGATAGTGCGCTGCCTCGCTCAGGCGTCGCGCGGCAGCGACGCAAGCCCCGACCGACTGGATGCCGCCGAGGCTTCCCTCGTCGCCACGGCACAGAACTCCAGCGCCGATCTCGTTGCTGGCGTCGCGCGGCTGTGGCGTGAGGCGCTCGATCCCGACGGCGCCGAGCCTCGGCACGAGGAGATCCTGCAGCGACGCGGGCTCACTCTCGGCCGCGAGCGCAATGGCATCTCAGACATCCACATCAAGGCCGACGCGCAAACCCGAGCGCTGGTTCAGGCCGCTCTCGCGGATTCAACGGTTCCGGGGGCCGTGCCTCGCTTCATGAGCGAGGAGGACCGAATCCGTGGCACCGAGTTCATCAAGGTTGGCAGCGACGAAATCGAAGTCACCACAGACACTCGCACCCGCGAGCAGAAGCAATTCGACATCTTTGTCGGCGTTTTCCTTGCGGGTGTTCGCGCAACACACAGCGACGACGCCAGTGTGCGCACAACTGGCAGCGTTACCGCCGTTGTTACGCTTCGTGAGCTGGCCGACGGTGTCGGAGTCGGGTGGCTCGACGGCGTGCTGGAGCCAATTCCGGCATCCGTCGTTCGTGAAATGGTGTGCGACGCAGGTTTGCGGCTCACGGTTCTTGGCGACGCAGGCGAGCCGCTCTACCAAGGCAGGCGTGAACGACTCTTCACCGCTGCCCAACGGCGGGCCCTGAGCGTTCGAGATGGTGGGTGCGTTGGTCCGGGGTGTACAGCGCCGCCCTCGTGGTGTCACGCGCATCACGCCATCCCGTGGTTCGAAGGCGGGCTCACGAACGTCGATAACGGCGTGCTTTTGTGCCCGGCCCATCACCACGCCCTGCACTCGGGGGCATTCGAGTTGAAGATGGTCCGCGGCAAGCCGCTGTTGCGGATGCCATTCGCGTGGGCGGAATGGATTCCTGCAGGGCGCACTCGCGCGCTGGGGCTCGCGGCGTGAGCGGTCTGGCAAAACCGAGACGTCGCGAGCCCAAGACAGAGCTACTTCTGCCCGCCGCACACACGAAGCTAAAACGACCTAAAGTTCTTAGACAGGCACCCACCGAGGCCAAGTACGCCTTTTGACACCCAGGGAGAGCGGATGCTCGGATCGATCCTCCTCGACCTCGTGATCGTTGGCGTACTCGTTGGCTATCTGGTCTACGGCTACCGCATCGGCCTCGTGAGGAGCCTCGGCGGCATCGTCGGCGTGGTGGTTGGGGCGTTCAGCACGATTCTGTTGGTTCCGCTAGTGACCAACTGGGTGTCAGACCCAACACTGCGCACCGCCGCAATACTTGCCGTCGTCGCCGCGCTCGTCGTCGGCGGCTACTCCGCGGGTGCAGCGATTGGCTCGGCCATCCAGCGACGGATGAAGGGCGGCGGCCTTCGACGCGTCGATCGCGCGCTCGGCGCAGTGCTGACCACAATCGTTGCGGCCCTGGTGGTCTCCGCCCTTGCAACCAGCATCGCTGCGCTCGGCGTTCCCGGGCTTTCGCAGGCCATTTCGTCATCCGCGGTACTTCGCGGCATTACGGCAATCACCCCGGTGCCCGTGCAGTCGTTCCTGGCACAGGTACGGTCGGCGACCGTCGACCAGAGCCTGCCACGCATCGCGCAGGCGTTTGGCGGCAGCAACTCGAACCAGATCCCGAACGTCAATACCAACACCGCCGTTCTCAATAGGGCGTCGCAGTCGGTTGTGCGCATTACCGGCAACGCGTACGCCTGTGGACAGAGCCAGTCTGGTTCGGGATTCGTAGTCACCAACGAGCGCGTGATCACCAATGCGCACGTGATCGCCGGTGTGGCACATCCCGTGGTGGATGTCCGCGGCGGCCCCGCCCTGCAAGCGACGGTCGTGTACTTCGACCCGGTCGGCGACCTCGCTGTCCTCGAGGTACCCGGACTCAACCTTCGACCGCTACCGCTCAGCCCCACTGTCTCGGCGGGAACACACGCCGTATCCGACGGTTACCCGTTCGGCGGGCCGTTCGTCTCGCTCTCAGTCGGCGTTCAACAGGTCGGCACCATCAACGTTCAAAACATCTACGGCACCGGAGATTCGCCGCGCGAGGTCTACAGCCTCGCTGCAGACATCCAGGAAGGCGACTCAGGCGGCCCAATGCTGACCACGGCGGGCAAAGTCGCGGGCGTCGTGTTCGCGAAAGGCGCGACGACACCGGATGTCGGCTACGCGATCACCATGAAGAGCGTCGCCCCGGTCGCCGCCAGGGCGCACCTGCTCAACACTGCCGTGTCGTCCGGGCGATGCACCCGCGGATAGCGCGGCACTGCACGCAGGGCTAACGTCTGTCTGATACCTACATATGGCTGGATGGCGCGAGGCTTCCGCGGAGGAACTCGATGCTGCGATCCCACGCGTCCGCTGCGGCATCCGCGCGATACATGACCGAATTCGTGTCGTTGAAGAACGCGTGGCCGGCGCCCGGATAGGTATGTGAACGAAACTGCACGCCGGCATCCTTCATGCGTTCGGTCACTTCGGGAAGAGTTTTCATGAGGTTTTCGTCCTCGGCACCGTAAAACGCATAGACCGGGCTGTCGAGGTGAGCGAGATCAGCGGTCTCGGGAGGTTGCCCGTAGAACGGAACGGCCGCACGAATACGGCTATCCGCCGCCGCCAGCGCGAACGCATACGTGCCGCCAAAGCAGAACCCGAGAACACCGATGCGGCCATCCAGATCTGGCTGCGCTTCGAGGTAATCGACGACCTTTGCAAGGGAGGCGACCGCCCAGGCTCCGTACTCCGGCGAGCGAACGGGCGACATGATCTCGCGCATGAGCGGCTGCGCCTTGGCGCGCTCCTCCTCCGAAGAGTCAAACGTCAGGCGCTGAATCTCAGCTCCGATCTCGGGCGTCATCCCACCGTGGCTCAGGATGTCGGGCGCAACCACAAGGTATCCCTCGGCCGCGTAACGGTCGGCGACCCTCTTGATGTGATCGACGAGACCCCAGATCTCGTGGATGACGATGAGCGCACCGCGCAACTCGCCGACCGGTTCTGCACGATAACCTTCGAACTCGCCGTTGTTGAATTCGATCATTGTGCCCATCAAAACTCCTCGTGCGTCACGGGGTCGGCGCCCCACAGCCTGCCGGACTCGAGAGAGCCGATCGACTCCATTTCGGCATCAGACAAACTGAATGCGAACACTTCGATGTTCTCACGCTGCCGGTTCGAATCGCCCGACTTGGGAATCGGAATCGCGCCGAGCTGCACGTGCCAGCGCAAGACCACTTGCGATACGGTGACGCCGTGCGCCAGAGCAATGTCGGTGATGACGGGATTGCTGGCGACCCCCTTCCCCAGTGGACTCCAGCTTTCGGTGGCGATGCCGTGCTCTGAGTCGAACTCACGCAGCTGTGCCTGGCCAAAGTATGGATGCAGCTCAACCTGGTTCACTGCCGGCGCTACACCGGTTTCGGCCAGCAGCCGAGTGATCTGTTCGGGCGTGAAGTTGCTCACGCCGATCGAACGCACCAGTCCGTCATCCCGAAGCCTGATCATCGCGCGCCAGCTGTCGATGTATTTGTTCACCCGTGGAAGCGGCCAGTGGATCAGATACAGGTCGACGTAGTCGAGGCCGAGGTTTGCGCGCGACTCGGCAAAGCTCGCGAGCGTCTCGTCGTAGCCGTGGTGCCTGCCCGGCAGTTTTGTCGTCACGAGAACATCTCTGCGCGGCACGGAGGACTGCTGCACGGCCTCGCCCACCTCGCGCTCGTTTTCATAATTGAGGGCGGTATCGAGCAGCCGATAGCCGGCATCGAGCGCCGATAGGACGGATGCCGTACCCGCCTCGCCGCGTAAACCGTAAGTTCCGAGACCAATGGCGGGTAGCTCGTGCCCATCGTTCAGAGTGTGAGTCGGTATTGCCATGCCTCCACTCTGCGCTCCCAGGCTGAATGGATGGGGTGAGCAGAAAGGAGATCGTTCGTCGTGATGTCAGTGCGAAATGACGTACTGCACGACCATGCCAACGCCGGCCCAGACGACCACGGCGATGACCAGGAACGCGGAACCGCCCCACAGCATTCGGGTCGACCGCGCCGCACCAACATCGGCGCGAAGGTTCGCGAAATCCCGATGCAGCTGCTGGGTATCTGGCACGGGTTCGATCGGCGACTGCCAGGTCGAGTCGCGGTCGGCGATATCGGAAATGGATGCGACCTCGGTTCCGTCGAGCTGGCGATCAAGTCGGGTGAGCCAGCGCAGCAACTGCCTCGACGACACAACAACCAGATTCGACGGCTGTTCGCGGATCACGAGCCTCTTGGGGTTCGCGACCACGAGGATCGGTTCGACGGTGATGGTGCGGCCAGCCGCGGCGCTGAGCAGCGCACCTGCCCGCTCGGCCTCATGCTTGGCCCGAGGGATGTCGTCGTGGTGCTGGCCACCGACCAGAAGCGTCTCGCCACCGACCCAGACTTCGTACCCGGGAAAGTTTTTGGTCCAAATCGTAAAAACGCCCGCCGGGCCGATGACCAGGTGGTCGATCTCGGGATCCCCGGCCGTTACGGGGACGACATGCAGAACATCCCACTCGGGCCCGAGGTGATCGAGAGTGTCACCGACCAGCAGCTCGCCGAGCGCGGCACGATAGATTTCGCGATTGGCTGGAACAACGGGATTGACCCCGCGGAACCGTGCAAGACGCGACTGTGGCGGAAGTCCTCGCTGCTTAGCGACAACCTCGCGCATGACCGATTGGCCGGGTACGCGTCCGCGCAACGAATTGCTGGCGGACATGCTTCACCTCTCACGGTCGAGAAAAGAGTAGGGCCGGTGCACCCCCGCACCGGCCCACTTCGAGCGACTTGTCGCTTCGTCGAGTCCTCCCCCAAGGACTGCGTGTTATAAGCATGTCGGTCCCCCTAAATCGGTGCTACCCCCAGAGCTGGGACGGCCCATTCGGGGGATAACTCTTGAAATTCCACGAACGTCGTAGCATGCTGGACGCAGTACAACTAATCGCCCGGGCGACTTGCAGGCAATGCCGCAGCACCGGGCGTTTAGTCTGTGCACCTGGTGGAGGTTCTTCCAGCACGATGTGACGCATGGCTGCTGAACCGTATTTACCGCCGATTGCGGCGCGCCGACGACGAGTTCTCCACAGTGCCCCCCAAACTGGGGGTAAGTCTGTGGAAACTGTCTCGGCAGACCGCGACGAATGTACTTATGAGAGCCGGGGGCTCTCAATTTCGGGTGAAATGAAGTGGCAGTGCGCCGGTCTCGGGTAAGGGCCGGCAGCACTGCCGCTGTTTCGCCCAACGGGGTGGCATTGGCGCGAAGTCAGTTCAGCTAAGTCAGCGCAGCGAAGTCAGCGCAGAACGTCACTCGTCCCGACTAGGTGCAACCGCTGAGTTGGTCGCGTCATCGCGACATACAGGGCGCCGACGCCCCGCGTTGAGGCGCTGAGGATCTCACTCGGCTCGACGACGACCACCGAGTCGAACTCGAGGCCTTTGGCATCCTGCGGGGTCAGTACCGCGATCGGTCGGGTGAGGCCACGCGCGGCGAGACCAACGGATGCGCCAAACCGCTCCGCGAGCGCCGCGTACTGCGCGTCGACCAGCTGAAGCGGTGCAATCACGGCGAGGGTTCCCCGGGAGTCGAGCTCGCGGTCTTCGTCGACGACATCCAGTACGGCGGCGACCAACTCATCCCGATCAACCACGACGGTGTCGACCGGCCACTCACTGTCGCGTACTGCGCGAGAACGCGTGATCGCCAGCCCGTGAGCCATCGCCATGCTTTCAGCCGCCGCCGTGATCTGTGCTGGCGTTCGGTAGTTGACAGTGAGTTCTTCGAGCCGAAATTCGGATGTCAGCGCCGTGAGCGCGGACTCCCAGTTGGGCGCGGCAGCGGCAGCACTTGCCTGGGCGACATCCCCGACGATGGTGAACGACTTCAGTGGGCAACGTCGGCGAAGGAGTCGCCACTGCATGGGCGAAAGTTCCTGAGCCTCATCGACGACGATATGGCCATAGGTCCATGTACGGTCGGCCGCCGCCCGCTCGGCCGTCGTGCCGCGCGCCGCGGTCTCGCCGAATCCGGTGGCGAGGTCTTCCGCGTTCACGAGCCCCTCGACGCCCATGTTGCGAATGGCCGCCTCCGCGTTCTCGACATCGCGCTTGAACTGACGCTTTCGATCCTTCTTCTGCGCGTCACCCGCAATATCGAACTCCCCGAGCAGTTCGGCTGCCTCATCCAGCAGCGGGACATCCGACACCGTGAATGGCTCGTCCCTGTCGCGGCGAAGCAGGTCGCGCTGCGCAGGAGTCCACCGCGGGGTGAGACTCGCGAGCCACTGTGGCCGCGCATACAGGTCTTGCAGAAATTTCTCGGGGCTGAGTGGCAGCCACGCTGTATTCAGGGCGACTTTGACGTCGTAGGCAGTGCGCACATCCTCACGTAGCCAGCCGAGATCCGCGTCATCGATGGTGCTGCCGTGTGAACGCAGCTGCTGGGCGAGCTGGCGCGTGATGGTGCCGACGACGCTCTTCTGGAACTGCTGCCTGGCGACATTGTGCGGCTTGTGCGTTCTCTGGGCGACAAGCATTGCCGACCGGATGATGTCCGGATCGAGCGTGAGCTTCTCACCGTTGATGTCGAGCACCTGGGATGCCGTCGGCACTACCTGCCGGGAACGAACCGCACGGCCAATCAGGTCGGCCATCTGCGCCTCGCCCTTGAGCGCCGAGACCTCCGGTGAATCCTCGATCGTCGTCTCGACGCCCGGAAACAATTGGCCGACGCTCGAGAGCACGACACCGGTCTCGCCGAGCGACGGCAGCACGGCCTCGATGTAACGCAGGAACGAAGGTGATGGGCCGACGATCAGGACACCGGATGTGCGCAGCCGGTCTCTATGCGAGTACAGCAGATAGGCGGCGCGGTGAAGCGCGACAGCCGTCTTACCCGTGCCGGGACCGCCCTGCACGACCAGGACGCCCGCGATCTCCGAACGGATGATGCGATCCTGTTCCGCTTGGATGGTCGCGACAATATCCGTCATTCGGCCAGTGCGCTCGGCCCTCAGCGCCGCGAGCAGGGCGCCCTCGCCCTGCAGTTCGATCTCGTCGTCGGTTAGTAGCTGCGCGTCGAAGACTTCGTCCTCGATCCTCGTTACCTTGCGGCCCTCGGTCGTCAGGTGGCGGCGCGCCCGCGCGCCCAGGGGGGTAGCCGCGGTGGCCTGGTAGAACGCACTCGCCTGCGGAACCCGCCAATCCAACAGGATCGGCTGTTGGTCGGCGTCCCGCAGCCCGATGCGACCGATGTAGCGATGGATGCCGCTGTCCAGTTCGAGCCGGCCGAATGCCAACCGCTCCTCGACCTCGCCCAGTTGTGCGATGCGATCTTCGTAGAGACGGGAGAACGCGTCGCGTTCCGTTCGCGCCTGGTGTGTGCCCCCGGAACTGCCGCGCTGGACGAGTTCCAACTCGGCGCTCGCCTCGTGGCGAAGCGCGTCGAGACGCGCGTACAGAGTCGAGACGTATGCGCGCTCGCGCTCGAGTTCTGGTGAAACCACAGACAGACAACCCCTCAAATTCCGGCCATCCAGTCTAACCGGCCAGAAGGAGTGCTCGCTCGGGGCAACTCAGGCTGGCGGCTGCTGCTCGCTCAGTATCTTGAGCGCACGGGCGACCCGGTCACCCAGGCCGGCGACGCCCTTGCGAGAGGACCGCTCGAAGTTCTCAAGCAGCTTCAGGATGTCGACGCGCTGCTTCGCGTACACCCGCCGCCAGGCCAGATCGGAACTCACCGCGAACCGGATTCCCAGTGCCGCAAAGAGCGCGCTGAGGACGGGCGCGAGGATCGAGACCGCGATGAGCGACGCGGACTGGTCGCTCGGAGCAAAGGCGACGGCAATCCAGACGGACGCGACAACGAAAAACCCGACAACGATGGTCGCAAGGCGCAGCACGCTCGGTGTCGTCAGAAGCAGCCTGGTCGGGCGCATCCTGCTGCGGGTTCGCGCGTCGATGCGCGCGAGTCGCGTGCGAAAGTCTGCGAGCTGCTGCCGTGTGATTCGTTCACCCTCGTGATCCCGCAGGTCGCGACGCAGCGCCGAGTAGGAGACCGGGTCAGTGGCTGCGGTTGCGCCGAGGGCAAGGCCCGCGACCCCGACGACAAGGATCGCGATGCCGAGAACGATGAGGCTGCCAATTGCCGGGTTCATTGCATCGGAGAAGTTCCGGGCATCGAAGAAGTAGCGACCGGCGTGATCGACTCCGACGCCGATCATGAGCGCCAGCAGAGCGACGATGGGGATGATCCAGAACAGCTCGTTGGTGCGCTCGCGCGCGATTCGGCTCGGGATCTCCCGATCCCGCGCCGTGCGCGAGTCGAGAAACACGGTCACTACATCGCCGAGTTGGAACAACACGACGAGTAGCCAGATGCCGGCAACAATGGCGGCGATAACCCAGGGCACACTCACCCTGCGACCCTATCGGAGGGTGGCAGCTGCGCCGGGCCGGGTTGCCGAATTCTCCGCCGATCCGAGATTCTGGGTAACCGAGGTCGCAATCGTAAGCGCCGCAAAACGCACCAGCAGTTCCTGGAGGGCAGGCTTGAACGTCGACTCAAACTGACTGCGCCACTTGGGCTCCACCGTGCGCGAATCGCGAGCGACAACGCGACCCCAGTCGATGAGCAGTCGCTCGGTCTCGGTAACCTGCGGATCATCGACGTTGTTGCCGGATGCGGTCAGCAGGTCGCGAAAATGCGCCGCCCCAACCCGTCCGCCGCTCTCCTCGAATATCGTGTAGGCGAACAGCGAGAACGCCCGCTCACCGATAAACGGCACGAGTTCGTCGCGCGCCGAGTACCACTCGGCGAAAGGGCTTATCTGGTCGCTCACGCAGCCAGTTTAGGCACTCAGGCGCACTATGCAGCCAGAGTTACGTCCGCGGGCATCAGCACGACGGGGCCAGCCATCCGCTTCTGCTCAATCTCGTTTTGGATGCGCGTGGCATCCCCCAGTGGATGAATTCGAACATCCACCTCAGCGAATGCTCCTTCGCGGATCAGCTGGAACACGTCAGCAGCCGCAACCTGGGCAAGGCCGTGACCGAACTTCCAGCGTCGCGCCGCGGCGAAGTCGGCTGTCGTGATTCGGACGTCCGTCGGCTGGACGTCGGCATCGGAAACGACGGTTGCCCCAAGGTGACGTGCCCAAGCAGCCACGAAGCGGTCGGCGCCGAAGTCGTCCGTGGCAATGTGCACGCGGTTGCTGCGGCCGATTGGACGCAATTGCTTCACGATTGTGCGCGCCATGAGCCCCGCGGGCAGGATGGCGGCGGCGTCATCGAACGAGATGTCCTTCGGGATGCCGATCAGGTCGCGTTCGCTCGCGATGCGCGGAAATGCGGGCTTGGAACCCGGGATACGCAGTGCGACCCGGTCGCCGGCGGCGAATCCCACGGCCTCGCGACCGACAGCATCCACGGTTCCGACCACTTGGACGCCGAGCGGGCTGAGCCCGACCGCGCCCAGATTCAGGCGCACCTGGCCGATGCCCGGGCGCGGAAGCAACTGCCGCTGGCGGCGAATCGAGAGTTGCCGTTCGGGTTTGATGGAGACACTTTGAGTAGTCATGTTTTGTATCACTGCTATGACAAACGCAGGTCAGGGCGAGGGTATTCCCACAAATCAGACCCGTGGGCTCAGAGAGACGAGTAGAAAATCTTGCCCGGATTGAGGATGTTTCCCGGGTCGAATACCCGCTTCAACTCGCGTTGAAGGTCGACCTGATCCTGGCCGAGTTCGTCTCGCAGCCAGCGGCGCTTCAGGATGCCGACGCCGTGTTCGCCGGTCAGGGTTCCGCCAAGGCGAAGGCAGGTTTCGAACAGTTCGTCTGCGGCATCCCAGACCTCCGTTGGCACCTCGCTGCCCGGGAAAACGAAATTGGGGTGCAGGTTGCCGTCGCCCGCGTGTGCAACCGTGGGGATGACCATCCCGTACTTCTGTTCAATAACGGTGATGGCCGAGAACATGGCAGGCAGCTGGCTTCGCGGCACCGCCACGTCCTCGATGAGGACGGTACCCCTGGCCGACATTGCCGGGTGGAACGAACGGCGAATCGCGAACAGGCGCTCCCCCTCCGCGTCGTCCATGGTCATTTCGGCATGACCGCCGAGCGAGCGGATGATTGCGACGGCCGAGTCAGCTTCGATGGCTGCCGCAGCGCCATCCAGTTGTACCAGCAGGTAGGACCCGCGGGGACCGAGGTCGAGCCCCAGATACTCGCCGATGCCCTGCAGCGCCGACTGCGAGATGAGTTCCATTGCTGCCGGGCGCAGCCGCGATGCCGTTACGGCGGCGGATGCCCGTGCCGCCTGCTCGACGCTGTCGAAGTACGCGCCGATCGTCGCTTTCGGTCCCGTCGGAAGTGCCCGGAGCTTGACGATCGCCTCGACAATGACGCCGAGAGTTCCCTCAGAGCCGATGAGAAGAGCGGTGAGATCGTAGCCCGTGACGCCTTTGACCGTGCGGTGGCCGAGCGTCATGAGTCGGCCGTCGGCCAGCACGATCTTCATGCCGAGCACGGACTCGCGGGTCACACCATACTTCGCGCACAGAAGGCCGCCGGCGTTCGTCGCGATGTTGCCGCCCACGGTTGAGATGGCCTTGCTTGCGGGGTCGGGAGCGAACCAGAGTCCGCGCGGTTCGAGCGCCACGTTCAGATCGTCATTAATGACTCCGGGTTCGACCACAGCGAGTTCGTCGTCGACATTGATCTCGAGTATCCGGTTCATCGCGAGGGTTACGAGAACGATCTCGCCCGCGCCTCCGATCGAGGCGCCCGCCAGGCCGGTACCCGCTCCGCGTGGAACTACGGGGATGCCGTGCTCGTGTGCAAAACGCATGGTGGCCTGGACATCGTCGATGCTGCGGGGGGTCACGATAGCGAGTGGTGCCGACTCGGAGACGCGACCAGACCGGTCGGCACGAGCGGACTCGAGGTCGGCTGGAGCAGTGGAGACGATGTCGCCGAGCGTCGCAAGGAGTTCGTCGCGCAGCGCCAGATCGACCTCAATCACTCAACCAGCTTATCTTTGGGTGCAATTATCTTTGGGTGTAACTGAGACCGCCGTCGGCATGCGGCGGTCATGTCCGATTTCTGCTAGTCGATGTCGGGGGTTGCTGCGAAGCTGAGGACATGACCACAGGCATTGCGGGTGACGCGAACACCCTGTTCGCCCAGCGATACCGGGCGCTGTCCTCGCGCGACGCACGTTTTGACGGCCAGTTCATAGCCGGAGTGCATTCGACGGGCATCTACTGCCGCCCGAGCTGCCCGGCCATGACGCCGCACGCCCGCAACGTCAGCTTCTACCGCACCGCTGCAGCCGCACACGAGGCGGGTCTTCGTGCCTGCAAGCGATGCCAGCCGGATGCCGTTCCGGGCTCCCCGGACTGGAACCTTCGCGACGATCTGGCCTCGCGCGCCATGCGCCTGATCACCGACGGCGTGGTCGAACGCGAGGGGGTCCCGGGCCTCGCGCGCCACCTCGGCTACACGACGCGGCACCTCACCCGCGTGCTCGTCGCGGAGCTCGGCGCTGGCCCACTCGCGCTGGCGCGAGCACACCGCGCACAGACCGCACGAACACTGCTCATCGGCACGGAACTGTCGATCGCCGACGTCGCGTTCGCCGCCGGGTTCTCAAGCATCCGCCAGTTCAACGACACCGTGTCGGCCGTGTACGAGACCACGCCGACGGAGATCAGGCAGCGCTGGAGTAAGCGACCGAAGATACACGGTGAAGCAGTTCACGGCACTCGGGTGCCCTCGATCGGAGCGGCTCAATCAACCACGGTTTCGCTCCGGCTTCCCGCGCGTGCGCCGTTTGACGGTGCCGGTCTCCTAAACTTTTTTGCGGATCACGCCGTGACCGGGCTTGAGGTGGGCGACGCAACGACCTTCACGCGGCCCGTGCGGCTCCCGCACGGGATCGCGAAGGTGACGATCTCGCTAGATGGTGTGGCCGGCATCCGGTGCGTTGCCCAGCTCGAAAACGTCGTCGACGTTGCAACGCTCGTTTCGCGTGTTCGCCGGATGTTTGATCTCGACGCAGACTCGGTGGCGATCGACGAATCGCTCCTTGCGGATGCGACGCTGGCCCCGCTGGTGGCGGCGAGCCCCGGCATCCGGCTGCCCGGATCGCTGGATGCCGAGGAGACGCTGTTCCGCACGCTCATCGGCCAGCAGATCTCGGTCGCGGCCGCACGAACCGTCCTCGGGCGGCTCACGCATGACCTCGGCACGGACGGCCTGTTCCCAACGGCGGCGCAGATCGCTGAGGGCGGCGGTGAGGTTTTGCGTGGACCTGTGTCTCGCATCGCGACCATCATGGGCGTCGCCGAGGCGCTTGCGAGCGGCCGCCTCTCGCTCGATTTCGGCACGCCGGTCGACGAGTTCACTGCGAACCTGACGGCCCTGCACGGGGTGGGGCCGTGGACGGCCGGATACCTCGCGATGCGCGTTCTCGGCAACCCGGACATCCTATTGACCAGCGATCTGGTCATCGTGCAGAGTGCGGCTGCTCTGGGTCTACCGTCCAATGCCAGGGCGCTTGCGGCATACGGCGAGAACTGGGCGCCGTGGCGCAGCTATGCCGGATTGCACCTCTGGCGCGCAAGGCCTGGCAGGGCAATTCCTGGTCGGTAGCATCGGAGAATGGGCCAGGAATCATCCAAAGATGCCATCCCGGGCGACGGGCGCAACGAAACGCAGTCGGAGAGACTCGACCGCAACTGGGGCCAGATCGTCCAGGAGCTGCGGGTAACGCAGACGGGAACCCAGATTCTGACCGGCTTCCTCCTGACGCTCGCGTTCCAGCAGAGGTTCGGCGCCCTGAATCGATTTCAGATCGCGATCTACCTGGCGCTGGTCATCCTCTCTGCGATCACGACCGCGCTCGGACTCGCACCCGTTGCGATGCATCGAGCGCTCTTTCGCAAGCGGGCCATGGATGAGCTCGTCGCGATCGCCGATGTCATCCTGCGCCTCACCCTTGCCGGCGTCGGGCTCATCCTCACTCTCACGACACTGTTCATCTTCAACGTCGTCAGCGGAGTGGCCGCCGGATTCATCGCGGGAGGCGTGGCCCTCGTCGTCACGCTCGTGCTGTGGATCTTCATTCCTGTCGCGGTGCGGCCGCGGTTTGGCCATAGCGATAAATGAATATGAACGCCCTGAGCTAGGCGGATTTCTTTACCGAGGGCTTCTTTGCTGCCGGCTTCCGGGTTGCCGGCTTCTTTGCTGCCGGTTTCTTCGCCGCTGGCTTGTTCTGCGCGCCCTTGGAGGCACGGCTTGCGTCGACGCTACGTCTGAGGGCCTCCATGAGGTCGAGCACCTCGCCGCCGCTATGATCGTCATCTTCGGGCTGCTCGCCGAAGGTTTCCTCGGTCGATAGGTCGTCACCCCTCTTCAACTTCGCCTCGATGAGTTCGCGGAGCTCCTCCTGATAGTCATCGCTGAATTTTTCGGGGCTGAAATCGGTGGCGAACGAGTCAACGAGTTGCTCGCTCATCTTCAGCTCCGGCGCGCTGATGCGAATTTTCTCGTCGAGGGCCGGGAATTTCGCCTCGCGCACCTCGTCATCCCAGAGCAGAGACTGAAGCATGAGCACGTCACCACGAACACGAAGTGCGCCGAGCCTCGTCTTTTGGCGCAGCGCGAAATGCACGATCGCAGTTCGCTCGGTCTCCTCGAGCGTTCGACGCAGAAGCGCATAGGCCTTCGGCGATCGTGAGTCGGGCTCCAGGAAATAGCTGCGTTCGAACATGATCGGGTCGAGCTGGTCACTGGGAACAAACTCGACGACCTCAATCTCGCGACTGCGTTCTTCCGGCAGGGTGGAGAGGTCCTCTGCGGTGAGGATGACGGTTCGCTCGCCGTCGTCGTAGGCCTTGTCGATGTGCTCAAACTCGACGATGCGCCCGCAGATCTCGCATCGCCTTTGATACTTGATGCGGCCGCCATCCTTGTCGTGCACCTGGTGCAAAGCGATGTCGTGGTCTTCAGTTGCGCTGTACACCTTGACCGGAACGTTCACCAGACCGAAGGTGATCGCGCCTTTCCAGATCGATCTCATGCAACTAGTTTTCTCTCGCCCCACGCTAGGTCAAGGGGTGGCGCACTGCTGACGGACGTGGCAAGAGTGGAGGTATGGCAGCGCAGAAACCGGCGAGATCCGAAGACCAGGTCATTTCGATTGACGGCCACCGCATCAAACTGACCAACCTCGACAAGGTGATTTATCCGGAAACCGGGACCACCAAAGACGAGGTGATCGCCTACTACGCGGCCGTTGCAGACGTCATGATCCCGTACATCATGAACCGGGCGGCAACCCGCAAACGCTGGGTCAATGGCGTCGGCACCGAAAAGAAGCCCGGGATGATGTTCTTCCAGAAGAACCTCGACGAGTCGACGCCAGGCTGGGTCAAGCGGCGCACTATCGAGCACAAGGATCACTCGAACGAGTACCCGCTCGTCAACGACCTTGCCACCCTCACCTGGCTCGCGCAGATAGCGGCGCTGGAGATCCACGTGCCGCAGTGGCAGTTCGGGCGCACCGGCGTCATCCGCAATCCCGATCGGCTCGTACTCGACCTCGATCCGGGGCCGGGGACGGGTCTCGCCGACTGCGCCGAGGTTGCGAGGCTGGCGCGTGATCTCCTCGCCGGGATGGGGCTGGATCCGATGCCCGTGACGAGCGGCAGCAAGGGCATCCACCTCTACGCAGTGCTCGACGGCAAACAAACCAGCGACCAGGTGTCTGCTGTGGCGCACGAACTGGCGCGATCACTCGAGGCCGATCATCCCGGCCTCGTCGTCAGCGACATGAAGAAATCGCTTCGCGAGGGCAAAGTCCTTGTCGACTGGAGCCAGAACAACGGCAACAAGACCACGGTCGCGCCCTACTCGCTGCGGGGCAGGATGCGGCCCATGGTGGCCGCGCCTCGCACCTGGCGTGAGCTGGCAACCAAGGATCTTGCCCAACTCGATTTTGCGGAGGTCATGAAGCGGGTCAAGCGCCAGCCCACCTCCGGGTCACCCGACCTGCTCGAGAAGTACCGAAGCAAACGGGATGGGTCGAAGACACCTGAGCCCGTGCCGAAGGGCAGGGCAGGAAAGTCGAACGGCACATCGTTTGTCATCCAGGAGCACCACGCGTCGAGGCTGCACTGGGACTTTCGCCTCGAGCACGACGGGGTTCTCGTGAGTTGGGCTCTGCCGAAGGGCGTACCGACGGAGTACAAGGTCAACCACCTCGCCGTCCAAACCGAAGATCATCCGATTGAATACGGCTCGTTCGAGGGCGACATACCCAAAGGAGAATATGGCGGCGGCCATGTCGCTATCTGGGATGCCGGCAATTACGAACTTGAGAAGTGGCGTGACGGCGAGGAAATCATCGCAACGCTCCTCGGTGAGAAACACGGCACACACAAGTACGTGCTCATCCACACCGGCGGCGAAGGAAAGGCTGCCAATAACTGGCTCATCCACCTGATGAAACACGATCGATGAGGCGCGGCTGATGGCCAAATCGATCTCCCCCATGCTGTCGACTCTCGGGACGGTCGGCGACATCGTCGAAGGTGACGGTGACCGGTGGGCATTTGAAATGAAGTGGGACGGCATTCGTGCGATTGCGACCGTTCGTGACGGCGAGGCGCGCTTCACCACTCGCAATGGCATCGACGTGACGGCTACCTACCCCGACCTGGCCGGCATCGCCGGGCAGGTGCGAGGCGACGCGATCCTCGACGGCGAGATCGTGGCACTAAATAAGCTCGGCCGCCCCGACTTCGGCCGACTCCAAAAGCGCATGAAGCTGACCAGAAAATCGGATACCGACCCGGCGGCGAGAGAACTCCCTGTGCACTACATGATCTTCGACGTTCTGGAGGCCAACGGCGGCTCTGTCGCCCGTCGGCCCTATGACGAGCGGCGCAGCATCCTGAATGAGGTGGTGGAGTCCGGGGGACGCATCCAGGTTCCACCTGTCTTTGACGGTGATCTGGATGCCGCAGTCGCGTCGAGCCTGAAACTCGGCCTCGAGGGCGTCATAGCCAAGAAGCGAGACAGCAGCTACGCGCTCGGTCGGCGTTCACGCGCCTGGATCAAGATCAAGCACCATCGCACGCAGGAGGTGGTCATCGGTGGCTGGCGGCCGGGCCAGGGCAGGAGGGCATCGACGGTCGGCTCGCTTCTGATGGGCATCCCGAGCGACGGCGGTCTTCGCTACGTGGGACGCGTCGGCACCGGGTTCGGCGAGCGTGAACTAGTCGAACTCGTCGGCCGGCTCGAAAAACTTGAGCGCACGACAAGCCCGTTTGAGGAGATGCCCCGCCCGGACGCACGCGATGCCCGATGGGTGCGCCCGACGCTCGTGGGCGAGGTCGAGTTTGCCGAATGGACGCCGACGGAAAAGCTGCGGCAGCCGAGCTGGCGCGGCTGGCGTCCTGACAAGTCACCGAGGGATGTCGTTCAGGAGCGCTGAATCCCATAAGCGGATGCGCGGCCTGTGCGCAACCCCTGCGAATCGTCAGCAGTGCGGCCTAGGGTCGAGAGATGAAGAAGAGTCTGCTGATCATTGCCTTTGGTGTCGCCGTCGGATACGTGCTGGGTGCCCGGGCAGGGCGCGAGAGGTACGACGCTCTGGTCGAGAAGGCAAACGGCGTCTGGCAGGATCCTCGGGTTGCCAAGGCGCGCCGTGAGGCCGCGCGCTACGCGCGGGAACAGGCTCCGGTCATCGCGGAGCGCGCTCAGGCTGCCGCGAAAGATGTGGTCGACCGCACCGCGACTCTCGCCAAGGACGTCACGGAGAAAACCGCGACAGCAGCCCGGACTGCCGCAGACAAGACCGTGACGGTCGCCCGCGACGCGCGTGACCGTACCGTCACCGCCGCCGCCGACGTTGCAGGCCGAGTGGGGAAAGCCCGCGACAATGCACTGGAAGACTTTGACGACGATGAGCCTGCGGCCAACTAACTGAGCTCCGCCGCGCATAGTTGCCCGCGGTCGCAGGCAGTTACTCGCGGTCGGAGCGCTCCTCAGCATCCTTCGCAGCGAGGGCGGCCGGAATCACCCTGATCGCATCGGTCACGGCCGTGATACCGGAGAGGCGTTCCGGCGATAGGACCCGATCGACGTCCTCCTGGCTCATGAGCCCGGCCTCGACAACCAGCTCAGCGATCGACGCGTTGGTCGTCAGCGCCGTGTGAGCGAGTGTCGCCGATGCCGCATAGCCGATGTACGGCGTCAACGCCGTGACAACGCCGACGCTCGACCCCACCTGCTGCGACAGCCGCAGCTCGTTGGCGGTGATGCCATCGATGCAGTTGATGCGGAGCGTGCGGCATGCGTTCATCATCCAGGCCAGGGACTGCAGGATGCTGTGGGCTATCACGGGTTCGAATGCGTTGAGCTGCAGCTGGCCGGCTTCGGCCGCCGCAGTGACCGTGGCGTCCGCCCCGATAACCGAGAAGGCAACCTGGTTGACGACCTCGGGGATGACCGGGTTCACTTTGCCCGGCATGATGCTCGACCCGGCCTGGCGTGGCGGAAGGTTGATCTCACCGAGTCCGGCCTGGGGCCCGCTTGAGATCAGTCGAAGGTCGTTGCAAATTTTGGAAAGTTTCACTGCGGCGCGCTTCAGGGTGCCCGAGAGAGTCATGAAAATTCCGGCATCCGCCGTCGCCTCGATGAGGTCGGGTGCTGTCTCCATTTCGATGCCGGTGAGATCGACGAGGTGTTTGCGAACCGACTCCGCATAGCGGGGGTCTGCTGTAATCCCGGTTCCGATGGCCGTGGCGCCCATGTTGATCTCGTTGAGCCACGGCACCACTTCGCTAAGGCGGTCGTAGTCTTCGCGCAGAGTGACCGCGAAACCGTTGAACTCCTGGCCGAGCGTCATGGGCACGGCATCCTGGAGTTGCGTGCGACCCACCTTCAGGATGTGGCTGAACTCCTTGCCTTTGGCCGCAAACGACGCGGTGAGCAACTTGTGCTCCTCCAGCAGACGCTTGAGCGAGAACACCATGGCGAGCTTGATGGCCGTGGGATACACGTCGTTGGTGCTCTGGCTGCGATTGACGTCGTCAATCGGGTGCAGGTTGGAGTAATCGCCACGCGGAAGACCCAGGATCTCGAGGCCGCGATTGGCGATGACCTCGTTCGTGTTCATGTTGGTCGAGGTGCCGGCGCCGCCCTGGATGACTCCGACGACGAATTGGTCGTGCAGTGCGCCCGCTACGATCTCCTGGCAGACGCGGTCGATCAGGTCGGCCTTGTCGGCGTCGAGGACGCCGAGTTCCTTGTTGGCACGTGCAGCAGCCTGCTTCACGCGGGCGAGCGCCGTGATGAGGTCGGGGTAGTTGAAGATCGCGCGACGGGTGATGGGAAAGTTTTCGAGGGCGCGAGCCGTGTGGATGCCCCAATAAACCTCCGCGGGAATTTCGCGGGTGCCCAGCGAGTCGGTTTCGGTGCGTGTCGCGGGTGCTGCGGCTATCTCATCGCTGCCGATGGATGGTCCGTTGGTTGGCGCTGTTGCTGAGATAGTGCTCGGGTCATTGATGGTCACGAGATTTTCGTCTCCCTCAATCGACTGTTCATTTACTTCGACCGCTTGTGGCGTTATGTCGTACATCGATCAATCTCCTTTGATTGGCGATGTCCGAGTCTACCGGGCCTCGCCCGGGAGGCCCGGCTTGCGCGACAGTAAAAACCTCGATATTTACGGGTGAAACGCCGGAATGATGAGGTACACGCCGAAGGCTACCAACAACCCGCAGAGCACGAAACAGGTGATGCCCAACGCGTGTCGAACCCCCGTATTAGTGGTGGCCGGCCCGGCGAAGCGCAGTCCGAGCGAGAACAGTGTCACGACTCCGCACGCGCCGATGATGGACGCTATGAGAACGATCAGAAAACTTCCCCAGGCGATCATGACCGCGCTCCTCCCTGAATGGGCTTCTTTCGTTTCTTCGGGCGCACGAACTGCGTCGGCTCGAGCCCGAGGTCGTGGGATGTCACCGCTGACCGACGGGAGTACACGAAAATCCCGACGACGATTGCGGTCGCGACAACGAGATCCCCGATGATACCGACAAGTCCCAGTTCTGTTGCCCATGCGGCAAGCGCACCGACCGTCGCCGCCGCCGGAATCGTGATGAGCCAGCCAAGCGCGATGCGGCCGGCCGTCTTCCACCGGACGGATGCGCCCTTCCGGCCGATCCCGGTACCGATGACCGAACCGGATGCAACCTGCGTCGTCGAGAGCGCGAACCCGAGATGCGTCGACGCGAGGATCGCGGCCGTCGTCGCAGCCTCGGCCGCAAATCCCTGGCCCGGCTCGATCTCGGTAATGCCCTTGCCGAGAGTCTTGATGATGCGCCAGCCGCCGGTGTACGTGCCGAGAGCGATGGCAATCGCACAGACCAGGATGACCCAGAACTCGGGCGACGAACCCTCGGATTGAATACCGCCTGCAATGAGCGTCAGCGTGATGACGCCCATGGTCTTCTGCGCGTCGTTCGTACCGTGCGCAAGGGATACCAGCGATGAAGTAAAGATCTGGCCGTAGCGGAAGCCTTCGCGCTGGCGCTTCCTGGTGACCGCATAGGCGATCCTCGTGGCAAGGAATGCGACCAGGCCAGCGGTGATGGGCGCAAGGACGGCGGGGATGACGACGTTCGACATCAGGATCGAAAGGTTGATGGAGTTGAAACCCATCCCGACAATCGCAGCGCCGATGAGCCCGCCGAACAGCGCGTGGCTCGAGCTCGATGGAAGGCCGAGCACCCAGGTCACGAGATTCCAGAGAATGGCGCCGATCAGGCCAGCGAAGATCAGCGTCGGCGTGATCTCGATGCCGTGCTGACCGTGATTTATCAGCCCGCCGGAGATGGTCTTGGCGACCTTGGTTGAGATGAACGCGCCGACCAGATTGAGTACAGCCGCGATCCCGACGGCGACCCTTGGGCTGAGCGCTCCAGTCGCGATCGGGGTCGCCATCGCATTCGCGGTGTCGTGGAACCCGTTGGTGAAGTCGAAAAAGAGGGCCAGTGCGATGACTAGCGCGACCATGAGCTGGATGTCCACTGCGCACGAGTCTTACAGTCGGGAGAACGGCCCGCAACTGGGAAGAGAACGGCAGGCAAATATCTCCATCAGGCCGCAAAATGACGAGATATGTGTCACCGAACTTTCCTCGAAATGACTCCAATTTGTGATGCACGGATCGGCGAATCGCCAGATATGCTGGTCAGGGCCGTGTCATCTGGATGCGTTTGCCTCGCCACCCGCGTTTTGGGGGGCGCGAAAGCCTGTTGTTCAGAGCCTCCGTTCCCTAGAGTGCAGGAAACCTGTAACACATTAAGGATTACCGGGGGTACCACAGGGTGAACGACGACAACGGCTTCGGCGTACCAGCAGGCTGGTATCCCGACCCGCTCGGCCTACCGCAGATGCGGTGGTGGGATAACCACGGCTGGACCGAGCACACGACGGAGGCGCGCGCCCCAATCGTCATCCAGGAGGCCAAGCTGGCCTGGGCTGATGATGACCCTGCAGTCGACGAACTTCCGACGCGACGCGAGATGCGTGAGCGTGAGCGTGGCACGGGCGCAGACGATGGCCTCGATGTCGACGGTTCACCGACCGCAGCGTCACTCCTTCAACTTGAGCCGCCTTCGTGGGATGCATTGCCTGCGGATGAGCCTGCTCCTGAGATCCTGCCGATCCCGGAATTCATCCCCTCGCACACGACCACGGGTGCTCCCGCAGCGACACCGCAGACGGTGCCGGCTTTTGCTGCCTCGACAGCACCCGCTGCGCAGGCCGTGTATGCACAGGATGCTGCGGCAACTACCGCTGCTGCCCGCACTCCCGGTACGCCGTGGGCACACGGCAAGGCTCCCAGCGCGAACACTCCGGGCGGCTGGGTCATTGCGCTTCTTCCGCTCGTTCAGCTCGTTGGCACCCTTCTCGTCGTCGCATCCGCTGGTGCGGGCGGCACGAACGTTGCCGTCGTCCTGACGATCCTGATTGCTCCTTACTTCGTGTCGATCCCGTTCGCGGTCACCGACGAACGCGCACTTCGCCGCCACGGTTACGACCGCACGGCATCGTGGGCGTGGGTGTTGCTCTCCGGCCCGATCTATCTGATCGCCCGCGCAGTCAGCATCGTGATGCGCGCAGGAAACGGGTTTGGGCCCATCCTCGTGTGGGGTGCACTCGTAGTTCTGCAGGTCGGCTCCATTGTCGCCGTACCCGGTCTCGTCATCTCAGCCCTGCCGCAGGTGTTCTCAGACCAGGCCGCGCAGTCAATCGAGCAGGCAGCGACAGTCTTCGGTCCGATCTCGAGTGTTCATTGCCCGAGCCCGCCCGCAACCGTTATGGGCCAGGAGTTCAGCTGCACGCTGAACACCATCGGTTCAGGCCAGACCTACCACGTGACCGCGAGCCTCGCACGTCAGAACGGCTGGATTGGCTGGGTTGTCACCGACTGGGGCAAGTACAGCATGAGCCGCTAAGGACTGCGCCGAGAACCCTAGTTCTCAGCCAGCCTTACAGATCAGCGCCCTAGCTGGTAGTAACGTTCCGTCTCGGAAAGCCTTGTGTTTTCCGTTGATTCCCGGCCATCTGGCCGGGCCCGCAGCCACCCCGAAGGCGGTCCAACTCGTGTCAGATACGTCTACCTCTGGTGCCGGAGGCGCCGCCGGTCCGGGCTGGTACGCGGATCCTCATGATCCGAGGCAGTTGCGGTGGTGGAGCGGCACGACCTGGACCGACCACGTTTCGCCCATTGCGACGCCTGCGGCGACGGAACCGAGTGTCGCCCAGCCGGTCGTTGCCACGGAACCCACGGTTGCCCGGCAGCCTCCAGAGGACGCCCTGCCGTCGCGTCGAGCGCTGCGTGAGAACACGGCAGAGTCGATACCGCAGTCAAATCCGTCGGCGGCAACAACCTCGGCGCCAACCCCTGCGGTGACCCCGCCGAATGCGTGGAACCAGCCCCTGCTCCAGCCATCCGAGTCGTACCAATCGGCGCCGGCGCAGCCCTCAGCCTCTGATCCGGCCCCGTACCAGTTGTCGCCGGAGCAGAACGCGTGGAACCAGCCCGTGCAACCTGTGCAGCCAGCGCAGCCAGTCCAGCCAGCTGGCTACACGGAAGCGCCAGCGACGGCACAGACGCCCAGCTGGGGTCAGCCCGCAGACCAGGCTCCGCAATCCTTCCAGATTCCGCCGGCCTATCAGCCCCCGAGCGCCCCGGTCACGGGGTCTGAGACGCCTTCCGGGCTCGACACGCTGTTTGGCACGCCTGCCAACACTTCGCCGACCCCCGCGGCCGCATTGCCCCCTGCGGACGCCTTGCCCCCCATGGACGCCGCGCCCGCAACCTCGGACGGCCCGCAGTGGGGACTCGTTCACAACAGTCGCCGGTCGGATGCCGCGCGCAGGCCCGAGAGCGCGTCAACCGCGTGGGTATGGATCATCGCCATCTCGCCGCTGATCGCCGCCGGAGCTATTGGGTACGTGCTGTACCCACACGGGTTGGACTTCAGCAACTGGATGTTGCAGGCCGCAGCCGCTGCGCCCTACATTCTGGTGCTCCTGTTCGCCGTTGCCGACCGCAGCCGACTCTCGGCCCTCGGTCATGAGAATCCGGCGACCTGGGCCTGGGCAGTTCTGACGGCCCCCGTCTACCTGATCGCACGAGCCAACGTGATTCGCCGCGAGATGGGTGGCGGAGGCATCCCCCTGATCATCTGGGCCGTATGCGTTGTTCTCGCCATTGTTGGCTTCGTGGCATTCGGCCTCATCGAACACCACCCTCTGCTCGCTGGCCTCCCTGGCTGACGCTCGCATCACCTGATGCCGCTGTGATATCCACCAAAGGCTCACCCGCCTCATAGTCGTCCTCGGCGATCCAGCGCACGCCGGTGCGATGCGAGAGCAGCATGCCACGGAGTTTCACCCCGCCCTCGGCGCACGCTGCCTTCAGCGACCTGGCCCACACCGCATCCTGAGCCGTCAGCCGCGCTGCGCCGTACCGCTCCCACACGGTCACGATCGAGCTCGCGTCGATTTCGATCATGACCTCACTGAGTTGCGCAACCAGCTGTGCCGTTTCGTCGTCTGTTGGACTCGACGGCAGGCCATCGACGGGGATCATTAACGGAAGCTGAACGCCTTCGCTGTCGAGGAACATGAACCACAACTGCCGCGTGTTGGCGCGTCCGATGAGCTGGCTTACCCGCTCTTCGATCTCGCTGTCAGTTGTGAGCGGTGCCAGCTGGGCTTCTTCATAGGGGATCGGATTCATGGGAACAACTCTTTCGCCGGAGGAGCCCATTCCTGCGCGACGGCGACGATTGGGGGATGATCATTTCGCCTGTCGTGCGGTGGAGGAGATGCGAGCGGCAAGAATGGAGCCATGTCGCGAACCGTTCTTGTCATCCTGAATCAACCGTCACTTGACACGCCCGCGCACCACAGCGGAGCGAGCGAGTATGCCCTGGTCGATCCCGCCGTTCCACACTTGAACGTGCTCGACCTGGCAGCGACCCGTGGTGACGGGATTTTTGAGTCGCTGAGTATCACCGCCGGCCGGCCGCACGCGATCGACGCGCACCTGCGCCGTTTCGCGGCCTCAGCACGAAAGCTCGACCTCCCAGCACCCGATCTGAATGCTTGGCGGGACGCGATCCACGCAGTCGTCGCCGAGCTTGATCCGGTCGCCGAGGCCGTCGTCAAGATTGTGATGTCGCGCGGCGTCGAAGGGGACGTCAAGCCGACCGGATGGGCGTACGCGTGGCCGTCGCCGGATTATCGGGCCGCTCGCGAAGACGGAATTAGCGTCATCACGCTCGACCGCGGCTATCGCCACGACATCGAGCAAACGGCACCGTGGCTGTTGACGGGCGCGAAGACGCTCTCCTATGCCATCAATCGTGCGGTCCTGCGCGAAGCGGCCAAGCGCGGCGCAGACGACGTGATCTTCGTGAGCTCGGACGGTTTCATTCTCGAGGGTCCTACCTCGAGTGTGCTGTTTCGACGCGCAAACGCGATCCTGACGCCCGGGACCGGCCTCGGCATCCTCGAGGGGACAACGCAGGGTGACCTGTTCGCCTGGGCCCGGACTCGGGGCATGGAGACCGGATTCGAGCTGCTTACGCCTGCCCAGCTCGCCGAATCGGACGCAATCTGGCTGGTCTCGAGCGGGAGGCAGGCGGCACCCGTGCGGGAGATCGATGGTGTGCCCCACACGATCGACCGAGAGCTGAGCGCCGCGATGAATGCATTCCTGCTGGACCGCACGCGGTAGCCGCGATGCTGGTGTCGGCTGGGAAGTGGGAGGAGCCGGGGCGGCGACCGATAATTGCGATGAGCCATAAATTCCGGAAGAGCTACCCCCGTAAATTTCCGGATGACTCACGCCCGGCCGCCGCACCCGAGTGTCCCCCTGTAGTGCTTGTATGTAAGTTATGCCGTTTGGCCACAACCGCGCTCCCCCCAGTGTGGGGCACGCAGGAATCGGGACGATTGGGCAGACCCAGCAGCGCAGAAATGCCCTGCCGAAGACGGCGTGGCGGGTCAACTCGTCCCCTCCGGAAACCTGTCGGGCGTAGGGTCAAAGGGTGAGTGCACACGCTGGCACCGACGAATTCGGCCTCCCCGACGCGCTCGCGACCTGGGTCGCGAAGCAGCGCTGGTATGCGGGCAAAGGGTCCGAGCCGCGGCTCGAACGCATCGGCGGCTGGTCCATCGGCGACGAGACCGTGCGCATAACGACCCACTACATTCTCGACCGAGGCGTGACATCCATTCGCCTTTACCAGGTGCCGCTCACCGAACGTACGGTGCCCCTCGACGACATCAAGGCAATCGATATCGTGGATGGCCGATACATCTACGACGCCCCTCACGATCCCGCATATGCGCCTGCGCTGCTTGGACTCATCCTCACGGAGGGGACAGTCGAGGACGCGCGCGGACATCGGCAGCCGGGCACTCCCCCGCTGGTCGTCACGAACTCGGCGGTGCTGCGCGGCGAGCAATCGAACACGTCGATCATTTGCGAGGTCGATGGCGGCGCGCCCGTCATCATCAAGGTTTTTCGCGCCCTTCACCACGGGAACAACCCTGATGTCGTCCTCCAGTCCGCAATTGCTGCGGCCGGATCCCCACTGGTGCCGACATCGGTTGGCTACCTCTCCGGCGAGTGGCGCGACAGCGGTCGGCCCGACCAGATCGCCCGCGGCCATCTTGCCTTCGCACAGGAGTTCATCCCGGGCGCCAAAGACGCCTGGCGCCTCGCCCTCTCGTCAGCTCTCACCGGCACGGACTTCTCGGTCGAAGCACGCGCGCTGGGCGAGGCGACATCGCAGGTTCATGCAACTCTCGCCGCGGTTCTGCCCACGAGACAGCCGACGGCAGCTGACATCGACGAAATCATCGCGGGAATGCGCGGTCGACTGGATCTTGCAATCGAGGAGGTACCTTCGCTCGCGGAGTATCGCCTGTTGATTGAGAGTGTTTTCGAGGGTGCTCGCGATGCACCGTGGCCCGCACTCCAGCGCATTCACGGCGACTTCCACCTCGGGCAGGTGCTCGAGGCACCGGGCCGCGGCTGGGTACTCGTCGACTTCGAGGGCGAGCCGCTTCGCGCGATGACCGAGCGCTCTGAACCCGATGTGACGCTTCGGGATGTCGCCGGCATGCTTCGCTCGTTCGACTACGCAGCAGGATCGGTTGCGCTGACGAGCGGCGGCGAGACCCCCGCCGAGTGGGCATCGGCTGCGAGGCACAGTTTTATCGACGGTTACATCGCTGGGTCGGGCAAGAATGTCCGTGATCATCGTGAACTCCTCGACGCCTTCGAGATCGACAAGGCGCTTTACGAGGCCGTGTACGAGGCTCGCAATCGGCCCGACTGGATCGAAATCCCGGTCGCTGCCATCCGTCGGCTCGCTGAACGACGCGCTCGACTCTAGCCAGAAGCGGTTCGTTAGCGTATCTAACGATTTGGCGCAAGGCCTTTATCCCCCGTTTGGGGGTGGCTGTAATTGACCCATGACCGGGATCGCTGAACGTCCACTACTCACCTCAACGCAGACTCCTTCCGCCAAGCGGGCACTATCGTCACGTCAGCGCTCGCGCATGCGGAGCCATCTCGTTGCAGACCGGGAACAGGCACGCATCGTGATCGAACGAACTCACGATGAAATGGCCGCGTTTGTCCTGGCCCGAAACGACGCTCCCACCGACGACGAGCACGATCCCGAGGGTCCAACGCTCGCGTTCGAACGTTCGCAGGCCTCAGCCATGCTGGCCCAGTCGATCCAGCATGTCGCTGACATTGACGCGGCCCTCGTGCGGATGGATGCGGGCACCTACGGCTTGTGCACCAAGTGTGGCAATGAGATCGCTGTCGGTCGACTGCAGGTTCGCCCGCAGGCGCCGCTCTGCATCGCCTGCGCCGAACGGGCATCCCGCTGGAATTAGTGGGCAGCGTTCTCGCGCAGTTGACTTGCCCCGTTATGCATCCAGCCGCGTGGCGGTCACAAATATTTCATCTGCTGGTAGTCGACTATGTGAGTGAGCATTCGCATTGCCGAATACCCGAGGCCGGACCACTTCCTGCTGCACGTAAGCGATACCCACCTGCTTGCGGGCGCGGGCAAGCTGTACGACCGCGTCAACAGCGAGCGGTATCTACGTGAACTCTTCGCGGAACTCGAGTCTTCGCGGGGCAGGCCGGAGGCCATCATCTTCACGGGTGATCTGGCCGACAAGGGTGAGCCGGATGCCTACGATCGGCTGCGTGCGATCGTCGAGCCGGCCGCGGCTCGCCTCGGCGCCCAGGTCATCTGGGTGATGGGAAACCACGACGACCGCGCCTCGTTCCGCGAGCGGTTGCTTGGCGAGGTGCCGACCATGAACGCGGTTGATCGCGTATACGACGTTCACGGTCTTCGCGTCATCACGATCGATACAAGCGTTCCCGGGCATCACCACGGCCAAGTGACACCGTCACAACTCGACTGGCTGGCTGAGGAGCTCTCTGTCCCGTCAGCCCAGGGTTCGATCCTTGCCATGCACCACCCACCGCTGCCGAGCGTCCTTGACCTCGCAGTGGCCGTCGAGCTCCGCGACCAGGCTGGCCTGCGCGAAGTGCTCGAAGGCAGCGATGTTCGCAGCATTATCGCCGGGCACCTGCACTACTCATCGACGGGAACCTTTGCCGGCATTCCGGTGTCCGTCGCCTCAGCGGTCTGCTACACGCAGGATCTCAACGTTCCCGTCGGTGGCACTCGCGGGCGTGACGGGGCGCGCGCATTCAACCTGGTGCATGTGTATGACGACGGTGTTCTGCACTCTGTCGTGCCACTCGGTGAATACGCGACTCTCGACTACGTGGATGCCGCGGAGACCAACCGGCGGCTGGCGGATTCCGGAATTCTCATCCCCGCATCCGTGCGTAAGCCGGTCGTTCAGGACCCGCCTATGACGATGCCGATTCCTGTGATGGCGTGACCATCGTTGGTGTGACGCTGTCGATCCCGCGCTTTTCCCATGGCGCTGGAATCGGGAAATAGCGGTTCAGGAAATCGAGCACGGCCCGCGTGCGCGTCTCGATCGAGATCTCGGGGACGCTGCCGTCGTTGAGGCAGAAGAAGGTCTGGTCCCGGTGGCGCAGAAGTTCGCGCATCTGGCGAATCGCCGACTTTAGCGTCGTTTCGACGTAGGTCACTTTGGCATCCGTCTGGACAACTGCGCGGCCGGTCATGAGCGCGTAGTAGTGATACAGGGAGTTCGTCACCGAAATGTCGGTGCTCGAGCGAAACGGGCTCGCCGCCGTTCGCGCGAACTCGACGGGGAATTCCTGCTCCATCTCCAGCAGCACGCTCTTGCGCAGCGGGGTGGGGGCATGCTCGAGGTGCCTGGTCGTCACCCGACCGAACTTCGATCGAAGTACTCCGCGATTAACGCGGGCCGCATTCTCGAAGCCACTGCGTTCGGGGTGATTGTCGCCGAGACCGATACGGGTCGTCGCTTCAATGAAGCGCGTAACGCCGCCGGGCGAGAAGAACAGGTCTGGACTGACGGGACGCGCAAAGAACATGTCGTCGTTCGAGTACAGGAAGTGTTCGCTGAGGCCGTCGATGTGCTGGAGCTGACTCTCGATCGCGTGCGAATTGTGCGTTGGCAGGTTGGCGTGGTCGACGAAGAAATCTTCGCTTCGCACGATCGTGACCGAGGGATGCTCGTCGAGCCAGGTCGGCACCGGCGAATCGGTCACGATGAAGATGCGACGCACCCACGGTGCATACAGATACACGCTGCGCAGCGCGTACTTCAGTTCGTCGAGTTGGCGATAGCGCGCCTCGGAGTCGTCGCCCTCGCCCACCACGTAAGTCTGCATGCGCAGGGCACGGGCGCGCTGGAACTCGGCGGACGAGCCATCCACCCAGGAGAACACGATGTCGATGTCGAAGGTCACATCGCTGACGAGAGGTGAGTACATACCGGCGATCGTGCGCCACTCGCGCCCGTGCAGATCGACGGTCGCTTCGACTGCCTCCTGCCGCGGAATCGTCATGCGCATCACCGCGTTGGGCGCCGGCGCCACGATCTCGTCGACGCCAAACTTCCAGAACT
Organism: Glaciihabitans sp.; assembly: GCA_025463785.1. Classification (GTDB taxonomy): domain Bacteria; phylum Actinomycetota; class Actinomycetes; order Actinomycetales; family Microbacteriaceae; genus Galbitalea. Next base: position 115,192 of record JAODBD010000008.1, read on the forward strand.
CGAAACGAACGCCGTTGGATGCGCCATAACGGAGGCGCCCTGAGGGATCGATGCGGGGGCGAAACAGGGTCAGGATGCGCGCCGCGTTCGATGACGACAGCCTGCCATCCGCGATGAAGAGCGCGGGATGCCCTGACACCTTCGAATAGAACGGTTCGTTGGCAAATGCAGAGGCGAGCGCCCGAGCGACGTCGCCGCGCCGCTTGATGTCGACGGCGAGGGTCGTCGCACGATGCTCGCCGCGAATCAGCAGGTATTCGATAGCGGCGGTGTCGAGCACGTCGGCGATGGCAAGGAGATCCTCGATCGTTGCCTGCTGCGGCGTGAGGCGCTGGTTGAGCAGGGTGAACTGGCCCTTCCGAAGGACAACGTCATCGCGCTCGAAGGTGCGAACGCCCGCCCTCGGGTCAACAATGCGCAGGCCGCGCTCGGCACGGTCGGTCTCGGACTCGCCGGGCGTCACTCGATCGCCCCGGCGAGCAGGCTCACCAAGGCCTCGAGCTGCACGCTCGACTCGGCGACGACCTCTTCGTCTGAACCGTCGAGCGCGCGAGCCGCAAGGCCCGCCTTGCTGTCGATGAGCTCGGCGATCTTGGCGTCAATGGTCTGGGCCGCGATGATGCGCCACGCGGTGACAGGGAGCTCCTGACCGATGCGGTGAACGCGATCGATCGCCTGGGTCTGCTCAGCACTCGTCCAGCTGAGCTCTGCCAGCACGACATTCGAGGCAGCCTGCAGGTTGAGACCGACGCCCGCAGCCGTGAGTGATGCGACGACGACCGAGACAGCCGGATCATTGGCGAACGAATCGATCGCGGCCTGGCGGGCCTTCGGGGTCTGGTCTCCGCGAATCGAAACGGTGCCGAGGCCTGCCTTCTCGAACGCCGCCTCAGCGATATCCATGACATCGATGTGCTTCGCAAAGAACACAACCTTGCCGACGTTGCGAGCCAGTTGCGCCGTGTAGTCCGCGGCAAGAGCAGCCTTAGCCTGACCGATCTTGCGAACCATGGTGAAGACGTTCTCCCCGGTCTTCGCCGATTTCGACTCCTCGAGCTCCTCGTGCGCGACGGCGCGAACGAGACGATCGCGGTCGTACTCCGTGAACTCTTCCTCCGACTTGCGAAGCGCGAGCCTGCGCTGGTAGCGCTCAACCAGGCGCGCGGTGAGGGCCGCCTCTGCGTCGCGGATGGAACGACCCAGATCATCGTCGAGTTCAACCGGGATGTCGGCCACGCGACGAGCGGGGATGTCGGCGGCGACATCCACTTTCTTGCGACGCACGATGCCCATGTCGATGACGGCCTGGCGTGCCTCGGAGAAGAATCCGAAGTCGGCGGGCGTCAGACCGGTGTCTTCGAGCTTGTCCATGAGCTGGGGCAGGGGCTTCTTGTCGTCGATCCAACCCAGGAACTGCCAGATCGCACGGAAGTCATCGATCTGGTTGATCAGCGGAGTACCCGTCAGCGCCATGAACAGGGCTTTCGGACTTGTCGCCCGAATGCTCTTCGACAGCGAAAGGACATGCTTCGAACGCTGCGAAGTGAGGTTTTTGATGAAGTGTGCCTCGTCGACGACCATGCCTTTGAAGCCGAACCGACTGAGCCAGCCGACGTGGCGGTCGAGGATCTCGTAGTTGACGATCACGACATCGCTGAAAGCGTCGATGTCATTGCCGTCACCGTGCACCACGGTCGCGGTGCGCTGCGGAGTCCACAATGACACCTCACGCGCCCAGTTGGTCTTGACGACGTTGGGCACGACCACCAGCAGCGGGTAGGAGTGCGAAACGGATGCCGCAAGCAGCGCCTGTGCCGTCTTGCCAAGCCCCGGCTCGTCCGCAAGAAGGAAGGTGCGGTGCCCGGCCTTCACCTCTTCGACGAAGCGCGCCTGGTGGCGCATCAGATCGAGCTTGCCCGGCGTTGACATTGAGGTGGCTTCCGGCAACTCCATGCTGGCCGCTCCCCCGCCAGCACCGTACTCGAACGCGCGGAACAGCGGCTCGATGAGCTCCCAGTTGGCGAGGCGGTTGACCCGCGTCGGTTTCTGCTGGATGGCGCTGAAATCAGGCGCGAGGAACGGGTTGGCCATCTGCAGCTGGCGGACCGACTGCGGGACGACCTGCTTTTCTGCCGCGGCGTCGACCGGCTTCGGCTCAGTGGTGATGATGAGTTCGTCGGGGCTGAGTTCGACGCCAGCAGCGATCAGAAGGTCGCGGCGGAGTGCCTTCGCTGCGGCAGTGATCGGAGCATCGTCGCCCAGGAGCGAAATGAGACTCGTGTCGCGCGCCGCAGTTTTCGCGAGAATGCCTGCAAGCCCATCCAGACGCTTCTGCTCGTTGGCACGCTCGGCTTCGCTGAGCGACGGATCGGTCTTGACTCGAGCTCGCTCCTCGCGCAGCAAAAGCGCTGCAACCTGAAAACGAGCACGATTGGCGAGCTTGAGCGGCCCCTTCTGCACGGCGGCCTCGACCTCGCGGGCCGCGCGAGCGAGCACCGGGATGACGCCCTGGTCGTCGGCACCGCGCGGTCGTCTGCGCTGCTGCTGCGTCGACTGGCGTCCGCCGCCCGAATTGCGCGAACGCTGGCGCGATGACTGCGCCTGGCCGGACGCTTGTGGTTGCCCAGAAGCCAACTGCTCCTCCTTGCGCTGCCGTTGGGACGGCGGCGATTTAGTGCGATTCAAAAACTCATGCACTTCAAAAACTGATGCACTTCAAAAACTCATGCAGGTAAGAATCTCTTGCAGGTACGGCACGTATGGCGACTGACCATCAGTCGGACGACACCACGTGTCGACACCACTCGAGAAATCCAGACCCAGTCGCGATGCAACTGGTGGCCCCCGGCGGTGCTGCTCTTATTCTACTCGCTTAGCGCCGACATTAGCGCCGCGAACCCGATACCTGGCGATTCTTGTCGTCGGGGTTCGGCACTTTAATGAGAATTCCACACACGATGAATAGGATGACCGCGACATACTGCAGAGCCAGCCAAACCTGCTCCTGGTGCAGGTTGATCGGCCAGATCGGGTTCCACAGCACGACGATTGCTCCCAGCAGCGGCAGCCACCACCACTGCCTCGACTGCCAGGCGTATACGCAGACAATGGCCGCGAGAATCGCCGTGACGGTCTGGATCCAGAAGAACGCGCTCGAATTCAGCAGCGCCAACCCCGCCAACAGCACGATCGCTGCGAGAATGCCGGGCGCGAGCGCGGTCCGACGGAACGACTTGGTTGGATACCGGTTGGTCACCCCGCAAGGTTACGCGTTGCCGGGCCCTCCAAAAGCGTGCCGTCCGCCGCGAAGCGTGATCCGTGAGCCGGGCAGTCCCAACTGTGCTCTGCATCATTCCAGGTCACGACGGCGCCCAGGTGCGTGCACATCGCGAAGAGCTCGCAGGTCACACCATCGACGGTGGAGACGGCGGTGGGGCGGATGCCTACGCGGCCGACGGCTCCGCGTCCCTCCGCTGGGGCGACATCCGGAAGCCGGTGAGAAAGCGCACCGAGCCAGCCCTTCGCATACCACCAGCCGACCGCCGCATTTTCGCCAATGCCACGAGCGATGACCGGCGCAAGAGTGACGCGCCGGTGCAGGGTCCGCTGCCATTCGGTGTTCGTGCCAAGGATGTCGGCGACGAGTATGAGCGCGGCTGCCACCCCGCCGGTCATCCCCCACTTGTCGTAGCCGGTCGCGAGGTAGATGCTGCCACCACCACGTGGCATCCAGCCGACGAACGGCACATGATGCATGGGGCTGTAGTCCTGAGCTGACCACGCGTGGGTCCGCACCGCTCCCGGCCAAAATTTCTCGGTCCAGCGGGTCAGGTCGTCTGCTCGCGATTTCGGGGATGCTTCGCGGCCGACGCGATGCCCGTTGCCGCCCGTGATGAGTTGGCCGCGCCAGGTGCGGATGCTTCTGGTGGGTGACTCGACGTTGATGAACATGCCGTCTGGCAGGTTCGCCCTCGGCACCTCGAACGACTGGGCGTAGCTGCGCTGCGCTGCCACCTTCGCAAAGTACAGACCACGCGCGAGGACAGGCGTGCCGGTGGCAAGGATCACGTGGCCCGCCGTTACCTCTCCCGCTGTCGTCGCGACCCGGGTTATGGCGTTGCTGTGGACCCCAAGCACCCGAACGCCCGTCGTGATTCTGCCGCCGAGAACGCGGATATCCGCGGCGAGGGAGGCGAGCAGGTCCATCGGGTCGAGCTGCGCCTGGTCCGGCAGCCTCACGGCTGTGAAAGTGGGGAACGGGAGACCGGCATCCACGACCCTCTGCACCGGAAGCCCCACCGACCGCGCGATGCGGTATTCGGCGTCAACGGCGCGCGAGCCCTCTGCGGTCGCGGCGTAGGTGTACGCGTCTTTGCGTTCGACGTTCACCCCATGGTCGGTGGTGTAATCGATGAGCCAGTCGAAGGCCTCGCGCTGGCCATCGGCGTACGCCCGAACTATCGCCTGGTAGTTGTAGCGCTTGATCCTCGACAGTTGTGTTCCCTGCAGCTGACTGACCTTCGCGGTGGTGTTGCCCGTGGCGACCGCGCCGATCTCACGCGCCTCGAGGACCAGAACGTGTCTGCCCGCGCGGGCGAACAACAGTGCGGCAACCAGGCCCGTGATACCGGCCCCGACGATGATCTGGTCATAGTGCGCGCCCGGCTCGAATGAGTCGGTGGGGATGGAACGGGAGTTGGCGAGCCAGAGTGAAGTCACCGTTCCACGATAGGTCGACGGTGTCAGCGCAGAACCCCCTTGACGCCGCATAAACTTGGGGCTCGTGACACCGCTCGAGCGATTTCGCGCACTGCTGCGCATCCCCACGATTTCGCGACTCGATGAGGCCCAGGTCGACTGGAACGAGTTCGATCGCTTCATTGCAACACTGAGCGAGCTGTATCCGCTGACCCATGCGCAACTCACCCGCGAGACGATTGCCGGGCGCTCGCTCCTGTATCGGTGGGTCGGCGCGTCCTCTGCTGCGTCGAGCGTGCTGATGGCACACTACGACGTTGTCTCTGCGACCAACGATCGCTGGGAGCACCCACCGTTTGAGGCCGAGGTTGAGGGTATCGGCGACGCGAGCGAAGTCTGGGCGCGCGGGGCGCTCGATGACAAGGGGGCGCTCGTCTGCATCCTCGAGGCTGTTGAGGCGAGCCTCTCGCGCGGGTTTCGACCCGCGAACGACATCTACCTCAGCTTTGGACACAACGAAGAGACCACAGGATCTGGCGCGACGGCCATCGTCGCCTCGCTCGCTGACCGCGGCATCCGACCCGGGTTTGTGCTGGATGAGGGCGGCGCGATTGTTGAGGGCATCTTCCCCGGCGTGGACGCGCCCATCGCGGTCGTCGGCGTGAGCGAGAAGGGCATCACCTCGGTACTGCTGACCGTGCGGCAGGAGGGCGGGCACGCGTCCACTCCCCCGAAGCTGAGCGCGACGACGAGGCTCGCTCGCGCGATGGTGCGGCTGGATGCCAGGCCGTTTCGGTCCTCCTTCACACGAACCAATCTTGAGATGATTCGTACAGTCGGACAGCGGGCACGGCAGCCCTATCGGTGGGCGTTCACGAACCTGTGGCTCACTCGAGTTCCCCTGCTTCGCCTGTTCGAACGGTTGGGCCCCGAGACGAACGCGATGGTTCGCACGACCGGCGTCGTCACGCGACTCTCCGGCAGCCAGGCCGAGAATGCTCTTGCCGAGACTGCGGAGGCCACAATCAACGTGCGAGTCGCGATCGATTCGTCAGTGAGCGAGGCTCTCGCGCACATCCGAAGGGCGATTCGGGATGACGCGGTCGAGATCACCGCGCTAAATCCGTCTGAGCCTTCGCCAGTTTCACCCACGTCCGGCAAGCCCTGGCAGCTCCTGCGCGAAACGATCGAGCGTCTTTACCCCGACGCGGTGGTCACGCCCTACGTCATGCTCGGCGCGAGCGACAGCAGGCACTTCGCCCGGATTTCCAATTTCGTGTACCGATTCACGCCGTTTGAGATGTCGGCCGCCGAACGCGGCACCCTGCACGCCGTGAACGAGCGCATCGGTGTGGCGACCTGGCTGCGGGGCATCCGCTTCTACGACGACCTCATCGCTCAGCTGTAGCTCGCGGAGTTAGCGTGGCCCTACTGGGCAACCGCGCCGTCACGAATGATCGAGATCGGCCTCGACATCGGCGGTGCATCGTGCAGGCGTTCGAGCGCCGGACGCAGTTCGCCGAGCCAGGCCTCGTAGCCCTCCGTCGTGAGGTGCAGGCGGTCGGTCGTGAACTCGGGCCGCAACTCACCCTCGTCTGTCGCCATCGCGGGCCACAGGTCGAGATACTGCGCGTGCACGTTCTGCGCGTACTGGCGCAGGTGCCGGTTGGCATCCCGGATGTCGTCGGCGAATTCCTTGCCGCGGGGCAGGATCGACTGCACGAGGGTGCGAGAACCCGGAACGTTCTGCCTGACGATGGCAAGGAAGTACTCGATGCTGCGCACGACGTATTCGACCGAGCGACTGAGGCCGAAGTCGTTGCCGCCGATCAGGATCGCCAGGTTCTCCGGCTGCAACTCGGTGACTGCGGGAAGCCTCTCGTTGAGCCTGTCGGTCGCGTCATCCGGCGACGTCTCGACGTGTACGTCGTAGTCGGGGAACCACTGCTGCCAGTTGCCACCAGCCGTGATTGAGTCGCCGACAAAGAGGATCGATTCGTTCTGATTGCCGTACTGATTCTCATCCATTACATAACCTCGCTCTTCCATAATGCGCTGTGGAGCGACTAGTTGCCAGCCAAAACTGGAGGGGCGGGTGCCGCCGAGGGACGAGACCGAATGCCGTTGGGGGTGACGATGACAAGAACTCGCATCAATCGACGGTACGGCGCGCGCCTGAACGTACTCTCAGGCAACCCCAACTATTTCACAGCTCTCGACAGCCGTGAGTTGCCCAGTTTGGTCGAGTTTCTCGCCCGAAACCCGACCAAACTGGGCAACTCAGGATGGGGTGGGTGGGCGGCTAGATCAGGGATTTGGTGTGCCAGACGGTCTTGGTTTCAGTGAAAGCGACGATGCGATCGAGGGACGGCGCTGGCACCCCGGTGACCGGGGTGAGAACGCGTTTGAGAGTGTCGGCGGCGCTGATCTGGAGGTCCACCCAGTCAAGCCGTTCCGCTCCGGCGAGATCGAGAGCGTTGACGTCGGCGTGGCTGGCCAGCCAGGGCGCGATCTCGGCCGGCGACCCGGTCAGGATGTTGATGACACCGCCCGGAACATCGCTCGTCGCAAGCACCTCGGCCAAGCTGATGGCGCTGAGCGGGGCGGTCTCGCTCGCGACGACCACGACCGTATTGCCCGTCACGACAGCGGGCGCGATCACGCTCACCAGCCCGAGCAGTGACGATGCCTGTGGTGCGACGATCGCCACCACGCCGGTCGGCTCCGGAGTCGAGAGGTTGAAATATGGCCCGCTGACGGGGTTGCCATTGCCGGCGACCTGTACATATTTGTCGGCCCAGCCCGCGTACCAGACCCAGACATCGATTGCGGCGTCAACCTCTCTTGCGGCAGCGGCCAGAGAAATGCCCTCTGAGGATGCGATCTCCCCGGCGAACTGGGCGTGACGACCCTCGAGGAGTTCGGCGATGCGGTAGAGCACCTGACCACGGTTGTACCCGGTGGCCCCGGTCCAGCCCGCGACGGCCGCGCGGGCGGCGACCACGGCATCCCGAGCGTCCTTGCGGCTCGCCTTGGCGGCGTTCGCCAGGAACGCACCCTTAGCGGTCGCGACCTCGTAGGTGCGGCCACTCTCGCTCCGCGGGAACTTGCCGCCGATGTATAGCTTGTAGGTCTTCGGGACAGCGAGGCGGCTCACTTGGTGACCTTCTTCGTGATCGTGGTCCTGGCCGCGACCGGCGTGCGGGATGCCCCCGCGTCGATTGAGGTCTGCAGGTAGGCGGCGAGGCCGTGGCGCCCGCCCTCGCGGCCGTAGCCGGATTCCTTGTAGCCACCGAATGGCGAAGCCGGGTCGAAGCGGTTGAACGTATTGGCCCAGATGACCCCGGCCTTCAGTTGGTCTGCGACGGCGAGGATCTTCGATCCCTTGTCGCTCCAAATACCGGCAGACAGGCCATACGGCGTGTTGTTAGCCTTCGAAATCGCCTCGGCCGGGGTGCGGAACGTGAGCACAGACAGCACGGGTCCGAAGATCTCTTCGCGGGCGATCCGGGATGACGTCGATACGTTGTCGAAGATCGTTGGCGCGAACCAGAACCCGTTCTCGGGGATTGCGCAGTCGGCCGTCCAGCGGTCGGCGCCCTCGGCCTCGCCAATGTCGCTGAGTTCGCGGATACGGTCGAGCTGCTCGCGGGAGTTGATGGCGCCGATGTCGGTGTTCTTGTCGAGCGGATCGCCGAGGCGCAGCGTCGAGAGGCGACGCTTCAGGCGGTCGACGACCTCCTCGTGGATGTTTTCCTGAACGAGAAGACGGGACCCGGCACAACACACGTGCCCCTGATTGAAGAAAATGCCGTTCACGATGCCCTCGACGGCCTGGTCGATGGGCGCATCGTCGAACACGATGTTGGCAGCCTTGCCACCGAGCTCGAGCGTGAGCTTCTTACCCGTGCCCGCCGTCGATTTGGCGATCGCGCGGCCGACAGCGGTTGAGCCGGTGAAGGCCACCTTGTTGACATCGGGATGATTCACCAGCGCCGCGCCGGTATCCCCCGCGCCGGTCAGAATGTTGACCACCCCGGCCGGCAACTCGGCCTGCTGCAGAATTTCGGCGAACAATAGCGCCGTCAGTGGCGTTGTCTCGGCCGGTTTCAGCACAACCGTGTTTCCTGCGGCGAGCGCCGGCGCAATTTTCCACGCAAGCATGAGCAGGGGGAAATTCCACGGGATGACCTGGGCGGCAACGCCGAGCGCGGCGGGTGACGCACCGAGGCCCGCATAGTCGAGCTTGTCGGCCCAACCCGCGTAGTAGAAGAACCATGCGGCCACCAGTGGAACGTCGACATCCCGACTCTCCTTGATGGGCTTGCCATTGTCGAGGCTCTCCGCGACCGCGAGCTCACGCGCGCGCTCCTGCACGAGCCGGGCGATGCGGAACAGGAATTTGCCGCGATCGGCGCCCGAAAGCTTCGACCAGGTGCGGTCGTATGCGCGGCGGGCAGCGGCAACGGCGACATCCACATCCTTCGCGTTGGCATTCGCGATCTGGGCGATGTGCTTCTCGCTCGAGGGCGAAATGGTGGCGAACGGCTTGCCGTGGCCTTTGACGAACTCGCCGTCGATGAAGAGCCCATATTCCTTTCGGAGGTGGAGGATCGACGGCGATTCGGGCGCCGGTGCGTATTCGAGAAAATTCATTGGGTGCCTCTTACCTAGTCGACTGTTACGTAGTCTGGGCCGCTGTAGTGGCCGGTTCGGATCTTTTGTCGCTGCAGCAACACGTCATTCAGAAGACTGGATGCGCCGAAACGGAACAGCGACGGCGTCAACCACTCCTCGCCCGCGGTCTCGGCGACAGTGACCAGGTACTTGATGGCATCTTTCGAGGTGCGGATGCCGCCGGCCGGCTTCACGCCGATACGCTCGCCAGTCAGATGGTGCCAGTCTCGTACGACCTGGAGCATCAGCAGGGTGACGGGCAGTGTCGCTGCGGGCGCAACCTTTCCGGTTGACGTCTTGATGAAGTCGCCGCCGGCCAGAATGGCGAGCCAGGATGCCCTGCGAACATTGTCGTAGGTGTTGAGCTCGCCGGTCTCGAGGATGACCTTGAGATGCGCATACGTGCCGTTCTCGCGACGGCAGGCCTCTTTGACGGCGACGATGTCGTCGAAGACCTGGCCGTATCGGCCGGAGAGGAACGCGCCGCGGTCGATCACCATGTCGATCTCGTCTGCGCCGGCTGCCACGGCATCCGCTGTGTCGGCGAGCTTGACCCTCAGGGATGCGCGCCCGCTTGGGAAAGCCGTCGCGACGGCGGCGATGTTGATGCCGTTGCCTGTACCTCGTGAGTGCGCTGCCCCGAGCGCATCAACTGCGTACGGCACCATGTCGCCGTAAACACAGACGGCGGCAACGCGCGGGGTCGTCATGTCGCCAGGGTCTGGCGTCATTGCTTTGGCGACGAGGGAACGCACCTTGCCGGGCGTGTCTGCACCTTCAAGAGTCGTGAGGTCAATGAGTTCGATGATCTTGTCGAGGGCCCAGGCCTTCGACGCGGTCTTGATGGAACGAGTGCCGAGGGCAGCAGCGCGCTCCTCCAAACCGACAGCGTCCACGCCGGAAAGCCCTTCCAGGTGCAGCCGAAGGCTCGTCTCGGTGAGGTCACCTCCCAGCATCTGGATGGCGCGCGCAGCCGGCGCAAGCACCACGGGATTCACGAGGGTCATCTGGTTTACTCCTGTACTTTCAAGTCCAACAGCGCGGCCGCGGTTGCTTCGTCCGTCACCACGACCGAACACAATCCATTGGTGACGATCGCGCGTGCGACGTCGTGTTTTGCGTAGCCGGCAACGACGAAAATCGCCATCTTCGCTTGCCTCAACTGATCGAGACCCAATCCCACCGTACGCTCATCGAGCCCGGGATCGACGGTGTTGCCGTTGGCGTCGATGTACCGGCCAACCACGTCACCGACAGCGCCCTTGCGCACGAGCTCGGCGACATCCGATGGGGCAAGGTACCCGCTGTCGACGAGAACAGAACTCTCGTTTGCGACGCCGGCACTAAACAGGTAGGCGCTGGCCCGCCCGGCTAGTTCGAGTACCGCCGCGACTGTGCGGTCGCTCTCGATGGCCTGTTTCGTCTCGACGCGTTCGAGGATGGCTGGGCTCGGCAGCAGGGTTGCGTGCCCCTGCGCCTTCTGCGCGATCATGGATGCCGTGGTCGCCGCCGTGCCCGCCCGGCGGTTGAGGCTGACGCCGCCGTTGATCTGCACGACAGTCACTCCCGTGGCCCATCCGGCTTCCAGCCGCTCAGCGACCTCACTGAGGGTTCGGCCCCAACTGATGCCGAGTGTGCGTGGAACGGGCCGGAGCGCCGTGAGATAGTCGGCCGCCGCCTGGCCGACTCGACTCTGGAGATCGCCTTCGCCCGCGCCGGAAGGAATGACCACGGCGTCCGCGAGCCCGAAGCGCTCGCGCAGTTGCCGTTCGACCGTGAGCCGCCTGGCTCGAGGATGCACGATTTCGATGCGCACGATGCCCTGCTCGCGTGCCTGCGCGAGCAGCCTGCCGACCTTCCACCGGGTGATCTTGAGGAGGCCGCCGATCTCGTCCTGGGTCTTGTTTTCGTCGTAGTACAGCTCGGCCACTCGCACGGCGAGAAGTTCTGGGTCGGTGATCACGGCATCCTCCTTCTCGTTCAGGGTAATCGCGCAGATGAGCGGGAACAACTTTCGTTGCCCGCCTTGCTCATATGAGCAACAGCGTGCAGAGTCGTGCGCGTCAGCGTTTGGCGCCGGCCTTCAGCAGGTCGCAGTACGCACGGTAGAACCCCTCGGCGTCGATGTCGTCGATGACCGTGACGTTCGGCGCATTGCGCGCGGGACGGTCGTCGAAGAGGGAGTAGCCGCGGGTGAGGTCGCTGTGGTGCTCGACTGCGGCGAATCTCCTGCTGCTCGCACGAACGAGATCCGGACGTACCAGCAGCATCGCGGTGAGCGAGTCAGGATGCGTGCTGCCGACGATTCCGACCGTCCCATTGAACTCGAGGTTCGGCTTGTCGAGGATGGTGAAGAACTTCGCCAGGTCGGTTTCGATATCCGCGATGGCAGCAAGCATCGGCTCGCCCCAGAGCGCATGCGAGAGCGTCAGGGTCCAGGTCACGACTGTCGTGTCGAAACCTGCACGCAGGACCATGTCCGCCGCCTCGGGGTCGACGTAGAAGTTGTATTCGGCTGCGGCGGTGACGTTACCGACCGAGTTGTCACATCCGCCCATGATGCGCAGCTCGCGTACCTTTTGCGGAAAGTCCCGGTCCAGCGCGATCGCGGTGGCAATGTTGGTCAGCGGTCCAATCGCGACGATGTCGATCTCCCCCGGATTCTCGTCAACGATTCGCACCAGGGCGTCAGCCGCTCGCTCATCGCTCGGCTGCTGCCGAGGCTTCGGAAAGTCGTGGTTGCCCTTGCCGTCGCCGTGCGCTGACGCCTCGTACCACGGGCGGGCGAGCGGGACGCGCGCGCCGAGGTGAACAGGAACCTCGCCGCTTCGGCCCGCTGCTTCGATCGTGATGAGCGCGTTCTCGACCTCCTGCTCGAAGTCGACATTGCCGGAAACGATGGTGACGGCTTCGAGCTGGGAATCGGGGTGCAGGAGGCCGACCAGCAGGGCGAAGCTGTCATCCGCCGCGGTGTCGGTATCGATGATCATGCGTCTGGTCATGCGTGCTCCCCGTTCTGGAGGTTTTGGTTGTGTTGCTGGTGCTACAGGTGGACCCTGCTAGGGCAACGTGCCGGACTGACCGATGACATCGAGCGGAAGGGATTTGCGCGGCTCCTGGATACGGAACGCCAGCACGACGCCGGCAACCGCGAGTACGCCCGCGATGATGAAGACGAGCGTAAAGCTCACACTGTTCGCGAGCACGCCGGCGACGAGAGGGCCGCAGATGAAGAACGGCGCCAGCAGGGTTGAGGTGGTTCCGATATACAGGCTCGTTTTCGCCGTCGGAGCAAACTCGATCGACATGTTGGTGTCGCCCACGATCGTGACCGCGTTGGAACCGCCGAGGAGAACGAAGACGCCCATATAGATAATCAGGGACCCGCCGATGAGCGCACCGACCATACCGATGGCGATGAGAACGCCGCCCGTGATGATGACCACTCGCCAGCCGAAGTTGCTGCCAACGAGCGAGAGCACGAAACCAAGGACGGCCTGCGACAGGATGAAGACGGCAGCGAGCAGCGCGGCATCAGACGGACTCAAGACATGGTGAAGCCCATCAACGACGACAAAGCCGACACCGAGCGTCGACAGCGCCAGCGCACACCGCGCTATGAGGTATCGCGCATAGGCGCGGTCGTTGGTGATGAGCGCCGGGATCTTTGCGATCGTGTCGCGAAAACGCGGTCGCGGCTCAACGAATGGATACGGAACCTCCTTCAGGCAGGCAACGAAGATGATCGAGAAGAACGACAGGCAGAAACACAGCCAGAAGCACAGCTGGTTCCCCTGCGGGAATGCATTGGCCCTGATAATTTGCTGCGCGACAAGTGCGGCAGCAAATCCCAACGCCCCGCCAAGAAACTGCACGACGCCGTAGTACCAACCGCGACTTCGATTGAGCGCCTTCGAGACGAAGTCGCCGTACACGGGGCCCGTCAAGCCCGTCGTAATCGAATAGATTCCGAACGCGACGAAAAACAGGACGATGACCCAGCCGCGGTCGATCGTACCGACGAGCTGAGCCGTGATCGCAATCGCCAGGATGCCGACCCGCTCGAGGCTGACGATCGCGAGCATCAGGAACTTGCGTCGCTCCCGACCGAGCGCCAGGTGTGCCCCGAACAGCTGGGGCAGATAGTGGCCGACCGCGTAAACGGCTGCGACCAGACCGACGAGGATGGCGCTCCCGCTCAGCCGCTCCATGAACGCCGGGATGATTGTCGTCTCCGACAGGAGCGAGATCGCGAACGAAAATGTCGCGCCGTCGAAGATCAGGAACAGGACGTTCCGCAGCTCGTGCTCACCCATCTTCCGGGCGTACTCGGGCGCGATCGCAGCCAGCCTCGCGATATCTGCGCTCACGGCCACGTGTATCCTGCGCGATCCTGGTCGATGAGTACTCGCAAAGCTTCGACCGATGCGTCGAGGTGGAGTCCGCGGTCGTGTGCACCGTCACCCTCCGACCACATGTGCATGACTCCCCCGGTACGAACGCGGTGAATCGACCCGAGTACGAAGATCGCAGCGGCCTCCATCTCAGAGCAGATTGCTCCGCCGGCGATCCACGCGTTCCAGCGGTCTTCGAGCCTGCCCGCCATGGGCATGCGCTCCGGCTCGATCTCCCCGTAGAACGAATCCTTCGACTGCGAGACACCCAGACGATAACTCGCGCCAACCCTGCGCGATGCAATCGCGAGCGCATCGACTACCTGCGGGTCAGCCACCGCGGGGAACTCGGGCGGAAGGTAGTGCGTTGTGGTGCCCTCATCCCGGATCGCCGCCGTGACGATGGCGAGCTGGCCGGACGGGGTATCCGGCTGCATTGCGCCGGAGGTGCCAACACGAATGAACGTGTCTGCCCCCAGCTTGATGAGCTCCTCGACCGCGATGGCTGTCGACGGGCATCCGATCCCGGTCGAAACGACACTGACCTTCTCGCCGTTCAGAGTGCCAGTCCAGGTCGAGTATTCGCGATTCTCGGCGACGTGAACCGCGCCGTCGAATCGCGATGCGATTGGCTCGCACCTGCCGGGATCTCCCGGCAATAGAACGTATCGCCCGACGTCTCCCCGTCGAAGCTGGAGGTGGTATTGAACGTCCGGATCGTCTTTCTCCTCGCTCATGCTGCCACCCCCGCGGCTTCTCGGTCGCGCGCGATGATCTCGCGCATGCCGGCAATTGCCGCTGCCAGCAGGTCCTCAAGCGTGCCTGACGCCGCGTCCTCTTCCGTCGACACGGGCGACTGGTCGAAGTGGCCCATGATCCGCATGATTCCCCCCGCGCGCACGTGCAACGTTGACGCGACGATGTAGAGCGCTGCCGCCTCCATTTCTGAGCAGATGGCACCGCCGGCCATCCACGCGTTCCAGCGGTCCTTCAAGCGGTTCGCGACTGGCATCCGACCCGGTTCGTGCTGGCCGTAAAAGGAGTCCTTCGACTGTGAAATTCCGACGTGCACCGTCGCGCCGGTCGAACGAGCGCCCACGGCGAGCGCGCGCGTAACGTCGAGGTCCGCGACGGCCGGGAACTCGACGGGAAGGTAGTGAAGCGTTGTGCCCTCGTCTCGGATAGCGGCATGAATCACCCCAAGATCGCCCGGCTTGATGTTGGGCTGCATCGCTCCGGATGTCCCCACTCGTACGAACGTGTCCGCTCCGACCCGTACGAGCTCCTCCATTGCGATTGCGGATGACGGGCATCCGATTCCGGTCGAGGTGACCGAGACCATCTCACCATCGAGGTACCCGGTCCACGTCTCATATTCGCGATTCTTCGCGACTAGCTTCGGCTCGTCGAAATAGCGGGCGATCGGTTCGCTGCGACCGGGGTCGCCCGGCAGGAAGACGTATCGACCGACCTCGCCAGGAGCGACCTGTATGTGGTGCTGACGTTCTGCTGGATCAACTGCAGGCATAGCTGTGCTCTCTATCTATATCTATCGAATTCGAATCAGGGACGGTTCGAACAAACCCGCTATCTCTTGAACATGTAGAAGACGGTTACCAGGATGACCGCGGCGAAAACGCTGGCAGCGACCACGAAGAGCCAGAAGACGAAAGCGTGTGGGAAGAGGATGACCGTGCTGAGGTTCCACGTACCCCTCATGATGGACATCGTCGCCAGCGTCGCGATGGCGACGACCCCGACGATCGCCACTACCCAGTCACTCGGCCGCGACTTGACCTGGCGATAGCTGGTCTTGATGCCTGCGGAGCCGAAGCCCCGTGACTCAAGCGAGATGGAGAGTTGCTGGACCCGTTCGATCGCTCCCACAAATACCGGCACAAAGCTTGGCAGAACTGCGGAGAATCCACGGCCCTTCATCCCGCGCGACTTCTGGGCGCTCATGATGATGCCGACTTCTCGCTGGAACACCGGAATGAGCTGAAGCGTCATGGCAAGCATGAAGTTGAACGTGTACGGGATCTTCAGCTTGGCGAACGTCGTGAAAAGGTCGCTCGGGTGAGTCGTCATCACGACGACGAGTGCCATGATCAGCGATGCCACGATTCGGCCAAGCAGGACAAATCCGTAGTACACACCGTTGCCGTAGAGGGCCAGCGCCCCGATATGGCCGACGCTCGTCCACGGCTTTTCGACTGCGGGCGCGATGATCTGCAGCGCAAGCAGCGAGGACGCGATAGGAACCAGGATGACACAGGCCTTCAGTAGCGGTCTCGTCACGCCGGAGATGACAGCGATGAGGAACGCGAACAGCGCCATCGAATAGAGGATGACGATATTGGTCGTCGAGAACGCGAGCACTATGTATCCGACAACCCAGATCATCTTGGGCAGCGGCGTGATGCGGTGGATGAGTGAGTTGCCGGGAATCATCGCGATCGGCAGGGCCATTTGCATTGACATAGTTCAGTCCTGGCTTACTTTGTGATTTTCGTTGAGGGAACGTGGGCCGTGAGCCTGCGTTCAAGGTCGCTTGCCAGCTCACTCGGAGTCAGTGCAACCGGGCCACCGAGAGGCACAACCGTTGCCAGCGCGATCTGCGTCGACTGGGGAGCCTGCAGATTGGTTCTGGCCATCAGCGTCTGGTCCGCGAAGACCTCGCGCGGCGAGGCATCCGCGATGATCCGGGTCTCCTTCATCACAATCACTCGCTCGACGACGTCGGCAAGCAACGGCATATCGTGCGAAACACAGACGACGGTGGTGCCTTCATCGCGGAGGCGACGCATGAGGTCATTGATGATGTGGGTGGTCTGGTGATCCTGGCCGGTTGACGGCTCGTCGAAGATCAGGATGGAGGGCTGCATGGTGACGATCGATGCAATCCCGACCAGCTTCCGCACCGGAAAACTGACACGGTACGGATGCTCGTCAACGACATCCTGCAATCCGAAGAACTCGACCGCGTTTCGGACGCGCTCCGCAATCTCCTCGGCAGGCACACCGATGTTGCGCGGGCCGAACTCGAGCTCGGCCTGGACCGTCCGAGCGAACAGCTGGTGGTTGGGGTTCTGGAACACGTAGCCGATATGCGGTGCCATCTGTTGCACCGTCTTGGTCGCCGTATCCACGCCGTTTACGATCACCCGGCCCGCCGACGGCTTCAGCAGCCCGTTGAAGAGCTTCGTGAGTGTCGTCTTGCCGGAACCGTTCTGACCGATGATGCCGAGAATCTCACCTCGCTCGACCCGGAGGTCGACGCCATCGAGGGCCACGACGTGGCCGGAGGGGTACACGTAACTGGCTCCGGTGACTTCGATGGCAAGTGAAGTGTCGAGCTGCGCAATCGCTGGCGCCGTAGTCGTCGTCGGCTCAGGCATGAGTTGCTCCCAGAAGTTCGTTCACCGCGGTAATCGCGGGCTCAGTTCGGATCGGCACGGGTCCCTGCCAGAGGTCCTTTTCGGCGAGCAGTGTTGCCACGCGCGCAGCCTCCGGCACGCGGAGATTGAGGGTAGCGAGCTCGGTAACCCTGGTGAAGATGTCATCCGGTGTGCCATTCATGATGACCCGGCCCTTGTCGAGGACGATGACACGGTCGGCGTAGCGCGCCATGACCTCGACCTCGTGTTCGATGACGATCACGGTCATCCCTCGTTCGCGATTGAGCTTGGCAGCCATGTCGAAGACTTCCTGTTTGCCGATCGGGTCGAGATTCGATGTGGGTTCATCCATGATGAGGATGTTCGGCTTCATCGCGAGGACCGCCGCGATCGCGAGCCGTTGCTGCTGACCGCCGGAGAGGCCGAGTGGTGAGCGCTCCTCGTAGCCGGACAACCCGACAAGTTCGAGCGTCTCCGGGATGATTCGCTTCATGTCCTCGTAGGGAACGCCGGCATTCTCGAGCCCCAGCGCGACCTCCTCCGCCACCGACATCTGGCTCATCTGGAACTCCGGGTTGTCGAAGACCATCCCGACGACCTTGGCCATTTCGCGAACCGGGTACTCGATCACGTTGAGGCCCGCGACCGTCACAGTTCCGGTGAGTTCACCCCCGAGCATCGTGGGGATGACGCCATTGACGCAGAGGCCGAGGGTTGTCTTGCCCGCTCCGTTGAGTCCGAGAATGGCGACGTATTCGCCGGCCTGGATCTCGAGGGAGACCCCACGCAAGGCGAGTTCCTCTGTTCCCGGGTAGGCGTAGCTGACGTCGTCGAATATGACGATGGGCTCTGGCATGGTTCTCCTTTGAACCAGAGCGGTGCGACCGGATGATCGCACCGCTCCGTTGGGTCAGGTGCTGGTGTTTGTGGCTCGCGCTTGTGGGCTATTTCGCCGTAACCGCGAGGAAGATGACAACGATGAGTACGCCGACCACGATTCCTGCGACAGCGAACAGGATGCCCTTCAGCGGCGTCGCCTTGACGATGTCGATGTTGGCGGTGAGCGACCTTGGAAGTGCCTCGATGATAGCGAGGGCCACGAATCCGCCGATGATCTTGTCAGCGAGCGAAGTGAGAATATTCGACGAGAAAACCGAACCGGCCAGGTTTTGCCCAACCGCAAGGAACGTGCCCGTCAAGGCATCGGCTCCGTTTCCGGTGGCTCCACCAAAGACGAACACGATGATCGGTGCGGCGATGACGGTGCAAACCACTGCGACGATGACATTCAGAAGGAAGAAGCGCGGGATTGTGCGCCCCATCTTCCAGCTGCGAACGCCGTAGCCCCAGAGGAGGGCGCCCGCGACGTTGACGATTGCGAACGGAAGAGCGGTTGGTCCACTGATCAGCGCAGAGCCGCAATTGGTCAACAGACCCACGAGCGCGCCCCACCACGGTCCGAGGACGATGGAAGAGATTGCCGTGCCAATCATGTCGAGGTATACAGGCAGACGGAGAGCCGTGGCGATGTAGCCGCCGACGATGTTGAGCGCCACGCACACGGGTATGAGCGTCACGATCAGCGTGGTCGGCAAATTGTTGCGATTGATCCGACTGCTCTTTCGAGGCGCGGATGCAACAGGTGCTGATGTCATTGTGTTGCCTTTCGGATGGAGGATATTACTGACTGCCCGGCGGCATTGCCGGACGTTTGTGGAGGCCGAATATTCGACAGAATGATCGGCTGTGGTTGGCGCGTCAAGACCGGAACGCATCTGCGAGAAATTGCACAAACAGCTGCGCATTTGCGCGCAGCGCCACCCGTACGTTGGAACGATCTGTGCGCCACGCGCGTGAATCGAGCACGAGTTCACCGAGCGTGTGCGTGCCCGCGGTCTCAACGTGGGCGGTGTACTCGCCCACCTCCTGGAGCACCTCGGGGTGGACGAGGGCTGCGATGCAGAGCGCGTCGTGGACGGGCGCGCTGAGCTTGGTGGCGTCCAGGGCATCCGGATAGTGACCGATCCGGTGACGGATGAGTGCGCTGGAGGCAAGCGCAGCGGGAGTGCCGATCGAGTCGAAGAGGTCGCAGTCGAGGAGGCTGATCGGGGCATCGTGCGTGGCGTCCAGCGGCACGATCAGGATGTCGCGGATCCCGGAGCTGAGCACAGCTTCGGCGGCCTCGGGGTCGACCCAGATGTTGAACTCGGCAACTGCCGTGACATTGCCCCAGCCACGAGAGCCGCCCATGATGATGAGTCTCGGGATGCGCCAAGCCAGGCTGGGCTCCGCCGCGAGCGCCAGCGCCAGATTCGTCAACGGACCGACGGCCACGAGCACGACGTCGGCATTCTGCTCGTCAAGGTAACTGTCGATCAGGAACTGAACCGCATTCGTCGTCTGTGGCCTGCTCACTGCCTCCGGCAGATCGAGGTACAGCACTTGGAACTCGGGGTTATCGCCGTTGAGGATTAGACGCGGGATCGGAAAGTCCGGCCGAATGAGTGGCCGCGGCGCACCGGCATACACGGGAATACTGCTTCCCAGATGATCGAGCACTCGCAGTGAATTCTCGGTCGTATTAGCGAGCGGCACGTTGCCATTAACGGTGGTAACAGCGATGAGGTCGAGGTTTGGATGGCAGGCGGCCGCCATGATGGCGACGGCATCATCCGTTCCGGTGTCGCAGTCCAAAATGAGTCGAGTGATCATGGATGCCTTTCATCGCCTGGTCAGGAGAGTCACGACGCGCAGGGCAGCGCTGTCGATCCACACGTCGGAGTATTCGACCGCGCGCGCGTCGGACAGGAAAGTGAGTTGCTCGAGAAACTGCACAGGAGAACCAGGCGCGAGCTCGAGTGCGGACGCGACCTGCTGGCTTGCGGCCTGGGCGCTGAAGGTGCGCCTGGCAGTCGCAATCTTCAGCTCGTACTCGTTTTCGAGGACACCGAACAGGCTGGTCTGGGTGAAATCGACTTGTTCGATACCGGGCGCAAGATCGGTACGCACGTAATTGTGCAGGAGCGCGATGGGCTTTGCCGCCGTGCTCCGGATGCGCACGAGTCGCATTACCTTCTGGCCTTTGGGAAGCCGCATGAGGCGGGCGATACCGGATGGGGGATCAATTAGCGCGACTTCGACGACGGACGTGTCAAGCGTGATGCCCTGACTGGCGAAGTCCTCAGACAGCGTGCTGAGCTTCTGGGCTACCGCCGGTTCGATGAGTGTTTCGGTCACGAAGGTTCCGCGGCCGGGCACCTGCTTGAGCAGGCCTTCCTCAATCAGCGTCGCAAGGCCCCGGCGCAGGGTGCCGCGGCTTACTCCGAGCTCCTTCGCCAGCTCCGGCTCCGCCTTCAGACGGTAGTGATGCGGCCACTCCCCCGATGCGATGGTGGCGCGCATGGCATCCGAGATCTGTGCGTGTAATGACTCGGGAGCGCGGCGATCAACCTCGGGCGCAATCGCCGCTCCAACAGTGAACATCTGCACTTCAGTAGCTCCTCGAAGTGTCTGCGCGAGTAACGGTACCGACGCCCGCGCTCGTCACGATGGCGATCCCGGCGCTGGTACCGAGCAGTGAAGCTCCTGCTTGCAGGAGTGCGACCGACTGATCAAAACTCTTGATGGAGCCGGACGCCTTCACCAGCACTCCCATTGGCGCTCGTTCGACCAGCCACGCGATGCTCTCGGGATTCGCGACCTCGACCGCTCCGCTGCTCGCGTTCTTCAGGTAAGCGGCGCCCGCCTCGATCGACAGCTCGACCGCGGCCTCGCGTTCGGCGACAGTGAGCATGGGAAGTTCGAGCATGACCTTGATCGGGACACCTGCCGCGCGGACGACGCCCTCGATATCATCCCGAAATTCGCGGTACATACCGCTCTTCAGCCAGCCGACCTGAACGCCGATGTCGATCTGGGTTGCACCGGCGAGAACGAGGTGTTCCGCCTCGGCGGCCTTTCCAGCGGAAGTCGTGACGCCGACGACCGGAAAATCAAGGGCTGAAGCTATCTCGATGCCGGTGCCCGCGAGCTCTGCGGCGACCTCGCGCACCCATGACCCTGGGACCATGGCGGCGTTGAACCCGAACGTCACACACTCTCGTGCGTGCAGGAGAATTTGCTGGCGAGTCGTCCCCGCTTCGATCAGCGTGTGCTGGATGTAAGGAGCAAGTGAGGCCGGGGTCATCTTCGACAACGTGGCCGAGGTTGCGCTTGTCACGTGAGTTCTGCCTTCCGACTGTGCTTTGCGAGTAGCCGTTCGATGTCGGCCCGACGCGGAAGAGATGGGATGACGTCGCGAACTCCAACGGCGAGTGCACCCGCCGCGTTGGCGAAGCGCACTGCCTGTTCGAGATCGAGACCGTCGACGAGGGCGACGGTGAGAGCAGCGGTGAACGCATCACCTGCGCCCGTCGTGTCCTCGACAGTGTCGACCGCCAGCGCGTCGACAGCGAAGGAGGCCCCTCCGGTGTCGACCAGGGTTGGCAGGCCGCCGCGCGTCATGACGACGACGCCTCGGAACCGGCTACCCAGTTCGGCTGCCGTGCCCTCCGCGTCGTCGCTGCCGGTCTTGCCGCCAAGCAGTCGGCCGGCCTCGGTCTCGTTGGGCGTCAGGTAGTCGACCGAGCGCCAGATTGATGCGGGGAGCACCGCGGCGGGCGCGGGGTTGAGTACCGTGGACACGCCGCCATCCCGCGCAATATCGAGCGCTGCTGCCGCAACCACCATTGGGATTTCGAGCGACACGATGAGCACGTCGGATGCGCGAATGGTCGCGGCAAACCCGTGAAGATCGGCGACTCTGATGAGGTCCAGCGCGCCCGGTGCGATGGTAATCCGGTTCTCGCCGTCGGCGTCGACGAGGATGAAGCCGGTCATGGTTGCCCCGGCCTTGGTTACCACGGCTGTTGAGTCGACACCTTCCGCTTCCCACAGAGCCCGCGCGTCGTCGGCTGCGCTATCCGATCCGACGGCAGTGAAGAGCGAGACCTCGGCGCCGAGCCTCGCGCAGGCGATCGCCTGATTCGAGCCCTTGCCGCCTGGACCGATGCTCAGCACCCCACCGGCAACTGTCTCGCCCACGCGGGGCCACTGGTCGAGCCGCATGGTCATGCCGACGCCGTATCCGCCGACCACCGAGATCTTCATTGGCCCTCGTTTGTACGTAGACAACTATGTACAAATGGACGTTAGTGATATCACCGCTGACGGTCAATGACTCTGCTCAAATGAGCAGCGCGCGCTGCATTACTCACCCATCGACGAGGAGCGCAGATATTCGGCCCAGACTCCGCCGCGATCCTCCTGCCACGTCGACCAGTCGACCGGATGTCCGCGAAGGAGGTCCTCCAACTGATCGAAATTGCTCCGCCAGTACGCAACCGTGCTCGCAAGAAGTTTCCGGTCGGTGTCGACAGTCAGGCGCAGGGTCAGGGCCGTTGCCGAGCCGCGCGTCCCTTCCGCGATGGGATCGAGCGTGAAATCCAGGATGCCGATGTTGTCGGTCTCGATGACGAGGTGACTGCTCGGCTCGAAGGTCGTAATGATGCCATTGGTCGGCGCCAGCGTCCCGCCGCCCTGCCAGAACAATTGATAGCTGCCACCCGTGCGCTGCTCGACGTGCGCAACCGCCAGCCAGCCCTCGACCAGAACCTCATCGACAAGGGCGTCCCAGACGATTGCCTGCGGCAGATCGTAGTCTCGCGAAAATACCAGCGCATTCTCAGGCACGCGGCCAGTGTACGGCCCAGATCGGGGTACAGCGAGCCCCACCTCACGCGTTCGATACGCTGGTCGGATGACGCTCGCGCTCGCTCTCGATTTTGGCGGAACAAAAGTCGAGGCCGGGCTGGTCGATGAGACCGGCGCAGTGGTGGCAGGGACTAGGTTCCGGCGGCCGACGGGAGGCAGGTCCTCGTCTGCGCAACTCGCCGAATCCGTCGATGCTGTGCTGGCATCCGTGCTTCAGACCGTACCAACCGGGGTACAGATTATTGGCGCGGGGATCGGCAGCGCCGGACCCGTGAACATCGTCCGGGGGCTTGTCAGCCCACTCAACGTTCCGGCCTGGCGGGACTATCCGCTTCTTGACCAGGTGCAGTCCCGACTGGGCGGCCTGCCCACCCGGCTGCGCATGGACGGGCTGTGCATCACGCTTGCCGAACACTGGGTCGGGGCCGCACAGGGCTACGACAACGTCATGGGGATGATCGTCTCCACCGGAGTGGGCGGCGGGCTCATCCTGCACGGGATGACCGTTGCCGGGTCCACCGGTAACGCGGGCCATATCGGTCACGTCGAGGTCGGCGGTTTCGATGTCGCGTGCGTGTGCGGCGGCATTGGGTGCGTCGAAGCAATCGCCTCCGGCCCGCGGAGCGTGGAATGGGCCCGCGAACATGGCTGGAGCGGGTCAACCGGTGAAGAACTGGCCGCGGCCTATGCTTCGGGTGAGCCCGTCGCAATCGCGGCCGTTGAACGCGCAGGCCGCGCACTAGGCCAGGCGATCGCATCGGCCACGTCACTCAACGACCTCGACATCGTGGCGATCGGCGGAGGCTTCTCGCACGTGACGCCCGACCTGTTCGACATCATCCGTCGCACGATCGCCGAGCGCACAGCATTCGGCTTTGTCACGAAGGTCAGGGTCGTGCAGTCGGCGCTGTCCGGAGACGGGCCCCTCATCGGTGCAGGCGCGCTCGTGCACAGACCCGAACTCATCGAGCCCGCTGGCATCTAGGTGGCGCCACCTCTCTGGCGACCCAGGTCATCTTCGAGGTACCGCGACTTCGCGAGGATCAGCCCGGCGGGGATCGCAGGCAGGCTGAGCACCAGCAGGAAAACAATTGACGGCGTCCAACTGCCGGTCGCCTCGTGCAGAATGCCGAAGACCAGCGGGCTCACCGCGGCAATGATGTAGCCGACGCCCTGAACGAACCCGCTGAGCGCGACGGAACCGGCGTGGGTCCGCGTCCTCGCGTTGATCAGCACCAGCGCGACCGGGAACAGCATCGGCCCGATGCCAACGATTACGACCCAGAGAATCGGTGCCGCAGCCGGCGCAAGAATGAGGCCGCCGTAACCGATCAGAAAACACGCGAATGCCACGTAGAGCAGGACGCCAATGTTCTTCAGGCGCGAAGCCAGCAGCGGGACGACGAGAGCCGCTGGCAATCCGACGAACGCGTACAGCGACAGCAGGTCACCGGCCTCGACCCGCGAGACGTGCGCGATGTCGACGAGCATGGTCGGCATCCACGCGAAGGCGGCGTAGACGTTGATGCTCGAAATCGAGAAGGTCACGGTGACCGCCCAGGCAATGAGCGAGTGCACGAGCCGACCCTCGAGTTGCGGTTCGCTCTCGACACCCTGTGTCTCATCGCTCTGGCGTAGGCGGGCAAGCTCGCGCCGATGCCGAACGGTAGCGATGACCCACGGGGTGAGGGCCGTGAGGGCGAGGACTGCCCAGACGGCCAGCGAGCTCCGCCAGCCGAACCGCGTGGCCACCGGCACCGCGGCGAGGGCCGGCAGGGCTGTGCTCACCGCGATTAGGACAGCGTAGAGCGTCGTGACCTGGGTGAGTCGGTCGGGGAAGTATCGCTTGACGACGGGCGGCAGGAGCACGTTGCCGAAGCCCGCTCCGGCGAGTGTCACGGTCGTCGCAATGATGAGCATGGTGGAGTTCGGCGCAAGCGATCGCGCAACGTGCCCGACAACCATGGCGGCTGCAGCGAGGAGCAGGCCACCCTCGAGACCCAGTTTGCGCGAGAGCCACGGTGCCAGCAGCCCGGTCACCGCAAAGGTCACGGGCGGTGCGGCGCCGATGATGCCGAGCACCACCGGGCCGAGCGCAACGTCGTTGGCGATCTGGTCGACAATCGGCGAGAGCGCCGCGACGGCCGAACGCAGGTTGAGTGCGATGAGCAGGATGCCGAGTAGTGCGGCCGTGCGGCCCGCCCAGAGGGGAAGACGGCGGTCGGCGGGCATCAGGCCATCCTATTGTCGCGGTGGGTAGTCAAGGATCACGCGGATGCGATCCTCATCCCGGTGCATCTGGTCGACCAGTGCATCCGCCGATTCGAACTTGTTCATCGGGCGAACGTAGTCAACGAACTCGAGTTCGATCGGCTCGTCGTACAGATCGAGCTTCTGGTCGAGCAGGTGCGCCTCGACCTGTTTCTGGGGCACGCCTTCGAACGTCGGGTTGTTTCCGATGGACACGGCCGCGCCATAGCGCCCACCACCCACGGTTGCCCACGCCGCATAGACGCCGTCAGCCGGAATAAACCCCTCGAGATCAGGCGAAAGGTTGGCCGTCGGGTAGCCGAGCTCGCGCCCGCGTTCCTCACCGTGCACGACCCTCGACCGGATGCTCGGCAGCCGTCCGAGCACATCGGCGGCCTCCGCAACATTCCCCGCCTCGAGCAGCTCTCGAATCCAGGTGGAGGACGCCCGTCGCCTGCCCTCGGCCGTCACCTCGGGAATGAGGCGAACCTCGAACCCGTGCAGGATGCCCAACTCCTGAAGAAGCTCAACGTTGCCGCTCCCCCGCACGCCGAAGCGGAAATCGGCGCCAACGAGCACCACGCGAGCATGCAGGGCAGTAACCAGTACCTCGGTAACAAATTTGTCGGGGGGCTGCTCGCTCAGACTGCGATCAAAGGCCAGTACCAGCGTGGCGGCAACGCCCGCTGCCTCGAGGAGCTGTGCCTTTTGTGCGTTGCTGATCAGGGCATCCGGACATATTTCCGGGGCGAGAAGACTGAGCGGGTTGCGGTCGAAGGTGACAACGGTCGCTGTGAGCCCTCGGTCGGTCGACGCCTCTCGCAGGGCGGCAATGACCGCGCGATGCCCGGCGTGGATGCCATCGAACTTGCCGATCGTAACCGCGCTAGGGCCGAAATCGGCGGGAACCTCGCTCACACCCTCAAAGAGCTGCACGTCATGCCTCGGAGTCGGTCAACCGGGCACCGGTGGCGCGGGTGCGGCGCAGCCACAGCATCCCGAGAATCGGAAGCGCGAGCGGGATGAACAGGTAGCCGACGCCGTAGTACGACCACACCGTGCCGAACGACACCTCGGCGCCACCGGCGAAAATGGCGGGCACGAGAAGGCTAAGCGTACCGATTACCAACACTCCGACCAGTTCGAAACTGATGGTGATCCAGGCCACCGTTGACCAAACCCGGCCCGGAAGAATGAGCGCAATCGTCGCGAGGATGTAGACGACACCGGACAGCGCCGAGAGCGTGATCGGGACGGGCGCCGCATGGTAGATCGTCGCCATTTGGTAGACGGCACGGGAGGTCGCCCCGATCGCGAGAATCGCGTACACGATGACGAGAACTCGGCCGAGCCCGCGAGCACGGCGGGACACCTTCGAGGCGGGCTGGGTTGGCACTTGGGCGGACATCGTTCCCAACCCTAAGCGATCTGGACTGTCCAGATGATGTTCATGCGCACGACCATGACCGCGATCGCGAGACAGGCGACGCCGAGAATGACGGTGCTCCATCGATCGCGCTCGACGAGTGCCCAAAAACCGCCCAGCAACGGGATGATGATCGCCGCAATGAGGTAGATGTAGAACTCCACGATGCTGCCCGTCGGGTGGTTACCGGCGAACGGCGCAACGATCGCGATGACCAGCTGGGCAATGAGCAGCAACTCGACTACGAGCGTGGCACCGATCGTCAGGTCGCCCGGTGCCTTGCCGGCAAAACCGAGCACGAGACACAGCAGGCCCGCAAGCACGGCAACCGCAACCTCGGCGACCACGAACCACTCGATCACGCCTCGAGTACCTCTCCCGTTGGAAAATTGACCAAAACGCGAGCCTGGCCTTCGGTCGTTGCGATGAGGCCTGCCAACCTTCCATCCGTCGAGACGGCGGCGATGGGACCAGCGCTGTTTCCTAGCTCGCTGTCGAGCCTAGCGGGCCGAATGCGCTTGCCCTGGCTGAGCTCCAGCACTTCGTCTGCGTCGAGCTCGACAACTGGAAACAGACGACGGGCGACGGATGCCGCCCCCAGCTGCGTCGCCATCAGCTCCTCCCCCAGTTGGCCGGCTTCACTCACGGCAAACGGCCCGACGCGGGTACGGCGCAGCGCGGTTAGGTGCCCCCCGACTCCGAGCGCCGCGCCGAGGTCGCGCGCAAGCGCGCGAATGTACGTACCTGACGAGCACTCAACGCGAACGTCGAGCGCGTCGCCGCGTCGCTCGAGTATCTCGAATGCCGACACGGTCACCTCGCGCGCAGGAAGAACAACATCCTCGCCCTCGCGAACACGGGCATAGGAGCGCTTTCCCTCGACTTTGATGGCGCTGACCGAACTCGGTACCTGCTGGATCCGGCCCGTGAGCGGTGCAATCGCCGCGACAATCCGGGCGTCTGTGATGCCGGCCGCGTCCGTCGCAGGGCCGAGCTGGTCGCCCTCCCGGTCATCCGTCGTCGTCGCGAAACCCAGTCGGATGGTCGCGACGTATTCCTTATCGAGGCCGACGAGATAGGTCAGCAGCCGGGTGGAGCTGTCGAGGCCGAGAATCAGGAGTCCTGTTGCCATCGGATCGAGTGTCCCGGCGTGGCCGACCTTGCGAGTGCCGGCGAGTTTGCGCACACGTGAGACGACGTCGTGGCTCGTCATGCCATCCGGCTTATCGACGAGCAGGATTCCGCTGGTCATGCCTTCCGCGTCGGATCGGTGACCTCGAGCAGCAGCGGCAACTTGTGCTGCAGCGATCCATCCAGCAGTTCGCGGGCGTCGGGATCGGTGTCGTACTCATCGGTCATCCTCATGCCGACCAGGGTATTCAGCAGCATGCCGTGCGCCAGGAAGTCTGCGGCCTCTTCGGCAGTGAGCCCGGCCTCGTTCTTCAGGAACCGGTAGACATCGAGAAATCCACAACGGGCGACCTTGCCAATTTCGGTTTCCGCACCAAGCACGAAACCGTGCATGAGTGAGAGCAGTAGACCGCGGTCCTTCAGAAGATCGACGTAGGCGGTGCCCATGCGGTGTGCGACCGATTCTTCCGAATCTTCGGCGATTGCACGCCGAAATGCCGACATCAGCACATCAAGCGCACGCTGGAGAACCGCGAGAAAGAGCTTCTCCTTTGTGCCAAAGATGCGCACGACGTAGGGCTGGCTGACGCCGGCGGCGGCGGCGACCTGGTCGGTAGTAGTGCCGGAATAACCCCTCTGGCCGAACACGATTGTGGCCGCCTCGAGCACGAGTTCGCGGCGCTCGTCGGAGCCCATGCGGGTCGTGGGAGCCGCCATTGGCACCGATGCGGTCGTCATGCTTGACAGGTTATCAGTTGATTACTAATCTCGGGCTAAGTAATCATTCGATTACAACACTCGCTCCCGCGAGAGCTACCCCACGGCTACCGCCCGCAGATCAGGAGACCCCGTGAGCACCACCGCAACAGCAAATCCCGTCGACGAGTATGTGCCGACTCCAGCCCGCCGTCGCATTCCGGTCTGGCTTGCGATCGTCGCCGCGAGCATCCCCATGTTCATGGCGAGCCTCGACAACCTCGTCATGACCAACGCGCTGCCGGTCATTCATCGGGACCTCGGTGCAACCGTCGAACAGTTGCAGTGGTTCGTCAACGCGTACACGCTCAGCTTCGCCACCTTCATTCTTCTGTCCGTCGCTCTCGGCGACCGGTTCGGTCGTCGCACGGTCTTCGCGATCGGCATCACCGTGTTCACGCTCGCCTCAATCGCGGCAGGCTTTAGCACCGACCCCGGCCAACTCATTGCGGCCCGCGCCATCCAGGGCATCGGCGGTGCAGCCCTCATGCCGCTCTCGCTGACACTGCTCGCCGGGTCGGTCGCGCCGAGGCTCCGACCCCTCGCGATCGGCATCTGGGGCGGCGTCGCCGGCCTCGGTGTCGCGCTCGGCCCACTGATCGGCGGAGCAGTCGTACAGGGTTGGGACTGGCAGGCCATCTTCTGGATCAACGTTCCCGTCGGCGTGATCTCTGTTCCACTGGTGCTCTTCGCGCTGCCCAACAGCTTCGGCGCCAGGGTGCGCGCCGATGTCGTGGGCGTCATCCTCGTGGGGCTCGGCGTTCTCGGCATCGTGTTCGGCATCGTGCGCGGCAATGACGCGGGGTGGCGCAGCTCGCAGGTGCTCGGTGCCCTCATCGGTGGTGGCGTGCTCCTCGTTGCATTCCTCTGGTGGGAGACCCGCTCCCAGGCACCGCTCGTGCCGCTCGGCCTGTTCCGCGATCGCAGCTTCTCGATCGCCAACGTCGTCGGTTTCGGCTTCAGCTTCGGGATGTTCGGCTCGGTCTTCATCCTCATCCAGTTTCTTCAGGTCGTGAAGGGCGCAAGCCCGCTGGATGCCGCCATCCAGACAACGCCGTGGACCATGGCTCCCATGATCGTCGCCCCGCTCGCCGGACTCATCGCACCGCGGGTCGGTACCCGCGTACTCATCACTCTTGGCCTCGTGCTGCAAGCGACCGGGCTGTTCTGGCTCGCCGCGACCATGTCGCCGACGGTGCCATACACGACCATGCTCTACCCCTTCATCCTGGCGGGCATCGGCATGGGGCTCGTCTTCTCGCCCTCATCCACGGCGGTGCTGGCCACCATGCACGAACAGGACCGCGCCAAGGCCAGCGGTGTCAACTCGACACTGCGAGAGATCGGCGTGGCTCTCGGAGTCGCGGTGCTCACCGCCGTGTTCACCGGCGCAAACGGGCAGCTGACGCCGACGGGTTACGTGAACGCAGCCATCCCCGCGGTTCTGGTTGGAGCCTCTGTCGTCGCCGTCACAGCGCTCGCATCGCTTGCGCTGCCCTCCGGCCGAGTGGCCAAGGCAGTGCGCGCCGAAGTCCGCGCGTAGGGGTCTGTACATAGGATGGCCCCATGCGAGTTGGCGTCATCGGAGCGGGCGCTGTCGGCGGTGCCATTGCGGCCCTCATGGCGCGGGCCGGGCACGAGGTCGAGGTGACCGCTCGCGGCGCCAACCTGACGGCGATTCGGGAGCACGGCATCCGGCTGACCGGCGTCTGGGGCGAGTACACGGCCGAGGTTCGTGCGGGCAGCGTTCTTACACGCGCGCCGGAGCTCGCGATCGTTGCGACCAAGGCGCAGGATGCCCGGCGCGCGATCTTGAACAACGAACAGTTACTCGATGGCATTCCCGTAGCCGTGGTGCAGAACGGGCTCGGCAGCGTGAGCGCGTCGCGTCCGCTCTTGCCGAGGTCGGATGTCGTCGGTGCGCTGGCGCTATATGCCTCGTCGCTCATCGGTCCGGGCGAGATTGCCGTAGGCACCCCCGGCCACACCTACGTCGGCGGCGGCGGCGATGTACCAAGCCAGCATGTCGCGCGCATCCTGAACGAGGTCATGCCCACCAGAATCGAGTACAACTTTCTCGGCGCCCAGTGGACCAAACTCGTCATCAACCAGGTGAATGCGCTCCCCGCTATCACGGGGCTCAGCGTGCAGCAGGTCATCGATATCGCTTCGCTCCGCCATATTCTCACGCTCAGCATGCGCGAGAACGTGCGCATTGGTGCAAAATCAGGCGTGCGATTCGCCGAGATTCAGGGGCTTACCCAGCGCAGACTGCGAGTCTTCCTACGTTCGCCGCTCTGGCTCGCTGAGTCGCTGCCGAAGCTGATGGCACAGCGCATGGGGTCGATACCGAATCCCGGCTCGACACTGCAGAGCATCAGGCGAGGCGGGATGACCGAGATCGACTACCTGAATGGGGCGGTCGTCACGGCTGCGGCAGCAATCGGATCGGACGCGCCGATCAACGCCGCGCTGGTCAAGCTCGTGCACGAAGTCGAGAAGACACGCGAATTTTTGAAGCCCGAGGATGTCGCGGCGCGAGTCGCCCTGGGCGGTTGAGTGGCACGACGGCAAGCTCAGCAGGCGTCGGCGAAAACCCGCCTCGGATGATCGAAGTCATCGTTGTTGATAATGGCCGTGGCGGCCTCGCGAGGCTTCGCATCCTTGAGGTACAGCTTCTGGCCCTGGGAGTAGCGCTTCGGGGTCGCCGTCTCGCCATCGCGCTCGAACAGGCGCGTCGCTGTGATCCCGGGATCGACTTCGAGCCAGATGGAATAGTTCCAGAGACCCCGCAACTCAGGTCGATTTAGAAAGATTCCGTCGATGATGAGGATGGCATCGTCCGGACCCGACGACCACTTGGGCTCAATTGCCATGTTGCGTGCGAGATCGAAGCCCTGCAAAACAAATGACCCGATGTGCCCGATACGAAATGGCTCGATCAGAATTCGACGGAACAGCCGGTAGTCGTACGAGTCACGGTAGAAGCCTTCCGGGGAGTCCTTGCCGAGCGCGTAGCGGTCCGCGCGCGGTCGGTGGAAGTCGTCGATGGAGGCACGGAAGACCGAGCGGTGGCCAGTCCTCAGTTGCTTCGCAAGGGCATCCGCAAAATGCGTTTTCCCTGCACCATCCAGGCCGTCCACGGCGATGATCACTCGCCCCTCGCCGTAGTTGTGCAGGATGTCGTCGGCGAGCGCCGCGAGAACGTCGGTCTTTTGCGGTGTCCAGCTGGCCATGGCACCAGTTTATGGTTGGCACGTGGGCATTGCCGGTGCGGTCAACGACTGGTTCATTCTGAACCGGCGCGATCTGCCATGGCGAGCCGACGGTTATCCGGCCTGGGGCATCCTCGTCAGCGAAGTCATGCTGCAGCAGACGCCGGTCGCACGAGTCATTCCGCGACTCGACGAGTGGCTTCTGCACTGGCCAACGCCGGCCGCGCTCACGGCCGCCACTCCGGGGGACGCCGTCCGAGCGTGGGATCGTCTTGGTTATCCGCGGCGTGCGCTCAGTCTCCATGCCGCTGCGGTGGCGATCACAGAGCGCCATGGCGGCGTCGTGCCGTCCGACGTGGATGAGTTGCTCACACTTCCGGGAATCGGGCAGTACACGGCGCGTGCAATCGCTGCCTTCGCATACGGTGAGCGGCATCCCGTCGTCGACACCAACGTGCGACGAGTGCTCGCCCGCGCCATTGACGGGGTCGCGGATGCCGGTCCACCCTCAACCAGACGCGACCTCGCCGCAATGGAAGCCCAGTTGCCCTCCGACGAAGGCAACGCCCGGCTCTTCAACGCCGGCGCCATGGAGCTCGGCGCAGTTGTCTGCACAGCACGCTCGCCGCTGTGCGACGTGTGCCCGATCGCCGACCAGTGCGCCTGGCGCGCGGCGGGATACCCGGAGTACAGCGGCCCGCGGCGAGTCGCACAGAAACCGTACGAGGGTTCGGATCGCCAGGTGCGCGGGCTGATCCTCGCCGCCCTGCGCAAGAGCATCGTCCCCCTGTCCGCCGCCGAGATTGCACTCGCGTGGGCGGACCCCGTGCAGCGCGGCCGAGCCCTTGGCGGACTGCTCGCCGACGGACTCGTGGTCGGCGACACCGAACTCGGCTACGAGCTGCCCTGACGACGATAGAGTGCCAAACCATGGAGATAGCGCGCGTAGTCCTGTCGATTTTCGTTGCTCTGCTGCTGCTCGCGACCGGTGGCGGCAAGCTGCTCGACCTTCCATTTTCGCGAACCAACAGGGATCAGCTGAATGTGCATCCGGTGCTCTGGCGAATCACCGGAGGCCTTGAGGTTGCGGCAACGATCGGTCTCACCTGGGGCATCTGGTTCGTGCCGTTCGGTCTTGCCGCGGCGATCGGGGTCGTGCTGCTCATGCTTGGGGCGATCGGGTTCCGGATTCGCACCCGCAACCGCAAGATCGGTGAGGCTGCGGTCGCAGACCTCATCCTGTTGCTGATCTCTGTGGCCATCGCGGTCTTGAGCGCGCTCACGCTCAGTCGCTGACATTTCGGCGCCAGTAGGCTGTGGCTCGTGCCATCCCATGCCCTGCGACTCATGGTCGCCCCGGCGACCGGTCCCCTCGCCGAGGCGCTGGCGAACATCCCGACGGCCCTCGGTATTTCACGCGATTTTCCCGCCGATGCGATGGCTGAGGCGACCGCCGCCGCATCACATCCCGACCTGCCCACCCTCGACACGACTGATGTCCCCTACGTCACGATCGACCCCGAGGGGTCGATGGATCTCGATCAGGCCCTGCACCTCGAGCGCTCAGGCGACGGCTACCGCGTGCGCTATGCGATCACGGACGTCCCGTCCTTTGTCAAACCCGGCGGTGCACTGGATGCCGAGGCCCGCAAGCGGGGCCAAACCATTTACTCGCCTGACGGACCAATTCCGCTGCATCCGCTCATCCTGAGTAATGGCGCGACCTCGCTGCTGCCGAACCAGATCCGCAGCGCGTTCGTCTGGGACTTCGTACTGGATGCCGCGGCGAACGTCACCTCGACCTCGGTCACGCGCGCGCGGGTGAAGAGCACCGCGAAGCTCAACTACGTGGGCGTGCAAAAGGCCATCGATGACGGAACGGCGGATGCCAGCCTCGCGCTCCTGAAAGAGATCGGGCTCAAGCGCATCGACCTTGAAATCGCTCGCGGCGCGGCCAGCCTGACGCTGCCCGATACGGAGGTGAACCAGCTCGGCGACGGCACAGCGCAGGTGAGCTACGAACTCGTGCGCCGCCAGCCGCAGCCGGTCGAGGAATGGAACGCCCAGCTCTCGCTGATGACCGGGATGGCGGCGGCCGACCTCAT
Source organism: Glaciihabitans sp. (assembly GCA_025463785.1). Lineage (GTDB taxonomy): Bacteria > Actinomycetota > Actinomycetes > Actinomycetales > Microbacteriaceae > Galbitalea. Next base: position 148,993 of record JAODBD010000008.1, read on the forward strand.
GATCAAAGCGAAAGTTGGCATCCTGCGCACCATGCCAGCCCCGGAGCAGGGGGCGGTCGATCGCTTTCGCAACCAGACCATCGCGCTGGGGCGCCCCTGGCCGCAGGCACAGGAGTACGGCGATTACCTCCGCGGTCTCGACACCACCGACCCGAAGCAACTCGCGATCATGCACGCAGCCGGTGCGCTCTTTCGTGGCGCCGGCTATACGGCCTTCGACGGCAGTGTGCCCGTTGGACTCGTCCAGGCGGCGGTCGGCGCGTCGTACTCACACACGACGGCCCCGCTGCGTCGGCTGGTCGACCGGTTCGTACTCGTGGTATGCGAGGCGATCAGCGCCGGCACCGAGATCCCGGCGTGGGCACGCGACGCCCTGCCCGAACTACCCGGGCTCATGGCGCACTCGAGCGCAATCACAGGTCAGTTCGAGCACCGCGCCATCGATGCCGTCGAAGCGGCGTTGCTGTCGACTCATGTCGGCGAAACGTTCGACGCAACGGTGATCTCGCTCACGAAGACCGGCGGAAGTATTCAACTCACCGAGCCTGCCGTGACCGCACACTGCAACGGGGCTCTCACCGACGGAGCGGTGATTCGTGCCAAGCTGGATCAGGCCGATATTGCTTCCGGCACGACGCTGTTCGAGCTTGCCTGACGCATCGCAAACCTAAGTGAGCGTGTCTTCCTCGCCCTCGGCGAGATCCTCGTCGAAGTCATCCTCGTCGTCCTCAGCAATGACGCGAGGTTTGACGTAGGGATCTTCGTCCCCCGCGTACTGCGCGGTCGCGGCAAGCGTCTCGACCTCGGTGTCGCGAGTGCGTGCCTCGGCCAGAAGCGAGTCAATGAGCGCCGCATTCTCCGGGATGCCGTCAGCGATGAACTCGAGCGACGGCGTCAGCCGCGCAGTGATGTTCTTGCCGACTTCGCTGCGGAGCATCCCCGTTGCGGATTTCAGCGCGGCGGCCGAATCGGCACGCTCTTCGTCGGTGCCATACACGGTGTAGAAGACCGACGCGTGCTGCAGGTCGCCCGTCACTCGGACGTCGGTGATCGTGACAAAGCCCAGCCGGGGATCCTTGATGCCTCGCTCGAGCCTCTTGGCAATGATGACCTTGATGCGGTCGGCCATTTTCGCCGCGCGTGCTGCGTCTGCCATCGTCTGCTCCTGTTCTCGTGTTGTTGGCTGAGTAGCGCCGCAAGATGCTGCGCGCGCTACTCAACCAACACGGTGCTACTCAACAAACACGGTGGGTCTAGACCCGGGGCTTTTCCTTCAACTCGATCGTCTCGATTTCGTCGCCGATCTGGATGTCGTTGAAACGACCCAGCCCGATGCCCGCCTCGAAGTCCGTGCGGACCTCGGTGACGTCATCCTTGAAGCGGCGCAGCGACTCGATGGCCAGGTTGTCGCCCACGACGATGCCGTCGCGGATGACGCGAGCCTTGGCATTTCGTGTGATCGTTCCCGACCGCACGATGACACCGGCGACGTTCCCGAACTTCGAGGAGGAGAAGACCTCGCGGATCTCGGCGACACCAGACTGCACCTCTTCGAACTCCGGCTTGAGCATTCCCTTGAGGGAGTTCTCAATGTCTTCGAGCGCGGCGTAAATGACCGAGTAGAACCGAACATCCACACCCTCACGGGCAGCGCGCTCGCGCGCCTTCGTGTCGGGGCGAACGTTGAACCCGATGATGATCGCGTTGTCGACCGTTGCGAGGTTGACATCGCTCTCGGTGACGGCACCAACACCACGGTGGATGATGCGCAGGGCGACCGAGTCGTCCACATCGATCTTGAGCAGCGACTCTTCGAGTGCTTCAACAGCACCGGAAACGTCACCCTTGATGATGAGGTTGAGCGCGTCGACCTTGCCCTCTTCGAGCGCACGGGTGAAGTCCTCAAGCGAGATGCGCTTGCGGGCACGAGCCAGCTGGGCATTGCGCTCGACTGCCTCACGCTTTTCGGCGATCTGACGAGCCGTGCGGTCATCCTCGATGACAAGGAACGTGTCGCCTGCGCGGGGCACGCTCGACAGGCCCTGCACCTGCACGGGACGCGCTGGCTGAGCCTCGAGAACGGCGGTGCCATCCTCGTCGGTCATGGCCCGAACCTTGCCGTAAGCGGTGCCCGCCACGATCGAGTCACCGACACGCAGTGTTCCCGACTGGATGAGCACGGTTGCGACCGCACCGCGACCCTTATCGAGGCGAGCCTCGATGGCGACGCCGCGGGCATCCTTGTTCGGGTTGGCGCGCAGGTCGAGGCCGGCATCCGCTGTCAGCAACACGGCATCCAGGAGCTTGTCGATGCCGAGGTTGTTGAGTGCAGACACGTCGACGAACATGGTCTCGCCGCCGTACTCTTCTGCGACCAGGCCGAACTCGGTGAGCTGCTGGCGAACCTTCGCGGGGTTTGCGCCGTCCTTGTCGATCTTGTTGACCGCGACCACGATCGGCACGTTTGCTGCCTGTGCGTGGTTGAGAGCCTCAACGGTCTGCGGCATGATGCCGTCGTCCGCCGCGACAACCAGGATCGCGATGTCGGTCACCTGCGCACCACGGGCACGCATGGCGGTGAACGCCTCGTGGCCAGGTGTGTCGATAAAGGTGATAGCGCGCTCGTGGCCCTCGTGCTCGGTCCAGACCTGGTATGCACCGATGTGCTGGGTGATTCCACCCGCCTCACCGGCCACGACGTTGGCCTTACGGATGGCGTCGAGGAGCTTGGTCTTACCGTGGTCTACGTGGCCCATGACGGTCACTACCGGCGGACGAATCTCGAGGTCTTCGTCGTCTTCGTCTTCGAGCTCCTGATCGAGATCGATGTCGAAGCCACTCAGCAGTTCGCGATCTTCATCCTCTGGAGACACCATCTGGATCTTGAAGCCGAGCTCTTCGCCCAATACCTCAAAGGTTGCCTCGTCGAGTGACTCGGTCGCCGTTGCCATCTCGCCGAGGTGGAACAACACCGTGACCAGGTTGCCTGGGCTGGCGTCGATCTTGTCGGCGAAGTCTGTGATGGATGCGCCACGACGAAGGCGAACGACGGTCTTGCCGTCACCGCGCGGGACGCTGACGCCACCGAGCGACGGAGCTTCGCGTAGTTCGAACTCTGCCCTCTTCGTACGCTTCGACTTGCGAGCCTTGCTCTTGCCACCACCGCGACCGAATGCGCCAGCTGTGCCGCCACCTGGGCCGCGACCACGGCCGCCACCGCCACCCGGGCGGGGAGCACCAAAACCCGGGGTCGCGCCTGGCGCGCCACCCGGACGCTGGAAGCCACCCGCTGCCGGGCGGCCTGCACCACCCGGACGCTGCTGGTACGGAGCGCCACCCGGGCCACCCGGGCGCTGGCCGAAGCCACCGGGACGCGCACCCTGGCCAGCCCCACCCGGACGCGGAGCGCCTGGACGAGGTGCCGCTGGACGCGGAATCGAGCCCGGGGTTGCCGAACCTGGACGCTGCATACCCTGATTGCTCGCAAACGGGTTGTTACCCGGACGCGGAGCGCCTGGACGCTGCATGCCCTGATTGCTGGCGAAGGGATTATTGCCCGGACGCGGCGTACCCGGACGCGGGATGCCCGAAGCGACCTCGTGGGTTGCCTCAGGGGCTTCGGCGGCGGGCTCTTCTGCCCGAGGTGCGGGCGCCGCGGCTGCGGCCGCTGCTGCAGCCTGGCGCTCGGCGACCGTAAGGGGCGGCGGGGCGATGGGGGCGACATCCGCATCGGGTGTTACGACGGGTGCCTCCGCGATCGGCTTCGCAGTCGGGCGCGGCGCAGCAGCCTTCACTGGTGCAGGCGCCGCGGCTGGAGCCGGCTTGATGCCGGCGGCCTCGAGCGCAGCCTTCAGACGGCGTGCGACCGGGGGTTCAATGCTTGAAGAAGGTCCCTTGACGTATTCGCCCATTTCCTTGAGCTTGTCTAGGGCAACCTTGCTGTCGACGCCCAATTCGGCGGCGACTTCGTGTACGCGTGGTTTGGCAGCCACTTCTCTCCTGTTCGAGTCTGCACCCGAACAGGGGCAGACCATTAGTGACGGACGGGTCTCATTTCGAGCCGCTCATTAGTTGTCCATTGGTCAATCAGCCATTTCGTTGAGAGGAGCAATCCGCTCCTCGCCGCTTGTAACTAACACTGCAAGTAACCTGCTGGAATCCAGCGCGACGCTAACCCGAAACGCTCGGCCAAGGGCTTTGCGCGCAATCGACTTCTCGACACATGCTGGAGTGGGATGTACCCACGCACCGCGGCCGGGAAGTACTGCGGACGGATCCGGCAGAACAACGCCGTCTCGCGCGACAACCCTCAACAAAGAGGACTTTTCGACGCGAGCGCGGCAGCCAAGGCA
>JAODBD010000006.1 GCA_025463785.1 Glaciihabitans sp.
TCGTCCACTTCCACTATCTCAAGGGCGTGCTCTACTGCGGCGAGTGCCTTCAGGCAGGCCGACGAAGTCGTTTGCTCTATAGCCAGAACACCGGAAATGGTGGGATGTACGAATACTTCATCTGCACAGCCAAGCAGCGCCGGCTCTGCTCGACACCCGCGATTCGAGTCGAGCAGGTAGAAGCACATATCGTGCGGGCCATGGCTGCCGAGCGGTTCGATGGCCAGGCAATCGATGACATGACCATGCTGATCCGCGAGGCGGTCCATGACCTCCTCGCAGCCGATCGAGATGCCAAGGCACAACTGCGCCAACAACTGGCCAAGCTGGAGACTCAGGAAGAGCGACTGATCGACCTCGCCGCCACCGGCGCCGTCTCAGTGCCGAAACTGCGGGCCAAGACCGAGCAGACCACTCTTCAGAAGGAAGCAGTCAAGGAGAAGCTCGAACTCACCGGAGACCGCTTGAAGTATGGCGCAGAGAAGGCGATGGCTTACCTCGAACTACTCCGCGAACCCGGCGAACTTTACCAGGGCGCTTCCGACGCGGTACGCCGTGATCTGCTGGCCGCGTTCTTCAACCGACTCATCGTGTACGTCGAAGACGACCGCATCCGCGTCGAGAGCGACCGCAACAGGGTCAACACCGCCATCCGCGACCTCCACGCCGCGACAGGCTCCACAGAGGCGCGGCGTTCGTCGATGAAAACAGAAAATCCCCGCGACCAAGCGGGGAGTTCAGTTGTCGAAAAATCTCGTACTAGTTCTTTTGACCGTGGTTTGAGCAAGAACCATCTGGCTGGGGTACCAGGATTCGAACCTAGAACAAAAGAATCAGAATCTTCCGTGTTGCCAGTTACACCATACCCCACCGAACCAGGCCGAAGCCGGGACCGACTAGTCACTCTAACCTACCGCGACGCGTCGCCCAAAACGCGCAGGGGATGCGGCCCGGCAACCGGCCGAACGCCATGTGGCGGCATCAGATTCGTCGCGTCAGTCAGCTCTTCGGACGGCGCGTGACCGACATGGCATCGCATCCCGCAGCGCCCCGCAGACGACCAAATCGAGGTCGGTTCGCGGCTCTACGTCACAGCGCGGCTCGCAACCGCGCCAACCTCGCCAACGTTGACGACTTGCCGAGGAGCTCCATGGATTCGAACAGCGGCGGGCTGATGCGACGGCCCGAGATTCCACTGCGGAGCGGGCCAAACGCGTCGCGGGGCTTTAGTTCGAGCCCCTCGATCAGGTCGTGGCGCAGCGCATTTTCGATCTCGTCGCGCGTCCACGGCTCAACCTCGGCGAGCGCCGAGATCGCGACATCCAGTGTCTGGGCGGCGCCGGCTCCTGGTATGGCATCGACGGCGAACTCGAGCTCGTCATCCGGCGTGAACAGGAAGGCGAGCAGGCCGTGCGCTTCGCCCAGCAACTGCATGCGCTCCTGCACGAGCGGTGTCGCAGCGGTGAGCAAGGCGCGGTCGGCGTCGGATTTCACGAGGCCATCCATGTAGGGCTCGAGCCGACTCGCGAGGTCCTCGACCGAAAGCAACCGGATGTGGTCGCCATTGATCGACTCCGCCTTCTTCACGTCGAACCTGGCCGGGTTCGGATTGACGTCTTCAACGTCGAACGCGGCCGTCATCTCTTCGATCGAGAACACGTCTCGGTCGTGCGTGAGTGACCAGCCAAGCAGCGCCAGGTAATTGACGAGCCCCTCCGGAATGAACCCCCGCGTGCGGTGATGGAACAGGTTCGACTCGGGGTCGCGCTTCGAGAGCTTTTTGTTGCCCTCGCCCATGACGTATGGCAGATGCCCGAAGCGCGGGATGAAGTCGGTCACCCCGATCTCGATGAGCGCGTGGTACAGCGCGATCTGCCGGGGAGTTGACGAGAGCAGATCCTCGCCGCGAAGCACGTGGGTGATGCCCATGAGCGCGTCGTCGACGGGGTTCACGAACGTGTACAGCGGCGCACCATTCGGGCGCACGACTACGAAGTCGCTGAACGACCCGGCTGGGAAAGTAATCTCGCCGCGGACCAGGTCATCAAAGCTCAGGTCGGTGTCTGGAACGCGCAGGCGCAGGGCCGGCTCGCGACCTTCGGCGCGGAAGGCATCCCGCTCGGCCTGTGTGAGGTCACGCTCGAAGTTGTCGTAGCCCTGCTTCGGGTCGCGGCCGCCCGCGACGTTGCGCGCTTCGATCTCCTCGCCGGTCGCAAAACTTTCGTACAGGTGGCCGGATGCCTTCAGCTTCTCGATCAGGTCGAGGTAGATGCCGGTGCGCAGTGATTGGCGGTACGGCGCCTGGGGGCCGCCGACGTCGATGCCTTCATCCCAGTCGATGCGGAGCCAGCGCAGCCCGTCGAGCAGCTGCTGGTAGCTCTCTTCGGAGTCGCGGGCGGCATCCGTGTCTTCGATCCTGAAGATCAGCTTGCCGCCGGTGTGACGCGCGTAGGCCCAGTTGAAGAGCGCAGTTCGAATGAGTCCGACGTGCGGCGTACCGGTGGGCGATGGGCAGAAACGGACGCGGACGTCGGTTCCGGATGCGGTAGAAAATGGGGCTGACATGGCCGACCAATCCTACCTGTGCGCCATCGGCAGGATGGAGCGGGTGAACCCGCGCCGGCCAGACGGACTAGGTGAAACCCGCGGCTGGCTCGTGCTGATTGGGTTATGCGGACTGCTCGTGCCGCTCAGACTGGCCGTGCTGATCAAGCTGCTCGGGCCGTTCGTGCGGCTAGGGCTTGCTCGATTCCTCTCGACTCCGCTCGACTCCTCGAACCCATCGAACAGCTCGAACAACACAAACAACACAAACAACACAAACCCGCTCGAGCTACTCCAGCTACTCCAGCTACTCCAGCTACTCGAACTACTCGTGATTTTCAGGAAGCACTCCTTCTAAGGATCGGTTCCTGAAAATCACGAACAGTTCGCGACAAGCTCCGGGGTAGCTTACGAGGTAGCTCTCGGGTGGCGCTCGGGGATGGCGCACGGTTCGGCCTGGAGGCTCGTGCGCCGATGGCTCCGGGAAGGCGCTGCGGCTAGTTCCGAGCCGCGGCCGTTAGTTCCGGGCAGCGGCCGAGGCGGCCGGGGCGGCCCGGGATTGGCTAGACGCCCGCGATCCAGACGATCCCGAGGCCGAAGCCCAGCAGCACGATCCACGAGACGAGCCCGACGCTCAGCGCGCGCAGGCCGGTCCTCGCCAGCTGCTCGAGGCGAAGGGATGCGCCTATTCCGAACAGAGCCATCGCGAGGAGCGCCGACTGTACGAAGTTGGCTATCGCGAGCACGACATCCGGGACAGGCAGGAACGTGCGAATGAGCACCATTACAAGAAACCCAATGATGAACAGCGGAACAATCGCCGGGGGCTTGCCCGTCACAGTGCCACGGCGACGAGTCACGATCGAGGTGATCGCGACCATCGGCGCAAGCATCAGCACGCGCGTGAGCTTGACCACGACAGCCGCTGCGAGAGCCGCTGTGCCGAGCGTTTGTGCGGTGGCGACGACCTGGCCGACGTCGTGAACGCTGGCGCCAACCCAGTGGCCGAACTGCACGTGATCGAGCCCGAGAACGGGGGCCAGCGCCGGCAGAACCACGATGGCCAGAGTTCCATAGAGCGTGACGAGGGCCACGGGGGTTCCGGTGTCTTTCGGGTCAGATCCGCGTGCGGCACTCATAGCGCCGACGGCGGAGACGCCACAGATCGAGAAGCCGGCGGCAAACAGGACAGGCTGGTCGCCCTCGAGCCGAAACGCCCGAGCGATTAGCCAGGTAACGACGAAACTCAGCGCAACCAGAACGACGATCGCGACGACCGTCAGCCAGCCCAGCTGCACGATGTTGGCGAGGCTGAGCTGGAGCCCCAGCACCACGATCCCGACGCGCAGCAGTCGACGAGCTGACAGGGCAAGGCCCGCCCTGAATACCCCGTCGAGCGCGGGACGAAACGGCGGGATGCATCCCGCAATCACGCCCAACAGAAGCGACGCCGTCAACCACGGGAACCCAGGCAGGAGAACGTGGATGCCGTACCCGGCAGCGGCGCCCAGGGCCGCCAGCAGGACGCCGGCAGTCCAGCGAAACCTGGACACCCTCGACGTAGTCAACTTCGAAAGACAACCTCTATCTAGGGAACTTCCACGCGGTTGCGTGCTGGGTTACTGAGCGTCCCGATGCCGTCGATTGTGATGTCAACCGTTTGGCCGTCAACGAAGCCGCCGAGCCCGGCCGGGGTTCCTGTGAGAATCAGGTCACCGGGCAGCAGGGTCCAGATGTCAGACGCGAACGCAACGATCTCAGGGATCCCGTGAATCATGTCCCTGGTGTTGCCGTGCCTGCGCGGCTCGCCATCGACGTAGGTCTGGATGTCGAGGTTGCCGGTGTCAAGCTCGGTCTCAATGAACGGACCGATCGGGCAGAACGTGTCGTAGCCCTTCGCCCGGGCCCACTGGCCATCCGAGAACATCACGTCACGCGCGGATACGTCGTTTGCGATCGTGTACCCGAACACGTAGTCGGCGAAGTTCTCGGCCTTCACCTGCTTGGCGATCTTGCCGATCACAATGGCCAGCTCACCCTCGTGCACGATCCGACCCTCGACCGGCGGGATCTGAATCGTGTCACCGGGGCCCACGATCGCCGTGTTGGGCTTCAGGAAGAGCAGCGGTGTTTCCGGGCTGTCGATGTGCAGGTCATCCTTGTGGTCGGCATAGTTCAGGCCGACACAGACGATCTTTGACCTCGGGATGACTGGAGCCAGCAGCTTCGCCGACTCCAGCGGGACACGATCCTCCGTAGTTGCAAATCCACTGAACATGGGGTCGCCAACCAGGACGACCAGATCGTCTCCATCGACGATGCCGTAGCGGGGATCCCCGTCGGTGCTAAAACGCGCGATCTTCACTCGTTGAGCCTAACCGTCCAACCTGACCATCCAGTCGTGCGGGTCCGGCTTGCGGCCGTACTGGATATCGGTCAGTTCCTGGCGAAGTGACATCGTGAGCTCGCCCGCCGGCGCATCCGCAGATCCGATGGTGTAGTCGGCCGTCTTCAGCTGCGAGATGGGCGTGATCACCGCAGCCGTCCCGCAGGCGAACACCTCCGTAATATCACCTGCGTTGAAGCCGTCGCGCCACTCATCGATCGACACACGTCGCATCTCCGTTGCGAGCCCACGGTCGCGTGCAAGCTGCAGCACGGAATCGAGCGTGATGCCCTCGAGGATGCTCGGCGACTCGGGCGTGATGAGAGTGCCATCCCTGTGGACGAGAACGATATTCATGCCGCCGAGCTCTTCGAGGTACTTGCTCTCCTCTGAATCGAGGAACAGCACCTGCGCGCAGTCGTGGGCATACGCCTCCTGCTGTGCCACGAGCGACGAAGCGTAGTTACCGCCCGTCTTCGCCGCGCCGGTGCCACCGCGCCCCGCGCGCGAGTAGTCGGTCGACAGCCAGATCGACACGGGAGCAACTCCCCCGCTGAAGTAGGCACCCGCAGGGCTCGCGATCACGTAGTAGTTGACCTTGGCCGCCGGACGAACGCCGAGGAACGCCTCCTTGGCGAACATGAACGGACGCAGGTAGAGGCTCGACTCGCCGCCGCCGGGCACCCAGTCGCCGTCGGCGGCGATGAGCTGCCTCAGCGACTCGACGAAGTACTCCGTCGGAAGCTCGGGCAGTGCCAGCCGCCGCGCCGAGCGCTGCATCCGGCGAGCGTTGGCCTCGGGGCGGAACGTCCAGATGCTGCCGTCCTCGTGGCGGTAGGCCTTCAGACCCTCGAACACTTCCTGCGCGTAGTGCAGCACGGCTGCGGCGGGGTCGAGTGCGATGGGTCCGTACGGTTGCACGCGCGGACGGTGCCAGCCGCCGTGCTCTGACCAGCAGATGTCGACCATGTGGTCAGTGAAGTACTTGCCAAACCCTGGGTTGGCGAAAATCTCTTCGCGCTCCTGCGCCGACTTGGCGTTCTCATTGTGGGTGACCTGGAAGGTGAGATCCTTCGTTGCCATTGGAAGCTGGATAACCATGTCGTGTTTCTTTCTTCGAGGTGATCTAATTCTGCGTCAGCCGGGCGACGATTGCGTCGCCGATTGCTGAAGTGGTTCGCGGGGTGAGCGAGGCCTCGGCGAGGTCGGCGGTCACGGCCGCGCTCACTCGGGATGCGGCATCCGCAAATCCCAGATGGTCGAGGAGCAGCGCGACCGACAGAATTGCCGCCGTTGGGTTGGCTTTCTGCTGGCCGGCGATGTCTGGCGCGGATCCGTGGACCGGCTCGAACATGCTGGGGAAGGTGCCATCCGGATTGATGTTGCCCGAGGCTGCCAGTCCGATGCCACCGCTGATTGCGGCCGCGAGATCGGTGAGAATATCGCCAAAGAGATTGTCTGTGACGATGGTGTCAAATCTAGCGGGATCGGTGACGAGAAAGATAGTCGCGGCGTCGACGTGCAGGTAGTCGACCGCGACATCCGGATACTCGACGCCGACCGCGTTGACAGTGCGCTGCCAGAGGCCGCCGGCATTGGTCAACACATTGGTTTTGTGGACGAGCGTCAGCTTCCTGCCGCGCCTCATCGCGGTTTCGAAGCCGAAGCGCACGACCCGCTCGACCCCATAGGACGTGTTGATCGACACCTCGGTCGCGATTTCGTGAGGCGTGCCCTTGCGGATGACGCCGCCGTTGCCGACATACGGCCCCTCCGTGCCCTCCCGAATCACGACGAAATCGACGTTGCCGGGACTCGCCAGAGGTGACTCGACGTTGGGGAACAGTGTGGTCGGCCGCAGGTTCACGTAGTGATCGAACGCAAAACGCAACTTCAGCAGCAGCCCGCGCTCGATGATGCCGCCGGAAAGCCTGGGATCCCGCGGGTCTCCCCCGACGGCGCCGAGCAAAATCGCGTCGTGTTTGCCGAGGTCGGCAAGATCGTCGTCGCTCAGGATGTCGCCGGTCGCCAGATAGTGCCCGGCACCGAACGGATACTCGGTCGTCTGGAACAGGATGCCGTCCGGAGCGGCCGAATGCAGTACTTTGGCGGCTTCCGCGATGACTTCTGGACCGATTCCGTCGCCCGGAATCACGGCAATACTGAGGGTGCGAGGCATGTATTTACAGTACCGGTAGCGGATGCGCCACCCCTTGCCGCGAACTGGGGCGCGCGTAACTTGGAAGCATGAGTATAGGAACCGGAATCGTATTATTCGTGATCGGCGCAGTTCTCACGTTCGCCGTTCACATCCAGAACGCCGTTATCAATCTCCAGCTGGTCGGGTACATCCTGATGGGTGCGGGGATTGTGGTGTTCGTCATCGGTCTCATTTTCATGCTGCGCAAGCGCCAGTCGGTCACGACCGTGCAGAGTGGCACGGATGCTGACGGCCGCACGGTCACGCAGCACCGCACGTCGGTTACCCCGGACGACGTGCCGTAACCTCACCTCGCCCAGTTCGTCGAGTCAGCCAAGTTCGTCGAGTTCGTCGATGCGTCGACCAAAGTAGTCGCGCACCGGGCCGTTGCGTTCGTGAGATCTCGCGCGCACGTATGCGGCCCGGGCATCGGCGGTTCGCCCAAGCCGACGCAGGATGTCGGCTCGCGCCGCCACCGCCTGTCGGGCGGCCGCCCCAGAGAACTCGGCTTCGCTCGCGTCGAGCAGGTCGAGCGCGGCTGGCGCGCCCCCCGGCAGATAGCTTTGCGCCACGATTCGCGCCAGCTTGGCCGCGGGGGACGGCCACCGCTCGACCAGCCTGTCGTAAAGCACACAGATGGATCGCCAGTCTGTAGAAGCCCAGTCGGCGGACTGGCAGTGCAGGCCTGAGATGCCGGCCTCGAGCGCGAACTGTCCGCCGCCAGGCAAAGCAACCGCGGCGAGCGTGAGGCCCTCGCGGATGGCGTCCACATCCCAGGTGCTTCGGTCGGCGTGTTCGAGGGTGACCAGCTCGCCCCGCTCGTCGACCCGGCCACCCGAGCGGGCATCCGTCAGCAGGAGAAGGGCGAGAAGTCCCGCAGTTTCGCGGTCGCCGGGCATGACTGACCTGACCGCGCGAGCCAGTTCGAGCGCCGTCGAGGTGATCGAAGACGTGCCGACGCGTTCCCCGGTGAGCGCCGTGTGACCGATCGTGTAAAGCAGATGAATCGTGCCGAGGACATCAGTGAGGCGGTCGCCGAATTCGAGTTCGTCGATCGGCGAGAAGCGGATGCCGTCGTGCTCAATCTGTCGCTTCGCCCGTGTGAGGCGCGCGCTCAGTGCCGTGTGAGTCACGAGCATTGAATCGGCGATGTGCTCGGTCGGGATGCCGCAGACGAACCGCAGCGCAAGCGCGAGACGCGTCTCGGGCGCGAGGTCAGGCGTGCAGGTGACAAACAGCAGGCCGAGGCGATCATCGCCGCCGGGCGACTCGTCGAGTCCCGGCGGCTGCTCATCGGCCAGGAGCGGAAGTCGCTTGCGAAGCTCAGCATCCCGTCGCACGGTGTCGATGGCGATGCGTTTCGCGACCGTCGTGACCCACGCGGCCGGATTGATCAGCAGCTCCCGTTCGCGCGATGCCGCGGCGCGGGCAAACGCCTCCTGCACGGCATCCTCGGCGAGTTCGAGACTGCCTGTGAAACGGATGACCGCCGCGAGGATGCGCGGCCACTCCTCCTTGAACGCCTGGTCCAGCTCGGATGTGGCCACGCCCCATTAAACCTCGCTACTCCATCGCTCCTGTCTCCATGACCGGATAAAGCTCGATTGAGCCGCCGGTCGGGCACAGGGCCGCGAGTTCGCGCGCCTGGGCTGCATCCTTGACACCCAGCTTGTAATAGCCGGTCAGGACCTCCTTGGTCTCACCGAAGGGACCGTCGGTGAAGACCGCTGCCTTGCCATCCTTTGCAGGCAGGATGCGCACGGCCGTCGACGGCGACTGCAGTGCATCGCCACCGAGAATCTGCGCGCCGGCATCAATGACCGCCTTAGCGAAGGCCTGGTGAGCCTGCATGGCGCCGGTCCACTGTGCCTCGGTAACCTGCGACGGGTCCCAGGCCTCTTCCATGATCAATACGACGTATTCCTCAGCCATGAGTTGCTCCTTCTGTGTGTGCCGTCAAATTCGACACGGTGAATGATTCACTCTCGCGACGAACCGTACTCCCGTTTTTCGACACGGCGGCAGAAGTTTTTTCTCTACAGGTTAACCAGCCGTGCGCCGTGCACCGGGCCGGTGACCCGCACCACGTTGAGACGCGCGGCCGACAGTGCGATCTGCAGCTCAAGCGCGCTGTCGAGGTCTGCCGCGAGGAACGCGACGGTGGGGCCCGATCCCGAGATCACCCCGGCCAGAGCGCCGTTTTCTTCGCCGAGTTCGAGAACGGATGCCAGCGACGGTTCCAGATGGAGCGCCGGCGCCTGCAGGTCGTTGTATAGCGTCTCCGCGAGCATGTGCGGGTCGCCGGCACGGAGCGCCTGAAGCACGTTCGCGTCAACGAATGGCTGTACCTCGGCCGGAAAAATGTCTTGCGCGTGACGATCGCGGTGGTTGTCGAGTTCGGCGTAGACGGCCGGCGTCGACAGGCCGAAGTCGGCCACGACCAGCACCCACTGGAACTGGCCCTGGGCGAGGGCCGGGCTTAGTTGGTCCCCGCGGCCCGTGCCAATTGCTGTGCCACCGGTGAACGCGAACGGCACGTCGGAACCCAACTGGGTGGCCAGCGAGAGCATTTCGTCGCGGGGCAACTCCGTGCCCCAGAGCGCGTCGCAGGCGAGGAGTGTGGCAGCGGCATCCGCTGATCCTCCCCCCATTCCGCCCGTCACGGGAACATGCTTGCCGATCTCGAGGTGCACTCCCCCGCGGTAGCCGGCGCGGCGGGCCAGGAGTCGTGCGGCCCTGATCGCGATGTTGGAGCCGTCGGTCGGCACGCGCGACAGCTCGACTGTTCCGGCGATCTCGATCGAGAAGTCGTCGGCCGGATACGCGCGAACCTCTTCGTACAGGGACACCGCCTGATAGGCGATCGCGACATCGTGGTAGCCGTCGTCGAGAAGTGCGCCGACTTTGAGGAAGACGTTGATTTTGCCGGGCGCCTTCGCGTGCACCATCTTCTGGGCCGCCAAGGAGGTCATATAACCAACCTACTGGAGGGTTCCGCAGCCAATTGCCACAGCCGAGGCTGCGTGACGTGTCGAGCTCGCCGCCGCGCCCGTTCGGCGGCGCTACATCGACAGCAGGATCTTGCCGAGGTGCTCAGAAGACTCCATTCGGCGGTGGGCATCCGCTGCGTCGGCAAGCGCGAACACGCTGTCGGTGACCGGATGGATGACACCATCGGCAAACAGCGGCATGACGGTCTCGCTGACCGCAGCCACGATCTCGGCCCGCTCCTCGATCGGGCGGGCGCGCAGAGTCGTGCCCCAGATGCGCCCGCGCTTGCGGGTCAGCGACCCGATGTCGAAGTCGCCGGGCTTTCGGCTTTGATTAGCGATAATCATGATCGTGCCGCCCAGCGCCAGGACGTCGATGTTGCGCTGCAGGTATTCGCCGCCGACGATGTCGAGGACGACATCGACCACCGCGCCAGTGGCCGCAGCACCGTGGACACCAGCACCCTTGACACCGGCCGCGTACTCAGCGATCGCCGCTACGAAGTCTTCCTCGCGGTAGTTGATGCCGTACGCTCCGAGTTCGACGCAAAACGCCACCTTCTCGGCGCTGCCTGCGGTTGCGAAGACCCTGGCGCCGACCGCTGTCGCCAACTGGATAGCCATCGAGCCAACGCCGCTCGATCCACCGTGGACGAGAAGAGTTTGGCCGGATTTCAGTCCAGCGGCCATGAAGACGTTGGCCCAAACCGTGCACGCAGCCTCGGGGATGCCTGCGGCATCAACCAGCTCGACGTTCGCCGGAACCGGAAGCAGCAGGCGAGCATCCACCACCGCCCGTTCGGCATAACTCCCGCCGGGAACGAGCGCGCAGACCCGCTCGCCCGCATGCCACGCGGTGACGTTGTCGCCAATGCTCAGGATCGTGCCCGAAAGCTCCATACCTGGCCACTCCGGTGCCCCGGCCGGCGGTGGGTAGTAGCCCTGCCTCTGCGCGAGATCGGCGCGATTGACGCCGGCGGCCGCAACTTCGATCAGCACGTCGTCCGCGCCGAGCTCAGGCTCCGGGATGTCCGCGAGTGTCAGGACCTCCGGGCCGCCGAACCGGGGAATCGTGATCGCGCGCATGCCTCGACGCTACGCCGTCCCGGGCGGGACCTGCTGGGCGCCGCGCGGCGATCAGGAGCGCGCGATCGCCAGGAAGTCGCGCACGGTCAGTTCCTCGCCGCGAGATGTGGGGGTGAGCCCGGCGGCTTCGATGCGAGAGGATGCCGTGGCCGAGTCGCCGAGGACGACCGACAGCGACTGACGGAGCATCTTGCGCCGCTGCTGAAACGCTGCGTCAACGAGGGCGAAGGTGGCGAGCCGCTCGGCCTCCGTGCCGGGCGCATCCCGACGCTCGAACGACACCAGCACCGAGTCAACGTTGGGCACCGGCCAGAACACCTGCCGCGAGACGTTGCCGGCCAGCTTGAATTCGCCATACCAGGCGGCTTTGGCGCTCGGGCTGCCGTAGATCTTGGAACCGGGAGGGGCAGCGAGTCGCTGACCGACCTCCGCCTGCACCATGACCAGACCGCGCTCGAGCTCGGGGAAGTGCTCGAGGAAGTGCAGCACGACCGGCACCGAGATGTTGTACGGCAGGTTCGCGACGAGCACAGACGGCGAAGGATCGAGCGCCGTAACCGACAGCGCATCAGCTGTAACAACGGTCAGATCGGCGTCAGGAGCGGCCGCGGCGACCGTCAGCGGCAACTGCGTCGCGAGCCGATTGTCGATCTCGACCGCGACGACCCGGGCGCCCGTTTCGAGGAGTCCCAGCGTGAGCGACCCGAGGCCGGGGCCCACCTCGACCACGGTGGTGCCGGCCGCTACTCCCGCGATGCGGACGATTCGGCGCACGGTATTGGCATCAAGTAGGAAGTTCTGGCCCAGCTTCTTGGTGGGCTGGATGCCGAGAAGCTCGGCCAGATCGCGGATCTCAGCCGGTCCCAGCATTGCGCTCACTGCTCGCCGAACGGGTTCGGCGGGTCGGTGACGGGCTCGGAGTCCCAACGGCCGTACACCTCCTCGGTGTTCGAGGAGATCAGCGCCGCGAGCATCGACACATCCGTGCCGAGGTGCGCAGCCATCGCGCGAAGCGTGTGCGGGATGAGGTACGAGGAGTTGGGCCGCCCGCGGAACGGCATCGGCGTCAGGTATGGCGCATCCGTCTCGATGAGCACGAGACGCCGTGGTAGCACCTCGAGCGCGACGCGCAGGGCCGGCGCATTGTTGAATGTCACCGTGCCGGCGAAGGACGCGTACCAGCCGTTCTCGGCGAGGGTACGCGCGAGTTCCTCGTCGCCGCTGAAGCAGTGAAACACCGTGCGCTCAGGTGCTCCGACCCGCAGCAGGGTCGCGAGAACGTCGCGATGCGCATCGCGATCGTGGATCTGCAGGGCGAGCCCCCGCTCCTTGGCGATCGCGATGTGCGCCTCGAAGGATCGCAGCTGGGCCGCTTGCCCGTCTTCGCCCGTGCGGAAGTAGTCGAGCCCGGTCTCACCAATGGCGCGAACACGCGGACGCCCGGCGAGTTCGAAGATTTCGGCCAGCTGATCGTCGAGCGTCCCGGCGGAATCCAGCAGGGGCGCCTCGTTCGGATGCAGCGCGACAGCGGCCAGCACGCGAGGCTCAACCGCGGCGATGTCGGCAGACCAACGCGAACTCGCAAGGTCTGTGCCGACCTGCACGACGCCACGAACACCCACGCTGGATGCCCGGTCGAGCTGTTCTCGATAGTCGAGCCCCGGGCCGTCCGGGCCCATCTCGAGGTGCGTGTGGTTGTCGTAGACGGGCACGACAAGCGCCTCGGGCAACGGCGGGTATTCGATCGCGTCAGTCATCGTATTCAGGGTACGCGCTGGAGCTAGAAGCGCTAGACGACGGCGGGCTCGATGCGCGGAAACAGCGGTTCGATCGGCGTCACACGGGATCCCGCGGGCAGCTGGCCCCATCGGCCGGCATCCGGCAGCAACTGCTCCCAGACGGTACCGAGTGAGTCGGCACCGTCTGAGTCGGCACCGAGTGAGTCGGCACCGAGTGCGCTCCACAGTACTTCGGTTGACTCGGGGATGATCGGCGAGAGCAGCACGGCGAGCGCACGCAACCCCTCGGTCGCCGTGTACAGCACGGTGCCGAGTCGCTCGCGCGGGGCCTCGTCCTTGGCCAGGACCCATGGCTCCTGGATGGTGATGTAGCCGTTGAGTTCTTCGACGATGGTCCAGACGGCGGCGAGCGCCTCGTGGATTGCGAGACGGGCGATGGCAGTGTTCGCAGCGGAAGCGGCATCCCGAACAGTCTTCTGGATGCCGAGGTCGGCCTCGCCGTACGGCCCGGGCGACGGCACGACACCGTCGTAGTAGCGGGAGACCATGGCGATGACCCGGGATGCGAGGTTGCCGAAGCCATTGGCGAGCTCGGACTGGTAACGGGCGCTCAGGTCTTCCCAGCTGAACGAGCCGTCCTGGCCGAAGCTGATCGCACGCATGAAGTAGTAGCGGAAGGCATCCGAGCCGAACGTGTCGGTGATTTCGTTCGGGGCAATACCGGTGAGCTTCGATTTCGACATCTTCTCGCCACCGACGAGCAGCCAGCCGTGGCCGAAGACCTGCGTCGGCACCTGGATACCTGCCGCCATGAGCATGGCTGGCCAGATGACCGCATGGAAGCGGGCAATGTCTTTTCCGACGAGGTGCGTACCAGGCCAGCGACGGGCGAACTGCTCATCGTCTGTGCCGTAGCCGATCGCGGTGATGTAGTTGAGCAGCGCGTCGAACCAGACGTACAGCACGTGCGAGGTGTCCCACGGGATCTGGATGCCCCAGTCGAAGCTCGACCGCGAAATCGACAGGTCGTTGAGCCCCGACCTCACGAACGAGATGATCTCGTTGCGAACGCTCGCCGGCTGCACGAACTCGGGCTGCGATTCGTACAGGTCGAGCAGCGGCTGCTGGAACTGGCTCATCTTGAAGAAGTAGTTGGTCTCCTGCAGAACCTCGACCGGGCGGCCGTGGATCTTGCACACCAGCTGGCCGGCGTAGTCGCCGTCTGCAGTCTCCATCAGGTCGTCGAGTTGCTTGTACTCTTCGCAGCCGACGCAGTAGTAGCCCTCGTACTCGCCCTTGTAAATGAATCCGTCGTCGTAGAGCTTCTGCAGGAAGATCAGGACGGCGGTCTCATGCCGCTCGTCTGTGGTGCGAATGAAGTCATCGTTGGCGACATTCAGAGTTTCGAGAAGCGGAAGCCAGGCATCCCTCACGAGCTTGTCTGCCCACTCCTTGGGAGTGGTGTCGTTTGCGACGGCCGTACGCAGGATCTTCTGCCCGTGCTCGTCTGTTCCGGTCAGCAGCCAGGTATCGTCGCCGCTCTGCCGGTGCCATCGAGTCAGGATGTCGGCGGCCACCTCGGTATACGCGTGACCAATGTGTGGCACATCATTCACGTAGAAGATGGGCGTGGTCAAGTAGAAGGACTCGCCGGGCATCCCACAATCCTACGGGCGGCGAGAGCAGTGTTACACGCTGGCGACGAGGCAGCGGCGGCGTACCCTGATGCCATGGCTGTGGACCGCATCGATCGGGCGATCATCTCGGAGTTGAGTCAGGACTCCCGCCTGTCGATCCGATCGCTGGCGGAGCGCGTGCACATTTCTCGCACGGCAGCACACAAGCGCGTGCAGATCCTGATCGAGACCGGGGTTCTGAAAAGCTTCGGCGCCCAGGTCGATCGCAAGGCCATCGGCCTGAACGTCACCGCGATCGTGATCGTGAAGACCGGAACGGCGCCGTGGCAGGAGCTCGCGACCGCGCTGTCCAGATTGCCGTACGTCGAGTCCGTCCAGGCCGTCGCGGGCGACATCGACTTTGTCCTTACCGTCAGCGCGCCGGATCACGAACAGCTCAGCGAGGTCATCATGCGGCAGATCCACGAAATGCCGGGCGTCGTATCGACACAGTCGCACGTCGTGCTCGATAGCCGGGATGGCACTGCGGCCGGCGTGGCAAAGGACGTTTGGCGCGATTAGGTTGTCTCGCGCGCTACAAATGGCGCGGAATCGACCGGTGGCGCGCCATCCGTAAACACCTCTCACCAGCCCCTCGAAAGCTGTGCCCGACTGCTGCACGATTGCGTCATGAACGACAGTGTTGTCAGCACAGCTGAGCCGACTCGCCCCACGCAGCTGCCCATCTCGCTGATCACCAGCGACGGGATTGCGGCAGCAGCAGAGGCGACCGCTGGCTTCTCGATGCCGTCACCCGACATCCTGCTTTCGCTCTATCGCAAGATGGTTCTCGGGCGCCGCTTCGACGTTCAGGTCACGGCGTTGACGCGCCAGGGGCGGCTCGCAACCTACCCTTCGGCGGTCGGGCAGGAGGCGTGCGAAATTGCCGCCGTCGAGGCTCTCGCTCCGCAGGACTGGCTGTTCCCGACCTATCGCGACACCATGGCGCTGATGACGCGCGGTATCAGTCCACTGGAGTCGCTCAAGCTGTTTCGCGGCGACTGGCACATGGGCTTCGACCCGAACGTACATCGCGTTGCTGCACAGGCCACGCCGCTGGCGACCCAGGCCCTCCACGCCGTCGGGTTGGCGACGGCGGCCAGGCTCAAGCATGACGATGTTGTCGCCCTGACGTTTCTGGGTGACGGGTCAACGAGCGAGGGCGATGCTCATGAGGCCTTCAATTTCGCCGCGGTGTGGCAGGCACCCGTCGTCTTCGTGATCCAAAACAACCAGTACGCGATCAGCGTTCCGATTGCGAAGCAGTCGCATGCGCGAACCCTTGCGGACAGAGCGATCGGCTACGGGATGCCGGGCTACTTCGTCGACGGAAACGACGCGGCCGCAATGTACGCGGTGATCTCGGCGGCGGTCGAGAATGCCCGCGCTGGCAACGGCCCGACCATGATCGAAGGGCTCACCTACCGCGTTGAGGCACACACCAACTCGGATGACCCGAGCCGCTATCGGGACCAGTCTGAGGAGGCTGCCTGGCGAGGGCTCGACCCCATCTCGCGCCTCGACGCCTATCTGGTTCGCGAGGGCGTGCTGACCGATGAACGGCGTGACGAGGTCGCTGCCGAAGCGGAACAGCTCGCTGCAACGACCCGCGAAGCGATGAGCGAGGAGCCCGCCATCGACCCGCTCGAACTATTCGAGCACGTCTACGTGAATGAGCGCGCGAACCTCGTCGAGCAGCGCGAGTTTCTGGCCAGGGAGCTGGCATCCACCGAACCCGGGAGCGACCCATGACACTGCTGCATGAACCAGCCGTACGATCCGAAACTCCCTCGGCTCAACCCATCAGCATGGCCGGTGCCTTGACCGCCGCACTGCGCGATGCCCTAGCCGACGATCCCACTGTCGTCATCTTCGGTGAGGATGTCGGACCGCTCGGCGGTGTCTTCCGCGTCACCGACGGGCTGAACGCGCAGTTCGGCGAGAGTCGCGTCTGGGACTCGCCGCTCGGCGAGGCGGGCATCGTGGGCACCGCGATCGGCATGGCCATGTACGGGATGCGGCCGGTCGTAGAGATGCAATTCGACGCGTTCAGTTACCCGGCGTTCGAGCAGATCACCTCCCATGTCGCGAAGATGCATAACCGAACGCGCGGTGCGGTGACGCTGCCTATCGTGATCCGCATTCCGTATGCCGGTGGCATTGGCGGCGTCGAGCACCACTCGGACTCGTCCGAGGCGTACTGGACGCACACGCCCGGTCTGACGGTCGTGACTCCGTCTAACCCGGCCGACGCCTACTCGATGATGCGTGAGGCGATCGCAAGCGATGACCCTGTCATCTTCCTCGAACCCAAGAGCCGGTACTGGTCGAAGGATGTCATCGAGCTGCCCGTGCGGATGGCGCCGATGACGCGCGCGACCGTGCTGCGCGAAGGCTCCGACGTCACGCTGCTGGCGTACGGGCCGACCGTGAAAACGGCGCTCGAGTCGGCGGTGCTCGGCGAAGCTGAGGGTCTGTCTGTCGAGGTCATCGACCTGCGCAGCCTCTCGCCGTTCGACGACGAGACGGTTCTGGCGTCGGTACGGAAGACGTCGCGGTGCGCCGTCATCCACGAGGCGGCCCAGTTCGGCGGATACGGTGCCGAGGTCGCGGCGCGGGTCAGTGAGCGAGCGTTCTTTCACCTGGCTGCGCCCATTTTGCGGATCGCGGGGTTCGACATCCCGTACCCGTCACCCAAGCTTGAGGAGCATTACCTGCCGACGGCGGAGCGCGTTCTTGCCGCGCTCGACACGTGGGAGTGGTGATGGCCGACTTTCTGCTGCCAGATCTCGGCGAGGGGCTGACCGAGGCGGCGATCGTCAACTGGCTGGTCGCGCCGGGCGATGTGATCGGGGTCGACCAGCCGGTCGTTGAGGTTGAGTCGGCGAAGTCGATCGTGGAACTGCCATCGCCGTTCGCGGGCAGGGTTGAGAGCGTGAATGGGGCACCCGGGGATGTCGTGCAGAAGGGGGGCGTGCTGCTCACGGTGGCTGAGGTCGCTGAGGTTGCCGAGGTCGTCGGGGCTCCGGATGTCGTTCCGGGCACGGCAGTCCGCCCCGACAGCGATGGCGGCTCCGGCGCCGTACTCATCGGATACGGAACCCGGGAGTCGACCAGGAAGCTTTCCCGCCCGGCCGGTGGACGTTTCGGGAACAGGCCAGCGCCGCACGAGGTCGCGACCGCGCTCGCGGGCGAAGAACCGCTGCACTCCCCAGTGATTTCGCCGCTGGTGCGCAAGCAGGCGAAGTCTCACGGCCTCGATGCGTCGACCCTGCGCGGCAGCGGGCCGGGTCTCCTGGTCACCCGCGAAGACGTGGATGCCGCGATCGCAGCGATGGAACACGCGATCGTCCCCGGTGATACCCGCACCCCGATCACCGGCATGCGGAAGATCATCGGCTCACGGCTGAGCCTTTCGCGCACGACCATCCCCGAGGCGACCATTTGGCTGGATGTCGACGCCACAGAGCTGTTCACCGCGAAGGCGCGGCTGGAGAGCTCGACAGGCGAGCGTTTCAGCCTGACCGCGTTGATTGCCCGTTTCGTTGTTGCGGGTCTCATGAAGTACCCGGTGCTCAATTCCTCGGTCGACGATGAGCGAGGCGAGTTCGTACAGCACGCGGCGATCAATCTGGGGCTGGCTACGCAGACGGCGCGAGGTCTCATGGTTCCGGTCATCCCGGCCGCGCAGGATTTGACCACGCGGCAGCTGCGCGACGCTGTCGCTGCACTCGTGGAGCAGGCGGTCGCGGGCAACTTTTCGGCGGGAGCACTCAGCGGCGGAACCTTCACCCTCAACAACTATGGCGGCTTCGGCGTCGACGGTTCGGCGCCCATCATCAACCACCCGGAAGTCGCAATGCTCGGCGTCGGGCGCATCATCGACCGCCCATGGGTTATCGACGGTCAACTCGCGGTGCGAAAGGTCGTGACGCTGTCGTTCGTATTCGATCACCGCGTCTGTGACGGGGATGTCGCCTCCGGCTTCCTCACATTCGTCGCGCACTGCATCGAGGAGCCGCTGCTACTACTCGGCTCCCTCTAACAGTCCTGCACTGCGCAGTTCCCTTAGACAGTCCCTCCTCTCATCCGTCCCGTCCGCTCCGGTCTGCGATTACCCGGAGAGAGCGCGGAGTTGCTCGTGTTAATCAGGATCACCTCCTCCGAAGGAATAGTTCCTGATTAACACGAGCAGCTTGGGGGGGCACCACGACCCGGGGCAGCATCCACCCGGGCTGCAAAGCCAGATACGGCTAGGCGCCGAAGGTGGGGGTTCGCTTCTCTCGGAACGCCGCGAAGCCCTCGCGGTAGTCGGGGGTCGTCGTGAGAGCCACCTGAGCCGCGCTCTCCTCCGCGAGCGCCTCCCAGAAGCCGCCGCGATCCCAACCTTCGCGACCAAAGCCGTTGGGGTCCACGCCGTCGCGCAGGCCGTGTACGAGTCGTTTGCTGGCCATGAACGCTTCCGCCGGTCCTGCAGCGACACGCGCGACACGCGCACGGGTGAACGACAGGATGTCCGCCTCCGCAACCGCGCGGCTGAACAGACCGAGCGCGACCGCTTCGGTCCCCGTCATCAACTCCGCCGTGTACATGAGGTCGAGCGTCCGGTGTGCGCCAAGCCGCTCGTAGAACAGCGGGTGACCACCGGAATCGAGAATCGCGCCCAAATTCGCGAACGGCGAGCCGATGCGCGCGGTGTCGGCAACATAGACAACGTCCGTCGCGATGAGGAACCCGAGCCCAACCCCGAGGCACGCACCAGACGCAATCGCAAACGTCGGCGCCGGGAATGCGTCCATCTGGCGCATCAGGGCCGTCAAGTCCGCCAGATAGCCAGCCACATCATCCGTCGCCGCATCCACATTCGAGATGTCCCGACCAGCACAGAACGCCCTACCCTCGCCACGCAGCAGCAGCGCGCGAACACCGGCGGCAGCCGCTTCGGTGTAGGCCTCCGAGAGCTCGCCGAGCGCATCCCGATCCACCGCATTCAGCTTTGTCGGCGCATTCAGCACAACCTCGGCAACACCGCCAGCAAAAGTCAGGTCAATCATTGCGAGCCCTTCTATGCGTCGTAGTCGACCGCGACGCGATCACTCGTCGGAATCGACTGGCAGGTCAGCACATACCCGCGCGCAAGCTCCTCCGGCTCAAGCGCATAGTTCTCCACCATGTCGACCGCGCCATCGGTCAGCACCGCGCGACAGGTTCCGCAGACCCCGCCGGCGCAAGCGAACGGCACGTCGCCTCGCACCCGCAACGCCGCATTGAGGATGCTCTCATTGCTGTGCACGGGCGACGTCACGGTCGCTGTCGTCCCGTCGAGCCGGAAGGTGATCGTGTGCACGGCCTCCTCGGCGGAAAGCTCGATCGGTCGACCCGCCTGCACGGTCGGGCGTCCAGGCTCCCCCGTCGTGAACAGCTCATACCGAATCGCGGATGCGTCGACGCCCAACGCCGCGAGTTCGTCGCGACACAGTTGCACGAGGTCGAACGGACCGCAGATAAACCATTCGTCGACGTCCGTCGGAAAAATCAGCGACCCGAGGATCTCGCGAAACTTTGCAGCATCCAGCCGCCCGCTCAGCAGGTCGGAACTGCGTCGCTCTCGCGTGAGCACGTGGTACAGCGCGAGCCGCGCAGGGTAGCGGTCCTTCAGATCCGCCAACTCGTCGACGAACATCGTGTCCATCGCCGTCCGGTTCGAGTACACGAGCGAGAACCTGTTATCGGGATGCCCCGCCAACGTGCTCTCAACCAGCGCGAGCACGGGAGTGATACCCGACCCCGCCGCGATCGCCACATAGTGCGCGGGCCGATCGAGCACCAGCTGCGACGTGAAGCTACCCTCCGGGCTCATCACCTCGAGTTGCATGCCCGCCCGGAGGTTCGAAATCGCCCAGGTCGAAAAGATGCCACCGAGGTCGCGCTTGATCGCAACCCTGAGTTGACCCTCGACCGGTGCCTGGCAGATCGAGTAGCTGCGCCGCACCGACGCATCGCCCACAAGCGACGTACGGATGGCGATGTACTGGCCCGGCTCATAGCTGAACTGGTGCGCAAGCGACTCCGGCACCTCGAAAGTCACCTCGATCGCATCCGCCGTGAGATGACGCACCTCAGCGATGACGAGGCTGTGAAAAGTCGCGCGCCGACGCGTGGAGGTCGTCACCATCAGTGTGCCTTGAACAGGTCGAACGGTTCCAGGCACTTCAGGCAGACGTACAGCGCCTTACACGAGGTCGACCCGAAGCGTGACAGTTCGCGCGTGTGCAGCGATCCGCAGTGCGGACAGCGGATGCCGAGCCCGAGACTCACGAGACCGTCGATACGGCGCTCGGGCGGCGCGATCCCGAACTCTGCCAGCTTCACGCGGCCCTCATCGCTCATCCAGTCGGTCGTCCAGGCCGGGGCGAGAACGGTGCGAACGGTCACGTCCTCATATCCGGCGCTGGCCAGAACGGTCACGATATCGTCGCGCATGGCATCGATCGCAGGGCAGCCGGAATACGTCGGCGTGATCTCAACGACAACACGCGACCCGTCGACTGCCACCCGGCGGAGTACGCCGAGATCCTCGATAGTCAGCACTGGAACCTCGGGGTCGACGACGGTCGACGCGAGCTCCCACACCGTCCGTTCGGTGACGGCCGACGACTGGCTCACCACGTCGCCCCCGGATGCGCGCGAGCGAGCACCTGCATCTCGGCGAGCATCGGTCCAAGCGCTTCGGAGTGGATGCCGACCCGCCCGCCACCGCGCGCCGCCGGCAGCTCGGGAACCGTAAGCCCTGCCGCAACGATCAGCCGAGGCACGAGCGCGTCGAACGCCGGGCGCAGGCTTTCGACTCCCACCGCGATGCCGTCGAAACCCACCGCATCGAGTGCATCTGCTGCCGGGTCGGCCGAGAACAATTCGGCGACGAACGGCCACACCACGGTCAAACCCGATTGCATGCGCTCACGGGAATATTCGGTACCAAGCCCCAGCCGTTGCAGCCACTGCGTGCTGTGATCGAGATGGTAGCTGACCTCCTTGAAAGCTTTGGCAGCGATGGCTGCCAGGGTGGCATCCCGCGACAGGGAGAGCGCCCGATATAGCTCGACGAAGTAGGTGGACGAGACGAGCTGCCGCGCGATGGTCTGCGCAAAGTCGCCGTTCGGGAGTTCGAACAGCTGGCGGCTGCGGAACTCCGACTCGTCGCGAAAGTAGGCGAGGTCGTCCTCCGACCTGTCCCATGCCGTGCCTGCGTAGGTGAGCAGGCTGCGCGCGTGGCCGAGGAGGTCGAGTCCGATGTTGCCGAGGGCGACATCCTCTTCCAGTTCGGGTGCGTTGGTGATCCATTCGCCGAGCCGGTGTGCGAGCACCAGTGCGTCATCCCCGAGACCGAGCGCGTAACGCGCGACGGCATCGGATGCGACGACAGATGAGTCGGCGATTGATTCCGCCGTGATCGCGGTGGACTTGACGTGATTGCTGTGATTCACAGGTGCGGCACCGACTCTGACTCGCTGTAGTAGCTCGCGTGGCGAAACTCTTTGCCCTGCGGCGACTCGAAAAACTCTCCCTTGGCGTCGGGATCAGACGTCGTGATGTCGGATGCCCGCACCACCCAGATGGACACGCCTTCGGCCCTGCGCGTGTAGAGGTCGCGGGCGTTGCGCACGGCCATGGTCTCGTCGGGGGCGTGCAGCGAGCCGGCGTGAACGTGCGACAGGCCTCGGGATGATCGGATGAAGACTTCCCAGAGCGGCCACGTCTCGCGCGCCCCCGAGTCGCCCGGCGTGGTCATGATGCGAGCCTCTCTTCCATACGAGCGTCGGCGTACGCGCGTGCGGCTTCCCGAACCCAGGCCCCGTCGTCGTGCGCCTTCTTGCGCTTGGCGACGCGCTGTGCGTTGGCCTGGCCACGACCCGCAAGCACTTCGTAGAACTCGTCCCAGTTGAGGGGGCCGAAGTCGTAGTGGCCGCGCGCTTCGTTCCATTTCAGCTCGGGATCGGGCAGCGTGACACCGAGGACCTCGGCTTGCGGCACGAGCATGTCGATGAACCGCTGGCGCAGGTCATCGTTGCTGAACCGCTTGATGTTCCAGGCCATCGACTGCTTCGAGTTGGGCGAGTCGTCGTCGGGCGGCCCGAACATCATGAGCGCGGGCGCGTACCAGCGGTTGACTGACTCCTGCGCCATCGCTCGCTGGGCGGGGGTGCCGCGCATGAGCTCGAGCAGGATCTCGAAACCCTGGCGCTGGTGGAAGGATTCTTCCTTGCAGATGCGCGTCATCGCACGCCCGTACGGACCATATGAAGCGCGGCACAGCGGCACCTGGTTGCAGATGGCCGCACCGTCGACGAGCCAGCCGATGGATCCCATATCAGCCCAGGTCGGCGTCGTGTAGTTGAAGATCGACGAGTATTTGGCGGCCCCGGTGATGAGCTGCTCGAACATGGTTTCGCGGTCGATGCCGAGTGTTTGGGCGGCGGAGTAGAGGTAGAGGCCGTGGCCTGCCTCGTCCTGAACCTTGGCCATCAGGATGGCTTTGCGCTTGAGGCTGGGAGCTCGGGTGATCCAGTTGCCCTCGGGCTGCATGCCGATGATCTCGGAGTGCGCGTGCTGCGAGATCTGACGAATCAGCGTCTTGCGGTACGCCTCCGGCATCCAGTCGCGGGGTTCGACGCGGGAGTCGGACTCGATGAGACGATCAAACTCCGCCTGCTCGACTGCAGTTTCCGCCGTCGTTGTTTTCGCCGTCGTCATCCTCGACTCCCATCCTCGCGCGGCAATACTTGCATTATCTACCGGTCGTTCAGTTAGTATATGGTCAGCATTCCTGCCAGGCAAGGGAGCGTACGGTGACGGTTTCAGGTTCTATCCCGGCCAGTGTTGCCATGATGCGGCGGGATCGCGCCTCCGGCATGCTCGGGATGACGGTGGTCGTCAACCTGCCCGGTCGCGCGGTCGTCACCATGCCCATCCGCGACGACATGCTCAACGGTTTCGATATCACCCACGGCGGTTTCGTCTTCGCCCTTGCCGACACCGCTTTCGCGATCGCCTGCAACGACGACGAGGTGACAACGGTCTCCTCCGGTGCCGAAATCACCTACTTGAAGTCGACAACCTCGGGACAAACCCTGACCGCAACCGCCGTGAGGCGCTCCACCGCCGGTCGCTCCGGAGTTTTCGACGTAACCATCACCGACGAAACCAACGAAACCGTGGCAGAATTTCGCGGACACAGCCGCAAGCTGCACCGAGCAGCACAGCCGTCTCCGCCTTCATCCTCATCCTCATCTTCATCTTCTCCATCTCCATCTTCGTCTTCGTCTTCGTCTTCGTCTTCGTCTTCTCCATCTTCGTCGTCGTCTTCGTCTCCTTCTCGTTCTCCTTCTCGGTCGTCGTCTCCTTTTCCGTCGTCGTCTCCGTCGCCCTCGTGATCTCCGTCGCCCTCGTGATCTCCGTCGCCCTCGCCGTTGGCGGCGCCACAGCGACAGGCAAGGCGGGCACGGTCCCCGTCCCCGTCCCCGTCCCCAGGCCCGTCCTCAGGCCCGTCCTCAGGCCCGTCCTCAGGCCGAGCATCGTGAACTACTCGTGTTATTCAGGAAGGGTTCCTAAAAAGGAAGAACTCCTGAAAAACACGAGCAGCTTTGGGAGCTCGTGCCGTCGAGGCTCGCGCAACGCCCAGCGTCGCGCAGGACCAGGCCAGCCGAGTCCATGCCGTCACGGCCACAACACCAGCAATACCCGCAACTCCCGCAACTCCCGCAACTCCCAGCGTCGCCCGGGCCCGCGCGGTCGAGGCTCGCGCTGTCAAGGCCTGCGTGGTCCAGGCTCGCGCGGTCTGGACTCGCGACGCACGGCTACTGCTCGGGTCGAGTAGCAATCAACGCGTGGGAGACTGAACCCTGATGTCAGACAGCGACACTACTCGGCAGCCGGCAAAGAAGGGCCGGCCCGGCTATGACCAGCAGGCGGTGCTGGATGTCGCCGTCGCCGCCTTCATCGAGCACGGGTACGACGCGACGTCGATGGGCGTTCTCGCCAGCAGACTCGGTCTCAGTAAAGCCGCGATCTACCACCATTTTCCCGCCAAAGACCAACTGCTGGGCGCCGCGCTGAGCGAAGCGCTCGACTCGCTCGAAGGCGTGCTCGCCGAGCCGGGCGCCATCTCGGGGAACGCCGCCGCGCGGCTCGCCCACGTCATTCGCGGCGCAGTGCGGGTGCTCGTCAACAAGCTGCCCTACGTCACGCTACTGCTGCGCGTGCGCGGCAACACCGAAGTCGAGCGCGACGCTCTTCGCCGCCGCCGAGAGTTCGACCACAACGTCACAGCGCTCGTCGAAGCCGCGCGCGCAGAGGGCTCATTGCGCGACGACATCGACCCACGGGTTGTCACGCGACTGCTCTTCGGCATGATCAACTCGATCGCCGAGTGGTACCGGCCCGGCGGCCCCGAATCAGCCGATCAGCTCGCCGACGACGTACTCGCCATGGCACTCGACGGGCTCAGCACAGCACCAGGCACATAGGGCTGCTTCTGCACGAGAGTGAGAACGTCGTAGCTGGCGACCACCTCGTCCCTCTGGTTCAGCAGCACGGCATCCCATCGCACCTCGCCATAATCCTCCATCTCGCGCGGCGTGATCTGCTTGGCCGTCAGCACCACCCGCACCTCGTCGTCAGGTGAAACAGGCGTGACAAAGCGCAGATTCTCAAGGCCGTAGTTGGCAAGGACCGGCCCGGGATCCGGGTCTACGAACAACCCAGCAGCCCACGAAACCAACAGGTAGCCGTGAGCGACCCGTCCAGGGAAGAACGGGTTTGCCGCAGCAGCCTCCTCGTTCATGTGGGCGTAAAACGTGTCACCAGTGAACTCGGCGAAGTGTTCAATATCCGCGAGGGTTATCACTCGCGACGCCGACACCACGCTGTCGCCCAGCGTCAACTCCGCGAGGCTTTTCCGGAATGGATGCCGCCCCGACGAATCCGACGCGGCCCCCGCGTGCCAGATCCCGGTGATCGCCGTCAGCATCTCCGGGGAACCCTGGATCGCTGTCCGCTGCATGTGGTGCAGCACCGCCCGGATACCGCCCAACTCCTCGCCGCCACCAGCGCGACCCGGGCCGCCGTGCACCAGATGCGGCACGGGCGAGCCGTGACCGGTCGACGTGCGTGCGTCATCCCGATCCAGCACCAAAACCCGACCGTTGTAAGCCGAGATCCCTGTGATGAGCTGCACGGCCTCAACCGGATCGTGCGTCGCGATACTCGTGACCAGCGAGCCGCCACCGCGTCCGACCAGCGCAATCGCCTCGTCGATCGTGTCGTAGCCGAGAAGGCTCGCAACCGGTCCGAAAGCCTCGACCTCATGCAGCGCATCCGCCGCACTGTCATCGAAACGCAGCAGGATCGGCTCCACGTATGCGCCACCCTCGGTCGCCGAAACGGTGCCATCCGCGTGGGTTACGGCAGGGGCATCCGTCGAACCGACGACGACGCGACCGCCTGCTGCAATCAACTTATTCACCTGTCGCAGCACCTCATCCCGCTGCTCGACCGACGCGAGCGGACCCATCGTGACGCCCTCGGCCCGCGGATCGCCGATGACGATGCGCTGCCGGATCCGTTCCCCGATCGCGGCCACGACTTCGTCTGCGCTTGCCGTCGGCACAATGATCCGCCGGATGCTCGTGCACTTCTGCCCCGCCTTGACCGTCATCTCCGTCACGACCTGCTTCACGAACGCATCAAACTCGGGAGTGCCGGACACAGCGGTCTCGCCCAACACCGACGCGTTGATCGAGTCGGTCTCGCTCGTGAATCGCACTCCCCCGGTCTGCACCGAGTCATGAGCTCGCAGCCGCTCCGCAGTGGATGCCGACCCGGTGAACGAGACCAGGTCACCGAGCCGCAGGTGGTCGAACAGTTTGGGCACGCCGCCAGAGACCAACTGCAGCGAGCCCGCTGGCAGCAGCCCACTCTCGACCAGGATGCGCACGAATGCTTCGGCGAGGTATCCGGTCGGCGTCGCCGGCTTCACGAGTGTCGGAACTCCCGCCAGGAACGCGGGCGCAAACTTCTCCAGCGAACCCCAAACCGGGAAGTTGAAGGCATTGATCTGAACGGCAACGCCCGGCAGGCGCGTGTAAATATGCCGACCGAGGAATGAGCCATCCTTCGATAGCGGTTCGACGGCGCCGTCGACGTACACGCGCGTATTCGGCAGTTCGCGACGCCCCTTCGACGAGTAGGTGAAGAGCACGCCGATGCCGCCGTCGATGTCGGTCAGCGAGTCAATCCTGGTCGCTCCCGCGCGACTGGAGATCGCGTACAGCTCGTCCTTGCGCTCGGTCAGTGCCTGCGCGAACTGTTTGAGCAGCATGGCTCGCTGATGGAACGTCAGTTCGCCGAGCGACTCCTGGCCGACCGTGCGCGCGTAATCGAGTGCGCCGGCAAGGTCAAGCCCGAGGGTGCTGACGTGCGCAACGATCTCTCCGGTCGACGAGTCGCGCACGATCGTGGCGTTGTTGTCGGCCGCAGGAACGAACCAGTCGCCCCTCACGTAACTGGGCAGAAATTCGGTCATGCGGTGGCTCCTTGAATCGCTTGTGGCGTAGGTACACTGAACGGGCCGTGAGTGGCGGCGACGGAAAGGATGCTGTCTGTGGCTGAACCGTGGAAGATCGTTTTGGGCGAGCTCGACATCCGGATGGGCGTCATCATCCTCGAGCAATCCGCCGAACGGGTCGTCGCGACCATGCCGGTGGAGGGCAACCGCCAATCGTTCGGACTGCTGCACGGCGGCGCTTCGATCGCATTCGCCGAAGCCCTCGGGTCATGGGCGGCGGTCATCCACGCGGGACCCGGCCGCACCGCCGTCGGCCTCGACATCAACGCGACGCACCATCGCTCGGTGCGATCGGGGCTGGTGACGGGCACAGCCACCGCGATCAAGCTCGGCCGCCGTGTGACCTCGCACGAGATCGAAATTCGGGATGACGAGGGCCGCCTGCTCTGCACGGCCCGAATCACCAACCTCATCACCGATCTCATCGCCGAGGCGCCCGCAGACTGAGTCACGGCGCGCCCCAGCTGAAGAAGCCCTGGCCGGTCTTCCGTCCGAGCTCGCCCGCCGCGACCTTGTCGCGGAGCAGCTGTGGCGGAGCGAACCGTTCGCCGAGCTCGGATCTGAGGTATTCGGCGATGCCGAGGCGCACATCCAGACCAACGATGTCAGTCAGTCGCAGCGGCCCAACCGGATACTTGTAACCGAGCACCATCGCGGCGTCGATGTCTTCGGCGCTGGCGACGCCCTGTTCCAGCATCCTGATGGCCTCAAGGCCGATGACGAGTCCGAGCCGCGATGACGCGAAGCCAGGCGAATCGCTGACGGTCACAGGCGTCTTACCGAGGGCCGAGACCCAGCCCCGCGCCCGCTCCACGAGCGATGCCTCGGTCGCGGCACCGACCACGATTTCGACCAGGTCGGATGACGGAACCGGGTTGAAGAAATGCAGCCCGAGAAAGCGCACGGGCAGTCGCATCTCGCCGGCCAACCCATCAATCGAAATGGATGACGTGTTGCTGGCAATCGCGGCAGAGTCAGCGACGACCGCCTCAATTCGCGCGAGGGAGGCAAGCTTCAGCGCGCGATCCTCCGGCACCGCTTCGATCACCAGGTCGCACGCTGCGAAGGGAGTGTCACTCGTACCGATCGTCACCCTGGCCAGAATTTCGTCGATTGGACCCCTTGCGGCATCCCGCTCGACGCTCGTCCTCACAATTGCGGCCAGTCGAGCCCGGGCAGCAGCAACCTGTTCGTCGTCCCGCTCGACGATCGCGACCGCCGAACCGGCCAGCAGGAAGGCGTGCGCAATACCTGCACCCATACGCCCACCGCCGAGAACGCCGACAGCCGCCGGCAACGCGGTCATGGCTTCTTCCTGGTGAGAAATTCGGTCATCCTGCGATGTTTTTCGGGTGAATCGAACAGGGCGGCCTGCGCCTCGAGATCGACTCCGGGATGCTCGCCCCGAGGAATCCGGAGGATGGCTTTCGTCGCCCGCGTCGCAGCCGGATCCTTTGCGGCAATCTCGTCGGCGAGCGCGTGGGCGGCGGCAAGCAGATCGGCGGGTTGGCTCAGCCGTGTGACCAGGCGAGCGGCGAGCGCCTCGTCAGCGTTGAGGACGCGGCCGGCGAGCAGTATCTCCTTGGCGAGAGGCTCGCCCACCAATTGTGGGAGCCGCCACAGCGCGCCGGCGGGCGCGACGATCCCGAGGCCGGTTTCGGGGTTCCCGATCCTGACCCGAGGGGTCCCGATGCGGAAGTCCGCCGCATACGCCAGTTCGGCGCCGCCGCCCAGCGCATAGCCGTCAATCGCCGCGATGACGGGCATCGGCAGGTCGGCGATGCGGATGAACACCATGGTATTGATCCCGCGGCGCGCGTCCTCGCCCGTGCGATCGCGTAACTCGCCGATGTCGGCGCCGCTCGCGAAGACACCGTCCCCGCCGATCAGGATGAGGATGCGCGGGGCGACTTCCAGCTCCGCACAAACGGCGTGCAGGTCATCCACCATCTGCTGGTTGATCGCGTTGCGCACCTCGGGGCGGTTCAGTTGCACGATCACTCGGTCGGGCATCCGGGTAACCAGGATGGTCGACCTCGTCTCGGTCTCGCCGATGGGTGCCGGCATCTCAACCGACCCGCTCGATGATGAGGGCCGTGCCCTGGCCGACGCCCACGCACATGGTCGCGAGTCCGTAGCGGGTCGCCTCTCGCTCCATTCGGCCGAGCAGCGTGACGACGAGCCGCGAACCGCTCGAACCGAGGGGATGCCCCAGCGCGATGGCGCCGCCGTCGGAGTTCACGACCTCGGGGTTCAATCCCAGCCGCCGGATGACGGCGATGGACTGTGTCGCGAACGCCTCGTTGAGCTCAATCGAGCCGAGATCGGCGATGCTGAGGCCAGCCCGGGCGAGCGCCTTCAGCGTCGCGGGCACGGGACCCAGTCCCATGATCTCCGGTGCAACGCCGACGCTCGCGCCGACGACGACGCGAGCGCGCGGCACCAGTCCGTACTTCTCGACCGCCGCTCCGCTTGCCACCACGATCGCAGACGCACCGTCGTTGAGGGCGCTCGAGTTGCCAGCGGTGACGACGCTGCCGCCCGCAACGACCGGCAGCAGCCCGGCGAGTACCTCCGCACTCGTGTCGCGCCGCGGACCCTCATCGAGCAGCACCGATCCGTTCACGGTCGGCACTCCCACGATCTCGGCGGCGAAGCGTCCGGCGTCAATTGCGGCGATCGCCCGCTGGTGACTCCGCAGGGCGAAGGCATCCGCGTCTTCGCGCGAGATACCGTCAACGCGCGCGACCTCTTCGCCCGTCTCCGGCATCGTGAAGGTTGCCTTGGCTCGCGCCGCGAGAATCGGGTTGACAAACCGCCAGCCGATCGAGGTGTCAAAAGCCGGTCCCGGCTTCGCCCATGCCCTGTCTGGTTTGGCCTGCACCCAGGGCGCCCGGGTCATCGACTCGACTCCCCCTGCGACAATGAGGTCGGCATCCCCCGCGCGGATCGCCTGAGCAGCCATCGTGATCGCTGAGAGACCGGAGGCGCACAGCCGATTGACGGTGATGCCGGGAACATGGTCGGGCAAACCCGCCAGCAGCACCGACATGCGAGCCACGTTGCGGTTGTCCTCGCCAGCCTGGATGGCGCCGCCGAGAATAACCTCGTCGAGAAACGCAGGGTCGATGCGCGCACGCACAATGGCCTCGCGGACGACCAGCGCAGCCAGGTCGTCGGGTCGAACGGTCGCGAGAATCCCGCCGTACCGGCCCACAGGCGTGCGCACACCGCCGATCAGAAACGCTTCAGCCACGCGACACCCTCCGTCGGGAATACATTACCGACCGTTCGGAAGGTAATTCTGTCAGATGGGTGGCGGCCCGGTCAATCGCGACCGTTTGCTACCTCCAATACCACTTTGCCGAGCCCATGACGCTGGCCCAGCCGTTCGTATGCGGCGCGCACCTGATCGAGCGGAAACGTCGCCGCAATCGGAAGCTGCAGTTCACCGTTCGCCAGCAGCCGCCCTAACTCGATGAGGGCCTCGCGGGGGGCGACCGTCGACATCCCGTCGCCTCGCACGCCGTATTTCTTCCGCGCCGCAAAATCAGCGATCGTGTTGATCCGGTCGCGGTCGACGCCCAGCGCAATCGCGGCCTCGACGTTGCCCTCTCCGTGGGCATCGATGAAGGCATCGACGCCATCCGGCACAATCCTGCGGATGCGATCGACCAGCCCCTTGCCGTACTCGACCGGGATGGCGCCAACCGATTCGAGGAACGCATGATTCTCCTTACTGGCGGTCGCAACCACGGCAGCGCCACCGAGCACGGCAAGCTGGGTCGCCAGGACGCCAACACCCCCGGCAGCGCCCGCGACAACAACCGTGTCGCCGCGGCGAATTCGCACCGAATCGACACTCGCGCGCGCGGTCGTTCCCACGACGAACAGCGCACCCGCCACCTCCCAGCTCACCGAGTGCGGCTTCGGGATGACGCGGTCGGCCGCAATCGTGATCGACTCCGCCTGCGCGTTGCGTCCGTCGCTGAATCCGATGACCTCGTCCCCGACGCTCACGCCGTCGACCCGGTCGCCTACCTCGACGATGACACCGGCGAAGTCGCTCCCCTGGCCCTCGGGGCCTTCGCCCCCCTCGAACCTTGCGGGGTAGACAGTGCGCAACGCGCCTTCGCGAATCGCAATCTCGCCCGGGTTGAGACCAGCCGTGACCACGCGAACCCGAACCTCGCCCTGAGCGGGAGGTCGGTCATCCACTTCGAGGATTTCGAGAACCTCCGCGCCCCCGTACCGACTGAACTTGACCGCTCTGGACACATGGACCTCCGTTGGCTCGAACCCCAGTCAACGTGACGGGTCGGGATGCCGTCAACCGGGTGGACAACGAATTTCGCGCGTTGGGGCCCATCCCGCACGTCGATCCATCCCGCGCGGAGGTTTGTCGCGGCCGAGGTCGCACGTACATGCGCGCCCGCGACAATCCGACGCATGACCCCCGGAGATCGGCGGACAGCGCGACCGGCGCAGCACGCGGCACAGCGGCCCGGCTACCGCGCAGCCAGTGCACCCTCGTAGAGGTCGCGGCGGCTGAGTCCGGTCGCCTCGGCGACCTCGGCCGACGCCTCCTTCAGCCGCACCCCCTGCGCGACGAGGGCAAGTACCTGCGCGATGCCGTCGGGCAGGTCGGCCGTCGCGGGAGCCGCTCCGGCAACAACGAGGCAGATCTCGCCGCGCGCGCCGTCCTTGAAGTACTCGGCCAATTCGGATGCCGTACCCCGCTTGACCTCTTCGTGCAGCTTGGTGAGTTCCCGGCAGACCGCAACGCGCCTATCGTCGCCCAGCGCCTTGGCGAGGTCGGCGAGCGCCGCGGCCAACCGGTTCGGCGACTCGAAGAACACCATGGTGCGCTGTTCTCGCGCAAGCCCGGTGAAGTAGGCGACCCGACCCTTGCGCGGCAGGAACCCTTCGAAGGTGAAGCGGTCGGTCGGGAGTCCGCTGACTGCAAGAGCCGTGAGGACGGCGCTCGGGCCCGGCAGTGCCGTCACCGTAACCCCCGACGCTGCCGCCGCTGCGACGAGAGGGAAGCCGGGGTCGCTGATTGCGGGCATTCCGGCGTCCGACAGGACCAGCACATCCCGATCCCGCGCCAGCTCAACGATCTCGGCGGCCTTGGCGTCCTCGTTGTGTTCGTGAAGCGGGATGAGGCGCGGCCGATTCGTGATGCCGAGTGCGCTGAGGAGGTGGATGGTCGTGCGGGTGTCCTCGGAGGCGATGATCTCGGCGCTCGAGAGCGCTTCGATGAGCCTGCGGGATGCGTCGCCGAGATTTCCGATCGGGGTCGCCGCGAGGATAATCACGCCCCATTCTCGCAGGCAGCATCGCTTTCACTCGTTACCATTGCGGGATGGGCAGCACGGGCGAAACCGACTTCGACGCGCTAGTCACCTCCACCACCCATCCGATCGAACAGCCGGCCCGGCGTGCAGAGCCTCGCGTGCTCACCGACAGGCTCTGGGATGCCCTCGCCACCGACCCGGTGCGGGAGCGCGTCATCCGCGCCATCGGCCCGGTCGCCGTCACGCTGCTTGCCGCGGGCACCCGGCTTTGGAACCTGGATACGCCGAAGACGCTGATCTTCGACGAGACCTTCTACGTCAAGGACGCGTACACACTCTCGCACCTGGGCTACGAGGCGAGCTGGCCGGCCAACACCGACCCGATCTTCGCGAACGGCGGCGTCAACACCTACCTGACGGACCCGTCGTTCGTCGTGCATCCACCACTTGGCAAATGGCTCATCTCGCTCGGATTCGATGCGTTCGGTGCCCAGAACTCGTTCAGCTGGCGGATCTCGACGGCCGTCGTCGGCATCCTCGCGGTCGTGCTTCTCATGGTCATCGCGAAATACCTCTTCAAGTCGACGCTCGTCGCAACCATCGCGGGCTTCCTGATGGCAATCGACGGAAACGCCATAGTCATGAGCCGGGTCGCGCTCCTCGACAACTTCGTGATGTTCTTCGCGCTGCTGGGATTCGGCGCCATCCTGCTCGACCGTGAGTGGAGCGCGGTGCGGCTGGCGGCATGGATGGTGCAGCGCGAGAAGGCCGGCAAAACCACCGACTGGGGGCCAGCGATGTGGTGGCGGCCGTGGCTGATCCTCGCCGGGCTGGCCTTCGGTCTCGACTCCGCCGTCAAGTGGAACGGCATCTACTTTCTCGCCGGCCTCGCCATTTACACGCTGGTGGTTGATGCCGTGGCCCGCAAACACGCCGGCATCAACTTCTGGCTCACCGGCACGATCTTCAAGCAGGCGCCCACCAGCTTCCTGCTGACCGTCCCGATTGCCGCGGTGGCTTACCTCACGACCTGGACCGGCTGGTTCATCACCAGGGGCGGCTACGACCGCGGCTATGCGGATGTTCCCGGCAACGCCTGGAAGGGCGCGTTTGCCTGGGTGCCGCACGCCTTCCAGAGTTTCGTGAAATACGAATCCGAGGTCTACAACTACAACATCAACGAGCACACGTACCACCCGTACATGGCCAATCCGCTGACCTGGCTGCTCATGGTTCGGCCGACGAGCATGTACTTCCAGGGCTCCAACACCGGGCAGAACGGATGCACGTCGGGCTACTGTGGCGAACTCATCACCGGGATCGCGAACCCGCTGATCTGGTGGGCGGGAACGGCCGCAATCCTCTACCTGCTCTACCGGCTCATCCGGTATCGCGAGTGGCGGGTCGGGCTCATCCTCGCGGCGTTTGCGGCGGGATACCTGCCGTGGCTGCTGTACCTGAACCGCACGGTGTTCCAGTTCTACACGATCGCGTTCGAGCCGTTCATGCTGTTGGCGATCGCGTTCGTGGTTTCCCAACTGATCGGATCTCGCGGCGACCCCGCGTGGAATCGTGAACGCGGATTTCGCTGGGTTGTGGTGTTTCTGGTGGCGGCACTCGGACTCAGCA
The DNA here is from genome assembly GCA_025463785.1 of Glaciihabitans sp. Lineage (GTDB taxonomy): Bacteria > Actinomycetota > Actinomycetes > Actinomycetales > Microbacteriaceae > Galbitalea. The sequence goes on from JAODBD010000006.1 coordinate 34,173, forward strand.
TCTTCTTCTGGCCGATCTGGACCGGCATCCAGACCGACTACGCCTTCACGGCAGCTCACTTCTGGTTCACGACCTGGCGGTAGGTGCGATTGTTCACCAGTGTTACGGGGCGTGCCAATCGCCCGGCCTTGCTCGGGTAGCGTTGCCGCATGGCAGATCGTGACGACAGCGCTTCAGGTGGCGGTACTTCAGGCAGCAGCGCTTCAGGCAGCAGCGATCGCAGCTGGGGCTTCCGCACCCGCGCGATTCACGCAGGCAACATCCCCGACCCGGTGACGGGAGCCCGCGCGCTTCCCATCTATCAGACGAGCGCGTTCGTCTTCGATGACACTGCGGATGCCGCGGCCCGGTTCGCCCTCCAGAAATACGGCAACATCTACTCCCGGCTGGCCAACCCGACCGTCGCATCCTTCGAGGAGCGCATCGCCAGCCTCGAGGGCGGCATCGGAGCCGTTGCAACGGCCAGCGGCCTGAGCGCGCAGTTCGTGACCTTTGCATCCCTCGCCGGTGCCGGTGACCACATTGTGGCGTCGGCGAACCTGTATGGCGGGTCGATCACTCAGCTCGATGTCACCCTGCGGCGGTTTGGGGTCGAGACGACCTTCGTGCAGAGTTCTGACCCGGCCGACTATGCGGCGGCGATCACCGACAGGACGAAGCTCATTTTTGCCGAGACGATCGCGAACCCGTCGGGTGAAATCGCCGACATCGAGGGTCTTGCCGAGGTGGCGCATGCCCACCACATCCCGTTGATCATCGATTCGACGATCGCGACCCCGTACCTGAACCGGCCGCTGGAGTGGGGGGCAGATGTGGTCATTCACTCCGCCACGAAGTTCCTCGGCGGCCACGGCACGACTCTTGGCGGCGTTGTCGTCGAGGGCGGGCGCTTCCACTGGGCGAACGAGAACTTCCCCAAGTTCGACGAGCCAACCCCCGCATACGGCGGCCTCAACTGGCATGGCATCTTCGGCGAATACGCGTTTCTGACGCGGCTTCGCGCCGAACAGTTGAGAGACATCGGTCCGACGCTTGCCCCGCATTCCGCATGGCTTCTTGCGCAGGGTGTCGAGACGCTGCCGTTCCGTATCCAGGCACACGTCGATAATGCCCGCATTGTTGCCGAGTGGCTGGATGCGGATCCCCGTGTTGAGTTCGTCAACTGGGCCGGGCTGCCGGCGCACCCTCATCACGAACGTGCGCTCAAGTATCTGCCCAAGGGGCCGGGCGCCGTGTTCTCGTTTGGCGTGCGTGCGACCGCCACGCGCAGCGACCGCGAGGTCGGTCAGACGTTCATCGAGTCGGTGGATCTGGCCAGCCACCTCGCCAACATTGGCGATGCGAAGACGCTGGTGATTCATCCCGCGTCGACGACTCACGCGCAGCTGTCGGCCCAGCAGTTGGCGGATGCCGGTGTCGGGCCGGGTCTCGTGCGCATCAGCGTCGGAATAGAAGACCCCGACGACATTGTTTATGACCTTGACCAGGCGCTCACGAAGGCGACGGAAGGCAAGTAGATGGCTGCGACACTGACTGACTCTGCTCCGGAGGCGACCGCCAATGAGACGGTTTCGCTGTCTAACGGGCTGACGTGCGAAATCCCGTCGAACTCGCCGCTGGCAAAGCTGTTGAAATCGCAGCGCACCTGGATCGGGCCGAACGCGAAGCAGCGCCAGCGCATCCTGCGGGATGCGAAGTCGATCGCCATCGTCGGCGCATCACCCTCGTCGGCGCGGGCGAGCTACTTCGTCGGCACCTACCTTCTTCAGTCGAGCGACTACCGCGTCTACTTCGTCAACCCGATGGCCGACACCATTCTTGGGCACAAGGCTTACCCGGATCTTGCGTCACTGCCCGAGGTGCCTGACATCGTCGATGTGTTCCGCAAGGGCAGTGACATCCCGTCGGTCATCGACGACGTGCTCGCAATTGGTGCCAAAACGGTCTGGGTTCAACTGGGAATTTGGAATCAGGATGCCGCCATCTACGGCGAGAGCAAGGGCCTGACCGTCGTCATGGACCGCTGCATCAAGATCGAGCACGCCCGATTCCATGGTGGGCTCCACCTGTACGGGTTCGACACCGGCCAGATCACCTCGCACAAGACCGCTCGCTAGCTGGGGTCGATAGCGGCCCGCCTGGCGGTATTCTCGCGGCCGGATGCTCGCGCCGTGCGGGCCTCGGCGTACGGGCACTCGCCGTGCTCGCGGTCGCGGGGCGGCACGCACGCCGGCAGCACTGTCCCTTTCGGCTAAGTCAGTTCGCGCAAACGTCGGCCCGAACTGACACAACGAAATCGAACCTGCCGGAGGGTGCGAGCGCGCTTCGAACAGTGTGCCGGTCGGTAGCGTCCTGGTGGATCGAACTGGGCGACCCGCCCTCTCATTACGGCAGGTTTCAGGAACACAGGCGGACGCAAGAATGCATGGTTAGCGTGAGAACATGTCTGGTCCCGTTCTCACCGCGCCCCTCGTCTCAACCCAGTGGCTCGCCGATTACCTCGGTAGCGAAAAACTTCTTGTGCTCGACGCAACCGTGCTGCCCTACGTGCAGCCCAACGGCCGCGGCGGGTACCTGAGCGGCCACGAGGAATACCTGATCAGCGGCCACATTCCTGGCGCTGGATTTGCCGACCTGATCGACGAATTCTCCGACCCGTCCGCCCGGCTGCCTTTCACGCATCCGACTGCGGAAGCGTTCGCAGCCGCAGCGGGCGCAATCGGCGTCGACAACGACACGACCGTCATCGTCTACGACGCCGCCGTCGGGCAGTGGGCCTCACGCCTCTGGTGGCTGTTTCGCACCTTCGGGTATGACCGCGTTGCCGTGCTCGACGGCGGATACACGAAGTGGGTCGCGGAGGGCCGCGAAACCGACCTCGGACACCACGAACCGGTTGCGGCGACCTTTGGCGCGGTCGAACGCCCCGAACTCTGGGTAACGAAGGCGGATGTCGAAGCGATCGTTGCAGGAAAAGCGAGCGGCGCGCTCGTCTGCGGCGTACCCCCGAAGGAGTTCAGCGGCGAGGCGGGCAGCCGCGCGCGACTCGGACACATCCCAGGCAGCATCAGCGCACCGGCCGTCCGGCTGGTAGACCGCGACACGAATGCCCTGCTGCCAGAAGACGCGCTGCGCGCGGCGTTCGGCCCGGCGCTCAACAGCGAGCGAGTTGTCACCTATTGCGCCGGAGGCATCGCAGCGGCTTCCGACGCACTCGCCTTGACACTGCTCGGGCACCGCAACGTCGCCATCTACGACGGTTCGCTCAGCGAGTGGGCGGCCGATGAGTCGCTGCCGTTGGTTACGACGGTCTGAGCGCCAGGGCGGCACGCAGAACCGCCGGGTCGGTGATGGGCAAGCGGCAGACAAAGTTCTCGCACAGATAGGCAGTCGGGCTTCCTCGTTGCAGGGTTCGCGCCTCGAACAGTGCGAATCCAGCAGCAACGAACGCGGCCGCCTGCGGCAGCGTGACTACCGCGACCGTTCCCTCGCGCCAGGCGCGTGCGATAGTCGCGAGGTCGTCGCCAGCGCCGGCGGCACCCACGGGATTCCCGCCCACGGCGTCCCAACCCGCGGCTGCCTCACCCGCCGTCACAACAACAAGCTGCCGCTCTGGCACGGCTAACAGCGACATGACGCCGAGCGCCGCGCCAAACGAGATCGGGCGCTGCAGAGCGAGTGGTGCCAGGAGTTCCATCGCGGTGACGGCGGCATTGCGCAAAGCGCGGTCTCCCGTCAGAAGTTCGAGCCTGACAGCAGCACGGGCCACCGTACTCAGCCCGCTCGGGTACGCGCCCTCGCTGGGGTCAACGTCGAGCGCGAGCCCCCGCGCTGTCAGCACCGGGTCCGCGCCACCGGGCACCGCGAAACTGCCGTCGACGAGTGCAACGGTCACGAGCTCGAGCGCCCGGGACGCGAAACGCGCCTCGCCGGTCGCGAGCGCGACATCGAGGAGGCCGTTCGCCAGCATCCCGTAGTCCTCAAGGGTGGGCCGCGCGGTCGAGACTCGACCGCCGATGCGAACCCTCACAACGTCACCAAAGCCGACCACCTCTGCCGCACGCACGGCCGCGCCGACCCACTCGGGATGCCCCAGCCGCGACCCCGCGGATGCCAGCGCCCCGATGGCCAGCCCGTTCCACCCCGTCAGCACTTTCTCGTCGAGAGCCGGGGACGCCTGGTCCGCGCGCGCGACCGCATCCAGCGCGTAATAGCCGCCCTCGACCCGAACGCCGTTAACCGTGCTCTCGCTGTCCTGAGCCGAGGCAAACGCCCCACTCGGAACGCGCAGCACATTGAGCAGGAAGTCCGCGATGCCCGACGCAATGCCGCCATCATCGACGCGGGCGTACAGATCGAGCAGCAGCGCATTGTCGTAGAGCATGCGCTCGTAGTGCGGCTCACTCCAGTCGCGCCGGGTTGCATAACGGAAGAATCCGCCCTCGACCGGGTCGCGCAGGTTGGAATTGGCCATCGCATCCAGTGTCCGCCGCGCGAGCGCACCCGCGGTCGCGTCGCCGGCGTCCTCGCGGTCAAGCAGGAGCCCGAGCACCGTCGCCACCGGAAACTTCGGGGCGCTGCCGAAACCGCCGAATTCGGCATCCTCGTGCTGGATGAGTTCGCTCACCACGGCGGCGAAATCGGCTTCGGTCGGCAGTGACCCAGCGGATGTCGTGGTCGGCTGGGCGAGCGCAGCGGCCAGCCGACCTGCCGTGTCTTCGACCTCGCCACGACGCTCGTGCCATGCATCCAACACCGCCGCAAGCACCTGCGCAAAGGATGCACGGCCTTCGATCGCGACCGGCGGGAAGTAGGTGCCCGCGTAGAAAGCGCGACCCGTGGGAGTCGCGAAGACGTTGAGCGGCCAGCCGAGCTGGTCGGTGAAGGCGCCGGCAGCTGCGAGATAGCTGGAGTCGACATCGGGATGCTCTTCGCGGTCGACTTTGATGCTCACGAAGTTGTCATTGAGAAATTCGGCCAGCTCCGGATCGCTGAAACTCTCGCGCGCCATCACGTGGCACCAGTGGCAGGTGGCGTACCCGATCGAAATGAGCACAGGTACCTGGCGACGCGCAGCCTCAGCGAAGGCCTCATCGCCCCACTCGTACCAGTCGACCGGATTCTCGGCGTGCGACCGCAGGTAGGGGCTCACAGCATCGGCAAGACGGTTTGGCATAACCTCAGACTATGTCGACGCTGACGGTGACCTATGTGGGCGGCCCGACTGCCCTTCTCGAATATGCCGGTTTGCGCATCCTTCTGGATCCGACCTTCGATTCACCGCGCGAATACGGGGACGGTGACGGTGACGGGGAGACCCTCGTCAAGACGGCGGCTCCGGGCGTGTCGATTGATGAGCTCGGCGCGATTGATGTGGTACTCCTGTCACACCACGAACATGACGACAATCTCGACTCCGCCGGCCGCGAGCTGGTGCGGCGGCTCCCGTTGACGCTGAGTACCGCGAAGGCTGGCGCGGATCTGGGGCGACCCGTCATCGGTCTCGACACCTGGGAAGCCCATCGCGTCGGCGATGTGACGGTTACGGCGGTTCCGGCCCTGCACGGCCCGCCCGGGGCCGAGCGACTGGTGGGACCCGTCATCGGTTTCGTGCTTGAGGCAACCGACTCGCCGACCGTGTACGTCAGCGGCGACAATGCCTCGCTCGAGTTGGTGCGTCAGATCGGCGATCGTTTCCCAGAGGTCGATGTTGCGGTGCTGTTCGCTGGTGCAGCGCGCGTGCCGTCGATCGATGCTCCGTTGACGCTCACCTCTGCGGATGCAGCAACGGCCGCAAGCATTCTCGGCGTCACGCGAGTGGTCGGCCTGCACACTGAAGACTGGAAGCACTTCAGCGAGACGCGCGCCGACCTCGAAGCCGCCTTCGCGGGGACTGGGTTGCTCGTTGATACCCCTCGGGGAGTGCGCGTCTCGCTGTGAGTTGGTGCTGGATGCGGGTCGGTGCTGGCGGTAGATCGGCGCTGTGGTCCGTCCGACGACCGGACGGCCGTCGGCGCTGGCGTCACGACGAAGGCCAGAAATGGCCTTCGTTTTGAAGCTCCAGCGCGCTAGTTGATGTCGGCCGGGTTGCCGCCCACGCGACGGTTCTCATCGAGGTCGTTGATCGCCGCGAACTCGTCTGCGCTCAATTCAAATCCGAAGACGTCGAAGTTCTGCGCCATGCGCTCCCTCGAGTTCGACTTCGGGATCACGATGTTGCCGGTCTGGAGGTGCCAGCGGATGACCACCTGCGCCGGCGTCACCCCGTGTGCCGCTGCGGCATCCTGAATCGGTCCCAGCCCGAACAGGTCGTACTTGCCCTGCCCGAGCGGTCCCCATGCCTCGGTCTTGATGTCGTACTTCGCCTGGAACTCGCGCTGCTCGCGCTGCTGGAAGATCGGATGCAGCTCGACCTGGTTGACCGCGGGCACCACGGTGGTCTCGGCGAGAAGCCTCTCGAGATACGGCACGAGGAAGTTGCTGACGCCGATCGCCTTTGCCCGACCATCCGCGTGGAATGCCTCGAACTCGCGCCAGGTGGCGACGTACAAGTCGTTCGCCGGCATCGGCCAGTGGATGAGGTACAGGTCGAGATAGTCGAGACCCAGCATGTCGAGGCTGCGAGTGAATGCACCGGTCGCGTCGCCATCCTTGTGGTGGTCGTTGCGCAGCTTGGTGGTGATGAACAACTCTTCACGCGGGATGCCGGACGCCGCAAGCGCCGCACCAACCTGCTCCTCGTTGTCGTATCCGGTAGCAGTGTCGATGTGCCTGTACCCGACCTCCAGAGCGTCTTCGACCACACGCTGGGTCTCTTCGGGGTCAACCTTGAATACGCCAAAACCAAGCTGCGGGATGCCCGTGCCGGAGTTGAGCGGGATCAGGGGAACGTCATTAGTCATGATTCAATCGTGCCACTATCCGCGCCACAGGTTTGCCGCCGAGAAGTCGTGGTCGAACGTACGGGAGACCGCCGCAATCAGGCCAGGCGTGACTGCCTCGGTGAGGATGATACTGAGCTCTCGGTTGAACGCAAGGGACGAGTACGAGGCATTTTGGGAGCCGATCAGGAGTGACGCATGCGAGCTTTCAGCATCCACAAGCAGCGCCTTCTCGTGGATATAGAAGCCGGTCGGCGAGTTCGGGATGACGTGAACTACGCACCCTGCCGCCGTGACCGACGCGAATGCCTTGCTCCACTTGGGGTCATCGACCATGACAATCTCGCATCTCACGCCATTGCGCGCATCATCGGCCAGCGCATCGGAAATGTACGGGTCGGCGAGCTCCTCGCTCATGAAGTGCACGCTGGACTTCGCCGAGTGGATGAAGGCGACCATGGTGCTCTCGGAGTCCGGCGACCAGACGAGCCCAGGGGCATCCGCCTCGCCCTGATTCGGGGTGCCACCGCCCCAGTCGCTCTCGAACGTCTGCTCGATGGCATGCACCTGGGCAGGATTCGTGTCGACTATCTCGGCATCCCGAGTTGTGGCGTAGTACTGGCTGGTGAGGTTTGCGGTCGAGATGTCGCTCGTGGTGCCGTCAAAGGTCGTCACCTTTGCATGAAAGATCTCGGCGTCTGACGCCCAGCGAACCGAGACTCCACCCGCCGTGAGTGCCGCGAAGGCCGGTTCGTTGGCAGCACGGGCTCCGTACTTGGAGTTGAGCAGCACCCTCACGACCACGCCTCGCGAGCGGGCCGCAATGAGGGCAGCCTCCTCGCGCGGATCGGACAGCTCGTACATCTCCATGTCGATGGATGACTTTGCCGCCGCCGTCTGGGCATAGAAGTCGGAGAAGCCTGCGCCCGGATATTGCACGAGCCGATACTGAGATGCGGTGCCGACGGGTGCGTCGAGGTTGACCGTGCCGCACGCAGCGAGCCCGAACACGGTCGCAACCGCGAGCGCGACAGCGACCGCCGGTGCAGGTGTGTGTCGTCTCGGTATGTGCCGTCTCGCCGCGCGTCGTGTCGCGGTGTGTGGTGTCGCCGTGTGCCGTCTCGCCGTGCGTCGTGTCGCGGTGTGTCGCGTCATTTCGTGACCTCCTTGCTCTCGTCACAGCATGACCCCATCGCACCAGGCGCGGGCATGCGGCGAGCGACTCGGTGGAGAAACCGGAACGGTCAGGAGTCGGAAGGAGAAGAACGCAAAGAGTAACAGCGGGAAACGCGCCTCAGGCCGCGCACCCGTACGACCCGGCCGCGGCACCGGCCGTGGCCCAGGAGGGCAGTTCGCGCGAGTCGTGCGCCGCCGTCCAGTTGCCATCGTGCAGCTCGTAGCTGACGATGGGCCCCACCGTTTGGAAGGCGACCAGCGCCTCGAGCAGGCGATCGACATCCGCTGCCACTGAACCCACACCGACGGACGCCCGCAACGCTGGCCCGGTTACACCGAGCCGCGCAAGTAGTGGGTGAGCGCAGAACTTTCCGTGCCGCAACCCGATGCCCCACTCGGCCGAAAGGTAGGCGGCCAGCAGCCCGGATTCGACGCCATCCACCGAGAAGGAAACGACGCCGACGGCATCCGTTGAGTCCTCGAATATGCGCAGGATCCGGACCCCATGAATCGAGGTAAGACCGGCAACCAGCCGCGAGCGCAGTGCCTCTTCGTGCGCCGTCCACTCGCGCTCATTGAGCGTGGACAGCTCTTCGATCGCTCGAGCGAGAGCCGCAACACCCAGCACGTTGGGTGAACCAGCCTCGTGCCGCGCCGGTCCAGTGCGCCAACGGGTCGACTCGAGCGACACGGTCGTGACCGCGCCGCCGCCCAGCAGGTACGGCGTACCGCGATCGAGCCAGTCCGTGCGGCCGACCAGGACGCCGGCACCGAACGGCGCGTACAGCTTGTGCCCGGAGAACGCCAGATAGTCAACGCCCTCAAGCGTCAGGTTGATGCGGCGATGCGGTACCAGTTGAGCGCCGTCGACCGCGAGCCGCGTTCCGTAACGGTGCGCGATGGTCGCAAGTTGCCGCAGCGGCAGCATCTCACCGGTCACATTGCTCGCACCCGTGACGGTCAGGAGGGCCGCGGGGCGACGCGCGAGTTCGGCATCCACCAACAGTAGGGTCTCGGCGATGCTCGCCGCGGAGACGACGACCCGTGCGTCGGTGACCGTCCACGGCAGCAGGTTGGCGTGGTGCTCGATGTCGAGAACGACCGTCTCGCCGGGGACTACGGATGCCAGCAGGTTCAGCGCATCCGTCGTATTTCTGGTGAAGATCACCTCGTCACTCGGCCGGGCACCCACGAAGTCGCCAACCACCACGCGCGCAGACTCGTACGCGCCGGTACTGACCTGCGACGGGTAGCCCGCCCCGCGATGCACGCTCGCGTAGAGCGGAAGAATGTCGGTCACGTGCTGCGCTACAACCGCGAGCGCCGGTGTTGACGCCGCGTAGTCAAGGTTGGTGTAGTTCGCCTCGCCACCCATGACCAGCGGCACACGGAGGTCGCGGCCGATCACGGGTAGCAGGGAACAGTCATCCATTGCCCCAGACTAGGCAGGGGCGCGAGCCAGCGAAATGCCGCACGTAACCTGCGGCAACATCTGGCCCTGGTCGAGCGTTGTTTTGCCGGCGCGCTGCTCTGCTCTGCTCTGCTCTGCTCTGCTGGCGCAAACTAGCCTGCGCTGCCAGCCGCGTTGTGGAGGTCTGGGTGCAGCCATGGGTCGTCGGGGTCGCAGCCGTGGCCGCGCAGCCCCTTCTTGGTTGGTTCCGATTGCGGACGCGTACTTCGTCGCGGGATGGGCGGGTCACGGCGTTCGATGCTGCCGATCCGGTTGTTCCAGATTTTTCGCAGGCGGCGCGTTTCAGATTGGAGGCCCGGGATGATGTCGTCCTCAAGTCGATACCAGCGCTCGCTCATTTCGGGTCTGATATCGACCCAACCATTGCGCTTCAGGTAGGAGAGGTGGTGCTGGACCGCCGATCTGCCTACCCCGAACTCGAGACCGACAAGTTGCTCGAGTGTGCCCGCTGTGTGTTCGCCGCTGGCGAGGACTTCGACGATGCGTCGGCGAATGGGTTCTGCGAGGACTTCGAACGGGTGCATCAAAACACTGTGCTGCCCCAGGTGGGTTTCGCGTCGGCTTTCGGCCAGTCTGTGAAGGCTGTGCGACGTCGCAGCTAACGGAAGGAGTGGTCTCGGCGCGAACTTGCTCGAGTTACGCGTGCTCTGAGCAGGCAGAAGGGACTCGGGCGGAGACCGGGAACCAACAAAACAACTCTGTCAACTCGCGTCAACGTCATCGCAAACTGACACCCCAGTGTTCGCAGCATTGCCAGTTCGCGCCGACGTATTCGCGAACTGACACGCGCGGGGTGACAACGCCAATTCGAGTTGACCTTGACGCGAGTTGACATAGCCGAAACGGACGCCCTCTGCCGGGCGGGAGTCGCGACGGGCGACGGCCCGAGCGGCGCAATACGATGGAAGGCTCATGTCCCCCGGCCCCCTCACCATTAGTTACCCGCCCGAGCTGCCCGTCAGCCAGGCCAGGGACGACATTGCGCGCGCCATCCGCGATAACCAGGTTGTGATCGTCGCCGGCGCAACCGGCTCGGGCAAAACGACTCAGCTCCCGAAGATCTGCCTCGAGCTCGGCCGCGAAAGCATCGGCCATACACAGCCCCGCCGCATCGCAGCCCGCACCATCGCCGAACGCATTGCGGAGGAACTCGGCACCGAACTCGGCCAGGAGGTCGGCTACCAGGTGCGCTTCACCGACCGGGTCGGCGCGAACACGAAGATCAAGTTGATGACAGACGGCATCCTGCTGAACGAAATTCATCGCGACCGACTGCTCAAAAAATACGACACGATCATCATCGACGAGGCACACGAACGCAGCCTCACAATCGACTTCCTGCTCGGCTACCTCAAGCAACTCCTGCCGAAACGGCCCGACCTCAAACTCATCATCACCAGCGCCACAATCGACCCCGAAAGCTTCTCGAAGCACTTTGACGGCGCACCGATCGTCGAAGTCAGCGGACGCACCTACCCCGTCGAGATCCGATACCGCCCGCTGGTCGCCGAGGCGCTCGAAGACGACGAAAGCGACGACATCGACACCGCTCCCGTGCAGGATCGCGACTATCTCGAAGGCATCACAGCAGCCCTCGACGAACTCGCCCAGGAATCCAGCGGCGACGTCCTCGTCTTTCTCAGCGGCGAGAACGAAATCCGGGATGCCGAAGAAGCCATCAAAGGACGCGGGCTTCCCGGCACCGAAGTTCTCCCACTCTACGGACGCCTAAGTTCGGCAGACCAGCACCGCGTCTTCCAGACCAGCCGCGCACCCGGCACGCGGCGCCGAATCGTCCTCGCAACCAACGTCGCAGAAACGAGCCTCACCGTCCCCGGAATTCGGTACGTGATCGACGCCGGCACGGCACGCATCAGCCGGTATTCGACCAGGGCGAAGATCCAACGACTGCCCATCGAGGCGATCAGCCAGGCATCCGCCAATCAGCGATCGGGCCGAAGCGGTCGAACGAGCGACGGCATCGCGATCCGGCTGTACTCCGAAGCGGACTTCGAGAAACGGCCCGAGTACACCGAACCCGAGATCCTGCGAACCAACCTTGCCGCCGTCATCCTGCAGATGATCTCGCTCGGACTCGGCGACATCCAGGCGTTCCCGTTCCTGCAACCCCCAGACTCGCGAGGAGTCAAAGACGGCCTCGACCTGCTGCGCGAACTGAACGCCATTACCGCAACGAATGAGATCACAAAGGTCGGCAAACAGCTCACCCAGCTGGCGGTCGACCCCAGGCTCGCCAGGATGATCGTCGAATCGAAACACCACAGCGTCACCCGCGAAGTGCTCGCGATCACGGCCGGCCTGACCATTCAGGATCCCCGTGAACGGCCGCTCGAGAGACGGCCGCAGGCCGACCAACAGCATGCGCGCTTCATCGACCCCACCAGCGATTTCCTGACGCTCCTCAACCTGTGGAACCACATCCAGGACAAGCAGAAGGAACTGAGTGGCAACCAGTTTCGGCGCATGTGCAAGAGCGAGTACCTGAACTACCTGCGCATCCGCGAGTGGGGCGACCTCTACCGCCAGCTCACCCGCGGCGCGAAGCAGGCCGGACTCGCGGTCGGCGACGCCTCGACCAACCCTGATGGCATCCACAGGTCGTTGCTGGCTGGGCTCCTCAGCCAGATCGGCATCAAGGATCTTCAGAAGCGCGACTACATCGGCGCGCGCCAGGTGCGATTCGTGCTCTTCCCCGGATCGGCACTCGCGAAGAAACAACCGAACGCCGTCATGAGCGCCGAACTCGTCGAAACCAGCCGTCTGTTCGCTCGGATGAACGCCTCAATCGATCCCGCCTGGGCGGAGGCGATTGCGGGCGACCTCGTCAAACGCAGCTACAGCGAGCCGCACTGGGAGAAGAAGCAGGGCGCCGCCGTCGCCTACGAGCGGGCGACCTTGTACGGCGTACCGATTGTCGTGAAGCGACGCGTTCAGTTCGCGAAAATCGATGCCGCCTACGCCCGCGAGCTGTTCATCCGGCACGCCCTGGTCGAAGGCGAATGGGACCTCGACCGCGTCGACAAGCGGCTGTCCGAATTCGATCGCAAGAACCGCGAGTTGCGCAAGGAGCTCGCCGAACTCGAGGAGCGCACGCGGCGGCGCGACATCCTGTACGACGACGAGGCCATCTTCGAGTTCTACGACGCACGAATTCCGCGCGATGTTGCGACCACCCGCTCGTTCGAGAGCTGGTGGCGCCAGGCGCGCAAGGAAGCGCCGGAACTTCTGACGATGACGCAGGAAACCCTCGCCGGCGAAACCGCTATCGACGAGGACGCTTTCCCCGCAACCTGGCAGCAGGGCGACCAGACGCTGCAACTCAGTTATCGCTTCGAACCGGGCGCAGAGGATGACGGCGTCACCGTGCGCGTGCCTCTCGCGCTGCTCGCCTCCCTTTCGCCCGCCGGATTCGACTGGCTCGTTCCTGGCCTGCGAGAAGACCTGGTCACGGCGCTCATCAAGAGCCTGCCGAAGGCGATCCGGCGCAACGTCGTTCCCGCTGCCGACTGGGCCAGGCGACTGCTCGAGGCGCTTCCGGATGTTGACGCCGAAGAGCTCGAGAGAACCTCCCTGGCCGAGTTCCTGGCCGAGACGATCCAACGCAAGACGCACACGCCGGTCGATCCGGAAGATTTCGAGGCTGACCGCATCCCACCCCACCTGCGCATGACGTTTTCGGTCATGAATGGCGGCCGCGAGGTGGCCCGCTCCAAGGATCTCGCGAGCCTTCAGCTGAAACTCAAGACGCGCGCTCGCGAATCGGTGGCGAAAGTGGCCGCCGCAACGCCGCACGCGATCGAGCGCGCGGGGCTTACCTCCTGGGACTTCGACGAGCTGCCCAAACTGATCGACACACGACAGGACGGCACGGTCATTCGCGCGTACCCGGCGCTCGTCGACCACGGCGCCTCGGTGTCGATCACGCTCATGAGCACGCCGGATGACCAGGCTCGCGCCCTGCCCGGCGGCATCCGTCGGTTGCTGCTGCTTGGCATCCCGTCGCCTCTCTCGTATGTGCGCGAACACCTGACTCAAACCGAGAAACTGCTGCTTGCTGCGAGCCCGTACCAGAACGTGCAGGCGCTCTTCGACGACTGCCTGGTCGCATGTGTTGACGCGGGGCTACGGGTGCGGGCATCCGATGGCCTGATCTGGACTCGTGCCGAATTCGAGGCCGCTCGCCTCGAGATTTCGGCGGGACTGCTGGACGCGCTCTACGCAACCGTCACGCAGGTGACCGCGATTCTGAACGCAGCTCGGGATGCCGAGCGGGCTATCAAGGCGACGACCAGCATGGCTGTCCTCGCGTCGGTCACGGACGCCCGCGAGCAGCTCGCCGGCCTGGTCTTTCCCGGATTCGTGTCGCTCACCGGAACGACGCAGTTGCGCCACATCCCCCGCTATCTTCGCGGAATCGCGGCTCGCCTCGACAAGCTGCCCACCGAGGTAGCGCGCGATCGTGCCTGGGCGAATGAGGTGCAGGCCTCGACCGAGCGCTACCGAGTCGCTGGCGGCCGCATTCCTTTGGTCGCCGGGATGCCGGAGCGGCTCGTGCACGTCCGCTGGATGCTTGAGGAGCTGCGTGTGAGTCTTTTCGCCCAGCATTTGGGCACGGCAGAAACCGTCTCACCCCAGCGGATCGCGAAGGCCCTGAGCTAGCCTGAAGTCATGCAAACAGCTGTCATTGTCGACGCGCTTCGCACCCCATCCGGGCGCGGCAAGCCGGGCGGCGCTCTGTCCCACTTTCACCCGGTCGACCTGCTCGCCACGGTTCTTGGGGAACTCGTTGCCCGCAACGATCTCGACCCCGCACTCATCGACGATGTGATCGGCGGATGTCTCTCCCAGGTGGGCGAGCAGGCCGTGAATATCACGCGCAACGCCGCCCTGGCAGCCGGGTTCCCATTCACCGTCCCTGGCACGACCGTGGACCGCCAGTGCGGTTCCAGCCAGCAGGCAGCGACCTTCGCTGCGCAGGGCGTCATGACGGGAATGTACGACATCGTGATCGCCTGCGGCGTGGAGCTGATGAGCAAGAACCCGATCAACTACGCGACCCTCGGGATGGACCCGTGGGGACCCATGCTGAATGCGCGATTCCCCGAGGGGCTCGTCGGGCAGGGAATCTCGGCCGAGCTCATTGCTGCGCGCTGGGATCTGTCGCGGGACGAGATGGACGAGTTCTCGGCGCGGTCTCATCGACTTGCCGCGGCATCCGACTTCTCGTCCGAAATTCTGCCGATCGGCGATCTCACCCTCGACGAGACGATTCGTGCGTCGACGACGGCCGAGTCGCTCGGTGCGCTGAAGCCCGCGTTCTACGACGAGGCGCTGGGCGCTCGGTTCCCCGAGATTCGCTGGAACATTACGCCGGGCAATTCGTCACCCCTCACGGATGGCGCATCCGCTGTTCTCATCATGAGCGAGGAGAGAGCTGCGCTGCTTGGGCTTACCCCTCGTGCACGGTTCACGTCGTTCGCTGTCGTCGGGTCGGACCCGATTGAGATGCTGACAGGCGTCATCCCGGCGACGAAGCGGATTCTTTCGCGTTCCGGTGTTGGCATCGATGACATCGACACTTTCGAGGTGAACGAGGCGTTCGCGCCCGTCGTTCTGGCCTGGCAGAAGGAACTGCACGCTGACCCCGCTCGCGTGAACCCCCGTGGCGGCGCAATCGCGCTCGGGCACGCTCTTGGCTCGAGCGGCACTCGGTTGCTCACAACCATGCTCAATACGCTCGAGCAGACCGGCGGTCGCATCGGACTCCAGGTCATGTGCGAAGGCGCCGGGATGTCCAACGCGACGCTCATCGAGCGGCTGTAGCGCGACCCTGACACAGCGGGCTGCTCTGATGCGACCCCGACAGAGCGCGGGACTCTAGCGCGACCCCGATAGAGCGCATCGAGCACAAAACCCCGGAACCCCGGCACTCGCACAGCGCACAGCGGTCAGCACACCGCGCACTAGCCTGGCCAACGATCGGATGCGGGACGGCGCCGCCACGGCCCCACGGTCGCCCCACCGCCGATCTTCTCACTGCCCACGCACCCGCTCCAGGTCTCGCATGGCCGCGCTTTTGAGCGGCATCGGGCGGGGAGTTTGGCTGACATCAACCGATTGCGGCGGTATCAGCCAATACCGGCCGGCCGAGTCGTGCCGGATCTCCCACCCTTCGTTGTGATATTTCAGGTGATGCCATCGGCATAACAGGATGCCATTTCGCACTTCGGTCTTACCGCCGTCTCTGGCCACGTGTTTGACATGGTGTGCTTCACACCACGAGGGCGGGCGTTCACAGGCAGGGTCCATACATCCGCCGAATTTGACGGCCAACACCTCTCGTTGTCGCCTGGAGAACAACCGCTGCTCGCGCTCAAGGTCGAGCAGGTTGGCCGCCGGATCAAATCCCATGCGAATACTCACGCCGTTGCAGAGCTGTCGTTCGACTGTCTCAATCGAGACAGTGTCAACGGCGGTCGCGCCAACCTGGCCATCGATCCGGCCGAGACTGTCACCGCTCGCGAGCGCCTCCTCGGCAACGGTGATTCGAATCACCGGCGCCCCGCTGCCAAGCATGACGCTCGTGTCTGCGTCGGCGCCCTGCAGCATGAGCTGCAGAAACCCGTCAGACGCGAGCTGCCCCGCTGTTCGCTCATCGGCCTCAATGGCCTTGGCGCGCTCGACCTGGTCTGCCCGCACAAACCGAACACCACCGTGTTTTGGCGACACCATGCGGTCAAATATTTCGCGAGCGAGGGCTCCCGTTTCTGGATCCATGACCCAGGTGAGCTTCGTCATCCCGTTGGGCAAATCGGTGAGCCACAGGTTTCGCTGCCGACGCAGTTCGTCTTCGCGAAGTTTCACTCCAGCAACATCGATTTCATCACGCAATTCCCGCGCGCGGCGGAACAGTCGATCGGCATCGACCCCAGCCAGAGCCTCGCGCGCTAGCGTGTCGGCCGCAACCTCAAGCTGCTCGGCACTGACCGCAGACGTCGGCTCGCCCAGCCCGGACCGGATCGACTGCGATGCCGAAATCGAAATCGTGCCAGCTGCGACGGCCCTGGCCACCGACCGCATCCACGGATGCGCGGGCACCTGGACCTCGCCGGTGATGGCATCTACTCTGCCTTCGTCAGCCATCTCGGCAAGCAGGGCACCAGCATCCAGTGCAGTACCGACCTGTTGTTTCGTCGCCCCGGTGGTGTGCTTCATGAAGCCCTGGGGTGTGCGGTGACCGTTGCGCTGCGCCAACCCATCCTGGCCCAGGGCCGCTCGCGACCGATGCGCGATCTCGCCGGCAATCAGCGCCCGAGCCGCACCCAGGCGCTTCTCGAGCGCGGTGCATTCGTCGTTGATGAGAAGGAGGGTTTCGTCATCCACCGCCCGATAATCGTCGACGGCCGTTGGCAGCATCGACAGTGCGATAGCCGCGGCACCGTAGTGCTCGAGGGGCTGCGTGACGATGTCATCCATGCGTCAATTATCGAACACAGTTTCGAGTGATTCGGAAATACAGCGCAATCTGTGGACAACTTGCGCGCCCCAAAGCGGGGGCGAGGAAGTGTAAGCAAGCTACTCGGCCAGAGCGCTCACACCCTCGCCATCCAGCGCCCGCACGATCTCATCCTTTTCTTCAAGGTTCGACCAGATCACCGGCACGGCCTTCGCAACAGCCTTCTCGATGCGAGCGCGCAGGGTCTCATTCGTCAGGCGATAATCCGTGAAATCGGAATCGTGAGCATATATTCCAACCGGCAGGGTCAGGGCCTGGAAGAACGCAAACAGCGGGCGGAACTGGTGCTCGATGATCAACGCGTGCCGCTCACTGCCGCCGGATGCCGCAAGCAGCACGGGCGTATCCACCAGCGCGTACTGGTCGATGAAGTCGAACAGGTGCTTGAAGAGCCCCGTGAAGGATGCCCGATAGACGGGGCTTGCCACCACGAGCAGGTCGGCTGTTTCGATACGCTGCAGCTCGGCCTCCGCCTGTGGCGGCAGCTGCGAGCGGGTGAGGGCGCCGGCGAGCGACGGCCCGAGGTCGGTCAGTGTGATGAGATGCGACTCGATCGGGAGCGCACGCCCCAGCGCCGCAACGATCTCCTCAACGAGCGCAGTCGTCTTGGATGGATGGTTGAGGCTGCCAGACACGGCAACCACTTTGAGCGTTCTCGTCATGACTCCATGGTCGCCCCTTCGCCGCCAGGTCGCGTTGTACATTACGAACTGTGAACCACGCGGGTTGCCTGCGAGCGGGCGCGAATCTACCGTCGGAACATGGATGAGTTCGTCTTCACACTGCCGTCGGATCCCCGCGCGCAGCCGCTCATCGACGACCTCGGCCGCGACTACGACGAGCGCTACGGACTGAACGACGGTATCCCGTCGTCTTTCGAACTTCATCGCTACCCGGCCGAGCAGTTTGCCGCCGCCAATGGTGGCGCGTTTTTGCTGGTGATTCGGGATGGCGTGGTCGTCGCCGGTGGTGCGTACAAGCGAGTCTCGGCTTCGGTCGCAGAGATCAAGCGAGTGTGGACTAATCCGGCGTATCGACGCCAGGGGCTTGCCCGCGTGGTGATGGCGGCGCTGGAGTCGGCTGCGCTGGCTGCCGGGTACTCGGTCACGTCGCTGACTACGGGCGCTCGCCAGCCGGAGGCCGTCGCGCTGTACCTGGCGCTCGGCTACGAACCGCTGTTCGACCTCGATGGGGACTACGAGGAGATCAGCTACCTGTCGTTTGAGAAGCAGTTGCCTGTCGTGCCTGTGGAGTCCGCCGCCGCGTAGCGGGGATTGGTCGCGGCGTGCCGTGGGTGCGTGCCCGCGTACCCGCTCGCGTGCCCGCCCGCGCGCAGCAGCGGCAGCCGACCAGAAGGATCCGTTTTCGCTGTGTCAGTTCACACAGACGTTGGCGCGGATTGGCGTACCCGAAATACATCCCTGGGTGCGTCTGCTCTTGACGAGCGCGTCGTCCAGGGCGGCGTCAGCCGTAGAGCTCGAGCTCGACCGCGGCGATGAGTTCTCCTGCAGTCAGTTCAGCGTCGAGTGCGCGCGTCGTCGTATCAACCACAGCCCGCAGCGACTCGCCGATATCGGCGCCGGCCGCGAGTTCGGCGGCCGTCACAGCCTCGATTGCCAACACAGTCCGGGTAATCGCCGCCGATCGTTCGAGAAGTTGGAGCGCAACCGCGGCGTTCGACGACACGTCCTCCACATCCTCGGAAAGGGATGTCGTATTCAGAGATACCGGATTGGCCAGTTGCCGCACCTCGGCCACGAGCGATGATGCTGAGTATGACAACAGTCCAGGAACTCGTGCTTCACCCGAGCGGCGCAGCGGCGCCTGCAGCGCAGAGAGCTTGGCAAGCCGCCGCTCCGACGCCGCGGCAACATGCGCGAGCGCCAAACGCAACGACTCGAACGAGAGCGCGAGCGCGAGCACCTGAAAATTGCCGCCGGAGATCATTCGACCGGCGTCGACATCGACGAGCGGGTTCTCAGTGCGCGAATTCAGTTCAAGCCGAATGGATGCCGCCGAGGCCGCAACCGCCGACG
This sequence comes from Glaciihabitans sp., assembly GCA_025463785.1. GTDB lineage: Bacteria > Actinomycetota > Actinomycetes > Actinomycetales > Microbacteriaceae > Galbitalea. The sequence continues at coordinate 53,274 of JAODBD010000006.1, forward strand.
CCAGCACCGCGTGAACCTGTGGTGCCGTCCGGAACGAGAGCGGGTCCTGGGTGGATGCCGCCGAGTCATCCGGCAAAAATGCCCGAACTCGTGCGGCCGACGCCGCCTGCTCGGGCGACCGGTGGGCTGACTGTACCTCGAGACTGAACGGCGAGAGATTGCCGCCGGTCGAGTGCGCACCGACCGCTGCGAGGGACAGCGCGACGACGCGATCGGCGGCGTTCACCACAGAAGCGAGATCGGAGACGACAAGTGCCCCGACGCCAACGCTGTAGGAGTTTCCGCTGAGCGCCGCGAGACCCTCGTGCGCCCGAAGTGTCACGGGCGGCAGCGAGACGGCGGCGAGCGCGGCCGCTCCCGATACGACCGCGCCGTCGACCAACGCCCGCCCGGCGCCGATCGCAACAGCAGCGACGGCGGCCAGGTGTGTGAGGTCGGCCGCGCCAACGGAACCGGTCCGCGGGATGAAGGGATAGACATCCCGATTGAGGAGTTCGAGGTATTGTGCAGCGAGTTCTGACGTGACGCCCGCTCCCCCGCGGGTGAAGCCGACGAGCCGGGCGTAGATGACCGCTCGGGACTCTTCGAACGACAGCGGTGCGCCCAGCCCGCCGCTCGAGTTGCGGATGGTCCTGCGCTGAAATTCCTCGATGCGCTCGGCCGAAACGACAATATCCCGTCCGGCGCCCAGCTCGGTGTTCAGCCCGTAGACAGGCTTTCCCTCGGCCAGAACAGCTTCGACAACAGCTCGGGATGCCGCAACATCTCGCTCGACGACACTCGCGAACCGCAGGCGCTCACCGTGCCGCGCGACCACAACCACATCCGCAAGCTCAATGTCTGCACGAGAAAGGACGCCCATCAGATGATCGCCAGACCTAGAAGTCGAGGAGGTTGGAGCGCAGTCCGCCGTCGCCGAGTTCGGTGCGAAGCAGTCCGCGGCGCCGCAGCGCGGGCACGAGAGGGTCGAGCGTGCGGTGAACATTCGCCGGGTGGACCTGCCCCGTAAACAGGAAGCCGTCGCCGCCCACCTCATCGGCGAGCGAACCCAGGTGGTCAGCGATCTCATCGGCAGTACCGATGACGGCGAGACCGTCCTTGTTGGCGCGCAGCTGAAGGATCTCGCGCAGAGTCGACCCAGCGGGAGCAGACTTCACGAAGTTGTCGAGCGTGCCCTGGTTGCTGTTCGTGGTGAGTTCGGGCAGAGGCGCATCGAGGTCAAACTTCTTGAAGTCGACGCCAGAGAGGTACGAAACGCCCTGCAGCGCTTCGTCGATGGCGGCCTGGGTGAGTTCGGCCCGGTGCCCCCGCACGTCAGCCGTCTCCGCCGCGTTCGCGGTCACGATCGGCTGCACGACGAAGAGCACCTTGATGTCGTCGGCGTCGCGCCCGAAGGATGCTGCGACCGAGCGCACCGATTCGCGGTACGCCTTCATCCGCTCGGGGGTCGAGGCGAGCTGCAGGATGACGTCGGAGTTGCGCCCCGCAAAGTCCTGCCCCTTACCGGATGCGCCCGCCTGAACCATTACGGGTTCCTCAGCCAGCGGAGCCGTGTTCAGCGGCCCGCGTACCTGAAAGAATTCGCCCTTGTGGTCGATCGTTCGCACCTTGGTGAAGTCTGCGAAGACGCCACCGGCCGCGTCTTCGAGAATGGCGTCGGCATCCCAACTGCGCCAGAGCGCGCGAACGACCTGCACCCACTCCTCGGCACGATCGTATCTGCGGTCGTGATCGATCTGCTTATCGAGACCGTAGTTCTGCGCGGCGATATCGCTACCGCTCGTCACGACGTTGAAGCCGAGGCGCCCCTCAGCAAAATGCTGCAGTGTCGCGAGCAGGCGAGCGGCAGTAAACGGCTCATAGAACGAGGCGCTGAGCGTCGGAACAATGCCGAGCTTCGATGTCGCCGCGAGCAGGTACGGCACGAGCGGCAGAGGGTCGTGTTTGGGAACGAAGCGCGCGTTCGCGAGGTTGACCTCGGCCGTACCGCCGTAGGTATCCGGTACGGTCACGCCATCCTCGATGATGAACAGGTCGAATCCGGATGCCTCGAATCGCGCGGCGGCATCCTGGTAAACCCTGGGCTTTTTCCAGTCGTAGCCGATTCCGTACGTCGGGTCGCCCCAGCCCTGGACGCCGAAGCCCGCCCCGAGGAACCAGCCGAAGTGCTGAAGTGCCATCAGTCGGAGGATCCGTCCGCGAAGCCGTCAGCGTTCATACCGGCGGAGGCGAGCCACTCGTTGTTGAAGGCCTTGGTGAGGTAGTTGTTGCCGCCGTCGGGCGCGATCACGACGACGACATCCCCCGGCTGTGCCTCGGCGGCGATGTCGAGCGCGGTCGCGATCGCGAGGCCGGATGACGGGCCGAGCAGCAGCCCCTCCTCCATCGCGAGACGACGCACCGTCTCGTACACGCGCGGGTCGTCGATGACCCGGATTTCATCCGTGACCGACTTATCGAAGATGCCGGGCCAGTTGGACTGCGGCCAGCGCGTGCCAACCCCGTCGACGACGATGGTGGATGACGTGGCGCCGCTGTAGGTCGACCCCACCGGGTCGGCGCCGATCACGCGCACGCGACCGTCGCTGACCTCCTTGAGGTAACGACCCGTGCCGGTGACGGTGCCGCCGGTACCGATCCCCGCAACGAAGTGGGTGACTGCGCCGCCGGTCTGCTCCCAGATCTCGGGGCCGGTTGTCGTGTAGTGCGCCTGCGGATTCGCCGCATTCTCGTACTGCGACGAACGCCAGGCGCCCGGACGCTCCGCCGCGAGACGGTCGGCAATTTTGCGCGCATTGTTGGGGTCGTCGGGGCCGGCCTCCCAGTCGGCCTCAACCAGCTCGGCGCCGTACGCCTGCAGCACGGCCTTCTTCTCGGTCGAAATGAAGCCGCTGTGAACGATGATCACGGGATGCCCGGTCAGCCGTCCGATGAGCGCCAGCCCAATCCCTGTATTGCCCGAACTCGACTCGACAATGGTCGCGCCGGGTGCCAGCTCGCCGGTCGCTTCAGCCGTTCGGATCATGTTGAGGGCGATCCGATCCTTCGCTGACCCGCCGGGATTGCGGCTCTCGAGCTTCGCGAAAACACGGCCGGGGAGACCGGCGGCCAGGCGGGTGAGCTCGACGAGCGGGGTGTTGCCGACGAGGTCGATGGCGGAGGTAAAGACGGGTGCGGGCGCGGTTCGTGGCGCGATCGCGGGCGTGGCGAGGTTGGTCATGGTACTGCGAGGCTAATCCGGCGACGTATGCAAACGTATTCAGGTTGCCTCGTGTTACATCGCGGCGATGTCGAGCCCAGGGGCCTCCGCACCGAGGTATCGGCGCACCGCAACCAGACGGGACGCGACGATGACCACAACTGCGGCGATTACTACGCCTGCCAAGCCGATCGGAAGCCAGTACCCAAGCACGAATGAATTGATAATGCCCGTATTCAGCTGCTGAAGGACGAGGCTCCCCGAGAGAAGAGCGCTGTAGGCGACCTGCCAGCGAAGCGCCGGCTGCGACAGCACCGCGATTGCGCGCGCACGATCGATATCAACCGGCTCCAGCTCGTTCACGCGACCGCGAAAGATTGCCCGCCGAATGCGGCGCGCCTGCGCATAGTCGCGACTCGCGACCAACTTCAGGGCCGCCGCAGTTGACATAACCCGCGCAAGGCATGCGAACATGCCTCCCGTAAGTCCCAGATAGAGAATGAGCATGAACCCACCAATCGCAATCTTCATCGGGATCGGTTCGAGCTGCGCAAACGTCCACGGCCGTGTAACCGCCACCGCGAGCAGGACAGAGAACAGGACGATGCCCGCCGCGACGAACGGCACGGGGTCACGCTTGCGTGGGACAGGTGGCACCCAGCCGACGAGCGGCACGATCTCGGTTTCAACCGGTTTGGATCGAAGGCGCTTACCCAGCAGGATGCCGGCCGCCCCAAAGACGACACCCCACGCGACGATCGTGATCACGACCCACAGCGGCGGCGCGGTCAGCACCGCGAGCACGATGACAGCGGCGAGGCAGACCAGCTGGCCCGCCGAGAGCCCCCAGATTACGCGCATCAGGGTTTTCGCGCCCTCGGGAGATGGTCCGAACGCCCAGTTGGCTGAAAGCGCGAACGCGAAGACCGGGATTACCTCCAGCAGCAGTACGGAAGCGATAATCCCGAAGAAAATTCCGTCGATCGGGATATCTGTGCCGATCGTCCAGATCATTCCAAAGACCATGGCGACGGCCACCGAACCAATGCAGCCGACTATCAACAGCGCCATCCGGGCCAGGTACTTGCCATCCGCCGCCTGCCCGAACGTCGGCGCCGCAAGCGGAGAACTATATGGCGCTGGGTTCGTCATGTCGCCAAGTAAAACACCGAGTATCGCTCAGCCACAATCACGCCGCGCAGAGTCCCGGGGCCGGATTTGACGCCCCACCCCACCCGCAACTACGCTCACGCACATGGGAAACCGCTGGTATGCGTATTTTGCGTTGGCTTTGGAGGAGCCGACGGTCTAATTCGCTGACCACTTCTCCAAAGCCAACGGGCGGGAACGAAAGTTCTCGCCTTTCGCCATTTGTGCACAGACACAGCAACGGCGGACTGGCTGAGGTCATCCGCTAAGAACGGATACACCATGACCTCGACACGAGACCTTCGCGTCACATCCATCCAACGCCTTCCGCTGCCAAGCGACCTACGAGCAGAGTTGCCGCTCGGCCCCCGCCGCGAGGCGCTCGTACAACAGAGCCGAATGGATGTCGCTGCCGCACTAAGCGGGCGCGACCCGCGCCTGCTGGTCGTCGTCGGTCCCTGCAGCGTCCACGATCCGGTCGCGGCTCTCGACTACGCGCGAAGACTCGCGATCGTGGCGAAGCGACATCCCGAACTGCTGGTGGTCATGCGCGTCTACTTCGAGAAGCCGCGCTCGACCGGCGGCTGGAAGGGCCTCATCAACGACCCGCACCTCGACGGAAGCCACGATGGCGCCGAGGGCCTGCGCATCGCACGCAAACTGCTTCTCGACATCCTCGACACCGGGCTCGCGGTGGGCTGCGAGTTCCTCGAGCCGACCACGCCGCAGTACATCGCGGATGCCGTCAGCTGGGGCGCGATCGGCGCCCGCACGACCGAGAGCCAGATCCACCGGCAACTCGCGTCCGGGCTGTCGATGCCGGTCGGGTTCAAGAACGCGACCGACGGCGACATCCAGGTCGCGATCGACGGATGCACGGTCGCAAGCCAGCGGCAGGTGTTCTTCGGCGTCGACGATGACGGCGCTGCCGCGATGGTGTCGACGACGGGCAACGATGCAGCGCACATCATCCTGCGCGGAGGGCGGGGCGGTCCCAACTTCGACAGCGTCAACATCGCGGATGCCGCTGCCCTGCTCGAGCGCGCCGGCCAGACACCGCGACTGGTCGTCGATGCCAGCCACGCCAATAGCGGCAAGGACCATGTGCGCCAGATCGGCGTCGTGCGCAAGCTCGCGGCACAGATCTCCGCGGGTGAGCCGATCGCCGGGCTGATGATCGAGAGCTTCATCGAGGCGGGCCGACAGGAGCTCGGAACATCCGGAGTCAGCGGACTCGTCTACGGCCAGAGCATCACGGATGCCTGCATCGGCTGGGACGACACGGCGACGCTCCTCGAGGAGCTCGCCGCGTCATCCAGTGCCCGAGTTCGCGAGCCGGCCACCGCATCCGCGTGACGCAACTTCGGAGTTTCGGGCGACGCGCCGCTTGAGGTCACCGCGCGCCCGGCGTGTCGCCCGCAACTCCGTTGCGCCACACCACGGGCGGCGCCGCGCGGCTGGCTTCGCACTACTGCAGCAGTGCCAGCACCTCCGCGGTGGTCCCGGTCTCCCCCAACCGCGGGAAGATCAGCGCGATCGAGTTGTCGTGCGCCGCAGCACTCATGTCGGTCATGGCATCGGTGACGAGGGTCACGTTGTAGCCGTGCTCATGGGCCGCTCTCGCGGTCGACTCAACGCCCGCGCTCGTTGCCACTCCGGTGATGACGACCTGTGTGACACCGGCCGCGCGCAGGGATTCATCGAGTGCCGTGTTGTGAAACGCGCCCCAGGTCTGCTTCGAGATGTAGATGTCGTCGGGCTGTGCATCGAGCTCGGGCACGAGGTCGGCCCATCCGTCGGGGCGCGCAAATCCCGCCGCACGTTGCTGCTCGGCCCGGCCGGGCGCGCCACCGGTCGCGTTCACCAGTACCACCGGCAGTCCGCGCGATCGGAAGGCCCGCGCAAGCGAAGCCGAATTTGCGACGACGTCCGCGGTGGGGTGAGCCGTGGTCATCCCGACTACCCCCTGCTGCAGGTCGACGACAATCAGCGCCGTCTTCGGGTCAATGGTCGTGAGGGTCATGAGTGTTTTCCTTTCATGAGCGCGAATGCGCTCCACATTTTTTCGTTTCGGCCGCCCGGTGCGAGCAGCTCGTCGTGCGAACCGACCTCGACGATGATGCCCGCGTGCGGCACTGCGATCCCGTCGGCGTTTCGTGCCGAACTCACTTCTCGTCCCCCGCGTAGCGCTGCTGGATTGCCTGTTCGATCGCCTCGCCGAGCATCCCGAGCGCCGCAATGATCTGGTCCGAGTTGCCCGTGCGCTCGCTTAGGAGCTCGAGCTGGCGGGCCATGCGTGCTTCCATCCGCGTGAAGAGTTCGCGCCCCTCTTCGGAGACCGAGAGCGCGACGGCACGATTGTCGCCCTCGACCTTGCCGCGGATGATGAGCCCGCGCTTGCTCAGCGACTCGACACTTGCGCTCACCGCCGGCTTGCCGAGCGCCAGACGATCGGCAAGTCGAGTCGCTCGCTCCTCGCCCGATTGAATGGCGGCCATCACGCGATAGTCGGCGAAGCTCAGATCATCGGATGCCCGTTCGACGATTCGGGATGCGCGCGCGAGTGCCCGCACGGCTTGCACAAGCGGAGTTGGTTCGACCATCGAACTACCATATCTCAATGGTTCGAGAATCGAACTATCCGCTGGGACGGCGCCCGACCGCTAGGCTGCGGTTCCATGACCTCGACTACGCCGTCGCCCGCAACTGCGCAACCGGATGCCATCCTCGCGAGTTTCGGCGACATCCACATCAGCAAGCACTGGCTGGTGACACCGCAGGGCAACCGGAAACTTGCGGGAACTGAGCTGACCGTCACCGATATGTCCTACGACTACCCGGCGATTCCGGTCTGGGCGATCGTGCTCGCCGTTGTGTTCTTCCCGCTCGGGTTGCTTTTCCTGCTCGTCAAAGAGCCGCGCGCGACCGGGTACTTCCAGGTCGTCGTGGACAACGACGGTCTCAGCCATCGGTGCATGATTGGCGCCTTCGGCAGCAACCGACTCGGACAGTTTTACGACCTGCAAAATCGCGCGAACTACGCGCGCGCGCTCATCGCTCAGGCCTGAACTACAGCACCTTCGACAGGAACGCCTTAGTGCGCTCGTGCTGCGGGTTGGCGAGCACGTCGCGCGGCTTGCCGGATTCGACGACGACGCCGCCGTCCATGAACACCAGCGAGTCGGCGACCTCCCGAGCGAAGCCCATCTCGTGGGTAACGACGATCATGGTCATGCCGTCTTTGGCAAGTTGCTTCATGACGTCGAGGACTTCCCCCACGAGTTCGGGGTCAAGCGCCGAGGTCGGTTCATCGAACAGCATGAGCTTCGGATCCATCGCGAGGGCCCGTGCGATTGCGACCCGTTGCTGCTGGCCGCCGCTCAGGTGCGCCGGGTAGGAGTCCGCCTTCTCGGCAAGCCCAACCTGGGCGAGCAGCTCCTTCGCCCGAGCCACCGCCTGAGCCCTCGGGACTTTCTTGACCCGGATGGGCGCCTCAATCACATTTTCGAGCGCAGTCATGTGGGGGAATAGATTGAACCGCTGAAACACCATGCCGATGTCGCGCCGCTGCGCCGCGGCCTCCTTCGGATGGAGTTCGTGCAGCTTGTCGCCCTTTTCCTTGTAGCCGACGAGTACGCCCTCCACCCGGAGTCGGCCAGCGTTGACCGTTTCGAGGTGATTGATGCAGCGAAGGAACGTCGACTTGCCCGAGCCGCTCGGCCCAACAATGCACAGCACCTCGCCGCGGTTGACGGTGAGGCTGATGCTCTTGAGAACCTCGTTCGAGCCGAAACTCTTGGAAACCTGGTCAGCTTCGACCATGGGAACGGCAGTCTTTGCCATTACTCGTCACCGTTCTTGGGGTATGAAACGTAGCTCGGAACCTCGACGACCGGACCGCGCTTGCTCCGCCTGGCCGGGCGCGCCGCCCCAACCCCGCGGGCAAACCGCTTTTCGAGAAAATACTGGCCGACCATCAGGATCGACGTGATCGCCAAATACCACGTCGAGGCGGCGAGCAGCAGCGGCAGCGGGTCGAAGATCGGGATACCGATGTCGTGGGCGACCGAATACAGGTCGCCGCTGAAGGGCACGGCCGTGACGAGGGAAGTCGTCTTCAACATCCCGATCGTCTCGTTGCCGGTCGGCGGCACGATGACGCGCATCGACTGCGGAAGCACAACCCGCCACATTGACTGCACCCACGTCATGCCGAGGGCGGTCGAGGCTTCACCCTGGCCGGGATCGACCGACAGGATGCCCGCCCGCACGATCTCCGCCAGATACGCCGCTTCGTTGAGGGCAAGGCCGATCACCGCGAGGGTAAAGAAACTGAGTCCGGAGCGCGACTGGATGTCGAAGAACGGGGGCACAAACGGAAGGCCGAAGTGCAAAACGGGATAGATCGTCGAAAGCAGGCCCCAGAACACGAGCTGAACGTAGACGGGTGTACCGCGGAAGATCCAGAGGTAGCCCCACGCCACAGCGCGCAGGACCGGATTCGTGGACAGCCGCATGAGCGCAAGGACGACGCTCAGGATGATCGCGATGACCATCGCGAGGACGGTCAACTCGATCGTGACGAGCGCCGCCTGGGAGATCCTCTGGTCGAAGATGTACTTGCCGTAGGTGGGCCAGTCGAACGCTTTGCGCTGTGACGCATCCCAGAGGAATGCGGCGAGGTAGATAACAATGACGACCGCGATCAGGGTGCGCCACGGGTGTCGGAGGCGCACCGCTTTGATAGACGGAGCCGATGTGAGGCCGTTCGGCGACGGGGTGAGCCCCGCCGCCGAACGGTCTGGACCTGCAGAGGCCATCGTTAGCCGTTGGCCGCTGCGTTGATCGTGATTGTCGACAGTGCGCCGTCATTCACTCCCCACTTGGTGAGGATCTTCGTGTATGTGCCATTGTCGACGATGTCCTGGAACGCCTTCTGGATCGCCTTCGTAAGCGAGGAGCCCTTGTTCACCGCGATGCCGTATGGCGCGACGCCGAAGACCGTTCCGGCGGCCTGCAACTTGCCGCCCGACTGCTTGATCGCGTCACCCGTGATCGGCGAGTCGGCGCTCATGGCGTCGGCCTGTCCGAGCACGACCGCGTTCGTTGCCTGATCCTGACCGTCGAAACGGAGAACCTGGATGGCCTTCTTGCCAGCGGCAACACACGCCTTTGACTTATCCGGGATATCTGAAAGGTCCTCGACGGTGCCGGTCTCAACGGCAACCTTCAAACCGCAGGCATTGTTGGGATCGACGGTCTTGGCTGCACCCGACGCCCACAGGATTCCTGCGGAATAGTAGTTGACGAAGTCGACCTTCTTCTCCCGGTCAGTGTTGTCGGTGAAGGATGACACGCCTGCGTCATATTTTCCGCCCGTGATGGCGGGAATGATCGAGTCAAAGCCCGCGATATTGAATGTCGCCTTGACGCCGAGCTTGGCAGCGACCGCATCGAAGAGGTCGATGTCCCAGCCGACCGCCTGGCCGCTGGCATCCTTGAATTCGTCAGGCGGGTACGTCGCGTCGACACCAACCTGAATGACCTTGCTCGACTTGATGCTCGCCGGCAGGAGTGCCACGGCGGCAGCATCAACCGGGCCGGCTGTGACCGTTGCCTGCGGAGTGGTCGGCGACGAATTGTTGACACAGCCGCTCAGCGCGAGTGCTGCGACGACGGCCAGGACGGGGATCCCGTATCTAATGCGCATTTACGATTCCATTTCTCTCTGTGTGAAAGGACAGCTGGGCGCTTGGTGCAGCGTCGCAGCCGTGCCAAGACTAACCACCGCGCGTTTCCGACGGGTGACGATCTTAGCCACCGTGCCGGGCTGCGGCGGCCGAGCGTGGGTGTACTCGGGTGGCACTCCGGCCGCTGGGATGGTCGCAGCCGTTCTGGAGTACCCTAGCGCCCCGGATGCCTAAAACACAGGTTTCGTGCGCAGATTTGCAAGATATTGGCGTTTATCGCCGTATTAGCTGAGAAGACGCACGGGTTTGCGCGGATCGACCTCTTCGGAAATCCTGCGTTCGCCCGCCAGGGTGCGCTCGATTTCCTCACGCTCGGCCAGGTGCGACTGGATGAGCGGAACGGCTTTGCCTACCGCCTTGCGCAGGCGATCCTCGAGTCGGGCACTCGTGATCCGGTAGTTCGTGAAATCGGAGTCGTGCGCGTACACGCCGAGCGGCAGCGTGAGCGCCTGGAAGAACCCGAACAGCGGCCGAAACTGGTGCTCGATGATCAGGGCATGGCGCTCGCTGCCGCCCGTCGCGGCCAGCAGGATGGGCATGTCGACGAGCGCGTACTGGTCAACGAAATCGAACAGGTGCTTGAACAGGCCCGTGAAGGATGCCCGATAAACCGGGCTCGCCACGACCAGCACATCTGCGGTCTCGATTGCGAGCAGGGCCAGCTCGATGTCGGCCGGCAACTCGGAGCGGCTGAGTGCGCCCGCGAAGTAGGGGCCGAGTTCGTCGACGCGAATGATCTGCGACTCGATCGGCAGCGCGCGCCCGAGCTCGGCGATGATCTCCTCCACCAGCGTGATGGTCTTCGACGGCGACTGGAGGCTGCCGGTCACTCCCACGATCTTGACGGTCATTTCTGGGTTCCTATCCGGTTTCGATCGCGGCGAGTTGCTCGCGAAGTTCTGTGCGGCGGGTGCGGTCGGCAGCGCCCCCGGTGAGGGTCGGCGCCGATCCGATCAGGAGGCGCGTGTACGGATGTTGCGAGGCGGTGAGCAGCGCGGCCGTAGGCCCCTGCTCGACGATGCGTCCGCGATAGAGCACGGCGACTCGGTCGGTGATGCCCGCGACCGATCCGAGGTCGTGCGAGATGAAGAGCACACCGACGCCGCGGGCGTCACGAAGGTGCTGGATCAGATCGAGCATCTGGATGCGGTTGGCGGCATCCAACGCGCTCACCGGTTCGTCGCAGATGAGGAGTTCAGGCTCCAGCACCATTGCCCGCGCGATCGCGACGCGCTGGCGCTGGCCCCCCGACAACTCTCCCGGATGGCGGGTCGCGAGCGCCGGCGAGACCCCGACCAGGGTGAGGGCTGCTGCGACCCGTTCGCGGACATCCGCCCGCTCGAGGCCGCCCCGCACTCGCAGGCCCTCGGCGACAGAATCCGCGATGGTGAGCTGCGGGTCAAGGCTGCGGAGCGGGTCCTGGAAGACGTACTGCGCGATGCCTGCCCGGCGGAAGGCCCGCAATCGCCAGCCGGTGAGCGTTGCAACGTCCGTGCCGCCAAGCCGGATCGAACCGCCATCAATGTGCGTGAGCCCCAGGATGCTGCGCGCGATGGTCGTCTTGCCCGACCCTGTTTCGCCGATGAGCCCGACGATTTCGCCGGGAGCGACGGCGACATCCACACCGCGCAATACCTGCGCCCTACGGCGACCGTGCCCGAGCGAGACGGTCAGGTCAGCGACTGCGAGCAGGGTCGGCGTCTCGGATGCTGGCTGAGTATCAGGCATCGGCGAGCTCCGACGTGTAACGCTCGATGCCGTACCGCGCGTGGTTCTCAACGAGCAGGCGGGTGTACGTGTGTTGGGGATCGCTGAGAACGCGAGCGGTCGGGCCCGCCTCGACGATGAGGCCATCGCGAAGCACGACGACCTCGTCGCAGACCTGGGCGACGACCGCGAGGTCGTGCGAAACGAGGATCAGCGAGAGGTCACGAGACTCGCGAAGGTCGGCGAGCACGTCAAGCACCTCGGCCTGCACGGTGACGTCGAGCGCGGTGGTCGCTTCGTCCGCGATCAGGACCTGGGGGTTTTCGCACAGCGCGATCGCGATGAGAACGCGCTGCAGCATCCCGCCGGACAGCTCGTGCGGATATTGCAGCGACACCAACGCGGGATCCCGAAGCCCAAGGGATGCGAGCAGCTCGACCGCACGCACCGTCGCGGCCCTGCGACCCAGCCCGGTCTTCACCCGCAGCACTTCGGCGAGTTGCTTGCCAACCGTGATCGACGGATTCAGGTATGAGCCCGGGTCCTGAAAGACGGCGGAGATGTGCGTGCCGCGGAGCGATTGCCAGTCGCGATAACCGAGCGCTGTGATGTCTCGACCGTCGAACTCAATGCTGCCGCCGGTGACGCTGACGCCCGGTGGGAGGATGCCGAGCAGCGACCGGCAGGTCAGCGACTTGCCGCTGCCCGATTCGCCGACGATTCCCAACGTGCCGCCGCGCTGGAGCGCGAACGAGATGCCGTGAACGAGGTCGCCGGCCGGTCCCGTGATGGTGAGGTCGCGGGCGACGAGCAGGGCGGTGTCAGACATGTGTGGCCTCCGGAGTGGCGGTGGTTTGGGCATCCTGTGGGCGGCGCGTTCTGCCCAGGATGCGGACGTGGCCTGCGATCCCGGCGGCATCCCGAAGCGCGTCGGCGAATCCGTTGAATGCGCCCACCGTGAGCATGATGAGCACTGTCGGATACAGCGGGCCGAACGGCTGCTGGAACAGGTAGCCGAGGTCGTCGGCGAGGATGCCACCCCAGGTCGGGGCGGGCGGCTGTACGCCGATACCAAGGAAGGTGAGCGAAGACACGATCACGAGCCCTGCGCCCATCGCCCCCGCGGTCGCGACGGCAACCGCGGGGGCCACCTTGCCCCACAGGTGAGTACGTAGTACCCACCAGGGCGACGCGCCGACCAGCCGCGCTGCCTCAACGTACTGTGAGCTCGCCGCGGTGAGCGCGGCGGCGCGAGTCACGCGATAGAACCCGGGCGAAATCAGGATGCCGACCGCCAACATCGCCTGCTGCAGCCCGTTGCCGAGCAGCGCTGTCATGGCGATCGCGAAGACCAGGAATGGCAGCGTAATGAACGCGTCGACGATGCGCAGACTCAGCCATTCGAACACGCGGCCAAGGTAGACAGACAGCAGGCCGGGGATAACGCCGAGGGCAAAACCGATTGCCACCGCTTCGGCCGCCGACAGGATCGACAGTGGTGAACCGGCGAGAAGGCGGCTGAGAACATCCCGTCCCACATTGTCGGTGCCGAGCCAGTGGGCGGACGATGGCGCCGAAAGAATGTGGTTCGCATCCTGCGCGAGCGGGTCGTACGGCGCGAGAATCGGCCCAAGGATCGTCACCAGAACAATCAATACGATGATCGAAACGGATGCCGCACCGAGCGGCGTACGGATGGCTCGAATAAACATCACAGCCCCTTTCGCGTTGCGGGGAGCAGCCGCGCGAGCAGCGCGTTGACCACGAGGTTGAAGCCGAGCACCAGCACGATCGAGACCACCAGCACGCCTTGCACGACCGGGACATCCCCGCGGAGGGCGGACTCGCTCGCGAAACGGCCGAAGCCCTCCATCCCGAAGATGCTCTCTGTCACGACGGCGCCGCCCAGGAGCGCTGGTGCGCGGAGCCCGAGGACCGATAACGCCGGACCGGCACCATTGCGCAGCACGTGCACGAACAACACTCGCCGACGACTGAACCCGCGGACGATTGCCCCGGTGACGTAGTGCTCCTCGTACGCCGAGACGAGTCCGGTGCGCAGCTGGCGTGCAAGGTCGGCGACGGTGTCGAGGCTGAGTGCGATCGCGGGGAGTGTGATCAGCGAGAGCCACTCCCAGAAGTTGACCGACGGATCGACGTACCCGGCGGACGGCAGCCAGCGCAGCGTCACGCAGAACACGATGATCAGCACGATCGCCACCACGAACGGGGGCAGCGTTGAGATCACGGTCGAGGTGGCGGTGACCAGCCGATCGACCCAGCTGCCGCGCTTCACCGCCGCCAGCAGACCGAGCGAGAAGCCGGCCGTCACGCCGATCAGCAGTGCGAAGCCGGCGATTGAGACGCTGATTCCCAGTCGTTCGAAGAGCTGCGCCGCGACCGGCAGGTTGTTGAACCACGATGTGCCGAGGTCACCGTGCAAAATCTGCCCGAGCCAGGTGACATACCGGATGACGAGCGGCTGGTTGAGACCGAACTGCGCATTCACGCGGGCGACGTCCGCGGCGGTGGCGGCATCCCCCAGCTTCAAACCGGCCGGGCTGAGCCCGCTGACCGCCCCGAGCACGAAGGTTGCGAAGCTCGCGAACAGGAACACGGGCACGACGATCGCCACGGTTCGAACCACCCAGCGAGCAACCTCCCAGCTGCCCCGAACGACCCGCGCCCGGGAGCGCGAAGGGATGCGGACGCCGGCTCCCGCCGTGATTGTCACCACGTCATCTCCTTCTCGTACATAGCGCTCTCCGCGAGGGGCGTCATATCGACGTTCCCAGCGCACGGGAACGTCGATATGACGCCCCTCGCGGAGGGTTGGGGTTGGGGTTGGGGTTGGGGTTGGGGTTGGGTTACTTGGTTACCGTCACGCCTTCCCAGCGGAACTGGGAGAGGAAGTGCGGCAGGGCAGAGACCTTCGGGCTGCGGACGTCGATGCGAGGCGTCGAGTACAGCGAGAAGCTGGAGGCCTGCAGCACGCCGATCTTCACGGCGTTCTGCAGCACTGCGGCGTAGTCAGGCGAATCGAGCGGGGTCTTCTGCACCTGCGCGAGGGCGGCAAGGAACTCCGGCGATGAGCTGCGGCTCGTGTTCATGAGCCCGGTCGGCCCGTAGACGACTCCGAGGTTCTGCACCGGCGACTCGCGGCCAACTGTTCCGTCGAGCGCGAATTGCGCAGTGCGGTTCAGGTACACCGACTGCTGCCAGGTGGATGACCCCACAGGAATCAGCTTGATTGTGGCGTTCACGCCGACCTGCTTGAGCTGTGACTGGACCAGCACTGCGGTGTTCTGCGAGTATGCCGCCGCAGTGATCGTGATTTTCAACTGCCCGGGCTTATAGCCGGCAGCCGCAAGGAGCGACTTGGCCTTAGCCGGGTCATAGGCGAATTCGGTGTCGAGTGTCGGGTTGTATGCCACATAGCCCTTCGGGAATGGCTGATAGGTGACCGATCCGACCCCGGCGTTGGCAACCTTCAGCAGCTGCGCGCGGTCGACCGCGTACTTGAGCGCATCTACCACCCTGGCGTTCGTGAGTGGCGCCAGCGTGCTGTTGATGTCGACCTGGTTCACCTGGAGGCTGTTGACGATGTCGACCTTCAGGCCTGCCGCCTTCGCAGCAGCGATTTCCGTTGCGGGCAGCGAGGCGACATCCAGCGATCCGGTCTGCACGGCGGCGATCACGGTTGACGGATCTGGCGCTACGCTCAGGTCGAGTTCGTCGATGTGGACGTCTTTGGCATCCCAGTAGTTCGGGTTCTTCACGAGAACCGCATTGGACTCCGGCACGAAGCTCTTGAACTTGAACGGGCCGGCGCCGTCTGGGTTTGTCGGGATGCCCGCAGTCGACTTAGCGGTCGCGAACGCCTTGGGGCTCACGATCGCGCCCGTCTTGCCCGCGAGCAGGTTCGGCACCTGATAGTTGGGCGCGGTCAGGTTGAGCGTGACGTTGCGATCATCCACGAGGGTGATGCTCTTGATCGTCGAAAGCTGATCCTTCAGCAGCGAGTCTGCCTGCGTCTGGCCGCGAAGGAGGCTCTCCTTGACGGCCTCGGCGTTCAGGGGCGTTCCGTCGGAGAACTTGAGGTTCGGGCGGAGCGTAAACGTGACCGCCGTGCCGTCGGAGTTGTACTTCCAGCTCTCCGCGAGAGCCGGACCCGCGGTCCCCTTCGGGTCGAGCTTCGTCAGGGATGCATAGACGAGGCTGATGGTATTGATGTCGTTGCCGGTGCTCGAGGTCACCGGGTCCCACGACGTCGGCAGACTGAAGCCCCACTTGAGCACGACCGGAGCGCTGCCTGATGCGTGAGCGGATGCCGCGCAGCCTCCCAGCAGCAGGCTCCCGGCGGCGGCGAGCGCTATGAGCGCGACGGTCGGTTTCTGTCGTGACATGGTGTTTCTCCTGTGTGCTGTGTTGGTTGTATTAGGTGGAATCGGATGGAAAGTCAGGCCGAGAGGAGCTCGCTGGCGCGCGCAGCCGTGTGGCGGTTTTCGGGAATGGGCAGCCCGAGATTGCCCCGCAGCGTGTCTGCCTCGTACTCGCTGCGCACAACCCCGCGCTCGCGGAGGATCGGCAGAACCTCATCGTTGAACCGCGCGAACTCGCTCGGCACGCTCACATGGACGTTCAGGCCGTCGAGCGCGCGGCCCTCGAACCACTGCTGGATGGCGTTTGCCACGGTGAGCGCGGTTCCTGCAAAGGGCGAGTGACGCACGGGGTTGAAGTGCTCGACCGTTTCGCGAAGCGTGAAGTTGTTCTCGGCTGCGGTCTGCTTGATGCGGTCGGCCTGCGTACGAAAGCTCGTGTCGCCGAGGTTGCCAAGATCCGGGAACTTATCGTCGAGGTCGTGCTGCGAGAAGTCGTACCAGCCGAACGCTCGGCCGAACTGCGCGACGGTCTTACTGAAGTCCTTGGCGCGGTGTTCGGCGATCTCGTACTCGCGCGCCTCTTCATCCGTGTCAGTGATGATGGGCGTGACCCCTGGCGTGACGAGCAGGTGGTCGGGGTTGCGCCCCTTGGCTGCCGCGCGCGCCTTGATGTCGCGGTAGAACTCCTGGCCGGCCTCGAGCGACGGGGCGTGCGTAAAGATGCCCTCGCCGATCTCGGCGCCAAGGTCGCGCCCCTCCTCGGAGTCGCCAGCCTGGAAGATGACCGGCTGGCCCTGCTTTGAGCGCTGCAGGTTGAGGGGTCCGACGACCGAGAAATACTGGCCCTTGTGGTTCAGCTGGTGCTGGCGGCTCGGGTCGAAGAAGACACCGGCCGCCTTGTCGCGCGGGAACGCGTCGTCCTCGTAGGAATCCCAGAGGCCCTGCGCGACGCGCACGTGCTCGAGCGCGCGGCCATAGCGGGTCTCGTAGTCGTAATGCTCGTCGAGGCCGAAGTTGCCTGCGGTGCCGCCGTCGCCGGTCGCGACGACGTTCCAGCCCGCGCGGCCACCGCTGATGAGGTCGAGCGACGCGAAACGGCGAGCGGTGTGGAAGGGCTCGTTGTACGACGTGGTGACGGTGCCGACCAGGCCAATGTGGGTCGTCGAGACCGCGAGCGCCGAAAGCAGCGTGAACGGCTCAAGGCGATTGAGGTAATGGTTCGGCGAATCGGGCGTAATGAACTGGC
Source organism: Glaciihabitans sp. (assembly GCA_025463785.1). GTDB lineage: Bacteria > Actinomycetota > Actinomycetes > Actinomycetales > Microbacteriaceae > Galbitalea. The sequence continues at coordinate 70,707 of JAODBD010000006.1, forward strand.
TGTCGACGATGAACACGAGGTCGAACTTCGCCGCCTCCGCCTGACGAGCTCGCTCGATATACCAGCGGATGTCGACACTGGCGTCGCCGGGGATCTCCGGGTTCAGCCAGGTGTTGTGCTCGCCTGGCCCGCCCACGCCCATCAGAACGGCGCCTAGCTTCAACTGTCGCTTCGTGTTGCCGGTGTTTAGAGACACAGTATGTTCACCTTTTGTACTGGATGCTCCGGCGATCGCTTTTGCGCTCGTCGTGTGGCCAAGCATCCATATATCCAGCACGATTGGCAACAAACTTTGCGTTATGTTTCACAAATCGCGCGATTGTGACACTGTGCGACGATCTTGACTGAACTTATTTCCCTCTTGTGTTCATTCGCTACTAGCGTGAGTCTCGACCAATCGAAAGGCGAGGCAATGAGCGAGAGTTGGGGCGCTGCCACCCGGCAGGTGCATGCGGGCTACGTCACGGGCGTTCCGCAGAACACTGCGGTGGTGCCCATTTACCAGTCCACAGCGTACGAGTTCGAGAGTTTCGACTCTGCGGCCGACATTTTCGCGCTGCGCACTCCTGGCAACCTCTACAGCCGCACCGGAAACCCGACGAATGCCGCTCTCGAGCGGAGGGTTGCGTCCCTCGACGGGGGTGTCGCCGCGCTGGCGACGGCCTCCGGTCAGTCGGCCGTAGCGATTGCGCTCCTCGCACTCGTGCGCAACGGGCAGCACATCGTCGCGGCCGACCAGCTCTACGGCGGATCGGTCGACCTGCTCGGCGATACCTTCGCCGACTTCGGGATCGACGTGACGTTCGTCGACGCACGGGATTCGGCCGCGTGGGCGGCAGCGGTCCGTCCCGCCACGCGGGCGTTCTTCCTCGAGTCGATCGGCAATCCGACGGCGCTCATCCCCGACCTCGACGGGATCGCCGAGATCGCGCATGCCAACGACATCCCACTCGTCGTCGACAACACGATCGCCACGCCATACCTTCTGCGCCCGCTCGAATTCGGCGCGGACGTCGTGGTCTACTCGGCGACAAAGTTCCTGGGCGGCCACGGCAACTCGCTCGCCGGCGTGATCGTCGACGGCGGCACCTTTGACTTCGGGGCGCAACCCGAGCGATGGACGCAGTACACGACCGCAAGCGAGCGTTTCGGCGGCATCGTCTTCTGGGAGCATTTCGGCGCAGAGAAGAGCGCCTATCTCGCCTACGCCAAGGCCAAGCTCAGCCACGACCTCGGCCCGGCGCTCTCGCCGTTCAACGCGTTCCAGATCCTGCAGGGGATCGAGACTCTCGACATCCGGGTGCGAAAGCAGACCGATTCTGCGCTCGAGGTCGCGCGGTACCTGGCGACGCATCCCGCCGTTTCGCTCGTGCATCACCCGGGGTTCAGCGGTCATCCGGACGCCGACCGCGCACAGCGCTACCTGCCGCTCGGCATCGGTTCGGTGTTCGCGTTCGACCTAGCCGGCCCACCCGAAATCGTCGGCCCCTTCATCAATTCGCTCACGCTGTTCAAACTCGTCGCCAACATCGGGGATGTCCGCAGCCTCGTCGTGCACCCCGCCACCACCACGCACAGCCGCCTCACCCCCGCCCAGCGCGAACGCGCCGGCATCTCGCTCACCACCATCCGCCTGTCGATCGGCCTCGAAGATCCCGCCGACCTCACAAAGGATCTCGACCAGGCGCTCGCGTCGATCACGCAACTCGCGGAGGCACTCGCATGAAATTCGGCTATTGGACCCCCGTGTACGGCGGTTTTCTGCGCAATGTAACCGAGGAGGGGATGGAGACCAGCTGGGATTACGTGCGCCGGGCATCCGTTCTCGCAGACCGGCTCGGCTACTACATCACACTCGTTCCCGAGTTGTACCTCAACGATCGCAAGGGCATCGAGGCCCCCAGCCTCGAGGCCTGGTCACTGTCGTCGGCGATCGCCGCGGTCACCGAGAACCTTCGGATCATGACCGCTGTTCGGCCGGGATTCCACCTGCCGACCGTGATCGCGAAGACCTCGGCAACGCTGGCAGACATCTCGTCCGACCGCTTCTCGCTGAACGTCGTGTCGGCCTGGTGGGCCGAGGAGGCGCGACAGTACGGCGGCGTCTTCGCGTCGCACGACGAGCGCTACGTGCAGTCGTCTGAGTTCGTGAACATCCTGAAGGGGATGTGGGCGAGCCAGCCGTACTCGCAGAAGGGGTCGTTCTACGACGTCGAGGGCGCCATCCTGTCTCCCAAGCCTCGCGTCGCGCCGCCCATCTATGCCGGCGGCGAGAGCGAGTCCGGGCGCGAGGCCATTGCCTCGTTCGCAGATTCCTACGTCACCCACGGCGGAACGCCTGACGAGCTTCGCGAGAAGGTGTCCGACGTGAATGTCCGCAGGCAGCGGCTGCAGGGCGCAGAGTTCGGCGAGATCGGGATGGCGGCATACGTGATCATTCGCGATACCGAGGCCGAGGCGCAGCGCGAGCTCGAGCGCATCACGACGGTCGACCCCGACTCCCCCGGCTACGCATCCTTCGAAGAATTTCGAGCCAACTCCAACCTGGATGTCGAACTCTCGAAGCGCGAATATTCGGTCGGCACCAGGGGCCTTCGCCCGAACCTCGTGGGCACGCCCGAGCAGGTCGCCGACCGCATCCGTGAGTTTCAGGCGGCCGGCGTAAACCTGCTGCTGATCCAGTCGTCCCCGTTGCTCGAGGAGCTCGAGCGCATCGCGACCGACCTGTTCCCACTCTTCGATTGAGGCGGCCATGACCAACGTAATTCCCGCGACCACGGTTTTCGACGATACGGCCGCGCTCCGAGACAGCAATCACGGCGACGCGACGCGACCCGACTATTGGGACGAGCCAGCCGGCCTGAAACCTCGCGGTACCGTCATCGTGATAGCAGGCCGCGGAGAATCGGCGCTCGTGTATGAACGGTTCGGTCGCCGCATCGCGAGCGACTCCTGGCGAGTGCGCGTCATCGACGGCGTGACACAGGATGTCGCTGCCGCTCGAGGCCGCATCCGCGCGCTCCTCGCAGCCACGTCGTCGCCTGCACCTCACGTGCTGGTGGGATCGGATGTCGGCGCAGCGCTCGCGCTCCAGCTCGCGTCCGAACATCCCGACTCGCTCGATGCTGTGGTAATCGCCGGGCTACCGATCAGCGGCTCGCACCGGGCAACTGGCGCCGAGTTTGAGCTGCGCTCGGCCTGCCCCGTGCACCGCCGAACCCTCGACGACGAATCGCTCATTACGCCGGGTGCGCTTGAAGTAGCCATCCCAGACGAGCTCGCGCAGCTTGATCCCGGACGCGTCACGATACCGGTGCTCGCGATCCACGGGGAAGCCGATCCTGTCGTCGGCCTTAGCGAAGCACTCGAGTACTACCGAGGCCTGCCCGATGCAGAGATCGTAGCCGTGAACGGCGGACTGCACGACATCCTGAACGACCTCAGTCACCGAAGCGTCGCCGCGACCGTCGTGCTGTTCCTGGAGCGGCTGAAGGCCGGTGGACCGGTGATCGCCTCGGCGGAATAGCGCAAGGATCGACCCCTGGGCGCTCGGCTAATCTGTGGCTTCCGTCAGTCGAAGTACTCACGCAATGTGCCGCCCACTGCGCCCGCGATCAGGCCGGCAAGTTCCGCGATTAGCGGGCGATCATCCGGCAGCTGAGTTACCGAGATGCGGAGCAGTCCGCGATTCGGCAGGCTCACGAACGTCTTGCGCCCGGAGCCGACGGAGATGCCCCGCGACGCCAACGCGACCAGGGCATCCACCTCATTGTCAACCTCGATCCAGACGATGAGGCTGTCGGGACCTGCGAGCGGTCGCAGCCCCATCCGGATGAGTTCGGAAAGCAGGGCTGCGCGGCGACTCGCGTACCGTTCACGTGCGCGGTCGACGCTTGCCTGGGCGGCTCCGTCGCTGACGAGGTAGGCGAGCGCATTTTGCAGGATGCGGCTGTTTGACCCCAGACCATGACTGCGTTCCGCGATGCTGCGCCTGACAAGTTCGGCGCTGCCGCCAAGCACCGATGTGCGCAGGTCGATGCCGTACGCCCGGCAAAAACTGCGGATGCGCAGCACCCGACCCGGGATCAGCGCACCCATCGACGGTGGCGTTTCGACCGCAAGCGGGCCGACGGAGTCATCCTCGATCACCCAGATCGGCTCGGGATGCTCGCGGATAACCTCGGCCAGTTCGTTCGCACGTCCCTGCGAAACAGACCGATCGAGCGCAAACGGGCCGCCCGGCTGGAACACGAAGGCGACGGCGCCGGCCATAAGCGCCGCACGCAGCGATTCGACGGTCGGTCCGTGCTCATCTGAGGACAGCCCGATTGGTGTCACACCCAAGTCACCGAGCGTTTCGAGATACCCGGGGACGACTGGCTCGTCCACCGCAATGATCGACCCGCGCGGCGCGGCGGCCGCGGTCGCGAGAAGGAGAGCCTCCGTGCCACCTCCGGCGGTCATCCATGCTTCGGCCTCGAATGGCCAGGTCGGTTCGATCACGGCGCGCAGTCGCTCGGTCATCTGGTCGCGGCCAGACGTGTTCAGTTCAACGGCATCAAGGCCGGAGAGGAGAGCGGGCGCGAGTGACGGCTGCAGGGTGACGTCTGCGTTGCTCTGCACCAGGTCGACGTGTGCCCAGCCCGGAAATCCTCCGGATGTCCGCGGTCGAATTACGGCGGCCCGCGCTCCAGCCGCAACGATCGTGCCCCCGCGGCGATGCGTTTCGATCAGGGCCTGCTTGCGAAGCGCACCCCACGCATCCGCCACCGTGCCGACGCTGATACCTGCGACCCTGGCGAAATCCCGGATGGTGGGAAGCTGCGTCCCTGCCGAAAGTTCACCTGCCTCGATCAGCAGCGTGATGCTGTCGCGGATGTCTGCGGCGCTTCGCCCGGACATTCGGGCGTAGAGCCACTCAGCATCAACGACTATGGCACGAGCTTCGGGCATGCGCTGATCATAATCCCGACAAAGCGACTATGTTCACCCGACTCCACTTCCGCGAGTGGCTCGCCGGACCGATCCCTATGTTCCGGGTCGCTAAAATCGCTGCGCTGCGTGCAACTTCATGTACTTCCCGTTCGCCGCGAGTAGCTCGTCATGCGAACCGATCTCAACCAGCTTGCCGCGATCCAGCACGGCGATCCGATCCGCAGCACGGATAGTCGAGAGGCGATGCGCGACGATCAGCGTGGTGCGGCCTTCCATGAGACGCTCCACGGCATCCTGAACCAGCTTCTCCGACTCGCCATCGAGGGCGGATGTCGCCTCATCGAGTAGAAGGACGCGCGGGTTCCGGATGAGCGCGCGTGCAATCGCGATCCGCTGTCGCTGGCCGCCAGACAGTCGCGCGCCGCGTTCACCGACCACCGTGTCCCAGCCATCCGGCAGTGCATCGACGATCTCGAGCGCGTTCGCGTCGCGCAGCGCCTGCAGCACGGTGTCATCCGAGATCTCATTGACTCCGTAGGTGACGTTGTCGCGAATGGAGCCCTCGAACAGCACGGATTCTTGCGGAACGACCGACACTCGGGAACGGAACGTGCGCAGATCGAGCGTCTGCATGTCGACCCCGTCGAGTAACAGTCGGCCGCTCGTCGGACGCAGGAAGCCGAGAACAACGTTGAGCGTCGTCGACTTGCCCGAGCCGGACGGTCCGACGAACGCAACCGTCTCCCCCGGCGAAATGGTGAGATCGATGCCGTCGAGGGCCGGACGCTTCGACTCCGGATAGCGGAACTGTAGCGCGTCGAAGCGAAGCTCACCGCTGACCGCCGCGACGGGCCGCCTGCCAGCGTTCAACTCGATATCGGATTCCTGCAGCACCTCGGCGATCGAACGCATCGACTCGCGCGCCTTGGTCATGACCGGCATGAGGTTCAGCAGGTTCACAACGCTGCCCGTGAGGATCGTGAAGTAACCGCTGAGGAGCACCACTTCGCCCGCTGTGATCGGCAGCACCCTGGTGAGCGCGGCGAACGCGGCGGCGATGAGGCAGAAGACGCCGAGGCTCTGATACGAGATCCAGGTGATCGAGCCGAACCGACCGTTGAACTTGTCGAGCGTGACTGCCGCGGACCGCACGTTTTCGACACTCGTCGAGACGCGCTCGATGGCGACATCCTCGAGGGCGTGCGCGCGGGTGATTGGCATCAGCGCAGCCATCTCGCCAACACGTGACGAAAACCGCTCGATCTCGTGACGCAGCGATTCGTTCAGAGTGCTCGACCTTCGGCGCACCGAGATCATGAGCGCTGCCGCGATCGGCACTGTCAGCACGAAAACGAGAACGAAGCTCGGAATTCGGATGGCCGTCGAAATCAGCGCCCCAACGAGGACGCAGATCGCCGACAGCCCGATGCCGTACGACTGATTGAGCGCAAGTTCGACGTTCTCGGCATCGCGCACCACCTTGCTTTGGATCACCGAGGCGCTCGTCCGAGAGTGAAAGCTGATCGACAGCATCTGCAGACGCGTGCTCATCCCGTTTCGCAGATCAGCGGCGACGCGTCGAATTGCGTTGCTGAACAGGCCGACGTAGAGCACATTCAGCGGGAAGTTCATGAGCAGGATGATGGCGGCGATTGCCGCGTTCAACCAGAGCTGGTTGAGCGGTTTGTGCTCGACGACGACGTCAATGATGTTGCCAGTCAGGATCGGCAGGATCCAGATTGGGCTGTCCTTGATGATGAACACGATCGTGGCGACAACCATCGAACCGCGGTAGGGCCTGAACAGCGAGATCAGCGAGCGGACCGGCCTCGCTTTGTCCACCGTGAGCGAAGCTGTTTCGGTGGGGTTCGCCATCCGGCCAGTATGACGTAGCTCGCAAGAAATTTACGAATCGGTGCAATTCCTTGGCACTGTCGGGCGACGGCGAGACGCGGGATATGCGTATTGCAGCCCCAGCACGAAGAACGAAGAACGAGCGTAACATAAAAGTCACGCATTTCCCTGAGGAAGTCCGTCGCACAAGCACAAGCACAAGCACAAGCACAAGCACATTGGGTGAAGATAATGGCTGATCCAACACAGGTTTTCTGGAATGACCTCAAGAGTGATCTCGAGGATCCAGAATTTCTACGGGAATACATCATTGAATCAGTTCGGATTCAAGCGATTGATTCGCTGATCAACGAGCTTGAGAAAGCGCGAGAAAATGCGGGTCTAAGCAAGGCTGAAGTGGCGCGGGCGATAAACACCAAGCCAGAAGTGATTCGGCGGATGCTTTCCAACAAGAGTGTCAATCCAACCTTGGGGACGCTAGCGGAAGTTGCAGCAGTACTTGGATATTCACTTTCGCTGACGCCGTTTAGCGCCGCAGACGACCAGTTCATCAAGACTCCGCTTCAGACCGGAGTTTCGAATGATTTGGACGAACTGGCTAAACGCCACCGAAGTCACCAGGTGGCATGAGACATCGCGTCAGCTTTCGAAGAGGCTTCGCGGATTTCTCAAAAAATACTCGTCGCGGAGACTACGGACTCCCTAATATTGAGAACTCGTGAACGTGGTTCTGAAGCTCTTGTCCGGTCCCTGAATCACGGCCACGTAAGGCTTAATTGCTCGTTGTGCCCTGGCATCGATGACACAAAATAGTCGATAGTGGTGTCGAGATTCACCATCAACTCGCAATTCGTACATGCCGGCCATTTCATCGGACATGGCCTCCCAGTAACCACCACCTGAGAACCTGTATGGGGGTGCCGCGGCAACCGTAATCAAGCGGGCTCGCGCCTTGGCCCGGACGCCCGGCGGCCACGAATTCAGCGCCTCACGCCCGGGTACACCGAGCTTCAGGCCCCGCTCGTCGGTCTGCTGAAAATACACAATGTCATGTGCATCGTGCGGGTCAGATTCCAGTTTGACCGTTGACCGCACCACGCTTTTGATTGGCGACTTTCGCGGCCGCTTGTCTGGCGACATCCGCCTTACTCGCTCTTGGCGGCTGTCGATGCCTTCGCGTTGGCCTCGTACGACGTGTTCGTCGACTCGAAGAAGTTCACCAGTTCGAGAGTGTCGTTGGCCGCAGCCATCCACTTTGCCGGGTTGGTTACCTTGTAGTGCGCCTCGAACCCGAGCTCCTCGAGACGGCGGTCGGCCAGGTACTTCACGTACTGGTTGATGTAGTTCGAGTTGAGTCCGAGGATGCCGCCCGGGAGGAGGTCGCGGTTGTATTCCTCCTCCATCTCCACGGCATCCAGAATCATCTGGCGAATCTCTTCCGCAAATTCGGCGGTCTGAAGGTCGGGGTTCTCGTCGAGCACCGTGAGAATCAGGTTGATGCCGAACTTGAGGTGCAGCGACTCGTCGCGAACGACCCAGTCCATGAGCGACCCGAAATTGCGCAGCAGGTTTCGCTGGCGGAATGACAGCGCCACCATGAAGCCCGAATAGAACCAGACGCCCTCGAGAATGACGTTGTAGGCAACCAGGTTGCGCACGAAATCTTTCTTGCCCTCGGTGGTCGTGATGTCGAGAGTCTGCTCCGTCATGCGACGGATGTACTTCATCTCGAACTCTTCCTTACGAGCCATCGACGGGATGTCGACGTGCGCGTTGTAGGCTTCGTCACGATTAATCGGGAAGGTTTCGAGCACATACTCGAAGCTCATGCAGTGGTTGGCCTCTTCCCACATCTGCTTTGCGAGATACAGGCTGCACTCGGCCGCACTGACGTACGGGTAGACGCCGAACGCCAGAGCCTTGTTGACCAGCAGTTCATTCGGGTTGAAGTAGCTCATCAGGAAGGTGACCGCGTGACGCTCCTCGTCGGTCATCTTCTTGAAATCGGCGATGTCTTCGCCGAGCTGGATCTCGTTCGGGAACCAGGTGTTGGCGACCGCCTGGTCGTAGAGGTCCATTGCCCACTTGTACTTGATGGGCTTAAGCAGCAGGCCTTCCTGCAGACCGGTTCCTAAGATGCCCATTACTGGCACGCCTCGCATTGCAGGTCGTCCATGGGATCAACAGGGACGTAATATTCGTCGTCCATCACGCATCCGCCTTCGGTGCGAGTCCGCCGAAGCCGAAGCCCTTGCGCGGGCCGGCCGGCTCGGTCGGCACCTCGGTCACGGTTGGGGCAGTAGCAGTCGCGGCGCCAAAGCCTGTGCGTGCACCGGCTCCGACGTCTTCCGACTTGTTGACCTTGACGGTCGACTGCTCGGCCTGATGGCGCGGCTTCATGTGCAGGTAGTAGGTGGTCTTGACACCCTTCTCCCACGCGGCGAAGTAGATGTCCATCATGTCGCCGAGGTCACGCGTCTCGAGGTACATATTGCGGCTGATGGCCTGGTCGATCCACTTCTGCGCGCGAGCGGCGACCTCGAGGAACGCGTACGGCGAGAGCTGGAAGCTCGTCTTGTAGGTCGCCTTCACCTCGTCGGGAATGGCAGCGATGCCCTGGATGTCGCCCTGGCTCCGCAGGATCGACTCCTTGGTGGCATCCCAGATGCCTCGCTTCTGAAGCTCGGCGACCAGGTTGCGGTTGACCTCGAGGAACTTGCCGTTGGAGGTGGAGCGGCTGAAGATCTGCGAGAACTGTGGGTCGAAACCGGGCGTCGTGCCCGCGACGAGACCGATGGATGCCGTGGGCGCGATGGCCATGAGCGTCGCGTTTCGCATGCCCCCCTTGACCTTTGCCCGAAGGGCATCCCAGTCGAGACGGGTCTTGCGGTTGACCTTGATCTCGATCCCTCGGTCGGCCTCGGTGAGCGCGATCGTGTCGATCGGAACCATACCCTTCGACCAGCCGGAGCCCTCGAAGTTCGGGTACGACCCGCGCTCGACGGCGAGGTTCGCGCTCTCGTCGATCGCGGCGTACGAGACGTGCTCCATGATCTCGTCGATCAGGTCGTACGCCTCTTCGCTCTCGTAACTGAAGCCCAGCTTCTCGACGATGTCGGTGAAGCCCATGACGCCAAGCCCGACGGCGCGGTTCTGGTGATTGGAGAAATCGGCCTCCTTCACGGAGGAGCGCGTGATGTCGATCAGGTTATCGAGCTGGCGCACAGCCAGCCGGGCGCTGCCTTCGATCTTGCCGAAGTCGAGCTTGCCCGCATCGTCGAGGTGCTGCGAGAGGTTAATCGAAACCAGGTTGCAGACCGAAACGTTGTCGACATCCTGAGGCAGCGTGATCTCGGTGCAGAGATTGGAGAGATGGATCGTGCCTGTGTTGTTGTTGAGCGCACGGTTGTTGATCGTGTCTTTCCAGGTGAGCCACGGGTGGCTGGAGGTCTGGAGTGAAATCAGGATCGACTTGAACTGCTCGCGCGCGCCGATCTTCTTGAACAGGCGCATCTGGCCGGCTTCGGCCTTGGCAACGTACTCGTTGTAGCGCACGCTGAAGGCGGCACCGTAAAGCTCATTGAGGTCTGTCACTTCGAGCGGGTCGAAGAGGTACCAGTCGTCATCGTTCTGGACGCGCTTCATGAACTCATCGCTGATCCAGACGGCCGTGTTGGCCGTACGGGTGCGCCGATACGGGTCGCCCGAGTTCTGCCGAAGGTCGAGGAACTCGGGGAAGTCGAGGTGCCAGTTCTCCATGTAGAAGCACAGTGCGCCGAACTTCTTGCCGCCGCGGCTGACCGCGCGAAGAATCGAGTCGATGGTGTGCATGAACGGGATAGGCCCGGTCGAGGTGGTGTTGTTGGAACGGATGGGCGAGCCCTGTGCACGCAGCTTGGTGACCGAAAGTCCGATGCCACCGGTGCCCTTGGTGAGCCACATGACATCGCGCGTGGTTTTCGCGATGTGCTCCATGTCATCCTGCATTTCCATGACGAAGCAGTTGGCGAGTTGCGGGTAAATCGTGCCAGCGTTAACCAGGGTCGAGCCCGCCGCGAGGTATTCCAACTTCGACATCTTGGAATAGAACGTGATGGCGTGCGCGGTCGGATCCGCCTCGTTGAGCGAGAGGCCCATCGCGATGCGCATCCAGAAGTACTGCGGCACCTCGAGGGCATCGCCGTTGCGGCCCTTGATGCCGTAACGGTTGTTGAGCGTGACCAGACCGATGTACTTGAGCAACTGGTCGTTGACCGGCTCGAGAGCATTGGCGAGAACGTCCAGGTCGAACAGTTCGGTGAGGCGGGTGTCGAGCAGACCCTCGTCTACGCCACGCTTGATGTTGGTTGCGAAGTGCTCTTTGTGCAGCTTCTTCAGGTCGGCATCGGTCTCATAGTCGCCGAGCACGCGCTTGTAGATCGTCTTCAGCAGGAGGCGAGCAGCCACGATGTCGAACGCGGGATCATCTTTGACGTTCTGCAGCGCGACCTGGATGACCGCCTCATCCAGCTGTTGAGTTGTGATGCCATCGAACAGGGTGAGCTCAAGTTCGGACGCGATCTGGGTGACCCAGGTGATGTTCTCGTCAAGACCGGCACTGGCATGCTCGATCGCGAGATTGATCTTGTTCGCGTCGTACGGCTCACGCTGGCCGTTGCGCTTGACGACGGTTATACCCACGAAATACTCCTCTTAACCAGCGCGACCCCACCGAAAGTGGAACGCCACTGCATTCCCACGGTTAAACGCGGAAATGCCCCTATTTATTGCCTAAACTCGCCACCCCCAGCCGGGCGCTTGATCACTATATATCGGGGCACCGGTACTGCGGCAACCACTAGATATAGTGGGCGTGTCGTCCACAGATGTGCATAAGTTCGCCGACTTTTGCACAGGCTGTTAGCGACTGAAGGACAGGCTATGCGCTGCCCCCGACACCGGGATAGGCCTCTCCCGCGTCGATAGACTGACCCCTTGTGAGCAGTAGCTACGGTGGCCTTCTTCGGACTCCGGGGGTCGCCCGGATCATCGCCGCGCAACTCACCGCCCGACTCCCGAACGGCATGCTGTCGCTTGCGTACCTGCTTCGGGTCCAGCAGGTCACGGGTTCATATGGCGCCGCAGGCCTCGTGCTCGCGGCAACGAGTGTCGGCCAGGCGATCGCGGGGCCCCTCACGAGCAGGTGGATGGGCCGGTGGGGGATGCGACCCGTCCTCATCCTGACCGCTGCCATTTGCGCGGTCACCATCTTCACCATCGCGTTCGTCGAGATGCCCGTCTACCTCTACATGATCGTCGGGTTCGTTGGCGGCCTGACCACTCCCCCGGTGCAGCCCGCCGTGCGCACCATCTACCCGAAGATGGTGACGTCGGCACAGCTCACGCGCCTGTTCGCTCTGGATGCCTCCGCCCAGGAAATCATCTGGATCGCCGGCCCCGTGGTAATCACGTTCGTCTCCATCCAGATCTCAACCGTGCTCGGGGTCATTGTTCCCGGAGTGCTCCTGGTTGTGGGTGGCCTCTGGTTCGTGCTCTCGCCCGAAGTCGGCAAGGTACGAATTCCGCGCAGCCGACGGTCGCTCGGCGCCGTACTGGGTAAGAGGCCGGTGATCCTCGCGACGCTGGTCGGACTGCTCCTGATCGGCGCCTGTGCCGCTACCGAGGCATCCGTCGTCGCGGTGTTCGGCCGTAACGGTCCGCAGGCGGGAATCGTGCTTGCCATCTGGTCGATCGGGTCGCTGGCCGGAGGGCTCGCTCTCGGCCACATCCCGGTCGGACCATGGGCGCTCGCCCGCCGGATGGTCATCGTCGCGATCGGCATCACCCTCGCGACCTTCACGCTCGGCAACCTCTGGGGACTGTCGTTCTGGGCCCTGTCGCTCGCGCTCCTGATCTCGGGGCTTGGCATTGCGCCGGCCCTCGGCGTGATGTCGGCGATCGTTGCGTCAAGCGTTCGTTTCAGCGAAACGGCGGAAGCCTATGGCTGGGTTGGCACCGGCCAGCTCATCGGCGCTGCCGCCGGGTCCGCGGTTGCCGGGGTCTTCATCGACCAGAGCGGAGCGTTCGGCGGATTCGTCGTTGCGGGCGTCCTTGCCATCTTCGGGGCTCTCTTTGCCATTGCTTTTCACCGCTGGCATCCCGATCTACGGGGCCGCGACTCGAGCCCGATCCCCGACACGGAACCACTGCCGGTACAGCCCAGCTAACGGAAGAACCGATTTCGACGCCGGATGTGCCGCTGCGCGTGCGTCGCGGTCAACTGCCGACGTAGGCCGCCAGGTGCTGGCCGGTGAGGGTGGAACGACCGGCGACGAGGTCGGCGGGGGTGCCCTCGAAGACGATCCGACCGCCGTCGTGACCGGCGCCCGGGCCGAGGTCGATGATCCAGTCGGCGTGCGCCATGACCGCCTGGTGGTGTTCGACGACAATGACAGATTTGCCCGAGTCAACGAGCCGGTCAAGCAGTCCGAGCAACTGCTCGACGTCGGCCAGGTGGAGGCCGGTGGTGGGCTCGTCGAGGATGTAGACGCCGCCCTTCTCACCGAGGTGCGTGGCGAGCTTGAGCCGCTGTCGCTCGCCGCCGGACAGCGTGGTGAGCGGTTGGCCGAGGCTGAGGTAGCCGAGCCCGACGTCGACGAGCCGATCGAGGATGGCGTGAGCCGCGGGTGTGTGCGCCTCGCCCGCCGCGAAGAATTCCTTTGCCTCGGTCACCGACATCGCGAGTACCTCGCTGATGTCGCGGCCGCCGAGGTGGTACTCCAGCACTGATGCCTGGAACCGCTTACCCTCGCATACCTCGCAGATGGTCGTAACCCCCGCGATTATCCCGAGGTCGGTGTAGATGACGCCGGCGCCGTTGCAGTTCGGGCAGGCGCCCTCGGAGTTGGCGCTGAACAGCGCCGGCTTCACCCCATTGGCTTTTGCAAACGCCGTGCGGATCGGATCGAGCATCCCCGTGTAGGTCGCCGGGTTGCTCCTTCGCGAGCCGCGGATCGCGCCCTGATCGATCGACACCACACCCTCACTTGCGGCCCCCGTCTGACGACGCAGTGAGCCGTGCACGAGCGAACTCTTGCCAGAGCCGGCAACGCCGGTGATGACGACGAGTACGCCGAGTGGGATGTCGACGTCGACATCCCGCAGGTTGTGCTCCGTCGCGTCGCGGATCGGAAGCACACCGGTCGACATGCGCACGACCTTCTTGACGGCAGCCCGGTCGTCGAGATGACGACCGGTGAGGGTGCCGCTGGCGCGCAGCCCGTCGAGGGTTCCTTCAAACACCACTTCGCCGCCCGCACTTCCAGCGCCGGGGCCGAGATCGATGACGTGGTCGGCGATCGCGATCATCTCCGGTTTGTGCTCCACCACCAGCACGGTGTTGCCCTTGTCACGCAGTCGAAGCAGCAGGTCGTTCATCCGCTGGATGTCATGTGGATGCAGGCCTATGGTGGGTTCGTCGAAGACGTAGGTGACGTCGGTGAGCGACGAACTGAGGTGACGGATGATCTTGGTGCGCTGTGCCTCGCCGCCCGACAGCGTGCCCGATGGCCGGTCGAGCGAGAGGTAGCCGAGCCCGATCTCGACGAAAGAGTCGAGGCTGTGCCGCAGCGTGGCGAGCAGTGGCGCCACCGACGGATCGTCCAGCCCGCGAACCCAGTCGGCCAGGTCACTGATCTCCATCGCGCACGCGTCGGCGATGCTTAGCCCTCGGATCTTCGACGAGCGCGCAGCCTCACTGAGCCGCGTGCCGCCGCACTCGGGGCAGGTGGTGAAGGTGACGGCACGGTCGACAAATGCCCGGATGTGCGGCTGCATGGCCTCGCGGTCCTTGGAGAGCATCGACTTCTGCACCTTGGGAATCAGTCCCTCATAGGTTAGGTTGATGTCCCCGATCTTCACCTTGGTCGGCTCATGACGCAGGAAGTCGTTGAGCTCCTTCCTGGTGTAATCCCGAATTGGCTTGTCCGGATCGAGGAAGCCGGATCCCGTGAAGATCCGCACGCCCCAGCCATCCGCGGTATAGCCGGGGATAGTGAGCGCGCCCTCGTTCAGCGACTTGGAGTCGTCGTAGAGCTGGGTCAGGTCGATGTCGGTCACGCTACCCATGCCCTCGCAGCGCGGACACATTCCTCCGGTGATACTGAAGCTCCGCCGCTCTTTCGTGGTGGCGCCGCCGCGCTCGATGGTGACGGCTCCCGCGCCTGAGATCGAGGCGACGTTGAAGGAAAACGCCTGGGGCGAGCCAATGTGCGGTGATCCAAGCCGACTGAAGAGGATGCGCAGCATCGCGTTGGCATCGGTGGCGGTCCCAACCGTGGAGCGGGAGTTCGCGCCCATCCGCTCCTGGTCGACGATAATCGCCGTTGTCAGCCCGTCGAGCACGTCGACATCCGGCCGCGCCAGGGTTGCCATGAATCCCTGAAGGAAGGCGCTGTACGTCTCATTGATCATCCGCTGCGACTCCGCGGCGATCGTGCTGAACACCAGTGAGCTCTTGCCCGAGCCGGAAACACCGGTGAACACGGTCAGCCGACGCTTCGGGATCTCGACGCTGATGTCCTTCAGGTTGTTAGCGCGGGCGCCCTGCACACGGATCAGATCGTGACTATCGGCAACGTGCAGCCCAGTCGGGGGCGTGTCGGTGCTTGCGGCCATGCTCATCGTGTCTCCAACTGATCTGCGGGATGTTAGGCGGAGCTTCGCTCAATCTAATCAGCTTCCAACAGATGCCCGTGGTGGTCAGGTCGGGAGCTATCTCATGGTGACGATGAGTGTGCGGAGTGGTTCGAGGCGGGCTGGCAGGGTGGCGGTCAGGCTCGAGGCGACTCCGACCTCGTCAAGGCTCGCAACAAGATGAACGACGGCGGCATCGAAGTGCCCGTCGTTGAGATTGAGGCCGTCATGGGCTGCCCGCATATCGCGCCCGACGTACAGGTCGGGGCCGCCGAGCGCGGCAATCACGAACGCACGCGAGTGGCGACGGACGTCGTCGAGGTTGACCCCTTCGAAGGCCCAGGAGAGCGAGTCGTCCGCGAGCAGGCGATCGACAAAGAGAGTGATCCCGCGGCCAACCGCCGCCGCGTCGGGGCCACCGGCAAGCGCGGTCATGACGTCCTTGCGTGTATGCAGCTCGGCTAGGTCCAAGCGTCCCCCCGATCCTACGCGCCCCCGCATTGGGGGCTCGTAATAAACCACTTGTTTATTTATCCATATGGTTTATTATTGCCGTATGGCATCAGACGAACTCAGCAGAACCTTCGCGGCACTCGCTGACCCAACCAGACGGGCAATCCTCGCTCGGCTATCCGCTGGTGAGGCTAGCGTCGGCGACATCGCGTTGCCCTTCGCGATGAGTCTTCCCGCAGTTTCGAAGCACCTCCAGGTACTCGAAAGGGCCGGGCTCATCTCGCGTGGTCGAGCAGCCCAATGGCGACCGGCCACGCTTCGCGCGCAACCGCTCGCGCAGGCATCCGACTGGATCGAAGATTATCGACGCTTTTGGGAACGAAGCTTTGACGCCCTCGATCAACACCTCGCAGATCTACAAAACCCCGTAACGAAAGAGGAAAAGAAATGACTGAAACAGAGGGATTAACCATCACCCGGGTATTCAAGGCGCCTCGCGAACTCGTATTCGACGCCTGGACCAACCCGCAACACTTTGCCCGATGGTTCGGCGGCAAGGACGTCGACATCCCGATTGATACGGTGTCGATGGATGTCCGCCCCGGCGGATCGTGGAAGGCCACCATGGTGCTCCCCGACGGCGGCCACCAGATCCACTGGCTCGGCGAATACGTCGAGGTCGACCCGCCGGAGCGCCTCGTCCTCACTCTGAGCGATGGCCCGGAGGATCGCGAGGTCGTCACCGTTGTCCTCGCCGAAGTCGAAGGCGGCACCCAAATGGTGTGTCACCAGGGCGGCGGTCACCTCACCGCAGAACAGTACGAGCAGGCGAAGGCGGGTTACCAAACGTTCTTCGACGCGCTCGCGGAGCTTGTGGAGGCCTAGCCCTGGTTGGTGTTCGCTCGCAGCGGCGTCAGCACCTGTGCGAGGGTATCGATCTCATCCAGTTCACGAACGAGGATTGACGACTCCCTCTCTTTCGGCTCGAACACGCCATCGACGACCTGAAGTCCACCGAATGTGAGCTCGACGTTCGCCCCGACGCGCACGAGGCCGAGGGCGCCTGTGACCGGCATGAGAGCGGCAACTCCGCGGGTGCCCGACGAGACTCCTCCGTAGCTGACGAACCCGAGCGGCTTACGCCACCACTCGACGTTCAGAAAGTCGATCGCGTTCTTGAGCGCCGGCGAGTAGCTGTAGTTGTACTCGGGCGTCACGAAGACAAAGGCCTCGGCGGCGGCGACGCGTTCGCTCCAGGCCTTCGTGTGATCCAGCGTGTATTGCTGAAACCGTGGGAGCGTCGGTTCATCCATGAACGGGAGGGCGAGTTCGGCAAGGTCAACGAAGTCGATCTCAAACTTGCCCGTCTTCTCGGCCTCGCCCCGCACCCACTCGGCGATCGGGAGCCCAACTCGGCCGGGACGCACACTGCCGACGACGATCATTAGCTTGGTCACAATTCCATATAACAGCATGAGTCGGCGCCCATTCCCTCGCGAGCCTTCGCAGCCGTCAGCCTTCGAGGATCAGGCCACCCGGCCCCGGGTCGGAGGTCGGGATGTCGCCGTTGTCGACATCCTCGGGATCGGGCAGTCGCGAAACGAATCGATAGAAGATGAGACCGGCCAGAAGCGAGGCACCCCCGCCCAGCAGAAACGGCAGGGTCAGATCGATTCGCCCAAGCAGGCCGCCGATGAGAGAGCCGAGCGGCATTGATCCCCAGAGCAGGGTGCGCCAGGTTCCATGGACTCGGCCCAGCAATCGGCCAGGGATCACACTCTGTCGCAGCGACATGACCAGGACGTTCCAAACGAGGACGGCAGCAGACGACAGGAAGAAACCGAAGGCCGAGACCCAGACGTTGGGCACGGCGCCAACCAGAATGATCGCCAGACAGGAGACGACGTTCATGATCGCCATCGCGCGACCGGCGCCGAGCCACCTCTTGAACCGGGATGCCGAGAGGCTGCCGACGATGCCGCCGGCCGCGCCGCTCAGCATGAAGACTCCGAATAGGGCAGGGGGCAGCCCATCCGTCTTGACGAGGAACAGCACAATCCCGGCGGTCGCGGCCGAGAAGCAGACCCCGGTGAACGTGCTGAAGAACCACAGCGTGCGCAGCATCCTGCTCGCCATGATGAAGTGGTACCCGTCGACGAACTGGCGATACCAGCGCGTGCGTGGTTCGGTGGTCGGGGTGGTGAACTGCTTGCCGGATGCAGCCTTCGGAAGCAGCAGCGCGAGAACAACGGCGAGCGCGTAGAACCCGATGTTGGTTCCGAGCGGAATCAGGACGGCGATGGCGAACAGCAGCGATGTGAACGGTGCCGCGATGAAGTTCTGGAGGACCGCCTCGGCCGCCTCGATGCGCGAATTCGCTGACGGCAACAGACTCTTCTGAACCAGGCTGGGCACCATTGCACGAATGGAACCGTCGTATACGGTTTCGCACGCCCCGTCGACGAAGATCACCACGTAGAGCGCCACGATGGTGAGCGAGTTCGTTGCGTAGAGAACGACGAGGGCCGTGGCGAGAACCACCCGCACCCCGTTCGCCAGGCCAAGGGCGAGCCGCCTGTCGATACGGTCGACAAGGATGCCTGCCGGAATCGCGAAGAACAGCCAGGGCAGGAGGGCGAGCGCGGCAATCAGCGAGATCAGCAGAGGGTCGGTGGTGAGGCGAACGGCCAGCAGCGGCGCAGCCGTTCGAATGACTCCGTCGCCCAGGTTCGTTGCGAGGTTTGACACGAACAGGTTGTGGAATGCTGCACCCAGTTTGGCCGGCGCCTTTGCCGAGCTGGCTGTCATCCGTTGGCTACCACTTCGAGTGAATGGATGCTCTGAAGTAGCGGTCGTACAGGTCGCGAACCGCATCATCGAAGCTCGCCCCCAGCGGCGGCACGGACCCGGCTGCGGCATTGGCCCGCGCCTGATCGGCGTTGCGCGCCCCCGGTATCACGGTGCTCAGCCCGTCCAGTTGCACGAGCCAGGCCAGTGCGGCGCGAGCGGGCTCAAGCCCGTGCTCGCGAGCGAGTGCCGCGAACTCCTGCGCTGCCTTGACGCCCTGCTCGTAGTCGACACCCGAGAACGTTTCGCCGACGTCGAATGACTCGCCATGGCGGTTGAAGTTGCGATGGTCGTTCTCGGCAAATGTCGTCTCCGAGGAGTACTTGCCACTCAGAAGCCCACTCGCGAGCGGCACCCTGGCGATGATGCCAACACCGGCGGCGCTTGCTGCCGGGAGTACGGCATCCAGTGGCTTCAGGCGAAACGGGTTGAGGATGATTTGGACGCTCGCAACGTTCGGTCGCGAGATCGCCGTGAGGGCCTGCGTCGTCGTCTCGACGCTCACGCCGTAGCTTGCGATGGCGCCCTCGGCGACGAGTGTGTCAAGGCCGTCGAAGACCTCGTCGTCATCGAACACCGCTGATGGCGGACAGTGCAGCTGAACCAGATCGAGTGTCTCGGTGCGGAGGTTGACTCGCGAACGGTCGACCCAGTCGCGGAAATTCGCGAGCGTGTAGTTGGACGCGACCTGCTCGACTCGGCGACCGATCTTGGTTGCCACGAACACATCCAGCTCGGGATGATCGGCGAGGTAGCCGCCGATGAGCTGCTCGCTCCGCCCGTCGCCGTACACGTCTGCGGTGTCGAACATGGTGACACCTGACTCGACGGATGCGTCGAGAACGGCTCTGGCATCCGCCTCGGACACGGTGCCCCAGTCGCCCCCGAGCTGCCAGGTTCCGAGAGAAATGACTGAAACCGAACGGCCTGTGCGACCGAGAATGCGCTCTTGCATACTTCGACACTACCGGCGCCGACTGACGTTCGAATCGTGACGAGCGTTGGGCAGAAATATGAGAAATTTACTGCGAGGCTGGGGACCATGAGGCGAATACTTGTTCCTACAGTGGTTTTGGCGATTGGTTTGGCGCTCGCCGGATGCTCGTCATCGGGGTCTGGCGCGGCGTCGTCAGCGATCGGGTCGGCTCCGCAGGCCGGCGATTCTGCGGCATTTGGCGGCACTGCCCCCAAGCCGGGCGGCGCAGCGAATGTCATCGCGCGCCAGGTCATCACGACCGGAACCCTCTACATCAAGACGGCGCACCCGGTAACAGCCGGAGACAATGCAGCCCACATCGTCGAGGCCGCAGGGGGGCGGGTGGATGATCGCACAGAGTCCGCTGCAACGAAGCACGATCGCGGGTCTGCGAGCCTCACCCTTCGCATCCCGTCGACAAATTTGACGGCCACGCTGGATGCACTGAAGAAGCTCGGAACGGTGGAGTCCCTCAAGCTCTCGACCCAGGATGTCACGACCCAGAACCAGGACCTGAACGCTCGAATCAGGGCGCTCCAGACGACCGTCGACCGCCTGCTCGCGCTCGAGAGCAAGGCCAGGACCACAACCGACCTTCTCGCGATCGAGAATGACATCTCGAGCCGACAGGCGGATCTCGACAGCCTGACCTCGCAAGAGAAATACCTCAGCGACCAGATCGACATGGCCACCATCACACTGCAGTTCAATGGGCCGCTCCTGCCGGTCAAGACAACGCCGCCCGCGCCAGCCGATGCCTTCACGGCCGGACTGTCTGGCTTTGGCACATTCTTCACCTGGGTGTTCCTGGTGATCAGCTATCTCGTGCCATGGCTCGTCCTCGCCGCCGTGATCACGTTCGCGACGATCTACTTTGTGCGCTGGCGCCGCAAGCGTCGCCCGGCGGCGCCCATCGCGTAACACACCCCGAGTTGCCCACTTTGGTCGCGTTCCCCGCGTAGAACCCGACCGGTGTGGGCAACTCGCGAGGACACGGTTTACTTGAGGCATGCTGATCATCGTCGTTCTGGGCCTCGGGTCTGCCTTCATCTATGGGGCGTCCGACTTCTTCGGGGCGTTCGCTGCCCGCCGCGTCAACCTCATCACAGCGACGATGTTCAACTATGCGATCGCCACGGTCGTCATCCTCATCGCGATCCCGATCCTCGGCGGCGTCTCGTCTTCGGCGGCAATCTGGACTGGAGTCGTCACGGGGGTGCTGGCGGTCATCGGTCTGCTTGCCTTTTACGGCGTACTTGCCATCCGTCCGATGAGTTTGCTCTCGCCCGTTATTGCGTTGATCCAGTCGGCCGTTCCCGTCACTGTCGCGGCGGTCACCGGCCAGCCGCTGAGCGTGATGGCCTGGGTCGCGATCGGGCTCGCGGTCATCGCGATCATCCTGCTCGCGCCGCCGCCCAGGAAGGGTGGCGAGCGAGTTTCGGCTCGGGGAGCGCTGCTCGCGGTGTTCGCAGGCCTGACGCTGGGTTGCTCGCTCGTCGTGCTCGACCTCTCGCCGCACGACTCCGGTGTGATTCCGGCCGTGTGGGAGATCGTGGTCGGGCTCGCGGTGCTTGTCATCCTCTGGCTGGCGATCCGCTGGTCGCCCGCGCGCACGGGTGCCCTGTCATTCCTTCAGCCCGGGGATGAAGCCGTGCGAACGCTGTCCGCATCGCGCGCGTGGACCGCGGCGGGGGCATCCGGCCTGCTCACCGGCGTCGCGGATGCGTTCGTCGTCTTCGGCCTGCACATGGGCAACCTTGCAGTCATGTCTGTGTTGATCGCGCTCTACCCGGTCGTGACCGTAATTCTTGCGGCGACGATCCTCCGGGAGCGGATGACGAAGCTCCAGTTCGTCGGCATCGCGCTCGTCATCGGCGCGTCGCTGTTGCTCAGCGCTGCGTAGCTGTTGCGCGGTGTGCGCGTAGCCGTTGCGCGGTGTGCGCGTAGCCGTTGCGTGTGGCGGCGCACCTGGGCGGGCATGCCGTGCGCGTCAGCCGCTCGGTGGACGACCCCGCGGAGCCGGGAGGTCCGTTTTAGCTGAGTCAACTCCGGTCAACGTCAGCGCGAACTGACACCGACGCCGCACCCGTCACTTGACCTTGCCGTCAATTCTCGCAGCCGTGTGTCAGTTCGCGCAGACGTGCGCGGGAACTGGCAGGGCGGCACTCGAAACCAGTTCGCGCTGACGTTGCCGGGAGTTGACATAGCCATTTTGGACCTCCCCGGAGCGCGCTGCGCAGGTTGCTGGCGGGCGGATCGGGCGGAATGGCGGGCCCTGCATTCCTCGAACAATCGGCGAACGAACACCGAACCTGGTGCGGTGATTGTGGTGCACGACGCGCCACCAGGCGACCACAGACATGCAGGCCCAGCGGGCCCACGCGGGGAGACAGATCCATGAAACGCCATGTTCGCAACACGCTCATCGGCACCGCGGCAACGTTCGCACTCCTCACGGCAGCCAGCGCCCTCGTCGAGATTCAGGCCCCCGCGAAGGCCAGAAGCTGTGGGGGCTGCCTCGCGCTGGCCGCGGTCGTGACCGGGACGGGCGGGCGGGCGGGCGTGACCTGACTTGACCACGTCGGCGATGGCGGCGATGGCGGCAATGGCGGCAATAAACTATCCGCTATCGCCGACGAAAGGTCTTCCGTGTCGAATACTCCGAGCAACCAGGCTCCTCCCGGCTGGTACCCGGTCGCTGCGGGTTCGACCCAGCTGCGCTGGTGGGATGGCACCGCCTGGACCGAACACGTTCACGAGACTGCGGTGCCACAGGCGGCCACGACCGCAGCGCCCGTTGTGCAGCAGGCACCCGAGGGCACCCAGGTGAGCACGATCTGGGGTTGGCTGGCAGGCGCGACGCCGCTGTTGTCGCTCGTGGTTTACATCCCGCTCTACTTCTGGCTCCAGACCGTCTTTACCCCCCAGGCGCTGAGCAATCCCAACTCGATCACCGCGGCCGCGAGCAGCCCCAGCTACCTGGTGCCGTCCCTGCTGAGCTGGGTCATCATCGGTCTGTTCGTACTGTTTTGCGCGCTCGACTGGCGCGCACTCACGCGCAACGGAGTTCCCGCACCGTTTCACTGGGCATGGTCATTCTTTGCCTTCCTCTCCCCCGGTGGCCTCGTCTACCTGATCGGCCGAGGCATCGTCATCAAGCGCCGTACCGGCCAGGGTGGCCTCGGCCCGCTGTGGCTGTTTGTCGCGCTCAATGTCGTCCTGATCATCATCGTGACTGTCGCGTTAGTGGCCCTCTTCGGGAACATCGCCGCGGGCCTCAGCACGAACCTCAACAACGGCAATGGCGTGGCCTGATCCGTCAGCCTTGCCTGCACCGCGAAGTCAGCGGATTTCGGTCGGGAGATTGAGGATCGTCGCGGCCTCGGCATCCGCTGCCCGGCGTCCGAATGAGCTGATCGGCAGCAGCATCCAGCGCGGCGTGAGGTCGACGGTGAGCGTGACCTCGGTCGATCCGTGGGCGGCAGTGCGCAAGGTGTACACGCCAATGGGACGAGCTGGCCCAGCGAAAACCGTGTACTCGAGCCGAGTGGGTTCGTCATACCAGCTGATGCGGTAGTCGGTCGCATACTCTCGGCCGTTTGGCCGACGGGATGTCTGCGCCCACACCGCGCGCTCGACCGGGCCCGATGCGAAAATCGTGTTGACGACTCGGGGTCGCCATTTCGAGTTGTTGCTCCCATCCGCAAGAAAGGCGAAAACCACCTCGATGGGCCGGTCGACGATCACGGTTTCGACTGCTCGCGCCATTCCCCTACGGTAGCGCGCAAGGAGTTAAATGAGATGACACGTGAGGAGCACAATGTCTGACCAAACCTGGTCTGCAGCGCAACTGACCGGGATTGATCGCGAGGAGCTTGTTCTCGTCGTGAGTCGCGCCGATAGTGAAACCCTCCGGGTTCCGGTTTGGCCGGTCATCGTCGACGGGCACCTCTACGTTCGTTCCTATAAGGGCGTGACGAGCACGTGGTTCAGGCGAGTGCAGGCTGACCAGCACCAGTCGATAGAGCTCGCCGGCCGCGACATCCCCGTCCTGTTCGAGAACGTGGACCGGGATGACCACATCAACCGGGCGATCAGCGCAGCATACGACACGAAATATGCGAGCTTCGACTACCGCTCGGCGATGTCGGATCCTGCCGCGGTCGAGGCGACCCTGCGCATCCTGCCCGCCTAGCCCGGCTCACCCTCGGAACCGGAGACCATCATGTACATCGATCGATACTTTGACCTCATCTATCCGACGCTGAACGTGCTCTTCGTCGTCGGCCTGGCTGCGGCCGTCGTCCTCGGAGTAGTGCAATCGCGTCGGGCAACCCTGCCTGCGGAGAGGTTGCTTGGCCGAGGCGGAGCGATTTCCGCCGTCGGAACCGCCATCACGCTCGCCGGGGGACTCTTCGCGGATGCGCTGCTCAAGTCGAGCTATTGGTTTCAGCAGGTGCGGTTCGGTATCTACTTCGTCGGGTTTGCACTTGTCATCATCGGACTGAATTCGATCATTCGCGCGGCCATCGGCACCCGTGAGGGAAACGTCGGACGGATGCCGCGGCTGCTCGCGGCTCTCTTCGTCATCTGCTGCGCGGTTGCGATTGTCTTCCTGGCCTTACCGTCAACGTTCGTTCTGAACCAGTATCGCGAGCAGATTCAGCTCCCCATTTACTGGTTACCCCTTCTCGCCGCGAGTCTGGCCGGATCGATCATGCTCTTTGCCGTCGCCCGGAGCGCAGGCGAGCTAAGGCGACGCGTGACCTACGCGGGAGTCTTCGCGGCGCTGTTGTTTTTCGGCCTGCTTCGGGAAGCTGGCGTCATCCCCGACCTCGGCGACCCCATCGTGAATCTGCTGATTTCCTTCATCCCGTTTGTGGTCGCAGCGGTCTTTCTCGACATTGCGGTCTGGCCGAGGCGGCGTTTGCCCGCCTAGTCGGTCTCAACCGCGAAATCCCAGGACGCCAGGATGTGACGTCCGTCAGGCGCCCACCGCATCAGCCCCTCGCCGACAACCATGACCGCGCGCAACTCGAACGTGGCCGACTGCCCCGGTCTCAGCACCGTGGGTGGTTTCGGCTGGCCCGCAACGAATGCCATCGGGTACACCGCACCGAGGTGATCGAGTGATGAGAACTCCTTGGCGGAGATCGGAACCGCTGCCGTCGCATCCGTGAGAGTGACCGTCCAGGTACACGTCGTCGAAGCGGCCCGATACGGAAGCCCCTGACCCGGAACCGCAGGACCGGTCACCGTCGCGAGCACCGTCCCTGTTCCGAGGCTCACGCGAACTCCGTCGCCCTCGGTGGTGAGGGCCGGTCGATCCCGCGAGCCCGTGAGAATGCTGTCGGACCGCGTGGTGTCTTTCGGCAGAAAACTCGGCAGCGACCCGTACTTCGGCTCTGCCGACGCGGGCACGGATGCGCAGGCCGCGAGCGCGAGCGGCGCGATCAGCGCGAGGCCGATCAGCGCCGCACGCGACCTCATCGGCGGTAGCTCGCGTTCGTGAAGACGTCCCGGCCGAACGGCTTGAGGCCGGCCTGGGCCGCGAAGCCCAGGTGGCCCTTGCCATCGAGGCCTCCCGAAACGGTTCCCGCCGGCAGCGCTGCGTGATCGCTCCCGTGTGAGACACCGAAGATGTCCTCCATGGTGCGCAGCCAGCTGTAGTGGTTATAGAACGTCGTTGTCGAGGTACCAGGGCGGATGAACGGACTGATCAGGATGCTGCCGGTGTCGCCGCCGCCGGGCGTGGCATCCTTCGCGTCGTACAACGGGTCGGCAGTCTGGCCGGCCTGGAGGTGACCGGGGATCCCCTCGGCGCTCAGCGAGATGCTCGAAACCGGACCGCTCGGTGTCACCGGCTTGCCATTCTGGTCGACGAGCTGGAAGGAACCATCGATGACCGAACCGGTCGGCGAACTCGCCATCTGGGGGCCTGTGTCGCTCACCGTTCCGACGAAGGTGTTGGCTGGGATGGGGGTTCCGCTGTCCGCGGTGTCCGTTACCTGACGCCCCGTGTCGTCGGCGACGATCGAGTTGTCGATCAGGTAGGTCGATGAGGCGTTGCCGGCGACAGCATCCGTCCGGGCACCCGGCGTGTTACCGGATCCCGCTCGGACGATTCCGGGAACGCAGCCAGCAGGGGTCGCGGGCGACGTTGACGTGCAGGCCGCTGGTCGATTGATGAACGCGTTGTTGCCGGGGCCCGGGTACAGCTGGTTGCCGCTGGTATCGGTGCTGAGCGTCGAGTTCGGGCCGGTCGGCTCGCTGTGAACGTTCTTGCCGAACAGGTTCTCACCGGCGGCATCGGCCGCGATGCCCGCGGTCGCGTTCGGCTGGTCGCCGCTCGTCGGCGCATAGGCGTTGGCGTTGTTGAAGCTGTTACCAGAGTAGGTGAACGGCGGGTTGCCCTCATCGAACGTGATGTCGATGAGCCCGCCGTCCTTGAAGGCAGCCGACTTCTCGATCATCGGGATGTAGTACTCGAGGAATAGATCGGACGCGTACAGGCCGCCGGTGAAGTTCTTCGGCGTCGTTGACGCGGGGCTTGGCGTGCCCGGCTGGTACACCGGCGCTCCGGCATCCGTGAACGAGCCCGACAGGTTGTTGCCCTTGCAGATGGCGTCGTGCGCATCCGAGCAGTTGTTGGGCGTAATCCAGCTGAAGGCCGGCGTGGTGGACGACTTCTGGAGGTCGTGGAACAGGCCGCTGGTCGCGTTGTCGAGGTTCGCGATGTGGCTGGTGTCGCAGTCAGTGCCGCCCTGGACCGGCGTGGTGAGCGCCGGCGTGGCTCCCGTCGCGGTCTTCTGGCCGGTCAGGCTGTGGAACCACGGGAACGGGAAGTGCTTGGCAACGTATTGGTCGTTGGCCTGCGCTCCGGTGAAGCTGCTCACCCCCGGCGGCAGCGGGTTCGACGCCGTGCCACTCATGGCTACGGGGTTCGTCGTCGGGTTATTTGCGGCGGAACCCGGGCCGCCACAGACGGCATCCTCGCGTCCGGTCTGGTTGCCGAGATCCTGGGCGTAGCCCTTCCAGGTCTTACCCGAAGCGTCGAGCTGGTTGAACAGCGTCGGGGTGTCTGTGGGGTAGGTGCATCCATTGGTCCCGTTCGGAGCATTCGCGCCGCTCGGCTGGGCGGCGTTCGCGAGCGACGCCACCTGGCCGGCGTTTTTGCCCGACTTGATGATCGAGGCGTTGCTGCCGAAATCGGTGTTGGCGACGCTGCAGTCGGACTGCCCGTCTTCTTCCGGCGCCTGGCCCGAAACCATGGTCGTGTAGTTGTCCATGCTGGAATGACCGGTGCCGTAGTAGTTCTTCAGCAGCACACCCTGCTTCGGCAGGGTCTTCCACAGATAGCTGTTTTGGTTCAGGCCCGTGAACGTCGCGTCATACGACTTGTTCTCGAGGATGATCAGCCAAACGTGCTTGATCTGCCCGGACTTCAGTCCCGTGCTGGTGATGGTGGTGCCGGTCTGCGTCGAATGCGCCGACGCGCTGCTCGCCGAAGCGATTCCGGCAGTGATGATGCCGACGGATGCGAGGACGACAATCGCGCGCCCCAGAACTTTGTGTCTCCCCAGAAATCTCATACCTCCGGTTTAGCAACGTGGGATACGAATGTGACACCCGTTCGGGGGTAACCGGCGGTGAACAGTTCGTAAACGACCCCTGCGCATGCTGTCGCGGACGGACAGTTACGCAGTGCCATCTTCGGCTTACTCGCCGCGCTCATCCAACCGGCGGCGCACTACGAGACCAATGACGAGGGTAGCCAACCCGACTGCGGCCAAACTCCAGCTGAACCACGGAGACCAGGAATCGACCGCGGCCAATCCGGCGCAAAGGATGAGGACGAGCCCAGTCGTCCACAGCCATTCTTTCTTCACTTCGTGAAGCGTCAGCTCTTCGTGTTCAGGTTCGGGCTCACCGCGCCGTTGGCGCCCACGTCGCATCGCGCGACCGACGACTTCGTCACTCGCCGCACTCGCCACGAGGTTGAGCGCCGCTTCTACTATCCAGATCATCGCCCAATAATGACAGCCGAGACGCAACATTCACGTAGCGACTTCGAAGTCGGGGCCGGCCACAAGCTCACGGCGTCACGGCGTGAGGATGACCAGCTGCTGCGTCGCCCGGGTCATCGCCACGTAGCGGTCGACCGCGCCTTCGATGCCGGTACCGAATTTCTCGGGGTCGGCGAGGATGACCAGGTCGAACTCGAGTCCTTTCGAGAGCTCCGGAGCCAGCGACCGGACGCGGGGCGTCGGCAGGAACGTGGGGTCGCCGATGACACAGGCGATCCCGTCAGCGTGGGCGACGAGCCAGGCGTCGAGGATGGCGCCCAGGTCCGAAACGGATCCGCGCATGACGGGAACACCGGTGCTGTGAATGGAGGTCGGCACGTTGGCGTCGGGGAGCACGGTCCGGATGACCGGCTCGGCCTCGGCCATGACCTCTTCGGGCGTCCGATAGTTGATTCTCAGAGATGCCACGGTGATCTGGTCGAGCCCAATCCGCTCCAGCCGCTCCGCATCGGTCAGCTCCTGGGCTTCGTCCACCACAACGTGCGCAAACGGGCCGGCCAGTAGATCCACGCTTCTGGTCAGCGCACTGGTGCCCGGCAATTCGGCCTCGTCGATCAATGAGTTCTGAACATCCGCGCCGCGCAGCATTGTCATCAGGCCTTCGCCGTCGTCGATCACCTGCGCCATCTGTTCGCGCTGGGCTGCGAGAGCGGCCGCCTCGCGACGCTGTCGCCGTGACGCCTCCGGGTCGCCGATGAGCAGGCGGGCAGCGTCGAGGATCGGCAGATCGGACACCGTCCAGGCTCGGGCGTCGTCGCGCTGCAGCGAGTGGATGTCGTCCGGGCTGAGCCACGGAGCGCACCTCCGCAGGTACGCGGGTACCGACCACAGGTCCCCAACCACTCCGACCGGATCGAGCAGCGGCCACGCGCGCGCGAACGCCGCGTGCAACTCAGCGTTCTGCTGTAGGGACCGCCGGAGCAGCTCCACCGAGACTTCTTCCGCCTCGTGCCGATCGATGACAGTCGTCAGCAACTCCTCCCAGAGCTGGTCGCGCGCATTGTTGTGAGGAGTTCCGCTGCCCGCGATCTCGAACGCGTCGGCCCAGTCGTCGGCATCCAGCCAGACGTCCGCCCACTCGGTTTCGACAGTCATGCCCCGCGTGGGCGGCTGCTCGTAGTACCTGACGGCCGCCTGGATCGCTGTCACCATGTCCGCCGTGGACTTCAGGCGGGCAACGTTCGGGTTGGTCTCGATCACAGCGTCTGCACCCTCCGGAACGAGGTCGCGCAGGGTGCAGATCTGTACGCCCTCTTCGCCGAGGCTGGGAAGAACATCGTCGATATAGGCCAGATACGCGGGACTCGGACCAACGAACAGCACGCCGCGGTGATGGCGAGCGAGGCGGCTGTCGGAATAGAGGAGGTAGGCGGTGCGATGCAGGGCGACCACCGTCTTGCCCGTGCCCGGACCGCCATCGACGACGAGAGTGCCGCGGGAACCCGCACGGATGATGGCGTCCTGGTCGGCCTGGATTGTGCCGAGCACGTCGCGCATCCGGCTCGACCGACTGGACCCAAGGCTGGCGATGAAGGCGGACTGATCGTCAAGTGCGGCGTGGCCTTCGAGTCCGTCTGGGGTGAACACCTCATCCCAATAGTCGCTGATCCGACCGAGGGTCCACCGATACCTGCGGCGACTAACGAGCCCCATCGGATTGGCATGGGTCGCTCCGAAGAACGATTCGGCCGCCGGGGAACGCCAGTCGACGAGTAGACGCCGCCCCGCGCTGTCCGTGAGGCCAAGCCGGCCGACGTATGTGGGCTCGGAGTCGTCTGCGCTGACTATCCGTCCGAGGCACAGGTCCAACCCGTAGCGACGAAGAGCGCGGAGACGAGCGGTCAGCCGGTGGATCTCCAGGTCACGCTCCAACGCCTGCTGGCCCGTGCCGCCGGGCGCTTTTCGCGAGGCATCCCGACGATCGGACAGGTCAGCGGCTATGTACTCAAGGCTCGCAGCGATCGTCGCGAAGTGCTTCTCATCGGCCGCGATCAGGGCCGGGTCGCCCTTCGCAGCGAGTCGCTCCGGGAGATTGAACGCGCTAGTAGTCAGGGTCACGGTCGACGATTCTCCTGCACAACGGGGGTCTTGCGGCAAGCCCCCCATGGCGCGGTAGATTGAAAATAGAGGGGCTCGGGATTTCCCACCCGCTCGTCACCTACGGCAGCACGTTGAGGCTTTCCGCGTGTAACTGGGGCAAGAAGTATCTCTACGGCGAGAAGCCAAACGCCTTCGACAACGACGACGCGGTCGCTGCATGGGCCAGATGCGGCACACCGGCCACATCCTCGTAGAGCCGCGTCAGCGAGTAGTGGGTGAGGGGTGTGCTCACGATGCGCGGAGTTTCGCCACGGAAGGCGACTGTCGTGAGCACGCTGTTGCCCGGCAGGTTGTTATAGTCCTCGTCGGCGGTGACGATGATCGCGAGACGTCCCGAGGCCCAGTCGGGGCCGGCCATGACTCCCGGCATCCAGATCTTCATCCAGGCATCGGCCGTGCTCAATGGGCAACTGTGCGCGTCATCGCAGGTATCCGGAACGACCATGCCGACATTGGGACGTGTGCCAGCAGAGATCGCGGCCGGAAGAGCGGCAAGCGGAACATCATATTTCTGGCAGTCCGCGCGTTCCGCCCGGTAGTAGGTCCACGGATTGTGGCGAACGGCGTACGAGCCGTCGTTGACGGTCTCGCAGTTGCTCTTCATGGCATCCGCGTAAACCCCCGCGGTCTTGCCAGCAGCGATGGCCTGGCCGAACACCGAAGCCCCGAGGACCGGGACCTGTGACGGGTCAAGATCATTGGTCACGCCCGCGGTCTGGCCGCCGGAGATGGCCAAATAGTTCGGAAGAGAAGGATGCGTGATGGCGGTGTAGTGGGTCGCGTAACCATACTGCTTTGCGATACCGAAGGTGTACGGCAGGTCTTGCATCATCTGCTCGAGCGAGTGATTTTCGAGGACGAAAACGAGCACTTTTGTGATGTGTGTGCCGGATGCCGACGTCGGGATGGCCGTCTGGCCCATGCTCGGCACCGGTTGCACGGCGCCGGACTGTGGCGCACCCGCGGTGCCTCCCGCGGCGCACCCTGTGATCGCGAGAACGGCTGCGAGACAGAGTCCAGCGACGAGCCGTGCGCTTTTTGGCATCACGACAAAACGTCCTTCGTACTGAACCGGCCGAAAGCAAGTGCGCCGAAAATGATGAAATATGCGCCCTGCAGGAGAGCATTCTCGCCAAACGAGGTCCACGAGATTGGGTCGCGAAGCAGATCGCCGAAGCTCAGCCAGTAGTTGCTGAACAGCCAGGGATGCAACCAGTCGAGCTGAGGCAGATTATCGAGCACCTGCGAAACGACCGACACGACAATCGTCGCCGCCATCGCGCCAACGGGTACGTCGGTCAGGGTCGAGAAGAACAGCCCGATGGCCGAGAGACCGAGCAACGAGATCGTGATGAAACTCGCGATCAACAGCGAACGCACAAGCGATTCGCCAACTCCGATGGTGTTGCCCGAGAGCAGCGTGACCGGACCGATGGGAAACAGGGCGGCACCGATTAGCGCCCCCGCGGCCGCGACGGTGAGCGTCGCCGCGAGACTAAACACCGCTGCCCCGATGTATTTGACGACCAGCAGCCGCAGGCGTCCGGCCGGCGCTATGAGGAGATACCGGAGCGTCCCCGCCGACGCTTCCCCGGCGATGGTGTCGCCGGCAACGACGCCCACCGTCAGCGGCAGAAATAGCGGGATGCAAACCGTGAGACCGAGGGCAGCGACGAACAGCCCGTTGTGCGTGATCTCGTCGAGAAAGGCCGGCCCGGACCCCCCGTTGCTGCGCGGGTTCGACTCGGTGAGGCGCACGGCAAGGGCGATCAGGATGGGAACTGCCGCGAGCGCAACCAGCATTGCCCAGGTGCGCTTGCGCCGGAACAGCACCGAGATCTCGGAGCGAAGCAGTGCCCAGCCCGCCGCTGGCCGAGCACGAACGTCGACCTCATCGCCCAGGGGCTGCCCGCTCACTGTCGGCACGGTCATGGGTTCACT
This sequence comes from Glaciihabitans sp., assembly GCA_025463785.1. Taxonomy (GTDB): domain Bacteria; phylum Actinomycetota; class Actinomycetes; order Actinomycetales; family Microbacteriaceae; genus Galbitalea. The sequence goes on from JAODBD010000006.1 coordinate 102,573, forward strand.
GCTCAACATTGAACCCCGCTCCCGTCAGGTCGACGAAACGATCTTCGAGACTGGTCTGTTCGACAGTGAAACCGTTCACTCGAACACCGGCCTCCACAAGCGCAGCCACGATGTCGCTCGCTTCGGTGGTTGCTCCGATGAGGTCGGCGGTGAGCTCGGCCATGGCGCCGCTTGCGACGGGAGTGGACTGGACCGTCAGACCAAGCCGCGACAGCACGGAATCGGCGAGGGCGGCATCCGGAGTCTTCAGAATCACAGCGCCGCGCCCGCTGCCTCGAAGCTCATCGAGCGTGCCCTGCGCGACCAGGGCGCCCGCACTCATGATGGCGGCGTGAGTGCAGATCTGCTCGATCTCGGCGAGAAGGTGACTGGAGACGAAGACCGTCGTGCCCTCGGCGGCGAGTTCGCGCACCAGGGATCGCACTTCGCGGGTGCCCTGAGGGTCAAGTCCGTTAGTTGGTTCGTCAAGCACGAGCAGTTCCCGCGGGGTCAGCAGCGCGTTGGCAATGCCGAGTCGCTGTTTCATACCGAGCGAGTAGGCCTTCACCTTTTTCGCGGATGCCGCGGACAGCCCTACACGGTCGAGCGCGGCCGCGACGCGACGCTTGCGGGAGGCGCCCGTCGCGTACCGGTCGGCGGTGTCGAGGCGATGAAGGTTGTCGCTACCCGAGAGGTACGGGTAGAAGCCTGGGCCCTCGACGAGCGCGCCGACTCGGGGCAGCACCGTTGCGGATTCGCGCGGCATGGCTCCGCCGAGTACTACCGCTTCGCCGCTGGTCGGGTTCGCAAGGCCCAGCAGCAACCGAATTGTCGTCGTCTTGCCAGAGCCGTTCGGACCGAGGAACCCGAAGACGGCGCCGTGCGGCACGGCGAGATCAACACCTTTGACGGCATCGTGCTGGCCGAAGCGCTTGGTCAGCCCGTGGGTCTCGATCGCGAGCGATGCTCCGTCGCTCACTTCGCGGAAGCTACTGCCTGCAACCGATCGGCCGAAACCGAACCAACGAGAACCCGACCATCAGTCGTGAACAGGATGTTGAGCAACGACGTGTGGAAGAGGTGCCCACCGGGCACCGATGTGGTCAGCAGCCCGAATTCACTCGACGTCTGCAGCTTCGTCAGCGACGGGATGTTCGAGACGCTGACAACGGCATCCCAGCCGGTGCCCGACACGGTCGCCTTCGGCTTAGTGACCGACTTCGTCGACGGCTTCGCACCCGTGTCTGCCTTCTTCGTTGACTCCTGGGTCACCTTCGCACCGCTCGGCGGCGTGAAGGCGAAGAGAGACGCGCTCGGCTTGCTGAAGTCGATGGAGGCGAACTCGACGCTCACCGCCGGCGTCGTCTCGCCGCGAGCGGTAAGGTCAACTCCCAGTGGCAGGCCGGTCGCGGAATCGACCGCGATCGAAACAGTGCCGATGAGGGTATCTGTCGCTTTAGGTGTCAGGACGAGATCGTAGGCTGCGCGACCAGCCACGGTAACCTGATCGCCGACCGTGACGGTGCTGGACGACTCCAGTTTGGCCAACAGAGCGGTCGCAATATCGCTCGGCGTCATGGATTGCTCGGGCTTCGTCTGGCGGGGCTTCGACTGGCCCGGTTGTGACTGGCCCGGTTGCGACTGCCCGGGCCGCTTCATGATCGAGGCGTGCCCCTGAAGCGTTGCGTGCTGGGCGGTGTTGGCCTTCGAGTCGTAGATCCACACGGATGAACCATTGCGAATGACATCCCGCTCGGCCAACTGGTCTATCACCTGGGCGCGCTCGCGCGATGGCCCGTCAACGTAGACACGAACGGAGTGGGTGCCGGTGAGAAGAGCGAGCGTCGAGGCTACCTGTGAACTCGAGCCCGGCCCGGTGCTCGGCAGCGAAGGCAGGCCGAGATTGGAGGTCTGCTGGACCGTCCCCGAGAACGAACTCACGCGTGACCCGGCAACTAGTGCAATGACCTGTGCTGGAGTCTTGGTCGGCAACGTCGCCGACGCCTCAGCGACCATCGGAACGGTGATCGCGACCGAGGCCACGACGCCCACCGCGATCACTGCGGGGACCCATCTCTTCCACATACTTGCCATGAAACACAACCTCCGGTGCCGATGTAGTGCAGTATCGGCTCGATTTCGGGTTAGGCTACGCCGATTTTCTGCCTGTTGGCTGAATTCTGCGGAGTTCGCCGCGCGGGTCAAACCTGGTTGGCACGCGCCCTCACGCGTTGTCTTTGCGGAACGTTCTCGTGCCGAACCAGAGACCGAGCCCGAACAGCACGAGGGTCCAGAGGACGCCCCACATCGTGGTGATCGTTGCGATGTTGCCATTGAACAGCTCGCGGAGTGCATCGACCAGGTACTTGATCGGCATGAAGTCGCTCAGCGTTACGAGCCACTGCGGTGCCCCTGTCGCAACGCTGATGGGCAATAGGATGCCGGCGAGCAGCAGCACCGGAAGCGCGATGCTGTTGAGGATGGGAGCGAGGGCGTCCTCGCTCTTGAGCGTCAGCGCGAGCGCGTTGGACGCGGCGGAGCACGCACCACCGAGCAGCATTGTCAGGATGAGGCCGAGCAGCATGCCGCCGATCGATCCGCGCATCCCGAAGGCAAAGCCGAGCGCTACCAGGATGACGCCCTGCGCAAACAGCAGCGAGATGTCACGCAGGATGCGGCCCAGCAGCAGCGCGGTACGGCTCGCGGGAGTCACCCGCTCGGCTTCAATCACGCCCTCGCGCCACTCGGAGACCAGGCCAAACCCCGCGAAGAGCGCGCCAAACAGGCCCAGCTGGATGAGGAGGCCAGGTACGAAGAACGTGTACGCATTGGTCGTACCGATCTGGGCGGCCAGGGGCTTTAGCAGCGGTCCGAACAGACAGAGGTAGAGCACGGGCTGCGCCAACCCAATGATGACCCAGGCGGGATTGCGGAGAGCGAGCCGCATCTGGCGGCGGAAGATGACCCAGGTTTGGAAGGCGAATGTCATGGTGATGCTCCTCAGGCGTCTTCGCGAAGCGAACGGCCGGTCATGGTGAGAAAAACGTCGTCGAGCGTCGGCCTTCGAACCTCGATTGCGGCGAGGGAAACACCCGCGCGGTCGAGAGCACGCAACAGCGCGGGTAGCTCGGTGCCAGCGCTCGGTACCCGCATGGAAACGACCCTGCCGTTGACATCGGCTTCGGAGCCGTCGACCAGGCTGGCCAGATGACTCGCCGCGAGTGAGATCTGCGTCTCGTCGGCCAGGACCAGTTCGATGAGGTCCCCCGCGACCTGCCGCTTGAGTGCGTCGGGCGTATCTGAGGCGACGATCACTCCGTGGTCGATCACCAGGATGCGGTCGCAGAGCGCATCGGCCTCATCGAGGTAGTGGGTCGTGAGGAAGATCGTCGAGCCAAGCTTCGTGCGCAGGCCGGAGATGTGAACCCACAGGTTTGCACGTGCCTGCGGGTCGAGCCCCGTGGTCGGCTCGTCGAGGAAGACGAGCTTCGGGTCGTGAACGAGCCCCATCGCGATGTCGAGGCGGCGACGCTGCCCGCCGGACATCGTCTTGGGTTGCCGCTGCCACATCCCGTCGAGTTCGAGCTGGTCGAAGAGTTCTTTGCCGCGACGTTCGGCCCGGCTCGCGCTGATGCCGTAGAGCAGCGCGTGGTCGACTATCTCTTCGCCCGCGCGCGCGATGCCGGCGGTCGACCCGCTCTGTGAGACGTAGCCAATGCTTTGCCGCACCTTGATGGGCTCTTTGGCGAGGTCGAAGCCCGCGACAGTGGCGGTACCGGATGTCGGCTTGAGCAGGGTGGTCAGCATCCGAAGCGTCGTGGTCTTGCCCGCACCATTCGGGCCGAGGAAGCCGACAATCTCGCCCTCCTCGACGTCGATGTCGACGCCTCCGACCGCATTGACCGCAACCTTCTCGCGCCCGCGTTTCGTATCGAACGTTCTGGCCAGGCCTCGTGCGTGGATCACGGCATGCTCCTTATCGTTGCGAACGGGAATTGTCGCAAACGGCAGTTTGGCAGGAGCCTACGACGCTGGCCAGAAACGCGCTACGACTCGCGGGCCTTCGGCGACATCTCCGCGGTCCTGGCCGGATCCCGCTCGACAACCTCGGCAAGCACGTCGTCGATCTGCGCCAGAAGCTCTGCCGGAATCACCACACCCGAAGCCCTGGCGTTCTCCTTCACCTGCTCGGGTCGGGATGCGCCGATGATGGCCGACGCCACGTTGTCATTCTGCAGCACCCACGCGACGGCGAGTTGCGCCAGCGAGAGGTCGAGCTGCTGCGCGATCGGCTGGAGATTCTGCACCCGCGCGAGCACGTCATCCCCGAGCCAGCGCTTGACCATATCCGCGCCGCCCTTATTATCGGTAGCGCGACTGCCGGCGGGCAGCGGTGCGCCCGGCTTGTACTTGCCGGTGAGCGCGCCCTGTGCGATAGGCGACCAGACGATCTGCGAGATGCCGAGTTCCTTCGAGGTCGGGACGACCTCCTCCTCGATGACCCGCCAAAGCGCGTTGTACTGCGGCTGGTTCGAGATGAGCTGGATGTTCAGCTCCTTCGCGAGCGCCGCCCCGGCACGCAGCTGGTCGGCCGTCCACTCGCTGACGCCGATGTACAGCACTTTGCCCTGCCGAACGACATCGGCGAATGCCTGCATGGTCTCCTCGAGCGGCGTCTCGACGTCGTAGCGGTGGGCCTGGTACAGGTCGATGTAGTCGGTCTGCAGGCGACCGAGCGAACCGTCGATGGACTCGAGGATGTGCTTGCGCGAGAGCCCGACATCGTTGTGTCCCTTGGGACCGGTCGGCCCGAACACCTTGGTGAAAATCTCGATCGACTGACGGCGCTCGCCCTTGAGAGCTTGACCGAGAACGGTCTCGGCGGCGGTGTTTGCGTACACGTCGGCGGTGTCAAAGGTCGTGATGCCGTTCTCGATGGCGGCCTTCACGCAGGCGGTGGCGGCATCGTTTTCGATCTGCGAGCCATGGGTTAGCCAGTTGCCGTAAGTGATCTCAGAGATTTTGAATCCGGAGTTGCCGAGGTAGCGAAATTTCATTATTCAAGCGTAGCAAAGTGAGCGCTAACGAAAATCGTGGAGCCGACGGCGTTGGCCCGCGTCCGAGCTATCGCCCGACGGCGCAAAATCCGGCGCCGTCAAGGCCCACGCGTGAGCAGCGCGAGCGCATACTGATGAGGGCACGGGTAGCGCACCACACCCTCCCTGAGCTGAAGTGGGGCATACATGTCGATCGCTCGCGATGCGGAGATGCGCGGCGAGCCTCTCGTGGTGACGATTACCGGGGGGCGCATTTGCGGCGTTCGAGAAGGTCCCGTGCGGGCCTGGCGCGGCATCCCATATGCCGCTCCGCCCGTTGGCCAGCGCAGATTTCGCGCACCGGAGCCGGTGATCCCCTGGCCCGGCATCCGCGATGCAACCACGTTCGGCAATGTTGCCGTGCAGGCCTACCACGGTCAATTCACAGGCGTGGGGCCGGGTGTTCCCTCGGGTGAAGACTGTCTGAGCATCAATGTCATTGCGCCGGTACGCCCGACGAACGACGCGGCGGCCGGCATCCCGGTCATGGTGTTCGTTCACGGCGGCGGTTACAGCGCCGGCTCATCTCGTGACTTCTCTGGGCAGGGCCGGGGGTTCGTGCGGGGCGGTCGGGTGATCTACGTCAGTTTCAACTACCGGCTTGGAGCACTGGGCTACCTTGATTTTTCGCACTACTCCACCGCCGAGCGGAAAATCGACAGCAACCTCGGGCTTCGGGACCAGGTCGCAGCGCTGGCGTGGGTGCGCGCGAACATCGCCGCATTCGGCGGCAACCCCGACAACGTCACAATCTTTGGGGAGTCTGCTGGTGGCAATGCTGTCACTACCCTGCTTGCGACGCCCGCCGCCAGGGGGCTCTTCGCTCGAGCGATTGCACAAAGTTCCCCCGGGAATGCCGTCTACTCGTCCGAGCTCAGCGCGAAATGGGCTGCCGAATACATTGATGCCCTGCGGGCTCGGCTCCGAGAGAGCGGCTCGCCCCTCGCCGACGAAAGCGAGTTGGCAGTGCTGGAAGGCACCCCCGCGACCGAGTTGGTGACGGCGGCGCTCTCGATCCAAATGAACACGCCGGATGCCTATCCGGGCAGCTTCTGCCTCGCACCCGTCATCGACGGCAGTTTTCTCCCCGAACACCCCATTGCTGCATTCCGCGCTGGCCGCGCTCATCGCGTACCTCTCATCATTGGAACCAACGATCGCGAGGGGTCAGCGTTCCGGGGTCGGATCGACATCCTGCCGCGTTCGCCCAGGCGAATTCGCGCGCTCATCCGACAGGCTCCTGCATCATCGCGAGGGCCAATGCGGAAGGCATACCCTGACTTGCCAGCACGCCGTGCGGCCGCCGACTTCGCTGGCGACTATGCCTTTTGGTACCCGAGCGTGAAGATCGCCGAATTGCATTCCCGGTTCGCCCCCGTGTACTGCTATCGGTTCGACGTCGCGCCGCGTCTGCTTCGATTCGTCGGGCTGGATGCCACACACGGAATCGAGATGTACGCCCTCTTCGATGAGACGAATGCGCCATTCGGCCGGGCCATGGTATCCCTTGGTGGTCGAGTCCAGTTCGCCAGCGCTGGCAAACGGATGCGAATCAATTGGCTTCGGTTCGCTTGCGGTCTGCCGCTCGCTGACGGATGGCCGCAGTACGAGGAAAAAAATCGATTCACCTGCATCATTGGCGAAGTCGACCGCATAGAAAGCGATCCGCGCGGGGACAGGCGCCGGGCATGGGATGCGTTCCTCCCGCTACCGGCCGCCTGAATCCTGCCGACCGTAGGTCTTGTCCACTGTCCCGGCTCAGTTGACGTGAACGCTCGGCCGCCGTTTCACGACCGGCTCCGATTCCCGCAGCACTTCGCGGGTCACCGGCGCGATCTCGCCCTTACCCGTGATGAGAAAGCGGAACATATTCTGCAGCGGGTTGCCCTCGGTCCACTCGAAGTAGATCTCGGGGACGACACCCGTGACATCCCGAATCTCAAGCAGCACCGCAGCGGCAGCAGCGGGCACACTGCTGCTTGAGACCTCGAGGACGCGGTAGCCGAACTTCACGAGACCGCGAACCTCCAACGCTTCCTCGAAGTCGGACGAGTCCGACGGGATCACCTCCAGGAAGATGATCGGCACCCGACTCGGGATGTGGCTGTACCGCCGTTCGTCTCGACTCTTGTCGCGATACTCCTCTTCGGTGTTCACGCCCGGCGTGTGGGAGACGATACGGATCCCGTCTGTCTCCTCGGCATCCTCCTGGACAAAGCCGGTTGCGGCTTCGTCGAGTGAAACCGACGTGGCCCGCAGCTGGAACGAGCGTCGAACTCGCGACAGGATTGAGATGGTCAGGATCGCAACGATGAAGAGCGCCGCGATGCGCACACCGTCGGGCCGTTCGACCATGTTCACGATCGCCGTGTACACGAAGATGACCGAAATCACACCGAATGCGATGGTACGTGCCCGCTGCTTCTTACGGCGGGCAGACAGGGTGACCGCGATCGCCGCCGAGGTCATCAGGACCAGCACACCCGTCGCATATGCTCCGGCCTGCTTATCGACGTTCGCCTGGAAAACGAGGGTGACGAGAAATGCGATGAAGGTGAAGACGAGCACCAGCGGACGCACTGCTCCCGCCCACTGCGGCGCCATGCCGTAACGGGGAAGATAGCGCGGCACCAGGTTGAGGAGACCTGCCATCGCGCTCGCGCCGGCGAACCACAGGATCGCAATCGTGCTGAAGTCGTAAAACGAGCCGAACCACGGCCCAAGCAGTCCGTGCGCGAGAAATGCCAGCGCTCGGCCGTTGGCAGCACCGTTGAACTGCGCGGGAGTGATGAGAACGCTCGTGATGATGCTCGTCGCAATGAGGAAGAAACTCATGATGACCGCGGCCGAGGTGAGCAGACGGCGTGCGCCGCGGATCCGGCCGGCCGGCGCATCGTCGGTGTCTGCTGCGTCGCCGCGGATGTGTGGCATCACGGCGACGCCGGTCTCGAATCCGGACATCCCGAGAGCCAGTTTGGGAAAGGCCAGCAGCGCGAAGCCAATCGCCAGGAACAGGTTGCCGCGCTGCCCGAACACCTGCTGGTGCGCGACGTTCGCCCAGAACCCGTTGGCTCCGGTGATGAGCTGCGGGGCTTCGGCGATGTGGACGGCCGAAACGCCTACCACGATGATGTTCAGCAGCAGGTAGACGCTCACGAGACCGACGGCGATGCCGATTGCCTCGCGGAAGCCCTTCAGGAACACGATGCCGAGCGCGGCGATCAGCAGATAGGTCAGCAGCGCGTTCTGGCCATGGAGCCAGGTCGGCATGAGCGGGTTTTGCACGAAGTGCTGGGCGGCATCCGCAGCGGAAAGGGTGATCGTGATCATGAAGTCGGTTACCGCGAATCCCAGCAGCACCAGGACGAACAGTTTGCCCGCCCACCACGGCAGCAACCGCTCGAGCATGGCGATTGATCCCGACCCGCGGAAGCTCTCCTGCGCCACCCGCCGATAGACCGGCAGGGCGCCGAGCAGCGTCAACGCGACAAGGACAATCGTGGCGAACGGCGAGAGAAACTGCGCGGCAAGAAATGCGATGGCCGGTGCGTAGCCGAGTGACGAGAAGTAGTCGACGCCGGTCAGGCACATGACCTTCCACCACGAGTCTGGCTTGTCGACCTCTCTCGCGTGCGGACCCCGACCGCGGCTTCGGGGATCGACGAGACCGTTCAACATCCAGGTACGCACTGTGCCGCGCCTCGTCGTTTCGTCCAACACCTCGTAAGGCTACGACGGCCACCCGTGAACTCGGCGGGATCGGCCGTTAGGATCCCGTTAGGAAATACTTTGTTGTAAGCCAGTACTATTGCTGATACAGTACTTGACATGGCACTCAACAACGAGGACAACCCGGTCGTGCAGGCGCACTCTGAGCCGTTCGCATCCGACCTCCTTCGGGGCCACACCGACACCATCGTGCTCGCTGTGCTGCGCCGCGGAGAGAGCTACGGCTACGAGATCTACAAGACGATTCGGGATGCAACGGGCGGCGACTACGAAATCAAGGAAGCGACCCTCTACGCCACGTTTCGCCGTCTCGTCAAAGACGGTCTCGTGGAGGCCTACTGGGGTGATGAGACGCAGGGCGGCAGGCGCAAGTACTACCGCGTCACCGAGGCGGGCCGAGCGGTCTACCACCAGAACGTCGCGGACTGGGCGGCAACCCAGCGCATCATCAACACACTGCTGAACCTGGAAGGCGCAAGCGAATGAATACGACAGACAGCTCGAATATCCACCGGTATCGTGGTCGGGTTCGTCTGGTCGTGGCTCGCGCTCGTCGCCGGGCTCATCGTGTTCATGCTGGTTCTGGCGAGGATGCTGTTCCCCGCCAATTCGAAAGACAACTAAACAGCACGCAAACGGTGGCCAACGCGACCGGCGCGCGTGTCGCCGGTCGTCGATCCACCTCTCGTGCCAGCGTAAACTCAGGGTAGGGGTCGCACACCGGGGGTCGTTGTATGCGAGGAATTGCACGATTGGCTTTGCAACCAATCATGCGTGGTTGGAGCGCCACAATTCTTCGAAATCTCAGTTTCGTCGAACGACCGATCGGCTACCCGCATGCGCACGCGAGTGGGGTGGACAGTCACCGAGTGCTGCTGTTCGGCAGCGGCGCTTCGGTCGGGTGGGGCGTTCTTTCCCACGAGCTCGCACTCCCGGGCAATCTGGCGAGGGCTCTGTCTGTTGAGACGGAGCGTGGCGTCGACGTGGATGTCATCACAGACGCTCATCTGGTCGCGGCGAACGCGATACCGATGCTTGCGAAACTGCAACTGTGGAAGTACGACGCCATCGTCATCACGCTTGGGCTCAATGAGGCGGTGGGGCTGGATTCGCTCGTGGACTGGCGTCGCGACTACGACACCCTGCTCGACTATGTGGCGCGGAACAAGGCGCCGACCTGCCGAGTGTTCGCGCTCGGGGTGCATGCCATCACTCAAATCACTCGCTTTGACGCACTGATGGCGCCGATCATCCACGAGCATCGAACGGCGCTCAACGAGATCACAACGCACCTGTGTGACGACCGATCCCGGGCGACGTTTGTGCCATTCAATCCGCCTCCGTTCCTGCACAAGCGCCGGTATCGGACCACCGGCGATTATCGTATTGCCGCAGAGATCCTGGCCTCGACAATGGCTCCCCAACTCACCCCGGGCATCGGCACGATCGCCTCCTCAGGAGGTGACTCGGTGCGCTCCCCCAGCGAATCGGATCGACAGCGCGCAGTCGACGCGCTGAGGATTGTGGACACCCCGGCCGAGTCAGACTTCGACAGGATCGTCGCTTTCGCGAAACAGGCGTTCGGCACATCGTCCGCGGCGTTCACGATCATCGACCGCGACCGGCAGTGGGAAATGTCCAGAGCGGGAACGCTCGGCCTGGAGGTATCGCGGGTCGACTCGTTCTGTTCGACAACGATCGAGGAGTGCGGCCCTCTCGTGGTAGCCGATGCCCGGTCTGACCCGCGATTCATGAACAGTTCACTCGTTGCGAGCGAACCGCACATTCGGTTCTATGCCGGTTTTCCCATCGAGAGTCCCACGGGCGAGAGGATTGGTGCGCTCTGTGTTTTTGACCACAGGGCTCGCCCTGCCGACTCGGTCGACCTAACGCTGCTGCGCGACCTGGCGATCATGGTGCAAAAGAACCTCTGGTATCGCACGCCATAGCGAAGGCCTTGCACGATTTACATAACAGGTTTATATTCTTCTGCTATGGGAAACGATGCTTTGAGCGATGAGCAACTAGCCGTTGCCCGATCCCTCGAACGCGTCATCGCGTGGCTCCGGGATTCCCGCGAGGTCGCCGGGCTCTCAGCCAGCGCCCTCAGCGCGCTGAGCCGTCTGCAGTCGATGGGGTCGCTCCGCGTGACCGAACTCGCCGATCGCGAGGGTCTGACCCAACCCGGGATGACCACCCTCATCCATCGGCTCGAAGAGGCCGGCCTCGCCGTACGAGAGCCGGATCCCACAGACGGGCGCGCGGTGCGGGTGACCGTCACCGCTGCCGGCATCGCACGAGTGACGGCACATCGCAACGCCCGCGCCCAACTCATCGGCGCCCGGCTCACCGAGCTGACTGCCGAAGACCAGAACGCTTTGAGAGCGGCACTCCCGGCGCTCGACCATTTCGCACATCCAACACCCTCGCTACAGAACTGAGGCAGTACTTCATGACGTCCCACACGTCTACACCAGATGGTTCGCGCCCAAGCCCGTTTAAACAGCCAAGAGCGGTGTGGGCGGTCGCCTTCGCGTGCGTCGTCTCGTTCATGGGCATCGGCCTCGTTGACCCGATCCTGAAGACGCTCGCTGGCCAGCTCAATGCGACGCCGTCGCAGGTCGAGCTGCTGTTCACAAGCTACCTGGTCGTTACCGCCGTCGCCATGTTGGTCACAGGATGGGTTTCAAGCCGGATCGGCGCGAAGAAAACCCTGATCGCCGGGCTCATTCTCATCGTGGTGTTTGCCGCGCTTGCCGGGTCGACGAACAGCATTGCGGGGATCGTCGGCTTCCGCGCAGGATGGGGACTCGGGAATGCGCTGTTCATTGCGACATCCCTCGCCGTCATTGTGAGCTCGGCGGCGGGCGGATTCGCGGGCGCCATCATCCTGTACGAGAGCGCACTCGGGATCGGGATCGCGCTCGGCCCGCTCATCGGCGGCACCCTCGGCCAGATCAGCTGGCGCGGCCCGTTCTACGGCGTCGCGGTGCTTATGGCCATTGCGCTCGTTGCGACCGCCGTTTTCCTGCCGAAGACGCCCCCGGCCCCGCACAAGCAGCGGCTCTCCGAACCACTTGCTGCCCTCAAGCACCGCGCTCTCGCCATCACCAGCGTGGTCGGACTCCTCTATAACTGGGCGTTCTTCACGCTGCTCGGCTACTCGCCGTTCCTGATGGGGATCGACAGTCCCATCCAGCTGGGCGCCGTGTTCTGTGGATGGGGCATCCTGGTCGCAATATTCGCTGTGCTCGGTGCGCCTCGGCTTCAGCGACGTTTCGGCACGCCGCGCACCCTGTACGTCAACTTCGTGCTCATGGCGATCGACCTCGCCATCATCGGGATCTTCCCGAACAACCACGTCATCGTGATCGTCTGCGTCATCGTCGCCGGTGCATTCATCGGCGTGAACAACACGCTGGTGACGACCGCCGTGATGAGTATCGCGCCCGTCGAGCGGCCGGTCGCGTCGGCGACCTACGGATTCGTCCGATTCATCGGCGGCGGTCTCGCGCCCTGGGTCGCCGGCATCCTGGTCACCCGATTTAATAGCAGCGTGCCGTTCCTGTTGGGCGCGGGCACGCTCCTCACAGCAGCGATCGTTCTCAGCACAGTTCACAGATCATTGGATGCCGCCGACCGCGGCGAAATCGCCCAGCCGGCCACTACCGAGTTGGACGAAATCGAGAACGAAGACCCGCTGCCGGGTGCCGCGGGAATCGGCAACGCAGACTAATAGTCTCCCCGATGAATCACCCCTGGCGACAACACGGCAATAGCGACGCGGCTACGCACCAACCCGCAGCAGCCCCGCCATACTGGGAATCGTGCGCGTCGCAAGAGAGTACCCGGTGCTTCGTCCGTGGCGGTCGGTGCGCGTTCGTTTGCTGACCGGGCTCGTTATCATCTCTGCACTGGGTCTGGTGGGCGGCGGCTCAACCACCTTCCTCATCCAACGCGCGCGAATACTCTCAGGGGTCGATTCGAATCTCTCGTCCGAGATCGCAGCAGCCAGGTCGATCGTTCTGGGCGCGGCAAACAGTCGGTCAGCGGATTCGACCTCGCCCGCCTCGAAACCGCAGCCCTTTCGCTCCGCCACAACCGCGCTCAATGCCGTTGTTGGCCGAGTGCTACCCGATACGAGCGAGAGTTCGCTCGGCATCCTCAACGGGCGTGCGACCTACGTGCCCGGCGTCACGACTAGCTTCCATCTGGAGGATATCCCCGGATTCGTCACGCGCATCGTCACGCTGAGCGACGACGGCAGGGTGCATATCGGAACAGTCGCGAGTCGCTGGGGACCGCTGCGGTACGTTGCCGCGCCACTGACCGTCACCGGAAGCAGCGACAAGGGCATCTTTGTGGTTGCTTCCAGACTTGATGTCGCGCTCGGCGACCTGACTGGCGCATTTCAGACCTATTGGATGGTCGCTGCCGCCGCCATTGTCATCGTCGGATCGTTGGGTTGGTTCATTGCCGGGCGACTGCTCCGACCGATCCACACCCTGCGGCTGGCGGCATCCCGAGTCACCTCAAGCCATCGCGGAGAGCGGATCGCCGTTACCGGCAACGACGATATCTCCCAGTTGACCATGACCGTCAACCTGATGCTCGATCGACTGGATGAAGCAATTACCGACCAGCGACAGCTGCTAGAGGATGTCCGCCACGAACTCCACACCCCCATCACGATTGTGCGCGGACACCTCGAGGTCATCGACCCGAACGATCCCGCCGACGTTCTCGAAACTCGTGCGCTCGCCATCGAAGAACTCGATCGGGTCTCCGGACTGGTGGAGGACCTGGCCCTACTCGCCGATGCGCAGAGGGAACCGCCAAGACTCGAGGTGACGGATGTGGCGAAGCTGACGAAGCAAATCTTTGCCAAGGTTTCTGTCCTGCCCGATCACACCTGGACCCTCACTGACATCGCCCGGATATCCAGTCCGCTTGACCGAGCACGAATCACGCAGGCCTGGCTGCAACTCGTCGACAACGCCGCCAAATACTCCCCCATCGGCTCGCCCATTGAGCTGGGTTCCACGAATGGGACGGCGGAGCTTGAACTGTGGGTTGAGGACCACGGCCGCGGTGTACCCGCGGAGGCCGCCGCACGGATCTTTGAGCGATTCGGGAGGGCCGACCCCGGGCGGGGAGTCGGGGGCTCGGGGCTCGGCCTGTCGATAGTCGAGACCATCGCCCTGTCGCACGGCGGTCGCGTGACGTTCGATTCATCCCCGGAGCGCACCAGATTTTCGCTTCTCTTACCGCACGCAACCGCGTCGACCGCCGCGGAATCGAGTGGGAAGAGTGGATCGGTATGACATCCATTCTGATGGCCGAAGACGAGGAACGAATTTCGACGTTCGTCGAGAAGGGCCTGCGAGCGGCCGGATTCGACTGCACGATCGCCACCGATGGAGCCACCGCTCTCGCGCTGGGGCAGAGTGGCCAGTTCCAGCTCATGATCCTCGACATTGGCCTGCCTGTCCTCAATGGATTCGAGGTGCTTCGACGGCTGCGGCGCACCGATGCGTCCCTCCCCGTCATCATGCTCACGGCCCGACACTCGATCGATGACACGGTCGCGGGCCTCGACGACGGCGCGAATGACTACCTGACAAAGCCGTTCCGGCTCGATGAGCTCCTCGCGAGAATCCGGCTCCGCCTCCGTGAGAGTGGAGCAAGTGAGGGTTCTGAGCTTCGGCACGGTTCACTGCGGCTCGATTTGCGCACGCGCAAGGGCCAGGTCGGTGACACTGTGGTGGAACTGTCTGCGCGCGAATTCGCGCTTGCCGAGGAGTTTCTGAAGCACCCTGGCCAGGTGCTCACCCACGAACAGCTTCTCAGTCGCGTGTGGGGCTACGACTTCGATCCGACCTCGAACGTCGTGGAGGTATACGTGCGTTACCTGCGAACGAAGCTCGGCCCGGATGTGATCGAGACAATTCGCGGAACAGGCTATCGACTGAGGTAGGACGCCGTCTCGGACGGGCTACGGGGCAATCCCCGCGACTGACGCTATGGCTTTTTAGGCTTCGTTGGCTTCGGAGACTTCGTTGGCTTCGGGGCCTTCGGTGGTTTGGGAGCCTCGGGTGGCTCGCCGGCTTTCGGCGGCCGGCTGCTGTCCGGTGTGCCAGCAGCATCCTTACCGTCACCCTCGGACGAAGGCGGTGGTGCGCTCTCGCCCGGCCCGGCCCCGACGCCATCCGAACCCGACGGATCCGATCCTGGCGGCGTGCCCGGAGAAGCGAGATCGAGCCCCGAATCCCCCAGCATCTTTGCGTCATGCTCGCCAACGACGATCACGGACTTGCCCGCGGTCGTGACAGTTGGGCCCGTCGCGAAGTGAGTGGGGTGATAGTTCTTCGGGATGAGCAGGGCAGCAACGCCCTTCAGCTCAGCGGTTTGCTGTGGCACTGGTGAAGCGAAGGCTCCCGCTGCCGCTCCACACAGGGCACCCACCAGAACCGCGGCAAGCGCGGTGGTCATGAGCAGCGGGCGTTTCACAAGGTCATTCTGCACGAGGAACGCCGGCGCAGCGCCCAGATAAGAAGAATCTAAGCCAGTCGTCTATGCCGAGCTTCGGCAGGCGCGATCAGCCGTGATGCTTGTCCTTCCCATGGCCGGGCCCGTGCTTGGGGGGCGGGGGACTCGGGACGGTCTGCGTGGGAATGGGGGTGAAAGTCACCACGGGCGTCGGGACCAGGCTGCTTCCTACAGCTGGCGTGGTCGGCACGGTAGACGGGTGGATGAGCTGGTTGAACTCGGTACCTCCGAGCACTGCCGCGGTAGTCAGGACCGCGGCCGCGACAAGGACGAGCGCCACGATCGGAGCAACACGGCGTGCGCGGCGTCGCTGCACAGCGGCCTCCGCCACGTCGGCTCGCGGCATGAGAACAGTTGGTGTGGTCTCGAGAACTCGTGTGGGAGCGAGTCCCTCATCCGACCCATCGACTATGGGAGCAACGGCCTCCCCGGCCAATGATCGCGCAGCCAAGACGGCGCGCGCCTGCGCGGCGACCTCCGTGGCCGTGGGCCGGGATGTGGGTTCTCTCGCTGTCATCGACAGGAGCAGCGATCGCCATTCGGCGTCGACACTTCCGGGTATGGTCGGGTCGCGCACCAGGCGAGCGCTGACGGCTTCCACCATCGTGCCGGGAAATTCACGCGTTCGAGTGAGGGCCTCGAGCAGCACCAGCCCCAGCGAGTAGATGTCGCTTGGTGCGCCCAGTTCGCCGCCCCGCGCCTGCTCCGGGCTCAGATACGCGGCCGTGCCGATCAGCATCCCGGTCTGGGTCAGCCTGGTGGAATCGGCAAGATGGGCGATTCCAAAGTCGGCCAGCT
The DNA here is from genome assembly GCA_025463785.1 of Glaciihabitans sp. Classification (GTDB taxonomy): domain Bacteria; phylum Actinomycetota; class Actinomycetes; order Actinomycetales; family Microbacteriaceae; genus Galbitalea. The sequence continues at coordinate 118,724 of JAODBD010000006.1, forward strand.
TTGCCGAAAACTCGAACCCCGGGATCGGCGAGGGGCCGAGGAGGATGTTCGCTGGCTTGATGTCGCGGTGGATTATCCCCCTCGCGTGAACGACGCTGAGTGCCTCCGCGATATCCGCGGCCATTTTCCAGCCATCAGCCCAAGGGATCGGGCCCGCTTCGATTCTGGTGCCGAGATTGGGGCCCTCGACGAATTCCATGACCAGGAAGGTGCGCTCCTCCCCGTCGATCGAAGTCACACCGGCGTCGAACAGGGTGATGAGCGCGGGGTGGCTCACCGCTGCGAGCAGCCGGATTTCCGCCCGCTCGCGCTCGGCAGAGACGTTATCGTCTGGCGCGGCACTCATGATCTTGACGGCGACCACACGGCCAAGTAGTTCATCGTCGGCACGGTAAACGGAGGCCATGCCGCCGACACCGATGGGCGACAGGATGCGATAACGAGAACCTACAAGATCGCCGGCCCGGTCGTCACGCGGCTCGTTCACCGAGCACCTCCACATCGCGAGCGCCGGGCACACCCGCCATTCCACACTATGGCAACCGGATACCCAATAAGTCCGGCCGGAGCCCCGTCAGGGGAAGATAAGAGCATTCTAAGCAAAACCCCCCTCCTGGGGGTCGACCAGCCGTGCGGTGCCTCGTAGTGTAGAAATATCCACTTGGTGCGGAGCTGACGGGGGTCAGCGAATCGCGAAGCTCATTGAGCCCGAGTGCAAGTCGAAATGGTGTGGGCGAATTCGGGTTTCGCCCACACCTTTCACACACCTTTCTTAGCCGACCTCTGCCGGCACCCGAAGCTCTGTCGTTGGCTCAGCAACTCCCGCCGGCTCGAGGCGAACGCGCGACCGCCGCACCGACGGCACCAGGAATGCTGCGACGAATGCGGCGAGCGAGAAGACTGCGAGCACGGTGAACGCGGTCGTGTACGACGATTCGAGCGGCAGCCCGAGTGCATCCGTGTGGCTGGTCACGATCGCACTCACTACGGCGGTGCCAATGGCCCCACCGATCGTGCGGATGTTCACGCTCATCCCGCTCGCGGCTCCGGTCTGGTGCGCTGGCACCCCCTGCACGATGAGGCTCGACATCGCCGAGTAGGCGAGCCCAAGCCCTAACCCAAAGACGCCGGAGGCAACCGCGACCTGCCACGGCGCCGAGTGCAGGAAGACGAACAGGGTGGCCGCCACCGCGATCGCCGCCGACCCAAAAGCCAGCTGGGACTTGAAGCTCAGGACGGGCGCGATCGGGCCGCTCACGAATCCGGTAATGGCCATCGTCACGAGCATCGGCAGCAGAAGCAGCCCGGACTCGGTGACGGTCGCCCCGAATCCATAGCCGGTGCTGGCCGGGGTCTGCGTGAATTGCGGCAGGAATGCGTAGGTTGCGAACATCCCGGCCCCGAAGAGCAGCGCGACCAGGTTGGTGGTCCAGATGGCGGGCAGCCGCATCATGCGCATGTCGATCACGGGATTGCTCGAGCGGTACTCGACGAAGATCCAGAGCGCGATCAGGATGGCAGCGAGAGCGAACAAGCCGATCACGAGCGGCGATCCCCAGCCCCATTCGTGCGCCTCGCTCAGGGGCAAAAGCAGTGCGACGAGCCAGCCAGCGAGCAGAATTCCACCCAGCCAATTGATGCGACCCCCCGAGCGCGACGCCGACTCGGGCACGAACACGAAGGCAAGGACCCCGACAATCGCGGTAACGATCATGGGGATCCAGAACAGCCAGCGCCAACCGAGCGCGCCAACGATCGGGCCGGCAAGGACAACGCCCAGGCCGCCCCCGACCGCGATGATCGCCGAGATCGCGCCCACCGCAGAGGACACCCGGCGAGCGGGGAAGACGTCACGCACGATGCCGAAGGCGAGCGGGAAGATTGCGCCGCCGAGGCCCTGAATCAGCCGCGCAACGATGAGCACACCGAGGGATGGGGCGAGGGCTGCGATCAAATTGCCGAGCACGATGGCGCTGAGCGCGATGAGGAAGGTCCGACGCTTCCCGACCATGTCGCCGACTCGACCGAGAAGGGGCGTCGCGATGGCCGCCGAGAGCAGCCACGCGGTGATGACCCAGGTGACGGCCGATTGGGTCGTTCCGAGGTCGTGTTGGATGGTCGGTAGAACGGGGTTGAGCAGCGATTGCAGGAGGGAGAATGACGCGGCGGCGGCGGCAAGCACCGCGAACGTAATGCCGGGCCTGGTACGGCTGAGGGATGACATGATGTCCTTTCGAACGCGCAGCACCATCCACCAGCCGAATGGCAGGTGGTAGAGTGGAGGGGTACCTCCGATTATACGGAGGGGTGCCTCCAGTTCGCAAGCCCGGGAGTTGATGGATGCCTGACGCACCTCGCGGCACAGCCGCTCCACGTGCATCCGTCGCGGCCCCACGGCCCCAGCGAGCGGATGCCCGCCGCAACTTCGAAGCCGTCCTCGCGGCCGCCAGCGGCGCATTCGCCGAGAACGGTCCCAATGCCTCACTGGAAGAGATCGCGCGCCGAGCCGGAGTGGGGATCGGCACGCTCTACCGCCACTTTCCAACCCGGTCCGACCTAATCAATGCCCTCTACGTGGAGGAGGTCGAAGACCTCTGCCGCACCGCAGAAGACCTCTACGACCTGCCCCCGTGGGACGCGCTCCTGATCTGGCTGCGCAGCTTCGTCGAATACTGCGCACGAAAGCGGGCTCTGGTAGAGGGGCTCAATCGCGACTCCGACCTGTTCAAGAATGCTCGGGATGCCATGTACGGCACGAGCGCGCCGCTCCTGGCCCGGGCACAGCAGGCTGGCGAAGCACGCACCGATGTCGAAATCGACGATGTCATGCACCTGGTCACGGGCCTGATGTCGGTCGCTTACCGCACTGACGAGCAGCGCGAACGCGTGCTGACTATCGCGCTGGACGGCGTCCGCGCCATACGATCCACCCAATAGTGACGACCGCGACAGAGGCGGGTCAGCTCACGTCGGCCGCATGATCGGGCACGTACTTGAACAGCTCCCGCGGCGGGCGGTCGTAGTCGTCCGCGCCCGGTCGATCCGGAATCGTGACCTCGTCCGGGTCAAGGTGCTCGTACGGAACCTGCGACAACAGGTGGCTGATGGTATTGATCCGGGATGCTCGTTTGTCGTCGCTCTCGACCGTCCACCACGGCGCGTGCTGCGTGTCCGTGTGCTCGAACATGGCATCCTTGGCGCGCGAGTAGTCCTCCCATTTCGTGATTGACAGCAGATCCGTTTCGGAGAGCTTCCATCGGCGCATCGGGTCTTTGAGGCGCGACCTGAACCGCTTCTCCTGCTCTTTGTCGGAGACAGAAAACCAATACTTGACCAGGATGATGCCGTCATCAACCAGCATCCGTTCGAGCACCGGCGTCTGCTCCAAAAACCGCTCGTACTCTTCTTGCGTGCAGTACCCGAGGACGTGTTCGACGCCGGCCCTGTTGTACCAGGAGCGGTCCATCAGGACGATCTCACCGGCGGTCGGAAGGCGCTCGACATACCGCTGGTAGTACCACTGGCCGCGCTCGCTCTCGCTGGGCTTCGGGAGAGCGACCGCGCGAGCCGAACGCGGGTTGAGGTACTGCATGATGCGCTTGATCGAGCCGCCCTTGCCTGCTGCATCGCGGCCCTCGAAGATGACGAGGACTCGCGCACCGGTTGCGTTGATCCACCGCTGCATGGTGACCAGCTCGACCTGGAGTCGCTCCAACTCGGCCTCGTAGCTCTCTTTCGGCATCCGGGCGGCGTTCGACTTCCTTGCCATTGCGCTCAGGCCTTCCCGGTCGTTTCAGCTGGCATCCTGACCTTCAGCGCACCGGCGTCGATCTTGGCCTTGAGGGCGACCGCCCTGCCGAAGCCGTCGCCGTCGAGCTCGATTTCTTCGGCCCTCGAGAACCTTGCCGTGATGGATGCTGCGGTGTCGTACTGCAGAGCGCGAACCTCCTTGACCTCACCCATGACCTTGCGCCCGATGCGTGTGCGCCGGATGACGCCGTTCTCCCACGCCACTCGTACCCAGATCTGAATCCAGCCGAAAAATCCGTTCGGTCGCAGGAAGACGACATCGAACACACCGTCGTCCACCACGGCGTCCGGAAGCAGAAGCATGTTTGCCGGGAGCGACCCACAGTTGCCGACGATCAGTGTGTGCGCGCGAATGCGTCGCGTCGGCCCCTCGTCAAATCGGTACCGGAGGTTCAACTGGTTGCTATCTCGCAGCGCCTTGGAGATTGCGTGAACATAAGCCAGCCATCCCACGTGCTTCTTAAGGGTCGGATTGGTGTTGGCCACCATCTTGGCGTCGATGCCAAGCCCCGCCATCACGAGGAAGGCGTGCTCGTCGCGCGTGCCGTCCTCTCGCTCAATGTCGATGACGCCCAGATCGATCTCTCGGTCGATTCCGGTGAACGCAGAGTGGATGGAGTGATCGAGGTCATTGAGTGTCAACTCCAGATTTCGCGCAAGCAGGTTACCTGTGCCCGACGGCAGGAGCGCGATCGGGATGCCCGTGCCGCGGAGCGACTCGGCCACCGCCCGGACTGTGCCATCCCCGCCAGCGGCGATCACAACATCCACGCCATGGTCGACCGCCTGGCGAGTCACACCTTCGCCCGGATCCTCTTCCGACGTTTCCAGCCAGAGCGACCCCGACCATCCGTTGGCCGACTCCTCCGCGGCAACGCTTGCGCGAATCGCATCGAGGTCGACCTTGATCGGGTTGTATACGACCGCGGCGACCTGAGTTTTGGTGGAGGTGGTTTTCGTGGCGGGATCGGTCATGACCCTCACCCTAGGATGACCCGGCAGCCGGTGCCTCCCCCTTGACTACGGCTCCTTTTACACCCTTGGCGGGTCGAAGCGCCAGCGTCGGGCGGGGCATGGTGCAGGGGAAATGCGCTGGATACACTGGGGCGCGTGAACAGCAATGGAGCTAAAATCGCCGCTCAAAAGGCCCGAAACAACCCAGCGCTCAGGTTTCTCGCCCGACTCGGATACGCCGTCAGCGGGGTGCTTCACGCGCTGATCGGTTTCATCGCGATCGGCGTCGCGACCGGCGCCGGCCACAAGGAGGCCGACCAGAGTGGCGCGCTCGGCCAGCTCGCCGCAACCCCGGGAGGCGTGTTCCTCCTGTGGGCCATGGTTGTCGGGCTCACGGCCCTCGGCCTCTGGCTCCTGGTGAGCGCATTCCTGTTCTCGGGGAGTGCCAAAAATCGAGTCGTCAGCTTTATCACCGACTTCGTGAAAGGCATTGTCTATCTGGTGCTCGCCTATACCGCGCTGACCTTCGCGCGCGGCGGGTCATCCAACAGCGCGCACGCCACAAGCCACACACGCACCCAGCTCCTGTCATCCCCCGGCGGGGTGTTCCTGGTCGTCCTCATCGGACTCGTCATCCTCGCCGTTGGCATCTACCTGTTCGTGAAAGGTGTGACCAAGCGGTTTACGCGAGACCTGACGATCCCGGCGGGCACGGTCGGTCGGGTGACGCGAGCTCTCGGCGTCTTCGGGTACGTCGCCAAGGGCATCGCCCTCGCTGTCGTCGGGATCCTCTTCGCGGTTGCCGCTTTCAAGGTCGACCCCGGCAAGGCGAACGGACTGGATGGTGCGCTGAAGACGTTGGCGACACTGCCGTTCGGGACGGTCATCCTGATCGTCATAGCCGCCGGCTTCATCGCATACGGCATCTACAGTTTCGTGCGCGCCCGCTTCGCTCACCTTTGACGAACTCGCGTTAGCCCAGGCGCTAAGTGTGGCCCGGCACTCTGACCGTGCGACGCGTGTCGAGCGCGATCACTGCGCCCAGGATGACCAGCGAAAGTGCCATCGATCCGAGCGCGTCGGTCGCCCAGTGATACCCGAGGTAGACCCGGCTGAACGCCGCCGCAAAGATCAGGATCGCGGCCACGACAAAGGCAAGGACCGCCGTGCGCGTGCTCTTTCGCCGCGAATAGACGAGGTAGGTCAGGATCAACAGGAAGTCGCAGGCGCCGAGCACGTGGCCAGACGGGAACGAAAAGGTCGAGTCGGTGCCGAACAGCATCAGGTTCGAGGGCGGTCGATGCCTGCCAACCAGACGCGTGACGATCTGGACGATGATGACGCCCGTGAGGGTTCCGCCGGCGAGCAGGAGCGGTCGCCAGGCGTGCTTGGCAGCAATGGTCCACGCCACAATGACAACCAGGATGATGATGGGCAGACCGATCGGGCCGAAAACAATTGCGAGCACGATCATCGCCGTCGTCAGTGACGGTGTTCGGATGCTGTCGATCCAGTGCTCGATCGGCGCATCGATGGTCGAAAGGTCGTCGTGCTGGAGGACGTTTGTCAGGATGACGACAAAAAAGACCGCCCCCACCACTGCCAACGCGCCAGCCCAAATGTAGAGATTCCTTCGCGCTGCCGCGGGCAGGGGCCTCACCTGGACCACAAATTTCTCGTGCAGGGCACGCAGCCTGCCCGATCGCCGCTGGGGTGTCGTCGTCATCGATTCCTCATCACCTGGGGTGGATATTCTCCAAAACATCGTGACACCGGCCTCCCGTCGAGATCACGGCCTTGCCAACCGGTGGCTGTCGGTACTAGGGCATCTCGCGGGATGATGAACCATGGACCCGATCGAAGCGCTCAATGAGATTGCGTACCTTCTGGAGCGCTCGCTGGCATCCGGTTTCAAGACGAAAGCGTTTCGGACGGCGGCGAAGGTGCTCGCCGGCATCCCTGCGGACAGGCGCGTCTCGTTGGTTGCGAACGGTGAACTGGCCAGGACCAAGGGCATCGGCGGCACGACCTACGAGGTCATCACGCAGGCACTCGATGGCGTTGTCCCCGACTATCTGGCCGATCTGCGTGCCAGGGACAAGCCGCTCACCGCCGGCGGTAAGGCACTCCGCAAGCAGTTGCGCGGCGACCTGCACAGTCACAGCGATTGGTCTGACGGCACGACATCCATCGAGTCCATGGCCGATACGGCACGCTGGCTCGGACACGAGTATCTCGTGCTGACCGACCACTCGCCGCACCTGAAGGTCGCGAATGGACTGACCTCGGAGCGCCTTCGCAAGCAGCTGGATGTCGTTGCCGAACTGAACGAAGGCTACGAGGGTTTTCGGCTCCTGAGCGGTATTGAGGTCGACATCCTTGACGATGGCGCACTCGACCAGACTCCCCCGATGCTGGACCGGCTGGATGTGGTCGTCGCGAGCGTTCACTCGAAACTACGCATGGAATCCGCAGAAATGACCGAACGGATGCTCGCCGCCATCGCCGACCCCCACACCAACGTTCTCGGCCACTGCACCGGCCGACTGGTTGAGGGCTCACGGGGAACCCGACCGCCCTCGACGTTCGATGCCAGGGCGGTCTTCGCTGCCTGCGCGGCGAACTCGGTTGCGGTGGAGATCAACTCGCGACCCGAGCGACGCGACCCACCCGGCCCGTTGATCAACCTTGCACTGGATGCTGGATGCCTGTTCAGCATCGACAGCGACGCGCACGCCCCCGGGCACCTCGGGTTTCTCGACTACGGCGCCGCCCGCGCTGAGGCGCACGGGATTCCGGTCGAGCGGATTGTCACGAGCTGGCCGCATGATCGGCTGCTCGACTGGGCGCGCGGGTAGGCAGCGATGTGTGGAGTGCCCGGGGAACAGGGTGGAACGACATGGCGTTGAATAGAAGTGAACGACCCGCTGCAGCCAGCAGCGACGACCAAAGAGGAGAAACACAATGAGCACAGAGACTGCAATTCTTGCCGGCGGATGCTTTTGGGGAGCGCAGCAGTTGCTGCGCCGACGGCCGGGAGTAATTTCGACCCGGGTCGGATACTCGGGGGGCGAAGTCGCGAACGCGACCTACTACAACCATGGCAACCACGCAGAATCCGTTGAGATCGTGTTCGACCCGTCGCAGATCTCCTTCCGAGACCTGCTGGAGTTCTTCTTCCAGATTCACGATCCGTCGACGCAGGACCGCCAGGGCAACGACGTCGGTGCCAGCTACCGGTCGGCGATCTTCTACACGAACGAGGAGCAGAAGCGCGTCGCCCTCGAGACCATCGCGGATGTCGACGCGTCAGGGCTGTGGCCGGGCAAGGTCGTCACCGAGGTGACAGCGGCTGGCCCGTTCTGGGAGGCCGAAGAGGAGCACCAGGACTACCTCGAGAAGGATCCGCACGGCTATACCTGCCACTACGTACGCCCGGGATGGAAGCTCCCGCATCGCGAGCAGGCCGGGGTCTAACCCCTGGCAGCCAACGGCATCCGGCTCGCCGATCGCGATCCCCCCAACCCGCGCGCCTTTGGTCCGCAACTCATGCTGGAGCGCCCGCCGAACTACTCCTGGCGGCGTGTCGCTCTCTGCGGGCGGCAACTGGCATGAGTTATGGGCGGGTGGAGCGCACGCCCGCGCGCGACGTTTCGCGCAGCCAGAACTTTTCAGCGTGATGGGCGCGAGCCCGGCACCTGCCCATAACTCCGGCTAGCTACCTCCGGGAAACCCGTCGGCCGGCGTGTCGCGGGCGCATGGTCGCCCGCAGCATGAGTTATGCAAAAGGCCAAGTGCGCGGCGCGCGGCGCGCGGCGGACGACGGGCGCGCGGTGCAGTCCTAGGTCCGTCCGGCCGCGGCCCACGCCATCGCGTCAATCTCACAGGGCGCCCGGGGCAGCAACTCGGGGGTGCGCAGCGAGGTCGCTTCGCTGCCGATCGTCCAAGCTCTCGACGTATGCGTCGGCGCTGAGGTTGAAGGACACGCGAGAAACCTAGACCCGGAATGCCGTTGAACAAGCGAGCTATCGGCCACTACTCCGCGAACCCTGCAGTCACCGCGGGAACCCCTCCCGCCCAACTGATCTCGTCGATGTACATCTGTCGTTTCGTCAGGGCCGAATCCCACGCGTGATACGCAATCAGGTCGCGCGGGCCAGTGCGCAGAATCGAGCTGTGGCCCGGCCCAACGAGACCGGTCAAAGCCGTGCTGAGGACGAGCGGTTTGTCGCCCGGTGCCGCCGTCCACGGCCCAAGCGGGCTCGGCGCGGTGGCGTACGACACACCGTAGCCGCTGCCCTCCCACGACCCTCCGGAGAAGAACAGGTAGTACGTCCCCTCCCGAACGATGACGGATGGGCCCTCGAGCGTGTGCCAGGTAAACCGGCGCCCGTACATCTCCCGGTCGCGCTCGTAGATCTGCCAATCTGCGTTCGGCGCCAGGATGGGAATCACCTCGCCGTCGACACTCGTCATGCTGGTCAGGCGCATCGCGGCGAGATGCGTTCCTGGCCTTTCGGCATCCAGCACATCGCGCGCAAAGAAGAGGTACCAGGATCCGTCGTCGTCGCGAAACGGATGCGCATCGATCGCGAAGGATTGGCCGGCCGTGAGGTTGACACCGGTATCCATGAAGGGTCCGAGTGGTGAAGTGGAGCGTGCCACTCTCACATGGTGCCCGGCGATGCCATGGCCAACCGAGTAGTACATCCAGTATTCGCCGTTCTCGAATACGACCTCGGGAGCCCAATAGTCGGTCCCGGCCTCGGCGCTCGGACCGAGCAGAACCGGTCCGGCTGGTCGCCACGACCGAGCGTCATCGCAAACTATCACCGTGCACTCGGTCGCTTGAGAGTCGTCGGGTCGGCCGGTACCGTACGCGACGAATCCTCCCGCCGTGCGGAGAAGGAATGGGTCGGCCAGGTAACCGTCATAGACCGGCTTACGCATGGGCGACATCCGGATGGCCTGTCCCCGGCTCCGACGCGGACAATTCACGGAACCGAGCCGCCGCCGCCGTCGGCACCCGCTCGAGGCTGCCATCCGACAACTCCTCCAGGCGAATCAGGCCCATCCGACGGAGAAATGCCGTCTTGCCGGAGCGTGGGTCGGCAGAGATAACAGTCTGCGCGGATGGCACATCACCGTCGCCACCGAGTGCGGCGACGAGCACGAACTCCTCGACGTTCTCGCCTCCCGACGCGTACGACCAATCGACGAAGTCGAGCAGGGGCCACCAGGTGTATCCACGGATGTCGAGCCCGTCATTGCGAAGCTCGCTCACGGCCGCGATTGATTCGTTGAGCCAGTCCATCCGGGACTCGTCATCGCCCTCAATGCTGGTCTCGGTGATCAACACCGGAATCCCGTAGCGATCTGCGAAGTGCCTGAGGCTGGTCGCCAGTCCCTCGTGCCACCGGTTGGTCGCGACCTGCGCCACCTCGCCGTCTATGCGCACCAGGGTTCTCGGCGACAGGTCGGGGTAATAGTTCACTCCGATGAAATCGACGGTCGGGATGTCCGTGGCGAACTGGTCCAGCAGCTCCGCCTCGGCGCCGTGGTCGAGCAGCCACCCCCGCATCTCGTGATCGCGGGTCACTCGCCCGAGCAGAAGATCGGTTGGCAGCATCCCGAGCGAATGGAGCAGGGCCGCACGCACCTCGAGGTCCGACTCCGACGCCCGGTACAGCGAGGAGGCCTCGACGTGCACGATGACCGCATCGGGATTGGCCGCGCGCACGGCGCGAATCGTCTCCCTCATGCCGCGAACCATGCCCACAACTACCGTGGTCCAGCCATCCCAGCCCGTCAGTGCTGGCGGCCAAACCCCCCGCAGCCCGCAGAACGACGCCGTGGTGAGCGGTTCGTTCAAGGGCGTGACGTGGTCGACCACGCCGCGATAGCGCGCTGCGAAAGCGCCGGCGAATGCGGCTACCGCATCGGCGTAACCGGCATCCGCAAACGACCCGTTCAACCAGGTCGGCGTCCCGTAGTGAACGAGATCTGCGATGACCGTGAGTCCGAGAACGGTGACCGCGTAGTCGAAGCGCTCGTCGAGAAACGACCAGTCGAAGACATCCGGGGCGGTGTGCACGAGCGGCCAGTTGACGCCGTATCTCACCGCGGTTGCGCCATGCGACTTGACGAGGTCGAGGTCTTCTCGCCAGTTGAGTGTGTGCTCGGTGAGGTCGTACTCATCCAGTGGTTTCATTCCAAAACCGGCGGGCGGATAGACGCAAGTGTCTTCGATGCCGACGATCCAGGTAAAGGTGTCTTTCGAGAATTGGGTACTCATGCGATCACTTCAGCCCGGTCGTCGCAACGCCGGCCACGAAATATCGTTGGGCGAAGAAGAACGCCAGAGCAAGGGGGATGAGCGAAATCGTCGCACCCGCGAGGAGCACAGCGTGATCGGTGACGTGTTCTCCGCCAAAGAGCGTCAGGCCCGCCGGAAGCGTTCGCATATCGGGCGAACTGGTCACCACAAGCGGCCACAGCAGGTCGTTCCAGAGGTTCATGAAGTTCAGGATGGCGACGGTGGCCAGCGCCGGCTTGGCCAGCGGGAGGATGACCTGCCAATAGATCCGAAAATGCCCGGCGCCGTCGATTCGTGCCGCCTCGTCGAGTTCGGTGGGAATACTGACGAAGAACTGGCGAAGCAGGAAGATCCCGAACGCACTGGTAGCCCGAGGGATGATCAGTCCCTGGTACGTGTTTAGCCAGTTGAGGTGAAACAGCTCAATGAAGACCGGAATCAGCGTCACCTGAAACGGCACCATGAGTGTCGCAATAACCAGCCAGAACGCGATGTTGCGTCCCCGAAATCTCAGGCGGGCCAACGCATAGGCACACATCGAGTCGAAGAGCAGGCAGAGCGCTGTCGTCACGCCGGCAAAGATGAACGTGTTGAGCAGCAACCGCAGGAATGGCAGCTCCTGCCAGATGCCCTGATATCCGTGCAGTGTCCACGAGGTGGGGAACAGGCTGGCCGGATTGTGGAACAGGTCGCTCTCGCTGCGGAACGAACCCGACACCATCCAGATAAATGGGATGAGCGCGGCGAGCAGGCCGATGCTGAGAAGAATCCATTTGAAGGCTGGCCCGACAGAGCGCCATCGGCGTCGGATGGGGGCCAGTCGCACGCTAGTCGACATCGTTGTACCTAAAGACTCGGAGAAGGATGGCGGAGATCGCCATGATGACCGCGAACAGCACCCAGGAAATTGCGGAGGCGTATCCGGTCTGGAAGTTGACAAACCCGTCTCGGAAGATCTGGGTGACCAGCGTGTCCGTAGTGAAAATCGGCCCACCGCCGGTCATGACATACACGAGGTCGAAGACCTGCAGCGACTGGATTGTGAGGATGATCGTGGCGAAGAGGATCGTCGGACGAATACTCGGCAGCGTTACGTAACGCACGAGCTGACGCCGATTGGCGCCATCCAGTTGAGCTGCCTCGTAACGCTCCTGTGGCACGCCCTTCAACCCCGCGAGGAAGATGATCATGGTGAACCCGACGTTCTTCCATACGGCCACGAAGATTACGGCGGGCAACGCGAGGGTGGTCGATTGCAACCAGCCAATCGGCGCGGCGCCGAAGAACTGCGTAATCCCTGCGACGAGACCGATGCTCGGATCGAGCATGAACTTCCACACCAGCCCGATCGAGGTCAACGACACGATAGTGGGGAAGAAATAGGTCGACCTGAAGATGCGGCTGACCAGCCCCTCGCCCATCAGGGCGACCGCTGTGAGAAAGCCGAGTACGACGAGCAGGATGACGGATGCCACCGTGAATTCGAGCGTGTTTCCCAGGGCGTTCCAGAACTGCGGATCCTTGAAGAGTGTCACGTAGTTGCCGAGGCCGACCCAGGGTTGATCGGTGGCGCCGATCGTCCAGTTGTGCAGGCTGTACCAGAACGAAACCAGAATCGGCCAGATCACGAATACGCCGAGGATGAGCAGGCTCGGTGCCATGAACAGCCAGGCCGGCTGCCAGCGGAAACGCCGGCGCCTCGACTCGGGGAGCTTATCGGTGCTCACTGCCGGAGGCAGGGCGCGTCCTCCACGACGCACCCCGCCCCGACCGATTGTGTCTGCAGTCACTACGAACTGCACCCCGTGAGGGCGTTGATCGTCTTCGCAATGGCCGCGGTCTGGGTAGCAACGCTCTTGCCCCGGGTGATCTGACCAATCAGCGGAACGTAGCCGTTGGCATCCACCTGGGTCGCGTTCGTCAGGTGCGGCAGGTACAGGCGTGCATCCGCTACCTGCGATGCAAAGACCGAAATGATGGGATCGGCCAGCAGCTGCGGGTCGGTCGCAAGGTCGGTGCGAATCGGCGGGAAGCCGGTCGCCAGCGAGAACTTCTTCTGCACGGCCTTGCTCGTGTAGTAGGCGAGGAACTGCTGCGCCTGCTGCGGGTACTTCGTCTTGGCCGAGATGGCGAGCGGCGCTGTTGAACCGAGCGTCACCGGGCCGCTGACGCCCACCGGGATCTTTGCGATCCCCAGGTTGATGCCCGCCGACTTGAAGCCGGGCGCTGCCCACGGTCCGTTCATCTCCATGGCCGCCTTGCCCGCCGAGAAGAGCGAGTCTGCTTCGGCGCCGGTGAGGCCAACGGGAGCAATCTTGTTGTTCACGACCAGGTCGCTCCAGGTCTTTAAGCTGTTCTGGCCAGCGGGGGTCTGCAGCACGCTGCATCCGGTGGCGTCAACGATATCGCCGCCGGACATCCACTGCAGGATCGGCCACATCTGGATGGTCGCGTTGTCAGCGAGCGCGAGACCGTACTGCTTCGTTCCCCCGCCAAGCGTGAGCTTCTGCGCGTCGGCCTGGAACTCGGCGAGTGTCGTCGGAGCCGTGGCGATTCCGGCGGCGGCAAACTCGGTCTTGTTGTAATACAGGCTGAGGGTCGCGTAGTTGGCCGGAACCGCGTAAAGCTTGTTGCTGTAGGTGAATTCTTTGATGAGCGCGGGCGCGATGTTGCTGACGTCGATCTGGCTCGCTCCGCTGCCCGTGTCGGTGATGGGGAGCACGGAGTTCGTCTTCACGTACTGTGCGATCACGTTCGGGTCGCTGCTCGGAGCCGCCAGGTCGGGGCCCTGACCGGTCAGCCACGCCGAAGGGAGCTTCTGCTGGATCGTGTCCCAGGGTTCGACATCCATGACGACCTTGATCTTGCTCTGGGATGCGTTGAAGTCTTTGACGATCTGTGCGTAACCGGGTCGGTCGCCGCCGGTGAAGCCGGTCCACACGGTGAGAGTAACTTTGCCGCCGGACTGGCCGGAGGGCGAGGCGCCGGAACAGGCGGCGAGGGCGAGCATCACACCGACCGTTCCGATGATTAGCGGGATTTTCCTTTTCATGGTGCTCTCCTTTGAGCTGCTTGCTGCGTTGGATGAGGTGTCTGCACTTGCTTTATCGTTAAAGCACATTACCCAAAAAGTACTCCTGCCGCGACTTCCGGCAAGAGATGCTTAATCGATAAACTGATCTTGCAACATTTCTTGTCCAGAATCAAGTCAGCTCGATCGGCCAGCTCCAAGACGCGATTCCGGAACGAGCACGAACCACTTCGCCGACAGAGTAAATTGCTGAGCACGTGGTTTTTCGATGAGACACGCAACAGAACCGAGAGCCCCATGAGCGACAACACGCAGCCGCGAACCCGGGTGAGACTTCGTGACGTCGCCGATCTCGTGGGGGTAACCGCCGCGGCCGCGTCGATGGCGTTGGCAGACAGCCCGCGGATCAGCGACAAGACGAAGCGTGCGGTGCGCGCCGCCGCGACGCAACTCGGCTACGTTCCCAGCTCGGCGGGCCGAGCGTTGCGAAGCCAGCGGGCTGGTGCGATCGCGTTGATCGTGCCGAACACAACCCAGCACGTCTTTGGGCACAGCTACTTTATGCATGTGTTGACCGGGGTGTCATCCGTTGCCAACGAGCGCGATACCCAGGTGCTGGTGTCGACCAACCCCGATGAGGCGCACGGCCTCGCCGCATACGAGCGCGTGATGCGGTCGAAGAGCGCGGACGGCGCCATCGTAACCAGCGCCGCCGTCACCGACCTCAACGTCGAGAGGCTCAGCCAAAGTGGGTTACCCGTCGTATTGATCGGCAACTTTCCCTACCTGTCGACTTCGGTGAGCGTCGGCATCGACGACGTTGGCGCGAGTCGGTCGATCACCGAACACCTCATCGAAGTTCACGGGCGCACACGACTGTTGCACGTCACCGGCCCGATGGATCACCAGACGGCAATCGACCGGCGAGAAGGATTCCTTGCCGCCGTCGCAGCCCACGACCTCGCCGACGCCAGCCGTGTTGTGGAGGGCGACTTCAGCGAAGAAGCCGGGCGGGATGCCGTTCTTGGGCTTGGCCGCGACCTCACCGGGTTCGACGGTATCGTCTTCGCAAACGACGACATGGCGTTCGGCGGTCTTCGGGCACTCAAATCCCTTGGCGTCTCCGTGCCGCAGGATATCTCGATCGTCGGCTTCGACGACTTCGGCCTCTCACGTCTGACCACGCCAGGGATCACCACGGTTCGCGTTCCCGCAGAGCGCATGGCCCGGGTCGCGACGGAACGCCTGTTCGACCTGATCGAAGGAAGTAAGCCGGGCCCTTCGCATCAGGAGCTGGCGGTCACCCTTGTGCTGCGCGAATCGTGCGGCTGCGAGTCGAAAGCTGACGACGCGTGAGTTCTGTTCGCCGACTAAGGCGCTGACGGCAGTAAACATCCGCGCGCCTGGGGAGTTCGGCCAACCGCGGTCAGGTCGCTGCTATGGTGCCCGGGAGCGTGCCGATACCCTTGGGCACGTTGCCCCCAAACAGCAAACGTGACGTTCAAATAACTGTTTTTCGTTAAAAACGATCTCTGAATTCTCGGATTACATTTGGCCGTCCGGCAACTGCGGTGCGGCCGAGTCCGACATGCGCACCAGGAGGTCGTAGAAGAGCGCCTGCTCGTCAGGCGAAAACCCGGCAAAACTCCTGTCGTTGCTCGCATCGGTGACATCCCGAGCCTGTGCAGCGCGCTCGAACGCGAGTTGGGTGACGTGCACGGGAACGGTGCGGCGGTCGCCGGTGCTTCGACGCCGCTCGGCAAGCCCGTTTGCGTACCTGCACCCTCGCCATCCAGCACCACAACTACGAGAAATCCGTTGACCGACAAGCCGACGCCGGCGATCTCCAGGTCGTAAGACGCGTACCAGGCGTCGAACACGAATTGCATTACGTACCCCGCCCAGCGAGTCAGCGAGGCGGGAAGCGCCACGATCCTCTTGGCAGTAATCCGGGGCCTTGGCATCGGGAAATCGTAACAATCTGCACCGTGTCGACACTCACTCAACCCTGGATGCCGGTGCTTTCCGGGAGCACCCGCGCGTAGAGGTTTGCCCACGCACTCTCGTACTGCACGGGGGTGATTAGACCCTCTGCGTATTCGCGATCGAGTCTCTCGAAGTCGGCGACGCAGCTCTGGAGGAGCCCCATCTCACCCTCCGTATACGTGGAACCGCCGGCCAGGATGGTAGCGACGGTGACTCCGCGGAGGCTCTTGCGCAGGCGCTTGGTCAACTGCAGTCCAAACATCAACGCGGCGATGTATGCGACCGCGATGTAGATGGGGCCCATCCAGCCCGGCCAAATTGTGCCAACCAGAAACTCGCCCAACAACGCAGCCAGGGCACCCCACAGCCGCCATTGGCGGAATCGGAGGAGCTCACGGCGTTCGACGGAGTTGGTTCCGGGCGGGAAGATCTCAAGCCGATACCGTGTAACTCCGGACCGACGAGCGGAGGCGAGGTCGGACACCTCGAGGCTCCCCCAGACGCCCGCGTAACGCCGGGCCTGCCCCGGGCGGGCGGAGAAGAATCGTTGATCCTCTCCACCTCTGACTGTGCTCATGATGCTGGCTACTTCCCGCAGATCGGGGTCGGGAAGCCGTCACGCTCGTGGTCGACCCGGTCCTCCGACAAGCGCTCGGGATGCCGTGACCGGCTTTGCACATCGCGCAGAGCGGTGACGCCGAGGCACGGTATCGCCAGCAGGTCCCCGACGCGGAGGTCAACTACCAGGTCGGGGATGTACCGCACGGCGTGTGCGCGGACGACGAGTAGATCGCCGCGGCGATCGCGTGCGCGGTCGATGCACGTCCGATCATCCGAGCCTCGGAAAGGATGGCGGCGCAGGCGTCGAGTTCGCCGTCGATCCAGACGTTCAGCTGCCCGTTCTCGACCACAGCGGCGGTGACCCGCACGATAACGACCGACGCCAGATCGGTCTCGGAGGGTCGCCCATTCGTGCCCGGGATAACGGCCGCCGCAGTGTGCACGCAGGGTGTCCCGCACCACTGCACCAACGTCACCAGCGAAAGGCCGGCAACCGTGACGTCGTCGGGAGTCGCGCTGGTGTACTCGGGCCAGCTGTCTCGCGACAGCGGGTCGGGCAGGCTGCGGCGGAGGGAGGGGATGATGTGGGTGAGCGTCATGAGACGCCCGCCGAGTGGGATGAATTGTTCACGAATGCAGGTCTACGCCGGTCGTCGGCTGTCGCTGCGATTCCTAACGACGTTCCAACGGGGTTGAGGCGAAAACTAACGCGACGCTCGCGTCGGGCGGGATTCTCGCCCCAACTAAACGCGCTAGGTTACGTACGCTCTACCCCGTCAAATGCGCTCAAACACCGAGCGTCAGTTTCGAGAAGATTGCGTAGGTGGCGTTGTGAAATTGCAAATGGAGGCAGTAATCATTTTGGCGATCGCTGCGTCTGGGGCGGTCGTTTGCTCGATCGCGCTCTACCGAGTTCGTCGCGCGGCGAGAGAGCGAGCGCGCTCCGGGGATCCAACGGTGCTCTCCCCGCGACAGCCGAGGGCCCGCATCGTCCTCGTGATTGTGGCGGTGGCCGTACTTATTTTCCTTGCCACTTTGGCCCAGCGGCAGGCAGGTGGCTGACACCATCAATCTGTGCCTGCGCCCGCGGGCTTGCCGGATGGGCGAGCTTTGCTCAGCGAAACGGTCCCGTACTACCTTTTCGGGGGTGGTACTAACTCGAGCGGCCGAAAGGGTCTGTCGGCCGCAATGCGACCGGGGACAGCTCTACTCTTCTACTGCGTCGTCAAATGCTCGATGTACAGGAACGTCGCGAGGACGGCTAACAGGACACCAAAGGTGATCCACGTCGAGGTGATGCGGGCACGACTTTCCACGACTGCCGACCGGTCATCCTTCGCGCGCGCCGCCCTCAACTTCTTACGCTCCTCCGAGGCCTTCGTAACTTGGTCCAGCAATTGCTCAATCAGGTCGAATACCCACATGCCCCAGACTTCAATCGCTTAGCCAGTTCCCGTGCGACCCTCGACCGAGCGCCGGATCGCTAAGACATCGTCGGCGTCAGAAGGGTCTCCAGGCCCAGTATTTTTTCTCTGCCAGTTCGGTTCGGTGGATCTAGTCAATCCGCGGGGCTTGGCGCGGGACCCCATTGCGGAGAGCTTTCACCAGCCACACAACGCATAGCGCGAGCACTGATGCCGTGGAAACGAAGAGCACCAACGAAGAGGCCAACGCCAGAGCTGCAGTTTCCCCGCCGGGCGACGAGTTGTCCTGGAAATTGACGGTAAGGCGACCTAGACAAAAAATGAATCCAGTCCACCCGAGACCACCAAAGACGAAGCTGACCGCGAGCCAGATTAGCAAGCGGATATTCATGTGGTCATCCCGCGAGCTCCATCGATGGTTGGCTGCAGGATGAGGAATGTCCCGCGCGAGAAACTCTAGCGGGCAGTGAAGTGGCGCCATTCAATCTGGCCTCCCCGAGTGTCGAGAAGCTTCTCCTCGAAACCAGAAGTGTGCCCCGACGTTTACCGATCAGTGGAAGATCGGCTCGGTCGGGGGTTCGTCGCGCAGCTCCCACGGAACATCGCCAGTGAGTTCCACGTCTTCGGCGGGCGGTTGGCTGAATGCCACAGGCGGAGTGGCATACCCGGGGATCCGGAAAACGGCCGCCCTATATGGCATAGGTGGCTCTTCGACATCAGCACCGAGTTCGTCACCACGACCGAATAGGATGCCGTGCTCGCGAGCCTCCTTCACTGTGATCGGCCCCGAATACGGTCGAATCTCATCTTCCGCCGCCCGGAAATGCGCTATGACGTCACCGGTTTCCGGATCGGAGACTTCGACATCGTTCGAGCCGTCCGCCCAGTCATCGACAATGATTCCGACTGTCCCTTTCGGTGCACCCAACGGCGAAAACCTGTCGGTGACGATCTCGACCCGATCGGACAGATGCATACCGTGCGCCATCTGCCCAGATTAGCCAACGCCCACCACTGCGTGGCGAGATACACGCCAACGCTTCCAGGCAACTTCGTTTGCCTATTTTTGTCGGGTATTCACGCGCTGACCAAACTTCTGCTTGCCGGTCGACGCATCAAAGCTAACCAATAATGCTGCTCACTTCGATCGCGACAAATGGCGACAGAAGAATTAGACAGGAGACGATACTGATGACGCGATTCGTACCTGCTCCTCTCCCGGCGCCGATGGTCACAATGAACCCCACTATCGACGGCGCCAGCAACAACACACTGACAGCGATCCAGTCGTAGGGGATCGCTGAGGGTTTCGGTTACTCGCTGACCTGCCCCATACTCCGGTTACCCGCTGGGTTTGGAGATCTAGGCGGAAATTGTTTGGTTTTCGTGGGTTACGTACTCGATCGGGGTCCGGTAGCCGCCACGGGCGAGGCACTCATCGCCCCAGCGTAACTGTGCGGCTCCTTGAGGCTTTCGCCACCGCGTCAGCTTCGCTACTGCCAGCTCTACCGCCGGCGCCACCGCCAACCGTTAACAGCCCGCGAGGAAGACATGCTAGCCACGGTCGCCCGTGGTCTCAGCAATGCGGAAATCGCGATCCGGGCGCTCGGGCGCCGGTAGCGATGTGTTGTACGGGCAAACCGCTACTGAGTTTCGTTTCCGATATTGGAATATCGAGCGACTCTCATTCGAATCCGATCGGTCGATTTTCTGGAAGCCAGATCGCTCAGGTGAAACGCGATCGAGTCGGACACTCGTTCACAGAAGAGGGCTGCGTCTTGTTTCCCCTCGTGCGCCTCTTCGATGATTTCATCGACCACGCCATCCTTTAGGAGGTCATAGGAGCCGATTCGTTGATCGGTTGCAATTGCTTCCCCGTGCACGAGATCACCAAACAGAATTAGACTCCCACCCTCCGGCGCAAGGGGCGCGAGCCAGCTGTTGCGCGCGATCAGCACCCGGTCTGCGGGCATGAGCGCGATGGCGCCACCACCTGCCCCCTCCCCCAGGATGACCGACACAGTCGGGACTGACATGTCGACCATTTGGGCGAGGCAGCGCGCGATCTCCCTGGCGATACCTTCTTCTTCCGCGCTTTGGGAGAGCTCAGCACCAGGCGTGTCGATGACTGTGACCAAAGGAAGCCTCAGCTCGGCGGCGATCTTCATTGCTCGCTGAGCCTTTCTGAGAGCCTCGGCCCCCAGAGGTACGTCGATCTGCGCTTTCCGGTCCATCCCCACCAACACGACACCATGCCCTCCGATCTGCGCCAGCGCGGTTACGACGGTCGAAGACAAGGCGCCCTGCCCGGCGTCGCTCCAAATCATCAACTCCTGGCATCCGAGACGCAGCAATGAACCCAAATCCGCGCGCCCCTCCCCCCGCGAAATCTGAACAGACTCCCACGCGTCGGACGATGCAGGTGAACTCTGGGGCCCACGCGTTCTGGGTGTCATTCTCGGTCGGGCGTAAATGATGTCGAGTGCCTGTCTGGCCAGAGCTCGAAGGCGGCCCGGTTCCACGACTGCGTCGACCAACCCGTGGTCATATAAATTCTCTGCCGTCTGCACGCCGCTCGGAAACTGCTCACCAGTCATGCCTCGATAGACCTTGGGTCCCAAGAACCCAATGAGGGCAGCGGGCTCCGCGATAGTGAAGTGCCCTATCGATCCCCACGAGGCGTAAACCCCGCCGGTCGTGGGGTGGCGGAGGTACACGAGGTATGGATGCCCGAGAGCCTTGTGCTCGTTAATCGCCTGCACGATGCTCACCATTTGCATGAAGGCAACTGTCCCTTCCTGCATTCGGGTACCGCCCGAGGCTGGCGCGGCTATCAACGGAAGCCCCTCGGCCGATGCCCTGCGCACGGCTGCGGCAATACGCCGACCCGCGCGTACCCCTATCGAGCCGCCGAGAAAGCCAAACTCGCTCACGACGACGGCCACTCTTCTACCAAAAAGTGTTGCAGCGCCGGTCACGATCGATTCGTCAAGTCCCGTGATGGCGCGCGCATCCGCAAGTTCGCCTCGGTAAGTATGTTCGATCCGGAGGGGCGGAGCGTCGACATCCCATGCCTCGAAACTATTTCGATCGAGGACAAGTTCGATCAGCTGGAGGGCTCGGAGATGAGTCACCGCTCCAGCCACTCCCTGACGATCGCATCGTGCTGTCCCAGCAACGGTGGTGAGGTGTGATCACGGCCCGTAGTTTCCTCGCCCTTCGAGTCGAAGAACCGCAGGGGAGGGCCAGGAAGGTCGATAGGCCCCAGAGTCGGGTGGTCGACCCCGACGACCAGTCCTTGTGAACGCGTCTGCTCCCACTCATACACTTCCGACATCGATCTCACCCGGCCAACCGGAATGCCAGCGGTGTTGAACACTTTAAGCAGGTGTTCCCTGTCGCGAGAAGCAAGAGCCCGCTCGATGGCGAGGATGAGCTCGTCGCGGTTCAGAACGCGGTCAGTATTCGACGCCCAGCGCAAATCTGCTGGGTCGATTGACACCAACGGCGCAAATTGGCGCCAGAGCAACTCCGAGCCGACCGAGATCTGAATTCCGCCGTCGCGGCAATTGAAGTAACCGTACGGAGCTATAGAAGGATGATGGTTGCCCTGAGCCCTGCCGACTTCGCTAGCCACTGTCCATCGGGTGCCCTCGAACGCGTGGACACCAACGATTCCTGCGAGCAGCGAGGTTCGCACTAACTGACCTTTCCCGGACCGCTCGCGGTCGAGAAGCGCCGCGAGTACTCCGTAGGCACCATAAATTCCCGCAAGCAGGTCGGCTATTGGAACACCCACTCGCTGAGGATCGTCCGGGCCAGACCCGGTCAGCGACATGAGGCCCGCCTCGCCCTGCGCAATCTGGTCGTAACCCGCTCGTCCTCCCTCCGGCCCGTCATGTCCGAATCCGCTAATCGAAAGCTGAACGACCCGAGAATTAATCGCGTGAATACGTTCAAACCCGAATCCCAATCGCTCCAAAGTTCCCGGGCGGAAATTCTCCAGAACCACATCGGCGCGAGCAACCAATCTCTCGAGGACGACCTTGTCCTCGGATCGCTTCAGGTCGAGAGTGACAGACTCCTTGTTTCGGTTTGCTGACAGGAAATATGTTGATTCGCCGGCAACGAAGGGTGGCCCCCAGCCCCGAGAATCGTCCCCCACTTGCGGCTGTTCAACCTTTATGACTCGAGCACCCAGGTCGCCCAGCATCATGCCGGCGTGCGGCCCGGCTAGCGCCCGAGTCAGGTCAACGACGATCAATCCGGCCAGCGGGCCCGAGCCGGTCACGAATCACTCACCGCACTCCGCGCACGCACGCAATGGCACGTCATGTCGCACTGGGACGGCCGATAAGGTTTTCAAACCCACCGACTTCCTGTTCAAATGCGCGGGCAACCTGTAGAGCAGTGGCATCTTCGCCGTGTCGAGCCACGATCATGAGGCCAACCGGGAGCCCATCGAGAAGGCCACACGGGATTGTGGTGGCAGGATGCCCAGTTACATCAAACGGTGATGTGTTTACCATCATCTCTTGGGCTCGACGCTGAACCAGAGCCAACGGGGCGTCCGTCGGAGGCAGCGGTGTCGCCACCATCGGCGATGTCGGCATGACTAAAACATCCACCTCTGCCAACGCTGCGTCGTACGCGGCAGTAAGTTGCAGCGCCGCGTTCTGCGCTTTGGCATACCAAGCACCGTGATAGCGCTCAGCAAGATAGTCACTCATCAGCACGGTGATCTTGACCGTCTGCGAAAGCTCGTTGCCCCGGGCGGCACGCGCCGCCCCGAACTTCGAAACGTAACTCGACGAGTGGAAACCGCTGTGTGCCACTCCGTACCCGTTGCCATGGACCATCTGCGCTCCAGGTCCCTCAGTGGCAATGACGCTCCAGACGTGGGTGCCATCGCGGTGCCGCGGAATGGCGATTTCCGAAACCGCGCCACCTGCGTGGGCAAGCCGCAGCACGGCATCCCTCGCACTGCGGTCCACCCCGGGTTGGGAAAGGCCTGGCCATCCGAAGCCCTCAGACACAACTCCGATTCGCACCCCCCGAATGTCATTTTCGATTGCCTTGGTATAGGCGGAAGGCGCCGATACTCCTCGCTGTCGTGAATCCAGGCCATCCGGTCCGGCTATCACCTCAAGGAGCAGGGCCGCGTCAGTTACGTTGCGCGCCATCGGCCCGATGTGGTCCAGCGTGTATTCGATAGGTCCCGCGCCGGTGTATGGCACCAGGCCGTAGGTGGGCTTGTGCCCCACGATGCCGCACCAACTCGATGGAATTCGGATCGAGCCCCCCTGGTCTCCGCCCAACGCCATGTCCACTTCTCCTGTGGCCACAAGGATTGCGCTTCCGCCGGAAGATCCTCCCGATGCGCGCGACGCGTCCCAGGGATTTCGCATAGGTCCTGTGCTGCAGGTATGGCTCCCGCCTGACAGGCACAGGTCCTCGCACGTGGCTTTGCCCTCGATCGTCCCCCCTGCAGCGAGCACACGGCTGACCACCGTCGCATCGTATTCAGGAACATATCCCTCGAGGAGTCTGCTCCCGTTCATCATCGGAATTCCGGCGACTGCGATGTTGTCCTTAACGGCAAGCGTGCGCCCTGCCAGCGGGCCAGTAGTTGCATTCGATATTCGTGATCGCCAGTACCACGCCCCCAAAAGGTTGTCTTCGGGGTTCGGGCGATAGCCAGCGTGGCGGCCCGACGACGGATCGGGGAGCACGGGAGGGAACGCGTCAACGATCGGATATGAGCCGAATAACGTCGCTATGTGCGCTGTATATTCGTCGACCGCGGCGGCGTCAAGCCCGAGCCCATGGCGTCCAGCGATTCGTTGGATGTCTTCGCGACTGGGTGGAACAACTTCCACAATTTCTCCCTCACTTAACGCGACTCATCGCCGCGTGGCCCGTAGCCCGTCAGACACCCAGGTATTGATGTTGAAGTTCCCGATTCGTTAGCGCATCAGCGGTGCGGAGCTTCAGCACCACCTCGCCTTTGTCGATAATTAGCGCGTGATCACAGGCCGCGGCCGCGAATTCCAAGTTCTGTTCTACGAGCACGATGGTCATCCCTCGTTGCACATTCATCTCGCGAATCGCGGTAGCGATCTGGTCGACGGTCGATGGTTGGATTCCTTCCGAGGGCTCGTCCAACAGGAGCACTTTGGGGTCCGACATTAGGGCTCGAGCAAGGGCCAGAATCTGCTGTTGCCCGCCGCTGAGGCTGCTGCCCTGCGCCGAGCGCTTGTCGCGGAGGATCGGAAACTGCGTCAGGACGTCGTCGAGCATTGATGCGCGCGCACGCACGCTTCTTCCGAAGCCGGACACACGAAGGTTGTCCAGTACCGAAAGGGTCGGAAAAATATCGCGACCCTGGGGCACGTACGCGATCCCAGACCGCGCGCGCTCATGCGCTGCAAGGTGGCTAATCTCTTGTCCGTCTAGGCGAACCGACCCGCTCTTCGGCCGCACGGTTCCGATCAGTGACTTCAGCAGGGTGCTCTTGCCCACGCCGTTCCTGCCCAAGATCGCCATCCTTTCGCCCGTTTCGACGGAGAGAGATATCGCGTGCAGGATATTGGTTCGGCCGTATCCGGAAACAAGATTTTCTACTTCAAGCACTGTCGGCTCTCCCGAGGTAGACGTCGAGAATTCGGTCGTCGTGGCGCAAATCGTCCATAAGACCTTCCGCGAACACGGTGCCGTCATGGAACATCGTCACTTGTGCTTCGAGCTCGCGCACGAACTCCATGTCGTGTTCGACCACGATCACGGTAGCCGACCGCGCAAGCACCGCGACGAGGTCCACGTAACGTCGCGTTTCGGCGCGCGTCATTCCTGCTGTCGGCTCATCAAGAAGGACTACACGGGGCTCCCGAGCAATCACCATCCCGATTTCGAGCCATTGAAGTTCGCCGTGTGAGAGTGCGCCTGCAAGCTCCGCGGCGCGGTGCGTCAAGCCAAGCCCGGCCAGCACGTGCGCGGACATCCTGGAGGCCTCTTGGGTCCTGCGTGAGACCGCCCACGCGGCAATCCACACATTCTCAGCCACGGTGAGTTCGGAATAGATGCTCGGCACCTGGGTCTTTATCCCGAGTCCGAGCCGAGCTCGCTTCTCGGGGCGAAGCCGGGTCACTCTCACGTCGCCCAGATAGATCTCCCCCGCAGTAGGACGATAGCGACCGATCATCAGGTTGAAGAAGGTGCTCTTACCCGCACCGTTGGGGCCGATAAGAGTACGCACCGCGTTCGCAGGAACCTCGAGGTCGATGCCCCGCAGAACTGACAGGCCGCCAAATCGCATGGATACGGCTTTGGCCGTTACCTTGAGCCCTCGTGACGGCGCTCGTCCAAAAGCGGCATCGGGATCCGGCTCTACGTAATTCTGGACCGACGGCTGAGCCGTCCCCTTTTGTCGAACCAATCCCAGAACACTCGCGACGATTGTCGGAAGTACACCGTTCGGAAGGAAGAGAACCAGGAGGAGCAGGATGACGCCGAGGACCAGCGGAATCACTGCCCCGGATGTCAGCTGGCCAAGCAGCTCCGACAATCCTTGAACTGCGAACGCGCCGATGAATGCCCCAATGAGCGACCGACGACCCCCGACGAGCGCCCAGATTGCGACCAACGATGCTTGTTGCAGGCTGAAAACCTGTGGGCTAATGAAGTTGCCCCATCCCGCGTAGAGCCCTCCAGCCAACCCCGCGATCAAGCCGCCGACGACAAAAGCGGCGAGGGTTCTTCCTCTCACGTCGTATCCGAGAAGCTGGGTGCGGAACTCGTTTTCGCGCGTTCCTGCGAGGATGCGCCCAAACGGCCGGTGGAGGAGTTCGGCTATCGCGAACCAAACAATTACCGCTACGACGACGACAGTTGCCAAAGTCCCGTTGCTCGTGGAAAGTAGCCCCGGAATCGTGAGGCTCGGCACCCCCACCATCCCGTTGTCTCCACCGAGCATTGCGGCACCAATGTGGTACGCGGGATCTCCTGTACTGGTGAAGAAAGTGAGCAATGCAAGCGTCGCTGCGATGGTTATCACCGCGACAAAGACGCCGCGTATGCCGCCATAAATAACGAAGTAGCCAAGCAGGGCGGCTGCACCGGCTCCGACAACCGCAGCGACGAGCAGTGCGCTCATCGTCTCGTGCGTGGTGGGAGCCAAGTCGATCCCGGCCACTCCGTATGCGTATCCCCCGAGTCCGAAAAATGCGGCTTGGCCGAGGCTGAAGATGCCGCCGTGGCCCCATACAAAGGTGAACGAAAGAGCAAGCAGACCGTAAATAACCCAGAGGCTTACGGTGTGAGCAGTGAATGCCGGGATGATGAATGAAAGACCGACGCCCACAACAATCGTCGCCGTGGCACCGAGCGCGCGAGTCTGAGATGGCCGAGTGCGAAGGTTTGAAATCTTCATTGGCGAGCCTTTCTCCACAGGCCCGTCAGGCCTGTCGGCAGGAAGCGCAGCACAAGCATTGAAACAAGCAGCAGTGCGAGCGTTCCAGCTACTGGCGAAACAATGTTTGATACGCCGGCGTAGATGCCGCCGAGGAGCAATGAAGCTGTCGAAGCACCTAGCAGTGGGCTTGCGCCTCCGACCACAACAGTCATGAAAGCGTCACCGATGTAGCCCTGGCCGAAAGTCGGCGAGACGCCGCTCAGGGGCGCGAGCAGGCCCCCGCCAAGACCCGCGAGAGCGGAGGCAATGCCAAATGTAATCATGTTCACGCGGGACACATTGATCCCAACCGCCGCGGCCATCTCGGGTAGAGAGGCAGCCGCTCTCGCCATGGTGCCGTAGGGGGTGCGGGCAAACACTAGATAGGTGGTGGCGATCAATACGCCGGCCAGAGCGATGAGAACCAAGCTGTATTGCGAGAGCATGTAGCCCCCGAGGTGGATCGTACTGAGCGGGGTCGGAATACCGTTCGAGCTCGTGCCGAATACCAGCTGCACGACACCAACGATCAGCAGGCTGAGGCCCCAAGTGGCCAGCATTGTTGCCCAAATCCGGCCATAGAGCTGACGCAGCACGATCCTTTCGATGACCATGCCGAGCCCGCCCATCGCAATGGCACTGATGAGAATCGCGACGGGAAGAACGATCCCGGCATTCACCGCCGTAATGGTGAAATACGCGCCCAGCATGAGGAATTCGCCGTGGGCCATATTGATGACCCCCATCATCCCGAAGGCCAGCGCGAGACCCAACGAAACGATCACCAGGAGGGAAACGCTGCTGAGTAGCGAAACCATGATGACTATGAACTGATCCACTTTCACAACGTCTCCCTCCTTGAATCCGTGATTCCGTTTAGTTGCTTGGAATGTACTGCGTGTTGGTGGTCGGGCTCTTGATCAAATTGCACTTCGATTCCTCGAACGCAGGCGCAACCTGGTTGTCCACCTCAAGCACACGGAAGTTGCCCTCGGCTGTTCCCTCGGCGACGACCACGTTTTGAACTACGTGGTGGGACGCGCCGTTGATGGTGACCTTCCCGCCAGGGCCGTCATAGCTAATGCCGGACTGCAATGCGGCCAGGACCTTTGCTCGATCGAGGGACCCCGCCTTGTTGACGCCAGCTGCCCAAAGATGCCAGCTGTTCCAGACCGCTACAGCCGATGGTGTTACATAGGGGTAGCTTTTGCCGTACGCGGCATACCACTGTTTCAGGAAGGCGGAATTTGCCGCGGCCGTCCGCTCCTGCAGATACAGGTTGGCCACGACGATGCCCTCCGTCGCTTTCGCGCCGATTGCGAGTTGCTCTTGCCCATCTCCGAAGGTCGGACTAATGATGTGGCTTGTACCGCTCAGGCCGGCGGCGGCGAATTGTTTGTAGAACGACATCTGGTTGCCGCCCACAAGCAGCGAGACGACAACTGACGGCTTGTCTCGTTGCAAATTGTTGATTGACGATCCGAAATCCGTCTGATCAAGCGACAGGAACTCGGTCTTTACTACGGTGCCGCCGTTCTGCTTAATATATTTTGCTGCCCAGACGGCTTCAGAATGTCCAAAGTTGTAGTCGGCCGCAAGGATCGTGAATGTCTTGCCATAGTGCTTCGTGGCATAGGGAATCATCGGTGCAAGCTGCTGTGACGGAACCATTCCGGTCGCGAAGACGTTGGCATCACATACCCCGCCTTCGTAAAGCTGGCTATAGAAGTATGGGATCTGCGCCGAGTCGAGAATCGGTCGAATAGCTTCTCGCGCCGCACTCGTGATGCCGGCCTCTACGACTGCTACGTGGTCCTGCTGTGCGAGCTGATTTGCGTACTGGATGTATTTGGTATTGTCCGATTGAGCATCGTACGCAACCAACTTGAGCTGTCGACCGAGAACTCCGCCGTTCGAATTGATGTCTTTGATGGCGAGTTTCGCCGCGTCAGCTTTCGGCTGGCCAATCGAGCTCAAGCCGCCGCTGACATCATCGATGCTGCCCACCGAGATTGGGCCCTTCGTGGTGCTCGACGGCTGGGCAGCCTGACATGCAGAAAGTCCGAAAAATAGTACGACAGCTGTCGTAGCAATGCCGACGCGGCCGATGCCACTGCGCCAGTGACTGAATGATTCATTTCTCAATGCGGAACCCTTTCATTGTGCGGTTGCCCGGGAAGCGCGCACGAGCTGTGATGGCGTCGTCTCTGCCGGTTGTACTCGACAAGATATTGGGCCCTGTCCCGCCCGCCGTTTCTGGAATGTGAACAGACTGTAAGATCATGTTGTCGAAGTTGGTCGACACCACACGGAGGCGAAGTGCTAGAGCAACTCTTGGAACTCGGCTTGGACCAGCGGGAGGCGCAGTTCTACATAACAGTGCTGTCGCTGGGTCGAACAACCGTTGCCAAAGCGGCACTGCAAGCGAACGTAAGCCGAACAAGTGGCTACGACCTCGCCCGCCGGTTGGTTGGACGGGGATTCCTGCAAACAGTTGAATTTGGCGACGCTGGCCGCAAACAAGACCGAATCCGAAGCGAACTTGCGGCGGCGGATCCCTCGAGTCTCTTTGCCGACCTCGAAAAACGCCGAGCGCTACTCGAAGATCTAGTGCCGCAACTTAGAGCGATCCAGTCTGCCTCAGCAGCACGGCCGAAAGTGCGATATCTGGAAGGCGTCACAGGGATCAGAGAAGCTCTATTCGAAACGTTGACCTGGCCCTCGCCGATCCGCGGCATATTTTCGATGAAAGATCTTTTTGTCGTGCCGGGCGAACAAGCGCTGGAGGAATACATCGAAGGGCGTCGAGCTCGAGGTTTGACGTTGCGCGTTGTGCGGTCAACCGAAAGGGACATCCCGCAAGGGTGGCCAACGAGCGCGGGAGATTTCCGAGTCGCCCGTCACACTCCGTCCAGCTACGTATTCACGATGACCACTGTCATCGGCGAAGACGCCGTTGCAGTCATATCCTCTCGGCGCGAGGGCTTTGCGATGATCATTTCCAGCAGTGAGTACGCGCAGACGCAGGCCAGCCTGTTCGAAGTTTTGTGGAACGCGAGCGACCCGGCATAGACCCTGCATGTCTGGTCCAGAGGGTAGCAACGAGAATTTGGCATCTAAGACGGCGAGAGGTGTCGACCTGGCTCGACAACACGTTCTTACAGGTTATTCACACGATCGTAACTACGAGGCCCGTGCGCTGGCTTAATCTGTCGGAAGAAACCGACTAGCGATACCGGAGAGCCTCGATGACAGAAACTGGAGGTACGTTGCCTTCGCCCTGGACCATCGACTACCCGCGACGCATACCTGCCCGGCGGCCGCCAGACCATGAACCTCGTGCTCCGAGGTGGATGGCGACTTTTGTTGAGGCAGTGTCGATGATGACTGCCGACTACATTGCTATCCAGACTTCGGACAGCAACTCCCCCGAATCGATCAACTTCCTGAACCTGATCCGCTCGGCGCATCGCACGCCCCGTCAGGATTCACCAGAAGCGTGGGAGCTCACCTCGTTTGTTGATGGAGCGGGCCGATTCAACCTTGTGCACATTGGCTACTGGCGAGACCCGAACAAGCATGCTGCGTGGATATTGGGCGCGCCCCTGGGTAAGTGGTTCACATCCCTGGACGCCCGGCACGCGAACTTCGGTGCATGGCGAGAGACGATTCAGGTCCCCGTCGACCGCCTAGAGACCATCGTCTCCAAAGAGGGATGGTCCTTCGGGCTAGCCAACTGCCCCATGATCGAGATGAGACTGACCACGACCAACGGCTATTTTGGAGCCGCCCGTGACCGGTTCCCACTGTCGGCAATTGATCGGCTGGAGGCGCCTTCGCCCCATCGACGTCGAGCAACTCCTGCTCTGAGCTTAGGCCGACGCCTTCGAGCCGAATGCGGACATAACACCGCAGTCATTCGCTCTGGCCAGCATTGGGCTTCGTCGCTCGGGGAGCAGCTCGTGGATTACGAGTCATCTCTCCAACCAAAGCTAATGGCGGGGATGGATCACCTAAGCCGCAACCAAGAAACTGAAGGCGTGCTATCTCTTCGCGTAATGACAAATCATGATCTGGAAACCTTTGCATCAGTTCAGCAGACGTCCGTGCTCGCTTATTTCAACTCACTTGAACCGCTCGAAAAATGGGCTGAATCACATGCAACCCACGCGGCCATCTACGAGCACGCAATCGACAAGCAGCGTGAATTCGGGGCGGACCGGCAAGTGGTGACTTGGCACGAGGTCTTTATCGTTACGCGCAACTCGAACTTTGAGTACGTCAATTGTCATGCGGACACAGGAATTCTTCCCTTCGCGCAAACTCTGATGGCTGTCGATGACGCGAATTGATTCAGCGAGGAGACTCGACGCGGGTCGAAAGTTGCGAAATGCGGGCATCCGGTACGGCGATCAGAGAGACGAAAATGTCAACGAATAGAAGGACCATCGCAGCAGCACATCTCGCCCCGGTCTTTCTCGACTCCGCTGCGACGACAGCCAAGGCCGTTGACGCAATAGATGAAGCGGGCCGGAGTGGTGCCGAACTCATTGCTTTTCCAGAATCCTTTATCCCTGGGTTTCCCGTCTGGGCGGCCGTCAGCGCGCCAATTTACAACCACGCCCTCTTTGAGTCCTTCGTAAATGCGTCAATCTATATCGACGGGCCCGAGATACGTTCGCTGAGGCACGCCGCATTGCGAAATCAATTGACGGTGTCCGTGGGGATCAGCGAACGAAGCCGCGCGAGTGTCGGAAGTGTCTGGAATGCAAACGTACTTATAGGCCCAGACGGATCGATCCTCAATCACCACAGGAAAATTGTGCCTACCTTCTACGAGAAGATGATTTGGACCCCAGGGGACGGCAGCGGACTCAAGGTTCACCACACCCAGGTAGGCCGTCTCGGAATGCTGATTTGTGGCGAAAATACCAACCCTTTAGCGCGCTTTACGCTGATCGCCCAGGGTGAGCAGGTTCATGTCTCGAGCTATCCCCCTATTTGGCCAACTCGAGATCCGAGTTCAGGAGGTAAGCCCTATGACCTTGAGGCCGCGATCCGAATACGCGCAGGGGCTCATTCCTTCGAAGCGAAGGCGTTCAACGTAGTCGTGTCGGCGGCAATTGATGCCACCATGATTGCCGGCCTCTCGTCGTTGGGCGTCGACGCACTTCGCATTCTCGAGAGGACGGCACGAGGCGTGTCCTTAGTAATCGATCCCTTCGCGGACGTAGTGAGCGACGTGCTCAGGGACGACGAGGGGCTACTACTTCAAGAAATCGACCTCGATGCCTGCATGGAGCCCAAGCAGTTTCACGACCTTTCCGGGTATTACAACCGATTCGACATATTCGACTTACGAGTCGATCGGAAACGAGTTCGACCCATCACCTTCAGCGACGTCGATTCCGATGCGGAGTATGCGGCCCTTTACGACGCTTCCGGAGTCCAGGCGGTTGAGAGCTAGAGATCAGGGCAACTCGGACTGTCGCCACCGCGTCTTGGACGCTCGGCAAGTTGCGCTGCGAAAGTCACGCCTCGCACCCCGTTTCAAACAGTCAGATCCGCGCGAGGCTCCAACGCGCTAATCGAGCTGACCGTAGTTGTCGCTACAGCTGCCCGTGACCGACAACGAGTGTCAAGTTGACGAGGAACTAAGGCGAAGGTGAGAACTCGGCCACGAGCACTCGGCCGCAGATATGTTCCACCGTCCAACTTCGAGCAATCGCCGTGAGATGCTCACTTCCTCCTCTATTTCCGACTGAACGTTTGTTCATGATCAGGCGGGCAGAAACCGGGAGCTTAACATTTGCGGTCGATAGCGTCTGGGCATGACGGAGGATCTGCTCGCGGGATCAGCGCCGCCCGGTGACCTGGAGCCCTCCGGGCGTACGCCTGGAAATGGGTCGAAGTTTGCGGGCGCGCCGGGGCTGCGCGACATTCTGGTTCTGGTCAGAGTGCTGCCGGCATGGCTGAGCGTGACCGCGATCTGGCTCGCTTCCCGGGTGATCACGACGATCGTGATGGAGGCTTTTGCCGCATCAAAGGGGCGGACCTACTGGGCGGGCCCGCATCCAAATTATCTTCAACTCGCCGAATTCTGGGACAGTGGCTGGTATCACCGGATCGCGGTGCAGGGCTATCCGAGTACCCTCCCCCTCTCAACCACGGGCCACGTCCTGGACAACACATGGGCGTTCTATCCCGCCTATCCCGAATTCGTGCGCGCACTAACCGCGGTGACGGGAATTTCCTGGGATCTGCTTGCGATCATCGTTTCGCTAGGGTTCTCCCTTGCGGGGGCGCTGATGTTTCATCGGCTCATGCGACTATCGTTGCCGCCCGGTCCGTCCTTGTTTGCAGTCCTGCTTCTCTGCATTGCGCCGCTCTCGGCGATCCAGCAGGTCGCGTACGCCGAGTCGATGGGCGCATTCCTGCTCACCCTGTCGCTCTATCTGGTTATGCGCCGTCAGTACGTGTGGCTGCTTCCGGTGATGGCGGTGATGGATTTGACTCGGCCGGTTGGGCCTGCTTTCGCGCTCTTCCTGGTCGTTCACGTAGTGTGCCGGCTCGTACAGGAACCATTCACGCGAAAGAGCCGCTCTGCCGCCTTCTTCGCAGCGAGTTTCTCGATCGCCATGGCGGCAGCGTGGCCGGTGATCGCCTGGGCGAGTACTGGGTCTGTCACCGCTTACATCGATTCGGAGCTCGCGTGGCGGGCGCGCCACGCGGCGGCGAGCAATGGGATGCCTTTCGAGGCTTGGTTCGCGGCTCTCTGGAATTTGCATGCGCCCGTGATCGAGTTCCTGGTTGTTGCGGCGATGGTTGGGTTCACGTCCCTGCTCTTCTTCAGTCGCACGGTGCGGCGCCTGGGTACTGACCTCCGCATGTGGCTAGGCGCATATGCGATCTACCTCGTCGCCGTGTTTTTGCCTCAGTCGAGCACATTCCGGTTGCTCGTTCCGATGTCTCCGCTGCTGGGAGCTGCTGCCGTTCCCCGGTCGCGGCTATGGCGGCTCGGATTGGTTGTCGGCTCCCTGGGACTACAGTGCCTCTGGATCTGGTTCGCCTGGCTGGATCACGGTGGTGGGGTGTGGTCACCACCGTGACTAACGACTGCCGACATGGTCGGTCTCCCAAATGCTGCACAATCGCCGCTGGATCGGTCTATTCTGCCGCGGTGCGTACGGGGCGACCGCTTGGGCTCTTGCCGTCGACGGGTCGCGACCTAACGTGAGTTCCCGGCATTGCGAAGGAAGTACAAGCGTTGACCGCTAGCGTGCCGCTCGTTCGGGAGCCGAGGCCCTTCACCCCTTCGGTATTGCTCGGCCGCGTCACTTTATGGATGCGCCGTCAGTGGCTGGAACTGACCTCTTTCGGAGCGCTGGCAGTGCTTTATTCGGCCGTGGCGATTCAGCGCCAGATCACGTTTCGAACTGCGGGATGGGATCTCGGAATCTTTGTTCAGGCCATCCGCAACTACGCGCAACTGCGCCCTCCCATCGTCATATTGAAAGGCCCGGGCTACAACCTTCTTGGTGACCACTTTCACCCGATCCTCGCGGTGCTCGCACCGTTCTATGCGATGTTCCCGACAGCCATCACCCTCCTTGTGGCCCAAGCCATATTGTTTGCGCTCGGTTCGGTGCCGCTGGTGCGATGGGCACAGCGTGCGGTTTCCACCCGTGCCGCCGCCGCGGTCGCCCTCGTCTATGGATTGTCATTTGGGCTAGGCGCCGCGCTTGCGTTCGATTTCCATGAGATCGCGTTCGCTGTCCCGCTGATCAGTTTTTCCATTTCCGCTCTCGGCCAGCAACGATCCGTCGCGGCGGTCGCGTGGGCGATGCCGCTTATCTTCGTCAAAGAGGACCTCGGCCTCACATTCGTGGCGGTCGTGGGCGTCATCCTGTTTGCGCGTGGGAATCGGAAACTCGGCCTGGCGACCGCGATTGTGGGCACCATGGTGTCCATCATCGAGGTCACGGTTGTCCTGCCGTTCTTCAGTAGTGACGGCACCTATGCCTATTGGTCGCGCATCCCACAACAGTCCTTTATCTCTGCTCTCGGCACCGACACGGGAGTAAAGCTGGCAACGCTGCTCCTGACGGCGGCCATCGCCGGTTTCGCCTGCTTTTTCTCCCCACTCGCTCTGGCGGCAGTTCCCACGCTGCTGTGGCGTTTTGTGAGTAATGACAGCGTGTACTGGGGCATCACTTATCACTACAGCGCGGTCTTGATGCCCATCATGGTTGCAGCCCTGATCGATGGCGTCGTGAGGTTCCGTCGGCGGGGCACCAAACGAGCCCGGATAGTTTCACATGGCTTCCTCGCCATAGCGGTTACGACGACCCTCGGCATGCTGCCCTCTACAGGTTTTGCGCCGATGGTAGAACCGAGCCGATGGGCTTGGACAAACCGCAATACCGCGATCACCACGGCACTGGCGATCATTCCATCTGATGCGAGTGTTGCCGCGTCTGACGATCTGATTCCGCAGTTGACCTCGCGCGACACCGTCATCGAATTCGCAAACGCCACCACAACAACGATCTCACCGAAGTGGATCGTTGTGGACGCAGGAAGCACGCGCCACTTCAAAATCACAAAACAAGCAGAGCAACGCGACATCGTGCTAGCTGAGTCGAGCGGCTATCGAATCCGACTGAACGAATACGGGGTCACCCTACTTGAACGTTGACCGTGGCCCGAGACTCCCCCACCGCTAACGAGCGAGTCGCCGGGTCATTTCGGAGGGAACCGATCCCGTCGATCAGGCCCCACGCGCAAGGCCGCTGCGCATCAACTTCGCCGGGTTTAGCGTCCGCACTCGCGCGGGCCGATTTGACCCCGTGTTCCTAAACTCAGAACTCGCCTACCTTGGCCTACTGGCGAGGTGTGATGGCGCTATCGCGGGCCGCCGCCCTCTTGCGACGTCGCGTGAGTACGACAATCAGAACGACAATGACGACAACCACGACAACGGCGATCCCGATGTACAGAAGTTGGTGCAGGCTCATTGGAATTTACCTTTAGCTCAAGTGGCCGATCTCGCTCAGAAACCGGATCGGATGGTCCTAACGTGCGGAGCGCGTCACGACCATTCTCACCGCGACACTACTCGAAGACAATGCGGTTGGACTGCGAAGCTCTCGAGAACATGATTGTTCGTTCTGCAAACAAGGATCGGGACTAACGATTCTCCTGGCCTACACACGCCGACGGATTCGCGGCGCAGTGAACTATGGTCAATTGACCGCCGCCGCAGCAATACCCCACGTGTGGTTCAACACAGCAGTCCCTTCGCCCCCACACCTTGCTGACTCGACCAAGCGCGTCATACGCGATCGTGGTGGCTTGGTGGACCGCGTTCGAGGACACCGTCTGGGTCAGGGCACCACCATTGGCTGGTGTGTAGCTTGTCGAGGTCGTGTTGCCGAGAGGGTCCTCATCCGTGAGTTTGCGACCCAGATTGTCGAACGTGCCGCGATCCGCATTTATCCAGTCAGGCGTACCGCTTGAGGTGAAACTGTCTGCCACCTCCGCAGTTGTAAGGTCACCCACGGTGGCTTGGGTAGCACCATTGTCTTACATGTACTTGGCGTCGGCGATCACGTCGCGGGGATAGCTGATCGGGCCGGACCACGGTGCGAGTCGTCGACGATCGCTGCGCTGCGCTGCGCTGCGCTACAACTCTGTGGCAATCAGCGAATTTCGTCTTGCCGACTTCGACGCATCAGCTCTTCTCAACAGCGGTCCCAGAGAACTAACCCAGCGGGTCGGCCGATTCATCTATGAGCTGCCCCGAAACATCGGAGTACCATTCGACGCGTCCGCATCGACCACATCAGCGCTTGCATTCTTCCGCGACCCGTGGGCAACATGTTTGAGCTCTCCGAGCGGATCGACGGCAATCACGCACACTGACGAACTCTCATGCCGGAGAATCAGAGACTATGACCCAGCAACCGCCGGCCGGCCATGGCCACCGTCTAAGACGGATGGTTGGCCGCGATCCTCAAGACCTGCGCCGCGCTTCGACACCGCTCGAGCTACTTTTCGATCTGGCATTTGTCGTAGCCTTCGGCCAGGCGGCAGACCAGTTTTCGCACCTTCTCGCAGCGGACCATGTCACGGCGGGTCTCGGAGCGTTCGCGTTCGCCATGTTCGCCATCTGCTGCGCGTGGATCAACTTCTCCTGGTTCGCGTCAGCATTCGACACCGACGACTGGTTCTTCCGTGTCGCGACGATGGTCCAGATGGTTGGCGTCGTTGTCCTGGCCCTTGGCATTCCGGCGATGTTCGCCTCGGTCGAGCAGGGCGACCATCTCGACAACGGGGTAATGGTCGCTGGTTACGTTGTCATAAGAGTCGTGCTCGTTACGCTCTGGGTGCGCGTGGCGGTGCAAGATCCGGCTCGAAGACGGGTGGCGCTCACCTACGCCGGGTCCGTTACGCTTGCGCAGGTCGGGTGGGTGGTGCTCGCGTTCGCCCGCCCCCCGCTGGTCCCTGTGCTGATTGCAGCCGTCATCCTATTCGTCATCGAACTCGCGGGTCCTTCGGTCGTTGAGGCGCGAATCGGGGGCACGCCCTGGAACGCGGGTCACATTGCCGAACGGTACGGGCTCCTAGCGATCATTGCTTTGGGCGAGGTGCTGTTAGGAACGGTGACGTCCGTTGCAGCGCTCGTAAATAGCGATGGATGGAGCGTCGAGGCGACTCTGGTGGTCGTCGCAGGTGTTGGCCTTACATTTGGACTCTGGTGGTCCTATTTCATCCTGCCGTCCGCGGAAATTCTGGCCAGGTATCGTCGGCGAGCGGTGACCTGGGGGAACAGCCACATATTCATATACGCGTCCATCGCCGCAACCGGAGCAGGATTGCATGTCGCCTCAGACGTCATCGCGGGGCACGCCAAGATCGGCATAGTCGGAGCGGTATTGAGTATTGCCATCCCCGTCCTCGTCTTCTCGATCATGCTGTTTCTGCTGTATACATATCTGCTCCAGATGGGCGATCCATTTCACATTGGACTGTTCAGCGGCACGGTGGCCGTGCTGGCAGGCGCCGTTGTCTTAGCGGCGTTGGGCGCACCGCTTGGTATCAGCTTGATCCTCATTACCTTCTCGCCAATAGTGATCGTGCTTGGCTACGAGATTGTTGGACATCGCCACACGTCAGCTGCCTTGAATCAGGTGCTCCGTGACTAGATCCCTCTCTCTGTCAGCGAGTCTCGGACGTGTCGGCCCGTCCAACTTACGTGTTCCCCCGAATACGGGGATGTCGCGACCGCCCGCGCGCTCACGGTACTCAGAGAAGTAGGGCCAAAGTGATTCTGCAATGACCCATTGCTGTGCTTTCTCTTCGCCGTGGACTTCCCGGGCGATGCGCTCGGACACGTGGGCGCCATCCTGCACACGAACTCTCGGATGAGCGACGAGGTTGGCATACCAGGAGGGGTTGGAGGTTGCTCCTGCCGCGGATGCCACGGCGATATAGACGCCGTCGTGGGTGAACCGCATGACTGGGTTCTTGCGTACTTTGCCGGACTTGGCTCCGACCGAGGTCAGGATGACGACTGGACGGTCTTCCAGGGTGCCGCCTTCGGCACCGTTGGTGGCTTGGTAGAGCGCGACCTGGTCTCGGATCCGAGGAATCGGGCTGGGCTCGTATTGACCGTCGAGCGGGTTTGGGTGGCCATCAGATCGCCGTCCGTCCGCCGTCAGCCGCGATCGTCGTGCCGGTGAGGTAACTCGACGCCGGAGATGCGAGAAACAGGATGGTTTGAGCGATCTCGTCCGGCTCGGCTGCCCTTTTCAGAATCGTTGTTCCGCCGAGCGAATCGTAGAGGCCACGGGAACCCGGCTTCGTATAGACCGGGCCGGGTGCGACCGTGTTGACGCGCACTCCGAAGTCCGCATACTCGACTGCCCACGAGCGAGTCATCGCCGCCAGGGCGGCTTTGGTCGCGCCGTATGCCGCGCCATTCTGAAGGCCGATCGCGCCCGCCATGCTGCCGACGTTGATGATGCTGCCGCGGCCTCGCTCTGCCATCGCGGGCGCGATGACACTCGAGACGATGAACGGCGCGCGGATGTTGGTGGAATACATTGCGTCGACATCCGCTGGGTCGAAGTCACCGGTGGGACCCCAGATGGACTGCCCGGCGTTATTCACCAGAATGTCGACAACGCCTGCCTCGATCGCGACTCGCCGCGCCTCGGATGCACTCGAAAGGTCGCCGGCGATGAACGACGCCTTCGCACCAGCCGCCTCCAGCTCGGCGACCACGGCCGCAGCGCGCGCCGCGTCACGGCCGTGAATGATGACGTCGGCGCCGGCTCGCGCGAGAACCCGAGCGGATGCTCGCCCGATGCCGCTGGTCGCGCCGGTTACCAGCGCCACCAGGCCTGAGAGGTCGTTGGTTTCGGTGTTCATGAAATCTCCTTGTCTTTCGTTCAGCGAACTGCGGGGCGACCGCGCTCTATTTGCCTCCGACAACCAGGAGTGCGTAGGTGACGCGTGCGGTGGCGATCAGTAGGAGCGACCAGCCGACGGGCCAGACGACTCTGCCGACTCGTCGGCTTGGCGTTTCCGATTAGGTGGTTTTGACTGTTGTTGGCATTTCCACATTTCCCCTGTTTGCGTTTCTGTAGCGCAGCGACATGGTTCGGTGGGCGAATTAATGACATCACGGACGCTCGCTCAGCGCGAGCGATTCGACCGAGTTCACTAGGTCCGCAGGTATCTTCGATGCGGCGATCCGCCACACGGTATCCAAGCGGGGATTGTAGATCCCAAGGTGAGCGATCTCCGAGCCGTTTGCCGGGTCGTCACGGAACGCGAGCCAGTAGGGCAGTCATGAAGTCAATCTGCCCATCCAGATGGAACCGATCAGAATGCCCGTTCCGGGTGCCCGGACGGACTGGTCGACCGAATCGCTCAAACACAGCGGGAGACTCGTGCGCGCATTTCGGCGATTTGCATCGGCGTCGCATCCCCTTTGCCTTCCATCGTCCGTTAAAGTGCACGTATGGGCAGCCTGTGGAATCTGCCGGGCAACTGGACAAGAATGGTTTTGTCGTTGCGGAAGCTCAAAAGACGATGCCAAGCCGCTTCGCGCCGCTGTTCCACTCGAGGGTGCGTGGCAGCGCTAACCCTTGTGGGGCCACCTTCCGCTTTGCCGGCCCAGGTGTAAACGGTGAGCCGAAGGACCTCGCTTCAATCTCAACTCGCGCAGCGATGCAAAGCTGGCAACGCACCCGATACGCGATCAAGGTTGGTGACGAGGAGACGCTCGATCACCCAGAGCTGGCCCTGATGCCAGATGCTGTCACGGGTCGGTTACTTGGAGGGAGCGAATATAGTCCATCATCACTGTGAGCGCGTCGCGCAGCGGGGCTATATCGCGTTGGGTCTGGGCGAGGAGCAAGCCACCCTGCAATGCGGCCATCAGGGCCGTCGCCAGTGCTGCGGGACTCACATCGCTCTGTAGCTCGCCGCGAGCTTGCATTGTCGATAGCCCGGCGCGAATCGGCGCTCCCCAGCGCGCGAATCCGTCCGCAAGGTCGGCGCGTGACTCCGGGTCTGCGTCCGCTAGCTCGCTTGCGAGAGATCCAATAGGGCAGCCGCCACGAAGATTGCGT
Source organism: Glaciihabitans sp. (assembly GCA_025463785.1). Lineage (GTDB taxonomy): Bacteria > Actinomycetota > Actinomycetes > Actinomycetales > Microbacteriaceae > Galbitalea. The sequence goes on from JAODBD010000006.1 coordinate 158,898, forward strand.
GAAATTTGGATCGCGATGTGAAGATCGCACCATTCTTGAAGTGCCGCGACGCTGTCGAGCCTGTCGAGGAGTGGACGCTGTAAATCGAGCGTGGCGTCCGTCTGGAAGGCGATTACTGCTCGAACGAGTGCGTGCTTGTCGTCGAAGTAGTGGTAAAGCTGCGACGCGCTAGCCGATGCCTTGCCCAGAACATCCTCGATGCTCGTCCCGCTCACGCCACTTTCGAACATGAGCCCGGCGGCCGCTTCGACAATTCTCGTCCTGGTGGCGCGACCTTTTGCCGTATACCTTCCGACGTCGCGCGCTTGCGCGAGAGTGTCTTCGGTCATTTTCTCACCTTAAGCCTTTCCAGGGTAAGACTCCACGCTGCTGGCTCCGGCGCACCGCTGAAATAGCGGTAGCAATTTCGAGGGTGGATTGACTCCCTGTTGCACCATGCCTGCTCTGTGGGGATGCCGAGTGCAGACCAGCAAAGACGACAATCTCGGCCATTGCGGCCTCAATGAAAGTCACGACGTTCCCGTCGCCTGATCGGCGTGACGATTTGGGCCTCCGACTCGATACTCGCACTGAATAGGCGGCTTTCCCGAGAACGTCGGCCGATGCTCGGCAACCGGACCCGCGCCGATTACTCCAATACTGCGTTCAGACATGGGTCCTCATATATTGCCAACTGGCTTATAACGGCTGCGCTAATGCCGACGACTAACGGCGACCAGCTCGACTTCTGCGAATCCACGATGCGCTAGAGTGGATTGATCATTCCAATAATGGTCCCACCCCGACCAGTCGGCAACTCGAGCTTCCGCAGGCAACGCTCTTCGCGCGCGCCACCCAAGCTGCACTCACCAGAGTTCGTGTCGGCGCCTGGCTGCCGGTCATGCAATCAGATCCGACTCTTGGGGTGAACCAACGACTCCGCCGAGCAAAGGACAAGTGTCACTACAGTCTGCAAGTCAACAGCAGACACCTCGAGTCGCAACGACAGTTTGGCGCGACAGTCGTTGGAAGCAGTGCCAGGAAACGTCAACTTGGGCGGCGAGAATTCAACACCAGCGGTGAAAGCGCCTCTTGAACCGACGTCACCAAGACCGCGCAACTCACCAGCGAAAAACGTCGTCATTAAGCAATAAGGCGCCTGCAATCCACTTGGGGCGCTGTCATCGAAGGGAATGTCTCAATGGATCTATTTTCGCCAGTCTCATTCGGCGATCTGCGGCTGTCCAATCGCATCGTCATGGCGCCGATGACGCGAATGCGATCTGGAGTTGCTGGAGTGCCTGATGCGCTCGTCGCAAAGTATTACGCACAACGTGCGAGTGTTGGTCTGATTATCACCGAAGGAACTTTCACAAGTCACGAGTCTCGCTCCTATCTCGGATCGCCAGGCATCGTCACCGACGAACAGCAGGAAGGTTGGCGCGGCGTCTCTGAGGCCGTCCATGCACGAGGAGGGCTTATTGTCATGCAGCTCATGCACGGCGGGCGCGCGTCGCATACGTCCATAACCGGGACGGACCGCATCGTCGCCCCCAGCCCAATCGCAATCGACGGCCAAGCTCGAACGCCAACAGGAAAGATGGCTTACCCAATTCCCCATCCACTGACGAGAGCCGAGCTATCAGCAGTGCGCCAGGAGTTCGTCGATGCGGCGGGAAGAGCGATTAAAGCCGGATTCGATGGGGTGGAGCTCCACTCGGCTAACGGATATTTTCTTCACCAATTTCTCTCGCCGGCGTCGAACCAGCGTGACGACGCATATGGCGGGACGCCTGAGCGCCGCGCACGATTCGTCATCGAAGTCGCGCGGGCCGTGTCTGAGGAGATCGGGGCTGGGCGCGTCGGCATCCGAATTTCACCGATGAACGACGTGCTCGATCTGCACGAGACCGACCTTGATGACGTTACGGCGACATATAGTCGGCTGATCGACGGTATCGAGCCGTTGGGCTTGGCCTACTTGAGCGCATTGCATCGCGAACCATCAGGAGCGCTCGTCCAGACTCTTCGCGAACGCTTTGGCGGTCCATTTATCGCTAACAGTGGGTTCGGCTCGATCACGACGCGCGACGAGGCACTTGCGCTCGTCGAGGGAGCGCACGCTGATGCGGTTGCCGTCGGCCGTCTCGTTCTTTCGACCCCCGACCTCGTCGAGCGGTGGAAAGGATCACATCCGGAGAATCAGCCCAATAGCGAGACGTACTACGGACCAGGCTCCGAGGGATACACGGACTACCCCCTCCTCAGCGCGTAGACGCCGCGATGTGCAGATGCTTGAGCTGGCAACCAAGGAGACTGCAGGGCGTCCAGTGCGGGTCGGAAGCCACTCCGCTTTGCTCTTCGAGAGCTGCTTTGGCGCGCAAGTAGACGGGCCGCTAAACGAAACAGTGCCGAGCGGTTCTCTTCCAGTTTGGGGCTTTATGACTTGCGTTGGAGTCTGGACATTGCCACGCACGACTGGCATTTCAGCGACAGACTGACCGCACTGTTCTCCCCGCTACGCGAGCCATAACGCGACCGCAACAGTCCGCTGCCTCTGCTGTTTTCACTCAAAAACATGCGACTTGTTCGCTGGGTGGGCGCGCGCGAGGCGAAAACGTCTAGACGCTGCGGTTCTCGAGTGCGGCCACCTGACCCAGAAGCTGCTCCGAAACAAGGTCAAATGGCTCCATGCTCTGTTCTGCGCGGCTGAGGACGATCGCCCCCTCAGTTGACGCGATAAGCGTTGCGGCGAAGCGCTCAGCATCCGCGCCGGCAAGACCTCCCGCCTTGAAGAGCTCAGTAAGACTGGCCCGCCAATCGCGAAAGACTTTTGCCGCACGCTCGAGAAGAGAAGGCGAGTCGGTCGCCACGGTGACCGCGAGGACCGAACATCCGGCTTGAAAGTTCGTTCGCATCAGGACCTCCCTCCACAAGTAGAGGAAGTACTCGGTGACCTCGGTGGGTGAAGATCCTGCCTTTGTGTCGAGGAAGGCGATAGCACGAGCGCCGGCGAAATCTACTGCTTCGCCGATGAGTTGGTCCTTCCCATCGGGGAAGTGGTGGTATATGGAACCGCGCGGAGCTCCGGTCAGTTCGAGTACCTCGGAGAACGATGTTCCCTGGAGCCCTCGCTCGGCCAAGAGACGGGCCGCCCCCTCGATCATTCGCTGGCGCGAGTCAGACGGCATCTATTTCTCCTGCTTGATTGTTCGCGCGACATGGGCCGCCGTAATATGAAGCAAATCATAGTTGCGGTCCAAGGAAGCACCCGCGCACTCGGCTGGCTGAGGGGTCCGGCGAGGTTGATCCTCGACTCATGAAAGTGAATCGCTCGGCCCCAGGTAATGTCCGAGATTGATCTCGAAGTCGAGGCCGGCCAACGTTGCGCGCTCACGAAGTAGCTCACGGCGCTTTGCGGTTGATGGCCAACCACCTGACTCGATGAGCGCACCGAAGGTCTCACGGTACTGGTCGATCTCAGGGACCAACCCTCGGCTCACGAGGCGCTTTGCTTCTCGGAGCGATTCGCCCCCGAAGGACGCCAGCCGACGCGCGAGGGCGTCGACGAAGCTATCCAGGTCGGCATCCGGCAGGGCCTGATTTATCCAGCCATACTTCTCCGCGGTGACCGCGTCGAAGTCGTTGCTACTCAGGATGATCTCGAGGGCACGGGCACGCCCGACAAGAGCCGGCAGTCGCTCGATCGCACCACCGCCAGGCAGAAACCCGGCTCCTACTTCTGGTTGCCCGAAGATGGCCTTCTCGATGCTCGCGAATCGCATGTCGCAGGCAAGGGCCAATTCGGCTCCACCCCTTCGCGCACGCCCACGAACGAGCGCGATGCTCACCACAGACGAGTTTGCCAAACGTGTCGCGATGTCCAGGAAGGGCGACAGGCCCGTCGTACCGAGGTCCTGCGAACCCGCCCCAACCCCGGAGATGTCGTATCGACCCAGGAAGAATTGCTCGATCGCACTCTCGAATACGACGACCCTTAGGGTTTCGCTCTCTTCGATTCGGTTGATGATTTCTTGAAGCTCGACGATCGTTTGAGTGCCGAGCATGTTCACGGGCGGGTTGCTAAACGAGATCCGCCAATATCCCTCCGCGGGCTCCGAGATGTGGAACTGAGCGAGCAAGTCCGTCATTGTCTTCTCCGGCGAGACACCGATGAGGTACCCGCGGACAGCCGTGAGTACCCCATGAGCGTGCTCGTTAGGCTTGAGCAGCCTTGGCCTGAAGTTCGCCGATCTGCTTGCGAGCTGCGTCTACGAGCTCGTCGTTGGTGTTCGCATGACCGGCGAGACCCCAACCGCCCTGGACTGCCTCAGTGAGCAGCACCCAAGTGCGCATTGTCAGACCCGTGTCGCCTGCGGCCTTTGCGATGATGTCGGTGAACTGCTCAACAACGGCAAGCTGCTTGTCCCGGTCGAGCGCGCCGGCATTGGTGAGGACCTGGACCCGAACGTAGTTCGAGTCGCCATCCACGTTGGAGATGTCCCCCGCGGGCAGCTCGTGAACGAATCCGGCAGTGTTCTGGCGGAACATCGGGATGTCCGGAACTGCCTCAATGGTCTTGAGAGTGTCGGCCAGCTTCTTGGCTAGCTCGTGCTTGTCGGCGAAGGTTCCGGTTGTTGCGTAAACGTCGATCATTGGCATTTTGGGTGTCTCCTTGTTGATTAATTTCAAAGTCTTTGCCCGGTTATTATGCACTATGACGGTCGTCATAGTCAATGCTTCTCCAGTAAGGAGCAATCCCGCCGATCATCTGACATTTCCGCGGAAATAGCTGAATATCCGGTCTCCGATCACCCGGCCGCTGCTGGCGACTGGAAAGTCGCGTGGCCTCACTCTTCACGGTAGTTAGGCAGTTCCGCCGTGTGTGACCTGGCGATGGTGCTGCCAGTCCCAGTTAGTTAGACGTGGTCAGTGGCGCCTGCCACGAGCGCAACCTGACTTTCCAGATCCTTGAGCCGTGTTTCCAACACCTGATGCTCCGTCCTTCGGCCGAACTTGTACCGCTCTGTCCAAACTGTGAACGACTTTAGACTCACCTAACTAGGCCCGCAAGGTCAACTTGCAACACTAGGGATGTCGCCGTGCTCAACCGAAGAGCGAGTCACGCTCGTCGTGCGCGTTGACGGTGAAATCCAACCTTGATCGGTGAATTCGGCTGGTGGCACGAGATTGGATAATCCGGAGTACTCCGGAAAAGGGTGTCGTCGCTCCTTATCCGTCGGCAATACTTGAGTTCGCTTTCACAACTCAATGGAGAAACGCCGCCGCATGCGGAAGTCTGATCTTTGACTCAGGGTTGCGATCGCTAGCGCGGACACCTGGGGTAGCCTGCGACCGATGGACTTTTTTGGTTGCCCGAGATCCGACGGCTGACTCCGATCATCGACGCTACGAGATTAGTGCGGCGTCGAGCGTGATGTCGACGCCGGCGAGCGCCTTACTCAAAGGGCAACCCTTCTTCGCTTCCTCCGCTGCGAGAGCAAAGTCGTCGACCGACAGCCCGCTGATGTCTGCGCGAACAGTGAGGGTGATACCGGTGAGCTTGAACCCTCCGTCCACCTTGTCCGGGCCCAGCGTGACGTCGGCTTTCACCGACAGGCTACTTATCGCGCCGCCATGCGACGCGACGACGCCCGAAAGTGCCATGGCGTAGCAAGCCGAGTGAGCAGCACCCACCAG
>JAODBD010000002.1 GCA_025463785.1 Glaciihabitans sp.
CAACCGACGAAGCGCGAGCAGCCGAATACCCCGCCTGGCTGCATCACTACAATCACCACAGACCCCACACCGGCATCGGCGGACAAGTCCCCGCAGATCGCGTTCACAACCTCACTGGGAACTACAGCTAGGTCGCGAGCGCCTGCAGAAACTCGCGCAGACCCACGACGCCGGTGAAGTGGTGGGTGGTCGCTCCGAGTGCGGCAGCGGCATCCGTGTTGACGACCTTATTGTCGATAAAGATCATCTGGTCCATCCCGATGCCAAGTTCGGCGGCGACCTCGAGGTAGATGGCCGGTTCCGGTTTGAGGGCACTCATCTCGGCGCTGAGGAAGACGCGCTCGAAGTACCGTCCCAGAGGGGAGAAACGAAGCGGGCTACCGAAGTCGAAGCCCGCGTTCGACAGGATGGCGAGCCTGGTTCCGCCATCCCGGAGCTCGGAGACGAGTTGGAGCGTTCCAGGTTCGACGCTGATCCACCCGCGAAAATCGGCGACCCAGAGGCGGTGAATATCCGAGGTGCTCCAGGCCGCACCCACGTCCGTGGCAACCCGCTGCCAGTAGGCGGTAACGTCGAGAGTTCCGCGATCAAGATCGTCGCGATGTCGGTCGTAAGCAGCCCAGAACGACCGCGCGGTTTCATCGGTAGCACCGGCGGCAACTTCCCCGGCTGTGTCACGGGCAGCCCTAGCGGCAGCCCCTTCGGCAACGCCAGCGGCAACTCCGGCGATCGTGAGCAGGGCGTCCCGATCGGCCGCAGTCGGGGTGAGTGAAATTACTTCGCCGTAATCGAAGACGACGACGCGACCAGGGATGTTCAGGGGCACGAACTCCAAGCTACCGTGGAGAACATGAGCGAAGACGCCACTACGCGCACCACCGGCACCGGCCTCGGCACCGGTTCCGCGGCGAGGTACATCCACTGGACCGCCGGCGATGCGGCCGCACACATTGCAGTGCCGTCCGAAGGTGACGACAAGTATTCGCGGGGAGTGCTCGGGGTCATCACCGGCAGCATCCAGTACCCCGGTGCAGCCGTGCTCGGGGTAGAGGCAGCGCTTCGCACCGGGCTCGGGATGGTGCGCTACTTCGGTCCCGAACGCGCCGGTGATCTCGTATTGGCGAGACGACCGGAGGTGGTCTTGGGCAACGGCCGAGTTCAGGCGTGGCTAATCGGGTCGGGAATGGATGCAAACGCCGGTGGCGGCGACTCCGCGGAGGCGATGCGCGATGCAGTTGCGCAGTCCGTTCCGGTCATCCTGGACGGCGGAGCGTTCGACCTCGTCACGTCAGTTACGGGGCCGACGATAATTACGCCTCACTTCCGAGAACTCGCTCGTGTCGTCGGCGGCGATGCGGCCGACATCGCCAGAGACCCTGGTCGCGCCGCAGCAAAAGCGGCAAAATCGCTCGGCGTCACGGTTCTGCTGAAGGGGTACACGACCTACATCGCCGCCCCGGACGGCACCTACCTGTCAACCAAGGTCGCGCCAACGTGGCTCGCCACGGCGGGCGCGGGCGACGCACTTGGCGGGATCCTCGGGGCGCTGGTCGCCACTCACGCGGATCAGCTTGCTGCAGATCAGGGGATGCTTGCGCGGTTGGGCGCCACGGCATCCGTGATTCACGGTCTTGCCGCGGAGCGGGCATCAGCGGGAGGTCCGCTGACCGTACTCGACCTGGCGGCGGCGATCCCCGCGGTAATTGCCGAACTCCTCGCGCAGATGTGAACCGATCACTCCGCGTGCCCGGATACGCTAAAGCGCATGGTCTCAGCCCCGCCCCCGCGTCGGCGGGCAATCGGCGCGGGCATCGCGGGCAGCCCCACAGCGCTCTGGGCGGCATTCATTCTGACCCACCTGTGGCTGGGATTCTTGAATCTGACCGCGCAGGGCCTGCCGCTTGGCGACGTGACACTCCAGTACCAGAAGTGGGCCCAACAGGCCGACTACGCCACCTACTACGTGGGCATCGATAGCGCGTGGGTGTATCCGATCGTCGCGCTGATTCCCATAGTGGCGGCGGGAACATTCGGGTTTGCGAACTACGCGGGTGGGTGGTTGTCACTCGTTTTCATCCTCGATCTCGTGGCGTTCGGCGCCATGGTCGGCTGGAGAAGGGGAGCGGGACGCGGAAGCGCGGTGGGCTGGTGGTGGATCGCCTTTCTGCTGCTGCTTGGCCCGATCTCACTGGGCCGCATTGACTCGATCACCATTCCTATCGCGATTGTCGCCGTGCTGTTTCTGGCCAGCCGTCCCCGCGTCGCCGGGGTGCTCCTCGCTCTGGCAACCTGGATCAAGGTGTGGCCCGCAGCACTCATCGCAGCCATTCTCATCGCGAGCAAGGCCCGCGCGCGAGTGCTCGGGATGTCGATTGTGACCAGCGTTGCCGTGATCGCAATCGCGTTGGTCCTGGGCAGCGGAGCAAACGTATTCAGCTTCATAACGCAGCAAACCGGACGCGCACTACAGGTGGAAGCGCCCATCAGCTCAGTGTGGATGTGGCTCGCATTTGCGAGGGTACCGGGCGCATTCGTCTATTACGACGCTGGCATCAACACCTTCCAGGTGGCAGGCCCCGGGACGGATGTCGCTGCCGCAGTGATGACGCCGGTGCTCGGCCTCGTCGTCGTCCTCATCGCGGGGCTCGGCATCCGCGCAACGCGTCGAGGTGCGCCCGTGACCGAGCTTCTTGCGCCACTGGCACTCGCGTTTGTTACCGCCCTCATCGCGTTCAACAAGGTGGGCTCGCCGCAATACATCACGTGGTTTGCTGTTCCGGTCATCCTCGGGCTTGCGACAAATGCGACCGGTCACGGTCGTTCGTTTCGTGTTCCCGCGATGGGGGCGCTGCTCATTGCCGCGCTCACGCAATACATCTACCCGTACCTCTACCAAAATCTTCTTGGCCTCCAACCGACCATGCTCATCGCACTGTCGGTACGAAACGCGCTCGTCGTCGGCCTCATGATCTGGTCGATTGGGCTGGTGTGGGGGTTGTCCAAACCGTTTGTCGACTACGAGCAACTGGATGCGGCGGAGCACTGGCTGCCCACCGTCTGGCCGTTCGGCGGTCGTGCGACTACCGTCGACTGAGAGGCAGTTTTCGTCGCAAGACCCCAGGGAGATTCGATGCTCGTAGCGTTTTCGGTGAGTCCAAGCGGCGGGTCGGATGAGTCCGGGTCTGTCCATGACGCTGTGGCCGCCGCCGTGAAGATTGTTCGCGAGTCGGGGCTGCCCAACCAGACGGATTCGATGTTTACGACTATCGAAGGGGAGTGGGACGAAGTCTTTGCTGTAGTCAAGCGCGCGACCGAAGCGGTGGGAGCCTTCGGGCCGCGAGTTTCCCTTGTTCTGAAGGCGGACATCCGACCCGGGCACACGGGCGAATTGACCGGCAAGGTGGAGCGGCTCGAAAAGGCGCTCGTCGAGGGCACGCGGTAAACTGGAGGTCCGAGCGCTCGACGGCGAGCCGACATCTCTAGTGAATGGTTCGCCCCGCGCATGTCTTCTGCTGTATCCGCACCCGTTTTGGCACCCTCCCACGGACTGAGCCGCGCGCAGGTCCGTCTCGCGCTTCTTGCGCTTGCGCTGGGCGGGTTTGCCATCGGGTGTACCGAGTTTGTTGCGATGGGGCTCCTGCCGAATATCGCGAGTGAGCTTCTTCCGGGGCTATACGCGTCATCCTCGGCCAGTGCCAACGCACAGGCCGGACTACTGGTCTCGGCCTATGCGGCCGGGGTCGTCGTTGGCGCTCCGACTATTGCTGCGCTCGCAGCACGCTTTCCACGGAAGACGCTACTTCTCTGGCTGCTGGTCGGCTTCATCGTGTGCACGGCCGCATCGGCCGTACTCCCCAGTTTCGGTCTTGTGCTCGCTGCCCGTTTTCTCGCGGGCCTGCCGCACGGCGCATATTTCGGGGTGGCAGCGTTGGTTGCAGCATCCCTCATGGGTCCAGGCAACCGCGGAAAGGGCATAGCGCTGGTGCTCGGCGGGCTCACCGTTGCCAACGTCGTCGGCGTGCCCGCAATTACACTTCTCGGGCAGGCCGCGGGTTGGCGCATCGCCTACCTGGCGGTTGCAACGCTGTTCGCGCTGACCTTCGTCGCAGTCTGGTTTGTGGTGCCGAAGCAGCCAGGGGATCCGAAGGCAACGATTCGACGCGAGCTCTCCGTTTTTCGCCGCCCGCAGGTGTGGTTCGCCCTCGGCATCGGAGCGATCGGGTTCGGCGGCTTCTTCGCCGTCTACACGTACGTTGCTCCGCTGGTTACCACGGTGACCGGGCTGAGCTCGAGCTTCGTCCCCATCGCCCTCATCGCAGCGGGTCTCGGCATGACCGTCGGAAACTTTGTCGGCGGCCACGTCGCCGATCTCAACCTGATTCGCGGCCTCTTCGTGTTCTTCGGCGTCTTCGCTGTTGCGCTCACAGGGCTCGCGCTTACAGCACAGAACGTCGTGGGGCTTCTGGTGTTTCTTTTCCTGGTCGGGGCTGCGGCATCCGCTCTGTCCCCGGCGATTCAAACCAGGCTCATGGATGTTGCCGGCGACAGCCAGACGCTGGCCGCAGCGGTCAACCACGCGTCGCTCAACCTGGGCAATAGCCTCGGAGCGGCGATCGGCGGTGTGGTCGTGGCAGCAGGCTTCGGTTACGTCTCGGCGATCTGGGTAGGACTCGTTCTCGCGGCGCTCGGCATACTCATTGCGATCGTCAGCGTCACGGTCGAGCGCCGCACGCTACATCGGGCCGGGGGCCTCAGTCTGCAGCAGGATGCCGTCCTGGATCGCGCGCTTTCGTAGCGCAACCTTGGTGCCGACGTCGATTCCCGCGACGCGATACTTTTCGCGGATGCGCTTGAGATAGCTTTTCGCCGTCTCTTCCGAGATCCCGAGCTGGAATGCGACGGCCTTGACCGGCTCGCCACCGCCATAGAGTGCCATGACGCGGCGCTCCTGTGCGCTCAGCTTCGGCGCACCGCCGACCTCGCCCGAGTTGAGTGCGAGGTCGAGTTCGGCCGACACGAACGACTCGCCAACGGACGCCGCACGGATTGCCTCCACGATCATCCCCGCGTCCTCGCTCTTGACGAGGTAACCGAGAGCCCCGGCGGCGAGCGCCTCGCGCACGACGTTGGGTTCGGAGTATGTGCTCATCAGCACAACGCGCACACCGGTCGTCTTCAGGGTCGAGATCTTCAGCGACACCGGGATGTTGTCTTTGAGGTCGAGGTCGAGAAGCACCACGTCAACCGGAAACTCGGGATGCGTCAGCAACTCCGGCCAGGATGCCACGGCGGCCACCATGTTGATGTCGCTCGCGGCGTTGCGAATCCACTCGGTGAGCGCACCGAGCAACATTCTGTGGTCATCCACGATAGCGAGACGGATGCGGTTTTCAGCTGGGGTCACGGTGGAACCTCTTTGTCTTCTGCGGTTTAACTGTCACTACTGTGAAGTGGGCCTGTGGCGAATCGGTAAATTCGGTGGCGGATCGTCGGCGCATCATTGGTCCGCCGGGTTGTCTACGATGCATTCGATGTCAACGCGCAGGCTGGAGTGCTCAGTTGAGTCACTGTATCGCCCCACCCTCGACATGGAAGCGAAAATGGCTGGGTCGACCCGGTTGCGCGGGATATCCGTGGTCGTAATCACGATCGGAATGGTGATCTGATTGTTCGCCAGGCGCTCGATTGACGTTCCCGTCGACGCAACGGGCCCGAGCGTGAGTTGAACGGTTCTCGTCGCTGCCTGCTTCATCGTGTCGCTCATCAGCAACCACACCGCGGAGAGCAGACCGTCGCGCTGGCTGGAGTCGAGAAGACCCGCGAGGTTGCCCTTGTCGGTGAGTGTGACGGCCTTGCCCAGCATCTCGGATTCTGAGACGGCGTGATACAGCCACGTCTCGCGGCGACCCTCGATGAGATGGAGTCGAAGCTCTGTTGCGAGGGATGCCGCGACCGATGCCGTCTTCGGGTCGAGTTTCAGGGCGGTGCGGCCGGTTGCCACGGACTCCAGCAGGTCTTCTGCTGCGAGGTCGAGTCGCGCAAGTTCCTCAGACGCGAGCATGCCGACGGCGAACCTCGGTGCCGAGACCGTGCTTTGGACGAGTACGCGGTCGAGTTCCTGTTGCACCATGCGCCGAAACCCGCGAACGACAAAGACGCCGAGGACTGCAGGCAGCACAGCAAGCGAGATTGTGGTCAGCTGAGTCGGAATCGTCGCGGCGGTGAGCGGTGTGTTGACGATGATGGCGGCCACGAAGGCGAGTCCAAGTGCGAAAGCAGCACCCAGAACTTCGCGACCCCCGCGAAGCGTGACGACGATCATGAGCCCGAAACCGGCAGAGACGGATGCCGTCGCGTACTCGCCGATGTTGTGGTTGGGCCAGATAGCGATGAAGTCAAGAGCGACGGCACCGGCGAGTGCAACCAGATAGACCGCAAAGAGCCAGAGTGGCAAACGGTCGCCCAGAACCGACATCGTGATCAGGGCCGAAACGAAGGCGATGACATAGATTGCCCAGGCGCCGATCACGGGGGCCTGATCCTGGTACGCGCCCCAGTGCGAGATGAACAGGCTGATGCCGTACAGCGCCTGGATGGCGCTCAGAACGCCAGCGCCGACACCGAGGTAGCTGGTACCGAGCGTCGCACCACGGGCGCTCGCCTGACGGAGCGCCTTGGCAACTCCGGGAGGACCGCCCTTGCCACGCCGTCCAAGGATGACGCCGAGCGTGTTCTCCTCCGGTCGCATGAAACTGGTCATCGCGGCACCTCCAGCACAACGGTCGTGCCGGAACCGGGGCTGGAGAAAAGACGCGCGTTGCCGCCGACCTCGCGAAGCCGACCGATTACTGACTCTTTGAAGCCCAGCTTGTCCTCATCGATACCTTCGAGATCGAAGCCCACACCGGAGTCGGTGACCATGGCGCGAACCGTGGTGGCGTCATCCGTGATGGTGACGTGCGCTTGCGTGACGCCGGAATGCCTGCGGACGTTCTCGAGACACTCTGCAAGCGAAAGCAGGAAGGCGTCGAGAACATCACTGGGCAGAAGGACCTGACCTGTTCCGTGCCAGCTGACCTCGAGCCCCATTCGGCCAAAGCGCTGCTTGACCGATTCGAGTGTCGTTCCGAGCGGTGTCTCCTCAACCGGTGTCAGGTTGTACGGGCCGGATGACTGGGGTGTTGGCGTTGCCCCCAGGCGCAACTGGCGCAACAGTCGGGCATCCTCCGATGCCTGTTGGCGCAGCGCTTCAGGCGCAACGCCGACGCCGGAGTGTGCAAGGAGTGTGAGCGTCGCGAGAACGGTGTCGTGCAGCAGTCGGGCGCCCTGACGGCGTTGCGCCTCGGTTTCGCTGGCCTGGCGTTCGGCCCTGTGCGCTTTTCCGATGCTGTAGATCCGCCGGGCGGCACGCGGCACGCTCGCGCTCAGCCAGTAGCCGAGAACAGCCGTCAGAACCCAGCCGAGGATGACGGAGAGCGCAGTTGGCGAAAGGCCGCCGTCGCTCATGTCTGCGAACTGGATCAGGACTGTGCTGGCGACGGCGCCGAGGGTGAGCAACAGGATGCGCGGAACACTCGACACGAGAACGAGCGCGAAACACGCCATCCCGGCCGCAGCAAGTGGCGTGAGCGCCTCGGCCAGCCCCGGTGTCGGCGGCATGGAGAACGGGATGCGTGCGACCAGCAGAGCGCCCACGCCGGCCAGCATTCCGAGCGAAGCCCAAATGACGGCGAGGCTGCGAGCGACCATGATGTGGCTGAAGGCCAGAACGGCCAGCAGAGGGAGCGTTTCGAGGTAGGTCGACAGCGGAACAACACCGGGCACACTGAGGCTGACCAGCGCGACAATGGTCCCAGCGAGGCCGAGAAATCGCGCTGTGCGCTGAAGGAGGCGGTCCCGCTCCTTGGCGATGAGTTCCATATCGAGAGACATGCTCGCAGATTGCCACCATAAATGGGGGTGCCACACCGGTCGAATGGGGGTCAAAAATGCCGATAATATCGGGTGAGTAACAGAGGGGCGCGTCGCATCTAATGCGCTGCCACAGAAATAAAGCCGCAAAAGCGCCCTAGGGCAGATGCGGATCGGCGTTTCACCCGAATGAACGACGCCGGGCCTGGCACTCGAATCTGATTCGAGGGCCGCGCTAGACCGGGGGGTTAGCAACGGGGTCGCTGCACCGACAGCGACCCCCGCTTAACCTCACGAACATCACTCGGGTGTGAGCCATCCTTCACGAACGGCATGCCGTCGGAGCAGGATGCGAGTGCCGACATCCACGCCGATCTCACGGTATTTGCGTCGACCACGTTTGATGTACGACTTGACTGTTTCTTCAGTCGTCTGCATCTCGGTTGCGACTTCTTTGATTGATCGGCCGGCCGCATACAACACGAGCGCGCGCTGTTCCTGGCGCCCGAGCCCTGGGTCTGGAGTCGCCGCATACCCAGCAATTGCCTCGGCAAGCGGTGCCGACAGGTGCTGGGTGCTCGCCGCGGCCGAGCGGATGGCGGAGGCAAGTTCCGCAGCGGATTCGGTCTTCGGAACGAATCCCATGGCACCCGCCCGCATCGCGGCTGTCACCGAGGCCGAATCGGCGTGACGGCTCATCACAACGGCGGAGGTTCCAATCGTTCCGAGCGCACGAAGTTTGGTTCCGACGGGAATGCCGTCCTCAAGGTGGAGGTCGAGAACGACAACATCAACCGGAAACTCGGGATGCGCGATGAGCCCGGCCCAGCTCGTCTCGGTTGCGACGATGAGCATTCCGCTTGCGGGGTCGTGCAGGCGCGCGGCGAGTCCATCGAGTACAAGACGATGGTCATCAACGATCGCGACTCGGATTGGCGTCGGCACTTGCGACGGTCCCATTGGTGCCCCCTGTCGCGCCCAGCATACCGAAGCTGATACAGACTCGTTTGTATACTGACGCCCCCCAATTCGGGAGTGGCCGCCCATGACCGCTAACCCGAATTTAGCTCGCTAGAAGCCGTGCCAGATGTGCGCCCACTGCCTCATCTTCGATCAGGAACCCGTCGTGTCCGAATGGCGAGGTAATCTCTACAGCTGCTCCGCCGTCGATGGTTTCGGACAGCATCCGCGCAATCAGGTGCTGGTGGTTCACCGGAAACAGGCGATCGGTGTCGATGCCAAGAACGAGCGCCTTCGCACTCACGCGACTGAGCGCCGCTGCGACGCCTCCGCGGTCTCGGCCGATGTCGTGCGAATTCATGGCATTAACGAGGGTGATGTAGCTGTTGGCATCGAAGCGTCGCGTGAATTTATTGCCGTGAAAGTCGAGGTAGCTCTCGACCGCGTACCGACCGCCATTCCCGAGTGGGCTGATGCCGCTCTGCCAGCTGCGCTCGAATCGGTCGTTGAGTTCGCTGGGCGATCGGTAGTTGAGCAAGGCCATGCGGCGAGCCAGTGCGAGCCCGCGATAGGGTCCCTCGCCGTCGGCCGCCCCGTAATATTCGCCCCCGGCGAACCGCGGATCGAGTGAAATCGCGTCGACCTGCACAGAGTTCAGCGCTATCTGGTCCGCGCTGCTGAGTTCGGGGGTTGCGAGGATGCCGACGCGATCAAGGCGATCGGGATGCCCCACAGCCCACTCGAGCGCCTGCATCCCTCCCATGGATCCGCCGACGATGGCCGCCCATCGGTTGATCCCGATGGCGTCGGAGAATGCGACCTGAGCTGCGACCTGGTCGCGGATGGTCAGAAACGGGAAGCCGGCGGCCCACTCGCGACCGTTTGGTGCGAGGGAGGCAGGCCCGGTCGTACCCTGGCAGCCGCCGAGCATGTTCGGGGCGACGACGAACCATTTGTCGGTGTCGATTGGTTTGCCAACGCCGACAATGCCGCCCCACCACCCCGCGGTCGGATGCCCGGGGCCGGAGTCGCCGACGAGGTGGCTGTCTCCCGTGAGAGCGTGCAGCACGAGGATGGCGTTCGACTTCGTCGCATTCAGTGTCCCGAAGGTCTCGTATGCGACGCGAATCGATGGCAGTTCGCCGCCCCGCTCCAGGGCGAGGCCACCAATGGACTGGAATTGCCGGTTACCGACCGGGTCGCCTTCGCGCCAGGCTCCCGTCGCGGGAGGCTTGCCGACGATCGCCCTCGCGTTCGCCTCGGTGATGAACGCAGAAGGGACGGTGTCTTCGGGAGTCTGCCAGTCCATGTCAGCCTCAAGTATTGCGAAGTCGGCAGAATTCCGACGGATTGTTACAGCCGGCGAAAAAACGATGGTCGGTTGGGTCGAATTCGACCCAACCGACCATCGTGCTGGTATTGCTTACGCGTTCGAGGCGGCTGCCGCGGTCGCTCGCGCGGCGGCGAGGCCAGCCTCGAGGTCGGCCTTCAGGTCCTCGATGTTCTCGAGTCCAACGGAGAGGCGCACCAGACCCGGGGTGACGCCCGCGGTCAACTGCTGCTCGGGGCTCAACTGCGAATGCGTGGTCGAGGCCGGGTGGATGATCAGGCTGCGGACATCCCCGATGTTGGCGAGATGGCTGAACAGCGTCACGCTTTCGACCAGTGCCTTGCCGGCGTCTACGCCGCCCTTGAGTTCGAACGACAGAACAGCGCCGACACCCTTGGGCGAGTACTTGTTTGCCGCCGCGTACCACGGGCTCGACGGGAGGCCCGAGTAGTTGACCGACGCGATGTCTGGATGGTTCTCCAGCCATTCCGCGATCTCCTGCGCGTTCTGGACGTGGCGCTCGATGCGAAGGCTGAGCGTCTCGATGCCCTGGATGAGGGCGAACGAGCTGTCGGGGGAGAGCGCCGCACCCGTGTCGCGGAGGAGCTGGACGCGGGCCTTGATGACGTACGCGATCGCGTCGCCCAGAACCGTGGTGTAGCTCGCACCGTGATAGGACGGGTCGGGCTCGGTGAGACCCGGGAACTTGTCAACGTGCTTCGACCAGGCGAACTTTCCGCCATCGACGATCAGACCGGCGATAACCGTGCCGTGACCGCCGAGGAACTTCGTGGCCGAGTGCACGACGATGTCTGCACCGAACTCGAACGGACGGATCAGGTATGGCGTCGCAATCGTGTTGTCGACGATCAGCGGCAGGTCGTTCTCATGCGCAACGCCTGCGACGAGCTCGATGTCGAGGATGTTGATCTTCGGGTTTCCGATGGTCTCGGCGAAGAAGAGCTTCGTGTTCGGGCGAACTGCGGCAGCCCACTCCTCAGCGTCGTCCTGGTTCTCGACGAAGGTGACCTCGATACCGAGCTTGGCAAGCGTGTACTTGAAGAGGTTGTACGTGCCGCCGTAGATCGACGATGAGGAGACAATGTGGTCACCCGAACCCGCGATGTTGAGCACCGCGTAGGTAACGGCCGAGGAACCGGATGCGACGGCGAGAGCAGCCGTGCCGCCCTCGAGCGCGGCGATGCGCTGTTCGACCACATCTGTGGTCGGGTTCATGAGGCGCGTGTAGATGTTGCCGAATTCGGCGAGGGCGAACAGGTTCTTCGCGTGCTCTGTGCTGTTGAAGACGTATGAGGTGGTCTTGTAGATCGGCGTGGCACGAGCATTGGTTACGGGGTCGGGCGCCGATCCCGAGTGGATCTGCTTGGTCTCAAACTGCCAGTCGGCCATGGTGTGCTCCTTGAAGATGTGCTCGAGAGTTCGGGCGGAAATTCTGTGGTGGGCGGACGGCTGCCCACTCGCTGTCGAGCCTAGGCAGCGATCCCGGTGCGATCAATCGATGCCGAAATACGACGTAATGAACCGCAACCGCCTGCCCGTTTCGCGGGCGCTAGGTTAGAAGGATGACGACCAAACGCGTAGTAGTGACCGGTGCGAGTTCGGGAATCGGGGCCGCGACCGTGCGCCTCTTCCGCGCGCACGGATGGCAGGTCGTCGGTGTTGCCCGGCGCGAGGATCGGCTGCGCGAGCTGGCGGACGAGACAGGCGCTGCTGTGTTCGTCGCCGACCTGACGAAGCAGGATGACGTGACCGCCTTGCGGGACTATCTCGCGGCATCCGGTGCCATTCACTCCCTCGTCAACAACGCTGGCGGCGCTTTCGGTCTCGCCTCGGTCGAAGACGGCGATGTCGACGACTGGCGGCGCATGTTCGAGATCAATGTCATTGGCACGAAGATGGTCACGAGTTCGCTGCTGCCCCTCCTGCGGCAGGGGGCGCGGGATGTCGGTTCGGCCGACATCCTCACCGTCACTTCAATCGCCGGTCACGTCGCCTACGAGGGTGGTGGAGGTTACAACGCGGCGAAGTTTGCGGAGCATTCCATGGTCGCCGTGCTGCGCCTTGAGCTCGCCGGCGAACCCATTCGGGTGCTCGAGGTTGCGCCGGGAATGGTGAAGACCGACGAGTTTGCCCTCGTGCGATTCGGCGGCGACCAGGAACGCGCCGACGCGGTCTACAAGGGTGTGGAGAATCCGTTGAGCGCTGAGGATATTGCCGAGACGATCGTGCACGCCATCGAACTGCCCGCGCACGTGAATCTTGATCTCGTCACGATCAAGCCGGTGGCCCAGGCCGCTCCGCACAAGGTCATTCGGGGTGAACTGAAGCCGAAGGAGTAGCGCGAGCGGGCCTACTCCAGCGGGCCTAAGCGAGCGGGCCTACTCGACCGGCGCCAGTTCTTTGGCGACGACGGCATCCGAAAAGGCGACCTTGGGAACCAGGAACAGCAGCAGCGCCGCGGCGAGCGCGCCGATGCCGCAGATCGTGAACACGAGCAGGTAGCCAGCCAGGCTGGACACGCTGTGGCCGAGAAACTGGATCTGCGTGATCGTGAGCACGATGGCAAAGACCGCGGAGGCGAATGATCCGCCAATCGTCTTGGTGGTGTTGGTCAGAGCGGTTGCAACGCCCGTCTGACCGGGTGGGGCGGCGGCTGCCGCGGCGGAGGGCAGCGCTCCGACGAGGGCACCCGACCCGAGACCGGCGACGACCATGTTGATGATCGTCTCTGTGAGGTTGGCGTGGAATGGCAGGAACGCCAGATACCCCGCCGCAACGAGGAACGTGGCGATGATGAGGGCCACCCGGGGAGACGTTCGCCGCGAAAGCGTCGGAAGTAGCACAGCGCCGATGATGAGCGACACCAGATAAACACCGATTACGTACGAGCGATGCGTCGAATCGAGTCCAAGACCGACGCCGGACGCCGGATTGGCGCCAGCGAAGTTCGAGAGTGGAACCTGTGCGCCCAGGAGGCTAATGCCAACCAGCCCGGTCGTGACCTGCACTGGCCACATGCTGGGCTGGCGGAAGACGCGGATGTCGATCGCCGGGTCCTTCTGGCGCAACTCGTATCGAGTCCACGGGATGAACACCAGAACGCCTGCGAGCATGACGAGGTACGCCCACCAGGTGCCGAGCCCGTTTGCGCGCAGGAATACCAGGCCGCCGGTCACGAGCAGCAGACCGAGGGTGAAGACGGCGAATCCGGTGGCATCAAGGGTTCTGCCGGGCAGCGGCGTCGATTCGGGCACCCCGAAGTAGATCGCGAAGAAGACGAGTGTCACGGCTATCGCGGGAACGATGAGGGTCACCGAAACGTTGTTGCCGAAAGCGCTAAGAAGTCGTCCGCCGAGAAGCGCGCCGATGATGGCGCCGAGTTCGAGCGCGACGACCAGGAATCCCGCCGATCGGCGAGTCTGGGTTGCCGCAGTTCCGGTGCGGCGACCGCGGTCAAATATCAGCGCGATTTCCAGCGGAAGCCAGACGACATAGAAGCCCTGGAGCGCAAATGCGATGAGGAAGGTTGGGAAGCTGCCGGCGAACGCCATCCACCAGGTCGCAGCGGCGGTCAGGACCGTCGAGATCAGCAGGATCTTCTTGTGGCCGATCATGTCGCCGAACTTGGCGAGCGGCGGCACGACGATGGCAGAAAGCAGAAGCTGTGCCGCCTCGAACCAGTTGTAGTCGGCCGAATGGATACCGAGATGCTTCACGAGATCGGGCACGAGCGGCACGTAGTAGCCCTGCAGCATCCCGCTCACCAGTTCGAC
Organism: Glaciihabitans sp.; assembly: GCA_025463785.1. Taxonomy (GTDB): domain Bacteria; phylum Actinomycetota; class Actinomycetes; order Actinomycetales; family Microbacteriaceae; genus Galbitalea. The sequence continues at coordinate 13,996 of JAODBD010000002.1, forward strand.
CAAAAACAGGAACCCGACCAGCTGGAAGGTGACCGCGCCGGTGCGGCCTCGGGTGAGCTTTGCCATGATCGGATGCTAGTGCAGCCGGGCGGCAACACGCGCGTAACGTGAGGCCGGTAGCGTGTGAGGATGGCCGTAGATTCTGATGAGCGCGAGGTTCTTGGCTGGCTCGAGTTCGGCGAGGCAGCACGTCATCTCGCGACCGACGTCCTGGAGAGCGGATTCGCTCCGGACGTCGTCGTTGCAATCGCCCGCGGAGGGCTTCTGCTCGCCGGCGCGATCGCGTACGCGCTCGATGTGAAGAGCTGCGGCAGCCTCAACGTCGAGTTCTATACCGGCCCGCACTCACGACTTCCCAAGCCCGTCCTCCTGCCACCTCTGCTCGATGAACCGTCCCTCCACGGCAAGCGGGTACTCCTTGTGGACGACGTGTCAGACTCCGGTCGAACCCTCGCGCTCGTCGTCGATCTGCTCGCTGTTGCCGGCGCAGATGTTCGCACGGTGGTTCTCTACACGAAGCCGGGCACGGTACACGTTCCGACCTACAGCTGGCGCACCACCGACCGATGGATCGCCTTTCCCTGGTCGGCGCTTCCCCCGGTAACGGTAGAGCCGCTGACGTTGGATCTGGTCTGATGCCAGGGATGGCATGATGCTGGCGTCCGAATGAGGCTGGACCCCAGGTGACAGCGAAGCCGCTCTCCGAACTGCTCGACCGTGGCTGGGCCGCGGCCCTCGCCCCCGCCGCCGGCGAGATCGCGCGCCTCGGCAACCACCTGCGGGCCGAGACGGCCGCGGGGCGCGGGTATTTGCCGACCGGCCAGAACGTACTGCGCGTATTCACGTATCCGTTTGACGAGGTTCGCGTTCTGATTGTCGGGCAGGATCCGTATCCGACCCCCGGGCATCCAATCGGCCTGTCATTTGCCGTCGACCCGGGCGTTCGACCGGTGCCTCGAAGCCTCCAAAACATCTACAGGGAGCTGCACGCCGACCTGGGAATCGCGACTCCCGCAAACGGTGATCTGACGCCGTGGGCGAGTCACGGCATCATGCTGCTCAACAGGGTCCTGACCGTGCGGCCAGGGGTTGCCGGATCACACAGGGGCATCGGCTGGGAAGCGGTCACCGAGCTGGCAATTCGCGCTCTCGTTGCTCGCGACAAGCCGCTGGTCGCGATTCTGTGGGGCCGGGATGCCGGAACCCTGCGGCCGCTCCTCGGCAGCACGCCCATCGTTGCGTCTGCGCATCCGAGCCCGCTGTCCGCCAGCGGCGGCTTCTTCGGTTCGAAGCCCTTCAGCCGGGCAAACGAGCTACTCGTCGGACTCGGGGCTGACCCCGTCGACTGGTCGCTTCCGGCGTAGGCTCACTGTTCGATAAAACCCATTGTTCGACGGACTGCGTTGGACCAGATACGAAGCGAAAGGCACTCGAGTGCTCGAAGAGGAATACCAGGAGCGGCGGCAACTGCCACAGCACCTTCGCCCTGCCCCCGAGCCCGAACCCGAGTTCGAGTTCGCGATTCGGGATGCCGTTTCCGCCGACCTTCCGCACATCCGGGAGATCTACAACCACTACGTCATGAACTCGACGGTGACCTTCGACGAGAAGCCCATGACCCTGGCCGAACTGCGTCGCAAGTTCGCCCACGTTCGCAAGCTCGGGATGCCATACCTCGTCGCGGAGAGCCCGCGCGGACAACTTCTCGGCTACGCGTACGTGTACCCGTGGAAGGAAAAGGCCGCCTACCGCTACACGGTCGAGAACTCGATCTACCTGGGGCCAGCATCCACCGGCAAAGGGCTTGGCAAAGCGCTGCTGGAGCGGTTGATCGTCGAGTCGAAGGCGGCCGGCATCAAGGAGATCATCGCGGTCATTGCAGACAAGGGGGCCGAAGCATCCATCCGGTTGCACAAAAACTTCGGCTTCAAGGAGATCGGTCACATGGGCAAGGTCGGTTTCAAGTTCGAGCGCTGGCTCGGCACCGTTCTCATGCAGAAGTCGTTGAAATAGCGAGCTCGGGTCGGTGGATCAGTGCCCGCCGCCCAGTTCGAGCAGCGCGACACCGCCGGCGACCAGCGCCATACCGACGAGTTGTTGCCAGGTCAGCGACTCGTGAAAGACGACCCAACTGATGATGGCCACGGCGACCACCCCGACTCCTGCCCAGATAGCGTACGCGATACCGAGCGGAACCCCGCCGCGGAGTGTCAGCGACAGAGCGACGAAGGATGCGACGTAGCCGACACCGACAATGAGGTATGCCCACCACACACCCTTCGGTCCACTTGCGAATTTCAGGAAACTGGTCGCGATGACTTCGGTTACAATCGCAATCCCAAGGTAGATGTAGCCCACGAACACTAAGGTTGACGGATGCCAGATGCACCGCGCGACCGCCCCGCCGCAGCAACCGTATTGCGCGAATTCTCCGGGTTCGTTTCGAGTGACGACGATGACGTCTTCGAGTCGCTCGCCAAGCGCTTCACGCCGAATCAGGGCACTGCATCACGCCCGCTGGTGGACTCAGTCGAACGCCTTATCGTCGTGCAGGGAAACTGGTGGTACCGCGGCGAATGGCGGGTCAGCCGCGACCCTGCGGGCAGCCTGGTCGAATACACCATCCTGAACATCGCGGAGCTCGCGCACTGGGCAGGACGCCTGACTGCGCGCCGAGTCCTGAAGGACGCACCGCGCGGTTTCGACGAACTGGTCGAGTCGATTCGTACCGAGCTCGAGTAGCGGCACTGAGCCTGCGAACCAGCTGCATTTCCGTCAACCTTCGGTCCTCGGGTTGCCTCCTCGCCCCGTGAGTTGCCCAGTTTGGCCGGGTTTGGCGCGAGGAACCCGGCCAAAGTGGGCAACTCGCGAGGCGCAACTCGCGAGGCGCGAGGGGCGAGGCGCGAGGGGCGAGGCGCGAGGCATGGGAAGGCGTGCGGGCGGGAAGTAGGCTCGGGACGTGTTCGAACTCCACCACCTCTCTGCGCAGGATCAGTGGGACTGGCTGCACCGAGGCGAGATCAGCCCGGTCGAACTGGTGACGCACTACCTCGAGCGAATTGAGCGCCTGAACCCCGAACTTGGCGCATTCACAACGGTGACGGCCGAGGCGGCTCTCGATCGCGCAGCACACCTCACCGATCGTGTTGCGCCGACGGCAGCGCTCTGGGGCCTCCCAATCGGTGACAAGGATCTCAACCGTCGAGCAGGAGTTCGCACGACCTTCGGATCGCGCCTGTTCGAGCACTTCGTGCCCGATGAGTCCGACGAGATCGTGGACGTTCTCGATGCTGCGGGCAGCATCAGCCTCGGCAAAACGAACGCACCGGAATTCGGGATGCCCAGCTACACCGAATCGCTCGTCGCACCACCGGCACGGAACCCCTGGAACCTCGGCCTCGGAGCCGGAGGCAGCAGCGGGGGAGCAGCGGTCGCGGTCTCCGCTGGCCTCCTGCCGTTCGCGCCGGGATCGGATGGAGGCGGCAGCATCCGCATTCCCGCCGCGGCGACTGGCCTCGTCGGGCTCAAACCCGGCCGCGGAGTCGTCCCGTCGGGCAGCGGGCTCACGAGCCTTGCCGGACTTGTCACCATCGGACCAATCGCACGTAGTGTCGCCGACGCCGCCATGATGCTCGATGCCATGATCGCCGGGTCGGAGTATCCGTATTCCGTGCGTTCGCCGCGGCCCGACGATGGGCCGCTTCTCGGCGCCGCGACCCGTGGCGAGGGGCGCTACCAGCTCGCCGTGATGACGACCTCGCCCTGGGATGCCGCCTACGACATCCGAATCTCGCCCGAGGCGCGCGCTGCGCTCGCCTTCGGCCTTGCCGAGCTTTCGGCTCTCGGTCACGGCATCGAAGAGATCGCGCTCGAGCCAGACGACAGCTACGGCCCGAACTTCCGTACGATCTGGCAGGCAGGGGCGGCGGGGCTCCCGGCAGAAGGCAACCAACTCGACCTGCTCGAACCTCTGACGCGCTGGCTCGTCGAGCGGGGGCGAGAGCTGTCCGCTCGTGAACTCGCTGCGTCGCTCACGGCGCTGACCGCATATGAGCGGTCGATCATCCGCCAATTCCGTGCATTCGACGCGGTTGTGACGCCCGCGCTCGCCATGACGCCGAGGCCCGTCGGCTGGTATTCCCGCGATGATGCCGAGCTGAATTTCGCGCAACAGGTGCAGTACACGCCGTTCACGTCGTTCGCGAACGTGACGGGGTTGCCGGCCATCACACTTCCGGTGGCCAACACTGATGAGGGCATCCCGATGGGAATTCAGCTGGTTGGTCGCCCCGGCGGCGAGGCGACGCTACTCGCGATCGGGGCACAGCTTGAGCGACGTATTGGCTGGCAGCGCAGGCATCCGCCCGGCTGGTGAAGCAGCCGACGCAGAAACTAGTCGACCCGGGAACCGGCCGTCCCAGGCACCCGCCGGCCCAGGAACCGGCGCTACTGCTCTGGGGTCGCGAAGACGTTTTCGACGATGAGGTCGAGCAGCGAGGTCGTGGAGGCGTAGAACCAGTAGCCGTCGATGAACAGGTACGTGTCGGGGAAGTCGGTTGTGTCGGTGTTGGCGAACACCATCCCATGGTCTTTCGCCGTGCCGACGTACCCGTTTCTCGTGAGCCCCGCCTGCTCGGTGGTGGCCTGTTGGGCCGTGATCGCCGAGAATCCGTAGTCGACACTGTTCTGCGTCTCCGGGTAGGCCCACTGGCAGAGGATGCCGCCCCAGTCATCGAACTGGGAGAGGTCGGGTGAGAAGTTGTGCACGCGTTGCACGTAGTCCTTCTGCAGCGTGAACCCAGCCGATTGCTTGCTCTGGAACACGGCGAGCGTTGGCGGCGGAAGAATGCTCTGGCAGGTGTAGGTCTTCACGACGAACGTCGGAGTCGGCGCCGGTGTGGGCGTCGCGGGAGGCTGGCTGGCCGAGGGGGCTGGCGTGCTGGTCGGTGGGCCGCCCGTGCCTGGCTGCGCGCATCCGACAAGAAGTACTGCCATAAGCAGGGCGAGTGCTCCAGCCAGTGCACGCGCGGCGCTCAGTCGGCGAGACATCGTGACCCCTCATGGTTCGCGGGCGGACGAGTGCCTCGGTCTGGCATCCCGTGCGGTAAGGATAGATCAGGCAGCCTTGGAATCCCCAAGCGCGCGTTCGGTGGCATCCCACAGCTCAGCCGCAAGTTTGGCATCGCTGGCCTGCCCGGCAGTCGAACCTCCCGGCGTAAGCCCGTCAAAATAGCTGCCGTTTGGCGCGTCCAGGTCTGCGCTGGACGCGAGCTGGATGAGAGGCACGGCTCCCGCCTCCGGCGAAATCTGCGTAAGCGATGCAAGCCGCATTGCCACCCTCCCGGCCGCTGAGTCGAGACCAAACGAGGTGCTTACCGAGCCGGGATGAAACGAATACGCCGTCAGTTTGCTGCGTTTCGCGAGCTCCCTGATGAAGAGAATCGTCTCGAGCTTGGAGGTGCCATAGGCGCGCCAGCCGCCAAGATACGGCCGCTTCCTGGAGTCAAGATCGTCAAGATTGACTCTGCCGAAACGGTTCGCGACGCTGGCCGTGCTGATCACGCGGGCGTTGCTCGCGGTCAGTCGGTCGAGCAGAAGGCTCGTGAGGAGGAACGGCGCGAGGTGATTGTGCTGAAAGGTGCGCTCGTGGCCGTCGGCGGTGTCAGCACGCTTACCGACGAGACCACCGGCGTTGTTGGCGAGGACGTCGATGCGCGGATAGGTCGCCAGCAGTTCTGCGGCGAGTGCCCTCACGTCATCGAGGCGATCGTAATCGGCGACGAACGCGGTGCCGCCGATTGAGGCCGCGACAGACTTCGTTCGTTCCGGGTTTCGGCCGACGACGGCGACATCCCAGCCGGCCCTGGCCAGTTCTTTGGCGGCGATCGCGCCGATTCCCGAACTCGCGCCGGTCAGAACAATGGTCTTCGCAGTGGCCATGGACCGCACCATCCCCTCGTACTTTGCACAATACAGTGGCTGTATGAGCGGCGGGCTCCGACGGATCGCGATGGTGTCAATGCACACATCGCCCGCCGAGTTGCCCGGCCGCGGCGACGCGGGTGGCATGAACGTCTCGATTCTTGCGGTCGCCCGGGCGTTGGCCGGTCGCGGCGTCGAAGTCGATCTGCTCACTCGCGCATCGGCAGAGCCGACCGACCGCGAGCTTTCGGACGGCGTCACACTGCGAACCCTGGCGGCCGGCGCGCCCATCCCGATTCCGAAATCGAGACTGGTGGATGTCGCAGACGAGTTCGGCGAGGCTGTCGCGACCCTGGTCGGTCGGCACGCCCCCCGCTACGACCTCCTGCACGCGCACTACTGGCTGAGCGGACTCGCCACTCTGCCGGTGGCTATCGAACTCGGGCTGCCGTTCGTGCAGAGCTTCCACACGCTGGGCGCGATGAAGAACCGGTCGCTCGGCGAAGGCGACGAGCCAGAGCCCGAGGGACGGCTGCGTGGCGAAGGTTTCCTGGTTACTCAGGCCGATGCGATTGTGGCGGGTTCAAGCGCTGAGGTAGCGGTTCTCATCGACGACCTTCGGGCGCCGCCGGATCGGCTGTGGGTCATTCCACCCGGCGTCGACACCGACCTGTTTTCGCCGACGCGCGCTCGCAACGAGCATGCGATGCGTGAGTATTTGGGGCTCGAGAGCGAGCGCCCGCTGCTGGTGGTCGCGGGCCGCATTCAACCGCTCAAGGACCAGGAATTGGCCATCCGCATCCTCGCCGCCGTGCACGTTACCCACGGTGGGGCGCCGCTGCTCGTCATTGCGGGCGAGGCGAGTGACGACGCGTATCTTGGGCATCTCGAGCGGGTCGCAATGGACCTCGGGGTCGCAGGCGACGTGCGATTCGCTGGTGCCTTGGACCGCGAGACGCTCGCCGACCTGCTCGCGGCGGCGGCACTCACGCTCGTGACTTCGCGATCTGAAACCTTTGGACTGGTCGCGCTGGAGTCTGCCGCGAGCGGAACGCCGGTCGTCGGCTACCGCTCCACCGGGCTCGTTGACTCGATCGCGGACGGCGAATCGGGGATCCTCGTGGATGGCCGCGATCCCCACGAGTGGGCTGCCGTTGTTTCCGGACTGCTGGAGAGCGAGGTGAGACTCGCCCGGCTCGGCGTTTCGGCACGCGGGCACGCCGAGGGATTCACCTGGGCGACGGCCGCGGCGTCCCTGCTCGCGGTCTACGAAAACCTGGTACGGCGCTAGTCTGGCCGCCCGTACGTCTCGAGAAGCCTGAGCCAGATTTCATTCATGGTCGGGTAGGCCGGGACGCCGTGCCAAAGGCGCTCGAGCGGGATCTCGCCCACGATCGCGAACGTCGCCGCCTGCAGCATCTCACTCACGTCCTGGCCGACGAACGTCACCCCGAGAATGACCTTGCGCTTTTCGTCGACGACCATGCGCGCCTTGCCCGAGTAGTCATCCGCCTGGACGCTTGAGCCCGCGAGCCAGCCGAGTTCGTAGTCGACAACGCGGATGTCGTATCCGGCCTTCGCCGCTGCGGCAGCCGTCAGGCCGACGGAGGCAACTTCGGGGTCACTGAACGTCACTTGCGGCACAACCTCGTGGTCGGCGGTTGCCGCGTGGGCGCCCCACTTGCCGTCATGAACTGGCTTGCCGAGAGCTCGCGCGGCGATGACATCGCCGGCGGCACGCGCCTGGTACTTGCCCTGGTGTGTCAGGAGCGCGCGGTGGTTGACGTCACCGGTCGCGTAGAGCCACTCAAAGCCCCTGACCTTCATGGTGTCGTCGACGTCGAGCCAGTCGCCTGACCTGAGCCCGATGTTTTCGAGGCCGAGATCCATGCTGCGCGGAACCCGACCCGTTGCGACCAACAGCTCAGCAGTCGTGACCGTGAGGCCGTTGTCGAGTTCGATGACGAACGAATTATCGACCTTGGAAACACCGGTCGGCTCGACCTTCAGGTGCACCGTCGCGCCAAGCTCTTTCAGCGAGGCCTCGACCAGTTCCCCGGCGAATGGCTCCTGGCCGCTGAGCAGGCCGCGGCGGGACAGCAGTGTGACATGGGTACCGAAGCTCGCGTATGCCGTCGCCATCTCGACCGCGACGACACCGCCACCGATGATTGCGAGACTTTCCGGCGCCGTCTGGGCGCTGGTGGCATCCCGACTCGTCCAGGGCTTCGAATCACGAAGGCCCGGGATGTCCGGAAGCAGCGCCACGGACCCCGTGCTGACGCATACTGCGTGACGCGCCGTGTACACGGTGTCGCCCACCGTGACCTCCTTCACGCCCGTGATGACGCCGTGACCGCGGACGAGGTCAATGTGAGCGGACTTGAGCCACTCGACCTGGCTCTCGTCATCCCAGTCATGGATGATGCTGTTGCGTCGCGCGAAGGTCGCGGCAACGTCGAGTTTGCCGGTAATGGCTTCACGTGCGCCGCCCACTTTCTGGGCAGCGCGGTAGGCGATTCCACTACGCAGGAGAACCTTGGACGGCATGCAGGCCCAGTACGAGCATTCGCCGCCGACCAGCTCTGCTTCGACGATGAGGGTGGTCAGACCGCCCTGCACGGCGCGATCGGCAACATTTTCGCCGACGGCTCCCGCGCCAATGACAATGAGGTCGTACTCGGTTGTAGTCATTTCTCCACTGTACTTATCCGCGAGTTGCCCGGAATGGACGGGTTTCTCGCGAAGAACCCGACCAATGCGGGCAACTCACGAGTTGGGGTTAGCGGGGTGGTCAGCGGCCGGTGAAGTGGGCGGCGGTGCGGGTTAGGAACGCCTGCATGCCGACGGTCGAGTCCTCGGTCTGGACGAGCCGCACGAGTTCGGGCTGGAGGTCGGCCGCAGCCGCGTCATCCCCTTCGCGCAACGCGACCTTCGCGTTCGCGAGCGCAGCCTGAACGGCCAGCGGTGCCTGTGCCGCGATCCGTTGCGCCAGCTCGAGCGCGCGCTCGTACTGGGCGCCGTCTGGCACTACCTCCTGGACGAGACCGATGCGCAGCGCTTCTGCCGCGTCGAATGTGTCGCCGGTCAGGATCCAGCGCATGGCATTACCCCAGCCGACGGCCCGGGGAAAGCGAATCGTGGCGCCACCAAACGGCAGGATTCCGCGCCCGACCTCGATCTGCGCGAACGTCGTCGATTCGGCGGCGATCGCAATCTCGCTTGCGAGCAACAGCTCGATTCCGAGGGTGAGGCAGATGCCCTGCACTGCAATGACGACCGGCTTGGTGAGGTCGTGACCACTAACCTGCCAGGGATCGATGCCGCCCTCCGGCACGATGTCGAGGCCGGTCGGGCCGATGTGTGGGGCGACATCCGCAAGGTCTAATCCGCCTGTGAAGTGGTCGCCGTGGGCGAAGACGAGGCCTGCGCGAAGTTCGGGGTCCCGCTGGAGCACGCCGTAGGCGAGCGCGAGTTCCTGCAGCATCCGCCAGTCTGCCGCGTTGCGCTTGTCAGTGCGGTTGAGTCCGATGAGGAGTACGTGGCCGTCGCGGTCGACCGTGACGCGGGGTTCAGTCATGCCCGTCAGCTTAAGCGAATCGACCGATCAGCTCGTGAGGGCGCCGATGATGCGAAGGATGGTCGGCAGGTCATCCGCGGCACGTTCGGCCGATGCGGGCGCGAACTCGGTGATGCCTGCTCCGGCCAGCGGGAAGCGCCCCTTGACGGCCTTGATCAGCTCAACCAGTTTTGCGGCCGACAGCCCGAAGGGTTCGGGATTACCGATGCTTTCGATCTCACCAGGGTCAAGTACGTCGAGGTCGATGTGAATGTAAACGGATGCCGCGCCGGTCGCCTCAATCGCCGCCACCAGGTCGTCGGCTGTGAAGCCGTCGCCCTCGAGCATCCGGATGCCCGCCTCGGTGATGAAGGAATCCTCCGCATCGTCGAGCGACCTCGTGCCGGCGAGAATCAGGCGGTCCGGTGCCAGAGGGCGGGCGGGGACGAGCCCGGGGGCGCCATCCCCGATGAGTGTGCGCGCGATCATTCCACAGAATGCGGAGGACGGCGACGACTCGGGTGTGTTCAGGTCGGCGTGCCCGTCAAACCAGATCACCGCCACGTCACCAGCGTCCGCAACGTGCTCCACGGCTGCCAGTTCGACCCCGCAGTCCCCGCCGATCGTGATGGCGGGGCCGTCGATGGTCGACAGTGCACGGGCAAGACGATCGCGAACCAGCTGGATCGAGCTGAACCGCGACACGCCCGAACCTTGGGCCTCACCCGCCTCGAGCGGGATGTCAACGACTATCGTGCTTGCGCTCGGGAGGTCGCCGCGGATTGCCTCCGCTCCATCCACGAGGCGCATAGCGCGCGATGAACCGGAGCCCTGCCACTGGGGAACGACGACAAATGTTGCAGCCACGAACTCAGTGTGCCAGCAAGTTACGACCCGAGTGGCGTTGCTTTTGCCAAGTTCGCTTCAAGCTCACTCTTGATTTGACGGTGCCCATAGGCGGGTGTGTCGCGTTGGACCCGCCAGCTCTCAGCGAGCGGGCCGATGTTGACGGTGTCGAACCCAAACTGGTCGTAAAGATCGGTGATGAGCTCGACCGCGTCTGAATGGTCGCTCGCGGTCGCAAGCGCGCGACGGTCGGGGTCGCCCGCCGGCTTGCCCGCGACCGGGATGTCGGCCGCACCGATGTGGTTGAACCCCTTGACGACCTTTGACGTTGGAAGCTTCTTTTGCAGAAGGCCGGTGGAGGTCTCCCTGCCGTCGTCGAGTTCGGCGATGTGCCCGTCGCGCTCCCAGTAGTAGTTGTTCGTGTCGATCACGATCTTGCCGGCGAGCTCGTCGACCGGGAGTGTGTTGATCGCCGAGAACGGGATCGTGACGACGACGAAGTCACCGGCCGTGGCAGCCTCGATTGCCGTGCCCGCTTTCGCTTGCGGACCGAGCTCCGCGATCAGGGCGGCGAGGGTTTCGGGACCCCGAGAGTTGCTCAGAACGACGTTGCTGCCGTTCGCAATGGCCGCGCGAGCGACGTTGCTGCCGATACTTCCCGCACCGATGAATCCGATTGTTGTCATGCAGGCACTAACCCCGCGTCGTCGAGAGGTCTTCCCGCTCTCAGCGGATTGCTAGGTCATGAGTCGGTCCGCTCACCTGCTCGCCGCCTCCCGCGACCGAGACTACGACGGATGCCGATACCTGATACTGCCCGGCCGGTGCCGGCGGCAGGTCTGCGCGCAGTCCACCCGACCTGTCGTCACCCTTCGAACAGAGCAACGGCGAAAGAACCACCTGGAACGAGGTGGATGCCCCGTGAGCGAGGTCCAGTTGCCGCAGCGGCGCGGGGATGGCCGCGTCGGTGTGCCACACGACGATCCCGTTCCGGGACAACGTGATGATCGGGGCGCCGGTCGAACCCGTCACCCGCTGGGCGCCTGCGTTAGTGAGCGTGACGACACCAGTCACGACGCCGCCTCGGGTGGTGGTCGAAGGAAAGTCGAGCGTGACGACAAGTCCGCTCGCGGTTGAGCTGAGCTGTGGTGCCGCGTAGCCGCACCGGCTTGCGACGGCCATCCCGGATCCGCTGGTTCCTGGCTGCGCCTGAGGGACTGTGCCGCCCGAGTCGACGGCGCTCGATGCCGTGCCGTTCGTTGAGACGGCCAGGTTGCCGAGGCCGTAGACCGCCCCACCCACAACGACGACGACCGCACACACTGAGGCGAGGGCGGCGCCGACCAGTCTGGGGACACGTCGCCGGCGCGCTCGCCGGATTACGGCATCCGCATTGATCCTGCCCGTGGTCGCGGCGTCCGCAGAACGCAGCAGGTCACCGAGGTTGAGTTCATCTGGCATGGGATGCCTCCGATCCGTCGTCCGGGCGAAGGGCCGCCGCCATTCTGGCCAACCCATCGCTCAGGTACCGCTTGACCGCACCGGAACTGAGTCCGAGTGTCTCCGCGATGTCATCGACCTTCAGGTCGTCGTAGTAGCGCAGGACGAGGCAGGCTCGCTCGCGCGGGGTGAGTTTCTGCAGCTCGCCATGCAGATCGAGTCGCGCGTCGGTCGCTTCGGCAGGGGAGTCGAGCTCTACGGGTGCGGCTTCCAGGTGCGCGATCCTGCGCCAGCGGGACGCTCGTCGTCCCCGGTCGATGAACGCGTTGAGAATCGCCCGCCGAACGTAGGCCTCCGCGCTGGCAACGGTGAAGCCGTTGCGCAGGCGGCCGAAGGCGCCGACCAGGGCGTCCTGGACAAGGTCTGGGGCGTCATCCACACTGCCCGAAACAAAGTACGCGTACCGGGTGAGGGCGTCGCCGCGCTCCGCCACGAGCGTGTGTACGACCCGCTCCCACTCGGGGGCGCCCGATGCTGCTGGCTGCACGGATTACCCTTCCTGGCTGTGCCCTCACCTGCTAAGACGCTGTCGTGGCCGAAAACGTTGGGATGGGTGCAGGATATCGAGGTGGCAATTGATCAGGCGTTTCTCGACGAGTTGTGGGACTTTTCTGACCCCGAGGCGTCAGAAGCGCGGTTCCGGGCGGCGGGCGACGACCCGGAATTGCAGACGCAGGTCGCGCGTGCACTTGGACTGCAGCGACGGTTTGACGAAGGGGAGCGCATCCTCGAGGCGATACGGGATGCCGCCCCGGCGACCCGGGTGCGCATCCTTCTCGAACACGGTCGGCTGCTGAACTCGTGCGGTGACGCAACCGCGGCGATCCCCCTGTTCGAGGAGGCTGCCCGGCTCGCCTCGACTGCGGCCCTCGACTTCCTCGAAATCGACGCTGTTCATATGCTTGCGATCGCCGATGCGGAGCGCTCTTCGCAGCATTTTGGGCACGGTATGCAATTGGCTCAGGCGACAGCGGATCCGCGCAGCAAGCGGTGGCTGGTGAGCCTGCACAACAATTTCGGCTGGCTTCAGTTCGACGATGGGCAGCTGGAACTTGCGCTACAGCAATTTCACGAAGCTTTCGCTGCCGCGATTGCGTATGGAACCGAAGACCAGCGGTTCTATTCGCGGTGGGCGATCGCCCGATGCCAGCGGGAACTGGGGCAGGAGGTTGCCGCAGAGACGTTGCAGCGGGAGTTGCTGGCAGAGCGCCCTGACGACGCCGATGTTCTCGAAGAGTTGCGGAGCCTGCGCCAGAGTTGAGTGAGCGCGAAAACGTCAAGGGCTTCCGCGTCGGTTGAGCGCGAGCAAGGCTGTTGGTATGAAACGGGTCTTCTACGCGAGCGGTTCGGTGTTGACGGGCGATCGCATGGCAGAAGCGCTTGTGCACTACGCGGAGTTGCTGGCCATGCGTGAAACCTCTGACACCGCGGACATCCCCATCGTCCTCGGGGACGGATCGATCGTTCGAGCACAGCTACTCATTGGGCCGGCGAGTCAGCTGGCCGTCGTGCCCGAAGAGGGCGACGACGAGGGGCCGGAGGACGAGGACACCATCGCTGAACTGTCGAGACGAACTCGTGCGCTGTCAAGCCCCCATCCGCAGGCAATCGATGACGCACCGAGTCCCTACTATGCAGATGGCGACAACTTTACTGACTCGCTCGGGTGACGGACGGATGTGAGCGACGTCGCCTCGACTCGTGGAAGGACACCCCGCTGGGCAAGCTGCAGTACGGAAATTCAGGACTCGAGATCGAGTTCGACGATCGGGTCCTCGCGCACCTTCAGGTCGTGATTGGTGCGAAGATGCGTCGTCGCGAGGGATTCTTCTTCTCGTGGCGCGACGATCCCGCGCTCGGTGACGGGCGCAGCAGCATCTGGGTCGAGACATCGATTCCGCTGTTCTTTCGGTTCGCGACGCCGGGGCGTCACCAGCTCAATCGCGAGTGGTTGGAGCAGTTGACCCAGTCGGCCAACCAGACGCAGGGGCTGTTCCTCACCACGGAGCCCGGCGAAGATGCGGCGCGGCCTAAGTCCCCGGTGTAGCGTGCGCTTGCCTTTCGGGCATCGCGAGGATTGCGTTCTGCTTCTCGACCAGGACCATCAGACGGTCCAGGTGTTCTGAAACCCGCGTGAGTTCTGCTTTCGTCGCCAGTTCTGCCTCCGTTTCGAGGTCGTCGGCGCGGGTTCCCATCTGCTCGACCAACCACGACGCGATCGCTGCTGTCACGATGCCAAGCAGGGCGATCCCGCCAATCATGAGGCCGACCGCAACACAGCGCCCGACAAGCGTGACCGGGTAGTAGTCGCCGTAGCCGACTGTCGTCAGAGTCGCGACCGCCCACCAGAGGGAGTCACCTATGTTTCGGATGTTGGATCCCGGCGCATCCTGCTCGGCGTCAAGCGTCCCCAGGGCGCCAGCGTAGGTCAGCAATATCGCGCCCCCGATCGCATACGTGACTACACGCCCTCGAAGTGCATTGGCCGCGAAGCTCCGCATGAGCCGCAAGAGGGCAAACAAGCGCAGCAGCCGAAGGGGACGCAGCACTGGCAATGCGAGGATGACCACCTCGTGGAGGTTCTGCAGCAACCACCGCATCCGCCGTTCGGCGAGCACCAGGTTTGCGATGAAGTCAATGATGAACAGAATCCAGGTCGTCCAAATCACCCAGTCGAACACGGCCGAACGACTGTCAGGAAAATTTTCGATCACCTCAATCGAGTAGGCGACGAGAAACACTACGGATGCCACCAGGAGCGGCCACTCGGCGTACCTGCGCCACGCGGATTGAGTCATAAGGCATGGTAGAGCCCTCGGATCCCCCACTATCGCGCCCAATACCGGTCCGCCGCCCCCGCCCCGCCGCCCCCGCCCCCCGGGTCCCGCCGACGGCGCCGCCGTTTGTTGTGGCAGTGCCCTTCATGAAGGGCACGCCGACCACACTCTGCGGCGCCAATGCCGCCAGCTTGCTGGGAAAGCCGGCCGCTACGTTTGCTCGCTGTCGCATTCTGAGCCAAGGTCGTGTCCTCCGAAGAGAGGACTATGGCTCAACTACCCTTGCTGACATACTGAGCGCGTGTCAACTCCAGACGAACTTCCCGTGGAACTGCGATCCATGCTGGCCCGTCGCGTTTTCCTTGCCGGAGCCGCGGGGGTCGGCCTCCTGGCGGGGATCGGTGGCTCACTTGCCCTCCCATCGGCAGCGATGGCGACGACACCGACAGCTCTTGATGCCGCGATTGCGGAGGCGCGGAGCATGGTCGGTTGGACTCTGGAGCCGACCGTAGACGCCGCCGTCACGGTGTCGCCGTGGGCCAATACCGCCCCCGCGGGAGAGTGGTGCGCCTGGTGGGCCACATATATCGCTCGCGCGACCGGGGTCGGAAGGCACACCTCAAGTAGCGAGCTCTACAATTTTCTGCCTCACTTCGCCTACGGAGCGGGCACTCCCCAGCCGGGAGACTTCATTTACTACGTGAATTCGTACACGACCGGGCACACCGGGTTTGTTGTGGATGTGGTTGGCGGTGTTGCGCACACCGTCGAGGGCAACTCTCATGGCGCCCCCACGAAGGTATGGGCGTATTCCCAGCCCTGGGGTGGCGTGCTCGGATTTTCCAGACCGAACTGGGCGAATGCCGCCCCTCCCGCATCAACCGTTTTGAAGGAGCCAGAAATGTGGATTTTGAAGCAGACCGACGGCACGTACGCGAGCACCTATTGGGCCGTGAATCCGAACGCCACGTATGACGCATCCGCATCGCCTTATTTTGGCCGCGCGATTCAGATCTCACAGCCGCAGGCAGCTTCATTTGATGACACGACTGGCGCGAAGGTCAATGTCACCGGGGCGAACTTCACCTACATCATGCAAGCCATCAACCTGTTCCACTGATGCCTTCCAGGAGAACTCGCCGAGGTGTGTTACTCCATACATCGTCATTAAGGTTGGCGATTTGGTGAGAGGCTGCCATCTGGGCCTCCGCAGAATGATGGTGCCACGAGCGAACGCTTTGGGCGCCACAATGGTCGGTCTCACTCGGATCGCGAGTTGACCCGCAGGCCCTAGTTCGAAGCAGCGGCCAGCCAAGTGTGCAGCGTCCGTGCCGTGCGCTCAGATCAGATTGGCTTGCTTCGAGTGCCTCGTGCACTGACTCTGATCAGGGTCTTCAGATGGTGCCCCCACGCAGATTCGAACTGCGGCCCCTGCCTCCGGAGGGCAGTGCTCTATCCCCTGAGCTATGGGGGCCCAGTGCCTAGCTAGATTAGCAGCATGGCCGATGACCAATCCCTGCGCGATCGTCTGCGGGCGCTGCCCGTCTTCCCCGGCGAGCTTCCGCGATTCGACACCGACGCCACACCTGCCGGTCCGCTCGTACTGCTGGTCGAGTGGCTCGAGGGTGCGATCGCGGCCGGGGTGCTTCAGCCGCACGCGATGTCGCTGGCGACGGCCACGACATCCGGCGTTCCATCCAACCGAACGCTCCTTCTGAAGGACGTGGATGCCGAAGCAGTCTGGTTCGCATCCCTCTCGACCGGCCCCAAAGGCGTCGATCTCGCCGCAAACCCGCGCGTGGCGTTGGCGCTCTACTGGCGCGAACAGGGACGCCAGATTCGGATCACCGGGGACGCCGAACCGGGGCCGCGCGACGTGAGCGCTCGTGACTTCCTGCAGCGAACGCCGTCCGCCCGCGCGAGGGCGATCGCCGGCAGTCAGAGCGAGCCCGTTGCTGATTTCGACGCGCACCTGGCGCCGGCGCTCGCGCTGGTCGAAGCCGACCCGCAGTTTGCGCCGGAATCCTGGGTTGCCTACCGCGTCATCCCGTCGAGTGTCGAATTCTGGCAGGCTGAACGTGAGCGCGACCAGGTACGCCTGCGCTATCGCAAAACCGGTGCGACCTGGACGAAGGAGATTCTGTGGCCCTGATTCAGCGGCGTTGGGTGGCAGTTCACCTCGATCTCGACATCCAGGGGCACACCAACCTGGTCTTCAGCATCGCCGCTGCAGCCGAGAATCGGATGCTCGACGAGCAACTGAATTTCTCGGTGGATGGCCAGCCGATCGTGGCGACCGAACTCGTTGATGCGCGGGGAACCCGACTGCATTCGTTCGTGAGCGAACGGGGCACCATGACGGTCGACTATTCGGTCGCGATTGACGGCCGCGCCGACCCGGCTGACACGGACCAACTCGACCTCGTCACCTTCCTTCGGCCGAGCCGCTACTGCGAATCCGACAGCCTGACACCGATGGCACGGGCCGAGTTTCGTGGACTCTCGGGGTACGTGCTCGTCCAGGCGGTGGCAGATTGGGTTTTTGAGCGCCTGGCGTACGTGTCCGGGTCGAGTCTGCCGACCGATGGTGCAACGCGCACCATCCTGAGTCGCCAGGGCGTCTGCCGCGATTTTGCGCACGTCACGATTGCGCTGTTGCGCGCGCTGGATGTTCCGGCGCGCATGGTCGCGGTCTATGCGCCGGGCCTCAGCCCGATGGACTTCCACGCGGTGACCGAGGCGTGGGTCGACGGTCAGTGGTGGGTAGTTGATTCGACGCGGCTCGCACCCCGGCAATCGCTCGTGCGCATTTCGACCGGTCGGGATGCGGCGGACACCGCGTGGCTCACCAGCAACTGGACCGATCTGGGCGTCAATTCCATGCTCGTGACCGCCACCGCCGACGAACTGCCGTATGACGACCATTACGCGCGAGTGCAGCTGGGCTGAGCAACGCGGCCTTCCCAAGTACGGACAAAGAGTCGCCCAGACGCCTCGGATAGACTCGATTCTCGTGAATCCTGCCGATCTCTCCGCCTCCCTGCTCGCCGTCGTGACGACAGTTTTGGCTGGGCGTGGATCGAGCGAGCCCGTGACCATCGATGACGTTTCGCTCGATCGTCCTCGCAATCGGGACCACGGCGACTGGTCCTCCAACATCGCTATGAAGCTCGCGAAGCCGCTCGGTATTGCCCCTCGCGAGCTGGCCCAGGAGATCTCCGACGCCCTCGCGGCGGTCGCTGGAGTCGCCTCCGTCGAGGTCGCTGGCCCCGGTTTCATCAATATTCGACTGGATGCGGCGGCCGCGGGTGCTCTCGCGAAAACCATCGTCGAGGAGGACGCCGGCTACGGCCGCGGCGACCTCTATCAGGGCGTCACCATGAACCTCGAGTTCGTCTCGGCCAATCCGACCGGCCCGATCCATATCGGGGGAGTGCGGTGGGCCGCCGTCGGCGACTCGCTCGCCCGCATCTTCCAGTCGCAGGGCGGCATCGTTACGCGCGAGTACTATTTCAACGACCACGGGGCGCAGATCGACAGGTTCGCGCGCAGCCTTCTGGCGAGCTGGGCCGGCGAGCCGGTTCCGGATGACGGCTACGCAGGTGACTACATCGCCGAGATCGCAGCCAGGGTGGTCGAGGCGTACCCGGGTGAGCTCGAAACCGTGCCGACGCGCGAGGAAGTGCAGGAGGTGTTCCGTGCGGTCGGCGTCGAGTTCATGTTCGCTGACATTAAGAAGAGCCTTCACGACTTCGGCGTGGACTTCGACGTGTACTTCCACGAGAACGACCTGCACGAGACCGGAGCCGTCGACCACGCGATCGAAAGATTGCGCGAACTGGGCGCGATCTACGAAGCTGACGGCGCCACCTGGTTTCGCACCACCGACTTCGGCGACGACAAGGATCGCGTCGTGATCAAGAGCGATGGTGAGTACGGCTACATGTCTGGCGACCTGGCCTACTACCTGAACAAGCGCGAGCGTGGGTTTGAGCGCAACCTGATCATGCTCGGCGCCGACCACCACGGCTACGTCCGGCGCCTTATGGCCATGACGGCGGCTTTTGGCGACAAGCCGTACTACAACCTCGAGATTCTCATTGGCCAGATGGTCAACCTTCTGCGCGACGGCAAACCGCACCGGATGAGCAAGCGCGCGGGCACCGTGGTCGTCCTCGAAGACCTCGTGGATGCCGTTGGCGTCGACGCGGGACGGTACGCGCTCGTGCGATCATCCATTGATTCCCAAATCGACATCGATCTCGACCTGTGGGGTCGCAAGACCAACGACAACCCCGTCTTCTACGTGCAGTACGCACACGCTCGCACGCGTGCCGTTGCGCGCAATGCCGCGACCTCGGGGGTTGATCGCAGTGTCTTCGATGCCGCGCTGCTCACGCACGAGAGTGAAAGCCAGCTTCTCGGCATCCTCGCGGAGTTTCCACGGGTTGTGCGGCAGGCCGCTGAACTGCGCGAGCCGCACCGCATCGCGCGATACAGCGAGGAGCTCGCCGGTGCGTACCACCGCTGGTACGACAATTGCCGGGTGACGCCGCTCGGCGAGGACCCGGTCGCCGACGTTCACCGCACGCGCCTCTGGCTCAATGACGCGACGGGTGTGGTGTTGCGCAATGCGCTCGGACTCGTCGGAGTGAGTGCACCGGAGCGTATGTGACCTTCGACTACGAGAGGCCGGTCCGCAGGAAGCGGCACCCCATCCGCAACACGATCATCGTGCTTGTCATCATCGGGGCGCTCGGGACATCCGGTTATCTCGTTGCAGACTCCCTCGCTCGCAGTTTCGCGACCACCTTCGTGCAGACCGGTGTCGCGCAGCAACTCGGTGTACCCACCGATCAGGTTCACGTGAATCTCGGCAAAGGTTCCGTGTTGCTGCAGGTCGTACAAAAGCACATCAAGCGACTACACGTGACAGTCGATGCGTTCACCTCGGGCACGCTCGCGGGCTCCGCCGTTTTCGATGCCGTGCAGGTGCCTCTCAACACGAAGGATCCGGCCAGCAGCATCGACATCACCGTGACGGTGGCCGCAAGCGGGCTGCTTGGGCTGGTGGAATCCAAGTCTGGGCAAAGCCAGGCGACGGTCTCGATGGCCGGCGGCGACATCCGCGTTTCGACGAAGGAAAAGGTGCTGGGGGCGACGATACCGGTGAGCATCGATTTCGCGCCGTCGGGCAGCGGGGTCACTCTCGTTCTGACACCAAAGAACATCGTGGTCGGTTCGAAGTCGTACACGCCAGCGTCGCTGAAGGCGAGCAAATACGGACCGTTCGTTTCGGGCCTCTTGGCAACCAGGCACGAGTGCCTCGCCGGCGGCCTGCCCACGGGCATGCAGCTGGGGAGCATCGCGGTGACCGGCGGACAGCTCGTGATCGAGGCCAGCGGCGCAAACCTGCCGCTCGGCAGCCTCTCCACCAAAGGCATTTGCCCGGCCAGCTAGCGATGACGAGAACGTGGGCTGTCGTGCGCCGGTCCCAATCAGAGAGGATGGATGTCATGTCTGACCCCGAAGCCAAGACTCAGCCCCTGCCCACGATCCAATCCGGGCGACCGGATGACGTGGTCGTCGTGCAGCGTCCACCCCGCAGGAAACGTCGGGGCCTCGCCGCCGTTATCGCGGTCATCGTAGTGCTGGCGCTCATCGTCGCAGCGATCTTTGCCGGCGACTATTTTGCACGCAAGGCGGCAACCGACTACGTCGCTCAGCAAGCAGCGACGGCGGCAGGGCTCAACTCAACAAGAGGCATTCACGTCAACCTCGGAAAGGGATACTTCCTGCTCCAGGCGATTTCCGGCCGCATCAACGATGTGACGGTAACCATTAACCCCTTGACCGTGCAGCAGATCACGGGTTCGCTGACCGTTACCGCAC
Source organism: Glaciihabitans sp. (assembly GCA_025463785.1). Classification (GTDB taxonomy): domain Bacteria; phylum Actinomycetota; class Actinomycetes; order Actinomycetales; family Microbacteriaceae; genus Galbitalea. The sequence continues at coordinate 34,492 of JAODBD010000002.1, forward strand.
ACGGCGTCCCGGTCGACACCGCTCAGCCCGTGAAGTCCCTGCAGGTGCAGGTGACGGTTCCGGTGTCATCGATCGCGGCAAAAGCATCCACATTCCCGCAGCTGAAAAAGATCGGGGTCACGCTGACGACATCGGGCCGGCATCTGGTCTTCTCGATTCCGTTCACGGTCTTCGGGCAGAAGATTCCGATTGGGATCACAGCGACACCCGGCGTCAAGGCGGGCAAGGCGACGCTCGCGATCGACGGGGTCGAGCTCGGCCAGAATCGCATCCCGGCGGCGCAACTCGACCAAATTTTGCCGGGGCTGTCTGCGCTGCTGGCATCCGGTCAGTCACTCTGCATCGCCTCCGCCCTGCCAAAAGAGTTGGTGCTGACGAGCATCACGCTTCAGGGCAAGTCGCTCCACTTCACGCTGGATGGCAACGGCGCAAAACTGGATCACGCCTCGCTGTCCGCAAGGGGGAGCTGCTGACGGCGCTCCCGGTGTCGGCCACGGCCCCGGTACTATTAGTCGGGCTTTAGGACCAACTCGGGTTCTCTCGCCTCACCCAGCCTGTCGTTTCCGTGAGGTGTCTCCCATCGTGTCTGCAAATCCGCTCGCCCCCGAATGGCTGGCCGTGCCAGCAGATGCGAACGCGCTCGCGCCGTCCGTCTGGCCGCGCTCGGCGGTGAGGACGGCATCCGGAGTTCTCTCGATCGGCGGCAGCGATGTAACCAAGCTGGCCGCCGAGTTTGGCACGCCCCTTTTCGTCCTCGATGAGGCGGATGCCCGGGGTCGCGCCATTCAGATTCGGGAGGCATTCGACCGAGAGTTCGCCCGCATCGGCTCGAGTGCAAAGGTTTATTACGCGGGCAAGGCATTCCTGACGATCGAGGTGGCCCGCTGGATGATCGCAGATGGCCTGAACATCGACGTCTGCAGCGGAGGGGAGCTTGCCGTCGTGCTCGCGGCGGGCATCGACCCGTCCCGCCTCGGCCTTCACGGCAACAACAAGAGCCTCGCCGAGATCGATCGCGCAGTGGGCGTTGGCATTGGTGCGGTCGTGCTCGACAGCCTGATCGAGATCGATCGCGTGGCTGCGGCCGCGACAAAACACGGGCGAGTTCAGCCCGTGCGGCTTCGGATGAACAGTGGTGTGCACGCCTCGACACACGAATACCTTGCCACCGCGCGGGAAGACCAGAAATTTGGCATCCCGCTGGCTGGCGCAGCAGATGCGGTTGCGCGCATCCGGTCGCACGATTCGCTGCAGTTTCTCGGTTTGCACTCGCACATCGGTTCGCAGATCTTCGAATCGGATGCCTTCGCAGAAGCCGCGCGCCGACTGTTCGCGGTGCATGCCGAACTGCTCAAAGGTGGACCGGTACCGGAGCTCAACCTCGGCGGGGGATTCGGAATCGCATATACGAGCGTCGACGTCGCCCTGCCTCTCGATGACATCGCGCGGCAATTGGCAGACATCGTGGCCGAAGCTGCCGCCGAGCACGGAGTTCCGGTGCCGATCGTCGCCGTAGAACCGGGCCGTGCGATCATCGGGCCGTCGACCGCGACGATCTACGAGGTCGGCACGATCAAAGATGTCGAGGTGAGTGTCAGCGACCGCAGTGGCAGCGACGGTAGTGGCAGCGACAGCAGCGCCATTCGCAAATACGTCTCAATCGACGGCGGGATGAGCGACAACATTCGCAGCGCCCTCTACGGTGCCGACTACACGGCCCGCATCGCGTCGCGAAGCTCGGCTGCAGCCGCGTCCCTCGTCCGTGTTGCGGGCAAGCACTGCGAGAGCGGGGACATTGTCGTACGCGACGAGTACCTGCCGGGCGATGTCGAACCGGGCGACCTGCTTGCCGTTGCCGCGACCGGCGCATACTGCTGGTCGCTGTCGAACAACTACAACTACCTCGGCCGACCACCCGTCATTGCCGTGCTGGACGGCGAAGCGCGCATACTCGTGCGACGTGAAACCGAAGAAGATCTCCTGCGTCGCGACACCGGGTTGCGTGGGCCAGGACTGGAGAAATCATGATCGAATACCGCAACCTGCGCATCGCCCTGCTCGGGGCCGGCAACGTGGGGGCTCAGGTGGCATCGCTGCTCCTCGAACACGGGGACGAGCTTGCCAGTCGAGCGGGTGCCGGTCTTGAACTGGTGGGTGTGGCTGTTCGCAACGTTGACGCGGAACGCACGCCGACCATCCCGAGGCACCTGCTGACGACTGACGCCGAGCAACTTATTCTCGGTGCAGACATTGTGATCGAGCTCATGGGCGGCCTCGAGCCTGCGCGCACGCTGATTCTGCAGGCGATCAATTCCGGCGCTGACGTGATCACGGGCAACAAGGCGCTGCTCGCGACGCACGGCGCGGAGTTGTTCGATGCCGCCGAACAGGTTGGCGCACAGTTGTACTACGAGGCTGCGGTCGGTGGTGCGATTCCGATTATCAGGCCGTTGCGCGACAGCCTGGCAGGCGACCGGGTCAAGCGCATCCTCGCCATCGTCAACGGCACGACCAACTTCATCCTCGACCTCATGGATCGCGAAGACGCATCACTCGAGTCCGCACTTGCGACGGCCACCGAGCTCGGCTACGCCGAAGCAGACCCGACCGCCGACATCGAGGGCTATGACGCGGCGCAGAAGGTGTCGATTCTCGCGAGCCTCGCCTTTCACACGAACATCCCGCTCGAGGCGGTGTACCGCGAGGGCATCACGAAGGTCACAATCGAGCAGGTGGATGCGGCACGCAAGGCCGGCTACGTCGTCAAACTGCTCGCCATTTGCGAGCGACTGACGGATGGCGAGACCGGAATCGACGGAGTCAGCGCGCGCGTCTACCCCGCCCTGATCCCCGTCACCCACCCGCTCGCGGCGGTGCACGGTGCCAATAATGCTGTCTTCATCGAGGCCGAGGCCGCAGGCAACCTGATGTTCTACGGTGCGGGGGCCGGCGGGCTGCAGACGGCATCCGCTGTTCTCGGCGATCTGGTGTCGGCGGCTCGGCGCCATGTCATCGGAGGCCCCGGAGTCGCCGAGTCGACGCACGCGAACCTGCCGGTGCTGCCCATTGCACATGTGACAACGCGCTACCAGATCACTCTGGAGGTCGAGGACCAGCCTGGCGTACTTGCCGTAATCGCCACGCTGTTTAGCGCGCACAACGTGTCGGTCGAGACGCTCACCCAATCGGCCGCCGGTTCGGGGGACGCTCCCGCCACCGCTACCCTTGTTATCGGTACCCATGAGGCAACCGAGGCCGCGCTGGCCGCGACCGTGACCGCACTTGAGACCAACCAGGTCGTGCGTTCGGTCGTCTCAGTACTCCGAGTTGAAGGATTGTAAGTTGGCCAACCAGTGGCGCGGAGTTCTCCGTGAATACGCCGATCGTCTCGACATCTCCGACGCGACTCCGATCATCACGCTGGGTGAGGGCGGCACGCCGCTCATCCCCGCTGATGCTCTGTCACACCGCACCGGTGCCAAAGTCTGGGTCAAGTTCGAGGGTATGAACCCCACCGGTTCCTTCAAGGACCGCGGGATGACGATGGCCGTCTCGAAGGCCGTCGAGCACGGCGCGAAGGCCGTGATCTGCGCCTCGACCGGCAACACTTCAGCCTCCGCCGCTGCCTATGCGACACACGCGGGCATCACTGCGGCAGTGCTGGTTCCCGAGGGCAAGATCGCGATGGGCAAGCTGGCCCAGGCGATCGCCCACGGTGCCGAGCTGCTGCAGGTGCAGGGCAATTTCGATGACTGCCTCGACATTGCTCGTGAGCTCGCAAAGAACTACCCGGTTCACCTCGTGAACTCGGTCAACAACGACCGCATCGAAGGCCAGAAGACGGCGGCATTCGAGGTCGTCGAAGTGTTGGGGGATGCGCCCGACTTCCACATTGTGCCGGTCGGCAACGCGGGCAACTACACCGCGTACTACCGCGGTTATTCCGAGGAGCTCGCGCGCAGCCAGTCGACGAAGCTCCCGCGGATGTTCGGCTTCCAGGCCGCTGGCAGTGCGCCTATCGTCCTCGGCCATATCGTGAAGGATCCGGAGACCATCGCGAGTGCGATCCGCATCGGCAACCCTGCATCCTGGCACCTCGCGACCGCAGCACGCGAGGTGAGCGATGGTTACTTCGGCGCGATCAGCGATGACAAGATCCTTGAGGCCCACCGCATCCTGTCCGCCGAGGTCGGAATTTTCGTCGAGCCCGCTTCTGCCATCAGCGTCGCGGGTCTCCTCGAGCGCAGCGATGCCGGCGTGATTCCGCGCGGCGCTACGGTCGTTCTCACGGTCACCGGCCACGGGCTCAAGGACCCGCAGTGGGCTCTCCGTACCCCTGACGGCTCCGATGTCAAGCCGACGATCGTGTCGACCGACGTCAAAGAGATCGCCGGCGTGCTCGGACTGAGCGGGGCATGACCCTTCCGGTCGGTCGCGGCGTTCTGGTCAAAGTTCCAGCGACAACGGCCAATCTGGGACCTGGCTTCGACACGCTCGGCCTTGCGCTTTCGCTGTACGACGAACTGACGGTAACCGTGCGCGAGGGTACCGGCGCAACCGTGCAGGTCATCGGCGTCGGCGAGGGCGAAGTGCCGCTCGATGACACGAACCTCGTCGTTCGGGCGATCTCCCACACGTTTACCGCCCTGGGCCAGACGATGCCCGGCCTCGACCTCGTGGCGCGCAACGTCATCCCGCACGGGCGTGGGCTCGGGTCATCCGGGGCCGCGATCGTGTCCGGGATCATGGCGGCTAAGGGTCTGCTCGAGGGTGTCGTCGACATCGACTCGGCGGCGCTACTCGCGCTGGCGACCGAGCTCGAGGGGCATCCAGACAATGTCGCGCCCGCGCTGTTCGGCGGCCTCACCATCGCGTGGATGACCGCGGCGGGCCCGCAATACAAGAAGCTGATGGTACATCGCGGCGTCTCACCGCTCGTTGTCGTCCCGGAAACGACCATGTCGACGGCGCTAGCCCGGAGTCTTCAACCGACCTCGGTGCCGCATGAGGATGCCATTTTCAACGTGTCGCGATCGGCGCTCCTGATTGCCGCGCTCATCCAGAGCCCCGAGTTGTTGTTCGTGGCGACCGAAGACAAATTGCACCAGGCCTATCGAGCGGCAGCCATGCCGCAGACGGACGAACTTTTGCAGGTTTTGCGGGCCCACGGGTTGCCGGCTGTCGTTTCCGGTGCTGGTCCGTCGATCCTCGTTCTGGCGAGTGATCCCGCCCAGCGGCTCGTTGCGGCCGACCTGATCAAGTCGACCATGACGCTCCCGTGGCAGACCCTGATGCTGGCCGTCGACTTCAAAGGTGCTACAGTGGTGCCGCACCCGGTAGAAGCTTTGGCTTAGCCCAAGGAACCCCAGGTTGCATTTATCTAGCAGTCGCTAACACGCAGGATCTGAACTGCAAGCGTTCGGTTTGGTTTTACGAAAACCGAGACGTCACCCGCACCAGTTCCTCGAACTTGCGACGCGCTTACCTTCGGGATGTTTTCACCCGGAGTCGAAAGGAACCCTTTTTCGTGACTGACGTCAACGTTCGCGCCCCGGGCGCGAATTCCCGCGCCGCTTTGAGCGCCCTTCGACTGCCTGAGCTCGTTGCTCTTGCCACCGAACGCGGCCTCGTCGGCGCATCCAAACTTCGTAAAGGAGAACTCGTGGATGCTCTAGACCAGCAAGACCAGAATGGACAGGCCACCGACGCGCCGATTACTGACGCGACGATTACCGACGCGCCCGACAACGCGGATGCCGCAGTCGAAGCCGCGCCGGCAACACGCAAGCGCGCGCCGCGCCGCGCGACGACCGCTGACGCCATTGCCGCGGCAGAAGCCGCCGTCGAGGCGCAGCCCGTTTCGGCAACAAACCACATCGCTGAGCAGGAACCAGACATCGATGCCGCCACGCTCTCGACCGACTCGGGCGAAAACCTCGTCCCGGAGGAGCCGACTGAGGCTCGCGACGCCGGCGAGTCGAGCGAAGGTACCGGAACCCGCAGCTCTCGCGGCCGCAATCGCAACCGCAGCGGCTCAGGCAACGCCCAGGGCGCGGCAGGTGGAGGCGCAGCCCAGCAGAACGCTGGACAGGGCAACCGCCAGAACGGTGCCCAGACCGGGCAGAACTCGGGCGGCCAGAACTCTGGCAACCAGGGTCAGAACGGTGCCCAGAACGCCCAAAACGCGCAGAACAACGGCCAAAACGCCGGCCAACAGCTCGACCAGGACGGCGATCGCTCGAGCCGCAATCGATACCGTGACCGCAAGCGTGGTCGAGGTCCGGTCAGCGACGATTTCGAGCCGGAGATTACCGAGGATGACGTCCTCATTCCGGTTGCGGGCATCCTCGATGTCCTCGACAACTATGCATTCGTGCGTACCAGTGGCTACCTGCCCGGCGCCAACGACGTCTACGTGTCGCTTGGCCAGGTCAAGAAGCACAATCTGCGGAAGGGTGACGCTGTCGTCGGCGCGATTCGCCAGCCGCGTGAGGGTGACAACAGCCAGGGCCGCCAGAAGTACAACGCGATCGTGCGCATCGACTCGGTCAACGGCCTGCCGGTCGATGAGGCCGCGGAGCGCGTCGAGTTCAGCAAGCTGACGCCGCTCTACCCGACCGAGCGGCTTCGCCTCGAGACCGAGAGTTCAAAGCTCTCCACCCGCATCATCGACCTCGTGTCGCCCATCGGCAAGGGCCAGCGAGGCCTGATCGTTTCGCCGCCCAAGGCGGGCAAGACGCTCATGCTGCAGGCCATTGCCAACGCGATCTCGAAGAATAACCCCGAGGTTCACCTCATGGTCGTTCTCGTTGACGAGCGTCCGGAAGAGGTCACCGACATGCAGCGCACGGTCAAGGGCGAGGTCATTGCCTCGACGTTCGACCGCCCCGCCGAAGATCACACGACCGTCGCAGAGCTCGCCATTGAGCGCGCGAAGCGCCTCGTCGAGCTGGGACACGATGTCGTCGTGCTTCTCGACTCGATCACGCGTCTGGGTCGCGCCTACAACCAGGCTGGGCCGGCATCCGGTCGCGTACTTTCTGGTGGAGTCGATTCGGCTGCGCTCTACCCGCCGAAGCGTTTCTTCGGCGCCGCGCGCAACATCGAGGAGGGCGGCTCGCTCACCATCATCGCGACCGCGCTGGTTGAGACCGGTTCCAAGATGGACGAAGTCATCTTCGAGGAGTTCAAGGGCACTGGCAACATGGAGCTTCGTCTCTCGCGTGCCCTCGCCGACAAGCGGATCTTCCCTGCGGTCGATGTGAACGCATCCGGAACCCGTCGCGAAGAGATGCTTCTTGGCGACGACGAGGTCAAGGTCACCTGGAAGCTGCGTCGTGCCCTCGCGGGTCTCGAACAGCAGCAGGCCCTCGAGATCGTTCTCGGCAAGCTCAAGGAGACCTCGTCGAACGTCGAGTTCCTGATGCAGATCCAGAAGTCGCTTCCTGCGCCCACAACCAACGGGCACAGCAACGGTCACGCTACCAAAGAGGACTAGATGTTCGAGTCAGTAGCCACGCTGCTGGCCGAGCTCGAGGATCTCCAGAAGCAACTCTCTGATCCCGATGTTTTCGCCGATGCAGCGCGAGCCAAGAAGCTCAACCGCCGCTACGCGGAACTGAGCAAGATTTCGACGGCGTACACGAACTGGCGGCAGGCCGGTGAAGATCTCGAAGCCGCGCGCGAACTCGCACGCGACGACGAGGCCTTCGCGGATGAGGTGCCCACCCTCGAAGAGCACCAGGTCGTCGTGCAGGAGGCGCTGCGTCGCCTGCTGATCCCGAGGGATCCGGATGACGGTCGCGACGTGATCATGGAGATCAAGGGTGGTGAGGGAGGGGCCGAGAGCGCCCTCTTCGCCGCCGACCTGCTGCGCATGTATATGCACTACGCGGAATCCAAGGGCTGGAAATACGAGCTGCTCGACCGCACCGAGAGCGATCTCGGCGGGTACAAGGATGTCCAGATCGCATTCAAGTCGAACGCGACCGACCCGTCGCAGGGCGTCTGGGCGCACCTGAAGTACGAGGGCGGCGTCCACCGCGTGCAGCGCGTGCCCGCGACCGAGTCGCAGGGTCGCATCCACACGTCGACGACGGGCGTTCTGGTCTTCCCCGAGGCGGATGAGCCCGAAGAGGTGGAGATCAATCAGAACGACCTCAAGATCGATGTCTACCGCTCGAGCGGTCCCGGCGGCCAGTCGGTCAACACGACCGACTCCGCAGTGCGCATCACCCACCTTCCCACCGGAATCGTCGTTGCAATGCAGAACGAGAAGAGCCAGTTGCAGAACCGCGAGGCTGGCATGCGCGTTCTGCGCGCACGCATCCTCGCCCGCTACCAGGAGGAGGCGGATGCCGTGTCGTCCGCTGCACGCAAGAGCCAGATCCGCACAATGGATCGCTCCGAGCGCATTCGCACGTACAACTTCCCGGAGAACCGCATCGCGGACCATCGCACCGGCTACAAGGCGTACAACCTCGATCAGGTCATGAACGGCGCTCTCGAGCCCGTCATCGAATCCTGCATTCGGTTCGACGAAGAGGCTCGCCTCGCCGACATCGGCGCGGAGGCGTGAACCCCGTCACCATCGCGGGGTTTCGTGACCATGCCGTCGCGGTCCTGACCGAGGCCGGCATCCCGATCCCCGAGGTCGATGCGGAGCTGCTAATCGGGCACGTTGTTGGGCTCAGCCGAGGCGAGGTCCAGGCGAGGGCAATCACCGGCGCACAACTTTCGGCCCACGACCTGCGGGTTCTGACGGAGGCTCTCGAGCGCAGGGCGGCCCGCGAGCCGCTCCAGCACATCACGGGTCGCGCGTGGTTTCGCGCGCTCGAACTCGCTGTGGGCCCCGGCGTCTTTGTGCCGCGACCGGAGACCGAGCAGGTCACCCAGATCGCGATCGATGCCCTGCGGGCAGTGCCGAGCGCGGCGCCGATCGCCGTCGATCTCGGAACCGGCAGCGGCGCAATCGCGTTCTCGATCGCAACCGAGGTACCGCAGTCGGTCGTCTATGCGGTCGAGAAATCGCCGGACGCCTTTCGCTGGACCCAGCAGAACCGCGAACTGACCGGCGCATCGAACGCACACCTGCTTCTCGGCGACCTGGCCGATGCGTTCCACGAACTCGACGGAACCGTGGATGTCGTCGCATCGAACCCGCCGTACATTCCGAGCGATGCAGTTCCGCGCGATCCTGAGGTGCGTCTGCACGACCCCGAACTCGCCCTCTACGGCGGCGACGATGGGCTGGATGTCATCCGTCACGTTTCGAAGACAGCAGCCCGCCTGCTCCACCCGGGCGGCGTTCTGGTGCTCGAGCACGGCGAGCTGCAGGCCGTGGCGATCGCCGCACTGCTCCGCGCAGACGGCTGGGTCGCCGTCGCGACTCACCGGGACCTCCTCGGCCGCGACCGGGCGACGACGGCGCTAAAGCACTAGCCCTACTGGTCGCTTCGCAAGAGCTCCAGCTGCTGCCCACATGATGAATCGCTGAGACTCAGTCGGGCGAATTAGCGTCGAGAGGCGGCAAATGCCTCGATCGCGTCGAGCAGCGCGACGGGAGTCGTGAAGAGGTGGGCGGTGATCCCGACGGCCGTGGCGCCCCGGATGTTATCCGGCAGGTCGTCCGCGAAGAAGGCATTGTGGGCCTCCACGCCATATGACGCGAGTACGCGATCGAACACGGCGCGGTCCGGTTTACGAGCGCCGTAGCTGCTCGAAGTGAGGAGATGCTCGCCGAACAGGTCAGCCAATTCCGGGGCCAGGGTCGCCAGATGATCCTGAACGAGGGGACCGTTGTTGGTGAGCAGAGTGATTTGTCCGAGCTCAGAGGCTCGCCTTACCGCAGCGATTGACTCGGGCAGCGGGGTCATAGCGCTGCCGCGAACGCGCAGCCAATCCTGAACCCCGACGTTCGCCCCGATCGCCGACTGGAACGCGGCCAGGTATTCTCCGGCCGTCGAGTACTCGCCTGCCTCAGCTGCCGACTCGCCGCGGCCGTTCCACCACCGGCTATGCAGATCAGGGATGGAGAGGCCCGTGAGCTCGGACATTCCGCGCATGCGGAAGCTCCAGTCGTAGTCGTACAACACGTCATCCATGTCGAAAATGAAGAGCAGACCCTCGTTCACTTCGGGGATCCATTTCGTCGTGCGAACGCGTCGATGGCCACGTTCAAGGCAGGCACGTCGGTGTCGGCGGTGTAGTGGAACGCCGTAATCCCGATCGATCGGGCGCCCTCGATATTCGCGGCCGAGTCGTCGACAAAGAACGTGTCTTCGGCGCCCGCCCGGTAGTGCGCGAGCGCGGCGCGATAGGCGTCCGGGGACGGCTTGCGGATGCCGATTTGGCAGCTGACCAGCACATTCGGGCCGAGAATCTGCGCGACATCCGGCGCCATCCGCGACAGCGTCGCAACAAACGGCGGGGGATTGTTCGAAAACAGGGACACCTCGCCGAGGCCGGACGTGCGCCGCAGCGCCTCGATGACGCCCGCGTTCGGAGTCGATGCTTCGTGCCTCGCTTCGCACCACTGGTCAAGCGTCAGTCGCGCTCCGGTGACCTCGGCAAACACGTCGAGATAGTCTTCGGCGGTCTTCCACTCGCCGAGCTCGGCGCGCACTTCGTATCCACCGGCCCACCAGGTTTTGGCCAAGTGATACTCGCTGACCCCGCTCAGCCGACTGAGCGCTGGCAACCGCTTCCTGAAGTCATATGCGTATAGCGTCTTGTCGAAATCGAAGAGGTAGAGGTCCACGGTGGTACCACGCTATCGCGGCAAACGCGGAGGAGCCTGCGACTACGATGTACGTGACATGGCCCCTGTATTCGACTGCTCAGTTGGCGCTGAGCTGCTCTCCGGTATGCGCTTTGCTCGCGCCGCCATCGGCAGGGGAGAACTCGTCGTGATTCCGACCGACACGGTCTACGGCATTGCCGCTGATGCCTTTTCTCCGACGGCAGTTCAAGCCCTCCTCGACGCCAAGGGGCGCGGCAGAACGTCGCCGCCGCCCGTGCTGATCCCGGGCATCCCGACCCTCGATGCACTTGCCGAAACCGTGCCACAGGAGGTTCACGATCTCGTCGCCGCGTTCTGGCCGGGTGGCCTCACGGTGATCCTGCAGGCGCGAGCCTCTCTCGCCTGGGACCTCGGCGAGACCCGTGGCACCGTCGCGCTGCGGATGCCGGCCAACCGCGTCGCCCTCGAACTCCTGTCAGACACCGGCCCCCTTGCCGTCTCCAGCGCCAACCTCACCGGCAAGCCGGCGGCAACAAAGGTCAAGCAGGCGCAAAAGGCATTTGGCGACGCCGTCAACGTCTATCTGGATGACGGCGAAGTGGGCACGGAACACTCGGGCGCCCCAGACCCCGGCTCGACCATCGTCGACGCCACCTCCCTCGCGCAGCCCGGCGGCAAATTGCGTATCGTGCGCCACGGAGTGATCTCGGACGACGCCATCATCGAGCTCGTTGGAGCAGATCGATGCGAATAATCTTCTATGTTCTGGTGACCGCGGTCGCCGCGCTGGTTTCGTGGGGCTTCTCACTGCTCATCCTGAAGCTGAGCCACCGTTTCAGGCTGTACCCGAAAATTCGGTCCCGCGACGTCCACACTCGTCCCACTCCGCGACTCGGAGGGGTCGCAATGTTTTTCGGCGTACTCGCCGCATTCGGAGTGGCCGCGTTCATCCCGCAGTTGCGTGAGGTGTTCTCCAATTCGCACGCAGAAATTGTCGCGATCATCGCCGCGGCATTCATCATCGTCGTGATGGGCGTCGTTGATGACATCTGGGACCTGGACTGGCTCACCAAACTTGCCGGACAGATCATCGCGGCAGGAGTTCTGGCATTTGGCGGCGTCCAGTTCACGACGCTCCCGATCGGCGTCCTGATTGTTCTTGGTCCGTTCCAGCTGCTGGTGATTACCGTTTTTACGGTCGTGCTCGTTATGAATGCATTGAACTTCATCGACGGCCTCGACGGCCTGGTCGTGGGTGTCGCGATCATCGCCAACGGTGCATTCTTCGTCTACACGTACGTCCAGCAGTCGGTCAACAACATCGACTATTTCAACCTGGCGGCGCTGGTCACGGCGGTCCTCATTGGGGCATGTATTGGGTTTCTGCCAACCAACTTTCATCCGGCCAAGCTATTCATGGGGGATTCCGGCGCGCTGCTCGTCGGCCTCCTCATGGTGGTCTCGGCGATCTCGGTCACGAGCAACATCGATCCGGGGTATGTGACCATCGGGCGCATCGGGCACAGCGACCTGCTTGTGGCCAACATCCCGATAATCCTGCCATTCGCCATTCTGGTGATCCCGCTGCTCGATTTCGGGCTGGCCGTGCTTCGGCGGGTGCGCGCAGGAAAATCGCCATTCAGCGCCGATCGGAAGCATCTGCATCATCGGCTCCTCGACATGGGTCACACTCATCTGCACGCCGTGTTGATCTTCTACTCTTGGACGTCCGTCGCATCGATCGGCGTGCTGTCGTTCCTCTTCATACCGTGGTGGTTGTCCGCCACTTTCATTGTGATCGGGCTAATTGTGACAGCGGGTTTCACGCTTGCCCCACTCAGCAAGCGGAAGCGTGTCGAGGCACAAGTCCAGTCGGCGGAGAAGGGTAGCGCCGTGGATGACGACGCCATCGCGAGGCTCGACCCACTCGACGCGGCAGCCGACTCAGTAGCGGTCGGCATCGAGCCCACCGAAGCCGAGGCGGATGTCGCCCTCGGCCGCCTGCACGAGAAAGGCGCGACAACTTGAGTGTCACGCCCATCCTGACCCGCGCTCTTCGCTATGGCGGCATCCTCGCGCTCGCCGTGGCGATTGTGGCTGGCGCCGTTGGCCTGCTCGTGGCTGGCATCCCCGGCCTCGTTGGGGGGCTGCTGGGCTCGGCGCTGGCGGCCGCATTTCTGGCGCTGACCGCGGGGAGCATGCTGCTCGCGGGTCGCGTCACGAAGGGCGACTCCACGAGTCCCGTGTTCTTCGGCATCGTACTCGGCGTGTGGTTTCTGAAGCTCGTTTTGTTCCTCGTTGTGGCGCTCGCGCTCCGCGGGCAACACTGGCTGAATCCATCCGTTTTCGGAGTCTCCGTCATCGTCGCCGTGATCGGGTCGCTCGTCACCGACATCGTCGCCTATCAGCGGGCCCGGGTGCCGTACGTGAGCGATGTCGACCTCCCGGGAGACACGAAACCGACCAGTTCACCTCGCGACGATGCCGCCTAGCTGTGCGGCCCGATCGGTCGTCGGACCCCGGATAATTTTGATAGGCTGAGCGCAGAACTTCCCCCCTGATCGCCCCGTCTCGAACGCCTGACGCCGGAGAAAGCAACTGATAAAGTCCACTCTCATCACGCTTCTCCCGTCGGTCAAAGCTGACAACACGGGCGGTGGATTTCAGGGTCCCTCGATTGACGAGTTCTTTCCCCCGGCCATCCTCTTCCAGGGCACGCCATTCGAGCTGAATCGCATCATGCTCATTCGGCTGGTCGTCGTCGTCGTGCTTGTTCTGCTGCTCTGGCTGGGCACCCGTCGCATGAAGATCATTCCGACCCGCGCTCAGGTTGTCGTCGAGTTCATTCTGGGTTTCGTCCGCAACAACATCGTCGTCGAGACGCTGGGTGAAAAAGACGGCAAGCGTTTCATGTCGATTCTCATGACGATCTTCTTCGTGACTCTGGGGATGAACCTCACCGGTGTCATCCCGGGCCTCCAGATTGCCGGCACGTCGGTGATCGGGCTGCCGCTCCTGATGGCGGTCGTGGCATACGTGTTGTTCATCTACGCCGGAATGCGCAAGTACTCGTGGCGATTCTTCAAGAACGCGCTCATCCTTCCCGGCGTTCCGAAAGCGCTCACCCCGTTCCTCGCCCTGCTCGAGTTCCTTTCGACCTTCATCCTGCGCCCCATAACGCTCACCCTCCGACTCCTCATGAACATGGTCGCCGGGCACATGCTGCTGCTGCTGTGTTTCTCGGCGACGGAGTTCTTCTTCTTCACAGTGCTGGCCAATCAGGGCAATCCGCTCGGGTTCCTTGGCATCGGGACGTTCGCGTTCGGAATTGCCTTCACAGTGCTGGAGCTGTTCGTCGCTGCTCTTCAGGCCTACGTGATCACCATCCTCGCTGCCATCTACATCCAGATGGCGCTGGCCGATGAGCACTGACCCTCACATCGGCTGACTTTCACATCAGTCGTCGTAACGAATCCACCCTCGAAAGGAACCACCTGTGTCTACAAACATCGACCTCGTCGGACAGATCGCGCCACTCGCCTTTGGCCTCGCCGCTATCGGCTCTGGTATTGGTGTAGGAATCATCGTCGGCAAGACCATCGAGTCGGTGGCCCGCCAGCCCGAACTCCAGGGTCGCCTCACCGGCCTGATGTTCCTCGGCATCGCACTCACCGAAGCTCTCGCCTTCATCGCGATCGCGGTTGCCTTCATCCCGTTCCCGCACCCGTAAGTCAACGCCGCTTACGTCAACGCTACTTAGCTAAGGAGTCCGGATGCTCGACACATTCGCAGTGCGCGCCGCTGCGACCCCAAGTCTGCTCTTCCCGGCAGTCCCCGACCTGGTCTGGGGCACGATCTCGTTCGCCATCATCCTGGTGTTGTTCATCTGGAAGGTGGTGCCCCGCTTGAACTCCGCGCTCGATGCGCGTCGCGACGCCATCGAGGGTGGTCTGAAGCGCGCCGAGGAGGCCCAGGCGGGTGCCCAGGATGCGCTCGAGCACTACAACGCGCAGCTCGCGGAGGGTCGTGCTGAAGCGGCCCGAATCCGCGAACAGGCCCGTGACGAAGCCAGGGTAATTCGTGCTGAGCTCATCGAACAGGCGACGGCAGACGCGGCTCGCATCACCGCGAACGCTAAGACGGCGATCGAGTCAGAGCGGCAGAGTGCGCTCGTCTCTCTCCGCGCCGAGGTTGGGTCGCTTGCGATCGACCTCGCTTCCGGGGTCATCGGCGAGAGCCTGAACGACGACAAGCGTTCGACCGCGATCGTCGATCGCTTCCTTGCGGACCTCGAGGCGGCAGACCGCGCAGGCGAAGTCGGGCGTTCGAAGGCGAAGGCGTAGCTTCATGGGTTCAGCGACGAGAGAGGCACTCGCGGCAGCGGTCGCAGTGCTGAACAAGCAGGGGTCGGTCAGCCTGAAGGCTGGCGAGCAGTTGCTCGAGGCATCCCTCGTGGTGGCCGGTTCACCTCAGCTTCGCGCAGCCCTCGCCGATGACACGGCCGAGTCAGCCAACAAGCTCGGGATTGTGGATGCCGTCTTCGCTGCATACACGCCAGTCGCGAATACGGTGCTCGAGTCGCTCGTCGTCCAGCGCTGGTCCAGCGCGGCCGACCTGGTCGCGGGGATAGAAGAGCTGGGCATCCGTGCCGTCGCCGAGTCGGCGCCAAAGTCGGTTTCGATCGACGACGAGCTCTTCACCTTCGCTACCGCGGTCAGCTCCAATGCCGATCTCGAGCTGGCGCTCGGCAGCAAACTCGGATCAGTCGATGGCAGAATCTCGTTGGTGAAGGAACTCCTCCACGGCAAGGTGAGCGAGCAGACGGTGTCGATCGTCGCATCCCTCATCGCCCAGCCGCGCGGGCGCCGCGTTGGTGAACTGCTGCGCTACGGCGCGAACCTGGTCGCCGACCAGGCAGGCTTTGCAATCGCGACCGTCACGGTCGCGAGTCCGCTGTCAGCGGTGCGACTCGAGCGACTACAGAAGGCGCTCTCCGCACAGTACGACAAAGAGATCCGCATCAATGAGGTCGTCGACGAACGCGTCCTCGGCGGCATGCGGATCCAAATCGGTGACGAGGTCATCGACGGCACGATCTCGAACCGCATCTCGGATCTTCGGCTTCAGCTCGCTGGCTAGCGGCTGCAGTTGATTTAGACGACTCAGTGACACTCAAATAAGGAACCCAATGGCAGACATCACGATCAGCCCGGACGAGATCAGCGACGCGCTCAAAGAGTTCGTCAAGGCATACGAGCCCGGCAAGAGCACCAAGACCGAGGTCGGCTACGTCACCGACGCCGCGGACGGCATCGCCCACGTCGAGGGCCTCCCGGGCGTCATGGCAAACGAGCTGGTGCGTTTCGCAGACGGCACACTAGGCCTCGCGCAGAACCTCGAAGAGAGCCAGATCGGCGTGGTAGTGCTCGGTGAGTTCGCCGGCATCGAGGAGGGGCAGGAAGTCACCCGCACGGGTGAAGTCCTTTCGGTTCCCGTTGGCGACGGCTACCTGGGCCGCGTCGTCGACCCGCTCGGCAACCCGATCGACGGCCTGGGCGAAGTTGCCTCAGAGGGTCGTCGCGCGCTCGAACTGCAGGCGCCGGGCGTCATGCAGCGCCAGAGCGTCAAGGAGCCAATGCAGACCGGCATCAAGGCCATCGACGCCATGATCCCGATCGGCCGCGGCCAGCGCCAGCTCATCATCGGTGACCGCCAGACCGGCAAAACTGCTATCGCCATTGACACCATCATCAACCAGAAGGCCAACTGGGAGTCCGGTGACGTAAACAAGCAGGTCCGCTGCATCTACGTCGCGATCGGCCAGAAGGGCTCGACGATCGCGGGCATCAAGGGCGCGCTTGAGGATGCAGGAGCGATGGAATACACGACAATAGTCGCATCCCCGGCCTCCGACGCTGCCGGCTTCAAGTACCTCGCCCCCTACACCGGTTCGGCGATCGGCCAGCACTGGATGTACGCGGGCAAGCATGTCCTGATCATCTTCGATGACCTGTCGAAGCAGGCGGAGGCCTACCGCGCGGTTTCGCTGTTGCTGCGCCGTCCGCCGGGACGCGAGGCGTACCCCGGCGACGTGTTCTACCTGCACTCCCGCCTGCTCGAGCGTTGCGCGAAGCTCTCTGACGAGCTCGGCGCAGGATCGATGACGGGTCTCCCGATCATCGAGACCAAGGCGAACGACGTCTCGGCGTACATCCCGACCAATGTGATCTCCATCACCGACGGCCAGATCTTCCTGCAGTCCGACCTGTTCAACGCTAACCAGCGCCCCGCAGTCGACGTCGGCATCTCGGTCTCGCGTGTTGGTGGCGACGCCCAGGTCAAGTCGATCAAAAAGGTTTCGGGCACACTGAAGCTCGAGCTCGCCCAGTACCGGTCGCTCGAGGCGTTCGCGCTGTTCGCATCCGACCTCGACCAGGCCAGCCGCCGCCAGCTCGCTCGCGGCGCCCGCCTCACCGAGCTCCTGCGCCAGCCGCAGTACTCGCCGTACCCGGTCGAGGAGCAGGTCGTTTCCATCTGGGCGGGCACCAACGGCAAGCTGGACGAGGTTGCCGTAGAGGACGTGCTTCGTTTCGAGCGCGAGTTGCTCGACTACCTGGGCCGCAACACCGAGGTGTTGACGACGCTGCGCGACACGAATGTGCTGGATGACGGCACAACCGCCGATCTCGACGCCGCGGTAGAGAAGTTCAAGCTCGAGTTCCAGACCGGCGACGGCAAGTCCCTGTCGTCCGCAGGCAAAGAACAGTTCACGGCCATCCAACCTGAGGACATTGCTCAGGAGCAGATCAAGGTACAGAAGAGGCGGAAGTAGTTCGTGGGAGCGCAACTTCGGGTCTATCGGCAGCGGATCAAGGCTGCCCAGACGACCAAGAAGATCACCAGGGCCATGGAGCTCATCTCCGCCTCGCGCATTGCTAAAGCGCAGGCGAGAGTTGCGGCATCCGGTCCCTATTCGCGTGCCGTCACGCGGGCGGTCTCTGCGGTTGCCACATATTCGAACGTCGACCACATCCTGACCACCGAGCCCGAGAAGGTCACGCGGGCGGCAGTTGTGCTGTTCACTTCTGATCGCGGTCTTGCGGGAGCCTTCAGCACCAACATCATCCGGGAATCCGGCGAGTTGGTAGCCAAGCTCCAGAGCGAGGGCAAAGAGGTCGTCTATTACACCGTCGGCCGCAAGGCGGCGGCGTATTTCACCTTCCGGCGCCGGGCTTCCGAGCAGATCTGGACGGGCGACACCGAGCGCCCCGAGTTTTCGCGCGCACAGGAGATCGGTTCGGCGCTGGTCGAGAAGTTTGTGCAGCCCGAGTCCGAGGGCGGCGTCAACGAGATTCACATCGTCTACAACCGTTTCGTCAATTCGGTCACGCAGATTCCCGAAGTCATCCGTCTCCTTCCGCTCGAACTGATCGAGGATGACGAGTCAGCTGACGGTCAGGCCTTTCCGTCATACGAATTCGAGCCGGATGTCGAGAACGTTCTCGACGCGCTCCTTCCGGTGTACATCGAGAGCCGTATCTTCAACGCCATGTTGCAGTCGGCCGCTGCCGAGCACGCGGCACGTCAAACCGCGATGCACTCTGCGAGCGACAACGCAGACAAGCTCATCAAGGACTACACAAGACTCGCGAATAACGCTCGCCAGTCTGAAATCACCCAGCAGATTTCCGAGATCGTCGGCGGCGCAGACGCCCTGAGCTCGGCAGGGTGACCGCGGCAGGGACGCGTTCACAAACAAGCACAGAATTCCACTTAGGAGAGAGAAACTGATGACACCCACTGCCACAGCGAAGAAGCCCGGAAAGGCCGAAGCCGAGACCACCGGCGTCGGTCGCATCGCTCGCGTCACCGGCCCCGTCGTCGACATCGAGTTTCCACACGATGCCATCCCAGGGATGTACAACGCGCTGAAGACGACGGTCACCATTGACGGTGTCGGCACGGAGATCACGCTCGAGGTCGCGCAGCACCTCGGCGACGACCTGGTTCGCGCCATCGCGCTGAACCCGACCGACGGTCTCGTGCGGGGCCAGGAGGTTCGCGACACGGGTGCCGCGATCTCCGTTCCGGTCGGCGAAGTCACCAAGGGCAAGGTCTTCAACGTCATCGGCGAGGTGCTCAACACCGACGCCGACGACCCAACCAGGGTTGGCGGCGTAAAGTTCGAGATCACCGAGCGCTGGCCCATCCACCGCCGTCCGCCGGCATTCGACCAGCTGGAGTCCAAGACCGAGCTGTTCGAGACCGGTATCAAGTCGATCGACCTCCTCACTCCGTACGTGCAGGGCGGCAAGATTGGCCTGTTCGGCGGCGCGGGTGTCGGCAAGACCGTGCTCATCCAGGAGATGATCCAGCGCGTTGCACAAGACCACGGTGGCGTCTCGGTATTCGCCGGCGTCGGCGAGCGCACCCGTGAGGGCAACGACCTCATCGGCGAAATGGAGGAGGCCGGCGTCTTCGACAAGACCGCCTTGGTCTTCGGCCAGATGGATGAGCCGCCGGGAACGCGTCTTCGCGTCGCGCTCTCGGCGCTGACCATGGCGGAGTACTTCCGCGATGTGCAGAACCAGGACGTCCTGCTGTTCATCGACAACATCTTCCGCTTCACCCAGGCCGGCTCAGAGGTTTCGACGCTGCTCGGCCGCATGCCTTCCGCCGTCGGCTACCAGCCGAACCTGGCGGATGAGATGGGTGTGCTTCAGGAGCGCATCACCTCCACGCGTGGCCACTCGATCACCTCGCTGCAGGCCATCTACGTCCCGGCCGACGACTACACCGACCCGGCTCCGGCGACCACGTTTGCTCACCTTGACGCAACCACCGAGCTGTCTCGTGACCTGGCCTCGCAGGGTTTGTATCCTGCGATCGATCCGCTCACCTCGACCAGCCGCATCCTCGACCCCCGCTACCTGGGCGCCGACCACTACCGCGTTGCGACGGCGACAAAGGCGATTCTGCAGAAGAACAAGGAACTCCAGGAGATCATCGCGATCCTGGGGCTCGATGAGCTAAGCGAAGAGGACCGCACCACGGTCAACCGCGCACGTCGCATTCAGCAGTTCCTGTCGCAGAACACCTACATGGCCAAGAAGTTCACGGGTGTCGAGGGTTCGACCGTGCCGCTCAAAGACACCATCGAGTCGTTCGACGCCATCGCCAAGGGCGAGTTTGACCACGTTGCGACACAGGCGTTCTTCAACGTCGGTGCGATCAGCGATGTCGAAGAGCAGTGGGCGAAGATCCAGAAGGAAAACGACTAGCCGTGGCTGACGTGCAGGGTGAACAGCCTGCCGCGCACGAACTGCGTGTCAGCGTAGTGTCAGCGGACCAGGAAGTCTGGTCCGGTGCCGCGAAGCAGATTATTGCGCGCACCATGGTGGGTCAGATCGGCATACTGGCCGGGCACGAGCCGATCCTTGCGATCCTCGGTGCCGGCGAGGTGCGGATCACGACTCCCACGGGAGAACTGATCACGGCGCAGGCCGAAGATGGCTTCCTTTCGGTTGATCACGACATCGTGACCATCGTCGCTCGCAACGCTTCGCTCGACTGATCATGCTCATCGCCATGGCTGGCCTGCCTGGTGCTGGCAAGAGCACGATTGCGGAGGTCATCGGCAATCGCCTCGGGTATGCGGTGCTGTCGGTTGACCCGATCGAGTCGGCAATCCTGTCGGCGGGCATCGACTCTGACCAGCCGACCGGACTCGCCGCGTATCTCGTGGCAGAGGCAATTGCCGATGCCGCGCTCGCCAATGGCCAGAGCATCATCGTGGATGCCGTCAATGCGGTTGATCCCGCGCGCGAGCAGTGGGTCGAACTCGCTAAACGGCATCACGAGAACCTGCGGTTTATCGAGGTCATCTGCTCTGATACCAACCTCCACCGTGAGCGGCTCGAGGCGCGCGATCGCAACCTGACCCACTTACCCGAACCAACCTGGCACGCCGTTGAGCAGAGCCTTGACGAGTACTCGGAGTGGGCCGGAACCGCCGCAACCGTGCCACGCATCACGCTCGACTCCGTTCAGCCTCTTGGGCAGACCGTCGATGACGCGATCGCCTTCCTGAGTAGTTAGTGCCGGTACCACTCCGGTGCTGATTCTGCTTCCACCGTCTGAGACGAAGCGGGATGGCGGTGACCCCGACGCCGTGTTGGATCTGGGCGCGCTGTCGTTCCCGTCGCTGGCTCGTCCCCGCCGCTCGGCGTTGGCCGGGCTGCGAGCGATTTCTACCAACGTGGCAGGATCCATGGCCGCGCTGAAACTGGGCGCGACGCAGCGGTTCGAAGTGGAACGCAACCGTGCCATCTCGAGATCGCCCGTCATGCCGGCGATCGAGCGATACACCGGTGTGCTGTATGACGCCCTCGAGGTTGCCAGCGTGGATGCGCCCGCTCGCGCGTTCCTCGGGAGCAGTATCGTCATCCATTCGGCCCTATTTGGGCTCATCGGCGCGGACGACCCGATACCGGCCTATCGCTTTTCGCACGATTCGCGAATCCCCGGAGCCTCCCTTTCGCGGCTCTGGAGCGTTCCGAACGCCGCGGCACTCGCGGGGGTGACGGGGCTGATTCTCGATCTCCGCTCGGAGTCGTACGTGCACCTCGGCCCAGCGCCGGTGCGGGACGACAGCGTCTTCCTTCGCGTCGTGACTGAGACAGACGGCGGCCGCCTTCGAGCGCTCAATCATTTCAACAAGCACGGCAAGGGCGAGCTGGTTCGGGCCCTCGCGGCCGCGGGTCGCGACTTCGGCTCGGTCGACGAGCTGATCGAGTGGGCGCCGAGTGTCGGCATCCGCCTTACCCGGGCTGCGTCAGGAGAACTCGACCTCATCGTCTAGGTCCACCTCATCGTCCAGGCCGACCTCATCCTTAGTCAGCCTCATCGTTGGTCAGCCTCATCGTTTGGGTCGATCGCGACTGGGCGGTCGCTAGGGTTATCGGATGAACAACAACTACGGCTATGCGGGTTGGGGCGTCCTGATCGGGGCGATTGTATTGGTCTACGTAACCGTCGTGTTCGTGATTGTGGTCGCGGTGTACGTGCTGAACGGTTTCGCATTCATGCGGCTGTTCCGCAAGGTCGGGATCGAGCCGTGGGCGGCGTGGGTTCCGATCTTCATCAACTGGCGGATCCTCGAACTCGGCGGCCAGCAGGGCTGGCTGTCTCTTCTGGCTCTGGTCTCGCCCGGCGCTATTGTGACCGCGGTCTTTGAGGCCGTCGGCGCCTACCGCACGGGCCTCGCGTTCCGTAAGCCGGGCGGATTCGTCGTGCTGTTCATCTTCTTCCCATTTGTCTGGGCGTTTATTCTTGGCGCTGACAACGAGGTCTACGATCCGGATCTGATTCGTCAGGCTGGGTACGGCCCACCGCTGGCTGGCTACGGGTCACTCGCCTACGACGTAGCGCACCAGCAGCCCTCGACGTGATCGTCAACCATCCCCGCTGACTGCATCAGCGCGTACATGGTCGTTGCGCCCACGAAGCCGAAGCCGAGTTTGCGGAGTGCCTTGCTCATTGCGGCCGACTCGTCGGTGACCGCGGGCACCTCCGCGAATGATCTCAGCCGCTGCGCTCGAGGCGGTGGCGCAAACGACCACATGAGTTCGTCCAGCGCACCCGGATGATCGCGAGTGAGTTCGAGCGTCAACCGCGCATTCTTGATGGTTGCGAGAACCTTCGCGCGATTGCGGATGATGCGGGCATCCGCCATGGCTGCCTCGATTTCATCGTCGCCCATCAGCGCAACGAGTTCGGGTTCGAACCCGTGGAAGACCTCGCGGAAGGCGGGTCTGCGCCGAAGAATTGTGATCCACGACAGCCCGGCCTGGAAGCCTTCGAGACTGAGCTTCTCGTAGAGTGCCCGGTCGCCGTGGAGTGGCCGACCCCATTCGTCGTCGTGATAGCGCAGGTACTCGGGGTCTGATACCGCCCAGCGGCAACGACCACGGCCGTCTTCGCCAACGACGATGTCGGGCCGGGTGACATCAGGGCGCGAAATGGCACCACCCGCAGCATCACTCATGCCACGTGCTCGATGCCTTCGTGGTCGAGAAGCCAGACCTTGGTCGGGATGCCGTTGCCGCCGCTGTACCCCGTGATCCTGCCATTCGCAGCAAGCACCCGATGGCACGGCACAATGATGGGGATCGGGTTCGCGCCGACTGCTCCGCCCACGGCACGCCCGGCGGTCGCGCGCCCGCTGGCGATGCCAAGTTCGCCATAGCTCATGACGTCGCCCCACTCGATGTCTGTCAGTTGCGACCAAATGGTCTTCTGGAATTCGGTGCCGACGAGTGCGACCGGGAGTTCGAACGTGTGGCGCGTGCCGGAGAAATATTCCGCGAGCTGCCTGGCCGCGAGCTCGAGCAGGGGGCTCGTGTTCTCTGGCAGTTCGTCGAACGGCAGGGTGCCGGCACGCTCGATCGAAAGAGAAGTGATTGCATCGCCGTCGCTCGTGATCTCGATGCGACCGATGGGGGAGTCGATGCGCGCGATGTGCGCGGGCTGAGTGTCTAAGTAGGAACGACTGAACATGCAAGAACAGTATCCCGGGCATCTGACACGTTCTGGCACAAATCGGACATGGGGTGGAACTCGCCGCGGCCGCTCGCGGGGGAGGATAGGAGGGTGAACACGAATATCGAATACCGTCCTCTTGGCAACTCCGGCCTCATGGTTTCCACGATTGGCCTCGGTTGCAACAACTTCGGCAGACCCAAGACTCGCACCGAGACCCAGGAAGGCACGAACGAAGTCATCACAGCCGCGATCGATGCCGGCATCACACTCTTCGACACCGCAGACATCTACGGGGGCACCCGCGGCCTGAGCGAGACGCTCATGGGGAACGCGCTCAGGGGGCGCCGGGATGACGTTGTGCTTGCCACCAAATTCGGGCTGAGCATGCAGGGCATGAACGGGCCGGACTGGGGCGCCTTCGGCTCGCGCCGCTACATCCGCCGCGCGATCGAATCGTCTCTCACGCGGCTCCAAACCGATTGGATCGACCTCTACCAGTACCACAGGCCAGATGGAATCACCCCGCTCGACGAGACCCTTGCCGCGCTCGATGAACTCATCGCGGAAGGTAAGGTCCGCTACATTGGCCACTCGAATTTCGATGGCTGGCAGATTGCAGACGCGGAGTTCCGCGCACAGCTGGCCGGGCATCCGAAGTTCATCTCCGCGCAGAACGAGTACAGCCTGATTAGTCGCGGCGTTGAAGCCGAGGTGCTGCCGGCGGTCAACGCCTACGGGTTGGGGTTCCTTCCGTTCTTCCCGCTGTTCAACGGCCTCTTTACCGGCAAGTACTCTCGCTCGGGCGGGCCGTCGGAGGGTCGGCTCGTTTCCATCCGGCCCGAAGCGCTTGAGGGCGTCGACTGGGATGCCATGGAGAGGTTCCAGGCGTTCTGCGACGAGCGAGACATCAGCATGCTCGCAGCGACGTTCGGCTGGTTCCTCGCTCAGCCCGGCGTCACGAGCGTGATCGCGGGCGCAACACTGGCTTCGCAGGTCGCGCAAAACGCCGAGGCAGGCTCGGCGTGGAAGCCGAACTCTGAGGAGGAGGCCGCCATCTCGGGGTTCTTTCCCGTGCACTAGGACTCTGCAGCCGAAATACTCCCAGGAGAGTATTGCGGAGTGAGTGCTCACTCATTTAGCATCGTGGGGTGCCAGAGACGATAACTCGCCGCGCGCAGCCACTCTCGGTGGATGAGCGCCGCTCGATGATCATCAGCGCCGTGACGCCGCTGGTGATCGAGAAGGGGCGGGCCGTCACGAGCCGTCAGATGGCGGAGGCCGCCGGCGTCGCCGAGGGGACGATCTTTCGGGCTTTCGGTGACAAGGAGTCGCTGATCAGCGCTGTGGTCGATCGTTTTCTCGACCCTGAGCCGCTGCGGGACGGGCTGCGATCGATAGACCCTTCCTTGCCGCTCGATCAGAAGATCAACGACATCCTGTTCCATCTGCGCAGCAGGTTTCAGGGCGTCTTCGGCATCATGAACGCGCTCGGAATGACCGAGAGGCCGCCCATCCCCAATGCCCGCAATGAGTACGTGACGATCATCGTCGAGCTGCTTCAGCCAGACCTCGGGGAGCTCCGGGTCACGCCTGAGATGGTCACCAGGTTCATCCGGCTCGTCGCGTTTGCGACGGCCATCCCCGCCTTCAACGACTCAACGGGATTCACCACAGCAGAGCTTGTCTCCCTGATTCATTTCGGAGTGGCCGGCGTACCGGCAGAAAGGGAAGTTCCGCATGCTTCTTAAGCTTCTTGGTACGTATCTGAGACCGCACGGCAAACTTCTGGCCGGAGTCATTGTCTTCCAGTTGATCCAGTCGATCGCTCAACTATGGCTGCCGAGCCTGAACGCCGACATCATCGACAATGGGGTACTGAAGGGCGACACCGGATACATCGTGCAATACGGCGGCATCATGCTCGCTGTCACGCTCGGTCAGGTCATCTGCTCGATCGTCGCCGTGTATTTTGGCGCGAAAGTCGCCATGAGTCTCGGCCGTGACCTTCGCGGCGGTATCTTCCACACCGTCGGCACCTTCTCCGAACGCGAGGTCGCGAAGTTCGGCGCCCCGTCACTCATTACTCGCACAACCAACGACGTTCAACAGGTGCAGATCCTCGTTCTTATGACCTGCACAATGCTCGTCTCGGCGCCCATCCTGGCCGTCGGCGGCGTCATCGCGGCGCTGCAACAGGATGTCGGACTGTCCTGGATCCTCGCCATCGCCGTTCCGGTCATGCTGATTTCAATCGCCTCGATCATCATTCGCGTTGTACCTCAGTTTCGTTCGATGCAGAAGCGGATCGACACGGTCAACCGGGTGCTTCGGGAACAGTTGCAGGGCATCCGCGTTGTGCGCGCATTCGTGCGGGAAAAGGTCGAGACCGACCGATTCGACCTCGCGAACCGGGGTGTAACCGAGACTGCGCTTCGCGCCGGGCGCCTCTTCGCGCTGGTGTTCCCCGTGGTCACGCTGATCATGTACTCGACCAGCGTTGCGGTGCAGTGGTTCGGCGCATTCCGCATCAACGACGGCACCCTGCAGGTGGGAACGCTGAACGCATTCATGACCTACATAATGCAGATTCTGATGGCCGTCATGATGGCATCGTTCATGTCGATCATGATTCCGCGCGCAGCGGTTTCCGCCGATCGCATCTCTGAGGTGCTGTCAACCAAGTCGAGCGTCGTGCCGCCGATCGCGCCGGTCACGCAGCTTCGCGGCACCGGAACGATCGAGTTGCGCGGCGTCAGCTTCGCCTACCCAGGGGCCGATTCTCCCGTGCTTCGAAGGCTCGACTTTACCGCGAGTGCGGGCACGACGACGGCCATTATCGGCAGCACGGGTGCGGGCAAGACGACCCTGGTCAACCTTTTGCCGCGGTTGTTCGACGCAACCGACGGCGAAGTGCTGGTCGACGGCGTCGACGTGCGCGACCTCGAACCGGACCTGCTCTGGAGTCGCATCGGCCTCATCCCGCAGAAGGCGTACCTGTTCTCCGGCACCATCGCATCGAACCTCCGCTACGGGAATCCGGATGCAACGGATGACGAACTCTGGACCGCGCTCGACATCGCCCAGGCGAGGGACTTCGTCGAGGAGACGCCGGAGAAGCTGGAGGGCAGCGTCTCGCAGGGCGGCACGAACTTCTCGGGCGGCCAGCGCCAGCGGCTCGCAATCGCTCGTGCGCTCGTCAAGAAGCCCGAGATCCTGGTTTTCGACGACTCATTCTCTGCTCTCGACACGGCGACGGATGCGCGCCTGCGCCGGGCACTCACCAAGAACGTGCGGGGCACGACCCGAATCGTGGTCGCCCAGCGGGTCTCGACGATCATCGACGCCGACCAGATCCTGGTGCTCGAGCACGGCGAGATCGTTGGCAGGGGCACACACGAAGAACTACTGAAATCGAACGAGACTTACGCCGAGATCGTCGATAGCCAGCTGAAAGCCGAGGAGGTCGCATGAGCACCGCACAACGCCCCGGGGGCGCCCCGTCAGTCGGGCGTCCGCCAGTTCGACGCGGCCCGGGCGGTGGCGGACCTTTCGCCGGCATGGGGATGCCGGTCGAGAAGTCCATGAACTTCTGGCCCTCGGCCAAGCGGCTGCTGGGGCGACTTCGTCCGGAGCGCGCGAATGTCAGCGCGGTCATCCTGCTCGGCATCATTGGGACCATTCTGGGAGTGCTCGGGCCGAAAATCCTGGGCCAGGCCACCGACATCATCGTGTCGGGAGCATTTTCTAAGAACATTCCACTGGGCACCACGAAAGCGCAGGTCCTCGCGCAATTGCGTGCGAGCGGTCAGGGTGCCGAGGCGGATTTTCTCAAGGGCGTCCAGCTCACCCCCGGTCACGGCATCGATTTCACTGCCCTCGGCTATCTGCTGCTTCTCGTGCTCGGCTTCTACGTCGTCTCATCGATGTTCCAGTGGGCACAGGCCTTTGTATTGAACGGCGTGACCCAGCGCACGGTGTACCGCCTGCGCAGTGATGTCGAGGCGAAGATCAACCGCCTGCCGCTGAGTTACGTCGACAAGACCGCGCGAGGTGAGCTGCTCAGTCGGGTGACCAACGACATCGACAACATCTCGACCAGCCTGCAGCAGACCATGTCCCAGCTGATCTCGTCCGTCCTCATGGTGCTCGGCACGATCGTTCTGATGTTTACGATTTCGTGGGAGCTCGCACTCATCGCTCTCATCACTGTTCCGCTCACGCTGCTCGTGACGACGCTGATCGCCAAGCGCTCGCAGAAGCGGTTCGTGGCACAGTGGGCGCACACCGGTGCGCTCAACGGCCAGATCGAGGAGGCCTTCACCGGTCACGCGCTCGTCAAGGTCTTCGGGCGCAAGAGGGAGGTCGATGCGACCTTCGACGCGAAGAACCAGGAGCTGTACCAGGCCAGCTTCGGCGCCCAGTTCATCAGCGGCATCATCATGCCATCGATGACCTTCGTCGGGAACCTCGTCTATGTGTTCGTTGCGGTCGCGGGCGGGCTCAAGGTTGCCGCGGGAACGCTCAGCCTCGGTGACGTTCAGGCGATCATCCAGTACACCAGGCAGTTCTCTCAGCCACTCAGCCAGCTTGGGTCGATGGCGAACCTCCTGCAGTCTGGCGTCGCCAGCGCCGAGCGCGTGTTCGAGCTGCTCGATTCGGAGGAGCAGACTCGGGATGCCGACTCGGCCGAGTCGCCGACCGTCACCTCCGGCCGCCTCGCCTTCGAGCACGTGTCGTTCCAGTACGACCGGGAGACGCCCCTGATCGCCGACCTCTCGCTCGTCGCCGAGCCGGGCCAGACGATTGCCATCGTCGGGCCGACCGGTGCAGGCAAGACGACCCTCGTCAACCTGATGATGCGCTTCTACGAACTCGACGGCGGACGGATCACGCTCGACGGCGTCGACATCTCGAAGATGAAGCGTGCAGACCTGCGGTCGCGACTCGGGATGGTGCTGCAGGACACCTGGCTGTTCGGTGGAACCATTCGCGAGAACATCGCCTACGGCCGCACGGGAGCTACCGAGGAGGACATCGTCGAAGCCGCAACCGCGAGCTACGTCGACCGCTTCGTGCATGCTCTGCCTGACGGTTACGACACTGTGCTCGACGACGAGGCGTCGAACGTGAGCGCGGGGGAGAAGCAGCTGATTACGATCGCGCGGGCGTTCCTTGCCCGGCCGAGCGTTCTCATCCTGGATGAGGCGACGAGCTCGGTCGACACGCGCACCGAAGTTCTCGTTCAGCACGCCATGAAGGCGCTGCGGCAGGATCGCACCAGCTTTGTCATTGCGCACCGCCTCTCGACCATTCGGGATGCGGACCTCATCCTGGTCATGGAGCAGGGCGCAATCGTCGAGCAGGGTACCCACGAGCAACTGCTCGCCGCCCAGGGTGCATACGCCCGGCTCTACGAGGCGCAGTTTGCTGCCCCCGTGGGGGCGGCGAACGACTAGCCGCAGCGCGCCCCCGTCCCATGTCGCGCCGAGGTTTGTCGCGTAAGCGGCGGTACGTACCACCGCCTACGCGACAAAACCCAGCGCAGGGGATTGCAGATTTTGCACGAAGGCCACAGACCAGTGGGAAGTGACCTCGCCGGGAACGACAATTGGCAGATGACTGACACGGAAGCAGCATCCGATCGTTCTCGCCTCGTCACGTGGGAGGACCCGCTAATCGGCGCAGCGAAGGCGAAGGGCATGTCCGGACTCGAGTACATTGAGGCGCTGATCGATGGGTCGATCCCGCCGCCGCCGATTGTGAACCTCATGAACATGAGGGTGGTGGCTGCCGAGGTCGGCAAGGTGACCTTCACCTGCGAGCCGAACGAATCGCACTACAACCCGATCGGCACCGTGCATGGTGGCCTGGTCTGCACGCTCCTCGATTCGGTCGCGGGATGCGCGGTGCACACGACTCTGCCAAAGGGGCAGGGCTACACCTCCCTCGAGATCAAGGTGAACTACCTGCGCCCGGTGCTGGCAGATACGGGCACCCTGACGGCGGTCGGCATCGTGACGAAGCCCGGCAGGCGGGCTGCCTTCGTGGATGCCACGGTGTCAGACGAGCAGGGCCGCCTGGTCGCGACCGCGTCGAGCACACTCTTGGTGTTCCCGATCGAGGCGTAGCCGATTCAGGATGCGCTTAGTCGCACCAAAGTAAACACCCGGACCAGCCGCCGCCGGGAAAATGCCAGCAGCACGCAAAAGGGCCCTCGACCGCGTTGGTCGAGGGCCCTTTGATATGGGATGCTACTTCTGAAGCAGGACCTGGATCTCCAGGTTGATCGTGACTTCGTCGCCCAGAGTGAAGCCGCCGGCTTCGAGCGCGGCGTTCCAGCTCACGCCAAAGTCCTGGCGGTTGATCTTGGCCGAGGCAGTCGCTCCGGCGCGCACGTTGCCGTACGGGTCGTCGATGACGCCGCCCAGTTCACCCGTCAGAGTGACGGGTTGCGTGACGCCGCGCAACGTGAGGTGTCCGTTGATGGTGAAGTTCTCGCCGTCGATCACGATCTCGTCGCCTTTGGCGACGAAGGTCATGTTCGGGTGTTCCTCGACGAGGAAGAAGTCGCTCGAGCGAAGGTGGTTATCGCGAGCATCCTGTCCGGTGTTGACCGACGAGACGTCAACCGTGGCCTCGATGGTCGAGTCCTTCGGGTCCTCCGCGGTCACGATGGTGACGTCGAACTTCTCGAACTTTCCGCGCACCTTGCTGATGGCGAGATGGCGCACGGTGAAGGAGATCTCGGAATGCACCGGCTCAAGAGTCCAGGTACCGACGATGTATTTGGGGTGAGTGGCAATAGCAGTCATACCCGGTGCAAGTGCATTGGGATGGGCGTTATTCCCACTTTGGGTGACATGTCACCAAAATTTACATGCTGTTCACATGGAACCCGTCTGCCCGAGGTCCGTGCATCGATCAGTGCCCCGTGAGCGGGCCCATCACGCGCGCCGCGATAGAAGCCCGGGAGGTCGCGCGCTCCTCGATGTCTGCTGCCTCCATCGCCAGCATCCCCAGGTTCGCGCCGATGAAGCGCAACGGCTCCGGCTCCCAGTCGGGAGAGCGGTGGCCGACCCACGGCAGCGTCGTCAGGTCGGATTGCGTGCCGGTGATGAGGTCGGCAAGGGTGCGGCCGGCGATATTCGTGGTGCTGAGTCCGTCGCCGACGTAGCCGCCGGCAGAGCCCACGCCCGTCGCGGCGTCGTATCTGACGGAGGCGTGCCAGTCTCGCGGAACGCCGAGCGGGCCTCCCCAGCGGTGCGTGATTGGAGTACCGGCCACTGCCGGGAACAGGGTCTCGAGCGCGACACGAAGGTGCTCGAAGACGCGGGGTGCCCGGTCGTATCCGGGGCGGATGGCGCTGCCCCAGTGGTACCGCGCGCCTCGGCCGCCGAACGCGAACCTGTTGTCGGCGGTGCGTTGCCCGTAAATCAGAAGATGCCGGTAGTCGGTGAAGGTCTGGCCGTGCGCGATACCGATCTCGTCCCAAACGGAGTCGGGCAGGGGAGCGGTCGCGATCATGAGCGAATAGAGCGGCAGGATGCTGCGCCTGGTCCGCGGGAGAGTCGCGCCATACCCTTCGGTCGCCGCGATCACGGTTGCCGCGGTCACGGTTCCGCGCGTGGTGCGGACCGCGTGCGGCTCCCAGTCGAGAACCTGGGTCCGCTCGTAGATCGACGCACCCGCGTTCTCGACGACGTGGGCCAGGCCCCGCACGAGCTTTGCCGGGTGGATGCGCGCGCAGTTTGGATCGAACACGGATGTCGCCCTCCGCTCGAGCGGGTCGACCCCATACCTGCGCGCCTCGGCCACCTCAGCATCCGCCGCTTGCGCCTGGACAGCAGTATGCGCGAACGCGACCGTGCCGCCCTTGACGAAATCGCAGTCGATCTGCTCTTCGGCCGAGACGCGACCGACCTCGTCGACCGTCGCGATCATCGCGCGCCGTATCGCGAGCGCGGCATCCAGACCGTGCGCCCTCTCAAGCGACGCCGTCGACCGCGGGAACAGCGCACTGCACCAACCGCCATTACGACCGGATGCGCCGAAACCGGCGATCTCGCGCTCGAGAACCGCAATGCGCAGCCCCGGCTCGCGTCGCTGAAGGTAGTACGCCGTCCAAAGGCCGGTGAGCCCGCCGCCGATGATGGCGACATCCACCTCGATATCGCCCGGCAGGGGAGCGCGCGGCGTCAGGTCGTCGGGCACACTGTCGTGCCAGTAGCTCAGTCTCCGGTAGTCACTCATCGTCATTGACACCTTGTTCCCATTCCCCGAGTTGCCCACTTTGGTCGGGTTTTCCCGCCAGAACCCGACCAAAGTGGGCAATTCGCGGAAGGGAAGGCAGGGCAACTCGGGATGTGGGTCAGAGGCGCGTCCACGCCTCGGAGAGGACTCCGCGCAGGATGCCCTCGATCTCGTCGAACTCGGCGGGACCAATCGTCAGCGGCGGGGCGAGCTGAACGACGGGGTCTCCGCGGTCATCCGCCCGGCAGTACAGCCCCGCGTCGAAGAGCGCCTTCGACAGGAAGCCGCGGAGCAGGCGCTCAGACTCGTCGTCGTTGAACGTCTCCTTCGTCGCCTTGTCTTTGACGAGCTCGATCCCAAAGAAGTAGCCATCGCCGCGAACGTCTCCGACGATCGGCAGATCCTTCAGCTTCTCGAGAGTCGCGCGGAAGATCGGCGAGTTCGTGCGAACGTTCTCGTTGAGCTTCTCTTCCTCGAAGATGTCGAGGTTCGCAAGAGCCACAGCCGACGAAACCGGATGCCCGCCGAACGTGTAGCCGTGGTAAAACGACGTCGTGCCGTGCTTGAAGGGCTCGTAAATGCGGTCGCTGACGATCGTCGCGCCGATGGGGGAGTATCCGCTCGTCATGCCCTTGGCACAGGTGATCATGTCGGGCTGGAAGCCGTAGGTCGTCGAGGCGAACCAGTTGCCGATGCGCCCAAAGCCCGTGATGACCTCGTCGGCGACCAGCAGCACGTCGTACTGATCGCAGATTTCGCGAACGCGCTTGAAGTACCCGGGAGGTGGCGGGAAGCATCCACCGCTATTCTGCACGGGCTCGAGGAAGATGGCGGCGACCGTCTCCGGCCCCTCGAATTCGATCATCTCGGCGATGCGGTTGGCGGCCCACAGGCCGAACTCCTCCTCCGTGCCGTTGAAGCCCATTTCGCCCGCGCGGTAGTAGTTCGTGTTGGGCACGCGGAAGCCGCCGGGCGTGACGGGCTCGAACATTTCTTTCATGGCCGGGATGCCCGTGATCGCCAGTGCGCCCTGTGATGTGCCGTGGTAGGCGACGGCGCGGGAGATGACCTTGTGCTTGGTTGGGCGGCCCTGCAGCTTCCAGTAGTACTTGGCGAGCTTGAAGGCGGTCTCCACCGCCTCACCGCCACCGGTCGAGAAGAACACCCGGTTGAGGTCGCCAGGAGCATAGGAGGCGAGTCGGTCTGCCAGTTCGATGGCATTCGGATGCGCGTATGACCAGATCGGGAAGAAGGCCAGCTCCTCGGCCTGCCTGGCTGCAACCTCGGCCAGACGCCTGCGGCCGTGGCCCGCGTTCACGACGAAGAGCCCGGAGAGCCCATCGAAGTACTTCTTGCCGGTCGAGTCCCAGATGTGGTGGCCCTCGCCCTTGACGATGATGGGTACGCCGGCGCCGTCCTCCATGACGGACTGCCTGGCGAAGTGCATCCACAGGTGGTCTTTGGCTTTTTGCTGGAGCTCTTTCTCGCTGAATTTCGAGCTCGAACCCGAGATGGTGACGGGTTGTTCTGTTGTCGTCATGGTGTTCCTTCGTTGCTGGTTAGCGCGTTCCCCAGTTGTAGAACTGCTTCTGGAGTTTGAGATAGACGAACGTCTCGGTGGAGAGCACGCCGGGAATCCCGCGGATCTTCTTGTTGAGAAGTTCGATGAGGTCTTCGTCGTTTTCGCAGACAATTTCGGCCAGGATGTCGAAGCTGCCGGCGGTAAGCACCACGTAGTCAACCGCGGCGATGCGGCCCAGTGCTTCGGCGACGAGCGTGGTGTCTCCCGACACGCGGAGCCCGATCATCGCCTGGCGGTAGAAGCCCAACTGCATGGGGTCGGTCACGGCGACGACCTGCATGACGCCCGCGTCGGTGAGTTTCTGAACGCGCTGGCGAACCGCCGCCTCGCTCAGCCCGACGGCCTTGCCGATCTCCGCATACGAACGGCGACCGTCGGTCTGCAGCTGCTCGATTATTGCCTTGGAGACGTCATCGAGTTGGATCGGCTTCGATCCGGCGGGACGACCCTGTGCGCTCATGGTTCGATTCTGTCAGCGCAACGCAGGTCTGACAAGCGAATCCGTACCGAAATGACGCTATTAGTGCTGATATCCGTTGAAATGACCGTAGAACGCTGTGGTTCATCTCAGTAGGGTTGTAGTCATGAGCGCACGAGAGATCCGCAATTTCATCAACGGCGAGTACGTAGCCGCAACGGCAGATTCCAGCTTCGAGCTGATCGACCCCGCGACCGAGGCGGCATACGGCTCCTCGCCGGTCTCGTCGAAACAGGATGTCGATGTCGCTTTCCGCGCGGCGGCCGACGCTTTCGAGGTGTGGGGCGAGACGACTCCCGCCGAACGCCAGCTCGCTCTCTTCAGAATTGCAGATGCCATGGAGAATCGGGCAGAGGAGTTCGCGGATCTCGAATCGAAAGACACCGGCAAGCCCCGCGCGAGCCTCGTAGCGGATGAGATTCTGCTGTCGGTCGACCAGATTCGATTCTTCGCGGGGGCCGCCCGCAACCTCGAGGGCAAGTCCGCCGGTGAGTACCTGAAAGACCACACCTCGTTCATTCGCCGCGAGCCCATCGGTGTTGTCGGTCAGGTCACGCCGTGGAACTACCCGCTCAACATGGCCGTGTGGAAGTTTGCCCCCGCGATTGCGGCCGGGAACACCACGGTCTTGAAGCCGTCGGATACGACCCCGTCATCCACTCTCCTTCTTGCCGAGGTCGCCGCTGAGTTCCTGCCGAGGGGTGTGTTGAACGTCATTACGGGCGACCGCACCACCGGCGCCGCCATGATCGAGCACAGAATTCCGCAAATGGTCTCGATCACGGGATCCGTGCGCGCGGGCATGGAGGTGGCGAAGGCCGCGGCGAGCGACCTGAAGCGCGTGCACCTCGAGCTCGGCGGCAAGGCGCCCGTCATCGTCTTCGACGACGCCGACATCGACAGGGCTGTCGAGGGCATCGGCATCGCCGGCTATTTCAATGCCGGCCAGGACTGCACCGCAGCGACCAGGGTGCTCGTGCAGGAGGGCGTACACGATCGATTTGTCGCCGCGATGGTGGCCTGGGCGAAGGACAACGCGAAGACGGGAGCGCCGGATGACGACGGCATCCTGTTCGGCGCCGTGAACAACGCGAACCAGCTCGAGCGTGTCACCGGCATCATCGACTCGCTGCCGTCGAATGCCAATATCGAACTCGGCGGGCAGCGCCAGGGCACGACGGGCTACTTCTTCGAGGCGACCGTGGTGTCGGGCCTGAAGCAGAGTGATGACGCCATCCAGAACGAGATCTTCGGTCCCGTGATCACCGTGCAGAAGTTCACGGATGAGAAGCAGGCGCTCGACTGGGCCAACGGCGTACAGTATGGCCTCGCATCCAGCGTCTGGACGAAAGACCACGGCCGTGCAATGCGCTTCGCCAAGCACCTGGACTTCGGATGCGTGTGGATCAACACGCATATTCCACTGGTCGCCGAGATGCCCCACGGTGGGTTCAAGCACTCCGGCTATGGCAAGGATCTTTCGGGCTACGGCTTCGAGGACTACACCCGGATTAAGCACGTCATGAGCTATATCGGCGCATAATCAAAGCGTGGAGGACGAACTAGACGACACGATCACGGTGCCTCGGCTACCGTTTGTGCCCCCACCCGTGCCCGAACCGCTGCCGCACGACCTCGAAGACACCATGGTGGCGGCCCCGCGGCCGCCGGATCTGGTCGAACCCGCGCTCAGGCCGCGCTTCGATGAACCATCCGGCATCGAACTCACCGCGGACGTGCCCGTTGGCCCCATTACCGCTCCCATTACCCAGGTGACCTACTCGCCCCAGGAGGCGGCCCCCGCATACTTCCGATTTCGCATCGGCCGCACAGTTGTCTGGCTGGATGCCGTTTCCTATGTCGGAAGGCGGCCGAGCAGTCCGCGCATCATTTACGGGCAGATGCCGCGCCTCGTGCGCGTTCCCTCTCCGGGGCACGAGGTTTCGAGCACGCACGTTGAGTTGCGTCAGCTGGGGGCATCCGTAGTCCTGACCGACATGCGTTCGACCAATGGCTCGGTCGTCTTTGCCCCGGGCGGTTCGCAACGGAAGCTGCGGCAAGGTGAGTCGGTCGTGGTTTCGCCGGGCACGCTGGTGGATATTGGAGATGGCAACGTTATCGAAATCCTGCCTCCGCAGATTTGGACCCCGGCAGACGCCCTGCAACCCGAGCCCGAGGAAGAGCGACAGTGACCGAAATTGGCGGCAGCACGGCCAGCTACGAGTTGCGCCTGCCCGCACGGCCGGACGCCGTCATCCGTCTCACCTGGGCCGCCGCGACGGATCGTGGTCGGCGTCGAAGTGCGAACGAGGACAGCTATGTCGCCCAGTCGCCGATCTTTGCCGTCGCCGATGGAATGGGCGGGCACTCAGCAGGAGACCTTGCCAGCGCCGCCGTCGTCACGCGTCTCGCCGAGGTCATTACCGACGGCTTCGCTACGACGTCGGAGATCGACCTCGCGCTTGAGAAGGCAACGAGTGACATTGAGATCGTGGGCGAAGACAGCGAACTCGGGGTTGGAACTACCGTCACCGGTGTGGTTCTCACTCTTCAGGGCGGCGAGCCCTACTTCGCCGTCTTCAACATTGGTGACAGCCGGGTGTACCAGTTCGAACGCAACGAGTTGCGGCAGGTCACGGTCGATCATTCGGTCGTTCAGGAGATGGTGGATTCGGGCCTCATTGATCGCGCGCAGGCCGAGCACCACCCCGACAGCAACGTCATCACGCGCGCCGTCGGTTTCAACATGCCGCCAACCGCCGATTATTGGATGCTGCCGCTTCGTCCAGGATTCCGTCTGCTGATCTGCTCGGACGGCCTCACCAAGGAATTGGGGGATGACCGTCTTCGCATGCATCTCGCCGCTGGGCTCTCCGCGCAGGAGACGGCACATGCGCTCGTGGATGCCGCGCTCGCCGCCGGCGGACGGGACAACATAACGACGATTGTGCTCGATGTGCTCGACGCCCCGACCGAATTTGAACTGCATGCGACCTCCCCCCGTTCGGGGGGAAGGACGGTCTAACGCGGGGTCCACCTGCCTAGAATGATCAAATCCGTCGAACCGCGAGGGGGTACTGTGGCGCGCCGTTTGCCTTCGCAACCACCCGTGCTTCCCGGATTCTCGCACGTGCACGTGCTGGGCTCCGGCGGCTTTGCCGATGTCTTTTTGTATGAGCAGAACATGCCGCGTCGGCAGGTTGCGGTCAAGGTCATGCTGAGCGAGGTTGTCAACGACCAGGTGCGCCAGATGTTCCAGGCCGAGGCGAACCTGATGGCGCAGTTGAGCTCGCATCCTTCGATCCTGACGGTGTACACCGCGAGTGTGTCGGCAGACGGACGACCCTATCTCGTGATGGAGCTGTGCTCGTCGTCGCTGAGCGCGCGCTATCGCTCGGAGCGTCTACCCGTTGCCGAGGTATTGCGCATCGCCGTCAAGATCGGCAGCGCGATCGAAACCGCGCACCGAGCCGGCGTGCTCCATCGCGATATCAAGCCGAGCAACATCCTGATGACGGCGTACGGGCATCCCGTGCTCGCCGATTTTGGAATCGCGGCGACCGTCACAGACTCACAGGACCAGGAAATGGTTGGCATGTCGATCCCGTGGTCGGCTCCCGAGGTTCTCATGGACGAGACGCCGGGTACCGTTCAGTCTGAGGTCTGGTCGCTCGCGGCCACCGTCTACTCACTGCTGGCCGGCCGCTCGCCGTTCGAGATCCCGGGGGAGTCGAACAAGTCGGCCGACCTGATCGGCCGCATCAACCGCGGCAAGCCGCAGCCGATTGCGCGAGCGGATGTCCCATCCAGTCTCGAAAAGATCCTGTCGGCAGCCATGTCGCGCAAGGTCGAGAACCGTCCAGCCAGCGTGCTCGAGCTCGTCCGCTCGTTTCAGGCAGTCGAGACGGAACTCGGTGTGCCTCAGACCCAAATCGAAGTTGCCATGGACGATTGGGCGCTCGCGACGGTCGCTGACCTCGAAGACAAGACGCGCGTGCGCGGGGTGGCCGGCGCGATCGTCTCGAACCCGCAGAAGCGGCGGAGGCGTCGTCGGGTCGACAGCCAGTACAGCTCAATCGGCACGATTGTGCGCGAGACCAACGGTGGCGCGCGCAGCTCGACAGCTCGGCCGCAGCTGCAGTCGCGACGGCTGCGCGTTCTGACCTTCAGCCTGATCGGGATAGTTGTGCTGGCCCTCGGGCTCGGCGTGACCGAGATATTTCTGCTGCTTCGCTCAAACAATGCCGGTATTCCGGTGGTGACCAATATCCAGGCTGCGGTACAGCGCGGCAATTCGGTCAAGTTCTCCTGGGGAGACCCCGGGCTGGGCGACCACGACTCGTACCAAATCGCGACAACCGACGGTGGCTCGAGCAACCAGAAGCTCAACCAGTTCAGCGTCGACGCGACGGCCGGCGAGCACGTCTGCATTACCATCACCGTGATCCGGGATGGCCGATCCGGCCAGCCGAGCGCACAGAAGTGCATGGACGTTGGGGGGTGATCTGCGCCTTTGTTTAAGAACTGGCTCGCCCGGAACAAATCACTCGTCATCACCACGACGAGTGGAATTGTCGTCGCCGCCTTCGTTGCCGCCACCGCAATCCTCTCGAACGGGTACACCGCGCAGCAGCTTGACCTCAACGACTCGTCAGTCTGGGTCGCGAACGGCACCCAGCAGGCGATTGGTCGAGCAAATACGACGGTGCGAACCCTCAACACCGTGGTTCAGGCGGCCGGCAGCAGTTTGGACGTGCTGCAAAACGCCTCCACCGTCCTCCTCGTCGACAATGCCAACAGCAAGCTCGAAATCGTGGACCCCGCGACCTCGACGGTGACCCAGAGTGTGCCACTGCCGCCGAACAAGCCCGAGGTTTTCCTCACCACCAACACGGTCGTGATTTTGGCGCGCGCTACGGGCCAGGTTTGGATGACGCCCATCGGCGACCTCGCAACCTTCGACGCGCAGTCGCCGCCCGCGCTCACGCTGGGTTCGGGGGCGGTCGCAAGTATGGATGACGCCGGCATGATGTTCGTGTACTCACCCAGCCAGAAGCAGGTCTTCCAGATCGTCCCGGAGCTTTCCGGCACCGTGCAATCGACCGTTCCGCTCACGCTGAACCCCAGGGATGCGTTTTCGATCTCGTCGGTCGCAGGCACCTGGGCGGTGCTCGACTCGACGACCAGCAAGCTCTATCTGGCAGGCACGACTGTCAATCTGGCCGGAACACCCGCCGCAACGTCTCCGGCAATCCAGCAGGCCGCCTCCAGGGGAACCGCCTTCATGGTGGCGGGAACATCCGGACTCGTGGATGTTGCGCTCAGCGGCTCGCCCACGACCACTCTCACTCAGGGCACAAATGGTGCGGCGGCACAACCGCTCGCTGCTGCTGGATGCCTGTTCGCCGCGTGGTCGGGCGGCGAGGCGTGGCGGCGCTGCGCCTCGGACACGAGCGACGGAACGACGATGTCGCTTGCAGGAATCACCGGAACGACCGTGATGCAGTTGCGCAGCAACGGCAACCGTGTGGTACTGAACGATTCACGTTCCGGCGACACCTGGGCAGTGCAGTCGAGCGGCCAGCTGATCAACAACTGGGCTGAACTCATCGCTCCCAAAGACCAGCAGCAGAATCAACAGCAGCATGCCGAGGACACGCCTCCGCAGGTGGAAAAGCAGCAACTTCCTCCGATCGCGGTCAATGACACGTTCGGTGCACGCCCAGGACGAGCGAGTGTCCTGCCCGTCCTTCTGAACGACTACGACCCGAACGGTGACGTTCTCGCGATCACTGGTGTCAGCGCAATCTCCGCCAAGGTCGGCCACATCGATCTGATCAACGAGCAGCAGCAGCTGCAGCTCACTCTCGAGCCGACAGCGTCGGGCACTGTCAGCTTCCGATACACCATCAGCGATGGCCGAGGGGGAACCGCGACGGCATCCGTCACGGTTACCGTTCGGGCCCCCGGCGACAACGGCGCACCAAAGCAGGTGCGCTCGAGTAAGTCGATTGTCGTGGCAGGAGGCCGCGTGAGCACTCAGGTGCTGGGCGACTGGGTCGATCCCGACGGTGACCCAATGTATGTGACGGATGCCTCGACATCCTCGCCGGACACCGTGAGTTTCACACCGGACGGCACCGTCGTGTACTCGGATGCTGGCCGCACGAGCGGGCTGAAGACTGTCTCCGTGACGGTGTCAGACGGCAAGCTGTCGACGACCGGAAGCCTCGCGATCACCGTGCGAGCTGCCGGTAAGGTACCGATCATCGCCGACCCGTTCTTGGAGATTGCGACGGCCGGTTCACCGCTGACCATCAACCCGCTCGCGCACGTCCGCGGCGGCAGCACCACGCTTCGGCTTAACAGCGTGCCCTCCAAGGCCGGCGTGACCATCACACCCAGCTATGACGCAGGCACGTTCCAATTCCAGAGTTCGCAGGTCGGAACGCACTACCTCGACTACGTCGTCACTGACGGCTCTGCGTCGACGACGGGCACTGTGCGAGTGGATGTCGTGGCGCCGCCCCAGAGCAATACCAAGCCGATCACGATCCCCAAGACAATCTTCGTTCGTACCCTGAGCGCATCCACGATTGACATCGCGGATTCCGACATCGACCCGTCGGGCGGCGTTCTCCTCGTGACGGGCATCGGTGATCTGCCGCAGAACTCAGGTATTGCAACAGAGATCCTGCAGCAGCGCTCAATTCGGGTGTCCCTCAACAAACCGCTCGACGCACCGGTCACCTTCAGTTACACCATCAGCAACGGCCTGTCGGATGCGCAGGGCACCGTGACGGTCATCGAGATCCCGTCGCCAACACATTTGCAGCCGCCTGTAGCCAACGACGACTCGGTGACCGTGCGCACGGGCGCCGCCGTCGACATCCCGGTGCTGAATAATGACCAGGACCCGGACGGCGAAGTCCTGACGCTCGTTCCGACGCTGGTGAAAAAACTCCCAGCGGGCGCAGGGCTCCTGTTCCCATCCGGCACCGTGCTTCGCTACCTTGCACCTACTCAGCCGGGCAACTACAGCGCGGTCTACGAGGTCGCAGGGCCGGACGGCCAAAAGGCGAGGGCCCAGGTCAAGATCGCGGTGCGCGAGCCTAACCTCGATACGAATAACCCGCCCGTTCCGCAGACGCTGACTGCGCGCGCGCTCGCCGGCGGCTCGGTAACGATCAATGTGCCGTTGTCGGGGATCGATCCGGACGGCGACACCGTCCAACTTCTCGGCCAGGAGACCAACCCGGAGAAGGGCACGGTCACGGCCGTCGGTCCGCACTCGATCACATACAAGGCTGGCGACTACTCGGCAGGAACCGACAGCTTCACCTATAGCGTGATCGATGCGCTGGGTGCACGCGCGACCGGAACGATCAGGATTGGAATCGCAGCCCGCCTCGGCGGGACGCCCAACCCGGTTGCGACACTCGACGACGTCACGGTGCGACCGGGCGTGACCGTTTCCGTCCAGGTTCTGGCGAACGACTCCGATCCCGATGGCAGCCCGCTTCACGTCGTGTCTGCCGTGGCCAACGACCGTGTGACCAAAGTGCGCGTGATCGGCAACATTGTTTCCATCCGGCCACCGACAACGCCCAACGTGTATGGCGTTGTCTACACGATTGCGAACGAGTCGGGCGGAACGAGTACCGCGTTCGTGCGAGTGACGGTCGACCCGAAGGCGCCGCTGTCATTCCCCGTCGCCAATGACACCGTCCTCACGCTCTCAGACGTGCTCGACCGACCGACCGTCGACGTCAACGTACTGGCGAACGTGTTCTTCGCTGACGGCCCGTCAGCCGATCTCGGGCTCTCGGTGTACCCGGGCTACGGCGCGACGGCACAGGTGACGCCGACCAAGCACATCCGCGTGACCGTGACGGCGCACAGCCAGATCATTCCGTTCAAAGTCACCCATCCCGATGATCCGAACGTCTTCAGCTATGCGTTCATCTGGGTGCCCGGCACGGACGACGCGCGCCCGCAGCTCAATCGAAATGCCCCGAGGCTCCAGGTGAAGAGCGGCGCCCACCTGCAGATCAACCTCAACGACTATGTCATTGCGGTCGGGGGCAGGAAGGTGCAGCTGACCGACACGAGTACGGTGCGGGCATCCCACGCCGACGGCTCGTCCCTCGTGGTCAACAGCAACACGCTGCAGTTCACTTCCGCGCCCCGGTATTTTGGGCCCGCATCCATATCGTTCGAGGTGACTGATGGCCAGTCGGCGAAGGATCCGAATGGTAGGACATCGGTGCTTGTCCTCGCGATCGATGTCGTGCCGAACGACAACCAGCCACCGGTGTTCACGGGTGGACTCATCGATTTCGAGCCGTCAGAACACAAAGACATCGACCTGGTCAAGCTCACCAATTTCCCGTCCTCCTCGGATGCCTCGCAGCTCACGTATTACCTGATCCCGACCCTGCCCGCGCGCTTCACGGCATCCATCACCGGCCAGCACCTGTTGATCGCTGCCAACGATGACGCGGTCAAGGGAACGGTCGTGCAGCTCAACATCGGTGTTCGGGATGCGAACGGGGCGGGAACCTCTGGCCGCATCGCGCTCGCCGTCGTGCCCTCAACCAGACCACTGGCGCAACCCGCGCCTGACAATGCGGTCGTCCGGCGCGGGTCATCCACCACTATCGACGTTCTTGCCAATGACAACGCCACCAATCCGTTCCCCGCAACGCCGCTGAAAGTCATCGCGATTCGGGGAATCTCCGGCAGCGCGTTGCCGGCCGGCGTTACGGTGACCCCGAGCGTGGACAACTCCCGCCTCGTGGTGACGGTTGCTGCGTCGGTGTCGCCGGGGGACGTCAATCTGCAATACGAGGTGGAGGATGCCACAAAGGATCCATCGCGATTTGTGTACGGAAGCGTCAAGATCTCGATCGCAGATCGACCCGATCCGGTAACCAACGTGCGCGTGACCGACTTCGGCGATCGGAAGCTCACGGTGGCGTGGAACAACGGGTCGGCCAACAATTCGGCAATCACGGGATACACGGTCAGCCAAACGGACCCGAGCTCCGGTACTGCCATCTCGTCGACCGACTGCAGCGGCTCGCTCTGCTCGGTCTCGACTCCGGGAAATGGGCCGTCCAATGCGGTGCGGATTACCGTGACGGCCAAGAATGCGATCGGAGTGTCTGACCCCGCGTCGCTGGCAGGCACGATCTGGTCGGACGTCATCCCGGCCGCGCCAACAGAGCTCGACTCGTCGCCGCTCGATCACGGGCTGAAGATCATGTGGAAGAAGCCCGCCGATTCGGGCAGCGGAAGCCCGATCACGAAGTATGTGGTCTCGATCGAGGGCACGACGTCGCAGGACTTCACGGTGTCGACGAGCGACCCGACCGGCAAGCAGTACACGCTGAGCATCGTCGACCCTGGCATCGCAGACGGCTCGAGCGTGGGCTTCAGCGTGAGCGCGCGCAACGGCGCTTTCGCAGCTCTCGCGAACTGGAACAAGGCGAGTGGCACGGGGCATCCCGCCGGACCGCCACAACGCCAGTCCTCGCCGAACGCTTCGGCGAATACCGACAACGGTGGCAGTGCCGCGCTCGACTGGTCGGGTGCATTCTCGAGCAATGGCCGAGACATCAGCAACTATTACGCCGCCATCTTTACCGCCGGCGACACGCCACCGACCTGCGGTGTGACCGGTGACGTGCCCGGGACCCCGAACGTGCCCGCGACGAGCTCGACTTTCCACTCCCTCGGTACCTCGACCTCGACGTCGTTTACGGGACTGACACCCAACACGACATACAGCTTCGTCGTCTATGCCTTCAACGGCATGGGATGCACGACCAGCGCCACGGTAACCGCCACGCCCAGGCAGCG
Organism: Glaciihabitans sp.; assembly: GCA_025463785.1. GTDB lineage: Bacteria > Actinomycetota > Actinomycetes > Actinomycetales > Microbacteriaceae > Galbitalea. Next base: position 77,950 of record JAODBD010000002.1, read on the forward strand.
GCCCGGTCCGGTCATCTCGATCGACGAGTCCGGCCCGGATGCCAATGGATCGAATACGTGGGACTTCCGCCTGAACGACTTCACGATCGGCAGCGGCTCCACCGACGCCGACTCGTTCGAATACCGCCTGTCCGGTGGCAACGTCGACGGTGAGACCCGAGGACCGGATGCCCCCGGCCACTTCCTGGACACCTCGAACGACAGTCAGTACGGCCAGGACATCTCTGTTCAGGTCAAGGCGTGCCGGCAGTATCCCGAAGTCACGCTGTGCAGTGCCGACTGGTCGCCGTCGTTCCACCTCGGCGTTCCCGTCAACAACAGCCAGCTGGGAGGGCTGGTGTTCACACACACGCCGTTTGGCGGTGTCACGGATCCAAATTCGACGGGGTCATACAGCTGGACTTCGTCGCCGAGCGGCGCGTACACATCGATCAAGTTCGACTGCGGCGATAACAAAGGAACGATGAACCCGGGTGACGGCGGTTCGTGTGATGTCAACGAGAAGGGTGTGCACAGCCACGACTTCCCGAATCTCACGATCACCATCAACGCCAACGGGAGCCATTATGTGAGAACGTACGTCTGGCAAGATTTTGACAATTCGAACTAGGGGACGCGAATGACCATGACACCGGAGCAGGCCACCTCGTTCTCCGAGACGTTCAATCGGCTCGTCGCGAACGTCGACCAGGTGCTGCTGGGCAAGACGTTCGTCATCCGGCTCGGCTTCACGGCCCTGCTGAGTGAGGGCCACCTCCTGCTCGAGGACTTCCCGGGCACGGGCAAGACGTCCTTCGCCCGGGCCATCGCGCAGTCGGTGGACGGTACGAGCAGTCGTATCCAGTTCACGCCCGATCTGCTGCCTGGCGACATCACGGGTGTCAGCATCTACGACCAGCGCTCCAGTACTTTCGAGTTTCACCCGGGCCCGATCTTTGCCAACATCGTCCTCGCCGACGAGATCAATCGCGCCAGTCCGAAGACCCAGGCGGCGCTGCTCGAAGTCATGGAAGAGGGCCGCGTCACGGTCGACGGAATTTCGCACGAAGTCGAGCAGCCGTTCATGGTCATCGCCACACAGAATCCGATCGAGCAAGCCGGAACATACCGGCTTCCCGAGGCACAACTGGACCGCTTCATCATGAAAGCCTCAATTGGGTACCCGGACCACGCATCCACTCTTCGCATTCTCGAGGGGTCGACGGCCAAGGCTCACGAGATCACGGTTCCGAATATCCTGACCGCTCAGGCCGTCAGTGAGCTGGCGCAACTTGCCCGTACGGTGCACGTCGACCCATCGATCAACGACTATGTTTCCCGGCTGGTCGACGCGACCCGGTCGGCGGTCGAGGTTCGCCTCGGCGTGAGCGTCCGTGGTGCGCTGGCGCTCATCCGCACGGCAAAGACGCTCGCCGCGGCCAACGGACGTCACTACGTGATTCCGGATGACGTCAAGGTTCTCGCAGAGCCCGTCCTGGCTCACCGCCTCCTCCTCGATCCCGAGGCCGAGTTCGACGGAGTGACAGGCCCGAGCATCATCGGCCAGCTGCTCATCGAAACGGCACCGCCGAGCGATCGGCAAGCCGTGTGACCGACCGGAACGATCACACCAGGGCGGGTCGGAACCCCGCGAAAACCTCGTCGAGCGGTCCGTCGCGGTTCGACCTGCAGGCGAACACGGGCGCGATAGGGCTCACCAATGCGCGCACGCGCATCGTGGGAACGCGCACGGGCTTCGTCGCGGATACCATCGTCGCCGCCGTGCAGCTCGGCGGGGTCGCCGCCGCGGCGATTCGTCGCATCTGGATGCGCATCGCCGCGGTCGTCACGCCGCTCGGCTGGTCAATGGGCCTCATCGTTCCTCTCGCATTCATCTTTGGCTACCTTCTTGGCTGGGTCGAGCTCATCACTGTGGCCTGGGCCGGCGTCGTGCTCATCCTGATCGCGATCGTCTATCTGGTCGGGCGTAACCCGCTCGCTATCCAATTGCGCGTCGCGCATTCGCGGGTCGTTGTTGGCGAGACCGCGGTTGGCGAGGTCGTGGTCGACAACCCGCGCCCTCGCCGGGTGCTCGGCGCCACGGTCGAAGTCCCGGTCGGGACCGGGCTCGCGGCAGTGACCATGCCGAGCCTGCGGCGCGGGGCGCAGTTCACTCACGAATTCATCATCCCGACCTCACGTCGCGGCATCATCCCGGTCGGTCCGGTTCGCACCATCCGTGCAGACCCGATCGGACTCGTGCGGCGTGAAGTCGTGTGGACCGAGGCGACCGAGCTGTACGTGCATCCGCGGACCATCGCCATCCCGTCGACCAGCACGGGCTTTGTGCACGACCTCGAGGGCAGCGCGACGCGGGACCTGACCAACAGTGACGTGTCATTCCATGCATTGCGCGAATACCAGCCGGGGGATGAGCGGCGCTACATCCACTGGAAGTCCTCTGCGAAGACCGGCACCTACATGGTTCGCCAGTTCGAAGAGACCCGGCGTAGTCACATCGTCATTGCGTTGAGCCTCGCTCAAACCGACTACGCGACAGACGACGAGTTCGAGATGGCGGTCAGTGTCACGGGGTCGCTCGGTGTCCGCGCGATTCGGGATGCACGCAACCTCTCGGTCGTGGTCAGCGAGACCACTCCCGACTTCGCCAAGCGCAAACTGCTGGCCGTACGACCGCTCTCGACTCTGACGCGAGCGAGGCTGCTCGACGACCTGTCGGTCGTCCAGAGTGGCGAAACCGCCCTCGCGATCACCGACGTCGCCAGGGTCGCGGCCGAGCAGGTCGCGGGAATCTCGGTGGCGTTCCTTGTCTGCGGTTCCGGCGCGACGCCGACAGAACTTCGAGCGGCCTCAACCAAATTTGCTGCTGGCGTCGAAGTCGTTGCGATCGTGTGCGACCCGGACACCATCCCTGGCCTCCGCAAGGTCGCGGGCCTCAGCGTTCTGACGATCGGTTACCTCGAAGACCTTCAGAAGTCGCTCGCGCGATCGGCGGCGGCCTGATGAAGTCGCCGCGGCCGAACGCGGGCTACCTCGCGATCAACACCTTCATGCTGTGGCTCGGCATCGCCATCGCGGGCGCAGCTCTCTGGCCCGTGTACCAGAGCCTCCAGCTCGTCGTCATGGTGGCCGCCGCCACCATCCTCGGCTCGTTCATCGCCATCCTTGGCACGGTATTCCGGTGGCCGGCACCCGCGGTGCTCGGAGTCACCATCGTCGCATTCGTGGTGTTCGGGGTGCCGCTCGCCGTGCCGGGCAAGACGGTGGATGGCGTGCTTCCGACGACGAGCGGCCTGCTCGACCTCATTACCGGCGTCGCGCTCGGCTGGAAACAGCTCCTCACCATCACCCTCCCGGTCGGCCAGTACGAGGCGCTGCTCGTGCCTTTCTACGCGCTGATCCTCCTGTTGAGCATGCTCGCGCTATCGATCGCGCTGCGCAGTAGACACGGCGATGTCGCGGTGCTTGCTCCCGTCATCCTGTTCGTCACTGCGATCGCCTTCGGCTCGACGGTTGCGCTCTTTCCGCTGCAGCTCTCGCTCGGACTTCTCGCCACCTGCCTCCTGTGGATCGTCTGGCGCCGCTGGTTCACGCGCCGCGCCGCCATCCGCTCGCTCGTTGCGCAGGTCAAGGATGACGTGGCCGCGCCGCGTGAACTGGCGGCCGACACTCGCTTCGTTGGCTTCCGCACCTCGCTGAGCGCCCTGCTCATCCTCGTGCTCGCGACCGGAACCGCCGTTGCCGCCTCGGCCGCACTGCCCCCCACGGGCATCCGACAGGTTCTTCGGACCGCGACGACACAGCCGTTTGAACCGCGTAACTATGTCAGCCCGCTCTCGGGTTTCCGCACCTACTGGAAGCAGCCGACAACTGACAACGTCATGATGACGGTGCGCGGACTGCCTCGCGGCGCTCGCATCCGTATCGCAACCCTCGACAGCTACGACGGGGTCGTGTACACGGTTGGCAGCGCCGCCGTCGACGGCGCGTCAGGCTCGTTTACCCGCGTTCCCTCGACCTTCGACCAGAGCGCGGTTTCTGGCAAACAGGTCTCACTGCAGGTGTCCGTCGAGTCCTACTCGGGGGTATGGTTGCCGACCGTCGGCCAGCTCGAGAAGGTCTCGTTCACAGGAAGTGATGCGACCACACTGAGCGACGACTTCTTTTACAACAACACCACGGGCACGGCCGCCGATCTCGGTCGACTTGCCGCAGGCGACCAGTACACGCTGCAGGCTGTGCAACCGAAACAGCCGAGCCTCGCGCAACTGGCACAGGTGGATGCCGGCAGCGCCACGGTCCCCAACGTCACGACGCTGCCGGCGGAACTGAACACCGTGCTCAATACTTACGTCGCGGGCGCCAACACGCAGGGCAGCAAACTCGTCGCCATGATCCAGGCGCTCAGGAGCAACGGCTATGTGAGCCACGGAGTCGGCAAGGCAGAAGCAGCCAGCCGTTCCGGGCATGCCGCGGATCGCATCAACGAACTACTCACGGGCAAGCTCATGATCGGCGATGCGGAGCAGTACTCGGTCACTGCGGCATTGATGGCACGCGAGCTCGGGTTTCCGGCGCGCGTCGTCATGGGTTTTGTGCCCAAGTCGACGGGCTCGGGTTCGATCGAAATCAAGGGCAGCGACGTCTCGGCCTGGATCGAAGTGGATACGGCGCAATACGGCTGGGTTACCGTCGACCCGAATCCGCCTGTTCGGCCCATCCCGGTCATCCCGCCGAAGGATCCGAACCAGGTCGCTCGACCACAAACCATCGTGCCGCCGCCCGCTGTTCAGCCGAATCCGCCAGACCCGCAACCGGTGCCGGACACCAAACAGCACGAGGCCGCAGCGCCGAACGCGTTTCTGGCCGCGCTGTTCGCCGTGCTGACCGTGGGTGGCTGGGTTCTCGTCGGCATCCTGATTCTGCTTTCACCGTTCCTGGTCATTGTGTTCGCAAAGGTGCGTCGACGCCGACTGCGCCGGCGGGCCGCAACCTCGCTCGCGCAGATCAGCGGTGGCTGGCAGGAGTTCGAAGACAGCGTGCTCGATCACGGATTCTCACCGCCGCTCGCGGCCACGCGCAGCGAGGTGGCCACGACGGTGGGCGGTCCGCAGCCTGCGGTTCTCGCCGCGGTGGCCGACCGGGCGACATTCGCCCCGGAGGAGCCTGACGAGAGCGAAGTCGAACTGGTCTGGCGATCCGTGCGCGAACTGGTTAGTTCGCTCGGGGCGGGCAAGACGCGTTGGGAGCGGCTGAAGGCCCGAATTTCTTTGCGCTCGCTCGGCGGTTACAGTGTAAGCAATCTGTTCAACGCAAAGGGGAGTCGTCCGTGAACTGCGAGGTCTGCGGCACGGAGTTACCCCACGGAGCGATGTTCTGTGGCGAATGTGGGCGTGCCGTGGGTGCGCGCTCGGTCGCACGCAATCCCGACAGCGGGATGCCGGTCCAGCCGGTGGCCGGTGCGCCAGTCATTGCTCCTCGTTCCGGGCCCATTCCTCTCCCGCGGGTCGGCCCGCCGGCGCAGCAACCGCGCGACACCGTGATCATTGATCCGCTTGACCTCGAGAAGCTCGCAAGGTCGTCGGCGCCGCCGACAGTCCTGGTGAGTGCGCCGCCGCAGCCCGAGCCGGTGCCGGCTTCTGAACAGGAGCGTGAGCCGGAGCCGCCGCTGGTGCCCGAGCCGGTGCCCCCGGTCGACATCGAACAGGATTTGCCGCCCGATGTCGTGGCTGCCGAGCGGGCAGGCCAGTTCCCGTGGGGCGATCGCGGGGCATCCATTTTTTCCGACTCGGATGAACTCGAGCAGACGCTGATCGTGCCGCGGCGCGACCAGGGTGAGCGTTTTGTGCTGCAATTCAGCACGGGCGAGAGCGTCACGGTCTTCGGCACGGGTCTCCTTGGGCGCTACCCCATGCCACAGCCGGGTGAATACTTCGACCAGCTGGTCGCGATATCCGACCCGGGCAAGTCGGTGTCGAAGACCCATCTCGAGTTTGGCCAGGAGTCGGGCTCGTTCTGGGTCAGCGACCGGTACTCGGGCAACGGATCGGTAGTTCGCGAACCCGAGATGCCGCCGAGGCGACTCATCGCAGGCAAGCGCTATCGGATTGTGCGCGGCACAAGGGTCGACGTAGGCGAGCAGTTCTTCGTCGTGAGCTGACCACTGCCCAACAGGCGCAGTCCTGCGCTGAGTTTTCACAACTGTGAAGTCATCGAACTTCGGGACGTGCTCCCTCGCTTGACTTGAGCGATGCCTCACCCGACGAGCCCGCCCACTCGCAGAGTCGCGCTCCCCAGACCGCCCGAGCTGCCCCAGCCGCATCGGTTTCCGATTATCGCTGCCGTTGCACCCGTCATCGCCTCCCTCGTGCTGTGGGCCGTCACGCATTCAGCACTGACGCTCGCTTTTGCAGCCCTCGGCCCCGTGATCGCTGTGGCGACATCGGCGGATGCCCGACTCCAGCACCGGCGCGCGAAGCGGCGCGAGTCCGTCCGGTTCGCCTCCGATCTGCATCGTGCGCGGCGAGCCGTCGAGTCGGCGCACGACGACGAGCGACGTGAACTCGAGCGAAGCTGGCCAAGTCCGCAGGAAGCTTTGAGCGATCTCGAACGCGACCCCGAGCGTTGGAGACTCAAGGTAGGCGAAGCTGCACTCCTGCGCGTGGGCGCAGGCTCTGTGTGCAGTGGAGTCAAACTCGATGGACCGCTTTCTGACGGCAGCGATGTGGATGTCGAGGCCGCTCTCGCGGCGTTGCGTTCGCTCGCGGCTTCCGTCGATCGCGCCCCCGTCTGTGTCACGGCGAGCGGAGGCATCGGCTTTGCGGGGCCTCGACACTTCGTCCAGGCAGCCGCACGGGCGGTCATCCTGAGGCTGGTGAGCGCGGTGTCCCCGTCAGCGGGGCGTCTGGATGGTGTGGGGAAGTTGGACGCCGACGCGCCATGGGCCGCGACTCTGCCGCACGCCGGTGCCGGCGCCGGTGAGCTCAGGTTCTCGCCGATAGGGCCGGGCGACTCCCATCCGATTCGGATAGCGACCGCGGCAACGCCGACCGGCCTGCCGCGCGAGCTGAGTGTGGTCGTCGAGATCGATGCTGCCGGCGAGGCCGCGATCACGCGAGCACCAGAGGCCTTGGCCCTCGGGCCGGTTCGACTCGACTACGTCAGCCGCGAGGCCGCAGCAGCTGCAGCGATCACGCTCGCGGCGTGCGCACGGCGAGAGGGCATCCAGCGCGCATCGTCCCTTCCTGACTCCGTCGACTGGAGTCGTGTGAACCAGCGCGACCGCCCGCCCGGGCTCGGCCTTGGCCTTGGCTGCGAGATCGGCGTCGGGCAAGACGCGCCCGTCTCGATCGATCTGGTGACGGATGGCCCGCACGCCATCGTCGGGGGCACAACCGGCAGCGGCAAGAGCGAGCTCCTGCTCAGCTGGGTGCTTTCCATGGCGGCGGTGCGATCGCCGGAGGAGGTGACATTTCTCTTCGTTGACTTCAAGGGCGGCGCGGCGTTCGACCCGCTCCGACGCCTGCCGCACTGCGTCGGGGTCATCACCGATCTCGACGCCGTCGAATCGCTTCGAGCGCTCGCGAGCCTCGGCGCGGAGCTACGCAGCAGGGAGAGGCGACTTGCGAGCGCCGGGCTCAGATCCATCGATGACGCGTCCGTCGATGAAACGGATGCAATCCTGCCGTTCCCGAGGCTCGTCATCGTCGTCGACGAATACGCCGCCCTCCTCGAAACCCACGCGGAGCTTCATTCGGCGTTCAGCGACATCGCCGCGCGTGGCCGGTCCCTTGGCGTGCACCTGATCCTGTGTACGCAACGCCCCGCCGGGGTCGTGCGTGACAACATCCTCGCCAATTGCGCCATACGGCTTTCGCTGCGAGTCGCGAGTGTCGCAGACAGTATCGCGGTCATGGGAACGGATGCCGCCGCCGTGCTGCCAGCGAGGCCGCTCGGGCGCGTGTGCCTGAGCATCGCGGGCGAGGTGCCCCGACTGCTGCAGGTGGCGCGGTCATCACCGACTGACCTCGATGGCGTCGTTGTGCGATGGCAGGGCGCTGCGAGACCGTCGTCGCCCTGGTTGCCCCCGCTGGCGCGAACCATACCGCTGCCCCACCAAGTGCCGACACTTCTGCTGCCGTTCGGTGTCGCCGATCATCCCGCCGAACAGAGGCAGGATGTCGCACACTACGACCCGCGAGCGCATGGACCGCTTCTGGTCGTTGGCGCCGGTGGCACCGGCAAGTCTGGGGTACTCGCGGCGCTAAGTGCCGCGCCGTCCCTGCTTGCGCGCGAGAGCGTTGCTCCGGGCGTCCCGGCGCTGTGGGACGCCGTCGGGCAGTTGCGGCCACGCGACAAGCCGGTAGTTCTTCTGATCGATGATCTCGACCTGACGCTGGCCGCCTGCCAGGACGAATATCAGCAGACCCTGCTCGAATTTCTCACCAGGCTGCTGCGCGAAGGGCCGGGCATGGGCACGACGGCCGTCATCACCGTGCAAAGGGTTACGAGCCAGCTGCACTCGCTCGCCGCGCTCTGCGGATCAACTCTGTACCTCAGGATGCCTTCCAGGGCGGAGTACGCCGCCGCCGGCGGCGACGGTGGCAGCTTCGATCCCCACCTGCCGCCCGGTGGCGCGCACTGGCGCGGCACGAGACTGCAGGTATTCACTGCCGACGGGACGACCGCGGGCCGCCACCAAGCCCCGCCGGACTCCGCCGGCGGGGCGACTGCGGTCGCCGTAAACCCCGCCGCCGTGGAACGGCTGGTCGTTGTATCCACTTCGCCGCACCGGTTTGCCGACGCGCTTCGGGATGCCGTGGGCAGCCGACGGGTCACGGTGCTGGGGGAGCGCCGGCCCGGCGATCCACAGCTTGAGGTGTCTCTGGGTGGCTCGCCCGACATCCTGATCGCAGATCCCGACACCTGGCAGGCGCACTGGACTCTGGTCTCGGCAATTCGTCGGACGCACCAACTCCTCTTCGACGGCTGTTCGCTGGCAGAAGTGCGAGCGCTCACGCGTTTGCGCGACCTCCCGCCGCCCTTCAACCGTGGGGAGCGGCCGATGTGGCTCCTGTCGCCGGAAGGCGAGTTCAGCAGAGCCCGTCTCGGTGTGAGCCCGCCTCCGGCAAGCGGAGGTTAGGCCAACGCAGCTACGCGAGCACCGATTCCAGGGCCGTGTGACCGAGCCCGTGCGCGGTGGCGACGGCCTCGTTGATTACCGATCCGCCGTAGACGTTGAGACCCAGTGCGAGCGAGGGGTCGCCGCGAAGGGCAGCCCGCCAACCCTGGTTGGCAACCGCGCGCACGTAGGGCATGGTCGCATTCGTCAACGCATAGGTGGACGTGTTTGCGACCGCCCCCGGCATGTTGGCCACACAGTAGAAGAGCGAACCGTGCACTCGGAAGGTCGGGTCGGCGTGGGTCGTGGGGTGCGAGTCCTCGAAGCAGCCGCCCTGGTCGATCGCGATGTCGACGAGAACGCTGCCCGGCTTCATGCGCGACACCAGTTCGTTGCTAACCAGTTTGGGCGCCTTGGCGCCAGGAACGAGCACAGAGCCGATCACCATGTCTGCACTCACGACCGCCCGATCGATCTCGAAACTATTCGATGCGATCGTGCGGACTCGGCCCGCGTACAACGCATCCAGTTCTCGCAGTCGCTGGATGTTCGTGTCGAGCACCGCGACATCCGCCCCCAGTCCGACTGAAACCGAAACAGCGCTGGTGCCCGCGACGCCGCCGCCGAGTACCACGATGGTTGCGGGATAGGTACCTGGGACGCCGGGAACGAGAAGGCCGGGACCGCCGTTCGGTCGCAGCATCGCATTCGCACCGACGATGGGCGCGAGCCGACCCGCGACCTCGCTCATGGGGGCAAGCAGCGGCAGCGCACGACTCGGCAGTTGCACGGTCTCGTACGCGATTGCCGTAATTCCGGAGTCGAGCAGCGCCTTCGTCAGCTCGGGCTCGGCGGCGAGGTGGAGGTAGGTGAAAAGCACGAGGTCGTCGCGGAAGTAGCCGTACTCGCTTGCAATCGGTTCCTTGACCTTCAGCAGCACCTCAGCGGCAGTCCAGGTCGATGCGGCATCGGGGGTGATGGATGCCCCGGCCGCTTCGTACGCGGCATCCGGGATCGAGGACCCGTCTCCCGCACCCGTCTGCACGAGCACTTCGTGCCCGTGGGACACCAGCTCGTGGACGCCCGCCGGGGTGATGGCGACGCGATATTCGTTGTTCTTTACCTCTGCGGGAACACCAATTCTCATGAAATCAGGCTACTGCGGCGAGCGCGACAATACCCGTGGATTCCGCACATATTTCTACGGTTATGGTGCTGATTTCGTGACGTTTTTGTTACATCATGGTGGATTTGCCCATTATCTCTGGGCGAATGCGCTGCGCTGTGCCAGTATCGATTTACGCGCACAGCAGTCGAACCGCGATGTTCGGCCTTGGTGAAGGAGTGACATGCGATCCCTGCCAGAAGACCCCATGATCCGAGAACTCGTCACGCGCGCGCGAGCGTCCGTTGTGACGCGCCGCGCGGTGCTTTCCACTGCAGCGGCGGGAGGTGCTGCGGCCGCTCTTGCGGCCTGCGCCCCGATAGGTTCGGCCGCAAAGACGCTGAAGGCGGGCAAGGATCACTCGTCGACCGTCAAGTCGATGACGTGGGCCAACTGGCCGCTCTACCTCGATCAGGATGATAAGAAAAAGTATCCGACGCTCGAGGCATTCCAGAAGCAGACGGGCATCAGCGTCAAGTACGACATTGCTGTCGAGGACAACGACGCGTACTACGCCAAGGTCAAGGATCAGCTTGCGCTCGGACAGGACATCGGCGCAGACACCGTCTGCCTCACCGACTGGATGGTCAGCCGGTGGATCCAGCTTGGCTATACGCAGAAGCTTGACCACGCGAACATCCCGAACATCAAGAACCTGACCACGAGCCTGCAGAACCCGGACTTCGACCCCGGTCGTAATCACTCGGTGCCGTGGCAGAGCGGCTTTGCCGGCCTGTGCTGGAACAAGGAGCTCCTGCCGAAGGGTCTCAAGCAGGTCTCCGACCTGTGGGCGCCCGAACTCAAGGGCAAGGTCGGCGCGCTGTCCGAAATGCGCGACACCATCGGCCTCATCATGCTCGAGCAGGGCGTCGACATCTCAGGCAAGTCCTGGGGTGACAAGGAGTTCACGGCAGCCATCGACGAGCTGACGAAGCAGGTCGGCAGCGGCCAGATTCGCAATATCAAGGGCAACTCCTACGCCGACGACCTGAAGAGTGGCGATACGATCGCTGCCATCGTCTGGTCCGGGGACGTAGAAGGCATTAACGCAACCATCGGCAAAAACAAGTTTGCATTTGCGCTGCCCGAGACCGGTGGAACGCTGTGGAGCGACAACTTCCTCATCCCGATCGGATCGCAGGAAAAGGCAAACGCCGAAAAGCTCATCAACTATTACTACGAGCCCGAGGTTGCGGCGACGGTAGCGGCGTACGTCAACTACATCACTCCCGTGGAGGGGGCGAAGGAAGCCATGCAGAAGATCGACCCGACATACGTCGACGATCAGCTGATCTTCCCGAACGCAGACACCCTGAAGCAGGCGCACCTGTTCCGCACCCTGACGAACGCGGAGCAGAACAAGTACAACAGCCAGTTCCAAGGCGTGCTGCTCGGCGCATGACACCTCAGAACAGCTTCGCCGATTCGGGCGCTGACCTCGAGTTGACCGGTATTTCCAAGCGATTCCCGGGTTTTACCGCGATCGAGAATCTCGATCTCACGATTCCGGCGGGGTCATTCTTTGCCTTGCTCGGGCCGAGCGGATGCGGTAAGACCACCACGCTGCGACTGGTAGCGGGGCTGGAGGAGCCGACAACGGGCCAGATCCTGATCGGCGGCAAAGACCTCACCCGCACCAAGCCATACCAGCGACCTGTCAATACCGTCTTCCAGAGCTATGCGCTGTTCCCACACATGACGGTGCTCGACAACGTTGCCTTCGGCCTCAAGAGGCGCAGGATGTCCGACCCGATCGGCAAGGCGCACGAGGCGCTCAGGCTGGTCGAACTCGATCACCTCGCGGGACGCAAGCCGCAGCAGCTTTCGGGTGGCCAGCAACAGCGCGTCGCGCTCGCGCGTGCCGTCGTCAACCGGCCGGCGCTGCTATTGCTGGATGAGCCGCTCGGCGCCCTCGACCTGAAACTGCGCCGGCAGATGCAGCTCGAACTGAAGACCATTCAGAACGAGGTCGGCCTCACGTTCGTCCACGTCACCCACGACCAGGAAGAGGCCATGACGATGGCAGACACCGTCGCGGTCATGAACAAAGGCAGAATCGAGCAGATGGGTGCTCCCGAAGACCTCTACGAGTTGCCGCACACGGCATTCGTTGCCAACTTCCTCGGCCAGTCGAACCTGTTCACGGGCCCTGTCTCGTCGTCCACCTCCAACTCCATTTCGGTTGAGGTCGGTGGGCGCAGGATTGTCGTCCCGAAGGATCGCGCTCAGGTTCACGATGGCACGGTCACGATCGGGGTTCGCCCCGAAAAGCTCACCCTCCTGACCGCGGCGCCCGCAAACGACTCCGGCGAGAACGTGATCGGGCCGGGCCGGGTGATCGATGTGTCGTTCAGCGGCGTGAGCACGCAGTACGTCGTCGCCGTGCCGGGAGTGGGCGACATCATCGTCTTCGCGCAGAACATGGTCTTTGGGCCGGTCGTCGAAGTTGGTGCCGAGGTCTGGATGTCCTGGACTGTCGACCACGGATTCGGCCTCTCAGATTCTCCCGAACTCGTTTCGGCCGGGGCCTAGCCGTGGCAATAACGGCGTTCGGCGCGGGCGGCGGCCCTGCTGCCGCAGTGGATGCAGCCCCGAAGCGGCGTAGCTGGGTCGCGCTCTTTCTGCTCCTCCCCGGCATCCTGTACCTGGTCCTGTTTTTCATCGTTCCGCTGGTTTCGCTGATCATTACCTCGCTCGAAACCCAGTCGCCGGACGGTGCGTTCGCCTACGGGTTCCAGTGGCAGAACTACGTGGACTCGGTCGGCACGTTTGGCACCCAGATTTGGCGATCGTTCTTCTTTGCGATCCTCGCGACCGTCATTGCGTTGTTATTCAGCTACCCGCTGGCTTATTTCATCGGAGTCAAGGCGAGGCGCTGGCCGCTCCTGCAGAGCTTCATGCTCATCCTGGTAGTGGCGCCGTTTTTCATCAGCTTCCTTCTGCGCACGCTCGCGTGGAAGACAATCCTCTCCGACGACGGACCGGTCGTGTCAGCGCTCAAGGGGCTTTCGCTGCTCGGCCCGCAGGCGCACATCACGGGAGAGCCGATCGCGGTCGTATTCGGGCTCACCTACAACTTCATCCCGTTCATGTGCCTGCCGATTTACACCACGCTCGAGCGCCTCGACATTCGGTACCTCGAGGCGTCGAGCGACCTGTACGCAGGTGGATGGGCGACCTTCCGTAAGGTGACGATTCCGCTGTCGCTGCCCGGCATCGTCTCAGGAACCCTTCTCACTTTTATCCCGGCAGCAGGCGATTACGTCAACGCCAGCCAGGACTTTCTGGGAGGAACTTCCTCGACCATGATCGGCAACGTCATCCAGAGCAACTTCCTGGTGCAGGAAAACTATCCCGTGGCCGCGGCACTGTCGATCGTCCTGATGTTCGTGATTCTCGTCGTCGTGAGTGTGTACGTGAAGCGCAGCGGAACGGACGACCTGCTGTGAGCGCCCAGGAGGGGCTCGTCCTCGGGAAGATCTACTCGGCCGAGCCGGATGCCCGCCGAACGCCTCCGCGCGGCCGATTCTCCCTCGGGAAGTGGTTGCTGCCGGTCTACAGCGCCCTCGCCCTCGCCTTCCTGCTGATCCCGATCGTCTACACGATCGTGTTCTCGTTCAATGCGCAGACCGGCAAGTCAAACATCGCCTGGTCCGGGTTCACCCTGGCCAACTGGTCGGGCGTGTGCGCCGAGCAGGATGTCTGCGCCGCGTTCGGCACGAGCATCCTGATCGGGCTGGTTTCGACCATTGCCGCGACCATCCTCGGAACAATGATCGCGATTGCGCTGGTGCGCTATCGCTTTCCGTTCCGTTCGGCGGTCAGCCTGCTGATCTTCCTGCCGATGGCGACGCCCGAGGTTGTCATGGGCGCCGGGCTTGCCGCGCAATTCCTGAGCGCCGGTATTCCCAAGGGCATTGGCACGATCATCATCGCGCACACGCTGTTCTGCCTCAGTTTTGTCGTGGTGACGGTCAAGGCGCGGGCCGCGAGTCTCGACCCCGCACTCGAGGAAGCGGGCCGGGACCTCTACGGCTCGCCGTCGCAGGTGTTCCGGCTGATCACCCTGCCGCTGCTCCTGCCCGGGATTCTGGCCGCAGCGTTACTGTCGTTCAGCCTGAGTTTCGATGACTTCATCATCACGTATTTCAATTCGGGGACGGTGCAGACCTTCCCGACCTACATCTATATTTCTGCCCAGCGCGGAATCCCCGCCCAGGCCAACGTCATCGCTTCGGCCGTGTTCCTCATCGCGATCGCCATTGTCGTCATCAGCCAGATCGTGACCCAGTCTCGGCAGAAACGCCTCAACGCCGTCCGCTAGCATCCCGCAATCCCGCAATCCCGTGAGTTGCCCAGTTTTGTCGAGTTGTTGAGTTCAAACGCGGTCAAAGCGGGCAACTCAGGATGATGGAGCCTGGCCTTTCGGGCGGCCTCAGTCGGGCCGCCGTATACGTAGGCGGATGCGATACATCAATTCCCCCGGATCCTTCAGGTCGTCTGCATTCAACTCCATAACGCGGAGACCCTCGGTCGACTCGAGCTTGGATCGCCGTGTCATGTCTGAGCGCCACTGCCCCTTGGTCGTGCGGTGATAGTCGCCCTGATACTCGAGCACAAGACGATATTCATCGATGATGAGATCAGTCCGTGCGACGAACTCGCCGAAATGGTCTGTTATGACATGGTTCACGCGGGGTTGGGGGAATCCCGCCAAGGCCAGCAGGGCCCGGAGTACCGATTCCGGGGGCGACTCGGACCGATCGTTCAGCAGGGCGAGCGCGGCATGAAGATCGCGGAGTCCGCGTCGAGACTTCTGTCGCAGGACTGCAGCGCGAAGTTGTGTTGCGGTGACGACGGGATCACGCCAGTGGATCAGAAAATCTCCGGCGGCGATCAGATCCAGCAGAGAAATCTGTGACGCAAGATCGCACCAGGTGCGCGCGGCGGTAGTCGAGCGGACGCCCGCTACAATCTCAACGTCGTCGGGGTGGACGGTGAGGCGGTGCCCCAGAATTCCGGTCGCGTGGGGCGCACGAGACGGCGATGGAGCCGCGATGTGAACGACAGGTGAAAATTCGAGCCGAGCCGGCACCGGGATTTGATGAAGTAGCGCCGCGGTCGAGTGGCTGAAGAACGATTCGCTCGGCATCCTGAGCTGAAGTATCTTGCATCGGTCGAGAACCGTGGCGGGTGGGGTCGCCGACCGAAGGCCCCAGTACGTGCGGTCGAGATCGAGGGCGCGCAGGCGTCGGCGCGTGATCCCCGATGCCAGCCCTGTGGCGACTGCGAAGGGACCGTTCAGATGAACGGGTAACTGTTCGGGGTTTGGGCCACGGGGATTCACGCGTTAGAGAATGCCCGCTTTCGGCACACTGCTTTCGCAACAGTCCACACCCACGCATCGAATTGCCCGCTTTGGCCGTGTTTCGACCGAATAACTCGACCAAAGTGGGCAACTCGGGAGGGGGTGGTTCGGGCGACTCGGGAGGGGGTCGGCTGGCGGCTATAGCGCTGCGAATGCCTCGCCGAGCACACCGATGGCTTCCCGGAGCAGTTCGTCACTGATCGCGAGGCTCGGCAGGAATCGCAGAACGTTTCCGTATGTTCCCGCCGTCAGGAACAGCACGCCGTGCTGCGCGGCGTACGCCACGATCGACGCGAGTGCCGCCGTGTTGGGCTCCTGCGTGCCGGGCAGCACCAGTTCGATGGCGTTCATGGCACCGATGCCGCGAACGTCGCCGATGATGTCGTACTTCGCCTGCAGGTCACGCAGCGCGGGCGCCAGGATCGAGTGGATGCCAGCGGCTTTGGCCAGCAGCCCCTCCGACTCGATCTGCTCGAAAACGGCGATGGCGGCGGCACAGGCGACCGGGTTGCCACCGAATGTCCCGCCGAGTCCTCCCGGGTGGGAGGCATCCATGATTTCGGCGCGTGCGGTTATTGCAGAAAGTGGAAGACCACCCGCGATGCCCTTCGCGGAGAGCACCATGTCTGGCACCAGGCCGAAGTGTTCGCTTGCGAAATAGGCACCGGTGCGCGCCATGCCACTCTGAATTTCGTCGGCGATGAACACGATCCCGTTGGCGGTGCACCACGCCTGTAGCGCGGGAAGGAAGCCCTCGGCGGGCACCTGGAACCCGCCTTCGCCCTGGATTGGCTCAACGATCAGGCAGGCGAGATCGGATGCCCCAACCGACTTTTCGAGGTAGGCGATAGTGCGTTTGGCGGCATCCGCACCGCTCAACCCGTCGCGGTATGGGTACGAATTGGGCGCCCGGTAAACGTCTCCAGGGAATGGGCCAAATCCGAGCGCGTACGGCATGGCCTTGAACGTCATGGCCATGGTGAGGCTCGTGCGGCCGTGGTAAGCGTGATCGAGGACGGCGACGCCGTTGCGGCCGGTGTACTTTCGCGCAATTTTCACGCCGTTCTCGACGGCTTCGGCGCCGGAGTTCTGCAGCACGCTCTTCTTTGCGTGGGTGCCCGGCGTGTGCTCGGCGAGGAGCTCGGCGACTCGCACGTAGCCCTCGTAGGGTGAGATCGTAAAAGCGGCATGCGTGAGCTTCGCGACCTGTTCGGCGACCGCGGCAACGACCGCGTCATCCGTGTGTCCGATGGTCGTGACACCGATCCCTGCGCCCATGTCGATGAACTGATTGCCGTCAACATCCCGCAATATCGCGCCATGCGCACTCTCGATGTACGCGGGAAGCGCAGAATTGACTCCGGCGGGTACGGCCGCGAGTCGGCGACGATGAAGTGCCTCCGACTTCGGGCCCGGGATTGCCGTGACTATGCGACGCTCCTGGGTAATCGAGTCGGTGGAGGGCTTCACGATGGTGTCGGTCATATCCCCAGATTAGTCTTTGAGAGCGGATGAAACCCCAGTGAATCTAGAGCATTCCTACGAGATAGCGGTCGAGTGGCAGGGCAACCGCGGCACGGGAACCAGCGACTATAAGGCGTATGGTCGCGAGCTCACGGTGACAGCGTCGGGCAAGCATCCACTCGAGGGGTCGGCCGACCGCGCCTTCCGCGGAAATGCGGACAGATGGAACCCGGAGGAGCTCCTTCTTGCGGCCCTCAGCCAGTGTCACCTGCTTAGCTATCTGCACGTGGCGGCAAGTCACGGCATCGTCGTCACCGCCTACACGGATGTCGCTTCCGGCATCATGGAGCAGACGCACGACGGGGGTGGCCATTTCACCTCGGCGACGCTTCGCCCGGTCGTCACCATCGCCGGTGGGGACGTCGAACTCGCGGAGGTGCTCCACGCCGAGGCGAGTGCGAAGTGTTTTATTGCAGCATCCGTCAATTTTCGGATCCTGCACGAACCCACAACGCTGATCGCCTGACCTTCTTGGCAAGCTCTCAGGAGGTTGCTGGCAGAACCTCACAGCGAGATGCGTCAGACTGGGGGCTGACTTTGTTCCCTGTGGAAGGTTTCTTGTGCGCAAAATTGCGTCTCTGGCCGTTGCGGCCGCACTCCTCGTCTCGTTGGCTGCCTGCACGCCGGGGAAGTCGACGGCATCCGGATCTATCGATGGCTGCACGCCAACGAAGTCGGGTGCCGTCTCCGATGCGCTGAAGATCACCGGCAAGTTCGGCACAGAACCGAAGGTGAGCCTCAAAACCCCGCTGGCGAAGATCACATCGACCCAGCGCACGATGCTCTCCCAGGGCAAGGGGAAGGTCGCCAAGCAGGGTGCGAACATCAGCGTCGATTTTGCGATCTACAACGGTACGACCGGCAAAGAGTTGACCTCAACTAAATTCGACGGGCAGACCGTGCCCTTCACGGTCGACCAGACCAAGTTCCTCCCGGGCCTCATCAAGACGCTGAAGTGCTCACCAGTTGGCTCCCGCGTTGTCGGCGTTATCCCGCCGGCTGACGCCTTCACGTCGACAGGCTCAACCAGCCTGGGTGTCGGCAAGACCGATGAGATCGTCTTCATCGCCGATGTCGTCGCCTTCACGCCAACCCCGCTGAAGACGGCGACGGGTGACGTCCAGGCTCCGGTCGCGGGTTTCCCGACCGTGAAGTTCAGCTCGAAGGGTGACCCGACCGTCACGCTTCCGAAGACGGCGGCCCCCAAGACCTTCAAGGAGGAAGTGCTCATCAAGGGTCACGGCAAGGTTGTGCCGAGCAACTCCAACGTGATTGTCAACTACCAACTGGTCAACTGGCGTACGGGCAAGGTTGTCACCGGTAACGACACCTGGGCGGCCGGCCAGACCGCGACGTTCAACACCGGCCAGGTGGTTCCGGGCTTCAAGCAGGCGCTCGAGGGCCAGACTGTCGGGTCGCGCGTGCTGATGGTCATCCCGCCCGCTCTCGGCTACAAGGCCGCAGGCCAGCCGTCCGCAGGTATCAAGGCAACCGACGACCTCATTTTCGTCGTCGATATCCTCGGGCTCGGCTAGGCGAAAACCTCGCCCGTGCGCAGGGTAATCGTTCTCGGCTCGACGGGATCAATCGGAGTTCAGGCTCTCCAGGTGATCGCGGCAAACCGTGAACGGTTCGAGGTTGTCGGCCTCGCAGCGGGCTCCAACCGAGTGCTTGCGGAGCAGCAGGCGGCGCAGTTCGGCGTTGCGCACCTGGCGTTCGGCGCTGACGAAGCCGCGCAGCTGGTGCGAACGGTCAACTGTGATGTCGTCCTCAACGGGATCACCGGCTCGGTGGGTCTCGGTCCGACGCTTGCGACGCTCGAGGCGGGGCGCACGCTGGCGCTCGCCAACAAGGAGAGCCTCATCGTCGGGGGCGACCTCGTCAAACGACTCGCGAAACCGGGTCAGATCGTGCCCGTCGACTCCGAGCACTCCGCGATCGCGCAGGCACTACGCAGCGGCACTGCGAGTGAGGTGCGACGGCTCATCCTGACCGCATCCGGTGGCCCCTTTCGTGGCCGCACCCGCGAGAGCCTTCGGGATGTCACCCCGGCCGAGGCGCTCGCCCACCCAACCTGGAACATGGGGCTGGTGGTCACCACCAACTCGGCCACACTCGTCAACAAGGGTCTTGAGGTGATTGAGGCGCATCTGCTGTTCGACGTCTCCTACGACGCGATCGAGGTGACCGTGCATCCGCAGTCCGTGGTGCATTCGATGGTCGAGTTCGTCGATGGGTCAACGATCGCGCAGGCGTCGCCGCCAGACATGCGGCTGCCGATCTCGCTCGGTCTGGACTGGCCGGCCCGGATAGCCGGTGTCGGGGTGCCGCTCGACTGGTCGAAGGCGAGTTCGTGGGAGTTTGCACCGCTCGATAGCGCTGCATTTCCGGCCGTTGGCCTCGCAAAATCGGTCGGTCGAGCAGGTGGAACCTTCCCTGCGGTGTTCAATGCGGCGAACGAGCAGGCAGTTCTGGCATTCCACGCCGGCCGCATTGGCTTTCTCGACATCGTCGACACGGTTACCCGAGTGGTCGAGTCACACACCGCCGGGGAGGCGAGCCTTGCGGGCGTTCTCGAGGCCGAGAGCTGGGCCCGCGCCGCCGCGGATGCCCTCATCGCGGGCTGAGAACAGGCGACCGCGCTGATCGTGAACCCCCAGAATGGGTTCAGGCGGTTCAAAGGGTCGCGCGGGTATTCTTAGTCGGTGGAAAACGTACTTCTCTTCATCGTCGGCGTCGTCATCGTCGCTGTCGGCGTTCTCCTCTCGATCGTGCTGCACGAGGCCGGTCATTTCATTCCCGCGAAGCTGTTCAAGGTGCGCGTCGGCCAGTTCATGGTCGGGTTTGGCAAGACGCTGTGGTCTCGTAAATACAAGGGCACGGAGTTCGGGATCAAGGTGCTTCCGCTGGGCGGCTACATCTCAATGGCGGGAATGTACCCTCCGATCAAGCCCGGCGGCAAGGCCAGAGAGGCCAGCACGGGCTTTTTCCAGACGCTCGTTCAGGATGCCCGGCAGGCCTCCGGCGACACGATTCTTCCCGGCGAAGACGATCGCACTTTCTACCGGCTGCCCATCTGGAAACGCATCGTTGTCATGCTCGGTGGGCCGATCATGAATCTGATCATCGGCATCGTGTTGTACACGATCGTGTTGGTCGGATTTGGCATTCCTGCGGTTACCCAAACCGTCAGCGCGGTGCCTCAGTGCGTTCAGCCCGCGACCAATACGAGTTCCGTCTGTGCACCGTCTGACCCGGCATCTCCGGCCGCGGCCGCTGGTTTCAAGCCCGGTGACACGATTAAGTCGATCGATGGAGCGTCGATCACATCCTGGGCGCAGGTCACCAGCATCATTCAGAAGTCGTACGGCAAGACGCTGTCAATCGTGGTGCTGCGCAGTGGGCACACCGAGACGCTTACCACGACACCGGTGTCGAACACCGAATACGTGCTCGATTCCAAGGGCAACAAGGTCATTGGCGCCAACGGCAAGCCTGAAACCCGCCAAATCGGCTTCATCGGCATCAACGCGACCGAGACGCTCGTGCCGCAGTCGATCGGCGGAGTTCTGCCCCAGGTCTGGTCGAACACGACGACCGTAGGCAACATCATCCTGAACTTGCCGGAGCGCATGGTGGGGGTCTGGAACGCGGCGTTCAGTTCGGGTACTCGCGATCCGAATGGTCCGGTAGGTGTAATCGGTGTCGGCCGAATCGCCGGGCAGATCGCCACCCAGAAAGAGTCATTGGCGTTGCGATTCGAGACGCTGTTGGCGCTCCTGGCTTCGCTCAATATCGCGCTCTTCGTTTTCAATCTGATTCCGCTTATGCCGCTCGACGGGGGACACATCGTTGGCGCACTATGGGAGGGCATTCGGCGGTTCTTCGCGAAGGTGTTCCGTCGCAAGGATCCTGGTCCGGTCGACACCGCCAAGGTGGTCCCACTCACGTTCGCCGTCGTCATCGTCCTCGGGGCGATGAGCTTGCTTCTGATGTACGCCGACATCGTGAACCCGATCACCCTCAACTAACACCGCCGAAGCTAGGCCTGCCGAAGCTAGGCCTGCCGAAGCAACGCCGCACGACGCAATCCGACCGCCGGAAGTAGAGTGGACAGGTGCCTGCAGTCAATCTCGGTCTCCCGAAAACCCGCGAAGTTCTGAGTCCGCGACGCAAGTCGCGCCAGATCAGGGTCGGCAAGGTTCTCGTGGGTGGCGACGCCCAGGTGAGCGTGCAGTCCATGTGTACCACCCCGACGACGAACATCAACGCAACGCTGCAGCAGATTGCCGAGTTGACGGCATCCGGATGCGACATCGTGCGCGTCGCCGTCCCCAGCCAGGATGACGCGGATGCGCTTCCCATCATCGCGAAGAAGAGCCAGATCCCGGTCATCGCCGACATCCACTTCCAGCCGAAGTACGTCTTTCAGGCCATCGACGCCGGTTGCGCGGCGGTTCGCGTCAACCCGGGCAACATTCGCAAGTTCGACGACCAGGTCGGTGCGATTGCGAAGGCCGCGAAGGATGCGGGAGTTTCCCTGCGCATCGGCGTCAACGCCGGATCGCTCGAGCCGAGCATCATGCAGAAGTACGGCAGGGCAACCCCGGAGGCGCTTGTTGAGAGCGCGGTCTGGGAGGCCAGCCTGTTCGAGGAGCACGACTTCCACGACTTCAAGATCTCGGTCAAGCACAATGACCCGGTCATCATGGTCAAGGCCTACCGGCTGCTGGCCGAGCGGGGCGACTGGCCGCTGCACCTTGGCGTGACCGAAGCCGGCCCCGAGTTCCAGGGAACCATCAAGAGCGCGACCGCCTTCGGCATCCTGCTGTCTGAGGGCATCGGTGACACCATTCGTGTCTCTCTCTCTGCGCCGCCAGCCCTTGAGGTCAAGGTTGGGCTGCAGATCCTGCAGTCGCTCAACCTGCGTGAGCGCAAACTCGAGATCGTGTCGTGCCCCAGCTGCGGTCGCGCCCAGGTCGACGTGTACACGCTGGCCAACGATGTGACCGCGGGGCTCGAGGGCATGACCGTTCCGCTCCGCGTTGCCGTCATGGGATGCGTCGTCAACGGACCGGGCGAGGCGCGCGAGGCAGACCTCGGCGTCGCGAGCGGCAACGGCAAGGGGCAGATTTTCGTCAAGGGCCAGGTCATCAAAACCGTGCCCGAGTCGGAGATCGTGGCGACTCTGATCGAAGAGGCCAACCGCCTGGCCGCCGAGATGCCTCCCGGTGAACTTGGATCACCGCTGGTCGTGACCGCCTAGCAATCGGCTCCCGGATGGCCCCAACTATGGGGGCATCGGCGTCCGCGGGCCCGGCGTAGCCTTGAGGCACGATTAGCGGCCCGAACAGTCTGCAAATCTCATGAGCCCCGGGGGGACGCTCTACGCGCACCCCGGGGCTCTTATGCTCCCGGCAGCGTCGCACCCGGCCGATGCGGCGCTGACGCTCGCCTAAGATTGGGCGCGTGTCAACACGCCTCTCACAACTCTTCGTTCGCACTCTTCGTGAAGATCCGGTGGATGCCGAGGTCGCCAGCCATCGACTGCTAGTTCGCGCCGGCTACATTCGCCGCCAGGCACCCGGTGTATTCGCATGGCTTCCGCTCGGGTTGAAGGTTCGCCGCAAGATCGAGGCCATCATCCGCGAGGAGATGGAGACTGCTGGCGCCCAGGAAGTCCACTTTCCCGCGCTGCTTCCGCGCGAACCGTATGAGGTCACCGGTCGGTGGGAGGAGTACGGCGATGGAATCTTCCGTTTGCAAGACCGCCGGGGTGCCGACTACCTGCTCGCCCCCACCCACGAGGAGGTCTTTACGCTGCTCGTGAAAGACCTGTACTCGTCGTACAAAGACCTTCCACTGTCGATCTATCAGATCCAGGACAAGTACCGCGACGAGGCGCGCCCCCGCGCAGGGCTGCTGCGCGGCCGCGAGTTCACGATGAAAGACGCGTATTCCTTCGACTACACCGACGCCGGCCTCGATGTCAGCTACATGAAGCAGCGGGATGCCTATGAGCGTATCTTCACGCGCCTCGGCCTCGAGTACGTCATCGTCCAGGCGGACGCTGGTGCCATGGGCGGATCGCGCAGCGAGGAATTCCTGCACCCGACACCGGTCGGCGAAGATACCTTCGTGCGCACCGACGGGGGATACGCGGCAAATGTCGAGGCGTTCACCACGGTGGCGCCCGAGGCCCGAAGCTATGAGAAGCTCACCCCTGCCGAGGTTCTGGCGACTCCCGACACCCCAACGATCGCGACGCTGGTGGCGGTCGCGAACGAGAAGCATCCGCGCCCCGACGGTCGTGCCTGGACGGCCGCCGACACCCTCAAGAATATTGTTCTCGCGCTGAAACATCTCGACGGTAAGCGAGAACTCGTCATCGTCGGACTGCCCGGCGATCGCGAAGTCGACCTGAAGCGCGCCGAAGTTGCCTTCGCCCCGGCCACCGTTGAGCCCGCGACGGCGGAGGATTTCGTGAAGTTCGAGGCCGATGGCGACAAGCCAGGCCTCGTCAAGGGCTACATCGGCCCGTGGTCGCCCGAAGGTGCGATGCTCGGTGAGGACTCGGCCACGGGCATCCGATATCTGCTCGACCCTCGGGTCTCAGACGGTTCGGGCTGGATTACTGGTGCAAACCTTGCGGGTCATCACGTCTTCGGCCTCGTGGCCGGCCGTGACTTCGGCTCTGACGGCACGGTGGAGGTCGCAGAGGTACTCGTCGGCGACCCCGCGCCGGATGGCTCCGGGCCGGTTGAGCTTGCCCGCGGTATGGAGATCGGGCACGTGTTCCAGCTCGGCCGCAAGTATGCCGAGGCCCTCGGCCTCAAGGTGCTTGACGAAAATGGCAAGCTGGTCACCGTCACCATGGGGTCGTATGGGATCGGCGTCACCCGCATCCTTGCCGTCATCGCGGAAGCGAACAACGACGAAAAGGGGCTCATCTGGCCGAAGAACGTGAGCCCGTTCGATGTCCACGTGATCGCCGCCGGGCGAGAGGATGTCGTCTACGAGGTCGCCGAGGATGTCGTTGCCTCCCTCGAATCGGCCGGGTTCGACGTGCTGTTCGACGACCGCCCGAAGGTCTCGCCCGGGGTCAAGTTCGGCGACGCTGAGCTGCTCGGCGTTCCGCAGATCGTTATCGTCGGTCGGGATGCCGCCGGCGGCGTGGTCGAGCACTGGGATCGTCGAACCGGAGCCCGCACCCCCGTCGACGTGGCCAGCATCGCGACCGCGATCGGTTGATCGTCGCGACCACTGGTACCTTAGGTAACGGCGGCGTGCCGGTTTGGCTACGCGTCGTCACCAGACCTGAATAGTGGAGGCCCTCAGTGGACATTGACCTGAGCGTGCTGCGTCTCATGGAGCGCGAACGAGACATCCCGTTCGAGGAGCTCGTTCAGATCATCGAGCAGGCTATTCACACGGCGTACCTTAAGCACACCGGCCAGGCCGACCACAAACCGGGCGAACCAGCCGCACCGAACTCGCGAGTTGTGCTCGACCGCAAACTCGGTCACGTTACGATCTTCGTCGAAGAGCTGGATGAGGATGGCAACGTCATCGGCGAGGCCGTCGACAGCCCAAGCGACTTCGGTCGTATCGCGGCGTTCGCGGCCAAGCAGGTCATCAATCAGCGGCTTCGCGACATCGGCGACGATAAGGTTCTTGGCGAATTCAAGGGGCGCGAAGGCGACATCGTTGCCGGCATCATCCAGCAGGGACCGAATCCGCGGATGATCCACGTCGACCTTGGAACGGTCGAGGCGATTCTTCCGCCCGAGGAGCAGGTGCCTGGCGAGGTGTATGCCCACGGAACGCGAATCCGCGTCTACGTGACTGCCGTCAGCAAGGGGCTCAAGGGGCCTCAGATTACCGTGAGCCGCACGCATCCGTCTCTTGTTCGCAAGTTATTTGCACTCGAAGTGCCGGAGATCGCGAGCGGTGTTGTCGAAATCACCTCGCTCGCCCGTGAGGCAGGCCATCGCACCAAGATTGCGGTTCGCGCAACGCAGCCGGGCGTGAATGCCAAGGGCGCCTGTATCGGCGAGCTTGGCCAGCGCGTTCGCGCCGTGACGGCAGAGTTGAACAACGAGAAGATCGATATCGTCGACTACTCGACCGATCTCGCGACCTTTGTGGCGAATGCGCTTTCACCGGCGAAAGTCACGAGCGCATTCGTCATCGACGAATCGCTCAAAGCCGTTCGCGCTCTCGTTCCCGACTACCAACTGTCGCTCGCGATCGGCAAGGAAGGCCAGAATGCCCGCCTGGCCGCGAAGCTGACCGGCGCGAGAATCGACATCCAGCCGGACTCGATCCTCGAAAGCTAGTGGCCGCAGTTGCGCAATCTCGGTTGCGGGCGTTCAATCCGACGGGCGTTAAATCCGACGTCGTTAAATCCGACGTCGTTAAATCCGACGTCGTTAAATCCGAAAGGCCCCTTCCGCCCGAGAGCTTCTGGAGCCTTTCTTCTACGGTTTCGGTTTTACCCTTGCCGTGAGAAAGACAATACTCCGACGACGGCCGGGCGCAAGAGGTCAAGTTTCGCTAGATAGTTGAAGGTTCTGGCGGAGAGGTGGTTTGCCGAGCCAACCCCGGCGTTGAATGATGGGGCTACAATGGAATCCGTAAGAACCTGCCTTGGCTGCCGTGTCCGCGCCGACAAATCTGTTTTATTGAGGGTCGTCGCGCGAGATGGTGGAGTGGTAGCAGACGAGTCTGCAACACTTCCCGGTCGTGGTGCGTGGGTGCATCCCACTCCAGCATGTGTCGAGAAAGCGAACACGCGCAAAGCCTTCGGCCGAGCGCTTCGCGTGACCGGCATCCTGGATGCCAGGCAGGTACTCGCAATAGTTATGCAGCAAGCGAAGCCGGTGGCTCAACCGAGTCACCATCAAACAAAGGCTGATTGACCTATGGACAACTAATGAGCGGCTCGAAATGAGACCCGTCCACAACTAAGGCCTGCCCCTCTCGGGTGTCGGCCCGAGAAGGAGAACACTGTGGCTAAACCACGCGTGCACGAGATCGCAGCAGAACTCGGCATTGACAGCAAGAAAGCCCTTGAGAAACTCAAGGAGATGGGCGAGTTCGTCAAAGGACCGTCCTCCAGCATCGAACCCCCGGTCGCGCGCAAGCTGAAAGCTGCGCTCGAGGCCGAGGGAATCAAGGCTCCTGAGAAGCCCGTCGTCGCGCCCGTCGTGAAGGCACCAACCCCGGCCCCAGCTCCTGCACCCGTCGTCGAGGCGCCAGCGCCCGTCGCCGAGGTGCGCACTGAAGCACCGGCTGCGGCTCCGGCCGCTGAGGCGTCGTCAGACATCCCTCGTCCAGGCGCAGCGCGTCCTGGCAACAACCCCTTTGCGAGCACACAGGGCATGCAGCGC
>JAODBD010000010.1 GCA_025463785.1 Glaciihabitans sp.
TTCGGCGGCCATAGCGAGAGGGAAACGCCCGGTCACATTCCGAACCCGGAAGCTAAGACTCTCTGCGCCGATGGTACTGCAAGGGGGACCTTGTGGGAGAGTAGGACACCGCCGGACTTCTTTGTAAAATGGCCACCCGCGCTGCTGAAAAGCAGTGTTGGGTGGTCATTTTGCGTTAAGTCCCGTTTTCCGCTGGTCCAGGAGCGCGTTACGCACATCGAGATCACAATGAGCGAGAAGAGAATAGAGACATGACCGACTCAGCTGACCGCGGTCCATCGGACTCGGATCGCCGGCCGGGTGCTGGGCGTCCCGCCGGTGCGCGCGGCGACTCGTCTCGTCCGTACAAGGCGAAGCCGCCGACATCCGGTCGCCCCTCACGTGACGGCAAACCACCGTTCCGCGAGGGCAATCCGCCGTCGCGAACTGGCGGACCTGCTGACCGCGACAGCCGACCTACGCGAGACGGCAGGCCCACTGATCGCGAGGGCCGACCTGCACGCGAAGCAAGGCCCGCTGACCGTGACAGCCGGCAGGGCCGCGAAGCTCGGAGCGGCGGTCGCGACGGTGGTCGTCCAGCGCGGGATGGCAAGCCGGCAGTTCGCGACGGCGAGAAACGCCTGTGGACCAAAGGGGGCGCGCCTGCTCGCGGTGATCGCGATGCTCGCGAGCGTGAAACTCCTGAGGATCGCGACCCGTTCGGTACTCGCGCCGTGCGCAGCCGACACGATGATCCGATCATCCCCGAGGGCGTCGAAGCCGATGAGCTGGACCGCGTCGCTCGTAACGAGCTGAAGACATTGAGTAAGGAGAACGCTGAAGGCGTCGCACAACACCTGGTGATGGTCGCGAGGCTGATTGACAGCGATCCGGCGCTCGCTCACCAGCACGCGATATCCGCCGCGCGGCGTGCTGGACGTATCGGCGTTGTGCGAGAGACGCTCGCGATCACTGCGTACGCCACCGGCGACTACGCGCTTGCGCTGCGTGAACTGCGCACGTATCGGCGAATCACCGGCCGCAACGACGAACTGCCCATGATGGTGGACAGTGAGCGCGGACTTGGACGACCGGAGAAGGCGCTCGAGGAGGGGCGATCGGTGCCACGGGCGTCGCTGCCCGTCTCAGTACAGGTCGAGCTTGCGATCGCGATGTCGGGAGCCCGGCTGGATCTGGGCGAGGGGGATGCGGCTCTCGCCGAGTTGCAGATTCCGCAACTCGATCCAAACACGGCGTTCGCTTACAGCCCGGCGCTCTTCGATGCGTATGCCACGGTCCTCGAGGAATTGGGACGAGCGGAAGAGGCTGAGGAGTGGTTCGAACGCTCCGAACGGGCGTCCGAAGCTCTGGATCTCGCCGACGATCCGGATTCCGGGGACGTTATTGAAATTGTTGAGGTCGAAGACGACGAGCCCGAGGATGCAATCGAGCCCGCGAGTGAGTGATCCGACACCCCTCGACGGTATCGATTTGGTGCTCGCGGATCTTGACGGCGTCATTTACACGGGCAAGGATCCAATCCCATATGCCGTTGAGAGCATAAATGCTCTCGCGAAGTCGATTCGCGTTGGTTACATAACGAACAACGCATCGCGGACTGCGGCGTCTGTCGCCGAACACCTGACGGGTATGGGGTTGAGCGTTGTCGCAGACGACGTCGTGACGTCCCCGCAGGCAGCAGTGAAGCTGCTTGCGGGCCTTGTTTCGGCTGGTTCCACGATTCTGGTTGTCGGCGGCGAGGGGCTGGTCGATGTAGTGGAGAGAGCCGGTTTCCTGGTCACGAGATCGGCGGATGACCACCCGGCCGCAGTAATCCAGGGCTTCGCGCAGGATGTCGGCTGGAAGCACCTCGCCGAGGCATCTTTTGCGCTGCACACAGGCATCCCGTGGGTTGCAACCAACACAGATTGGACGATTCCGGTCGAGAGGGGCATAGCTCCCGGCAACGGCACGCTCGTATCTGCAGTACATACTGCGACGGGCATTCTTCCTGTTGTCGCAGGCAAGCCCGAGGTCGCGATCTTCCGTGAAGCGACTGAGCGCTTCGGTGCTTCGGCGCCGCTGTTTATTGGGGACCGTCTTGATACGGATATTTTGGGAGCGAATCGCGCTGGCATCCCGTCGGTCATGGTGTTGACCGGGATCGACCGCGCAAAACAGGTGATTGCCGCGCCCGCAGATTCGCGACCGCGTTTTCTCCTTGATGATCTGCGCGGGCTCAGCGAACCCTACCCAGTTATCGAGGCTGGGCAGGACCGGGATGGATCGACCGTCACGAGGGTTGGCGAGGCGATTGTTCGTCGGCGTGAGCACACGCTGACAGTTGAGTCGCCGGGAGACAGCAAGATCAACCTGGTTCGGGCCGGAGCCGCCGCAATTTGGACGTCGGGCCTCGCGATCTATGCACTTGATGTTCCCGCGGAACTATATTCGTGAGCATGGGCGACAACGACCAGACATATGACGTGGATGCCGGCGACAGCGAAGTCAACGCGTTGTTGTCGCGCCTCCGATTGATCGAGGACCAGCCCCTCGAAGGTCGCGCAGCTGCGTTTGCGCAGATCAACGACGAGTTGCAGGCGCGACTTGAGAATGGCGATTCGCCCAGCAGGCATGTCTGAATCGCGTCTCGACGCCGCGCTGAGTGAGCGCGGTCTCGCGCGTTCCCGGTCCCACGCAGCCCGCCTAATTGCGGACGGGCTCGTGACCGTTGACGGAACTGCGCAGGTAAAGCCCTCGTTTCGCGTGGCCGGCGGCCAACGGATTGAGGTCGCTGGCGCCGATCACTACGTCAGCCGGGCTGCACACAAACTGGTCGCCGCCCTCGATACCTTCGGGATCGATCCCAACGGCAGGGTGGCGCTTGACGCCGGCGCATCGACGGGCGGGTTCAGCCAGGTGCTCCTTGAGCGCGGCGTCAAGCACGTATTAGCCATCGACGTGGGTCATGGCCAACTAGCGTTGGAAATTCAGGAGAACAGCGCGCTCACCTCGACTGAGGGTTTCAACATTCGCGATATCACGCGGGAGTGGGTTGGCACGCAGTTACGATCTCCTGAGTTTCCGAATCTCGTGGTGGCGGACCTGTCGTTCATTTCGCTTGGGCTGGTTCTGGGGGCGCTCCGCGACGCTGTGGATGCTTCGGCCGATTTCGTTCTGCTGGTGAAGCCGCAATTCGAAGTGGGACGGTCAGGTATCCGCGAGGGAATCGTGCGCGATCGCGGACTGCGACAGGATGCAGTGTCGGGAGTCTTGTGGACGGCGTGGGATCTGGGGCTGCCCACGGCTGGTGTCATCCCATCCCCGATCGCGGGAAACGCAGGGAATCGCGAGTATCTCGTGTGGTTGAGCGTCGCTGCCGGCAGCAATCCCACCGACTGGATCGAGACGGTTGCAGAGCTCGAGTAGGAGTCCCTTACTCCACCGCAGCGATAATCGCTCAGGATCGCACAGTTTCCATTCCGTGCACGCGGCCGCAACGCGTAATCAGACAGAATGGTTGCAGCGCATCGCTGCACTCGAGCGCTCGCACCAGACCAACGCGACAATCCGAGAGGAGTGCCACAGTGTCGAAGGAAGACCGGTCGAAGGAAGACTCGTCGAAGGAAGATGTGTCGAAGGAAGACTTGTCGAAGCAAGACGTGTTTACCGAAGAGGTCTCCGCGGGGGCAGTGCTCACAGAGGCAGTGCTTACGGGAGCAGTGCTTACGGGAGCAGAGCTCACCGGGGGGGTGCTCACTCAGGCAGTCCACCCCGATCGGCAGGCTTCCAGCCGACACATTCTGATCGTTGCCCACACCGGTCGCGATGACTCCCTTGCGGCGGGTGTCGCCGTCTGTCGTCAGCTGCAGAGTGCAGGCCTGACTCCGGTCTTAACCGACGACGAGTTCGACGACCTGGTGCGGTTCGCTCCAGACCTTTCACCGGTGGCCATGCTCGGCACCGATGTTCAGATTGCCGAACTTGAGATTGTCATTGTTCTTGGAGGGGATGGCACGATTCTGCGGGCTGCCGAACTGACTCGGGGCTGTGGGGCGCCGCTGCTGGGCGTCAATCTGGGCCACGTTGGTTTCCTCGCGGAGAGCGAACGCGAAGACCTCACCGAGACCGTGGTCCGAGTGCTTGAGCGCGACTACGAGGTCGAAGAGCGCATGACCCTCAACGTTCGCGTCAAAGTCGACTCGCAGGTGGTCTATGAAACCTGGGCGCTCAACGAGGCAACGGTTGAGAAGGCCAGCCGCGAGAGGATGCTCGAAGTCGTGATCGAGGTGGATGGGCGACCCCTGTCCTCCTTCGGGTGTGATGGAGTGGTCATGTCGACGCCAACCGGGTCAACCGCATATTCATTTTCAGCGGGTGGACCCGTCGTCTGGCCGAGCGTCGACGCGATGCTCCTGGTTCCCCTCAGCCCGCACGCTTTGTTCGCGCGCCCGTTGGTGGTCGGTCCGCAATCCGCACTCGCGGTCGAGGTTCTGGACCGCACCCAGGGCACCGGCGTCTTGTGGTGTGACGGCAGGCGAACGCATGATCTGCCCCGCGGGGCCCGCGTAGTGGTGCGTCGTTCACCGACGCCGGTGCGTCTCGCCCGGCTGGCTTCGGCGCCCTTCACCGACCGCCTCGTCAATAAGTTCTCCCTGCCGGTGAGCGGATGGCGCGGAGAAAGTTCCCGGTCGTGATCGAAGAGATCTCCATTCGCGGTCTCGGTGTCATCGGCGACGCGCGACTGCCTCTCGGCCCGGGATTCACGGCGTTGACCGGCGAAACCGGTGCTGGCAAGACCATGGTGGTCACGGCGCTCGGGCTGTTGTTGGGCGAGCGCGCCGACTCGTCGGCCATCCGGACCGATGCCAGCCAGGCGGTGGTCGAGGGGCATTGGTTGGTTGATGCGGCCGGTGCAGTGGCCGATCGCGTCCGCGACGCCGGGGGAGACCTCGACCCGATTGCCGGATCTGATCAGGCTGGCCTTCTGCTCAGCCGTTCGATCTCCACGGAGGGGCGCAGTCGAGCCGCAGTGGGCGGTCGTGCTGCCCCCGTCGGTGTGCTCAATGAGATCGGGCAGCAGCTCGTCGTCGTCCATGGCCAGTCAGACCAGGTCCGACTCCGCTCGGCCACCGCGCAGCGGGAGGCGCTCGATCGGTTCGCAGGGTCTGAGTTGTCCAAGGTGCTCGGCGATTACCACGATGTGTATCGGCGGTGGCAATCGGCGCAGGGCGAGCTCGACGTGCTGGTCGCTGAAAGCGATCGCCGCTCTCGTGAGGCCGATGACCTTCGAGTGGCAATGGACGAAATCGAGCAGGCCGCCCCGCGTCGCGGTGAGGAGGTCGAACTCGCCGACCGTGCCGATCGACTGACCAATCTCGAGGACCTGCGGCTTGCGGCATCCGAGGCCCAGGAGTTGCTGTCGTCCCAGTCGGCCGATGGGTCCCAGGATGTGCTCGCCCTGCTCGACACCGCCCGGCGGCAATTGGAACGAGTTTCGGGTCACGACCAGACGCTCGAGCCGATCGCTCAGGCAATCGCTGGCGCAAGTTTCGCCGTTACCGAGGTTTCCGGTCAGCTGGCAAGCTACCTCAGCGGCATTGACGCCGATGGTGGTCGAGAGCTCGAGTCTGTTCAGCAGCGCCGCGCGGAACTCGGGAGTCTCGTTCGCAAGTACGGCCCTACGCTCGATGACACGATCGACTACCTCGACACCGGGAGCAGCCGACTGCTCGAGCTCGACACCGACTCCGACCGCATCGAGGCGCTTCGAGCAGAGGTCGCCGGCGACCGCGCGCGCATAGTGGAACTGGGAGCAGCTCTTTCCGAGGTCAGGCGCAGCTTCGCCATCCGGCTGTCCGAACGTGTGACCGGTGAACTCGCGGCTCTCGCGATGGTGAATGCGACGTTGTCTGTCACGGTCGAAGATCGTCCCGACTACTCGCAAAATGGCAAGGATCAAGTTTCGTTTCTTCTGCGGCCGCACCCCGGCGCCGAACCACGACCACTCGGGCGTGGGGCATCCGGTGGAGAGTTGTCGCGGGTAATGCTCGCGATCGAGGTCGTGATCGCTGGCAGCGATCCGGTTCCCACATTCATTTTCGATGAGGTGGATGCCGGGGTCGGCGGGGCAAGCGCAATCGAGATCGGTAAGCGGCTGGCCCGTCTCGCGCAGACCGCGCAGGTCATCGTTGTCACCCACCTCGCGCAGGTGGCCGCGTTCGCTAACAATCATCTGAGCGTCGTGAAAGACAGCGATGGCACCGTCACGGAAAGCAGCGTGCGCCAGCTTCACGGGGAGGAGCGAATTTCCGAGATGGCACGGCTGCTATCCGGTCTGCCCGATTCGGAGAGCGGCCTTGCTCACGCGCGCGAGCTTGTCGACATGGCGCGGGAAACAGCCGCCAGCTGATGGATTCCACCGACCTGCGCCTGCGTCCGTTTGTGCCCGGCGACGACGCGGAAGTCACACGTTGGTTCGCGGATGCGGGCGCGCTGCGTCTTTTCGCAGGCAAACGTCTAAGGTGGCCGCTGGATACTGCTCAGTGGGACGGCATCCGCAGCGATCCCACCCTGACGGCCTGGACGGCGATCATCGGGGAAGACGCAAGGCCCGTCGGTCACGGCGAGATCGTCGAAGAATCGCCCACCGAGGTTCGGCTGGCGATGATCGCGGTTGCACCGTCCGTGCGGGGTCGCGGCGTGGGACGCACGATGGTGGCCGCTCTGATCGAGAAGTGCAGGGAAGCCGACTACTCGTTGGTTATCCTGTTCGTGCATCCCGACAACGCGACAGCGATTCGCGCCTATCGTGGGCTGGGGTTTCGCCCGTCACCCGTTGCGGGCAACAGCAACAGCAACAGCTTGCGTATGGACCTGCGGCTCAAGAAGTAGCCCTGCCAGATTCGCGCGTTCAATTGCGGCGGGTCGGACGCAGCGCGGATGGCTAGGCGTGCGATACGCTGTAATCCCGTGGTGGACAATTCTGAAGCGGTCGTTACTAAGCACATTTTCGTCACCGGGGGAGTCGTCTCCTCGCTGGGTAAGGGCCTCACTGCCGCGAGTTTAGGCAATTTGCTTACCGCCCGTGGGCTCCGCGTCGTCATGCAGAAACTCGACCCGTATCTCAACGTCGATCCCGGCACCATGAACCCGTTCCAGCATGGCGAGGTGTTCGTGACCGATGACGGCGCCGAGACTGACCTCGACATCGGGCACTATGAGCGCTTCCTCGACATCAATCTGAGCCAGGCCGCGAATGTCACCACCGGCCAGATCTATTCCGAAGTCATCGCGAGGGAGCGCCGGGGCGAATACCTCGGCGACACCGTCCAGGTCATTCCTCACATCACCGATGAGATCAAGCGTCGGATGCGACTGCAGGCGGAAGGCCCGTTCGACGAGTCGAATCCGCAGCCCGATGTCATCATCACCGAGATCGGCGGAACGGTCGGCGACATCGAGAGCCAGCCGTTCATCGAATCCGCGCGACAGGTTCGTCACGAACTGGGGCGCAAGAACGTGTTCTTCGTACACGTGTCGCTGGTTCCGTTTATGAACGCCTCCGGCGAGCAGAAGACCAAACCGACACAGCACTCGGTCGCGGCACTGCGCTCCATCGGTATTCAGCCGGATGCGCTGGTGCTTCGATCCGATCGGCCTGTCTCCGAATCCAACAAGCGCAAGATCGCGCTCATGTGCGACGTGGACGAGGATGCGGTCGTGAACGCAGTCGACGTGCCTAGCATCTACGACATTCCAACCATGCTGCACGATCAGGGACTCGATGCCTACATCATCGAGCAGCTGGGACTCGAGAAGGCAGTTGATGTCAATTGGGACGGCTGGCGCGAGCTGTTGAACGTGGTGCACGATCCCAAGTTCGAGGTAACGATTGGTCTGGTCGGCAAATACATCGATCTGCCCGATGCCTACCTTTCGGTGACGGAAGCGTTGAAGGCCGGAGGTTTCGCCCACCACGCCAAGGTCAACCTGCGGTGGGTGCCATCCGATGAGTGCGAGACGCCAGAGGGGGCGGCTCGACTGCTTTCGGACCTTGACGGCGTCTGCGTTCCGGGCGGCTTCGGCATCCGGGGTATCGAGGGTAAATTGGCCGCGCTTCGCTTCGCGCGTGAGCAGGGCATACCCACCCTCGGCCTGTGCCTCGGCCTGCAATGTATGGTCATCGAGTACGCACGGGATGTTGTGGGCCTCACCGGTGCATCGTCAACCGAGTTCAACCCGGACACCGAGTTTCCCGTGATCGCGACCATGGCCGAGCAGGTCGACATTCTTGCTGCGGGCGACATGGGGCACACCATGCGGCTCGGACTGTATGAGGCGGCGCTGGCTCCTGGCTCCCTGGTCGAGGAACTGTACGACGCCCCTACTGCGGCCGAGCGTCACCGCCACCGCTACGAGGTGAACAACGCGTACCGCGAGCAGCTGGCGAATGCCGGTCTGGTCTTCTCCGGCATCTCCCCGGATCGCACGCTCGTCGAGTACGTTGAGCTGCCCCGCGAGGTTCACCCGTTCTACGTCGGCACCCAGGCCCACCCGGAGTTGCGCTCGCGACCGAATCACTCGCATCCACTCTTTCGCGGACTCATCGGGGCCGCGCTCGAGCGCCAGCAGGCCTCGAGGCTGTTCGAGGTTCCGGAGCCGGCGGATGTCTGAAACCTTTTCCGATGAGCCGTCGAACCCCCTCATCGTCTCGTCGGACATCGTCTATCCCGGCGCCGTCTGGAACATCCGGAGCGAAACCTTCGACTACGAGGGCAATGAGATCACGCGCGAGTTCGTCGATCACACGGGGGCGGTCGCGGTTCTGGCCATGGACGATGAAGGCCAGGTTCTTCTGATCCAGCAGTATCGGCATCCGATCAGGATGCGTGACTGGGAACTGCCCGCTGGCCTTCTTGATGTCGCGGGCGAGCCGGCACTCGATGCGGCCAAGCGCGAACTCGAGGAAGAGGTCGACCTGGTCGCCGAAGACTGGACCGAGCTCGTTGACTTCTACAGTTCGCCCGGCGGCAGCAACGAAATCATTCGGGTATTCCTCGCCCAGGGAGTCGCAGCGAGCCCGAAGCCGTTCGAGCGCGTCGACGAAGAGGCGCACATTCTGAAGCGCTGGGTGCTGCTGGCCGACGTCGTCGACGGCGTGCTCAACCACCGGCTCAAGAATTCCATTCTCGCTATCGCGGTGCTGGCCGCCCATGCCAGAGGCTGAACTCTCACTGGAGCAGAGCCTCGAACGGTACCTGAGGCACGTGTCGATCGAGCGCGGCCTTTCACCGAACACCGTCGCGGCATATCGTCGTGACTTGACGGCATACCTGGCATCGCTGGGCAGTCGCGGCATCACGAATCCCGCGGCGATCGAGCCGGGCGATGTCTCACTCTTCGCCCGGGAGTTGCGCACGCGCCAAGAGTCGCCGCTCTCGGCATCCTCGACGGCACGGATGCTCTCGTCTGTGCGCGGATTCCACCGCTATCTTCTCGACGAAGACCAGGTCGAGATTGATGTCTCCGCCGCGACTTCACCTCCTAAGCTCGCAAGCCGCCTGCCCAAGGCGATCACGATCGACCAAATGGCATCGGTGCTCGAAGCTGCCAAAGGGGACTCGCCCCAGCAGCTGCGAGACAGTGCGCTCCTGGAGCTGCTGTACGCTACCGGCGCGCGGGTCTCGGAGGCGGTGGACCTCAATGTCGATGACGTCATCGAGGGCGATGTCGTGCGGCTGTTCGGAAAGGGCGGTAAGCAGCGAATCGTGCCGCTCGGAAGCTATGCACGGGCCGCGATCGATGCCTACCTGGTGCGCGCGCGGCCGGGCCTGTCGGCCAAGGGGATGTCGACGCCCGCCCTATTCCTCGGCGCGCGCGGGCAGCGGGTCTCACGCCAGAACGCGTGGCTGATCATCCAGGCCGCCGCCAAGCGTGCGAATCTGGGGATCGAGATCTCCCCGCACACTTTTCGGCACTCATTTGCTACGCATCTCCTCGCCGGTGGCGCGGATGTTCGAGTGGTTCAGGAACTGCTTGGGCACTCGTCGGTAGCGACGACACAGATCTACACTCTCGTGACGGCCGACACGCTGCGTGACATGTACACGACCGCTCATCCCCGGGCTCGCTAGGTGACATTTGCGGCCAAAACGGCCCAACTCACCCCCCGCGAGGCACACGGCAAGCGCCAATCGCGCAGCTAAACTGGGGCCCATGACAGCCCAGCAGGACGACTCAGCCGTACTAACCGGCTTTGAGGAACTCTCCAAGGGTTCGGTCGGTCCGACGGGCCGGCCACGTACCGTGTTTGCGACACCGCCCACGCTGAAGGGCCACGGTCCCGCCCGAATCATTGCCCTTTGCAACCAGAAGGGCGGGGTCGGCAAGACCACCAGCACCATCAATCTGGGTGCCGCGCTCGCCGAATACGGCCGACGGGTCCTCGCGATTGACTTCGATCCGCAGGGTGCACTGTCTGCTGGCCTCGGGGTTGCAACCCACGATGCCGTGACCATCTACGACCTGTTGCTGGGCACGGTGAAAGACACCGCATCCACGATCCTTCCTACGGGGGTCGCCGGCCTTGACATCATCCCGGCGAATATTGATCTGTCTGCTGCCGAGGTCCACCTCGTCAACGAAGTGGCGCGCGAACAGATCCTGGCCCGCGTTCTTCGTCCGATCATCAACGACTATGACGTCGTGCTGATCGATTGCCAGCCATCCCTGGGCCTTCTGACGGTCAATGCGCTCACCGCGGCACACGGTGTTCTGATTCCTCTGGAGTGCGAGTTCTTTGCACTTCGTGGGGTCGCGCTCCTGATCGAGACCATCGACAAGGTGCGCGATCGGCTGAACCCGGCGATTCAGCTCGATGGCATCCTCGCAACAATGTACGACGGCCGGACGCTGCACTCGCGGGAGGTCCTCGAACGAGTTGTTGACACGTTCGGCGGCAGCGTCCTCGAGACAGTCATCGGGCGAACCGTGAAGTTTCCGGATGCCAGTGTGGCGGGCGCGCCCATCACGTCGTTCGCGCCCGATCACCGGGCTGCTGAGGCCTATCGCCAGCTCGCACGAGAGTTGATCTCCCGTGGCGCAATCGCCTGAGGTGACGGCCGAGACGGAGCAGAGCTCGGATATCGGCACAGCTGCGCCAACGACCGCTGTTGACCAACCCGGCTTTTCCGTCAGCCTGACGAACTTCAACGGACCATTTGATCTTTTGCTGAGCCTCATCTCCAAGCACGAGATGGATATCACCGAAGTGTCGCTGAGCCGGGTTACCGATGAATTCATCTCCTACCTGCGCGGGCTCGACTCGGCTGAGGAACTCGATCAGGCCAGCGAATTCCTCGTCGTGGCGGCCACCCTGCTCGACCTCAAGGTTGCCGGACTGCTGCCGCAGGGTGAGCTTGTGGACGCCGAGGATGTCGCTCTCCTCGAAGCACGCGACCTCCTGTTCGCGCGCCTGCTGCAATATCGCGCGTTCAAAGAGGCTGCGCACTGGTTTTCCGGGGGCCTCGACGCAGAGTCGACCCGGCACGTGCGTTCGGTACGGCTCGAGGAGAAATATCGAAAGCAGACGCCGGAGCTCGTCTGGACCCTCGATCTCGGGGATTTTGCTGCCATCGGCGCGCTTGCCTTCGCGCCACGCGAGCTACCGACCGTGGGGCTGGACCACTTGCACGCACCCCTCGTCAGCATCCGCGAGCAGGCTGCCCATGTTGTCGCACTCCTGCGTCGAGGCGAGCCCGTGTCGTTCCGGCAGCTCATCGCCGGGGCGGAGCTGAAGGGCGTCATCATCGCGCGATTCCTTGCGGTTCTGGAGCTGTACCGGCAGGGCTCGATCTCTTATGACCAACTCGAGCCGCTCGGCGAGCTGACACTGCACTGGACAGCTGCGCACTGGAGCGACGACAGCCTCGCACACCTGGGAGCCGACTATGACGCCTGAAACGCAAACCGACACCGAAGCGGAAGTCGAGACGGCTGCTGCCGCGCCCATTGCCGTCGCCGACATCCCGCGCGCTCTCGAAGCGATCATGATGGTCGCCGATGAGCCGCAGACGCTGGTCTCGCTCGCGACCGCTGTGAGCGCGCCGGTTGCCGCGGTTCGCCAATCGATCGAAGCTCTCGTCGCCGACTATGACGGCACGAACGGGGGAGTGCGGCGCGGGTTTGAGCTCCGCGAAGTTGGCGGCGGTTGGCGTATCTACGTGCGTTCGGAGCACGACGATGTCGTACGCGATTTCGTTCTTACCCAAAATCCGACGAAGCTGTCGCAGGCAGCACTCGAAACGCTTGCCGTGATCGCGTACAAGCAGCCGATTAGTCGCGGCGCGATCGCGTCCATTCGCGCGGTCAACGTCGATTCGGTCGTGCGTACGCTGCTCGGGCGTGGGTTGATCACCGAGGCATACACCGACAGCGAGACCGGCGCGATCCACTACGCGACTACCGATCTGCTTCTCAGTCAGCTCGGCATCAACTCGATCGATGAGCTGCCGCACATTTCGCCGCTTCTGGCTGACGGTTCTGAGGGATTCGATGATCTCCGATAGGGATGCGGCAGCCGACGGCGAACGCCTCCAGAAGGTCATGGCCGCGGCGGGAGTCGCGAGCCGAAGAGTGTCCGAAGACCTGATCGCCGCAGGTCGCGTCACGGTCAACGGCGAAATGGTCGTCGAGCTGGGCAGACGAGTGCATCCGACCGACCTCGTCACTGTCGACGGAACCGCTATTCAACTCGACACGACGCGTCGATACCTGATGCTGAATAAACCTGTCGGCGTCGTCAGCTCCCTGGCTGACGAGAATGGCAAGCCCGACCTCTCGCGCTACACGGCGGGCTACGAGGAGCGACTCTTCAATGTCGGCAGGCTCGACGCTCAGACGAGCGGCCTGCTGGTGCTGACCAACGATGGAGAACTCGCGCACGTGCTCGCGCATCCGTCATTCGGCGTCTCGAAGACCTACATCGCAAAGGTGCAGGGTGACGTTTCCACGGCGACGCTTCGACGGCTTACGGCCGGAATCGAACTCGATGATGGACCTATCGCCGCCGACGCCGCACGGGTACTCGGCAGGCCGTCGCGCGGGCAGTCAATGGTCGAGATCGAGTTGCACTCGGGTCGCAACCGGATAGTTCGCCGCATGTTGAACGCGGTCGGGCATCCTGTCGTCGAATTGGTTCGCCGGCAGTTCGGGCCGCTGCACCTGGGTTCGCTGTCGCCCGGCCAGATCCGCGACCTTACTAAGGTTGAACTCGGCCAATTGCTGACGCTCTCACGCAGCTCAGACGCGCGAAAGGACGAGGGATGATCGTCGCGCGCACCCGGGGACCGGTACGCATCGTGGGCACTGGCCTGCTCGGCGCGAGCATCGGTCTAGCCCTCCGTGCCCTGGGCGTCGATGTCATCCTGGCCGATGTTTCGCCATCGGCGGTGCGTCTGGCGATCGACTATGGAGCGGGTCGTGCCGCGGCCGCCGACGACAGGCCAAAGCTCATCGTCGTTTGCGTTCCGCCCGATCTCGTCGCTTCCATCGTGGCAGCGGAGCTCTCCGCCTATCCCGACGCGCTTGTGACGGATGTTGCCAGCGTGAAGCTTGGGCCGCTGAGCGAGTTGCGCGAACTGGGGGCCGACGTGTCTCGGTACGTGGGCTCTCATCCCATGGCCGGGCGCGAACGCGGGGGAGCCGTTTCCGCCCGAGCCGACCTGTTTGTCGGCCGCCCATGGGTCATCGCCAACCACGATGACATCGCTGATCGGCGTTCCGCAGACTCGGTGATCGAAGCGCTCGCGCTCGATCTCGGCGCTGTCCCGGTTGAACTGGATGCCGCGGAGCATGATCGAAGCGTCGCGCTGGTCTCACATGTTCCGCAGGTGATCTCGTCGCTGTTGGCCGCCCGGCTGTCGGACGCGAGCACCTCCGCTGTCGAGCTCGCGGGCCAGGGGCTGCGCGACACGACGCGGATTGCGTCGAGCGAGCCCGAACTGTGGGTGCAGATTCTGGGGGCGAACGCGGGGCCCGTTGTCGACATCCTGCATCGCTATCGAGACGATCTCGACCGTGTGATCGCGGCACTCGACGAGCCAGCCGCACCGGGGGCGCGTCGCGCGGTTGCCGAGACGATTGCAGACGGCAACGCTGGCGCAGCTCGCATTCCCGGCAAGCACGGGCAGGCGAAGCATTTTGCGCAGTTGATCATCATGGTTCCGGATAAACCGGGCGAGCTCGCCAGACTGCTCACTGAGATCGGCGACGCTGGGGTCAATATGGAAGATCTCCGGCTTGAGCATTCGCCGGGGGCACAGGTTGGGTTTGCCGAGATCAGTGTTATTCCGGAGGCCGAAGAGCGCCTGCTTGCCGAGTTGCAGGTGCGGGGTTGGAAGATCGCGGGAGCATTCGCGTGAGTTGTTCTCTGGCGGGCCCGAACTCGTGACGTCATTCGTTGTGGCCGTCGATGGGCCGGCGGGCAGCGGTAAGTCGAGCGTGAGCCGAGCATCCGCTCGCGCACTCGGCTTTGACTATCAGGACACCGGCGCGGCCTATCGAGCGCTGGCCTGGTCGTGCCTTGAACGTGGCATCGACACTTCGGATGCTGGCGCCGTCATTGGGGCAGTTTCAGGCTTTGCGTATTCGATCGGCATCGACCCTGACGACTACTACATTCGCGTTGACGAGCGCGACGTCACGGAGGCAATTCGCGAGCCACGCGTGACCGAGGTGGTGAGCGCCGTGGCCCGAATTCCCGAAGTCCGCGGATACCTCGTTCAGCTGTTCAGGCGCGTTATCGCCGCAAGCGATAGGCCGGGCATCATCGTCGAGGGTCGGGACATTACCACCGTCGTCGCGCCCCATGCACAGGTGCGGATACTGCTCACGGCGAGCGAACAAGTTAGGATGGGCAGGCGTTCGGCTGAACTCCACGGAGAGTCGGCCGAGACGACGGCCAAGCAGCTCGCCTCGCGGGATGCCCAGGATTCGAGGGTCGTCGACTTCATGAACGCCGCAGACGGTGTTACCACTGTCGATTCAACGGACCTCGACTTCGACCAAACGGTGAATGCCGTGGTCGCGCTCGTGCGCTCCCAGCAGACCTAAGGAACTTCAATGGCAGACGACAACGACGACTTCCCCGAGTTGGACAGTCAGCTCGTCGAACGTCTCAACTCACTATCTGATGAGGATGCCGCCCAGCGCGCGGCATCGCTTCGCGCGGGTCTCCTCGATTACGAACTCGAGGACGAAGACCTCGACGTGCTCGACGCCGCGACGGAAGACCCCGACGCGATCGTCTTCCTGCCTGCCCTTCCCGTACTGGCGATCGTCGGGCGACCGAATGTCGGTAAATCGGCCCTGGTCAACCGCATCATCGGTCGACGTGAGGCCGTCGTCGAGGACACCCCTGGCGTCACGCGCGACCGTGTGAACTACAAGGGCGAGTGGAACAATCGCCGGTTCACGATCGTCGACACCGGCGGATGGGAACCGGATGCCCGCGGCATCAACGCGTCCGTCGCAGCCCAGGCCGAAGTCGCCGTCGATCTCGCGGACGCCGTCCTCTTCGTCGTCGATGCGACCGTTGGTGCAACCTCGACCGACGAGCACGTTGTACGCATGCTGCGAGCCACGAAGAAGCCGGTCATCCTCGTGGCAAACAAGGTGGATGACGCCCGCCAGGAACCCGAAGCCGCAGGCCTCTGGAGTCTGGGTCTCGGACAGCCGTGGCCGGTTTCCGCCGTGCACGGCAGGGGAGTAGCTGATCTTCTCGATAAGGTCCTCGAAGTTCTGCCGGAGGTTTCGGCCGTCGCGAAGGACGAGGTCGGCGGCCCTCGCCGCGTCGCGATTCTGGGCCGACCAAACGTCGGCAAGTCCAGCCTTTTGAATAAGACGGCGGGTGAAGAGCGTGTGGTCGTCAACGATTTGGCCGGCACGACCCGTGACCCGGTCGATGAGCAGGTCGAGATCGCTGGAAAATACTGGCGCTTCGTTGACACCGCCGGCATCCGTCGTCGAGTCAATTTGGCCCAGGGCGCTGACTTCTACGCAACGCTTCGTACCACCGCCGCGCTCGAAAAAGCCGAGGTCGCTGTTGTTCTCATCGATGTGACCGAGCCAATCAGCGTGCAGGACCTCAAGATCATCGACCTGGTTCTCGAGTCCGGACGCGCGCTGGTGCTCGCATTCAACAAGTGGGATCTTCTTGACGACGACCGACGCCGGTATCTTGAGCGTGAAATCGAGCAGGACCTTTCGCACGTTGCGTGGGCGCCGCGGGTCAATATTTCTGCGAAGACGGGGCGCCACATGGAGAAGCTGGTTCCCGCTCTCGAGACGGCCCTCGAGTCGTGGGACACCCGCATCCCGACCGGCAAGTTCAATGCGCTGCTGGCAGAGCTGACCGCCGAACACCCGCATCCGGTACGGGGAGGCAAGCAGCCGCGCATCCTCTTCGGTACCCAGGCGGCATCGCGTCCGCCGACGTTTGTGCTGTTCACCACGGGATTCCTCGACCCGCAGTACCGTCGCTTCATCACCCGCCGACTGCGCGAGATCTTCGGTTTCGAGGGAACGCCGATCAACGTGAACATGCGGGTGCGGGAGAAGCGCAAGCGCTAGTGGGTTAAGAGCGTCGCCGACCGTATCGGTCGTCGGGCTCGCCGCAGGTACGCTGGAAGTCGTGCCGCTCACTCCGCACCTCCAATTCCTGGCTGATTTCGTTCAGGCATCGCCATCGTCGTTCCACGCGGTCGCCGAGGCGGCCCGACAGTTGGCGGTCGCCGGCTTCGCTGAGCTTGATGAGACAGCGGACTGGGATGCGGGCGCCGGCAGGTACTTCGTTCGGCGAGACGGCGCCATCGTCTCCTGGATCCAGCCTCCGGGTGCCGGGCCAACGACACCGTTTCGCATCGTGGGTTCACACGCGGACTCGCCCGGGTTCAAGCTGAAGCCCAAGCCGTCGACGGGCTCGCTCGGCTGGCTGCAGGCGGGCGTCGAGGTGTACGGCGGCCCACTATTCAACTCGTGGCTTGACCGCGAACTCGAGTTCGCTGGCCGAATGGTGTTCGTCGATGGGTCGGTCGAACTGGTGCGCACGGGTCCATTCCTGCGCATCCCGCAGCTCGCGGTGCACCTCGATCGCGGCGTCAACACCGACGGGCTCACCCTTGACCCGCAGAAGCATCTCAATCCCGTAATCGGGTTGGGCGACGCATCACACTCTGATGTGGTTGGCCATCTCGCCGGCCTGGTGAGACGCAAGGGTGAGGATGTCGCGGGCTACGACATCGCGGTCGCCGACACTCAGGCGCCAGCCGCGTTCGGCCTCGACGACGCACTGTTCGCGAGCGGTCGGCTCGACAATCTGTCGTCCGTGCACGCGTCGCTTCAGGCGATCATCGGGATCGGCGATGACCTCGAGCACATCGTGGTGTTCGCGGCGTTCGACCACGAGGAAGTTGGTTCTGGGACGCGGTCTGGAGCGAGCGGGCCGGTGCTGTCCGACATCCTGACGCGCATTGGAGACGGGCTTGGGGCATCCGAGTCGCAGCGATTGCGGGCCTGGGCAGCTTCGTGGTGCCTGTCGTCGGATGCCGGGCATTCGGTTCACCCCAACTATCCCGAGCGGCACGACCCGGTCAACCGGCCAATTGCGGGCGGAGGCCCGATTCTGAAGATCAACGCGAACCAGCGTTATTCGACCGACGCTCTGGGCGCCGCAGAGTGGGCACGCGCCTGCGCGCAGGCTGAAGTGGGGTATCAGGAGTTCGTGTCCAACAACGCGGTGCCGTGCGGCTCGACAATTGGCCCGCTG
Organism: Glaciihabitans sp.; assembly: GCA_025463785.1. Lineage (GTDB taxonomy): Bacteria > Actinomycetota > Actinomycetes > Actinomycetales > Microbacteriaceae > Galbitalea. The sequence goes on from JAODBD010000010.1 coordinate 17,807, forward strand.
ACGGCGACACGACTTGGCATCCGCACGGTGGATGTCGGGATCGCGCTGCTCTCGATGCATTCGGCTCGTGAGCTTGCTGGGGCCAGCGATCCCGAGAATCTCAGCCGAGCGATCGCCGCGTTCCTTTCGCCGGTCTGGTAAGTGGCGGTATCGCTACGCTTGAGGCGAAGCGAAGGAGCCTCTTATGACCAAGCTGAGCACGTTTCTCTGGTTCGAGAAGGATGCCGACCAGGCAGCCAACCTGTACGTTTCGATCTTCGGCGGCCGAATCTATGACGAGCGGCATTGGGCTCCGGGCGGGCCGGCTCCCGAGGGGTCGCTGATGTCGGTCAGTTTTGAGATCGACGGGCACGAGTACCAGGCCTTCAACGGCGGCCCTGGGCATCCATTGACCGATGCGAACTCGATCTACGTCGATGTCGCCGATCAAGTCGAACTCGACGAGATCTGGGACAAACTCACTGCTGACGGCGGCTCGGGTGTCGCCTGCGGGTGGCTGACAGACAAGTACGGCCTGTCGTGGCAGATCATCCCGAGAGCGCTTGGCGAACTGCTGACGGATCCGGATCCGGAGCGTTCGTCACGTACGATGCAGGCGATGCTGCAGATGGTGAAACTCGACGTCGCCGCGCTTCAGGCAGCCGCCGACGGGCGGTAGTTGACTCCTTCGTCCATTCGTCGTGACGAAACGCGGCAAACTGGAGTTGTGATGCTTCCACCCCAACTGCCGCCGTTGGGTGCGCGTGACCCAGGCGACGCGTGGGTCGACGGGCCGGGAGGCCAACGTTTCTGGGGTCGCTTTGGCGCGGCCGGGCTTCTCGTCTGGGATCGCGAGGTCGGCGTGCTCATGCAGCATCGTGTCGCCTGGAGCCACTTTGGCGACACCTGGGGACTGCCGGGCGGTGCACGCAAGCAGGGCGAGGCCGCGGAGGCCGGTGCACTGCGGGAGGCCGCGGAAGAAGCGCAGGTGCCGGCCGATAAGCTGCGCATCCTGCACACGTCCGTTCTTGAACTGGGATTCTGGTCGTACACGACCGTGATAGCCGAGGCGCTCGAACCCTTCGATGCGGTCGTCGCCGACCGCGAGAGCAACGAACTGCGCTGGGTGCCGATTGCCGGGGTCGATGCCCTGCCACTGCATCCCGGATTCGCTGCGGCCTGGCCCGAGCTGCGGACGTGGCTGCGCTAAGCTATTCGAGTTGCCCGAGAGGGTGACAAGCCACGGGCTGTGGCGCAGCTTGGTAGCGCACTTGACTGGGGGTCAAGGGGTCGCAAGTTCAAATCTTGTCAGCCCGACGGGCGGGCCGTTCTACAAAGTGTTCTAAGAACCGGCCAAAGAAAATCGCTCCCGAGATAACTCGGGAGCGATTTGGCGTTTCGGCGGATTTTTCAGCGGTTGGAGCACTTGCAGGCGGTTCGGTATGGATGGAATTCTCTTCGCGGCCGCCGATTCCTTGCTTTGCGGCGCGCCGGATTGTTCGGATGGTGCTCGTGCAAATATGTGGGGCGTTCCGTGTTGGGGATCAGGTTCGCGCGACATAGAGGGGTTGCGGGCCGTATACCGGTTTCGCGCCTACTGGGTAGGTGTTCGTGTACGGGTTGTGCCACACACGGTCGCGACGGCGCTTCAGTTTCTCGCGCGCTGGAATTGTCGGGTCGGGCGGGTTCAGCTCCGCTAAAAGCTCTTCCTGAATGAACGCGGCGATGGTTCTCAAGTTGTAGTTGGTCAGGAGGATCGCAACGAACACACCCGCGGCGGCGAATCCGCGCACCCGACGGCGCGTGGAGAGTTCGAGTTGCTCGGTTCCGCCGTCCTTGACTTGGTCGTTGAGCGATTCAATGGAATTCCGGGCGTGCTTGTGGAACTCATCCCACTCTTTGCTCTTGTAGGGGAAGGCCTGACGCTGGCGGAGGCCGTCGCTCTGGTGAAACGAGACAGAGTGTTGTTTGCAGATCTTGTCCATGAACGACGGAAGGTTTTCTTCTTCGATCGCCGTGCGTTCTTTGTCGATCGCGTTCTTGGAAAGTTCACGGAGTGGGCAGGTCACGGTCGGACTGTCGCCGAGCGCGGGGCACATCATGGGAACCCGGCCTTTCTCGTCGGGTTTCTCTTTTGGTCGCAACTCGTAGTCTCGACGAGCGTTGCGGCGGATGTAGAAGGTCTCGTCGTCGTCCCTGCCGAATCCTCGCTCGTCGCCGTGCACGAATATTTTGGTGGCATCTTTCAGAACTGCGGGCATGCTCGGGCAGTAATACGTCCCTTCGATGAGCTCGGCACCGGCCTTCTGCTCCTGAACGCCGAGTCGGTCGACGCGGTAGTCGGTCGACGGAGTGAATCCGAGGTTGAAGGTGGGCTCGTGTAGTCGCGCTGTTACGGCTTTTGCGAAGTAGTCCTTGTCCGCGTCGACGAGACCAGGGTTCAGCCCGGTCGATAGTGCCGCCTGCATGAGAGCGACCGCTTCTTCCGAGACCGCGATGTTGGGTTGGCTGAGCGTCGCGCTGACCGCGAGTTTCGGGAATCTTCGTTGGCTGGGCTTTTCCGAATCGACGCGTACGGCAATGTTGGCCATCCATCCCCAGACCAGGTCGCTGTAGCCCTTTGAACGGGCTTCTTCGGGCCCGGTCGTGTCGGTGGCGCCGCGCGGAATGTCGGGCCGGCTACCTTTGCGCGGGTACAGGCCGGCAAAAACTTCCACCGGGCCGGACTTCATCTGCCCTGGGTTTACACCCCGTTCGGCTTTGACCCTCGACGGTAAGCCTTTGCGGGAGAATCCCTTCTTGTTGGGTGGATGGATGAATGTCTGGTCCAGCGAGATGTCGATGTTCGTTGTCGCACGCCGCAACTTGCGCGACTGCTCCATGAAGGTCATGTGCAGGAACGCGTTGGTGAACTCGTCCAGCCGTGCTTTCATTCGTCGTTCGTGATCGTGGTCGTGGGCGTCGATGGTGGCCTGGACCTGTGTGTAGTTGATGGCGAAGTGTCGATCCTGCGGGAACGGGTCCATCACGGAGAGCATCCGGTGGAATGCGTTGTGAGTGTTTCGGTACCACTGCTTTTGGGTGCGGAGTTGGTCGTCGAACGCTGTTGCGGTCGGGGGCAGCCCAAGCAGTGTCCGGGATTCGGCGTCCAGTCGCTGCTGAAACAACTGCGCGAGCGTGGAGATCCAGAGGGTCTTGTGCTCGCTTGCGAGCAACAGCATGCCGGTGAGGATGGCGCGTTCCGAGATTATGGCGGGGCGACCGCCACCGCCCTCGACGTGATCTTGAGCGTGCCAAGTAGCGAGTCTTTCGAGCATCCCGGTCTTTCGGACTCGCTCTTCCGCCGTCGCGACCTGTTCGTGTGTGAAGGGATTGACTGTACGACCGCGGGTGAGCACCTCTGATGGAGTGATGTTCCCGAAGTCTCGTGCGGGAGGCACGTATGTCTCGCCGCCGTTGAGGATGCTCATCGGTTCACCGCAGTTCCGACGATTGCCGACGTGAAGTCGCTTATGTTCGGGCTTTTTGCGAAGCGCAGATATGGGTCGAGTCCGTGCGCGGAAGTGAAACCAGCGGCGTCCATGATGATCTGGACTGGAAGGTGGGCATCAAGGAGAGCGACAACGAAGTTGCATTTCAGCCTGGCTGATGACGGGCGCACCTTACCGCGGTTCTCCGTCAGGAACGTTTGAAGGCTACGAGGCGGATACTCCTCAAATCGGTGACCAACGAAGATGAGCCCATGGCTGGTACCGGCAATTGCAAGAGTAAGCGTCCGGGTCCAGATTCCCAGCATGGGTACCCGGCGGGGACTGCTCCCTCGGACCGTGACGTACGTCACCCCATCCAGAATCTCGACATCTTCGACGCGCGCGACCATTACTTCCGCTGCGGTCAATCCCGCACCGCCACCCAGCGCAAGAATCGCTCTCGCGTTGCGTCGCTTGTGAGCGGTCGGTAGCGCGTTCGCCCAGCTGTTCATAGTCGCGAGCTCGGCGGTCGAATATGGCGCGGTGCGGCCGCGCCGTGCACCGAAGGCCGGGCGAAACAGCTCGCTTCCATTCACAGTCTCCGAAATAACGGAGAGCTGCCTTGCGACGCCCCACTGGTAAATCGGGCTGCGAGCGGCGAGCTGATCGCTGATGAAGCGTCGGGAATGCGAGTCAGTGAAGACCTTGTCGGGGCTGAGCGTGCATCCGGTTACGGTCCAGGTCCAGCAAACGAAGCGAGCGGTCATCGACATGACTCGACGGGTGTTCTCGTAGGTGCGAGGTTTCGTCGCGAGGACTGTACTGATGACGAACTCGCCGCAGGCCTCCCACTGGCTGGCTGGCACCATGGGCCGATAGTTGACGATGATCCGCCACAACATGTCCGGCAGGTCTGGGTCGAGCGGCCTGAGGCTGGCGAAGCGGGAGCTCTCTGGTTTGTGTGTGAGTCGGTTGTTTTCCATGCCGAGTGTGTGTGCGGCGAATTCTTCGCAGCAGCAGCGATTAGGCACGTTCTGGGTCGAAATGGACGGACCGGGATACGCATTTGCTGATCAGGTGGCTGAAAAGTATTTTTGAAATTGTCTTGGATGATCGCGGTCAGAGCACAAACTTGGTCAGTTTGTCGAGAGCCGCCAGGTTCTTTAGGCCCGAGATACGTAGAAGCTCTTGAGGTGAAGTTCCATTGTCGAGGTGGCCGACAAGCCAGGTCGAGCGCATCCTCGCGGGACGGATGTCCAGTGTTGTCCGTGAGCGGGTGAGAAAATCTGTAACCTGCCCGTCGGAACTGTTCCTGCGACCAGGCCGGAACATCCAATCGTTGACCGTCGATTCGTGCTTCGCCAGGTCGAGCATCCGCTCCCAGGATCGAAGGAGCGGGACAGTACGCTCACGATCCGATCGAACCCTTATGAGGGTTCCGGCGGCACCGGAGACGATGTCATCGGTGCGCACCGCCAGTATTTCGCGGATCGCAAGACCGGCGCCAAGCCCTAGGGCCAACAGAGCGATCGCGCTGAGCCGTCTCGCCTCGGTTCGTTGCCCCTGCGCCCAACTGGCGAGCGCTGCAACTTCGGGCTCGTTATAGGGAGTCGTAGGTTCGCTTCGTCCAATCGGCCGGCGCGCGCGGGTCTCCTCGTCGGGGTTCAGAACCTCAACCATCCGCCAGAGGGCTGCTCGGTGAGTTGCCCGGCTTCCTCGCGCGTAGCTATCCATCCCGAGGTGCACGAACTGGTCGACAACGCTTCGTCGGAAAATCCGGGATCGCTCAAGTGGAAGTCCACGGGTCTGCCAGGTCCAGAGCACCAGAGGCGTAAGCGCAGCGTATAGGTCGCGCTCATTGCGCCCAGTGAGCTGCGCCGCGTCACTCACTGACTCGCGAACGAACAGACCGATGCGCGACCAGTGCGCCAGCGCCAGAATCGGAACATAATCTCGGGCCGGTTGTGCTTCGCCTTGTTCGCTCACTCTTGAGCGCTTTCCGATGACAGATTGCAGAGACCCTTGAGACGACCACCGGTAGGTGGAGGCTCGTGCGGTGGCCGCATAGGTGAGCTCTCGCTTTTCCCTAACTGCGTCATCGGATACTCGTTCCTTCGCTGTCCGCGAGTCGGCGGAATCCGCTCACAGCACCACCGTAGGAAAACGGCCCACTTCAAACCGCCGACTCTGAGACAAAACCTGATTGCGTCACGCGCGCACTAACGCCCGTCCGCGCATGGAACCCATGAGGTCGCCGATCGTGCGACCCGGAATGGGATCTCATGCACGGCGACAGCACCCCGAAATACCTACACGACCAGGCAGCCAAGCGGTGGGCAGAGCTCGACGATCAAGACCCGCGATCGCGGGACTACTTGCTCGCGGACGAGTCCGCCAGCGGCGGGGTCGCGCCTGACCGTGCGGTCACGTCCAAGCTGGCGATCAAGTGGGCGAATCTCGTCTTCCGCTACGAGTCGTTTTGGCGGGAAGAGGGGCGATCGCCGCGAGAAAACACCCGCAATAGGAACGCACTGCCGCCGTCCGAGAGGAGGTTGGGTGAATGGGCCCGCTATCAGAGGCGATTCGAAGATGGACTGACGCAGTTTCAGAAAGTCCGCCTCGATGTTTCTCCAGCTTTTAGTTGGGATCCGTGGGGCCAGCGGTGGGAGCAGAACTACTCGATGTGCGAGCGCATCATTACGGAGACTGGCGTGCTTCCGCGCCTCGTTGCCGATGATCAGACCGAATTCGCGTCAGCGCGGTGGTTGAATCGCCAACTCCTTTTCCTCAGGACCGGCGCGCTTACCGGCACAAGGGCTGATCGGCTCAGAGCACTATTGACTCTTCCGCGCCTGAACGGAGCATGATCCGGCAACGGGAATTGCCATACTCGCGTGCTCGAAGTGGGTAGCTTCTGGTTGACTTCACTTCACCACGGAGTGAAGAGAGGAGTCGGCAGATGTCGGATGTGGTTGGGCGGGTATCGGGAAGCGCGATCAGCGCGGTGATAGGCGTGCTTACTGATGGCCGACGTCGTCGGAACGACGATCGGCGAGCCCAAAGACGAACCGCGGCGGACGATCTACTCAGCTGGATACCTGAGCTGCGCGAACGACTCTGGCTCCTGCAGTCAGAATGCGATTTGTCCGCCTGGCGAACGGTGATGTCCGCCGCATTTGCCTCATGCCTTCGCGTTGACGAAATCACTCCTGGTGGGTGGGGCCATCTGACCCACTCGCTCAGGGACTCGATCGGAAACGGTGCAGGCTCGGTCATGTGGATCGACATCTCGCCGCAGTCGGTACACGATGATCTGGCATACAACAATCGCTGGACGGGGAACGCTGCGGAGTATCTCGAGTACGTGCAGTCGCGTGTGCAGCGCTGGAGAGCCGCCTTCAGCGAGCGAGAGGCGAGGCGAGTTCGATTGCTCTCCTACAACAATTGGCTCATCCGAACCAACCGCGTCTGGGATAACGCAGCGTAAGCAGCTATCGAATGTGACTGCCCCGGCGTCAACGAAGCACCTGAGTCGGCGCCCGTTCAGTAGCTGCGTGTCGTTCTGCCAAACTCTATCTGCGGCCGAAAGTCCTTCGACCGCGAACGCACGAGGGATACACATACATGGTCACAGGCGAGCTGAAGTCCCAGGTCGACAAGGTCTGGAACGCCTTCTGGTCGGGCGGCATTGCCAACCCGATGGAGGTCATCGAACAGATCACCTACCTGCTGTTCATCAAACGCCTCGACGAGTTGCAGACCTTGAAAGAGAACAAAGCGAATACGCTCGGTCAGCCGATCGAGGACCCGGTGTTTCCGGAGGGCTCGGATGATTCGGGTCGCCGTCCACGGCCTTTTTCTGATCTTCGATGGTCGCGTTTCCAAAACATGTCAGCTGCGGAGATGTATGACGTCATCGACCAGAACGTCTTCCCTTTCATCCGCGGGTTGGGCGAGGCAGGCTCAAGCTTCGCTACCAACATGAAGGACGCGCGTTTCACAATTCCGACGCCTGCATTGTTGTCGAAGGTGGTCGACCTGCTCGAGGACATCCCGATGGATGACCGCGACACCAAGGGCGACATCTACGAGTACATGCTCGGCAAGCTGTCGACTTCAGGTCAGAACGGACAGTTTCGCACCTCGCGCCACATCATCAAGCTCATGGTCGACATGGCTGCACCCACGCCTGCAGACAAGATCATCGACCCGGCCGCTGGCACAGCGGGATTCCTGATGGAGGCCGGCGAGTATTTGCGCGATCACCATCCCGAGATTTGGGCGGATGCCAGGAGCCGCGACCACTTCAATCGAGTTGCGTTCACCGGCTTTGATTCAGATGCCTCGATGAGCCGCATTGGCAGCATGAACATGCAGCTGCACGGCATCGAAAACCCGACCATCGAACGGCGCGATTCGCTGGCCGAGGAGCACTTCGTGGCCGGTGGTGACTTCACGCTCCTGCTCGCAAATCCACCTTTCGCCGGGAGTCTGGATTATGAGACGACCGCTAAGGACCTCCTTCACATTGTCAAGACGAAAAAGACCGAGTTGCTGTTCCTGGCGCTTACCCTTCGCCTACTGAAGAACGGCGGGCGGGCGGCGGTAATTGTCCCAGATGGCGTGCTGTTCGGATCGTCTGGGGCCCACAAAGCGCTTCGCCGGATGCTCGTTGAGGATCACAAGCTCGAGGCGGTCATCAAGCTGCCATCGGGAACATTCAAGCCCTACACCGGTGTTTCGACGGCGATCCTCTTCTTCCAGAAGACCAGCTCGGGCGGTACCGACAGCGTCTGGTTCTACGACGTTCAGGCTGACGGCTTCACCCTCGACGACAAGCGCACGCCCACGGAAGCAAATGATCTCCCCGACGTGCTCGCGCGCTGGCTGATTAGGCCGCAAGTCGGCGGTGCCGAAACCTGGGCCGAATCCAAACGCCCCAGAACGACACAATCGTTCTTGGTCCCCAAATCCGAGATCTCCGCGCAGGGCTACGATCTCAGTCTGAATCGCTACAAAGAGGTGGAGCATGAGGAGGTGGAGCACCGTGCACCGGTCGAAATCCTCGCTGAACTCGCCGCCCTCGAGCAGGATATATTGGTCGCCACCGCTGATCTGTCCCGTTCGTTGAGCTCGCCGAAATGACTTCTCTCAGCGAAGTCGCTCAATTTGTGCGCGGAGTGACATTCAAGCCTGCTGATGTGATCGGCGACCAGTCTGGCGTCATCTGCCTGCGAACAAAGAACATCCAAACTGAACTGGACCTGCGCGACGTTATACGGATTCCTGCGGGACTCGTGAAACGGAATGAGCAATTCGTACGCCACGGCGATTTGGCCATTTCGAGTGCAAATAGCTGGAACATGGTTGGCAAAGCTTCTTGGGTGCATCAGCCGGCAGAGCCGATGGCTATTGGCGGTTTCATTTCCGTACTCCGAGTATCAAGTCAGGAGCTTGACGCTCGTTATTTGTACCGCTGGTTCACGTCTGACCGGGTTCAGCGTAAAGTTCGAAGCTTTGGTCAGCAAACAACCAACATTTCGAACCTGAACTTCGAGCGGTGCCTCGCCCTAGACATCCCGCTCCCACCCCTCCCCGAACAACGCCGCATTGCAGAAATCCTGGACCGCGCCGACGAGCTCCGCGCCAAACGCCGCCGCGCCCTGACCCTCCTCGACGAATTTGCTGAGTCCTCTTTCACCTCGATGTTCGGCCACCTGAGCGTGCGCGTCGACTCGCCGTGGTCGAGAAAACTTGGACAAGTTGCCGCCATTGGGTCTGGGTCAACTCCCGATAGGAAGCAGCCCCATTTTTTCGGGGGTGGCATCCCGTGGGTGAAAACGACGGAAGTCCGCGGTGAAGTAATTCGCCATACCGAAGAATCGGTCAGCGCCGAGGGACAAAAATCCGCTCGATTGCGCGTCTTCCCCGCTGGCTCAATCATCATCGCAATGTATGGGCAAGGCAAGACCCGCGGTCAGTCCGCCATTCTTGGGATTGACGCAACTGTGAATCAGGCGTGCGCAGTTGTGCGGCCAAGTACGAACTTCCTGGTCGAATTCATGGCCCAGCAGCTATCGCTTCTATACGAACAGCTCCGAGCAATGGCCCAGGGCGGGAACCAGGCGAATCTCAACCTGGGTCTGGTTGCCGATCTAGAGGTGCTCGTCCCGCCGATTTCGGAGCAGCAGCAGTTCGTTGAGCTCATTCGGCGAGTGCAAAATTTACGCTCGCGCCATGTTTTGGCACTCGCCAAACTCGACGAGCTCTTTGCTTCACTGCAGCAGCGGGCGTTCTCGGGCGACCTCTAAGCGTTGCGGGGACATTGAGGTACTTCCTGATGCGGGCCGACACGTGTGCGTCGGCGGGTCGCACCTGGGATCGAACGATCCGGGGATTCGCTCCTGTCTGGAGACGGATGGAGCAGTTGAGCAGCATCGTCGGACATTCAACGTGGTTGCCGCGTTTTGGGGGCGCGGCATCGACACTGCCCGACGGCGGATGACCGATATTGTTGCGGCAGGTCCACCGGAGGGAGCGCAGAGCGTGAGCAACTTCGACTTCGCGCGCGCCACATGGCCCGACATCGCCGAAGAAGCCCGCCGCGCCGAGCATTACGCGATCGGCGATCCGAGATCGTCACTGTTCTATGCCCGACGTGCGCTGGAGCTGGCGGTGCACTGGATGTACCTGGCGGATGGGACGCTTCGGCGCCCCTACAACGATGATCTGTCGTCGATGCTGCACGAGCCAACGTTCAAGCAGCTCGTCGGGCAGGGCATCCTGACCAAGATGAACCTGCTGCGTACGCGCGGCAACATTGCGGTGCACCGCGCCACACCGCTGAAACCCGGCGACAGCGTTCCGCTCGTTCAGGAACTCTTTCAGGTAATCGTCTGGGTTGCCACGCACTACGCCCCAACGCCGGCCGAGCGTCCGCAGTCTGGTGTGCAGTTCGACCCTGAAGAGATCCCGCGCCCGCAGCCTGGCGCGACCGCGCGCACGCAAGCTCAGATCGCAAAGCTTGCCGAGGATCTTGCCGAAGCGGACGCGAAACTTGTCGACGTCCGAAAGCAGAACGAGGACCTCGAGCGCGAGCTCGAAGATATGCGGGCGAAGTTCGCGCTCGCGAAGGCTGAGAACGCGGTCGTTCCGGACACGCACGACTACCGGGAGAGCGAGACTCGCGATCTCTTCATCGACGCCCTGCTGCAGGAGTCCGGATGGGACCTCACCGATCCGAGGGCGATCGAGTTTCCTGTCACTGGGATGCCCAACAACTCGGCCGGCGGCAGAGGGTTTGTCGACTATGTCCTTTGGGGTGATGACGGCCTGCCGCTCGGTGTCGTGGAGGCCAAGCGCACCCGGAAGGATGCGAATGTTGGGCAGCAGCAGGCGAAGTTGTATGCGGATGCGCTGGAGCGGCAGTTCGGGCAGCGCCCGGTCATTTTTTACACGAACGGGTACGAGCACTGGATCTGGGACGACCTCACCTACCCGCCGCGCGAGGTGCAGGGCTTCTACACGCAAGATCAACTGCAGCTGATCGTCCAACGTCGCACGACGCGCTTACCGCTCGACGGGCTAGCGATAAACGAGTCGATTGCGGGCCGCTACTACCAGCAGCGGGCAGTCCGGAAGGTCGCGGAGAGCTTCGAGCAAAAGGAGCGCAAAGCCCTTTTGGTGATGGCGACCGGAAGTGGAAAGACCCGCACCGTCATTGCCCTGGCGGACCTGTTGATTCGCGCGAACTGGACAAAACGCATCCTGTTCCTCGCCGACCGCATCTCTCTGGTAAACCAGGCAACTAATGCGTTCAAGGCACAGCTGCCGGATTCGGCGCCCGTCAACCTGGTGACGGAAAAGGGCACAGAGGGCCGGGTCTATGTGTCGACCTACCCGACGATGATGGGACTCATTGACAAGGGTGAGGACGACCTGCGACGGTTCGGGCCGGGCTACTTCGACCTGATCATCGTTGATGAAGCTCATCGCTCCGTGTACCAGAAGTACGGCGAGATCTTCGACTACTTCGACTCCCTCCTGGTCGGGCTGACTGCGACGCCCAAGGACGACATCGACCACAACACCTATGGGCTCTTCCAGCTCGAGGACGGCGTCCCGACCGACGCCTATGACCTCACCGACGCAATTGCCGAGGGGTTCCTGGTGCCCCCAGTGGGTCGGTCGATCGCCACCAAATTCGTTCGACAAGGCATCGCCTATGAGGATCTCAGTCCGGACGAGAAAGACCAGTGGGACCTCCTCGAATGGGGCGACGACGCGCCACCGGACGAAGTGGATGCGGCGGCCGTCAATAACTGGCTCTTCAACACAGACACGGTGGACAAGGTCCTCGAAACCGTGATGACCGAGGGACGCAAGGTCGAGGGCGGAGACAAGCTCGGGAAAACCATCATCTTCGCGCGCAGCAAGAAACACGCTGACTTCATCGTCCAGCGGTTCGATCTTGCCTATCCGCAATACAAGGGCCATTTCGCCCGCGTCATCGTCTCGGGCAACACCTACGCGCAGAGCCTCATCGACGATTTCTCCCAGCCCGCGAAGTTCCCGCAGATTGCGGTGTCGGTGGACATGCTCGACACCGGCATCGACGTTCCTGAAGTCGTCAACCTGGTGTTCTTCAAACCGGTGTATTCGAAGACCAAGTACTGGCAGATGGTGGGCCGTGGCACACGGCTTGCTCTGGATCTTTACGGGCCGGGCGAGGACAAGCGTGACTTCTTCATCTTCGACGTGTGCCAGAACATCCAGTTCTTCAACGAAGACCTGAACCCGCTCGAGCCAGGCGCCACAGCGCCGCTCGGCGCGCGACTGTTCGCGGAACGAATTGCACTCCTCGGTGCGATCGACTCAGTCACGGAGGACCCTGATCTGAGCGCTGTGCGTGAAGGGCTCGCGGCCCGAATGCACGCACAAGTGCACGGGATGAGCCTGGACAACTTCCTAGTCCGCCGCCACCGTCGAGAGGTCGAACGGTTCGCCGAAGGCCAACGCTGGCTCGATATGGCCGGGGCCGATTACCAGCAGGCCGCTACCCTCGCGGGTCTGCCGTCGGCGGTGGACGTGCAAGATACCGACGAGGCGGCCAAACGCTTCGACCTCCAGATCCTCAGAGCCCAGGTCGGCGCATTGAACGCCGGAACCGGCTTCACGCCCGCGAAGAAACGGATCCAGGCCATCGCTCGCGGACTGGGAGAGCAACGCGCGATCCCCGCCATTGCCGCACACCTTGAACTCATTGAGGCGATCGCGGGCGAAGACTGGTGGATCGACGTCACCGTGCCCATGCTCGAACTCGCGCGCATCCGCCTCAGATCGCTGGTGAACCTCATCGATTCCAGCGAACGCAAACTCGTGTATACGGACTTCGAAGACACCGCAGTCGAGTCCGAAGAAGCGCACCTGGAACTCTTGTCGCAGGCAGTCGACCGGGCACGCTTCAATGACAAAGCGCTCGCCTTCTTCCGCGCGCACGAAGACGATGTTGTGATCTTCAAACTCCGGCACGGTCACCAACTCACCGCAGTCGACCTCGCAGAACTTGAACGCATCATGGTCGAGAGCGGCGGCTTCAGAGCGTCAGAGATCGCTCACGCGGCCGCTGAAGCACACGGGCTTGGCCTTTTTGTGCGCTCCCTTGTCGGGATGGATCGCTTAGCCGCAGCCGACGCGTTGTCCGCGTTTGCCGGGGGATCGGTCCTCACCGGCAACCAGTTCGTATTTGTCAACATGATCATCGAACAGCTGACTCAACGAGGCACTGTCGATCCCGGCCTGCTGTACACGGCACCGTTCACCGACGTCGCACCAACCGGGCCCAACGAACTCTTCACTCCGGTGCAAGTGACGGCACTCATCGAGTCACTCCGAGAGATCAATTCGGCTGCGGTCGCCTAGCAACGCGAGACTGGCGAAGGGGCAATGGAGAATGGGGCAATGATGGACTTTCCCATCCCCACATCCTGGGATCGACCGGGCTTCGAGGGCGTCGGGTTCAAGGGCTTCGTCCCTCTCCTTGGGCTCGACAGAGACCTGCTCCCCACGCGCCGCGGTGTGTACTCAGTTTTCCGAGAATCCGCGTCGCGTCCGACATTCGTCGACACCAACGTAATCACGCGGCGAAAGGCGTACGACGTCGGCCGATTGAATCAGAAGTGGATCGACGGCCAATCGGTGGTGTATATCGGCATGGCCGAGCCCAAGGATGGCCTGTACGGGCGCCTCGGTGACTTCAGTAGACAGTCATCGAGTCACACCGGTGGTCGCGCGCTTTGGCAACTGGCTGGTGCGAGAGAACTGATCGTTGCGTGGGTCGAGACACCTGAGCATGTCGCCGAGGTCGTGGAGAAGTCTTATCTTCGGGCGTTCAAAGAGGCAAACGGTCGATACCCGTTCGCGAACTGGCGTCTGTGAACGCGCGGGTGCGCCGATGTCTGTTGATGGGTGGCGGTACTTGAAGAATCGTGAGGACCCAGAAATGACAGGTCGCGTGTTCGCGCGAAAGCTGCGATTCGCGCACTCGCACTACCCGATTTCGGACGCGTATGAGCGAGACTACCTACCGGGCAAACATTGGTGGAGCAGCCAACGCGAACATGTCACCGCATGGCTGGACGAGATCGACGGTCCCGGCGCGTATGACCGCGCGAGCCGTGGCCTCGCCGCTCGACACGCGTACATGCACTTTCAGTGCGCGCCCGGTCTGCTTTGGATCGCGGAAGCGCTCGGCGAAGATACATCGATCGTTCAGTTCGCGTCCGATTCCGCCGCAGGAATCGGGCGCGGAGGAACACAGTGTGCAGCGATTCGTCGTGTCATTCCTTGGGAGCGCATCGAGATACTGGTCTCCCAAATTCGGTGAGTTGTTCGTGTTTCGCCTCTGAAACCGGGTCATTCAAGGACGGCGACAGCTTGAATACGGGTCACTGGTGAGGTGACCCGTCTCGTCGCGGAGACGCCAGGTTTGTGCAGGTCGACCACAAGGACCATGGAGCGACCTACGGTGCATTCGCTGATCCCGATCAGGTCAACCAGCTCGCGGTCGCGGTCCATGATCGTGGCAGCTGTGACTGGGTCGTCCCCGCGAATTGTGACAACTGCACGCAGGTCCAGATTGATCAGATAGGTCGAGGTCCGTGTCGTGACTACGAACGTTCCGCTCACCGAGTCCGTCAAGGTCGTCCAGGCCATGCCCCTTCCTTCCAGCCATGCGAAACAGGTGTGCCGGTGATTGTCAGAGCTGTTCGGATTTCAACGGGGCGGAGTTCTGCCGTTTCAGCAAACGAACTCGATCGCAAACGAGATTGAGCGACGACGCTACCGTGTCGCATTCTCGGAACGCATCCCTTGGGCGGCTCGTTGTCGCTGAGTCGGCTGTTTCGGTTGGAGCGCCCTCGTTAGCGTCGGAGTCGTGACGCCAAAGACCACGGACCCAGCCCCGTCCGATGATGCGGACCAACCCGCCGCACCTGAGTTGGAGGCGCGAAAGACGGCTGACGGCTTCACGCTGATCGACCCACCTGGGATGGAGCGGTTCAGGATCTCTGGACAGCTATGGCATGGCACCGTCGATTTTGTGGCGGCGATCCCTGATTCGACCATTTGGCGATCAGTTCCCGGCAACCCGGTACTTGCGGAACGTCTGCGCGCCAAGTTCCACAATCAGATCCTCCAGATCGCGCCCGATCTTCGGATCTACGAACGCGGCATCGGCGCGTTCCTAACGGTCGGGGATGTCACAGCTCAGCTGCAGGTCACAGAAGAACAACTCAAGAAACTGGTGCGCTCGGGTCGACTGCTCGCCATTCGCCACGGGGCAATGCCGCCAACCTATCCACAAATCCAGTTCGATTGGGACGGACGAGTCCTGCCCGGACTGCCACCAGTACTGAAGGTTCTCAAGAGCTCCATGAACGGGTGGGAGATCGCCCGTTGGTTGGCAACGCCAACCGAAAGCGGACAGTCGCCAGCGACACTCCTGTTCATCGGAGGCAGCGAGACCGTTATGAAACTCGCTCGCGAGATCGCAGACGAGACGCGAGTTGGTGGTGCGAACGAAACATCCGGCCGGCGGCCGGTTCGGCACCCTTAGACCGGCGCTATCGGCGCGCTACTTCCTGAATCGTCCACACTTTGGCGGGTGCTGAGAAGATGAGCGCATGTTGAACCTGCGAAGTGGAATCAAGGTGGAGCGGACGATAGAAACGCTCGCCGCAGCGATCCAGTCGGCGCGAAACGTACTCGGTGCCGGCGGCAGCGGCGTTGAGCACTTCAATCGATACCTGTTGTGGGCCAGTGACCAGGAGCGGATGCTTGCGAGCATTATGTCCCGTGAGGATCTGGACAGGCTGCTCATGACTCGCCGTTACTGGTCGATCCAATCGATGGACCCCATCAGTTACGGCCCTGCCCTTACCAGCTTCATTTCCCTCGAAGTCAACGCTCGGATCGAAGGCTTTGAGGAGGAAATTGTCCTCCTCCGGGCCTCTTACGACGTGTGGAACATTGAAATCCAACAGTCGTCATTTGGTGACCACCTGCATGCCGTAGTGATTGATACCAACGTCCTGATGAACTACAGAGATCACCTCGATCAAGTTGACTGGTCCGAACTCGCTGGAACCGCTCGCACGCAGTCAATCGGAGTCGCGGTGCCCCAGGTGGTCGTTAGCGAACTCGACAACCTCAAGCATGTCAACGGAAAGATGATCGTGGACGGCGTTGCCCACGAAAAGCGCTGGCTTGCAACGCTCGCCCTCGGTTGGCTTGAATGGCAGTTTCCCGACACCTCATCTCGTACGCTTCTCCGTGCAGCAGCCATGACACCCGCCGGACCAACCCCCGAGCTCTACGCGATACTCGTGGACGAACCCCTCAGCCACTCGAGGCTAGCGCGAGCAGATTCCGAAATCATCGCCCGTGCGCTCAACCTTCGCGGCGTCGCCAAGACGGTCACGATCGCAAGCTTCGACAGCAACCTGATTTTCACAGCGAAGCGGCTCGGATTGCACGCGGTCAAGATGCCCGATTATCACGAGCCACCAACCGACGAAGCGATCGCAGAAGAAGCGACGTAACGATTCGATTGATTGTGCGGTCGACCGCCGACCCGGATATATGCGTGTTATCGGAGAGATGGCTGCTTGAACCAGATTGGCGGCATGAAACAAGAGACGGTTCACAGTGAAGAATGTCCAGCGGATCTGCTTTACTGTGCCCGCGGCCCAATTCCCGGCGGAGAGGAACTTCTCGTTGATTGACTTCGATCTAAGTCGACGCCCGGTTCGACCCTCAGAGTGGGATGCGCTAGCGACCGCAGTTCATCAAAGCAAAACTCCCGCGGAGTCCTACTGGCTTGAGACGAAATCTCCCCTTGACTGGTCTACATCTCACGGGCTGGGACTGCTCGCTCGTGCCATCCTCTCGATGGCGAATCGAGACACAGCACTAGCCGAGGATTTTCTCGAAGGCTGCGGAGTTGTTATCGTCGGTCTCGGACCCGCAACCGGCGAGATCAGCGCCGTTGACGTTCTCGATCCCACCGACCTCGAGAACAAGCTCAACACCTACCTCGGTAAGGACGGTCCGCGCTGGAATCCGCATTGGATCACGGTCGAGAACATCCAACTGCTTGCTGTCGAGGTTGATGCTCCGCGCCGGGGCGATCCGGGGTACACGCTCCGCACGAAGTTCGATGACTATCGCGCCAGTCAAGTCTTCGTTCGAGTGGGATCTAAGACCGAAGTGGCGACTCAATCCGACACGGAGCGTCTAGCCCGCCGCCTGACCGCGCTTGAGACGAAAGAGTCGCTCGACGTTGAGGTCGGCGTAACTATCGACGAACCGCTCAGCCGGATCTATCGAGAAGAGAGCGACGTCGAGGCATATTACGCTCGCGAGGAACGGGACCTGCTCGCCTCTCTACCTGTCGAGAAGAAGCCTGTCGTTCTAAAGGATTTCAATGAGGTTAGTGGGGCTAAAGCAGGTGCCATGGCCGCGCTGACCGCTAATGAGGCGGCGAAAGCCCAGTCGATCGTGAGCGCATTCGCAAAGATCGACCTCTCCGGCATCATCAACCAACGCAACGAAACGCGGACGGAAGATATGTATCGCGCCGAGGTCGCGGTGTACGTCGCAGAGATGCGGCAGGCGATGTCTGCGGCTCTATTCAAGGTTGCGATTAATGTCGTCCCCCTCCCAACGTTCTGGCTGTCGAACCTGACCGAACGCAATTTCAAGTCCGTGGCTGTTACGATCCGCGTCGATGGCAAAGCCCAAGCGCAAAACGCAGCGACTGACCGCGACATCTACATCCCCAATTCAATGCCCAAACGACCTCGCAAGTTCGGCCCGCATACGGTCGATCCTTTGCCGTTTCACGGGCTGTCGAACATGTACCTTCAGCCAGCGCTGCCGTATATGCCGAACCTCAACCGGGGACGTCGCGATATTCGAAATGGCGGGAGTTTTGAGGTCGACCTCGACACGGTTGACCTTCGCCCAGGCGAGCAAAAAGTGGCGATTGAGTCCGATCTAGCGATTCTCATCCCAAAAGATAGAGTCGACCCGGTCCTAGTCCATTGGCGCGCTACAGCGTCCAACGTCGATGCCGTCGCGCAGGGCGAATTCGAACTGCGTTTCGACGGCAATCCAATCGACACCTTCGCGGTGGGTATGACGCCGACGAGGGATAAGAAGCGGGAATAGGCGATCGCCGCCGCGCGCTCGGATCGTCAACTTGCACTGCGTCAAACGCCCCCGCGTACGCACACGCTTGACAGACGGTCGAGCCAGTAGACGCGTGCCGAGCGGGTGAATCCCTCCGTGAGCCTGGTGAGCGGATCGTTGACACCGATTTCAAGCGACTGCTGTCCAGCCTGCGTACATCGCCTCGGTCCTTGACGCCGTCGAGGCCTTGAAGACCTTCACATCGGGCGAGCGCGCCGTGAAAACGGTTTGTTGCGCGTTCGGTATTCGTCCGTCTAGCGGACATATGGGGTGTTATCCGCGGATTGCCGCGTCCGGCGTGCCGCTATCGAATCCGCGCGCAACTAAGTCGACGGCCGCCGCTTCCACGTAAGCAAAGTCCAGCAGGCGTAGGCACATCTCGCGCGAAGTCAGCTTCGCTTGCAGCCCGGCGAAATCGACTCCCCCTACGCTTCCGCCTCGATTACTGCAAACGCAGAGTCGCCGCGCGTGTAGCCGTCTAGCTCGAACGACTCGAAGACTGTCCCCGTCGTCTTGAGGTCCACCATTTTCGCAACGGTATAGAGCTCCCAGCATGGGACCGTATTCCGTCGGCTCGTTCCGCCGACCTGACATCCACGCAACGTCACATTTCCAGGTCCTGTTCGGCCATACGTCGCGGGCTGAACAGTTCGCGGGAATCCGTCATACGTGAACGAGATGACTTCTCGATTCATGATCGCTAGTGCAAGGTCCATGGGGGGTTCCCTTCTCTCCGGTCGTCACCGACT
Source organism: Glaciihabitans sp. (assembly GCA_025463785.1). Lineage (GTDB taxonomy): Bacteria > Actinomycetota > Actinomycetes > Actinomycetales > Microbacteriaceae > Galbitalea. The sequence goes on from JAODBD010000010.1 coordinate 36,756, forward strand.
GGGATTTGTTGGACAAAGTGTGAACGCGTTCATCAGTATTCCTCAATCTGAGATACTACGGACATCATGCGCGACCGAGGGAGAACCGATGAGAATCAGCCAAGTTGTCGTCGAAAACTATCGCAGCCTAAAGCGGGTTGAGATTGCCGTCGATAAGTACACCGCTTTTGTGGGCGCAAATGGGGCAGGTAAATCTTCAGTTCTCTATGCGCTCCAGTGGTTCTACGACGGAGGAGCGCTTGAAGCAGACGATGTTTGCGCGTACAGCCCGCCAACCGACGATCAAACCGTCGACGAATCCGCCGAAGCAGTGGCTGCGCGAACAGTATCCGTTACGGTGACGTTTTCCGACCTCACCGCGCCCGACCGTAGTCGCCTCCGTGAATATGGTCGAGGCCAGACCGCAACTTTCAAGAAGTCTTGGACGATTGGTGATGCGAAGCCCAAAGTCGTTGGTAACGCCCTTCAGGGGCCCGGTTTCGCCGACATCCGCGCGATGAGGCTCGTCGGCGATTTCAGACCTGCTTATGCAACGTTACGTGCGAACACTTCGGGTCTTCCCGACCTTGGCGCGAGCCCGTCGAAGGACGGCGTGGTGAACGCCCTCAGTACGTGGGAGTCGGAGCCCGCAAATATCTCGCACTTGGTCGAGGTCGACGCGAGCGACGCCAATCACATGTTCGGGATAGACGGCCCGAACGTCATTCTAAAATGCACTCGCCTCGTACTGATCCCTGCTTCGGCCGAGATTTCGAACGAGGTTGGCTCGTCTGGGAAGGGTTCAGCGCTGAACGACCTGATTGGTGCGTTCATGTCAAACGCCGGTGCAACCGCGCGGGCAGCGTGGCAATCTCGATATGCCTCGGAACTTGCTGAACTGAATGCGTCGGTCAAACAAAGCATCGAAGACTCCACGAGCTTGCAAGCGAGTCGAATAAATTCGAAGCTTCTCGAACTCGTGCCCAACGCGGCGGTGACCTTCGTCCCGGACCTACCTGATTGGAGTCCGAAGGGCGAGGCGTCGGTGACGACAGACGTGACTATCGATGGTGCGACCAACGATGTTTCAAAACAAGGGCACGGCATCCAGCGCGCAATCATGATTGCGATGTTTCAGTCCCTGGTACCTGACGAAACTCTGATCACCGCCGGTCACAACGTTGGCGCAAACGAGACAGCTGACGAGGCGAAGGTCAGGCTGCAAGATGAACTGTCGAACCTGCCAGCTCTTGTTGTGTGCATCGAGGAGCCGGAGATATATCAACATCCTGTAAGGGCGCGAGCGTTTGCTCGCGTCCTTGGGGTTCTTGCTTCTCAAGCGGGCGCACAGGTCGTCCTTGCGACACACAGTCCTTATTTCGTGAGACCGGACCAGTTCTCCTCCTTGAGACGTTTCTGCTTGGTTGCTGGAGAGACCAAGGTGTGCTCGACGTCCCTATTGAACGTCGCGACCGCTGCCAATGAGCAGGAGGTGAAGGTGCAGAAAATCGTGGAGAAGCGCTTGCCGACGGCCTTTTCGGAAGGCTTTTTTGCCGATGCAGTCGTACTGGTCGAGGGCGAGACCGACAAGGCGGTCCTCGAGGCTTTCGGGGATTTGATCGGTCTGCCTTTGGACTCAATCGGCGTGTGCGTACTGGAGGTCTCGTCGAAGGAATCGCTAAAAATCCCGTTCCACATCTTTCGGGAACTCGAAATTCCTACATACGTCATCGCGGACGGTGATGCTCTTGGCGCGGCGCGTAAACATCCCAGTGACGCGACAAAAGAGGCATCAGTGCACGCCAGTCACGAAAGATCAACCGACCGAGTCGTGTCTTGGCTGCCCGCTTCTACTGCGATCCAAGGCTCGGCGCCCCACGTTTTTGGAAGCCCGACAACGGTCGCTGCCGATTACACGCTTTGGAACGACGACGTCGAAGAGGAACTGGCAGTGTGGCCATCATTCGTCGTCGCGCTAGGGAACAACGGCGGCAAGCTTCGCGAGAAGGACCTCCTTGCGTATCGAAGCTCCGTACTGGAAGCCGATGTCGCCGACATTCCGAACACCTTGATGGTCGCGTTCAATGCGATCCGAGCGTTTCGATTGAACGCCTGAATCGAGCTTCCGAGCTCGAGTAGCGATCTCGGCTCACCGATTCCGCGCGGTCCGTCGGTGACCCGCCTTCGCCTTTCGAACCTCAGTTGCTGGTTGTTACCTCTTCTGCCGCTTCGATCTCTGCAAATTTCGCGGCCATCGTTGGATTACCTCGGGTCAGCGATTTGATCGTCAGCCCATCGGCCTTCTCATTTGCCAGCCGAAGGTTGTTCGAGGACTTCATCAGGTTCTCCTTCGTTTTCTCCAAGTCCTTGATTGCCTCGTCGATTCGTTTGATCGCCTCCTGGAACTGATCCGAAGCAAGGTTGTAGTTACGCGAGAACCCCTCTTTGAAGGTCCGAAGTTTGCCCTCGAACGCCGTAATGTCGACATTCTGCTCTTGCACGCGAGCGAGCTCTGACTTCACCTTAACTGTGCTCAGGGCGGCATTGCGAAGCAGAGTGATGATGGGAATGAAGAACTGGGGCCGCACGACGTACATTTTCGGGAAGCGGTAAGAAACGTCGACGATGCCGCCGTTGTACAGCTCGCTATCCGGCTCGAGCAGCGAAACAAGGATCGCGTATTCGCATCCTTTCTCAGTTCGGTCTTTATCGAGCTCTTTGAGGAAGTCTTCGTTCTTCTTCTTCGTTGCCGTTGCGTCGCTCTCGTTCTTCATTTCGAACATGATCGACATGACTTCCACGCCAGGGGCGCTCTCTTCGCGGAAGATGTAGTCGCCCTTACTGCCCGAGCTCGCGTCGTTATCCTTCTCAAAGTACGCACTTGGAAACGCTGCTGAGCGAAGTCGGTTGAACTCGATTTCGCAGTGCTGCTCTAGCGTCTCGCCGACCATCTTGGTCGAAAGGCGAGCCTTGAAGTCTTTGTAGGACTCAATGGTCTCGTTGAGCAACTTGATCTCCGCGCTGTGCTGTTCCTTCAGTGTTGACTGGAGCAGCTTTTGCTCTGTTTCGACTGATTGCAGGCTCCGGGCTAGATCGTCACGCTCTTTCTCCACCGCTCCCAGCGCTTCATTCACAGCCAGTTGCTTCACGATCTCAGTGGATTTGAGCTCGGCCTTCAGCAGTTCTATGGCTGCCTCGCTTTGCGATGCGTTCTTTTGCAGCTCGTTCTTGATGGCGTCGCGTTCTTTCTCGACCGAGGCCCGCGCATCCTTGATGGCCAATTGCTGCGATATTTCGGTCGACTTGAGCTCGGCTTTGAGACGTTCGATCTCGGCTTCCCGTTTTGCCGCATCCTTCTCGAGTGCATTCGCCAGTTTCGATTCAGCTAGTTCGATCGCAGTGTGCTTCTCTCGCTCAGCGAGCTCGAGTTGAGCGTGAAGAGCGCTATCGAATTCCCGATCGCGCACCTGTTTCAGGATGTCGGCGTACCCGGCCTCATCGATCGTGAAGGCCTTGTTGCAATGCGGACAAATGATCTCGTGCACTGAAACGCCCTTTCGTGTGACCCCTCGATTGGTTTCTGGAGAAAAAGACCAAGCCAAGTATCTCGCGCAGTTGATTTCGACTCAGGCTTTTCTGCGCGTCGCTAGCCAATTACAGCAGCCAGGTCTCCCGCGGCGTGTCATTCATCCGCAAAAAGGCACGGGCTTATCTTGTGAACCACACGGTGCGCAGATGGGGAGGCTTGCGGTGGTGGTCACGCTCATGCTGAAGGGGACATCGGTCCTCGTCGACGAAAACGTATTCGCTGCACTGTTCAAAGACTCGGTCGTGTCAAGTCGCGCCGATGTCGTCAGAGCGCTGGACGGCCAGCCGCTCGCATTCAGTACGTTTCTGGATCTTGCGCGAACAGCGGAGATTCCCTACCCACTGTTCTTCTCTCCGTCTGAAGTTGTCGACGCGCAAATCAGGCTAAAGAACGAGAAACTCATGGCCGGTTTCACGAAGCCTTACTTCTCTATGCACTCTCGCAACCGAGTTGAGCTATCCGATGTCGAACTGATCGTGAAAGACCTGCTGCGCAAGCAAGAACTTCTCCGCTCCAATGACAGCACCCTCGTCAAGAACGTCGTCGTCGGGCTGCTCAAGGGGTCGACTGGCACTGTCGAAGAAGACGCCAATCTCCTGATGAGGACAATCGGAATTAGTCGAGCCGATATTCGGCGGGCGACGTCGAAAGACGATGCTGTCCAGCTCCTGATCGGGCGTCTCGAGGCAAAGCAGATCTTTGTATCCCGAAGTGCGCAGCACTATATGCCTCAGGAAATGTCCCGAACTGCAAAATTCAGCGGAATGACTATCAAGGACAAGAAAGTGCCGTTCATCTTCCTCGCGTCTGGCGATGACGGCGCATCCCTTGAGCCGCCCGGAAGGAAACTCTTTACCCTGACCCTCCTCACGGTATTGATCGCGCGCGGTACATTCGCACCGGTCAATTACGAAAGCCACACCAAAGACGAAACCTCGCCGAGGGAGTACCAGGTGACGGCCGAAATCTTGATGCCAGCGGACGAAGTGGGGTCCATGAAGTTTACAGACCTCGACGCCGTCAAAACTGCTGCGAACTTGTACCGCGTGACGCCAAGCGCGATGGCGATGCGTGCGCGTCGACTGCGACGCATCGACAAAAGCCTCTTCGAGATGTACATGGACCAGTTGCAAGACGAATACCGCCAGCGACCAAAGCAACGACTGTCAAGTCCGAAGCCGGTCAACGCGCTTAGGAACTACAACGGCATTCAATGCTCACGGCGCATGCTCGCGATGCTGGACGCGGGACGACTGAGCGCTACAGAATTCCGCCGCATCATGTTCTTCAACAAGCTCACGACCGCCCACATCCGCGAATTTCGGGAGGCGGTTGGTTGAATCAGGAAATATACCTCGTTGATAACAATGCTCTAACCGCAATAAGGGCTCACCGCATTAGGTCTGAGTTTTTTCGCAACCGCTGCCGCATCACGGCCGATGTTCTTTGGGAGGCGCGCGAGCATCCGGAATTCACCATTCTTGCGGCGGCCGTCAAAGAAACGACGCCGGCGATGTTGGGACAACTCAAATTAGTGGTGGGCGCCGTCGGCGTCGGTTACACGAACCTCATCGACCTTTACCAGAACCACGGCGCGGCAGACCCTGGTCTAATCGCATCGATCCTCGAGTCAACCATGATCGACGAAGGAACTTTCTTCTCCGACACGTGGGTGCTCGTCACAAACGACAAAGCAGTCGAAGAACTGGCTGCAGCGTTCAATATCGTGACGGTCAAACCGCAAGCGCTGTCAAAACTCATCGACGCTTCCCTGGAATAAGTCGGAGAGCACGGACTCTATCCAGGCACCCGCGAATCGGCGCAGCACCGGGTGGCATGGGCCGAAGCCCACGCCGTCGAGATCAACCCGCTGAACGGCAGTTTGCGCGTGATTTCTCCGCCGAAGTACTCGAATGAGGCCATGAAGGCACACCCATGAAGGCACACCTGGGGGCTTAGACCGTCCGGCCCACGCCTCTGAGAGTGTTCCGATCAGGTAGTAGCTGCGGTGAGCAGCGGTGGCCGAAGGCGAAGATACTCCGCCAGCCCTCCCAGATCGGGGTAGATCGAGGATGCGCGAAACCCGTAACGGCGCTCGAGTTGGTCGCGGATTTCGACCTTTGCGTGAGCAGCAATCCGATAGGTGAACACAGGAGCAGCTGATGCAGGGAGCGCCCCCCGACGAATCTGCGTCAGCTTCAAGGGCATTGAACTCACCAAGCTCATCTCTTCCGCGTTCCACGCGCGCTCCACTTCGGGAGCTTGCCGGCCGAGACCATTCTCCGGCGCATCGATCGGCACCCCATCTATAAGAAAGGCAGCGTTCTGGGCGGCGATCCGAGTATTGAAAGCGGGCGGTCGCCACAGTCGGCGGCCCAATCCAGTGCCCCACTTTGCTTCGATTCGCTGCTTCGTCGTGGAGAGGCTGTGCCATCGAAGGTCCCGTGAATACCAGCGATCGTTCAATCGGATCTCACGTGTATCGGCAACAAACGCGAGAAGCCTCGCATCGTGCCCGTCATCGATTGCGTGTTGTTCGACAGCGAACCACAACGCGACGAGCGGGTTGGCGGTCACGTCAAGCAGTCGGGTCGGTGCGCCCAGATGCTGGAGGTGCGCCATCGTTTCAAACGCCGGCATCCCGTCGAATCGCCAGTCGTTGCGTGCAAGCTCCATGATGCGGACTTCGGCGGCGTTCATCTCGTTTTCCGACGGCGGCCGCTCAAGCTGGTCTTGGAGGGCTCGATAGAGTGAACTCATCACGCCCCAGTTCGCCTGACGGGTACCGCGCCACACCATCTGACGTGTCGAATATCGTTCAGTCAGCTCGTTAGCCGCATGCTGAAAGTCGCTCCATGACTCGAGCACCGATTCCCACGGTCCAAAGAAATCGTTGGCAAACGCGTTTTCCACCATGGCCAAACATTAGCTGGATGGTGAGCAGGCGCGAGTTTCAATCGTGGGCGGTGTAGTGAGTAAGTCTGTCGATCGTCCTTCGTGCCGGCCGAAGGCGGACTCTGACCACTGGCTCGCAGAGCTCTCTTAAGGCTCTCTGAAGCGCAGCCCACGTAGTTTCAGACGCTCGGCGGTAGGGCGGGTAGACGGAGAGTTCCCTGCAAGCCTTGTCGAATGTTTGACGGACTTCCTCATCAGTCAATCCGGTCGAGGTTTTAAAAATCATCGAGGCCGTGTTCGGGATGACTTCCCGATCGTCTACAAAGTCCATAAAGCAAACCTTCGAGTAGAAAAGCAGCGCTTCCTGGTCATGGGTCAGCTCCTTGCGGAGGAAGTCGCCCATCTGCAGGTACAGGTTCCGAAGCGTGCCCCATTCTTGTCGACAGCTGCGGCGAGTTGATCGTCTTGAAAAACCCCCCACTGCACGTCGTTGGCAGAGGGGGCGAAGCCGAATTGTTTGGTCAATCGCTTTGTGACCTCGGCGACATGCTCTTTCTCTCGCAGTCGTTCGGGCCAAGTGCCGTTCGCCTTCGCGATTTCGTCCTCCATCGCGTCAAGGTCGGCCTCGGCCACAATGACCCTTGCATTGATCCGAGGGTCCACTCGGACATACATGTACTGACCATAGGTAGGACATTTGGTCTTTGCACCAGGGACCTTCGCTAGTGGCGCATGGCATTCCGGGCACTCTACATTGCGCTGGTCGCCGGGGGCGACGTACGTTGAAGTAGGCGAGACGACGATCTGCACGTAGGACTCAGATTTCCAGATACTGCCTTTCTTGCGTCCGAACACGGTCTGCTCCCTCGTTGTCGTCGCCCTGCGTGAAGACGAGCACCGTGGCGGCGTCGGTGCCCAGTTTGGAAGTTATCCGTTACAGTCCCGCCGCGTCTAGCTCGCACGGTGCCCGTCGCGAGCGCCGCAGCCATTGCTGATCGATCTCACGCAACGCCATACCCGTGTCGAAGGGGATTCCCTTTACCGGGATCAGCCGAAAGGGGACGGCTAAGTCCTTATTCCGCCGTTCTTTATGCCGCAGCTGCCGTCGCTGTGAGCATGGTTGCGCAAACTCGACGGGCGTAACAACCCCGGCGTTCATCGCCGACGTTGATCATGTGGGCCATTGATCCGGGTTACAAGCGTCATCCGTCGATGCAAGGCTCAGCTGCATTCATTACGAGCTTGGCTCCGCATCTGAATCCGCAGTTGCCGACTTTGCTTTCGTTCCTTTCTTCACGTTGCTTGTGAACGTTTTGACGATTTCTGCGAATTGGTCAGCGTTGTCGAGGTCGAGCTTGCCCGTGAACACTCGCTCGGTCGTGACTCGCCAGCTCTCTCCGAGCACCCCGGTTATCGTGGCAGCAACGCCGGCCGAAATTACGGAACCCACGCCCGGTACGAGTTTGAGAAGGCTGACGGCTGCGATCTTTCCGCCAGCTGCGGCGACAGCCGTGGTCGACCCAACGAGCTTGGCCGCCTTGTCTTTCGGAATTCCGTAGATGGACGCGATCTTGGCCATCATCGCCACCTGTGCTGGAACGAGGACTGCCGCGTCAGCTATCGGGATGGGCGTGGCTCCCACGCCACCGGCGACTGCGACGGCGCCGGCGATCCAAGATCGTGCGTAACGGAGTTTGATCAAAAGATCGACTGTCTGCGCCGCGGCGATGGCGACCTTCTGCGCCTCAGGGACTACGCGGTAGGTGGCTTCGAGAAGATTCTCAAGACCATATTGGCCGACACCGTTGAACTCGTCGTCTACAGCCGACGTAATCACCGGGCGGCCTGTGACGATCGGAAGCTTCATTCTTTCAATCGCGTCTGCAAGCTCGAGCGCGGCCGGGTCGACCACTCCGTCGCGGACACTCACCTTCGTCAACACGATCACGACTGGAATTCCTCGCGCGGCGACTTCTTCGACGATTTTTCGCTGTCCGACCTCAAGTCGATCTGTCTTGCTGTTGACGCAATACCAGGCGACATTGATGAGGGCACCAACGTCTCCTTTTCGATTGCGGAATATGCGTTGGCTGATGTCGCGGAACGGGGACTTCTCGCCGATCTCAACGCCGGCGCCGTCATAGATCGCAAGGGTGCCGGCTTCGTTGACGAACAGTTCGGTAGTCGATGTCACTGGTTCGCCTACGCCTGTCTTGGCGATCGGTGCTCCAAAGATCGCGTTCAGCAGGGTTGATTTGCCGGCGCCGGTTGAGCCGAATAGCGCGATGTTGGCTCTGTCGGGCGCAGCTTCGGCCTCCATGGCCACTTCGAAGTCCTCGTTATCGGTCATGGGAACCATCCTCACCTATAAGTAGGTCTCAACGCGTTCCGACGGCCACGAGTAAGGTCCACTCATGAAGATGTCGTTGCCCGAGAAGACCTTCGAACATTGGGTCAGCATGTACATCTCTCACCGATTCAGCACGCATGTTCAGCAGTGGTGGCCCTCCGCGGGTGCAGACGTCGCTTTGAACGGCGGCGTGCCGATGACAGGTAAGGCGTTCTGGCTTGAGTTGAAGACTGCGCAGCCAACGGGCACTGCACACGAGCACACCGTGACCATAGATTTGAAGCAGCTCGACGCATACTTGCACCCCAAGAAAGGTGTTCTCTGGGCGCCCGTTTATTACGTCTTCCCTCTGCCGATGTGGGACGGCGTCCTCGGTGAGTCGTCTTCACTCAAGTGGCTCGCCGGCGACTCACCCACAGAGCTCGCTTTCCGTCGGGTGGATCGGCCCCATCCATCCAAACGTCACTGGTTTGGGCAATGGACCATGGTGCTCCCAGGGTGGCAGTTGCACTCGTTGTTCCGCCGCGAGATCGCGAGTGGCCAAGCGACCGTCACGCTTATGCGCGTTGCCAGCCGAACGCTCACATGGCACAGGCGGGTCGGCGCGCCATTGGCCCCACTCGCGTTGCCGCAATTCTTCGACTTGATGCGGAACTGTGGAGATCGGGAGCACCCGGCTACCTTTTTTCTGTCGAGCCAAATGGCACCCGTGGCAAACTCGCGCGGATATGTATCGCGCCAGACGTTGAGTGATGCGGTTCGGCAGGACAACGGCGAGCGCGGAGTCGATCTGCGAGTCTTCCGACCCACCTTTGCTGATGATCAACTGACGGGGCTTTATTCTTCAGCCGGTGGTGACTTTGTTCCGACCTATCCGGCCCGTGCCGACGTGGTGGACTCTCAAGATGCGGGCGACTCATATGCGGGTGATCAAGGTGACGACTCCGGTGTCGCACCTCTCGGCGGCCGAGTATTGATCAACATGTCGAGCGGAGCGCTGACGTAACTTAGCTCGGCCTAAGTCACAAGCCAGTCGGCCCTGCTTTGCAAATGGGCCGACGTCTGAGCCCGTGTCGCAATCCTGCTGGTCGTCGCTGCTGGCTTTCATATCGCGAGCCCACGCGGACGCGAGCGTTCCAACTCCAAGCGCTCAGTGATCGAGTAGGTCTACGCCTCGATGTCGTTCGCACCTGACGCGGCAGGGAGCTAGCATCAGGAGCTTCGCCCGCGAGTAGTCGGGGTCGCTGCGCCCTAAATGAAGTGCGTCACACTACCAGCCAGGATCAGCCCGCCCGCTCCCAGAAGCGCAAACAAAATGACGACGCACCCGCTGCCCTTCTTCCCCGCGGCTGCTCGCGATTCCTCACGCGCAGCCCGTCGAGCAGCGATAACCGCTGGATCAGGTCGCGCAGGAGGTCGCTGGCTCCAAGGCCGTCCAGGCTCGTCGAACTTGCTCATATGGTTTCGACGACCGCGATCAGATCTGTTCCGCCCAGTCCGCCGGCGGGCTTGAAAGCAATCGAGATGATTCGGCAAAGGGGGAAGGCATCAAGCTGAGTCCGGAGTTCCGCGACAGCGGCTTGGACGGGTTTCCCGATCGTGGTGATGACGATAATTTCCTGAGCGTCTATGAGAGGCATAGGCCGAACTTAGCAGGGGTGGGTGAGATCACTAGCGTTGTTCAATTCGATGTCGCTAGCTCGTTAGACGCTCGACGAATCCGCCACCGGGCTTCGGCTGCGCGGTGCGTTTTTCTATGACTCGTTTCGCTAGGCCGACCACCTTCAGCCCTGCGGCCAGTCGATGGACTCCCGCGAAACCCCCGGAAACAAAGGGCTCCCGAAGTCGTTTGGCTGAAAGTGGAGGATTTTGGAAAACCAAAAGAGGATTCAGCTGAAAGCACGCTCGCGAAGCTCCAGCAGCCATATGGTGAAAATGAGTTCTTAGAACAGCCCACGGGCATGAAAAAGGGCCGCCCCTAAAGGAGCGGCCCTTTTTCATGCCCTAGCGGGATGTCAAGCGGGGTCCCCGCCGCGCCGGTTGCGGCGCATCGCAATGCGAAAAACTTGACACGCGCGAATACAGCGATGTGACGGCCATGCCGGTGGGGCGCAGCCCGCTCAGCGGAAGGCCGGAGGGGTTCCGCGTCGGGTACGCGCATAATAACTGTTGACTACGCTTCTCGTCCGAAAGGCTCACTGAGCGACAGCGCCGAAGACGACAGTGTTCGGAGGCCGCCCTCAGGCGCGGCCTCCGAACTTCAGCTGACGTGCGGCAGGCCGGGCAGGTTGCCGGTCTCGACGCCGTCGGCGAGCGTCGTGATGGGGCGAACGCCGGAGCTGCTGGTGCGCGTTTCGACGCGGGCCTCAGTTTGCGGTGGCGATCAGGCGGGACTCACGTGACGGTGAGCATCATGCCTAGGCTGGGGCTCTGCCCGTCGTCGGTGAACAACGGCAAGCGGCCAGCTCAGGTGGCAGCTCATCGCCAGCAGCAAGCGACCATTGCGTTGAGCAATCCAGGCGCACGCCCCTTCGTCGGCCCTCGCCGGATGGACGGGGAACGCCGGAGCGCGACGCATGGCATTCCTCAGCAGGCTGCGGGGATCGGCTGTTGATACCAGGAAGTGCGAACGACCCCTAGGATCGGCAGTGGAATCTCCCTCGTTTTGGGAGCATCGGCCCGCTCGCTTCGAGTTTAGAATTCGGGCATGACAACAGACGGACAGCGGGCGACGGTTCGGGGCCTCGCCCTATACCTGCGCGTTAGTTTCTGGGTCACATCCGTCGCCTGCGCTGCAATCATCCCGATCATCCTTTTCGGTGCGTTCTACTTCGGCCCGCCACAAGAGGCCTTTTTGGCGTTACTGCCCGCTTTCCTTCTCGTTCGCCAGATGGTCGGCAGGCGCTTGCGTACGGCTCGGATAAACGCGGTCCGGAGTATCGCCGAGTGAGCGAGCGGAACTCGGTCGCGGTGCGGAAGCGCCGCCCCGCACGCCGCGCGGGTGCGGTGCTGCTGATCGTTTCAATCATCGCCTTGGCGGCAGTTGCCGGATTTGCCCAGACCTTTAGCATCCTGAACGAGATCTACTACGCGTTTTCTCCGGCAATCGGACTCGGTTTCGCGATTTTGATTCTTGTTCGCACTCGCCATGGAAGGAGATTCAGATGGCGTTCTTGAGGATAACCGCGCGGCGCAAGCTCGACCGGGCCGACAAGATTCAGCTCTTCGGCATGATCGGTTTCTTTGCCGTCGGCTTGGGCTTTTGCATAACAGCTTTTGTTCGGAGTCTATTTTTCCCTCTCGTTGTTCCGGACCACATCCCATTTGTTTCGATGGAAGTTCTCATTGGCGTTGCATGCATATTCGTGGGGTTGGTGTTCGGACTGATCGCAGTCTTCCGTACTCTGCGGCGCCTCTACAGAGAGCGCAACCGGCCACGAGTTCCGCTGTTCTGATCGATAGGCGTCAGTCGCTCACCGCGACCGAGTTGGACCTCGCCAAGGAGCCGCGCGCGCCCCGCCGGACCGACCCGTGAAGGCCTGGGTCCGCGACGACGGAGAGTTCCTCCTAATTGAGGCGGAGGAGGTCTCTTGGACAGAGCACGCGGTTGCGATTAGGTGATCGACGCCGGAGGGGCAACGCGAATGACGGGCATGGGGGTCAGCGGTCACGGTGCGTTAGGGTCGGGCTCGCTTTCGGCTCAATTTTTATCTTCGGGATGCTCGGTAGCCTCGTCGTGCGGCACGCCATTCCAAAGCAGGCGCACGTTTTTTCCAGATTGAGCGAACCAGTCAAACAACCGCACTCTCCACTCGCTCATGGCAGTGACAATAGTCGCTTCTCCTTTCGAGGTCTTGTTGGTCAGTGCACTTGGCAGGGGAGAATGCAAGTTTGAGAGCCGTCCGCTTAGGACGACGGGCGGTATATTCCGCAAGCGGCATCCGCCTCGGCGTTATGCTTCATTCGAATCCGAACAGGAGGGCGGCCGTGAAGAGCATTCGTGCGAGCGCGGCAATTGTCGTCGCCCTTTTCGCCGTTGCCGGGCTTGGCGCCTGCGAGACCGCCCTGCCCAAGCCAACACCGCGGCCCCTCGTCGCGACCGTGAAATGCCCGGCGCAACCCTTCGACTTGGCTCCGTCGAAAGTTGCCGGAGCGAACACGAAGCTGGTTCCGTTCACTCCCACTAGTGCGCTGATCTGTCGGTATGGCGCCCTCCCGACCCTGGCTCTCCAGGCTGGCGCGCTTGTCGACAAAGCACAGCTGGCAGCGTTCACCACAAGGTTGAACCATGCCATCAAGGTCGTACCGAAGAATCAGGTCTATTCCTGCCCGATGGACAATGGCGCAGTGGTCGACGTGTACTTGAGCAGCGCGACAAACAAGATCCAAATAGCTCGTTCGCTTGCCGGCTGTCAGTTCATCAGCAATGGCAGTGTGAATGGATTCTTCGTTGGACCCACTGACCCCAACGCGTTTCTTGGAATCTCGACAACGGCCGGGCAGAACTTTTAGTCCTGAATACTCGGTGACAACGATGAGGCTCGGCCCTGGCTTTGGTTGACTCTTAGCCTCTGAGAATCTGCGGGTTCTCTGTGGATGGATGTTGGTCATGCCTAAGTCCGCTGAGCGTGATTCAGCTATGAAGGCGTGAGCGTAGGCGCTGGAGCAACTCTAATCTTCGTCCTGACCCCTGAACTGGGGGATCGTTGGTTGTTGAAAGTTAACCAATCGGTCTAGCTAGACAGTTCGGGTTTCCGCTAGCTTTCGTTTGTTGAGTAATGAGTGTTCCTTGAAAGCGCTCGCGATTCCACAATTCCGGCTGTGTTTCGAGTGTGCGAGGTTGCGTTGCTCCGTCATCCCCTGCGTCTTGCTGTCGCGGCCGTCGCCGCGTTCGCCTTGGTTTTGTCCGTGGTTTCGCCCGTGGCTGCCGCTGTTCCGGCGGCTTCGGCTCCGACACCTCGAGCCGCGAGTAGTTTGCCGGCGGCGCCGGTACCTGCCGGGGTGGTGCATCCGGGTTCAGCGTTGACTTCCACCGGCGGGGTGGGTGCTGGGGCTGCGGATGTGTCGACGAAGCCCGCGCCGGCGCTAAAGTTTAGCAACCCGTCGAGTCTCCACAATGGGTATAGTGCGACCTTTTCAGCGGTGACGAAACGGACGACGTTCACGACGACGTACGCGAACATGGATGGGACCAGTACGGTTGCGTCGTCGTATCAACCGATCAATTTCCAGAAATCGGATGGTTCGTGGGCAGCGATTTCGAAGACGGTGTCGGTGGCGCCGGACGGTAGCTATTCGGATAGCTCGCAGCCGTTGAGTCCGAGTTTCGAGGCGACGTCGGGTGGGTCGAGCCAGTATTCGGTGCAGGCCGGTGGCTCGACGGTGTCGTTCGGGCTTGCGGGCGCGTCGAGCGTGGCGGCGGGTGCGGCGTCGTCGGCGGATTTGGGTCCGTTCGGTGGGGCGTCGTCGTCGGCGGTGGCGTATCAGGGTGTGTTGCCGGGTACTGATCTGGTGTACCAGGTGAGCAATTCGGGAGTGGATGAGTCGTTGGTGTTGGCGGCCGCTCCCACGACGGGTCAGTCGTGGACGTGGCATATTCATGCGCCTGGTTTGACCTTGTCGAAAGATGGTCAGGACAATATCGAGTTCACGGATACGTCGGGTGCGGTGCAGCTTGTTACTCCGGTGCCGGCGATGTGGGATTCTTCCGGGGTACCAGGGATGTCGGAGTCGCCGATCGTGAACGTGCCCACGGCGTTGCTTCAGGGCCCTGACGGCGATTGGTCCTTGACACTGTCGCCGTCCGCATCATGGCTGGCTTCCCCAGATCGTGTGTACCCCGTGTATGTGGACCCGTCAAGCCTGACATCGTCGGCGACGACCTTGAACGCGTACGAGTCGACGGGCGCCCACCTGACCGGGGTGACGTATGTGGGCAACTCACGCTCGAGCAGCACAGATACCTATTGGCGCAGTGTCGAGCAGTTCCCCTACAGCAGCATGTACGGCAAAGAGATCACCAATGCTGACCTACTGATTCAGTACGGCGGCACGGGGACAACGCTTCAGCAGGACGGCGAGGTGTACCAACCGTGGAGTTACAGTTACGACAGCATCCGCAATAACGAGGCCAGCTACACCATCACCGCGGGCACGAGTGGGTACGGCGAGGCGAACAGTACCGCGCTTCGGAAACTTACCCAGGGGTGGGTCGACTCGGGCAATAGCGGAAACGCGCTGGGCATCCGCGGTGCTGAGACTCCCGGTGGTTACACCTACAAGTCTGTTGCCGCGACGATGTACTACAGCTACGAGGCGAAGCCGACGGTGACTGCGGTGCAGGAGGCAACCAACGACGGAACCACGACCTCCCCCGAAGGGGGTTTGGTCGGGGCGGTTCAGCCAACGTTCGAGGTGAACCACACCGACCCGGCGGGTGCCGGCCTGAACTACAAGTACATCGTGTCGACCACCTCCAATCCGGCGACCGACACGAGTCCGGACTGGTCGTCGTCCCTCACGACGTCGGACATTCTCACCGTGCCGGCAGGGGCGTTGGCGCAGAACACGACATACCACTGGGAGGTACAGGCGACCGATGGGTACGGTGTGACTGTCAACAGCCCTATTTATTCCTGGACGACCAGTACGTTGCCGACGCTCGTGTCTGGTACCGTCCCGTCTCCGGCGGACGGGACGATTGTGGCGACCACGACTCCGACGTTCACGGTGCCGACGGCGACGGACACCAACTCGCAACCGTTGACGTATGCGATCCGAATCACCACCGGCACGGATGGTATGAGTGGCGAGATCATCCAGTCAGCCAACTTTTCGACATCCAGTGGCACGGTGACTTGGGCTCCGCCGGCCGGGTATCTGCAGGATGGCGGTACCTACACGTGGGAGGAGGTGGTCAACGACACGTATGACAACTGGTTGCCGCACACCTACCAGATGACAGTGAACCTTCGGGTCACGAATGCGGGGCCGTCCCCGACCGATTCGGCCGGTCCGGTGAACGTCAATCTGGCCAACGGGAACGTGGCTGCCTCGTTCACCTCACCGCTGGTGTCGACCGTGGGCGGGCCGATGGGGTTGGCGTTCAACTACAACTCCGAAGCCGCCAGCAAAGCGGGCCTTCTGGGCACCTATTACACCGACACAGCGACTCCGACGGGTACGAATCCGAACGCGTCGTTTACCGCCAGCGGGGTGCAGCAGGTGTTGCAGCGCACGGACACCAATCTGAACTTCGACTGGGATACCGCCCCTCCCGCAGACAGCGTGCCGCAGACCGGTTATCTGGCCAAGTGGACCGGCTATCTGAGCCCGGCGCTACCGGTAACGGGATCACTCACCTACGAGTTCGGGTTTGAACGCGATGACGGTGCAGCTCTCTACCTCAACAACAGTCTGGTAATCAACGACTGGAGCCTGCACGGCGGTTACGCAGCCCAGTGGGGCACCGCCACCTCGCAGCAGTTGACGGTATCTGCGTCAGGGGCAGCCACCTTGAATGGTGCGACTGTGCCGTATCCGATTCCGATCACGGTCGACTACTTCCAGGCGTCAGGCAACGGGCACCTCATATTCCTCTCGCAGGAACTCGGCGGTGCTAACCCGCAGACAGTGCCAGCGGACTGGTTCACGAAGGACACTTCGCTGTTGCCATCCGGGTGGTCGAGTTCCGGGGCTATTGCCGGCGCCGCGGACGAGTATGTCAAAGCGGACATTCATGAGGGATACATCACCCTGACCGATACCAGTGGTGGCAAACACACCTACCGGAAGAGCAAGACCGGTTCTGGATTCACCCCGCCAGCCGGTGAGAACGGCACGATCGCGCTCACCAGCGGAGGCGGGCTGACGTTCACCGACGGTGCGGGGACGAACTACCAGTTCGATTCCGCCGGACACGTGGTCACGCTGACGACTCCGCAGGATGGGGCGAACTCAGCGGAACCGGTGCCAACATATTCGTCGGCGGGGTTGCTCCAATCGTTGTCTGACCCGTTGTCCCTGGTCGGTGCCACGTACGGGCGTCAGATCCAGTACCACTATTCGACCGCGATCAGCGGCGGCCCGTCCGCATGCCCCGCCCTGTCGACCGCCTTGCTGGCGAAGTTTTCCAGTCCTCCGCCGGGGATGTTGTGCGAGATCACTTATCCCGACCGCAGCGCCACCAACCTCTATTACGACGCGAACGGGCAGCTGGCGGAAATTGGGGATCCCGGCAACGAGTACACCGACTTCGGGTACACACAGGTCAACGGACAGTACCTGTTGAACTACATTCGGGATTCTCTCGCCAACGACTGGCTGATGGCCGACAGCACCCATAACGCATCCGGCCCGGTCGCTACATCCATCACCTACGACACCTCTGGCCGCGCCACATCGGTGACCCTGCCGGCTCCGAACGCAGTTAGCGATCCTCGACCGCAGAAGACGTACACCTATTCGTCCACGCCGATGGGCACTGCGGCTGGGGTCAGCTACGTTGACGTCGCCGGGCTCAGCGTCCCGGGTGGTGGCGCCTCGGACGGTCACGCCCGCAAGGTCACCTTCAATGCGGCATTGCAAACCAGCTCTGGCACCACTGCATCTGGGTTGACGACGGCCGAGAAGTGGAACCAGCATGACAACCTGCAAGAGACGGTCGATCCGTCCGGGACCGCGTCGATCACCCAATACGACAGCCAGGACCGTGCGACCGCGACATACGGTCCAGCGCCCGCAGGCTGTTTCAGCCTTGGCAGCGATGGAAACTATGCCCTCTCTGGGACCTGTCCAATCACGCCAGGGCACACCACAACCAGTTATGACACGGGCCTGACACCGGTGGGCTCGACGGGGCCGGGTTTGAATGTGACGTACTACGGCAACCCGAACTACGCGAGCGCGCCTGTTGCTTATGGCATGGGTTTGGAACCTGACGGTTCGATCAATAAGACCTACGCGAGTGGAGTGGCGCCGGTGACCGGGGTTCCCGCAACCAATTGGTCGATGATGCTGACCGGATCTATCACATTCCCTTCCGCGCAGACGTATTGGTTGACTGTCACAGCGGACAATTCGGCGCAGCTGTACATCGACAACCAACCGGTGGTGGCCACCTCAACGGCAGGAGTCGCGGCCACAGGAGTGTTCACTGTGCAGCCGAACCGACAGACGGTTCCGATCCGCATCAATTACGCGCAGCTAGGCGGTCCGGGAAGCCTGAGCCTGTCCTGGGCGACCAGCTCCGGCGGCACACCAGTGGTCGTACCTGCGGCGAACCTGTCACCCGGCTACAGCCTCGTGACCAGCACGCATTCTGACGATTCCGCGATGGGGCAAACCGGTGTCACGGACTCGCAGGTGCCATCGAGTACTGTGGCGACCGGCTTCACGTCACCGTGGCTGGGGCAGGCCACCTCGACCACGGTGGACCCCGGAGGTCTTGCCCTTTCCTCGACAGCGGCATATGAGACTGCAGCTACAGGCTTCAACCGCTTGCTCGGGGCCGGCAAACCAGCAGGGGCGGCAACAGCAACGACCAACACCTATTACGGAACCACCGAGACGCTTAGCGCGGTCACCTGCGGACTTGCAGTAGGGACACCCGAATATGGGATGTTGAAATACTCAACCGGCCCGACGCCCGCGTCGGGCGGCGCCATGGTGACGAACTATGTGTATGACGTCCTCGGTCGGGTCGTGGGAACGAAATCGACCGGGGATCTGGGTTGGACGTGCACCACCTACGATTCCCGCGGCCGCGTGACGAAGGTGGACATCCCGGCGACAAGCACAGCGCCGGAAGACATCACCACCTCCGCATACAGTTCCGACGGCACCGTGACGGGGAACCCGTTCACCACATCGGTGACCGACAACAACCTGGCCGGCTCGTCGGGCAAGATCACCACCGTCAGCGACCTGCTCGGCAACGTGCAATCAACCACCGACGTTTGGGGCACCGTCACAACTAACACCTACGAAACGCTCACCGAGCGTCTGCTGTCCACCTCAGCCGTCCCGTCCGGTGGGACGGCTTCGGTCACGTCGTTCACCTATGACCTGGACGGGAAGGTCACCACGGAACAGCTGAACGGCCAGCTGATCGCCGATCCGACCTACAGCGCCGCCACGGGCCTACTCACCTCGGTCGATTACCCGAGCGGGTCGGGGGATGCCGGCAATGGGACCTCCCTATCTGGGCTGACTCATAACGCGGCGGGGGCAGGGACGGGGATGACCTGGTCGTTCCCGGATGGCAGCACTGTTGCCGATGCGGTGGTCCGGTCACAGTCGGGCCGGATTCTGCAAGACACCCTCACCGACGGGACAGCTGTTTCACCGACGGTGGAGACATCGACCTATTCGTATGATGCTGCTGGCAGGCTGGTGCATGCCTCTATCCCCGGCCACGAACTCTCCTATGGATTCGCGGCTTCCGGCGGGTGTGGTGCGGACGCCGCTGCGGGCAAGGACGGCAACCGCACGTCGTACACGGATGTGCACAATGGTGGCACTCCGACGACGGTCGCGTACTGCTACGACAACGCCGACCGGTTGACCTCAACCACGGTTGCGGGAGCGCCGGCGGGAGCGAACCCGTTGTTTGCGACCAACCTGTCGGCCTCGAACCTGTCCTATGACGTGCAGGGCAACACGACGACACTGGCGGATGAAACTCTCACCTACGACGCATCGGGGAACAACACGGCGACCACCCTGTCGGATGGGACGGAAGTCCAGTACCAGCGGGATGCGTCCGGGACTGTCGTGTCCCGGACGTCGACCCCGCCGGTCGGGGCTGCGACGACGATCCGGTACTCCGGTCCGTTCGTCCTCGATGGCACGGGTGCTCTGATCCAGACCACGGTGTCGCTGCCAGGCGGCGCCACGGTGCAGATCCAGGCCTCGGGTGCGACGTCATGGTCATACCCGGACCTTCACGGCGACAACATCGTCCAAACAGATGGTGTGGGCGTCCGAGTGGGGGTGCGGGCAACGTATGACCCGTTCGGGCAGCCCATCGACCCAGCGACCGGAAACATCGGCACGAACGCGGCAGATAACGCGGTCGCGGACACCTCCCCAGGGGAGGCAGACCAAGCGTGGGCTGGCGGTGCGGGGAAACTATATGAGCACGCCGGGGATATTGCGACGATCGAGATGGGGGCGAGGCAGTACGTGCCAGCGTTGGGCAGGTTCCTCGAAACCGACGCGATTGCTGGCGGGAACGCGAACGACTACAACTACCCCAACGATCCAATTAATGCGAATGACTGGTCTGGTCAGGCAGGTAACCTCATTGACGGCTCCTATCTGCTTACGGCTGTTGCTAGGTCGAACAATGAGACGGGCCGAGCACGAGCGCAGGACCACAACAAAGTGCTCAACTACATGCACCAATATTTGCGCAAAGCAACGGCAGAAAACCGTCGTGAGATTGCCTTGGCTTTTACGAAACATGACGCCAGTAGCGTTATCCAGCTTGGCTTCGGGTTTTGCGTCATCGTGTGCCTGTCAAAGGCACTTGCACTGGACGACTTGGGGAAGGCGCACTGGATAACGTCAGTCGGCGTGGGACTCGATATCCACGCGTCATTCTTCCTGGGCGTGAACAGCGGGCTTAAGTCTTACATGAACGGCGCGAGCCAGAGTTTCGTCGCCGACGCTGGCGTCGGGCCGGGTGTATATGGCGAGGTCGGGGCCGGCAATGGGGAGCTGTTACCAGGGGGAGGAGGAGCGGGCGTGTCGTGGGGCCTGGGCGGCGGTTTTGCGCTGATGCAGTCGTACACGGACGACGCATTCAACTAGCCCCACTAGATTACGTACGGCGCGCGCGCCAGTATCGTGCAATCTCACGCGTTCGCTCGAGAAAATAGAGGACTAAGCAAGATGACGATCGTCGCAGCCGAGCCATTGTTTTTTATCCTCGTAGCGTATTTGGGCTACCGAGTGATAAGGAGACTCCGCGCCCCCCGCGGGCTTGGAGGGGAGCGCTCGAGAACGAGTCGTGCTGAATGGATGGTACTTGCGGCTGCGGTTGCACTCGCGGTCGGAGTGGGCGCCACGCTCGTCCTATCTGACCGGGGCTGACGCGCCAAGGGTCTGAGGATATCGCGGATCAGAGGGCCAACTCCGATGGCTCGCGGTTGATTGAGGTCAAGTGGGCGGACTAGAACGGCAACATCGTCAACGCAGACAACGGTTGGGCGGGCAGCGCAGGCAAGCTGTACGAGCGCGCGGGCGACATCGCGATCATCGAAATGGGGGCAAGACAATACGTCCCAGCACTTGGGCGATTCATCGAAACCGATCCGATCGCAGGCGGCAATGCGAACGATTACAACTACCCTGACGACCCAATCAACGGCGCGGACATGTCGGGCGAATTAGGAACGGAAATTGACGCGGGCACCAACGGTGCGTTCGTAACTGTCCCTCAGATGCACCAACAACATCGACGCCAGAATGCGCGCGCTGCGCGGAAGGTGTGGACATGCGATGCCGCGTGCGATGCCAAAATTAATCGGGGGATTCTCAAGTTCGAGCTCGCCTATATGACCAAACAGGCGCACATCTGGAGCTACGACGCTACATGGTGGTTTGACTGGCCACCTTTGAACGGAACTCCCATGGACCACGATGCGCTAGAAAAGCTGAACCCATGGCTGTATACGAAGCAGTCATTTCCGGGTGGGTCTTCTGAAACATTCGGCGATTTTCTCGCTGGGCGGATGCAGGACAAGGACTTCGAGCTCCATCCCAAGTTCATGTTCCGTCCCTCGGGTGGCGGCATCGGTGGTGGGCAAGGCGTGGAGTGAACTCGGGATTCAAGCGGACACGTTGCATTGCAGTGGTGGCAGAAGCATCATTAGAGGTGATGGGTGAGGCAACATGACAGGAACCAATTCGGCGGCGCGTTCCTTCGCATCAGGCGGCGGCGGCATTCCGTGGTTGTTCTACGTGCCGACCGTGCTCGCTGGGATATGGATCTGCGACGCCGTTGCACCCCCGGAGTGGATTTCGCGGCACGGCGCAATCGCTGCTTGGACCGACGTCGCGCTTGCAGTCGTCCTCGGAGCCGTTTGGTACTTCGGGCTGGCAAGAGTCCCGAATGTGGTGGCTGTGAGAAACGTTCGTCGGCAATCTTCGGATGGAGTAATCATTTGTGGGGCTGCGCTGGCGAAAACTGGATACATTTGGGTGGCGAACACAGCGCGCGCGGACGCAAGGAATCTGGCGCATCTGGCTGCGGCGACCGTGATTGTGGCGTCGCGTAGTGGGATGCAAGTTTGGGGTGGCACAGGTGACAACGCTCGACCTATTGTGACGCTCGACTGGTCGGGTGTGGCGAGCGTAACGGCCCCAAATGTCGCGGGTTCTTCGATGATCGCGCTGGACTTCAAGCCCACAGGATCAATTCAGTTCTCGCTGATTAGCACTAAGCCATTCTCATCCCGAAGAATCCGGGGCAGCGAGCGCCAACGGTACGTAGGGCGACTTGAGGACCTTCGTATGCATGCGGGATCTACCGCTGCGGAAAACGCGGGAGTAGTGGGTCCATCGTGATTAGACCGTCTGGATTCCAATTCTCTTGTCTCTCTGCGGGCGGATTTCCTTGTCGCGGCTGACTAGTGCGCGCGCCGCCATCGGCTGCATGGTTTTCTGCCTGGTCGTATTGAATGTCGCGGCGTGTTCATTTCAGTTGGGCAGCCCGCCACGTCCCCGTCGCCGCGAGGCTCCAATAATGCACGCCCGGGTATCGAATATGCTGGTGGGTGCCCGTCACAATCCACGGCGTCCTGGGCTCTCGCCCGACCTGTCGTGCTGCTGTCGGCCAAGCTCAATGGATTGGAATACGATTGTGCTTACAGTGAGCCTGGGCGTGCGAGGGTTGAGATCGGATACCTTTATAGTGCTCACGCCACGCCCGCGTCACTGCTGACCAGCCTAGAGAGATACACAGAGCCCTCGCAGCTGACCTCTGTTCCCGGCATCGGGTTAGCCGCGTACAAGCAGACTACGCCGGACGGCTCGACGATGATCGTTGCCATCTCTCACAGCTTTACGATTACGCTGCTCGCATCTGGATCTTCCGTGCAGGCGGACGAAAGATTTCTAAAAACCGCGGTGGTCATGCGGTCAGGTTGAGCAACGTCTACGACAACTCAATGATGGAGTCGTTCCGGTCCCCGCTGCAGATCCAGCTTCTGAACCGGAAGCGACGTTACTGAGCTGGCCGCGGTGGATGGCTAGTATTGCCACACGGAGGTGGCTGGAAGCTCCCCGCAAGAGCGCGTGACCTAGTCGACTGCCGGCGCCCAAGCAGTGAGCGTCCAGCCAGCAGAGTGCAGGTACGCCGTGACCTCGTCGATCTTTTGGTCGGTGAGCACCAGTCTGTCGCTGGTGCGATCCCACGGTTTCCCGGCCCCTGGCAGATCCCGCGCGCCGTCCTCGATGTCCCGGAGTATCCGAAGCCTCTGTCGCTTCCGTATGAGGTTTTCCAGATCCCGGACTGCGGCGAGTTCGTTTCGTTACACGCCGCCCAACCCGAACAAGAGATCTGGTGGTGGGGGAGGTCGTCGTGCTCAGTAGTATCCATGCGGTCGAGGTTGGAGGTTTCGCGGGTGACCGATGAAGATTTTGACCTGTCACCTTCTTTCGATGAACTTGTCGGCATGCTCAGAAATCGAGAACTCGTTAGGTTGGTCAACGCGTTACGGCAAGCTTGGGACTCAGTTGACGAACCCACCCTTGCTGCGGCGATTCAGCGGTGGTTAGTGCCCGCGCTCGCCGGGTCGACTTTTGATGCCTGGTCGCGCGTCGCTGGGGCGCGCACGGTCGCGGACTCACTATTCAATCTTGCCGTCCTGATCTGGCGCACAAGTGAATATGAAACAGATGCGGTCGAGACGCTCCGGCTCGCCGATCGACAGGGATCGGAGGATGCGGCATCTGTGCTAGCCGAGTACTTGCTATGGCTGGACAACCCGCAGGCGGCGGTGGAGATCCTTGATCGCATTATCCGCGACCGCGAGCCTGGCATCTCACGAGCCCAGGTGTTCTTGGGGCGGTACTACGCGGAGGAACTGCGGCGTTCAGACGAAGAAACTCATGCCCTACTTACTGCTGCAGTTCAATCGGAGCCGGAAGCCTATGTTCCGCTTGCCCGTGTCGAGCGCAGCAACGGTCACATAGCTGAGGCGGCGCGACTGCTTGAGATAGCGGCGGCGTCCGGGAACCCGGATGCCGCCGTCAAGCTCGGGAACCTGTATCTCGATGACCTCGATGATCGCGTCGCGGCGGAAACCGCATATCGAGTGGGAGTTGAACTTGGCGACCCGTACTCTGCCTACAACCTTGGTCGACTTCTCGACAGCGTGGGTCGCACCAGCGAGAGCATGTCCCTCTATCGACTGGGAGCGGCGGGCGGCGACTCGAACGCCGCGACACGACTTCAGCAGCTGGGCAAGTGATCACACACACTTGTCGTGCGGCAGTACTCGCGCACCCGGGCAATTCGCGCTGGCTTCCGGCATGTACGTAGGTTTCGGAGTTAGCCTGTTCACCGTGAATCGTCGCCGGCTTCTGTGGGGAAACGTGGCGCTTTGACTGCCAACCTCAATACATTGAACGGCCCCCGGGCAATGCACCTGAAGGGTTCCGGGAATCTCGCTCGTTGGCTTGTAGTCCCATTTGGGTCAATTCTTCTAACACTGGCGGCGGCATACATCATCAACGGGGAGAGGTCAACAGTGGCCGGTTCCCGAAGCGGGTGGCCGGTTGCTGCCGCATTCGTGATTGTGATAATCCTTCAGATAGCGAGATCCACGCGGTTGGGGATATGGCTGTCCAAAGACCGCGTCGTGATTAGATCCTGGTTCAAGACGCTGACACTCATGGACGAGCAGGATTTCATCTGCAATTCAGTGCCGTACACGGGTCTGTTCATGTATGGGAGAAGCCGAACCTTCAACATGCTCGAGATAAGGCTTCCGGATGGCGGAGCCTTCGATGCACGCGCGACAATCGCGCGCCGTAAGACGTCAGCGGCGCAGCGCGACCTAGTTCTTACGTACGCGGGTAAGAGCCTGCCGTAGATTCGGCCGCGGCAGTCACTTCGGACCGAAATCGTTCCATTGGCGCTTCCTGACCTTATTTTCGCAGTGCCATATGCGCTGGTCCCGCAGAGGCAAGCGTTCGCCCGTGTCACCGTGTTGGGCAACCGAATTCCGGTGCGGTTGGTTTCATACCGCTGGTCTTTCGCGCACGGAACGGCTCATCGTTAGCTCCTCTGGAGATTTGATCACTACCGGACAGAAGATTTTCGAGGAGGCCCAAAATCTGAGGCGCTGCCCACGCGAGAGACGGTAGGGCAGTACACCTCCGGTCCTTCAGGAAAATGATCCGCGCCTCCGCGCCTCCGCGATGATGCCGTTGCTCGGATGCCCCGGCGATGGACCAGACAATGCGACGAGGGAGTCCTTCTCATCCCGGAGGCAAATCGAGATGCTCAACCGAAGAAAACGGAGAACCCGACCCGAGTTTGGGAACGCAAGATTCGATTGCATCGAAATCTTCTACTACAGTCAAAATCGAAACTCGAACTCGGCCAGTTGATGCCAACGCAGTTCGAGCTAACCGACGAAAGACGATCAACTTCAGCCTGAAATTACACGCCGAATCGGAGAACCAACCCGGCAGTTCATTGGAGGTAATCAAACTGCGAGCAGCGCCGTTTGTCGCAACTCGTGCCTCGCAGATGAACCATTCATCAGTCACGTGAGTGAGTCCAGCAACGCGAGATACTGGCCGCTGCCCTCGGTCGAACCGACCAATGCGTTCGTCGCTCGTGCGGACCGGACGTACCGGAAATAGAAGCTATTGCTGCGCAGGCCTGTCAGCGGCCATCGCGCCAAAACTCGACAACTCCGGTGCGGCACCCCTCCCAAACCGATTGATGCGGGTTGGCACTTTCGCCTTCAAGGATTTAGGAACATCGGATTCCGAGCGCAATGAGTTGCACGAACGCGATGAATTGTCCGAGTCAGAAGAGCGAGATTCTGACCTCAAGGTCGCTCCTTGCTTCCATTTGTCCGCCGCGCGACGAGAGGTCGTCCTCGACATGTTCAGTTCGCGTCGTTGTCCGCAGCAATTGCCATCCTGCCCACAATGAATATCAAGGCGAGGTCATGGCGATTCGGGTTGAGAGGACAGGCCAGCTTCGTCAATGCGGGGAGAGTAGCTATCGACCGCTGGAGCAACAACTCGCCTGGCCACGCCGGCACAAATGGCTGCACCGGCGACGATGAAGAGAATTCCTGAGAGAACAAGGGTGAACCACTGGCCGCCAACCCCTGTCAGATACAGGACGAGATCGATTGCGCCCCAGATCGCGGCCGGCAATAGCGCCCAAGACAACGGGCCGACCACCGCCGAGGAAGCCCGGATAGCGATCGCTGCGACCAACAGCAGCAGCATCTCCAGGACCTCGCTCACCAACGAGGGTGTCGGCAAGCCTTGCTGGGCCGACTCAGCAATGGCCGCCAGGGCGATCCAAATCACACCGAAGGTGCCCGCGGCGACCAGTGTCCGACGCCCCACGCTCAACCCTGCGGTCTGGCGAAATCCGACTGCGCAAGCGATGAACGCCACAGCGTCAAAGAGTGCGCCCCCGATGGTGATCCAAGACCCCGGCGTTGAGGGGCCAAATCTGAATACGGAAGCGCCGATAGCGCTCAAAAGCCCGCCGACGATGAGCAACAAACCACCGGCTAGGTGGAGTCGCGCAGATTTCGTATTCATCCGCTGAGAATGGCATGGGTCTGCCCCGAGTTTGGCAATGTCGAGCATCGTGGGCTGCGAACGGGGTTGACGGTCTCCAACGTTGGCTCGTTCGCGGCGGCATACTGGCAACTTGGTCGAACAGACGATGCCAGGGGCACTCAGCGAGGCCTGGCATTACAACAACTAGGGACAACTCGACTCGCTGACCTATTCGGGTGATGTCACGGCCGCCGACGGGACGGTTAGCACCGGCAGTTAGCCGTCCTACGCGCGTATCTACGATGCTGCTGGTCGGGTTGCTGACTAACAGGCAGGCGGAGTTGGAACGACACGTTGGACGTTGCGGGCATAATCGCGCTAGGCGTGATCGGCACAGTGCTCACCGCGACAATCGTCGGGTCCATGGGTGATGTCGGCGTCGGACTTGGAGAAACTGCTCTCGCCGCCGACCTCGCGGCTGAACTTGCGTCAGAGGGCGCCAGAGCGGTCGCCGAGGGCGAGACGGGCAACGCCGTTGCTTCCAGCTCTTGTTTGGCGGACAAGGTATTTAGCTCGAAATCACTTGGTGTCAGAAGTCGCCTATTTGGAAACGATGGTATCAAGTACACCCCCACAACGAAGCTATCCGTCGGAGGAGATCTAAATGGAGCGAGAGCCGGAGGGCTTAACTCGCGTGGTTTCATACGAATAGGCTGGAGTGTGCTTGGGCGCGAAGCGACGGGGACGTGACGCGCGCAGTGTTCAGGCGGGGCGTTGGTGGACTCCATTTTCGAATTCTGGTTGGGCCGGGTCTCTATGCGATGTAAAAAATGAGGCGCTCCCTCCTCGACGCTTGCGTCGAATATGCGGTCACTCGATTCGGTGCAGCTGTCACCGTCGATGAAAGTGGTCGCGGACCCGACGGCGATGGCTCCGTCGTTTTCACGAATTCCGAGCTCTCAGCTTCCATCGAGGTCTTCGGGTCAGAGGAAACTGCATCTTTATTTGCCGGATGGTTAATTGTCGAACAAAAGCAGGTAGGGACAGGTCCCATTCTGTCCGCGATGGATCTCGTAATGACGTACGGCATCGTCGCTTTGCGCTACCCGCTGTTGACAACCGTGATAAGTGGGCCGGCCGCTCTCCTTGAAGAATCGCGCAGGTGCGTTCGAATCCGGCGTCGCTGGGTGCCTTGGACGGGAGCTGTCGCGGCCGTAGCGGGCCATGCAGAAAAGTTTGGCATCGACCAACTGAACCCTCCGGCGACGCTCCAGACGAGCTATGTCAGGGAGCCGCGCCGTTATGAAGCGGGACGGAGCTAAGGTCGACGCTGCAGGCCGCATTACCGCGGAGTACGAGCTCAGTTCTGACCGGTGGGCAGGACATAGCATGCGTGGACTGGATGGGAAGCTCTTGAGAGTAGCTCGTTCAAAGCGCAAGTTGGTGGCTGCCGCTGCGTTCGCTGTGGTTGCGCTGCTGGCGTTGTCCGGTTGTTCGGCCTTGAGCCACGTGTCCGCGGAACTCAAAGGCGGCTCCGTGGGGTTCACTTATTGCGACGAGAAGAACACCGGCGTCGGGACGATCAACCGAATTGAGGTTTATGCGGACCCGATCAGCTCAGGGAAGTCCAGCGACACTCCCATCTGGGTTTCGGTCGGTACCTCCGGAGTTCACGCGCGTCAGGTCGTTACGTACGGGATTGCGCCTCCCGGCTTTGCGGATGTAAGGGGGCCGACGGCCTTCAATCCGAAGCGATCGAAAATTGAGGTCGCCTTCGTACACGCCAAAGGTCCCGAGGACATCGCGGATCAGAGGGCCGACTTCGATGGCTCGAAGCTGGTTGAGGGGAAGTGGTTGAACTGGAACGGCAATATAGTCGACTCGCCCTGCGGCGGCTAGGTGTGCAATAAGAGGACAAGCGTTGCGTAGAGTTATTTACGGGTCCATGCGAGTTCTGGTCGTGTCGGCGATCGTGGTCGTCGCTACGACGGGCTGCGCGGCCGCGGCCGGAGGATCGTCGCCAGCGCAATACCTCGCTTCGCTTGAGGGCTCGCACAGGCTAGACAGCGCCAGCTACGGTGGAACCGGAATCATTCACGTGGACATGTCCCGAACCATGGGCGGCCAGACCGACGCGTTCAGGTGCACCTTGGTCGCTGGTGGTAGCTGCTCACACACATTTCTCCCCCGCGCACTCTCATCAAAAGATAGAGCGTCGACATATCCTGAATCATTCTCATATGTGAGCCACGCGGACGACTGGTGTGACGAATGCGATGGCATACGACGGCCGACGTCAGAGCAGCATCAACGTGAGCCACCAGGAACTGCTGGTCGAGATGGGAACCTCAACAACTCGACTCGCTACCAGAGGTCCGTCTCATGTCCAGAACTCAGACGATTCGTCGCAAATCAACCAACGCCCCCGGGCTCTACGCCTGGGGCTTCCACATAACCGTTATGCGTGGCGGCGTCGGCGGCGTGAAACCAGCATGAGCACACCGCCGAGGAGGAGTGCGCCCACTGCGCCCGGGATTACCACGGGGTTGATGCTTGCCCCCGTCAAGGCCAGACCGCTCCACGATGCATAAAAGGTTGTGTCCGCTGTTATGGGGGCACTGAAGTTGGCCGCGGTTGTGAGGCCCGGATCGGTGTACCAGCCGTTGAAGATGAGGCCCGACGCGGTAGGCGTAGGCGGCTTTATTGCGGTGGTACCGGTGACGACATCCTGCGAATGGATGGCGGTGCCGTGGCCGTTCATGTCGAAGGTCACCGTGGATTCCGCCGCCTGCCAGCGGACGACGACTACCCCTGAGGCTCCCGAATACACGTTGGGAACTTGGGCTCTGCTGTTGCTCCCAGCCCCGCCACCGCTGTTCGGTGTTGCGTTGACGTTGGTCGGTGTGCCAGCAACGGCATGCCAGTATCCTCCGCCGCAGGTTGCGACGCCGTAGTTGCCGTTGTAGTCGAGAATAGCGCCCCCGCCGCCGTAGCAGGCGGTATCACCGGTGAACAGCGAATTTCCAGGAGCAATGGATGAAACGACGAGTCCAGCGCCGCCGTCCTGCGTGTCTACCGGTGAGGCGCCCGCGCCGCCTCCGGCACCGGAGTAGTCGTTGTTGACCCATTGGCTGTAGCTCCAACCGGGATTTCCGTTACCGCTGGTGCCGCCGCTGCCGCCACTGCCGTTGCCGCCCGCGTTGGCCGTGGTTACGGTCACTCCCTGGGTCGAGGTAGTGGGGCTGCTGCCGTTACCCACGGCGAAATCGATTGGAGTAGCAGTGTCGGCAAAGTTCATGAGCGTTACGCCGCCGCCGCCGCCGCCGTAGCCGTAACTGGAATCGCCACCGCCGCCGACCAGGATGGCCTCGAGTTTTGATGTGCCGGCGACCGGCGTGAAGGTGGCGGTGCCTGCGGTGTAGGTCAGCTGGCAGATGCCGCCGCCCAGCGACGTGGCGCCGAGCCCGCAGGTGAATTGGGTCGCGCTGGCAGGTGCCACGCCGAGAAGAACGCTGGACAAACCAGCCGTCAAGGCCGTGAGGGTTGCCATGGTGACGGCTTTGCGTTGAGTGATCACGCGGGCTCTCGCTTCGTTCGAATAGCAGGGCTCAGGGAAGTAGGTCGTCGCCGGATAGAGTTCACTCGTGCACACGGGTGAAGAAGTGAATCCCTTTAGGCATTTGGAGCATAACGCACGGGAGAACCCCCGCGGAGTCTTTATCGAATCCGTTGGCACGAAACTTCTCAACTCAGAGGCCGTTGCGTATGTGCAGAAGATTGCGTTCGAGTTGCGCAGGCTCGGGATTGCGCCTGGTTCGCTTATTGCGGTCGACCTACCTACCCAGCTTGGTCTTCTCTTCACGGAAGCGCTGTTTCATGAGGCCCTAATCAGTTGCGTCCTGCCGCGCCGATATGCACAGCGCGCCGACTTCACTGTGGATTGGGTTATCAGCAGTCACGCCGAGGAGGAGAAAGTGAGTGCAAACTTCCTTCTCGTGGATGCCAGGTTTCTGCGGCAAATCGAACTTAATCCGGTGGGGATTCGACCGCGCGCCTATCGTTCTCCGAAAGAGATTTGTCGATTGGTTTTTTCCAGCGGAACTACCGGAAAACCAAAAGCGGTGCCCCTGACCTACGAGATGATCGAGTTTCGTTCCCAAATGGCTCGCGCTGTGTGGATGCGCGAGGCCCCCTTCATGTCGCTGCTGGACGCGAGCACGGTCAGCGGGTTTTTCACGTTCTATGCCAGCGTTGCCGAGGGACAACCCTATTTGGCGCCGGGAACCATGGCTGAGAACATCACCCTGCTCAGGCGCAACTCGATCAAATCGATCAAAACGTCGCCGACCCAGGTGGCGGAGTTGGTTCGACACCTCGACGCGACCGACGACCGGCTTCCGAGCATCCGCGCCGCGCAGATTGCGGGCAGCGTGCTCCCACCCGCCCTCGCCCGCCGACTGAGGGCGCGAACCTCGTGTGAGATTTTCAACATGTACGGGTCTACAGAAGTTGGCACAGTGTCGGCGCGCTATACGGATTCGGACGATCCGTTCGACGCCGGATTTCCCACCGCTGATTCCACTATCGAGATCGTGGACGAGTCCGACCAGCCGTTACCGGCTGGGGAGCTGGGCAGGCTGCGCTGCAAGCGACCACTCATGTCGGAGCAGTACTTCCATGACCCGGAGGCGTCGGCCGCGAGCTTCAAGGATGGCTGGTTCTACCCTGGCGACTTCGGCATCATCCAACCCAATGGCAGTCTCCTCCTGCGCGGGCGACAGTCCGAATTCATCAACGCGGGTGGCGTCAAGCTGGACCCGGTCCAACTGGATCTATTCGCTGTCTCCCTTCCGCAGGTCATGGATGCGTGCGGGTTCGGCTATCTCGATAGCTCCGGCCTGCAGCAGGTCGGCCTTGCTGTGGTCACGCCGCCGGACGCGGATGGCAAAGCGATCGCGGCTGCCATCCACAAGACCTTCGGCCAGGCGGCGCCGCGTACCATCGTTCGCGTTGATGAGATTCCCCGAAACGCGATGGGTAAACCCCTGCGATCGACTTTCGGAGAACGCTACGCTGCACCCCAAACGTCCTGACCGCGCGGGCCACTCTCGCAGCGACGCACTTGTACAGCATTTCACTCTGCCACGGAGGCTGATGTAGGAGTGCCGTAAAGTGCGTTGGGTGGACAATGATCCCGGCGCCTGGTTCCTGAGTCGCGCGGAGCGGGGAAATCTGGCCACGGATGTGCACGCGGGTGGCGCCGGGTTGCCGTCCTGGTCGGAGGGCAACCTCGTGCGACCCCTGATTCATGGAGCGAGTTACTTCGCCCGCCTGCATGAGGAGCTTTCGGCTCTGCAGGCCGGGGACCGTGTGTGGTTCACCGACTGGCGTGGCGATGCCGACGAGCGGCTGCTGGCGGAGGGCCCGTCGATCGGCGATCTGCTCGCGGGGTTGGCCCGTGCAGGAGTAGAGGTGCGGGGCCTTGTCTGGAGATCCCACGGGGAGCGCGTGTCGTCCCCGATCAGCGGCCGATCCAACGAGCTTCTGGGCCGCCAGATCAACGACGCCGGCGGAGAGGTGCTGCTGGATCAGCGAGTACGCCTTTTCGGCTCCCATCACCAGAAATTCTTCGTCATCCGGCATCGTGACGACCCGTCGAGGGACGTGGCGTTCGTTGGCGGGCTCGACCTCAGCCACAGCCGTCGAGATGACGCCGACCACCTGGGAGACCCACAATCGCTGAGCATGGATTCCCGGTACGGCAAACGACCTCCGTGGCACGATGCCGCCCTCGAACTACGTGGCCCCGTGGTGGCAGACCTGCTGGCAGTTTTCGCCGAACGGTGGGACGACCCGCATCCGCTCGACCGACGAACTCCGTATCGGATGCTGCTGCAACGTCTCGCCCACATGCCCCGACACCCCAAGCCGCTTCCAGACAGTGCACCTCCGCCACCATCGGCGGGTCCTCACGCCGTACAGCTGCTGCGTACTTACGGCGTGAAACGCCCGCCGTTCCCGTTCGCACCTGCGGGGGAGCGCAGCGTTGCCCGTGCTTACGGGAAAGCCTTCGCCCGAGCCCGTTCGCTGATCTACATCGAGGACCAGTACCTGTGGTCGACAGAGGTCGCGGCCGCTCTCGCCAAGGCCCTCGAACGGAACCCAGAATTGAACGTGATCGCGGTCGTGCCCCGCTACCCCGACTCCGACGGGCCGCTCGCTGGGCCGCCCAGCCGGATCGGTCAACTGCGTGCCATCAGCATGTTGCGCCGGGTCGCGCCGGACCGGTTCGGCGTGTTCGACCTGGAGAACAGCACCGGAACTCCGATCTACGTCCACGCCAAGATCTGCATCATCGACGACATCTGGATGACCTGCGGTTCAGACAACTTCAACCGTCGATCCTGGACCACCGATAGCGAACTCACCTGCGCAGTTCTCGACATGACCGCCGACAACCGGGAACCAGCCGACGCAGAGACCGGCTACGACCCTTCCCGACGGCTGGCCCGCGACTTCCGCCTGCAACTTTGGGCCGAACACCTGGGCCTGGACCAGAACGATCCCCAACTCCACGATCCGGCGGCTGGGCTAAAACTTTGGAACACGGCCGCCGACGCCCTCGACAGCTGGCACGAAACTGGCGGCCGCGCGCCTCGTCCTGCCGGACGCCTGCGCCACCATACTCCCCAACCCGTCCCGCCCATCCAACGACTCTGGGCGGTCCCGGTCAACCGCCTCGTCGTGGATCCGGACGGCCGCCCCCGCAGGCTGAGAGGTACGTCGCAGTTTTAGGCCAACGATTGCGGGCAGCGTGCGCAAGTTGGATGTTCACCGTTTATCTCTAGACCTGCCGTCGAGAGCGTGCTTCGCTGGAAGTGAGACGCATTGTGTGAACGTTGTCGGGAGGAAGGCTTCGCATGGTTGCCGCATCGCCAGAGCATCGGGTGGTTGTTTTCGTCCAGGAGAACAAGACCACTGACTTTTACTTCCCAACCCTTTCCGCGTGGGGAGCGGTCGTAGCCAACCACGGGAACCTGTTGGCAGCGCCGCCGAATTTCGATCAACCTCACGACCGCAACGCATGGGTGCACTATTCGATGGGTGACTACCCGGCGCTCGCAGTTCAAGTCGACAATGACACGGTCATCCCGTTCTACAGCTGGTTGGCCAAGCAGTTCGTCTTCTCCGACCACCACTTCGGTTCCGGATCCAACTCCACACCCGGGCACATGCTGATCATCGGTGGACAAATGCCTACGATGAAAAACCCGCCGTTCGTCGGACCTGCCCCGGTGTGGGATCTGCCATCGATCTTCACGGCCGCGGAGGCGGGCAAGGTGTCGTGGGGAGCGTTCCCAGACGGCTCCGGATATCCGACCAAGTTCTACACGAGCCTCACGACCGCCCCCGGTAATCTGAACGTGCATCCGCCGAAAGACTTCATACCCATGGCCAAGGCCGGTCTCCTTCCGCAGGTGTGTCTTGTGTGGAGCCCGGCTGGCTTCGATGAGCATCCGCCCGCCACCAGCAACCCCGCCTACGTCACCAACGGACAAAACCTGGTCTGGGATCGGGTGCAGGCCGTGATCGATGGCGGCGGATGGGGGAACACCACATTCATCCTGACCTGGGATGACTGGGGAGGCTATGCCGATTCCGTTCCCACCCCTGGCATTGAGTTGGTCCCGGATGCTCTTCACCCGGAGGGATTTCAGGCCATCGGTGGCTCCCGCATCCCGTTGGTCATGTTCGGTGGCCACGTCATCCAGCAGATTGATTCGGAATGGCACTCCCACGCCAGCGTTCCGAAGACGGTTATCGACCTTCTTGGGTTGCCTCCGATGGGAGTCCCGCGAGTGGACGGCGCCCCCTCACTTGCCCACCTGGTCGACCTGAATTCAGCGGTCCGCCCGGAGCCGCCCGCCCCGGGGACAACGTTCGCTCAGCCGGTTCCGCCGTCTCCGGCCCCCACCCCGGTCAGTCCGAAACCCTGGCCGGGTGCGCTGGACCATCCCATGCCGGCCCTGGTAACGCTCGACGGTTCGACGATCCCAGCACCCACCGACGGCCTGGTCAGGCCGAACCCGCCCAGGTCGCCCAAGCCGTAGTGAGGTGCCCTTGCGCCGCATCCACGTATTCAGGAACGCGACTGAACAAGTTCTCTGGGCTGAACTTTGGGGCGTTCGGTTCCGGTCAGCCAGGCCGACGCTCGCGTGCGGGTCACGAGCTGTCCGACGACACACGATCCGCCCAACGCCGCGACGAAGATGGCCCAGTTGGGAACGGGTCCACCGAACTTCAGAAGTACCCACAAGACCAGTGGATGAATGAGCACGATCACAAAGCCCGCGGTAGCAAGCCGTGTCGCGACCTGGCCCACGCGAACGGGAAAGTGAGAGAACAGTGCCTCCGCTACAAGGACCAGCGCAAATGAGATCGCTACCGCCACGAAAGCACTCACGACCGGGGTGCCATAGTTGCCGGCTTTGATGTCGAGTGGCGCTGAATACCCCATGGCGATCAACGTCACGGCACCCCCGAGCAGTAAGCAGCCAACAAGTAGGGGTCTCGTGATACTGGCTCGCAGCCGAGAAGCCAAAGTCCCGCACAACACGAAGAAAAGGCAGGGCAGCGCCGAACCGATCGATAGCGGCGTCTGCGCGAGCAGATTGCCCGCGTAGTAGGCCACGATCATTCCGCCCACCGCGATACCCCAGACGACCGGCCGAGGCAATCGCCACAACAGACGCAGCAGCACGACCGTCGCAAAGAGTGCCGAAACGAACCAGAACGTCGTAAACGGCATCGCCGACATCGTCCCGTTGTAGACAGGTCCCAGCAGGCGTGTGGCCGAGAACGGCTCGAGGGTTGCATCGAGGACGATGAAGGGCACCGCGATCAACACGATCCAGGTCAGGTATGGCAGCCCGAGCGAGCGAAACTTCTTCGAGAACTCGACCTTCAGTGTTCGTCGGTGCGACCACAGATAACCAGAGAGGAAAAAGAACAATGGAACGTGCCACGAGTACAGCAGGGGCCGGATGAGCGGAGACATCAGCGTGTGACCCGCGACCACCGCCACGATGCCCAGCAATCGCACTGCGTCGATCGCGCCAGACCGAGCTGCCGGGCCGGACTGACTATTGGGGCTGGACTGAGAATTCAGGCCAGACTGAGATAAAATTTCGCTCACTATTCCTGGGATATGCATCACCTCGTTGCCGCAGACCTGCGTCAACCGGAGTCATTAAGACGATACGTTTCCAACCTCCGTGTAACCGGGCAATCTCCTGAGACAGCCTGCGAGTTGGACCGGACTGCCTGAGAAACTGGACTTCCGGCCCGCCGATTCTGGAGAAAACTCAGTGGAACTCTGGAGAAAACTCAGTAGAACCTGAGTCGATTCACATGCGGCTGCCAATTTTTCAGCCTCCCATTCAGGCTGGTTGCATAGTTTTTTCTTCATCCAGATCGGCGGCGCCGACAGTGGTGGAGGAGCGACTGTGATCGATCGGCAGGAGAACGTCGAACCGCTGAATGGTGCGGGTTCGGTTATCACGGCATCCCTTGTGGACGCCGTCGGTTCACTGCCGCGCTACTCGCGCAAGTTTCGCGACCGCGTCATTACGCGCCCGTCCGCGGCGATCGCCGTCCTCTTCGTGGTGGTTGGCGCTGTCGCTTCCTGGGCGCGACTCCCGACGGTGGCGCAAAACACGCTCTGGGCCGAGGACATCCGTGACTTCCTTGGCGATGCGGTCAAGTACGGACCATTGCCCGACCTTGTGCGCCCGTATGCCGGCTATCTCCACACCGTCCCCCGCATCATCGCCGGGCTCACAGTGCAGTTTGTTCCCGTCTCCGGATGGGCCAATGCCATGGCGTTCGGCGCGTGCATCGTGACGGGGATCGTCGGCGGCCTGGTTTTCATTTCAAGCGGAACGACGATTCGTTGGATGCCGGCTCGCATCCTGGTGGCCAGCATCACGTTTCTTGTCCCGCTGGCCCCGCACGAAGTGCTTGGCAATACCGCGAATCTCCATTGGTATTTCCTCTGGTTGGCGCCATGGCTGCTCCTGTATCGCCCCAGTTCGCGGGCAGCGGCGTGGATCATGGCTATCGCAGCCCTCTTCGCTGCACTGACCGAGATCCAGATGGTGCTGTTCATTCCGCTCATGCTGTGGCAGCGAAGTGATCGCCGCCGCCTGCCGATCCGGGCGCTATATCTGGTTGGGGCATCGCTGCAGATCGTCACTACCCTGTTTGCGCCACGCAATTCGTCGACAGCGCACCTGGTTGATCCGCTCTCTCTCGGATATGGCTACCTGATCAACTGCGTGATGACGATCGCGAGCCCCGACCCAGCCGTGCTTGGGCCGATGCTCCTCGCCTTCGGCCCGACCGTGGGCATCCTGATGCTCGTGCCCTTTGCGGCGTTGGCACTGTATGTCGTTCTTCGTGGGTCGAAAATGCAGAGGATATTGGCGGCAACTCTCTTTGTCGGGTCGTTTGCGCTCTATGCGATTGCGGTCGAGATCAGCCCGGGAACCTTCTACGAATACGCGTCGATGTCGAAGCTGCAACTGGCCGTTCCGTGGATCGCGCGGTACGGGGTCGTGCCGTCCGCGTTCCTGCTCGCGCTGGTGCCGCTCGCGCTCGTGGTCTGGCGGCATCACCGTCTTGGGGCGCTCGCTCGCTCGCACTCACTGCCGCGGCCCGGCGCTGTGCCCATCGCCGCTCGACTTCGCTTGGATCGCGCTTGTCTCGCGGTGCTGTGTGCGGTTCTGCTCATCATGGCGGCGAGTTTCGTGCCAGCCTCCACTCGTCGGGCAGACGGTCCCGTGTGGCAGCCACAGGTCGCTCAGCAGGAAGCCTCCTGCCAGAACCAGTCCTCCTCCGCTCAGATCGTCCTCCATGGGGCGCCATTGTCCAGGTGGAATATCTACCTCACCTGCGCGCAGCTCGGGCGGTAGAACCGCCTTCGCGTCACGCGCCGAATGTATTTGGCGGTCGAGTTCCTGCTCGCTGACGCCGCGCACTTTACGGGTACCGAAGTCCGCCGTCAGGTCCGCGAACGCCCGCCGCCCAGGCATCGTGGCCGGACAGGCCAGCAGGATAGAGGGCGGCCTTCTTCTCATCGACGTCGATTCCCCATCCCGGTTCCTCATTCGGGCGGATCCAGCCGTTCACAATGGGGAGCGTGCCGGGGAAGACCTCGTGCGTTGCGTCGTTGAACACATGGCCCTCCTGGATGCCGAAGGCAGGAGACGTGACGTCCAGCGCGACATTGGCGGCCGCGGCAACGGGGGAGGTGTCGCCCGGGGCGTGCCACGCAGTCTGTACGCCGAAGAACTCGGCGAGAGCCGCGAGCTTGCGCGCGGGGGTGAATCCGCCGATCGCCGAGATGTGGCACCGGATGAAGTCGACGCCGCCCGTCGTTATCAGGCTCGCCGCAGCCGACACCGAGGTGGCGAGCTCGCCAACCGCAATCGGAACGGGTGACTGCTCGCGCACACCGGGGAGCTGCGCCCAATGTTCTGGCGCGAGAACGTCCTCGAGGAAGAAGAGACGGTACTGCTCCAGCGATCGCGCAAGGGTTACAGCTTGCTTCGGAGTAAGTCGGGAGTGCACGTCATGGAGCAACTCGATGTTCGGGTCCAGTTGCCCTCGCGCGTACTCGAACAGCGCCGGGGTATTGCGCAGGTACTCCTCGACGCGCCAGCCGTCAGGATACGGGGCACCCGGATATCCTCCGCCGGTTCCCCTGCTGCCGTACGAGCCAATGCCGGGCTGGCCAGCCTGCAGCCTCACATGGCGCCACCCTTCGGCGATGAGCCGATGCGCGTCATCCACCGCGGCCTCTTTGGTAGCGCCGCCGGCGTGCAGGTAGGTCTCGGCCGCTGCCCGAACCTTGCCGCCAATGAGTTCGTGCACGGGCATGTCGGCGCGCTTTCCAGCGATGTCCCAGAGCGCCATGTCGAGGCCGGACAGCGCATTGTTCGACACCGGTCCTTCGCGCCAGTACGACGACAGTTTCGCCAGCCGGACCAGGTCTTCGATGTCTCCCGGGTAGCGTCCAATCACCAGGCGCTCGAGGTGTTCCTCAATGAACGCGACGACGGCGTGCCAGCGCTGCGTGAAGGTTGCGCAGCCAAGTCCGTAGAGACCGGGCTGGTTTGTATCGACACGAACAACCACGAGCGGGATGCCCTCGGGCGCGGTCACAATGGCGCGCACCGACGTGATGCGGGTCTGGTCGCGGGCATCCCAGGGCTGCTCGAACGTGGGAACGGTTGGTTTTGTGTTCACGGCTGTGCGCCCTCTGTCTCTGTCGGAACTGTCTCTGTCGGAACATCGTGGATGGAATGGACGGGGATGAATCCGAGAATCGTTTCCGCTCGGGTCGTGTCAACAGCGGTACTCATGCCGACGAGCTCTGATCGCACGGGCACGCCGGGCGCGAACTCGGCCAGCGCATCGGCCGTAGGGAGATCGAGCAGGGTGTCGTTAGCACTGAGACCGATCACTTCGCATCCGCTCACGGGTGCGGTCAGCGCGAGTAGCACGGCGCGAGTCGCATCCCGCAAGTCGAGATATGACCACGCCTCGCCGAGGTAATCCGCCGGGTTGCTCCTGACCAGGCGCATCCGGTTGAGCAGCCGATCGCCCTGTCCGACGAACGGAAAGCGCAGGGCCACGACATCGATGCCCCACCGTCGGGCCGCCATCCGCGCGGTGGCCTCGTCAACGATCTTCGATAGCGAATAGGCATCCTCAGCATCCGCAGGAATCGTCTCGTCAAGCGGAAAGTATGCCGGCTGTGGACGGTGACGATTGAACGGATACCCGATCGCGTTGATACTGCTCGCGATGACGGCACGTTTTATCCCCAACTCGCCGGCCTGCGCGAGCACTGTGAAAGTCGAGACGACGTTGGTCGAGAACACCTTGTGAGGAGTATCGAGGTTCGGATGCGGGATGGCTGCGAGGTGTACCACAGCGTCGACACCATCGAACGCTCGCGCGATATCCTCGGGTGAAGTGGCGTCGCCCTCGAAGACTCGATCTGCGTCGGGGGGAAATGGACCCGCCAGCGATAGCGCCGTGACAGCGATCCCATTCGCGACGAGATACTCGGTTGTTGCCGACCCGATGGCGCCGGAAGCACCCGTCACGAGCACTCGAGCGGGCCGCGGATTCGGACCCTCGTTCATACGGTCCACCCTTCGCCCGACATTGGGTCCACTCGATCTCCACTATTTGCTAAGAATTAGTCGCAAAATATCGAACATTTCGACAGTTCTTACGCTGCTCGATGCTAGACCAGCCCGCCGACCGAAGTGAAATCGATTGAGACTCTGTGAGCCGGATCGACTCGGTTGCGCAATTAGGCTGTCGGCCACGTTCCGCGCACCAGGTCTGCGAACGCCCGCGCGGCAGCCGACGGAGGGCGGCCGGTTGGCAGCGCGATCGAGATTCGCCACGACAGCTCGGGCTCTACGGGGATCAGCGTGACCCGGTGGCCGCCGCTCATCGTCGAACGGGGGATGAATCCCAAACCGAGTCCCGCCCGAACGAGCTCGATCAGGGTGGCGAGATCTGCAACTTGAACGCTGACGGAGCGCGGGATGTTGGCCTTCGCGAAAGCCCGTTCGGTGATCAACCTGATTCCCCAACCTTCCGGCGCTTCAACGAAGGTCTCGCCTGCGAGGTCGGTAAGCGCAACGATCTTCCGTCCCTCGAGACGATGGCCGGGCGGAACAGCGAGCAGGATCGGCTCTGAGGCGAGCGAGGTGAGGGTCACTCCCGCGTACCTGTCATCCGGTACCGAGACGAACGCCAGATCGAGGCTGCCTGACGCAACCTGGCGAATGAGCTCCGTGGATCCTCCGCTGGTCGGCCTTGGTCGCAGCTCGACCCCAGGGCGGTCTTGACGGAATCTGGTGAGCAGCAAGGCGAGGTCGATGATCGATAGCGATTGCATGATGCCGATATCGAGGCTTCCGGTCAGTCCGCCGCTGACTGCGTCGACGGCATCGCGCGCACGTTGCGCGGCGGCGACGGTGGCGCGCGCCTCCGGTAACAGGGCAGTACCCGCATCGGTGAGCTCAACCCGGTGTGTTGTGCGGTCGAAAAGCGAGGCGCCGAGCTCCGTTTCGAGCGACTTGATTGAGGCGGACAGTCCCGACTGGACAACGTGGATGCGACGGGCCGCCCTCGTGAAGCTGCCCTCTTCTGCCACGGCGATGAAGTGTTCGAGCCTTCGCAACTCCACGGTCGTCCTCTTTCTCGCCAGTGATGTTTTGTAATCATAGATCGTGATAACAGCTGTCATCTATTTTCGTTGGACAAGATGACCGGCGAGCGCGCAAGCTGACAGGATGACGAATTCATCTGCCCAGACTGCGAGCGCGACAATGCCGAAAAGCCTGAGCCACATTCACCGGCCGAGCGGGCGCAGCGTTGGCGCACACAGCTGGGGCTTCTGGGTCGCGGCAGTTGGATTCCTGCTGAATATGGCGTTCTCCGCAGTTCCGACTCCGCTTTATGCGATCTACGCGGCGAGGGACGGACTGAACAGTCTCACGATCACGCTCGTCTATGCCGTCTACGCGGTTGGCGTCATCCTGAGCCTGTTCTTCGGCGGCCACGTTTCCGACTGGATCGGCCGCAAGGCGGTCTTCGTGCCGGCACTTCTGCTGAATGTTGTGAGCGCCGCGATCTTCATTGCCTGGCCAAGTTTCGGTGGCCTGATATTCGCGCGCATCGTCTCGGGTGTTTCTGTCGGTCTCACGACCGCGACGGCGACCGCATACCTGTCAGAACTGCATCTGGGAGCGCGTCCAGGTGCTCCCGGGCGACGCGCGCAGATCATCGCCACGGCGGCGAATCTGGGTGGCATTGGAGTGGGACCGCTCGTGGCGGGGATTCTCGCGCAGTATGCCCCAGCGCCCTTGCAGTTGCCCTATCTCGTGTTCGCGATTGCCATCACGATTCTCGCGATTCTGGTCGCCGTGTCGCCGGAAACGGCGCTGATCCCGAGCCCGGTGCCTCGCTACCGCCCGCAGAGAATCGCTGTGCCTCGGGCCAGTCGAGGCACTTTCTTTGCGGCGACCGGAGCCGGGATCGCGGCCTTCGCGGTGTTCGGAGTGTTCAACTCGCTTGTTCCAGGCTTCCTCGTCGGTACCATGCATCAGTCTTCGCACGCGTTCGCGGGAGCCGTCGCGTTTGCGGCCTTTGCTGCCGGTGCGGCCGCACAGATCGTGCTGGCTCG
Organism: Glaciihabitans sp.; assembly: GCA_025463785.1. GTDB lineage: Bacteria > Actinomycetota > Actinomycetes > Actinomycetales > Microbacteriaceae > Galbitalea. The sequence continues at coordinate 78,612 of JAODBD010000010.1, forward strand.
CTGGGATACCCGGGCAATGCTTCGCAGGAGCATCCCGATTCTGGCGGTGGGTCTCGGTCTCTTCAGCGTGGCGATGTGGATGCCCAACGTCGTTGTTTTCGTAATCGGCGGCGTCGTTACCGGAGCGGGAGCGGGCTTGCTATTTCGGGCTGCGATGGTGACAGCGGGCGGAGCGGCTGCGCCCGAGGCACGTGCAGAGGTACTCGCTGGGTTCTTTCTCGGGGCCTATGTCGGGCTGTCGGTCCCGGTCATCGGTCTTGGCATCGCAACTTTGTACTGGCCTGCGCGGGAAGTCATGCTCGTATTCGTGGCTCTCGTACTGGCTGCGGTCATCGTCGCGGTCGTGAGACTCACGCGTCGGCGGGCCACCGAGGCGTCAGCGATTTGATCGCTCCGAGTATTTGATTTACTTGAGGCTGTGATGCAGAGCCTCAACACAATGGATACTCGTACCGTGGATGACAGCAACGACCAGGCGATGGACGTGGCGATCATCAGCACTGGTGGAACCTTCGGCATGCAGGTATCCAGCCGTGGATTGGCTCCGGCACCGGTAGCCGATCGCATTGATGCGCTACTGCGTACGTCGCCGATCCGTGGTCTCAAATACCTCGTTTCCGAACTCACTCCCCAAATTGACAGCGCCAACGCGACGCCGACAGCGTGGCAACAGATTGTTGACGCCATCGACGCGGTCTACGACCGGTTCGACGGCTTTGTGATCATTCATGGCACAGACACCATGGCCTACGCCGCCGCGGCCGTCTCGTATGTGTTTGCGCATCGGGACAAACCGATCGTCTTCACCGGCGCGCAGCGACCGCTCTCCAGCAGCAACTCCGACGGCTCGGCCAATCTCGTTGGAGCGCTCGAGCATCTCATCGTCGCTCGCCCGAAGAACGTGGACATCTACTTTGGTGGAACCGTCCTGAGTGGAACCCGCGCGATCAAGTTCTCGACAGTCGCTGATCGTGCGTTCCTCGAACCACCGCGCTCCATAGTTCCTGGCACTCCGGATGTGGAGGCCGGGTTGGCCGAGCTCGGCTTTGTCGGATATCAGGACATCGAAATCCCAGTGATTCGTATGTACCCGGGAATCAGCGCGCGGGTGGTTTCGGCAATCCTGGACGGGGGAGTGCCCGGCGCTGTGCTCCAGTGCTACGGGTACGGCAACGTGCCCGCCGGCACCCCTGGACTACTCGATGCCATCACGCGAGCGACCGCCGGAGGGCAGGTCATCGTCGCGGTCACCCAGTGCATTGAGGGATCAATCGCGCTTGGTGCATCCGAAGTCAGCACAAGTCTGGCCGAGGCTGGCGTGATCGATGGAGCCGACATGACCACCGAGGCTGCGCTGACCAAGCTGCACTATCTCTTCGGGTGTGGCCTTCCTCCTCACGCCGTGCGCGAATTGGTGGCGCTCAACCGTGTGGGAGAGTTGGCACGAAACTGAGCAACTCGGATGGCTCGGCGAAGCGCAGGGAGGCAAACATAAGTGGATTCCACGAAGCCGTATCTCTATGACCGTAGCGGCGCACGATACGCCATCGGTGAAGCGCGCTGGAGAGGCGACGATGGCACTCCGCTGATGGTCTCGGCGCTGGCCGGCATAACACGGGATGACGTCGACAGGTCTGAGCGGTCGCAGTGGCGCTACCGCGCGGCACTTCCGCTCACGATCGAGCATCCGGTGTCGTTGGGAGAGGGATGCACGCCGCTGCTTCGGACGGAGTTGGACAACATTCCGGTCCTGATCAAGCCGGAATGGTTCAACCCGACCGCCAGCTTCAAGGATCGCGGGACAACCGTGATGCTGTCGGTTGTCGCCAGTCAGGGTATTTCGGAGATTCTTGAGGACAGTTCAGGAAACGGCGGATCATCCGTTGCTGCGTACGCGGCCGCCGCGGGTATCAAAGCCAAGATCCTGGCTCCGGAAAGCACGTCGGCCGCGAAGATCCTGCAGAGCCGGATCCACGGGGCCCAAATCGAACTCGTCCCTGGCAGCCGCACGGCGACATCCGATGAAGCGCTTCGCCAGGCAGGCGAGCGTTTCTATTCCAGCCACAACTGGCATCCATTCTTCCTTCAGGGCACCAAGCTGCTTGCCTACGAGATTTGGGAGGACCTCGGATTCACGGCGCCGGACAGCGTAGTCGTTCCCGCGGGCGCAGGCAGCCTGGTCCTGGGATGTTTCATCGGGTTCACCGAGCTGGTCGCGTCCGGCGCGATCGCCCGAATTCCACGGATTCTCGTGGCCCAGCCACAGAACTGCAGCCCGCTGGCGGATGCGTTCGCAGCGGGCGAGCCGGCCACATCCGACGGCCATTGGAAACCGACGCTCGCCGAGGGCACTTCGATCGCTCGACCCGTGCGCGATCGGGAGGTCCTTGCCGCGGTTGCACAGTCCGGTGGCGGTTTTCAAACCGTATCGGAAGAGGAGATTCCCATTGCCGTCCGCTCGCTCGCGGTGCAGGGTCTCTACGCGGAGCCGACGAGTTCGATCGTGGCCGCCGCACTTTCCGGATTCGTTCGTCAGGGTCTGGTGCGGAGCGGCGAGACAACGGTCGTCGTCCTGTCGGGATCCGGCCTGAAGGCTGCCCAGACGATGGCAGCCATCGCATGAGCGGCGAGGACGTCGCCGGCGAAATTCAGGTGATCAACGCTCAAGGGCTCGTCGCGCCGCTTGGACACTACAGTCACGTCAGCACTGGCGGTGGCGTCGCCTACATCTCGGGACAGCTGCCGGTCACCTCGGAGGGGAAGCCGATAACTGACCGGCCTTTCGCGGAACAGGTGGCTCAGACCCTCGCGAATCTGGGTAAGTGCCTCGCGGCCTCGGGTCTCGACAATAACGATCTCCTGCAGGTGCGTGTCTACGTGACCGACATCGCGAACTGGCCCGAGTTCGATGAGATCTACTCGACCTGGATGGGACAGCACCGGCCCGCTCGAGCAGTCGCCGGGGTCAAGGAGCTCCATTACGGCTCCGCGGTTGAGATCGAGGCCGTCGCACTTCTGCGTCGAAGCTGAGTCGACGAGACGACTCGTTGTCTCCTATCGACTGACCGCTGTTGCCATCGCCAAACGCGGTCTTTCGTGCGCCGTAACAAGAACGTAACATCTTGTTGCTGTAGCTGAAATACAGCTGATATATCAATGGATAATCTACCGACTGCACCTTCGACCGAATCTAAGGAGTGAGTGAACCATGACCGATGCAAGTTCCAGCGTCGACGCGACAAATGCACCCCACCGCCTCAAAGGCGGGATCCTCACCGTTCCGAACGCAATCGCACTGTCCGCCGCCGCGATGGCGCCAGTTCTCGCCATCGTTCTCAATGCCCCAGCCGCCGCCAACGCAGCAGGTGCGGCAATGCCCCTGTCCTTTTTGATTGCTTTCATCGCCTGCGCGCTCGTAGGAAACACGGTTGTACAGTTCGCGCGGAAACTGCCATCTGCAGGCTCGTTCTACACCTTCAACTCCAAGGGCCTTGGCCCGCTTGCGGGATTCTTCACCGGGTGGCTCTTCTGGATCGGGTACGCAATTCTCGCGCCCGGACTTATGACAGCATTTGGCGCATTCGTCCACGATTACGTGCTGTCGACATTCAAAGCCGACGTGCCATGGTGGATTTTCAGCCTGGGTGCCATGGCGATCGTGTTCGGACTCTCCGTTCGGAGCATCAAGGCGTCGGTCAATGTCGACCTGACCCTCCTCGTCATCGAGGTCATTGTCTTCCTCATCCTCGGCATAGTCGCGATCTCGACCGCAGGCAGTGGGAACACTCCCAGCGTCTTCTACATCACGTCCTCGCCGACCGGCTTTTCGGGGGTTGGCCTCGGCGTGGTGTTCGGCATTCTGTCCTTCATCGGATTTGACGCCGCCGCGACGCTGGGGGAGGAGACTCGAAACCCGAAGCGCAGCATCCCCATCGCGGTGATTGGCGCCCTCTCTGCTGTAGGCGTTTTCTACGTTCTTCTCATGTACGCGCTGACCGCGGGCTACAAACTCAACGACAAGGCCCACATGGCCGCGTTCCTCAAGGACGCAAATCCGTTCGTCACCCTCGCCCAGCACGTTACGCCGTGGCTCGTGCAGCCGATCGAAATCGCGGCAATCGCGGGCATCTTCAGTTGTTTTCTCGCCATTCACAACACGACCGTGCGGGTCATGTTCTCGATGGGACGCGATGAGGTTCTTCCGAAGTCGATGGGCCGCCTCCACGCGCGCTGGTTCTCTCCGCTGCGCGCCATCATCGTTCAGACCATCTTCACGCTGGTCGTCGGACTGGGTATTGGCGCCTGGGATGGGCCGGGGGCGACGGGAGCCTACGCCTTTACGGGAACCATCGGCACGGTCGCAATCGTGATCGTCTACATCATGGCCAATATCGCCCTCATCAGATACTTCTGGCGCTCGAAGGAGCGCAGAATCCTGACGCACGTGATCGTGCCGGTGCTTGGCGTGATCGCCCTCGCCTACCCGCTGTATGCCGTCGGGAACTTCAGCCAGCCGTACCCGTTCAACCTCGTGCCCTTCGTTGTCATCGCCTGGGTCGCGGCCGGGGTCGGCCTTTACCTGTACTACCGCGTGAAGTCGCCTCAGAAGATTGCTGCTGTCGGTGCATTTGTGACCGAAGAAGACCTACCTTCGAGCGAGCAGCCTTCGGCACTCCTGTCCGCTCGCGCGGCCTCTGTCCAGCATCCGACGATCGCAGAAGAGTTCGCGGAGCACCCGGAGATCGCGAAGCGCTGACCGTGATTGCCGTTGACGGAAAGTACGTCCTCACTGAGCTCGTCGAGCTCGTCGACCCCGCGCATACCGCGCTCGTCCTGGTCGACATGCAACGCGACTTCATCGAGCCCGACGGACTCTTTGGTCAACTAGGGATCAATCTGTCGATGTATCAGGAGACACGACCGCGTCTGGCCGCACTTCTGGCGGACGCACGCCGCAACGGCATCCTGGTGATTCACATTCAAAACACGGCCCTTCCGGACCGCATGAGCGATTCGCCGGCACAGATCCGTTTCAATCTCAGGATGCACGATGGGGCCAGGCACGGTGGACCGCCACTTCGGTACACCGTGCCCGGTTCACCCGGTCACGAGTTTGTCGACGGGTTTGCGCCTCTGCCGGGCGAACTCGTCGTGCAAAAGTATCGCTCCAGCGCGTTTTGGGGCACGAATCTGGAGCTGCTGCTGCGGAGCAATGCAATCCAGACGGTGGTCGTCGGTGGCTGTACGACAGAGGGATGCGTGGAATCAACCGCGCGGGACGCAATGTTCAACGATCACTACGTGGTCGTTGCATCGGATTGCGTCGGCAGCGACGACCGGGCGCAACACGATGCTTCGATGCTTCTGATGAAGCACCGATTCGACATGGCGAGCGCCGATGAGCTTGCCGAGGCCTGGCGCGAGGGCGCGGGGCACGAGGGAGAGGAATTCGCATGAGCAAGCTGGAGGGTCGTGTTGCCGTTGTCACAGGCGCGGCATCGGGCATCGGACAGGCGATCGCGATCGCCTTTGCGCGGGAGGGCGCCAACATTGTCGTCGCTGACCGGTCGGACGTGACACAGGCAGCCGTTGTGCTTGCCGCGATTGCGGAAGTCGGGGCCGAGGCCCTGTTCGTTCAGACGGACGTGAGCGACGAGACGAGTGTGAACGCGATGGCGGCCAAGGCGCTCTCCCATTTTGGTCGAGTCGACATCCTCGTCAATAACGCCGGCATCTTTACGGAGTCGCTGCTCGAAAACATGCCAATCGAGGACTGGGACCACGTCCTCGGCGTAAATCTTCGAGGCACTTTCCTGTGCTCCCGCGCCCTCGTCGGCCAGATGCTTGAGCGCGGCGACGGCCGCATCATCAACATCGCGTCCCAGCTTGGCCAGATCGGTGGTACGTCTGTCGCGCACTATGTCGCGAGCAAGGCGGCCGTGATCGGTCTGACCAAGGCACTTGCTCGGGAAGTAGCGCATCGCGGGGTGCTCGTGAACGCGATCGCTCCAGGCCCGATTGAGACGCCTCTCCTCGACAGCGAAACGGAGGAATGGCGCAACGCGAAACTTGCGGAACTGCCGATCCGACGCTTTGGAACGGTTGACGAGGTGACTCCGACCGCAGTGCTGCTGGCCTCATCCGACGGCTCTTACTATGTTGGCCAGACTTTGGGACCCAATGGCGGGGACGTGATGCTCTAGGCCTACGCCTCGAGCAGGAAGAAAGACACATGAATATTCCAGAAGTTGTTGCTGCGGCCCATGAGGCCGGCGTCAAACTGATTCGCTTTGAATACTGCGACGTGAGCGGAATCGCGAGAACGAAGGCGATTCACGTCGCCCAACTCGAACACAAGCTGCTCGAGGGTGTGAGCCTTACGCGAGCACAGATGTCGATCAACATGCTCGAAGAGATGGTGAAGATCGATGGATTTGAACCGATCGGCGAGATTCGACTAGTGCCAGATCTTTCGACATTCACGGTTCTGCCCTGGGTGCCGGCAAGTGCGAGCGTCATGTGTGACCAGCTTGGACACGACCGGGTCAATTGGGGAGCGTGCACGCGCTCCTACCTGAAAGACGTCATCGAGCGGGCCGCCAGTCACGGGCTCAGCGTTCAGGCGACGTTTGAAAACGAGTACTACCTGGCTCACGAGCAGGATGGCGAATACATCCCATTCGACGTCCCTGACCACGCGCCGGTCTACAGTTCGATTGGACACGATCTCAACGCCGAGATCATGGTCGAGACCATTGACGCGCTGGAATCGCAGGGCATTTCGGTCGAACAGGCCATTAACGAATACGGTGCCGGCCAGCACGAGATTTCGATCCGACACACTGATGCGCTTCGTGCCGCGGATAACCAGATGAAGTTCCGAGACACCATCCGGGGAGTCGCGCGCAAGTACGACCTGTTTGCTTCCTTCGCACCGAAACCGTATCCGGACCAGATCGGAAGTGGCGCCCACGTGCACTTCAGTCTCTGGGACCTCGCGGGCAAGAACAGCCTCCTGTATGACCGCGCGGCCGAAAACGGCTTGTCGAAGATGGGCAGGCACTTCATCGCCGGGGTCGCCGAGCATTTGCCTGCCCTCGTTGCGCTGACGGCTCCGAGCTACAACTCCTATCGCAGGCTCACCCCGAACTCCTGGGCTTCCGCAACCACCGCCTGGGGTTTCGACAACAAGGAGGCGGCATTGCGAGTCTGCTCGCCGTTCTACCAGCGCGAGGAACAGAGCTACAACATCGAGTTCAAGACCTCCGATGCCAGCGCAAACCCGTATCTCTCCCTTGGTGCTCTGATTGCCTGTGGTCTCAATGGCATCGAACGCGAGCTCGAGCCGGGGGATCCGAGCGAGCACGACCCCGCATACCTTTCGGCCGAGGAGCTCGTTCGCGGCAAAGTTCGTCCTTTGCCGACCACAATGGATGGTGCGCTGGATGAACTCGAGAAGGATGACTTCCTCCTCGGTACCATGGGCGATATGCTCGCTCGCTGCTATCTCGGCGTGCGCCGGTCTGAGGCTGAGGCGTTCGGAGCCGAGACTCTGGACTTCGAGATTCGCAACCACTTCTACCGGTTCTGATCACGATGACGAACTTGGTGGACCTCACCGATGTTCCCGTCGTTGACAACCACTGTCACGCAATCGAGGCACTTCAGCCAGTCGGCCTGGCCGAATGGAGGGCGTTGTTCACGGAGTCTCCGGACCCGGGGATGCGCGCGAAAGACGTCGTCGAGACCGCGTTCTACCGCAGGCTGACCCGCTCGCTTGAGGAGTTCTTCGGGGTGTCGGGCGAGGACGGCGTGCTCCGCGCGAGAGCAAGTCACAGCACCGCAGAACTCGTCGCCAAGTTGTTCGATGATGCATCCATTGCTGGTGTTGTCATCGATACCGGCTATCCCGCGCCAGAGAAGGCGATGGATGCGACAGAATTCGCCCTGGCCAGCGGTGCGGAGTACGCGGCGCTGATTCGGCTCGAGGTGGAGTTCCAGCGGTTGATCGTCGCGCACGGACGCTATGACGATCTGGTCGCCAGCGTTCGCGAACTGGTATCCGATGTTCGCGGCACGGGCTTCGCCGGGTTCAAGAGCATCGCGGCTTACCGTACCGGACTTGCGATCGAGCGATGGTCGGATGAGGATGCCCACGCCGCGTATGCCCAAGCGCGCGTCGAAGTCGACTCAACCGGATCGGTCCGTCTCGGCTACAAACCACTGCTCGACACCCTGCTGCACCTGGCATTTGAGGCCGCGGCGGTCCAGGAGCTTCCCGTCCAATTTCACGTGGGATACGGTGACCCCGACGTCGACCTCCGCCGCGCTTCACCGCTTGAGTTGCGCAGCATCCTCGAAGATTCCGCGTACCGGTCGATGCCGGTCGTGCTCCTTCACGGCTGCTGGCCATACGTTCGGGAGGGCGCGTATCTCGCCTCCGTCTACGGCAACGCCTATTTGGACCTGTCGTTCGCCATCCCCTTTTTGTCGATCGGAGAGATGACGTCGATGACGCGCGCCGCGCTGGCCGTGGCTCCCTTCACCAAATTGATGTACAGCTCGGATGGCTCGCGGGTGCCGGAACTCAACTGGATCGCCGCGAAAGACGGCAGGAAAGTAATCGGGTCGGTACTCGGAGAGCTCGTCTCTGACGGCGATCTTGACGCGGGGCAAGCGCACCGGGCCGGAGAACAGGTCCTTCGTGATAACGCGGTGAAGCTCTACGGCTTTCGTTCGAACGGAGTGTCGTGATGCAGCTGGAAGGCAAGCGCGCATTCATTACCGGAGCCGGCGGTGCGCTCGGCCGCGCGAGCAGCCTGCTATTCGCGCGCCAGGGAGCGGCGGTCGCCGTGGTTGACATCAGCCGGGATGCGGCAGAGGAGACCGTGCGGCTTATCGCCGAGGAGGGCGGGCACGCAATCGCGATCGAAGCGGACGTCCGTGACGAGGCGCAGGTTGCGCTCGCCGTCAGCCGTGCCGTCGAAGCTCTTGGGGGGCTGGACACCCTGTTCAACAACGCAGGCATCATGCCCCACCAGGATGCGTCCTTCCTCGACGGCGACCTCGAGCTATGGCACCAGATCAGCAGCATCAACCTCGATGGCACCATGCTGTGCTCCAAATACGTCGTGCCACACATTGTTGTCGCCGGTGGTGGCGCAGTGGTGAATATGAGCTCCTTCCTTGCGGTGCTCGGCACTACATATCCGCAGGATGGCTACGCCGCGAGCAAGGGCGCCATTTCTTCACTGACTCGTTCGATGGCTGTCCAGCTCGGAGGCAAAGGCATCCGAGTCAACGGACTCGCTCCCGGTCCGATCATGACCGCACACGTTGAGCAGTTCTTCCCGGACCCGGCGGCACGCGCCATCCGGCTCGAGCGAGTTCCGCTCGGCCGCTTCGGGAAACCGGATGACGCGGCCGGGCTGGCCTGTTTTCTTGCGTCGGATGCGGCATCCTGGCTCACCGGCCAGGTAATCGTGCTCGACGGCGGTATCTCCAGCAACTATCTCTAAGGAACAACACTCACCATGTGCCGACTATTGGGCTACGTAACCCGCACGCCGACCACACTCGCCGACCTTCTCGGTGAATCTGATTTGCAGGAATTCACCGAGCTTTCGCGTAAGCACGCGGATGGCTGGGGACTCGCCTGGCCGACGACCGACGGCGTCGAGGTTGCCAAGGCACCTGACGCGGCTCGATCGAGCCCGCTGTTCGCACGGTTGTCGCACGAGCACCAGTCAGACCTCGCCCTCGCTCACCTGAGGTGGGCAACTCTCGGTCTCAATGTGATCGCCCGGAACACCCATCCATTTTCTGATGGATCGATCGCATTCGCCCACAACGGGTCGGTCACGCCGCCCGCCTCACTCGACGCCCTGATACCGGATGACCTCATGGCCTTGCGGCAGGGCACGACCGACAGCGAGCGCTATTTTCTCGCAGTGCTGGCGCGGGCACGTGCAATCGGACCGGCGGCGGCGCTGGCAGAAACCGCGAGTCTCATTGCGTCATCCCTTGAGTTCAGTAGCCTGAACGCGATGATTGCCACGGATACGCAACTCATCGCAGTGAGCCGATTTGACCCCGTCGCCGAGGCAAAGGAAGCGGAGCCTCATTACTACCAACTGCGCTATCGGGTGACTCCGGATGCCGTGCTGATCGCATCGAGCGGCTGGGGGGATGGCTGGAATACGCTTCAGAACGGCGAGATGCTTGTCGTCGACCGTGGGACGCTCGACCTATCAGTGACTCAACTACCGGAAGTGAACGTGGTTCGATGACACAAGAATGGGTCGCGGGCGGTGACAAACCTCGCGCCAGTGAATTGGCTTACGACGACCTGCGCGATCGGATCGTGAACCTGCGGCTTCCCCCAGGGTCGCTCGTCAACGAGCAGGCGATGGCCAATGAACTCGGATTGGGCCGGATGCCCGTGCGAGAGGCGATCGCCCGGCTGGTCACCGACAGATTCATCACAGTTCTGCCGCGCAGGGGAGCAGTGGTGTCACCGGTCGGGCTCGACGATGTGCTCAACATGTTCGAGGCCCGAGAGGCCATCGAGTGCGGCGTTGCGTACATCGTGGCCAAACGCGCAACGAGCGAGGATCTCGATACTCTCCGTGAGCTGGTCAAGGCCGCCGATGGTGCGCGCGAGGGCAAAGACCACGAAGCGTTCCTGCATGACGACCATGCAATTCACGCCTTTCTGGTACACATGGTCCGCAACTCTCTTCTGCAGGATGCAGCTGACCGCTTGCTCCTCCATAACCTCCGTTTCTGGCGGCTGTATTGGGGCTCACGTCCGGCGCAAACGTCGACGATGATGTCGCATTCTGATCTGGTCACCGCCATCGAGGCCCACGATCCCGAAGCCGCCGCCAAGGCTATGCGCGAGCATCTGACGGCATCCCTGTTTCTCGTGCAGTCGTCTTTTTAGGCTTGCGACCCCATCCGCCCATCGTCGACGACGCCGGTCAGCCCCGTGCGGGCTCCCACCCGATCGCGGGGGCGATGTGGGCTGCTACCGTCTCGAGCAGGTGGGTGTTGTATTCGACGCCGAGTTGGTTGGGGACGGTCAAGAGGATCGTGTCTGCCTCACGCACGGCAGCATCCTTCAACAGCTCGGCGACGATGTCATCGGGCTCACCGATGTAGCTCTTGCCGAACCGGGCGATGGTGTCTGCATCGAGGTAGCCGACCTGGTCCTCCTGTTCTCCCGCGCCGCGAGCGCCAAAATAGCTCCGGTCTTCGTCGGTCGTAATCGGCAGGATGCTACGGCTGATCGACACGCGCGGTTCACGCTCCCAGCCGGCTTCCTTCCACTCAGCGCGGAACAGGGCAATCTGCTCCGCCTGAAGGTCGCCGAACGGCACGCCGGTGTCTTCGGTCAAGAGCGTCGAACTCATCAGGTTGAGACCCTGCTGCGCCGTCCATTGGCCAGTCGCGCGGCTGCCGGCGCCCCACCAGATTCGTTCGATGAGCCCCGGGGACTGGGGCTGGATGGGCAGCGCACCAGTCGACCCCGTCATCTGCGGGTTGGCGTTCGCAACTCCTGCACCCTGGATGGCGGCGAGGAACAGTTCCGTGTGGGCGCGGGCGAGGTCGGCGTCGGTCGTGCCGTCGGGTGGCACAAACCCGAATGACTCGGAACCCCTCAGCGCGGTCTCGGGTGAGCCACGACTCACGCCGAGTTGCAGGCGCCCACCGCTGATGAGGTCTGCGGCTGCGGCCTCTTCCGCCATGTACAAGGGGTTTTCGTACCGCATGTCGATCACAGCGGTGCCGATCTCGATGCGGCTTGTGCGCGCCGCGATCGCCGAAAGCAACGGGAACGGGGATGCCAGCTGCCGGGCAAAGTGATGAACACGGAACGATGCACCGTCGATGCCGAGTTCTTCCGCGGCGACGGCGAGGTCGATCGACTGCAGCAGGGCATCCTGAGCTGTGCGCGTTTGCGACCCTGGTACCGGCTGCCAGTGCCCGAACGACAGGAACCCGATCTTCTTTTTCACGTCGGTACCAACCTCTGATTTCGGAGAGTTATTTCATGGGCGGCGTCTTGCACATGCCTCAGTGCAGGTGCGTGAAGTCGTTCCAGGCCCGTCGCCGATCGGCGCGCGAATCGAACTCCACCCGGTCGGACGAATCGAAAATGTAGTTCGCCCGGGTGGCCGTTTCGTATCTCGGCCAGGCGTCATCCACCGCACCAGCTGTTGCGAAGCGGAACCAGTGGTCCTGCATCCGGGAGCTCACTGCCGCCAGGTCCGCCGTGCCTCCGAGCAGAGTGGTCAACCTGCCTACCCAGCTGCGGGTGCGCCCGAAAACTGTGAGCAGGTCTGCGCCATGGGTTGAGTCGATGCCGAGTGCCTTCAAAAGTGGTGGTGCGAAGTCGAGGCGATACAGCCAGGTCGGCGCGATGGCCGACTGGTACTCGGCAATTTGGTAGGTCGGGAACCAGAACGCGAAGTCGCCGCCGAAGTCGAGCGAGCCGCGACGCCCAGGAATCCGATACGTCTCGCGCATGACCTTGGCCGCCGCCGCCGAAGTATTGCCGAGCAGGCCCTCGATGCGTGTCCGTGTCGTCGCAAGGATGCGACGTCGACCGAAGAAGACCGACCCTTCGCGGTCATTGGTGCCGATGATCAGGGGAACGGGCTGAGCGGTGCCATTCCTGAACGCCTCGACCGGATGCTGCGGCAGGTACTCGCCGTCGATGACCGGACTGAACGCCTGGTCGCCCGGGTACTCGTCCGGAACCTGCGCGAATAGCATCCGTGCGGCGGTGACGAGATCGTCAGTCGGCGCGGACCGGAGCGCGTCAGCCTCGCCGCCGGGCGCCGCCCCAAGCAACTGCATGAACTCGCGGGCCCACTGCTGGGTAACATCGGGACGATAGACGGCGTTGCTCGGCGGGCTCTGGGCGATAGCGCGTGCGAACAGGCCAGCGGCCGCGGGAGTCGCCAGTAGCGTCGTCACGGCGTTGCCGCCGGAGCTCTCGCCGTAGACCGTGACATTGCGAGGATCGCCCCCGAACGCCGCAATATTGTCGCGCACCCACTCGAGCGCGGCGACCTGGTCGCGAAGGCCGAGGTTATTGTCGAAACCGTATTCGCTGAAATCGAGGTAGCCGAACGCGTTCAGCCGATAGTTGAGCGTGACGTGGACGGCACCCCTGCGCACGAAGTTCACGCCCCGAAACGGCAGATCGGCGGGCGAGCCCACGCTATAGGCACCGCCGTGGATGTACACCATGACCGGAAGTGGCTTCTCGACCGTCGCAGGCGCCATGACGTTCAACGTCAGGCAGTCTTCGTTGCGAGGCGTCGCAGCTATGGCGCCGCCGAATGGACCTTTCCTGTCCTGGGGCGCAACCGGTCCGAATCGCGTCGCATCGCGGATGCCGGCCCAGGCCTCGGCTGGCGCGGGTGCACGGAATCGCCGACTGCCGACCGGCGGAGCAGCGAACGGGATGCCGCGCCAGGTGCGCACGTCGCGATCCCGCAGCCCTCGGAGAGTGCCCGACGCCGTCTCGATATCGAGAGACTCATTCATCCTGCGAGCCTAGGCGGGTAAGCCTGAGTCCACGGCGTGAACCAAATGTCGGTGGTCGTTCATAATCTACGTGTACGTACTAATTCACGAAGGAGGCGACGATGGCGGCAGGTAACGCCGATACAGGCGGCGGACTCGGCTACGCGCTCATGCACGCGGCCCAGGTCTGGCGCACGGAGGCGGGCACTGCGCTGAAGCCGCACGAGATGACGGTTCCGCAGTTTCTCGTGATCATGGCGCTTTATCGACAGGCGCGGCATCAGTGGCCACCGCTGACACAGACCGACGTTTCAACGCGCCTCGGAATGGATGCCAATACAACATCCCAAATCACCCGAGCACTCGCGGCGCGCCAACTCGTCCTTCGCACCCAACACCCGGGTGATGGCCGCGCCCGCGAACTCAGCCTGACTCCCGTAGGACTGAATCTCGCACGGCAGGCCTCGGCGGAGGTCCGCGCCATGAACGACAGGTTTTTTTCCGCTGTCACGGCCGAGCAGCGATCCGCTCTCGGTGCGATCCTCGAGACCATCACCGCAGAATCGGAGTAGAGATCATGACTGAATTCACCATCACGCCGGACGGCGCGTTTTCGCTCGAAGCCGCCGCAGGGTTCGGCTTCGGGCCCAACATGGGACGACCGGTGGCCGAGGGGGTCAGAATGCGACTGGCGTTCGTCACCGACGACTTCCAGTCCCAGGCGTACGTGGCACTCAACCAGAACGATGACGGCATCGTGGCGGGCACGATCGAGAGCGACGCGGCACCAGATGCCGTTGTTGCTCAGGTCAAGCGCATCCTGTCGCTCGATCATTCGGGCGAGGAGTGGGCTTCGGTCGGCGAGAAAGACCCGGTGCTCGGCGGCATGCAGCGGGATCACCCCGGCTTGCGGCCGGTTCTGTTCCACTCGCCCTATGAGGCGGCGGCATGGTCGATCATCAGCGCTCGGCGTCAGCGTTCCCAGGGGGTTATCGTACGCAACCGGATTTCTGCGGCGTTCGGCCGCACCTATGGCGAGGGGGCGAACGCGATGCTTGCGTTTCCGACGCCTGAGCGTCTGCTCGAGTTGCGCGAGGTCCAGAGCCTCGACGCGACCAAGGTCGAGCGGTTGCATGCCGTCGCGCGTGCGGCACTCGACGGGCAGCTGAATCCGGCCGAACTCCTGTCGGTATCGACGGAGGAGGCGCTCGATCGCATTCAGAAACTTCCCGGAATCGGGCCGATGTACTCGACTCTGATCCTGCTCCGCTCGACCGGCGCTACCGACGTGATCACCGGGATGGAGCCTCGGATCGCAGGCTACCTCGGTCACTTCTATGGGCTGGGTGGCCCGGCCACATCACAGCAAATTGCGGCCATCCTGGACGGCTGGCACCCGTTCCGAACCTGGGGCACGGTGCTCACCCGGGTCGCCGGTGACAGCCTCGGGCTCGTGCTACCGGCTACGCCGCCGTTTGCTGACAGGCGCCGCAGGTAACATCGCTGGTAATTCGAGCGTAAGGAATCGCCACGCCTCCGATCCCAGTCTTTCTCGCCACCTGGTCATTCGACCCGGTCGCTACCGTCGTTGCGGTCGTCCTCGCCGCCGTCTACGCGATGGGCGTCATCGTCGTTCGTCGCAAGGGCGAACGATGGTCTGGCTGGCTGGTCGCTGCGTTTTTCGTTCTGGGTATCGGTTCGTTCCTTGTGGTGAACTTCGGGTTCCTGGGCGCGTACAGCCACGACCTGCGCTGGGCGTTCTCGACGCGCACGGCTCTGCTGCTGTTCGTCAGCCCGGCGCTGCTTGCGCTTGGCCGTCCGGTCACTCTCGCCCGTCTAGCTCTGAGCGGACGCGGCGTCGGCACCCTCGACCGGATCATGGCATCGCGACCGATCCGCGTCGCGGGCAATGCCGTTATCGCACCGCTCGTCACCGTCGCGATCTTCTCGATTTTCCTGACACCGTTCGCGGGCCAGCTTCGGCTCAGTCCAATTGGGCAGGGCGTCGTCACGGTCGTCATGCCTCTCATCGGTCTGCTCCTCGTTCTCCCGCTCATCGAGTATTCGGCGCATCGGTCGGCGTTCTTTGTCACGGTCGAGTTTTTGCTCGCGTTCGTCGAGCTCGTGATCGACGCGATTCCCGGCATCCTGATTCGACTGAGCGGGGCAGTTCTCGACACGCTGCCGGCGATTTCGGGCGCACACCCGTTTTGGTGGCCGAGCCCCATCAGGGATCAGCAGCTCTCGGGCGACCTGCTCTGGTTCATCGCTGAGATCGCCGACATCCCGGTGCTGATCATCCTGTTCATCCGCTGGTCGAGAGTCGACCGCAAGGAGGCTCGGTCCTACGACGAGTTGAGTGACGAAGAGATGGATGCGCTGACCCAGGAGCACCTGCGAACGCGACGGCAGTGAGCCGCAGGAACTCGGCAATCGCTCTCGTCCTGCAGCTGCTTCAACGACCATCTACCGATCGCCAGGACGACGCTAGCGAGCGCCAGCGCGTCCGAAATCGTGAAGAGTGCAAGACCCGGGATGCCGCCGACAACCGCCGCTACGACCATGGCAGCAATGACCCCGGCCAGCATCAACGCGCGCGGTTGAGGAGAACTCGGTCACGCTGTGAGTACACGAGCGGCTATCAACTATTCCTCGTCCCGACCGCGCAGCTTCTCGAGTTCTCGCCGCTCCCGCTTCGTCGGGCGACCGGCTCCTCGATCCCGCCTCGGCGCAAGAGCCATCTCCTCCCGTGGCGGAGGCGGGGGAGTGAGGTCGGTATAGCTGGCGGCAGCAACGGGAGCACCGACTCGTTTGACCAGGATCGCACCGACCACCACAATCTTGTCGAATCCCGCCTCTCGAAGTCGTACTTCGTCCCCGACGTGGACCGGCTGTGCCGCCTTGGCCCGCTCTCCGTTGACCTTGACGTGACCCGCACGGCAGGCGGCTGTGGCAAGTGAGCGGGTCTTGACCAATCGGACCGCCCACAGCCAGCTGTCGACGCGAGCGGCATCCACCTAGTTCGCCAGCGCCAGATCCGATTTCCAGCGGACCAGGCTGCGTACCGTGTGGCTGGCGTCGCCCGCGAGGGCCTCCATGACATCCGTCGGAACGAAGTAGTTGACCGCGAGCCAGCCGCGCACCATTTCGGATTCGTCGCCGGCCATCGACCGCAGGATGTCGCACGGCGTCGACTCATTGCGCGCGACACAGGCGCGAACGCCGGCGTCCGGGTCGTGTGCCAATCGCGCCATGACATCCTCCGGCGTGTGATAGCTGCTTGCAACGCTCTCGCGAATCTTCGGATTATTGTGGGTCGCGAGGAGTCGGAGACGCGCAATCTTGCTTTCGGTCACCGGGGGAGCGGGATGCTGGGTCGCAGCAAGTTCGGCCGCCTGTTGCGGGGTCAGCATGGACGGCGCTGCTTCCCGCATTGCGCGCCGCTGAGCTGGAGTATTGAACCGAATGCACGACATCCCCCAACGGTACCCGCGTCTGAGGCGCAGGAAGTGGAAGACACTCAGCCTGTTGCAGCGGCCTCGTGGGTTCGCCTCGGGAACCACGGCACGACAGCGGAAGTGGACGCCTGGTAGTCGGCGTACTCCGGATATTTCGACTTGCTGATGCTCTCGGTAAACGAGGTTGACCCCACGAAGAGAATGGTCAACAGGAAAGCCCCGACGACCGTCCATTGCAGGATCGAGCCAGCTGCAACAACTCCGAAGAAGAACAGGGCCCACCACTGCGCCTGTTCGAAGAAGAAATTGGGATGACGGCTAAACCGCCAGAGACCGGTCTGAAGAAAGCGCGGGCTCGGCTGGCGTCCCGCGGCCGCCTCCGACTTCTTCCAGGCCTGGAAATTCCACTGCTGCTGGTCGGACACCGTTTCGGCCACGAGGAGGGCGAAGAAAACGACCGTGACGACGGCATCCAAAATTCCGAACGGGGTAGCACGGCTGTTCCACGCCGTGAGTGCCGGGAGAGCGATCAGGAGCAGGATGAGGTTTTGGTACAGCACGATGAAGAAGAAGTTGAACAACTGGAACTGCCAGCGCGACATGCGGCCGCGGAGTACCGCCCATCGGTAGTCTTCAACGCCGCTGTAGCCGCCCTTACGTGCGAAGTTGAAGGTGAGCCGTGCACCCCACAGGGTGACGAGCACAGCCATGACGTCGAGGCGGGCGTTAGCCAGACCCGCAAACCCCGCAAAGATCCAGACGTAGACCACCGGCACGATTGACCAGATGCGGTCGACCCAGGAGTAGTCGTGGGTGATGAGGGACGCGGTCCAGACGCAAGCGCACACGCCGAGCGCAACGTAAATGACAACGAAAAGGGGGCTCACTTCGTCGAGCTTAGCGCCCAGCGCTCGGTAGGATTGGGCCATGGATGGAGTAGGCCAAAGCGAGGTCAGCTCCCGGATTTTCACGATCCCCAACGTGCTGAGCTTCATTCGGCTTGCGCTTGTTCCGGTCTTTCTGGTGCTGATAATCGTGGGTGCAGATTTCGCGGCGCTCATTGTGCTGGTCATCTCAAGCGTGACCGACTACTTTGACGGTGTTATCGCGCGCAGATTCCAGCAAGTGTCCCGGCTTGGGCAGCTGCTGGATCCCGCAGCCGATCGCCTGTTCATCTTCGCGGCTCTGGTTGGACTCTCTGTTCGCGACATCATCCCGTGGTGGCTCGTCGTCGTTATTGTGGGCCGGGATTTCATGCTCGCAGCTGTCGGCATCATCCTCGCCAATCATGGCTATGGTCCGCTCCCGGTGCATCACCTCGGCAAGGTGGCGACATTTTCGTTGCTGTACGCCCTGCCGATTCTCATGCTCGGCGAGGCATTCCGGGAGATCAGTTGGATCACCAATCCCATTGGATGGGCCTTTGCCCTCTGGGGCGCCTTCCTCTACTGGTGGGCTGGCGTTATCTATATCGCTGAAACAGCTCGAGTAGTTAGAATTCCGCCAATGATGACTGCGACTCCATCCGATACGCTGGGGGGCTGAATGGAGGTTCACGATGGTTGATTCGCGTGATGCGAGTGCGGCAGACCCGCCGCCGCGCCATTCTTCCGAACCCGTGCGACCGGATTCGTCACACACTGACACGACCATGACGTTCACGGCGGGCTTTGCAGCCCAGGTGGCGGGCCTCGACGGGGATGTCACCGCAGAGGAGCACGGTGCCATCGCGGCGCTTCCTTCGGGGTCCGCGCTTCTCGTTGTTCGTCGCGGGCCGAACGTAGGTGCGCGCTTCCTGTTGGATGCCGACCTCACGACTGTGGGGCGCCATCCCGATGCCGACATATTTCTTGACGATGTCACGGTGTCGCGACGTCACGCGGAGTTCCTTCGCAACGGCAAGGCATTTCAGGTCAAAGACCTTGGATCGCTCAATGGCACTTACTTTGACGGCAATCGCATCGACGGCGTCGCCGGTCTGAGCGACGGTTCCGAAGTGCAGGTTGGCAAGTTCCGGCTGACTTTCTATGCATCGCGCGTTGATCTCGCGCGTGTGGCAAGTCACTAGTGGCTCGCCAGTCCTCCATGGCGACGACATCCCGTGCAGCGCAGGCTTCAGGATCGGCGCAGGCTTCGGGATCGGCACAGCCGGGTCTGCTCAGTATCGGTCAGGTTCTCGCACGCCTCATCCCCGAGTTTCCTGATCTGACGCCATCGAAGCTTCGGTTTCTTGAAGAACGACAGCTGGTCACGCCCGCGCGCACCGACTCCGGGTATCGCAAGTTTTCGACGATCGATCTCGATCGGCTGCGATTCGTGCTCACGATGCAGCGCGACCACTATCTGCCGCTCAAGGTCATTCGCGGGTATCTCGACGAATTGGATGCCGGCCGCCAGCCGGTCCTTCCCGGGGGCGCGACGCAGGCGCCGTCGATGTTGTCGAGCGAGCGTCGTTACACGCGCGATGAGCTCATTCGCGAAGCGGGCGCGAACGCGATGCTCCTTGGGGATGCCATAACGGCGTCGCTCATTCTGCCAACCGATGTTTTCGGCGAAGAGACGCTTTCAGTGCTGCGAGCCCTGGTGGAGCTACAGCGGTCGGGCATTGAGCCGCGGCACCTTCGCGGTTTTCGCGCCGCCGCTGAACGCGAGCTTGGTCTGATCGAGAGCGCGCTTATTCCTGTCGCGCGGCGCAAGGACGCATCGAGTCGTGCAAAGGCGGCTGAACTGGCGAGGGAAATTGCCGGACAACTCGAGGTCGTGCGCGGCAGCCTCATCCGTTCCGCGCTCTCAAAGCTGTAAAGCACCGCGTTTCGGGCCAATCCATACCCCCCATTTCGACACGCCGCGGCTATTTCGGCAAATGTCGTTGCCCGCGGTGGATCGCGTGGGTACCGTTGGGACTAACCAAACGATCAACGTCAACTTCAACCTGAAGGTGTCACGTTCAACCTCACGGTTAACGTAAAGACAGGCGCTGACAAACGCCTTTGGTTCACCTACGTATCAAGGGGTCGGTTTTATGAGAGGCACAGGCCATGAGTGAAACTGAACTCAGCCAGGGCGACGATTCGCGCTTCGGTCTCGGCCTGTTGTTCACCGACGGGATGCCCGAACTAGACGACGCCGCAGGCTACCGCGGAGCGATCGCGGCTCGCGCCGCCGGTATCAGCTATCGCCAACTCGACTACTGGGCACGAACAGAACTCGTTGAGCCAACCGTTCGCGGTGCGGCGGGTTCCGGGTCGCAGCGGCTCTACGGTTTCCGCGACATCCTCGTCTTGAAGCTCGTCAAGCGACTTCTCGACACGGGCATTTCGCTGCAACAGATTCGCACCGCGGTCAATCAGCTGCGGGAGGCCGGCGTCAACGATCTCGCCCAGACGACTCTCATGAGCGACGGCGCGAGTGTCTACCTGTGCACGACCAACGACGAGGTCATCGACCTCGTCAACCGGGGGCAGGGCGTGTTCGGCATTGCCGTCGGTAAAGTCCTGCGCGAGGTTGAGACCAGCCTCGTCGAACTCGACTCGATCAAGGGTGAAGATCCGGCCGACGAACTCGCACAGCGCAGGGCAACCCGCGCGAGCTAACAGGCCGCGCCAGCCCCGCCGATTCAGCCACCCTGCGGTAGTTCTTCTGCGCAGCCGTCAGCCTCGCCGCAGCCTCCCCGTAGTTTCCCCGGGGCGTAACTCATGCTGGGCGCCAGTTCCGGCGGAGGGCGGTCGCGGAAACCGGGGCCGACACGCCCGAATTCGCTCCGCCGAGCATGAGTTACGCACCAACAACTACGCACCAAGAACTACGCATCAACAACTACGCACCAACAACTACGAGCGTGGCGACGACGGCCGGGGAGCTGCGGGCCGGCAGCCCGGGAAGGCTACGCGAACTCGCCGAGGCGAGCGGTACGCATGACGCGCTCCAGCAGCTGGTCGAAGTTGCGCGCCATCTCCTGCGCACTTTCGCCCGGCCACACGTGCAGAGGCTTCGCGGCGCCCTGAGCCTGCTGCAGCGAGGTGCGCTCAGGCAGCTGCGGCGAGAGCACGAGCGGTCCGAACATGTCACGAAGCTCTTTGATACGAAACTGGTGTTCGAGCGACTGCACTCTGGCGCGATTGACGATGATGCCAAGGGGCTGCAGTCGCGGTGAGAGCCCGCGGCGAATCTCTTCGATCGCACGGAGAGCCCGGTCTGCGGCAGCGACCGAAAACAGACCAGGCTCGGTAACGACAGTCACGCGGTCACTCGCGGCCCACGCCGTCCGCGTCAGCGCATTGAGTGAGGGCGCACAGTCCACCAGCACGAGGTCGTAGTCGGCCTCGACGTTTGCGAGGGCCTCCTCGAGCTTCCAAATGTCACGGATGCTCGGATGCGGTCCGTCGAAATTGATGGCGGACGGCGATCCGATCAGGACGTCTATCTTGCCGGAGCGCCCCTTGGTCCAGCCACTCGGTGCAATGGCGGCTCGGACGATCTTTTCCTTCGGACTGGCGAGAACATCGGCGATGTTGAGGTGACCCGCGACGTTGATGTCCATGCCGGTCGAAACGTCCGACTGCGGGTCGAGGTCGACAACGAGTGTGCGAAGTCCACGCGCGAAAGCCGCGGACGCCAACCCCAGCGTCACAGTTGTCTTTCCCACGCCCCCTTTGAGGGAGCTGACGCTGAGTACATGCACGAGTAACGACGATACCTTCACTAGTCTTAAAGAACCTAAATCATGACCCCCTGCGAGGCACTCTCGGGCGCGTCGCATCCCGGTCATCGATCTAGGCTTGGCCCAGTCGCGAAAGGACCACATGTTCAAGAAGATCCTCGTAGCAAACCGCGGTGAGATTGCCATTCGCGCATTCCGGGCTGCGTACGAACTGGGCGCGGCCACCGTCGCCGTTTTTCCGTACGAGGATCGCAACTCGATGCATCGCCTCAAAGCCGATGAGGCATACCAGATTGGCGAAAAGGGCCACCCTGTTCGTGCCTACCTGGATGTTGATGAGATCATCCGAGTCGCTAAAGAGTCGGGCGCCGACGCGATCTACCCTGGCTACGGATTCCTGTCGGAGAACCCCGATCTCGCGCAGGCAGCGGCGAATGCCGGCATTACCTTCATCGGCCCACCCACCAAGGTGCTCGAAATGGCGGGCAACAAAGTCACCGCGAAGGAGCACGCCATCGAAGCCGGCGTGCCGGTCCTCGCGTCGACCCCGGCATCCCGTGACATCGACGAACTTCTGGCTGGCGCAGATGGCATCGGATTCCCGATCTTCGCCAAAGCGGTTGCCGGTGGCGGCGGGCGAGGCATGCGAAGGGTCGAGAAGAAAGAAGACCTCAGGGACGCTCTCGAAGCAGCGATGCGCGAAGCCGACAGCGCGTTCGGCGACCCGACGATGTTCCTCGAGCAGGCCGTGGTTCGCCCACGTCACATCGAAGTCCAGATCCTGGCGGATGCCACGGGCGAGACCGTGCACCTGTTCGAGCGGGACTGCTCGATCCAGCGCCGCCACCAGAAGGTCGTCGAAATTGCGCCAGCCCCCAATCTCGACGAGACGGTCCGACAGGCCATGTACCGCGACGCGATCGCGTTCGCGAAGTCCATCGGGTATGTCAACGCCGGCACGGTCGAGTTTCTGCTGGACACTGCGGGGGAGCGCAAGGGCAAGCACTTCTTCATTGAGATGAACCCCCGCATCCAGGTCGAACACACCGTCACCGAGGAAGTAACGGACGTCGACCTGGTCCAGTCGCAGATGCGCATCGCGGCGGGCCAGACCCTCCACGAGCTCGGGCTCGAGCAGGCCGACCTGCATCTGCGTGGCGCGGCGCTGCAATGTCGCATCACGACGGAGGATCCGGCCGCAGGGTTCAGGCCCGACACCGGCAAGATCACGACCTATCGCTCGCCGGGCGGCGCAGGGATCCGCCTTGATGGCGGCACGGTCAGCGCGGGCGCCCAGATTTCTCCCCATTTCGACTCGATGCTGGTCAAGATGACCTGTCGTGGGCGCGACTTCACGGCGGCCGTGACGCGAGCCAAGCGCGGGCTTGCCGAGTTCCGCCTGCGCGGGGTGACCACCAACATCCCATTTCTGCAGGCGGTTCTCGATGACCCTGACTTTGCGGCGGGAGATCTGAGCACCTCGTTCATCGATGAGCGCCCGTGGCTCGTGCGTGGCCACCAGTCGAAAGACCGTGGTACGAAGGTGCTCAACTGGTTGGCTGACATCACCGTCAACCAGCCCAACGGCAGCGGGGAGGGTCTCATCGATCCCGCTCTCAAGCTTCCGGATGTTGACCTGGAGTTGCCAGCGCCCGCGGGCTCCCGGCAGCGGCTCCTCGAACTCGGACCGGTCGGCTTTGCGAGCGCACTGCGCGCTCAGAAGGCTCTTGCCGTCACCGAGACCACCATGCGCGACGCACACCAGTCGCTGCTCGCGACGCGTGTGCGCACCCGCGACCTTGTGGCGGTCGCACCGTATGTCGCGCGGCTCACGCCCGAGCTGCTGTCGGTTGAAGCCTGGGGCGGGGCGACCTACGACGTCGCGCTGCGCTTTCTGGCCGAAGATCCCTGGGAGCGCCTTGCCGCCTTGCGCGAAGCGCTGCCCAACATCAACATTCAGATGCTGCTGCGCGGTCGCAACACGGTCGGCTACACGCCGTACCCGACAGAGGTGACGGATGCCTTCGTGCGCGAGGCAGCAGCGACCGGTGTCGATATCTTCCGCATCTTCGATGCCCTGAACGATGTGTCCCAGATGCGTCCTGCCATCGATTCCGTGCTCGAGACGGGCACCACGGTCGCCGAGGTCGCGCTGTGCTACACGGCCGACCTGCTCGACCCGGCTGAAACCCTCTACACACTCGACTACTACCTGCGCCTCGCCGAGCAAATCGTCGAAACCGGCGCACACATCATTGCCATCAAAGACATGGCGGGACTCCTGAGAGCAGAAGCCGCTGAACGCCTTGTGGGAGCCCTCCGCGACCGATTCGACCTCCCGGTGCACGTCCACACTCACGACACCGCAGGCGGCCAGTTGGCAACGCTACTGTCGGCATCCCGTGCGGGAGCAGACGCGGTCGATGTTGCCAGCGCGCCTATGGCCGGGACGACAAGCCAGCCGTCTGCGTCGGCGCTCGTCGCGGCGCTGGCCCACACCGAGCGCGATACGGGCATCTCTCTGCAGGCTGTCTCAGACCTTGAGCCGTACTGGGAAGCCGTTCGCCACGTATACAAGCCGTTCGAGTCGGGGCTCCCTGGCCCCACCGGTCGCGTGTACAAGCACGAGATTCCGGGAGGGCAACTGTCGAACCTTCGCCAACAGGCGATTGCGCTCGGTCTCGCCGACCAGTTTGAGAAGATCGAAGACCTCTATGCCGCGGCCAGCCGGATTCTGGGGCGTCCGCCCAAGGTGACACCGTCGTCCAAGGTCGTCGGCGACCTGGCTCTCGCACTTGCCGCGGCCAACGCCGACCCGGTCGACTTCGAGCAGAACCCTCAGAAATACGACATCCCCGATTCGGTCATTGGTTTCATGGCGGGTGAACTGGGAGATTTGCCAGGGGGATGGCCGGAGCCATTCCGAAGCAAGGTACTTGAGGGTCGCACGGTCAAGATCGGCGTTGAAGAGATCACAGACCAGGACCGTATCGACCTCGATGGTGACTCATCCACGCGCCGGCGGACGCTAAACCGGTTGCTGTTCGCCGGGCCGACGAAGATCTTCGAGCAAAACCGGGAGATGTTCGGCGATCTGTCGATCCTCGACACGACCGATTACCTGTACGGGCTGCGTCAGGGCAACGAGCACATCGTCGCCATGAGCAAAGGCGTCCGTCTCTACGTCGGTCTCGAAGCAATCGGTGAGGCCGACGACAAGGGCATGCGCACGGTGATGACCACGCTGAACGGCCAACTGCGCCCGGTGTTCGTGCGGGACAGGAACGTCAGCGTCGAGAGCAAGGCGGCCGAGAAGGCGGATCCCACGAAGCCGGGACAGATTGCTGCGCCGTTCTCCGGAGTCGTCACGCTTCAGGTAGAGGAGGGTGCAACGATTGCGGCTGGCCAGGTGATCGCATCCATTGAGGCCATGAAGATGGAGGCTGCGATCACGTCGCCGATCGCGGGTACGGTCCGCCGGGTGGCAATCCCGAAGACACAGCAGGTCGATGCTGGCGATTTGATCATCGAAGTCATCTGAGGACAACCCCCAGTCCCGATTTTCGCTCGTTGGTAAGCTGGACAGTCGACCAACCGAAAGGGACAGCCGTTTTGGTGACACAGCGCAAGTCAGAGGCGGAGGCCGATAAAGGCCTTGCACGGTTTGGCGAACCCGACAGACGCAAGAGCGATCGACACAACAGCGATGCATACGCGGGCGATTTTGACGACGCAGAGCAGCCGGAGAAGCTCAAATTCAGCGTCGATCTTCCGGCGACAGTACATTCAACGCCGGCCGACGAGGCAGCGGTGGCAATCCACGACGTTCCCGTTGATCCCGGATTTATTGCCACATCACAGCCGGGCACGACTTCGATCACGGTGGTTGCCGTGCCCGTATCGCCCGCCCGCGAGGCCGAGGCGAAACAGAACCCCATTCCCGACCTGCCGATCAACGATGTGCCGGTGACGCGGCGAGAGCGTCTGCGCGGCGAGCCGTCGTCGTCGCCGGAGCCCGCAGCAATGCTCACTGCCGACCGCCTGATCGACGCCAAGAAGAAGAAGCGCCAGGCTCCCGAGGGCGGCTGGCCCCACTTCATCTACGCCGTGAGCCTTCACGCCATCAACCTTGGCGACTCGCAGAAGGTACGCGATCGCAAGGCCGTCGATTTCCGTATCGCAAAAGCCTTCGAGGGGGGCACGCGCTTTGTGCCGATTCTCACTCGCAAGGGTGGTGTTGGCAAGACGACGGTGTCCGCGCTACTGGGGATGGCTCTTGCCAGCGTTCGCGACGACCGCATAATCGCAATCGATGCCAATCCCGACCGGGGCACGCTGGCAGAGCGCGTCAACAAGCAGACGCGTGCGACAGTTCGCGATGTCGTCACCAGGGCGGCGTCCATTGGAACTTTCAGCGACTTCAGCGAGCTTGTCTCCCGTGACGAGACGCGGCTCGACATTCTTGCGTCCGACACCGATCCTCTGCTCTCGGAAGCCTTTGATGAGGACGACTACAACGTCGTCGCCGACCTCGCAGCGAGGTACTACTCGATCGCTCTCACCGACTGTGGCACGGGTATCGTGCACTCGGTCATGCATGCGACCCTGCAGAGGGCAGATTCGGTCGTGATTGTTTCGGGCGGCAGCGTAGACGAGGCGCGGCTGGCTTCCGAGACGCTCACCTGGCTCGAGGCCAACGGCTACGGTGATCTGGTCAGGAACGCGATCGTTGCCCTCAACACCGCAACGCAGGGCACCAACCTCGTGAAGCTCAGCGAGATTGAAGCACATTTCGTTTCGAGGGTGCGGGATGTCGTGAGAATTCCCTACGACCCGCAGCTGGCCGCGGGCTCGGTCGTGAGCTACCGCGATCTCAAGCCGCTCACCCAGAACTCCGCGCGGGAGCTCGCAGCACTCGTCGTCGACGGCCTGCCTGCTCGCCGCGAGGTGTGATCGCGCGATGACAGAGAGACAGATCAGACTCTTCGGCGACCCCGTTCTCCGGTCGGTGTGCGACCCGATACAACCGGGTGACAAGCGCGTACAGGGGCTCGTAGACGACCTGCTTGAAACAGTGGAGGTCCCGGGTCGTGCCGGTCTCGCGGCCAATCAGATCGGCGTCGCGCTGCGCGCATTCAGCTACAACATCGATGGCCGGGTTGGGTACATCCTGAACCCGGTCATCACAGAACTCGCGGGCGAACGAGAACTCGTCGAAGAGGGGTGCCTATCAGTTCCCGGGTTCTACTTCCCGCGTCTGCGCTACCCGCAGGCGACCGTCACCGGCATCGATGTTGCGGGAAACCCGATCGAGATCGGCGGCGAGGGGATACTCGCGCAGGCAATTCAGCACGAGGTCGACCATCTCGACGGGCACCTCTACATCGAGGGCCTTGAGCCCGATGCGAAGCGTGATGCGATGCGAGCGATCCGTTCTGCCAGCTGGTACTAAGAGGGCCAGCTGGTACTAAGAGGGTGGGAAACGAGCTGGCACTGATCAGCGCACGGCTGACTGCTCCTGGGTCTCAGTAGGCGAACTCGAGTAGATTCCCTCGATCACATCGGCAAAATCGCTCAGGATGACGTTGCGCTTGATGCTCATTTTCGGCGTGAGGTGACCGCTGTCTTCGGTCAGGTCGGTAGCCAGAATCTGGAATTTGCGAATCGATTCGGCGCGGGAAACGTTCTTGTTCGCTGAGTCGACCGCGCGCTGCACCTCGGCAATGACAACCGGATTCACGGATGCCTCGGCGAGCGTCTGATTCGGGTCTTCACCGTTGTTCTTGAGCCACGCCGGAAGCATCTCGGGATCGAGTGTGACGAGTGCCGCGATGAACGGTTTCTGCTCGCCAACGACGATCACCTGGCTGATGATCGGATTCGCGCGAATGGGGTCCTCGAGCGCTGCGGGCGAGACATTCTTGCCGCCAGCGGTCACAATGATCTCTTTCTTACGGCCGGTGATCGTGAGGTAACCGTCCTCATCGAGGACACCGATGTCACCCGTTCTGAACCAGCCGTCCTCGAATGCTTCGGCCGTGGCCTTCTCGTTCTTCCAGTAACCGGAGAAGATGTCGATGCCTTTGCCCTGGATCTCACCGTCATCCGCAATGCGGATGGAAACGCCGGGGAGTGGCGGGCCGACCTTGCCGATCTTGAAGTTGGACGGCAGGTTTACCGTCAGCGGAGCGGTCGTTTCGGTGAGGCCGTAGCCCTCGAGGATCGTGAGGCCGAGACTGCGATAGAAATGACCGAGGCGAAGGCCGAGGGGTGCGGAACCCGATACCGCGTACTTGACGTTGCCGCCGAGGGCGGCGCGGATCTTGCTGAGCACGAGGCGGTCGAACAGCGCAAACTGCAGCGCGAGGCCGAGCGGAACTTTGCCGGCGTCCAGCGCTTTCGAGTGCGCGATGGCGACATCCGCTGCCTTCCGGAAAATCTTGCCGCGGCCGCCCTCTTCCGCCTTCTGCTCGGACGAGTTGTAGACCTTTTCGAACACTCGGGGCACCGCGAGAAGGAACGTCGGGCGAAAGGATGCCATGGCAGGCAGCAGCTGCCGCGTATCGGCCTGGTGCCCGACGCGCACTCCTGCATCGACGCACATGACCGCGATGAATCGCGCAAAGATGTGCGCGGTAGTGATGAACAACAGTGTGCTCGAGCCGGAGTTGACGACCTCGGGCAGCGCGGCTTTAGCGTTGCGGGAGAGTTCGACGAAGTTGGAGTGGGTGAGGATGCAACCCTTGGGCCTGCCTGTCGTGCCCGCCGTGTAGATCAGGGTCGCGACATCCGACCCCTTCGCGATCGCTCTGCGATGGTCGATCTCTGAGTCTTCGACATCGGCGCCCGAGGTGGTCAACTTCTGCACCATGTCGGTGTCGAGGCGCCAGACCGAACCGACGAGCGGAAGGTCGGCGTGGACCTCATCGAAACGCGCGAAGTGATCCGCAGTTTCGGTAATCATCGCGATGGCACCGGAGTCTTCGAGGTCCCAGTGGATCTGACTCGGCGACGAAGTCTCGTAGACCGGCACGAGAACGGCGCCGGCGAACCACACCGCGAAGTCGATGAGGCTCCACTCATAGCGAGTCCGGCACATCATGCCGATCTTGTCACCGGGCTGGATCCCAGCGGCGACAAAGCCCTTGGCCAATGCGCGCACTTGATCGTGAAACTCTCTCGCAGTGACGTCAGACCACGTGCCGTCGTCCTGGGGCAGCGAAAAGAGCGCCAGGTCGGGCGTGTCCTTTACTCGGTCGATCAGCAGGTCTGTTGCGTTGGCATCCGGATCGGCTGGAACGGCTCGGGGCATATCAAACTGCTTCACGGTAACTCCCTCGGCACCGATGGATCATTCATCCCACTCTAACCGCAGTGACGCGGGCTCACGTTGCTGCCTGGTCGGGGAGAGCAGCTCTCCGGCTTTCGGTACACTCGTAAATCGTGCATGCCATCGGAATCGACATTGGTGGAACCAAGATCGCCGGAGCCGTCGTGACCGACGAAGGCGAGATTGTCGCCGAGGAACGTCGGCCAACGCCCGCAGGCGATGCGACCGCGATTGTGGACACCGTCGTCGACATGATCCAACGCCTGGCCTCCGGCCGTGAGGTCATTGCCGCCGGCGTTGCCGCGGCAGGCTTCATCGATGCTGCCCAGTCGACCGTCTACTACGCACCCAACATCAGCTGGCGCAATGAACCCTTCCGCGCACGACTGCTCGAACGACTCGATGTCGACATCACCATCGACAACGATGCCAATGCCGCGGGATGGGCAGAATTCCGGTTCGGCGCCGGTCGGCTGTACAGCGACATGACGATGCTCACCATTGGGACCGGCGTCGGCGGCGCAATCGTGACAGAAGACCGGTTGTTTCGCGGTGGCTTCGGTGCGGGAGCCGAGATCGGGCATCTCCGGGTCGTTCCCGACGGTTTGCCGTGCGGTTGCGGCGCACGTGGATGCATCGAGCAGTACGGCTCCGGGCGTGCCCTGCTACGGATGGCGAACGCCATTGCGGACGTCGGCGGCATCGGCCTGGCCCTCGCAGACGCGCGCGCCGAGACGGGGATGCTCACGGGCGACCAGGTCGGTTCTCTCATCTCCTCGGGTGACCCCGGCGCCGTGCAGGCACTGCGCGAACTCGGCGGCTGGCTGGGCGCTGCCTGTGCAAGCCTCGCGGCGGTTCTCGACCCCCAGGTTTTCGTGTTCGGCGGGGGAGTAGCGGTCGCGGGCGACCTCCTTCTCGACCCGATACGGGAATCCTTCCTGTCGCACCTGCCAGCGCGGGGATTCCATCCCGAACCCAAGTTCGCTACCGCCGAGTTGGTAAACAACGCCGGCGTCGTCGGTGCAGCGGACCTGGCGCGCATTCATGCGGAGACTCGTTGAGGCATAGGCTGGTTCGGTTGGCAGGAGGAGCCCAATGCTCTACTGGTTTCTGAAGAATCTGGTCGCCGGTCCTTTGTTGCTGACCGTGTTTCGGCCCTGGGTCGTCGGGCGGGAGAACATCCCGAAGAAGGGCGCAGTAATTTTTGCGGGCAATCACCTGTCCTTCATCGATTCCGTGTTCCTTCCGGTCATCCTCGATCGCCACATCTCCTTTCTTGCCAAGAGCGACTACTGGCACCTGAAAGGATTCAAGGGTTTCATTTCGAAGACCTTCTTCAAGGGCACCGGGATGCTGCCAATCGACCGCTCTGGCGGCAAGGCATCGGAAGCGTCGCTGAACACCGGCCTCGGCGTGCTCGCGCGCGGCGAGCAACTCGGCATCTACCCTGAGGGCACGCGGAGCCCTGACGGGCGGATGTACCGCGGGCGCACCGGTGTGGCCCGGATGATTCTTGAGGCCGGTGTGCCCGTCATCCCCGTTGCCATGGTCGACACCGACAAGGTGATGCCGGCGGGGGCGAAGATACCGAAGGTGCGTCGGGTTGGCGTTATCTTCGGCGAGCCGCTCGACTTCTCCCGCTTCCACGGCCTCGAGAGCGACCGTTTCGTCCTGCGCTCAATCACTGACGAGATCATGTATGAACTCAACCGCCTCAGCGGCCAGGAGTACGTCGATGTGTACGCGTCATCGGTGAAAGAGAAGATCAGCAGCAGAAGCCAGTAGAGGCGCGGGTTGCTGCCGGCGGCCTGCCGCGAACACGCCTCACGGGCACTGCTCCAGTAGGGTTATGTCGGGCAGTCGCCCGCTCACTTTCCGTCTCGCAAGCCTAGGAATTCTTCGTGGTAGACCCGTCTGAAACCGTCGTGGCCGCTGATCCTTCGGTGATTGCCGGGCTTGACCACTGGCGCACGCTGCCGATCAGCCAGCAGCCCGCCTGGCCGGATGCCGATGTCGTTGCCGCCGCGAGCGCTGAGATCGCGACTCTGCCGCCGCTTGTCTTCGCTGGTGAGGTGGATATCCTGCGTGAGCGGCTCGCGAAGGCCGCTCGAGGTGAAGCGTTCCTGCTGCAGGGCGGCGACTGCGCCGAGACGTTTGCCGGTGCAACCGCCGAGGCGATTCGCAATCGGGTGAAGACGATCCTGCAGATGGCGGTCGTACTCACCTACGGAGCGTCCATGCCGATCGTCAAGATGGGGCGGATGGCTGGCCAGTTCGCCAAGCCGCGCTCAAGCGACACCGAAACTCGTGGCGACGTCACGCTGCCCGCTTACCGCGGCGACATCGTCAATGGCTATGACTTCACGCCCGAGTCGCGGGTTGCCGATCCGCGACGGCTGGTGCAGGGGTACCACACGGCGGCATCCACCCTCAATCTGATTCGGGCGTTCACCCAGGGCGGGTTCGCTGACCTCCGCCAGGTGCACAGCTGGAACAGGGGCTTTGCCTCGAACCCTGCCAATCATCGGTATGAAAAGCTCGCGAGCGAGATCGACAAGGCCATTCGTTTCATGGAGGCTGCCGGCGCCGACTTCGACGAACTCAAACGGGTCGAGTTCTATTCGAGCCACGAGGGCTTGCTGATGGACTACGAGCGTCCCATGACCCGCATCGACTCACGTAACGGCACTCCCGTAAACACCTCGGCCCACTTCGTTTGGATCGGTGAACGCACCCGCGCACTCGAAGGCGCCCACGTCGACTACTTCAGCCGGATCCGCAATCCCATCGGGGTCAAACTCGGACCTTCGACGACTCCCGAGGTCATGGAGCAACTGATCGACAAGCTCGACCCCGATCGCGAGCCCGGCCGCCTCACGTTCGTCGCACGCATGGGCGCTGGCAAAGTTCGGGATGCCCTTCCGCCGCTTCTCGAGGCCATTAAGGGGCTCGATGCGAACCCGTTGTGGATCACCGATCCGATGCACGGCAACGGCCTTACGACTCCCACCGGCTACAAGACACGTCGATTCGACGACATCGTCGACGAGGTCAAGGGATTCTTCGAGGTGCATCGCGCTGCGGGCACCTACCCGGGCGGCATTCACATCGAGCTGACCGGCGACGACGTCACCGAGTGCCTTGGCGGGTCAGAGCAGATCGATGAAGCGGATCTGGCCATGCGTTACGAGTCGCTCTGCGACCCGCGGCTCAACCACATGCAGTCCCTTGAGCTGGCGTTCCTCGTGGCCGAGGAGCTCAGCGCTTTCGACAGGCGTGACGCGTAGGAAGTCAGATCTGGCAACGTCGCGCGGTGGTGCCCGCACCTTGTTGTCGCTGGTCTAGAACCCGTTGAACTTGACCTTCAGGACCGTGCCCTTGGGGAGCGGCCCGTTAGCGCCGCTCGGCGTGATGCTCTGCACGGTTACGGTGCCGGGGGCGAAGTCGGCCAGGTGGTTGTAGTTCAACGTGAAGTGGGCGTTCTGCAGCAGTCGCTTGGCGTCGACCCAGTTCATGCCGATGACGTTCGGAACATCGAAAAGCTGCGGCCCGCGCGACATGATCAGCCGCACCGTCTCGCCCTCACGTACGGTGCGCGCAGTTCCACTGGCGTCGTTCTGCGGATCGATCTGGACGACGTCGCCCTTCGGAATCGTGTCGTCGTAGACAGCGTTGCCCGGCTTGCCGGTCAGGTTCACTGCCGTCAGCTTGTTCTCAGCATCGGCGAGAGAAAGGCCCTTCACGCTGGGCAGAGGGCCAACGGAAACCACGAGTGTGATGGTGCGCCCCTCGCTGTACACGGCGCGGTTTGCGAGACTCCGGCCGGATGCGTCGAGGTCATCGATTACTTCACCAATGGGCACGGTCGTATCGAACTGCTTGATTGACTGGTCGGCGACCAGGAAGCCGGCCTTCGTCACGCCAGCGCGTGCGGTCGCTTCGGGTGACCCATTGACGTGCGGCAGAGCGAGCTGCGCCGGACCATCCGAGCGAACCAACTGGATGCTGCCACCCTTGGCGATCGCGCTTCCCATCGCGGGGACCGATCCCTGCACGGCACCCTTAGGGACGGTTGGGTCGGTATGGTGACCAACCGTCTGACTGACCTGGAATCCCGCGTTGGTGAGTTCGGCTCGCGCGGACGCGAGTGAGGCGCCCTTGATGTCGGATGGGACAGTGGTCTGTGCTCCGGGTCCGGCTCCGAAATACCAGCCGGTTCCACCGGCGAGCCCGGCGAGGATGAGTACGAGACCGAACAGCCACCAGCCGCGACCTCGGCGCTTTTGCGAGCGACGCGCGAGCTCGTCTACGCTCTCGGTGTACGACGGCTCTGGGTGCCGCCGCGTGGGGGTCAGTACCTGGGTTTCGCCGGTGCGGCCCTTCGCAGCGGCAACCGTCGGCATGAGCATCGTCCGCTGGGTCGCTGTCGTCGAAGCCGCGGCAGACGGCAACTGCAGCGTCGATCGGGTCGCGGTGACCTCGTCGAGCATGGCCCTGGCATCCCGTGGCCGCTCGTCAGGTTCGCGAGCCGTCGACCACAGCACAAGTTCGTCGAGCTCCACCGGAACCCTGGGGTTCTTGGCGCTCGGCGTCGGCACCGAGTCGTTGGCATGCTGATACGCGATCTGCATGGGCTGTTCGCCCTTGAACGGCTGCTCGCCGGTCAGCATCTCGTAGGTCATGATGCCCACGGCATAGATGTCGCTGCGTGTGTCCGCAACGCCCCTGGTGACGAGCTCGGGGGAGAGGTAGGCGATGGTGCCGAGGAGCGCGGCGCCCGTTGCGGTGTTGGCGCTGGCAGCCCGGGCGAGTCCGAAGTCACCGATCTTGATGCGGCCGTCATCCGCCAAAAGCACGTTCTCGGGCTTCAGGTCGCGATGAACGATGCCGGCTTTGTGCGCTGCGCTGAGGCCGGCAAGAACGGCTTCGAGGATGTCGAGAGTCTGGTCGGTCGTAAGGCGACCGTGTTCCTGCAGGAGGTCACGCAGGGTGATGCCGGGCAGGTATTCCATGACGAGATAGGCCATGTCACTGTCCTGCCCCTGATCGAAGACGTTGACAACATTGGGATGCGCAAGGCGGGCCGCGCTGCGCGCCTCCTGGATGAACCGCTCCTTGAATTTGCTGTCATCGGAGAGGTGTCCGTGCATGATCTTGATCGCGACGCGACGCTCAAGCCGAAGGTCGGTCGCAAGATAGACGGTCGCCATCCCGCCCCGCGCGATGCGCGAGCGGACCTGATATCGGCCGTCGATGAGACGACCAATCATGGGGTCCGTTGAGCTGACAGTCACCGTCCGATTGTAGGTTCGACGATCTGACGAACTGCTCACGAACACGGCCAACGGCCGGATTGGGAGCGACTGTTCAGGTATGCCGGTCGGTTGCTGGCGGAGGTTAGCGGAGTGCCGCGAACCACGCGCGGGCAGAGGATTCCCACTTGGCGTACGCGTTCGGGTGGGCAGATACCTGCACGGCCTGCGCTGCCTGGGTGAGTGTCATCGACTGCCAGCCCTTGATGTCGAGCAGTCCGCGAGTCTTGCCTTTGTTGGGGTTGCTCGGGCCACCGAAGAACAGTTCGCTGGCGTACGTGGTGTTCTGAAGCTGAGACTTGGTTCCCCAGCCTGCGCTCGGCCGTTGCTGGAACAGGCCGACAGAGTCGAGGTCGCCGCCGGAAAGGTCTCGGAGGCCCGATTCCTGCGCCGCTGCCGCGAGAGCCACGATGATGCCGTAGTCGGGCACATTCTCAAGCTTGCCGACCGCGATGATGGTGAGTGCGTTCGCCTTCATTTCGGGGCTTAGCGGGGTAATGCTCGTACCCACCTGGCTCGGCTGGGTACCGACCGCTGGAGTGGTGGGCGAAGACGACGCGGCCGTCTTGCTCGGGATAATCAGTGTGCGCCCCGCGTAAATAATGCTCTTCGCGTTGAGGTGGTTCGCTGTCAGCACGGCCTGGACCGTCACGCCGAACTTCTTCGCGATCGCCGTGATCGTGTCGCCCGACTTGATCGTGTACCTGGTCGATGGTGCTGCCGGCGTTGCGGGCGGTACCTGCTGGGCGGGAGGCGGCGTGACGACCGGTTTCGGGGCCGGCGTGGATGCCTTTGCCTTTGTGAGCTTGAGCACCTGGCCTGGGAAGATCGTCGACTTCCAGCTCAGGCCGTTGAGCGCAAGCACCGACGCGGTGGAGAGGCGATAGTGGGACGCGATACCGCTGACGGTGTCGCCGCTGCGTACCGTGTAGTGCGCGGGGACCACGACGGATGTCGCGCTGATCACGGCGCCATCGGCCGAGGCGGGCGCTGCGTCGACGGCAGAGACCGTGGCTGCCCGCACGGTTGCAGTGAGCTTGCCCGAATCCGACCTGTGAGCGTCGGGTTTCTTTGGTGCGGCGGATGCGACATCCACTGCACCCGTCAGGTTCAGAATGGCGAGCGTGAGAGATCCGATGAGAACGATGGGCATCGTGCTCATGAGTCCCCGATTCAGGGTCTGATGAGTGTTCGACATAAGCTTCCCGTCTTACTCCCCGCCCTAAGCGACAAGAGTCGTCGTGCTGAGGAACTACCCCCGCAGTTACCTGACACAAACGTGACACAGAAACATACCACTGTCAATCATTGTGACCAATGTGACTGGAGTGAAGTGGATCGCGCCGCGCTGTGGATAACTGCGTCGGGGTGGGCTCCGCATGACAAGATGCTGGGCATGACAGGATTATTGCGTGTCTGATCTACCTGACGTGAAATGGCTCACGATCCCCGACCTCACCGAGCTTCTCGGGTTGAAAGTAAGCCAGGTTCGCAGACTCATCGAAGATCGGGCGCTTCTTGCCCGCAGGGTCGATGGTGTTTGGCGCGTCCCCGCCGATTTCATCGTTGGCACCGAACCGCTGGGAGAGCTCAAGGGCACACTCGTCGTGCTGGGCGATAGCGGCTTCAACGACGACGAGGCGATGAGCTGGCTCCTGAGCCCGGAAGACAGCCTGGGCGTGAGCCCCATCGAAGCGCTGCGCAATGGCCGTAAGGCCGAGGTACGCAGGGTCGCGCAGGCGCTGGGCTTCTAAGGTTCTCCTCAAACTTCCTCTGCGCTTACGCCGTGCGGTTGATGACGGTATCCGTCAAGGTGCCCAGTTGCTCGCGCGCCTCGCGCGATAGCGGCGCGTCAACGAGTGCGGTGCGTGCCAGCTCGACGTTGTGGGCGATCATCCGCTCGACTTTGTCGATGGCGCCGGATTCACGGATGGTGCTCTGCAGCATCCGGATCTGATCGACCTCGAGGTCGGGATCGCCGAGCAGTTCATCCAGTAGCCGAACGGCCGTCGTGGGAAGGCCGGCGCGAGCAAGGGCTATCAGCACCGTGCGCTTGCCTTCGCGGAGGTCATCGCCAGCGGGCTTGCCGGTAACTGCGGGATCCCCAAAGACCCCGAGCATGTCGTCCCGTAGCTGGTAGGCGATTCCGAGGGGGAGGCCGAACGCGCGCAGAGCGCCTAGCTGGCTGAGGCTGCCGCCACCCATTGCGCCGCCGATCAGGAGCGGGGCTTCGACGCTGTACTTGGCGGACTTGAACACTATGACGCGGT
This sequence comes from Glaciihabitans sp., assembly GCA_025463785.1. Lineage (GTDB taxonomy): Bacteria > Actinomycetota > Actinomycetes > Actinomycetales > Microbacteriaceae > Galbitalea. The sequence goes on from JAODBD010000010.1 coordinate 115,181, forward strand.
GCGCGCGAGCGAGGTGCTCGCTCTCCGGCTGCCCAAGCCAGGACCGTTCCTCGAGGATGTCGAGGTACTGCCCAACGGTGACCTCGGTTCGCATCGCGGTGAATTCCGCCCGCGCTGCGAGCCGGGCGGCAGGATCGTGAACCAGCCGGAGCCCGGCATCGATGAGCTCATCGCTCCAGCCGAGCAGGAGGTCGCCGAGCAGAAGGCCGCCCGACATCCCGAACTGGCTTGCGGAACCGGACCAGCCGCTATCGATGTGAAGCGACTCAAAGCTCTTGTGAACCGCCGGCATGCCCCGACGAGTGTCGGAGCTGTCCATGATGTCGTCGTGCACGAGCGCCGCGGCGTGAAAGAACTCGAGTCCGGCCGCGACTTTCACGACGCTTGAGATGTCCTCGGGTGAAATCGCGTCGTCGAGCGGGTCGAACGAGTCGCTGACTGAGCTGACCGCATTCCAACCCCAGTAACAAAACAGTGAGCGGAATCTTTTGCCGCCGCTCAACAGACTGCGCGAATAGTCGATGAAGGCACCGAGTTCGGGTGCAACGCCGACAATGCTGGGGGACTGCTCGTCAAGGAAGTCGTCAATACTCGACTGCACGAGATCAACTAACCGGGTACTCACAGGCACGCTCCTAGCCTAGCTAGGCAGGCGGGGATACTATTGGACTCTAGCTATCAGCGTCACTCCCGGACCTGAAGGGAACAGGATGCCACTTTCCGAGCAGGAGCAGCGCCTCCTGGAAGAGATGGAGCGCAGTCTCTATCACAACGACGCTGAGTTCGTCGCGGCCGTTTCAGCCCGCCGGGGCAAGCCCACGTACTCCGCAGTTGTCACTGGGATCCTGGTTGGTGTGGTCGGCGTGGCTGCCCTCATCACCGGGGTGATCATCCGCCAGCCCATCGTCGGAGTGCTCGGATTCATCGTCATGTTTGCCGGAGTGCTCATTGCCGTGACTCCGCCTCGAGGTGGGCGCGTCTCGGGCGCCGCATCCCCCGGCGGCCCAGCAGGGGAACATAAGGGCACTTCGTTCATTCAGAACCTGTCCGATCGCCTGGACAAGCGTCATGAAGAGCCCGACGAGTAATCTCCTCCACTTGAGCTGGCACTAAAAGCAGCCGGTTTTCGAAAAAGGTCGACCCTAGCGGGTCGGCCTTTCTGGTTTAACCCCACTCGGCTTCCCATTTTCAGGGATTGCATCGCATTTTTCCTCCACTCGCCTCCACTGAGCACAGCCTTGTGTTTACGGGCGTGTACCCCTAACTGGGTGGCTCAAATTGCAAAATGTCCGGGATTTGTGGAGTGATGTGGAGTAAAGTGGAGCTAATCTGCAATTCTGGCCGGATCGTTGAAGGGGGTGCGCCGTGTTCCTTGGCACATACGCGCCCAAGCTCGACGACAAGGGCCGCCTGATCCTTCCCGCGAAGTTCTGGGACGAGCTCGCTTCGGGCGTCGTCATCACCCGCGGGCAGGAGCATTGCCTGTACGTCTACAGCGCGCGTGAATTTGAGAACGTGCACGAAAAGATTCGTCAGGCTCCGGTTTCCAGCAAGCAGGCCCGTGACTACACCCGTATGTTTCTGTCCGGGGCAAGCCAGGAGCAGCCCGACAAGCAGCGGAGGGTGACCATCCCCGCTGGCCTTCGCGAGTACGCGAGCCTTGACCGTGACCTGACCGTCATCGGCGCCGGCAGCCATGCCGAGATCTGGGACACCGAGTCCTGGACCACCTACTACAACGAAACCGAGTCCTCCTACGCGAATACCGCAGAGGAGGTGATTCCCGGGCTTTTCTAGCGCCCAGTCGCTGACTCCCAGCCGTTCATCGCCCTGGCATCACTTCCCCGGTGCCAGGTCAGAGAATGGATGGGGATCTGTGTCTGGGGGTTGTTCGCCCCCTCACCATGTCAGAGAACACACTTCACACCCCGGTGATGCTCGAGCGCACCATTGAGCTGCTTACACCGGCGATCTCCCGTCCAGGCGCAGTCCTCGTCGACGCGACACTGGGACTCGGTGGCCACGCCGAAGCGTTTCTCGAACGCTTTCCCGAGCTAACCGTGATCGGCATTGACCGTGATCCCGAAGCGCTGGCGCTCACGGGGGATCGGCTTGCGCCATACGGCGACCGCGCGATACTCGTTCGGGCGGTGTACGACGCGATATCGGAGTCCCTGACGGACCTTGGGATCAGCGCGGTAGCGGGCATCCTGTTCGATCTCGGCGTCTCGTCATTGCAGCTGGATCGGGTCGACCGCGGATTCTCCTATTCGCAGGATGCCCCGCTCGACATGCGCATGGATGCGGATTCCCCCCTGACCGCCGAGCGCATCATCGCCGAATACAGCGAATTTGACCTGCGCCGAATCTTTTACGAGTTCGGTGAAGAAAAGCTTGCTCCGCGTTATGCGAGCAAAATCGTCCAGGCTCGCGAGAAATCCCCCATCTCGCGGTCTGGCCAACTTGTCGACGTGATCGTCGCGGCCACACCCGCGGCGGCGAAACGCGCCGGACATCCGGCCAAGCGCGTGTTTCAGGCGTTACGTATCGAGGTCAATCAGGAGCTGGCAGTGCTGGCCAGGGCCATCCCATCGGCCATCGACGTTCTCGAGGTCGACGGCCGCATGGTCGTGCTCGCCTACCAGTCGCTCGAGGATCGCATCGTGAAGCGCATCTTTGCTGCGCGATCGACCTCGACCGCCCCACGTGGACTTCCGGTCGAACTACCCGAACACCGCCCGGAACTGCGACTTCTGGTGCGGGGTGCGGAACTCGCATCCGAGTCGGAAAAGGTGTCAAACCCGCGCGCAACGCCGGTACGTCTGCGCGCCGTTCAGAAGTTGAGGCCGGCAGCATGAGTTCGAATCTCGCATATTCGTTGCCAGCGCGACGCCCGATCGATGACTTCGTAGAAGAGCAGCACCCGAGGACGATTCGGGCCGTTTCGACGCGCGCCAACCGCCGTACGCGCCCCAGGATGGTCTACGCACTTGTTGCGATCAGTGTCATCTTCGCAATCTTCCTAGCGCAGCTGCTGTTGACAATTTCCCTCTCGAGCGGTGCATACAACATCGGCAGGCTTCAGAGCCAGCAACGCGATCTCACGCGCACAGCTTCCGCGCTCGACGAACAGCTCAACACCCTTGGATCGACGCAAAATCTGTCAGCAGACGCGAGCTCACTCGGGATGGTGGCCTCATCCTCGTTCGCGTTTCTTCGCATCTCGGATGGAAAAGTGATCGGCACTGCTGTGGCTGCGGGCCGGCCTGGCAGCCGACAGAAGATCTCGGCCGCGGGCGGCAGCGTGCCGAACTCGCTGCTCGGCGGCGTTCCTGTGATCAGGCCGACAGCATCCGGACACGGCGCCTCGAATACCGCAAATTCGTCGTCATCCGGCTCACAATCGAACTCGAATGGCGGATCAACCGGTTCGTCCTCGCAAGGTACGTCAGGTGGCGGCACCGGCAGCACCAACTCAGGTGATCTTCCGTCGCCTCAGACCCACTAGGGCCAAAGTATGAAGAAGAGCAGAAGAGCGGGGGGCCGCCTGACGCTCACGATGCTCGGCATCTTCGCGGTCGTTGGACTGTTTGCGGGAAGACTCGTTGACCTGCAAATTGTGCAGGCACCTAAGCTGACCGCGGCAGCATCCGCAAGTCGTGAGGCGAAGGTCATCACCTACGGCACGCGGGGTTCGATTGTCGATTCGAACGGCGTGGTACTCGCAGACAGCGTTGACCGGTTCAACATCACGGTTTCGCCGAAGAATTTCCCGATCGATGGCTACGACACCAAGCCGAATGATGATTCGACCCGGGTGACCGCAGCCGAGGTCCTCACCAAGGTCAGCCAGCTGACCGGCCAAAGTGTTGCGAACCTGACGACAGTTATCACGAAGAACCCGAAGTCCGACTTCGCGTACCTCGCCAAGGGCGTCACGCTCACGGTCTTCAATGAGGTGATGAAGCTCAAGGTGCCTGGCATATATTCGCAGCCCGATCCGGCGCGCAGCTACCCGAATGGTGCGACGGCGGGCAACCTCGTCGGCTTCGTCGGCACCGATGGGCCACAGGCCGGCATCGAGTTGGCGTATAACAAGTGTCTCGCCAGCACGAACGGTACTTCCACCTACGAAAAGGCCCGCGACGGCACGCGCATCCCCGGCAGCACAATCAAGCAGACCGACCCGGTCAATGGCGGCACCGTGAAGCTCACCATCGACCGCGACCTGCAGTACTCGGTGCAGCAGGCGATACATTCGCAACGCGTTGCCCTCGGCGCGCCCTGGGCCACGGCTGTTGTCGAGAGAGTGTCCGATGGTCACCTGATGGCGGTCGCCGATGACCCGACAGTCGACCCTAACAATCTCAACGCGGCGAAACGAACGGCACTTGGCTCTCTGGCGTTCAGCACACCCTACGAGCCGGGGTCCACATTCAAAGCGATGAGCGCTGCGGCGCTGATCGACTCGGGTGCCATCACTCCCAAGACGCAGATCACGGTGCCCCCGGTCTACACGCACGGTCTGCCCAAGGGCGCCTACATCAAGGACTCCTTTTATCACGGCACGCTGCGCTACACGACCGCCGGAGTACTGGAAAACTCGTCCAACATCGGAATCTCAATCCTGTCGCAGAGCTTGAACCCGCAGGCTCGGCACGACTACATGGCGAAATTTGGTGTCGGTCAGAAGACCGCAGTGGACTTCGGGTCCCAACAGTCGTCGGGATATCTTGCCCCGGCGAGTAAGTGGGACGCGATTACGACGCGCGCCGTTGAGTTCGGGCAGGGCGTCAGTGCCACCTCGGTGCAGGTTGCGCAGATATTCGAAACGATCGCCAACCACGGCGTTCGCGAGCCGTCGACCCTGGTCGAAAGTTGCACCAAGTCGAACGGCGTCGTCGTCGATACGCCGACAGCCAAGCCGGTTCGAGTGGTCAGTGCCAAGGCTGCAGACGAGGTGCGGGGGATACTCGAGACCGTCGTCACGGGCGGCCCCATCGGCCCGTTGCTGCAGATTCCCGGCTATCGCATCGCGGCCAAGACCGGAACCGCGCAGGTGGCCTCGTCCAATGGTGCCGGCTACACGAACAAATACATCATCTCCGTTGCAGGCATGGCGCCGGCAGAGGATCCGCAATACGTCGTCGTGGTCACGTTTGGGCCTACTACGCTGGGGACGTCGGCTGGTGCAGCACCGGCATTCAAGAACGTCATGACCCAGGTGCTCAAGAAGTACCGGATCGAACCGTCAACTAAGCCGGCACCATTCGTGCAGACGACGTGGTAACTGGGCGGCTTCGTCAGAAAGAGGATTGCGTGACCGATCGGATACCCCCGGTCCTTCGCCCGGAGCATCCGCAGGCCCGTTCCCTTGCGGGGCTTGTCGAGGAATTCGGCCTAGACGCGCGCGGCTCGCTGGATGGCGTCGAAATTACGGGAGTCACCCTCAGCACGGGGGATCTGCACCCAGGCGACCTTTACGTCGGAATTCGTGGTCAGCACAGCCACGGCGCGAGCTACTCGACTGTGGCGCGCGATGGCGGAGCGGTGGCTGTACTGACGGATGCCGACGGCGCCAGCCTCGCAGCAGACTCCGGCCTGCCCGTCGTCGTCGTCGCATCCCCGAGAGAAGCCCTGGGTGAGATTTCCGCGTGGGTCTACCGCAGCGCCGAGCATCCGCCGCTCCTGTTTGGGACTACGGGCACCAACGGCAAGACCTCGACCTCGTACCTGCTGGAGGGCATCCTGAAGCAGCTGGGGCTCGTCTCCGGCCTGAGCTCAACCTCTGAACGACACATCGGCGACCTCACCGTCGTCTCTCGGCTGACGACCCCCGAGGCCAGCGAGATGCATGCGCTGCTGGCCCGCATGCGGGAAAGCAACGTGCGTGCTGTCGCGGTCGAAGTCAGTGCACAGGCTCTCACGCGCAATCGTGTTGACGGCATCATGTTTGACGTCGTGTCGTTTACCAACCTCAGTCACGACCATCTCGATGACTACGTCGACATGGAGGAATACTTCCAGGCCAAACTCGCATTGTTCGATCCCGATCGCGCCCGGCGCGGCGTCGTTTCGCTTGACACAAGCTGGGGGCAGCGGATCGTCAACGGTTCCCGGATCCCGGTGACAACTATTTCGGCAACACCGGGTGTACCCGCCGAGTGGACGGTTGAGATTCTCGAAGAACGAGCCGAATATTCGGAGTTTCGACTTGTGGGGCCCGAAGGACGGTCGCTCACAACGCGAGTACCGATCATTGGCTGGCACATGGCGGCCGACGCCGGCCTCGCCATCGTCATGTTGGTTGAGGCCGGGTTCGAGCTTGAGGCAATCGGGCACGCGCTAGAGGCCGATGGCGGCATCGTCGCCTACCTGCCCGGGCGCACCGAGCGGGTCTCAGGTGATCGCGGGCCGTCGGTCTATGTCGACTTCGGGCACAGTCCAGACGCCTTCCTGAACACGCTCGCCGCTGTCCGTAAGTTCACTCCCGGCCGCACCATCATGCTGTTCGGCGCTGACGGCGACCGCGACGCCTCGAAGAGGCTCGAGATGGGACGGGTTGCGGCCGATGGGTCCGACATCCTCGTCGTCACCGATCATCACCCGCGGTTTGAGAATCCCGCCGCGATACGCGCGACATTACTCGAGGGTGCGGCGCTTGCCGAGCACCAGCCCGAAATCTATGAGGTGAGCCCGCCCGAGAAGGCGATTCGTGTGGCGGTGGCATTGGCGAAGGAGGGTGACTCGATCCTCTGGGCGGGCCCCGGTCATCAGGACTACCGCGATATCGAGGGTGTCCGCACGCCGTATTCGGCTCGGGATGAAGCGCGCGCGGCACTGCGGGAAGCCGGCTGGGTGTGACTGCTCTGAGCGTTGCCGATCTGATTGCTGCAACCGGGGATCGTCTCGACGCTGCCGATCTGCCGACCAATCTTGACCTCTCGGGAGCACAACTGGTCGCGTCGGAATCGGGTGTGCTCCTGATTGCCGATTTCGGCATCCCGAGCCTGGAATCGACGACTGCTGCGCTGAAGATGCTCGTGCAAGTGGCGGGGGAGTCCGGACGGTCGATCGCGGTGCTCGGCGAACTCGACGGCGAGGCCATGGAAGCGAATGACGACCATGACGCGGTCGGTCGGCTTGTGGTTCGACTGAATGTTAGCCAGCTTGTGGTTGTCGGTCACGGCGCCCGCCACATCCACAATGCTGCGGGCCTCGAGGGTTCGTGGGATGGTGAGTCACAGTTAGTAGACACCGCGGGTGAGGCATACGATTTGCTGCGTGAACAACTGCGCGAAGGAGATGTCGTGCTGATCAAAGCCTCCCGATCCGAGGGTTTTGAGTCTCTCGTTCATCAGCTCGGCGGTGCTCTGGAATGATCGCTCTTCTCGTCGGCGCTGCGTTTTCCCTCGCATTCACCCTTTTCCTCACGCCCTCGTTCGCGAGACTGTTCCGGCGACTCGGCTGGGGTCAGTTCATTCGAGACGATGGGCCACAGAGCCACCATACGAAGCGCGGAACGCCCACTATGGGCGGCATCGTCTTCATCATCGGCTCCGGTCTCGGATACATCGTGGGGCATCTTGTCGGTCACACTCCGGCGACCCTCGTCGGGTTGATGGTCTTTTTTCTCGTTGTGGGGCTTGGCATCGTGGGTTTTCTCGATGACTTTCTGAAGACGCGTCACCAGCGCAGCCTCGGCCTCACTGGCTGGGCGAAGGTTGCGGGCCAGGTCATCGTCGCGTCCGGGTTCGCTGCGATCGCACTGAACTTCCCCGACGATAACGGGCTGACTCCCGTTGGATTCGCGGCGACTCAAACGCACGGCGTCGAGGTGTTCGTTTCTGCGGTACGCGACATTCCGTGGCTGAACTTCATGACGTTTGGCGTCGTCATCGGCGGCATCCTGTTTGCGCTCTGGTCGACGGTGATCATCGTCAGCGCGTCGAATGGCGTCAATGTGGCCGATGGACTCGACGGTCTCGCTACCGGCGCGTCGATCTTCGCACTTGCAGCATTTATTTTCATCGGTTTTTGGCAGTACAACCAGTCGTGCTTCCACAATCTGCGCCTCGATCCACACGTCCAAAACATTTGCTACCAGGTGCGCGATCCTCTCGATCTTGCGGTGACGGCGGCGTGCATCACCGGCTCGCTCATTGGCTTCCTCTGGTGGAACACTTCGCCGGCACAGATCTTCATGGGAGACACCGGCTCGCTTGCCCTCGGTGGCGCACTTGCAGGGCTTGCGATCCTCAGCCGCACCGAACTGCTTCTCATCATCATCGGCGGACTGTTCCTGATCGTCACCGGATCGGTCATCCTGCAACGGATCTACTTCAAGCTCACCCACGGTAAACGTATCTTCCTGATGAGTCCGTTGCACCACCATTTCGAGTTGAAGGGCTGGGCCGAGATCACCGTGGTGGTGCGGTTCTGGCTGATCTCAGCCATGTTCGTCGCCGTCGGCGTTGGCATGTTCTACCTCGAGTGGATCACTCGCGCATCGTGACCGCATCAGGTTCGCGCAGCGTCGACGAGCTGACCAGCTGGGGTGCAGACTGGCGGGCCCTGCGCGTCGTCGTGCTCGGTCTCGGCGTCACGGGTTTCTCCGTTGCTGACACGCTGGTCGAGCTCGGCAGCGACGTCCTTGTGGTTGCTGCGTCGGCCAAGGAAGAGCAGAAGCAACTCGTTGACGTCATTGGCGCGACCTACCTCGAGCACGACCTTGCGTCGGTGCCGGATGAGGTGGTCACCCTCGGCCCTGAACTCGTCGTCGTGTCGCCAGGCTTCCATCCCGACAACCCGGTTCTCGTCTGGGCGGCCGAGCGTGGCATCCCGATCTGGGGTGACATCGAGCTGGCCTGGCGGGTGCGCGACAAGGTGACGCCGGCAGCGGAGTGGGTACTCGTCACGGGCACGAACGGCAAGACCACGACCACTCAGCTCGCAACCCATCTGCTGGAGGCTGACGGGAGGAGAGTCGCGGCGGTCGGCAACATCGGAATTCCGGTGTTGGACGCCGTGCGGTACCCCGCCGGATTTGACGTTCTCGTCGTCGAGCTATCGAGTTACCAGTTGCACTGGCTGGGGCAGACACCCAATGGCACGCTCTCGCCCTGGGCGAGCGTCTGCCTCAACGTCGCCGACGACCACCTCGATTGGCACGGCTCACGCGAGGGTTATGCAGCGGCCAAAGCCAAGGTTTACACGAATACGAGAGTCGCAGCCGTGTACAACCGCGCTGACGAAGCGACGCTGCGAATGGTCGAGGATGCGGAAGTCATCGACGGCTGCAGGGCGATCGGCTTCGGACTCGACGCTCCGGGGCCGAGCGACTTCGGGGTTGTCGACGGCATCCTGTGTGACCGCGCATTTCTCGCAGAGCGCGCGACGACAGCACTTGAGTTATCGACACGCGAAGAACTGGTTTCGTCGGGCCTCGGAGCGCCACACCTGATCGCGGACGTCCTTGCCGCGGCTGCTCTCGTTCGGTCATTCGGCGTTGAGCCAGTCGTGATCAGGCAGGGCTTGCAGACGTTTCGGCTCGATGAGCACAGAACAGAGGTTGTCGCGGAGTTTGCGGACATCATCTGGATCGATGACTCGAAGGCGACGAATCCACACGCGGCAGCGGCATCCCTCCGCGCGCACCAGTCGGTTGTCTGGATCGTCGGAGGCCTGCTGAAAGGCGTCGACGTCAACGATCTCGTGCGAGTTCAGTCTGGCCGGCTTACTGCCGCGATCCTGATCGGCGAAGACCGCGAAGCCCTTCGCCGGGCATTCGAGCGACACGCGCCAGAACTGCCAGTGTTCGAGGTCGACACCGATGACACTAAGGAGGTAATGCCAACGGCCGTGAGGCTGTCTGCTGCCGTCGCGAAGGCAGGAGACGTCGTGCTGTTGGCCCCGGCCGCGGCATCCATGGATCAGTTCACCGATTATGCAGACCGAGGCAGGCGATTCGCGGAAGCGGTTCGGGAATACCTGGGAGGGGCAGCGGATGACGACGACTCGCCCTCCGCGCCTCGCTGACGACCAGCCCGACGGCACGCCCCAGCGGCGAACCGGCGGAGCAACGGCCGTTGTCGTCGTACAGAAGGTTTTCGGTGCTGAGACCAGCACGTTCTTTACGCTGCTGGGCACGACGCTGTTTCTGGTCCTGTTCGGTCTCGTGATGGTGCTCTCATCGTCGTCGATCGACGACGGCGCATCGGCCGCCAACCACAATGATTTCTTCAGTTCATTCACGAAACAAGGGCTCTACGCGCTCATCGGCGTGCCGCTGATGCTTCTTGCCTCGCGGATGCCGGTTGGATTCTGGAAGAAGTGGGCGCGACCCGCAATCTTCGCGTCCGGCATCCTGCAACTGCTCGTTTTCGTGCCTCATCTCGGGGCAAGCGTCAACGGCAATCAAAACTGGATCAAGATTGGCTCGTTCAGTGGCCAGCCGTCTGAGGTGATCAAATTCGCGCTGATCCTCTGGATCGCGTGGGTGGTTTCGCGCAAAGGGCACCTCGTCGGCGACTGGAAGCGCGTCGCGCTGCCTGTGGCTTTGGTGTCGGGGTTGGCGATCGGACTCGTCCTGTTCGGTAAGGACCTGGGAACCGCGATCATCCTTGCGCTCATCGTTCTTGGCTGCCTGTTCTATGCGGGAACTCGGCTTCGAGTGCTCGGGATCGCCCTTCTCATCCTGACGCCAATCACCATGCTGCTCACGCAACTGGGATCATCCCGAGGCAATCGCATCGCCGCCTGGCTGAGCGGATGCCCGAACGTGGACGATTTCCAGGGCGCCTGTTACCAGTCCGTCCACGGCTGGTGGGGCATCGCCGCCGGTGGGATTTTCGGCTCAGGCCTCGGGGAGTCCAAGGTCAAGTGGGGCTGGCTGCCCGAGGCCGATAATGACTTCCTCTTCGCGATCATTGGCGATGAACTCGGGCTCATCGGCGCCATCCTGGTGCTCGCGCTGCTCGTCGTCCTCGCGATGAGCTTCGTTCGGGTCGTCCGCGCCTCGGATGACCCATTTGTTCGCATCGCCACGAGCGGAATCATGGTGTGGCTGATTGGCCAGGCGTTTGTTAATATCGCTGTCGTGCTTGGCCTCCTGCCCGTTCTCGGGGTCCCGTTACCGCTGCTGTCCGCCGGAGGGTCATCCCTGATCATGTCGCTCATTGCTATTGGTGTTGTGCTGTCGTTCGCTCGACACGCTCCGGTTCGAGAATGACGACCTACCTTCTCGCCGGCGGAGGCACAGCGGGCCATGTCAACCCGCTGCTGGCGGTCGCCGACCGCATTCGCGACCGCGAACCGGGCGCCACCGTACTAGTTCTCGGTACGAAGGAGGGGCTCGAGGCGCGGCTGGTCCCCGAGCGCGGCTACGAGCTGCTGACAATCGAGCGGCTTCCGTTTCCGCGTCGGTTGAACAGTGCTGCGTTGACGTTCCCGCGCCGCTTCCGGGAGGCGGTTGCCCAGACCAGGCGCTACATCCAGGACCGAGAGGTGGATGTCGTGGTCGGCTTCGGCGGGTACGCCTCGGCGCCGGCCTACCGCGCCGCTCACGCCCTCGGAGTTCCACTCGCCCTCCACGAGGCGAATGCGAAGCCGGGCTTCGCCAACCGCCTCGGCGCCCGATACACGAGGTCAGTCGGCGTCGCCTTTCGCGAGACCAGACTTCCTTACGCGACCTGGGTCGGAATGCCGCTGCGCCGCGAGATCGAGCAACTCGACCGGCACAGCGCTCGACTGGAGGCCATCCGGTTCTTCGGGCTCGACGACACCAAGCCGCTCCTGCTGGTGACCGGCGGCTCTACGGGCGCTCGCTCGATCAATGCCGCCGTGTACGACGGGATCGCGAGCATCCTCGGAGCCGGTTGGCAGGTGCTTCACATTGCGGGCAATGGTTCCGACCTCGTCGACCTCGGTCAGATCGACTACCACCTCGTGAAGTACTGCGATCGCATGGACCTCGCCATCGCGGCGGCAAACTTCGCGGTGGCGCGAGCCGGTTCGGCGACCGTGAGTGAGTTCGCCGCCGTCGGCTTGCCTGCCGTATTCGTGCCGTATCCGGTTGGCAATGGCGAACAGCGTTTCAACGCGAAGGACGCCGTTGATGCCGGCGGAGCCATCCTGATCGCGGATGCCGACTTCACTCCGGCCTGGATTGCCGCCGATCTCACCGCCCTGCTCCGCGACCGCGCAGCGATTGCGGGGATGGCCGCAAGCATGGCATCTGTCGGTACGCGCGACGGGGCCGATCGCATGGTCGACCTGCTTCAGAGCGCCCGGCACTAAAATCGAGAACAAATGATTAAGCCCGATTTGTCCGAGAAGCTGCCCACCGAGTTGGGTTCGCTCCACTTCGTCGGGATCGGGGGTTCCGGGATGAGCGGAATCGCTCGCCTCTTCATCGCAGCGGGGCACCGCGTGAGCGGCTCTGATCGCAGCGAGAACCACAACACCGAGGCACTGCGCGGGCTGGGTGCCACTGTCACGATCGGTCATGACGCCGCCAACCTCGGCGACGCGGACGCGCTCGTTTACACGGGCGCCCTCTGGCCAGACAATCCCGAGTATTTGCTTGCGCGCGAGCGCGGCATCCCGACGCTGCATCGCTCGCAGGCACTCGCCTGGTTAATCAGCGGGCAGCGGCTCATTGCCGTCGCGGGGGCACATGGCAAGACCACATCGACGGGCATGATCATCACCGCCCTGCTGGCGCTCGGCGAGGATCCCAGTTTTGTCAATGGCGGCGTCATCGAGTCCCTCGGTGTTAGCTCGGCGCACGGCGGGGGCGAGCTGTTCGTCGTCGAGGCAGACGAATCCGACGGAACCTTCCTGCTGTACGACACCGCAGTCGCTCTGATCACCAACGTTGACGCGGACCATCTCGACCACTACGGGTCACACGAAGCCTTCGATGCTGCGTTCGTGCAGTTCGCCAATGCCGCGTCCGAGTTCGTAGTCGTTTCCAGCGACGACCCGGGCGCAGTGCGCGTCACGGCGGCAATCGAAAACAAGCGCGTCATTTCCTTCGGAGAGGCTGCGGATGCCGCAGTCCGCATTCATTCGATTGTCACGGATGGCCCCGTCTCCTTTTCGCTCTCGTGGCAGGGCGCCGACTACGACGCACGCCTGCGCATCCCCGGCAGACACAATGCCCTGAACGCGGCAGGAGCCTTCGCGGTCCTCGTCGGGTTGGGTTTGGATCCTCGGCAGGCCCTCGACGGGATTGCCACTTTCGCGGGGACGGAGCGGCGATTCGAACTGCACGGCATTGTGCGCGGGGTCAGCGTTTACGACGATTACGCGCACCATCCCACTGAGGTCGCGGCGGCACTCGCGGCAGCACGCACGGTCGTGGGAGGTGGGCGCATCATCGCGGTGCACCAACCTCATCTCTACAGCCGGACAAAAATGATGGCGGGGGAGTTCGCCGCCACCTACGAACACCTCGCGGACCATACGGTGGTTCTTGACGTCTATGGTGCGCGCGAGGACCCGATTCCCGGTGTCACGGGGGCGCTAGTCTCCGAACGGTTCGAGGACCAGACGCGCGTTGCGTACCTGCCCGACTGGCAGCAGGCTGCTGACCACGCAGCAGCTGTCGCGCGTGACGGCGACATCATCATGACGCTGAGCTGCGGTGACGTGTACAGGATCGTTCCCCAGATCCTTGCGTCGCTCGCGGCAACGTCGCAGGCGTGAAACCGACGTGATGAAGCGCCCTGAGGGATTCGATCAGCCGGAACCGGAGCAGCCGCAAAGAAAGGCCGCTCGTACGGTGCGTGCCGAGCGCTCTCGTGATACCACACGCGATGCGACGGCGAAGAAACCGTCGAAGCGACGCGTTTCCACCGAAAGGGCAGAGGCGCCTCGCACGTCGCAGGCGAAGCCATCCCGTGCCGAGCGGATCGCTGCTCGCGAGGCACACCGGTTGAAGCGGGTTGAAGCCCGACGATTCACTCGTCACAGCAGGCGCCGACGACTGACCTGGCTCATCGTCGCGGTGATTGCGGTGCTGCTTGGTGCCGTCATGGCGGTCGCCGTCTTCTCGCCAATTCTCGCCTTGCGAACGGTCGACGTCCAGGGTGCAACAGCCATTAGAGCCTCGGACGTTCGCGCAGCCCTGAAAGATCAGGTCGGTACTCCGCTCGCCCTCCTCGACACGGGGAAAATCGATCGCGATCTCTCGCGATTTACTCTCATCCGAAGCTATGTGACCGAGGTTGTGCCGCCCAACACGCTCGTCATCAGGATCGTGGAGCGCCAGGCGATCGGTGCGATGCGGAATGGCAACAGCTTCGACCAGGTCGATCCGGCGGGGGTGGTCCTGAAGACATCAGCCACGAGAGCGGGGCTTCCGATCATCGATATCGGTTCGGCCAGGCCGGGAGGCGCCGCGTTCACAGCGGCAGTCAAGGTGCTGCTCGCGATGCCGTCGTCCGTCGCGAGCCAGGTCGTAACGGTTTCGGCGACGACGCTCGACGACGTGAGCCTCACTCTGACCGGCAACAATCACACAGTGATCTGGGGGAGCTCGGCAGACTCAGAAGCCAAGGCGCTCACGCTCGCGAGCATGCTCAGGATCAAGAAGTGTCGCGCATTGCCTGTACTCAACGTGACGGCACCACTCGTCGCTGCCTGCGGCAAGGGCCAGCAGACGACGCGGCCCACTCCCACTCCTACCGCGACACCCTGAAACGGCTGGAAGAACTTTTGATCTGCAGCCGTGTTTTGCAACACGCGGAGCGCCTGCGGCACCCGGTCGCCTGCGCGACCTACCTTCGTGTCAGGAAATGCATACCGAGCATAACATTAATCTTTTAGTTGAGGTTGAAGGTTACAGCGAGGTTGAGAGTTACCAGCGGAGGCCGGAAGTGACATCGAACCAGAACTACCTCGCAGTGATCAAGGTGGTCGGTATTGGCGGCGGTGGCGTGAATGCCGTCAACCGCATGATCGAGCTCGGCCTTCGTGGCGTCGAGTTCATTGCCATCAATACGGATGCGCAGGCGCTCCTGATGAGTGACGCCGACGTCAAGCTCGATGTCGGCCGCGAGATTACGCGCGGCCTCGGTGCCGGCGCCGATCCGGAGGTTGGTCGTCGCGCCGCCGAGGACCATGCCGAAGAGATCGAAGAGGCACTGGCCGGCGCAGACATGGTCTTCGTGACCGCAGGTGAGGGTGGCGGCACGGGAACCGGCGGTGCCCCCGTTGTCGCTCGCATTGCGAAATCCATCGGCGCTCTCACAATCGGTGTTGTCACAAAACCCTTCGGGTTCGAAGGCAAGCGGAGGTCCTCGCAGGCGGAGATTGGCGTTGCCTCGCTCAAGAATGAGGTCGACACGCTCATCGTCGTACCGAATGATCGTCTGCTTGAAATTAGCGACCGCGGCATCAGCATGCTCGAAGCGTTCGCGACCGCAGACCAGGTGCTTCTCGCCGGCGTGCAGGGCATCACAGACCTCATTACGACACCCGGCCTCATCAACCTCGACTTCGCCGATGTCAAGTCCGTGATGCAGGGGGCAGGCTCGGCCCTCATGGGCATCGGTTCGTCGCGCGGGGCCGATCGCGCAATCAAGGCGGCAGAGCTTGCCGTCGCGTCACCGCTGCTCGAAGCCAGCATCGACGGTGCGCATGGCGTCCTGATCTCGGTTCAGGGCGGGTCAAATCTCGGCATTTTCGAGATCAACGACGCGGCTCGCCTCATTCAGGAGGCCGTGCATCCCGAGGCGAACATCATCTTTGGTGCCGTTATCGATGACACACTCGGCGATGAGGTGCGCGTCACTGTGATCGCCGCCGGATTCGACGGGGGAGAGCCGAGCGTCAAGCCGCGTGATACCCGCCGGAGCACGTTCGTCGGGGCGACAGCTGCGACAGCCAGCGTTGGCACGGCTGCGGCAGCCCCGACATCCAGCTGGGGCGACGAAGAGCAGCAGGTCACCGCTCCGGTGGATCACGCCTTCGACGACGTAGAAGATGAACTGGACGTTCCAGATTTCCTGAAGTAGACATGAGCACCGCAGCGCCAACGCTCGCCGAACGACTCGCGGCCGTTCGGTCCGAGATTGCGGATGCGGCGTCCGTCGCGGGCAGGAACGTCGACGACATCACGACCATTGTGGTCACCAAGTTCCATCCGGCATCCCTTATCAGGGAGCTGTCGCAACTCGGCGTTCGGGATGTGGGCGAGAACCGTCACCAGGACGCCGCGCCGAAGGCCGCCGAACTCGCGAGTCTCGACCTGACCTGGCACTTCATCGGGCAGTTGCAGAGCAACAAGGTACGCGCTGTGCTCGACTATGCGAGCGATATCCAGTCGGTTGACCGGCCTTCACTCGTCTCGGCAATCGCGGCGGTGGGTAAACCGGTCGACGCATTCATCCAATTGAATCTCACGAATGACGCCGGACGCGGCGGAGTGACTGAGGCCTCTCTCGACGCTCTCGTCGAGACCGTGCTCGCCGCGCCCACTGTGACGCTGCGTGGCCTCATGGCGGTAGCACCACTGGGTGAGGACCCGAGGCGGGCTTTCGAACGCGTGCGACGGGTGAGCGAGCGGATGCTGCGGTCGGCTCCAACCGCGTCCGCGCTATCCATGGGGATGTCTGGCGACTTTCGTGAAGCCGTCCTCGAGGGCGCGACACACCTCCGCATTGGAACGGCAATCACGGGAAAACGTGCGGACGCCGGTTAAAGTCAGGCCATAGGCACTCCTTCGAAAGGCGACACAATGGCAAATCCGCTGCGCAAGACCATGGTTTACCTTGGGCTCGCGGACGAGGAATTCGAGTACGAGGATTCCGCGCCGTCGGCCCCCGCAGCGCCCGTTACCCACGTGGCTCCCACTGCTGGCCGGGCCCCGGTTACACCCCTCCGCCGGCCGGTACCCAAGTCATCCGGTCCGGGCGAAATGAACGAGATCCTGACGGTGCACCCACGCCAGTACAAGGACGCTCAGGTCATCGCCGAGAACTTCCGCGAGGGCATCCCGGTGATCATCAACCTTTCACAGATGTCCGAACCGGATGCCCGTCGCTTGATCGACTTCGCCGGCGGTCTCTCGCTGGGCCTCTACGGCAAGATCGAGCGAGTCACAAACAAGGTGTTCCTGCTTTCGCCGGCGCACGTCGCTGTGAGCGGAGAATCGGCAGAAGCTGACTCCGAGGTTGAGGCCTCCTTTCTGGGGTAGTGCCTGACTCGGATCGCTCCACGCGATCATCCCTATGGCTTGCCAACCCATGTACGCTGGTTTCTGCAACCCATGTACCCGCGTGTGGCAAATGTTGCTAGCGTTAGCCGATTGTTATACACGGAGCTGACTGCTCGGCACAGTTCCGCACGGTACTTGTATGCACGACACCCCGCACCAGCGGGTGGCGAGAGCACTGAGAGAAAGTTATTGAGGTGACGGCGATGGCTTTGACACCAGAAGACGTGGTCAACAAGCGGTTCCAACCGACGAAATTCCGTGAGGGATACGATCAGGATGAGGTCGACGACTTCCTCGACGAGGTCGTCGTCGAATTGCGCCGCCTCAATCAGGAGAACGAAGAACTCCGCCAGCGACTGATTGCCAGCGACTCGCGTATCTCAGAACTCCAGCGCGCAGGTGGTGCGCAGGCGGCCCAGTCCGCACCGGCCTTCGATGCCCCGCAGGCTGCGCCCACTCCGCAGGCTGCGCAGGTGCCTGCCACATACCAGGCACCGATCGCAGACCCGAATTCGATGGACCCGAGCAATACCAACAACTTGCTCCAGCTCGCCCGTCGCCTGCACGAAGAGCATGTCCGTGAGGGCGTGGAGAAGCGTGATGCGCTCATTGCCGAGGGCCAGGCTACTGCCGCTCGCACCGTCGAGGAGAGCCAGGCTACGGCAGCACGCACTCTCGAAGAGGGTCAGGCCGCGGCTGCCCGCGCACTCGAAGAGGCGCAGTCGCAGCAACGTGCGCAGATCTCGTCCCTCGATCAGGAGCGTCAGGCACTCGAGCACCGCATCGATGAGCTGCGCACGTTCGAGCGCGAATACCGCCAGAAGCTCAAGGGATACATCGAGGGCCAGCTTCGCGAACTCGACGCCACTTCCGCAGTGCTTCAGCCCGCCGGAGCGCCTGCCGTGGGTTCGGCACCGGCACCCGCTCAGAACTTCGGTTCTCCGGTAGCACCGCCGCCCGCCAACTACCCCGGTTTTGCCGGAAACTAGTTCCGCGTCGAAGGCCAGTACGAGGGCGCCCAGTGCTCGGGTGCTCGTTGTACTGGCCATCGTCGCGCTTGGGATCTATTTGCTCGATCAGGGTGCGAAATACCTGATCGTCAGCAACCTCACTCTCGGCCAGCAGGTCGACATCCTCGGCAACGTCCTGCAGTTCCACTTCGTCAAGAACTCGGGCGCAGCATTTTCGCTTGGCACGGGGATGACGTGGGTGTTCTCGATCGTGGCGGCTGCTGTCGCCGTCTTCATCATCCTGTACGCGCGTCGCATACATTCGTTCGGTTGGGGAGTGCTCTTCGGGCTCCTTCTCGGCGGTACCCTCGGCAACCTGACCGATCGGCTGTTTCGACAGCCGCGGTTCGGCGAGGGACACGTGGTCGACTTCATCCAGGTCTACGGATTTCCCGCGATCTTCAACATCGCAGACAGCGCCATCGTCATCAGCATGTGTCTGTTCATCATCCTGACGATCAGGGGTGTCGGCCTTGATGGGCGCCACGGGCCGCGAAAGCCGATCCCGGCCGGTGATCCGGTGGCTGCTCCGCTTGAAGAGCAGAAGTAGCCATGGAGTCCCGAAGTCTGCCGGTTCCCGACGGGCTCGCCGGCGAGCGAGTTGATACCGGGCTCGCCAAGCTGCTCGGCTTCTCTCGGAGTTTCGCGGCTGAGGTCGCGGAGGCCGACGGCGTCAGGCTGGATGGCATTGTCGTCGGCAAGTCCGACCGCCTCCGCGCCGAGGCGTGGCTCGAGGTCGAGTGGCAGCCGCGCGAGGCACCGGTTGTGGTTGCGCGGGCTGTCCCTGATCTCCGGATTGTCTACGACGACGATGACTTCGTGGTCATCGACAAACCCGTTGGCGTTGCTGCGCACCCCTCAGTGGGCTGGGATGGCCCAACCGTGCTCGGTGCACTTGCCGCCGCTGGCTTTCGGGTCGCAACCTCGGGCGCCGCAGAGCGTGCAGGCATCGTCCACAGGCTCGACGCAGGCACGAGCGGACTCATGGTGGTCGCGAAGAGCGAGCGGGCATACACGGAGCTGAAGCGGCAGTTTCATGACCGCGAGGTTTCCAAGATCTACCACGCAATCGTGCAAGGGCATCCGGATCCGCTGTCGGGCACGATCGACGCGCCGATCGGACGCCACCCGGGCAGCTCGTGGAAATTCGCGGTGACGGCGGAGGGAAAACCGTCCGTCACCCACTACGAAACGCTGGAAGCGTTCCCCGGCGCGTCCCTTCTGGAAATCCACCTCGAGACCGGGCGCACGCACCAGATCCGAGTACACATGGCGGCTCAGCGACACCCCTGCGTCGGCGATGCAATGTACGGAGCCGACCCGACCCTGAGCGCGCGACTTGGGCTGACTAGGCAGTGGCTTCACGCGATGCGGCTGGGTTTTCGACATCCGGGAACGGGCGCGATGGTGGAATACCAAAGCCAATATCCCGACGACCTTCAACACGCACTCGATGTCCTGCGAGAGACGTGACGCAGCGGGCTTAAGCTAGAGCACACCCTCGGCTAGCGGAGTTGTTTTGCCCACATCCAACGATTCATTCGTGCATCTGCACGTGCACAGTGAGTACTCGATGCTGGATGGCGCTGCGCGCATAAAACCGCTCATGGAGGCGGCCGCAGAACAGGGCATGCCAGCTATCGCGGTGACCGACCACGGCAACATGTTCGGCGCATATGACTTCTGGCAGCAGGCAACCGCGAATGGCCTAAAACCCATCATCGGAACCGAGGCCTACATCACGCCCGGCACCGCTCGCGGAGACAAGACGCGCGTCCGCTGGGGTGCGAGCACGCAGTCCTCAGACGATGTCGGTGGTTCGGGCGCGTACACGCACATGACCCTCCTCTCGGAGAACAACGAGGGGATGCACAATCTCTTCACCCTCTCGTCGCTCGCGTCCATCGAGGGTTTCTATTTCAAGCCGCGCATGGACCGTGAACTCCTCAGCCGCTATTCGAAGGGCGTCATCGCGACGACGGGATGCGTCGGTGGCGAGGTGCAGACCCGTCTCCGCCTTGGCCAGTACGACGAGGCGCTGAAGGCAGCGTCAGACTTCCGCGACATCTTCGGCAAGGACAACTTCTTTGCCGAGGTCATGGATCACGGCATCGACATCGAGCGTCGAACAATGAACGACCTGCTCCGACTCGCGAAGCAGCTGGGTCTGCCGCTGGTCGCCTCCAATGACCTGCACTACACGCAGGCACACGACGCAAAGGCCCACGCCGCTCTGCTCTGTGTGCAGTCGGCATCGACGCTCGACGATCCCAATCGGTTCAAGTTCGACTCCGATGAGTTCTACCTGAAGACGGCCGCGCAGATGCGGCACCTGTTCCGCGATCATCCAGAAGCCTGCGACAACACGCTGCTCATCGCCGAGCGTGTCGACGTCAGTTTTGAACATCGCAACCTCATGCCCCGTTTCCCGGTGCCCGAGGGCGAGACGGAGGCGAGCTGGTTCGAGAAAGAGGTCGCGTCCGGGATGCTGCGTCGCTTCAACGGCGCACCGTCAGAGGCTCACCTGGCCCGGGTGCAGTACGAGGTCGACGTCATCAAGCAGATGGGGTTCCCCGGATACTTCCTCGTCGTCGCCGACTTCATCGCCTGGGCGAAAAGCCAGGGCATTCGGGTCGGCCCGGGTCGCGGGTCGGCAGCCGGTTCCATGGCGTCCTACGCGATGGGCATCACCGAACTCGATCCGCTGGTGCACGGCCTCATCTTCGAGCGATTCCTCAACCCCGAGCGCGTCTCCATGCCTGACGTCGACGTCGACTTCGACGATCGACGGCGCCCAGAAGTCATCCGCTACGTCACCGAGAAGTATGGCGACGACCGCGTCGCGCAGATCGTGACGTACGGCACGATCAAGGCGAAGCAGGCGCTGAAGGACAGCGCCCGTGTCCTTGGGATGCCGTTCTCCGTTGGCGAGAAACTGACGAAGGCCATGCCGCCGGCGATTATGGGCAAAGACATCGGGCTCGCCGACATCCTGAACAAGGATGCTCCGCGCTGGAAAGAGGCCGCAGACTTCCGTGCGGTCCTCGAGACTGACACCGAAGCGGCCAAGGTCTTCGAGACGGCGCTCGGCATCGAAAACCTAAAGAGGCAATGGGGGGTTCACGCCGCTGGCGTCGTGATGTCCGCGGAGCCGCTTCTCGACGTCCTGCCCATCATGAAGCGCGAGGATGACGGCGCGATCATCACGCAGTTCGACCAGCCTCCGCTCGAGTCCCTTGGTCTCATCAAGATGGACTTCCTCGGACTACGAAACCTCACGATCATCGACGACGCCCTGAACATGATCGAAAAGAACACGGGTTCACGGCTCGTGATCGAAGAGCTTGACCTCGATGCCGACCAAAAAACGTACGACCTGCTCGCTCGCGGCGAAACGCTCGGTGTCTTCCAGCTGGACGGCGGGCCGATGCGCTCCCTGCTGCGTCAGCTGAAGCCAACGAACTTCGAAGACATTTCGGCAGTCATTGCGCTGTATCGACCGGGTCCGATGGGCATGAACTCGCACACCAATTACGCGTTGCGCAAGAACGGCCTCCAGAAGATTGATGCGATCCATCCGGAGCTCGCGGAACCTCTCGAGGACATCCTCGCGGTGACCTACGGTGTGATCGTCTATCAGGAGCAGGTCATGGCTGCCGCGCAGAAGGTCGCGGGATTCTCGCTCGGCCAGGCGGACATCCTGCGTAAGGCGATGGGTAAGAAAGACAAGAAGGTGCTCGGCAAGCTGCGCGAGGGTTTCGCCGGCGGTATGAAGAGCAACGGGTACAGTACACAGGCCGTCGACGTCCTCTGGGAAACGCTGATGCCGTTTGCCGACTACGCGTTCAACAAGGCGCACAGCGCCGGCTACGGCATCCTGAGTTATTGGACCGCGTACCTGAAGGCAAACTTCCCGGCCGAATATATGGCGGCCCTGCTGACCAGCGTCGGTGACTCGAAAGACAAGCTGGGTCTGTATCTCAACGAGTGCCGTCGGATGGGCATCAAGGTGCTGGCACCCGATGTCAACGAGTCATTCGTCGACTTCACGGCTGTGCCCTCGGAGACCGGCCCCGGCGACATCCGATTCGGCCTCGGAGCCGTTCGCAACGTCGGGTACAACGTGGTCGAGGGTATCCGCGCGGCGCGCGAGGAGAAAGACAGGTTCGAGTCGTTCTACGACTTCCTGTCGAAGGTGCCGATTCCCGTGGCGAACAAGCGAACGGTCGAATCGCTTATCAAGGCCGGTGCGTTCGACTCGCTGGGCGCGACACGGCGTGCGCTCCTCGAGATTCATGAGGATGCCGTGGAAGGCGCGGTCAACGTCAAGCGCACGGAGGCGACCGGCCAGGCCGGCTTCGATTTCGACAGTTTGTTCGATGAGCCACAGGAGCACAGCAGGGTTCCCGACCGCCCCGAGTGGTCGAAGCGCGACAAGCTCGCGTTCGAGCGCGAGATGCTCGGACTGTACGTGTCCGATCATCCGCTGGCCGGCCTTGAGGCCCAACTCGCGAAGCACGCCTCCTCGACGATCACCGAAATACTGAGCGGCGAGGTGGCACGCGATGGCGAGACTGTCACGATCGCGGGCCTCATGACCAGCGTGCAGCATCGAACAGCGCGGCAGTCCGGCAATCAATACGGCATGGTCACCATCGAAGATTTCGGCGCTGAAATCACGGTCATGTTCATGGGCAAGACCTACCAGGAGTTCGCACCCGCGCTCGTGAGCGACGCCATCGTTGTGGTGAGGGGGCGGGTCAGCGTGCGAGATGACGGCATGAACCTGCACGCCGTCAGCATGTTCGCTCCGGATGTCGGCACTGGTTTGGGCAGCGGCCCACTGGTTATCTCTGTGCCCGAGTTTCGGGCGACGACCGACATCGTGAGTCAACTCAACGACGTCCTGATTCGACACTCGGGCGACAACGAGGTGCGGTTGAAACTCATCAAAGGTGAGACCGCGCGGATGTTCGAAATCCCGTATCCGGTCACCGTCTCGGCCGACCTCTATGGCGAACTTAAGACGCTGCTCGGCCCGAGCTGCCTCGGATAACCCGCCCTGAACTCGTCGCCCAAGGCGCCGTCAGCCCGATGCTGTAATTAGACCTCTGCGCCGGGCGTCCGGTACGCGCGCTCGTGGTAGAGCAGGGCTTCATCCGCGGGGCCAAGCGCGCCCGTCTCGATCTGGATGACGATGACCGCACTGTTGTGCACAGGATGCACCTCGATGATCCTTCCCAGCATCCAGGAGGTCACGCCCTCGAGAATCGGTACACCGTAGGGCCCGGGCTTCCAGTGATCTCCGACGAAACGTTGGGTGTTGTCGGCCGCGAGCCTCTCGGCGAGATGCCTCGTGCGCGGCCCCAGCGTGTGAATCGCGACACGGTTGCCGACGAACATGGCAGGCCACGCGCTCGCAACCTGCGCCATGTTGAACGTTGCCAGCGGCGGCACGGCTGCGAGGGATGCCAGCGACGTGGCCGTGAAACCCACCGGCTTGCCGTCCGGGTCCAGCGCGGTTACCGCGGCAACACCTGCGGCATGGCGCCGGAACGCTCGCTTGAACGCCTCGAGGTCATCGACCGCGAGGGTTGCGGGCTCTTCTGGCTTTTCGAGTGAGTTCATACGTGGTAATCAAGTCTCTCGGGCGTCAGGGTATTCCGCCAAACGAATAGAGTTGTGGAGCCATGATGCAGATCATCGACCTTCGGGCCACCTCCCCAAGCAATGCTGAACTTGCGCGTCTCGCGCCCCGGGCCGCCACCGACGTTACTGTCGCAATCGATGCCGCTGCTGACCTCATCGCCGACGTTCGCGCGCGTGGAGTTGACGCACTACTTGACCAGGCCGAGCGGTTCGATGGAGTGCGGCCAGCGACAATCAGGGTCCATGCGGGTGAGATCGCGGAGGCAATGGCGCGTCTGACCCCCTCCGTTCGCGACGCACTCGAGGAGGCCATCGATCGGGTCACTCGCGCCACGGCGGCCCAGGTACCGATCTCCGTTGTCACGAATCTGGCTCCGGGCGCCGAGGTGATTCAACGCTGGCAGCCCATCGATCGCGTCGGGTTCTACGTTCCGGGCGGCAAAGCGGTCTATCCGTCGAGCGTGGTGATGAATGTGGTGCCGGCACACGTCGCCGGAGTCGGTTCTGTGGCTCTCGCATCCCCGCCCCAGAAGGACTTCGGGGGAGGGGTGCACCCCACGATCCTGGGTGCGGCGGGGCTGCTCGGAGTGGAAGAGGTCTATGCGATGGGTGGGGCTGGCGCGATTGGCGCGCTGGCTTACGGCATCCCGGATCTGAGCCTCGATCCGGTCGAGCTGATTACGGGCCCCGGGAATGTCTATGTCGCAGCAGCAAAACGGCTGGTGCGTGGCGTTGTCGGCATCGATTCCGAGGCAGGGACCACCGAGATTTTGGTGATCGCAGATGAGAACGCGGATGCCAGGATCGTCGCCGCAGACCTCGTGAGCCAAGCCGAACACGACGAGGCGGCGGCCTCCGTTCTGGTCACTCCGAGCGAAGAGTTTGCCGCGGCCGTGCAGGTCGAGCTCGATCGCCTTAGTGCCTCGACCCACCACGCCGATCGGGTTCAGACCGCGCTGAACGGCCCGCAGTCCGCGATCGTTCTGGTCGCAGACCTCCAGTCCGCTGCGGCATTCAGCAACGCCTACGGTCCGGAGCACCTCGAGATCCAAACGACGGAACCCGGCGCGGTTCTCGATCTCATCACCAGCGCGGGCGCAATCTTCCTTGGTGAGAATTCACCCGTAAGCCTCGGTGATTACCTCGCGGGATCGAACCACGTGCTGCCGACCGGCGGCCAGGCGCGCTTCTCATCGGGACTCGGCGCATACACATTCCTGCGGCCGCAGCAGGTTATCCGCTACGACCGCGCTGCGCTGCAGGCCGTTGAGAGGAAGATCGTCGCGCTGTCTGCCGCAGAAGACCTGCCGGCTCACGGCGACGCGGTAACCGCGCGGTTCCACTAGGGCGTTGTGTCACCGTGGGCGTGAACTGCCAGCGTGTTGGATGACGCAGCGCGTATCCTAGACGCACTATGTTCTGCCCCTTCTGTCGCCATCCGGACAGCCGCGTCATCGATTCGCGTACGAGCGACGACGGGCTGTCGATTCGACGCCGCAGGCAGTGCCCGGAGTGCGGCCGCCGGTTTAGCACCACCGAGACCGCGAGCCTGACGGTAATCAAGCGCAATGGCGTCGTTGAGCAGTTCAGCCGCGAGAAGATCGTCAGTGGCGTCCGGAAGGCCTGCCAGGGCAGGCCGGTTACCGACACCGACCTGGCCGTGCTGGCACAACGCGTCGAGGAGACCATTCGGGCAACCGGGGCATCCCAGATCGACGCGAACGACATCGGGCTCGCCATCCTGCCCCCGCTCCGCGAACTCGACGAGGTCGCCTACCTCCGTTTCGCCAGCGTCTACCAGGCCTTCGAATCGTTGGAAGACTTCGAGGCAGCAATCACCCTGCTGCGCGTCGAGCACGACCCGGCTGTCGCCGAGTAGTCGCCGGACGCACTCGAGAGCAGGGCGTTTCCCGGTAACCTGAGAGCCGCATGTATCGCGCACTTTTCAGCCTGGTTCTTCGGCATATGGACCCAGAGCGAGCCCACGGTCTCGCGTTCATTGTCATTCGCGCGGTTCCGCTTCTCGGCGTGGGTCGACTCATTCGCAGATTGACGCGGCCAGCAGATCACCTCGCCGTTGAGACACTGGGCCTGCGATTCGATTCACCGTTTGGCATGGCCGCGGGTTTCGACAAGGAGGGGCTCGCTATTCGCGGCCTTGGCCAGCTTGGCTTCTCGCACGTCGAGGTGGGCACGATTACGGCCATCGCGCAGCCGGGCAACGATCGACCGCGGCTGTTCCGGTTGATCGCCGACCGCGCGGTCATCAACCGCATGGGCTTCAACAACCACGGCGCGGAGGCTGCCGCCGATCGAATCGCCGCGAGCCGCGCAGGTCGGCGTCGACCCATAATCGGGATCAATATCGGCAAGAGCCGGGTGGTTGCCGTCGACGACGCGATCGACGACTATCTGGCCAGCACGAAGATTCTGGCTCCGCTGGCCGACTACCTGGTCGTCAACGTAAGTTCGCCCAACACGCCGGGGCTGCGTGGCCTGCAGGAGCTCGAGAAGCTTGAGCCCCTGCTCAGCGCCGTGCGAGAGAGCGCGGGAGCCACACCTGTGCTGGTGAAAATCGCTCCTGACCTGACGGATGCCGAGGTCGACAAGATAGCGAGCCTCGCCGTGGCGCTGCGGCTGGCCGGCATTATCGCGACCAACACAACCCTTTCGAGAGACAATCTCGTCACCCCGGCAGCCGTCGTCGAGGCCGCAGGTGCCGGAGGGCTGTCGGGCGCTCCTCTCGCAGCCCGCTCAATCGAGGTACTGCGGCGAATTCGGCGGGTCGTGCCATCCGAATTCTGTGTGATCTCGGTTGGCGGCGTCGAGACCGGAGCGGATGTCCGTGCGAGGCTGGACGCCGGCGCAACCCTGGTGCAGGGCTACACGGCATTCCTCTACCGTGGTCCGCTCTGGGCGCGACAGATCAATCGCGAACTCTCGAGACTGCTAGCCCCGAACTAGCGGCGCTGCCTGCTAGTTGGGGTACTGTCCGCGCTTGACCTGTGGCTTTGGCAGCCGCAGCAGGCGGAACTGAATCGAACGCATGGCCGCGTACCACCGGACCTTCTCGACCCGAGTGTCGCCGTACTTTTCACCGAGCGCAATTTTCAAGCGCCGGCCGAGCAGCAGTACGTCGACCACGACGATCAGCAGATAGGCGTAAAGACCGAACGTGACGATCTCCTGCACCTGAGTGCCGAATACAGACGCAACGAGCAAAACGACCAGCAGCGGAATCGCGAGCTCACCGACGCTCCACCGCGCATCGACGTAGTCGCGAACGTAACGCTTCTGCGGTCCGCGGTCGCGAATCGGCAGGTATCGTTCCTCGCCGTTCTGCATGCCGATCCGGGCTCGTTCTCGCTGGGCCTGGGAAGTTGAGCGGGCAGCACGGCGGGCTTCGGGGCTGTTGCCAGCAACGAGCGGCCGCTTGCGGGCGGCTTCACGTTCCTTGCGAGTCGGCGTCGCTCGGCCCTTCGTGGGCACGCCGTCGCTATCTAGTTCTTCGTCCGCCGGGTTTGCCGACGCGCTTGGGGATGCCTTGGCCACGATGAGTCCTTGCTTCGATGTCGGCTTAAGATTACCCGCATGACCCAAACGCAGCCGACCGAGAATTCGCGTCCCGCCTCAGACTCAACACTGGAAACACTTCGGGATGCCGTCCAGGCCGGGTTGCCTGCCGCAATCGCTGACCTGTCGCGGCTCGTGCGCATCCCCTCGGTGTCCTGGGACGGCTTCGACCCCACGCATGTCGCAGAGAGTGCTGACGTGGTCAGGGCGCTTTTTGAGAAGCTCGGGGTGTTCGATTCTGTCGAGGTCGCGCGGGCCGCGATCACCGGTGACACGCTCGGCCAGCCAGCAGTGCTGGCCACGCGGGCTGCGAAGAATGGCAAGCCGACCATCCTTTTATATGCGCATCATGACGTGCAGCCCCCCGGCAAGGACGAGGACTGGGATTCGTCGCCGTTTGAGCCGACGGTTCGTGGTGACCGCCTGTACGGCAGGGGAGCCGCGGATGACAAGGCAGGAGTTCTGACGCACGTCGCCAGCATTCGCGCGTTCACCGAGGTGTTTGGCCGTGACTTTGATCTGGGCCTCGCAGTCTTTATCGAGGGCGAAGAGGAGTTTGGCTCGCGATCCTTTTCGAACTTTCTGATCGATCACCACGATCAACTCGAGGCGGATGCGATCGTCGTCGCCGACGCGGACAACTGGAACATCGACACTCCCGCCCTCACCGTGGCTTTGCGCGGCAATGTGACTTTCCGCCTGACGGTTTCCACTCTCGATCACGCATCGCACTCAGGGATGTTTGGGGGAGCGGCCCCGGACGCCATGACCGCGACGATCGCGCTCCTCGCGACACTCTGGAACAGGGACGGCGGCGTTGCCGTGCACGGCCTCACCTCCACGGAAATGGACACCCCCGAGTACACGGAGGACCAGCTTCGCGAGGAAGCCGCACTCCTCGACGGCGTTACGTCGATCGGAACCGGCGCCATCCTGCACCGGCTGTGGGCACAGCCGTCGATTACGGTCACCGGCATCGATGCGCCAACGGTCATCAATGCATCGAACACACTCATCCCATCGGTGACGGTTCGCATTAGCGTGCGAGTCGCTCCCGGTCAGCGGTCGGAGGATGCCTTCGCCGCCGCCGAACAGCATCTCAAGGCGAACGTCCCATTTGGCGCTCATCTTCGGATCTGGGATGTCGACCAGGGAAATCCATTTCTCGTCGACACGAGCGGTCCAGCCGTCGCAGACGCGCGAGCGGCCATGCGCGAGGCGTGGGGCGTGGAGCCTGTTGACACCGGCAGCGGTGGGTCGATTCCGTTCATCGCGGACCTCGTCGAGCAGTTCCCACGCGCGGAGATCCTCGTTACGGGCGTCGAGGACCCCGATACGAGAGCGCACAGCCCCAACGAATCGCTGCATCTCGGAGTATTTCGCCGCGCCATCCTCACCGAAGCGCTCCTGCTCGCAAAGCTCGAGAGTCGCGCGTAGGATTAAGCAAGGATTTTAGGAGAACGAATGACTGACACGATCACGGCCCCGACCACGACTGCAGCTCACGGCGTCAGCCTCACCGAGGCGGCGGCAAGCAAAGTGCAGAGTCTGCTCACCCAGGAGGGTCGCGATGACCTGCGATTGCGGGTTGCGGTTCAGCCTGGCGGCTGCTCCGGCCTGATCTACCAGCTGTACTTCGATGAGCGCATTCTCGATGGCGATGCAACAGTTGAGTTCTCCGATGGCGTGGAGGTCGTCGTTGACAAGATGAGCGTTCCCTACCTCGATGGCGCCTCCATCGATTTCGAAGACACCATCCAGAAGCAGGGGTTTACGATCGACAATCCCAATGCGTCGGGCAGCTGTGCCTGCGGTGACAGCTTCCACTGACCGCATCCAGTACGCGGGGAGCGACCTCCCAGCCGACACAAAGATCGGGCCGATTTCGGTCCGATCTTTGTGCTTTAACGGCCCGGCTGGGCAAGGGGGCCGGGAAGGGGCGTTATAGACTGAACAGGCAATCAGTCCGCAACATTCGAGAGGTTCCAGGTGCGCCGTAACCGCCGTATTCGTTGGGCTGCTATTCCCATCGCGGTCGTCATCACGATAATTCTTGCGGGCTGTACACAACAGCAGCTGTTCGGGTTCCTTCCGGTCAAATCCGCCAACGTTACGAACCACACGAGCGAAGTCATTGGCCTGTGGAACACCTCGTGGCTGGTCCTTCTTGCTGTCGGAGTTCTGACCTGGGGGCTCATCATCTGGGCTGCGGTCGTCTATCGCCGCCGCAAGGGTCAGACCGGGCTTCCCGTGCAGCTTCGCTACAACCTGCCGATTGAGATCTTCTACACGGTGGTTCCGCTCATCCTCGTTCTCGGGTTTTTCGCCTTCACGGCGAAGACGCAAGACAACATCGAGCAGCCGATTGCGCATCCACAGGTCAAGATTGAAGTCTTTGGCAAGCGCTGGTCGTGGGACTTCAATTACCTGAACGAGAAGGTCAACAGCCCAGGCGTCCAGGCACAGGTCGGTAAGGGCGGGGTGCTCGAGCAGCCACTCAACACGCTCTATCTGCCGGTCAACAAGCGGGTTGAAATCCAGATCGAGTCTCGCGATGTCGCGCACTCGTTCTGGATCGTGAACTTCCTCTACAAGAAGGACATGATCCCCGGCAAGACGAACTACATGTACTTCATTCCGGAAAAGATCGGTACCTACCAGGGAAAATGTGCTGAGTTGTGTGGGCAATACCACTCGCTCATGCTGTTCCAGGTCAAGGTCGTTTCCCAGTCCGACTACGACGCATACATTGCAGCGCAGCGCGCCTCTGGCCACTCTGGTCTGATCGGCGCCGACTACAACGCGAATACGAACCTGCCGAGCACCGGCGCACCGAAGGGCTAGCACCATGACTGCAGTAGCAACGCTGGAACGACAGCAGCAGTATGGGCGCCCGCCGGCTACCAATAAGGGCAACGTCGTCGTCAGCTGGATCACCTCGACCGATCACAAGACGATCGGCTACCTCTACCTGATTACGTCCTTCATTTACTTCTGCCTCGGTGGCGTGATGGCTCTTGTCATTCGTGCCCAGCTGTTCCAGCCCGGTGAGGCGCTCGTCGGTACCCCGGAGCAGTACAACCAGCTGTTCACAATGCACGGCACGATCATGCTGCTCATGTTTGCCACGCCGTTGTTCGCCGGTTTTGCGAACGTGATCATGCCACTGCAGATCGGCGCTCCAGATGTCGCGTTTCCGCGACTAAACGCCTTCGCGTACTGGCTCTATAGCTTCGGCTCGCTCATCGCGGTCGCCGGGTTCCTGACGCCGCAGGGCGCGGCGTCCTTTGGCTGGACAGCTTACGCACCGCTGACGTCGACGACCTTCACGCCTGGACTCGGCGGCAACCTCTGGGTGTTCGGCTTGGCGCTCAGCGGTTTCGGAACGATCCTCGGTGCGGTCAATTTCATCACCACCATCATCACAATGCGTGCACCCGGTATGACAATGTTCCGGATGCCGATCTTCACCTGGAACACGCTGGTCACCTCGATCCTCGTAATCATGGCGTTCCCTGTGCTGGCTGCCGCCCTGCTTGCGCTCGGCGCCGACCGCACGGTTGGAGCACACGTCTTCGACGCGGCCAACGGTGGGGCGCTGCTCTGGCAGCACCTCTTCTGGTTCTTCGGGCACCCAGAGGTGTACATCATCGCGCTGCCGTTCTTCGGCATCATCAGTGAGGTGCTTCCTGTCTTCAGTCGCAAGCCGATCTTCGGCTACAAGACACTTGTCTACGCGACCATCGCCATCGCTGCGCTGTCGGTAACGGTGTGGGCGCACCACATGTACGTGACCGGTTCCGTGCTGCTGCCGTTCTTCTCGTTCATGACGATGCTGATCGCGGTCCCGACCGGGGTGAAGATCTTCAACTGGATCGGCACCATGTGGCGCGGCTCGGTGACGTTTGAGACACCGATGATGTGGGCGATCGGCTTCCTGATCACCTTCACGTTCGGTGGTCTCACCGGCGTCATTCTGGCCTCGCCGCCACTCGACTTCCACGTCTCCGATACCTACTTCGTCGTTGCCCACTTCCACTACGTTGTCTTCGGCACAGTTGTGTTCGCCATGTTCAGCGGGTTCTACTTCTGGTGGCCAAAGTGGACCGGCAAGATGCTCAACGAGCGGCTCGGCAAGATCCACTTCTGGCTGTTGTTTATCGGCTTCCACACCACGTTCCTGATCCAGCACTGGATCGGCGTCGAGGGCATGCCGCGACGATACTGGAGCTATCTGCCGCAGGATGGCGTCACTTGGATGAATCAGGTTTCGACCATCGGTGCGATGATCCTTGGTGTTTCGATCCTGCCGTTCCTCTACAACGTGTACATCACGGCCAGGCGGGCGCCGCGGGTCACCAGCAACGACCCGTGGGGTTATGGTCGCTCGCTCGAGTGGGCGACATCCTGCCCACCGCCTCGGCACAACTTCACCTCGATTCCGCGTATTCGTTCGGAGTCGCCTGCCTTTGATCTAGCGCACCCCGAGGCGGAAATGACGAGCGGGTTCGGCGGAGTGGGTCCCCTCTCGGATGCCCCGGACGCACCGGTGTATGACATGGCAGACGGGAAGGTGAAGTAGCTCATGGGCGCAACCTGGAAACTGTTTACGATCCTCGCGGCATTCTGTTTTGCCGCCTGCGCTGGGTACATCGTTTGGGGCATCGCTGACCAAACATTTGGCAATCATGGCGAGGGCGGTCGCCTCGAATGGGTCGGCGTTCTCGCCCTCGGCCTGGTCGGTGCCCTGTGTGCGCTGATCGCGTTCTTCATCTGGCGCCAGCATCGCGCCCAGGGCGGAGTTGAGCTGCCTGAGGACCGCGTCGACGCCAACATCGATGACGGCGAAGCGGAGCAGGGATTCTTCAGTCCCTGGAGCTGGTGGCCTGTCTCGCTCGGTGCATCGGCTGCCCTCATGTTCACCGGTCTTGCCATCGGAAACTGGATCTGTTTCATCGCAGTTCCCCTGGCGGCAATCAGTCTGGTGGGCCTCATTTTCGAGTACCAGCGCGGCTACTTCGGTCACTGATTCGAAGCGCTCAAGCACTAAAGAGCGGCCGACGGATCAAATCGCAAATACGTCCTCGGCGGAGAGCGATTCGGCTCAAGAGCCAACGTCGTCAGTAGCATGAGGCCACGGCAAAGCGGAAGCTACCTCCAGAAAAGAAGGTGTGGGCGCGGATCGTCAATCAGGGCTGGGAGATCTACTTAACTAGCGGCGAGACCCTGCGACCAATCGAACCAATAGATCGAGGGCATGCAGAGCGATTGGCGCGGACCTTGAGCGTCTACCGGATCAGCTTTCTGAGTCCCGTTGTGCAATTGACCGGAGACGAGAAGCAAATTGCGGTCGAGCTTGCCCTGGTAGATGATTCGGGCCAATCCGATTTCGACACAAATTCGGCCTGGATCTTCGCCGCTGATGCCCAGACGCGCGCGGTCGTATTCGAGTACCACCACTGAATCGAATCGACCGGCTAACCCAATTGGCTATCCATCGGCTGCTCACTCAGTTCACGCTTTCCCGACCCGCGCCGAGGGCATCCGCTGGCGCTCTTTCGTGCCGCGGCGCATCGCCTCTCGGTCTCCAATGCTTGCAGGCATCCGGCTCTGGCGCGATGCCCACAACTCACCCGATCGCGGGCGCGGGGGAGCAGATCCAGCGTTAGTGGCCCGACTCGACCGCGTGCCCCTCGCCAGCTTCGACGGCGCCGTGGTCACCGTGTGACTGCTCGAGCTCGGTCGCGCTGACAGGTGCGATGCGGTCCTCAAAGAACCAGTTCGAGAGGAGAGCGCGCGTGCGCTGTCCCGCCGAGATGCGACCCTTGGCATCCGGTCGAAGCATGAGGGGTTTGTAGTCCTCGAAGCTCAGCAGTCGCCAGCGCTCGTAGTCGCTCAACTGCTCGTGTACCTCGATATATTCGCCACCCGGCAGACGGACGATGCGGCCGCTTTCATATCCATGGAGCGCAATTTCGCGGTCCTTCTTCTGGAGCGCGAGGCTGACCCGTTTTGCCGCCTGATATGCGATGATCGGCCCGACGATGAGCAGGATCTGGAGCGATCGGATTACGCCCTCAATGCTGAGTCCGAAGTGTGTCGCAATGAGGTCTGAGCTGGCGGCGGCCCAGAGGACGGCGTAGAACGTGACACCAGCCGCACCGATTGCGGTGCGAGTTGGTGCGTTGCGTGGTCGGTCGGCGATGTGGTGCTCGCGCTTGTCGCCCGTCACCCAACCCTCGACAAACGGGTAGATCAGAACGACGACGATGAACAGCCCCAGCACGACAACGGGCGCCACGATATTCAGTGAGAACGTCCATGGGCCGATCATGAAGCCCCAGTTCGACGGCACAAGACGCAACGCACCGTCGGCAAAGCCGATGTACCAGTCAGGCTGTGTGCCGGCAGAAATGGGGGAGGGGTCGTATGGCCCGTATTCCCAGATCGGGTTGATGGTGAAGAACGAGGCCATCAGAACGATAACGCCGAACACGATGAAGAAGAATCCACCGGCCTTGGCCGCAAAAACAGGCATGATCGGCACGCCGACCACGTTGTCGTTCGTTTTGCCTGGGCCAGCAAACTGGGTGTGCTTGTTGATTACCAGCAACAGGAGGTGGACCCCGAGCGCAGCCACAAGGATCGCGGGCAAGAGGAGGATGTGCAGCGTATACAGCCGACCAACAATCTCGGTGCCAGGGAATTCACCGCCGAACAGCAGGTATGAGGTCCAGGTACCGATTACCGGCAATCCCTTGACCAGGCCGTCGATGATGCGCAGACCGTTTCCCGAGAGCAGGTCATCGGGTAGCGAATAACCTGTGAAGCCTTCGGCCATCGCCAGGATGAACAGCACGAAGCCGATGACCCAGTTGAGCTCGCGTGGCTTGCGGAACGCTCCCGTAAAGAAGATGCGCAGCATGTGAAGTCCGATGGATGCCACGAAAAGCAGGGCCGCCCAGTGGTGCACCTGACGCATCAGGAGGCCGCCGCGGATGTCGAAGCTAATGTGCAGCGTGGAGTTCATCGCCGCCGACATGTCGATTCCCTTGAGCGGCAGGTAGGTGCCGTCGTAGGTGACCTCGGCCATCGAGGCCTGGAAAAAGAAGGTCAGAAACGTACCCGTGAGCAGGATGACGATGAAGCTATAGAGAGCCACCTCGCCGAGCATGAACGACCAGTGGTCGGGGAAGATCTTGCGGCCGAACTCTTTGACGACGGCCGAGATGCTCGTACGTTCGTCGATGTAGTTGGCGGCTGCGGAAGTGAACCGAGATGCCGGAGTGTTGGCGATCTTCGGTGTCTCGGCGAAGGCGGGATCAACGACCTCGTGGGGTACGTCTGATCTTTGGATGGTACTCATGAACGCTCCCAGAAACTTGGGCCGACCGGCTGGGTGAAGTCGCTCTGTGCGATGAGGTAGCCCTCGCCGTCGACAGTGATCGGCAGCTGGGGCAGTGGCCGCTTGGCCGGGCCGAAGATGACCGCGCACTCGTTGTTGACATCGAATGTCGACTGGTGGCAGGGGCAGAGGAGGTGGTGGGTCTGCTGCTCGAAGAGTGCCACCGGGCATCCGACGTGCGTGCAGATCTTGGAGTACGCGACGATGCCGTCGTAGTTCCACGTTTCACGACCAGGGCTGATCGTGAGGTCGGCCACATTCACGCGCATGAGCAGAACTGCGGCCTTGGCTTTCTGCTCAAGTCTGTCGGGCACATCGTTCAGGCCCTCAGGAATGATGTGGAAGGCCGAACCGATGGTGACGTCAGACGCCTTGACCGGCAGACCGGATGGGTCGAGAGTGAGTCTCGTTCCCGTCTTCCACATGGTTGTTTCGAGGAGCGCCGCCGGGTTGTTGTATTCGGGAGCCAGCCCGCGGAACAAGATGACGGCGGGCAGCGGGAACGCAACCAGCGCGCCGATGAGGCTGTTGCGAATGAGAGTGCGACGGCCGAAACCCGACTCCTTGTTCGCTTCATCGAAGATCTGAACGGCGGCGGTGCGTGTTGCATCGTTGCTGCGAACAGGGTGGCGAATGTCTTCGCCCTCTTCGTCTGACATGAGCGTCTTGGCCCAGTGCACCGCGCCGAGACCGATGCCCATGAGCGCCAGGGTGATGCCGAGGCCGAGGAAGACCGTGTTCAGTCGAATGGAGTTCAAGTCGTCGCTGATCGGAAAGGCCATGTACGCCGCGAGTGCGAAGATGCTGCCGGCGATCGACAGGTAGAAGAGGGTGTACACCGCACGCTGAGCGTTACGGGCCTTCTTCGGGTCGAGGTCGGTGGCGCGCATCCTGGTGGGCGGAAGACCCGGGTTGGTGAACGTGTCGGTGGTGATGACGGCGAGGCCCCCGTCGGCCTCGGCGTGCCCCACGGTAGAGGGCTCAATCGCGGTGCCGACTGATCCGACGTCTAACCCAGACGAGGTAGCGGCAGTGTCCTTACCGCTGCTGGCGTCGTGTGCCATGGTGTTCCCTTTCGAGCCTGAAATGTAAGTGCGTGAGCGCTGGGACTGCTAGTTCGACTTTGCTGTCAGCCAAACCGTCAGTGCGACGACGGCGCCGATACCGAAGATCCAGATGAACAGTCCCTCGGCGACCGGGCCGAGATTGCCGAGCTCGAACCCGCCGGGCGACGGATTGTTCTGCAGGTACTTCAGGTAGGTGATGATGTCGCGCTTATCTTCGGGGGTGATGTTGTGATCGTTGAAGACAGGCATGTTCTGCGGGCCGGTCAGCATGGCCTCGTAGATGTACTTCGAGTCGACACCCGTGAGGTCGGGCGCGAACTTGCCTTCGGTCAGCGCACCGCCGGCGCCGGCGACGTTGTGGCACATCGCGCAGTTGATGCGGAAGAGCTCACCACCGTTGGTGGCATTGCCGTTCGCGGTGAGCTGGTCGGCGGTGGGGATGGCAGGACCGGGGGAGAGCGAAGCAACGTAGTCGGCGAGGGCCTGGGTCTGTTCTTCGGTGAACTGCGGCGGCTTCTGCATGGCCTGCGGGCCGTCCGTAGCGAGCGGCATGCGACCGGTGCCGACCTGGAAGTCGACGGATGCCGCACCGACGCCCAGCAGGCTCGGACCTGCCGGCGTACCTTCGAGGGCCATACCGTGGCACGTTTGGCAGTTCGCCGCGAACAACTTCTTTCCCTCATCGACACTCGACTGCGAGGTCGATGAGGCGGTGTCGGTCTGCGCGGTCGCGGTGCTGGTGAAGAGGGCGTACCCGCCGCCGGTGAAGGCGAGCCCGATCGCAATCAGAACGACAGTCGCCAGGGGGTGTCGTCTGTTCGCTTTCGCAGGTTTGCGGGCCATACTCTCAACTCTCTGTTTGTTGCGATGCTCTGTGTTGCAAATGCTCTGTGTTGCGATGCTCTGTTTTGCGACGCTCAGTGTTGGAATGCTCGGTGTCGATATGTGCTCTCGGGGGCACGATCGCGGGGCACGATCGCCGGCGACGCGCTATTTGAGGATGTAGATCACTAGGAACAGGCCGATCCACACGACGTCGACGAAGTGCCAGTAATACGACACGACGATGGCGCTGGTCGCTTCACGATGCCCGAAGTTCTTCACCGCGAAGGCTCGCCCGATGATGAGCAAGAAGGTGAAGAGACCCGCTGTCACGTGCAGAGCGTGGAACCCGGTGGTGAGATAGAAGGCCGAACCGTACGCCGAGGAGCTGATGGTGATGCCCTCTTGAACCAGGTTGGAGTACTCCCAGACCTGGCCGGAGACGAACAGCGAACCCAGGATGTATGTGAGGAAGAACCACTCGACCATGCCCCACTGAGTGGGCTTCCACCCTGTGGCGCGTTTCTGCAGTCGCTCGGCAGCGAACACACCGAATTGGCAGGAGAACGACGATGATACGAGAATCAGCGTATTCACGGTTGCGAACGGTACGTTCAGATGACTCGACTCGGTGTTCCACAATTCGGGCGAAGTCGACCGAAGGGTGAAATAGATCGCGAACAGGCCGGCGAAGAACATGACTTCGCTGCCCAGCCAGACGATCGTGCCGACGGCCACAACATTGGGCCGCTGCACCAGGGGTGCGGTGGTGGTTTGGTTCAGCGATTGGCTCGTCACGCTTCCATTATGTCCGATTTCTTAACGGCTGTTTCGCATTTGCCACAGTCTGTAGAAGTCGGTTCGGGTCTGATGGATGCTCCGCACCCTTTAGGATCGCTGATATGGCGTCTGAACAGAGTTGGCCTCAGCTAATTTCTTCTCTTCTCGAACAGAAAGACCTTTCGGTTTCTGACTCGACGTGGGCTATGAACGAGGTCATGGAGGGTCGTGCCACTCCCGCGCAGTTGGCGGGATTTCTGGTGGCGTTGCATTCGAAAGGCGAAACCGTCGATGAGATCGTGGGCTTTCGCGACGCGATTCTCGACCACGCCCTTCCACTCGACGTCGACCCGTTCGCCCTCGACATTGTGGGCACGGGCGGCGACCGGTTCGGCACCGTG
Organism: Glaciihabitans sp.; assembly: GCA_025463785.1. Lineage (GTDB taxonomy): Bacteria > Actinomycetota > Actinomycetes > Actinomycetales > Microbacteriaceae > Galbitalea. The sequence continues at coordinate 153,112 of JAODBD010000010.1, forward strand.
AATGTTTCGACGATGGCTTCGATCGTCGCCGCCGCTTCGGGCGTGCCGGTGGTCAAACACGGCAATCGTGCTGCGAGTTCACTGGCCGGCTCGTCAGATGTTCTCGCCGCTCTCGGGTTGAATCTCGACCTCGACGGCGACCAGGTCGCCGCGGTTTTCGCCGAGGCGAGAATCACGTTCGCTTTCGCCGCGAAATTTCATCCCGGATTCCGACACGCCAGCACCGTGCGCAGCGAACTCGGCATCCCGACGGTTTTCAATTATCTCGGTCCGCTCTGCAACCCCGCCCGCCCTGAAGCGTCGGCGGTGGGCGTGGCTCAGCTCGACCGGGTACCGCTTTTCGTCGGCGTTTTTCAGACCCGTGGTGCGACCGCGTTGGTTCTGCGCGGCGACGATGGGCTCGACGAACTGACCACGACGGGGCACAGCCACATTTGGGAGGTGTCACGCGGCGCCGTCACCGAGCACGACCTCGAGCCGCGCGACCTCGGCCTGAAGCGCAGCCACATCGATGAACTGCGTGGTGGGGATGCCCAGGCCAACGCCGAGACCGTGCGACGGGTCTTGGCAGGTGAACAGGGCCCGGTTCGCGACATCGTGCTGCTGAACGCTGCAGCAGGCCTGGTGGCCTTCGATCTGGCCCGCGACCCCTCGCAGGTTCAGCGCGGCATCGTCGAGCGTTTCGTCGAGAACATGGAAACGGCCGCCCTGGCGATCGATTCCGGGGCGGCCGCAGCCAAACTCGAGTTATGGGTGACTGCTTCGAGGCGCTGAGTTCACGCCCGATGCGTGTGTTAGGTGAGGATGGGGAGGAGGGGGATGGCGACGAAGCCGGCGATGACGCCGCCGATGATGGGGCCGAGGACGGGTACCCAGGAGTAGGACCAGTCGGAGGTGCCTTTGCCTTTGATGGGGAGGATGAAGTGCGCGATGCGGGGTCCGAGGTCGCGGGCGGGGTTGATGGCGTAGCCGGTCGGGCCACCGAGGGAGGCGCCGATGCCGATGACGAGGAGGCCGACGGGGAGGGCTGCGAGGGCGTCGAGGCCGCCGCCGCCGGTGTGGCGGGAGAAGCCGATGATGACGAACACGAGCACGAAGGTGCCGATGATTTCGGTGATGAGGTTCCAGCCGTAGGAGCGGAGGGCTGGGCCGGTGGAGAACACGCCGAGTTTGTTGGCGGGTTCGGGTTCTTCGTCGAAGTGTTGCTTGTAGGCGAGCCAGGTGAATACGGCGCCGATGATCGCGCCGAGTAGTTGTGCGCCGATGTAGGTGAGGATGGTGAGGATGTTCACGTCGACTTCGCTGCCTGTGCCGCCGAAGTGGGTGGCTCCGTTGGCGACGAGGCCGAGGGTGACGGCGGGGTTCAGGTGGGCGCCGGAGGCGTAGGCCACGATCACGCCGGCGAATACTGCGAGGCCCCAGCCGAAGGTGACCATCAGGAATCCGCCGTTGAAGCCCTTGGTTTTTGTCAGAGCGACGTTGGCGACGACACCTGTGCCGAGGAGCACGAGCAGGGCGGTGCCCACCAGCTCCGAAACGAAATCAATACCTAGATTGTCCACGTTGACCT
>JAODBD010000014.1 GCA_025463785.1 Glaciihabitans sp.
ATTGCCAGTGGGGGTCAGCAATACCTTGGGGGGCCTCCTGTCCACATCATATTTATGGAACAGGAAATCAAATGATTACTGCAATTCACAAAGCGCTCGCCGCTCAGCGCGACGCTCGCGAGGAGAACGAAGAGGGCTTCACCCTCATCGAGCTTCTCGTTGTCGTTCTGATCATCGGCATCCTTGCCGCGATCGCCATCCCGGTATTCCTTGGCCAGCAGAACTCGGCTAAGGATGCCGCAGCGAAGTCCGACCTTGGTAACGCCAAGATCGCAATCGTTTCGTACGCAACCGACCACAATGGTTCGTACTTCTCAACCGGTACCACCAACCTGGTCGCATCCGATCTGAGCACGTACGGGTACGCCGCAAGCACTGGCACGTCGAGCTTCACCGTCTTCGCGACGGCAGCTGGCGCGTTCTGTGTCTCGGAAGACTCGGCCGTTGGTGCTGGTCACTTCTACAAGATCACCGACAGCGGTTCGATGTCTGCCGCGCTTGCCGCTGGTTGCACCACCTCGGCTGGCTAGTCGATAGTTGTACACGGCTGTAGGGCGACGCAGTTACGCGTCGTCCTACAGCCGCATTACAGGAGAACGACCAAAGTGAAAGGGGGATCCGACGAATGTTCAAGAAGCTCATTGAGCGCGGGAACAATGACGAAGCCGGTTTCACCCTGATCGAGATCGTCGTGGCGATGCTCATTCTCGCTCTGATCTCCGTCGCACTTCTTCCGCTTCTGATCACCGGCGTGCAGCAGTCTTCCCGCTCGGCCGCGATCGCCAGCGCCGTTCAGCTTGCCAACAGCCAAATGGATATCGCCCGCGCGCAGACCGCCTCGTGCTCCGCGATTGCCGCAATGCCGACAGTCACGGTGAGTGCGGCATCCGTCTATCGCGGTGTTCCACTCGCTGTGAGCAATGTAATCGGCAGCTGTCCAAGCCCGGCTCCGTCGACTTCGGCGCCTGGAACCATTTCGGTCACGGTCACGGTCACACGTACCGACACCAACGTCGTGCTCGCTACCGCCAGCACTCTGATCTACGTGACAGCGGGATGACCATGAGATTCCGCAGACCGAGCGAGTCAGAGGATGGCTTCACGCTCATTGAACTTATGGTCGCAAGCTTGCTCGGCATTCTGGTCCTGAGTGTCGTCGGAGGCATCATGTGGAGCTCGTCCAAGGCAGAGGGGCTCGTGCGCAACGTCACGTCGGCAACGTCTGCGGGGCAGGCCGTCACAAACTCGCTGGAGAACGGCATCCGCAACTCCGAGAATTCGTTTGGCCAGGTCGTACCACTTAAGATCCTGACCTCGGGTTCAGACCAGATGGTCGTTGCCCTTGTCGCACAGAACGGCGCGACGGCATCAGCCAAATGCCAGGCCTGGTACTACGACGCGACCAACAAGCTGATCAGATACACGACATCAGCATCTGCTATCGCGCTTCCGTCCAGCGCGACTTTGGCGACCTGGATGAAGCTCTCCACTGGCGTAAGACCGATCACCGGTAGCACCATCGTGTTCTCTCTCCGGGGGACCACGGGATTGAACTTTGCCTTCCAAGAGGATGCTGGCGCAGACCCAGCGGTCGCGTTTCAAAGTTCCACCACCAGTCGAACTGGATTGACAGGGAGTGTCGCATGTTTCTGACCAAACTCGTCCGCTATGGACGCAAGCTTCACGATGACGAGCGCGGTGTCGCACTGGCTGCGGTGATGGGGCTCATGTTCGTAGGGCTGCTGCTCTCGACACTCGTCGTCTCGTCGGTGCTTGGGGGCATCAGCTCGACCACATCGACGCGCGCCGGCGTGCAATCGGAGACCTCTGCCGAAGCCGGTGTCGATGTCGCGCATGCCGCGATCGTCACCGGAACGGGATGCCAGGCAACATACACAAGTACCACCGCGCCGGTCTACACGGCGACGCTGAGCTACACGACGGCGGCCTCGGCCGTCGGCGCGACGTGGGTCGCGGGGTGCCCGACGGCATCCGCCCAGTTCGTCAAGGTGACCTCGGTCGGTAGCGCGTCAGCGAAGGGTGTCGGCAGCAACAGCACCGGCGATTCGACCTCGATTGAGGCCATCTTCAACAAGCCAGTGACGACGGCGACGATCACGAAGGACGGGCCGGCTGTCTACGCGTATTCCTCTCAGGGCTACGGTGGTTCTGGCACTCTCGTGTCCGAGGACGGCACCGCCGACGCGAATGTCATGGTGAAAACTGGCAACGTGGTCTGCAGCGGAGCCGCATCCGACGCCGGCGACCTTTTGATCGCGGACGGCAACCTGACGATTTCGGGATCCTGTAACCTCGGCGGCAACGTCTGGGTCATGACATCCGATGGAACTAAGGGTATTTTCACCCAAAGCGGTGGTGACACGGTGACGGGCAACGTCATCGCCCGCACTGTCACAGTTAACAGCGGCGTTATCAAAGGCAGCGTGTTTGCCACCTCGAGCTTCCTCGCGGGTAGCGCGACCATTGGAACCAGTTCGGTCCCCGGCAACGTCACCGTTGCGAACGGCAACTACAACACCGGCAGCGGCAGTGGCAATACTGTGGTTGTCAATGGAAACGTATGGGCGTCGGGCACTGGCAGCGAGAGCAGCGGTGACGTCATCAGCGGCAACATGTACGGACAAAACCTCGTCCTCGGCGGAGGCAATGTGAAGGGACAGGCCTTTGCAAAGGTAGGTGTCACGGGCGTTACCTGGGCCACGATCTCAGGAAGCATCGTGGCACAGACTGTGCAGTCCGGGATGACGGCGACCGGCGGCATCACCAAGTATCCAGGCGGCACACCCACGGCGCCCATCGCGCCGACCACGCCTACCGCTCCGACGGTGCCGGCGTGGATTGACTTCACCTACGTTCCCGCGGACTGGGCAGGCTTCGGGGCGTACACGTTGACCACGGCGCAGTGCAACGCGGCGGGCCTGCAGACAGCCGAGAACTCGTTCAACGGCGGCAAAGGTGTTATCGATGCCCGCGCCTGCACGAGCGCGATCAGCCTTCCCGGCACCTCGTCGGTCACTCTGACCAACGACACCGCGATCATCTCTGCGAAAGGGTTCGACCTTGGCTACAGCGGCGGCAGCGGCAGCTTCCAGGCATCGAGCGACCTCAATCTCTGGCTCATCACACCGGACACGGTGACGTCTACTCCGACGAAGCCCGACTGTGCTTCAGGCAACCCAACGACATTCATCGCCGGCGGATTCTCGTTCTCCAGCCACATCTCAACCCTGATCTACACCCCCTGCGAGGTGTCGATTGGCTCGGGCGTGAAGTTCTACGGGCAGATCTTCTCTGGCCTCACCACCGTGAGCGGTGCTGCGCAGCTCTTCTACACTCCGGTCGGTCTCCCCGCGTGGGATCTGGCCACGGGTAGCTCGACATCGACATCGGCGACGACCAACCCGTGGACCTCTTACTCAACGCGGAACATTGGGTAGCTTCGTGACCGTCGTACTGGGGCTATTCGGGATGCTGATTGGCTCGTTCCTCAACGTCGTCATCTATCGGGTGCCGTTGAAGAAATCGATCGTGTCGCCGCCGAGCGCCTGCGGAACCTGCGGGCACGTTGTTCGACGGTACGACAACATCCCGATCCTGTCGTGGCTGATTCTGCGCGGACGGTGCCGCGACTGCCACGCGAAGATCTCGGTGCGGTACCCGCTGGTCGAACTGGGCGGCGCGGTGTTCTTCGCAGTCGTGGCGCTCTGGTTCGTGCCGCCGATCTTCGCGGCGACGACGACGCGAGTCGTAGTTGGTGACGTTCTCGAGCTCGTCGGCATGCTTTACCTCGCTGCGATCAGCCTCGCTCTGGCCCTCATCGACCTCGATACCCGAACGCTGCCGAACACAATCGTGCTGCCTGCCTACGCGGTCGGCGGGGCGTTTCTGGCTGGGGCCGGCATCCTTCAGGGCAACCTGCCGGCGCTCGTTTTGGCGCTCATTGGTGCGGCGGCGTTGGCAGCGATCTACTTCGCCCTGTACTTCTTCATCCCGGGTGGGATGGGGTTCGGCGACGTCAAGCTCGCGGGCGTCCTCGGTCTGTTTCTTGGGTTTCTCGGCTGGCCCCAGCTCGTCGTCGGTTCCTTCGCCGCATTCATCACGGGGGGCCTTTTCAGCGTGATCTTGCTCGTGTCGCAGCGCGGAAAGCGGAAGAGCAGGATACCGTTTGGCCCGTGGATGCTCCTCGGGGCATGGATAGGGATCCTGGTCGGCCCACAAGTCACGACCTGGTACCTCACACTCTTCGGCCTGGGAGCAGCATGAGTCCAAACATCGTCGGTATCGACATCGGGAGCACGACTATTCGTGCACTCGAGTTGAGAAACGCCGATAAGGGTAAGCCGATCGTTGAGCGATTCTTCGAGGTTCCGCTCACCGAAGGCTCTACCCGCCGGGGCGAAGTTCTCGAGGTTGGAACCGTCGCATCCGCCATTCGCCGACTCTGGTCGCAGGGTGGCTTCAAGAGCAAGGACGTCATTCTCGGGATGGGCGGACCTCGCGTTCTCTCTCGCGACCTCCAGATGCCGCGGGTGCCGCTTGCGCAGATTCGCGAAGCACTGCCGTTCCACGTGCAGGAGATGCTGCCCGTGCCGGTCGCCGAGGCGATCCTCGATTTCTACCCCGTCTCCGAAGAGAACGGTGACAACGGCCCGGTCATCAATGGCCTGCTCGTTGCCGCGATCAAGGAGGCCGTCTCGGCCAACGTCGCCGCTGTTACGCAGGCCGGGCTACGACCGGTCCAGGTAGATCTCATACCTTTTGCTCTCGTGCGTGCCCTCGCGCCGCGCGGTTCAGGGGGGCTCACCGCCGTCGTCAGCATCGGTGCCAACACGACCAACGTCATCATCGTGCTCGACGGCGTGCCGCAGTTCGTCCGCATCATCTCGACCGGGGGAGACGACATCACTCGTGCACTGGCGAGTCGGTTGAATATCACCCCGGCGCAGGCTGAAGCGGCCAAGCGCGAGATCGGTCTTGGCAGTAGTTCCATTCGCCCCGAACAGCGCCCGGCAATGGAGATCATCTACGAGGCGACGCGAGAACTTCTGACGGCCATCCGCAACACCCTCTCTTACTACGTCAACAGCAAGCCCGGCTCGCAGCTTCAGAGCGTTGTGCTCTCCGGTGGCGGCAGCCAGCTCATCGGTCTCGGCCGCGCGCTGGGTGAAGTCGCCGAGACCACGGTTGTGCAGGCCGAGCCGCTCGGCGGGGCGCAACTGTCTCGAGATGCGAAGTCGAGGGCATCCCGCGAGCAGATGGATGCCATGACGACCGCCTTCGGACTTGCAGTGGGGACGACGGTATGAGCGACAAGGCCAACACCTCCGGGATCACGCTCGGCGGTGAGCCGCGCGTAAACCTGCTCCCGCCTGAGGTTGGTGAGCGTGGTCAGGCCCGCAAGACGCGTCGGCTGATGATCATCCTCATTGTTATCGCTGTGGGCGTCGTCATTGGCGCCTACTCGCTCGCCGCCGTGCGTGCCGTGACCGAGCAGGCCGGATTGGATGCTGCGAACGCGAAAACGGCACAGATCCTTGTGCAGAAGCAGAAATACGTGTCGGCTTCCGCCATCGCCGCCCAGGTTTCGGCGATTCAGGGTGCTCTCAAGCAGAACGCGTCAACGGAAGTCCAGTGGTACGTGGCGTATGCACAGATCGAAGCCATGCTCCCCAAGGGCGCAGCTTTGGCGAGTGGTGCGTTCATCGCGCCCGCGGGAATCGACACGCCTTTGGTCGCCAAGAGCGGTCTTCGCAACCAGACGCCGGCCGCAACCCTGACCTTGCAGGTTGCGGGTCTCACCCTCCCTCAGGCGGTTGACCTGATGCCCCAACTCAACGCTCTTCCCAGCTTCGGGGATGTAACGCTGGACAGCGTCGGGACAGATCATGGCCCGTATGTCGCCCAGTTCACGATCGATTTGACGCCCAAGGCATACTCGGGTCGGTTCGCAGATGGAAGTGGAGTCGCACAGTGACCGGGAATCGATTGTGGATCATTGTCGGATCTGTGCTGATCGTCGCGATCCTCGCTATTGGGTATTTGCTGGTGATTTCGCCGAAGCTCGCCGAGGCGGACGCCACGGCCGCCCTTGTGCAGAGTGCGCTTGCGCAACAGAACTCAACTCAGGCCGACCTGGTGAGGCTCAAGGGCCAATACAACAATCTGGGTGAGCTCACCGCGAAACTGACCGCGCTCAAGATTCTGGTGCCGGAGACTCAAGAAGGATCGACGTTCGCGGATGAACTGGCTTCGTTTGAAAAGTCATCGGGGGCGGTAATCACGAAACTCGATCTTGCAGAGGGGACTCCGGTCACAGCGCCGGTTTCTACTGCGCCGATTAGCACGGCTGCACCGTCGACGGCTTCGACACCTGCGCCGGCGACCACGGCCCCCCCCGTTGTTGTGACTGCGGGTGCCGCGGCGGTGGGGTCAGTATGGGCCGTCAAGATAACAATTACGCTCACCGGGGATCCGGCTCAGATCGCGGCATTCAGCAAGCTCGCCCAAAACGGATCGCGTTTTTTCCTCGATACTCAGTTCAACTTCACTACCCCGAAAGCGTCGGGTGGAAGTTCTGGCGGTTCTGGCGGAGCTTCGAGCGGCAAAGCAGGTACGAGCAATTCCGGCACGTTGGGCGGCTACCTTTACGTCGTCGCTGGCGGACCAGGACTGCCGACCGACACACCTACCCCGGTAGCCGTACCGACCGTCACTCCGACGGTCACCCCGACGACGACGCCTCCACCGACGCCGAGCAGCACGCCGACCCCGTAGGTGTCCGGCGCCGGGCGCGTGCTCGGCGTCGCGCGTGGCTACCCCAAGTCAGTGCAGCCCTCGACCTTCGCTCGTAGACCAGGCTTTCGTACCATTGGATCTGGAAAATCGCGCAAGGTCATCGAACGCAACGGATACGTCGACCGCATAGCGCCTCGGCGGTGCGCCCGTAAACCCCCATTGCCGCGCAGGCGCCCAACGATAGAGTGACCTCACCGACTGACGCCCGCCAGGGCGGTGAGGAGTTTCATCATGAGCGAAACCACGCCAACACCAGAATCGGAAGAGCCGACGCCCGCCGCGGCGGCAGAAACCACGCCAGGAACGGCGGCCACGAGCCCCGCTGCCGCTGAGACGGCAGTTGCCGACCCGCCTCCGCTGGTTGAGCCAGGCGCGTCGTCGGCGACGGATGATGTGATCGTCGAACCGGCAGCGACATCCGAATCAGAGCCCGTCGTCGCAACCGCAGACCCTGCCGTCGTCCAGACTGCCAGGCCCGTCCAGAGTCAGCACGTTGTGTACGTTGAGGCGCCACAGCCGCCCCGGAAGAGAGGCAATCGCGCGATCGGATCCCTGCTGGTGATCGCGTCAGCGGTGTTGTTCGCTGTGTTGTACGCGGTCATCCTTTATGTGGTCGGCCTCGTCAGCCACGGTGTCGCGGACTTCAACTTCATTAGCCAGTTCGACTTCTGGGTGCCGGTGATCGCCTTCGCGGTTGGGTTCATCATCCTCGTGCTCATCGTGAATCGCGCCGGGTGGGCGGCCTATGTCATCGGTAGCCTCTTCGTCGGGGTGTTCGTCTACTTCGCGACCGCCGGCGGACTGCTGCTACTCCACGCGTCTTCAGTACCCACCAACGAAGTTGGGGCGGCCTTCAAAACCGTTCTCTTCAGCGCGGTTGCGATCAGCGCTGCGCTACTGGCCCGCGAGGTTTCGCTGTGGGTTGGGTTCGCCATCGCCGCCCGCGGTCGTCGCGTGAAGGTGCGCAACGTCGAGGCGCGCGACGAGTACGAACGTGACGAGGCCGCCAAGCGCGCGGAATACGAGCGCGCCAACGGGGCACGAGCGGATGCCGCACCAGCGCCGATCGCCGACGAGGTGCCTGCGTCATAGCCAGCGCGGGCGTGGCAACGCGCGGAACGCAGCGCCCTGAGCGAACATTGGCGCGGCCGGGCCGGTTTCATTTGACCCGCCCGGCCGCACCCGAGTAGTATTTTGCGGGTGTGCGCTTTGTCGTGCGCTCTTGCCGCGCAGCGTTGCTTAAACGCATCGATGTTCGGCAGGGCGAGGCACTCGCACCAAGCTGGGTTCGACGCTATTCCAGGGTCGGCCCCCACGGCATACCAATCAGTAACACAGCGCCATTGAAGAATGGCGGCTGAGTTACGCGTTTGGTCCAGATGAACTCGTTTGGCCCGGCTACCGCCGTGCCTCGCGAATGCTAGCTACGCGAGTAGCGACTGTCACCGTGCAGTAAATACAAGGAGTTATGTAGTGCCAACCATTCAGCAGTTGGTCCGTAAGGGCCGCAGCCCGAAGGTCGTCAAGACCAAGGCGCCTGCCCTCAAGTCCAACCCGCAGCAGCGCGGTGTGTGCACCCGCGTTTACACGACGACCCCGAAGAAGCCCAACTCGGCTCTGCGCAAGGTTGCTCGCGTCAAGCTTTCCAACGGCACCGAGGTGACGGCCTACATCCCCGGTGAGGGTCACAACCTTCAGGAGCACTCGATGGTGCTCGTGCGTGGCGGTCGAGTCAAAGACCTCCCCGGTGTGCGCTACAAGATCGTGCGCGGCGCGCTCGACACCCAGGCAGTTAAGAATCGTAAGCAGGCTCGCAGCCGCTACGGAGCGAAGATGGACAAGAAGTAATGCCACGTAAAGGCCCAGCACCGAAGCGTCCCGTTGTAGCGGACCCGGTCTACGGAGCACCAATCGTCAGCCAGCTCGTCAACAAGATCCTGCTCGACGGCAAGAAGGGTCTCGCAGAGCGCATCGTTTACGGCGCACTCGAGGGCGTTTCCGCCAAGAATGGCGCGGATGCTGTTGTCACGCTCAAGAAGGCGCTCGACAACGTTCGCCCCACCCTTGAGGTCAAGTCCCGCCGAGTCGGTGGCTCGACCTACCAGGTGCCGGTTGAGGTCAAGCCGCACCGCGCGAACACTCTCGCGCTGCGCTGGTTGACCAGCTACGCCAAGGCTCGCCGCGAGAAGACCATGACCGAGCGTCTCACCAACGAGATCCTCGATGCATCGAACGGTCTTGGCGCTGCTGTGAAGCGTCGCGAAGACACGCACAAGATGGCCGAGTCGAACAAGGCGTTTGCTCATTACCGGTGGTAATGAGCAAACGCTCGAGCGGCGCTAAGCGCGAGGATCATTTCTGATCCTCGCCGCGCCGCTCGCGGTGCGCCCCGTCTCGGGGCTCACCGGACGTTCGGCACCCGGCTCTATCACATCCCTTTTTCAAAGTAAGGAACCCCCCGTGGCACAAGACGTGCTCACCGACCTGAACAAGGTCCGCAACTTCGGCATCATGGCTCACATCGATGCTGGCAAGACCACCACGACTGAGCGCATCCTGTACTACACGGGTATCACTCACAAGATCGGTGAAGTTCACGATGGCGCAGCCACCATGGACTGGATGGCGCAGGAGCAGGAGCGCGGCATCACGATCACGTCTGCCGCGACGACCTGTTTCTGGAACACCTACCAGCTGAACATCATCGACACCCCCGGCCACGTTGACTTCACGGTCGAGGTTGAGCGCAACCTGCGCGTCCTCGACGGCGCGGTCGCTGTGTTCGACGGCAAGGAGGGCGTTGAGCCCCAGTCCGAGACCGTCTGGCGCCAGGCCGACAAGTACGACGTTCCGCGCATCTGCTTCGTCAACAAGATGGACAAGCTCGGCGCCGACTTCTACTACACGGTCGACACCATCATCAAGCGCCTCGGCGCGAAGCCGCTGGTCATCCAGCTCCCCATCGGGTTCGAGAACTCCTTCGAGGGCGTCGTCGACCTGGTCGAGATGCGCGCGCTCACGTGGCGCGGCGACTCCAAGGGTGACGTCGAGCTGGGCGCCAAGTATGCCATCGAAGAAATCCCGGCAGACCTGGCTGAGAAGGCCAAGGAATACCGCGCGATCCTGATCGAGACCGTTGCCGAGGCAGACGACGCTCTGCTCGAGCGCTACCTCGAGGGCGACACCGACTTCTCGGTAGCCGAGATCAAGGCGGCCATCCGCAAGCTCACCATCTCGAGCCAGCTGTACCCGGTTCTCTGCGGTTCGGCGTTCAAGAACCGTGGAGTCCAGCCGATGCTGGATGCCGTCGTTGACTACCTTCCGAGCCCGCTCGACGTGCCTGCAATCGAAGGCCGCGATGTGCGCGACGAAGAGAAGATCATCGAGCGCCACCCCGACTCGAGCGAGCCCTTCGCAGCGCTCGCGTTCAAGATCATGACGCACCCCTTCTTCGGTCGTCTCACCTACATCCGCGTGTACTCCGGTCACGCCGACTCGGGTGTGCAGCTGGTCAACTCGACCAAGGGCAAGAAGGAGCGCATCGGCAAGATCTTCCAGATGCACGCCAACAAGGAGAACCCGGTCGCCTCAATGACGGCCGGGCACATCTACGCGGTCATCGGCCTGAAAGACACCACGACCGGTGACACCCTGTCCGATCCGGCGCAGCAGGTCGTTCTCGAGTCGATGACGTTCCCTGAGCCCGTCATCGAGGTCGCAATCGAGCCGAAGACGAAGGCCGACCAGGAAAAGCTCGGTCTGGCCATCCAGAAGCTCGCTGAAGAAGACCCGACGTTCCGCACCGAGCAGAACCAGGACACCGGCCAGACCATCATCAAGGGAATGGGCGAGCTTCACCTCGACATCCTTGTTGACCGCATGAAGCGTGAATTCAACGTGGAGGCGAATGTCGGCAAGCCGCAGGTTGCCTACCGCGAAACGATCAAGCGAATCGTCGAGAAGCACGACTACACGCACAAGAAGCAGACCGGTGGATCCGGCCAGTTCGCGAAGGTGCAGATCTCCCTCGAGCCGCTCGAAGTGACGGCAGAGAAGACCTACGAATTCGAGAACAAGGTCACCGGCGGTCGCATCCCGCGCGAGTACATCCCTTCGGTCGACCATGGAATCCAGGATGCGCTGCATGTCGGCGTTCTCGCTGGCTACCCGATGGTCGGCGTCAAGGCGATCCTGCTCGACGGCGCTGCGCATGATGTCGACTCGTCAGAAATGGCGTTCAAGATCGCGGGCTCGATGGCTTTCAAGGAAGCCGCTCGTAAAGCCCAACCAGTTCTGCTCGAGCCGCTGATGGCTGTCGAAGTACGTACCCCTGAGGAATACATGGGTGATGTTATCGGCGACCTGAACTCGCGTCGCGGTCAGATCCAAAGCATGGAGGATGCGACCGGCGTCAAGGTCGTTCGTGCCCACGTGCCCCTGTCGGAGATGTTCGGCTACGTTGGCGATCTAAGGTCGAAGACCTCGGGCCGTGCGGTGTACTCGATGACCTTCGAGTCATACGCTGAGGTCCCGAAGGCTGTTGCCGACGAGATCGTTCAGAAGAACAAAGGCGACTAACGGCGCGCTGGAGCTGTGGCGATTGCACAGCAATCGCGCGACGCCAGCGCCGAGGCGGCTATGCTGCCGAGGTCCTGGTTCAAGCGAATCAACTAACATAACAACACACCAATCTGTCGGCATCCGGAACCACCGGATGCCTGGCAAACCGAGTCCTGAGGAGGACCCACAGTGGCTAAGGCCAAGTTCGAGCGGACAAAGCCGCACGTAAACATCGGAACGATCGGTCACGTCGACCACGGAAAGACCACGCTGACGGCGGCTATTTCCAAGGTGCTTGCTGACAAGTACCCGTCGGCTGTCAACCAGCCGCGCGACTTCGCGTCGATCGACTCCGCTCCAGAAGAGCGCCAGCGCGGTATCACGATCAACATCTCGCACGTCGAGTACGAGACCCCGAAGCGTCACTACGCTCACGTTGACGCCCCAGGCCACGCTGACTACATCAAGAACATGATCACCGGTGCCGCCCAGATGGACGGTGCGATCCTCGTGGTTGCCGCGACCGACGGCCCCATGGCGCAGACGCGCGAGCACGTGCTGCTCGCCAAGCAGGTTGGCGTTCCATACCTGCTGGTTGCGCTCAACAAGTCCGACATGGTTGACGACGAAGAGATCCTTGAGCTCGTTGAGCTCGAGGTTCGCGAGCTGCTCTCCAGCCAGGGCTTCGACGGCGACAACGCTCCCGTTGTTCGCGTCTCAGGCCTCAAGGCACTCGAGGGTGACGAGAAGTGGACGCAGTCCGTTCTCGACCTGATGGACGCCGTCGACGAGTCCGTCCCGGACCCGATTCGCGACAAGGACAAGCCGTTCCTGATGCCCATCGAGGACGTCTTCACGATCACCGGTCGTGGCACCGTGGTTACGGGCCGCGCCGAGCGTGGAACGCTCGCTATCAACTCCGAGGTCGAGATCGTTGGCATCCGTGCCACGCAGAAGACCACGGTTACCGGTATCGAGATGTTCCACAAGCAGCTCGACGAGGCATGGGCCGGCGAGAACTGTGGTCTCCTGCTCCGCGGCACGAAGCGCGAAGACGTTGAGCGCGGCCAGGTCGTCGTCAAGCCGGGTTCGGTTACGCCGCACACCCAGTTCGACGGCACCGCCTACATCCTGTCAAAGGATGAGGGTGGTCGTCACAACCCGTTCTACGCGAACTACCGTCCGCAGTTCTACTTCCGCACCACCGACGTCACCGGCGTCATCACGCTGCCTGAGGGCACCGAGATGGTCATGCCCGGCGACACCACCGACATGACGGTTGAGCTGATTCAGCCCATCGCCATGGAGGAGGGCCTCGGCTTCGCTATCCGTGAGGGTGGCCGCACCGTTGGCGCTGGCAAGGTTACGAAGATCCTGAAGTAGAACTCGTTCTACATCGAGCGGGGTCGGGCCTTTATGGTCCGGCCCCGTTTTGCTGTCCCCGCGGTAACCGCTCGGTGCTAACAGCGCGGCTGAAATCCTGAGAGGACTCACACTAATTAGCGCCTGCCCAGCCGTTCGTGCGAGTATCGGCGCATGAACGCATTGCCTCTGGTCCTCGTCGTCGAGGACGATCCGGCCATGCGTGTTCTCCTCGAGCGCGGGCTGGCTGCTGAGGGCTACGACGTTCGTGCGGTAGACAACGGGGTGGATGCGCTGATCACGGCGCGCAACGAACCGGTGGCGGCATCCGTCGTCGATGTCATGCTTCCGGGAATGTCGGGCTTCGAGATCTGTCGGAGGCTCAGGCAGGCCGGCGACACGTTTCCGATACTGCTTCTGACCGCTCGGGATGCCATCCAGGACCGGGTGTTCGGGCTCGACAGCGGGGCGGATGACTACCTGACCAAGCCCTTCGACTTTTCGGAACTTTCGGCGCGGGTGCGCGCCATGCTGCGCCGCAATACCGGAGGTGACCGGCTCCGCGTCGTTGTCGGCGAACTCACTCTCGATTCGGAGACCCTGCGTCTCACCTGCGGGGAGGCGACGATTCCCGTCAGCCCCAAGGAATTCGCGCTGCTGCGACTGCTCGCGGTTGACGCGGGCAGCCCCGTCAGTCGTAAGCGCATCCTCGAACACGTCTGGGGATCGGCCGATCACATCGACCCCAACGTGGTCGACCAGTACATCAGCTACCTTCGCCGCAAGCTCGAACCGGTGGACTCCGGCACACGGATTGTGACGGTGCGAGGCGCAGGTTACCTGCTCGAGGTCGACTGAATGAAGTGGCTGCGCAGTCAGGCCATCCGATCACGCATCACGATCTGGAGTGTTGTAATCGCGATCGTCCTGATCGCAATTGCCGGCCTCGGATTCCGCATTAGCGTCGACTCGATTGTGTCGGGCTCCACGCGGGACCTGCTGGCCAGCGATGGTGCCCCGTACGAGGCGAGCATTGTGCGCGGTGACACCAAGACCTTTGCGCGCCCGGCGGAAGACCAGTTGATCGCGCTGATCGATCCGACCGGCGCCGTACGGATCTCGGACCTCCCGTCCAGCCTCGCCGACAAGATCGAATCGCTCGCGGATTTCGGGCACGGGGTGCACATCGTGACAACGAGGTCGAAGTCGCAGTACGACGTTCAGAACGAGACCGTTCATACCAAGGCGGGCGACTGGCACGTCATCGAGGCACGCAACCGAGCGGAGGGCGATGTCGTCCTGAGCGGCCTCACCACCGTCACTATCGTCGGCGGCGTCGCCCTCGTGGTCGCGTTTGGCATTGCATCCTGGATCGTGACCGGGCTTGCGCTGCGCCCGGTCACCCGGCTGCGGAGGCAGGCCAGCCTGCTCGCCCAGAACGCTCGCGCTGGCATCCTGCCGATCGGACCGGTGCATGATGAGATCTCGGCACTCGCCATCACGCTCAACGAGTTCATTACGTCCGAGCGCGCCTCGGCCGATCGCGAGCGGCAGATGGTCGCCGACGCCAGCCACGAGCTCCGTACGCCGATCGCCGTCCTGACCACTCAATTGCAGCTCGCGCACCTGTCAACGGGAGACGCTGAGGCTCTTGAGGGTGAGATCGCCGCAGCCGAGCAGACCCTCACGCGACTCGCCAACCTGACCACGAACCTCCTCACCCTCTCGCGCATCGAAGCGGAGGAAGAGGTGCCCGTGACCTCGGCAGATGCCCTACTCGCCGAATTTTTCAGCAGTATGGACCGCGCCATCGTCCTCGGTTCGGCGCACTCGGTCGCGGTCGACTTCACCACAGATGGGGTGGATGCAAAGACTGCGGTGACCATCCCGCCAGTCGATTTCGCCGGCCTGGTCGACAATCTGGTGAGCAACGCGATCGCCGCATCCCCGCGAGGTTCGGGGGTCGACGTCAGACTCGCGCGTATCGGCAAGCAACTCGTGCTGACCGTGGCCGACCGGGGCCACGGAATCACCGACGACTTCCTGCCGGTCGCGTTCGATCGATTCAGCCGGCCGGAAGAATCCCGCCAGCACACGATCGGCGGCAACGGCCTCGGCCTCGCCATCGTCAAGGCAATCGTCGTACGCAGTGGCGGCGGCGTCCGGCTCGAGCAGCGAAAGGAGGGCGGCGTCCGCGCCGTCGTCACATTCCCGACCGTTTCGTAGCCTGTGAGAAATCTCAGGCCGATTTGTCCGCATCCGGATGCCAGCCTCAGGTCACAAACACAGGATGGATAGTGACCGCATGACGAGAGGTGCACGATGGACGACGTACTCGTGATCCTGCCGACCTACAACGAGATCGACAACCTGGGGCCGATGGTGCATCGCATCCTCGGCGCAACACATCGGGCCGACATCCTCGTCGTCGATGACAACTCGCCGGATGGCACCGGCGATCTGGCCGACGCGCTCGCCGAGGCATCCGATCGCATCTTCGTGCTCCACCGCACGGTGAAGTCCGGCCTTGGGGATGCCTATCGGGCCGGCTTCGCCTGGGGCCTCGAGCGCGACTATGACCTGCTGGTCGAGATGGACGCAGACGGTTCCCACCAGCCAGAGCAGTTGCCCGACCTCCTCGCCGGAGCCGAGCGGGCGGATGTCGTGCTCGGCTCGCGCTGGGTCGACGGTGGCGGCGCGCCCAACTGGGCCTTCCGCCGCGCCCTGCTGTCGCGGGCTGGCAGTCTCTACGCGCGGATCGCGCTGGGTTTGCCGATGCGCGATCTCACCGGCGGGTACCGCGTCTTCCGCGCGGACGCCCTGCGCGCGCTCGACTACCAATCGGTCGAGGCGCAGGGGTACTGCTTCCAGATCGAGATGGTGATGCACGCCGTGCGGGCCGGGTTGCGGGTGGTCGAGGTTCCGATCGTATTTGCCGAGCGCACATCCGGTGTTTCGAAGATGTCAGGCAACATCGTGAGCGAGGCAATTCTGCGTGTGACGATCTGGGGCATCATCGGGATGCCGGACCGGGTGAGGCGCGCCATCGCGCGAACGCCGCAGGAACGAGCCGGTATTCTGGGCAGTGATGAAATCCCTGCCACTAGAACACCGGTACACGGCGGGGCTGCTGCTACTCACCGCATCGACGGGCGTGATTGACGCCGACAGCTACCTGGCGCTCGACAGAGTGTTCACGGGGAACATGACGGGCAATGTCCTGTTCATTGGTTTCGCGCTGGTTGGGGTTGCCGGCATCCCGTTCTTCAACAACCTCATTGCCCTGTTCGGGTTCGTGACCGGATCCATCGTCGGCGGCCGTATCGTCGGCGGCGGGCATGCCAAGGGCCTCCCGACGGTTTCCGCGGTGCTTTTGCTGAGCGGTGGGTTGCTCGGGCTGGTGATTGCGACCACCTGGACGGTCGTCGGGCACCTCGACCAGCCGCTGCTGCTGGTGTTGACGTTTCTGCTTGCCGCGGTCATGGGGTCGCAGGTGTCGGCGGTGAAGCCCATCGGCAACAGCGATGTGACGACCATCGTGGTCACTAATACGCTGGCGAACCTGGCACGCGACAGCAAGCTTGCCGGCGGTGTCGGAGAGCGCTGGGCGCCGCGGCTGCTTGCCATCCTCGCGATGGGGGCCGGTGCCGCACTCGGCGCGCTCGTCATCCGTCTTTCGGACGGCTCGATCGCGCTCTACTGCGCAATGATTCTCTACGCCGCGGGCCTCGCAACCCTCGTTTTGACATCCCGTTCCGCCCACGCGACGCCCTGAGGCGGCGAAGGGAACGTGGGCGACGCGCGGACGCGACACGCCCGGGTTGCAGCAATGCACGGGATGTGGCAAACTCGTCTAGTTCAACATTCCGCCGCCATGCGCGTGTGGATCACCGTTTCGGCAGTTGCAAGCTAAGACAGTTGCAAGCTGCAGGTGCACAGACTTCGATTCTGGGCCGCGGACGGCAGAACACCAGTTCAACCAAACTCCCGAGACCGTCTTTTGACGGTCATGCACGTGCGCGTAAGCGCGTGTGGACGGGGTCTGGGTGCAACACACAAGAACGACTTGACAGATAAACAGTGGTGCGTCAGTCACAGCGGTAACACGCGGTGGCCTGTGCAGCGTTATTAACAAGACAGCGTATTTAGAAGAAAGTGAGTCCGACATGGCGGGACAAAAGATCCGCATTCGACTTAAGTCGTACGACCACGAGGTCATCGACAGCTCGGCGCGCAAGATCGTCGACACGGTCACCCGTGCGGGTGCGACTGTCGTTGGCCCGGTGCCGCTGCCCACGGAAAAGAACATCATTGTCGTGATCCGCTCTCCTCATAAGTACAAGGACAGCCGTGAGCACTTCGAGAAGCGCACCCACAAACGTCTGATCGACATCATTGACCCGACTCCGAAGGCTGTCGACTCGCTTATGCGTCTCGACCTGCCGGCGGATGTCAACATCGAGATCAAGCTGTAGGACCAATCCATGTCTACTACTAAGTCCACTAAGGGCCTGCTGGGCAAAAAGCTCGGCATGACCCAGGTCTGGGACGAGAACAACAAGCTCGTTCCCGTGACGGTCGTTGAGATCACCCCCAACGTCGTTACCCAGTTGCGCACCCCCGAGGTCGATGGCTACGCGGCGGTACAGATCGCGTACGGCCAGATCGATCCCCGCAAGGTCACCAAGCCGCTCACCGGTCACTTCGACAAGGCTGGCGTCACGCCTCGCCGTCACCTGACCGAGCTGCGCACCGATGACACCTCCGAGTACTCACTCGGCCAGGAACTCGCTGTCGACCGTTTCGTCGCAGGCCAGTTCGTGGATGTCGTCGGCACCAGCAAGGGCAAGGGCTTCGCCGGTGTCATGAAGCGCCACAACTTCAAGGGCGTCTCGTCCAGCCACGGTTCGCACCGTAACCACCGCAAGCCCGGCTCGATCGGTGCATCCTCGACGCCCAGCCGCGTCTTCAAGGGGATGCGCATGGCCGGCCGCATGGGTGGCGACCGCGTTACTGTGCTGAACCTCAAGGTCCACTCGGTCGACCTCGAGAAGGGTCTGCTGCTCGTCAAGGGCGCTGTACCTGGTGCTCGCGGTCGTATCGTCTTCGTTCGCAACGCAGTGAAGGGGGTGTAGTTCTCATGGCTACCTCACTCGATGTGGTTGACGTCAAGGGCAAGAAGTCGGGCAGCGTTGAGCTTCCTGCCAACCTGTTCGACGTTCAGACCAACGTTCCGCTCATCCACCAGGTCGTGGTTGCGCAGCTCGCTGCCGCACGCCAGGGCACGCACAACACGCTTCGCCGCGGCGAAGTTTCCGGTGCCGGCCGCAAGCCGTTCAAGCAGAAGGGAACAGGTCGCGCTCGTCAGGGCTCGATTCGTGCTCCCCAGATGACCGGCGGTGGCATCGTCCACGGGCCACACCCTCGCGACTACTCGCAGCGCACGCCCAAGAAGATGATCGTCGCGGCACTGCTCGGCGCACTGTCTGACCGCGCCCGCGGTGACCGCCTGCACGTCGTTGAGTCCCTCGCCCTCGGCGATGCTCCCTCGACCAAGGCAGTCATCGAGCTGCTCGACCTCATCGCCACCAGCAAGCACGTCCTGGTCGTTCTCGACCGCGACGACGAGCTGTCGGAGAAGAGCGTCCGCAACATCAAGACGGTTCATGTCCTGCGGTTCGACCAGCTGAACGCGTACGACGTTCTCGTGAGCGACGACATTGTCTTCACCAAGCCGGCGTTCGATTCGTTCGTTTCGTCCAAGACGCCTAAGGAAGAGGTCAGCGCATGACCACCATCCAGACCAACAAAGACCCTCGCGACATCATCCTCGCGCCGGTCGTCTCGGAGAAGAGCTACAGCCTCATCGACGATGGCAAGTACACGTTCGTGGTTGACCCACGCGCCAACAAGACGGAGATCAAGCTCGCCGTCGAAAAGATCTTCGGCGTCAAGGTCGACTCGGTGAACACGCTCAACCGCACGGGTAAGGCGACGCGCACCAAGTTCGGCATCGGCCGCCGCAAGAACACCAAGCGTGCGATCGTCACGCTCAAGTCCGGTTCCATCGACATCTTCACCGCTGTCGGCTAAGGGCTCAAGGGAAATCATCATGGCTATTCGCAAGTACAAGCCCACGACTCCTGGTCGTCGCGGTTCCTCGGTGGCAGACTTCGCCGAGATCACCCGCTCGACCCCGGAAAAGTCGCTGCTTCGCCCGCTGCCGAAGACCGGTGGTCGCAACAACGCCGGGCGCATCACGACGCGCCACATCGGTGGTGGCCACAAGCGCCAGTACCGCGTCATCGACTTCAAGCGCAACGACAAGGATGGCGTCAACGCCCGCGTTGCCGAGATCGAATACGACCCCAACCGCACGGCTCGCATCGCGCTGCTGCACTTCGTTGACGGGTCGAAGCGATACATCATCGCTCCGAACAAGCTCAACCAGGGTGACATCATCGAGTCGGGCGCGTCTGCCGACATCAAGCCGGGCAACAACCTTCCGCTGAAGAACATCCCGGTTGGTACGGTCATTCACGCGATTGAACTGAAGCCGGGCGGCGGTGCCAAGATGGCGCGCTCTGCCGGGGCATCCGTTCGCCTGGTCGCCAAGGATGGCCCGTACGCGCAGCTTCGTCTGCCGTCGGGTGAGATCCGCAACGTGGATGTTCGCTGCCGCGCAACGATCGGCGAGGTCGGCAATGCCGAGCAGTCGAACATCAACTGGGGCAAGGCCGGCCGGATGCGCTGGAAGGGTGTTCGCCCGACAGTCCGTGGTGTCGCTATGAACCCGGTCGACCACCCGCACGGTGGTGGTGAGGGCAAGACCTCCGGTGGACGTCACCCGGTCAGCCCGTGGGGCCAGAAAGAGGGCCGCACGCGTCATGCTCACAAGGAAAGCGACCAGCTCATTGTTCGTCGGCGCAATGCCGGCAAGAAGCGTAAGTAGGAGTTCGAGAAGATGCCAAGAAGTCTTAAGAAGGGCCCCTTCGTTGACGAGCACCTGCTTCGCAAGGTAGTCGTCGCCAATGAGGCCAACAGCAAGAACGTGATCAAGACCTGGTCGCGCCGCTCGATGATTGTGCCGTCCATGCTTGGACACACGATCGCGGTGCACGACGGTCGCAAGCACATCCCGGTGTTCATCACCGAGACCATGGTTGGGCACAAGCTCGGAGAGTTTTCGCCCACCCGCACCTTCCGTGGCCACGAGAAGGACGACAAGAAGGGTCGTCGCCGCTAACCGCGGTGACGTAAGGAGGTAGAGAAATGGTGGAGTCAATCGCACGTGTGCGACACATCCGCGTTACCCCGACCAAGGCTCGTCGCGTCGTCAACATGATTCGCGGCAAGCAGGCGGCAGAAGCGCTGGCAATCCTGAAATTCGCACCGCAGGGTGCAAGCGAGCCTGTATACAAGCTCGTGGCTTCCGCGATCGCCAATGCGCGAGTGAAGGCGGATGCGACCAGCAGCTACCTGGACGAGCAGGATCTGTTCGTCTCTGCAGCATTCGTCGACGAAGGCACGACACTGAAGCGGTTCCAGCCGCGTGCACAGGGCCGCGCGTTCCAGATCCTGAAGCGCACCAGCCACATCACCATCGTTCTGGCTACGCCGGACGAGCCGGTTCTCGCCGCCAAGGCGACGAAGCCGGCAGCCAAGGCAGGGAAGAAGTAATGGGCCAGAAAGTCAATCCGTACGGCTTCCGTCTCGGAATCACGACCGACCATGTGTCGCGTTGGTTCTCCGACTCGACGAAGGTCGGACAGCGTTACAGCGACTACGTTGCTGAAGACATCAAGATCCGCAATCTGCTGAAGACCTCGCTTGACCGCGCAGGGGTAGCTCGCATTGAGATCGAGCGCACGCGTGACCGCGTTCGCGTCGACATCCACACTGCGCGCCCCGGCATCGTCATCGGGCGTCGTGGGGCCGAGGCCGAGCGCATCCGCACCGACCTCGAGAAGCTCACGGGCAAGCAGATCCAGCTGAACATCCTCGAGGTGAAGAACCCCGAGGCCGAGGCTCAGCTCGTTGCGCAGGGAATCGCGGAGCAGCTCAGCGCTCGCGTCGCTTTCCGCCGCGCGATGCGCAAGGGTCTGCAGGGTGCTCAGCGCACCGCAAGCGTCAAGGGTGTTCGTATCCAGGTTTCCGGTCGACTGGGTGGCGCAGAAATGAGCCGTTCGGAGTTCTATCGTGAGGGTCGCGTGCCACTGCACACGCTCCGCGCGAACATCGACTACGGCTTCTACGAGGCCAAGACCACCTTCGGCCGCATCGGCGTGAAGGTCTGGATCTACAAGGGCGATATCACGAACAAGGAGCTTGCTCGCGAGCAGGCAACCCAGAAGTCGACGCGTCCGGAGCGCCGTGACGGCGGCCGCGATGGCGACCGTCCGCGTCGCGCCCCGCGTGCCGACGCAGCACCAGTGGCTGCAGCTGCACCAGCAGCAGTAGGAGCAGAGGCGTAACCATGTTGATTCCACGCAAGGTCAAGCACCGTAAGCAGCACCACCCCGGCCGTAGTGGCCAGGCAACCGGTGGCACGAAGGTGTCGTTCGGCGAGTACGGCATTCAGGCCATCACGCCGGCGTACGTCACCAACCGCCAGATCGAGGCAGCGCGTATCGCGATGACCCGCCACATCAAGCGTGGCGGCAAGGTCTGGATCAACGTGTTCCCTGACCGCCCGATCACCAAGAAGCCAGCCGAAACCCGCATGGGTTCCGGCAAGGGTTCGCCGGAGTGGTGGATCGCCAACGTCAAGCCGGGTCGCGTGCTGTTCGAGCTGAGCGGTGTCGATGAGACCGTCGCTCGCGAAGCACTCACCAGAGCAATTCACAAGCTGCCTCTCAAGGCACGCATCATCAAGCGCGAGGAGGGCGACGCATAATGGCGATCGGATCCAAGGAGCTCACCCCCGTCGAGCTCGACACATTTGAAGACGAGCGACTGCTCGACGAATTGCGCAAGGCCAAGGAAGAGCTGTTCAACCTGCGCTTCCAGTCGGCCACGGGGCAGCTCGAGAGCCACGGGCGACTTCGCGCCGTGAAGCGCGACATTTCCCGTATCTACACGATCATCCGTGAGCGTGAGCTGGGCATCCGTGCGACGCCGGCACCACTCGAAGCTGCGCCGAAGGCAAAGCGTTCAACGAAGAAGACCGAAGCTGTCGCGTCAGACGACGCAGCCGCAGAGTCCACCGAGACTGCTGAGGAGGCCAAGTAATGGCTGAAGCAAAGGCAACTGCCGCCAAGGCCGCTGCGACGACAGGGCACGAACACGGCGCTCACGACGTCAAAGACGTGGATGCACGCGGATACCGCAAGGTTCGTCGCGGCTACGTGACCAGCGACAAGATGGAGAAGACCATCGTCGTCGAGGTCGAGGACCGCGTAAAGCACCCCCTGTACGGCAAGGTCATCCGCCGTACATCCAAGGTCAAGGCTCACGATGAAGAGAACACCGCCGGCGTCGGCGACCTGGTTCTCATCAACGAGACCCGTCCGCTCAGTGCCACGAAGCGCTGGCGCCTCGTCGAAGTCCTCGAAAAGGCCAAGTAAGCGTCCGCGCTTGCTTGATAGCAGGAGAAACTCATGATTCAGCAGGAATCCCGACTCAAGGTTGCCGATAACACCGGCGCCAAGGAGATTCTCACCATCCGCGTGCTCGGTGGCTCAGGCCGTCGCTACGCCGGCCTCGGTGACACCATCGTTGCAACCGTCAAGGACGCAATCCCCGGCGGCGCGGTGAAGAAGGGTGATGTCGTCAAGGCAGTCATCGTTCGCACCAAGAAGGAGACCCGTCGCGCCGACGGCTCGTACATCAAGTTCGATGAGAATGCCGCCGTCATCCTGAAGCCAGACGGGGACCCTCGCGGCACCCGCATCTTCGGACCGGTCGGCCGTGAGCTTCGCGACAAGAAGTTCATGAAGATCATCTCGCTGGCACCGGAGGTCATTTAGTCATGGCAAACATCAGAAAAGGTGACCTGGTTCAGGTCATCAGTGGACCGACCCAGGCTCGCGGCGGAGACCGTGGCAAGCAGGGTCGCGTCATCGGCATCGACGCTGCGAAGAACCGCGTTGTCGTCGAGGGCATCAACTTCATCACTAAGCACGTGCGCGTCGGCCAGACCGACCGCGGCACGAAGACCGGTGGCATCGAAACCCACGAGGCGCCCATCCACGTCTCCAACGTTGCCCTGATCGACCCCAAGACCAAGAAGCCAACTCGTGTTGGTTTCCGCGTTGAGGAGAAAGACGGCAAGACCGTCCGTATCCGCTACGCCAAGAAGTCAGGTGAGGACCTGTAATGACTGACACTGCAACTGCCGCGAAGGCTGGCACCATCCAGCCGCGCCTCAAGCAGAAGTACAAGAGCGAGATCACCGCTCAGCTGACGAAGGATTTCGGCTTCACGAACGTGCATCAGGTGCCCGGGCTCGTGAAGGTCGTTGTGAACACCGGTGTTGGCGAGGCGGCGCGTGATGGCAAGATCATCGACGGCGCCGTACGCGACCTCACCCTGATCACCGGCCAGAAGCCGCAGGTCACTGCCGCCCGCAAGTCGATCGCGCAGTTCAAGCTGCGTGAGGGCCAGCCGATCGGCGCTCACGTCACACTTCGTGGCAACCGGGCGTGGGAATTCCTCGACCGTCTGGTCTCGGTTTCGCTCCCGCGCATCCGTGACTTCCGTGGCCTCTCAGACAAGCAGTTCGACGGCCACGGCAACTACACCTTCGGTGTTGTCGAGCAGTCGATCTTCCACGAGATCGACCAGGACAAGATCGACCGCGTCCGCGGCTTCGACATCACTGTCGTGACCACGGCCAGGACCGACGACGAGGGTCGCGCGCTGTTGAAGGCGCTCGGCTTCCCGTTCCGCAACGAAGAGAACACTCCCTCTTAGTTCAGGCACCACCAATCGACAAGGTCTGCATCCGGCTCGTGCTCTTGAGGAGCTGGCGGATGCGGAAACCAGGCGAGTAAAGGAAACCAAACGCAATGACAATGACAGATCCGGTCGCAGACCTGCTGACCAGACTGCGCAACGCTAACTCGGCGTACCACGACACCGTGTCGCTTCCGAATAGCAAGCTCAAGACCCACATCGCCGAGATCCTCAAGTCCGAGGGTTTCATCGCCGACTGGAAGGTCAGCGACGCGCGCGTCGGCCAGACCCTCAGCATCGACCTCAAGTACGGCCCGAACCGTGAGCGCTCCATCGTGGGCATCAAGCGCGTTTCGAAGCCGGGACTTCGCGTGTACGCAAAATCGACCGAGATCCCAACGGTCTTCGGCGGACTGGGCGTCGCCATCCTGTCGACCTCCTCGGGGCTCCTCACGGACCGCCAGGCGAGTAAGAAGGGCGTGGGTGGGGAAGTCCTCGCCTACGTGTGGTAATTCCTCATGTCGCGTATTGGAAGAATGCCAATTGACATCCCAGCGGGTGTCAACGTCACAGTGGACGGCTCGGCAGTGACCGTCAAGGGACCGAAGGGCGAGCTCGCGCTCACCGTCGCAAGCCCCATCGAGGTAAAGCTCGAAGACGGTCAACTGCTCGTGACGCGTCCAGATGACGAGCGCACCTCGCGCTCGCTGCACGGACTCACCCGGACGCTCATCGCAAACCAGATCATCGGCGTCACCGACGGCTACACCAAGGGCCTCGACATCGTCGGAACCGGTTACCGCGTTGCAGCCGAGGGCCAGAGCATCACGTTCGCGCTCGGCTTCTCGCACCCGATCACCGTTGCCCCGCCCGCCGGCATCACTTTCGCGGTCGAGGGCAATAACCGCGTCATCGTGAGCGGCATCGACAAGCAGGCCGTGGGCGAAGTCGCCGCAAACCTCCGTAAGTTGCGCAAGCCAGAGCCCTACAAGGGCAAGGGCGTTCGCTACACAGGCGAAGTAGTCCGCCGCAAGGCCGGAAAGTCAGGTAAGTAATCATGGGTCTCGGAACAAGAGGCAAGAGCAAGTCGGCCGCAAAGGGCCGCAGGCACGCACGTCTTCGCAAGAAGGTCGTCGGCACCGAGGCGCGTCCGCGCCTGGTCGTCACGCGTTCGGCTCGTCACGTCTTCGTGCAGGTCGTCGATGACGCCAAGGGCCACACCCTGGCGTCGGCATCGACCCTCGAAGCTGACCTGCGCACATTCGACGGTGACAAGACCGCTAAGGCGCACAAGGTCGGCGAACTCGTCGCCGAGCGCGCGAAGAAGGCCGGCATCGAAGCAGTCGTGTTCGACCGTGGCGGCAGCAAGTACGCAGGACGCGTCGCTGCCATCGCAGAAGGTGCTCGAGAGGGTGGATTGAACCTGTGACCGACGCCAGCGTTACATCAAATACTCAAAATTCAGAGGAGAAGGCTGTGGCCGACGCACCAGAGGCCGTCGCAACCGAGGCCGTCGTTGACGCCCCGGCAACCGACGTCACGAACGAGCCTCGTGAGGCTCGCCGTGGTGGCCGCGAGCGCAACCCCAACCAGCAGCGCGGGGCCCGCGACACCGAGAAGAGCCAGTTCCTGGAGCGCGTTGTCACCATCAACCGCGTATCCAAGGTCGTCAAGGGTGGTCGTCGCTTCAGCTTCACCGCTCTCGTGATCGTCGGAGACGGTAACGGACTCGTTGGTGTCGGTTATGGCAAGGCGCGCGAAGTGCCGACCGCCATTTCCAAGGGCGTCGAAGAGGCGAAGAAGAACTTCTTCCGCGTTCCTCGTGTTGGCGCAACGATTCCGCATCCCGTACAGGGTGAGGCCGCGGCAGGCGTTGTCCTGCTTCGTCCCGCTGCTGCCGGTACCGGTGTTATCGCCGGAGGGCCAGTGCGTGCCGTACTCGAGTGTGCTGGCATCCACGACGTCCTGAGCAAGTCGCTCGGCTCGTCGAACACGATCAACATCGTTCACGCGACCGTTGCTGCTCTCAAGCAGCTCGAAGAGCCTCGCGCCGTGGCAGCTCGCCGCGGCTTGCCCTTCGAGGATGTCGCCCCGGCTCGCCTGGTGCGCGCCGATGCAGAGGCTGCGGGCGCGCTCGTCGCCGCAAAGGCAGGTGCCTGATGGCCGCTCGCATCAAAGTGACCCAGATCAAGTCCAAAATCAGTGAAAAGCAGAACATGCGCGACACCCTGCGGAGCCTCGGGCTTCACCGCATCGGTGACGTGACCGTTCGCGAGGACAACAAGCAGAACCGTGGCTACGTGCGCACGGTCGCCCACCTCGTCAAGGTCGAGGAGATTGACTAATGGCTGAAGAAGCAAAGAAGGATGCCGCCCCCAAGGCGGCAGCAAAGGCTCCGGCTGCGAAGGCGGCGGCTCCCAAGGCCGCAGCTGTGAAGGCGGCGGCTCCAAAGGCCGCAGCTGCCAAAGCACCGGCTGCCAAAGCTGCGTCGACAAAGGCTCCCTCGGCGAAGGCCGCTGACAAGCCGGCGACCACGAAGGCTGCTGCTGACAAGGCTCCCGCCGCAAAGGCTGCTGCCCCGAAGGCCACGGCCGCCAAGGCGACGACCGACGAGAAGGCAGCTGCTGCTCCCAAGTCAACGGCGGCGCCGGCCAGGAAGAAGGCCGCGGCAAAGTCGAACGACGTCGCTCGCCCGCAGGTCCTGAAGGTTCACCACCTTCGCCCGGCCGCAGGCGCCAAGAAGGCCAAGACCCGCGTCGGACGCGGTGAGGGCTCGAAGGGTAAGACTGCTGGTCGCGGTACCAAGGGAACGAAGGCTCGTTACCAGGTCAAGGCCGGCCTTGAGGGCGGCAACCTGAACTTCATCATGCGGTCGCCGAAGCTTCGCGGCTTCAAGAACCCGTTCCGCGTTGAGTACCAGGTCGTAAACCTCGAAAAGCTTGCCGAGCTCTACCCCAAGGGCGGTGAGGTCACCATCGGTGACCTCGTCGCCAAGGGTGCGGTTCGCAAGAACGAGAAGGTTAAGGTTCTAGGCAATGGCGACATTGCGGTTAAGCTGAACGTTGCTGTCGATAAGGTCTCCGGTTCTGCTGAGCAGAAGATCCTCGCAGCAGGCGGCTCCGTCAAATAATCCGTACGCTGTAGCGAGCGGATTGGTTGCGAGAGCAGCCGTCAACTTGTGGAGGAGTGGAGTTCTCATTGGGGACTCCACTCGTCCGCAGTTAACTTGAATTAGCAGGAGGCCTTGTGTTCAGAGCTGTCGCGCGAATCTTTCGCACGCCCGACCTTCGCAGGAAGATCGGCTTCACGCTCCTTGTGATCGCCCTGTTCCGTCTCGGGTCGTTCATCCCGTCGCCATTCGTCGACTTCTCGCATGTGCAGACCTGTCTCTCGCAGCAGTCAGACACCGCGGGCCTCTACCAGCTGGTCAACCTGTTCAGCGGTGGTGCCCTGCTCCAGCTGTCGGTCTTTGCGCTCGGGATCATGCCGTACATCACGGCGTCGATCATTGTGCAGCTGCTGCGCGTGGTCATCCCACACTTCGACACTCTGTATAAGGAAGGCCAGACCGGCCAGTCGAAGCTGACGCAGTACACGCGTTACCTCACGATCGCCCTCGGCATCCTGCAGTCGACGACGCTCATCACCGTCGCCCGCAGTGGCGCGCTGTTCAGTTCGAACAACAGCGTTCCCGAGTGTTCACAGCTCATCACCGACGACTCCTGGTACGCCATCGTGCTCATGGTCATCACGATGACAGCCGGCACCGGAATCATCATGTGGATGGGCGAGCTCGTCACCGAGCGCGGCATCGGCAACGGAATGTCGATCCTGATCTTCACGTCGATCACGGCCCGCTTCCCCACCTACTTCCAGACCGTGCTCGCTGGCAAGAACCCCAACTACGGCCTGCTGATCGGAGTGCTGTTCGTCGGCATCCTGATCATGGGCGCCGTCGTCTTCGTCGAGCAATCGCAGCGGCGCATCCCAGTGCAATACGCCAAACGCATGGTCGGCAGGCGAACGTACGGTGGAAACAACACCTATATTCCGATCAAGGTAAACATGGCCGGCGTCGTGCCCGTCATCTTCGCCTCGTCGCTGCTGTACCTGCCCGCGCTCATCGCGCAGTTCAACCAGCCCAAGCAGGGCAAAGCTGCTGCACCCTGGGTGCAGTGGATAACCGACAACCTGACCAAGGGCGATAACCCGCTCTACATGTTGCTGTACTTCATCCTCATCGTCGGTTTCACATACTTCTATGTCGCGATCACCTTCAACCCTGAAGAGGTCGCCGACAACATGAAGAAGTACGGCGGCTTCATCCCCGGTATTCGTGCCGGGCGACCGACGGCCGAGTACCTCGACTACGTGCTCACTCGCATCACGCTTCCGGGTGCGCTGTACCTCGGCATTGTCGCGCTCATCCCACTCGTCCTCCTCGGAGCGGCTGGGGCTTCGAACAGCTTCCCGTTCGGCGGCACGAGCATCCTGATCATCGTCGGTGTCGGCCTCGAGACCGTCAAGCAGATCGACTCGCAGCTGCAGCAGCGCCACTACGAGGGTTTGCTCCGTTGACCCGGCTCCTTATCGTCGGTCCCCCCGGCGCCGGTAAGGGAACTCAGGCCGCTCGCATCGCCAGCCGGTTCGATGTCCCCGCTATCGCGACGGGCGACATTTTTCGGGCCAACATCAAGAACCAGACCGAGCTTGGCAAGCAGGTGTCCGAGATAATCAATGCGGGCGACTACGTTCCCGACTCGCTGACCAACGATCTGGTGGCCAACCGGCTGAAGGAGCCGGATGCCGCCGGCGGCTTCCTGCTCGACGGCTATCCGCGCACCCTTGAGCAGCTGGGCTTTCTTGACAAGCTCCTGGCCGCGCAGGGCACGGCTCTCGACGCCGTCATCCAGCTCGTCGTCGACCCGAACGAGGTCGTCACTCGCCTGCTCAAGCGCGCTCACGAAGAGGGTCGCTCCGACGATACCGAAGACACGATTCGCTACCGCCAGTCGCTGTACCAGCGAGAGACCGCGCCGCTGATCGCTGTGTACAAGGATCGCGGTCTCGTCATCGAGATCGACGCGCTCGGTGAGGTTGACGAGGTTGCCGACAGGATCGCCGAATGCCTCGAGGCGCGTCAGATCGTTCCCGTCGCACAGTGAGTAGATTCGCCCGATGAGCAGGTCATCCGGCATCGACAAGTCGCCGGATGAGCTCCGCGCGATGGTGCGGCCGGGGCTCGTAACGGCCGCCGCGCTCGCTGCGGTTCTGGATGCGATTGCTGTCGGGGTCACGACACTGGAGCTGGATGCCATCGCCGAGGGCGTCATCCGCTCGGCCGGCGGGGTGCCCAACTTCGCCCTCGAGCCCGGGTATCGACACACGATCTGCTCGTCGATCAACGACGCCGTCGTGCACGGCGTTCCGAGTGGGCGGATGATCGCAGCAGGAGACATCGTGTCGATCGACTGCGGCGCACTCGTCGACGGCTGGAACGGGGATGCCGCGTTCTCCGTCGTCATCCCGGATCCCGCTCGCCCGGAGGTCGTTGCGCGGCGCCAGCACCTGGCCGACACGACCGAGCGCTCGATGTGGGCGGGCATCGCGGCGTTCGCCCGGGCATCCAACCTCAATGAGGTGGGCGCTGCCGTTGAGGACGCGATTGATGGTGCAGGTGAATTCGGCATCATCGAGGACTTCACCGGGCACGGGATCGGTCGGTCGATGCACGAAGCACCCGATGTCTTCAACTATCGGGTGCGCGGCGCGGGCGCAAAAGTGCGGCCGGGTCTCGTCGTTGCGATCGAGCCTATGGTCACGCTCGGGACCATAGAAACACACGTCCTTGCCGACGACTGGACGATGGTGACGGATGACGGCAGCGACTCCGCTCACTTCGAACACTCGGTCGCCAGGCACGTTGGCGGCATCTGGGTGCTGACGGCCGAGGATGGCGGAGCGGCGGGGCTGGCGGAGTTTGGGATTTCTCCCGTTCCGATCGCGTAATGGCTGACGGCCGAGACGCCAGCGCGCGTGAGTATACGCCCGGCTTGGCGAAATCGCCGCAAATGACCTAAGCTTGATCTTTGGTGTGTTGTGCCTGCTATTTGCATGTCTGCCGCCGCCGACTATTTCGGTCGAAAACCCAAACCCATCCGCATGACCAGCAGTCATGCATTGTAGCGACGAAGAGGCTATGGCCAAAAAAGACGGTGTCATCGAGATCGAAGGCGCAGTGGTCGAAGCTCTGCCCAACGCGATGTTTCGTGTTGAGCTGACCAACGGACACAGAGTACTTGCCCACATCTCGGGGAAGATGCGTCAGCACTACATCCGAATCCTCCCTGAGGACCGCGTGATCGTAGAACTGAGCCCATATGACCTGACCCGTGGCCGAATCGTTTACCGATACAAGTAACCGACTCGCTACACAACGACTGCTGAGAAGTAACGCCGGTTCCCCTTGGGGGATGCAGGCGAAGACAGCGAAAAGAGAAACACATGAAGGTCAACCCAAGCGTCAAGCCGATCTGTGAGAAGTGCCGCGTGATTCGTCGCCACGGCAACGTCATGGTTATCTGCAAGAGCAACCCGCGTCACAAGCAGCGCCAGGGCTAATAGCCCTTTCAGCACAAGGTTTTTGCAACTAAATACGAATAAGAGCAGGGCCAGAACCTTCGTGGCAACACGAGGGGGACACCCGGGGTTGGAGGCCTCGGCACCGGTCCTGTCCAACACCTCCACCTACTCTCAGGAGAAGCCACCATGGCACGTCTAGCCGGCGTCGACATTCCGCGCGACAAGCGCGTAGAGGTCGCACTGACTTACATCTACGGCGTCGGTCGCACGAGGGCTCTTAAGACCCTCTCCGACACCGAGATCGATGGAAACATTCGCGTGAAGGATCTCAGCGATGACCAGCTCATCGCCCTTCGCGACTACGTCGAAGGCAACTTCAAGGTCGAGGGCGATCTTCGCCGCGAAGTTGCAGCCGACATCCGACGCAAGGTCGAGATCGGTAGCTACGAGGGTGTTCGTCACCGTCGTGGACTGCCCGTCCGCGGCCAGCGCACCAAGACCAACGCTCGTACCCGCAAGGGTCCGAAGCGCACCGTCGCAGGCAAGAAGAAGGCCCGATAGTCGCTGGGGTTTCCCCATCGGCGTCGCCATTTTACGTTTTTAGGAGAAAACAATGGCAGCACCAAAGTCGGCCGCTCGTAAGCCGCGTCGTAAAGAGAAGAAGAACATTGCCGTGGGCCAGGCTCACATCAAGTCGACGTTCAACAACACCATCGTGACCATCACCGACCCGAGTGGTGCCGTGCTGAGCTGGGCTTCGTCCGGCACGGTCGGCTTCAAGGGTTCGCGCAAGTCGACCCCGTTCGCCGCGCAGCTCTCGGCGGAGTCCGCCGCGCGCCAGGCGCAGGAGCACGGTGTCAAGAAGGTGGATGTCTTCGTGAAGGGACCGGGCTCAGGTCGCGAAACTGCGATCCGCTCGCTTCAGGCTGCTGGCCTCGAGGTCGGTGTGATCTCCGATGTGACGCCGCAGGCGCACAACGGATGCCGCCCGCCGAAGCGCCGGCGCGTCTGACCTATTGGCGTCTCTATGGAGCGGTTCATAGAAACGCGTCGGGGCGTCCGCGCGCGAGCGCTCGCCCCTCATTGAAGAACATCATCCACTTACAACTCAACAGCTTTTAGACGGGCCAGCCACCCGCCATCTCATAAGTGTCATATAGCGGACACTTCGCCGAAAGGAACAACCAGTGCTCATTGCACAGCGCCCCACTCTTGCCGAAGAGAACATCTCAGAGTTCCGTTCGCGGTTCGTCATCGAACCGCTTGAGCCCGGCTTCGGTTACACCCTCGGCAACTCGCTTCGCCGTACTTTGCTTTCGTCCATTCCTGGGGCTGCTGTCACGAGCATCCGCATCGACGGTGTTCTGCACGAGTTCAGCACCGTTCCCGGTGTGAAGGAAGACGTCACCGAGATCATCCTGAACATCAAGGGTCTCGTTGTTTCGAGCGAGCACGACGAGCCGATCACCGCCTACCTGCGCAAGCAGGGCGCGGGCCAGGTTACGGCCGCCGACATCTCGGCTCCGGCCGGTGTCGAGATCCACAACCCTGAGCTCGTCATCGCGACGCTCAACGACAAGGCCAAGTTCGAACTCGAACTGACCATCGAGCGTGGCCGCGGCTACGTCTCGGCAACGCAGAACCGCAGCGAGTTCTCTGAGGCCGGCCAGATTCCGGTTGACTCGATCTACTCGCCAGTGCTCAAGGTCACTTACCGCGTCGAGGCGACTCGCGCCGGTGAGCGTACCGACTTCGACCGCCTGGTCGTGGATGTCGAGACCAAGTCCGCGATCACCCCGCGTGACGCGATTGCTTCGGCCGGTCGCACGCTGACCGAGCTGTTCGGTCTGGCTCGCGAACTCAACACC
This sequence comes from Glaciihabitans sp., assembly GCA_025463785.1. Lineage (GTDB taxonomy): Bacteria > Actinomycetota > Actinomycetes > Actinomycetales > Microbacteriaceae > Galbitalea. The sequence goes on from JAODBD010000014.1 coordinate 32,085, forward strand.
GCAGCGGAGGGCATCGAGATCGGCCCGGCGCCGGTTGACGCCGTACTGTCGAGCGAACTCAGCATGCCGATCGAGGACCTCGATCTGTCCGTGCGCAGCTACAACTGCCTCAAGCGTGAGGGCATCAACACCGTGAGCGAGCTGGTCGCTCTCTCCGAGATGCAGCTCATGAACATCCGTAACTTCGGACAGAAGTCGGTGGATGAGGTCAAAGACAAGCTGGTCGAGATGGGCCTGTCGCTGAAGGACTCGGTTCCCGGGTTCGACGGTGCCCACTTCTACGGCGGCGACGACGACGAGAACTAATCTTCGTCATCCCTAGGCACTTCACAACAACGAAAGAAATCTGACAATGGCTGCACCAACTAAGGGACCACGCCTCGGCGGTGGACCGGCGCACGAGCGCCTCATGCTTGCGAACCTCGCGGCTGCCCTGTTCACGCACAAGAGCATCAAGACGACCGAGACGAAGGCCAAGCGCCTGCGTCCGGTCGCTGAGCGGCTCGTTACCCTGGCGAAGAAGGGCGACCTGCACGCGCGCCGTCGCGCTCTTGCGACGATCGGTGACAAGACCGTGATTCACGAGCTCTTCACCGAGATCGCGCCGCTGGTCGAACTGCGTGAGGGCGGCTACACCCGCATCACGAAGCTCGGCTTCCGTAAGGGTGACAATGCGTCGATGGTACAGATCGAGCTGGTGCTCGAGCCCGTCAACCCGAAGCCGAAGAGCGCGAAGAAGACCGCAGCTGCGGCCGCTCCCGCTGGTTCCTCGTCGAAGAAAGCGCCTGCCGCCGAGGCAGGCGCCGCTGACGACGCCACGGCCGAAGAAGAGGTTGTCGTCGAGAACGCGCCGGTTGCGGACGAAGCTCCTGCAGAGGTTGCTGCTGATGCTGCCGCGGATGTTCCTGCTGCGGATGTTCCTGCTGCAGACGAGACGCCCGCCGAAGAAGCCGCAGAGACCGATGCGGCTGAAGCTGATGCGGCTGACGCTGCTGATGCCGAGGCAGTCGTCGCAGAAGACAAGGCCAAGTAACTCAGACATCTCACCATTAGCGGGGTCGCGCCTTCGGGCGTGGCCCCGTTTCTGGTTGCGTGAGTCTGCTGTGTCATCCGTTTCAGGCCGCGTGAGTCGGCGGTGCCATCTGTTTCTGGTCACGTGAGCTCCCTCCGTGGGCCCATCCGTTTCGGCTATGTCAGTTCGCGTCAACGTATACGCGAGTTGACATAGCCGAAACGCATCTTCGGGCGGAGGGAACTGCGGTTTCGGTGGCTCGGGGCGGCGTTGACAACGGATTAGCGGGCCGCAAGGCTAAAGAGATGCGGAATCCTGCGTCCTCACTCGTTTTCGAACGCAATGCCCCGATCCCGGCCGTCGTCGCCAATGCGCTTGCGCAGACTCGCCAGGGCGTGTTCTGGCTCGATGAGCTGGGCGATGGCTCGAGCTTCCGGGCGCTCGACGTCGACATAGCTGCAGATCTGGCTGTGGTTGGAGGCGGGTATTGCGGGCTGTGGACAGCAGTACTGGCCAAGCAGCGGCATCCCGATTGGCGCATCGTTTTACTCGAGGCGAAGACCATTGGCTGGGCGGCGTCCGGCCGCAATGGCGGGTTCTGTGATGCGAGTCTCACTCACGGTGAGGCGAACGGCCGAGCTCGATGGCCCGAGGAAATGGATGTTTTGACGCGCCTGGGCCGTGAGAACCTCGACCAAATCGAGCGCGCGGTCGGCGACCTCGGCCTCGACTGTCAATTCGAGCGCACCGGCATGCTTGAGGTCGCGACAGAACCGCACCAGGTCGATTGGCTTCGGGATGAAGAGGGCTACCTCGATGAGGCGGCCGTCCGCGCGGAAGTCAACAGTCCCACCTACCTCGCGGGCGCCTGGACTCCGAGGACGACCGCGCTTGTGCAGCCGGCACGTCTCGCCAGAGAACTCGCGAGAGTCGCGGCGGAGCTTGGCGTAGAGATTTTCGAACACACCCACGTAACCGGGATGTCCGCCGCAGCCAACGGACCGGTCAGCCTCGAGACACACCACGCTCGTGTCATGGCAGGCAAGGTCGCTCTCGGCACCAACGTTTTCCCGTCGCTGATCAGACGGCAACGATTCATGACCGTTCCGGTATATGACTATGTGCTGATGACGGAGCCGCTCAGCGATGCCCAGCTCGCATCCATCGGATGGCGGAATCGCCAGGGCCTCGGTGACCTCGGAAACCAGTTTCATTACTACCGGCTGAGCGCAGACAACCGTATTCTGTGGGGCGGATATGACGCGATCTACCACTACGGCCGCAGCGTGAAGTCGGAACGCGAATCCCGGGAGCAAACCTTCACAAAGCTGGCGAGCCACTTCTTCACCACATTCCCGCAACTCGAGGGCCTGAAGTTCAGCCACCGCTGGGCCGGAGCGATCGACACATCCACTCAGTTCTGCGCATTCTTCGGGCTGTATAAAGGTGGCCGCGTCGCGACCGCCAACGGGTTCACGGGCCTCGGGGTTGCGGCGACACACTTCGCCGCCGAGGTCACCCTCGACCGGCTCGACGGTCTCACGACAGAGCGCACCGAGCTGCAGATGGTGCGACGCCATCCATTGCCGTTCCCGCCGGAGCCGCTCGCCTACCTCGGCGTGCAGGCCACGCGCTGGTCGCTCAACCGGGCCGACCACAACGATGGCAGGCGCAACCTTCTGCTGCGTGCCCTCGACGCGGCCGGGCTGGGGTTCGATTCCTGAGCGCGGCGCGTGCTGGCGAGCGGATGCGCGGGCCGCCGCCGCGGACATCCGGAGTCCAGAGTGCTAGCCGCCCAGCCCGACCTGCAGGCTCGCGATGTTCGGGTACGGCGGCAACGCGGCAAGCCGCGCGAGCGCAGCCTTCACGGCGTTCGCGTAAATCTTGCCCCCGGTCGGACCGGGATGGATGTGATCGGGCGCCAGAATCGAGATGTGCGGCGCGATCGCGTGGTGCCAGTCGGCGAGTTCAACATTGTCGTAGTCGTCCGCATATTTGCCAAGAATGTGGTTGACGCTCGCCTGCCACACGCGCGGCACCTGGGTATTCACGAGAATCATCTGCCGGCTCGGGCCGAGGATGCCGTGCACGCGATCGAGGGTCGAGCGGCTGATGTACCCGTTCGTGCCCAGGCCGATGATGAGGGTGTGGCGGAGCTTGTGGGCATCCGCCAGCTTCTGCACGATGCCTGGCAGCTTGCTCATCTGGCGGGACACGACGGCGTCGATTGCGATACCAGGGAAGGCGCTTTCGAGTTCGGGGAGTGCCGCCAGCATGACCGAGTCGCCCACCGCGTCGATCGTCGAACCGACCGAGCCGGGAGGCGGCGGCGGCAGGAGCCGGACTCGAGCGAGCGCCGCCTGTCCGGCCGAGATGTCAGACTGCGCCTGCCCGTGCACCGGAGCGCGCACGATGGCGACGGCAGTACCGCCCGCGCCCGCCAGGAGCACGACGACGGCAACCGACAGCGCCGCGATGCGAAGTGCGCGACGCGACCGCTTCCGGAACGCGGCAGTCAGCCAGGCGCGGAATCCCTGGCTCCGGATGGGCGCCTCGAGGTACTTGTACGAGAGCGTTGCCGCCGCGACCGTGATAGCGACGGCCAGCAGCGCGGCCAGCCATCCGGTGGCGGGCGCATCCTGCCAGCCAGGCGCAGCCGCAACGATCAGAACGATCACCGGCCAATGCCAGAGGTAGATGCCATACGACCGCACGCCAACCCAGCGAATCGGTTTCAGGTCGAGCAGGCGACCGAGAAGCGAGCCCGGGATGATGGATCCCCAGATCGCGACGGCCGTCAGCACCGCGACGGCCGCGAGGCCCCCACGGAAAGTCAGCTCAGACTCAGCGGGCAGCACGAAGGCAAGCCACACCAACCCCGCGACGGCGAGAACGCCCGGGATCGGCAGCAGGCGCCTGCCCCACCTGGGCCAACCCAACCGAGTGCGTGCCATCCCGTGGGTCAGGGCGGCGAGTGCGGCGCCGAACGCGAGCCCGAAGCTGTGCGTGTCGGTTCCGTAATAGACCCGCGTTGGGTCGGCGCCTGGCGAATACAGCAGCGCCATGGCCGCCGCCGACGCAACAGCGATCACGAGAAACACGATCGTTCGCACTCCAGGCCGCTTGATCAGCACAACGAGTAGCACCAGGAAGGGCCAGACCAGGTAGAACTGCTCCTCGACCGCAAGCGACCACAGGTTGCGGAACAGCTCGGGCGTCGTCGTTCCGAAATAACTGGTGCCGCTCGCAATCGAAAGCCAGTTGCTGCTGAAGGTGGCGGCGCCGAGAACCTGGCGACCGATCCCGACCAGCACGTCAGCGCCAACGAAGAGGGCGACGCTCGTGCAGACCACAACGAGCACGACGAGTGCCGGCAGGAGCCTGCGCGCGCGCCGCGCCCAGAATGACCGAAGCCGGATCCGCCCGGTCTCATCGTGCTCGGTGATCAGCAGACCCGTTATCAGGAAACCGCTGATGACGAAGAAAATATCTACGCCGAGGCCGCCGCCGGGCAGGGAATTTGGGATGACGTGGTACAAAACCACTGCGGCGACCGCGATCGCGCGCAGTCCATCCAGCCCCGCGAGACGGGTGGACACGGGGTGTGAAGTGATTTTCGTCATAAGGCCACCCACGAGCCTTGTCCACCTCATGGCGCTCGTCAACTGTGACCGCCTATGTTGAACCTATGGCGAGCGAGGCAGAGCTACTTGATGTTCCCGGTGACGCAGGCGTCCGGTCGGTGCGTGTCTCAAGCCCGAGCCGGGTTCTCTGGCCAGAGTTGGGCTTCACGAAACTCGACCTGGCGAAGTACATCGTCGCTGTGGGCGGCCCGTTCGTTGAGGCGAACGGCGATCGCCCGGTGTCCCTGCAGCGATTCCCCGACGGAATCGACGGGGAGCAGTTCTTTTCGAAGAACCCTCCCAAGGGAACGCCTGACTACGTGCGGGCGGTTCCCGTCGTCTATCCGAGTGCGCGGTCGCATCCGCAGCTCGTGATCGACGAGCCCGCCGGCGCGGTTTGGGCAGTGCAAATGAACACGGTCGTGTTTCACCCGTGGGCATCGCGGGCCGAGGCATCCGACTTTCCCGACCAGCTTCGCATCGACCTCGACCCGCAGCCCGGCACCGACTTCACGGATGCGGTGCCCGCCGCAATCGAGCTTCGCAAAGTCCTCGAGGAGGCCGGCCTCACCCCCTTCATCAAAACCTCGGGCAATCGCGGTCTTCACGTTTTCGCGCCGATCGAGCCGACCCACGAGTTCCTGGATGTACGGCACGCCGTCATCGCCGCCGCTCGCGAACTCGAGCGGCGCATGCCCAAAGCCGTGACGACCGCGTGGTGGAAGGAGGAGCGCGGCGAGCGCGTGTTCGTGGACTTCAACCAGGCCAACCGCGACCGCACCATGGCGGGGGCATACAGTCCGCGGGCGCTCGGCCATGCGCCCGTGTCGACGCCCATCACGTGGGACGAGTTGCCGTCTGTCGATCCGCGCGTGTTCACGGTGCTGACCGTGCCATCCCGACTGGCGAAAATCGGCGACCCGTGGGCCGGGATGTCGGCAACGCCAGGCTCGATCGACGCCTTGCTCAGCTGGTGGGAGCGGGATCTGGCCGCAGGGCTCGGCGAGCTGCCGTTTCCGCCCGATTACCCCAAGATGCCGGGCGAGCCGCCGCGCGTGCAGCCGTCCAAAGCCCGGAAACCGCAGGCCGAGTAGCACTCAGACCAGAGCATCGCCCAGGTCGTAGGCGATCGGACGCTCAAGCTGGTCGAAGGTGCAACTGCGCGCATCGCGATCGGGTCGCCAGCGGAAGAACTGCACGGTGTGCCGGAAGCGTGACCCCTCCATCTGGTCGTACTTGACCTCGACCACGCGAGTCGGCTCAAGCGCGACAAAGGTCATGTCCTTTGAACCGGAGAAGCGGCTGCGCTCCGTCTCGCCGCGGACGATGTCACCGGCCGAGTCGCGACGCACGAGGGGAGCCAGCTCGTCGACGAGTTCGAGTCGCCTGGCATCAGAGAAGGCGGATGCTCCACCGACGTTCTGCAACTCGCCGTCGGCGTTGTAGAGCCCGAGCAGCAGTGAACCCACGCCGGCGCCGCTCTTGTGAACCCGGTAGCCGAGCAGCACCGCGTCTGCCGTGCGATCGTGTTTGGTCTTGAACATCACACGCTTGCCCTGGCCGTATGGCGCCGTGAGCGGTTTCGTCACCACGCCGTCGAGGCCCGCACCCTCGAATTCGGCGAGCCAGCGGGTCGCGACGGCGACATCCCGAGTCGTCTGCGTCAGGTGCAGGGGAGCCCTGGCTGCTGCGAGAAGCTTCTCGAGCGCTGCCCGGCGCTCGCCGAACGGCACATCGAGCAGCGAGGTGCCGTCGAGCGACAGCAGATCGAACGCCACAAACGACGCCGGAGTCTCGACCGCCAGCTTCATAATCCTGGACGCCGCGGGATGGATGCGCTGGCCGAGCGCCTCCCAGTCCAGCCGCTCAGCCCCCGGCTTTCCCGACCGCACCACGATCTCGCCGTCGAGAATGCAGGGCGCCGTCAGCTGGGCGATGAACATTTCGACGAGTTCGGGGAAATATCGGGTAAGAAGTTTCGATCCTCGGCTGCCGATTTCGACATCCGTTCCATCGAAGTAGACGATGCCGCGGAAGCCGTCCCACTTGGGTTCGTACAGCACGCCGCCGTCGACGCGGTCGGGATCGGGGATGGCCGGCGTCAATTTTGCGAGCATGGGATCGATGGTGGGGTGCTCCATCCCTCGATCATGGCACTCCCGGATAAACTTGTGGCCCGTGGAGATAACCGACCTCGTACAGCCGCGCACGCGACTGCGGCTCGACATCTCGTACGACGGCACGGCCTTTAACGGCTGGAGCAAGCAGCCGGGTCTGCGCACCGTCCAGGGCGAGCTTGAGGCGGCGCTGGCGACCGTTCTGCAGCGCTACGGCACCCCGCCGACACTCACGGTTGCCGGCCGCACCGACGCCGGCGTTCACGCGCTCGGCCAGGTCGCGCACCTCGACCTCACCGATGCCCAGCTCGCCGGGCTCGACGACTCGCACCGCGGCAAGGGCAAGAACAAACCGCAACAGACTCCGGATGCCAGGGCCGCCCGCCTCGCCCGTCGCCTGAACGGAATCGCCGGCCTCAGCTCCGACCTGTACGTGCGCGCGGCAACGATCGCGCCGCCCGGTTTCGACGCCCGCTTCTCCGCGACCTGGCGTCGTTACGAGTACCGCATCGCTGACCGGGATGCCGAGCGTAATCCGCTTCTTCGCGCCAGCACGCTCTGGTACGCGGCATCCCTCGATGTCGACGCAATGAATGCGGCGGCGGCATCCCTCACCGGGCTCCACGACTTTGCCGCGTACTGCAAACCGCGTGAGGGGGCGACGACCATCAGGACTCTGCAGGAGTTTCGCTGGGTGCGCGAGCCGGACGGCGTGCTGGTCGCAAAGCTCGAGGCCGATGCGTTCTGCCACAGCATGGTTCGGGCGCTGGTCGGGGCATCCGTTGCCGTCGGGTCTGGAAACCTCCCGCCCGGCCGGGCTGCGGAGATTCTCCTGGCGGGCCAGCGAACCAACGAGTTCAAGGTAATGCCGGCCAAGGGCCTCGCGCTTATCGAGGTCGGCTATCCGGATGACGCACATCTGGCCGATCGCGCCGAATTGACCCGGCAACGCCGGGATGCCGCGCACCTCCGGGAGGCGCGCATCGATGCAGTTTGACCGCGAACCCACCCAGCAAGTAAGCTAACGAGGTTGTGTCTGGACTAGACACACGGCCGAACCCTCCACCGAGCTGTTCCTTGAGTCTTCACAGGTCAAGCAGAACCCTCACCGGAGTGGGATACACGAACCCTTCGACCAGAAAGCAGTACAGCTGTGACTCGTACGTTCTCGCCCAAGCCCGCTGATGTTCAGCGCGAGTGGGTCATTATCGACGCGACCGACATCGTTCTCGGTCGTCTGGCATCCACGGTTGCCGCGCTTCTGCGTGGCAAGCACAAGGCCACCTTTGCTCCACACATGGACATGGGCGACTTCGTCATCATCATCAACGCAGACAAGGTTGCGCTGACGGGCCAGAAGCTGGTCAAGAAGCTCGCCTACCGCCACTCGGGCTACCCGGGCGGCATCTCGAGCATGAACTACGTCGAGATGCTTGAGAAGCACCCGACGCGTGCCGTCGAGAAGGCCGTTCGCGGCATGCTCCCGAAGAACTCGATCGGTCGCGCGCAGCTCACCAAGCTCAAGGTGTACGCAGGCCCTGAGCACCCGCACGCTGCACAGCAGCCGAAGCCGTACACCCTTTCCCAGGTCGCTCAGTAGCGCCGGGCCAGAACGAATTAAGGACTTAGACACAGTGGCGAAGATCGCAGACAGCATCGACGAGGCTCCCGAGAGCGCAGCGCTTTCGAACGCAGCGCCTTCCAACTACTCGACCGAGAGCGGTGACAGCAGCAGCTTCACGACCGAGAGCGCACCGAGCGAGGCCCCCAAGGCCCCACGCGCCATCCTGAACGTCCCCGGCGCTGCCGTCGGTCGTCGCAAGGAGGCGATTGCGCGCGTTCGCATCATCCCGGGCGGCGACACGTTCACGGTCAACGGTCGCGAGTTCGCGGAGTACTTCCCGAACAAGCTGCACCAGCAGCTCATCAACGACCCGTTCAAGGTTCTCGACCTGCTTGGTTCCTACAGCGTGATCGCCAAGATCACCGGTGGCGGCCCCTCGGGTCAGGCTGGCGCGCTTCGCCTCGCGATCGCTCGCTCGCTCAACGAGATCGACCGCGAGAACAACCGCGCGGCGCTCAAGAAGGCTGGCTTCCTCACTCGGGATGCCCGTGTCATCGAGCGCAAGAAGGCCGGTCTCAAGAAGGCCCGCAAGGCGTCGCAGTTCTCGAAGCGCTAACCCCGCTTCGGTGAGAGCAGCCCTCCATGCCGCGGTTATTTGGCACGGACGGGGTTCGCGGTAGAGCGAACGCCGAACTTACGGTCGAGCTTGCGCTCGGGCTCGCGCAGTCTGCTGCGGTCGTGCTCGGCAAGGGCAGGGTCGCAGACGGTCGGCGTGCTTCTGGGCGGCGCCCGATTGCGGTGATTGCGCGCGACCCTCGCATTTCGGGGGAGTTCCTGTCTGCCGCTGTGACATCCGGCCTGGCCAGTTCTGGCGTCGATGTGTATGACGCCGGCGTTGTCCCGACCCCCGCGCTCGCGTTCCTGGTTGGCGACTTCAGGGCCGACCTCGGCGTCATGATTTCGGCGTCACACAACCCGGCGCCTGACAACGGCATCAAGTTCTTCGCGACGGGCGGCACAAAGTTGCCGGATGTCGTCGAGGATCGCATCGAGGGCGCGCTCGACGAACCCAAACTGGCCCCGACGGGCGGCGACGTTGGTCGCATCCGCCGGTTTGCGGATGCCGAGGATCGTTACATCGTTCACCTCCTTTCGACCCTCCCGCACCGGCTCGACGGCGTGCACGTGGTGCTGGATTGCGCTCATGGTGCGGCCGCGGGCATCTCGCCGCGTGTCTTCACCGACGCCGGTGCGCAGGTGACCCTCATCGGCGCGGAGCCCGACGGCCTCAATATCAACGATGGCGTCGGCTCGACCCACCTCGACAACCTCGCGCGCGCCGTCCTCGAGAGTGGCGCAGACCTTGGCATCGCGCACGATGGCGACGCCGACCGGTGCCTTGCGGTTGATTCCGAGGGCAATGTCGTCGATGGCGATCAGATCATGGCGATCCTTGCTGTCGCGATGAACGAGCGGGGAGCCCTCGCCGAGAGCACGCTGGTTGCAACGGTGATGAGCAATCTCGGTCTGAAGCGTGCGATGGCCGATCACGGCATCCGGATGCTGGAGACCGCCGTCGGCGACCGCTACGTTCTCGAGGCACTCAATGAGCACTCGCTGTCGCTGGGAGGTGAGCAGTCGGGGCACGTGATCATGACCGAGTTTGCGACGACCGGCGACGGCATCCTGACGGGGCTGCACCTCGTCGCCGAGGTCGCTCGAACCGGCAGAACGCTTGCCGAGTTGGCTTCAATCATGACGGTGTATCCGCAGATTCTCGTCAACGTGCGCGGGGTTGACCACCACCGGCTGCGCGACAACGCCGCAATCGCCGCCGCAGTGGCCGCAGCCGAAGCGTCTCTCGGCGAAACGGGTCGCGTGCTTCTGCGTCCCTCCGGTACCGAGCCGATGGTTCGCGTGATGGTTGAGGCCGAGGATCAGGCCACCGCTGACCGGGTTGCGCACGAGCTCGCCGAAATAGTTCGGACTGAGCTAGCTCTGAGTTGAGTGACGGCGTGGGGACGGGCTTCGGCGATCGTGTCCTGCGGTAGCAGCCGGTGGTGTTCTGGGGCGTCGCGCGCCTGTGCCCGGTCAGATTTTGCGGAGCAACACCGATGAGACGGTGTGGTCGGATCGTTTACGCAGCACGAGGGATGCTCGGGCCCTGGTGGGCAGGACGTTCTGCAGGAGGTTCGGCTCGTTGATGGCCTTCCAGATCGATTTTGCGCGTTCGATGGCGGCATCCTCGCTGAGACTGGCGAAGCGGTGAAAGTAGGATTTCGGGTTTGTGAACGCGCCGCGCTGCAGCGAAAGGAAGCGATCGACGTACCATTTTTCGATGTCGCTCGTGCGGGCGTCGACGTACACCGTGAAGTCGAACAGGTCGCTGACGGCGAGTCGTCCGCCCGGTGTCGGCGGCTGCAGGACGTTCAACCCTTCGACGATGAGAATGTCGGGATGCCGGACCACGATTTCGGCATCGGGGATGATGTCATAGCTGAGGTGTGAGTAGAACGGCGCCCGCACTTCTCCGACACCGCTTTTCACGTTGGTCACGAAGCGCAGCAGCGCGCGACGGTCGTAGCTCTCTGGGAAGCCTTTGCGCTCCATCAGTCCGCGCGCTTCGAGGGTGGCGTTCGGATAGAGGAAGCCGTCGGTGGTGACGAGTTCGACGCGGGGGGTGTCGTCCCAGCGGGCGAGGAGTTCGCGCAGGAGTCGCGCGATGGTCGATTTGCCGACCGCAACCGATCCGGCGACGCCGATCACGAACGGTGTGGCCGGGGATCGACCGCGCAGGAAGTCGTTGGTCGAACGGTGCAAGTTGCGAGCGCCGGCCGCGTAGAGGTTAATGAGTCGCGAGAGCGGCAGGTAGACGTCACTGACTTCGCTGAGGTCGAGGCGGTCGCCCAGGCCCCGCAACTGCACGAGCTCGGTCTCTGTGAGCGGGAGTTCAGTCGAAGGCGCGAGTTCGGCCCAGTCGCTGCGATCGATCTCCACGAATGGCGATGGCTGGGTTGGCGCGTGCTCGTGCATCGTTCTTAGCGTATCGGCACCCGCGTCTCAGGACCGTTCGCGTGCTGCCCGATGCCGAGGGCAGGCGCACTTAGTTGATGCGCTCGGTCGACCCTGGCGGCGCGCCAACAGCGCCCGGGGTAGCTGGCTCCGCGTTGGCTGGGCACGGCTTAGCTGGCCCTGGGGTCGCTGGCCTCGGGTCGCTGGCCTCGGGTTGATGGCGACGGCTTGATGGCGACGGACGGCTGGCGGCTGGCCCGGGTCGAGTCGGACAAAACGTTCGTGTTTTTCAGGAAGACATCCTTTGGAGGAAGCCTTCCTGAAAATCACGAACGGTCAGCGGGGGTGACTCGCTCCTTCGGCCAGGTCGGTCTGGGATCGGCGGCCGCCTGTCGACGTGCGCAATGAAGTGGGCGGGGGCGCGGGTGAGCGGCGCGGCCAGCCGGTCGGCAGGGCGACAACCTAGAATTGACCGCATGTGCGGAATCGTGGGGTATGTCGGGCCAAACAGCAGCATCGACGTCCTTCTCCGCGGGTTGAGCCGTCTCGAATACCGCGGCTATGACTCGGCTGGAGTCGCGGTGATCGGCACCGACGCGCACCTCCGTACGCGCAAGCACGCGGGCAAGCTGAAGGTGCTGCTGGACGAGCTGAAGGCATCTCCGATCCAGGACGGCCAGACCGGCATCGGTCACACCCGCTGGGCTACCCACGGTGGGCCGACCGACGGCAACGCGCATCCGCATCTCGGCGATGCAGGCAAGCTCGCCCTCATTCACAACGGCATCATCGAGAACTTCGCGTCGCTCAAGGAGGAGCTGCTCCTCGACGGCGAGACGTTCACGAGCGAAACCGACTCAGAAGTTGTCGCCATCATGGCGGGCCGCGCCTACCGCGAGACGGGCGATCTCACTCGCGCAATGCGTGAGGTCGTCGCTCGCCTCGAGGGCGCATTCACGCTGCTGATCGTGCACGAAGATCGCCCAGGCGAGGTCGTCGGCGCCCGCCGCAACTCCCCGCTCGTAATCGGGCTGGGCGACGGCGAGAACTTCCTCGGCTCGGACGTCGCGGCTTTCGTCGAATTCACCCGTCGTGCGGTAGAGATCGGCCAGGACCAGATCGTCACCATCCGTCCGGATTCGGTCGAGGTTACCGACTTCGACGGCAACCCCGTCGAGACCCGCGAATACGAAATCGCCTGGGACGCGTCCGCCTCCGAAAAGGGTGGCTGGTCCAGCTTCATGCGCAAAGAAATCAGCGAAGAACCGGATGCCGTGGCCAACACCCTGCGCGGCCGTGTTCACGAGGGCGAAGTTTTGTTACCGGAACTCGGCGTGCTCGATGACGCCGTTCTGGCATCCCTTGATCGCATCGTCATCATCGGCTGCGGAACAGCGGCCTACGCCGGCATGCTCGGCACGTACGCGATCGAGTCGTGGGCGCGCATCCCGGTCGAGGTTGAACTGTCGCACGAATTCCGCTATCGCAATCCGGTCATCAACGAGCGCACGCTCGTCGTATCGATCAGCCAGTCTGGTGAAACCATGGACACGCTAATGGCCGTAAAGTACGCCCGCGGCGAAGGCGCACGCACGCTGTCGATCTGTAACACGCAAGGGTCGTCGATCCCACGCGAATCCGAAGCCGTCCTCTACACGCACGCCGGCCCCGAGGTCGCCGTCGCCTCGACTAAGGCATTCGTCGCCCAGGTCACCGCGCTTTACCTGCTCGGCCTGCACCTCGCGTCGGTGCGCGGCACGCTCAGCGCCGACGAAATCACGGCGAGCATCAACGAGTTGCTGGCAATCCCCGGCAAACTCGCGGATGTCCTCATCGCATCGGCAGACATCGGCCAGCTGGCAGGGTGGATGGCCGACACGCGGTCAGTGCTGTTCCTCGGCCGAAACGTCGGATTCCCGGTCGCGCTCGAGGGGGCGCTCAAGCTCAAAGAGCTCGCCTACATCCACGCGGAAGGCTTCGCAGCAGGCGAACTCAAGCACGGACCGATCGCCCTCATCGAGCCGGGGCAGATCGTTTTCGTGATCGTGCCGAGCCCGCGCGATCCCAACTCGCTGCATCCCAAAGTCGTCTCCAACATCCAGGAGATCCGGGCGCGGGGCGCTCGCGTGATTGCGATTGCCGAGAAAGGGGATGCCGCGGTTCTGCCGTTCGCCGACGAGGTCATCCCGATCCCGCTGGCTGCCCCCATGTTCGAGCCGCTCCTTGCCGTCGTGCCCCTGCACATCTTCGCGCTTGAACTGGCGACCGCCAAGGGCCTCGACGTCGATCAGCCGCGCAACCTCGCCAAGTCGGTCACAGTCGAGTAGCCCCTACCGTGAGTTGCCCAGTTTGGTCGGGTTCGCGAAGCGAAACCCGACCAAACTGGGCAACTCGGGATAAATGAAAGTGAGGGAGAGCGAGTGATTCTTGGCATCGGAGTTGACGTCGTCGACCTCGCGCGCTTCGAGCGTGCAGTCGGCCGCACTCCCGCGCTGCGTTCCCGCATCTTTACCTCGGCCGAGCGCGACCTGCCGCTCCGCAGCCTCGCCGGACGTTTCGCGGCCAAGGAAGCCCTGATCAAGGCGATCGGTGACTCGACCGGCGTGCGCTGGCACGATATGGAGGTCGTCTCCGACGGCCTCGGCAATCCGTCGTTCGTTCTCCACAACGCCGTTGCCGGCATCGCGGCGGCTCGCGGAATCGAGCACATCCACTTGTCCATGTCGCACGACGCCGGGATCGCAATTGCCTACGTCGTAGTCGAGGGACCGCCGGAATGACACAGCGCCCCATGCGTGAGGCACGCATCGACCTCGGTGCCATCCGTGCAAACATCAGAACTCTGCGTGCGGCGACCGCGCCAGCGCAGATCATGGTCGTCGTCAAAGCCGAGGCCTACGGGCACGGCGCGCTCGAAACTGCCCGGGCAGCCGTCGAGGCGGGCGCCGACTGGCTGGGCGTCGTCGACATCGTCGAGGCGCTTGCGCTGCGGAACGCAGGCATCCGCACCCCGGTCCTCAGCTGGCTGCACGGTGATACCGCCGACTTCGACGCAGCAGCGAACGCCGACATCGACCTCGGCATCAGCACCCTGGGCCAGCTCGAACGCGTCGCGGCAACGAGCGCGCGCGCATACATTCAGATCAAAGTCGACACCGGGCTCAGCCGCAACGGCGTCGAGGCGCGGGATGCCGCAGCCCTGTTCGCGCGCGCCGCCGAGCACGCGCGCGCGGGCCGAATCCACGTCCGCGGCATCTGGAGTCACCTCGCGAACGCAGGCGAGGACGAAGACCTCGCGCAGGTCCGTCGTTTCGATGCTTTCGTCGAACAGGCACGGGATGCCGGCCTCGCCCCCGAACTCCGTCACCTGGCCGCAACGGCGGGCGCGCTCACCGTCCCGACCGCCCGCTACGACCTGGTGCGCCTCGGCATTGGCGTCTACGGACTCTCGCCCCTCGAAGGCACGACCGCGGCGGATCTCGGCCTGCGCCCGGCCATGGAACTCAGCGCCGAGATCGTCTCGGTCAAGCGGGTTCCGCGCGCGAGCGGCGTTTCGTACGGGTACACCTACCGGACGCGGGGTGAGTCGACGGTGGCGCTGGTTCCGCTTGGGTATGCCGACGGCATCCCGAGGCATGCATCCTCGGCTGCTCCGGTATCGATCAATGGCAAGACCTATCGGGTGAGCGGCCGGGTCGCGATGGACCAGTTCGTGGTCGACCTCGGCAACGACGAAGCGAGAGTTGGCGACCGTGCGATCCTGTTCGGCGACGCCGCCGACGGCGTGCCTACCGCAGACGACTGGGCCGATGCCGCCGGCACCATCAACTACGAGATCGTCACCCGAATCGGTCCGCGCGTGACTCGAACGTTCGTACCGTGATCGAACTCGTGATTGCGACGCCCGACCTCATGGAAGACTTCGGCGCACTCATCGCAGACCAGTTGCGGCCAGGCGACCTCGTCGCCCTCAACGGCGAGCTTGGCGCGGGCAAGACGACTCTGACGCGCGGACTCGGCGCGAGGCTCGGGGTGCGCGGAGCAGTCACCAGCCCGACCTTCGTGCTTGCGCGCACGCATCCCCGCGACGGCGCGGCGCCGCTCGTGCACGTTGACGCCTACCGACTGGGCAGCGCCGTCGAACTCGACGATCTCGACATCGATTTCGACGGCTCGATCGTCGTCGTCGAATGGGGCGCCGGGATGCTCGACGGCCTGACCGAGAACTGGCTGGAGATCGACATCGTGCGACCGCCCGGCGGCACGCTCGACACCGAGATTGAGCCGCGTACGGTCGCGGTCTCGGGCCACGGCTCGCGCTGGGAAGACTTAGGGTGGATCGGTGCTGCTCGCGATTGACACCTCCGCTGGAACCAGCGTCGCCGTGGTCGACCGCGACGCCGGAATCCTTTCGGAGCTGAACGAGAGTGACACCCGCAGACACGCCGAGGTCATCGGCATCCTGATCCAGGCGGCACTCCGCGATGCAGGCGTCGCCGTAACCGACTTGAGCGGTGTCGCCGTCGGAATGGGCCCGGGACCATTCACCGGGCTGCGCGTTGGTATCGCCGCCGCCCGCGCGTTCGCATTTGGCGCAGGCAAGCCGGTCGTCCCGGTCGTGAGTCACGATGCCGTTGCATTCAGCAGGGCCGTGCCGACGCTTGTGGTGACGGATGCCCGCCGCCGCGAGGTCTACTGGTCGGCGTACTCGGGCAGCGACGCCGAGGGACTGCCGATCCGCGCGGGAGGCCCAGGACTCACGCCACCCGATTCGCTCGCAGACTCGGTGCCAGACTTCGCCGACTATGAGCGAGTGGATGCCGCGGTCGTGTCGGCGGCATCCCTGGGACTAGTCGCCGAGTTGTTGTATCTGCATCACCGCCCCTTCGCCGGCGGCGAGGCGCTCTACCTGCGCTCACCCGACGTCACGCTCTCCGCGGGTCCGAAGCGGGTGAGCTGATGGACTTCGTGCTGCGTCCGGCGTCGCTCGCAGACCTCGACCCGATCATGGCGATTGAAACCTCGACGTTCGGTAACGATGCGTGGTCAACTCACTTGATGCGCGGCGAGCTTGTGAGCAAACACACGACCTACCTGGCCGCGACCGCGAGCGACCACCCCGACGAGCTTGCGGGATACGCGGGGATGCTGGCGCCGGCGGGGAGTGGCAACACAGACATCCAGACCATCGCCGTCGCCCCGTTCGCACGCCGCTACGGACTCGGGCGGATGCTTATGCTCGCACTCGTAGCGGAAGCTCGGATGCGCGGCGCGGCATTCGTCTTCCTCGAGGTGCGCGCAGATAATCCGAATGCGCGTGCCCTCTACGACGAACTCGGCTTCGACCAGATCGCCGTGCGCAGTCAGTACTACCAGCCGGACGGCGTGGATGCCCACGTCATGAGGCTGGCGCTGTGAGCGGGCCAGAACCCCTCGTTCTCGGGATAGAGACCAGCTGCGACGAGACCGGTATCGGCATCGTGCGCGGCACGAAGCTGCTCGCCAACGTGATCTCCTCATCCATGGACGAGCACGCTCGTTACGGCGGCGTCGTGCCGGAGGTCGCTGCCCGCGCGCACCTCGAGGCGCTCGTGCCAGCGCTGAGGGCTGCGCTGGCCGAGGCGGATGTCGCGCTCGCCGACCTCGACGCCATTGCGGTGACATCCGGCCCCGGCCTGTCCGGTGCTCTCATGGTCGGCGTCGGGGCGGCCAAGGCGCTCGCGCTCGCACTCGACAAACCGCTCTACGCCGTCAATCACCTGGTCGGGCATGTGGGCGCCGACGTGCTTCGGGATGACGGCAGCGAGATTGAGCTGCCAACGATCGCCCTGCTCGTCTCGGGCGGTCACACCTCCCTACTGCTCGTGCGCGATCTCGTCTCCGACGTCGAGTTGCTCGGCGAGACCATCGACGATGCGGCCGGCGAGGCCTTCGACAAGGTTGCTCGGCTGCTCGGGCTGCCGTACCCCGGTGGGCCGCACATCGATCGTGTTGGGATCGGCGGCAATCCTTCGGCGATTCGCTTTCCGCGCGGGCTCAGCAATCCGAAGGATTTCGAGAAGCACCGATACGACTTCTCATTCTCCGGCCTGAAGACCGCGGTGGCTCGCTGGGTTGAGCAGCGAGGAGACGCCGGCGATGACATCCCGATTGCGGATGTCGCGGCGAGCTTCCGAGAGGCAGTCGTCGACGTTCTGCTCACCAAGGCCATCGCGGCCTGCGTGGATCTGGGCGTCCCAAGGCTGCTGCTGGGCGGCGGAGTCGTCGCGAATGCTCGGCTGCGGGAGCTCGCGGCCGAGCGCTCGAAGGCCGCAGGGGTCGAACTGCGCGTGCCGCCCCTCTCGCTCTGCACCGACAACGGCGCGATGATCGCCGCCCTCGGAGCGCAGCTCATCATGGCAGGCCACGCGCCGTCGGACCTCGGCTTCGGCGCGGACTCGACGCTGCCCGTTACGACCATTCAGGCCTGAGGCCGGTGCACACGACTGCGTGTTGCTCCGTTGACACCGCACCACCGGGATGCCACTATGGGCACCGCTACGGATTGTCAGCAAACTTTAAGGAGAACCCCTTCATGACTGATCCAGTCACCCCCGAGCCCACCCCGGCAGCGTCGGTTCCGCCTGCCGCTCCCGTCTACGCACCGGCGCCTGCAGGCCCCAAGCAGGCGCTGAGCCTGACCTCGTTCATCGTCGGCCTTGCCGGATTTGTCTTCGGCTGGGTTCCATTCTTCGGATTCATCGTGGGGATTGCCGCGGTCATCCTGGGGATCATTGCGCGCAAGAAGGAGCCGGCCGCCCCGAAGTGGATGTGGATCGTCGGAATCATCGCCGGCGCAGTTGGAGCATTGACAGGTCTCATCGTCGTCATTCTGTTTATCGTCGGCATCATTGCGCAGGCAGCGCTGCTGAGCACCATTCCCTACGGTAACTAGCCAGTAACCGCATTCTCTCTCTCGTGGGTCCGCGCCGATTGGCGTGGGCCCACGCCTCATTGCGCCAGCAATGCCAGTATGGACATCGAGTGCTCGATCGAGCCCCAGGAAGTTGTGGTTGAACCCCATGTCTGACGCAATCCCGCCCGTAGAGCCGATGCCGCCCGTTGCGCCGCCCGTGCCTCCAACGGCTCCGCCAGCACCGCCAACTGCGCCGCCTGCCCCACCAACCGCACCGCCCACCCCACCAACGGGCCCAACTGGGTACTACACCCCGGCCGCGTCATATGGCGGCTACCCGCAGAATGCTGGCCCATACGCGTACGCTCCGCCGCCGCCGGCCCAGGGACTCTCGATCACCTCGATGGTCCTCGGAATCGTCGGCGTCGTATTCAGCCTCTTTTACGGGCTGGGGCTCTTCCCCGCGATTGCCGCGGTCATCACCGGCCACATCGCGTCCAGGAAGCAGAAGCACGCCAAAGCCTTCTGGCTCACCGGCATCATCACCGGCTACGCCGGCCTCGCCATTTGCCTCATCGTGATTGTGGTCGTCGCGGCCCTGATCGTCTTTGCCACCAACTCGGTCAATTCCTATGGCTACAACAACCTCGGCCAGCCGTAAGAGGTCACAACGCCGGTGACAGGATTGGCGGCCCCAACTCCTGCCGGGCTGGTGGGCGGCCGCGGGTCGGCGGGCTATTCGCGCTCGGTGAGCAGCGCCACGCGCTTGCCCGCCACCCGCGTGAGGATGAGCGTGGCAGACGCGTCGCCCTTCGGGGACAGGCGTGTGCGCAGTTTGGCCGGGTCGACATCCATTCCGCGCTTCTTGATCTCGAGCGTGCCGATCTTGCGTGCCGCGAGTTCTTTCTTCAGCAGGCGCTCGTCGAAGGGGAAGGTCTCGACCACCCGAAAGCGCGACGCAAACGGGGTGTCGACCGCGACATCCGTCGTGAAGTAGGCGATCGTCGGGTCGAGCATGCGGCCGTCGACGCCGCGCACCAGGTCGCCGATGAGCCGGGCACGGATGACCGCACCGTCAGGCTCATACAGAAACTCCCCGAGACTTCCGAGGCCCGCATCCTCGCTATCGCCTGCGGATGTGAGCTCGGCTGCGCCGTGCTCGCCGATCACCAGGGCCGCCCTGCCAACACCCGGGCGCGCAACGGATCCGAACCACAGCCCCAGCTCCACGACCTCCCGGCCGACCGAGACCCACTGGGCCTCGGCGCCTGCGGGAATCAGGTCGCGGTCGATCCCGGGACCGAGCTTGATGCCGGTCGGGTAACGGGTCGCGAGTTCGAATGCGAAGTCGAGCGAGGGCGACCAGTCGGCCGGATTGCTGAGTCGCTTGGAGGCGGTGCGCCTGGCCGGGTCGAGGTAAATGCCGTCGACGCCGGCGAGGTCGAATTCGGTCACATCGGCGTGTTCGACCCGCGCGTTCGACCACGGCGCGAGATTGAATGAGGCGATGGCGGCGGTCACTTCGTCGCGTTCGACGGCCGTGACTTCGAGGTCGAGGCCTGCGAAGGCGAGGGCGTCCGCGCCGATGCCGCAGCCGAGGTCGGCAATCCAGTTGACGCCCGCGGCCTGGAAGCGGCCGGCGTGACGCGCGGCGACCTGCAGCCTGGTCGCCTGCTCGAGGCCCGACTCGGTGAAGAGCATCCGGTCGGCGAACGGTCCGAACTTGGCGCGGGCGCGGGCGCGCAGCTTCGACTGGCTGAGCACGGCGGCCACGAGACCGGGGCCATGGCCCGCCTTGCGAAGTTGCGCAACCGACTTGACGACGTCATCCGTCGATTCGTATGGCGGAAGTGAGTCGAGCAGCCGCAGACCTTCCGGCGACAGCAGTTCCATCAGCTCGAGGGTCTCCATCCCCTCATCCTCGCAGCCCTGCTTCCTGAGGTGCGTCATATCGACGTTCCGAGGCGCGATGAACGTCGATATGGCGCCCCTCACACGGGGCGCAGATTGGCACTCGGATTGAACGAGTGCCAGCCAACCTCTATAGTTGTTCTGGCACTCTCATGGGGAGTGTGCCAACCCAAAGATTTGTAAGAAAGTAGAGGTGAACCGTGTCGGTTTCCATCAAGCCGCTCGAGGATCGCATCGTCATTCGCCAGCTCGAGGCGGAGCAGACCACGGCATCCGGCCTTGTCATTCCTGACACCGCCAAAGAAAAGCCCCAGGAGGGCGAAGTTGTCGCAGTCGGCCCGGGTCGCATCGACGATAACGGCAACCGGGTTCCCCTCGACATCGTCGTTGGCGACAAGGTGATCTACTCGAAGTACGGCGGCACCGAGGTAAAGTACGGCGGCGAAGACCTGCTGGTCCTCTCGGCGCGTGACGTGCTCGCGGTCGTCGTCCGCTAACTGACTATCGCGAGCTGGCATTCGCCAATTCGCGCCAAAGTGCCTCGTGGTTCTGCCACGGGGCACTTTTGCGTCTGGCGCTGCCCATAGGCTGAAGCACGTGTCCGGATCGACCCCTCCCCAACCAGCCGGCCGCGGCATCCTGCTGGCGATTCTCGCCTACGGGATCTGGGGATTCCTTCCTCTGTTCTTCCTGCTCCTTGCGCCAGCGAACGCCATCGAGATCGTCGGATGGCGGGTGCTGTTCTCCCTCGTCCTGTGCGCCATCCTGATCAGCGTCACTCGCGCGTGGGGGCGCCTGTCCGGGTTGCTTCGCGATCGTAGCGTGATGCTGACGCTGCTGCTCGCAGGCATCCTGATTCTGATCAATTGGCTCGTCTACGTGTTCGCGACGCTGAACCACGAGGTCATTCAGGCATCGCTCGGCTACTTCACGAACCCGATTGTGACCGTACTGCTCGGTGTGTTCGTGCTGGGTGAGCGACTCCGCCCCCTGCAATGGGTGTCGATCGGGGTCAGCGCGGTTGCCGTGCTCGTCATCTCAATCAACTATGGCGCCTTCCCGTGGATTGCTTTGGCGCTCGCGTTCTCCTTTGGCTTGTACGGACTCATAAAGAAACGAGTTGGTGGCCGGGTGGATGCCCTGTCCGGCCTGACGATCGAGACTATGTGGCTCGCGCCGATCGCCGTTGCGCAGCTCATCTTTGTCGCCGCGACCTCGGGGCTGACAATCGGTACGCTCAGCATCCTCCAGACCGTATCGATGTGCCTCGTCGGTGGCGTCACGGCGGTGCCCCTGCTGCTGTTCGCGGGCGCGGCCAGACGGCTGCCGCTCACGGTGATAGGGCTCACTCAGTACCTCACGCCGATCATGCAGCTCCTGATCGGAGTGTTTCTGCTGCACGAGGGGATGCCGATGCCACGGCTGATCGGTTTCATTCTCGTGTGGGTGGCACTAATCGTGCTCACGCTCGACAGATTCCTCTCGACTCGGTCACGATTGGGCTACGTTACCTCGACGTAACACGCACGTATTGTCTTCGTGCGGTTGGCGCAATAGCGTTGCAGGACGCACGCGGAGCCTCTGCGCGCACATAACTCCGGAACATCACATTCCCCCAAGGAGCAACATGGTTGCACTGTCCAAGGCCACATCGGCCACACGTTCGCGATCTGTCAAGTCGGCGATCAGCGGCTTCGCCGTTCTGGGAGCAACGGCGCTCATCCTGAGCGGCTGCTCTAGCCCGGCCACTACCAGCGGTACGCCGAGCAAGACGCTGACTCTGAAGATCGGCAGCATCCTTCCCCAGACGGGTTCGCTCGCGGTCCTCGGGCCGCCCGAGTTCGCTGGCATCGACCTCGCGATCAAGGACATCAATGCGGCGAAGGCCGGCATCAAGATCAGCGTCGAGCACAAGGACTCCGGCGACACGACTACCAACATCGCAACGCAGTCGGCGACGGCTGAGCTTGCTGACGGTGTCAGCGCCATCATCGGCGCTGCGTCATCGAGCGTTTCGCTGACGATGATCGACCAGATCACCAAGGCCAAGGTCGTTGAGTTCTCACCGGCCAACACCTCGCCGACGTTCTCAACCTACGCCGATGGTGGTTACTACTGGCGCGATGCGCCCTCTGACGTTCTGCAGGGCCGCGTGCTCGGGCAGAAAGTTCTGAAGGATGGCCACACCAACGTGTCGGTGCTCTACCAAAACGACTCATACGGTGGAGGCCTCGACAAGAACGTTGTCAAGGCGATCACCGATGGCGGCGGAACCGTTGGCAAGAACGTGGCCTTCGACCCGGCAGCGACGAGCTTCTCCTCTGACGTCACCTCGGTACTGTCGAGCAAGCCTGATGCACTCGTCGTGATCTCGTTCGACCAGATCAAGTCGATCATCCCGGAGCTGAAGAAGAACAACTTCAACTTCGCCAACATGTACGGCAGTGACGGCAACTACGGCGTCATTAACCCCGCGTACAAGGATGCCGACATTGCCGGCGCACAGTTCACCAACCCCGGTGTCAACGCTTCAGCTGCCTTCCAGGCACAGCTTCAGGCGCTGGTGTCGAGCCAGGGGAACAAGGCTCTGACGGTCTTCTCCTACGCTCCTGAGAGCTACGATGCGACCGTGCTCCTTGCACTCGCGGCACTCCAGGGCAAGGGTACGTCGGGAACGGTTCTGAAGGACAACCTGCAGGCGGTGTCGGAGGGCGGCACGAAGTGCACGACCTTCGCGGCGTGCGCCAAGTTGATCAACGCCGGGACGGATATCGACTACGACGGCCACTCCGGTCCGATCACGTTCGACAAGAACGGCGACCCGTCGCAGGCATACATCTCCATCTACAAGTACGCGACGGGTAACACCAACGCATACGAGACCGCGCAGTTCGGCGACCTCAACAAGTAACGCGAACATTGCACCAGGAAGGGCCCCGATCCTCGGATCGGGGCCCTTCCCATTTGACCAGTGAATCGGGTTTGCGCGTTGCGCGCCGAAACGGCGCGAGTGCGCGACGGCTCAGCCGCCGACGCGCCCCGAGTGCGACGGCTCAGCCGCCGACGGTGGGCGCGTTGTGTGTAGCCTCGTGATCGGTGGCAAGAGTGCCGAGGTAGAGCTCGATGACCTTTGGGTCGTTCATCAGGGTGCGCCCGCTGCCCGTGTAGGCGTCGCGACCCTGGTCGAGGACGTAGCCGCGGTCACAGATCTGCAGAGCCCGTCGGGCGTTCTGCTCGACGATCATCACCGAAACCCCGGCGCGGTTGATCTGGGCGACGTTGATGAACGTCTCGTCCTGTCGCACTGGCGAGAGTCCGGCGCTGGGCTCATCGAGCAGTAGTACCGATGGATCCATCATCAGGGCCCTCGACATTGCCACCATCTGGCGTTCGCCACCGGACAGGGAGCCGGCGCGCTGCTTGAGTCGTTTGCCGAGCTCCGGGAACAGGCTGGTCACGAAATCGATGCGCTCTCGATACATCCTGGGCTTCTGGTACACGCCCATCTCGAGGTTTTCCTCGATCGTCAGGCTCGGGAAGACGTTATTGTTCTGAGGCACCATGCCGACGCCCTTGCTGACCAGCTTGTCGGCGCCGAGCCCGGTGATCTCCTCGCCCGCGAGAACGACCTTGCCGCTGCGAATGCCCACCTGCCCGAATATCGCCTTGAGCAACGTCGACTTGCCGGCGCCGTTCGGGCCGATGATGCCCACGAGCTCGCCCTTATTGACGTAAATATTGCATCCATTCAGGATGTTCACTCCGGGCAGATATCCCGCGACCAGATCCGTTGTTTCGAGCACGATCTCATTTGGCATCTGTGTTCTCCTCCCCGATCTCGTCCGTGAGTTCTTCGACGAGGAACGAGTCTCCGAGGTCTTTGGCGACCTCCAGCTGACCTGTCAGCGATCCGAGATCGGTGTCGTGGTGGGCGCCGAGGTAGGCGTCGATCACGGCCTGGTCCTGCATGACGACCGACGGGTATCCTTCGGCGACGATCTTGCCTTCGGCCATCACAATGACCCAGTCGGCAATCGTCTGCACCATGTGCATGTCGTGTTCGACGAAGAGAACGGTCGTGCCGTCGTTCTTCAGGTCGAGGACGTGCCCGAGCAGCGACTGCGTGAGGGCCGGGTTCACGCCGGCCATCGGCTCGTCGAGCATGACGAGCCGGGGCTTGCTCATGAGCGCCCGCGCCATTTCGAGCAGTTTGCGCTGGCCGCCCGAGAGGCTTGCCGCGTAATCATCCTTCTTGGCGTCGAGCTTGAAGCGAGCCAGCAATTCCTCCGCCTGTGCGGTGATATCGGCTTCGCGCTTGCGCCACAGCGGGGTAAAGAGCGCTGCTCCGAATCGCTCGCCGCCCTGCCCGGTTGCACCGAGTCGCATGTTCTCCATCACGCTCAGCAGGCTCAGCGCCTTCGTGAGCTGGAACGTGCGAACCATGCCCTTTCGCGCAACCCGATACGCGGGCACGTGCGACAGGCTCTCTCCATCGAGAGACCACGTGCCGCTGTCCGGACGGTCGAAACCGGTGAGCAGGTTGAAGAAGGTAGTCTTGCCGGCCCCGTTCGGACCGATCAGCGCTGTGATCTTGCCTCGCGGGATCTCAACGTGGGCGACATCCACAGCCGTCATTCCACCGAATGAGCGTCGGACGCCGTCCGCGATGAGGATGGGGTCTACTTTGGGGACCCCCGGACCCGGTTCGCCGACCTGAAGCTGGGTCGCGGGGATAGTCGCGTCAGACACTGAAATGCGCCTCCCTCTTGTTGCCGAATATTCCCTGGGGTCGGAAGATCACGAGGAGCATAAGTGCTATTCCGACGAGGATGAAGCGAATCGGGCCCTGCTGGATCGAGGTCAGTGGGATCAGGTGGTTGGCGACGAGGAGGGTGAGCAGGCCATCCGTTATCGACAGCACGAACCAGAAGATGATCGAACCGATGATGGGGCCGAACACGGTCGTCGCGCCGCCAAGCAGCACGATCGTATACAGGAAGAACGTGGTCTGAGTGCCGTAATTGTCTGGTTGCAGTGAGGTCGGGATGATGACGATCACCGTTGCGAGCCCGCCGAGCACACCGCCGAGAATGAGCGACTGCATCTTGTACCAGGTGACGTTCTTGCCGAGTGAGCGGACGGCATCCTCGTCTTCACGAATGCCCTTGACGATACGGCCCCACGGGCTTCGCATCAGCTGGCGAACCAGGAAGGCAGCGAGGATGACGACGATCCAGCCGACGATCGCGATCCACAGGTCGTCATTGGTGAACCGCAGCACCCCGAAGCCGTAGGTGATGTCCGGCAGCGGATCCAGCTTGTCGAAGGTGATCGACGAGCCGTTGATGCCATCTGAGCCGCCGGTGAAACTGCTGATCGCGGGGGTCTTCACCGTGTATCTGACGATTTCTGCCGCCGCGATGGTCACGATGCTCAGATAGTCGGCCCTGAGCCGAAGCGTCGGGATTCCGAGGAGGAGTGCGAACAGGACCGAGCCGAGCACGGTCGCGAGGATGGATGCCCACAACGGCCAGCCGAACTCGGTGGTCGTGATCGCGAACGCGTATCCACCGACGGCCATGAAGCCCGCTTGCCCGAAGTTCAGTAGACCGGTGAAGCCGAAGTGCACCGCGAGCCCGAGGGCCGCGAGCGCATAGCCGATGGTCAGCGGCGAGAGCAGCTGCCCGAATGCGAGAGGAACGAAACTGAAATCCATGGCTGTCGCCCCTAACCGATCCGGTCTCGACGACCGAGGATGCCCTGCGGTCTGAATATGAGGATGATGATCATGACAAGAAGTGCTGCGACGAGCTTCATATTGGACGGGATGACGATCGTCGACTCATCGACGAGGACGCTGATGATCAGCGAGCCGACCAGCGCACCAAACGCGGTGCCGAGACCTCCCAGCGTGACGGACGCGAAGATGAGCAGCAGCACGCTCGCGCCGGTTTGCCAGCTCACCGGCTGGTAGTAGCCGATCAGTGCCCCGGAGAGCCCGGCGAGCGCACCTCCGAGTACCCAGACGAAACGAATGACACGTTCGACGTTGATTCCGGATGCCGAAGCAAGCGCACCGTTGTCAGCGACCGCTCGTGTCGCCTTGCCGATTCGCGTCCGGAGCATGACGTAGGCGACGACCAACAGCACGACAATCGCGATGATCGGGCTCGTCACATCCGTGAAGCGAAGGTGCACGGGGCCGAGGTTCAGAAACGAGCTGCTATCGCTCGGCGTGACGAGGAGGTCTGGGCCATAGGCGATCTGGAAGATGTAGCGCACCGCGAGCGAGAGCCCGATGCTGACGATCATCAGCGGGATGAGCGCGATCCGTCGTTTCCGCAGCGGCTTCCAGAGTCCGAGATCCTGCACCCAGCCAAACGCGCCGCCGAGGAGCACGGCCAGCAGGATGCCGAGCCAGCCCGGCATTCCCCAGAGACCCGAGACTGTGTATCCGACCAGTGCGCCGAAGGTGACAAGCTCGCCGTGTGCGAAGTTGTTGAGGCCGGTGGTGCCGTAGATCAGCGAGACGCCCACCGATGCGAGCGCGATGAGAAGACCGAAAATCAGCCCGGTCGCGAGCCTTGGGAAGATCAGATCGCCGAGGCTGGGGCTCGTCGTTGGCTGGTTGGAACCGCCGGATCCGCCCGAGCCGCCGGACGAGGGATTGGGGATGGTCGGGCTGAGGAGGAAGAACGCCGGGATTCCCGGGTCACCCTTGTCGACGGCAACTATGCGCGGTGCGACCCCGGTAGTCGGGTAGAGCTTGCCTCCGGGGGTGCTCGCAACATCGATTTTGACCTTGTAGTCGCCGACATAGGGCACTCCGACTAGAGCACGGCCGCCCTTGTCGGTGGTCACCGTCTGACTGAACCCCTT
The DNA here is from genome assembly GCA_025463785.1 of Glaciihabitans sp. GTDB lineage: Bacteria > Actinomycetota > Actinomycetes > Actinomycetales > Microbacteriaceae > Galbitalea. The sequence continues at coordinate 59,098 of JAODBD010000014.1, forward strand.
CGGGCCGGTGATCAGGACCGAAACGCCGGCGACATTGCTCTTATCGGAGGCAAGCCGAACCCAGATCCCGATGCTCTGCGGATACGCGGCCGCCGTCTGAGCGGGAGTCGGGACTGGTGTGGGCGCCGCGCTGGCCGAACCGGCCGGGCCGACGGCTAGTGCCGAGACGGCGAACGCCAGTGCAAGCAGGCCGAGTACCCACCGCGTTAGCCGCATCCGGCCTGTTCGAGCCTTCACCATGCGGTCCTCCATACAACTCGGGGGCGTCGCGGACGCAAGGGGGTTACGACCGCACTGTCGTGACGATAGCTACTGTTTGTGTCTTCTATGTTTCAAGCGGAAAAAGACACTGGTCTGAACTTTAGCCGGGCTCGGAATGTTCGTGGAGCTTTTCCGTTAAGATTTAGTACCGGTTTAGTACGTGCTCACTGGACACGTCACGCTGCATCAACCAGGAGTGTCTATGGACCAGCCCGACCCCTTCGGTTTCATCGGATTGACTTACGACGACGTCATGTTGCTTCCTGGGCATACAGACGTCATCCCGAGCGAAGCAGACACGTCGTCGCGGCTCACGCGCCGCATCACGGTCGCAGCTCCCCTGCTTTCCGCCGCCATGGACACGGTGACGGAGTCCCGCATGGCGATCGCCATGGCGCGCAACGGCGGCATCGGCATCCTGCACCGCAACCTGTCGATCGCAGACCAGGCAGCGCACGTCGACAAGGTCAAGCGCTCAGAGTCGGGGATGATCACCAACCCGGTCACGACGACGCCAGACGCGACCGTGGCCGAAGTCGACGCACTCTGCCGCGAGTTTCGGGTATCGGGCGTGCCCGTGGTCGAGGGCGACGGCAAGCTGGTCGGCATCATCACCAACCGCGACATGCGCTTCGTCTCCCACTTCGAGGCCGCGACGACTCTCGTTCGCGACGTCATGACACACGCGCCGCTGATCACCGCCCCGGTCGGCGTTGATCCGGATTCCGCGGTCGCAATCTTCGCCCAGCACAAGATCGAGAAGCTGCCGCTGGTCGACTCAGACGGCCGCCTGCGCGGCCTCATCACCGTCAAGGACTTCGACAAGAGCGAAAAATATCCGAACGCAACCAAGGACGAATCGGGCCGACTTCGCGTCGGTGCTGCCATCGGCTTCTTCGGTGACGCCTGGGATCGCGCGGTTGCCCTCAACGAGTCGGGCGTCGACCTGATCGTCGTTGACACGGCCAATGGTGATTCGGCTGGCGTGCTCGACATCATCACGCGACTGAAATCCGACTCGGCTTTCTCGCACATCGACATCGTCGGCGGCAACGTCGCGACCCGTTCGGGCGCGCAGTCGCTGGTGGATGCCGGCGCAGACGCGATCAAGGTCGGCGTTGGTCCCGGTTCGATTTGCACGACCCGTGTGGTCGCCGGAGTCGGCGTTCCCCAGGTGACCGCCGTCTATGAGGCTTCGCTCGCGGCGCGCGAGAGCGGCATCCCGGTCATCGCCGATGGTGGCCTGCAGTACTCGGGTGACATCGCGAAGGCACTCGTTGCCGGCGCTGACACCGTCATGCTCGGGTCGCTGCTGGCAGGGTGTGACGAGAGCCCGGGCGACCTGGTCTTCGTGAACGGCAAGCAGTTCAAGAACTACCGCGGAATGGGGTCGCTCGGCGCGCTTCAGACCCGCGGCACGAAGACCTCGTACTCGCGGGACCGGTACTTCCAGGCAGACGTTCCCTCCGATGAGCAACTCATCGCCGAGGGGATCGAGGGCCAGGTGCCGTATCGCGGGCCGCTCGCATCCGTCGCATACCAGCTCCTGGGCGGGCTGCGTCAGTCGATGTTCTACACCGGCGCGCGCACCGTGACCGAACTCAAGCAGAAGGGCAAGTTCGTGCGCATCACGGCCGCCGGACTGAAAGAGTCGCACCCGCACGACGTGCAAATGGTGGTCGAGGCGCCCAACTACCGCCGCTAGCGCCGGGCGGCCTGCGCCAGGCGGGTGACGGCCTCGGTGAGAACATCCGGCGCACAGGCGAAGTTGAGCCGGGCAAACCCACCACCCTGGGTGCCGAAGCTCGGTCCGGCGTTGAGCGCAACTTTCGCGGCCAGTGCACGGATACTGGGGTCATCGCTCCAGCCCAGCGCCGAAAAGTCGAGCCAGCCGAGGTAACTCGCGCTCGGTGGCCGGTATCCGACCTCCGGCAGGTGCTGCGCGAGGAGGCCCGCGAGTAGCGCGTTGCTGGCCTCTATTGCGGCGATTGTTCCGTCGAGCCAGTCGTCGCCATGGGTGAGGGCCGCGACGCTGGCATGGAGCCCGAGGATGCTGGTGCGCCAGCCGACTTCGACCGACATCCCGTCGAGGAGCGCCAGCGATCGATCAGATGCGGCGACCATCAGCGCGCACTTCACTCCGGCGAGGTTGAACGCTTTGCTCGCGGAGGTGACGGCGACACCCTGCTCGCGGGCGGCATCCGATACCGACAGGAAAGGGGTGAACGTCGCCGTCGAGTGAGTGAGCAGCGAATGGATCTCGTCGCTGACGACGGTCACGTCGTACCTCGCGGCGAGCTCGGCGAGGGCGGCCAGCTGGGATCGCGGATGCACGTGCCCGACCGGATTCTGCGGATTGCAGATCAGGATGGCGCGCGCGCCGCCCACAAACGCCCGCTCGATCCCGTCGAGGTCGAGCCCATACTCGTTGCCGTCGTCGAGCAGCGGGACCTCGACGAGGGCGCCGCCCGCCTCCCGCACCAGGTCGAAGAACGGCGGGTAGACGGGCGGGTTGATGACAATGCCGTCGCCGGGTTGGATGGCTCGCCGAAGCGACTCGACTATGCCGACGCTGACATCCGTAGTGGTGCGCACGCGCTCGGGGTCAACCACCCAACCCCAGCGCCGCTCGGCAAACCCCGCGAATGCCTCGCCGGCAGGCAAAGGCCCCGCCACATAGCCGGTGTCTGATGCCCGAACGCGGTCGATGAGGGCCTCGGCGATCACGGGTGCGAGCGGATAGTCCATCTCTGCGACGAACAACGGCAGCACGTCGGGCGGGTAACTCACCCACTTCTCGCTCGTGCGCTTGCGCAGTGACTCGAGCGGATCTGCCTGAACGTCGACCATGCCTCCAGCTTGCCCTCTCCCGGAGCAGTTCCACGCTCGTAACTCATGCCACGCCGTGCTCCGGGTGGACAACACGCCGCTGGGGCGCCACCCAGCCGCACCACAGCATGAGTTACGAGCAAAGCGCGGGCGGGATCGGGCGGGATCGGGATCGGGATGCCGGGCTGCGGGTGGCAGCGGGTGGCCGGGGCAGCGGGTGGCGGGCGCCGCCACGCCAGGCCGCCCCGCGCCGACGCGCCGCCGGTAGGCTTAACCCCGTGAGTGACATCGAGATCGGCCGCGCCAAGCGCGCTCGCCGCGTGTATGCCTTCGACGACATCGCGATCGTTCCGAGCCGGCGCACCCGCGACCCCAAGGATGTCTCCGTCAGCTGGACCATCGACGCCTTCACCTTCGACATGCCGGTCATCGCCGCGCCCATGGATTCCGTGGTCAGCCCGGCGATCGCGATCAAGATTGGGCGGCTCGGCGGCCTCGGCGTACTCGACCTCGAGGGGGTCTGGACGAGGTACGAGAATCCAGAACCTCTGCTCGACGAGATCCGCAACCTGAGGCCCGAAGAGGCCACTCAACGCATGCAGCAGATCTACGCCGAGCCGATCAAGCCCGAGCTGGTGACGGCGCGGCTGGCCGAGATTCGTGCATCCGGTGTCCCGGTTGCCGGCGCCCTCAGTCCGCAGCGCACCCAGGAGCTCTACAAAACCGTCGTCGATGCCGGCGTCGACCTGTTTGTCATCCGCGGCACGACCGTCAGTGCCGAGCACGTGAGCAAAACGGTCGAGCCCCTCAACCTCAAGAAGTTCATTTACGAACTCGATGTTCCGGTGATCGTCGGTGGCGCAGCGACCTACACGGCCGCGCTGCACCTCATGCGCACGGGTGCTGCCGGTGTCCTGGTCGGGTTCGGCGGTGGCGCGGCGTCGACTACGAGGGCGAGCCTCGGCATCCACGCTCCGATGGCTACTGCGGTGGCGGATGTCGCCGGCGCGCGTCGCGATTACATGGACGAGTCCGGCGGCCGCTACGTTCACGTCATCGCCGACGGCGGCCTCGGTAACAGTGGCGATATCGTCAAGGCGATCTCGGTCGGCGCGGACGCCGTGATGCTCGGCAGCGCTTTGGCGCGTGCCACGGATGCCCCCGGCGGCGGCTGGCACTGGGGTGCCGAAGCGCACAACCCTGAACTTCCTCGCGGCACCCGCGTCAAGGTCGGCACGCTGGCACCGCTCGAGCAGATTCTGTTTGGGCCGTCGACGGTGGCTGACGGTTCCGTCAATCTCATTGGCGCGCTGCGTCGATCGATGGCGACAACGGGCTACTCAGACCTCAAGGAATTCCAGCGCGTCGAAGTGGTTGTCGCGCCCTACCACCAGGCATAAACAGGGCGAGGGACTGGTTGTACCAAGCGGGAAAATAGGATGCCGAAGACAGTAACCAGATCATCGAAGTTGGGCCGGGCCGAGCGCGCGCTCGCGATCGAATCGCTCAAGGCGAAAGAGCTCGACATCCTGGTCGTCGGTGGCGGCATTGTCGGCACCGGTTCGGCGCTCGACGCCGTGACGCGCGGCCTCAGCGTCGGCATGGTGGAGGCCCGGGATTGGGCCAGCGGCACGTCGAGCCGGTCGTCCAAACTCATTCACGGCGGCATCCGGTATCTCGAACAGCTCGACTTTCGCCTGGTCCGCGAGGCGCTGATCGAGCGCGGCCTCCTGCTGCAGCGCATCGCGCCGCACCTCGTCAAGCCCGTGCGCTTCCTGTACCCGCTGACCGTTCCCGTGGTCGAGCGGGTATACATCGGTGCTGGCATGACTCTGTACGACGCGTTCAGCTGGTCGGGCGGTCGGCCGCCCGGGGTTCCACACCACCGGCATTTGACGCGAAACCAGGTGCTGCGCGCCATCCCGAGCCTGAAGCACGATGCGTTCGTGGGCGGCCTGACCTACTGGGACGCCCAGGTGGATGACGCCCGCTACGTCGCGAGCGTCGCGCGCACCGCATCGTTCTATGGCGCTCAGGTGGCCAGCCGAGTTCGGGTGGAAGGTTTCCTGAAGGTGGGCGAGCGCGTGGTCGGCGTGAAGGCGCACGACCTGGAGACGGGCGAGCGGTTCGAGATTCGCGCGAAGCAGGTCGTCAACGCGACAGGTGTGTGGACAGACGACACGCAGTCAATGGTGGGCGAGCGCGGCCAGTTCAAGGTGCGGGCGTCGAAGGGCGTGCACCTCGTGGTGCCGCGTGATCGGTTCCAGTCCAAGCTCGGCCTGCTGCTGCGCACCGAGAAGAGCGTGCTGTTCGTCGTCCCGTGGGGTCGGCACTGGCTGATCGGCACAACCGACACCGACTGGTATCTCGACAAGGCACACCCGGCTGCGACTGCGGCCGACATCGACTACATCCTCGAGCACGTGAACACGGTGCTCGCCGTCCCGTTGACTCGGGATGACGTCGAAGGCGTATACGCGGGCCTGCGCCCACTGCTCGCGGGTGAATCAGACGAGACCTCGAAGCTCAGCCGCGAGCACATCGTGGCGCACAGCGTGCCGGGGCTCGTGGTCGTCGCCGGCGGTAAGTTCACGACCTACCGCGTCATGGCGAAGGATGCCATCGATGAAGCGGTCGCGGCCCTCGACGGCAAGGTCTCGGCCAGTATCACGCACGACATCGCGCTCCTCGGCGCTGAGGGGTACCACGCGGCGTGGAATCGCCGCGCGAAGATCGCGCGCAAGTTCGGCGTGCACCGCGTTCGCATCGAGCACCTGCTGAACCGCTACGGCGTGCTGACCGATGAACTGCTTGACCTCATCCGGTCTCGTCCAGAGCTCGTCGAGCCCCTGCCGGGCGCCGACGACTACATCAAGGCTGAGGTCGTCTATGCGGCCAGCCACGAGGGCGCCCTGCACCTCGACGACGTTCTCGCGCGTCGTACCCGCATCAGCATCGAGGCGTGGGATCGCGGAGTCTCCGCCGCCCCGGTCGCGGCACGGCTCATGGGGGAAACCCTTGGCTGGGATGAGGCGCGCATCGACCTCGAAACCGCGACCTATCTGCAGCGCGTCGAAGCCGAGCGCGCGAGTCAGCTCGAGCCAAACGACGAGTCTGCGGATCGCATCCGGCTTGAGGCTCCTGATATCGTGACGACCTCGGGGTCGACGCACCCAGGAAGGAACTGACATGGTCGACGTCAAGCGAGTCAAACTGCCGGGTGTGGGCGTTCTGCACACTTTCGTGGCCGATGGCGGCGGCAAGGTCGGCGTGATCACGCACCGTTCCGGACACAGCGACCTCATCACCTTTTCCAACGCGGATGAGGGCGGCACGGCAACCAAGGTCGCCCTTCGTCTCGACGATGATGAGGCGCACACCCTGGCCGAGCTGCTGGGTGGCACGCGCATCACCGAATCGCTTACCAGCCTCGACTCGATCCCCGGCCTCACGATCGACTGGTTCCCTGTCGACTACGAGGACAACATCGCGGGCAAGGAGCTCGGCGACCTGGCCGCACACGGTGTGGTCGGCGTCACGGTCGTCGCCGTGGTGCGCGGCGAGTCGGCGAACCCGGCGCCCGACGAGCACTTCAAGGTGTTTCCCGGCGACACCCTCGTCGCTGCCGGTTCACCGGAGAAGGTCGCCAAGGCCTTCACCTACTACCGCACTGGAGAGACCACCGCGAAGACCGCGGCCGACGCGCCACCCGGAGCCTAAGCCGTGGGAGGCGAGCTCCTGGCCCTTGGCGTACTGTTCGTCATCGCTTACGTTTTCGGGCGACTCGGCAAGCTTGTCGGGCTGCCATCGATCCCCATTTACATGCTCATCGGGCTGCTCGCAAGCCCGCACCTCCACCTCTTCACGCCGTTCTTCCAGGCCGCGGATGTCGAACTCGTCGCCATCCTCGGCCTCATTTTCCTGCTGTTCAATCTCGGCCTCGAATTCGATCAGGATGAGTTCTTCGGCAACTTCAAAGGGCTCGTCATTTCGGGCGGCTCGCGCATCATCATCAACTTCGGAATCGGCCTCGGCTTCGGTTTCCTGGTCGGCTGGGGCAGTCGTGAAGCCCTGATCATCGCGGGAATGACGGCGACATCCTCGAGTGCGATCGTGACTAAACTGCTGATCGAGCTGGGGCGGTTGGCGAACCGGGAGACCCCGGTCATCCTGGGCATCGCCGTGGTCGAGGATGTCTTCATCGCCTTCTACCTGGCGATCGTCGCCGTCGTCATCAACGGTCAGACGAACGTCTGGCTGATCGTGCTTCAGCTGGCGATCTCATTCCTGTTCCTGATTGCGATGTTCTCGCTTGCCCGGTGGGGCGGCAAGGTCGTCGCGCGACTGCTCGGCTCGCGAGACAACGAGCTGTTCACCATCCTGTTCTTCGGACTCGCGGTCGCCTTTGGCGGCATCGGTGAGATGCTGGGAGTTTCGGATGCCATCGGCGCCTTCCTGATCGGCCTCGTCCTCGGAGCGACTCGTTTTCGCACTCGAATCGAGGGTTTCGCGCTCCCACTCCGCGACGTCTTTGGAGCATTTTTCTTCCTGAACTTCGGGCTCGCGCTCGACCCGTCGAGCTTCTACGCGGTTCTGTGGCCCGTCGGCGGAGCGGTGCTCATGACGCTCGTCGTCAACGGTGCTGGCGGCTGGCTGATTGCGTGGCTGAACAAGCTGCCCGGGCGTTACGGTCTCGGGATCGGGCTCATCCTGCAGAACCGCGGTGAGTTCGCGCTGATCCTCGCGACGCTCGCGACCGCGGCGGGCCTCGACCCACGCCTCACGCCGTTTGCGGGACTGTACGTGCTCGTGATGTCCCTCATCGGGCCGGTACTCACCGTCAACTCGGAGCGGCTGACGGCAGGGATTTTCCGCGGCAAGCTCGAGAGGCTCGCCGCGGCAGCGCCGCAGGACTCGGCCGCCGCAGAGGCGATCGCCCTGCTCGAGAGCGCGACCGCGGGCGATCTGCCGGAAGAAGGAGACGACGACGACCGCGACGACGCGGAGCTGCTCGGTCGCGACGACACCCCTCGCCCCGCCAGGGCGGGCAATTTTGGTGATGCCGATCTCGACGACCCCGGCCTCGGCGATGACAACCTCGGCTCAGACGATCTGCTGCTCGACCGAACCATCCAGCAAGCCATGGAACAATCAGACCAGCAGAATCAGCGAAAGCGCGATCCCGAGTACTGAACAGGCGGAGCCAGACGGTGTGGAGTGTTGCCAGGCGTCCGCGGTGGATTCTCGCGCTCATCCTGTCGCTCGCAATTGCGGCCGGGTTCGCGGCGCTTGGTCAGTGGCAGCTCGGCCGCGCGGTGCAGACCGCGACCGTCGTCACCTACCCGACTGAGACGGTAGCGCCGCTGTCGAGCGTCGCCACGCCGCAGAAAGAAGTAACCGATCGGGCCGCCGGCCAGATGGTCAGCGTTACCGGGACCCGTGTTGCCGGCGACACCTATGTGGTCAGCGACCGGGTCAACTTCGGCGTTACCGGCTACTGGGTGATCGGCCACGTCGTCGCGCAGAACGGCGCGAGCGTCGCGGTTGCACTCGGCTGGGCATCGACGAAGGCGAAGGCGGATGCCGCGGCGAACATCCTGAAATCCGGTGCGCCGACAGCCACCATCATTGGCCGCTATCAGCCGACCGAGCCGCCGGACCAGCAGGACTTCGAGCACGGCGTGCGCAGCGTGGTATCGATTCCGGCGCTTATCAATGAGTGGAAGACGGTGCCGACGGCCGCCTACGGCGGATACATCGTGCTACAGGATGCTCCTGCCGGACTCGCGAAGATCCAGGCGCCCAAGCCACAGAATGGCGTCACTCTCGACTGGCTGAACGTGTTCTACGCGATCGAGTGGGTGGTCTTCGCCGGCTTCGCGATCTATCTCTGGTATCGCCTCGTCAAGGATGCCTGGGAGCGCGAACTCGAAATCTCAGCAGACGCAGAAGCGGCGAAAGTACACTGACGCCATGCGCTCCCTCTCCTCCCTTATCGCGTCGAACTACAAGCCGAAGGCTGAGACCGTTCCGCTCATCAGGAGCGCGCTGAAGTTCTACCGTTTCGGCTCGTACGTGACCGGTACGTTCCTGCTCCTGCTGGTCATCGAGATGGTGTTGAAGTACGTGTTCTCGTATGAGGTTCAGGTGGGCGGCTCAAGCGGATTCATCGGGCTGGTCAACTATTTTCCGAGCATCGGCCGCTCGCCCGGGCTGACCGGCGTCAACCTGAGCATCGGCATCCTGATCGTGCACGGCTGGTTCTACGTCGTGTACCTGATCAGCGACTTCCAGCTGTGGAGCCGGATGCGGTGGCCGTTCCCGATGTTCATACTGATCGCGCTCGGCGGCGTCGTCCCCTTCCTTTCGTTCATCGCGGAGCACTTCGTCGCCCGGCGCGCGAAGCGTGAACTCGCCGAACTCGAAGCCCAGCATGCCGCCGCACCGTCCGCCGCTTCCGCACCTGACAGAATGGACGGTGTAAGCGCGGAAGGTGTGGAGGCAGCCCATTAGCACTGAGCCTGGTAACAGCAGCAATCCTGACCAGAATGTTGTTCTCGTCGTCGATTTCGGAGCCCAGTACGCCCAGCTGATCGCGCGCCGGGTTCGCGAGGCGAGTGTGTACAGCGAGATCGTGCCGCACACCATCACGGCGGCCGAGGTCGCGGCCCGCAAGCCGGTCGGCATCGTGCTGAGCGGTGGGCCGTCGTCGGTGTACGAGGCCGGGTCGCCGTCGCTTGATCCGGCGATACTTGAGCTCGGCATCCCGGTCCTCGGGATTTGCTACGGCTTTCAGGTGATGGCGCAGCAACTCGGTGGTGAGGTCGCGAAGACCGGTGCACGCGAGTATGGCGCGACTGATGTTCATCTTGCCCCGGGCGCGAGCACCCTGTTGGGCGACCAGCCCGCCGACCAGACCACGTGGATGAGCCACGGCGACTCGGTCATCACCGCGCCGGAGGGTTTCGAGGTGCTGGCGTCCTCGGCGTCGACCCCGGTTGCGGCCTTCGCATCTGATGCACGTCGGCTCTACGGTGTGCAGTGGCATCCCGAGGTCAAGCACACGCAGTACGGCCAGGCCGTGCTCGAGAACTTTCTGCATCGGGCGGCAGGCATCCCCGCCGACTGGAACAGCAGCAACGTCATCGACGAACAGGTCGCGCGCATACGCGAACAGGTGGGTGCGGGTCGGGTTATCTGCGGCCTGTCCGGTGGCGTCGACTCGGCTGTTGCGGCGGCGATTGTTCACAAAGCCGTCGGCGACCAGCTAACCTGCATCTTCGTCGACCACGGGCTTCTCCGACAGGATGAACGCCGTCAGGTCGAAGAAGACTACGTCGCCTCCACCGGTGTTCGGCTCGTCACAGTGGATGCCGTCGACCAGTTCCTCGACGCCCTTGCCGGTGTCACCGATCCGGAGCAGAAGCGCAAAATCATCGGGCGGGAGTTCATCCGCTCGTTCGAGAATGCCGCCGAGGCGCTGGTGCTCGAGGCATCGGCAGGCGGGGCATCGATCGACTTTCTCGTGCAGGGCACCCTGTATCCGGATGTCGTCGAAAGCGGTGGTGGCACCGGTACCGCCAACATCAAGAGTCACCACAACGTCGGCGGTCTGCCAGAAGACCTGCAGTTCAAGCTGGTCGAACCGTTGCGCGCACTCTTCAAGGACGAAGTTAGGGCCATCGGTCGCGAGCTCGGACTGCCCGAGGTCATCGTGTCGCGGCAGCCGTTTCCGGGGCCGGGGCTCGGCATCCGGATCGTCGGCGAAGTCACGCGTGAGCGGCTCGACCTGCTGCGGGCTGCCGACGCGATCGTGCGGGCCGAGCTGACACTGGCGGGGCTCGACCTCGAGATCTGGCAGTGCCCGGTCGTGTTGCTCGCCGACGTTCGCTCGGTCGGCGTCCAGGGCGATGGGCGCACCTACGGGCATCCCATCGTGCTTCGGCCGGTCTCCTCCGAGGATGCCATGACCGCCGACTGGACGCGGTTGCCATACGACGTGCTCGCGCGCATCTCCAACCGGATCACCAACGAAGTGCCGGGGGTCAACCGGGTCGTGCTCGACGTGACGTCGAAGCCGCCGGGAACGATCGAGTGGGAGTAACTCGCAACCTAGTGGCGGGTGATGGTGAGGCGGAAGCCGAAAGCTCGGAGTATTACCGGGGCTAAGGCGACGGCAACCAAGATTGAAGCCACCGTCGTCGTTGCGATCGTGGTCAGGTTTTGCCACCCGAGCAGAGAGAACCCCGCGATCGGGATCTCGGCGATCAGGATGGCTGGCGCCCACGGCGTTCGGGACACACGCCACAGAACGATCGCCAGGATGATCACAAACGGAATCGCGAACCCCATCCATTGCGAGAGCGGGCCGATAAACCAGTCCGTGCTTCCGGCGGCCCCGCCCTGGGTCACCTTCTGGTACTCGATCGTGCCGGCGATGCCAGCAGCCCAGGCCACCGTTGAGGTCGCGACGCGAATTCGTCCGCGCCGTGACCCGACCGGGTTTGCAATTATGGCGAGAATCGACAACGAAGCCATCAGAATGATCGTGGTTGTGGTCGGCGGGCGCTCGATTCGGACGTCCGCCAGCTTGATCGCAATCGAGATCGGGATGGCGGCCAGCACCAGCACGGTCGCGACCCGTCTCGCGCCGAGCAAAGCGGCCCCGAGCGCGACGACCCACACCGCATAAAAGATGAAGCTGAAGCCGACGAACGGACCGACCGTCAGATAGGGCAATGCGGCCATCGGGTCGGCCTTGAGCTGCCAGATATTGGCAATCAGCGCGACAATCGCGATTGCGGCGCCCAACCCGAGAGTCAGTGCCGCAACACGCTCGCGGACCTCAGCGGGGATGCGCCCGAGTGGCCCGAGCCGGGCCGCGAAGCCCGTGGCGCGCAGGTTCGCCAGCTCGCCGCTGGCGGGGGTGGTGCGGCCGTCTTGTTCGGCGACGTCCATGAGGGTGCCGACCACGACATCCTCGTTTCTGTTTCGCCATTTGGCGGGGTACCAGCGCAGTGCGCGCCGGTACGATCGCTCAAGCGCCGCGCTCACTGGGCGACCACCACTCGGGCCGCGCGCTGGGTTAGTCGGCTTCGCGCGCGGGCTGCGTTGAGTGCCTGCCGCTCGGCCTCGGCAGCGAGGGCGGCTGTGCCGGGCTCTGTGAGTTCGAAATATCTGCGCGCGCGCCCGTCGACAATCTCGTCGCCCGCGGCCTCGACGAGACCCGCGGCCTCGAGTCGCTCGAGCGCGGCGTACAACGTGCCGACCTTCAGGCGAACGCGGCCGTCGGAAAGCTCCTCGGCATCCTTGATGATGCCGTACCCGTGCTTGCGACCATTGGCCAGCGACGCGAGGACGAAAAACGTCGGCTCGCGCATCTCCTGAGTGCTCATGCTGCGATGATAGTACGGCTGTCGATGTATATCAACGTCCGCAGTATGACGAAACGCGATTCGGCGCGCCGCCAGTCGGAGTTTTGGGCGACACGCCGCGTAGCCCAGCGTCTACTGCGGCGTGTCGATCAAACCTCCGACGTCCGGAATCGTCGGCGGCGCGATCGTGAGGCGGAAGCCGCGCAGGATCCGCGAGTTGCCCACTTTGGTCGAGTTATCTCGCCGAAACCCGACCAAAGTGGGCAACTCGGGGAGGGGGCTGGCGCTTCGTCGTGGCGAGGGCCCGCGCGATCCACGCTGCACCGAACACCGACACGGATTCGATCGCGAAGGCGAGCGGTTCATCCTGATTGGTGTGAAATGCGCCCGCGAGCAGGATGCCCGTCACCACCGGAATCACGAGCACGACGTAGCTCCGCAGCGGTCGCTGCCGCACGACCAGCCAGCCGAGCAGGGGCAGCACCATCGCGAACAGAATCTGCGGACCGGTTAGCAGCAACCAGACGCAGACGAGACTCGGCCAGGCGACCCACACCCGCCGTGCTCCGACCGCGGGCAGGATGAACCAGCCGGCGACGTGCGAAACGGTTCCCAGCAGGAGGAATGTCACCGTGTACGTATTGCTGCCAGCCAGCAGCACGAGACCGCCGCAGATGTACGCGAGCCCCGCGAGGTAGCGACCGGTGTAGGTGCCCCATCGCAACGGGATGCCGGATGTCGGCTCGCGCCACACTCCAGCCACGGCTACTTCAGCGCGCCGACGGCGAAGGCGATCGCGATGCCGATGGACCCGGCGCCGACGAGGAATGCGACGATTCCGCCGACCAGCAGCAGGATGTCGCCTATCCGGCTCGGGGTCGGAGCCTCGACCGGATCATCCGGCCGAATGGCCGCCGGAATCTCATGCGCATCTACCGCTATGCCGCAGTGGATGCAAAACTTCCACGTTGGCGCAAGCGTTGCCCCACACCCCACGCAAGACTCCATGAGGGGAATTGTATTTCTATTGGGCGTAGCGTTTTGCGTGTGTCCCTTCGTCCGCTCGTGATTGCGCACCGCGGTGCCTGCGGATATCGGCCCGAGCACACGCGCGCAGCGTTCCAGCTCGCCATCGATCTCGGCGCGGATGCTGTCGAGCCCGACCTCGTTCCGACGCGGGACGGCGTGCTCGTCATCCGGCACGAGAACGAGATTTCGGGAACGACGGATGTTGCATCCCGCCCCGAATTCGCTTCGCTGAGGACCACCAAAACTATCGAGGGAACCGAAGTCACCGGCTGGTTCACGGAGGATTTCACCTGGGCCGAGCTCGAGACGGTGCGCGCTCGTGAGCGACTCCCGAAGACACGGCCAACGAACGCGAAGTATGACGGTCAGGAGGGCATCCTGCGACTTGTCGATCTGATCGGGATTCTGGGGGATGCCGGGCGGCCGATGGTCATGGTCGCCGAACTGAAGCATGCGCAGTACTTCGAATCGATTGGCCTGCCACTCGACGCGACCTTCGCGCGCGACATCGCCGGCTGGGCGACGCCGAGCAACCTGATCGTCGAGTCGTTCGAGGAGAGCGTGCTGGCGAAGGTGCAGGATCGCTCTGTCCCGGGCCGGCTCGTTTTTCTCGCGGAGGCGTCGGGCGTTCCGGCGGATCAGCGCGCAGAGTTTGGCGCGGAGGCGAAGCCCTTCTCCGACTACCTGACCGATGCGGGGCTTGCGAAGCTGGCATCCGAAGTCGACGGAATCAGCGTCGACAAATCTCTGCTGCTGGCGAAGGATGCCCGTGGATCGGTCACGGGAACCACTGACCTCGTCGCCCGCGCTCGCGATCTCGGGCTCGAGACCTACGCCTGGACGCTTCGCTCCGAAAACCATTTTCTCGAGAAGCCCTTTCGTCGCGGACTGCGCGATCGGGAGCAGGGAGACTGGCGCGGCGAGTTCGAGCTCATCATGAAAACCCGGGTCGACGGAGTTTTTGCCGACCAGCCGGACCTCGCGATCCGGGCGCGCTCAGGCCTGTGACGGGCCTCGGCGAGGGTCGGTCGCGCCGCCTAGACTTCAAGCTGTTATGACGCAAGTTCTCGACGGTTTTGAGCCCCCCGCCCCGAAACCCGGCGCGCGCCCCGCCCCGGATGACGCACTGCTGGCCGGTCTCAACCCGCAACAGCGCGAGGCCGTGCTCTACCGCGGGCAGTCGCTCCTGATCGTCGCGGGTGCGGGGTCTGGCAAGACGAGCGTGCTCACCCGACGAATCGCGGGTCTTCTTCAGACGAAGGAGGCGTGGCCGAGCCAGATTCTCGCGATCACGTTTACCAACAAGGCCGCTGCCGAGATGCGCGATCGCGTCGGGGCACTCATCGGGCGTGAGGCGGCTGAGGGCATGTGGATCTCGACGTTCCACTCCGCCTGCGTCCGCATCCTGCGCCGTGAGGCCGAAAATTTCGGGTTTACGAAGAGCTTCACGATCTACGATTCGGCCGACTCGCGCGCGCTCATCAAGCGCATCATCAAGGAACTGGATGCCGATACGCTCGGCTTCACGGTCGGCAATGTCGCGGGCAAGATTTCGAAGGCCAAGAACGAGCTGACCGACGTCGAGGCGTATGCCCGCTCAGCCAACTTCAACGACCCGAATGAGGCCGGATTTGTCGAAATCTTCCGCCGATACTCGGCCGCGCTGACCCGCGCGAACGCGTTCGACTTCGACGACCTGATCGCGCAGACGGTGTACCTGTTCCGCGCCTACCCGCGCGTCGCGGCGCTCTATCAGCGGCGCTTCCGGCACCTCCTCGTCGACGAATACCAGGACACCAACCACGCGCAGTACGCGCTCATTCGTGAACTGACTCGCGAGGTTCCGGCCGAGGTTGCTGACGAGCTCGAAGCCGCGCTGAGTTACCAGCGGTCGTTCCGCGACCCGATGGGGCGCATCCCGGGGGCATCGCTCACGGTCGTGGGCGACTCCGACCAGTCGATCTACGCATTCCGCGGGGCCGACATCCGCAACATCGTCGAGTTCGAGCGCGACTTCCCGAACTCGAAGGTCATCCTGCTCGAGCAGAACTATCGCTCGACGCAGAACATCCTCGACGCAGCGAACTCCGTCATCTCGAACAATTTCGACCGCAAAGACAAGAAGTTGTTCACCGACATCGGTTCGGGCGACAAGATCGTCGGATTCACGGGCTACTCGGGCCACGACGAAGCCCAGTTCGTGGCGGATGAGATCGGCAAGCTCCACGACGAAGGCGTCGCATACAAAGACATCGCGGTGTTCTATCGCACCAACGCTCAGACGCGAGCGCTTGAGGAAATCTTCATCCGGTCGGCCCTGCCATATAGGGTGCTCGGCGGCACCAAGTTCTACGAGCGGGCGGAGATCAAGGACGCCATGGCGTACCTGATCACGGTCGCTAACCCGCGTGATCCGCTCGCGCTGCGTCGCGTGATGAACGTGCCGAAGCGGGGCATTGGGCCGGCGACGGAGGCCGTGCTGCAGTCCTTCGCGGATGCCAACGATGTCACTCTGCGGCAGGCAATGTCTTCTGCGGGTGAGCTCGGCCTGGGGCCCAAGGTGACCGGGGCCATCCTTGAGCTGTCAGAAATTCTGGATGAGGCATCCCGCATTGCGGATCTCGGCCAGACCCGTCCGGCGGGTCCCGCCGACGTGCTCATCGGCCTGCTGAACAGCACGCATTTCGTCGAGGCCCTGCGCAATACGGGCGACGCGCAGGATGAGGCGCGTGCTGAGAACGTCGAGGAGCTCGTTTCGGTGACGAAGGAGTTTCAGAGGAACAACCCGGACGGCACGCTGCTCGACTTCCTGACCGAGGTCTCGCTGGTGGCCGCGGCCGACGACCTCGACGACACGTCGGGCACGGTTTCCCTCATGACCCTGCACACCGCGAAGGGCCTCGAATACGAGGCGGTCTTCCTGACGGGTGTCGAGGAGGGGCTGCTGCCGCACCAGATGTCGGCGGGCGAGGTGGGCGGCCCGGCCGAGGAGCGGCGGTTGTTCTATGTCGGCATCACGCGCGCGCGCCGGCGGTTGTACCTGTCGCTCGCGATGACGCGGGCGCAGTTCGGCGAGGTGGCGGTTGCGATGCCGAGTCGATATCTGCAGGAGATTCCCGCGGGCCTGATCGACTGGAAGCAGTCGCCGGGAGACGCGACCAGCCGCGGCGGCACCCAGTCGCGTGCGCTCAACGCCCGTCGTGAGGGCGGATTCAGCTTCCGCGACTCGATCTCGCAGCTGCCGCCCGCGCCGCGCGTCAAGACCGAGTGGACCAACACGGTAACGAACAAGGTGCGGGATAACGGCGACCTGACGCTGGCGGCCGGCGACCGCATCCGTCATGCCGATTTCGGCGACGGCCGGGTGACCGCCGTGACGGGTGTCGCGCCGAAAGCTGTCGCGGAGGTGCAGTTCGACACGGCGGGCCGTAAGCGGCTGCTGATCAAGATCGCGCCGATCGAGAAACTGTAGTGGGCGCTGCGGCTCGCGGCAGCCGCGACGGCCACGCTGAAGTTGACCGGTGAGGGTGCGGGTCGCCTAACTCTCACGTAGTTGCCGCGCGGAGATTGGACGCGAGCGCGCCGGTACACACGCCCGCGGTCGAGACAAACCTCAGCGCCCGGCGTTAAGGGCGCGCAACCGCGCCAGGTACTGCCGCGCGGGCGACGACTTGACGCGGGCCGGCAGCAGCCGCGCAACCACGCGGATGACGCGCCACGCCGCCTGGGCGCGACGCTGCCGCCGAGCATCCCATCGGAACCCGTAGGCCTCGCGAACGGATGCCGGCAGCAGGTCGATCGTCAACAGTTTCGCCAGGGGCAACCCGGCTCGCAGCCACAGCGGAGCGGTCTTCGGCGCGAATAGGTCGTGCGCGATGCGGCGGGCGTCATCCGTCACGCGCAGCGTCTCGACCCGGGCCGAAAAGTATGCCCCGAAATCCGCACGGCTTGCGGGCCACAAGTCCGCGGGCATCTGGAGCGAAGTTCCGAGGCGTTCGTACTCGCGGTACACCTCATCGGAAAGAGCGGCCTCGGGCGGTCCGTACACGACTTCGTGCACGAGGGCGGCGGTGTCGTAGAGCGTCGCGGCCACCCACAGTTGCAGCTCGGCATCCTCGGCGCGGTCGACCGGGATGTGCGCGCGGTCGACGTGTTTTGTGACCGCGGCAGCATCATCCTCGTCGCCGAGAACGACCGCGTAGGCGTACGTGAGGGTGTTGCGGAGTCGCTCGATGGGGCGGTTGGCGAAGTCACTGTGGCGCGCGACGCCAGCCGCGACGACCGGATCGGCGACCTGCAGCAGAATCGCGCGGGCGCCGCCGACGATGAGCACGGCGTCTGCCGCGTACCTCTCGACCGCTCGCGACACCATGCGTCAATGGTGCCACTGCGCCTTGCGGCTTGCGCCTTGCGGCTCGCGTCATCCCGGCGTCGCCCAGGGGGCCAGTCTCGGTGCGCAACTCATGCTGGTTGGGCGGCGGGAGTGCCGACACGCCGCTGCAACCCGGTCGGCGGCTCTGGGCAGCATGAGTTGCGAGCGTGGGCCGTGCTGGGTGCCGTGCCGGGTGGTGGGTGGTGGGCAGGGGCAGCGGCAACGGGTAGTGGCCGGGCCGGGGGCCGGGGGCCGGGGGCCGGGGCCCGGGGCCCGGGGGCCGGGCGGTGGGCGGCGGGCCGGGGCAGCGGGCGGCGGCGGCGCGGGGCTGCCGCGGTGCCGCCCGCGCACCGGGCGTTCAGGCCAAGCGAGTAGAGTGCTGGATGGCCAAAGTATCTTGACGTCGAACTATCTTGACGTCGAGACATGGCCGCCCCCCAACGTAACCACAGGCAAAACGACGCGCGATTGGACGAGCAGCGTGGATCTATTTGAGTACCAGGCCCGAGACCTTTTTGAGAGTTACGGAGTGCCGGTACTTGCCGGCATCGTCGCGGATACTCCCGAGGAGGCCAGGGCCGCGGCGGCGAAGATCGGCGGAACAGTCGTCGTCAAGGCGCAGGTGAAGGCCGGCGGGCGAGGCAAGGCGGGCGGCGTCAAGGTCGTCCACAATCCTGAGGATGCGGCGACCGCGGCCGAAGCCATCCTGAAGCTCACAATCAAGGGCCTGCCCGTCCACAAGGTTATGGTCGCGGCGGGGGCAAAGATCGCCCAGGAGTTCTACTTCTCGGTGCTGCTCGACCGGGCCAACCGGTCATACCTGTCGCTCTGCAGCGTCGAGGGTGGTATGGAGATCGAAGAGCTCGCAGTCGAGCGGCCGGACGCGCTTGCGCGAGTCGAGGTCATCCCGGGCGAGGGCATCGACCTCGACAAGGCGCGCGCGATCGCAAAGGCCGGACACTTCCCCGATGAGCTGATCGAGAAGGTTGCCCCCGTCATCGTCAAGCTGTACGACGTGTACAAGGGTGAGGATGCCACGCTCGTCGAGGTCAACCCGCTGGTTCTCACGGAAGACGGCCAGATCCTCGCGCTCGACGGCAAGGTGAGCCTCGATGAGAACGCTGACTTCCGTCACCCGAACCACGCCGAGCTCGAGGATGCCGCTGCCGCAGACCCGCTCGAGGCGAAGGCCAAGGCGCTGAACCTCAACTACGTGAAGCTCGACGGCCAGGTCGGCATCATCGGCAATGGTGCAGGGCTCGTGATGTCGACGCTGGATGTCGTCGCATACGCGGGTGAGAAGTACGGCGGCGTAAAGCCGGCCAACTTCCTCGATATTGGTGGCGGAGCATCCGCTGAGGTTATGGCCAATGGGCTGGGCGTCATCCTCGGTGACGACCAGGTGAAGAGCGTGTTCGTCAACGTGTTCGGGGGCATCACCGCGTGCGACGCGGTTGCCAATGGCATTGTCGGCGCTCTGGCGAAGCTGGGCGACGCATCCACGAAGCCGCTGGTTGTTCGCCTCGACGGCAACAAGGTGGATGAGGGCCGCAAGATTCTCGAGGATGCGAACAACCCGCTCGTCACGCTCGCACTCACCATGGACGAAGGCGCTGACAAAGCGGCTGAACTGGCTTCGAAGTAAAGGGACTGAACAGAATGTCGATCTTCCTCAATAAGGACTCCAAGGTCATCGTCCAGGGCATCACCGGCGGCGAAGGTACCAAGCACACAGCGCTCATGCTGAAGGCCGGCACGCAGGTCGTTGGCGGCGTCAACGCGCGCAAGGCGGGCACGACGGTCGAGCACGGCGACGTGACGCTTCCCGTTTTCGGAACGGTCGATGAGGCCATCCGCGAGACCGGTGCCGACGTGTCCATCGTCTTCGTGCCGCCGGCATTCGCGAAGGATGCCGTGGTCGAGGCCATTGAGGCCGAGATCCCACTTGTGGTCGTGATCACCGAGGGCATCCCCGTGCAGGATTCCGCCGAATTCTGGGCGCTCGCCCAGGCCAAAGGAAACCTGACCCGCATCATCGGGCCGAACTGCCCCGGCATCATCACGCCCGGCCAATCGCTGGTCGGCATTACGCCGGCGAACATCACTGGCTCCGGGCCAATCGGTCTCGTCTCGAAGTCGGGCACGCTGACCTACCAGATGATGTTCGAGCTCCGCGATCTGGGCTTCTCGACCGCCATCGGTATCGGTGGCGACCCCATCATCGGTACCACCCACATCGACGCGCTCGAAGCATTCCAGGCCGATCCCGACACGAAGGCGATCGTCATGATCGGCGAAATTGGTGGGGATGCCGAGGAGCGTGCAGCAGACTACATCCGCGCGCACGTTACCAAGCCGGTTGTCGCCTACGTTGCGGGTTTCACCGCGCCCGAGGGCAAGACCATGGGTCACGCCGGAGCGATCGTGTCGTCGGGTGCTGGCACGGCCCAGGGCAAGAAGGAGGCCCTCGAGGCCGCCGGAGTTCGCGTCGGCAAGACCCCGTCGGAGACGGCCGACCTCATGCGCGAGGTGTTCGCGTCGCTTTAGGTCGACGACGCTATCGCGCCCGCCGCGATCGGGTGCGTTTGTGCGACGCTTAACCCCGTGAAGAAGCTCATCAACGGGGTTGACGACGTGCTGGCCGAGTCGCTCGCCGGGTTCGCGGCGGCGCACCCGGGGGTTCGCGTCGATGCCGAACACCGCGTCGTGTACCGCGCCGAGCCGAAACCGCACGGAACAGTCGGCATCCTGAGCGGTGGCGGCAGCGGCCATGAACCCCTGCACGCGGGGTACGTCGGCTTCGGGATGTTGGATGCCGCGGTCGCGGGCGAGATCTTCACCTCCCCGACGCCAGACCAGATCCTCGCCGCCACAGCCGAGATCGATACCGGCGCCGGCGTCCTCCACATCGTCAAGAACTACACCGGCGACATCATGAACTTCGAGATGGCGACCGAGCTCGGGACGAGCGCCATCGAGACCGTCATCATCGCGGACGACGTTGCGGTCGAAGACTCGACCTTCACGGCAGGCCGCCGCGGCACGGGTCTGACGGTGTTGGTCGAGAAGATCGCGGGGGCAGCCGCTGAGCAGGGCTGGGAGCTCGCAGAAGTTGCGGCGCTCGCGCGTCGCGTTGCGTCATCCGGTCGGTCCATGGGCGTCGCACTGACGAGCTCGACCGTGCCGGCGTCTGGCAGGCCGACCTTCGACCTGCCGGAGTCCGAAATGGAAGTTGGTGTCGGCATCCACGGCGAACCGGGGCGGCGACGCGTGCCGCTTGGGAGTGCGGCGGAGATTGCTGGGATGCTCGTGGAGCCGATCCTCGCCGACTACGAGTTCAGCAGCGGCCCGACCATAGTTATGCTGAACGGCATGGGAGCGACGCCGCTGATTGAGCTGTACCTGATGTTCGGCGAGGTGAAGAAGCTGCTCGATCTGGCGGGCATCCGGGTCGCGCGCAGTCTGGTCGGCAACTACGTCACGTCGCTGGACATGGCCGGTTGCTCGGTCACCATCCTCGCGGCAGACGACGAACTGCTTCGCCTCTGGGATGCCCCGGTGAACACACCGGCGCTGAGATGGGGTATCTGATGGCGGTCACTCTCGAACAGCTGCTGAACTGGTTGCAACTAATCGACGAGCACATCATCGAGCAGCGCGGCTACCTGACCGAACTCGACTCGGCAATTGGCGACGGCGATCACGGCGCGAATCTTGCGCGAGGCGCCGCCGCAGCCTCCAACAAGGTCGACTTCGAGCATCCGGAATACATCGACGACCTATTCAAGCTGGTCGGGATGACGCTGGTGAGTTCGGTGGGCGGCGCGAGCGGTCCGCTCTACGGAACGTTCTTCCTGCGGTTCGCGAGCAGCGCCGGTCATGTCGCCGAGCTGAGCGCGGCGCAACTGGCCAGTGCGCTCGAGGCGGGCCTTGCCGGCGTGGTCGAGCGCGGACATCCCGAGCGCGACGATAAGACCATGTTCGACGCGATGGAGCCCGCGGTTCTTGCATTTCGAACCGGAATTGTGGATGGCGACGTTCCCTATGCCGCGGTGCTGGCATCCCATGCGGCACAGGCCGGCTGCGATGCGACAGCGGGACTCGTGGCCCGAAAGGGTCGTGCGAGCTACCTCGGCGAGCGCAGCGTCGGGCACATCGACCCGGGTGCAGCGTCGACAGCTCTGCTGTTCCAGGCGCTTGCCGAAGCCCTTGCCTGAGGTCTCTGCGTGATCGGCATCGTCGTCGTTTCGCACAGCCCGCAGCTGGCGGACGCCGCAGTCGCGCTGGCCCTGCAGATGGTGCCCGGCGTGCGTCCCGCGATTGCGATCGCCGCGGGTGTCGACGGCGAGATCGGGACGGATGCCACGCGAGTGGCCGCCGCGATCGGCGAGGTCGCTTCTCCCGACGGTGTGCTCGTGCTGGTCGATCTGGGGTCGGCCGTCATGAGCGCTGAGCTGTCGCTGGAGTTTCTCGATACGCGCGACTTTGAGGTGCGGGTCACGAGCGCTCCCTTTGTCGAGGGCCTGATGGCGGGCATCGTGCGTGCCGCAGGCGGGGCAAACCTCGATGAGGTCGAGCGCGAGGCCCGCGGGGCACTTGAGAGCAAGCGTGGACTGCTCGAGCGGGATGCCGCGCCTGATGCCGCGCCGGCCAAATCACCGGCCGAATTACCGGCCGACGCGCCCGCCGACATCGGCGTGCTGACCGCCGACCTGCGTCTCCACAACCCGAGCGGCCTGCACATCCGCCCGGCATCCATGGTCGTTATGGCGCTCACGCCGTTGGACGCCCGGGTCACGATCGCGAACCTCCGCTCCGGATCTGAGCCGCGCGCCGCGACCAGTCCGACCGCGCTCCTGACCCTCGCCGCCGTCACCGGCGACGTCCTGCGAGTCAGCGCATCCGGCCCGCAGGCGCGGGAGGCCCTCGAGGTCGTGCGTGCGCTCGTCGCAGACGGATTTGGCGAGGTCACGGCAGGTGCCGAACCCGTGGAACAGCAGGGCGGTCCGACGCGCGGTGGTCCGCTGGGAGTCAGCCCGGGTCGCGCGGTGGGACCTGTGGTCAGGATGCCCGAGCCGCTCGCGGCACCTGTCCCAGCGCCCAGTCTGCCGCCGCCCGATCGACCCGCCGCCGCAGCGCGCATCGGGGCCGCATGCCTCGCCGTCGCCACCGCGCTGCGCGCCCGGGCGGACCGCGTCGTCGGCGAAGCACACGAAATTCTGAACGCTGCCGCGCTGATGGCGACTGATCCGTCCGTTATTGCCGACGCGCGATCGCTTGTCGTTGAGCGCGGCGATTCGCCCGAATATGCGATGTGGGTGACCGTCGGTGAGCTCGCGGATGACTTCGCCGCACAGGGGGGCCGCCTGGCCGAGCGCGTGGCCGACCTGCATGACATGCGCAATCGGGTCGTCGCCGAGCTGCTGGGACGCCCGGAACCCGGCGTTCCGGTGCGCGGCGAGCCGTTCATCCTTGTCGCCCGCGATCTCGCTCCCGCCGACACCGCCCTACTCGATCCGACGACGTGTCGGGCGATCGTGACGGTCGAGGGCGGGCCCACATCCCACACCGCGATTCTGTCGCGAGCGCTTGGGTTGCCGGCGATCGTATCCGTCGAAGGCGCGCTTGAGATTCCCGAGGGGACCGTGGTCCTGGTCGACGGCACCACGGGCGTCCTGACCCTTGACCCGACGGCGGCGGAGATCGAAGCGGTCGAGCGCCAGGTCGGCGTCGCCGTGCAGTTCAGCGGTGCCGGCTCGACGAGCGACGGCCATCGCGTGATGCTGCTCGCAAACGTGGGTTCATCCGACAGCGTGCAGGCCGCGCTTGATGCCGGCGCCGAGGGTGTCGGACTCTTCCGCACCGAGTTTCTCTTCCTCGACCGTGCTCAGGCACCCAGCATCGAGGAGCAGGCGGGCGCATACGGGCGCGTGTTCCGCGCGTTCGCGGGCAAGCGCGTGATCATCAGGACATTGGATGCTGGCGCCGACAAGCCGCTCGCCTTCGTCACGCAGACCGATCAGGCGAACCCGGCGCTGGGCATCCGCGGGTACCGAACGTCCTGGCGGCGGCCCGATCTGATCGAAGACCAGCTGCATGCGATCGCGCGTGCTGCCGCCGCCTCGCAGGCGGAGGTGCAGGTGATGGCGCCGATGATCGACACCCCGGATGAGGCCGCCGACTTCGCGGACCGCTGTGCTCGTCACGGACTGTCGCCGGTCGGCGTGATGATCGAGACGCCGGCGGCCGCGATCACCGCCCCCGAACTGTTTGCCGTTGTTGACTTCGTCAGCCTCGGCACCAACGATCTGGCTCAGTACACGATGGCGGCAGATCGGGAGGTCGGCGACCTCGCCCTGCTCAACGACCCGTGGCAGCCAGCGGTTCTGCGCATGATGCGACTGGCATTCGACGCGGGCGCTGCGGCCGGGAAACCGGTGAGCGTGTGCGGCGAGGCCGCGGCCGACCCGCTCCTGGCGGCAGTGCTGGTGGGCATGGGCGCATCATCGCTATCGATGTCGCCGCGAGCGCTCGGGCACGTGGGGGAGTTGCTGGCGGGGGTGACGTTGGAGGCGTGTCGAACTGCTGCGGTGAGCGCCGCCGCCGCACGTACCGCGGAGGGCGCGCGTGCAGCGGCAAGTGCGGCGCTGTAGTTCGCCTCTACAGCGCTCGGCGGGGGAACGCCGTCTCGGCACGCCCCGCCGGTAGGGTCGAGCGCGTATGAACCGCACCCTGTCCGCGCTGTTTTCGGCGCTCGAAGCCGTCATCGTGGTGGGAATCGGACTCGCGATCCCGCTGGTGCCACTGACGGTCCTCTGGGGTGCCCAGTACGGATTCGCTCCCGACTGGACGATCTTCTGGCGGGTGTCGGCGGACGCCTGGCTTCTCGGCCACGGTACCGACCTGACGCTGACCCTCGACGCAGTGACCGCCAAGGCGACCGGCCTCCCTAACGCCGGATCGCCGTTCGTGCTGAGCATCGCGGTGCTCGGATTTGCGTTCCTCACCGTCCTCCTCGGCCGCCGCGCGGGCAAGCGTATCGGCGAAACGAATCACCGCCTGCTCGGCGAAATCGTTGCCGTCATCGTGTTCGCGGCGCTGTCGTTCGGAATCGCGATCAGCGCCGGCGAGCCGCTCGCGAAACCGAATGTCGCCGAAGGCGTCACGCTGCCGACGCTCGTGTTCATTGTCGGCCTGCTGATCGCTCGCGTGGAGGCAGAACCGCCCCTGCCGTCGGGCGGTGACGTGCTCGGCGCGGTACTGACCGCGCTGCGCGGGGGAGCCGCGGCCGCCGCACTCGTCGTGACTTTGGCATCCCTGATTCTTGGCGTCTTGATTGTCGGCAATTACGCGCAGATCATCACGCTGTACGAGAACCTGCATTCCGGCGGTCTCGGCGGACTTGCGCTCACCGTCGGGCAGCTGTTGTTTTTGCCGAATCTCGTGATGTGGACGGCGTCCTGGCTGGTCGGCCCTGGTTTCGCGATTGGCGCCGGCTCGACAGTGAGTCCGCTCGGCACGACGCTCGGCCCGCTGCCCGGCATTCCGATTCTTGGTGCGCTTCCGCACGGTGGCGTTGCATTTGCGTTCGCCGGCCTGCTGGTTCCGATCCTTGCCGGGTTTATCGCCGGCGCCGTCCTGCACGGCCGCATGGCAGACCGACTCCTCGGCGGCGCTACGGCCGGCTGGTCGCTCCTCACCGGACTCGGGATGGGCGTGGCCGGTGGTGCAATCCTCGGCCTCCTGGCCTGGTCGTCGGCCGGTTCCATCGGGCCGGGGCGGCTCCAGGTGGCGGGCCCGGATCCGTTGGCGGTCGGCCTGTGGGCTGCGCTCGAGATCGGCGTGGCGGCGGCGCTGGGGATGCTGGCGGCATCCCGAAACCGCGCCCAGTAGTCTTAACGGATGCTGTCGCTGGTCGTTCTCATCTCCGGCGGCGGGTCCAACCTGCGGGCGCTGCTCGAGGTGTCGGAGGACGCCGAGTTTCCCGCCCGTGTGGTTGCGGTTGGAGCCGACCGCGATGCGGACGGGTTTGCCCACGCTGAGGAGTTCGGCATCCCGACCTTCTCGCTCGCGATGTCGAGCTTTCCCGATCGCGAGAGCTGGGGCGACGCGATGCTTGAGCAGATTCGGGTCTGGCAGCCCGACCTCGTCATCCTCAGCGGCTTCATGAAACTGTTCCCGCCGCGCGTCGTCGACGCCCTGTCGCCCAATCTCATCAACACGCATCCCGCGTATCTACCCGAATTTCCTGGCGCTCACGGCGTTCGGGATGCGCTCGCGGCTGGCGCAACGCAGACGGGCGCGAGCGTCATCGTCGTCGACAATGGTGTCGACAGCGGTCCGATTATCGCCCAGCGTCGGGTTCCCATCGAGCCGCGTGACACCGAGGCGAGCCTGCACGAACGCATCAAACCGGTCGAACGCGAACTGCTCATCCAGGCGGTCCTCGATATCGCGAACGGCCACATCGACCTCAAGGAGTTAGCAACCGCATGAGCGGCCCAACCATCGACCCATCCCTCTACCGGCCCCGCGACATTGTGAAAATTCGCCGGGCGCTCGTCTCTGTGAGCGACAAGACGCAACTTATCGAACTCGCGACCGCGCTCGTGGCTGCCGGAGTCGAGATCGTGTCGACCGGATCGACCGGTGTCGCGATTGCCGGGGCCGGCATCCGGGTCACCCAGGTTGCCGACGTGACCGGATACCCGGAGTCGCTCGACGGGCGCGTGCGCACCCTGCACCCAGCCATCCACTCGGGGCTGCTCGCCGACCTTCGGCTCGAGTCGCACGAGCAGGAGCTCGCGGTGCAGGGCATCGAGCCGTTCGAGCTAGTCGTGTCGAACCTGTACCCGTTCGTCGAGACGATTGCCGCGGGAGTCACCGGGGATGCCGCCATCGAGCAGATCGACATCGGCGGCCCCGCAATGGTGCGCGCCTCGGCCAAGAACCACGCGAACGTCGCGGTCGTCACCTCGCCCGTCAGCTACCCGATCATTTACAAGGCGCTGAAGCTCGGCGGCACGACGCTGGCGCAGCGGCGTCGGCTCGCGACCGAGGCGTTCCAGCACACGGCGGCCTACGACACCGCGGTCGCGGACTGGTTCGTCGGCAATCCCTGGTCGGATGCCGAGGCGGAAGGCCCTCACCGCGACGCGCCCGCGACGTTCGACCTCCACGCAAACCTCTCCACCACCCTCCGCTACGGCGAAAACTCGCACCAGGCCGCGGCCCTCTACACGCGCCAGGGCGGTCGCGGCATCGCCCAGTCGATCCAGCTCGGCGGCAAAGAGATGTCATACAACAACTACGTCGATGCGGATGCCGCCCTCCGCGCCGCCTACGACTTCAGCGAGCCGGCTGTCGCCATCATCAAGCACGCCAACCCGTGCGGAATAGCGGTCGCCGACACCATCGAACTCGCCCACCAGCGCGCTCACGCGTGCGACCCGGTATCGGCCTACGGCGGCGTGATTGCCGCCAACGGCACCATCACGCTGGCGGCCGCGCAGTCGATCAAGCCGATCTTCACCGAGGTCGTCATCGCACCCGCCTATGAGCCTGCGGCGCTGGCCCTGCTGCAGACCAAGAAAGATCTGCGCATCCTGCAGCTGCCCGCCGACTTTGCGCGCGAGACGAGTGAGTTCAAGCAGCTCTCCGGCGGTGTGCTGATTCAGGATGCCGATGCCCACTTCGCTCCATTCGACAGCTGGACGCTGGTCACGGGTTCACCCGCGGACGCCGCCACCCGCGCCGACCTCGAGTTCGCCTGGCGAGCCTGCCGCGCGGTGAAGTCGAACGCCATCCTGCTCGCGAACGACGGGGCATCCGTCGGGGTCGGCATGGGGCAGGTCAACCGTGTCGACTCGTGCAATCTCGCGGTGAACCGCGCCGGCGAGCGCGCGGTGGGGAGCGTTGCAGCATCTGACGCGTTTTTCCCCTTCGCGGATGGCGCCGAAATTCTCATTGCGGCGGGCGTTCGCGCGATCGTGCAGCCGGGTGGCTCGATCCGCGACCAGCTCGTCATCGACGCGTGTGCTGCGGCTGGCGTGACCATGTACCTCACCGGCGAGCGCCACTTCTTCCACTGAGCGCGTTTCCGCGGCCGACCTGCTCGCCCCGCGCGTCAGCTCGGCCCCCCTGCGCGTCAGCTCGGGCCGTCGGCGCGTCAGCCCAGTCCCCCTCCCGCCCGTAACTCATGCTGGAGGCAGGCCTCCCGGGCGTGTTGCCCCGGAATTCCGCGGGCTGCGGTAGGTCGGGTCAGCCGGCAGCATGAGTTATGCGCCAAGGGTGCCGCGCTCCGAGGGTGCCGCGCGCCGAGGGTGCCGCGCGCGGAGGGTGCCGCGCTGGCGCTCGGGGTGCCACGCTCGGCGCCGAGGGTGCCACGCTCGGCGGGTTGATAGGGAGCGCCCGATAGGGTTTTGAACCATGACCCCGCGTGCACCGCTGTCTCGTCGTCTGCTTGCATCCGTTTTCGCCGCACTCGCGAGCTCGATCGTGACGTTTGCGGCGATATTGTTCGTCCTGCTCACGGTGACGAGCGGCGCATTTGCCACCTGGATCCCCTACGTTGGCTTCTTCCTCGGGCCTGCCCTTGTGCTGTTCGTCCTCCTCTCCGCCGCCTCCGCCGTCGGTGCGCTGACCACGCTTGCGCGCGCCCTGGTCTCCTCGCTGATCGCGGCGATCTTCGGCTCTTACCTGGGCACTCTGGTCTTCTTCGCGATCGCGTTCCCGACCACGGATGCCGCCCGCAACACTGCGAACCAGGCCGGGTTCGACGTCATCTTCGCAATCGTCGCAATCATCGCGACCATCACCGTGGGTCGTCGCCTGTACGCGTGGACCCTCAGCTACTCTGCACCGACCGCGCCCGCGGTGCACCGCGTCGCGCTCGTGCGGGCGCCGGCATCCACTCTGGCGAAGGGCCAGCTCACCCACCTCAAGCGCAAGCCGATCAGGGTGGACAAGGCCGAGGCCCAGTGGGAGGCCTACGTCGCGGCGCTCCAGGCCGAGGGCTTCACGACTCTTGAGGTCGAGGTCGCCGATGAATTTCCCGATTCGGTGTTCATCGAAGACACTGTCGTCATCCTCGGTCAGACCGCGGTCATCACGAGCCCCGGCGCCGAGAGCCGGCGAGGCGAACCGGATGCCGTGGCCGAGATGGTCAGAGACCTCGGTCTCGAGATGAAGCACATCCGTCTGCCCGGAACGCTCGACGGCGGCGATGTTCTGAAGATCGACAAGACGATCTACGTTGGCCGGGGCGGGCGCACGAATGCCGAGGGCATCCGTCAGTTCCGGGCCATGGTGGGCGAGCTCGGATACACGGTCGTCGCCGTGCCGGTCACGAAGGCGCTGCACCTGAAGAGCAGTGTGACGGCCCTGCCGGACGGCACCGTGATCGGGCATTCGACGCTGGTCGATCATCCCGAGCTGTTTCCGCGGTACCTCGAGGTTCCGGAAGTTGCCGGTGTCGCGGTCCTCGTGCTCTCAAGCAGTGC
Organism: Glaciihabitans sp.; assembly: GCA_025463785.1. Classification (GTDB taxonomy): domain Bacteria; phylum Actinomycetota; class Actinomycetes; order Actinomycetales; family Microbacteriaceae; genus Galbitalea. The sequence goes on from JAODBD010000014.1 coordinate 88,464, forward strand.
CGTGTTGATGGCAGCGTCCGCGCCGAAGTCGGTCGCGCTCATCGAGAACCTCGGCTACCGCGTGGTCACGGTCGACATCGCCGAGTTCGAGAAGCTAGAGGGCTGCGTAACCTGCCTGTCCGTGCGCATCCGCTAGCCACGCCCCGTACCTCCACCCCTGTAACCCCACCGCTGAGGGGCGCCATATGAACGTTCCCGCGCGTTGGGAACGTTCATATGACGCCCCTCGCGAAGAAGGGTGGGACGCGCCCGACGAAAAGGGTGGGACGCCCCCGACGAAGAGGGTGGGACGCGCCTCACGACGAGGGTGGGACGCGCCTCGCGGTGAACGGCGCGACGCCCCGGGGGAGAACACGGTTGCGGCCGACCCGCGAACCCCGCTAGTCTGAAAGGCTGCTCGGGGAGCGCCAGGCGTACAACGCCCACTCCGCCGGTCGGCTTACACGCATAAGTCGCATACAGGAGGACACCATGAAGAAGACGCAGATTGCCACGGCACGCTCTACCGCTTACGCCGGCACCGTCTTTACCGGCGCCCCGTACGCGCGACTTCTGCCGTAACTGCACCGCCGCTCAGCCCATTCCGCGCGGCCGCAGCTGCACCAACCAGCGCCGCATGCAAATCCATAGTCTTTCGCGACGAATCGTTGTCGCGCGCACCAATCTTTAGGGACCCTCCATGTCTTCACGTTCGACCGACGCCGGTCGCTCGCCAGAACGCCCAGGCACCTTCCGCGCGATCGCGCGCATCTATCCGTACGCCAGACCGGCGATGCGCCGCATCTACCTCGGGATGGTGTCGGCCCTCCTCGCAGGCATCGTCGCGCTCCTGATACCGCAGGTTTTACAGGCACTCATTGACGGCCCGCTGCGGAACGGGCATCCCGACCAGATCTGGATACCCGTCCTCATCGTGCTCGCGCTCGGGATCAGCGAGGCCATCCTGATCGCCCTTCGCCGCTGGTTCGTGCTGCAGCCGGGCACCCGCGTGGAGGCGTCGATGCGCAACGCGCTCTACGCCAAACTGCAGGATCTCCCGGTGAGTTTCCACGATCGCTGGCCCTCCGGCCAGCTGCTGTCGCGCGCGGTCAGCGACCTGAACCTGATCCGACGCTGGATCTCGTTCGGCATCGTGCTGCTGGTCGTCAACATCCTCACAATCCTGGTCGGATTCGTGCTCCTGGTGCGGATCTCGTGGGTGCTGGGCGCGATCTTCGTAGTCTGTTCGATCCCGCTGTGGATCTACGGTTACGTGTTCGAGAGCAAGTACTCGGTCGTCGCCCGCCGCAGCCAGGACCAGGCCGGAGACCTCGCGACCGCGGTCGAGGAGTCGGTCCACGGCATCCGCGTGCTCAAGGCGTTTGGGCGCGGGCGTTACTCGCTCGACCGTTTCTCGAAGCAGGCCGAGGAACTGCGCGGTACCGAGATCGAGAAGGCGCAGGCGATTGCCGGCATCTGGTTCTGGTTGCTGCTGGTGCCGGATGTCACGTTCGCGATCTGCCTTCTGGCGGGCGTCTGGCTGGCGGCATCCGGCCAGATTACGCAGGGCCAGCTGGTCGAGTTCTTCGCGACCGCGACCGTTCTGCGCTTCCCGGTCGAGTCGATCGGTTTCCTGCTTTCGATGACGTTCGACACGAGAACGGCGGCCGACCGCTTCTTCGAGGTGATCGATTCCGAGATCACGATCAAGGATCCAGAGCACCCAAAGACCATCGCGCACCCTAAGGGCCGACTGGTATTTCAGGATGTCCACTTCCGTTACCAGGACTCGGCCGCCCAGTATCCCGACCTGATCGATGGACTTGACCTCACCCTCGAGCCCGGCGAAACCATGGCGCTGGTCGGGCTCACGGGCTCCGGCAAGTCGACTGTGACAGCGCTGACGACACGCCTGTACGACGTGACCGGCGGAAGGATCACGCTCGATGGCGTCGACATCCGCGACCTCACCCGGCACGACCTGCGAAAGCACATGGCGATGGCTTTCGAGGATGCAACGCTGTTCTCGGCATCCGTTCGCGATAACGTGCTGCTCGGTCGGCCCGAGGGCACGGAGGCTGATCTGGCTGAGGCGCTCGACATTGCGCAGTCCGGGTTTGTCTACGATCTGCCCGACGGTGTCGACACGAAGGTCGGCGAAGAGGGCCTGAGCCTTTCGGGCGGTCAGCGGCAGCGACTCGCGCTTGCGCGAGCGGTTGCCGCGAAGCCCGAGGTGCTGGTGCTCGATGACCCGCTCTCAGCTCTGGATGTCGACACTGAGGCGCTCGTCGAGGCCGCGCTTCGCAGGGTGCTCGCCTCGACCACGGCACTCATCGTCGCGCATAGGCCGTCGACCGTGATGCTGGCAGACCGGGTCGCGCTCCTGGAATCGGGACGCATCACCGCGGTCGGTAAGCACTCCGATCTGCTGGCCTCGAGCGATCACTACCGATTCGTCATCTCGAGCCTCGAGGACGAAGAGAAGCGCGAAAACATCGAGCGCGAACGCCTCAAGAATGACCGAACCGACACCGACCGAGAGGGGGCGACCCGATGAGCGTCATTGGTGTAGAGGGCGAGGAGCGCGACGATTTCAACGCCAAAGAAAGCAGACAGTTGCGCGATCGTTCGGTGCGGCTGCTCGGATCTCTTCTACGACCGCTGCGCGCGAAGGTGGCCTGGACGATCCTGGTCGTCGTCATCTCGACCGCAGCCCAGGTCGCTGGGCCGTCGCTCATCGCGTACGGCATCGACAACGGCCTGCCGGCGCTCCTCAACAGCCACGACTGGTTCCCGCTGTCGGCGACCGTGGTCGTCTACCTGGCGGCCGCGGTGGTCGGTGCGTGGCTGATCTCGTCGTACACGGTGTTGTCCGCCAGGATCAGCCAGGCCATCCTGATCGACCTTCGCAAGCGGGTATTCAGGCACACGCAGTTGCTGAGCCTTGAGTTCCACGAGAGCTACACGTCCGGGCGCATCATCGCGCGCCAGACGAGTGACCTCGACTCGATTCGTGAGCTACTCGACTCCGGGATCAACCAGCTCATTCAGGGCATCCTGTACATGGCGTTCATCGCGTTTGCGATGTTTACGTCGGACTGGGTAAGTGGCGTGATCCTGTTCGTGGCGCTCGTGCCGCTGTGGTTCCTGGCGCGCTGGTTCCAGAAGCGCTCGCAGAGCCTGTTCCGACTGACCCGCGTCGCATCCGCTCGCCTCATTGTTCACTTCGTCGAGACCATGACGGGTATTCGCGCGGTCAAGGCGTTCCGTAAGGAGAAGCGCAACGAGGACGAGTTCGGCAACCTGGTCGAGGACTATCGGGATGCCAACGGTCGTGTCATCCAACTGTTCGGCATCTTCGACCCCGGCTTGATCCTCATCGGCAACGTGACTCTCGCCGTCGTGCTGCTCGTCGGCGGCCTGCGCGTTGCCAACCACGACATCAAGATCGGTGTGCTGCTGGCGATGCTGTTGTACACGCGGCAGTTCTTCGCTCCGGCCGAGGAGATGGCGATGTTCTACAACTCGTACCAGTCGGCCGCGGCCGCGCTCGAGAAGATCTCGGGCGTGCTCGAGGAGGAGCCGAGCGTTCCGGATCCGATTCGCCCGATCGACCTTTGGCAGGCTAAGGGTCGCGTGACGTTCGACCACGTGCAGTTCGCGTACAAGACTGATCGCGAGGTTTTGCCGACCTTTGACCTGGAGATCCCGGCGGGGCAGACCATCGCCCTGGTCGGGTCGACGGGTGCCGGAAAGTCGACGCTCGCGAAGCTGATTTCGCGGTTCTACGATCCAACAAAGGGGACGGTGTCGCTCGACGGCGTCGACCTGCGCGATCTGCATCCGAAGGATCTTCGTCGCGCGATTGTCATGGTCACGCAGGAGGCGTACCTGTTCTCGGGCAGCGTCGCCGACAACATCGCGCTCGGAAAGCCGGACGCGGCGCGCGAGGAGATCGTGGCTGCGGCGAAGGCGGTCGGCGCGCACGAGTTCATCCAGTCGCTCCCCGACGGCTACGACACCGACGTGAACAAGCGTGGTGGGCGAGTGTCTGCCGGCCAGCGCCAGTTGCTCTCGTTCGCGCGCGCGTTCATCGCCGACCCGGTTGTGCTCATCCTGGATGAGGCGACCGCGTCTCTCGACATCCCGAGTGAGCGGCTCGTGCAGGAGGGCCTGCAGACTCTGCTGGCCGATCGCACGGCGATCATCATCGCGCACCGCCTCTCGACGGTTGCGATCGCGAATCGTGTTCTCGTCATGGAGCACGGCGTGATCGTCGAAGATGGTGCGCCGAACGAGCTCATCGCGGGCACCGGCCGGTTCGCCCAACTGCACGCAGCATGGCGGGACTCGCTGGTCTAGTGGATGCGACGGATCGCTCGGCGGCGCCTGCGAGGCCTAGCTCGTGGGCGTCCAGCCGTAGGTAATGCCGCCCGCCGTGAAGAGCCGCCAGCCGGAGGAGCACAGCAATCCTTCGGCTGGCGGTTTCGCGATTGGCCACCAGTTCGCATCGAGGTTTGGCTTGCCGGTCAGCGAGCCGGGATGGCAGAGCGACGGATCGGGCTGCTGGGTCGACACGAAAGTCAGGATGGCCGGCCCGCTCGGGAGCACGCGAACGTATATCTGCGTCGCGTCGTGGGGCACGAATGCGGGCGGTTGCGGCAGGGTGGCCGAGGTCTGCTGGTTAATGGTGTGGACATCCGACCAGGAGGGATAGTCGGCCTGAGTGGGCTGGCCATCGTAAATCGACGAGATCGCCGAGCACCCGGCGAGGCTGACTGCACCTACGCTGAGGACCGCGCCGATCGCTGTGGCCAGCGCCACGCGATGAGGAGTCGTACTGCGAACTGCCATACCGCCAAGCCAACGCGAGAGGGTGGGTTCGTCGCGTCGCCCGGCTGAGTGAAGCTGGTGGGCCGCAAGGATGATGTGCGCGTCATCCTCGCGGAGGTGCTAAGTGCAGCCTAGAACTTGCAGGCGGTATCGACCGCGACGAAGGTCGGCTGCAACTGTGCCGTGGCGGCTTGAAACTTTGTGAGCTTGGCCGAGGTCGGCGCTGCCGCGTAGTCGGTGAGGTCTTTCGCGAACAACGAGAGTGCGCTCGCGGCGGTCTGAGCGGTCTTCTTGATTTGGGCGTTGGTGAGCTTGGCTGCGGCGGCCGTGAGCTGGTCTGAGTAGGTCGTGATCTTCGCGGCGGCAGCCTTTGGGTTTGTGCTGAGCTCGGAGGTCTCATTGGTGATTCCCGCTCCCACCGCGAGGAATGTCTTATCGATCGAAGTACAGGCCTGCACCTTGGATTGCGCGTTCGCGATGGCAGCGGCGGCGGAACATCCGCCCAGCGTGAGGGCCAAGATGGCGATGGCGGCGAGCGTGAGAAGCGCTTTGGTCTTGTTCATGTGTGCTGTTCCCTAAATGTGTGCGCGACTTACGCGGGCCCGTGACGTCGAGTCGTCGCGCATCCACTGTATCGAAACCGGAAGTTTCGTCGAATCGTCACGGCGTCCACCGGGCGTTGGCGAGGTCGACGCGAAACACGCCGCCCGCCGACCAGCGAAGAGGCGTCGACTCGGCTCGAAAGTACTCGAGCGCGCGCGCCTCGTGGTCTGCTGCGGGATGTCCGCTCGCACGCACAACGCGCCACCAGGGCACATCGCCACCGTAGTAGGCCATCACCTGACCCACGCCGCGCGCTGCCCGTGACCCGATCGCGGCGGCGACATCCCCGTAGCTCATCACTTTTCCCTCGGGGATGCTTTCGACCACTTCGAGGACGCGTGAGACGAAATCTTCGGGCCGCGAAGCCATCCGCGAGCCTCAGGAATTCTTGCGCAGGCCCAGCACGACGAAGTCGTCGAACTCGCCGAAGGGAGTGAAGCCCAGCGATTCGTAGAGCGAGAGTGCGTCGGATGTCTTTGCCAGAGTCTGCAGGGCGATGCGGTCTTCGCCGCGGGAATCGAGCAGCGTGGTGAGCAGCGCTCGGCCGATTCCCTTGCCGCGCCACTCTTCGACGACCGCGAGCTCTGCAAGCTCGAAGTGACCGCCAAGCCAGGCCTTCTCGAGGGAGGGATGTATGCGGGCGGCAACATAGTCGGTCCAGTACTGGCCGTGGTCGCCGATGTAGCCGTAGCAGAAGCCGAGCAGCTCGCCGCTGGCCGACTTCGCCGCCGCGAGTGCGAAACCCTCGCGGCGGAGGTGCCTCGGGAAGATGTCAGTCGCGAAGGTTTCGATGCTCATGTCGAGCTTGTTCCATGGAGCGACCGCGAACGCGGCGCGATACATGCGCAGGATGTCGGCAGTGAGAGCGGCGGCCTGGTGGGCATCCAAAAGTTCAATCTGGTATGCGGCGTTTGTTTCGCCTGGGCCGACTGCGTGACCGGCGTTCTCGCTCGTCTGGCCCGTGTGGGCCGCTGTATCAGTCAAGTTGCAGTGCCCCGATGTTCTCGCCGTACTGGGTCTGGCCGATGACGGTGAAGCCGACCCGAAGGAAGAACTGTTCGGGGCCTTCCTCGCCGGGTTCCCAAATGACCGTAAGTCGGTGGAAGCCTCGGCTGCGAGCTTCGTCGGCGAGCGCGAGCACGGCAAACCGGCCGATACCAAGGCCCTGCGCGTCGGCGGCGACGTTGATTCGCCAGACGCAACTGCGGAATTCTTCCTGGGTGTTCTCCGGGTCGAAGTTACCGCGAATGAAACCGACGACATCATTTCCGTCGAGGACCACACGCGGCCATGAGGTGACCGGATTAATGTACGCGTCGGCGATGGCATACGAGGTCGGCGTGACGAACGCCTCCTGACCACGACGAAGCGTGAGGCTGTTCGCGGCCACAATGGTTTTGGCCGATAGTTCTTCGAGTCGCAGCTCTCCCATGAAGACAGGGTAACTCGCTCTCGTTTGCAGCGAGTACAGGAATGGATAATGGGAGCACGCAGCTTTCACATACCGGCTGGTCGGTATTATCGTGCGTGGAGAACGGTGACGGTCGGCGATGGAGCCCGGATGAACTCGGTGAGCGGAGAACGACAGGCCGTTCCAGGACTTGCCGTAGCCCAATTGCAAGCGTGGCTTCTCGGGAATGAGCCGGAGTTGCTCGGCGCCGGGCCACTCGGCGCGACGGTGATCGCTGGCGGGCGCAGCAACCTGACCTACGCCATCCGCGGGGCGGCAGAGCCGTTGGTTCTTCGGCGACCCCCGCTCGGCCACGTCCAAAGCACCGCGCACGACATGGCGCGCGAGTTTCGGGTGATGAGTGCTCTGCGGGGCAGCCGCGTGCCTGTGCCGCGGGCGATCCGTTATGTCGACGATCCGGCATCCGGAGTGGATGTGCCGTTCTACCTGATGGAGCGGGTGCCCGGCAAAGTTTTGGCGAGCGCCAGGGACAACGCGGACTACAACCCAGCGCAACTGCGACAGCTGAGCCTCGACCTTGCCCGGACGCTCGCGCACCTGCACTCGATCGATCCGGCGGCGGTCGGGCTCGGCGACTTCGGCCGACCGAAGGGATTTCTTACCCGACAGGTAGAGCGGTGGGGCACGCAATACGACGGCTCGCGCAACCGCGACCTGCCAGAACTTGATGCACTGCAGCAGGATCTTCATGGCAGCATTCCCGAGACGCGTCGCTCCTCGATTATTCACGGCGACTTCCGTCTCGACAACGCGCTGGTTCGGGATCTCGCCGGTTCGCCACGCATCAGCGCAATCCTCGACTGGGAGATGGCGACCCTCGGCGACTCTCTCACCGACCTCGGCCTCCTGGGCCTGTACTGGAACCTCAACGACCTCGACGGCGTGCCACCCGGCGCGGTGCCGAGTGCCGTCGTCGAGGCCGACGGATACCCGAGCTTCGAGCAGCTCGTCGACGAGTACTCCGAGACGGCTCGAGTGAGAGTGCCAGAGCTGCCCTGGTATCTCGCGCTCGCGGCGTTCAAGCTTGCGGTCATTCTTGAAGGCATCCATTTCCGTTTCCGTGCGGGGCAAACTGTTGGCGAAGGTTTCGAGCAGATCGGCGCACTCGTGACGCCGATCGCTCGTGCTGGACGCCGCTACCTTGAGAGGGTGTGACGCGTGGATTTTGCACTCGACGCTAAAACCGAGGAGCTGCTGGGGCGGCTCGACGACTTCATGCGAGATCAGGTTTACCCGGCCGAAAGCGTGCTCGAGTCACAGTTGGCAGCGAACCCGGAAAGCTGGGCTCCGCAGCCGATTGTGGAGGAGTTGAAGCAGGCCGCCAAAGCCGCCGGCCTCTGGAACCTGGTGCCGCTGAAGCAGCACGGAGCGCGGCGGGCGGGCGACGAGAGTCTCACCAACGTGCAATACGCCCCGCTCTGCGAACTCCTCGGCCGCAGCCCCAGGCTCGGCCCTGTTGCGACCAATTGCGCAGCCCCCGATACCGGCAACATGGAGCTTCTGAGCGCATACGGCACGGTTGACCAGAAGAAGGGCTGGCTCGAGCCGCTGCTCGACGGCACGATCCGGTCATCCTTTTCGATGACCGAACCGGATGTCGCCTCATCGGACGCCACGAACATCGAGACGAGCATTCTCTGCGACGGCGATACGTACGTGATCAACGGCCGCAAGTGGTGGTCGACCGGTGCCATGAACCCGGGTGCGGCGCTGTTCATCGTCATGGGCAAGACGGATTTCACGGCCGAGCGTCACCGCCAGCAGAGCATGATCCTTGTCCCGCGGGAAACGCCAGGTCTGACCGTCGTCCGTCCGTTGACCGTCTTCGGCTACAACGACCGAGACCACGGTGGGCACGCCGAGGTGCTGTTCGAGAACGTGCGGGTGCCGGCCGCGAACCTGCTCGGCGCGGAGGGCGATGGTTTCGCGATGGCGCAGGCGCGGCTGGGGCCGGGGCGCATCCACCACTGCATGCGGGCGATCGGCATGGCCGAGCGTGCGCTCGACCTCGGCCGGGAGCGAGCCAATGCGCGCGTGGCTTTCGGCCGCCCTCTGGCTGAGCAGGGCGTCATCCGCGAGTGGTTTGCTGAGGCGCGCACCGAAATCGAAGCGAATCGACTTCTGGTTCTGAAGACTGCATGGCTCATGGACACGGTTGGCAATCGGGCCGCTCAGGCCGAGATTCAGTCGATCAAAATTGCGGTGCCACGGATGCTCGAGAAGATCCTCGACCGGATGATGCAGCTCTTCGGCGCAGCAGGCCTTTCTGGCGACCTCCCGCTCGCCGAATTCGCGGCGGGAGCACGCGCCCTGCGCCTCGCAGATGGACCAGACGAAGTACACCTGAACGCCCTCGGGCGAGCCGAACTCAGAAGAGAAAACTAGGAGCAAACCCATGCCAGACTCAGCCAGCGGCCCCGATCTCGCGGAAACCGTCATCGCGGGAATCCGGGCGAATGCGACCCGGCGCACCGCCATCGTCACGGGTGCGGGCCGCGGCATCGGCGCCGCGATTGCCGAGCGCCTCGCGAAGGATGGCCACAGGGTCGCCGTCATTGACCTTCGCGCATCTGACACCCAGGACACGGTGGATCGCATCCAGAAGGCGGGCGGTGAGGCGATCGGGGTCGGCGCCGACGTCGGCGACTCCGACGCCGTGAAGGCGGCGGTCGCGCAGGTTGCGGTTGAGCTCGGTAGCCCGACGATCCTGGTCAATAACGCTGGCATCCTGCGCGACAATCTCCTGTTCAAGATGACGGACGACGACTGGGATGCCGTGATGTCGGTGCACCTGCGCGGTGCGTTCCTGATGACGCGCGCGGTGCAGGCGTTCCAGGTTGAGGCCAGGTGGGGTCGGGTGGTGAACCTCTCCAGTATTTCGGCGCTTGGCAATCGTGGACAGGCCAACTATTCGGCGGCCAAGGCCGGCATCCAGGGTTTCACGAAGACGATTGCGATCGAACTCGGCCGCTACAACGTGACGGCGAATTCGATCGCGCCGGGGATGATCGCAACCGACATGCTTCGGGCGACGGCTGAGCGAATCAACGTTCCGTTCGAGGTCTTCATGGGCGAGGCGGCGAAGGACATTCCGGTCGGTCGCTGGGGGTTGCCGGAGGACATCGCCGCTGCCGCATCTTTCTTTGCCAGTGAGGAGGCAGGATTCGTGTCCGGTCAGGTTCTGTATGTTGCCGGGGGGCCGAAGTCGTGACTCACTACGCATCTGTTGCAGAGCTCGAATCCGTGGTCGGCGGACCCGCGGAGACGAGCGACTGGATGGTCATCGACCAGAGCCGCATCGACACCTTCGCCGATGCGACCGGCGACCACCAGTGGATTCACGTGGATGCCGCGCGCGCCGCGGCAGGCCCCTTCGGAACCACGATCGCGCATGGCTACCTCACGCTGTCGATCCTTTCGGTTCTGTTGTTCGGGCTGGTGACGCTCGAAGGTAGCCCCATGATCATCAACTACGGGCTCGATCGGGTGCGGTTTCCGACGGTCGTGCCCGTGGGCAGTCGGGTGCGGGCGCACGCGCAGGTCGTCAGCGTTGATGCGGCGCCGCAGGGCGTTCGCGTGCACCTGCTCGTGACGATGGAGATCGAGAGCACGGAAAAGCCCGCCCTCGTCGCCGAATCCATTGCCCTGTTCGTGCTGGAGAAGTAATCGCTGCTGGTCGGTTCCGGCGGGCGGGCCTGTTGCTTGGGCGGGTCTGATCGTTGAGCGGGACGTTGCCGTGCCGTCGTCAGCGGTCGATGCAACTGAAACGTTCGTGATTTTCAGGAAGCATTCCTGACAATCACGACTACGCGAAACGCGCGACTACGCGGGGGTACGGTCGGAGCCGGAGAGGCCGAACGCGCCGGCGAGGCAGGTCGGTGAGGTCGACGAAGAGGTTGGGACGATAGCCAGCCCCTACGCGCCGGTCCGATGTGGGATGCCCGCCGTCATCCCGCCGTCGACCACGAACTCGGCACCCGTCGAGTAACTCGAATCATCACTCGCGAGAAAGACGATCATCTTCGACACCTCTTCGGGCTTCGCGCCGCGATGCATCGGAATCTGCAGCTGCTTGGAGTCGATTCCGTGCGTCATGGGCGTCTCGATGAACCCAGGGTGCACCGAGTTGACACGGATCCCGAACCCTCCCAGCTCCTGGGAGGCCGACTTGGTCAGACCGCGCACCGCGAACTTCGACGCGACGTAGCCATGCAGGTAGGCGCCACCGCGGAGCCCCTCGACCGAAGAAATGTTGATGATGGAGCCGTGCCCGGCCCTCTTCATCCCGGAGACGACCGCTTTGATTCCGAGAAAGACGCCCGTCTGATTGACCGCGATGATCGCGTTCCACATCTCGAGCGTGAATTGTTCGAGCGGGGCCGCGTTGGCGATGCCCGCGTTATTGACGAGAACTGTCACGGGACCGAACGCGGCCTCGGCGGCGGCGATGGCATCCGCCCAGCTCTTCTCCTCAGTCACGTCGAGATGAACGAAAAGTGCACCGTTCCCGAGTTCGTGGGCGAGCGCCTGCCCCGCCTCATCGAGGATGTCTGCAATGACAACTTTTGCCCCCTCAGCGATCAGCGCCCTGGCGTGCGTTTCACCCATTCCGCGCGCGCCGCCAGAGACGAGCGCGACCTCTCCATCGAGTTTCATTTGGGGGTTCCTTAACTGTTGGGCTCTTAACTGTTTGGACTCAGAACTGTTTGGGCGCAGAACTGATTGGCTTCACAACCGTTGGGCTAGATGCCGGATCTGCGTGTCGGTGGCTGGAGCGCCGCGAGGTAGAGGTCGGTCAGTTCGCTGGCGACGCGTTCCCGGGATTGTGCTCCGCCTGGCGAATACCACTGCGCGAGGTAGTGCGGGTCCGAGAAGAAGTGGGCGATCAGAACAGCGGCGGGGATGTCATCCCGAAACACCCCGCTCTTTTGCCCGCGCACGAGAAGCCGCTCGAACGCGTCGTTGTACTCGCGGCGTCGGCGCTTGACTTCGCGCTGGCGGTCGTCCGAGAGCATGTGCTGCGAGCGGAAGAACACAGTGCCCTCGTGCAACCACTCGATTGAGGTCACGAGCACGTCTTCGCAGACGAGCCGCATGGTCTCGGTGTCTGGCAATCCGCGCGCGACGATCTCGTCGAGATGCTCGCGCTGCAGTGACAGGATGCGGTCGTAGATATCGAAGAGCAGGTCGTCCTTCGACTTAAAGTAGTGGTACAGCGCACCCTTGGTGACGCCCGCGGCATCCACGATCTGCTGCACGCTCGTCTGTGCGTAGCCCTGCGTCGCGAACAGCTCGACGGAAACCCGCATGAGCTTCTCGGGAATGGGCGAAGTGTCTGCCACAGGCTTGTCCTACAGCACCGGGGAGAGCGAGCCGCCCCCGTCGATAACGAGAGTCTGTCCGGTGACCCAGGCGGCGTCCTCCGACAGCAGAAAGGCGACAGGGCCAGCGACATCAACTGGTTCGCCCAGTCGACCAAGCGGGTAACCTGCCGCAACCTCGGGCTCGCGACCCTCGTACAACGCCCTCGCAAAGTTGGTCTTGATGACGGCTGGTGCGACGGCATTTACGCGGATGTCCGGGGCAAGTTCAAACGCAAGTTGCGTCGTCAGCCCGATCACCGCCGCCTTCGACACCCCGTAGACCGCGATTCCGGGTGCCGCGGTGACGCCCGCGATGGAGGCGATGTTGACGATTGCGGTGGACAGGCCGGCAGCGACGGCATCCCGACTCCAGGCGAGCGTGCCGAGCACATTGACTTCGAGAATCTTGCGCACGGCATCGTCGCCAACGCTCAGCGCGGGCCCGTACGCCGGGTTGACGCCCGCGTTATTCACCAGAAAATCGAGACCGCCGAATTCGCGCGCGATGGTCGCGAAGACGTCAGCACGGTGGGTAGGATCGTCGGCTTTGCCCGCGACGCCGAGGGCCTGCGACCCGAGTTCAGCCACTGCGGCGTCGAGAGTGTCCTGACCGCGGGCGGTGATGACGACCCGCGCTCCGTCGTCCACGAGTCGCTGGGCGATCGCGAGACCGATGCCCCTGCTCGCCCCGGTCACGAGGGCCGTTTTGCCGTCGAATCGCGCCACAGGATCCCTCTCAGCCGGAAGCCGGTCGCCAAGGTTCCGACCGGTTGGTATGTTCAGAATGATAACAAAGGAGTGTCGGATGTCCGAGACCGGACTTGTCCCAGACAGCACGCCGGTCGAGGGCGTCGCCGATCCCCGTTTCGACGGCCTGCGCGTGGAGTTCCAGCGGCAGTTCGACTCCACCGCGGAACTGGGCGCATCGATTGCAGTGGTCGAACGCGGTGTTCCCGTGGTCGATCTCTGGGGCGGATTCGCCGACGAAACGCGCAATGTGCCATGGCGCAGCGACACCATCACGAACGTATGGTCGATCACGAAAACCGTAACCGCGCTCGCCGCGCTCATGCTTGTCGATCGCGGCCAGCTCGACCTCGATGCCCGCGTTGCCGACTACTGGCCGGAGTTTGCGCAGAACGGCAAGGCCGCCGTCACGATCAAGCAGGTCATGTCGCACACGTCGGGGGTGAGCGGCTGGGACCTGCCGTTCGAAGTCACCGACCTGTACGACACCGAGGGTGCAGCCGCGCGACTGGCGGCGCAGGCTCCGTGGTGGGAACCGGGCACGGCATCCGGATACCACCTGGTCAGCTACGGGCATCTGGTCGGCGAGCTGGTTCGCAGGATTTCGGGTAAGTCGCTCACGCAGTTCGTTCGGGAGGAGATTGCCGTCCCGCTCGGCGCCGACTTTACGATCGGCGTCCCCCGGGCGGAGTACGGGCGGGTGAGCAACGTGGTTGCCCCGCCGCCGATGCGCATCGATTTCTCGCAGGTTCCGGCCGGGCATCCCGCGCTTCGCACCCTGGGCACAGAACCCCTCGATGCGAGCCTGCCAAGCACAGACGGATGGCGCCAGGCCGAAATCGGAGCAGCGAACGGATTCGGAAACGCGCGTTCGGTCGCGCGCATCCAGTCGGTCGTGACGAACGGTGGCGAGGTGGACGGCGTCCGCCTGCTGCACCCCGAAACGATCGACCGAATCTTCGAGGTGCAGGCCAGCGGTGTCGACCTGGTGCTGTTCCAGCCGGTCACGTTTGGTATCGGCTACGGCCTGCCGACGCCTGGCCAGCCTGGCCTGCCGCAGGGCCGCATCGCGTACTGGGGCGGATGGGGTGGTTCGATCGTGCTCAACGACGTCGATCGTGGCGTCACTTTCGCCTACGTTATGAACCGGATGGCGGACGGCGTCGTCGGTTCGCTGCGGAGCGAGGCATACGTGAGAGAGTTCTTCGAGGCGCTGGCGTAGCGCTGCTGATCGACTGTCGCGAGCGTGCCGCTGCCGCGCCTGCCGCTGCCGCGCGCCGATCGTGTCCCCCGCCTGCGCCGCGCCCGTCGTGCCTCCCGCCTGCGCTGGGGTTTGCCGCGGGCGCGGCGGTATGTACAGGCGCGCCGGCGACGAACCGCCGCGCCACCGGCCAACCTCCGCGCGATCGACGAACCTCCGCGCGACCGAGGTTCGGGCGCTCCAGCGACTCGAGGGCGAACCCGCCTCGCGACTCGAGGGTCCACCGGCCCCGCCCGCCCCGAAACTATCTCGATGTCAAGATAGTTTGAAACACGGCTAAGCTTGTTCCGGCCTACTGGACGGCCGGATGGAAGGAACTATCGTGGCAAAAATCAAGGTTGAGGGAACCGTCGTCGAGCTCGACGGCGACGAGATGACTCGCATCATCTGGCAGAAGATCAAGGAAACCCTGATCCACCCCTACCTCGACATCAACCTCGAGTACTACGACCTCGGTATCGAGCACCGCGATGCAACCGACGACCAGGTCACCATCGATGCCGCCCACGCCATCCAGAAGCACGGTGTCGGTGTGAAGTGCGCGACCATCACACCCGATGAGGCACGCGTCGAGGAGTTCGGTCTGAAGAAGATGTGGAAGTCCCCAAACGGCACGATCCGCAACATCCTGGGCGGCGTGATTTTCCGCGAGCCGATCATCATTTCGAACATCCCGCGCCTCGTTCCCGGCTGGAACAAGCCCATCATCATCGGCCGCCACGCGTTCGGCGACCAATACCGCGCGACCGACTTCGTGTTCAAGGGTGCTGGCAAGCTCACGGTCCAGTTCACTCCGGATGACGGCTCAGAGCCGCTCAAATTCGACGTCTACGACGCTCCGGATGACGGCATCGCGCAGGTGCAGTACAACCAGGACGCAAGCATCCGCGACTTCGCTCGCGCGAGCCTCAACTACGGTCTCGCTCGCAACTACCCGGTGTACCTGTCGACCAAGAACACCATCCTCAAGGCCTACGACGGTCGTTTCAAGGACATCTTCCAGGAGATCTTCGACGCCGAGTTCAAGGAGCAGTTCGACGCCGCCGGCCTCACCTACGAGCATCGCCTCATCGACGACATGGTCGCTTCTGCCATGAAGTGGGAGGGCGGCTACGTCTGGGCCTGCAAGAACTACGACGGCGATGTGCAGTCAGACACGGTCGCCCAGGGCTTCGGTTCGCTCGGGCTGATGACCTCTGTGCTGAGCACCCCCGACGGCAAGGTCGTTGAGGCCGAAGCCGCGCATGGCACGGTTACCCGCCACTACCGCCAGCACCAGGCAGGCAAGCCCACGAGCACCAACCCGATCGCGTCGATCTACGCCTGGACGCGTGGCCTCGCGCACCGCGGACTGCTCGACGGCAACGACAAGCTCATCGAGTTTGCGAACACGCTCGAGGATGTCGTCATCAAGTCGGTCGAGGCCGGTCACATGACCAAAGACCTGGCGCTGCTCGTCGGTCCAGATCAGAAGTGGGAGACCACGGAAGAGTTCCTGGACACCCTCGACAAGAACCTCGCCGCGCGACTCAGCTAGCCACATTCGGGCCCGCCCAAGGACGTGTACCCCAAAGGCGGCATAGTCGAAGCGTTCCATTGCCGTTACCCTGAACCCAGACTGTTTCGTGGGTTTCACTCAGACGGGGGCAACTGTGCTTTCACTTCATCGGGTTTTGGGTTCTGCGCGCGCGGGAAAGCGCACGGCACGCACCTCCAGCAGGATGGCGGCCGTGGCCGTCGCGTCCAGCATCGCGCTGCTGGGTGGAATGCTGCTTGCGGCGCCGGCGTCGGCATCCGATAGCAACCCGCATGCATTCCACCTGCGCGGCCCGATGCCGGTGAACGGCGGAACGTCTTACCCTGCTGGTACCTACATCGTTCAGCTTCGGGATGCCCCCGCCGCGACCTACTCGGGCGGGGTCGCGGGATATGCCCGCACGCGCCCACAGACCGGCCACCAGCTCAACGCCCATAGCTCGAGTGTGAAGAGTTACATGGGGCACCTAGCCTCGCAGCAGTCATCGGTGCTTCGGCGCAACGGCGTGCGTGCAATCCAGAGCTACACCGTGACCTACAACGGCTTCGCGGCGAAACTCACGGCAGCACAGGCCACGAAACTGGCGAACGACAAGAGCGTCCTGCGCATCACGAAGGACCGCGTTCTGAAAATTCAGGACGACACGGTCAGTTTCAAGAACAGCTCGCTCGACTACCTCAAGGTCGCCGACCAGGGTTCGACTCCAGGCCTCTGGAGCGCAATCGGTGGCCACGCCAACGCAGGCGCCGGTATCGTGATCGGTGACATCGATACCGGAATTGCGCCCGACAATCCGTCGTTCGCGGGAACACCGCTCCAGTCAACGGGCAACCCGTCGCTCTCAGGCAACAAGATCTCCTTCACGAAGGCCAACTCCCAGACCTTCACGAGCACTGAGGTTGCCCCGGCCGACCACTGGACCAACAGCGACTACAGTACCAAGATCATCGCGGCGAAGTTCTACGACCAGGGCTGGCTTACCAACGACGGCACCTGCCCGGCCGCGGACTGTAACCCGATCGCGCCGAATCCCACTGCAACCACGCCAGGCGACTATCTCTCACCTCGGGATGGCGATAACCACGGCTCGCACACCGCGAGCACCGCTGCCGGCAACTACGGCGTCGAAGCTACAGCCGGTGGCATCGACTACGGCACCATCTCCGGCATTGCTCCTGCGGCCAAGATCGCGGTCTACAAGGCTTGCTGGAGCGCCCCGAACCCTGCCAACGATGGCTGCAGTGAGATAGACCTTCTCTCCGCCATCAACCAGGCGACCATCGACGGGGTCGACGTCATCAACTACTCGATCGGTGGCGGCCCCGCGCAGACGATCTACTCGCCGACCGATGAGGCATTCCTGAACGCGACTGCCGCTGGCATTTTCGTTTCCGCCGCGGCGGGCAACGCGGGCCCGGGTGCATCTACCCTCGACAACGCAGCTCCCTGGGAGACGACGGTTGCGGCATCCACTGTTGCCAGCTTTGAGGCGACGGCCAAGCTTGGCAATGGCAAGGAGTACGTCGGCGCATCCATCACTGTGAAGGATGTCGCGACCGCTGATAGCAGCAGCTACGACCCGACACAGGAACTGCACGCTCCACTCGTGCTGGCGACTGCGGTCAAGAAGTCCACCGTGTCCAGCTCCCATGCCGTCGACTGCCGCACCGGCAGCCTGAACCCCGCGAAGGTCGCGGGCAAGGTCGTGGTCTGTGACCGCGATGGCAAGGTGAACCGCACCGAAATGTCGGCGACCGTTGCCGCAGCGGGTGGCGTCGGCGCGATCCTCGTCAACACAACGCCGGAAGATACCGACACCGACGCTCACAGCGTTCCGACCATCCACATCGATCAGCCGTCTCGTTCTGCGATCCGCGCCTACGCGGCCAAGAGCGGTGCAACGGTCACCTTCATTCCGTGGAATGCGCCTGCGGTTGCCAACCCCGCCCTTGCGACTCCACTGGGTCAGATCGCCGGTTTCTCCAGCCGAGGACCGGTCAAGGCCGGCGGTTCGGATGTTCTGAAGCCAGACATCGCGGCACCCGGTGTCTCGATCCTCGCGGCCTACGCCGATGCGCCGACGACGGTCGGCGACCCGACCCTGCACAGCCAGTGGGGCTTCGACTCCGGCACGTCAATGGCGACGCCACACATTACCGGTCTCGCCGCACTATATCTTGCCAAGCTATATATGAACTCGCCTCCCGCAACGATTCCGGTTGGAAGTACTCCGGCTGAAATCAAGTCGGCCATGATGACGACCGCCGTCAACGCCCTCGACAGCCACGGCAACCAGGTCACCAATCCGTTCGCTCAGGGCGCTGGCGTGGTCTATCCGACCAACTTCCTCAACCCGGGTCTCGTCTATCCCGCGACCGAGGCGGACTGGAAGTCGTACATTGCCGGCACCGGCGAAACAGACTTCCCGGGGGTGACTCCGATCGATCCCAGCGACCTTAACCAGGCATCCATTGCCATCGGTGCGCTTGCGGGCACGCAGACGGTCGTGCGCACGGTCAAGGCGACGAGTGACGGCACATATACGCCGCATATCTCTGGTCTTGCGGGCATCCACGTGACTGTCGACACCCCCACAATCACGCTGACTACGGGGCAGACCGCGACGTATCACGTCACCTTCACTCGAACGACGGCAGCTCTCAAGAAGTACGCGACCGGTTCGATCACCTGGACCGATACCTCAACCGGCACCACGGTTCGCAGCCCGATTGCGGTGCAGCCGACCGCGGTTGCGACGTCGGTCAGCGGAACTGGCACCAACGGAACTGTCACCGTGCCAACCGCGCTTGGCGTCAACGGCACGACAGCATTGCACCTCTACGGACTCGCGGCGGGAGACAAGTGGCCGGATGTGGACGGCGACACACCGCCAGCTAATTACACGCATCATTTCACTAGCGCAACAGTCGCTGACCCGCTGACCGGCAAGATTACCGACAATCAATCGATGGTGTTCGCATACCAGCTGACTAGCTCAACAACGTTTGTCAAGTTTGCCGAATTGCCCAATGCGCCGGTGGACCCGAAGACCGATCTTGACGAGTATGTGTATTACTCGACGTCCTTCACTGAGGACGCCACAAAGTGGAAGCCTGTCGCACAGTCGGCTACCTCAAAAGCTGCCGAGAGCGTCCAAATCAACAAGCCCAAAGCGGGCATCTACTACGTGCTAGTTGACCCTTACGCGATCAATCCGGCGGTTGGTGCAGATATGACGCTCATCGACTATCAAGTGAAGTCGACTGGTGGCTCCGGTCATCTGAATGCGTCGTCATCCTCGATCCGCAGCTCCAAGACGGGCGTGCAGTCGTTCCGGCTCGGCTGGGGCGGGCTCACGGCAGACACGTCCTACCTCGGTCTGATCCGCTATGGCTCTGGCACGACGAAAACGGTCGTCAACATCAACAGCGGTTCGGCGACTGCCCCAATCAACATTCATGTGCCAACCATTTCGGGGAGGTTCGTTGCGGGTAGGACGCTGACGGCATCTCCTGGTACCTGGAATGTCTCGACGAAGTATCTCGGGATAACCTACGACTGGTTGCGCAATGGCGTCGATACCGGTGCGCACGCATCGACCTATTTGCTGGGCCCGAATGACTTCGCCCAGTCGATCAGCCTGCGCGCGACGACATCGTTGCTGGGGAGCCCGACAAGTGCCGATTCGAGTGCTCACACGATCCAGACAACGAGCAGGACATCCTTTGCGCTGGGTGCGTCGACGATCTCGCATACGGTCGCGGGCAGCATCACGGTGACCATTACACCCGCACTCAGCTCGCCGCTCACCGGTACGGCGGCGGTGAAGGTCAGGTATGGCACGAAGGCGTTCACGACTCAGGCGAACTTCAGCTCGAACGTTGCGACCATTTCGCTGCCCACGCTCAAGAAGGGCAGCTACAAGATCACCGTGACCTTTGAGGGGTCTCCGCTCCTCCTCGGTTCGACCTCGGCGGCGCACACGCTCAAGGTGACCTAGTTCCTAGTAACCGCTGAAGTAGTCCGTCTTCACGCTGCGAACTCCCGCCCTGCGAAGGGCGGGAGTCAGTGTGCGCACGAGCAGGGGCGGGCCGGACACGTACGCGGCGCGGTCGTGGGCATCCGGAACGACCGAAAGCAGCAACTCGGAGGTGAGCGGCCCGGCGCCGACATACGTCCAATTTTTCGGCAGTTGCGCCGGTTCCGTCGGCGCCACCAGCAATATGCGCTGACTGCTTGCACTCAACTGCGTGACGTAGGCGAGATCGTCGGATGTCCCGCTTGTGTAGACGACAACGGCATCCCGTGCAGACCCGTCGGCCTCCATGTGGGCCAGATGACTGACGTACGGTGTGATGCCGATGCCGCCCGCGACCAGTAGCACCGGCTTCGCGGAATCCTTGGGAAGCACGAAGTCACCGCCAATGGCCGTTGCCGTGACGGTCTGCCCGGGCTTCAAAGCCAGCAGCGCGGTCTTGAACGAACTCGAGCGCTCAGAGATGCGGATGCCGAACTTGACGACATCACCCCCGGGCGCCGACGCGATGCTGAACGTGCGTCGGAGCCCGCGCAGGTCGGGGCCATGGTGCGGAAGCGTCAGTTCCATGAACTGGCCGGCAGCGAATCGCACGGGGCGGCGTGGTCGGAACGACAGCTCCCAACTCGTCGGCGAGAGCGCTTCGCGGCCGACGTACTCGAGCACGATCCCACGCCGCTGCCCGACCAGGAAGGCGAGCAGGTTGCCGATGAGGAGCGCGACCAGGGGGCTGGCATATACCGGCCCAACGTGAAACCCGAACGCCTCAAGCCCAAACAGGGCAGCAACCACGACGGCTTCGACGAGTTGCTGCCAGCGGCGCGGCGGGAGCGTAAGTGGTTCGCTGAGCATGAATCCCGCGAAGAACACGATGGGGAACAGGGTCAGGGCTGTGATGAGCCCCGAACCGAAATTGGTCTGGCCCGTGGATGCCGTGATTGCTGCGATGATCCCGGCAGCGATCACCACGAAGACAACGCCCATCGTCAGCCGTCGCGTCCGGAACAGGATGACGAACGCACCCACAACGACGACTGGAAGTAGCCAGTCGGTGGCGACCCACCATCCGGCGCCATCGAGCGGCATGATCAGCGTCACAACGAACGCGCCCACAGCTGCCGGATTGAAGATATGCCTGCGGCGGAATGCAAGCAGGTATTTGCTCGCCATCGCGATGAGTGCGGCGAGTCCGATCGCAAGAAGGTGCCCTCCGTCGAGGACCGGAAGGAACAGCATCCCGAGAATCAGTCCACTGACCAGTGCCGATTCGGAGTGCGCTCGGATGCGCAGGACCAGCGCGAACAGTCGGTTGGCCGCATAGCTGACAGCGACCGCGACCGCGAAGTTAGCCAGAATGCCGAGCGCGCTGTACTGGCCCAGTTGACCGGTCAGCGAGACCAGCAGCGCCTCGAGCAGCACCGCCAGCAGGCAGATCAACACGAGCCGGTACATGGTTACTTTGCCGGTAATCCGGTCGAGCCAGCGCGTCATGTGAACAACTCTCCTGTGAAGTGGCGCGAGTGTTCGACTCGGCTATCGGGAAACATTCTGACGTACTCAAAGTCGAACCGGCTGGCTAGACGCTCGCCAGTTGTGAAGAACAGCGCCGTCGCGAGCCCATCAGCGAGGAGACCGGTTGTTGCCGAAGCCCAGGTCGCGGCCACTGTCGTCGTTGGTTCGCCGCTCAGCCCGTCGAGGATGTGGTGGAGCCCCGTGCCCCACGCGCGTCGACCCGGCGCCGAGGCGCAGAGCGCGCCGTTCGCCAGGTCATAGACGCCGATCGCGAGCTTCGGATCGAACGGATGCTCAAGCCCGACCCGCAGAGGCTGGTCACCGCGGTGCACCAGGTCGCCGCTCCCGTCGACGACGTACTCGTCGATGCCGGCATCCCGAAGTAGTCCCGCGACGATATCGACGAGGTAGCCCTTGCCGGCAGCACCGACATCGAGGACGACCGGCTGCGTCGTGGTCAGGATGCCGTCGTCCCAGTGCATGACGTCATCCCATGCTGGCACCGAGGTGAGGTGCGTGGCCGGACGCAGCGAGTAGTCGCGGTCGTAGCCGAGCTCTTCGAGGCGCCGGCCGACGAGCGGAGTGACCGCCCCATCCGTTGTGTCGTAAAGCTGTCGATAGAGGTCGAAGAGTGGGGCGGCATCCGCAGGGAACCGCCAGGTGCCGGCCGTCTCGGCGACGCGGCTCACGAACGAGTCGGCGCGAAAACGCGACCAGGTCGCGTCGTACAACTCGATGCGCTCGCGGATGGCATCGACCAGTTGCGTGGCCAGCGGGTTGCGCGTGTCGATTTGCCACGATGTTCCGATTGCCTCGAAGCGGAGTTCAGCCATCCGTCGCCTCGTCGCCCGCCGATTGATTCGCCGCCGTGCTACTACTTCGCTGCGGCAGTCTTGATGGCTTCGAGCGCCTTATCGAAACCCTGGCTGGTGAGCGATGAGCCTGACACCTTCGTTACGGCAAGTGAGTCGAGAGTCCTACCAACAACAACCTTTGAGATGCCTTGAACGAACATGGCCTCGTACTGGGTTGCGGTTGGGTCGGCCGTGACGGTCTTGACCGTGATGGCGGTTACGACGTTCGCCTTCAGTGTGAGAGCGACATTGATGGTCTCCTGGCCGCCGGGGGAGACGTAGCTGCCATCGGCGTTGTAGCTGCCGTCTTTGTATGTGCCGTTTGTGGTCGAACCCGTCGAGTTGCCGGTGGTCGCAACGCCTGAGCCTCCACTCGTGCCGTCGGCCTGGGCCGTGCCGCTGCAGCCCGCGAGAGTTCCAAGGAGACCAATGCTGGCCAGCGTCACGAGTGCCGTCTTGGTGCGGAGAGTGATGGTCATGATTTCCTCGTCGGTAGTAGGTAGTTGATTGCGCCGGCGACGGTGCCTGACTCCAGCATTCGGACATTGGATGTGAATTTCCTATGTGCCAGCTGTGGCGTTGCAAACAGGGCGGAGCCGCCCTCATAAACGGTTCAACGAGACACTACGAGAAAAAGTTCAGATGAATGTTGCAAATAGTTTGTTCGTAAGGTTTACTAACAAACATGACTACGGGGTTTGCAAGTGGAAGGGTCCTTCGGCCCACCACCAAAGTGCTGCCAGAGCACGCGCGCGGCCACAACCGTTCGCTGGTTTTACAGACGCTGTACCGCCTCGGCCAGCGGAGCCGAGCCGACATCGCACGCGAAACCGGCCTCACCCGAGTCACCGTCTCTGACCTGATCGCCGAACTCATCGGTGAGAACCTGGTCATAGAAATCGGACAGCGTGAGGATGCCCGGCCCGGTAAGCCCGCGACCCTCCTCGACCTCAATCGCGACGCATTCCAAATCGTCGGGATCGACCTCAGCGAGTACGCCACCTTCCGCGGCGCGCTGCTCGACCTCGACGGCAAGATCCTCGAACGTGCTGAGCTTCCGCTCGCGAGCAGCGTCGGTGACGCTGCTGCCGACAAGGTCATCGCCCTCGCTGCCACCCTCATCGAAAAGGCAAATCGTCCGGTGCTTGGCATCGGAGTCGGCTCGCCCGGAGTCGTCGACCTTGCTGGTGTTGTCCTCACCGCACCCAACCTCGGCTGGATCGGGCGCGACCTGCAGGGCGCGCTCACGGAGCGGTTCGGCCTCCCCGTCATCGTCATCAACGATGCCAACGCCGCGGCCCTCGCCGAGCACAGCTTCGGCGCCGCCATGGGCGACATGATGCTCGTCAAGATCGGGCACGGCGTCGGCTCGGGGCTCCTCCTCGGAGGAACGCCGCTCTTCGGCAGCCGATTCGCGGCAGGGGAGATCGGGCACGTCATGGTCGGAACCAACGGCGGTGAGGTCTGCGTCTGCGGCAAGATCGGATGCCTGGAGACGTGGCTGGCAACCCCGCGACTTGACGCGCTCCTGGCGGCTGCCATGACATCCGATGAAAAAAATGAGATTCTTCGGGAAGCGGGCGAGCGCCTCGGCATCGCTCTTGCTCCCGTGGTCGGTGCTCTCGATCTCGCTGAGATCGTGCTGAGCGGTCCGACCGAACTACTTGATGGCGTGCTGGCATCGGCAACCATCGAGACACTCCGCGCACGGACAATGCCCGAATTCCACGGGAATCTCGTGCTGCGGATGACCACCCTCGGAGAGGACATCGTCTTGCGCGGCGCTGCCGTCATGGTGCTCTCCGGCCAACTCGGGGTTTCGTGAGCCATCGACGTCGTCCCCACAGCACTCGAGTGATGAGCTCCCCGCACACCACTCACGTCCCATGAATCGCTAGAAGAATCCCCAAGAAAGGAACCACCATGAAGAGAAAGATCTGGGCAGCGACCGCATTCGCCGTCGCAGGCGCGCTCGCTCTCGCGGCATGCAGCTCCGGCGGATCCACCGCAGGAACTGCCAGCACTGGTCCGAGTACGAACGGCAAAGGCAAGACGATCACCCTGTGGCTTGTGGGGGCTGACACGCCGCAGCCGCTTCGCACCTACCTCCAGACCGAATTCACCAAAGAGACCAAGGGCACGCTGAAGATCGAGCAGCAGGACTGGAGCGACATCGTCACGAAGCTCACCACCTCGCTTCCCGACGCAAACAACACGCCCGACGTAACCGAGATGGGCAACACCCAGTCGCCGACATTCACCAACGTCGGTGCGTTCCTTGACATCTCCGACCAGTACAAGGCGCTCGGTGGGACGAACCTGCTGCAATCGTTCGTCGACGCGGGCAAGGTGAACGGCAAGAACTACACGTTGCCGTACTACTTCGGCTCCCGTTACGTCTTCTACCGCAAGGACATCTGGGCCAAGGCCGGCATCACTACCCCGCCGACCACGCTCGACCAATTCAACTCGGATGTGGCAACCGTCAACTCCAAGAACCCGAACAACATCAAGAACTTCTCCGGTTTCTACCTCGGCGGCCAGGACTGGCGCGACGGCATCTCGTGGATCTTCGCCAACGGTGGAAACATCGCCAAGGAGTCCGGCGGCAAGTGGGCAGCAAGCCTTGAGGACCCGGCAACCCTGAAGGGGCTGGCGCAGTTGCAGACCATCTACAAGACGGCTGACAACGCTCCCGGTGACGCCCAGGACAGCAACCAGTACATCTACATCAACAACAATGACTCGATCGCGGGCGCAACGACGAAAGACAAGGCGACCCCTGTCTCGCTGTCTGCCGCGACGATCATGGCTCCGGGATGGGCGCACTGGTCGATCGGTGACAAGGGCAAGGACGCCAAGACCGGCGCCGTTACTCGCACCTGGAACCCGAACACCTTTGGGACGTTCGCGCTTCCGGGTAACGACAGCAACCCAGCTCCAGTCTTCGCTGGTGGTTCCAACATCGGTATCTCGGCGAAGAGCAAGAACCCCGGCCTCGCCAAGACGCTTCTCAAGATCATCTTCGGTAAGACCTACCAGGAGATGCTCGGCAAGAACGGGCTCGGACCGGCCAACTCGCAGTACACCTCGTCACTCGGCAGCGACCAGTTCGCCAGCGCGCTCATCGCGTCGTCGTCGAACTCGAAGCTGACTCCGGCTGCACCCGGCTGGGCTTCGGTTGAGGCATCCGGCGTCATGGAGGAGTTCTTCAGCAAGATCAAGGACGCACCGGATCTGACGGCGCTCGCGCAACAGTACGACGCCAAGATCACTCCGATGCTGAACGCAAAGTAGCACCGCTTAACTGCGGGGGTGCAGGACACTGGTTCTGCACCCCCGCACTGCGGATGCCCCCTCGCCAACTCACGTCTACGTCTGCGCGAGTTGACATAGCCAAATCGCACGCCAGGAAGGAGGAGCCATGACTGCCGAAGCAACAATTCAGAGCGTCAGAATTGCCGAGACACCACCCGCGCCTCGACTGGCCCGTCGTCGCCGTCGCCCGATCGCGCCCTACGCGCTCATCGTGCCCTCCGTTGTCGTCCTGGCTCTCGCAATGGGGTATCCCGTTGTCTGGCAGATCATTACCTCGACACAGCAGTTCGGGCTTGCCCAGCAGTTCGGGCAGGCGGCGCCGTTCGTCGGGCTGCAGAACTATGCGACGCTCGCATCTGACCCGTACATGTGGACGGTCATCCTACGATCCATCCTGTTCTGCTTTGCTGCCGCTGCTGCGACCATGATTGTCGGTACGCTTCTGGCGTTGCTCATGAACGTGGTATCTGCCTGGGTGCGAGTGACACTGCAGATCGCGCTGCTGCTCGCCTGGGCGATGCCCGTCGTCGCAGCCATGACCGTCTGGAACTGGCTGTTCAACCTCCGCAGCGGTGTCGTGAACTGGCTGCTCTCGGCCATCGGGCTGCCGTACCAGGGGCACAACTGGCTCATCAACCCCGTCTCGTTCTACGGAGTCGCGCTGGTCATCGTCGTCTGGATGAGCGTGCCGTTCGTCGCATTCGCAATTTACGCCGGCCTCACGCAGGTCTCAGAGGAAGTGCTCGAAGCCGCGCAAATTGACGGCGCGAGCCCGCGGCAGCGATTCTTCGGGATCGTTGTGCCGATCATCCGACCGGTCATTTCGATCGTTCTTCTCCTGCAGGTCATCTGGGACCTTCGGGTATTCACGCAGATCAAACTGCTACAGGATGTCGGCTCCATCAAAAGTGAAACCAACCTGCTCGGAACCTACATCTACCAACTTGGCACCGGTTCGAGCAATTTCGGCATGGCATCCGCTGTGTCGATCTTCGTACTCGTGCTCACCATCGCGATTAGCGCGTTCTACGTGCGCAGCATGCTGAAGGAGGACGAAGCGTGAGAAAGCGCCGCGTTCGTGCCAAAACCGTCATCTTCAGCATCATCGGGCTGATCGTCGCCATCATCTGGGTGTTCCCGGTGTACTGGATGATCAACTCGTCGCTCCTGCCGAACGTCGTGCTCCAGGACTCGACCCCGACATTTGTACCGTTCGGTGGCTCGTTCGCCAACTTCACCGCCGTCTTTGCCGGCGGAACGTTCCTTCCGGCCCTCGGGATGAGCGTTGCAATCGCTGCGGTCGTCGTCGTCCTCTGCCTGCTGTTCGCGTTTCTCGCCGCGCTTGCGATTAGCCGTTTTCGGTTTCGCGGGCGGAGCGGATTCGTCCTTGCCGTCCTGCTAATCCAGATGCTGCCCGCTGAAGGGCTCTTCATAGCTCAGTACAAGCTCATGGCGAGCGTCAACCTGCTGAACTCGGTCATCGGCATCAGCATTCTGTATATCGCGGCGGTTGTACCGTTCACGATCTGGATGTTGCGCGGATTCGTCGCAGGCATCCCGATTGAACTCGAAGAGGCGGCCATGGTCGACGGCCTGAGCCGTACGCAGGCATTCCTGCGGATAACCTTCCCCCTGCTCGCGCCTGGGCTTGTCGCCTCCGGTGTGTATGCGTTCCTTCAAGTCTGGAACGAGTTCACGATTGCACTTGTCGTGCTGCCGGATAATGCGTCGGCCACGCTTCCACTGTGGTTGCGCGGGTTCATCGAGGCGAGTGCGAGCAAGGCGACCGACTGGGGCCAGGTGATGGCGGCATCCACACTCGTTGCACTGCCGGTCATCTTCTTCTTCCTGTTCGTGCAGGGGCGCATGACGTCCGGGCTCGTCAGCGGGGCGGTCAAGGGATGACCGGGGCACAGCCAACCCACCCGGCGATCAACCCGCTTGCTGTTCTCCTGCCCGGGTTTGTCGGCCCGACGCTGCCCGACTGGCTTGCTGCGCTCCTGCGCGACGGTCTCGCTGGCGTCTGCCTGTTTGCAACAAATGTTGAGTCACGTACCCAGTTGCGCGAACTCACCCGAGCGATCCGCCAGGCGAACCCGTTCGCCATCATCGCGATCGACGAGGAGGGCGGTGACGTAACGCGGCTCTACAGCGACCAGGGATCGCCGTACCCGGGCAACGCCCTCCTCGGTCGCATCGACGACCTCGACTTCACGCGCCTCGTCGCGACCATCGTCGGTTGGGAACTGCGCCTTGCCGGCGTCAACCTCGATCTTGCTCCGGATGTCGACATCAACTCGAACCCGGACAATCCCGTCATCGGAACGCGCAGCTTCGGCACCGACCCCCAGCTCGTGTCACGGCACAGTGCCGCGTGGGTTTCGGGACTGCAGTCCACGGGTGTAGCTGCCAGCGCGAAGCACTTCCCGGGACACGGGGACACCGCCCAGGATTCGCACCTCGCGCTTCCCGTCATCGACCGTGATCGAGAGTCCCTTGGAATGCGAGAACTGGTGCCCTTCGAGGCATCCGTTGCTGCCGGAAGCCGGACCGTGATGACATCGCACATTCTTCTGCCCCAAATTGACGCCACGAATCCGGCCACGTTCTCGCGGCCGATACTCGAAGGCATCCTTCGGGACGAACTGGGCTTTACCGGCGTCATAGTGACCGATGCGCTCGACATGCGAGGCGCGAGTGGGGAAGTGGGTATCCCGGAGGCTGCAGTTCGGGCGCTCGCTGCGGGCGCCGACCTGCTCTGCATCGGAACGGAGAACACCGATGAGCAACTCGGAACCATTGCGGAAGCGATTGCGCGGGGCGTCGACGCCGGCCGTCTCGGCCCCGAGCGCGTCGCCCAAGCGGCGACCCGCATCCGCGAGCTTGCGCGGGATCTTGCTGCCGATGCTGCAACGGCGCCGATTCCCGAGCACATCGAGACGGATGACGAGCCCGAGTTTCCGCTTGAAAGAGCGACGGCTGCCTTTGACGTGCGACCGGGAACAACCGTTCCAGCGAACCCGGTAATCCTCAGCCTCGAGACGACCGCCAACATTGCGGTCGGCACCTCCCCCTGGGGCCTTGCGGCCGCGGGTCACGCGGTTCTCGCGCTTCGCGAGGGTGACACTCTGCCAGATGCCGATTCCCTCATAATCGTTGGTAAGGACAACCACCGGCGACCCTGGGTGCGCGAGATGGTCGATGCGGCGCGGGAGCGGCATCCCTCGACCCTCGTTATTGACATGGGGTGGCCGTCCGATGACCGCCTGTATGCGGATGTCGCGACCTTCGGGTCGTCCCGATACGTTGGCCGGGCGCTCGCCGCGTGGCTGGAGAAAGCAGAGAAGCAGTGAGAGTCGGAGTAGACATCGGCGGAACGAAAACGGACGCGGTGGTCCTTGACGGCGCTGGCTCCGTTGCGCATGCCCTGCGCATTCCGACCGGGTGGGGAGATGCAGCCGTACTCGCGACCGCGACAGACGCCGTGCTGCGACTGGCGGGCGAGGCCGGGATTGCGGCATCCGCATTCGATTCGATCGGTGTGGGCATCCCGGGGGCCGTGGATGCCGAACACGGCATCGTCACGCACGCTCGCAACCTCGGTGTGGCTCAGCTCGATCTCGGTGGGCTGCTCTCCCGGAATCTCGGCACTTCAGTGCGTGTCGAAAACGATGTCAACGCGGCGGCGCTCGGGGCCTTTCACCAGCTGGGATTGTCGCCGGAGAGCTCGATGGCCTACCTCAATCTTGGTACCGGCCTTGCCGCCGGAATCGTTCTCGGCGGCAAACTGTGGCGCGGGTCGCGGGGGGCTGCGGGCGAGATTGGGCACATCCTGATCGATCCCGCCGGACCTCTTGACCAGGATGGCCAGCCCGGTGCGCTCGAGGTGATGGCCTCCGGGTCCGGCATTGGCTCGCAGTGGCAGTCGGGCGACGGTTCCGTGCACGGCATGCTGGCGGCGGCGGCGGCTGGTGACACGGGCGCGATTGCCATCCGCCGTGGTCTGTTCGAGGGTGTCGCGTCTGCGGTTCGCATTCTCGTTCTCACCGTCGACGTCGACCTGGTGGTGATCGGTGGCGGTATTAGCACGATGGGCAACGCGCTCCTGGAGCCCATACTGGCTGTGATCGCCCAATGGGAGTCGGATTCGCCGTTCATCCAGTCGCTGGAACTGGGCAGCCGAATCCGGATTCTTCCGCCGAACGCGCAAACTGCCGCGACCGGTGCAGCGTGGCTGGGGGCGACGCCGTGGCAGAAGTAGTCATCGTTTCGTCTCAGGAGGCCGCTGGCGAGATCTATGCGGCTGCGGCTGCGGCTCTCATCGCGCGCAAACCGGATGCTGTGCTCGGCCTCGCGACCGGCTCGACGCCTCTGCCCGCTTACGCCGCGCTCCTTCGACGAGGACTCGACCTGTCGCGTGTACGCGGGTTCGCGTTGGATGAGTACGTTGGACTGCCGCCGGGGCATCCCGAAAGCTACCGGGCCGTCATCACGCGCGAAGTCGTCGAGCCGCTCGGCCTGACGCCGGCGTTGGTACGTGTTCCCGGCGATGATGGTGGCCTGCTCGAGACTGCGGGTGAGCGTTACGAGCGCGACATCGTTGCCGCGGGCGGTGTGGACCTACAGATTCTGGGCATCGGACGAACTGGCCACATAGGCTTCAACGAGCCCGGCTCGTCGTTCGGATCGCTGACTCGAGTGAAGACGCTGACATCCCACACTCGAGCCGACAATGCGCGGTTCTTTGACTCGCCGGATGACGTACCAACCCACTGCCTGACCCAGGGGCTCGGGACTATTCTTCGCGCACGGCACCTCGTGTTGCTCGCCTTCGGTGCCAGCAAGGCGCCGGCCATTGCTGCCGCAGTCGAGGGACCGCTGACCGCGAGCGCGCCGGGCTCGGCCGTACAACTGCACCCGCACGTGACCGTCGTCGTCGATGAGGATGCCGCCGCCGGACTCGCCAACGCCGACTATTACCGCTACGCGTGGGACAACCGTCTGGCGTGGGAGACGCCATAGCGTGGCGGCGCCGACTACCGAACCACGGTGGCCGCAACGACCCTAGCTGACCTCTCGCGCGAGGTCGACCATGACGCGACTCTGACTGAGCAATTCGACTGGCACCCGAGCGGGATCGATTTCGGGTGGCGGCGTCAACCAGTATCGACCGCGGTCGTCCCGTCGAGTCTCCCACCCGTTGTTGTGGTGTAGCAGGTGATGGTGTTTGCAGAGCAATACACCGTCCGCGATATTGGATTTGCCATGGTCGCGATGCCAGTGATTTATATGATGAGCTTCAGTCCAGGATGGCGGCCGATTGCAGTTTGGATGAACGCATCCGCCCCATTTCAAGGCGAGGACGTCTTTCTGCGCGGGCGTAAACAGTCGCTGGTCGCGACCTCGATCGAGCGGTACACCCGCACCGTCGAAACCCGTCTCGTTGTGCACTCCTCCGCAGGCGAGCCGCTCAAGCGTCGTGATGGAGACTGCGTCGGCCTGACCCCGAATGTGTGCTGTGCCTTGACGCTCGTCAATTCGACGTCTGGTCGCGGCAATGTGGATGGTGGGGGCTCCGGACCCGAGCAGTGTGGTGGAGTCAGCGTCGGCGCCAAGTCGCAGCAGTTGCTCGAAAGCGTCTGACGCTAACTGCACGACCGTGCGTGCGTCGTCACGTATCGCGTCCGAGCGAGTCTTTTGCCCTGATTCGATGAACCGCACACCGCCGCGCTTCGGAGATGTTGCCCGGTCGTAAATGTCTCTCACCGTTGCCGCGGTCTCGGGATCCATCACCCAGACCAGCCGCGACATCCCGTTCGGCAGGCCGGTGAATGTCAAAGCTCGTCGCCTGCGCCGCTCGAGCTCGCGGTGCTCGACACCTTCGAGGTCGATCTCATCACGCAGGTGGCGCGCACGGCGAAACAGTTGGTCGGGATCAACGCCAGCCGCAGCTTCGGCACACAGTGCGGCGGCGGCCTCTCGCAGTGTGGCGACTGAAACGCCTGGGCAGGGAATGCCCAATCCGCGGCCAATCGCATCAGCGTGGGAGGGTGACAGGTTACCTGAGGTCACGGCCGCCGCGACCGGTGTCAGCCACGGCTCGCGCTGTTCGAATACCTCCCCCGTGACGGGATCGACCGCACCGGTATCTGCGGTCTCGTGCACGAGTGTGCCGATTCTGACAGCCGCGATCGCTTGCTGGGCTGTGACGCCGGCGGTGTGCCTGACGAGCTGCTCGGGCGTGCGATACCCCAACCGCTGAGCCAACCCCTGGGTGCCAAGCCTTGGCGCCGATCTTCGCGCAATTTCGCCTGCGATGAGCGCGCCGATCGACTCGGTCGCTTTCTGGGCCACCGCATGGGCTGCAACAACGTTCAGCAGGTCATCGTCGCTGAGCGCTCGGTAGCCGGTGACGTCGAGCGAGATAAGCGCCAGCGCGGTGAGCGCGGCGTCGAGTTGCTCGCCAATCTCGATCGCCGACTCTGTCACATCCATGCTGCAATTCTCAGCTTCGCCCTGAGTGCGTCGACCGGGAGGAGGGGATCCGTGATCTAAGCAGGATTGCCGGGTTCTGGGAAGGAGAAGAAACCCCCACATATCGTCGTGGGCGACCCCGCGACTAAGCCAGCAACGCCCCGTCCGCCCACACCTGGTCGACCCGCCAGTCCCCATCGAGGATGACCGCGTCGGCGACGTAGCCGGGAGCCAGCAGTCCGAGCCGGTGCGACATCCCGAGCACCCGTGCGGGCGTCGACGTGAGCGCTGCCACTGCGTGCGAGGGGGTGACGGCCGCCTGCGATATCGCCATTCGGAGGGCGACATCCTGGGTGAGGGTCGACCCGGCGATCGTCCCGCCGCCGGTGAGCATTGCCAAACCGTCGCGCACGGTTACGGCGACCGAGCCGAGAAGGTATTCGCCGTCCAGGGAGTCGGTGGCAGCCATTGCATCGGTCACGAGCGCGACTCGGCCGGGTGCAGACCGGAACACGAGCGCCGCGACGTCCGGATGCACGTGATGCCCGTCGAGCACCAGCTCGAGCACGACCCGAGCGTCCTCGAACGCCGCGATGACCGGCCCAGGCGCCCGATGGTGGATGCCGGGCATTGCGTTGAACACGTGGGTCAGCAGTCGGGCCCCCGCGTCGAACGCGCGCCGGGCGGTCGCGAAGTCGGCTTCGGTGTGACCCACGGCAACGACGACCTCGTTCTCGACCAGAACGTCGATGAGGTCGAAGGCATTCGGCAGTTCTGGCGCGAGCGTGAGCTGCCGAAGCGTGCCGTGTGCCGCATCGAGCAGGCGGTCGAGTTCCGCTGGTTGCGGCTCCCGGAGAAACGCAGGGTTGTGTGCTCCGGGCTGCCCGGGCGAGAGGTACGGTCCCTCGAGATGCGAGCCGAGGATGAGCGGCTCCGTCTCGACCAACTCAGCAATTATGCGGAGGCTCGTTTCGAGCCGTTCGAGCGGGTTTGCAACAAGACTGATTATCGTCCTGGTCGTACCGTGAGCGTGATGAACTGCAACCCCGGCGCGTATCTCCGCAGCATCGCCGTCGTAGGAGTGGCCACCGGCGCCATGAGAGTGCAGGTCGATGAAGCCCGGGGTGAGCCAGTGCCCGCCAACATCGACACTGGTTGTCGCGGATGGACCCGCGCCGACGCCGGTCGCCACAATTGTGTCCCCGTCGACCAGCATCCAAAAATCGTCGACCTGACCGTCAGCGTCGAGTTTGCGTGCCCCCGAGAAGAGGATGCTCATGGTGCAGACCTCACGTTCGGCTAACGGAAGATGATTGTGCGCGACTGGTCGAGCAACACCCGGTGCTCGGCAAACCATTTGACGGCCTGGGTGAGGGTGCGCGATTCCTCGTCCTGGCCGATCGCGACGAGCTCCTGCGGGGTCCGGGAATGGTCCACCCGAACGACATTCTGCTCGATTATGGGCCCCTCGTCGAGATCGCTGGTCACGAAATGCGCTGTTGCCCCGATCAGTTTCACCCCTCGCGCGTGCGCCTGCTTGTAGGGGTTCGCACCTTTGAATCCCGGCAGGAACGAGTGATGGATGTTGATGACCTGCCCGCTCAGCGCGTCGCACAGTTCAGGTGACAGGATCTGCATGTACCGCGCCAGCACAACCAACTCGATGTTGTGCTCCTCGACCACTTCGAGCACGCGATCCTCGAACGCGAGCTTCTGCCCAGGGGATACGACGGGGTGCGATTCGAACGGGATGCCGTAGAACTCGGCGAGCGGCTGCAACTCCGCGTGATTACTGAGCACGAGCGGCAACCTCACGGACAGTTGGCCGGTTCGCTGGCGGTACAGGATGTCATTGAGGCAGTGGCCCGCCTTGGAAACCAGGACGAGGGTTCGCAGGGGACGGCCGACGATGTCGAGTTGCCAGGTCATCCCGTATCGGTCGGTGATGGGTGCGATAGCCGCTTCAAAGCCGGCCTGGTCGATGGCCGACTCGACTTGCAGGCGCATGAAGAATGTGCCGGTGTCGGCGCTAGAGAACTGCTGCGACTCGGTGATGTTGCCGCTGGCCTGCACGATTGCACCGCTGATGGCGTGAACGATTCCGGGCTGGTCGCGGCAGACCAGGGTCAGGATCCAGTGGGTCGAGGTCACGACACCAGCGTAGAGCGCTGCGCGGGGGGATCCCATGCACACCCTTCCCACGCCGTTACCGATGCGTTATATTCGCAGAGTTACTTACTTGGTTGTAAGTCTGCGAGGTGGGTGAAATCGCAGGGAAATACGACTCAAAGGGGAGCAGTATGCAACGCACAAATCCATCCGTCCGGATCAGGGGAGCAGCATTTCGGCGGCGGGGATTCGCCTACGTGTTAGCAGTCGCAGGACTCGCTATGGCGGCATCGAGCGCCGTTCCCGCGTACGCGAGCGCGACATCCGACACCAGTGCCGCTCACGGAAGCGCAACTTCCGATACAAATCCTGACTTCGGGCCGAACGTCACAGTATTCGACCCGGGCATGTCAACGGCCGACATTAACGCCGCGTTCGCCGCAGCGGGCAGCGACAGCCAGTTCAGTTCGAGCAGGCACGCGTTCCTGTTCAAGCCCGGTACCTATGGCAGCGCTGCCGGCCAGGACAATCCAGCAACCGCCACGGATGTCGTCAACGGCGACATCGGCTACTACACGTCGGTCGCAGGTCTCAGCGAGACCCCGAACGGTGTCACGATCAATGGCGCCATCCACTCGGAGGGCCAGCAGACCAAGCCGAGCGATCCGTGGGACGACGGCGATGAGGCCCTCAACAACTTCTGGCGTTCACTGTCAAACCTGACCGTGAACCCCATCCAGCAGCCGACGGCGACGGATGCTGCACGCGCGTTCCCGGAAGGGGTAGCCGATCCGCACGTGCTTCGCTGGGCCGTTTCGCAGGCCTCGCCGCTCCGCCGAGTCAACGTCGAGGGTGACCTTTCAGTGTTCCCTCGCTTCGGCAGTTTCTCGAGCGGTGGCTACATCGCGAACTCCACGGTCTCTGGCCAGATCGTATCCGGCTCACAGCAGCAGTGGTACACCCGCGACAGCAACATCGGATCCTGGAACGGCAGCGTCTGGAACATGGTCTTCTCGGGAGTGACGGGCGCACCGGCGCAGTCGTTCCCGACGCCGCCAGACACGACGCTGGCTTCCACTCCGGTGAGCCGCGACGCACCGTTCCTGTACATCGATGCCAGTGGCAAGTACCGCGTGTTCGTGCCGAATGCGCGCACCAATGTCAGCGGTGTCGACTGGAGCACGGCCGACGGCAGGTCGATCCCGATCCACGACTTCTACATCGCGCAGCCCACGAGCTCCTCGAAGTCGATCAATCGTGCACTCGCCGAAGGCAAGAATCTGATCCTGACTCCCGGTGTGTACAACCTTGCGAACTCGATCAAGGTCACGCGCTCTGACACGGTCATCCTCGGGATGGGATTCGCAACCCTGACGCCAAAAGCCGGCGGGGCCGCGATCACTACGGGCAATGTCCACGGTGTGATGATCTCGGGAATCATCGTCGACGCTGGAACTACCAACTCGGCGGTGCTCGTGAAGATCGGCTCAAAGGGCGATCACAGCGCCAGCACGAGCGACCCGACGACCACGAGCGACCCGACGACGCTGAATGATGTGTTCTTCCGGATCGGTGGCGCACACCGGGGCAGGGCGAACACGAGCCTCGAGGTGAACAGCAGCCACGTCATCCTCGATAACATCTGGGCCTGGCGCGCCGACCACGGCAACGCCGGATCTGTCGGCTGGAATGTGAACACGGCCGCACACGGCCTCGTCGTCAACGGCGACTACGTGACGGCGGAGGGTCTCGCGGTCGAGCACTACCAGAAGACTCAAGTGCAGTGGAACGGCAACCACGGAACCACGATCTTCTACCAGAGCGAGTTGCCGTACGATCCTCCGTCGCAGGCCAGTTGGAAGGACGGATCGCACAACGGATACGCGTCCTACGCTGTAGCCAAATCCGTCACGAGCCACACGGCGTACGGCCTCGGGGTGTACTCCAACTTCACCGCAGGGCCGGACATCGTCGAGGACAGCGCGATCACAGCGCCGATCCGACCGAACGTTCAGTTCAACGACATGGTGACATTCTTCCTGAACGGCAATGGGTCGATCACCCACATCATCAACTCGACCGGCGACGCAGTTCACGTCGGCCAGACTCAGAGTGACCTGGTCTCGTACCCTCTGACGGCTGGATGACCGCGAGGCCTGTCCCGACGCTCACCTTCACGGCGTCGGGGCCGGTCTGTCGCGCGGTACTCTGGATTCGATGCGGCGACGGCCGTGTCCCGCGAAGCGGCGCCACGCTTTCCACTCTTCGAACGGAACCTCGTTCACATGGCCTCGCCACGTATATCGCCAACCTCTGAGCGTTTCCCCTACTTCGCGTTGATCACTCTCGCGGTCGCCGTCTTTCTGAGCGTCACGATCGAGATGCTCCCGACGGGTCTTCTGCCGGAGATGAGCGCAGACCTCGCTGTCACCGAGTCTCAGATCGGCCTTACGGTGTCGGTCTTCGCGTTCACCGTGGTGCTGTCGAGCACTCCGTTGTCGTACCTGACTCGCCGGGTGCCGAGGCACGCGCTCGTGGTTGCCGTGCTGGTGATCCTGGCTTGCAGCGGCATCCTGTCTGCCTTCTCCTACAGCTACGCCCTGCTCGTGATTTCGCGCGTCATCGGGGGAGTCGCACACGGTGTCTTCTGGTCAGTCGTTGGCGCGTACACGGCCTACCTCGTGCCGAAGCAGCAGTTGGGTCGCGCGGTGGCGATCACACTCGGCGGAGGTTCGCTTGCGTTCATCTTTGGCGTTCCGCTCGGAACGGCGCTCGGTGCTGCCGTCGGCTGGAGGCTGAGTTTCGGCATCTTTGCAGGGCTTGCGCTCGTCGGGGCCGGATTCGTGTATCGGTTCATTCCGAGAGTCGACCACCTTTCGACGAACGTGATCGTTAATACGCCGACGGGAAGCATCGCCATACTCACCCACGAGGCGGCGAGCGGCGAGCCTCCCCGACGGGACCATTCGGTCACCGCCGTCGTCCTGGTCTGCGTCATCACCGCGATCACCATGATCGGCCAATACACGTTTTATACGTTCATCGCGCCGTACCTGATCCGGTCGGTCGGTCTGACCGAGACAACCATCGGCCCTGCCCTCTTCGCCTACGGGATCGCGGGTGCCATCTCGCTCGTGGTTGTCGCCGTGTGGCTCGGTCGTCGCCCCCGGTTCGGTCTGATGTTGTCGCTCGTCGTGCTGGTGATCGCGGTCCTCGCGCTCGCGATTGCACCGGGCATTCTGCCGCTCGCCCTGACAGCATTCTTCGTCTGGGGGCTTGCAATGGGCAACCTGCCGCCCCTGCTTCAGACGCGGATGCTGCACGCGGCCCCTGCGAGAATCCGCGATATCTCGACGGCGTTCTACACGACAGCATTCAACGTCGGCATCGGAGGGGGCGCGCTGGTCGGGTCGCTCGTCCTGGCCGGATTTGGCCTCGATGCCCTTCCTCGCGTGTTCCTCGGAATTCTGATCCTGTCGATCGTGCTGGTAATTGTGTCTGACCTCCTGTTGCGTCCGAGACGGAGAGACCGGGCTCCGGCGCGGTAGCGTAACCCTCGTGAGCGTTAGCGAGGATCAGCCGCGCATCGAAGCATCCGTTCCGTCTGCCGGGTTTGCCGGCGCGCGGCCGAACGGGTTCTTCACCATGCGGGCACTTCGCCCGAGCACGAAAGTTCTGCCGGAACAGGCGCGCAGCCATAATCGGTCTCTCGTGCTCCAGACCCTGTACGGCGGGGGCGAGCAGAGCCGGGCGGATGTCGCCAGAAGCACCGGCCTCACCCGGGTGACCGTGTCGGAGCTCGTCTCGCAACTCATGGCTGAGGGCCTGATCGTCGAGAACGGCCTTCGCGAGGTCGATGGTCCAGGGAAGCCGGCGACCCTGATCGACATCGACCGCGGCCGATTCCAGATTGTCGGACTCGATCTCAGCGAATACTCGAAATTTCGGGGAGCAGTGCTCGACCTCGACGGTCGCATCCTTGAGCGCGCAGAGTTGCCGTTGGCGGGCAGCGCCGGTGCGGATGCCGCAGCGAAGGTCGTCGCGCTCGCCGCCGAGCTGGTCGCGCTCGCCACGGCGCCGCTCCTCGGCATAGGAGTGGGCTCGCCGGGGGTCGTCGACCTCGGCGGAGTCGTGTTGAGTGCGCCAAACCTCGGCTGGGTCGATGAGCCGCTGCAGGCGGCGCTGGCTGCACGCTTCGACGTGCCTGCTGTAGTCGTCAACGACGCGAACGCAGCCGTGCTCGCCGAGCACAGTTTCGGCGACGCGGACGGCGACATGATGCTCATCAAGATCGGGCACGGCGTCGGTGCAGGCCTGCTTCTCGGAGGCAGCCCACTGTTCGGCAGTCGATTCGCTGCGGGCGAGATCGGTCATGTTGTCGTCGACTCGGACGGCGATGAGTGCAGCTGCGGTAAGCGCGGCTGCCTTGAAACCTGGCTTGCCACGCCTCGACTGGATGCCCGCCTCGCCACCGCGACTTCCCCTGCGGCTCGCGAGGGCATCCTTCGAGAAGCTGGCGAACGCCTTGGCATCTCACTTGCACCCGTGGTCGGTGCGCTGAACCTGTCGGAGATCGTCCTCAGCGGCCCGGCTGAACTCCTTGAGGGACCGCTCGCGGATGCGACCATCGCAACTCTTCGCGCCCGCACGATGGAGGAGTTTCACGGCGACCTGGTGCTGCGCCTGACCGCTCTCGGCGACGACATCGTGATGCGCGGAGCGGCCGTTGCGGTGCTCTCGCGGCAGCTCGGCTTTTCCTGATTCGCTGCCAATGCGGCGCCGAAGTCACGGGTGTGGGGGAGGTACCACGATGCTGCGGCCCGTGTTTCGAGTTCGTGACACTTTTGTTAGGGGTCTTGACGTAAATGCCGTTTAAGACAAAGCTACTTCCAACTGGTAGTCCCTTCGCCGCACTTGGATCCCTGGCTAAGCCGCGGTCACAACCCAAGATTGAGGAAGTCAATGAAGAAATACCTGCGATGGGGAGCCATTGCTGCAGCAGCAACGGTCACCTCCCTCCTGCTCGCGTCCTGCGGTGCGAGCGCGCCCACCGGCACCAGCAGCAAGTCGGTCAAGTCGATCAAGGTCGTCATTGCCCAGTACAGCAAAGACCAGACCCCGAAGTTCTGGAACGCGTTCAAGGCGACGTACGAGAAGCAGACGGGCATCACGCTCAACCTGCAGATCATCGACTGGAACAACATCGATCAGCAGTCGAGCACGATGGTTCAGAGCGGCGACGTTCCGGACATCCTGAACGAGAACGCATACGCGACCTATGCCGCCAACGGCCTGCTCTACAACTCCGATCAGGTTCTGCCGGCGGCAACGAAGGCCGACATCATCCCCGCCTTCGTCAAGAGCGGCACGTACAAGGGCAAGTTTTACGGGATGCCCGACCTCTCGTCCGCCCGCGCGCTCTTCTACAACACCGGCCTGTTCTCCAAGGCGGGCATCACAGCTGCTCCGACGACCTGGGACGAATTCGTCGCCGACGCCAAGAAGGTTACGGCGCTCGGCGGCGGCAACGTCGGATACGCCCAGCCGCTCGGCCCGGAAGAAGCACAGGCAGAGTTCGCGATCTGGCTGTTCAACAACGGTGGCGACTTCAAGGCCAACGGCCAGTGGACGCTCAACTCCCCTGCTAACGTCGCGACGCTCAAGTTCATGAAGAGCCTGTCCGTTGACGACCACGTGACCCAGAACAACCCGGGCCACACCAACCGCACCGATGGCGCCTTCTCGCTGTTCGAACAGGGCAAGGCCGGCATGGTTGTCGGATTCTCGCCGCTGCAGGGAGCGCTCGACACCCAGTTCAAGGGCGTCAAGTACGCGATCGCACCAATGCCGAGCGGAAACGCAGCGCCCGCTCAGACGTACGGCGTGACCGACTACCTGATGTCGTTCAAGAAGGCGGGTAACGAGGCGGCCGTCAAGGCCTTCTACAAGCTCTACTACTCGCCGTCGGAGATCAACACCTGGATCAAGGCGGAGGGCTTCCTGCCCGTCACCACCTCCGGGCTCAAGCTCTTCAGCAGCAACCCGGCGCTGAAGGTCTACCTCGACACTCTGCCGAACATCCACCTCACGCCGACGGATGACCCGGAGTGGGACAAGATCGCGCTGACGATCAAGCAGAACATCGGTCTCGCCGTTGGCAAGACCGGTGACCCGCAGAAGTTCCTCGATGACCTGCAGGCGCAGGCCGTGGCTGGAAAATAAGCGGTATGGATATCGTGACGCCGGGGCAGGTTGCCGCACGCGGCCGGTCCCGGCGTCACCGCCGCTCGCCCGGCACCGCCCGGATCGGTGAAGCTCTACTCTGGCTTGGCCCCGCCCTCATCCTGATCCTCGGGGTCGTGATCTACCCGGCGATAACGCTGGTAGCAACCTCGTTCAACCGATACTCGATCATCGGTCTGCGACTGGGGCCGGCCGGGTTCCAGAACTACCTGAACTTTCTGACCAGCCCAGACCTCGGGCAGGTCGTCTGGAACACGGTCGTCTGGGTCGCCCTCGTCGTCGCGCTGACCATTCTGATCAGCCTCGCTCTCGCACAGTTTCTCTCCAAGGAGTTCTTCGGGCGCCGCTTCGTGCGCTGGGCCGTCATTGTTCCGTGGGCCTCAGCGCTCGTGATCTCGAGCCAGCTGTTTCGGCTGATGTTCGACTACTACCACGGCATCATCAACCAGCTCCTGACGAGCGTCGGCATCATCCACACGCCGATCGACTGGCTAGGCGACTCGCGTTACATCATGCCGTCGATGATCGCCGTCGGGGTTTTCGTGTCTATTCCGTTTACGGCATACCTCTTTGTGGCGGGGCTGAACGCCATCCCTACGGATGTCTACGAGGCGGCCCGCATCGACGGCTCAAGCGCCTGGAGCACCTACCGCCTCATCACACTTCCGCTGCTTCGACCGGCCATCCTGATCGGTGTCGTGCTCAACATGATCTACGTGTTCAACTCGTTTCCGATCAACTGGATCCTGAACGGCTCCAACCCCGGCTTCGGCAACGACACCCTGATCACGTACATGTACAAGCTGGCATTCAAGAGCGCGCAACACGACGTTGGCGAGTCGGCAGCGGCGGGCATTTTCAACGTCCTCATCATCCTGATCGCCGTCGGGATCTACCTGCGCTTCGTCAACTGGCGCCAAGGAGACAAGGCATGACCGCCATCCGCATCACGTCTCGCCCGCTGCGCGGCTGGAAGCGTGCGCGCCGCTGGGTGCTGCCTCTGGCCGGGTTCGTCGTGATCATCGTCTTCATCGCGCCGTACCTTGTGATGCTGCTGGATGCGCTCCGGCCGGCCGGCGAGGTGCTGAGCGTGCCGCCGACACTGTTTCCGAAGACCTGGACGCCCGCAGCATTCGCGCAGGTGGTCACCGACCCGGCGTTCGACAACTGGCTGAAGACCTCGCTGATTGTGGCGATCTCCTCGACAATCATCGTCATCCTGGTCGCAATCCCGGCCGCGTATTTCACCGCCCGGTTCACCTTTCGTGGCCGCGTCGCCTTCCTCGGCCTGATCGTTGTCACGCAGATGTTCGCCCCGACCAGCCTCGTCGTCGGCATCTACCGCGAGTTCTACGACCTTGGGCTCATCAACACGTACGGCGCGCTGATTCTGACGGATGCCGCATTCAACATCGCGTTCGGCCTCTGGATACTTCAGGGCTTCTTCGCCGCCATCCCGAAGGAAATCGAGGAGGCGGCATCGATCGACGGCAGCGGTCGCTTTGGAACCATGATTCGCATCATGCTGCCGCTCACTCTGCCCGGTGTCGTTACCGCCGTCACATTCACGTTCATCGCGGCCTGGAACGAGTACGTGGTTGCCCTCACCCTGATTCAGGATGACGCGCTGAAGCCGCTCACGGTCGGCATCAGCGCGTATGTGACGGCGTACCAGCAGAACTGGTCACAGATGTTCGCGGCATCGCTGATTGCGATCGTGCCTGTCGTCATCCTGTTCGCGTTGATCGAAAAGCACCTCATCGGCGGGATGACGGCCGGCGCGGTGAAGTAGGTCTTGACAGGGGTTCTCCCGCGGTCATACCGTTGCGCAACGGACTGAACAGGTCTGAACAGGTGCAGTGACCGGGCCTGTGTTCGAGACGCAGTGAGAGGAACAACGTGGCCACCCCGACGACAGCCCCACCCGTGGCGGAGACACCCGCCCGCGTGGGCATTGAGCTCAACGGCATCAACACCATCACAGAAGGTGAACGCAAGGGCAAGGCGAGCAGCCTGTTCTGGCCCTGGTTTGCGGCGAACGTCTCTGTGCTCGGGCTGAGTTATGGCTCGTTCGTGCTCGGCTTCGGCATCTCGTTCTGGCAGGCGACCGTTGTCAGCATCATCGGCGTCGTGATCTCGTTCTTCCTGTGCGGCGTAATCGCGATTGCGGGCAAACGCGGATCTGCGCCAACAATGGTGCTCAGCCGCGCGGCGTTCGGCGTAAACGGCAACAAGGTTCCCGCCGTCATCTCGTGGATCCTGACCGTCGGATGGGAGACAGCGCTCACCGCCCTGGCCGTGCTCGCGACATCCACCGTTTTCGATCGCCTCGGCTGGAACGGCGGAGTGGCCACCAAGATCGTCGCGCTCATAATCGTGGTCGTCCTGGTTATCGGTGCGGGAGTTATCGGCTTCGACCTGATCATGAAGCTGCAGGTGTGGATCACCGTCATCACCGGCGTTCTCACGATCGTGTACATCGTGCTGGCTCTCCCGCACATCGATCTCACGACGGTCGCCGCTGCGCCGGCGGAGGGCGCGCAGGCGCTCATCGGCGCGTTCGTGTTCGTCATGACCGGGTTCGGCCTCGGCTGGGTCAACGCGGCGGCGGACTACTCGCGCTACCTTCCGCGCAAGACCGGCAGCGGCGGAGTGATCGGATGGACCACGTTCGGCGCGGCCGTCGCGCCCGTCATTCTTGTAATCTTCGGACTCCTGCTCGCTGGCTCGTCAACCAAGCTGTCGACAGCGATCGGCGCTGATCCAATCGGCGCGCTGACGTCGATCCTGCCGATCTGGTTCCTTGTGCCGTTCGCGGTCGTTGCCATTCTCGGCCTCGTCGGCGGTGCGGTGCTCGACATCTATTCGTCCGGTCTTGCGCTACTGAGCGCCGGCATTCGGATTCCGCGGCCGGTTGCTGCCGGAATCGACGGCGTCGTCATGATCATCGGCGCCATCTACGTCGCGTTCTTCGCGTCGAGCTTCATCGCTCCGTTCGAGGCGTTCCTTGTGACACTCGGCGTGCCGGTTGCGGCCTGGGCCGGGATCATGATCGCCGACATTCTCTTGCGTCGCAAGGACTACAGCGAGCGCGATCTCTACGACCCGAAGGGACGCTACGGCAACGTGCGACCCCTCGCGATCATCCTCATTGTGCTCGGCACCGCGCTAGGTTGGGGCCTGGTCACGAACGCTTATGGCACGCCAGACTGGCTCAACTGGCAGGGCTACATCCTCTCGCTTGGCGGCAAGAAGTTTCACGACACCTGGGCGTTCGCCAACCTCGGGGTCCTGGTGTCGCTACTGATCGGGTTCCTCGGCACGCTGATCTTTAGCGCGCGAGCAGTCCGTCGCCAGGAAGCGCTGCCCACCGATAATGCTGCGGCGGCCGAGCAACCGGTCGGGGTTCCTCAGCCGTGACTGACGCTGTGGCCGCCGATTCCGTGGCCGACCCCTGGCTCGTCGTCATCGATATGCAACGCATTTTCGGTGATCCGGCGAGCCAGTGGGCCACGCCCGCATACGCGACGGTCGAGCCTGTGGTTGCACGGCTGGTGCACGAGTTCGGTGACCGGGTGATTTTCACGCGGTTCGTCGCCCCGGAACATCCGACGGGCTCGTGGATTCCGTACTACGAGCAGTGGCCGTTCGCGCTGGTCCCGGATGGCGACCCGCTGTATGAAATCACTCCGGGGCTCGCGACCGATGCGCATCCCGTCGTCACCGAAACGACGTTTGGCAAGTGGGGCCCAGCGCTCGAATCCGTGATGGCGGGCAGCACCGAAATGGTGCTCGTCGGAGTCTCGACTGACTGCTGCGTGCTGTCGACGGCGCTCGCCGCTGCCGATGCCGGTGTGCGGGTGCGCGTCGCCGCGGATGCCTGCGCTGGCCTCAGCGAAACCGACCATCAACGCGCTCTGGATGCCATGGCCCTGTACGCGCCGCTCATCGAGATCACGACGTCGGCAGACGTCACCGCGGCAAGGGTGTGACCGTGGCGCAGCCCTCCGTTCCGCAGCTC
Organism: Glaciihabitans sp.; assembly: GCA_025463785.1. Lineage (GTDB taxonomy): Bacteria > Actinomycetota > Actinomycetes > Actinomycetales > Microbacteriaceae > Galbitalea. Next base: position 132,825 of record JAODBD010000014.1, read on the forward strand.
AAGCATGAGCAGATCGCCCAGGTTCTCGAGGGCGAGATTCGGCGCGGGAGCATGCCGCGCGGTCGCCGCCTGCCGGGTGAAACCGCGCTCGCCGAACGCTTCTCGGTCAGTCGAAACACCGTGCGAGCCGCGCTGTCAGAACTCGGCGCATCAGGGCTCATCGCGACGCGGTCGGGCAAGGGCTCGTTCGTCACCTACGACGGCAATCCGCTGGATATCGAACTCGGCTGGGCGCGCGCCCTCCAGCATCACGGTGTCGCAACGCGCGTTGATGTGCTGAAACTTGACGAGATCAATGACCCGGCGCTCGCCGCTGAACTGGGCGAGACGGTCGACCGGTTCGTGGTGATCGATCGGCTGCGTTCCGCGGACGGCGTCGGCGTCATCTCGTACGAGAGGTCCCGCATCCCCGCGCTGCCCGCTGTCACTGCTGCACTTGCCGCGGGCCGCGCCGCCGGCTCGCTGACGCAACTGCTGCGGGATGTCGACCTGATTGCGGCACAGGGCGAGCAGTGGGTCGAAATCAGGCGGTTGACCGCCGACGAGGCCGAGTTGCTCGGGCGCGCGGCGGGCGACTCGTTCCTGTGGTCCCGTTGCGTCACGCGCAATGATCGTGGCGCTCTGGTCGAAAACGTGGAGAGTCTCCTTGACCCCGACCACTTTCGGCTGCACTTCCAGTTTGCCCAAACGCAATGAGTTCGGGCACACCGAGTTCAGATGCAGCGCGCTCGCCCGATCACGCGCTTGCGGCGCTCTACGGGCTCGCCATCGGCGACGCGCTCGGGATGCCGACCCAGCTCATGTCCCGCCAGTCCATTGCAGAGCAGTACGGCTCGATCACGTGGTTCGAGCCCGCCGCAGCCAATCATCCACTTGCCGCCGGGATGGCCGCGGCATCCGTCACCGACGACACCGAACAGGCGCTGCTTCTCGCTCGGCTGCTGGTCGAAGGCGGTGGCCACATCGAGGCAGCAACCTTCGCGCGAGAACTCGTGCGCTGGGAAGACTCGATGCGGGCGCGCGGCTCGCTGGACCTGCTCGGTCCGTCGACGAAGCGGGCGGTGGATGCCGTCGTCGACGGCGAATCCGTGAACGAGTCCGGGCGCTACGGCACGACCAACGGCGCCGCAATGCGGGTGACGCCCATCGGGATTGCGGTATCGACCACTGATTTGGCTGCGCTGGTCGATCGAGTGGTCGAGTCGTGTCTCGTCAGCCACAACACAGGCGTCGCGATTGCGGGTGCGTCCGCTGTTGCCGCGGCCGTGAGTGCCGGCATCGATGGCGCCGATCTCCGCACGATGATCGATACGGCCATCGCGGCAGCGTCGCTGGGTGCCCGTCGGGGATTCTGGGTCGCGGCCGCAGATATCGGTGCGCGCATCCGTCTGGCTGTCGAACTCGCCGAGCCGACCGATCCCGAGCGCAGTCTCACGCGCATCTACGAACTCGTCGGGACCAGCCTTGCAAGCCAGGAGTCCGTGCCAGCGGCCTTCGGCATCCTTGCCACCTTCCCAGACGATCCGTGGAACGCGGTTCGTGCGGCGGCATCCCTCGGTGGTGACAGCGATACGGTTGCCGCGATGGCGGGCGCCATCGGCGGAGCCGTGCACGGCGCCGATGCTTATCCGGCGGGTGCTCGGGATCTCATCGCGCGAGTCAATCACCTCGATCTGGAGGCGATCGTCGACGATCTGCTGGCGTTGCGGGCGGCGTCCGCGTGAGCGGTTTCGTGGACGGGGTGGCCTCGTGAGCCGCCTGGTGAGCGTCGGCAACGTCGTCGTCGATCTCGTCACGAATGTGCCTGCTCTGCCGGAGCGTGGGGCTGATGTGCTCGCGACCGGATCGAGCATCGCTGTGGGCGGCGGGTTCAACGCCATGGTCGCGGCGAACCGTCAGGGTCTTCCCACGGCATATGCGGGCGGCCACGGGACCGGATATTTCGGCGATCTCGTGCGCGCCGCCCTCGCCGATGCCGGCATCGAGGTCCTGTTGCCGCCCGACCCCGCACGTGACAGCGGCTACGACGTCGCCCTGGTTGATGCGGGTGGCGAACGCACCTTCGTGACGGTCTTCGGGGCAGAGGCCGAGCTCACGAGCGCACAGGTTGCCGGTATCCACCTACGACCCGATGACCTCGTGCTCGTCTCTGGGTACGGCTTGCTGCCGACGACCAACGGTGGCGTGCTCGACCTGTGGCTGGATGCGCTCGCCGAGTCCCACACCGTGTTTCTCGACCCTGGCCCTCTGGTCGCAGACATCGACGCCGACGTGTGGGCGAGCGTGTGGGGGCGCGCCGACTGGCTGAGTTGCAACGAAAGCGAAGCAGCGACGCTTACCGGCGAGCGGACGGCTGGAGTGGCCGCGGACATCCTCGCGCGTTCCGGAAACGTGCTGGTGCGGCTCGGAGCGGACGGATGCCTGCTCGGTACCCGCGGAACCGTCGAGCACATTCCCGGCTTCTCTGCGATCGCGGTCGACACCAATGGCGCGGGCGATGCCCATGCGGGGGCGTTCCTCGCGGCGCTTGCCGCTGGGCTCGCGCCGCGCGATGCGGCCGTCCGCGCGAACGCCTGTGCCGCGATCGCGGTCACGAGGCGCGGCCCTGCCACCGCACCCACCCTCGGCGAGGTACTCGACCTCCTCGGCTAACCGCGCCGCCCTGCCGTCCCGCAGTGCTGCTGCACCGCACGGTGCCGTGTGCATAACTCCTGCTGGATGTCGCGGCGGCGCATTCGACCCCCGGAATTCCGCGGTCATTTTCGCCGCATCCCGAATCCAGCAGGAGTTATGCGCACCGCCTCGGCTCGGAGCAGTGGCAACGGAGAACACCGGCACCCGAACTGCGGGCACTCGGACGGCTGCTCGCCTCGCTTTCGTGCACCGGCTCTTGGCGCGCTGGTAAGCTGACCCCGTCGCAACTGGCGTTCGGATGGGTAACCATCGGGGAGCGACTGACACGGTTAGTGGCCGTACGCCTGGGCCACTGCAGACAACGAAGAATCTGATTGAACCCTGTCATGTTAGGAGCGCCATGAGCACCACCAATTCCTTCAACGCCCCCCTCTCCGAGGTAGACCCCGAGATCGCGGCGGTCCTCGAGAATGAACTCGGTCGCCAGCGCGGCACGCTCGAGATGATCGCGAGTGAGAACTTCGTGCCTCGCGCGGTCCTCGAATCGCAGGGTTCGGTGCTGACGAACAAGTACGCCGAGGGCTACCCGGGTCGCCGCTACTACGGCGGCTGCGAATTCGTGGATGTCGCAGAGCAGTTGGCGATCGACCGAGCGAAGAGCCTGTTCGGCGCGGCGTATGCGAACGTCCAGCCGCACTCCGGCGCATCCGCCAATGCCGCGGTTCTCGCAGCCATCGCAACGCCGGGCGACAAGATTCTCGGTCTCGAACTCGCGCATGGCGGCCACCTGACGCACGGCATGCGGCTCAACTTCTCCGGCAAGCTGTACGAGGCGCACGCCTACGGCGTCGATCCCGAGACCTTCCGAGTAGACATGGATGCCGTGCGCGAGAAGGCGCTCGAGGTGCGTCCCCGGGTGCTCATCGCCGGCTGGTCCGCCTACCCGCGTCAGCTCGATTTCGCGGCGTTCCGCGCCATTGCTGACGAGGTCGGCGCACTCCTCTGGGTGGACATGGCGCACTTCGCGGGGCTGGTCGCTGCCGGGCTGCACCCGTCCCCCGTCCCGCACGCGCATGTCACGTCATCCACCGTGCACAAGACGATCGGTGGGCCGCGCTCCGGCTTCATCCTCACCAACGATCTCGACCTGCAGAAGAAGATCAACTCGAACGTGTTCCCTGGCCAGCAGGGCGGCCCGCTCATGCACGTCATCGCGGCCAAGGCGACGGCGTTCAAGCTCGCTGCCGAGCCCGAGTTCAAGGACCGTCAGGAGCGCACTATCCGGGGCGCGCAGATCCTGGCCGAACGGCTGACGGCTGACGACACCAAAGCGGTCGGCGTCGACGTTCTTACCGGTGGCACCGACGTGCATCTGGTGCTCGTCGACCTGCGAAACTCGGCGATCCACGGCCAGAATGCGGAGGACATCCTGCATTCGGTTGGTATTACCGTGAACCGTAACGCGGTTCCGTTCGACCCGCGTCCGCCGATGACGCCGTCGGGTGTTCGCATCGGAACGCCGGCCCTGGCAACGCGCGGCTTCGGCGACGCCGAGTTCACCGAGGTCGCCGAGATCATCGCGACGGCTCTCAAGCCCGAGCCCGACGTGCTGAGGCTTCGTGAACGGGTGCTAGAGCTCACCAACGGGTTCCCGCTCTACGACGGCCTCACCTCGCCCGGCACCTGGAAGTAAACGGTGACCGCGATACGACTCGACGGGGTCGCCACCGCGACCGCGATCAAGGATGAACTGCGGGGCCGCATCGTCGCGCTCGGGGAGCGAGGCATCACCCCGGGCCTCGCGACCCTGATGGTGGGCGGCGATCCCGGCTCCCTCAGCTACGTTGGCGGCAAGCATCGCGATTCGCTCGAGGTTGGCATGGAGTCGATTCGCGTCGACCTGCCGGCGACGGCTTCTGAGGCGGATGTCCGCGGCGCGATCGCAGACCTGAACGCCGACCCGCGGGTCACGGGCTTCATCGTGCAGCTGCCATTGCCTGAGGGGATCGACGAGCACGCGATGCTTGAGCTGGTCGACCCGGCGAAGGATGCTGACGGCCTGCACCCGACGAACCTCGGGCGCCTGGTGCTCGGGGTCGACGGCATCCTGACGTCCCCACTGCCGTGCACACCGGCAGGCATCGTCGAGCTTTCACAGCGCTACGGGATCGAGTTCTCGGGCCGCCGCGTTGTCGTCATCGGCCGCGGTCTCACCGTCGGTCGGCCGCTCGGCCTGCTGCTCACTCGCAAGGGTATCGACGCGACTGTCACGCTGACGCACTCGCGCACCGACGACCTGGCGGCCGAGGTACGCAGGGCAGACATCGTCATCGCGGCCGTTGGTGTGCCGCATCTGGTTAAGGCCGAGTGGGTGAAGCCGGGCGCCGCCGTGCTCGACGTCGGGGTCACGCGCGTCGGGATGACGGCGAGCGGCAAGGCGAAACTAGCAGGAGACGTCGATCCGGCCGTCGCCGAGGTTGCCGGCTTCCTGTCGCCGAACCCCGGAGGCGTCGGTCCGATGACGCGCGCGATGCTGCTGCAAAACGTGGTTCTGGCGGCAGAGCGGCTCTAGGGCCCCGACCAAAGCAAGCTAGAGGCCGCTGCCGAATTCGCAGCCGAGCGTTCCCCCGTAGGTGTGCGGATGACTCGGCCAGGTGGCCGCGTTCACGTCGGCTTTGGCGGCGGCGCCCAGCGTGATGTGGCAGTGCGTGATCTGTATCTTGTATGCGGCCGGGATCTGGCTCGGGTCGCCGTCATAGGCGACGCCGAAGCCGTAGATGGCCTTGGCCCAGCCGGAATTGGAATCCGCTGGTCCGGTGGTCGGAACTGGCATGACTCCGTGGATGGTGCCGGGCAGGGATTTGAGCAGTCCGCCGGAGCACGCTGCCTCGAACGGCAGCCAGTCGCCCGAGAACGCGGGGTAGCCATCCATGTCGGCCCCGATCGGCTCGATGTTCTTGGTTGGCCAGGCCGGGGATCCTGCCTGAATCGTCGCGGTGATCGTTGTGGTCACAAAGAGGCGACTCGGGAACATCGTCTTCCAGCCGTCGCACGATTTGTCGAGCAGGGCGAGGTCACTGGCCATCTGAACGGTGGATGCCACGGGACGGTACACGCGCTGTACGAGGTCGGCTCTGGCGTGGTTCGATCCGGTCGCCGTCGCCGTTGCGGTGATCGTAAAGAGAATGGTGGGATCCACGGCGGGCGGAGCCGGCAGAGTGGGCGTGGGCGTGGGCGTCGGCGTGACGACGGGGGTTGCGGCGGGCGTCGATCCTGGGTCGGTCGCAACCGTCGTTGGCGTCGAGGCCGGGGCCGATGCCGCGGGCGTTGGCCCGGCTGCCGGCGTGGATGAAGCGCAGGCGGACAGCATCCCGGCAACGGCAACGGCGGTCAGGACGGCCATGGGTCGCAGGATGCGCATGCTGTTCCTCTCGGATGCTGTGGTGACGACGGTATCGCTACCGCGTCGACCCCTGCGTGAGTAGGAATTACCCAGACTGTGCGCTACTCCCGGCTGGCGCCGTCCGACGCCGTGACGACGAACATGGTCGGCTGCTGGAACGCGTGCTCGGCGAAGGCTCCGTCAATGGCGACCTGTATTCGCGAAATATCTGAGCTGGAGGCAAGCGCAATCGCTGAGCCGCCGAACCCACCGCCGGTCATCCGGGCGCCGATTGCGCCATTGGCCTGGGCGGTCTCGACGGCGAGGTCGAGTTCCGGCACCGAGATCTCGAAATCGTCGCGCATGGAGGCGTGCGAAGCATCGAGGAGTTCGCCGATCGCCCTCGGGCCCTGCTCGCGAAGCACGCGCACAGTGTCGAGCACGCGCTGGTCTTCGGTGACGACGTGCCGCACGCGGCGGAACGTCTCGTCGTCGAGCACCTCCCGTGCGCGGTCGAGGTCGTCGATGGTGAGATCGCGCAGGGCTTTGACGCCCATCGTCGCGGCCCCCGCCTCGCAGGATTTTCGGCGGTCGGCATACCCGCCCGTCGCGTGAGCGTGAGTCACGCCCGTGTCGATGATGAGCAACTGCAGATCGGCTTCGGCAAAGCCCAGCGGCACGATCTCGTCGTTGAGGCTGCGGCAGTCGAGGAAGACGGCGGCATCTCGCTCGCCCAGCAGCACGGCCGACTGGTCCATGATTCCGGTCGGCGCACCCACCGCCCTGTTCTCGGCGAGTTGCCCGACTTTCGCCAGCGTCTGTCGGTCGAAACCCAGCTGCCAGACGTCGTTCAGCGCGATCGCGACCGCGCTTTCGATGGCGGCAGAGGATGACAGCCCCGCCCCCACAGGAACAGACGAGTCGAGGTAGATGTCGACTCCGGGCACCGCGGCAAGGTCTGCGCCATGTTCGCCGAGCGCCCAGGCGACGCCGAGCGGGTAGGCGGACCAGCCGGCCAGGTGGTCGGGTGCGAGCTCGTCGAGAGCGATCTCGACCACCTCGTCTGCGAACTCGCTGCCGATGCGGATGCGGGCGTCATCCCGAATTCCGAGTGCAAGAACCGTACGTCGATTGATCGCCAGCGGCAGCACGAATCCCTCGTTGTAGTCGGTGTGCTCGCCGATCAGGTTGACGCGGCCGGGAGCAGACCAGAGCCCGGAAGGCTCGTATCCGAAGAGCTCGGTAAAGGTTGCTGCGACGTCATCACGGATGTCTGTCATACTCGCTCGATTGCCTTTCTGAGCAGTTCGGCTGAGGTTTCGGGCGGCACGTCTGCGATGAACGCACCCATCGCTGTTTCGGAGCCGGCAAGGTACTTCAGCTTGTCTTTGGCGCGTCGGGGAGACGTCACCTGCAGCATGAGACGGATGTCGTCCCTCCCGACGTTCACCGGAGCCTGGTGCCAGGCCGCGATGTACGGCGTAGGGGTGTCGTAGATTTTGTCGACGCCGCGTAGCAGCTTCAGGTACAACGTCGCGAGCTCGTCGCGTTCTTCCCCGTTGGTCGCGGCAAAATCGGGAATCTGCCGGTGCGGAAGCATGTGCACCTCGATAGGCCAGCGCGCAGCGAACGGCACAAACGCCGTCCAATGTTCGCCGCTCAGGACGACACGCTCCGACGCGCGCTCCGACTCGAGCAGTCGCGTGAACAGGTCTGGCCCGACCATGGCGATCGACTCGAGCAGCCGCGTCGTGCGCGGCGTGATGTACGGGTATGCGTAGATCTGGCCGTGCGGGTGGTGCAGCGTGACGCCGATGGCTTCGCCGCGATTTTCGAACGGGAAGACCTGCTGGATGCCGGGCAGCGCAGACAGCGCCCCGGTTCGATCCGCCCAGGCTTCGATCACGGTGCGCGCACGCGAGGGGGTCTGAGTGCCGAACGACCCCGACGTCTCCGGGCTGAAGCAGACGACCTCACAGCGGCCGATCGAGTCGTACCTGCGGCCGAAGCCGACAGCGCCGAGAGCCTCGAGCGTCGGGGCATCCGGGCCATCCAGTGCCGGTCCGAACGACGGCGATCGGTTCTCGAACACCGCGACGTCGTACTGGTCGGGGATCTCCGACGGATTGCTCGGGGATGCCGGCGCCAGCGGATCCTGATCGGCCGGCGGCAGGAATGCGCGGTTCTGTCGCGCCGCCGCGATTGAGATCCACTCGCCGGTCAGGACATCCTGTCGCATGGTCGCCGTCGGCGGCCGCGGATCGAGTGTTCTCGCGTCTGCCCTGCGCTCGGCGGGCAGCGTCGTGTCTGCGTCGTCGTAGTAGATGAGGTCGCGACCATCGGCCAGCGTGGTCGCGTGTTTGGTGATTCCGGCGGAGAGCATCCATTTACGATACCGAAAAAATTGACTTTCGATATCGAAAGAGCCAAGGTGATCGGATGGATGCTGCAACAGGACGCCGCGACCGCCTCGCCGACCTGGTGGCGTCGCGCGGCTTCATCCGCGTCAGGGATGCGGCGGGCATCCTCGGAGTCAGCGAAGTGACCATTCGCGGAGACCTCAGCGCCCTTGAGGTGGGCGGGGATGTCGTGCGCATCCACGGCGGGGCAATGCCCCGGCGCCGCTCTGACGCAGAGCACACCATCGAACAATCGGTAACCGTCGCCGCTGACGCCAAGCAAGACATCGGGATCGCCGCGGCGGCGCTGGTGTCGTCCGGTCAGAGCGTCATCCTCGATGTCGGGTCGACGGCGCTCGCGGTGGCCGTCGCGCTCGTCGGGCGCACCGACCTTGAAGACCTGTCGATCATCACCAACGGCCTGTCGATCGCGCTCGCTCTCGAGCCGGCGCTTCCCCGGTTCACGGTCGTGGTAACCGGGGGCACACTGCGAACCCAGCAGCATTCGCTGGTGAATCCGGGGGCGTCCACGTTTCTCGAGTCCCTGCACGCCGACCTGGCATACATCGGGTGCAACGGCGTCGACGCGCTGCGCGGAGTGACCAACGTCAACTATCCGGAGGCCGAGGTGAAACGGCGGATGATGCTGTCATCCAAGCGCAGGATCCTCATTGCCGACGCAGAAAAACTCGGCCAATCCCACCTCGGGGTGATCGCTGCGACAAGCGAGTTCGATGTTCTCATTACGAGTGAGAAGGCCGCCGCCGACCAGGTAGAGCGGCTCCGTGCGACCGGGCTCGAGGTGCACATCGCACCCACAACTCGGGCGCTAGGCTGAGAAAATGCGTGCCCCAACCGGTGAACAATATGTCCTGAACCGCTCGACCCCGCTGGGGGATGCCGAGGCGATCATCACCGAAGTTGCGGCATCCATTCGCACGCTGCGCATCGGCGGTATCGACCTGACGCAACCGTACGGCGAGTTCTCTCCGCCGCCCTCGGGCTGCGGAATCGTGCTCGTCCCGTGGCCGAACCGCGTGCCCGACGGCCAGTGGCAGCTCGACGGTGTCACGCAGCAACTCGACCTCACCGAACCCGACCGGCAGAACGCGATCCACGGTCTGCTGCGGTTCACTCCCTATCGATTGGTCGAGCGCACCGCCAGCTCAGTGACCCTGGGGGCGACGGTCTTCCCACAGCACGGCTACCCGTTTCTGCTCGAGACCTCGGTGACGTACCAGCTGCTGGACGACGGGATGTCGGTGACCCACCGCATCGTCAACGAATCCGATTCTCCCGCCCCGGCTGCCATCGGCACGCACCCGTTCTTCCAGATCGGCGATGTGCCGACGGATGACCTCGTCCTCACCCTGCACGCCGGCAGCCGCTTCCCGGTCGATGCGCGGCTGAACGTGAGCGCCGAAATCCCGATCGCAGGCACCGACTACGACCTTCGCGGGGGCAAGCGCGTCGGCGACCTGCGGCTCGATGATGCCTTCGGTGACGTTGCTCTCGATGGCGACGTTTCGGCCGTGCTAACCGCGCCGGACGGCCGCACGGTCGCTCTGTGGCAGGATGAAAACTTTCCGTACGTGCAGGTGTACACGACGCAGGAATTCCCGCGCGGCACGAGTAAGGTCACGGCGATCGCGATCGAGCCAATGACGGCCCCGGCGAACGCTTTCAACACCGGTCAGTCGCTGCGCTGGCTGAACACCGGTGAAGAGTGGCAGGCCACGTGGGGCATTCGCTACCGGGTTCCCACCGCGAAGTAGCTGTTTCGATCTCGCATACTTGAAGCATGATCTCGACACCGCTGGCTCGCGCGTTGCGGGATTCCCGCCTGGTGTGGCACCCGACCGCTGGCGACGCCTTTCGCATCGACCGGGTGGAAGTGGATGCCGAGGTCTTCATCCTGAGCGACATAACTGTCGAGGCGCACGAGTTCTCATCCGGAATCGTGCTTGGCTTCAACGGCACAACGGAGTGGGCGCTCGACTCTGTGTCGATCGACGATGCGCTCTGGCTGCCCAACGAGACGCAGTTGCGGTCGCTTCTGCGGCGCGCTTTTCACCGGCTCGACTCCCATGACCGTGGCTTCACCGTGACCGCGACCATCGATGGCTTCTCGCGAGTGTTTGAGTCTGAGGTCGCGGAGGACGCGTACGCGCGCGCACTGCTTGCCTTGATCGACGCGTCACTTGGTGAGAGTTCTCTCGACTCAGACTGAGCTTCCTGAGTGCTTTCTCAGTGCCGAGAGGATCGTGAACAGGCTTTCGCTCAGACATCGCCGAGAGCATGGCAGCCATGACAACCGCCTCCGCTCTTGCCGCTATTCGCCTTCGAACCATGATCAGTAAAGTCCCGGAGGTGACCGTTGCCTTCTGGATCGTGAAGGTACTCGCGACCACCGTCGGTGAAACTTTCGCCGACTACCTCTCCAGCACGCTCGGTCTTGGACTACCGCTCACCAGTGTCATCCTGGCCGCGCTTCTCGCGGTCGCGCTGGTTCTGCAATTCCGTGCTCGCCGCTACGTACCGGGGATCTACTGGCTCGCGGTGGTGCTCATCAGCGTGGTGGGGACGCTCGTCTCAGATAACCTCGTCGACAACCTCGGGGTGCCGCTCTGGGTTACGACAATCGTGTTCAGCATCCTGCTGGCTGCAACGTTCGCGTTCTGGTACCGGAGCGAGCGCACCCTCTCGATCCACTCCATCCTGACCACCCGTCGCGAGGCCTTCTACTGGCTGTCCATCCTGTTCACGTTCGCGCTGGGAACATCCGCCGGCGACCTCCTCGCCGAACGGCTCAACATCGGGTACCTGCCATCCGCGCTGGTGTTCGTGGGAATGATCGCCGTTGTTGCCGTCGCGCACTACGTGTTCAAGCTCGGCGCCATCCTGTCGTTCTGGATCGCTTACGTTCTGACCCGCCCGCTTGGCGCATCCCTCGGCGATCTGCTGTCACAGAAGCAGACGGATGGCGGCGTCGGCCTCGGCACAACCGCCACGAGCGCTCTGTTCCTTGCCGTGATTCTGGCCGTCGTGATCGGGTTGACCGTGGTTGACCGTCGTCGCAGGGCCGCCGAGGAGTTCCAGGTGGAGGCCGACCTCGCGCTCGGCGACCCGGATGTCGTCATGTCCGAGTCAAGCTAGCGGTACGGCGGTACGCCTTCCCGGCGTCGCTCGTGCTGTCGTACCGCATCGGCGCTGCCGTTTGTGCTCGGCGTGGCCTTCATGAGGGGCACGCCGAGCACAAGTGACGGCCGCGTTCACCCGTGCGGCCGCGCACCCGTGCGGCCGCGCTGCGCCACACCCGCGCGACCCGGCTGCGCGGTGGCTCGGTCGCGCAACCGCGGCTACACCCTCCGCGACCGGGCGAACGCGAACACCGCGAGCACCAGGGCGATGACCCCGAGGGCGAGGCCAGCCGACCCGAGAATCAGGGCGGATGTCGCGGTCGACGTCGCAGCATCCGTCGCAGCAACCGTCACTCCCGCGCCCGTATTCGCCGGGGGAGCGTCGTTGATGTACAGGATCGGCGCGGGGTTATCGGGTGCAGCTCCCGACTTCGGTGTCTTCTGCGCCCATTTGACGACCGTGCCGTCCGAGTAGGTCTGGTAGGTCGGAAACTCGACGCTGCCGGTATTGGGCGTCAGGTCGAGCGCGAGGCTGAACTCCTGGAACTGACCCGGCCGGATCTGGACGCCCGGGTCGGCCGTGTAGATGACTTTGGCTGGCGCATCCGTCACTACGACGCCGTCATTCTTGATGGGCTTGGCAAGCTTCGCGATGATGAGCTGCGCAGTCCAGCCCTGAACAGGTTGGTAACGGGCACCCGCAAACGGCGTGTTTGTGGGCAGGTCGATCTCAACCTTGACCGTTCCGGCGGTCGCCGACTCGTTCGGCACACGGAAGGCCACCGCAATATCGGCGCCCGCCACCGCCGTGTTGGGAGAGATCTTGACGTGGGCGCTCGCGGCCAGCGGCGCGCTGAGCACCAGGATCGCGACGGCCGCTGTGAGGGCCGCGGCGCGCGGAAGAATGATTCGGTTCATGTGGGCTGCTCCAGGGATCCGGTCTGGGTTTGATCCTATTTGTCGTGCCTGCGCGGTCGCCGGGTCGCCGCCGCGGTTGAGACCGGAAAACTGCGGGTTGACTGGTCGGTCTACGCAGGGCTAGCCTCAGATGGGTTAATCGATTAAACGTGCCTCCTAAGCAGCGTCGCTTATTAGAAAGGGCTCCACAATGTCACCTAGATCCAGGTCACTTAGATCCAGCCTTCTCCTCGCCTTTCGTCGACACCATCGTCGGCGGTCCATTGCCGCAGTATCCATCGCCATCGTCGCCCTCGTGGCAGGATCGCTACTCGCTGGCTCGACAGCTGCGCAGGCCGTATCCCCACTACCGTGCGACATCTACGCGAGCGCAAGCACGCCATGTGTTACGGCGTATAGCTCGACGCGGGCGCTCTACTCCGCCTACAACGGCAGCCTCTACCAGGTCACGCGGGCATCGGATAACACCACGTTCAACGTCGGCCTGCTGGCCGCCGGTGACTACGCCAACGCGGCCGCGCAGGACAGCTTCTGTTCCGGCACATCCTGCATCATCACGAAGATCTACGATCAGTCGTCGAACCACAACGATCTGACGATTGCAGGTGCGGGCGCGGCAGGCGCGGCCAACGTCGGCCCGGCAGCGAGCGCCCTTCCCACTACGGCGGGCGGCCATTCGGTCTATGGCATCTACCTTCCGCCGGGTGTCGGCTACCGTCGCACGAATGGCACTGGCATCGCGACCAATGGGGGCGCTGAGTCGATGTATGAGGTCGCAAGCGGAACGAACGTCAACAACGGATGCTGCTCGGACTTCGGCAACGTGGAGAGCACCGAGACCGATACCGGCGCGGGCCACATGGATACCATCAACCTCGCGCTGCTGAATGCCGTCGGAAGCGCCGGTCACGGCCCATGGGTCGAGGCAGATCTCGAGAACGGTGTGTTCGAAGGCGGAACCCCGGTCAACACCTCGAATCTCGGCAATGCCAGCAAGTTCGTCACCGCGCTGTTGAAGAACAACGGCCAGACGACCTACGCGCTCAAGGGCGGCAATTCGCAGACGGGCTCGTTGTCGACCTGGTACAGCGGCGCCCTTCCGAGCGGCTACGCACCCATGCACCAGGAAGGCTCGATCGTCCTCGGAACCGGCGGCGACAACAGCAATCGCGGCACGCAGTCCTTCTTCGAGGGCGTCATGACCTCTGGCTACTCGACGGATGCCGCGGACAACTCAGTGCAGTCGAGCATCGTTTCCGCGGGGTACGCGGCCGTCAGCACCGGTGGCGGTCCCGGATCGACCATCGTCGGACCGGGTGGCAAGTGTGTGGATGTCTCGGGCGATGACACAGGCACGAACCTGGCCGTCGCGCAGCTATGGGACTGCTTCACTCTCGCGGCAGACCAGCATTGGTCCCCGTACGCGCTTGGCAACGGCACGCTCTCTACCCTCGGTCGCTGTCTCGACGTCGCTGGCAACAGCACGACGATCGGCGCGAAGTTGGAACTCTACGATTGCAACGGTGTCGGAGGGCAAAAGTGGGTACCACAGGAGAACGGTTCGCTGCTGAACCCGCAGTCGGGGCTGTGTCTCGATGATCCGAGCGGCAACACCACCAACGGGACGCAACTGCAGATCTACACCTGCAACGGCAGCGCGGCGCAGCAGTTCAAGATCACCCGCGGCACTCCGGTCATCGGCAATGGCAGCAAATGTGTCGACGTCGCGGGGGATGACGTGGGCGGTAACCTGGCCGCCGTCCAACTCTGGGACTGCCTCACGATCGCCACGTCCTCACCGCTGGCCATCGATCAACAGTGGACGCTGAACTCCGACCAGACCGTGCGAAGCATGGGCCGCTGCCTCGACATCCTTGGCAACAGCACCTCCATCGGCGCAAAGGTGGACATCTACGACTGCAACGGCGTCGGCGGTCAGAAGTGGGTACCGCAGTCGAACGGTTCGCTGCTGAACCCGCAGTCGGGGCTGTGTCTCGATGATCCGAGCGGCAACACCGCGAAGGGGACGCAGCTGCAGATCTATACCTGCAACGGCTCCATCGCCCAGGTGGTTTCGTTCAACTAAGGCGATAAGCGAAGGGCGGGGGATGCGTCTCCCGCCCTTCGTGCTGCGCTGGAAGCGGTCCGTGCGGCGGGCATCCGCACGACTGCCGGATGGTGAGCACGACCGGAAGCACCGTGTGGCGCTCCCTGATCTCCTCCCCATCGATCAGCTCGTACAGACGCTCGGTCGCTAGCCGCGCCATGCTTTCGGCACGCACGGACATCGTGGTGATCGAGGGTGTGGTCACTCTGCTCAGTCCAAAATCATCGAATCCGACCACGCAGACATCCCCGGGCACCGAGATTCCTTCTGTGGCGAGGGCGGTGATTGCCCCGTACGCCATCTCGTCGTTCGCGACGAAGAGCCCGAGGGGGCCTTTCCGCCGATCGTCGAGCTCGGCGACCGCGGCGGCTCCCGACTCCTCGCTGAAGTCGCCTTCGACGACGATGCCCGAGGCGCCGTGTTTCGCCGCCGCGGCGAGGAACCCGTCGCGGCGGTCGATGGCCGTCTGGTGGCCGAGCGGGCCGCTGATATGAACCAGGGATGTTCGCCGGTGCGCGACGATCAGATGCTCCGTCGCCTTAAAGGCGGCATTTCGGTCGTCAACCCCGACGGTGATGGCTTCGGGCAGGTGGGGAAAGCGGCCGAGTAGCACCACGGGCATTCCAGTCTCGACCAAGCGCCCGATGTTGGTATCGTCGGCGGATGCGCTCGTTACGATCGCACCATCGGCGGCACGCGAGCGCATGATCGCCTCGTAGGCGGAGACATCGCTGCCAGCATCGGCGCTCGTCGTCGAGATGAAGACAAGCGATTCGTGCGAGTTCGCGACCGCGGTCACCCCGGTCATGACGTGCATGAAGTAGCTGTGGCCGAAAACGTGTGCGCCCGTGTTGGGGACGATGACGGCGATCGCGCCGGCCATCTGCGTCCTGAGTGCGCGACCGGCGGAGTTGGTGACGTAGCCGAGGCGATTGGCGGCGTCACGGACCCGTGCCTTGGTCTCGGCACCGATCCGCGGATGATCGAGCAGCGCCATCGAGACGGCGCTGACGGAGAGGTCGAGGTCACGGGCGATGTCACGCAGCGTGGCACGCGACCGCCGACTTGTCCCCACCAGGCCGTCAGACGGCGAGGGGGACGAAGATCCGCATGACAGACGGTCCGCGGTTCGCCCAAAGTGCATACGGGATCGCTACCAGATCGACGTACTCCCCGTCGCTGCCGGGCGCGTCTGAGAGCCGCTTCCAGCCGGTACCTGCCCACGCCGCATCTCGGCGTGCCCGACCGCGAACCCGCAGCACGACCGAGGGCTGACCGAGCAGGTCTTGAAGCGGATCCGCGGCGATGTCTGCGTCGCGGAGGATCTCGACATGGTTAAGATCAACGCCGGGCGCCTGATCGACACTCTCGAACGCGTACACCACGGGCCCTCGTTCGATCGCGACAGCACCGCGGACGGCATCGACGGAAGGATGGACAACTGTGAGGCGCGGCTCGATTGGCAACTCAAGGGTTACAACATCGCCTGGTAACCAGGCGCGTACGAGCCTTGCGTAGCCGAGTGCGCTTATCGCGAGCGCCGCGGGCGTACCGTTCACCGAAAGGCTTGCTCCCTCCGCCCAATCCGGGATGCGGAAGTCGAGACCCCACTGTGTGCCGGCCGCCTCGACGATTGTCACGGACACCGTTCCTCGTACCGGATATTCGGTTTCCACAGTCAGACGCACTCGGATTCCGTCGACCTCGGTGTCGATGGCTGTCGGCATGTATTGGTGAAGTTGGATCGCGCCGTCGGTGCTGGTACTGAGGTATGACGCGAGGGATGCAACCATCCGCATCACGTTGGGCGGACAGCAGGCGCATTCGAACCATGCTGGACGCGTGCCGGGCGCGTCTGCGCGGCTCGGACGGGTGTCGGTAGGCGCCGGGGCCAGCGCGGTGCGCCGCTGCGCGGGGTTGTTGTAGAAGAACCCCTTGCGGTCGACGGCGGTCGACGCGGCGAAGAGGTTGTAGAGCGCTCGTTCGATCGCATCCGCGAACCGGGATTCGCCCGTGGCCAACAGCAGACGCCAGGACAGCATGATGTTCCCGATCGTCGCGCAGGTCTCGCCATACGCTAGATCCGGCGGGAGTTCGTAGCTGTCACCGAAAGCCTCGCCGATGAATCGCGATCCGATCGCACCGGTGAGGTACGTCTTTGTCGCCGTCATTGATTCCCACTGGGCAAGGGCCGCATCGAGAAGCGCCTGCTCGCCGGTCTCGAGGTAGAGGTCGACGACGCCTGCCAGAAGGTAGACGGCCCGAACCGCGTGGCCGACAACCGTCGTCTCTTCGCGCACCGGAGTGGCGTCCTGGTAGTACGGGCTGTCACCAAATTTGTCTGTGTCGAGCGTCTTGTGGCCCCGGATGTCGACGAGCTGCTGCGCCACCGCGAGATAGTCGTGGTTGCCGGTCTCGCGATAAATCTCAACGAGGGCCATCTCGATCTCCTCGTGGCCATCGGTGTCTGAGCGACGCAGATCGCCGAAGTCCGCGACGACGACGTCGGCGGCCTTCACCGCGACATCGAACAGTTCCGTTCGCCCGGTTGCACGGCGGTGAGCAATGCCGGCCTGGATCAGGTGGCCGATGCAGTAAAGCTCGTGACTTTTGACCAGGTTGTCCCAACGGACGTCGAGCCCCGCTTGCACGAAGGAGTTGACGTATCCGTCGGCCAGCTGGGCGCGCTCGATGATTCCCGCGATTTCCGCGATCAGCGAGGAGAGCTCGCCAGACGCTTCCCGACCGAGATCCCAGGCCAGCCCCTCGAGCGCCTTATACAGATCGGAGTCGGTAAACCATGGACCCCTCCGCTCCGCGATGACGGTGCCCGCCGGATCGAGCCGGCGGAGGTTATCGATTGTTCCGTCGGACTCCAGCCACCCGAACGAGTGGGGAGTCGTCACCTCACGGTTCTGACGCTGCCATTCGCTCCACACACCGCCGATGATCTGCACGGAGTCGAGCCCGATCGGTCGGAGGGCAAGTTGCTCGGTCGCAAGCGGTAGAACGGGTGCGACGGGTCGGTGGTTGGTCACGAAGGATTCTCCTTGGTCTGGGTTCTGGAAGCGGTGGAAAGAGGCGAGGAGGTCATCCGCGAAGCGCTCCGTTGACGAGGCCGGAGACGTAGTAGCGCTGCAGGGCCAGGTAGAGCAGCAGCACGGGAACGATGGTGATCACGATGCCCGCCTGCAACGAACCGTAGTTAACGGCGCCATATAGCCCGGTGCTGGCCCCGACGAGCATGAGAGGCAGCGTGTATTGCCTGTCGTCGTTGAGGAAGATCAACGGGGCGAGGAATTCGTTCCATGAGGCCAGGAACGAGAAAAGAGCGACCGTGACGATGCCCGGCGTCACAAGTCGCAGCGATACGTAGCGCAGGGCACCGATCGGCCCGCAGCCGTCGACGAGTGCAGCCTCCTCGAGCTCCCGTGGGATCGACTCGAAGCTGTTGCGCATGAGGAAGACGCCGAAAGGCATCTGGAACATCACGAGTGTGAGCGCAAGCCCGATGACCGTGTTGCTTAGGTGCAACCAGCCCAGCACGATGTACAGCGGGATCAGAATCGTGGCGTAGGGCACCATAAGGATCAGCAGGGTGGTGCCGAACAGCAGCGACTTGCCTCGGAATCGAAACCGCGCGAATCCGTATCCGGCAAACACCGTGACGATCACGGTGCCAATCACTACGAGCGTCGACAGAACCAGGCTGTTTCCGAGGTAGACGCCGATGCCGTTGCCATAGCTGGCAAGTGCCCCGTAGTTCTCCAGCGACCAGGAGTGTGGAAACCAGGTGGGTGTGGCCTGGTTCGCCTCGGCACGCGTCTTGAAGGAATTCAGCGTCACCCACAGGATCGGCACGAGAAAGATCGCCGCCATCACACCACTGAACAAGTGGTAACCGGTGCCAGCCACGGCGGATTTGGCGCGACGCCGTCGCGTCGCCCTGCTGCGTGCAGTGTTATCGGTGGTGGTAGTCATTGGTCATCCTTTCGGCGCAGGAACATGAGTTGCACGCCGTTCAGCAGAACGAGCGCGACCAGCAGCACGACCGACAGCGCGGCCGCCTTGCCCAGATCGAACCGCGAGAAGGCCGTGTTGTAGATCGCCATCACGAGGGTGATTGTGCCGTTGTCGGGACCGCCATGGGTCAGCACCTGGAACTGGTCGAACGCGAGCAGCGACCCGGTGATCGAGAGGATGAGCAGCAACGCGAGTGTGGGGCGAAGGAATGGGAGCGTGATGTACCGCAGCCGCTGGAGGGTCGAGGCGCCATCCATCCGGGCCGCCTCATAAAGTTGGGCGGGTACCGCCTGTAGTCCAACCAGGAGCACGATCACCTGAAACCCGATGAACTTCCATACGACGAGCGTCAAGGTTGTGAACAGCGCCTGGCCTGGCGTGTCGAGAAATCCCCAGGGTCCCTTCGTGAAGCCGAGGTCTTGCAGAATTGTGTTGGCAATGCCGTTCTGGTCGTTGACGGCCGCGAACCAGATGAGTGCCGCCGCCGCCGTGCCGACGACGTAGGGCAGGAAGAAGGCCGTGCGGTACGCCTTCGCGCCGGGACGGTGGGAGTTTGAAACGGCGACAAGTACGAACGAAACCGCGAAGATGGCGACGGTCGCGAGCGCCGTGTAGGTGAGGGTGAACGTGATCGCGCCCGTAAAGAGACTGTTGCTGGGGATCGCTTGGTAGTTGGCGATGCCGTTTGGCTTCGGCCCCCCGAGCAGAGGCCAATCCTGAAATGACATGAAGACGAGTACACCGAGCGGGATCAGAAACAGAACAACGACGATCGCGGCGAGCGGCGCCACGAAAAGCATCCCGAGTCCGGGGCGGTCGGTGAGCGCGGACCCCTTGCGAGGCGAACGCCTCGTGCGGCGGGCCACCGCCACGTCGTCGCTTGATGTTGCAAGCATTACGAACTACTCCTTTGTCGAACGCGTGCGCGTGCGCGCGGGACAAGCCCGCACGCACGCGCATTGGGTGCTACTGGGCTTGGTTGAGCCCATCCTGGAACGACTTCTGCGCCGTAGAGATGGCGTTGGAGTCGCCGCTGAAGATGTAATCGCGGAGCAGCTTCAGCCAGGGGCCAGTGGCGTCGTTGACGAGCGCACCATAGGCAGTCGACGACGGCGTGTAGCCGGTCGCTTCGCCTTTGATCGCTGCGACAATGGCCGGGTTCGTGGAGCTGTACTTGTTGTTGGCGAGGTCGACACGCGAGGGGAGATCGCCTGCCTTCGCAAGCACGTTTACCTGCGCGTCGCTGCCAAGTACCCACGTGAGGAAGTCGAACGCCTGCGCCTTGTGCGTGGAGTTCTTCGTGATACCGACGACATCGCCGCCGATGAAGCCGGAGGTCGCTGATCCGTCCGGGGCGGGGAGGCCGGCTTCGCCGTAGTTGATCTTGCCCTTCTCGGCCGTGCCGAAGTTGAAGTTGCCGATCGGGAGGATGCCGATCTTCCCAGCGTTGAACAACGTGGTCCAGTTGGTGCCGTCGTCCGATTTGGCGCTCGCCGGCACGATTCCCTGATCGTAGAGCTTCTTGTAGAGGTCGAGCGTGGCCTTCATAGACGCGGTGTCGACCTGCGCCGTCTTGCCATCGTTTTTGAAGAGGGGTTCCCCTGCCGCAGCGAGGTAGGGCAACATCGAGTACGCGTCACAACCGGAGCAGTTTCCGGGGAAGTAGAACCCGTATGTGTCGCCCCCGACCTTGTCGCGGATCGCCTTGGCGTCGTTGTAGATATCGGCGAAGCTCTTCGGTCCCTGCGCGGGATCGAGCCCAGCCTTCGCGAAGAGGTCCTTGTTGTACATGATGAGCGACGAGTCGACAACGAACGGGACGCCGTAGATCTTGCCATTGAGGCTCGACGCGTCGGTGTGGGCGTGCGAGAGATTGCTGTAGAAGGGCAACGCCTTCACCTCGGTGGTGAGGTCCTGGTAGAGGCCCTGCTTCACATAATTCGGCGAATAAACGACGTCGGACGCGAGGATGTCTGGTAGGCCGCTGGAACCAGCAGCCGCACCGATCTTCGTCTGAAAGCCCGCGTCGGGAACGGTGGTGAGCTTGACCTGGTTCTTGTGGGTGGCGTTATACGCCTTGACCAGCGACTGCGCCACTGGCCCGTTGGCCTGGCGGACCCACATGGTGAGCTGGGTTCCATTGTCGGGCTTGGTTGCGCTCGGGGCCGGGCTGCTCGAGGAGCAGGCCGCCAGTATCAGAACGGATGCGGTGAGAATCGCCGTGGTACCGATCAAGTGCCGGAGGCGGGCGGGAAGGTGATGTGCAGGGGATTCCATGATCTTTTTCTCCTTTGAAAAGAAAGGTTCATCTTTGTCGCCTCGTCGCCGGAAAATACGGACAAGGATTTCCGTCACAGTATCTGCTGATTTTATGGCTGTCAAGGCCAAGTCAAGCCACGCGGCACGAACTGATTTGCGGAAACGTTTCCGAAACTGTAGGGTCTGTTTGGTTGTCAGTTTGATTGGTTCACTGATTTAGTTCGTGAGAGAGAGGAGGCCGCGGATGTTCCCATCCCGAAAGAACGTCACCGTCGCTGACGTGGCCGCACTGGCGGGTGTCTCCGCGGGAACCGTGTCGAAGGCCCTCAACGGGCGAGGGGAACTCCGACAGGCGACTCGCGACAAGGTGCTCGCTGCGGCCGCCGAACTCGGCTTCCAGCCGAATCTGCTGGCGCGAGGCCTGCTCTCCGGACGCACGTACCTCGTCGGAGTACTCACCACGGACAGCATCGGCCGCTTCACCATCCCCCTGTTGACGGGAGCTGAGGATGCCCTTGGCGCCGGCCAGATGTCGATGCTCCTGTGCGAAAGCCGAGGCGACCCGATCCGGGAACAGCACTACCTCCGAGTGCTCCTCGCACGCCGCGTCGATGGCATCATCGTCACCGGTCGATCCAGCGACATGCGTCCATCCCTGGGCCAGGGCTTCCCCGTCCCAGTCGTGTACGCCCTCGTCCAGTCAGATGACGAGCGAGACCTGTCGATCCTCCACGACGACGAGAACGGCGCCGAGCTGGCGGTGCGCCATCTGCTCGCGACTGGTCGGCGGCGGATCGCCCACATCACAGGGCCACTTCGTCACGTCGCGACCCAGCATCGGCTCGCGGGCACGTTGAGCGCCCTTTCCGAAGCAGGCGTGAGCATGGTCGGCGGGGCGCCGCTCACCGGTGAATGGAGCGAGGCGTGGGGTCGAGAGGCGGCTCTGCGGCTCGTGCGCTCCGGCGAGCAGTTCGACGGAGTCTTCGGTGCCAGCGATCAGATCGCCCGCGGTGTCACCGACGGCCTCCGCGAGAGCGGTATCGACGTCCCCCGCCAGGTGGGTGTCGTCGGCGTCGACAACTGGGATGTCATCGTCGAGGCCTCGCGGCCTCCCCTAACCACTGTCGATCTCCAGCTCTCCGAACTCGGTCACATTGCAGCCACCAGGCTGCTGTCCGCGATCGAAGGCGTCGATATTGGCAGTGGGATCGAGCGAGTGCCATGCCGGCTCGTTGTACGGCAGTCGACCGCAACCGACTGATTCCGATCGATACCGTCGCGGCGGGCAAATGGCGCGCCGGCCTCCGGTAGGGCGGGCAATCCGCGCAGCACGTTTGCAACCTCGTGCGTCGTCCGGAGTAGAACGGTGAAGCCCCTTGATTCGGTTGTTCTCGTCAACCAACACCATCAGAGCAAGCGCCAACTTCTTGGCTTCTGGTCTCGGCGAGAAGACTCGATGAACTGAAATATCTCGATCCGCCGGTGGGATCACGCCCGTCGAGGCTGCCGCCTTAAGTGGGGTAGCTCCCCTGTCGCAGGTGTTAGTGCCCACCTCCTCGCAATCCTTTTGCGCGCCGGTGTCACGCCGACCGCAAAGCGAGCCGCCCGCGAGGTGAAGCTCACGGAGCCCGTGGGCCTCTCTCGGCGGGCATCCACCGTCAAGGGCAGCGCGCCGGCCAACGGTGCGAGGGTTGCGACCATGCACAGTCAAGCACGAGGATCATCGTCGATTCTCGAGCACGAGGTTTCAGCGAAGCCGCACAGAGTCAGGTACCGCGCTGTCGCGTGAGATTGGTCGAGGACGACCTCGACGTCGATCACCTGTCGGCAGCGTGTGGCGTGCTAGCCCCCCAACCGCAACGCCGCCTGAGTGGCGGACGCAACGCATGCTGAACCCTCCGATTGGCGCGGCAAAGCAGTTTTGTTCGGTCCGGACATTACGTATGCGTTGTCGTGCGCCTAAGACCCGATCGTCATGAGAAATATGATGGAATACTCGCAGAGCGAGTAATGTTGAGCTTCAATCATCGGGCACGGGTGGGGATGATGCAGGAGTCTATAGACGGCGTTGACAGGTCCATTTCGACGCCCAAAGCAACGCGATCGGGTGCCATTTACGTTGTGGCCGTTGCTGGTGAGTTGGTCGCTCACATATTGGTTGTGGTGTTCCGCGTTTTCAGCTCCATACTTCAGGGGTTCTCGGCTCGCCCCATGCTTCCGCCGGAAAGTAGCAACCAGCGTGCGGACGACTACCGTCCCTGACGGGAGCATTCAGCTGTAATCCTCGCTTCTGTCGTCGCTTGCAAAAAGCAGGTCAGCTAGCGAGGTAGACCCATGTGATGCCAAATTTTGCACTGGATACGCCCGGCGCTGTCCAATTGCAGAACTCGATAGTTGAGGTCTTGTTGCAACTTATGGAGACGAAGCAGAGGGCCGAAGCGTAGGCGACACTTTCGGCACCCAACTAACGATGATCGTGAGCGGCTCGGACGAGGCGCCCGAGTTGTTCGTCCCTCGTACCGAGATGGAGCACTTGGTGCGAACTCCAAGCTCGGCCGACTACCGTCAGATCTGCCGCATGCGTGACATTTTCGGCACGGTTGGTAGCTAAATAGGTTGCTGCAGCCGTGCGGGTCTATGAGTCGGATGCGGCCAGAGCGAAAAACGTACCCTGACCGGGAAACAACGGTGGTCCTCCGAGAGGCGCTTTCGAACACATCACCCCTGTTGGCGGCTGCCAGATTCCTAGATTCCAAGGAGACGTGGCGCAAGCTACCGCCGCGTGAAATGCCTGATCGACGTTCAAAACATCATCAGGTGCGGCTTGGGCCTGGGAAGGAACAGCCCGTCATCGACGCCTACCTATCTGGCAAAACGGTTTATGAGGTCGGTGCCGAGTTTGGCATCCACCGCACAACGGTCAGCGCGATCCTGCAGCGACACGGTGTGCCGCTGCGTCGTCAGAAGAAGCGACCGGAATGTCCTTAGCCCGTTCGATTTCGCGAACCAGCATCACCAAGCCTCGCGCCAACTTATGCAAGTCAAGGTTGGGTGCGAGTACGGGCCGAATCGCAATCCGACGTTCTGCGATTGGGAGCCGTTTCACCTCTCCCGCGACTGTCGTCAATTTCGTCAATGGTCGTGAGACGCGGGTCATGCTACTTCTTCGTTGCCGCGAGTTCCTCTTTGTAAGATCCATAGCCGGCCAAACGGTCGATTAGTTCCATTACTATGTCGACCTTCGTGTAGCGGTCGGTGAAGTAGCTACCTTCAATTGCCTTCGGCGATCGAGACGTCGTGTCGAGGCAGGTGGTGCCGAGGTGACGGTTGCTTCGGTGTGAACCGTCCCGGGTTTCGTGTCGCTTTCTTTCTGGTGAAAGGATGCGCTTATGCCCATGAAACACCCGTAGGAGGTTCGTGACCGGTCGGTCCGGATGCTCTCGGATCGCCTCGGCAACTATCCGTCCGTGTCGGCCGCGTGCCGTGATCTTGCCCCGAAGTTGACGGTCGGAGCTGAGACGCTGCGTAAGTGGGTGATGCAAGCCCAGGCCGACGCCGGGGTCATCACGGGTCCGACGACGGAGCAATTGGAGGAGATCAAGATCCTGAAGAAGGAGAACCGTGATCTCAAGGAAGCGAACGAGATATTGAAGGCGGCGTCGATTTTCTTTAGCTCAGGGAACTCGACCCTCGCCGCCACTGATCTGCCAGTTCATCGATGAGATGAAAGCGGACGGCCATCGGGTCGAGTCGACGTGTCGCGTCCGCCGTCAAGGGCGTGGCCGTTGCCCCACGGTCGTATCGGGCATGGAAACTGCGTCATCCGTCGACAGGGACGATCGATGACGCGATCCTCGCTGCCCGGTTGCGGCAGCTGCGCGAACACGACGGCCGCGGGCGGCAACGCCCCGAGGTGCTCTATGGGAGACGAAAGATGACGGCGTGGCTTGCCCGCACCGGTTTCCCGACCATCTCCAAACACACCGTCGACCGCCTCATGCGCGACGAGGGCATGGCCGGTCTGGTCCGCGGTCGCAAAACGGTCACAACGATTCCGGCCAAGAGCAGCACCCGCGCCGGCGACATGCTGAACCGGCAGTTCACCGCACCCCGACCGAATCACACCTGGGTGACCGACTTCACCTATGTGCCCACGTGGAGCGGCTTCGTGTACGTCGCGTTCGTCATCGACCTGTTCTCCCGCTCCATCGTCGGCTGGCAGGCCTCGACCGTGAAAGACACCGCGTTCGTGGAAGGGTGTCTGCGGATGGCGTTATCGCGCCGCGACCACACCGGCCGCCCCATCGAGCCAGGAATGATCCACCACAGCGACGCCTGTCCAATACACCTCCATCCGCTTCACCGAGACGGTGGCGCTGGAAGGGCTCACCGCCTCGATCGGGAGCGCGGGCGATGCGTACGAGAATGCGGCCGCGGAGACCGTGATGGGACTCTTCAAGAACGAAGCGATCGCGAGAACGTCCCCCTCCCGCAGGGCGCCCTGAAGGGCCTCCCCGAGGTTAAGGAGATCGTCTTCGACTGGGTCTCCTGGTACGACAACGACCGCCTCCACAGGTTCCTCGGCAACATCCCGCCAGAGGAATATGAGCGTGACTACTACTCTCGAACATCGGCCCATCACAAGGTGACGCCGCCAACGAACCGGCGGCATGAAACCCGGGACGATTCATTGTGGGACTTCAAGGTTCTACAAGCAGGCACACTAACTTCAGCCCGGCCAGATGGACCAACGCCGGAAATTGATCTTTGCCCTCATATTCCCCGATCGTCCATAGCTGTCGTCACGTATGCCAAGCCGATCGGCGCTTGCGCAGGCCTCTTTCATCCTCTGACATACCAGGTCATTCCTGCTCCTCCCCGTTGGGCCCTTCACAAAGGCCACCGACTCGAACGACCACGGTGAACCCCTGCCACGCAACGCGCCAGCCTCGGGCCGGTTCCGATGTCAGGTGGAGGAGGGCCTGAGGGCACGGCAAAGGGTCCGAGAGAACATTTAGGCGAGGTCTCAACGCGAACCTATATCTGACGAACGGAATTGCAGAACAAGTGCACGGAGACTAAGCAATCCAGATACCCATGACGACCGGCACCAGTAGGACGATGATTCCCGCGAGCGCCACAACTCGGTTGCGCCAGCCTTTCACGGCAATTGCGACCACGGCATCGAGGACGAAGGGAACGATGTAAATGACCGCGAGCAAAAATATCTCAGTGTCCCAGTAATAGCCGAAGATCGCCCTGGCCAAGCCAGCGCTTTCGGGAGTACTGCTCCACAACTCGATTGCGGTGGCCACGACGCTTAATCCCAGCGCTACCCACGCCAGAACACGGATCCTGCGCTTCCCCTGAACTGGCATGTCTGTCAAATTTCGCCTCCTTCGGCAATCTGAGTTGCCGCTGCAGCATTAGTTATGCGGCTTTGAGCTGCGATTAGCATTTCCACGATCCTAAAGCGCTACCAGATGAATTGACGCAGGAACTTGATCTCCGCATTCACGTCCGTGGGTTCTCCGTAACTGTCGTTATGAATGAAGCCGCGATTTGCGTTTACGCATGCCCTCTCATACCTATGGCATTCCTGGCAAAACTCGTCGTACGGCGTACACCACGAGCGAACGTCCAAGTCGACTCTTCGTGTAACCGTGCTGTAGGAGCGAAACGAATAACTGGTGTCGTAGGAATACTTCGGTCGATTCGCCAGTCCCCAGATGAAAGTTCCGTCCGACTTCCCATTCCCAGCGGCATCGATTTTTTCACCGGAGTAGTAGCTGGGGTCACCCAATAACGCGATGCCCATCAGGTTGTTTTTTGCCGTCGCCTTCAGTTTGTTGAAGTTTGAACTGGAATCGGTCAACTCATCAATGATGTATGCGCCTTGGGAATGCCCTGACAATATGACCGTTGTGTACGGGCACGTCGCTGCGAGGTTGTTCAACTCCGCCGTGAGCGACACTAGGCCATCCGCGACGCTTTTCGGCCATGACCCGGACGCGGGGTATGCGATCGCCTCCGTGAAAATTTTCGGACTCGCGGTAGAAGCGCGAATAGTTTTTACCAGCCTGTACTCAGGGTCTTTGTTGTTTCCGTATCCGTCGCCGGGGCTCGGGGTGCCGTAACCGTTCTGGTTTATATAGATGTTCTTGTCGGATTTCGATATCGTTCCACGATCTGAGTTCGTTCCTCGGAGGGTAAGCAGGTCTACCGTTCCGCAGCGTATTGGCGCCGCGCTCGAGCTCTGCGCTGTGCTCTGTATCGTCTGCGCTTGGGTCCCCGCTGCGGCCATTCCGCTGGCGAAGTTCGGGTCTGCTGTTGCGACAAACGAATACCACGGCGATGTCTCTGATTCGATTACGCCGTTGTAGTTTTTTGGCCCCTGTATCTGGACTTGCCAGTAGTAAGTGGTACCGGCTGTGAGCATCCCGCTGGGGACGCTGTACGTTGCGGCAGTCAACGACGAATCGATCACTCCCGTACCATCAGAATTAGTTGCGAGCGTGTAAAGGTAGGTCGAATTCGACGTCACGGGAGCGCCATCTGTCGTGACCCACAGCGCGGGGGCGAGATCGTCGGAGTTGGTTCCATTCGCGATGTTCGGGACGAGATTCGCGTTGACCCAGTCACCCGCGCCGAAGGTGAAACTCTCCGATGACGTTGCGGGACCATCCGTGACTTCTGCGACTGAAGTCTCGATGTCGTGCCCGGCTGCGCCAGCGGGGACCGTGACGGGAACTGTTGTCGTTGCGGTCGAGCTGAGTGCGACTTCGGCGAGCCCTTGCCCGTCGAGTGTGATGTCGAGCGACCCCGAGCCATCCGGCGCGGCTGCCGCTGTGACCTGGCATGTGACGGTACTCGTAGGTGGCGTTTGATCCCATTGGCCGTTGGTGATCGCGGGACAGGAGACGACCGGTGGTGGCAGCACTTCCTTGTTCACGATCGATGAGACAGGAAGGGTGGACCAGTCGCTCCATGCACTTGTGTATGTTGCGTCTGAAGCTTGTGATCTGACGTAGTAGGTACCCTCGGACAACGGTTGGGTTGTGCAGGCGGCGGCCTCACTGTTTGCGACAATCGGAGACACACATGTCTGAACGAGGGACCCCGAGCTGGTGTCCTTGGCGGAACGAATCTCGAATGTGGTCGATGCGGGCGACGAGTCATTGGTCGTCGCATGCAAGGTAGGTGTGAAGTTTGTGGCGCTGGGGTCGTCAGGGTTGCCAGGGTCGGGGACTGTCACCCACGGGTCGGCGGCAAACCCGGTTGGGGTGCTCGGGCCAGGATTTGTGAACCCCAGGGACGCTGTCGTGCCGGCGGTTCCATAGGACGAGTCCGCGCTGGAGGTGATCGAGTGCATGCCGCCCTGGGTGGACACTGCCACCGTCTGCGATGTGGTGGTTGTGCTGCTGAAAGGTTGTGCAGGCAGCTCCACTCCATCGAGATAGGTATCCAGTGAGCCGTTCGTCGAATCGTATGTGCCATTGCTCACGCTCACCGTACACACCACTGGCGCGCTCGGAACCGTCGATGATGCGTAGCCATCGACGTATGGCGCCGGGCAGTTGATCGTTGGTTTGGCAAGGCTAGGTGCTTGATACCAGCCCTCGACATCGACGATCACGTTGATTGATCCGCTGGAGCTGTTTTGAATCGTGACGCCTCCATCAGCACCTAGGGATACAACGTCGAACGCGAAGGTCGATACCCCGGAATAGAACTGTTGCGCCGATTGCCCCGGACTGGCGTCATCCGCAAAGACTTGGATGTGGCCTTGGGCCCCGCTCCCCGGTGAGATTTCAACGTTCGCCGCGACTGCTGCGATGCCGGCGCCCATGTAAGGAAGTCCGGCTATACCGGCGACCGGGATTGTCACCGATGCACCGGCGGCAATCGGCGCGGAGGGAGACGCTGAGTTGAAGACGCGTGCCGCCGCTCCAGTGAATTCACCCGCTGAAGTGGTGCCATCAGAGGCCGTGAAATACCCCTCGACCCCAACAGAGAGACTCACCGATCCGGAGCCCGCTCCGATGTAGATCGTGATGTCCCCCGTTGAATTTAGTGGCACCGCGGTCGTCCACTCATAGTTTCTGCCCGCTGGCCAGTTCAACGAAGTCGTTGGTTTCGCGGTACCCGCCGGATACGGCGTCAGGTAGCCTCCCGTGGAGCCGCCATTGGCTTCGATGATGTCGAACATGACAGACGAGGCGCTCGATGGAATTCCGCCGAGTCCCGCGACCGGAAATGTTACATAGGAGCCAGCCGGGTACTGCGTGGAGCCAGAGTTATAAATCTGAGTTGCATTCGTCGGAACGTATCCACCGCCGGCGGCATTTCCCCCGGTGAAATAGCCCTCCACGTCGATCATTAGGTCGGTCGATGCTGTAGGCCCGACTTGGATCTTTCCATCGGCTCCGACCGGTATCACTGCGGTGTTGGAAATGGTATTTCCCGCCAGATACGTGGCGTACGGGAGCGCGGTGTTGGGCGTCGTGGTGCCATCTGCGTCAGCGTGCAACACGCCTGCCGCGGACGCATTCACCACGGTGAATGTGACTTGAACAGCTGACACGTTGGACGTCGGTATGCCTCCCTGGCCGTCTATTCCGATTGCATACCAATGTCCGCCCGTGAGTTTGGCAATTGGCAACCCGCCCGTGCCGTATCGAGTGTCAAGTGCCCGCGTCTGCAATGCGGTGAACAAACCACCCGCACTAGTCGTGGCTGCCGAGGCAGTGGCGGTAGTGTTCGTGGTTGCTCCGACCACACCCCCAATCACAAGCGCGAACGCTGCAAGGGAACCGGCGAACAGGCGAAGGCGGGATTTGCGCAACAGGATCAACTTTCGATGGGGGATGAAACCAAGGCAAATGAAGAAATCGAACTTCCTTCGACTACGAAGGTCGACTAAAGCTACCGCATTGGAAACTTCGAAACCTCAATAGTTCGTTCCACATAGCCGCCCTTGTCCACCCAAGTTCGGGGCCCTGCGGCGGACGTAACCCAGGTGCCTTGCGTGGGTTCGAGACACTCCACACAGCGGGACGTGACCACACGAGACGATCCTCCAGTCGGCAGAAGTGAGGATTACCTGAGGGTCACATGACGGCAAACATGACGCACTCGTGTCACCCCAAACCTGGGATGCGGTCCAAGATGTCATGGCATCCCGTGTGTCCGGTGAAAAGGTTCGCATCCACAATCACTACCTCAAGAGCACCATCTTCTGCGGGGCGTGTGGCAGCCGTCTCGTCGTTCAACTCTCGAAAAACCGACACGACGTCGTCTACGACTACTTCATGTGCGTCGGGCGCCACCTCAAGCGCAACGACTGCGTCCAGCCCGTCGTGCCAATACACGTTGTCGAGGACAAGATCGTCGACCGTTACAAGTCCATTGCGCTGTCTCCAACCTTTCGGGGGATGCTGGAGCGGCAGCTAACCGACGAGCTACGAATCGATCTCGAAACTGAACATCAACTGCGTCCCGAGCTTGAATCACGGCGCGAAGCACTGACAGCAAAACGCATGAAACTCCTCGAGGCCCACTACGCGGGTGCAATCCCAGTTGAACTGCTCAAATCCGAGCAAGATCTCATTTCACGCCAACTCGCCGACGTCAACGAACGGCTGCAGCGGTCCACGCTAGACGAGCAGAAGCTGAGAAGGACAATGGAAGCTGCACTCGCGCTTTCCGAGAACTGTTACGAGGCCTACCGGCGCGCTCCGGACCATATTCGTCGTCTGTTCAATCAGGCATTCTTCACACGAGTACTCGTCGACGTCGAGGCGAACATCACCGTCGAGCTTGCACAACCATTCGAGGCGCTCCTCGAGCGCGCACCTTCGCCAGTGGAGAGCGCACTTGCGGCTAGAGCAGCCTCTTCGAGCGACAATTCGAGGAAAAACAAAGAACCCCGACCGGCGCTTTTCGCAGGTCGGGGTTCGAATGAGGTGCTAATGGTGGGCCCCGCGGGGCTCGAACCCGCGACCAACGGATTAAAAGTCCGATGCTCTACCAACTGAGCTAGAGGCCCGCGGATACAAATGTAGCGCCTATCGTTGTCACCAACCGCATCCTGTCGACCGAGGAGAAAATTCTGTGACCGTCCTGTTGGTCGGTTTTATCGGCGGCCTCGTCGCGGGCATCTCGCCCTGCATTTTGCCGGTACTTCCCGTCATATTCTTCTCTGGCGGCACGCAGTCCGCCCGCGAGGGCGATGCTTCTCGCGGCGTGTTGGGCGGCCGCCGGCCGTACATGGTCATTCTCGGGCTTGTGCTGAGTTTTAGCGTTTTCACGCTCTCGGGATCGTTCTTGCTTAGCCTTCTGCACCTCCCTCAGGACACGATCATCTGGATCGGGATTGTTGCGCTTGTTCTGGTCGCGCTCGGCCTGATCGTGCCTCCATTCGAACGCATTCTCGAGAAGCCGTTCGCATGGATACCTCAACGCGAGGCAAAGGGCGATCGGGGTGGATTCTTACTTGGACTCACCCTCGGCGCGGTCTTCGTGCCCTGCGCCGGGCCCGTCCTCGCCGTTGTCGCCGCGGCGGGTGGCGGCTTAACGGCGCAGACCCTTGCCGAGACGTTTGCATTCGCCGTCGGCGTCGCCATTCCACTTCTCGTGTTCGCCCTGGCCGGCAGGCGACTCGCCGAGCGAATTAGTGCGTTTCGACGTCACCAGCGCGGCATCCGCGTCGCGGCTGGCGTTGTGATGCTGGCGCTCGCCGTCGCGGTCGTGCCGGTGTTCAACCTGCCGACGTTGCTGCTTCGACTGGTGCCCGACTACACGAGCCAGTTGCAGGCGGCCGCTGCAGGCATCGGCGCAACCGTCGGATTTGGGGGCGCTGTTTCAGGCACAAACGCGCCGGGCAGCGCCGCCTGCGCCGCCGGCGCCGCCACGCTCGTCAACTGTGGCACCGCGCCCGCGTTCACCGGTATCACCGGCTGGTTCAACACCGCAAACGACCAGCCGCTCACCCTCAAGAGCCTGCGCGGCAAGGTCGTGCTCATCGACTTTTGGGCGTACTCCTGCATCAACTGCCAGCGCTCGACTCCGCACCTGGATGCCTGGTACTCCTCATATCAGAAGGATGGGCTCGAGATCGTCGGCATCCACGCGCCGGAGTACGCCTTCGAGCACGTCGAGGCGAACGTCAAGGCGAGCGCCGCGGAGCAGGGCATCAAATATCCGGTCGCTCTCGATAACAATTTCGCCACCTGGAACGCATACAGCAACCAGTACTGGCCCGCCGAATACCTGATCGATGCCAAAGGCCAGGTTCGTCACATCGCGTTCGGAGAGGGTGATTACGCCGGCACCGAGAAACTGATCAGGCAGCTTCTGGCGGATGCTAACCCGTCACTGTCGCTTCCGGCCGCGACCGACGTGCCAGACACGACTCCCACGAAGGCGCTCACCCCCGAGACGTACCTCGGAAGCGAGCGCGCCCCGCAGGACAGCTTCCAGAGCCCGGGGGGCTACAAGCAGGGCACCGCGACGTACACGTTCCCGTCGGGCGGTCTCGGCCAGAACGACCTTGCGTTCAGCGGAACCATCAAGACGACCGCCCAGTCAATCACTGCCGAAAATGGGCCGGCATCCATCAGGCTGCATTATGAGGGCGCGCACGTGTACCTCAACGTCGGCGGTACCGGCACGCTCACGGTGACCGATTCGCAGGGAACTCGCACGATCCCGGTGTCCGGTCCGCCGGATATCCGCGATGTGCTGGCTGCCGGCGGTTACCGCAACTCGACGGTGACTATCCAGCTGAGCAAGGGCCTCACCGCGTACTCGTTCACGTTCGGATAGTCAGTCCCCGCTGCACCGACGCCAGGCTTGCTCAGCAGCGCGCCGTTACCGGCGCGTGTGGGCCCAGCCTAGGCTGGATGCGATGGCCGACGATTTTCACAAGCCCACCCAGTATTCCGGCGACAAGTTCGACACCTACGAAGGTGGAGAGGACCCCGCCGCGATCCTGCGCGTCGCGCACGACACCGCCCACGCGCTGGTTGACCGCGTTCGCGATAACGATGATCCCGAGGTGCTGGCCAGGCTGATCGCCTACACGGATGACCACGGCATCGATGCGATCGCCGAGCTCTGGGCGCGCTCCAGCGCAAGGAGTCTGCCGGGAGCGCTCTGGCGGATCTACCTCATGCGACTCCTCATTCGGCAGGATCCGGATGGCACAAGCCTCCTTTTCCAGCGAGGCAGCGAGGTGCTCCAGACGATCGACACCGCGGTGGCCGGTGCCCCGATGCCGACGGGCCCGGAGGAGATCACCGCGCTCGCCGACGAGATTCTTCGCGGCGTCTTCACGGGTGATTTCGGCATCGCGCTCGACCGGGCAGGCGCTTTCTGCAGGATCTGCGCCGCCGGGGCCACGAGCATTGCGGATGACGCCGATTTCACTAATCCGGACCGCGCGACCGAACTCACATCCCGCGCAGACCGCTTCGCGATCACGGCAGACGAGTTCACGACCTGCGCGCGCCTGCAGCGCATTGGGCAGCTGGACTGATCGCCGCGCCCGCCAGCTGACTGCCCCTTCAGCGTTTCCCGGAAACTCATCGGGTAAACTTGTCTTTCCGGGCCGCAGTAACCCCGGGCTCCACTAATAGCCGCTTCGAGCGGCCTTGCGCCGAGAGGCGTTCTGCGGCCCGGTTCCCCACTTCGAGGCGCCCGCTCCCCATCCCCATCCCCATCCTGATCGCGAACCCCATAATTCCGCGAGTTGCCCACTCTGGTCGGGTATCCGGCGAGAAACCCGACAAACGTGGGCAACTCACGATGGTGGTGGGCGCGGGCGCGGGCGGGTCCCGGGCTAGCCGAACTTGCCGGAGACGTAGTCTTCGGTCGCCTGAACACTCGGGTTCGAGAACATCGTGTTGGTGTCGTTGTACTCGATGAGCCTGCCGGGCTTGCCCGTGCCCGCGATGTTGAAGAACGCAGTGCGATCCGACACCCGGCTGGCCTGCTGCATGTTGTGAGTGACGATCACGATCGTGTACTGCTGTTTGAGCTCCTCGATGAGGTCTTCGATCGCCAGCGTCGAGATCGGATCGAGCGCGGAGCACGGCTCGTCCATCAGGATGACCTCCGGCGAGACCGCGATGGCCCGCGCAATGCAGAGTCGCTGCTGCTGGCCACCCGAGAGCCCCGACGCGGGCAGCGCCAGCCGGTCCTTGACCTCGTTCCAGAGGTTCGCGCCCTGCAGCGATTTCTCGAGCAGCGCATCCGCGTCTGTCTTCGACATGCGACGGTTATTGAGCCTCACACCGGCGAGCACGTTGTCGCGAATCGACATTGTCGGGAACGGATTCGGCCGCTGGAACACCATGCCGACCTGGCGGCGCACGAGTACTGGATCGACTCCGGGGCCGTAGAGGTTGTTGCCGTCGATGAGTACTTCACCCTCGACGCGCGCGCCGGGGATCACCTCGTGCATGCGGTTCAGGGTGCGCAGGAACGTCGACTTGCCGCATCCGCTCGGCCCGATGAAGGCCGTGACGGTGCGAGGTTCGATGGTGAGCGTGACATCCTCAACGGCCTTGAACTTGCTGTAGTAGACGTTCAGATCATTGACTTCGATGCGCTTCGACACTGGGTTTCCTTGGGTGTTGGGATGTCGCGGTCAGCGACCGAGTTTGGGGGAGAAGAAGCGCGCGACGAGGCGCGCGACGAGATTCAGGATCATAACGATAAGAATGAGCGTGAGCGCGGTCGCCCACGCGCGGTTGATGTAGTCGCTCTGGATGGCGCCCTGCTGCGAATACTGCTGGTAGGCGAAGGCGGGCAGCGTCATCATCGGGTTGTTGAACAGGTCGTAGTTGACGCTGGTCGTGAAGCCGGCCGCCACGATGAGCGGTGCGGTCTCGCCAATGACGCGGGCGATGGCAAGCGTGATGCCGGTCGTGATGCCGGCAATGGATGTCGGGATGACGATCTTCAGGATCGTCAACCACTTCGGCACCCCGAGCGCGTACGACGCCTCGCGCAACTCGTTCGGCACGAGTTTCAGCATCTCCTCCGACGACCGCACGACGATCGGGATCATCAAGACCGCCAGCGCGACGGAACCGGAGATGCCCGAGCGGTATCCCGGGTTACCGGTGATCAGCGCGAACAGCGCGAAGGCGAACAGGCCGGCGACGATCGACGGGATGCCCGTCATGACGTCAACCAGGAACGTGATTACTCGCGCGAGTGTGCCGCGCCCGTACTCGACCAGGTAGATCGAGGTCAAAAGCCCGATCGGGATCGAGATGATCGCCGCAGCCGCGGTGATCTCGAGCGTGCCGATGAGCGCGTGAACGACGCCGCCGTCTTCACCGAGGATGTTGCGCATCGACTCCGTGAAGAACGATGGCTCGATCATCCGGCCGAGGCCGTTTGCGACAACCGTGTAGAGCAGCGAGACGAGCGGCAGGAGAACGATGATGAACGCCGTCGTCACGAGGGAGGTCACGAGGCGGTCCTTAGCGCGTCGCGCACCTTCCACCAGTCGCGAAAGAACGTAGATGAGGATGTCGAACAGGATCGTGCCGCAGAAAACGGTGCCGACGATGTTGAACGAGGTGGTGCCGCCGGCCAGCTGCACGAGCAGAAAGACCAGGCCGAGGAGGATCCAGCAGCCGACCAGCAGCATCCACGCGCTGCCCCTCGGCAGTCTGCCGGTGGTCAGGGAGTTGACGATCGGTCGCGCAGCAAGTTCCGTGGCCATCAGTTGGCTCCCGAGAATTCTTTGCGGCGCCCCACGACGTAGCGGGCAATCGCGTTCACGATGAACGTCACGACGAACAGCACGAGACCGGATGCGATGAGCGAGCTGAGTCCGACCCCTGACGCCTCAGAGAACTGCAGCGCGATATTGCCGGCAATGGTCTCCGGATTCTGCGGTGTCAGCAGAAGGAACGAGTAGACGACCGCGGGCGAGAGCACGATGGCGACGGCCATGGTTTCGCCGAGCGCGCGGCCGAGGCCGAGCATGGATGCCGAAACGATACCGGGGCGGGCGAACGGCAATACGGCGGTGCGAATCATTTCCCACCTGGTGGCGCCAAGGGCGAGTGCGGCCTCCTCGTGCAGGCGCGGCGTCTGCAGGAAGATCTCGCGATTGACCGCGGTCATGATCGGCAGCACCATGACGGCGAGCACGATGGCGACGGTCAGGATGGTGCGACCCGTTGCAGACACGCTGCCCTGGAAGAGCGGAAACCAGCTGGCGTTCGTATTGAGCCAGGCATAGAACGGGGCGAGTGCCGGAGCCAGCACGTTGGCGCCCCACAGTCCGAAAACGACGGAAGGCACGGCAGCGAGCAAATCGATGATGTAGCCGAGCACCTGCGCGATGCGCCGCGGTGCGTAGTGCGAGATGAAGAGGGCGACCCCGATGGAGATCGGCACCGCGAAGATCATCGCGAGGGCTGCAGCCCAAATGGTGCCGAAGATGAGGGGGCCGACATAGACCCAGAAGTTGGGCGCCGCGTTCGGAAGAGTGCCGGACTTGGCGACGACTGCCGGAAATGACTGGACGACCAGGAAGATCGCGACGGCGGCGAGGATGGCCAGAATGATGCTGCCGGCGATGACGGTGCTGGTCGAGAAAACGCGATCACCGCGGCGAATTTTTGCCGTGATCCTGCCTGCAGATTCGGTGGTCATTCTGGCTTTCCGAAGCGGGGATGTCTGGGGAGAGTTTGCTTGCGCAGAGTCGGTCTGGGCCACGAAATTCCGTGACCCAGACCGACTCTAGTTGTGCGGTTACTTGATGGTAGCGATTGATGCTGCAACCTTGGCAGCGAGGTCGGTCGCGAGGGGCGCTGAGCTGGCCTGCTTTGCAGCAGCAGCCTGGCCATCCGCCGATGCTACGTATTTGGCGTATGCCGCCACGAGCGTGCCGGTTGCCTTGTCCTTGTACGTCTGGCAGACGATCAGGTAGCTGACCAGAACGTTCGGCCAGGCGTTGGCGTCGGTGTTCTTGCGGTCGATCGCGATGGCGAGGTCGTTAGCTGCACGACCCGCGGCGATCGGGGACTTGGCGACGACATCCGCAGCACCGGCGGCGCTGATGGTGTTGTAGGTCGCGCCGACCTTGAGCTGTGCCGACGCGAGGCCGGTTGCTGCCGAGTTGTCGAGGTACGCGATGCTGTTCTTCGCGCTCTTGACCGCAGCCGCGACACCTGAGCTACCGGTTGCCGCGTCGCCGATCTTGTATGGGAATGTCTGCGCTGGGGCAGCCGTCCATACGGTCGGAGCGTTGGCGCTCAGGTAGTCGGTGAAGTTCTGCGTGGTGCCGGAGTCGTCACCGCGGTGAACGACGTTGATCTTTGCGGACGGCAGCGTGACGCCGGCGTTCTGCGCAGTGATCTGCTTGTCGTTCCAGGTGGTGACCTTGCCGCTGAAAATGCCGGCGATCGTCGGAGCATCGAGCTTCAGGGTGGTCACGCCCGCAATGTTGAAGACGATCGCGATGGGGGAGATGTACACCGGGAGGTCGATCGGCTTGGTGCCGGCCGCGCACTTCGGCGACTGCGTCGCGAGTTCGGTGTCCTTGAGCGCCGCATCGGAGCCGGCGAAATCGGACTGTCCGCCGAGGAACGCGGTGCGTCCTGCGCCGGAGCCCTGCGGGTTGTAGTTGACGGTCACGCCAGAGTTGGCGCCCTGGAATCCGGCGGCCCAAGCGGTCTCAGCCGTGCCCTGTGCGGACGAGCCGATACCGGAGAGTGTGCCGGTGAGGGCGCTGGGGCTGCCGGTGGAGCCGGTGGTGGTTCCCTCGTTCGATGCGCACGAGGACAAGACGAGTGCTGCTGCTACGGCGACGACAGCGATGCTGCCGAAACGGGTGAAGCTCACAGTGTTCCCTTCGGGGGTTTGATTACAGGATGGGGCCGGTGCGACCCACTCCAATCGACGGTAGGTTCCGTTGGTGACCATGCCCGTGCCGGATGGTGAACGGAAGGTTAACGCACACCAAACATTGCCGTCGTTTCCTGAATTTCTGGTGATCACTCCGCGGTTGGGCTGTGGGTTTCCAGCGCCACAATGCCCGAAGCGGGATACTCGCTCGCGACGTGCAGCACCGAGAATTCACCGGTCGCGAGGTATCCCATCGACATGAATTCCCGCGATGGCGGTGTGTTCGTGAGGCTCGCAAGCTCCGCAATCAGCTCCGGGATGACCGGGCCGTGACTGCAGAGCACGGTCGTTTTCTTCTTCCGCACTCGCCTCCCGAGCAGGCCGACAGCGCCGGACTCGCCCGACTCGAACGCGTCCTGACTGATGGCATCCGACTCGGTGGGCTCGATCCCGGTAAGGCGGGCGAGCGGCGCAACCGTCGCGATGCAACGAGCGGCCGTGCTGGTGATGATCTTCTTCGGGCGGTACGCGGCGAGACCGAGGGCGATGCTGGCCGCCTGCGCCGTGCCACGCAGCAGGAGAGGCCTCGAGGCGTCCGGCCCGTCCCATGATCCGACCGGCACGGCCTTGCCATGACGAACCACCACGATCGCGAACGTGCGTGCCCGGCCGG
Organism: Glaciihabitans sp.; assembly: GCA_025463785.1. GTDB lineage: Bacteria > Actinomycetota > Actinomycetes > Actinomycetales > Microbacteriaceae > Galbitalea. The sequence goes on from JAODBD010000014.1 coordinate 171,235, forward strand.
CTTTGATCCGCTCGGCGAACACATCGATGATGTCGATGTCGTGCGGGTAGGTGAGGCGCTGCCGAGCCTTCTTGAGCGACACCCATTCGAGGCCCGAGATCTCCTCGTTGGGCACGAAACGCGCCGTCTCGACGGCGTGTGCGTCGACCTCGGCAGACCAGTAGTACACGACCTTGTCCCTGCCGCTTGGCAGCTGGTACTCGACCTGCCCGAGCGGTGCGCCGAGCCCGACCACGAGGCCGGTCTCTTCGGCGATCTCCCGCACTGCGGTCTCCGGCAGCGTCTCTCCCAGCTCAACCTTGCCCTTCGGCAGCGAGACATCCTTGTGCTGGGTGCGGTGTACGAGGAGCACTCGCACCTTGCTGCCGGCCATGCGCCAGCAGACTGCTCCCGCCGCAAGAATCGGCGTCGCCTGGGCATCCGTCATCGCAGAACTCCCGACGTACGCTTGCGGGATGCGATGGCGCGCATCGTGACCTCCTGAGCGTCGTCGAGTGGTGCGCCGGCCTCCGAGACCGAATGGTGGATCCAGAGCCCGGATTCGTCCAGCCACCAGGATGCGGTCGCATCCGACATTTCAGTATTGAAAATCTCGTCGACTTGGGCGAGGTGCCCGGGCTCCGTCAGCCGCACGAGCGCTTCGACCCTGCGGTCGAGGTTGCGGTGCATCATGTCGGCACTGCCGATGAAGACCTGCGGGTCGCCCGCGTTGGCGAACGAGAAGATTCGCGAGTGCTCGAGGTAGCGGCCAAGGATCGACCGAACCCGAATGTTCTCACTCAATTCGACCTGCCCCGGCTTCAGCGAGCAGATGCCGCGCACGACAATGTCGATCGGAACACCCGCGATGCTCGCCCTATACAGTGCGTCGATGATCGCCTCGTCGACGATGGCATTGACCTTGATTCGGATGCCGGACTCCAGCCCGTTGCGCGCGTTCTCCGCTTCCTGCCGGATGCGCTTCAACAGGCCACCGCGCATGTGAAGCGGGGCCACCAGCAGTCGCTTGAACTTCTTCTCGATGGCGTAGCCCGAGAGCTCGTTGAACAGTCGCGTCAGATCTTTACCGATGGTGTCACTGTCGGTCAGAAGCCCCAGGTCTTCGTAGATGCGGCTGGTTTTCGGGTTGTAATTGCCCGTGCCGATGTGGCTGTAGTGCTTGAGGCTGCCGTTCTTTTCCTGTCGGATGACGAGCGCCAGCTTGCAGTGCGTCTTCAGGCCGACCAGACCGTAGACGACGTGAACGCCGGATTTCTCGAGCTTGCGCGCCCAGTTGATATTCGCCGTCTCATCAAACCGCGCCTTGATTTCGACGAGTGCCAGAACCTGTTTGCCGGATTCGGCCGCGTCAATCAGAGCCTCGACTATGGGGCTGTCGCCGCTCGTCCGATACAGGGTCTGCTTGATCGCGAGGACGTTCGGGTCTGCGGCGGCCTGCTCCAGAAAGGTCTGCACGCTCGTGGCAAACGACTCGTACGGATGATGCAGCAGTATGTCCTGGCGCTGGATCGAGGCGAAGATGTCTGGCACTTCGGTGGGGTCGGTCGGCAACAGCCCGGTGCTCGTGGTCGGCAGCTGCTTCGGGTATTTCAGCGTCGGTCGGTCGATCTTGTACATCTCGAACAGCCCGCCGAGATTGAGCGGCGCGGGAAGCCGGTAGACCTCCTGCTCGGTGATGGCGAGCTCCTGCATGAGCAGGCCCAGGGTGGTCTGATCCATGTCGTTCGAGATTTCGAGGCGGATGGGGGGCCCGAATCGCCGCTGCAGCAGCCCCTTCTCGAGAGCCTGGATGAGGTTCTCCGACTCGTCCTCTTCGATCTCGACGTCTTCGTTCCTCGTGATGCGGAACTCGTGATGCTCGAGGATCTCCATCCCGGGGAAGAGGTCGCCGAGGTGATTGGCGATGAGGTCTTCGAGAGGGATGAAGCGCAGCCGACCCGTGCCGTCATCCGGTAGCTGCACGAAACGCGGCAGTAGCGGCGGCACCTTGATGCGAGCGAACTCGATGCGGCTCGTCTTGGGGTTGCGCACGCGCACCGAGAGATTGAGCGACAGCCCCGAAATGTAGGGGAACGGATGCGCGGGGTCGACTGCGAGCGGCATCAGCACCGGGAAGATCTGCTTCGAGAAGATGTCGTCGATCTGCGCGCGATCCTCGGGGCCGAGGTCGGCCCAGGTCTCGATGTGGATGCCCTCCTCGTCGAGCATGGGCTTGACGATGTCGCCGAAGACCCGCGCGTGACGGGTCTGCAGCTCGTGAGCGACCATGCCGACATCCCCAAGGACCTCGCTCGGACTGCGACCGACGTTCGTTGGCACCGCGAGTCCGGTGGCGATGCGGCGTTTGAGGCCGGCGACCCGCACCATGAAGAACTCGTCGAGGTTGCTCGCAAAGATCGCCAGGAAGTTGACCCGCTCCAGCAGCGGCACCCGGCCATCCTCGGCGAGTTCGAGCACACGCTGGTTGAAGGCGAGCCAGCTCAACTCGCGATCGAGGTATCGGTCGGCCGGAAGACTGCCGTCGTCGTCAGAGGACGACTCGTCGTCAAAGTCGTCGTCGTAGTCTGCGCCGACAGCGGCGTCTCCGACCCAGGCTTCCGTTTCCATCCCTCAATACTGGCATCCGCGGGCTATCCCCACCGGTAAACGGGGTGTGAACTCCGCCCGGGGTCCTGTTTCCCGCTCTGTTAGGTACCCGGCAAACTCGAGTACTGGATGTCTATCGAGTCCCGCTCGAAACCGCGGCTGGTATAGAGGCCAAGAGCTGGTCCGTTGTCGCCCTCGACATAGAGGTGCGCCTTCTGGATGCCAAGCTCGCGCATCCGGGCGAGTCCGGCCTCGAAGAGGAGGCCGCCGAGCCGCAGCCCCTGGAATTCCGGATGTACCCCGACCACGTAGAACTCGCCCAGTGGCGGTTCGAGCTTCAGCCAGCAGTAGCCGATCATCCCGTCGCCGTCGCGCAGGACCAGGAAGTCGTCCGCGTTGAACCAGGCCTCGGTCTCGAGCTGCTCGAGGTCGGCCCGGCTGACGCTGCCCTGCTCAGGATGATCGCGGAAGATCAGCGCGTTGAGCGCGACCCACTCGTCTTCGTCGCCCCCCACGACAAATGCCCCCACTCCTGAGTTGCCCGGATTTGTCGTGTTTGGCGCGCGGAACCCGGCCGAAGCGGGCAACTCGCGAGAGAGGCGGAGGAGTTCTCGCACGGGGGTGAGGCCGTGGCTGGCCGCGAGGGCGCGCGCCGCCGGGTGGTCTCCGTGGGCCCAGAACAGCATCCCGGGGCCCGACGACGAGAGAAGCGTCTCGAGCAAGGCAGTGCCGGTTCGGCGACCACGCGCAGCAGGGTCGACGACGAATTCGGCCTCACCGGGCGCGACGATCGCGGCAGCAACTTCGTCGATGGCGACGAGTTCGCGGGAGCCCGTGCGGTAGTCGACCAGTGCCTGATCCGAAAAAGGAGGTGCGCCGTCTGCGGCGCGAGATCGTTCGGCGAGCCGGACGACCCAGTTAGGAACCGATCGCGGTGAGTCGCTCATTCTCTTCTTCGTACACGTTGAAGCGGTAGCCGACGTTGCGAACCGTGCCGATGAGCGACTCGAGGTCGCCAAGCTTGGCGCGCAGGCGGCGCACGTGCACGTCGACAGTGCGCGTTCCGCCGAAATAGTCGTACCCCCACACTTCGCTGAGCAGCTGCTCGCGGGTGAACACGCGGGATGGATGCGTCGCCAGGAACCGCAGCAGCTCGAATTCCTTGAAGGTCAGATCGAGCGGACGGCCGTGCACCTTGGCCGAATAGCTGGCCTCATCGATGACGACACCGGATGCCTGGATCTTGGAGTTCGACTTGTCCTCCGCGGCGCGCCCGATGACCAGCCGGATGCGGGCATCCACCTCGGCGGGCCCCGCCGTCTCAAGCACCACATCGTCGACGCCCCAGTCGGGACTGACCGCCGTGAGGCCGCCCTCCGTCAACACGAGCATCAGCGGAACATTGATGCCTGTTGTGGTCAGAATCTTGCACAGCGACTTGGCGCTCGCGAGATCTTGCCGGGCATCCACGAAGATGAGATCGCAGGTCGGCGCGGTAATCAAAGACGCCGGCGATGCCGGGATCTGCCGAGTCTTATGGCTCAGCAACCCCAATGCGGGCAGAACGTCAGTGTCGACCGCAGAGGTCAGGATCAACAACTGCGCCACGGGCCCTCCAAAGTGCGTGTGGGACAGTCTACAAGCGCCATAGCATGGTCACGTGACTTCCCGTATTGCGAGCGCTGTCCCGGTGTGGGTGCTTGCGCTCGTCGGCGTCGTGCTCGTCGCGTCGATATCGGCCCCGTCGGGGTACTTTCGGTGGCTGTCGATCGTCCTGGCTGGCGTGGTGTTGTTTACCTTCATCATCCAGTTGGCGTTGCCGAGCAAGGAGGGTCTCGTGCTGCGGATGATGGCGAGCATTGGCGGAGCCGTCGTGGTTCTCGTCGTCGGCACGGTCGTGCTGTTGCCGTTCACGCTCTGACTTTCGCGCGTAGGATTGTTGCATGGTCGTCGCGCTCGAGTTTTTCTTCGTTGGTCTCCTTGGGCTCGCGGTTATTGCGATTGCCTTCGTCTCCATCACGGTCTTGGTGAATCTGTTCCGTGGGCAGCGCTAGCGGTTCGTGAGCGTCTTCGATCTCGACACCAGCGTGCCCGCGGAGTTGGGCCCGCTCTCGTGGCTGCTCGGCGTTTGGGAGGGTAGTGGCGTGGTTCACTACACGGTCGGCGACGAGGTACGAGAGTACGAGTTCGGGCAGCGCGTTTCGTTCAGCCAGGACGGCCTTCCCTATCTCAACTACAACTCATATACGTGGTTGCTCGATGAGTCGCTCACACCGCTTGCGACGGAGACCGGGTACTGGCGGCTGAGTCGCAATCTCGGCGATGGCGACCCCGGCCCCGCGATGCTTCCGCGGGTCGGTGTGCGTCCGTTTGCAACGGCTGAGTCGGTCGAAACTCTTCGCAACGACGTCGGCGGTTTCGATATCGAGGTGTCGCTCATTCATCCCGGTGGCGTTCATGAGCTCTACCTTGGGCGCGTCAAGGGCCCACGAATCGATCTGGCGACGGATGCCGTGATGCGGTCCGCAACCGCCAAAGAGTATGCGGCCGCGACTCGTATCTACGGACTCGTCGAGGGCGCGCTGCTGTGGGCTTGGGACATTGCGGCGCTCGGGCAAGACCTGCGTACGCACGCGTCAGGGAGGTTGACAAGAGTTGAGTGACTTCGACACGCTGCCGGGAGCCGTTGGCTCGCCGCCGCAGCACTACGGCAACCCGCTCGGCGAGCAGAAAGCGCTCGCGGCGGGCGAAGCGGTCGTTGATCTCTCCGATCGGGCCGTTCTCACCATCACCGGCGTCGACCGCCTGACCTGGCTGGACTCGCTGACCTCGCAGTCCGTTGCGCAGCTGCAGCCCGGCGAATCGGCCGAAACCCTGCTGCTCGACCCGACGGGGCGACTCGAGTACGACATCCGGCTTCTGGATGATGGCGTCGCCACCTGGCTGCTGCTGGAGGCCGCCGAGGCGGTTGGCCTGCACGCGTGGCTCGAGCGCATGCGATTCATGCTGCGCGTTGAGGTCGCGGATCGCACCGCGGACTTTGCGACTCTCGGGACCCTGGGGTCGCCCGCTCTGACGCCGGCCTCACCGAACGGGGTGCCGCTGGTGTGGCGCGACCCGTGGGTTTCGGTTCAGCGCGGGGGCCATCAGTACTCGCTCGTTGTCGAGCACCCCGGTGCAGGCTGGACCTACAGCGAGATACTCGTCGATCGATCTGTCCTCACGACCGACCTGCCCGCTGCCGGCACGCTGGCGCTCGAAGCCCTTCGGATCGCCGCCTGGCGGCCGCGGCTTGCGACCGAGGCGGACGAGCGCACCATCCCGCACGAGCTCGACTGGCTGCGCTCCGCGGTCCACCTCACCAAGGGCTGCTACCGCGGGCAGGAAACCATCGCGAAGGTGCACAATCTCGGGCATCCGCCGCGGCGCCTCGTTCTGCTGCACCTCGACGGATCGGACGGTGTTCTGCCACCCCACGGCTCGCCGGTGCTCTCTGGCGCCGTCGAGGTCGGGCGCGTGACCTCGTCGGCGCTGCACTATGAGCTTGGGCCCATCGCGCTCGCCGTTGTGAAGCGCTCGACCGACCCAGTGGGCGACCTCACCGTCGCCGCCGACGGCATCGAGATTGCAGCCGCGCAGGAGATCATCGTGCCGCCGTCCGCGGGGGCCGAGGCCGACATCCCGCGCCTGCCGCGTCTGGGTGCTGTGCGCCGATAGCGCGCCCGCTCGCTATCGGGCCAACATGGTCCTGCCGCGGACGGTGGCCGGGCGACTAGCCAGGAGCTACGGAAGACCACGCGACAGTGAGTTCGCCGAGGCGCCAGCGCGCACGGGTGCCGAGCACCGGCCAGCCGTCCGCGCGCATGCCCTCGACGGTCGCGATCCAACGCTGAGACGCTGCGAACACCGACAGCGGCGCGTTGACCTGCCAGTGTCGATCGAGCGATTTCAGGAACTCGTGGATTCGCTCACCCGGCACATTGCGATGAATGAGCACCTTCGGCAGGCGCTCCGCCACAATCGACGGCACATCGAGCCCATCGAGTCTGAGGCTGACGGTGAACGACTGCGGGCCGCTGGCATCCAGCGCGACCCAGCTGCAGACCCGACCAATCTCGTTGCAGGTTCCCTCAACGAGGATGCCACCGGGTTGCAGCCGGGCAAGCATGGTCGCCCAGGCCCGCGCAACCTCCGACTCGTCGTATTGCCGCAGGACATTGAGGGCGCGGATGACCGTGGCACGTCGTCCGGTGGGCAGCGGGATCTCGAAACCTCCCAGCCGAAAGCTCACACCGGGGCGGGCTTCGAGGGCGGCCCTCGCGACGCGATCTGGATCGATTTCTATGCCGACGACTTCGACATCCGGCCTGATTTTCGCAACGCGATCGTGGAGTTCGAGCGCGGTCGTCGCGCTGGCGCCGAAGCCGAGGTCGACGACGAGCGGATCGTCGGTGCGGCGCAGCACGGGCAAGGTGGCGATCCAGCGGTCGACACGGCGCAGGCGGTTGACGCCGGTCGTGCCGCGCGTGACGCGCCCCTCCACCATCCCCCCATTCTCCCGGTTCTCGTGTCCGTAACTCATGCTGGCTTGGATGCTCCGCGTTGCGAGCCCCCGGAGTTCCGCGAGTGACGCCGCCATGTCGGGGCGACGAGCATGAGTTACGCGCCAAGGAGGCGTCGATAAACTGACGGCATGACTTCGACGCTGATCCTGCTCCGCCACGGCAACTCCGACTGGAACCAGAAAAATCTGTTCACAGGCTGGGTGGATGTGGGCCTCAGCGACCAGGGGACCACCGAAGCCAGGCGCGCCGGCGAGCTGCTTGCCGATTCCGGCCTCAAGCCCGAAATCCTGTACACGAGCGTGCTGACCCGCGCCATCCAGACGGCAAACCTTGCGCTGGAGGTTGCCGATCGCCTATGGATCCCGGTCAAGCGCACCTGGCGCCTCAACGAGCGGCACTACGGCGCTTTACAGGGCAAAGACAAGGCGCAAACGCTCGCAGAGTACGGCCCCGAGAAGTTCCAGACCTGGCGTCGTTCGTTCGACGTTCCGCCTCCGCCGCTCGACGACGACGCCGAGTACAGCCAGGTGCACGACGAGCGCTACATCGGTATCGATGGCGAGGTCCCGCGTACCGAATCCCTCAAACTCGTCATCGAGCGGATGCTGCCCTACTGGGAATCCGACATCACCGTCGACCTCGCCGCAGGCAAGACAGTCCTCGTCACCGCGCACGGAAACAGCCTGCGGGCGCTGGTCAAACATCTCGACGACATCAGTGACGACGATATCGCCGAGCTCAACATCCCGACCGGCATCCCGCTGGTCTACGAGCTCGACGACAACTTCATGCCGACCAAGCCCGGCGCCTACCTCGACCCGGAGGCCGCAGCCGCAGGCGCTGCCGCCGTAGCAAACCAGGGCAAGAAGTAGCCCGGGGTCGGGCGCTCCCGCCCCCGAAGCGCTGAGGGGCGCCATATCGGCCTTCCGCGCGGTCGGGAACGTCGATATGACGCCCCTCAGCGATCGGAGGTTAGGCGTCCGTGGGGATCCAGTCGCCGGTCGCCAGGTACTGCACCTTCTTGGCGATTGACACCGCGTGGTCTGCGAAACGCTCGTGGTAGCGCGAGGCGAGCGTGGCATCCACGGTATCGATTGCCTCGCCCTTCCACGTTTCGCCGAGCACCTTGTCGAAGACCGAAAGGTGAAGGGCGTCGATCTTGTCGTCCTCATTGCGGATGTCTTCGGCGATCACGACATCCTCGGTTTTCAGCAGCTCCACCAGCTTCCGCGCGATCTCGACATCCAGCCGACCCATCTCGGCGAACGTCGGGCGCAGGCTCTTCGGAACGACCTTGTCAGGGAAGCGATAGCGGGCGAGTTGGGCGATGTGCTCGCTCATGTCACCCATGCGCTCAAGCGATGCGCTGATGCGGAGCGCGCTGACCACGATGCGAAGATCGCGCGCGACCGGCTGCTGCCTGGCGAGGATGTTGATGGCCAGCTCATCGAGTTCCTGGGCGGCCGCGTCAATCTTGTTGTCGTCAGCGATGACGGTCTCGGCCAGGGATACGTTGGACTCGTTGAACGCTCGCGTTGCATTCTCGATCGAAAGGGCGACGAGGTCGGCGATCTCGATGAGACGCTCCTGCACCTCTCGCAGTTCCTGCTGGAATACCTCGCGCATTATCTATGTCCCTCATCCTGCGGGCATGACAAACCCGCACAGTTCTTCGCCACAGTGCCCCGCCAAGGTTAACGGCGGGTGGCCGAGCCTTGAACATTGTTCTAAGCGCTACGGTCTTTTGCCCCGAGCCCGGTGACTGTACGAAAGTTCTCACTAATCTAGTCGCTATGGACCCCGCAACGCTGGTGCCTCTGTCGCTCGTGTTCGGCGTCGTCGTGGGGGCTGCAGTGGTCGTCATCATCATGCTGGCTGCGCAACGTGGCCGTCACGCCGCAGAAGTGGTTAACACGGCAGTACCGGATGGTGTCGATCAGGTGCTGGACGCCCTCGAGTCCGCGGGGGTCGTCATCGATCCCTCCAACACGGTCGTCAAGGCATCGCCCGGCGCGCTGGCGTTCGGCCTGGTTTGGAATCAGAAGCTCGTTCACCCCGAACTCACGAAAATGGTTGACCTGGTCAGGCGCACCGGCGAACCGATCAGCGAAGAACTGCACCTGTCGCGTGGGCCGATCGGGGAGGCGAGCATCCACCTGTGGGTGCGTGTCGCCCGCCTGGGCGCGCGGTACATCCTGCTCATCGCCGAAGATCGCACCGAGGGTTATCGCCTCGAGGAGGTGCGTCGGGATTTCGTGGCCAACATCAGTCACGAACTCAAGACCCCGATTGGCGCCGTCAGCCTGCTCGCTGAGGCTCTCAGCAGCGCCGCCAACGAACCGGAGCAGGTCAAGCGATTTGCGATGCGGCTGACAAAGGAGTCCGAGCGTCTCGCGAATATCACCCAGGAAATCATCCAGCTCTCCCGCCTGCAGGCGGCGGATGCCCTCACCAAGCCGTCGCTCATCGACCTCGACGACGTGGTCGCCATTGCGATCGACCAGAATCGGGTGGCGGCGGATGTCCGCGGTATCCGACTCGTGAGTGGGGGCGAGTCCGACACGTTCGTGTACGGCGACGAGGCGCTCCTGGTCGTGGCGTTACACAACCTGGTCTCGAACGCCATCCAGTACTCGCCCGACAACTCGCGCGTCGGCATCGGTGTGAGCGAAGCCGCCGGCATCATCGAAATTGCGGTGACCGACCAGGGCGTCGGAATCCCCGAGGATGAACGCGACCGCGTGTTCGAACGGTTCTATCGCAGCGACCCGGCCCGCAGCCGCAACACCGGTGGCTCCGGCCTCGGTCTCGCCATCGTCAAACACGTCGTGCAAAACCACGGCGGCGACGTGCGTGTGTGGTCGCAACTCGGCCACGGCTCCACCTTCACCATCCGGCTGCCAGAAGCGTCGCCGGCAACAGCAGCAAGTCTTGGAGTTGCGCAATGACCAGAATCCTCATCGTCGAAGACGAGCCTGCGTTGAGCGAACCGCTCGCGTTCCTGCTCGAGCGCGAGGGTTACGAGACCACGACGGCAGCGGACGGCCTGGTCGCGGTGGCCGAGTTCGACCGCAACGGCAGCGACCTGGTGTTGCTCGACCTCATGCTTCCCGGGCTTCCCGGTACCGAGGTGTGTCGGGAGATTCGCGCCCGTTCGTCGGTGCCGATAATCATGCTGACGGCCAAGGACAGCGAGATCGACATCGTCGTCGGGCTTGAGCTTGGGGCCGACGACTACGTGACGAAGCCGTACTCGTCTCGGGAGCTGCTCGCGCGCATCCGGGCCATTCTTCGTCGTCGTGTCGAGGAGGATGACGTACGCGAAGCGGTGCTGGAAGCCGGAACCGTGCGCATGGACATCGAGCGTCACACCGTGAGCGTCGCAGGCAAGGACACCCCCATGCCGCTCAAGGAATTCGAACTGCTTGAAGTTCTGTTGCGCAACTCCGGTCGGGTATTGACCCGTGGTCAGCTGATCGACCGCGTTTGGGGTGCCGACTATTACGGCGATACCAAGACGCTCGATGTGCACATCAAGCGCATCCGGTCTCGCATCGAGCAGACCCCCTCGGAGCCGACAATGCTCGTCACCGTCCGCGGGTTGGGCTATCGGTTCGAGGCGTAGCCTCGAACCGGTCAAACCTGCGCAGTGTTTCGAGGCGTAGCCGCGAATAACCGCGCAGCGAGGCGTAGCCGCCGCTAGTTGCTCGGGGCGCCTGACGCCGTCGGGTTCGGGCATCCGATGCCCTTACCGGCCGCTGCTGTCGAGCAGATCGCCGGGTTCGGCGTGGGCGTTGGTGTCGGCTGCAAGTGGCCGTAAGTGGGATCCTGGCCATTCAGCACGGGGATTCGCACGTTCTTGCCGCTGACGCCGTTGTACTGCACGAAGATGGTGAGGAGCCCGCCCGGCTGCACATTGATGGCGTTCATGATGAGCTGTGGCACGCCCGGGTTGCCATATGAGATGACATCGCCCGCGGCCATCTTGACATCGACCGTCGTGCGCGCGGTCATGTTATTGACGTGTGAAACGTACTGGAGCTTGACATCCTGAGCGGACTTCGACGTGTTGATCAGCACGCCGACGAAGTTTGCCGTCTCGCCATCCGGGCTAATGACAAACGCGTTGCGCAGTTGGATGTCGCCGACGTTGAGGCTCACGCCATCGCTCGCGTCATACGGGATCAGCGTTGCCTGGGGGGCGAAGAACGTGCAGCCAACCAGGGCGAGCATAAGCCCGATTGCGAGTACCGCGGCTGCCGCGATGCGTCGTCTCACGAGTCCCTCCAGAACAGACAAAACCAGTCGTTGACTCAGCCTACCCAGTCAACTTGCCAGCGCTAGGTTAGGACAGCCTTACCGTGAGCGCCCTGTGATAAACTAGGTGTCTTCGAACGGAGCCCTATTCATGCTTTTTGAGGTTGGCGAGACAGTCGTTTACCCCCACCACGGCGCAGCAACGATCACCGAGGTGAAGAAGAGGATCATCAAGGGCGAAGAGAAGCTCTACCTGAAACTCAACGTCACTCAGGGTGATCTGACGATCGAGGTTCCCGCAGACAACGTTGATTTGGTCGGCGTCCGTGACGTCATCGGTCGCGAAGGCCTCGACAAGGTCTTCGAAGTTTTGCGCGCGCCCTTCACCGAGGAGCCGACCAACTGGTCGCGTCGTTACAAGGCGAATCTCGAGAAGTTGGCGTCCGGCGATGTCATCAAGGTGTCGGAGGTCGTTCGCGACCTGTGGCGCCGCGACCAGGATCGTGGGCTGTCGGCTGGCGAAAAGCGCATGCTTGCCAAGGCGCGCCAGATCCTGATCTCGGAGCTCGCGCTCGCTGAGAAGACCGACGAAGAGAAGGCGTCGACGGTCCTCGACGAAGTACTGGCCTCCTAACCTTCGGGCAGGGCTTGTCCTCGAGCAGGTCTTATCCACCGACGGCAGTTGCACGCAATTAATCGCGGAGGTCGATGGTGACTCGTTCGGTTACGGTCGGCGTCATCGTGGTTGCCGCGGGCGCGGGTGCGCGCCTCGGCGCTGACGTTCCGAAAGCATTCGTTTCGATTGCCGGCAGAACGATTCTCGAGCGAGCGCTGGCGCCTATTTTCGGGATGTCTGAGCCAGCCCAGGTCGTCGTCGTCGTTCCCGAGGCCGAGTACGCGCACTCCCAGGAACTCCTGCGCGCCGCCGCCGGTGCCGCAATCGAGTACGCGAGTGTGGTGGTCGGTGGTCCAACCCGGCAGGCCTCCGTCGCGGCGGGGCTGAAGGCTCTGTGGCCCGACATCGGCGTCGTGCTCGTGCACGACGCGGCGCGCCCGTTTACCCCGTCGGCACTCTTCGATGCGGTAGTTGAGAGGGTGAGGGCGACCGGTGATGGCGTCATCCCGGGCCTGCCTGTTGCCGACACGCTCAAGCAGACGGATGCCGGCCACGCGACCGGTACCGTCGATCGCGCGTTGCTGACGGCGGTCCAGACCCCGCAGGGCTTCCCGCGGGCGGAGTTGCTCCACGCCTACCAGTCGGCGACGGACGACTTCACAGACGACGCGGCCGTCTTCGCCGCGGCAGCCCACGCCGTGCACGTAATCGAGGGCGACCCCCTCGGCTTCAAGATCACGACCCCGTGGGATCTGCGTCGCGCCCAACAGCTGGCAGAACAGCTGGCAGAACCGCGCGGCATGCGAACCGGCATCGGCATCGACGTTCACGCGTTCGACGACTCGGTCGAGCTCTGGCTCGGCGGGATGCCGTGGCCGGGCGAGCCGGGACTGGCCGGTCACAGCGACGGCGACGCGCTCTCGCACGCGATCTGCGACGCCCTACTGTCTGCGGCGGGTCTAGGCGACCTCGGCGCTGTGTTCGGAACGGACGACCCCCGCTTCGCGGGGGCGCACGGCGAGGTCTTCGTCCGTGAGACGGTTGCGCTGGTGCGGGCCGCAGGTTTTGGCATCCTGAATGTCGCGGTGCAGGTTGTTGGCATCCGGCCGAAGCTGGCCCCGAGGCGTGCCGAACTCGAGGCGCACCTGGGCGCGCTGGTCGGCGCACCGGTCAGCATCTCGGCAACGACGTCGGACGGTCTCGGGTTCACCGGGCGTGGCGAGGGTATCGCCGCGGTCGCGACCGCGCTGATTTCCGCGTAATGGGTAGGGCCGGGTCGGTAAACTCACCGAGTGACTATCCGGCTCTATGACACCAGGGCGCAAGTCCTCAAGGACTTCGTGCCCCTCGTTCCCGAGCAGGTCGGCATCTACGTTTGCGGTCCTACAGTGCAGTCGTCGCCGCACATCGGTCACCTGCGGTCGGCGCTTGTCTACGACCTGTGGCGTCGCTGGTTTACCTATCGCGGTCTCAGCGTGACGCTCGTGCGCAACGTGACCGACATCGACGACAAGATCCTCACCAACGCAGCTAACTCCACCGAGGAATGGTGGGCGCTCGCGTACCGCTACGAGCTCGAGTTCACCGACTCCTACCGCCGCCTCGGCATCGCAGCGCCAACCTACGAGCCTCGCGCTACGGCCAGCGTCACCGAAATGCAGGCCATCATCGCGCGGTTGATCGAACGTGGGCACGCCTACGCGGCAACCGATGGCTCGGGCGACGTGTACTTCGACACCGGCAGCTGGCCGTCATACGGTGAACTCAGCCACCAGAAGCTGACCGACATGGTCGCCGCGACCGACGCTGACCCGCGAGGGAAGCGTGCTCCGCAGGACTTCGCGCTCTGGAAGGGCACAAAGCCCGACGAACCGGCTTCGGCATCCTGGGCTTCGCCGTGGGGTGCCGGCCGGCCTGGCTGGCACATCGAGTGCTCGGCGATGTCGTCGCGGTACCTCGGCGCGGGCTTCGACATTCACGGCGGCGGCCTCGACCTGCGCTTTCCGCACCACGAAAACGAGCTCGCGCAGTCGACCGCCGCTGGCGACGCGTTCGCGAGTTACTGGGTGCACAACGGGCTCGTCAACGTCAACGGCCAGAAGATGTCGAAGTCGCTCGGCAACTCGATCTTCGCGTCCGAGTTCCTCGACATGGCCCGCCCGCTGGTCGTTCGCTACTACCTTGGCGCCGCTCATTACCGGTCGATCATCGACTACCACGACGGCGCGCTGATCGAGGCCGAGGCCGCGCTCGATCGCATCGAGACGTTCATGACGAGGGCGAACCGGCGGCTCGATGGCACCAGGTTTGCGGGGAGCGGTGCGCCGGTCATCCCGAGCGAATTTGCTGAGGCGATGGATGACGACCTCGCGGTCCCGCAGGCGCTCGCAGTTCTGCACGACCGGGTTCGCGCCGGCAACGCGGCGCTCGACGGTGAAGACCTTGCCGCGGCGGCGGAAATTCGCGGCGAGGTCACTGCGATGACCGAGGTTCTCGGCATCAACCCGCACTCGCCGGAGTGGCGGGTATCCACGACGGCGCCGACGGATCGCGCGCTTGGTGCCCTCATCGATCGCCTGGTCGAAGACCGGGAGACTGCGCGAAGCAACCGTGATTTTGCCGCGGCCGACCGCATCCGTGATGAACTGGCTGCTGCGGGCATTACGGTAGAAGATTCGCCTACCGGCACACATTGGAGCATTGAATCGTGAAGAACCCAGCCAGCAAGCCCCGCGCAGGGGCAGTGCGCAAGACGCGGAAGGGCCCGCAGGTCGGCTCCGGCGGCCAGGGACGACAGGCTCTCGAGGGCAAGAAGCCCACGCCGAAGGCCGAGGACCGTCCGTACCATCCCGCAGGCAAGCGCAAGGCCGCCTCCGAGCGGTTCGTCGCGTCGGGCGGCCGGGCGAAATCGGGCAACTCGGCAACTTCCGGAGGTGCCCCGACCAACTCGCGCCCGCGGTCGCGCAACAAGACCGCTGACGAGAGCGAGGTCGTCACCGGCCGCAACTCCGTCGTCGAAGCGCTGCGTGCCCGCATCCCGGCGACGGCCCTCTACGTTGCGACGCGGATCGAAGTGGACGATCGGGTCAAGGAAGCCCTGAACCTCGCGAACCATCGCGGCATCCCCGTGCTCGAAGTGATGCGGCCCGAGCTCGACCGGTTGGCCGGCTTCGACTCCGTGCATCAGGGGCTCGCCCTCAAGGTGCCGCCGTATGAATATGCACACCCGGTCGAACTGCTGGAGCAGGCGATCAGCCGCGGCAAGAAGCCGTTGTTTGTGGCGCTGGACGGCATCACCGATCCGCGCAACCTTGGAGCGATCATCCGCTCGGTTGCGGCGTTCGGTGGCCAGGGTGTCATCGTTCCGCAGCGTCGGTCAGTCGGGCTGACCGCTTCGGCGTGGAAGACATCCGCGGGCGCCGCGGCCCGCACACCCGTCGCGATGGCGGCGAACCTCACGCAGACGCTCAAGGACTTCAAACAGCGCGGCGTCTTCGTGCTCGGGCTGGATGGCGACGGCGACATCTCGTTGCCGTCGATCGAACTCGCGAATGAGCCGGTGCTGCTGGTGGTCGGCAGCGAGGGCAAGGGACTGTCTCGCCTGGTGACGGAGACCTGCGATGCCGTGGTGTCGATCCCGATCTCGGCGGCGACCGAGTCGCTCAACGCGGGAATCGCGGTCAGCGTCGCGCTCTACGAAATCGCCAAGCGCCGCGCCGCGAAGTAGCCCGCGGGCATGACCGCCCGCGGGTGACTACCGCTAGACGTTTTTGCGCCAGTCCTCTTCGTCGGGGAGGGGCACTGGCAGCGTGATCGACTCGGTGGGGGGCGAAATCACCGTGGCCTCGTCCCGACGGTGACGCAAGACAGTGTCGACGTACGACCCGAGCGCCTCCGCGAGGGGCACGTCACGACCCTCGCGCTGTGACATGTACCAGCGATGTTCGAGCAACTGGTGGAACACTTCCGCGGGTTCGAGCTTGCCGCGCAGATCTTTCGGAATCGCGCGGATGACCGGCTCGAACACCTGCGCCAGCCACTCGTGCGCGACCATTTCCTCGTCGTCATCCTTCTTTCCAAAGGTGACGGTGTACGAATCGAGATCATTCAGCAGGCGCCTGGCCTGGTTTTCCTGCGCGTCGATCCCGGTCAGCCGCAGGAGCCGGCGCGAGTGGTGCCCGGCGTCGACCACCTTCGGCTGAATGCGCACCTGGGTGCCCGTGTCATCCGTCTTGATGGCCAGCTCTTCGATGTCGAACCCGAGATTGTTGAGGCGCTCGACGCGCTGGTTGATGCGCCAGCGTTCCGACTGGTCGAATTCTTCAGACCCGGTCAGCTCTTTCCACAGGTTGCGATAGGCCGTGAGGATGCCGTTACCGATCTCGACAGGATCGAGCTCGTCATCGAGGCGGCCGCCTGCCTGAAGGTCGAGCAACTCGCCCGCGATATTAATGCGGGCGATTTCGAGGTCGTTCTCGCGCTGGCCGTTCGAAAGGCCGTCGTACAGCTGGCCGGTCTCGGCGTCGACAAGGTAGGCGGCGAATGCGCCGGCATCCCGTCGGAACAGTGTGTTGGAGAGCGAGACATCACCCCAGAAGAAGCCGACGATGTGCAGCCGCACGAGCAGTACGGCCAGCGCGTCTACGAGACGCGTGGCGGTGTCGGGACGGAGCCCCTGCGAGTAGAGCGCACGGTAGGGGAGCGAAAACTTGAGGTGTCGAGTGACGAGCACCGAGTCGAGTTCGTTGCCCTCGTCATCCGTTCTGTTGGTAATCACGGCGACCGGATCGACGCACGGAATCTGGAGCCGCTGCAGCGTGCGCAGCATGTCGTATTCGGAGCGCGCGAACTCGGCCGAGGTCTCCTTGATCGCGATGACATAGCCGCCCAGGTGCGCGAACCGCACGAGGTGGCGCGAGATACCCTTCGGCAGAGCGGCGATGTTGTCGTCAGGCCAGAGCTCAAGCGGCAGGTTCCACGGCAGATCGAGGAGCGCGGGGTCGACGATCGCTGAGGTGATGTTGAGGGCGCCGCTCATGGAAATTCTCCCGGTCAAACGAACGAGCCCGTCACCTCAGGACAAGGTGACGGGCTCGAACCTGGTGAACTAGTTCTTGACCGCGATGACTGCTTCGCCAACACGCAGGCCCGACTCGATGTCGAACAGGTGAAGGTGGCCTTCCTTCGGGGTTACGAAGACCTTGTCGCCGGCGTTCGGGTGCGAACGACCGTCAACGCGAACGCACAGGTCAACGCGGCTGCCCTCGACGTCGGCGTGGCCGTAGAGGTTGCCGTCGGCACCAAGTTCCTCGATGACGTCGACCTCGACCGGCAGGCCGTCGCCCGTTGTCGCGACCGTGACATCTTCCGGGCGGATGCCAACTGTGATCTTCTTAGTCTTGATATCGGCGAGCGTTGCGCGGTCGATCCTGACCGTGTGGCTGCCGAACTTCACGCCGTCTGCGGTGAGGTCGGTCTGGAACAGGTTCATGGCCGGTGAGCCGATGAAGCCGGCGACGAAGATGTTGTCGGGGTGTTCGTACAGGTCACGCGGGGTGCCGACCTGCTGCAGCACGCCATCCTTCAGCACCGCGATGCGGTCACCCATGGTGAGCGCCTCGGTCTGGTCGTGCGTGACGTAGACGGTCGTGACTCCGAGGCGGCGCTGGAGCGACGCGATCTGGGTACGGGTCTGAACGCGCAGCTTGGCGTCGAGGTTCGACAGCGGCTCGTCCATGAGGAACACCTGCGGCTGGCGCACGATCGCACGGCCCATGGCGACGCGCTGACGCTGGCCGCCGGAGAGCGCCTTCGGCTTGCGGCCGAGGTAAGGCTCGAGGTCGAGGAGCTTGGCAGCCTCGAGAACGCGGTTGGCGCGCTCATCCTTGTTGACGCCCGCGATCTTGAGAGCGAAACCCATGTTTTCGGCGACGGTCATGTGTGGGTACAGCGCGTAGTTCTGGAACACCATCGCGATGTCGCGATCCTTCGGCGGAACGTCGGTGACGTTGCGTTCGCCGATGAAGATGTTGCCGTCGTTGACCTCTTCGAGGCCCGCGAGCATGCGCAGGGTCGTGGACTTGCCACAGCCTGAGGGGCCGACGAGTACGAGGAACTCGCCGTCGGCGACCTGGAGGTCGATTGCGTCGACTGCGGGTCGGGTCGAACCCGGGTAAATGCGGGTTGCCTTGTCGAACGTTACAGATGCCATTACTAAATTTCTCCTTCACCGGCAGGTACGTGCCGGACGATCCGTTGTGATGGATGGTGCGCGCTAACGCACCACCCGCCATTATGTCACCCGGAAGGGGGAAGGAGTAACAGAGCATTCTGGCTGTTGACTAGGGTGGTACCGCCCGTTTGGAGGTTTCCCAGACAGGGCTTCTACGATCTTCGATGCGAGCTGAACGACAATTCGAGCGGGGTTACATGACATACGGCGATGAGCCCGAGGTCGGTCGACGAGACGCCGCACGCGAAAAGTCGAAGGCTCTTCGCGACGCGCATCGTAAGCGAGAGCGACGCAACCGCTGGATCCTGCAGGGCGGGATTGCGGGCGGTGTCGTCGTCATCCTGGTCGTTATTGCCATCGTTTTGTTCACCAGCATCAGCCCTGCGGTAGCCGGCCCACTCAACATGCAGAGCGACGGGATCACGATAGGCAAGGCCGCCAAGGCCGAACTCACGCCCGCAGTTCCCGCGGACGGTCGGCCGACTGCGACCACACGCGACAAGAAGTCGAGCGTCGTCACCATCCGGATCTACGTCGACTTCCTCTGCCCGACCTGCGGCCAGTTCGTGCGCGCGAACCGCGATCAGATCAGCTCCTGGCTGAACGACGGCGCCGCAACCATCGAGATTCACCCGATCTCGGTTCTCGATCGGGTCTCGCTTGGCAGCTCGTACTCGACCCGCGCCGCGACCGCCGCCGCCTGTGTTGCGAACTACTCGCCCAATGATTTCTGGGCCTTCACGCAGGCCATGTTCGCGCAGCAGCCCAAAGAGCAGGCGCCCGGCTTCACAAACGCCCAGATTCTTTCAAAGGCTCGGGATGCCGGCGTAGGCAACCTGTCGCAGATCACGACTTGCGTGAATAACCAGAGGTTCAAAGCCTGGGTGGTGGACGCGACACAGCGCGCGCAGACCGGTCCGCTGCCCGACTCCAACGTCAAGGCGGTGGCAGCACCACCCGTGATCATCGTCGATGGGCTCCAGTACCAGTCGGCCAACTACGGGAGCGCCGCCGATTTCCAGGCGTTCGTGGTGCAGGCTGCCGGAGCCGCATTCAGCCCGGAGGTTACGACGCCGACTCCGACCCCCACTCCTACTCCTACGAAGTAGCAGGGCAACAAGCGGCGCTATCTAGCCCCAGAGAACGCGGTGACGCCGGAGTTGGTGCCGATGAGCAGCAGTCCGAACGCGGTGCTCGGGGTAGCGAAGTGGGGCAGCGACGTTCCGACATCCAGAGTCTGCATCGTTGCTCCGGTCGTCGCGTTGAACTCGGTGATCGTGCCGTCGGGATACTGCGCGGCCCAGACCGTCGCGCCGATCACGATGGGCGCGCCGTTCGCGCCGCTGAGCTTCGCTCCCAGCTTATGTTTGGTGAGGTTGACCTCCTGGATGCCACCGGACCTGCAGGGCACGAACATGGTGTTCGTCGCCGCGTAGTACGCCGGCCCGCCGTCGGGGTCGCTGCCGCACAGGTTGTGGATCGCGGCGACTTTGGTGAGATGGCTCTGCGTGAGGATGAATGCGATGTCGGTCTTGCCGGTTGCGAACACCGTGCCGTGCGGGAGCAGCACCGGGTTGCCCGTCCCAAGATCTGCGTCACCACCAGCGCTGGTGTCCTTGAACGAGGCGAGCACCTGAAGTGTGGACGAAAGCCGCACGACGCTTTCGGTGTATTTCCTGGTGTCGGGGCCACCCGGTGGCGGGCCCGGGTTGGCGTTGCCGGTCGTGACGTAGATGTCGCCGAGTGAGTTGGCCGCGGGCGCGCCGCCAGCCTCCCAGATCGCGCCGCCCTCGCCGTTGGATGCCACCTCGAACGTTGCGGTCGCGGCATGGCCCTTCACGTCGACACCGACAACCCAGCCGTGATAATGCCCGCAGTCACCCGAATTGCCGCCGTAGCTGACGTAGACACGTCCCTTGGAAAGGGCGAGGCCCGCGCGCTGCAGCAGGTTGATGGCGTGCTCGCCCGACGGAAGTTTCGGGTCCACGTTCTTCGTAAATACGACACTCCCGCTGGCGATGTTGATGCCCTCGAGCTGATGGTGCACTGTGGTGCCGCCGTCGCTGATCTCGCCCACAACGTAGACGATTCCCGCAGTGGTGTCGATGACCGGCGTGCTGGTGATTCCGAGCGGATCGATGTTGCCGCATCCTGTTTTCGAGTCGACGCTGGTCAGCGGCGTGCCCAGCGTGACAGACCAGAGAATACTGCCGTTAGTGGGGTCGAGGGCGACGACGCGATTGTTCTCGGTGGCTGCAATGATGCGCCCACCCGCGACTACTGGCTGGCCGAAGACCGCGCCGCCGAGGTCTGCGGTCCATGCTTTCGTCGCAGAGTCGAGTGAGGCGCCCGCAGACACCGCGCCCGAGCGTGACTGGGTCGCGTGGTAGCCCGGCCAGGTCGTCAGGCCAAGAGGCGAAGGGGGTGTCGCGGCGGGATGCGCAGAAGCGTTCGGGTCTGCGCCGCTCGCCTCCTGCACCGTGGCGCATCCGGCGAGCGCCACGCCGACCGCCACGGCCGCGACTATCAGTACGCGTACAATGGCCATCGAAACGTCCCCCGATCTTCGAAGGATAAACCTCCGCGTCGTTCTGTCAGCGTATGCCGGGGTGGGGCGACTCTCTAGTGCGGGACACGTCAGGTCAGGTCGTCGGTTGCGTCAGGCCCCGGCGGCTGTGACGATGAAGTCTGTCGCGAAACCGATGGTCATGCCGACGAGGATGCCGGCGAACAGTCCGTAGTGTCGATTGAGTCGCAGCGCCACGCCCACCAACTGGACGATCACAAAGATGATCGAACCGGCGGCCAGCGCGAGGAACGCGACCGAGATCAGATCGTTCACGAGGACGCCGCCGAGCAGGGTGCCGATGAGGGTGGGCAGTCCGCCGATCAGGCCGAGAAGCGCAAGTCTGGTCCAGGTCGGGCGCACCGGCGCTCCCGCCAGCGGAGCCGTAATGCCGAAGCCTTCGGTGGCGTTATGAAGTCCGAACCCGATCACGAGTACGACCGCCAGCTGAAGCTGCCCGCCCGCCGCCGACTGGCCGATTGCGAGGCCCTCCGAGAAGTTGTGCAGGCCGATTCCGACCGCGATCATGAACGCCAGGCGCCCGGCGGTCTCATCCAGGCGAAGGACGCCGGGCTTCCGATCCGAGACGATGGCCCACCGTTTGCGTCCCCAGACGTCGAAGGCGACGAGTCCGAGCATCCCGACACCGAGGGCGGCCACGAGGACTGCGGCGAGCACCGAGAAGGTCAGCCAGCCCGTTTTGCCGGCCGTCGCGGTCGCCAGTGTGGCTTCGATCGGTTCGACCGCGTGAGTCAGGACATCCCAGACAAGGAACAGCAGGATACCGATGGTGACGGCGTTCAGCAACGCGACTACAGCGGTCGACCGACTTTGAAGGCGGCCGATCGGCAACCCAAGAAAGATCGTAAATCCAGCAATGAGGCCGAGGACTAGCAGACTTGCGAAGGACACGAAGAGTTGCTCCTAGGTTGAAGTGAGGTAAGGCAACCCTAACATCCCGAGGAGCGCGCTTCGACGCCAAGTGGTGCCAACGCGGCAGTTGGCTGCGGTGGCAGGAACGCGATTGTTCAGCTTGCGGTTCGCGCGCGTGCAACAAACGACGCGCGCTGCGGAGCGATGAACACCAGCGCCGGATACGTGATGACTGCCAGAGCGAAGTGCATCACGACCAGCACGGCCACTCCTGCGACCGGCTGTCCCTGGTGGAGAATCCACACGTCCGGTGCGAGACCGACCACGGTAACCGCGATCGCAAGCCACAGATAGAGGCGGCGACCCCTCGAGGAGACGAGCGTCACCAGTGGCCACGCGACGGATGCGCCGAATACGCCGATCACCGTTAGCTTGGCGTAGTCGCTGAACTGAAAATGCCCATAGCTCGCCGTCGCGGGGAAGAGAGCGATTCCGGCAACCACGAGTCCACGGCACGCGGCAAGGGAGACTCCGATTGCCACGACGGTCGCAAGAAGCCACCGAAATAGATTCGGCTGGGCTCGGCCGGCTGGAAAGTCGATCGCCAGCAGTCCCCGCAGCCCTGAAGATGGCCGTGCATCGGACCCGTGGCTGGTTGGTTGCGAATGCACCCGCGAACTCCTTTAAATGTGGGCGTGAGCTACACCAGTCTTCACGGTAGGGGTCACATCTGAGAGCCAATCAGGATCGGGGTGTGAGTTCTCACATCTCGGCGGTCAGTTGTGGGGTGCGAGGGTGAAACGCGCGTGCCGGCGAGCCCAGGTCTGTGCGGCGATCTGCACTGCATCCCAGGGCGAGCCGAGCGGCGGCGTGTACGAAAGGTCCAGGTCGCTCAACTGCTCCACGGTCATCCCGTGGAATAGCGCTGTCGCATAGGTGTCGACGCGCTTGGCGGTTTCGGTTCCGCGGGCGCCAACCAACTGGGCGCCGAGCAACTTGCCGGTCTCCCGGTCGCCGGTGATGCGGATGCTAATGGGCTTGGCCCCCGGGTAATACGCCTTGTGGTCGTCGGCGATCGCGGTCGAACTGACCGGCGAGTATCCGACCGAAGCCGCCTCGTGCTCGCGAACGCCGGTCCGGGCGGCAACCAGATCGAAGACCTTGACGACCTGGGTTCCGAGGCTCCCGGCGAAGCGGGCATTTCCGCCGAGGGCGTTCTCGCCCGCAACACGGCCCTGCTTGTGCGCGGTCGTGCCAAGGGGCAGGTAGGTGGGACCGAGCAGCCGGTGGTGTGTGACGACACCATCCCCCGCTGAGAACACGTGCGGCAATCCGGTGCGCATCGCCTCGTCGATGACGACCGCGCCGCCCGGCCCGACGGATGCCCCGGCGGACGTGAGCAGGTCGGTGTTGGGTCGCACGCCGATGACAGCGAGAACGAGGTCGGCGGTGCGCGAGAACGATGATCCGTCGTGGGTTCCGCTGACGAGGAGACCGCCGTCAGTGCGTGCGATGGCGTCGACTCGAGTATTGGTGATGACATCGACCCCGTGAAGAGTGAGCTCGTCGTGCACGAGTCGGCCAAGCTCCGGGTCGAGGGTCGAGAGAACTTCCGGGCCACGCTGCAGTTGTGTCACTGCGAGACCGCGCACGACGAGGGCCTCCGCCATTTCGAGACCGACGTATCCGGCGCCGACGATGATGGCGGTTTTCGGATCGCGCTCATCCAGAAAACGATCAAGGGCGAAGGTGTCGCCCATCGAATGCAGCACGTGCACGCCGTCTTCGGGGCCCAGCTCATTTAGCCCGGCGATTCCGATGGTCGATGGCAGCGCGCCCGTGCCCACCACGAGTTCGTCGTACGCAACAGACGACTCGTTGCCGCCCGCATCCCGCACCTCGAGTCGCTGGCCAGCAACATCGATGCGGGTGGCGAGCGTGTCAAGGCGAAGTGTCATCCCCGTTGCTTCGAGATCGGCATGGGTGCGGTGGGCGAGCGATTGCCAGGGCGCGACATCGCCGGAAAAGTAGTACGGGATGCCGCAGATCGAGAAATTCGGATAGGCGTCGGCGACCACGACGGTCACGTCGACCGACGGATCCAACTCGCGAGCGCGGAGAGCGGCCGAGATGCCGGCGTCGCTTCCGCCGATGGCGACAATGTGCATGGGGTTATGGCCTTTCGAACGAGCGGGCTGGGGAACTACCGGTCGGCCGAATGCGGGACGACGACATCGTCGGCCACCCGGCCCGATCGTGGATAGAGCAGGACCACGAGCGCGACGCCAACCGCGCCACCGATCGCCTGCATGGCGATGAAGCCGGGAACAGAGCCGGGCGCGATTCCGGCGAAGGTGTTGGAGAACATCCGGGCGACCGTCACCGCCGGGTTGGCGAACGAAGTGGAGCTGGTGAACCAGTACGCGGCGCCGATATACGCGCCGATTGCGGGGGCCGCGCTCGCGCCGCGATGAGTGCGTGCCAGGGCGAAGATGAGCAGGATCAGAACCGCCGTTGCAACAACCTCACCGATCAGGTGGCCGCCGGTTGCCCGCTGTCTGGTCGAAAAAACCGTGGTGACCGAGAACATGACGTTCGAAAGAATGGTGCCGAGGATGCCGCCGACAACCTGCGCCGCGATGTACGGCGCGAGTTCTCGCAGTTTCAGCCCCGTGCCAGCTCGCCGCCCGATGAACCAATCGGCGAGTGAGACGATGGGGTTGAAGTGCGCGCCCGAGATCGGGCCGAGCATCAGGATGAGAACGGCAAGACCGAGGCCTGTCGCCAGACTGTTCTCGAGGAGTTCCAGCCCGGCATCTCCGGGCGAGAGCTGCTGAGCCGCCGTTCCCGAGCCAACCACGACGGTGACAAGCAGGCCGGTGCCCACGAACTCGGCGGCCACACGTCGCCAGAGAGGCGCGTGGCCAGCCGGAGGTGGGGCGTTGTGTGAACTCATCGTGCCCCATCTTGACGGAATCCATTAGCTCAGTCAATATTGAGTCAATGAACGTTGAGATAATTGAGCATCTGGAACGCCGCGCCGCAGTGCATGCCGCGCTCGCCGATCCGGCCCGTCTGTACGTTGTGGATCTGCTCTCTCATGGCGATCTGTCATCGACAGAGCTCCAGACCGCGCTCGGGATGCCGTCCAATCTTCTTGCACATCACCTTCGGGTTCTCGAGGACCAGGGCATGATCTCCCGCTCCCGTTCGCAGGGCGACCATCGGCGCAGCTACGTTCACCTGCTGCCAGAGGCGTTGGACGGTGTTGCCACCGGCACATACGCCAGCGCGCGCCGAGTGGTTTTCGTCTGCACTGCCAATTCGGCGCGATCGCAACTTGCTGCCGCGATCTGGCGGCGGGCCAGCACGATACCCGCGACATCCGCGGGAACCCATCCGGCCGACAGGGTAGACCCGGGCGCGCTAAAGGCTGCCAGACGTCATCATCTCGACCTGGCCGATGCCCGTCCGCGCGCGCTCGCCGACGTTCTGGCCGAGCAGGATTTCGTGATCACCGTCTGCGATAGCGCCCATGAAGAGCTTCGCGCCGGAGGCGCCATCCATTGGTCTGTTCCCGACCCGGTCCTGGTCGGTACCGCGACGGCCTTTGACGCCGCATACGACGACCTCGCGCGTCGCGTCAGTGAGCTCGCCCCGCGGATGGCGGCCGCCTAACCAGTGCTCCCGACGAGCGCTCCCGACACGCGTTCCCTCGAAACGGCATTCCCCTCGCACTCCGGTGCTCAGAAGAGAAGAATGCTCTCGTGACCAACGAATTGATGACACCCGAAAAGAACGTGCAACGCATCATGTGGACCGGCACCGTCTGGTTCGCCGCCGCCGTGGGATCGGTGTCGGTCGCGCTCGGCTTCCTGCTGTCCTCGGGATGGCGACCTGCCGAACTGCCCGTCGGCCTTTCGATCCTGTGGTGGATCGGGTTCGCCTTCGTCGTCCTGAGCCTCGGCCTGATCGGATGGTCGGGATGCCCGATCCTCGAGGTCGACGTTCCGACGGCCGACCACAACAAGACTCGAACCATGCAGTTGGGCACCCTGCTGTTGATCGTCGGCAGCGCTGCAGCGATGCTCGCCGTGCTGCTGGGTCCGGCTCACTGAGGGCTGGCCACGAGACCGAAAGAAGCAAGCCCATGCCCAGGATCAACGTCACATCCGTACTGGTCGACGACCAGACCAAGGCGCTCGCCTTTTACACCGAAAAGCTTGACTTCGTCGCGAAGACCGACGTGCCGGTCGGAGAATTCCGCTGGCTCACCGTGGTAGGTGCGAACGAGCCCGACGGCGTCGAGTTGTTGCTGGAGCCCGACGTGCATCCGGCGGCGAAGGCGTTCAAGCAGGCACTGGTGGCGGATGGCATCCCGTACACCTCGTTCGCCGTGGATGATGTGGTCGCCGCCCACGAGGATCTGGAGACGCGAGGCGTGCGGTTCACCCAGGCACCGACGGTGATGGGGCCGGTGATCACCGCGGTGCTGGATGACACCTGCGGCAACCTGATCCAGCTCACCAGCCCCGCCTGATTGTTCTCAGCGCACCGACCTCAATTCGTAGATCACCATCGACCAGGCGTACCCGGCGACCGCTATCACGACGCACCATCCGACCGCGAGTACCGGGTTCCAGCCGAGTGGGGTGCCGAGCAGCAGTCCACGGATGGTTTCGATGAACGGCGTAAACGGCTGGTACTGGGCGAACCATTGCAGCCAGCCTGGCATTGACGCGGTCGGCACGAAGCCGCTGCCGAGCAACGGCAGGATGGTCAGGATGAGTGGCAGGTTGCTGGCCGTCTCGACTGTCTTCGATTGCATCCCCATCGCGACCCCGATCCAGCTGACCGCGAAGGCGATAAGCACGATCAGGCCGGCGGCGGCGAGCCATTCGAGCGGCCCGGTCGTCGGTCGGAACCCGACGAGAAGTCCCACCCCGAGCACGAGGACCACGGCGATGATGGCCTGGATGGTGTTACCGAGCACGTGCCCGGCGAGCACTGCCGCCCGTGAGATTGCCATCGTCCGAAACCGCGCAGTGATGCCCTCGGTCATGTCCATCGCGACCGTTATCGCGACGCCGCTGGCGGTGCCCGCGATGGTGATCAAGAGGATGCCCGGCATGACGTATGCAAGGTAGGCGTCGCGCCCGCCAGCCGGGTCCACGCCCGGCAGCCCGGCCCCGAGCGTGCCCCCGAACACGAACACGACGAGCAGCAGGATAACGACCGGACCCAGAATGGTGAACATCGACAGGCCGGGGTAGCGCACGATATGCAGGAGGTTGCGACGCAGCATCGTGATCGCATCGGCGACGACGTGCGATTGCCGATCGGTGCCCAGGGTTGGGCGCTTCGTGGCGGGAGGCTGGGGGTTCAAGGTAGTCATGATTCGGTTCCCTTCTTGCCGGTCAGGGCGAAGAACACGTCGTCAAGATCGGGAGTGTGGATGCTGAGGTCGTCGACCTCGAGGTGGGCCGCATCGAGGCGGTCCAGTACCGCGCGCAACGCGCCGACCCCGCCAGCGCTCGGCACCGTGAGTGCGAGCCCGGCATCGTCGCGAGCGGATTGGTCGAGTAGCCGGGAGGCGGAGTCGAGCGCCGCGACATCCGCGAACCGAAGCCGGATGTGCCCTCCAGGTACGAGGCGCTTGAGTTCGTCTGGCGTGCCCTCGGCGACGATGTGACCGCCATCGAGCACCGCGACGCGGTCCGCGAGCTCGTCCGCTTCCTCAAGGCGCTGGGTGGTGAGTAGGACGGTCGTGCCGTCCGCGACGAGTTCGCGCACGATGTCCCACATGGTGTGACGGCTGCGCGGATCCAGGCCTGTGGTGGGCTCGTCGAGGAAGATTACGCTCGGCGTTGCCACGAGCGTCATCGCGAGGTCGAGGCGGCGCTGCATCCCGCCCGAGTAGGTGGCGAGCGGCTTGCGGGCGGCCTCGACGAGGTCGAACTGCTCGAGCAACTCGGCCACCCGCGCTTTCGAGCGCCTCTCGCCGAGGTGTCGCAGTCTGGCCATCAGCAGGAGGTTCTCCTCGCCGGTGAGCAGCTTGTCGACGGCGGAGAACTGGCCGGTGAGGCCGATCGCGGCGCGCACCCCGTCTGGGTTCTGCACGACGTCGCATCCGTTCACGAAGGCCGTGCCGCCATCCGGTCGTACGAGCGTGGACAGGATGTGCACGGTCGTCGTCTTGCCGGCACCGTTCGGGCCGAGCAGTGCGGTGACGGTACCCGCGGCCACGGTGAGGTCGACTTCGTCGAGCACAACTTTCTTGCCGTAGGACTTCTGCAGCCCGTGGCCTTCGATCGCTGGAGCATTCATGCGTTTTGTTCCCTTCTGATGTTGCGCGGGGTTCATTGGGCGCGCTGGATGTTGATGTCGCCACCCTGAGTACGCACACGTACTGAAACGGTCTGCTCCGAGGGGTCGGGCGCGCTTTCGCCGTCGAGTTCGTTGCGCACGTGCCCGTTCTTCGAGGCAAGGTCGAGCCAGGCGGGGACGCCCGGCCTCACTCCGATTGCGATCTGGCCGAAGCCGCTCTCGATCTGGATGGAACCGCTCGAGACCTCTCGCAACTGGATGCTGCCGTACGCGGTCTTCGCTGCAACGGAGGCGAGCGCCTTCGTGATCTCGAGATCGCCGTAGGAGAGCTTCGCGTCGAGGTCGCCGCTGGATTCTCCGACCTGGATGGTGCCGTACGACGCCTTCAGGATCGCGTCGCCGGTGACGGTGCCGACCCGGATCTGGCCGTAGTCGGACGTGATCTCGATCCCGCCCTCGGCTGCACCCACGGTCACGTTGCCGTGCGAGGCGCGCACCCACAGGTCGCTGGTGGTGTCGACATCCACTGCACCGGTGGAGCTTTTGACGCGAGTGGCGCCGAGGCGTCCGAGGGTGCGCAGGCTGCCAACCGCGATCTCGGCGGTCAGCCGCGATCCCGTCGGCAGCTCGACCTTCACATCGACCGACTCGCTTGGACCGAACCAGCTGACGCGGGGGCGCGGGCCGACGACGGTGACGCGCTGGCCGTCGAAGTCGACCGTGGTCTCCTCCGCGCCGCGGCGGTCGGCCGCCTTCCCCGGACTGCTGGGAGAAACGGTCACGATCGTGTCGGCGCGATCGCTGGCCGTGACCTCGATTCGACCGACCTGAAGGTTGATGGCGAGGTCGACTGGGGTGGGGGTGTTGTATGTGGGCATGCTGACGCCTTCCTTTTTCTGGATCGTTCGACTGAGCGTGACAACCGACGATTCGTAGATTCGTCGGCACTGGCTTCTCGGGATTTCGGCGCAATCCCGATCGCTCGAGCGCGCTATCGCGCCCAGCCGGCGAAGTTGTCGCCGGTGCGTAGCGTGCGCTGTGCAGATCGTCGTTGCTTGGGTTGAAGGGCGGCCGCAATCGCACGGACCAGCCAGGTGTTCACCGACAGGCCGTCAACCGCTGCTGCCTCATCCACGCGCGCCTTGAGGGCGTCGGGCAGGCGGAGCGTCGTGCGCGAGGTACTAGCGTCGTCCAGGTCGACGGTTGCAGGCGCGCGCTCGTCGGCCTCGGCCTCGGTGTTCGGCTGGGTGACGACGAACTCAATCTCGCGTCCGCGCAGCCGCAGGTCAACCGAACCCGGTGCGAGGTCGCGAGTGATCTCGCCGACCGCGGCGGACAGGGCATCGAGTAGCACGAGCCGGGTAGCAGCATCCAGCCCGGCGGCAAGTCGCTCTGCGACCGCGCGCGTGTCCTCCGCGCCGTTCGCCGCGGCATCCGCCAACTGTCGCTGCAGATCGCTGACGTACTGTCCAAGTTCCATGTCACCATAGTGACACCACAGTGGTGTCATGTCAAGCGATAGTGGTGTCATAGGTTGGCCGCGTGCGCTGTCGGGTTCCACTTGCCACCTAAGACCTTGGTCGCCGCCCTCGACGAAAGCCTGTCAGTGCGGGTAGCCTTGCCTGCCGAGGGTGTCCACCGAAGTCGCGCCGGGGCGGGTCCACTGCGGTACAGGGCGGCTGGTCGGGCCCCACGTGGCGTTCCCGTCAGCATCCGACCGCCAGTACCAGCACGCGCCGTTCGGTTGACCTCCGTCGGGTCGGAAGCTATGCCCCTCGCCCCAGCCTTCGGGGTTGTCCTCCCACGCTTCGTCGCGGCCGTAGGGTGTCATGTCGAGCAGGCCCAATGACGGGTTTACTCGCTCGTTGCCACGGCCCGTCGTGGAGTAGGTGAGGAACACCCGGTCGCCGTCGCGAAGGAAGCTGGTGAGAGAACCCATGCTGTCGCCCACCGGCGCATCCACATCACGCACCGAGTACCACGGTTGGGTGTAGCCCATGAAGTCGACGTAGGTGGCCACCTCGTCCCAAGAGCCCGTGGTCAGGATGGCGAACGAGACACCGCGAGCGTTGAGATAGATGGCATCATTCAGGTGCCAGGCCGTGGTGGTGCAGCCCTCGCACTGCCCCTGGTGTGGAGCGTCGTCGTACCACATGTGCTTGTAGACCACGAGCTCGTCGCGGCTCTGGAACAGGTTCAGGAACGGGACCGGGCCGTCGGCTCCGACCACCTCAACAGTCCCATCGAACTCCACCATCGGCAGCCGACGACGGGCCGCGGCGATGGCGTCGCCCTCGTGAGTGTGAGCCTTCTCACGGACCAGAAGCTCGTCACGAGCGGTCTGCCAGGTGGCCAGGTCGACCACGGGCGGGCGGCCCGGCAGCGCGGTGGTCGGGTCATCCGGCGTGGTCGTCATGGCGTCCTCCATGGTGTTTCAGAAGTACCAAGTTTACGGCGGCGCCCTCAGACCTGCAGTCTGGATGAGCGCCGGTATTCCTCGGGCCGAGAGATTCGTTGGACCTCTCTCGGACTCAAATCGACGACCCCGCCAAAGGACTGCCGTCTTTGCAACGAGTTTGACTGCCGATGGTAACCGGCTGTTAACACCGCGGGCATAACCTAAATGTAGACAAATCGTTCTACCAACCGGGGGGTTGTTTCTCGCATGAAGCCGATTTCTTTTCTGGATTTTCGTCCCGATCCTGGCACCGTGGTCGAATGGACGGTGAGCCGTGACACTGCGGCGACCGTGGCATACGCACCCGTCGATCCCGTTCCGTTGTCCTATAACCAGGAACTGCACCTGAAGTCGTCACTGCTTGCCCACCGTGCGGGTTTGCCGGGCAACCCATGGATAGGTACCTCATTCGACCTTGAAGGCGCTGCCAATCTCGGTGCGCTCGGCCACGCATTCACCTCGTGGATGGAACGGCACGACTCTCTCCGAAGCGGATTCCGGTCCAGCGACTCCGGCGATGAAATCGAGCGGTTCACACTCGCAGCGGATTCGATTGAGCTCGTGCAGGAGCCGGAATCCTTCTTCGACTCGGCGGACACGCTGCACGATTATCTCGACACGCGCTTCGCTGCAGGAACCGACCCATTCGCTTGGCCACCGTTGGTGCTGGGCGTGGTCAGCCGAGACAGTGGCTCGACAGTGTTCGTCGCATTGGACCACACCGCAGGCGACGGCTACTCGCTGGCACTGGCCGTGTGGGAGCTGGAGATCACATACGAGGCATTCCTGGACGGCGGCACCCCAGAGCTTCCCGAAACGGGAAGCTTTCATGAACTATGCGCTGCCGAGCGGAGCCGTGGCGCAAAGATCACCACGGAAGATCGGGCGGTCGGCCAATGGCGAGAATTCGTCCGCGCATCCGGGGGCACTGCCCCTTCTTTTCCGTTGGACCTCGGCCTCACCGCAGGCCAGATGTGGCCTCAGAGCGTTTACAACCAGCGATTCCTCACGTCACGCGAGGCCGAAGTCTTCGAGGCGGTCTGCGAGGAGAGGAGCGGCGGTATTTTCGCCGGGATCCTCGCTGCGATGGCAATTTCAATTCATTCCATGACGGGGGAAGAGATCTTCCGCACAATCACGCCCGCGCAAACGCGACGTCGTCCAGCATGGCGGCATGCGATGGGCTGGTTCGTCACCTGCACCCCGGTGGAGTTCTCGCTCGAAGGGGCAAACAGCTTCACGGACGTTCTGCGAGAGGCTCAATTGAGCACCCAACGAGCACTTCGGCTGGCAAGCTTCCCCGCCCTGCGGATGGTTGAACTTCTGGGGGATGACTTCCATATCAACCGCCGAGATTTCTTTTCGATGGTGTCGTTCACTGACTACCGAACCATGCCGGGAGGCGACCGTCATTCCGAATGGAACGCACGCACCATGGGCCAGGTAACCGAGGCTGACGACAGCCACGTGTGGATTTCGCGCCAGCACGACGGCGTGCACGTCAGCATCCGACACCCCTTGACGCCCACGGCAGCGGGCGTTCTAGGTGACTACGCTGAACGCATTCAGGACCTTCTCGTTCACGTTTTGCGCGGCGGCAGCCAACCCATGAGTAGCGATGCAGTCGGCTGGACGCGGCTGGGCTCCGATCAGCCAACGGCTTATCGCACGACGATGGTGCGGTAGCAGCTTGGTGAGAATACGTACTTAGGCGCACTGACGGCCAGGACCGACACGGTCAAGAAATCAACTCTGACTACCCCTTCTTCAGAGCCCTCTGTCGGATTCGAACCGATGACCCCCGCTTCACAAGATCGAAAAGAGGCCTGAATTGGCGCCGCTGATTTGAGCTATTAGCTGATCAAAGGCTAATTAGAAACCAATGTGATTTCGTAGAATCGATTGCAGCCACCGGCGATTGTCGGCGAGAAGCGGGAACCTTCGCCGCCAGACCTCCTCCTCCCTGGATTGCTACGAGGAGAGCGGAGTCGCGAGGAGGTCTATTGACAGTTGCCACAGCAGGGAAGCCTTGTAGGGGTCGAGCGCATAGTCGGCCACTCCTCGCCGGATGCCCGGATTGAATCGCTCGGCCTCCTGACAATCCTCGAAATATTTGCCTGTTACGCCGTTGACGAGCGGAGATGCCGCGAGCAGCGTCGAGGTAGCTGCACCCTGCGGTATGTCCTTGATCGAGACACCCGTAGTGCCGGCGGGGTCGAAGGATTGCGGTAAGACTGCCGTGGTGTCGACGTGGCTGGCGAGCCCGGTGCTAGCGATACGGCCGGGATTCAGCGCGTTCGCCGTGATCCCCTCCGCTTTCCAACGCTTCGCCAACTCGACGGCGAACAGGATATTCGCGGTCTTGGACTGGCTGTACGCCGCCCAGGCGTCATACGGATGACGTTCGAAGTTGGGGTCGTCGAAGATGACATCGCCATTGATGTGCCCCACAGAACTGACGTTGACGACGCGAGCATCACCGGCCGCGGCGAGCGAGTCGTGCAGCCCCGTGGTGAGCCCGAAGTGGCCAAGGTGATTGGTGGCGAACTGCATTTCCCATCCTTCGGCCGTGCGCTGCTCCGGGATAGCCATGATGCCTGCGTTGTTGACCAGGATGTGAAGCGGCCCGCGCCACTCATCAACGAAGGCACGCACCGAGCGCCGGTCAGCGAGATCGAGCTCGGCGACCGACACCTTGCGGTTGCCGGCTGAATCAACGATCGCGGCCGCCGCCGCGTGCCCGGCCTCGAGGTTGCGTACCGCGAGCGTGACGTCTGCCCCGGCACTCGAGAGAGCCCTGGCTGTCTCTTGTCCAATTCCCGACGAGGCGCCGGTGACGATGGCCCGCTTGCCGACAAGGTCGATACCGGCAATCACTTCGCTGGCCGTCGATGTTGCACCGAACGTTGTATGAATCCGTGACATTGCTATGACATCCGTTTCTCTCGTTGCAGGGGCTCTCTCGTCTCAGCGCGAAGGTTCATTACAAATTTCATCTTCGACCGCGCAGCCGCGCCTGTGCAATCAAGGCGACCACGCTGACAAGAAGAATGACGCCGGCGTACCCGATGATGGTCGTTACCAAGCCCAGTTCAGGAACCAGTTGGCCCACGATTACGGCCGGCACACCAAACGCGAGATAGGAAACGACAAAAATCGCGGCAAACAGTCCAGCACGCTGATGTGCTTCGGCCAATGGACCCAAGGTCCGTAGTGCACCACCGAACGCGGCTCCGACACCCAGCCCTCCGATGATCCCCCCGATGACCAGGAGTGGAAAGGCCACCAACGCGACGCTGGTGACAATCGTGCCTGCGCCAACCAAGACGGCGATGACGCCTATGAGCGAGTTGCGCGCTGACGAGAACCTGCCAAGCGCGAGACCGATAACCGCGGCCGCAGCAGGCTCAACAAACACAGTGATTCCGTTGACCAATCCGCTGTCAATGTGAAACACGTCCAGGATGATGGTCGGGACAAGCCCCAGGAACAGTCCAGCGAACATCCATGCGCCGATGAGACCGGGAACGGCCACGCCGAATTCCAGTCGTCCCCGCGGTGGCACCCAAACTCGCGGCACCAGCGATCGAATTGCCCCTGCCTGAGGTGTGACTGTCTCGCTTGAAAATACCGCCGTGAGAGTTCCGAGAGCGATGGCAATGGTCAGGATCGTGAACACAATCGCGGGGGCGTGAATGCTCAACTGGACAGCGAGCCCCGCCAGCAAAGCGCCGAGAGCAAGCCCAAGGGACGACGCGATCGATCCCATTACGGCCGCAACTTTCTTGAGCCTCGGCGTACTTAGCTCCAGCATCCACGCCACGAACGCACCCGTCGCGGCTCCCGTCGCGACCCCTTGAACCAATCGGGCAACGATTACCCAGCCGATGTCGGAACTGAAGCGGAAGAGAAGCATCGCCGCGAGTTCAACGACGAGAGCGCCGACGACGACGGGCCGACGACCGACATGATCCGACAACGATCCAACGACAAGCAATGCGGCGAGCAGTCCAATTGAATACGCCGCGAATGCGACGGTCAACATCCAGGTCGGGAACCCCCACTCCCGCTCATAAACCAGGAGAAGCGAAGTCGGAGCCCCAGATGCAAGGTACAGGGCCCCGAAGCTAACGGTCGCGCCTGCAAACGCTGCGAACGGTGGAAGTGTTGGGAACTTCATGGTGATACGGCTGCCTTCTGCTGTGGCCGCTCGCCGAAGTTGTCATCGAGCGGGAACTAAAGTTCGTAGTACTGTATTCTGGAATTCAATTCTAAATTATCACGGAAGGCATGCCGCGCGTCCGCTCGGCGAAAAGGAGGAGTAACTGTGACTACGACCATCACCTACGACCGGATTGCAGACCTCGCCGGACGAGACCTGGGCTTTACGGAATATCGAGAAATTAGCCAGGAGCGGGTCAATACTTTCGCTGACGCGACCGACGACCACCAGTACATCCACATTGACCCCGAACTCGCGAAAGCCGGCCCTTTCGGAAAGACCGTCGCCCACGGGTTCCTCACGCTATCGATGACCGTGCCGCTTTGGACCGAACTTCTCGAGGTCGATGGCGTTGGCGCGATAGTGAACTATGGCCTCGACAAGGTGCGGTTCGTCACTCCCGTGACCGCGGGGTCACGCATCCGGATGGGAGCGGCGGTCGCCGAGGTCAGCGAGGTAACCGGCGGGTGGCAACTCGCGGTCAATGAGACAGTAGAAATCGAAGGTGGCACAAAACCTGCGGTGATCGCGCGCGCCCTCATTCGCTACTACGCCTAACCCTTGCGCTCCTCTATCTCATATGTCTCACTGAGAGCGACCGCTGGCCCGGAGCTTCGCCTGGCTTACGGTCGCCCACGGATTGCTCACACTCTCCATGACCGTCGCTCTGCGGACGGAGTTGCTGGACGTCCAGGGCATTGGGTCGGTCGCGACTCACGGCCTCGAAAAGGTTCGCTTTGTGTCACCGGTGCCGGTGGGGTCTCGCATTCGAATGGGAGCGATCGTTGCCGAGGTGAGCAAGGTGAAAGGTGGCTGGCAACTCACAGTCGATGAGACCATCTAGGTCGAAGGTGGGGTAAAGCCTGCGATGGTCGCCCGAGCGCTCATACGTTTTTTCGAGTAGTACCCATTCCTTTGCGAAGTCTATTGACCAGCGTTGGACCCTAGTATAAGTTCCCTCTAGAGTTCGATTCTAGAAAGCCCCGAAAGCCGTGCGACGGCTCAGGCACACAACGATGAGAAATGGAATCCCGAAAATGCTCGACTACGCCCTCAGCGCCGAGGAAATGCAGGCCAACAACGACGCGATGCGCACTCTGTTCAGCCCCAAGTCGATCGCCCTGGTAGGCGCAAGCGACAAATCCGGCTGGTCGCAGGCGATCTACGACAATCTGAAGAAGTTTGACTTCCAGGGTGACATCCACATGGTCAGTCCACGGGCTGACGTCGTGCATGGTGTTCCGGCCGTCCGTAGCTTGGCGGACATTTCAGGTCCTGTTGACGTCGTGTACGTGATGGTCCCAACGGCGGCCGTGTTGTCGGTTGTGAAAGAAGGGACTGCGCTCGGCATTCGCAGTTACGTCGTCCTCACCGCAGGATTCGCTGAGACCGGCGAAGAGGGCAAGCGCCTCGAAGCGGAGATCCGCGATTTCGCTCAGGAGCACTCGCTCGCGATCCTCGGCCCGAACTGCGTAGGCTACGTAAACGCTGGGGCGAGGATCACCCCATACGCGCTCGGTATTCCGGAGCCGCTCGTCAGCGGCTCAATCGGTCTGGTGCTTCAGAGCGGTGCGCTAGCAATGGGCATCCTCTCTTTTGCCCAGGGCCACAACGTCGGTCTCAGCCTGCTCGCCACCATGGGCAACGAAACTGTGATGACGGTTACGGACGTTATGGAATATCTCGTCGACGATCCGGACACGAAGGTGATCGCCCTCTTCCTTGAATCCGTGCGTGATCCCAAACGCTTCGCCGACGTGGCCCGTCGTGCCGCGCAGGCCGGCAAGCCCATCCTGGCGCTCAAGATTGGCTCGAGTGAGCTCGCCTCGCACACTGCCCTTGCTCACACTGGGGCACTGGTCGGTGAGGATGCCGTGGTCGACGCGGCCTTCCGGAACCTCGGCGTGCTCAGGGTCGCGTCTGTCGAGGATCTCCTCAGCACCGCCTATTTGATGGCCGAGCTGGGTCCGATTGCGGGACCACGACTTGCGGTCGTAACGCCGTCCGGGGGCGCGTCGGAGATCATCGCGGATCGCGCTGAACAGGAAGGATTGGAGCTCGTTGAGTTTGGGCCCGAAACAATCGCGCGACTCCAGGAGATCGTGCCCCAGGGCGTTACCGTCCAGAATCCGCTTGACGTGACGGGTTACGTGGCGATTGATCGCGCATTGCTGGCTAAGGCGGCGAGCGTCGTCCTTGAAGACCCCGGCTTCGACGCACTACTTGCCCTCCTCGAAGTTCCGAGAGAGGAAGCCGGGCAGTCCGTACACATCGAGATGGCCCAACATCTGGGCGAGAGCATCCGAAAAACTAGCATTCCCACGGTGGTAACGAGCACGGTAATGGCCGACTTGACGATGGTTGGGCGGAAGGTCGTCGACGACGCAGGATTTGCCTATGTAACCGGGGTCGACCAAGTCGTACGTGCATTGGGCAACGCCGTGCGCTGGTCTCGCGCAATCAGCGAGGGTGCCGGGCAGCCTGATGTGGCGGCGCGTGTTGACGCCGAGCTCCCGGTCCTGATGGGTGAACGCTCTGGAATCTGGACGGAATACGAAGCCTCTCGGCTCCTGGCCGACAACGGTGTTCCCGTCGTACCGGCCGAGCTTGTCAACACAGAGGACGACGCAGTTGCGGCCGCGGATCGGTTCGGTTACCCGGTCGTCCTCAAAGCAGTCGCGGACGGCCTTGGGCACAAGAGCGACATCGGTGGAGTGCGACTAGGACTGGCTAACGGTGACGACGTGCGGCAAGCTCACCGAGAGGTCTGCAAGACGCTGAAGGATGGTAAGCACACCGGTGTTCGCACGCTGATTCAGCCGCAGCGTGGTGGCGGCGTCGAACTTATCGTCGGCGTGATTCGGGATCCCGTCTGGGGGTTGACTCTCGCGATCGGTCTGGGGGGCGTGTGGGTCGAAGTGTTCAAAGACTCGACGCTGCTGCTTCTACCGGTCAGAGAGGCTGACGTTCGCCGCGCCCTCGGCAAGCTTCGCGCAGCGAAGCTTTTGGCCGGTGCGCGAGGCGCAGAGCCCGCTGATCTTGGCAAAGTGGCGGAGGTCGTCGTTCGGATCGCCGGCCTGGCTGAACGACTAGGGCCCCAGCTGGAATCGTTGGAGATCAATCCGCTCTTGGTAAACGGTTCACACGTTGAGGCGCTTGATGCGCTGATTACTTGGCACTGAAATGAGGAGCGACTACATCCATGGAAAATGATCTGCCGGACGGGACACCGTCCATCCTCCCGATGTGGAGGACAGCGTTGTCCGACGAAGCCGCCTTCAGCAAGGCGGTGACAGAGCAGGTCACACTGAAGGGAAGTGTCATTGCGGCGCCGATCAGTGGGCGTGCGAATGTGTGGACGGCTATTCGCACAGCTGGCGACTTTACCGAGAAACTAACCTTCATCCACGAGTCGACGACGACCGAGCGCAGCTACCTCGAGTGGGAGCTCGCAACCCTCGGGCAACACTTTGAAGGCGTCACCGTCCTCAGCTTCGACAGTTCGGGCCTAATACGCGGTGTCGCGTTTCACCATCGGCCACTTGGCGGAGTCCTCGCAGTCTCAGCCGAGATGGGTCGACGGTTGGGCAATTCGCTCGGTGCGGACATGTTCTTCCAACCGCATGAGAGAACTTAAGCGCGCAACACGCGGAAGTATGGGAGGGCCATGCTGTTATGGTCGCCGAAGCGGGCGATCTCCACCTGCACCCGCGCGTCGATACTCACTGTGACGTCGCCAACAATCCGACTCAACATCCGCGGGCCCTCATCGAGATCGATAACGGCGAGCGAATAGGGAGCCTGGCCGGCGAATTCGCCGAAGCCGCGATGCACAGTCGTGTAGGAGTAGACCGTTCCGGAACCGGACGCGACAAACCATCCCAGCCGGTCTCCATGGCAGTAAGGGCATAGCGCCCGAGGATAGAACACTGCGCGGCCGCAGTCCTGGCAGCGTTGCAGGCGAAGTTCTCCCTGAGCGACGCCTTCCCAGAATGGCCTGGCCTCTGGGTATGGCACAACATTCACCATGGTCGCTCAGCTCCTTCCGAGGATGACGGTGGAGGCGCTCGACAGCATTCCGCCGGTGCCATGTACAAGTGCGAGTTCGGCGCCTGCGACCTGCCGCAGCGGGTCAGCGAAGTCGTGACGCAACTGCCGCGTCGCCTCGATCAGTAAGAAGATCCCGTACATGCCCGGGTGCGTGTAGGACAGGCCACCCCCGTTTGTGTTCAGCGGAAATTCACCGCCGGGTGCGATCCGTCCACGCGCCACGAAGTCACCTGCCTCCCCAGGCTTGCAGAACCCGAGAGACTCCAACGTCAGCAGCACGGTGATGGTGAACGAATCGTAAACCTCCACGACGTCAAAGTCGGCGTGCTGAACGCCGGCCATCATCATGGCTTTGGGTCCAGACTGTGCTGCACCGGTCACTGTGAAATCCGGCATGTTCGCGATCGAGCTGTGCGTTATGGCTTCACCGTGCCCGAGCACCGTGATCGGATGGGTTGCGACATCCGTCCACCGGTCCTCTGCCGCAATCACTACAGCGCCACCGCCGTCCGTGACCAAACAGCAGTCCAGCTTTCTCAGCGGTTCGCAGATCATCGGAGAGGCGAGCACGTCGTCGACAGTGATCGGCTCCCGGTTGTACGCATTCGGGTTTAGCCCCGCCCACTGACGGGCACTGACCGCCACCTCGGCCATCTGCGCACTCGTGACGCCGTACTGGTGGAAGTACCGATTCGCGGCCAATGCGTATGCAGCGATCGGCAGTGGGACACCGTAAGGTTCCTCAAACTGGCGCGACATTACGTCAGCCGCCTCGACCAGGCCGTTGTTGAAGGGATCGGAGCGCTGAGTGCTCCCGTACGTAATCAGAGCGACGTCGATCAGACCGGCCTCGATTGCCGCTGCAGCGTGCCCAACGTGCGCTTCAAAGGACGAGCCCCCGATATTCGTGCTGTCCAGATAATCCGGCCGGATGCCGAGATACTCGGCAAGCGACACCGATGGCCCCCACGCCCAGCTGCCGGCAGTCAATAGGGCGTCGACGTCAGACATGCGCAGCCCAGCCTCATCCAACGCAGCCTTCGCGGCTTTCGCCTGTTGCGACATCACGCTGAGGTGCGGGGTCGCGCCAGTATCCGATTCTGCGACGCCAACGATGGCCGCGCGGCGCGATGTGCTCACGACGCTAGCTCACTGTGGGGAAGTTCGGCCATTTGACGACTCCTTCTGTTCTGTCCTGTGTCGGCAGGCAATCGTGTTGACAGCCCGCAACCCAAAATGCAATAGTCTTCTAGAACTGGATTCTAGTATAAGGAGAGCGGAACTATGAGCAAAATCGTCGAGGGAAAAGTCGTGATTGTAACGGGAGCGGCCCGCGGCATCGGTCGTGGACACGCGCTGGAGTTTGCCAGGCAGGGTGCGAAGGTTGTTGTCAACGAC
This sequence comes from Glaciihabitans sp., assembly GCA_025463785.1. Taxonomy (GTDB): domain Bacteria; phylum Actinomycetota; class Actinomycetes; order Actinomycetales; family Microbacteriaceae; genus Galbitalea. Next base: position 211,385 of record JAODBD010000014.1, read on the forward strand.
CTGGGCGCGGAGGTGGACGGAAGCGGGTCGTCCGCCGGTCCTGCCGGTGAAGTCGTGGACCAGATCCGGGCTGCCGGCGGTGAAGCGATCGCCAACGGCGAGGACATCTCCGACTTTGACGGTGCAGAGCGCCTCATACAATCCACCGTCGACCATTTCGGTGATCTGCATGTGCTGGTGAACAACGCTGGCATTTTGCGAGACCGGATGGTCGTCAACATGTCCGCCGATGAGTGGGATGCAGTAGTCAGAGTGCATCTGCGCGGCACGTTCGCACCACTCCGGCATGCGGCGGCCTACTGGCGGTCGCGCGCGAAGGCAGGAGTCGAGGTTGACGCGCGCATCATCAACACAACGTCCGCGTCAGGAATCTACGGCCATCCGGGGCAGAGTAACTACGGCGCGGCCAAGGCGGGGATCGCCGGATTGACCTTAATAGCCGCCCAGGAACTCCAACCCTATGGCGTTCGGGTCAACGCCATCGCCCCGGGCGCTTTGACCCGCATGACAGGAGGTGGCTTGCTGTCGAAAGAGGTGTCGGTTGAGGCGTCGGACGGATTCGATTCCGAAGCGCCGGAAAATATCGCACCACTGGTCGTGTGGCTCGCCAGCGCAGCGGCAAAAGAGATCACAGGTCGCGTGTTCAACGTCATGGGGGGAATGATCAGCGTGGCCGAGGGCTGGCACGCAGGCCCGAAGATCGATAAGGGCGCGCGCTGGGAGCCTGCGGAACTCGATGACGTTGTGCCGTCGTTGGTGGCCAAAGCCCGCAAGAATGCGACGATGACCGGCTACGCGCCTGGGGATGAGGCGGCGTGACCCGATGGAGGTCCGTCGTGCGCCCACGAGGTGCGGGCGGACTTCCGGGCACAGTGAACCTCGACGGTCCGATGTCTATGCTGGATTTGGTGGGCCAAACTTGCGGATGAGGGCCACGGCCGCATCAGTGATTCTGTTGGCTTCTCGCTTAGTTGCCGAGGTCGCTACCTCACGTGACGCCTCGTCTATGAGTTCGCTCAATATCGCAACGCTCAGCCGGTCCTCCGGTTCGTTGCCGGCGCCTAGCAGCACGCCATTCTGGCGAATCCACTCCCGTGCACGGGTGCGGCGCACGAATTCGAATCCGGGCGGGCCATCTCCATCCATGAAGAGGGTCTCCAAATTGCGACGATTCCACGCATCCTCGAGATACATGCGAGAGCCAACAATGAAGAGTTCGAGTGGATCCTTTTCGCCGCTCGCGCGAGCCTTGGCAACAGCGCCAGTAGCGTGTTCCTCATGCTCTGCCTGGTGGGCTTCCCAGAGGGCCATGTAGAGCTCGGTCTTGCCGCCGAAGTGATGGTAGAGGCTTCCGACGCTGGACTCTGCGCGTTCGACAACCATCGCGACGCTCGCGTCGGCGAAGCCGTGCTCAGCGAACACCTCACCGGCGGCGTCTAAAAGCGCCTTCTGAGTTTCGGCTGTACGCCTCCACTGCCAGCTACTTCCGTTTGGCATGCTGCCTGTCTTGCGATCCATCAGATACCCTCGTTGCGGCCGGAGTCTCGTCCTGGACTTCCTTATTGCGCTGTCGGCCTTCGCCGTGCGTCCTTGACGGTGCTCAAAACCCTAGCTCAAAGCATCTGACTGCCAGCAATCGCACCCGGCCTTGCAGCCTTCGTTGACGAGCGCTGAGCAGCGTCGTAATTCTCTAGCTGTAGCTCCCACTGAGGTTGTGATCACTGACGCGGTCGAAGGGGTTGAGGCCTCCGATGCCGCCGTGGGTCTGTGGTGATTGTATTCGTGGAGCCATGCTTGGGACGCGGCGTCGGCATCCTGCCCTAAGGAACTCCTTATATTGCCCGTTCATTCGTTGAACGTCAGCCCGAACCACGGTCGAAAGTGCCGGCAGCCACGTTACGAACGACCTCACCCGCAGGCGGGCCGGACCCCTAGTCAGCGATCACTCACGACCAACCGCACCCAGTGACAGCACACAATCCATCAGAAACGACAAGGCAAATTAGTCATGCCGGGCGCGGCAGGCCAACACCCACCCAGACTCTCACCAGAGCAGGCCTAAGGAAGTAACGGGCAAAAAGCGGGAACCCGCGCCTGGCTTCGGAATTCCAGCGGCGCGATCCGGATCAGCGCGACTCTACTCTCCGTAGTCTCTCCGGACACGTAGGGTTAGCCGGTCCTAATCGACGGGACGCACGGTCCGTTATGTCTTGCAAAACACCGCGAAGCCTGGACCGCCTTACGCGATTTTGGCTCGCAGGAAGGCGAGCGACTCCTCCGTGAACAGTTCGCGCGGAACTATCGACCGTATCGACGACCCACGTACTCGAATGAAAACGAAGTCTCCGTGCGTCTCGGCGCTTTCGAACTGGCGGTACGGACTTTGCGCGAGCGCATCGCCAGTTTGGATGCTGATAGTTGACTCGGTCATGGAGAGTTCGCGCCTGGCACCCGCTATTGCCGAGTTGCTTAGCTGGTATATGAGTCGCCGCCGCCGCGTCACCCAGCTAATTACATTGGCAACGATAATCACAACATCTACGCCAAGTGCGATCGGAAGACTAAACGGATGACTACCGAGCGATGTGCTGAGCAAGGGAATGAGAATCAACGGCAGTGCGATTTGAACCCACACGAGCGGGCGTCCTAGTTGAAACGCCATAAATGCGTTGGCGGCATGTCGGGCATAGCCCTCACCAGATACGAAGGCACCTTGGTACAGAACGGATTCGGCTTCCGGCACGTTCGTCACCATAGCATCGCGCCGGGAGTACCGGGCGCGGTACGCCCGTCCTTTACTCGCGCGCCGAGGCGCCTCATCGGCAAACCGATCGATGTCTCCGTTCCAGGCGGCCGCAGAAGATTGATCTTAAAGGGCTGCGCCTCCCGTCACCGCGAGACTCGGTGCCCAGTCTGGTCGCGATTTAAGTGAGGCCCGCGACCCTCGCAATGGGCCATGCGAGATTTATCTCTATATAGGTTGGTTTGCGTCGTGGAGCCACTGAATCGAGTAGCTGCTGCCACCATCCATGTTCTTCGCGTGCTCGTTTGAGTCAACCGAATCCTGTTGGGGGCTACAGGTGATCAAGTCGAGCGATCGCCCGGCGGAAGTGTGTATCCGATCCTGGCGCGACTCGACTCGAGTCGATGGGATGGGATGGGTCTTCGTGGGAAACAAACGATTCTCGATCAGGTCCCCGGCGACGTTACTCCGACCTCACCGACGGGGGCGCCGAATCGGCGACCGCCGCAATATGTGACTTGGTCTGCGAACCGAGCGGCAGGACAAGGCGCCGCGAGTCATCACGCCACTGGCGATGTACGCATGAGCAGCATCGTGCAAGGCGTGGTCATAATCGCAGCGGCCTTTTTGTCGGCACGAGTCTGCGCGCGCTATTCAGGCGCGGTGTGGCCGTTTTGATGTAAATATGGTCAATGCCTTTATCGTGCAGGTGCCAATGTTAACGACTGCCCGAACTCTGATCCGTTGTCGGTCTGCACGTTCTCGACCTTGAACGGAAGTTTGGAGAGGAGGTGGTCGATGAACCGAATCACGGTCTTCTGGTCGTGGGTCGGGTAAACCCGAAGGACGTGCAGGCGGGCGCAGTCGTCGATGGCGGTGTATTGGTAGTGGCGCTTCTTCTTCCCGGTTTACCGTTTGTCGTCAAATTACTGCGTGGAGTATCGGTAGCTCGTGAAAGCCGAATACTGCGAGCATGTGTTGATCTTCGTTGAAGGAACGATGATCACCGGTCGCATGGTCGCCGACCCGTTCGGCAGCAGGCATGAAGTCGGAGTCTTTGAAAGGGAAACCCCACCACCGGCTGGTGAGGAGTTGTATACGAAAACGCCAAGCCCCAGGGTCGTGAGAGTTCCCGCCAGCCCGGGCCAATTCGATTGGTCGACTCGAAATTCCAGTTTGTTGTTGTTGTGCAGGGGAAGTTCCGCAGTCCATATCGCTAGGTCGATCGACTCCCCGGGCGACAACGTCGCGGGCATGTTCCCCGCCCCGAATGCGTCGGCGACAGGCAGGGAGCAGATTTGCTCATCCGCGCACTCGATGCTGTTGGGCGCGAACTCGGCCTGGATTGTGTACATTCCGTCGGTGGGCCAGTGGAAATTCTTTCCGGGAGTTGTGTTCGTTAGGGTGACCGATGCTTGGTATGGCAGGAATGCGTCCACTTTCCCAGGAGGTGCATCCGCTGCATCCGTATACGGCTTGCCAAATTGGAGCTGGTAGGAAACGTTGAACGAGTAGCCGGCGCTGTCCACCACACTGCTCGACCCGGAAAAGTTCCCCGGCCCTGTCGACAAAGTGGGCCCCGTGGGCTCGGGCTTTGGTGCCGACGCTGAGGGGGTTGCTGTCGGTGTGGACCTCGCGATCTTGGCGTCGCTCGCAGCGTAGCCTCCGACCGCCACAAGCGAGACGAGCATCAGACCGATGATTGCGAAACGCGCAGTTCCCAGAGTGAGGCCCCCGGTAGTTTGGAATTTGCTTATGATAGCCGCCTCAAGCCTGTGCCGTGGGGCATGGCGTGCGCCATGGTCGCCGAACCCTCGGAGCTTCGGACTCAGGAGGTCTTGCCGAACTGGCAACCGCCGTGCTAGGTCGCCGTCGACCATGCGCTCGCATAGCTGTCGGCCGTGGCGACGTCGCTCAACTGAATGCTGCAGTTGCTGCAGGTCACAGCCGCCTTCGGCGATACAGATCCCCCGTCAGAACCCTTGTATGCGGAGAAACCGTAGGTGCCACGTGCCCAGCCCGCATTGTTCGCGGTGATGGAGTCGGCCTGCGCGGGGGCCGGGGGTCAGGACGTGGATCCGTTTGCCTCTGTCGCGGTGACATCGGCGGTGAGGTAGGTAGTCGAGCTCGGGTCGCCTTTGCACTGTGTCGCCCAGGCGGAGGAGTCGGTGCTCGAAATGGTAGCCGTCGGCTTGAAAACGGTTTCGACGAGATTCACCGCAGATTGGTTGCTTCCGCTCGCCGTCACCGTCGCCGAGACGCACACGAGGATCTACAGACTCGAAACGGATCATCCCTCAAACATCGAGGAGAAGTGTCACCAATTGTGGCTCACTATTGATGCAGAACTGTCCCGACATCGTGATGCCTAACACTGCAACTCGATCCTGGCGGTTTACACCGGTCCGGAAATGTGCACCTGACCAACAATTTCTCAGAGCCCCTTGTCGGATTCGAGCCTACGACCCCGCTTTACAAGATCGAAAAGCGGTCTGAATTGGCAGGGGCAATTTTGCTCATTAGCCGATCGAAGGCTTATTAGAGATCAATGTGATTTCGTCGAATCGATCTTGGCCTAAAAAATTGTCGGCAAAAACGGGAACCTCGGGAGTCGATTGATCGGTTCTGCGCCGATCCAGTCGTGCCAATTTGCTGCCACCCGCTACTTTGCCACCCGGCGGACTTACCACTCATAGATTCTGGAGATGATTCGTTCGCGGGCGACTTCGTCGGGTCCGGGGGAGGTGATGTTCACGGCGACATCATCCGGATCTCTTGCTTCGGGTAGTTCGAAGCCGCCCTCGTCGGTCATCGTCACATGCTCCGACTTGGCTCGCAGGATGGTTTCGCAGGCACGAAGGTCGACCTCCGATGCGGCTGTCCAGAGGATGTATTGAGTTCCGATCGAACAAAGCGCATGAGTTGCCTTGTCGCCGATCTCACGCAAGTAGAGCTGGCTTCCGTCTGGTCCGACAAGAAAGGCTACGGATTCGTTTTCGATCGTCGGACGCAGGCCCTGCAGTTCCGTCTAAAAGAGAACCGAGCGACTCAGGTCGGAGACGAACATGACTACCGAGCGAGCCTCGCTCGCGCGCCGGTCATGAGGTCGCTCGCTCTCTCGAAGGAAACAGCGTGTGGACGAATCGTCTCCCGTACACCGACGTCGAAGCGATCTTGACATACACATAGGGCGCTACAGGGATCCAGCTCGGTAGCGGTGCGCGGTCCGCGCGTGCAATTTCGACATCGTCCGTGACTACGCGAGCGATTCCGCTGACCAGGAGGAGAAGGGAACGGGCCGCCAGTCGGTGGCCCGTACTTTTCATTTGCGAGAACGAAGGTTCGGGACCTTTGGCACTAAGAACGGTTCCGTCGGTTCGACATCGTTGAAGTACGCAACCAACTTAGGCCGACGCACCTTGCCGACCACTACAGACAAGAGGATCGACATGACACAGGCAACACACGCCGCGACCATTGCACGATCGCGAGCCGTCAAACGGACAATTCCGGCGGTCAACGAATCAGCGATCGTCACTTCGGCAAGCGGCCGGCGCACGCTGGCGGTCCTGCGAATCGCGACAGGGTTCATCTTCCTGTGGGCGTTCCTCGACAAGACCTTCGGGCTCGGCTACTCAACAATCCGCGCGCAGGCTTGGATTAACGGCGGCACACCGAGCCAGGGCTTCCTGAAGAGCCCCGCCGTCGTTGGACCGTTCAAGCCATTCTTTGCTGCCATCGCCAGCCCCACCACAGACGTGCTGTTCATGCTCGGAATGCTGGCCGTCGGCGTCGCCGTGATTCTGGGCATTGGCCTTCGGATCAGCGCCATTGCCAGCACGATCATCCTTCTCTTTATGTACCTGGCAGAGTGGTCATTCGGCCCCAACGCGGCATCCACTAACCCGGTCGTCGACTACCACATCATCTTCGCGTTGTCGCTCATCGTTGTCGCGGTGCTTTCGGCCGGTGACGCGTGGGGGCTCGGTCGCAGTTGGAAGCGCCTGAACATCGTGCAGAACCACCGCTGGCTCATCTAGCTCAGAGCCGGATGTCCACGATGCAAGACAACAGTGCAGACGACCTCATCCTCGGGTGGGGTCTTTCGCCATGCAGCCCGGTGCCCGCACAAGGAGCGGGCGTATGCTCCGAAGACAGAGACCCTCCGTGGGATGAAGCTCTCAAGGTTTCGGGGACGCGAGGTCTCGCAATGGATGATGGCCATTCGATCGATTTTCCGGACGAGCCTCGCGGGGAACTCGATCTCGCGCTCGACAACCTCGTCGCGCGAGCGCGCGACGTACTCAAAATCCAGGGACGACTGCGCTCGCTACTTCGAGCGAATCAAGCCATCGTCGAGCAACTTGACCTGCCGGTCGTCCTCGAACGCATTGTGGCTTCCGCTGTCGAGTTAGTCGGTGCGAAATACGGGGCTCTCGGAGTCCTCGCGATCGACGGTTCGCTCGAGCAATTCATCAACGTTGGGATGACGCCGGACCAGATCATCGCCATCGGGCATCTCCCCGAGGGGCACGGGCTTCTCGGCGCCCTGATCGATGACCCACACCCGATTCGGCTAGAGAAACTCTCTGATGACGAACGCTCCATTGGCTTCCCGGCCGGCCATCCGCCAATGGGGGCGTTCCTCGGCGTTCCGGTGCGGGTTCGCGATGAGGTCTACGGCAACCTGTACCTGTCCAACGAAGACACCCGAGGCTTCAGCGCCGAGGATGAGCAGCTTGTTACGGCCCTCGCGGCAACCGCGGGTGTCGCGATCGAGAACGCGCGTCTCTACGCCGAGACTCAACGCCGTCAGGCCTGGTCGGCCGCGTCCGCCGAATTCACTGCGAACCTGCTCTCACCCGAAAACGGTGACGCTATCGCGGTCCTTGCGGGTCGCGTCCTCGAGTTGTCCACAGCGGATATCGTATGGGTCCTCCTTCCGGGCGCCAATCCTGCCGAACTGGTTATTGCCATTGCCCGCGGCGACGACGAGGCGAACATGCAGGGGTCGTTCATCACTGAAATCGATTCCGTTGCGGCCAGCATCATTCGGAGTGGTATGCCGAAGCAGGTCGACGACGGCGTTGATCTCGGCTTCGTGCTGAGCGATGGCAGGTCACTTGGTCCGGCGATGGCCGTGCCCCTCATGACCGACGGTCTCGCGGAGGGTGTTCTCCTTGTGGCACGGATGCATGGAAAGTTGCCGTTCGCAGTCACCGACCTGGAGATGGCCGCCGACTTCGCGGGCCAGGCCAGCGTCGCAATGGAGTTGGAAGCGGCGCGTGCCGACCGTCAACGGATGGTCATCCTTGAAGATCGCGGACGCATCGCCCGCGACCTTCACGACCACGTCATCCAACAACTATTCGGGACGGGTCTCGAGTTGCAGAGCATCGCCGGCGGACTGCCGATGGGACCGGTCTCCGATCGGATTGTCCAGTCGGTGACAAACCTGGATGCCACAATCTCGCAAATCCGAACCATCATCTTCGCGCTGTCCGCCCAGGCCAGCGAAGCGCCAACATCAGTCCGGCACTGGATAATCGACCTCGCCAACGAGCTCGCACCCGCCCTCGAGTCAACACCCGCCGTCAGTTTCGCCGGGCCCGTCGACCTCATTGTCACCAATGATCTCGCGGACGACGTGCTGGCTGTCGCGCGCGAGGCCCTCGTCAACGTAATCAAACACGCGGGTGCAAGCCACACATCCGTGTCGCTCGCTGTTCGTGAAGGTCACGTCTACCTGGAGATCGTGGACGACGGCCACGGGTTTGACGAGGCGACGCGACGAAGCGGAGTCGCCAACCTCGAGCATCGCGCCGTGAGCCGAGGCGGAGTCTTCGCCGTCGAATCCGACTCAAAGGGAACTCGCCTTCTCTGGCAGGTCCCGTACGAGACAGTCGCGGCATGACCATGTCCATGTGCACACGATGATTACCGTGTTCCTCGTCGACGACCACGAACTTGCCCGACGCGGCATCGCCGGCTTGCTTGAGGCCGAGCCCGACATTGAAGTGATCGGCGAAGCCGGCACCGCCGCACAGGCTCGATCACGCATCCTCGCAACCAGGCCAGACGTCGCCGTTCTGGATGTTCGGCTCCCCGACGGGAGCGGCATCGACGTGTGCCGCGAAATTCGCTCCAAAGATCCGGCCATCCAGTGTCTGATGCTGACCGCCTACGACGACGACGAGGCGATCTATGCCGCTGTCATCGCTGGTGCCGCCGGATATGTACTCAAAGACATTCGCGGCGCAGGCCTCGTCGATTCGGTACGCAAAGTCGCGGCCGGCAAGAATCTGCTCGATCCGGCCCTGACCGCAAAGGTCATCGCGCGGATGCGCGGAGGTGCTGGCGGAGACCCGAGGCTCGCCTCGTTGAGCAGCCGGGAGAGGCAGATCATGGCTCTCATCGCCGACGGTCTCACCAACCGGGAGATCGGGTTGCGCCTGTCGCTCGCCGAAAAGACCGTGAAGAACTACGTGTCCGGACTCCTCAGCAAGCTGGGATTGCAGCGCCGTACCCAGGCGGCGGTCCTTCATCTCGAAACCAAGAGAGCCGCACCCACAATCGTGACCTAAGTCCCTGTTTCGCAGGACCTTCCAGGAGTGGACTGGAGTCATGAAACAGATGAGCGCACGGGCCCCAGCAGTTCCGATCCACTTCATCGCCGACACACATGGCGCTCGCTATGGGACATTGGGCGACGACCAGGTCGAACTTGTCGAGCCGATGAGGCGACATGGACGAATCGTCGTCGGAGTCGACGGCTCAGAGGAGTCAGTCACGGCGCTTCGTCGCGGCATCCGAATCGCAAACGCGCTCAACGCATCGATCGAAGCCGTATCAACGTGGCGACTGCCGAGCGGTGCAACGGCCGGCGAGTACGAATATTCGCCACTGGATGACGCCAACGCCATTCTCTCCGGCGCGGCGAAGTCCGTCTTCGGTGCGAAGAACCCTGGATGGTTCACCACGGCGACCTTCGAAGGCCATGCCGCTGACGTCTTGATCGAACAGAGCCGCGGAGCGGAAATGCTCATTGTCGGCAGTCGCGGCCACGGCGGAATCGCTGGCGTGCTTCTCGGCTCCGTAAGCGCAATGTGCGCCGAGCATGCGCACTGCCCAGTTCTGGTCATCCACTGACCTGTCTCGAGCGAATATGGGCAATCGACCGGTGCAGCTGGCGCACTCAGCTGGCCCTCAGCGTGAACTCGAACGCTGACCAGCACTTCTTCTGAGCCCCCTGTCGGATTCGAACCGACGACCCCCGCTTTACAAGATCGAAAGGGGCCTGAATTGGCGCGGGTGATTTTGCTTGATAGCTGATCAGAAGTTTGTTAGCGATCAAGGTGATCGCGTTGAATCGATCTCGATGAGCTGGGATTGTGGGCAAAAAGCGGGAACCTTCCCCAACCGCGCGTCGGAAGTGCATTCGGTGAATAGTGCGACCGCCAAACCGAAAGTCGTACATCGAAATCTGCTTCAGCCGGCGGGCACCAGATCGGATGTTGTGCTTTCGGTCGACGCATCAACCGCGGTGGCTGCGCGCTGAGCCTCGAGCCGCAGGGCTGATCGCCGCACGACGGCGACGATGCCGGTGACGAGGATCATTGCGGTCCCGAGGATGATCAGGCTGATCGATAGAAATCCAGCCGGGTCAAGGCCGCCGTCGGACGGGAACTGGAAGGGGGCGTAGCCGAAAAGACCGAAGAGGCCGCCGACGCCTAAGGCGATCGTCAACAGACCAGCTGAGAGCAGCACCACAACCAGGGCGAGACGCGGCCTCCGCCGGTAGTGGCCGAACAGCAGAACGGCTGCCGCGATGTCGGTGACGGGTACGAGGGACAGGAGGGTGTACAAAACCGTTAACCCCCTGCCGATGATGCGCTCTCGGCGTAACTGCGCGATGGCGGCCCAGGCGTAGACCGAGGTCGAGAGCATCGTCAAGTAGGTCAAGCCGCTGCCGATCGCGACGGCAACCCAAAGAGCGATGCCGACGCCGAAGGCCAAGATTGCTAAGCCGCCGATGAAGACGGCCGCCAGTACGGCGAAGTTGAGCAGGAAGAACGGGATCGAGGCGAGCTTCACGACCATTGCGTCGGTCGCGAGCTGTCTCGTTTTTCTGGCATGGATCTTTCGGGCGCTGTCGACGATGGTGATGATGGTCGCGATGAGCATCAACAGGTTCCACGCGCCGGCGATCACGAAGAACCACAGAGGGTCGAATTGCTCGAAAACCGATAGCTCGTAAACGGCGAAGACCAGGATGTCCATCGCCGCGCCGAGCAGCAGGACGACAGGTTGCACAAATCTCATGTTTGAAGCATACGGATGGCGCATTCTCGTACCGAGTGGGTTAGCCCCCGTATCGAGCGAGTAACGTCGCCCCTATTTGGGGCGAATCTTCTGCACGCACGCTCAGTAGAGCTGGGCCGGCGTGATGATGGTGTTTTCAGCTCGCGAGCAGATCCGGCGAGAGCGTGCGGCGCAGAACCTCTTCAAGTTTCGCGGCAACGCGATCGCCATCCGCGTCGCCCAGCGAAGCCAGGATGATTTCGCGCGCGAGTGCCGAGGTGGGAACGCCAGCCCGCTCGGCCCGCTCGGACAGTTGGTCGTACTGCTCCTTCTTAAGACGCACGGACAGCACCGCGGGATTGCCGGCACCGGACCGGCGCTGGGCTCGCACACCCGATCCTGGCGTCGCGTCACGATTAGCTTCGGCGTGAGCCGCTTCGGCGGCGAGGGTCTCTTCGATGCTCATTGCTGCTCCTTACAAACCTAGGTAGTGACGTTCATCCGTGCTGTTGGCGCGGAACGCGGTCGCGCCCCACAGGTGGTCATTCTCATCGCGGACGGTGATCACGGTGATGAGGAGCCCGGCCGAGTCCGACCAGCCGATCGTCCGCGCCGAGAGACCGGTGTCGGAGGCGTAGTCCGGGTCGAATGTCACCGCCGACTCGTCCAGGTACGCCTCGTCCGCCCACTCGGCGAGGATGTTCTGCTCGGTCTCGCCCTTCCGTTGCGACCGCTGTTCGATGTGTGCGCGACGGTGCGACCATTCGCATTCGGTGCCGTCACCGACGTATACGAGTCTGCTACGAAGTGAGTTCTCCTGAGTGTCCTTGCAGACGTTGTTCTCGCGCGCAATTGCATGCGAATGCGGGACGCTAAAAGGACACCCGATCTGCAGAGTCGCTAACGAAATGCCGATCGGCCGCACAACAGACGACGGCCCTTTGGCCCCCAATCGCATTCGCGGACTCTAGCAATCCTCCACTGCGCCGCCAAGGCGAATAACCTCAATTGATTGGATATCGGCAGCCCCCTCTGGGAGAGACTTCGTGGTTATCCACGTGTGAAGCTTCAGCCCTTTTGTCGCACTTCCATCTGTCTCCGGCAGCACCGCCTCCAACACACTCGAAGTCGATGAAGGCAGGTAGAAGACGTCGACGGTGAGTGAGGTGGTCTTCGTCGCTGTGGTCGGGCCGACTGTCAGATTGCTAACCGACCACTCGTCTCCCTTCCAGCCTCCCTCAAACCGCTGTACTGCAAATCGAGCACCATTTGTATTCGGTCGGGTGGCAGTCCACAGCACCCAGTTCGGGTCCTGGGCGCCGTGGCCGCTGAGCTCGACGCACTTGTTAGCGCGATGAATGATTTTGCTTCCATGGATTGCGATCCCAATCGTCGGGCCGGATGGATCGAAGAGGTTCTTGATGATGCTGGCACCAGGAAATATTGCGATCAGGCTGCCAGCTATCAAGATGATGAATGGAGGAACCACCTTGTCCTTCCACCATTTCGCCCTTGCCTGCCGTTTGTCTTCTAGCGTCCCCGCTGTGGCGTGATGGGGCAGTGTCATGTTCGGAGCATAACGAACGTATGTGCCACGCCCGAGCGGACAGACGTCAGGCAGTCACCCTTCGGGTTGAGACCAATCCGGATGGCTGGTCCGGTGTCTCCTGCCTGTCGACTGGTCAAAAGATGGCTTCGGCAAACAGTCTCTGAGCTCAGGGAGACAGACGAGAACACGGTCCGGCCCGCCGCGCTACTTCCGGGCGGGTTAGTTGGGGAAGAGTCGACCAACTAACGTCCCGTCCCGGCTAACCGGCTGTACTAGGTGCAGCCATGGGGAGCATCACCGCCGACTCGACATCCGCGAGCCGGCGTCACCGGGTTCGGCATCGCAAGCCCGATTCGATCGCAAACCGATAAGCGAGGGTTCAAGACCAAGCACGAGGCCGAACTGCTCCTTGCATCAGTCGAAGTCGCTAAGGCTAGCGGTCGCTGCATCGATCAGACTCGTGCACGAGTCACCGTCGCCGAGTGGATGGCGATCTACATTTCGACACGAGCGGATTTGCGTCGTTCGACCTTGAGCCGAATGGAAGGGGTAACGAGACTTCAGATAAACCCCGCACTCGGCGCGATCCCGTTGGCCGAACTGACAAGGTTGCGGTGCCAGCAATTCGTCTCCCAACTGAACGCGACCCACAAGCCGGGGTCGGTCCACAAGGTCGCAACCGTGCTCTCGGGTGCGATGCAGCTCGCCGTCGACGACGGCAGGCTGCCTGGCAATCCCGCCGCGCGTCTCAAGCTCCCACGGCAGATGAAGAGACGCAAGAAGTTCCTCACGCACCAGCAGGTCGCGGCCCTCGCCGCCGCGGTCGACTCCCGAGCGAAAGGCGAGGGGTTCGGACTGCTGATCTACGTGCTTGCTTACACCGGCCTCCGGTGGGGCGAGCTCGCCGGCCTTCGCGTGCGCGACCTCGACTTCAAGCGGCGTCGACTGAATGTACGCGAGACCATGGTCGAGGTCGGCGGCTACTTCGAGGAATCCGCCCCAAAGGACTACGAAGAGCGATCCATCCCTGTGCCTGAGTTCATCATGAGCCGGCTAGCCGCACACATCGAAGGCAAGATGTCGGATGATCGAGTGTTCGTGAGCGCGCGAACCCAAATGCCAATTCGCAACCAATCGTTCCGTCGCTACTGGTTCAACGACGCGGCCGCCGAGATCGGCATCCCCGGACTTACACCGCACGAGCTAAGACACACTTGTGCCAGCTTGGCGGTCTCGGTCGGCGCGAACGTGAAGGCACTGCAGAAAATGCTCGGTCACGCGTCCGCGGCTATCACCCTGGACGTTTACGCCGATTTGTTCGACGAAGATCTTGACGCCGTAGCCGCGAAGCTAAATGGTCTCGTCATTGGAATTGACGCAATCCGAGACCACACATCAACAGACGACACCAACAGCGTTGGCTGAGACCGATATCGTGCGCATCTGCCAAACTAAGGCTGCGCTGGAACGGAGGGCATCGATATGGCATTCCCTATACCGCTGACCTCGAAGATGAGCGGTGCTTCAGTCGATCAGCTTGCCTATTGGCGACGTACATCCGTCCTGATTCCAGAGATCGAGGCCGTCAAGCCCCCCTACCTATATTCGTTCCGTGACGTGGTTGCATTGCGCACGCTGGCTTGGTTGCGAGGCGACCACCCGCTCCAGCTGATCCGAAAGTCTCTCGACACGTTGCGCGAACTCGACATGGTTGAACACCCGGCGAGCTACAAATTGATGAAGCTCGGCTCGAGCATCGGGTTTCAGCCACCGTCGGGGGCTGTAGTGGATCTCGCAAAGCAGCCGGGGCAGGCAGCGATCGGCACCCTTGCCGACATCTTTGCGGGATTCGAGACAGTGAGCAGTCGTAAGGTCGATCCACTTCTCCACCCGCGACAGGGTGTCGAGGTGAATCCGGGTCGACTAGGTGGCTGGCCCACCATCGTTGGCACGCGAATCCCCTTTGACGTCGTTGCCGGTTTGATCGCGGATGGGACGGTATCACCGGAGCAGGTTGCGGATTTCTACCCAGAGGTATCAGCTGACGCGGCGCGAGATGCTCTCGACTTCCAACTCTCGATCACGGGCGTTGCGGCGTGAAGGTCTACCTTGACGAGAATCTCCCTCCGCTCATAGCCCAGCCGCTTGCTGCCGTGTACCAGCAACATCAGTTCGCGACGTATAGAGACGAGCATCTTGCGGGTGTCGAAGATATACCGCTCATGGACGCCCTGAGGGCGCGCGGTTTCGACGCGATCGTGACACGTGATCGAAATCAACTGAAAGATCCTCTAGAGCGAACCGCAGTGCTTCGCTCGGGCATGCGTTGGGTCGGGGTCGCTGACAAGCGTCTGAAAGGTCTCGAGCAGATTACGATCACCGTTGCCACGTTGATGGCGGGCATGAGATTCGTATTTGAGCATGAAATGGAGGGGCCGACTAGTTACGCGCTCATGACCGTTCCTCATACGCAGCTTCAACGCGTAAAGATCAGGCCAATCACCGCGTGAGCTCCGCATCCATTAAGAGTCTTGGACCGGTCCTCAGCGCATATGAGCGCAGGGCGCGACTTGCTCCAGGGCTATTGGTTATCGCACCAATCGCCGACCTTGTAGTTGCGCTTGGATTCGATAAGTATCCGATCGTTGCTGGTGTTCTCGGACTTGTTTCACTGGGCGCGGGCGGGTTTGTGCTCTCACTATTCGTTGGCAACTTCGGTCGAGCGGTTGAACCCGCTTTGTACAGATCCTGGGGTGGCAAACCGACGACACAACTGCTTCGTCGCGACGGTTCACCTGAAACAGCGATCCGCCGCGAAACTAGGCGCACCGCAATCCAGAAAGTAACCGGGATCAAGTTTCTATCCGCGCGCGCCGAGCGACGCTACGGTTCCCGTGCGGACGAACTTATCGACCTCGCAATATCTCAGGTTCGCCCTCTGGGGCGCAGGTCGGAGTTTCCGCTAATCGAGCAGGAGAGCGCGCAGTATGGCTTCGAGCGGAATTTGTTCGCAGTTCGATGGATCGGCCGTGCAGCAACATATGCAAGTCTCCTCGGGTTCGCGATAGGGTTCTTACTGCTACCTGAGCACTACTCCGTTTCCTCAGTTGTTGGAGTAATTGTCTGTCTGGCAATTACCGCATTCTGGTCGTTCGCGCCGTCGGCGGAACGGACCAGAATGGCAGGTTTTCGCTACGCAGAACAGCTGCTGAACGCCGTTGTAACCGCTAGCCGGCGAACTGGGGAATAAGAGTCTCGCCGTCGGTTGCCTCTAACCACTCACAGATCGGCGGCACCAATTGACACTTATCAAATCGTTCTCGGTAGGCAATGGCGACATGTTTTACATCCGCCATAACAGCGACAATTTCACGATAATCGACTGCAACCTAGCTGATCGCGCCGGAGGAATCCTGGCTGAGCTCAAAACTCAATCAGCTGACAAAGACATAACTCGTTTCATTTCCACACACCCCGATCAGGATCACTTGTCTGGGTTAGCCGAACTAGATGACGTCTTGCCTATCAGGAATTTCTACTGCGTCGCCAACGCAGCGACGAAGGATGCGCCGACCGCTGACTTCGATCGCTATTGCGACCTTCGAGACTCTACAAAGGCCTTCAATATCTTTGCGGGTTGCAGTCGAAAGTGGATGAACCGTGAGGGGGACGGGCGTAAAAGTTCGGGCTTGAATATTCTGTGGCCGAAGCTTGGCGACCCGGACTTCGAAATTGCACTCGCCGACGCCAGTGCGGGTCTTTCGCCAAACAACATGTCGTGCATCACCAGATACTCGATGGAGGGAGGTGGCACATTTCTATGGATGGGTGATCTCGAGACCGACTTCATGGAGGCAATCGAAGAGAAAGTTGACATCCCGAAAGTGGATGTGCTGTTTGCGCCCCATCACGGCCGCACGTCTGGGAAGGTGCCTCACGAGTGGCTCAAGAAGCTCAATCCCCAAATGATCGTGATCGGCGAAGCGCCGTCAGAATATTTGCATTACTACGAGGGTTACAACACGATCACGCAAAACTCCTGCGGCGACTTACTGTTCGACGTCGTTACCGGAAAGATTCACGTCTATGTCGCGGAATTCGCATATGAGATCGACTATTTAGTGGACGAGGGGCTGGACCGCAAGGACGGGCTGTACTACAAGGGCAGCCTTTACACGAGTTGATTGATTTTCCCCTGGCCGTTGACTAGGCCGAAGAAGGTTGTAGATGCACATCTCGAGCCGGCGCAGCGACAGACCCTAACTCAAAGTTGCCTTGCAATTCTGCAGTGTCTAGGCCGAAGTCGAATCCCGCAGATGCTTCACCGTGGTACGAATCGCCTCGGCGTATTGGTAGATGTCGTCGAGCGTCGCGATTGCGTGACGTGTCTCGACTTTGTCCTCATCGAGCAGACCGAGGTACTTCTGCTTCTTCTGATTGAAGTGGAGTCGGGCAATTGTCTTCCGGTTGTTGTCGTCGAGAAGGATGCCGAAATACGACTGCGAATCGCGGGCGATGATGCGTTCCGGCTTCACCTCGCTGCAGGCGATCGCCTTCACGATGTTAAAGCCGTCGAGCTCTTCCTGGGTTGTAACAATGCCACCCAGTTGTTCATGAGCAATGGCGCCGCTGCCCATTGCCTCCACGGGTGCATCGTCCGAACTGAACGGGGGTGAGACGAGAGCGGTTTTGAGTCGCTCGTTCACCTGGTCGTTCAGGAACTGTGCGGTAGCTCGCGGCACGAGCTTCTTGAATTGCTCTTTCACTTTCTGGGTGTAGGAACCTTCGTAGACGCGGGTGGCCAGGAGGCGAATCCACTCGTCCTCCGGTTCTTTGAATTGCGCAGCGATGAGGCGTTTGATGGCTCCGACATACTTCAACTCTTCGGCGGCACTAATGATCGAATCGAGATCGAATACTTCTTTGCTCATCTTCACTAATTCAGGAATTAGTGATTCATCAATGCTCTCCATGTCCAACACCAAGAAGGGACGATTGTCCATCATGTTTGGGGCGTCTAGGTCAGTAAAAAACTGATAGATCACCCCGTTGGTCAGCACTGCAATTCGTGCCCTTGTAACGGCGAAGTATCGATAGAGCTGAGACGCATTCTCGATTCGAAGGGGCCCCGTTGACTTGCACTCGATGAGGATCTGCACGACGCCATCTCGCATGATCGCGTAGTCGACCTTCTCGCCCTTTTTCATGCCGACGTCCGCTATGAATTCGGGCACGACCTCGAGCGGATTGAAGACGTCGTAGCCCAGGATCGTTGAGATGAAGGGCATCACAAAGGCGTTCTTGGTAGCTTCCTCGGTCTTTACAGACGCACGCTGGGTTTTGATCCTGGTTGCGAGGGCGGTTAGGCGCTCCTCAAACTCCACTGTTACCACGCGAGTCTCCTCATCGAGTCGGTTGAACAAACCATAGGGCTAAGCGACGGCGCTTGCGAGCATTCTCGGATTCGTGGAAGCTCAGGCTTCTAGCGGGGGAGACAGATTGGGTGTCGCAAAGTCCCTCGCAAGACACGAATTGCCCAATCAGATGTGGGCAAAGTGTGGGCAAAACTGAGAAAACGAGTTAACCTCGGCAAATAACGCTCGAAAAATAGCCTCTGATCAGCTTTTTCCAGAGCCCCCTGTCGGATTCGAACCGACGACCCCCGCTTTACAAGAGCGGTGCTCTGGCCAACTGAGCTAAGGGGGCGTGCCGATTCAAGATACTACGTTCGACAGCGCGGTTCGAAGTGTGAGGCGACCGTCGGCATCCTGTTCTAAAGAATTCTTTATATCACGCACAGCGGCTGCTAATATAAAGAATTCTTAGTATCACGCCATAGCGCCGTGATATCAAGAATATTTGATAACACTGGAGGCCGGGATGTGGACCAACGCGTTCTCAAACGAAGATATCGGCGAGCACATTGTCGAGTTGCGTCGCGAACGTGGGCTCACTCAAGCACAGTTTGCCGAGCAGCTGGGCGTGAGTACCCCGACGGTCTCGAGCCTCGAGAGCGGCGGATCGGTGTCGTCTGCGCTGCTTGTGCGCGCAATCAACTTCCTGGGCGCCAGGATCGTCATCGTTCCCAAGTCGGCGCGCGTCGAAGTGCAGGAGCCGGCGAATGGCTGAGTCGATCGGGGTGTGGCTCGGCGAGCGCCACGTTGGAGCGCTGACTCTGACCACGCGCGGCGCCACGTTCGCGTTCAACGACGCCGTTGTCGCCTCGTCGCCGAGGGAGCCGCTGCTGTCGACATCCCTTCCGGTGCAAAGCGCCAGGTTTGACTCCGAGCGAACGCTCAACTGGTTCATTGGGCTGCTGCCCGAGGATCGCCGGCGGGAAGAGGTGTCGCGCCGGTTCAACCTTCAGAGCGGTTCCTATTTCGACATGCTCCGAGAAATTGGCTGGGAGTGCGCGGGCGCCGTCATCATCGCGCCCGAGAATCAGAGTCCGCACCGCGGCTTGCTCCGCCCGCTGACCGATGCAGACCTCGGCGAACGCCTCACTGCGCTGCCGGCGCATCCATACGATGACGACGATTCCCTGAGAATCTCACTCGGCGGCTACCAGGCGAAGATGCTGGCCACTCGAACGGTCGACGGCTGGTTTCTGCCCACGGGCGGCGCCATCTCAACCCACATCCTGAAGCCGCAGCCCGCGCTGCAGTGGCCAGGGCTGATTCAGGGCGAAGCCTGGGCGATGACGGCGGCGGCCAGCGCGACTTCGACCGCCGATATCGAGTTGCTTGAGTTTGATGGCTCTCCGCAGACACTGGTTGTCACGCGCTTTGATCGCGAAATCGTGGACGGCACGCTGGTGCGCCTGCACCAGGAGGATGCCGCGCAGGCCATGGGCATTCACCCGGACAGGAAGTACGCGGGCAGACAGCCATCCGAGTCGGACCCGTCCCTGCTGAAGATCGCGCGCATCCTGGAGCGTTACGCAATCGACCCGGCCGCCGAGCGGCAACGGCTCCTTCGGCAGGTCGTCGTGAATGTCGCGGTCGGCAACACCGACGCGCACGCCAAGAACTACGGACTGCTTCACCCCTCGGATCAGACGGTCGCTCTCAGCCCGATGTATGACGTCGTGCCGGCCACGGTCGTCAATCCGGCCACGGCCGACATGGGCATGCGGGTCGGCGACGCGCTCGTCATCGATCGCGTGACACCGCAGAAGATCATCGACGAGGCGGTCAGCTGGGGGATGCGCGACAGGGATGCGGCTGCGACGATCGAGGCGACCCTGCTGGCATTGCGTGAAGGCGCCCACTCGGCGAGCGAGCGGTTTCCGAATACCCCCGTCGCGATCCCCCAGACGGTACAGGGCACAATTGAACGACTCTTGAACGAATTGGCAACCCATGACTGATGACCCCAAAAATCGGCCCGTTTCGCGCACCCGGTTGGTTGTGGCGCTGCTCGTGGCACTCGTGTGCGGTGCGCTGGTCGCGCTGCAGTCACGCATTAACGGCGAACTGGGCGGCGAGTTGTCCGACGGGTTCGTCGCTGCCGTGATCTCGTTCGGCTCCGGGCTCGTGATTGTCTCGGTGGTTCTGGCTCTCTCCCGCGCCGGCCGAAGGGGCCTAATTACCGTGCGTGACGCGGTGCGCGCCCGCGAACTGCCGCGCTGGCATCTGCTTGGCGGCCTTGGCGGTGGTCTGTTCGTGCTGTCGCAGGGCGTGACAGTTGGCATCATCGGTGTCGCGCTCTTCACGGTTGCGGCCGTCGCAGGGCAAACGATTAGCGGGCTGGTCATCGACGCGCGAGGCATCGGCACGGTCGCACCGAAGCGCGTGACGGTCGCCAGGATCATCGGTTCGGTGGTCGCACTCGGCGCCGTCGGGATCTCCGTTGGCCCAGACCTGAGCGGCAACGTCCCGCTGTGGGTGGTCATCGCACCGTTTGTTGTCGGACTCGTGCTCGGACTGCAGCAAGCCCTCAACGGCCAGGTCAAGACGCTCGCGGATTCCGCCGTGACAGCGACCTTCTTCAACTTCGTGGCGGGCACGGCCCTGCTGCTCATTTTCGCGATTGTGAACGTCTCGATTGCGGGATGGCCGCGTTCGTTCCCGACCAACCCGACGCTGTACATCGGCGGCCTGGTCGGCGTGGTCTTCATCGCCGGCTTCGCGGCGGTCATCCCGATCGTCGGTGTCCTGCTGCAGAGTCTCGCCGCGGTATCGGGTCAGTTGCTGATGTCGATGCTGCTTGCGGTGGTCGCTCCGACGAACACGACAGAGCTTGCGTGGACGACCGTGGTCGGCACCATCCTGACTCTCGTCGGCGTAGTGATCGCTTCCGTGCCATCGCGCAAGCGAGCTACGGCGAGCTGAGCAGCTTTACAGCGAGCTGAGCGACTCCGCGGCGTCGAAGTTCTGCCGGGCATCCGGTTTCTGCGACTCCGTTTTGCCGCCGATGTAGAGCCAGCCGAGCAACTCCTCCGTGTCGCCCAGGCCGTGCATCCGTCGCACTGCCTCCGCGCGCGTATGCCCTCCCGAACGCCACATGACGCCCCATCCGGCGTCATCGAGCAGAAGCGACAGCAGGTGCGCGATGCCGGCAGCTGCGACATCCTGTTCCCACTCGTGCACCTTGAAGCTCGGCTTGTGAACCGCCACGATAGCAATCAGCAGGGATGCCCGAAGCGGCTTGGCCGCAAGCCTCTCGGCATCCTCCCCCGCGAGTCCGCTCGCGTCGACGAACGCTGCGCCCAGTCGCTCTCGGGCCTCCCCGCGCAGCTCGATCAGCCGCCAGGGGCGCAGCGACGCGTGATCTGCGGCACTCGCCGCTGCCTGGATGAGGGGTAAGAGTTCGTCGCGAGACGGGGCGTCGGCGGTCACCCGAGGGTAGGACCGCCGACGCGTCACCGCTTCGCGAAGACTCGCGTTGTCAGTGATTAGTTCTGCTTGAAATCGAGCGAAAGCGAGTTCATGCAGTACCGGTCGCCCGTGGGCGTCTGGTACGCATCGTCGAACAGGTGGCCGAGGTGTGAACCACAGTTGGCGCAGACAACCTCGGTGCGGGTCATCCCGAGCTGCTTGTCTGTCTTCAACTCGACGGCGTCGGGGTTGACCGACTCGAAGAAGCTCGGCCAGCCGCTGCCGGAGTCGAACTTCGCGCCGCTCTTGAACAGTTCGGCCCCACAGGCAGCACAGGTGTAGGTGCCCTCACGGTGCTCGTCCAGCAGCGCACCAGACCACGGGCGCTCGGTCGCGGCCTCACGCAGGATCGAATACTTCGGCCCCAGCTCCTCGCGCCACTCCTGGTCGGACTTCGTTACGTTGTACGTCATCTAAACCCTCCTTCAAGGGAATTCTTCTCACCCTATTAAACTCACGACCATGCCGGAATGTTCCGTGAGTATTGGCCGAAATCGTGGATGACGGAAACCTGATTTCGACGGCCGCCTGGTACCAGCGTTTCGCTGAGATCGAGGCGCGCGGCCAGTCCGCCTTCTACGAAGACTGGGCGCTCGGGGTTGCGACCGACGCCGACATCCTGAACCTGCTGCTGGAGCTTCCGCGCCCGAAACGGCAGCCGAACCTGCTGTTCGCCTGCGCCCGGCTTCTCGGCAGCCCCGTCGCCGCTTATGGCGAGTGGCGGGAGTGGCTCGTATCGAACTGGCCCGCGGTGCGCGCCGAAATGAGCGTGAGAGCAACCCAGACGAACGAGCCGAGACGCTGCGCGGTGCTTCTTCCGGCGCTCTCGCTCATCGGGGGCCCATCGCGCTGCTCGAGGTTGGCGCATCCGCTGGTCTCTGTCTCTATCCCGACCGGTACAGCTACTCCTACGACAGCACGCGCATCGACCCGACCTCGGGTCCCAGCACCGTGCTGCTCGAGTGCGAGACAACGGGCGGGCCGCCGCTGCCGACAGCGTTGCCGCGCATCGTCTGGCGGGCCGGGCTCGACCTCAATCCGCTCGATGTCAGTGACGCCGCCGATGCCCTGTGGCTGGAGACTCTCATCTGGCCTGAGCAGACCGAGCGCCTGGCGCGCATCCGGGCGGCGATGGACATCGTTCGTAGCGAGCATCCCAGAATCGTGCAGGGGGATGCCCTGGTCGGCCTCCCGGCACTTGTCGCCGAAGTGCCGACCGGCGTCACCCTCGTGATCGTGACCTCCGCGGCAATCGTCTATCTTCCGCCAGACGTTCGGGCCACCTTCATCGATCTGGTCGGCTCACTCGACGCCCGGTGGATCTCGAATGAGGGGCGCGGCATCGTTCCGGCCGCTGCTGCCGCCGTGGGTGAAGCCGAGCCGCCGGAAGCGGGCCAATTCCTGCTTGCGCTCGACGGGCATCCCCTCGCCTGGGCTGGTCCGCACGGGCAACGACTCGACTGGTTGCCGCAAATCGCACCGCAAACCTGAGGATCGACTCAGGATGGGCGTTGCACCCGAGCGCACATAGGTCGCGCCCCTAGGATTGCGGCCGACGAGAGTGGTGACATGTCAGCAGAACCCCGGCGGGATGACGCACCGGATGACTCGCTCAGCGACCGAGATCTCGCCCTCCTCGACTTCGAACGACGCTGGTGGCATCACGCGGGTGCCAAGGAAGCCGCAATACGTTCAGAGTTTTCACTGTCGGCAGCCCGCTATTATCAGTTGCTGAATGCAGTGATCGATTTACCCGGCGCCCTGCGCCATGATCCAATGCTTGTCAAGCGTCTGCTTCGCGCGCGAGATGCGCGCACGCAGGCACGGGCGGCGCGAGCATTCACACGATCAGGCCCTGGCGGCGCAACAGACCGCCCACGCAGCGAGGAATCCACCGACTAGCTATGGCGACTTATCCCTCGGACCAGTTCGATGATCTTCCCGACGACCTCGAGCGCGTTGGCGCCCACCGCGGTCCCAAGGTCAAGGGTCGCGGCTGGATCGGGTTCGGCTGGGCCGTTCTCGCAACCGTGATCCTGACGGTCGCGGGCCTCTTCGTTCTGCAGGTGCTCGATGGCCAGATCAACTTCACCGGCACTCTGCCTCAGGCCAGCAACACCCCGTCGGTCAGCCCGACGCCGCAGATTACGCCGATCACCGACCCCACGACCATCAAGTCGCGCAAGATCACGATCACCGTCCTCAACGGCACGGCACTTGTCGGCCTCCAGTCCAAAGCCGCAGCGACCCTGAAGGCCGCGCACTGGACGGTCGCCTCGACCGCACCTGCGTCGACTGCCACATTCAAGAAGACCGTCGTCTACTACTCGATTTCGACCAATAAGGATGTCGCGCTCGGCGTCGCGCAAGCCCTCGGATTCAAGACGGTACAGCTCACGGACGCGTACCAGGGTTCACCCATCACGGTCGTCCTCGGCACCGACTACAAGGGCTGACCAGCGCCGAAGTACCTGCGCCTGGCCGGTGAGCCGAATCTCGCGTGTTTCGGGCTTGTTTAATCATCGCGCTCGCACGATTAAATTGGCATAAGAACTGGTCACGGCTGGTATTCCCTCAGCTAATATCTGGGAACGGCGGCTTTATCGCCAACTGGTTTATGCAGCAGGGAGTACGAGATGGCGAACGGGACCGTGAAATGGTTCAACGCTGAAAAAGGCTACGGTTTCATCACCGTCGAGGGTGGCGGGCAGGACGTGTTCGTGCACTACTCCGCCATCGACATGGGCGGTTACAAGGTTCTCGAGGAGGGCCAGCAGGTAACTTTCGAGGTCGGAACGGGCGCCAAAGGCCCGCAGGCGGAGTCTGTGCGGCTCGCCTAGTTCCACCAACGTATCCGCCGAGGGCGGATCAACCTTCGAACATATCCGCTGAGGGGCGGCATATGGACGTTCCGCAGGCGCGGGAACATCCATATGCCGCCCCTCAGCCGTTGCCGGGTGGAATGCGCCGTCTTGCACTCGATGGGGGGGAGTGCCAGAATGGTTTGGCACTCGACGCTACCGAGTGCTAATGCATGGGATACGTCCGAGAGGGACAACAAATACACATGGCAAAGATCATTGCTTTCAACGAAGAGGCCCGTCGTGGCCTCGAGCGTGGCCTCAACATTCTCGCCGACGCCGTCAAGGTGACGCTTGGCCCACGCGGCCGCAACGTCGTGCTCGAGAAGAAGTGGGGCGCACCCACCATCACGAACGACGGTGTCTCGATCGCCAAGGAGATCGAGCTCGACGATCCTTATGAGAAGATCGGCGCCGAGCTGGTCAAAGAGGTCGCCAAGAAGACGGATGACGTCGCCGGCGACGGAACGACCACCTCGGTCGTACTCGCGCAGGCCCTGGTTCGCGAAGGTCTGCGTAACGTCGCAGCCGGCGCTGACCCGATCAGCCTGAAGCGCGGCATCGAGAAGGCCGTCGAGGCCGTCATCGCGGAGCTCGTCAAGAGCGCCAAGGAAATCGAGACCAAGGAAGAGATCGCTGCTACGGCATCCATCTCGGCCGGCGACCCGGAGATCGGCGCGCTGATCGCCGAGGCGATCGACAAGGTCGGCAAGGAAGGCGTCGTTACCGTCGAGGAGTCGCAGACGTTCGGCACCGAGCTCGAGCTCACCGAGGGCATGCGCTTCGACAAGGGCTACCTGTCGCAGTACTTCGTGACCGACCCCGAGCGCCAGGAAGCCGTCTTCGAAGACCCCTACATCCTGATCGCGAACTCGAAGATCTCCAGCATCAAGGACCTGCTGCCGATCGTCGACAAGGTCATCCAGGATGGCAAGCAACTCCTGATCATTGCTGAGGATGTGGATGGCGAGGCTCTCGCGACCCTCATCGTCAACAAGATCCGCGGCATCTTCAAGTCGGTTGCCGTCAAGGCTCCCGGCTTCGGCGACCGCCGCAAGGCGCAGCTGCAGGACATCGCCATCCTCACCGGTGGCCAGGTCATCAGCGAAGAGGTCGGCCTCAAGCTCGAGAACGCGACGCTCGACCTCCTCGGTAAGGCACGCAAGGTTGTCATCACCAAGGACGAGACCACGATCATCGAGGGCTCCGGCGACGCCGAGGCCATCGCCGGTCGCGTGAAGCAGATCCGTGCCGAGATCGAGAACACCGACAGCGACTACGACCGCGAGAAGCTGCAGGAGCGCCTGGCCAAGCTGGCCGGTGGCGTTGCCGTCATCAAGGCGGGTGCGGCGACCGAGGTCGAGCTCAAGGAGCGCAAGCACCGCATCGAAGACGCCGTTCGCAACGCGAAGGCCGCTGTCGAGGAGGGCATCGTCGCCGGTGGTGGCGTCGCGCTCATCCAGGCTGGCAAGACCGCGTTCGAGGGCAAGATCATCGGCGCCCTCAAGGGCGACGAGGCGACGGGTGCGAACATCGTGCGTGTTGCCATCGATGCTCCGCTCAAGCAGATCGCTCTCAACGCCGGCCTCGAGCCCGGTGTTGTCGCTGACAAGGTGCGCAACCTGCCCGTCGGACACGGCCTCAACGCCGCGACCGGTGAGTACGTTGACATGCTTGCCGCCGGCATCAACGACCCGGTGAAGGTGACCCGCTCAGCTCTGCTGAACGCGGCATCCATCGCCGGACTGTTCCTGACCACCGAGGCTGTCGTCGCCGACAAGCCGGAGCGTACGCCCGCTCCGCAGGGCGACCCGTCGGGTGGCATGGACTTCTAAGCGCCAAATCGCAAACGGCGGTTCCCTTCTCGGGGAGCCGCCGTTTGCGATTTAATCTGACGGTGCGTTTTGCCCGGAGGGGCATCAGCCCGCGAGCGTCAACCCCTCAGTGGGCGAACAGCCGCACGTTGCTGGTCTCGGCCTCCGCGTACTGGGTGCCCGCCGCGCCGAGGGCCTGCCCGATCATCCCGAGCGCCTGCTCGACCCGTTGCTGGGTTGCTCGCCATTCGGTGATGACCCCCTGGAACGCGGATGCTGCTGGCCCGCTCCAGGAACCCTCGAGGTTCACGAGCTGGCCGAGCAGCGAACCCGATTCACCCGAGATTCGTTCGATGGTCGCCCGAACTGTGCCGGTGGCCGCCAATACTGCTTCACTGTCTACCTGATATCGCGTCATGTCTCGACGGTAGGCCGCGTCAGTGGGGCGAGGGCCGCGCTCAGGCGGATGCGGGGACTACCGCGTCCGCAGGCCCGTCGTGGAGGAGCGGAAGCCGCACCCGGAAGGTGGCGCCCCCTCCAGGAGTCTCCACGACATCCACGCTGCCCTTGTGTGAGGCAACGATCGAGGCGACGATGGCCAGCCCGAGCCCGCTGCCGCCCGTGTCGCGGTTGCGAGAGGTGTCGGCGCGCCAGAAACGCTGGAAGATTTTCTCGCGAAGCTGCGTCGGGATGCCCACGCCGTGATCGATGACGGCAATGATTGCAGAATTCCCCGGCTCGTCCACCGTGATCCCGATCTCGATCGGACTGCCTTCCGGGGTGAACCGCATAGCGTTGCCCATCAGGTTTGTGATGACCTGGCGGATCTTGTTCTCCTCAGCAAGCACGGTTGCATCGACCGGGATCTTGCTCTCCTCGATAACGGGGTTGGCCGTGTGGTCGGCAGGCTTGCGCGGGCGTCGTGATCGCAGCAGCGCGAGGGTGGCACCCGCGAACGCGAAGGGTCGGGTCGCCGTCGAGACGGGTCGCACGACCGCGGGTATTGCGGCGGGCTCTGGCGCGGCGCTCGCAACAATGGCGCGAATGGGCTCGGTGACAACGACTGTGACATGCCGATCGGGGGCGGAGGCCATGGCATCCAGTGCCGCGTCGTGCGCGAGTGGTACGAGGTCAACGGGTGCGAGGTTTAGCGGCTTGGCTTCATCGATGCGGGCGAGTTCGAGGAGATCGCCGACTAGTTCAGCCATCCGGATCGCCTCTTTCTCGATGCGTTCCATTGCCTGCGAGATTTCGTCTGGCGTCTTGAGCGCGCCCATCCGGTAGAGCTCTGCGTAGCCGCGAACTGAGACGAGCGGGGTCCGCAGTTCGTGGCTGGCGTCGCCGACGAAACGGCGCATCTGCTGGAGCGTGCGCATCCGGTCGGCAAAGGATGCGTCGATGCGGCTCAGCATGGCGTTGAGCGATTCGTTGAGGCGCCCCACCTCTGTGTTGTGTGGCGCACGTTCGAGGCGCTGGCTGAAGTCGCCTGCGGCGAAGCGGGCGGCCGTCGCCTCAACCTCACGCAGCGGCGAGAAGGTCGACGTCACCAGCAATCGCGTCAGTGCGCCACCGAGTACGACGACCGTCAGGGCGAAGAACAGGAAGATGAGCGCGAATCGCCCGACGGTGTCGTTCGTGACATACAGGTTTTCGCCTACGAGGATGGCAGCCACCGTTTGCCCGCCGACGGACTCGTCGACGAGCGGGGTGCCGAGGACGCTCCACTGCGTGGAGTGGAGCTTGTCCTCGATGGTGAAGGTGTGCCCCGCGATGATGTGCTGTGGCAGCGAACTCGCGTTTATGACGGGTTTCGTGCCACCGGATGCGTTCTCACACATCACACTGCCGTCGCTTCCAACCACGGCGTAGAAGTTGCCGCCTTCCAGCTTGACGCTGGGGTTGCAGGCAATCGTGATGGCGGCGCGCGCATCGGAGATGCCGTCCTTGAGCGACTGCTCAACGTTGCCAAGCAGGTATCCGCGCAGAAAGCTCATGGTGCCGACGCCGGCCACCAGGAGTCCGAGGGTCAGCAACATGACGGTTACACCCGTGATCTTGCTTCGCAGCGAAACGCCGTTCCACCACTCTGTGAGCTGCTCGTGCATTAGGGGGTAAGGCTAGACCTTGGCTGCCCGAAGCATGTAACCGAAGCCGCGCTTGGTCTGGATGATGGGCTCTTCGGAGTACTGGTCGAGCTTGCGGCGGAGGTAGGAAATGTAGCTCTCCACGATGCCGGCGTCGCCGTTGAAGTCGTATTCCCAGACATGGTCGAGGATCTGTGCTTTCGACAGCACGCGGTTCGGATTCAGCATGAGGTAGCGAAGCAGCTTGAACTCGGTGGGGCTCAGCTCGATCTGCTCGCTGCCCACCGTGACCTCGTGCGTGTCCTGGTCCATGCTGAGTTCGCCAGCGCGGATGATCGCCTCTTCGTCGTCGTGCATCGTGCGACGCAGGATGGCCTTCAGGCGAGCAACAATCTCATCGAGGCTGAACGGCTTGGTGACGTAGTCGTCGCCGCCGACCGTGAGGCCGGTGATCTTGTCTTCGGTGTCGTCTTTCGCGGTGAGGAAAAGGATGGGCGCCGTGTATCCGGATGCCCGTAGCCGCTTGGTCACACCGAAGCCGTTCATGTCCGGCAACATGACATCGAGGATGATCAGGTCTGGTTCTTCTTCGAGAACTGCAGAGATGGCTCCTGCGCCGTTGCCGACTGCTCGAACCGCGAAGCCCGCAAAGCGGAGGCTCGTGGTGAGCAGGTCGCGAATGTTGGGTTCGTCATCGACGATCAGAATCTTGGGTCCGTCACTCATGCGCCAAGTATCTGCGTGTTTCCTGTGAGGTTTCTGAATGGTGTGTGGAGGCAGAATTTCGAACGAAGTGTAACGAGTCGATTTCTGAACTGAAATTTCCGGTTCTGCGAGCATTTCGGCCAGTAGAGTCTGCTGAACAAACTCGGCGCTGGCCTCGATCGTTAGGAATGCCACACCATGTCACAGTCGACGCTTACATTCGTGATCGTAGGTGCGGGTCTCGCCGGCGCCGCAGCGGCCGAAGAGCTGCGCAGCGAG
Source organism: Glaciihabitans sp. (assembly GCA_025463785.1). Lineage (GTDB taxonomy): Bacteria > Actinomycetota > Actinomycetes > Actinomycetales > Microbacteriaceae > Galbitalea. The sequence goes on from JAODBD010000014.1 coordinate 240,600, forward strand.
GGCTTCACTGGCGAGATCATTCTGATCGGGTTCGAGAACCACGATCCGTACATCCGTCCGCCGCTTTCGAAGGATTACCTGGCCGGCCACGCGTCGAGCCCGACCTGGGTGAAGCCGCACGAATGGTATGCCGAGCAGGACGTCACTCTGCGCCTCGGTACGCGGGTCACGGCGATCGATCCGGCGGCACACACCGTAACCGTGTCAGGCGACGAAACGCTGCACTACGACAAGCTGCTCATCGCGACGGGATCGTCGCCGCGCAGGATCGTGATTCCGGGCGCAAAACTCCCGGGCGTGCACTACCTGCGCACCGTTGAGGACTCGGATGCGCTCCGCGACGAGCTGAAGGACGGCGGGCGTCAACTCGTTGTCATCGGTTCCGGCTGGATCGGGATGGAGGTGGCCGCGACGGCACGGGGCCTCGGCAACGACGTCACGATCCTCGAGGTCGGCCGCATCCCGCTCGCGAGCGCGCTCGGCGACGAACTCGGCCAAATGTTTGCCGACTTCCATGCTGAACACGGCGTAAAGCTCGAGACAGGCGCGGCCGCGCTTGAATTCACCGAGAAGGATGGCCGGGTCTCGGGCGTGCGCGTGGAGGGTCGCGACGACGTGCCCGCAGACGTCGTCATAGTAGGCATCGGCGCGTCACCCAATGTGTACCTGGCCCAGGAGGCCGGGCTGGAAGTCAACAACGGCATCCTCGTCGATGCCTCGCTCCGCACCAGCGATCCTGACATCTTCGCTGCGGGCGATGTCGCAAACGCGTGGCACCCGGGGGTCAAGCTCAGGATGCGCAGCGAGCACTGGGCGAACGCTCTGAATAGCGGCCCCGCTGCCGCCCGCGCCATGCTCGGACAGGATGTCTCGTACACCGAGATGCCCTACTTCTACACCGACCAATACGACCTCGGCATGGAGTATTCGGGCTACGTTCCGCTCACGCACACGGCGAAGCTCGTCTACCGCGGCGACCCTGCAACACGCGAGTTCATCGCGTTCTGGCTCCGCGACAGCCGGGTTGTTGCCGGCATGAACGTCAATACCTGGAACGTCAACGAAGACGTACAGGAACTCATTCGGCGCAGCAATGTCGTCGATCCCGAGCGGCTCAGCGATCCTTCGGTCCCGCTCGATAGCCTCTAGGGGTGCAGAGAATCATCGCAGGCCGCGAGTTCGATTTCTCGCGGCAGGTCGCGGTGATGGCGATCATCAATCGCACGCCCGACTCATTCTTCGACCGCGGTGCGACCTTTTCGCTTGATGCCGCCGTGCGGGCATCCCTCGCCGCAGTCACGGACGGGGCCGACTGGGTCGACATCGGGGGAGTGCCATTCGGCCGTGGGCCGATCGTGACGGTTCAGGAGGAGCTCGACCGGGTCGTGCCCGTGGTCGAGGCCATTCATGCGGCATCCGATGTCGTCATTTCGGTTGACACGACCAGTGCCGAGGTTGCGCGGGCCAGCATCGCCGCGGGAGCCGCTGTCGTCAACGACACGAGCGGGCTCTACGACCCCGACATGGCGTCAAGCGTCGCCGAGTCGGGAGCGACGCTCGTTCTCACCCACAGCCTGCAGCCGCCCAGAAGCGAACCTCCGAGGCCGGAGTACGGCGACGTAGTCGACGAAGTCGTGGCATTTCTGCTGGATCGCGTGGCCCGGGCGGTCGCGGCGGGCGTCCCGCGCGAACGCCTCATCGTTGACCCGGGGCACGACCTGAATAAGAACACCTTTCACACGCTCGAGCTGACGCGGCGTCTCGAGGAGGTCGCCGCCCTCGGCCTACCAATGCTGGTTGCCGTCTCGAACAAGGATTTCATCGGCGAAACCCTCGATCGCGCCAAAGATGAACGGCTTGAGGGCACGCTGGCCACCGCTGTCATCTGCATCCTGAAGGGCGCGCGAATCGTGCGGATGCATGACGTTCGCGCGGCCGTCGCCGCTGTGCGCATGACCGAGGCGATCCTTGGCTTTCGCGATCCCGCATACGCGATTCACAATCGGGGCGAAGCGTGACGGCATCCATCGATGCTCTGATTCCGGATGCCGCTACCGCGCTCACCGACGACGCGATCGCTGCGCACTACTCGGCTGGCGTCGCCGCGACCTGGCTGCGCGTCAACTTCGTGTCCTCGGTTGACGGCGCCGCGACCCACAACGGGCTCTCCGGGGGACTCGGAACCGAGGCGGATCGCCGCGTCTTCGACATCCTGCGACGGCTCTGCGACGTCGTTCTAGTCGGAGCGGGAACAGTGCGCGCCGAGCGCTATGGCCCGCTGCGGGTGGACGAGGTCGCGGCGAGTTGGCGCGTGAACCATGGGCTGGCGGGCCAGCCGGTGTGCGCGATTGTGTCAGGAGCGCTGGGGCTTGATCCGGCATCCCGAATCTTCACGGAAGCCCCGGCGCGACCGATCGTGGTGACGATTGGCACCTCGCCCGTCGAACGCCGCCGTGCGCTCGCCGAAGTCGCCGATGTCATCGTCGCCGGCGACGACGAGCTCGATGTCGCCGCACTGGTGAGTGCGGTGGGCGATCGCGGGCTCGGGCGCATCCACTGCGAGGGTGGACCGACCCTGTTCGGCACGCTTCTGGCAGCGGATGCTGTCGACGAACTATGTCTCACGGTGAGCCCGCTGCTCGAGGCGGGGGATGCTCGGCGCATCGCGCACGGCGAGCTTCCGGAGGCGCGAGCGCTGACCCTGGCCGGCGCGCTCACCTCGGAGAGCGCGCTGCTCCTGCGCTACCTCGTGCGTCACGATGCCCCGGGTCGGTCGTAGCCAGGCTCGCCGAGTCAGGCGGCTGAGTCGAGATCGTCCTGATCGAGAATCGTGTAGCTGTAGCCCTGCTCGGCGAGGAATCGCTGGCGATTTTGCGCGAAATCCTGATCTACGGTGTCGCGGGCGACGAGCGTGTAGAAGTTCGCGGGCAGTCCGCTCTCCTTGGGTCGAAGAAGTCGCCCGAGGCGTTGTGCTTCCTCCTGCCGAGAGCCGAATGAACCCGAGACCTGGATGGCGACGGTTGCCTCGGGCAGGTCGACACTGAAGTTCGCGACCTTCGAGACGACGAGCACCTTCGTGATCCCCTCGCGGAATTCCTGATACAGCCGCTCGCGCTCGTCGACCGGCGTCGCGCCCGTCAGTTTCGGCGCCTTTAACACGTCGGCAAGTTCGTCGATCTGGTCGAGGTACTGGCCGATCACCAGAATGCGTTCGCCTTCGTGCTTCTTCACCAGTGCACGCACGACGGTCAGCTTCGCGGGCGCGGTTGCCGCCAGACGGTATCGCCCGTCGTCGGCCGATGCAGCGTATTCCAGCCGTTCCATCTCCGGCAGGTCGATCCGAACCTCGTAACAGGATGCTGGCGAGATGAACCCCTGCGCCTCGATTTCCTTCCAGGGCGCGTCGAATCGCTTGGGGCCGATGAGGCTGAAGACGTCGCCTTCGCGCCCATCCTCTCGCACCAGTGTCGCGGTCAGGCCGAGGCGGCGACGGGCCTGCAGGTCTGCGGTCAGCTTGAAGACCGGCGCGGGCAGCAGATGAACCTCGTCGTAGATCACGAGCCCCCAGTCGAGGGCGTCGAGGAGCGCGAGGTGCGTGTACTCGCCCTTCCGGCGCGCTGTCAGGATCTGATAGGTCGCGATCGTCACCGGCCTCACCTGCTTCACGAGGCCCGAGTACTCGCCGATATCGTCCTCGGTGAGGCTCGTGCGTTTCAGGAGTTCGCTGCGCCACTGCCGAGCGCTCACCGTGTTGGTCACGAGGATGAGCGTCGTCGTGCCGGCCTGCGCCATCGCGCCCGCTCCGACGAGCGTCTTGCCTGCACCACAGGGCAGCACCACGACGCCGTCGCCGTGGTCGAAGAAGCTCGTGACGGCCTGATTTTGGTACTCCCGCAATGCCCAGCCGTCTTCGATCAGCTGGATGGGATGCGGAGTCCCCGGCGTGAACCCGGCCAGATCCTCCGCGGGCCAGCCGAGTTTCAGCAGCTCCTGCTTCAGCTGGCCACGAGCCCAGGCCTGCACAACGTAGGTCTGCGGGCCACGCTTCTCGAACAGCAGGGCGGCCACCTTGCGGGCGCGAGTGATCTCGCTGAGGACCGCGGCATCCGTTGCGGTCAGGGTCAGGGCGCCGTCCTCGGCGCGCTCGATGACGAGCCGTCCGTACCGCGAAACCGTCTCGGTGATGTCGACGCTGACACTCTGCGGGATCGGAAAACGGCTGTAGCGCTCGAGCGTCTCGAGCATGTCTGCTGCGCTGTGGCCGGCGGCGCGGGCGTTCCAGAGGCCGAGCCGCGTGATGCGGTAGGTGTGGATGTGTTCGGGCGCGCGTTCGAGTTCGGCGAAGACGGCGAGGTCGTGTCGGGCATCCGAAGCGGCGGGATGCGCCACCTCAAGGAGTACGGTTCGATCGCTCTGCACGATGAGCGGACCGTCGGGCAAAGTCACCCCGACAGCCTAGCGTCCCGGCCTCCTCGCCCGCAGGGTGCGTGCGCCAACCCGCGCGGGCGGCTCGGCTAGAGCTCGGGCGGGCCGACTGCCGTGATGCTCGAAAGCGGCAGGGTGCGCTCCAGGTCGGAGCGTCGATCGCGTGCCCGCAGGCGGCCACCCGCGAGGCTGGCGGGTTCGAGCTGCAGGTCGATGGTCGATCCGTCGGGCATGGCGACCGTGACAGTGAGCGCGAGCTTCGCCCGCACTGCGGTGTCGATCTGCCTCTCCAGCCACGCCTGACCGGTCTCTTCCGAGGTCGAGTCGCCGGCGACCCGCAGTTTTCGCACGATCGCTGCGGCCGTCGACTCACCTTCGGCCTCGGGAGTCTTCGCCACCCTGCGTCGATCGAGCAGCACGATTGCACCGCTCGAGTCCTCGGCCGCGACGGGATACCGTGCCTCGCTCAGCGACCAGAACACGACGCTTTCGTCGAACCGGCTCACAGCTCGCAGCGGAGCCACGCGCGTGAGCCCAAGCGACACCAGCCCGCTGTCGACGAGCACGGCAGACAACAGCGCCGGATCCTCCGCGGTCACGTAGCTGAGCGAGCCCTGCTCGTTCGCGGCCGTCGTCGGCATCGTGATGCGTCCGACGCGAAGCGACCCGAAGCGCGCCGCTGCCCCGACAATCAGATATTCGAGCGGCTGCGGGATGCCACTCAGCGAGATCCCAACGAGAAAGCTCCGGATGCTGTCGGCCGTCTCCCCGGACGCCAGCGCCCGATTGACGCTCTGCTCGCTCACGCGGTAGGTGGTCGCGAGCGCACGACTTTCCACGTCCGCGAAGGCGCGCAGGCGGGCATCCAGCCGGGGAACCAGCGGTCCCGTGCTGACGATCGTGAGGTCGTGCTGCAGGTACACCTTGTCGATTTCGGCCGGGAACAGTGCCGCCATCGCCCTCGCCGCGCTCGACTCGCCGCCGACGAGCAGGGTCGTTCCGGGGGTCGAAGGCGCGTTGTTGGCGGTGATCCCGAGCACCTCGGCGTCGCGCGAGTAGACGAGTGCTCGCTCTCGCATCCACGTACCGCCCGCCGGATACAGCCATCGAACGTAGTCGGCAAGGTGCTCACCCCAGGTCGCGCGCGAGCGCGTGGCCAGAAGATCGCGGATGTCGCCAGGCAGTCGCGCAAACCACGCGCCGGCAAGGTGCGCCCAGCGCTCGCCGCTCGGCAGCAGCATCCACTCGGAGGCCGCCTGGGTGGGGAGCCACATTCCGCCATCGAGCGCGGCCAATCCGGCCCGCGCCGCGATGTCGACCAGTGGCGCGACCTCGTCGAGTTCGACCGACATGGCACCCGCGAGTCGTTTGGTCTCGGGCAGCGCAATGCCACCGCGAGCGAGTTCACGCGCGGGCTCCCGCTGAATCTCGGCAAGCAGGGCCGCGATCGCGTTGGTCGAGCCGAACGCGTGCTCGCCCGCTACGTGATCGATGAAGCGTGCGTCGGACTGCGTGACCGGTGCCAGCGCGCCGGGCGCCGGCTCAGAAATCAGGTGCTCGATGCTCGGCAGGCCAATCGTCGTCCAGGTGCGAAGCTGATCGGTGACCGGACCGTACGCAAGCCACTTGTCGTCGACGCGGTCAACGAGCGCGACCGCGAGAGCGGCTTCGAGGCCGAGCTCCACGCCGGGAGCGAGCGGGCCGAGGCGAGTGGCGAGTTGTTGTGTGGTTGCGCCCGCGGCATCCGTCGGCAGTTCGCCAACCGCACAGAGTGCGGCGAGACTGGTGCGATCCAGCCGAGACAGTGCCTTCTGTACGGATGCGGCATCGAGGAGGGCGTCTGCGAGGTCGAAGAAATCGCGCAGGCGGACGTCTCGCACTTCTCGGAGCGTTAGCAACTCAACGAGGTCGGTGTCGCCCAGATCTCGCAGCCGCCCGGCCAGAGAGAGGGTGGACGTGCTACTTGCCGGCACCTTTGGCCGCTCGAGTGCGACGAACAGCGTTCAACACGAGCAGGACAATAATGAGCACGAAGCCAATGGGCAAACCGACGCCCGGCAGCAAATCGACTATCTGCCAGATGCCCGCACCCGTGTTCACCCCGGTGCCATAGCCGATCAGAATCGCAACGATCGCAAGGATCGACAGGCCGATAGTGGACGCGACCATGTACGCGAGCACGCGCTCGGGGCGGGTGAACGTCGGCTCCGCGGGTACCGATACTGGTTTCTGTGCCACGCGCACAAGAATACGGGGTCTGCGTGGGCTGCGTCCGCACCCCTTATCCTTATCTGGCACCGTGAATTGCTCGGTGTGGAAGAGGTACTTACGATGCCTACCGGCAAGGTTAAGTTTTACGACGACGAAAAGGGCTTCGGCTTCATCAGTTCCGATGACGGCCAGGAGGTCTTTTTGCACGCCTCCGCGCTGCCGGCCGGCGTCACAGTCAAGCCGGGGTCCAAGCTCGAGTTTGGCATCGCCGACGGTAAGAAGGGCGCGCAGGCGCTGTCTGTGCGCGTGATTTCCGCGCCGCCAACGATGGCAAAGCTCAACCGCAAGTCGGCGGATGACATGGCCATCATCGTCGAAGACCTGGTGAAGCTGCTCGACGGCATCGGGGCATCCCTCCGGCGCGGTCGCTACCCCGAGAAGTCGCACGGCACGAAGATCGCGGCCGTGCTGCGTAAGGTCGCAGACGACCTCGATGCCTGAGTCAGCGCTGCAGGATTTCGCGAGAAAGGCGCTCGTCGAGGTCACGCCAGAGTCGACGATCGGTTCGTTCATCGGCTCTGTCGATAACGGCGATGCTGTGACGACCTACCAGTTCGGTACGACCATGACCGGATACCCCGGATGGATGTGGACCATCACGGTCGCGCACCTCGAGGGTGAATCACCCACCATCGTGGAGAGCGAGCTGACGCCCGCCGAAGGTGCGCTTCTTGCGCCCGACTGGGTGCCGTGGTCGGACCGCATGGACGACTACCGCGCGGCCCAGGTCGCCGCCGCCGAGGCTGGCGAGGTCATCGAAGTCGATGGCGACGCAGACGATGACGATGACGGCGACGAGGATGACGATGACGATGACGACGATTTCGGCAGCGATCTGCTGCACGGCGGAGATCTCGACGGCGTCGACATCGATGAGGTCGACATCGACGACCTGGATGTCGACGAGCTAGATCTTCTTCCAGTGCAGGTAGACGAGGGCGAGCAGCCCGAGGCCGAGGCCGACAGCGGGAGTGAAAACCCACCAGCCGTTGTGCGCCGCCGCAAGCGGGCCAGTAAAGAACAGCAAAACGAGCAGGGCCAGTAGCCAGACTGCCATTCCGATGACGATGGCCTTGCGGTCATCCGTCTTCACGGGCGTGGGGTCGGGTCTCCGCTCGCTATCCTTCAGCCACAGTCTCACCCCGTCAGCCTATTCCCCTCCGTGAGTTGCCCAGTTTTGTCGGGTTTGCCAAGCAAAACCCGACAAAACTGGGCAACTCGGGATGCGTGTTAGAGGTGCTCGATCACGTATTCGATCGACCCCACGAGCGAGCGCACGTCGTCGGGCTCGATCGCGGTGAAGGTCGCAACGCGCAACTGGTTGCGACCGAGCTTGCGATACGGCTCGGTGTCGACGATTCCGTTGGCGCGAAGAGTCTTGGCGATGGCGGCGGCGTCGATGGCGTCGTCGAAGTCGATGGTTACCACGACCTGCGAGCGGTGCTCTGCGATGGTGACGAACGGGGACGCGTAGGTTGCGGCATCCGCCCAGTCATAAAGAACGGATGACGACTCTTTCGTGCGGGCGTCGGCCCAGGCGAGTCCGCCGTTGCCGTTGATCCAATCGACCTGGTTTTCCATGAGCAGCAGAGTCGCGAGCGCTGGAGTGTTGAGCGTCTGGTTGAGTCGCGAGTTGTCGATCGCATTCTTGATGCTCAGGAACTCGGGAATGTACCGATCGGATGCCGCGATCTGCTCCACCCGCTCGATTGCGGCGGGCGAGAACAGCGCGAACCACAGGCCGCCGTCCGACGCGAAGTTCTTCTGCGGTGCGAAGTAGTAGACGTCGGTTTCGGCCGCATCGAACTGGATGCCACCCGCGGCACTCGTGGCGTCGATGACTGTGAGGGCGTCGGCATCCACCCGCGTGACGGGCGCCATCACGCCGGTCGAGGTCTCGTTCTGCGGCCAGGCGTACACGTCGATGCCGTCGAGGATCTCGATCTCGCTGCGCGACCCGCCATCCGCTGAGATGACCTTCGGCGCTTTGAGCCAGGGGGCGCCTGCCGCGGCAGCGAACTTGGCCCCGAATTCGCCGAAGCTCAGGTTTTCTGCGCGGCGTTCGATGAGGCCGAAGGATGCCGCATCCCAGAACGCCGTCGACCCGCCATTGCCGAGTACGACTTCATACCCGTCCGGCAGGCTGAACAGGTCGCCGAGGCCGGTGCGAACGCGGCCGACGAGGTCTTTGACGGGTGCCTGGCGGTGGGAAGTTCCGAGGAGTTTTGCGCCGGCAGTGGACAGGTATTCGAGTTGCTCGGCACGAATCTTGGAGGGGCCGCATCCGAATCGTCCATCGGCGGGCAGCAAAGTAGTGGGGATGGTCAGTGCAGGCATGGCGACAATCCTATGGGCGTCGCGCTGGGCGGTTGTCGCGCGCACATGAGGACCGTTCTCAAACGCTAGGCTGGAAACGTAGGCGCGCGCAGGGCTGGGAGGCATCGATGACCGATCTCGTCGATACGACTGAGATGTATTTGCGCACGATCCTCGACCTCGAAGAAGAACATATTGTTCCGCTCCGGGCGCGCATTTCTGAGCGGCTCGGGCACTCGGGTCCCACCGTTTCGCAGACCATTGCGCGCATGGAGCGCGACGGCCTCGTGGTCGTCGAGGGCGACCGCCACCTTGCTCTCACCGACGACGGCCGCAGCAAGGCGACGCACGTTCTGCGCAAGCATCGTCTGGCCGAGCGGCTCCTGGCAGATGTGATCGGCCTCGACTGGGCGTATGTGCACGACGAGGCCTGTCGGTGGGAACACGTCATGAGCGAGCAGGTCGAGAGGCGCGTGCTCGAAATGCTCGGGCATCCCACCGAATCTCCCTACGGCAACCCGATCCCCGGCCTCGGCGAGCTCGGCGTTACGCCCGCTGCGAAATTCATGGATGGCGTCGTCAGCATCGTCGACATCGCGCCCGTCGGGAGCGAGGTTTCGGTCACGATTAGGCGTCTCGCCGAGCCAGTGCAGTTCGAGCCCGAGCTGTTGCAACAGTTGCAGAATGCTGGCGTTATGCCCGGTGCGCGCGCCACGATTTCGACGGTCGGCTCGTACGTTTTGGTGCAGGTTGAGGGCTTCGCTGACGGGCTGGAACTGCCGGTCGAAGTTGCCGTCCACATCTACGCTGCGGTCTGATTCGTCCACAGTTCTTCTTCGTTGATGTGACAACCAGACCGTAGTCACGTAGTCTCTTCGAGTCCTGTTGGCCAATAAAAGTCGGTCACAGGCCCAGCGCAAGACGTCTCACAAACCCGTCTCTTGTCGCTGGACGTGAATATACATACGAAACGGATGGGGCAACGCTGCGCTTTTTGGGTGGTCGGTTGCCGAGGCGCAGGAGGTTGCACTCTTGAGCATGCAAGACCCGAATACTCCCGAATTTCCCACCGAATTTCATACCGACGTGATCCCACCGGCGTTCTCGAAGCCGGCCAACTTTCGACGCAAAGCGAACCTTTTGAGCGTCGCGGTCAGCGCGATCGTGGTTCCCGGGCTGTTCGCAACGCTGGCCATTCCCGCTTATGGGGCGGCTTTGGAACTGTCGCCGGTTCAGCGCACGACCGCTTCTGAAGTTCAGCACGTTCGCGTTAAGGCGCAGACGTTGACGACGACGGCGACGCTGGCAACCAGCATCCATCGCGACTCGTTCGGCGCCACCAGCAATGCGACGCTCGCGAGCCGGCATGTCATGGCGGCTGGAATTGTCGGTCCATCGCTGCGATCGTTCCTCGCGAATCCGCCCTACCCGAAGTTCAGCCTGAGCCAGGTCGTTTCGGTCGCCAAGAAGTACCTGGGCGTGCCGTATGTCTTTGGTGGCGAGAGCCCGGCGGGCTTCGATTGCTCGGGGCTCACCGCGTACGTGTACGCGCAGTTCGGCGTCGCGCTGCCGCACTCCGCTGCGGCGCAGGGTCGCCTGGGCAAGACCATTGCTCGATCGGCCGCGCAGCCGGGCGACGTCGTTGTCATGGATGGCGGCGCTCACGTAGGCATCTACGCCGGCGGTGGTCGCATGATCGATGCCCCCGAGCCCGGTCGCGCGGTTTCGGAGCGCGCGATCTACGACAACAACTACTACATCGTGCGATTCGGCATCTAGGGCCGTCGCCAGCCCCATCGCCGCGGACGCGACTCGTGTTGACACCACGGCAGCGCTGAACCGTTTCGCTTCGGCATCCTGTTACCCTGTAGTCCTTGGAGTTTTTTGAAGCACCGGGAGAGCGAATGTTGATGAGGAGCACCGTCCAAACCGTGGACGTGCGCGCCGAATTCTTCATACACCACAGCAGTCAGCAGAGCGTGCACACTCACGCGCTGTACAACTAAGGCACTGTCGTTCACGACGGTGTCTTTTTTGTTCGATCGCTAACTTCCAGCCCGAACAATTCCAGGTCGCATTCGAATGCCTGCAAGCCGTGCAGGCTCTTTCGAGAGGATGACAATGCGCACACTGGTCCTGAACGCAGGGTACGAGCCGCTCGCCGTCGTGTCGTTCAAACGAGCCCTCGTGCTCGTGATGAACGAGAAGGCGACGATTGTCGCGAGCGATGAGGAGCATCCCGTCTGGGGCTCGCACCGCTCGTGGGATCGCCCTTCGGTCATCATCCTGCGCCGGTACGTGCGCATACCGAGCGGCCGAGCGGTGCCTGTTTCGCGACGCGGAGTGCTGCGCCGGGATGCCCACCGCTGCGGATACTGCGGTGGAACCGCCGGCACGATCGACCACGTGCAGCCGCGCTCCCGTGGTGGAGCCGACTCATGGGAGAACCTGATCGCCTGCTGCCTCAGCTGCAACAACGCGAAGGGCGACCGCACCCCGCACGAAATGGGATGGAAGCTGCGCATCCGGCCGCGTGCCCCGCACGGCGCGACCTGGCTGGTTCGCGGGGTTGAGCGGGCCGAGCCGCAGTGGGATGAGTTTTTGGCGCCTGCCGCGTAGCGCTTCTGGCTGGTCGGCCAGCGGAGTCCCGTCGCGTCACACCCGCGTGGAGCCGTCGGGCTCACCGTGAAGCGTTTGTCGAGGAAATGGCCGTCGAGCTCCCGTCGCACTGCTAGCGTTTCTTCACGCCCTCACTCGGGGCGATTTGTCGCGCAAAGGGGTTCGCAGGGTGAGGGTTTCGAAGGTCTCGATAGCTGTTGTGTTGGCCGTCTCTGTGTTTGCTCTGTCTGCCTGTACTAACGGGCACAATGGCGCGGCGGGAGCCACTGGTGCAACGGGTGCAGCGGGCGCTGCCGGTCAGGCCGGAGTTGCCGGCACTAGCGGTGGCACGGGTACTACGGGCGCTACGGGCGCCACGGGCGCGAAGGGTGCGACCGGGGCGACCGGCGCGAAAGGCTCGGCCGGCAGTAACGGCACGAACGGCACCAATGGCGCGCCCGGCATTCCCGGAGTTCCGGGGGCGCCCGGCGCTACGGGTGCGGCGGCGGTGCCCGAGTACGCGTACATCTACAACACGGATTTCGAGGTCGTTCCCGTAGAGTCCGACCTCAGCTTCTCGTCGAACGGCGACATGACTGCTGCGTTCAGTCACTCTCCAGGAACCGTGGCGATTATCATCAACACCTCGGGCGAGTACGCTGTCTGGTTCTCCGTGACGGGCATTGAACCCAATCAGTTCGCGCTGTATGAAAATGGCTTCGTGGTGCCCGGCAGCGTGTACGGGTCGGGTGCGGGCACTCAGCAGAACTCGGGGATGATCATCCTCAGTGCACGTGCTGGCGATGCCCTGACGCTGCGCAATCACTCAAGCCTCGCTGCGGTCACGCTTCAGCCGTTTGCCGGGGGCACGGACATCAACTCGAACGCCTCCGTCCTGATCGAGAAGCTGGGCTAGTAGCGCGGCTCCCATACCCCCTTGCTCACCACGTGCTTCCGGTGTGGCTAGAAGAGTTGGTTGCCTACTGCGCGTTCTGAAGTCGCACCGCGAAGTCGTTCCTGCAGTCGCAGCGCGTTGAACGGCGTGTGTGGCAGGTCGCCATTTGGGTTGTTGAAGTACACGAAGGCGTCGCGAGCGGGTGGTCCGTCGAGCCAGCCGGTGATCTGCGAGCCCCAGGCGTCGAGCGTCGCGTCGTCGTATCCGTCAGGATGATGACCCGGCCCGCTACTGAGCCTCGCGTAGACGAAGTCTGCTGTCAGCTCGCGGGTTTCGGGATGTTCGGGGCTGTTCGTGAACGCAACCGCGATGTTGTTCGCGCGCAGGAGTTCGAAGAATCGCGGGTCGATGAAAGTGGCATTGCGGATCTCGATCGCGTGGCGGATGGGCCGATCGGTAGCATGCACTTCGTTCGGCTCGGCGGTCTCCGATTCGGCTGCCAGGGCAGCTGCGGCCTCGAATGTGCGAGGCAGGAGTTCGACGAGCCTCTCGATCTCGTCGAGCTGCAGCGTCAGTTCGGGCGGTAACTGCCAGAGCAGCGGGCCGAGCTTGTGCTCGAGCTGAAGGACCCCGGATGCGAAGAAGTCGGCCAGCTTCGGCCTTGGGTTCCTGAGGTGCAGTGTCTGCGTGACGCGGCCGTAGCCTTTGATCGCAAACACGAAGTCATCCGGTGTCTCGTCGCGCCATTTGTCGAAGCTGGTCGGTCGCTGCAACCCGTAGTAGGTCGCGTTGATCTCGAGCGAAGTCAGGCGCCGGGAGAAGTATTCGAGCTCGCGCCGCTGCACCAGCCCGACCGGGTAGAAGCCGCCTCGCCACTGCGGTTTCTGCCACGCCGAGGTACCCACAGATGGCCTGCCTGCGTTCTCGCTCATTGCTTTGCAGCCTAGCTGCACCCCAGGATGCCCGTCCCTGGCGCCGAGGACGGGATAAACTCGTGCAGCCAGCCTCTGTAGCTCAATGGAAGAGCAGTTCCGTCCTAAGGAAACGGTTGGGGGTTCGAGTCCCTCCAGGGGCACATTTGTGACGAGTCGCGACATAGGTCTCACCCGAGTCGCGACATTTGTCACTTTTGGAAGGTCCAAGGCCATCGGCCTGGGGCCTTCTGAGCCGGATTCGCTCCTATCTCCTTCGTCATTCGAGTTGGCGATTGCAAATTGCCCGGCGTACCGCAGGGCGCGACCGGGGAACCTGTCATAACCGGGAGGGGTCTCCAGTGCTCAATACCGGCTGGCACGCCTGAACTCGATCCTGCTGTCACGGGCATTCGCATTATGAATCCCGTTACGCGCGATCGTTACCTATGTCCGAACGGTTACGCTGCCTACATGAATACGGTCGAGCAGACCATCAATCCGCTGAATGGCCAGACGGTCCTTAATACTGACCCTTTTGCGCACATCCCGCTGCCATGAGAACAATTGAGGACCTGTTGTGGTTATCGGGCAGATCCGACGGCTGCCCCGCGCCTGCGGCGAACCCTCTAACTGACCGGAATGCCTTGCAGGAAGCACAGTTGCTTGACGTTCGATTTGACGCATTGCGTTCAACGATTGCCCTCATATTCGAGTTGAGGGTCTCCCTGCAATTCGATGAGGGCAACACGGGCGTGCTGATTGCACGCGCAGTGCGGGATATCGACTGGAAGGTGTCCAAGTCTCCGAGCACGCGGACGGCTTGGAACGTCGTAAGCTCGTCCGTCACTCAACGAGGTGATGCATTCGAGTTCCGGCTAGGCACCTGGCCGGACGCGTTAATGTCGCTCACGGCGTCGAATCTGGAGTTCTACGTAGGAGAGGTTCCCGAACTCGATCGTATTCCGAACTATGTCAACGACTCCGAAGAGGAGTTGACCCAGCAATTGGCCGGTTGGCGTTCCGAATTGCGAGTCTCCCACCGCTCCGCTGTAGGCAGTCTGCACGACGAATCTTGAGTCCTGCCGCCGTTCCGCCACCCGAACCAAGCTGAATGATGGGCGGGATGGAATCGTCAAACTGTCCCGAATCCAGCCCAACAGTATGTGGTTTTGAACACACACAAATCTCGGCGAGACGCCGCGATCTTCGTGGCCACACGCTCAGCGAGCGCATGCGCCACCGCGGAGATGTCTCCCTGCTATTGACGACATGACCGAACTGTCAGTGAGCGACGAGATCAAAGCCTTCGACCGCGAGCGAGTGGGCGCAGTTACTCCTGAAAACCTTGCCAAGAGCATCGCCATCGAATCAGTTGAGTTGCTCGAATGCTTTCAATGGGATGCGAAAGCTGATGCTGATCGAGTACAACTAGACGCCCGACAACGCTGACAGCTGCCGCCGACTATTTGCTCGAGACTCTGCCCGCTGAACGCTTGCGGCGAGCCGTGTAGATCACGAAGGCTGCGCCAACTGTAAGAGCCATGAGCGCCGGGATTCCGGCGGGAAGCGGATCGACGCCGGTCAGGGCCAGCCCACTGCCGGCGGGTGGTCGAGTTGCCCTGACGACCGGGCTGCTGGGGACGATTGCCGGACGCGCACCACAGTCGGCAACGTCACGATTGATCGTGTTGCCCTGCAGCGTGACCGCTCCGGTACTCGCGAGCAGTCGCCCGCCGATCGTCGCTCCGGTCGCGGCGGAGATGGATCCGCGTGCAAGAAGCGTTCCGGCAAATACCGCCGTCGTGCCGATCGTTGCTGAGCTTGCTACCGTCCAAAATACGTTGCACTGGGTCGCGCCACCCGAAAACGCGATCGTGCTTCCGTTTTCGATGGTGAGGGTGCTTGCCGCGCGAAAGATAAACACCGAGCTTGAGTCACCGCTCAGAGTCAGCGTTCCGGAGTTGCTGATGGCGTCGCCGTCATAGATGCCAGCGGGGAGGGTGAGCCCCGCGAGGTCGATGATTCCCGTCTGCGTCGGGGGTTGCTGGCCGTTTGCAGCGCCGTATGCGGTCGTCCAGTCGTGCTTGGCCTGAAGGGCCTGCGCGTCGGCGACATGCTTCACGCCGTTGTTGATGATTCCTGGGGGAAAGCCGACCACGGCACTACCCGGAGACAGTCCAACATCGCCGTCATTGACGATCGTCGCACCGGTATTCGTGACCGTCGTCGCGGCGAGCACGTTGTAGCCGTCGAGCGTGCCGAGGGGAACGGTAGTCGCCGCGAATGCCGGTGAGGCGCCCGCAAACGTGGCCGCGAGAGCAAGAGCAACAACGAGAGCTGCATTGACTCGGAGCCGGACACCGCGACGGAAAGTTAACTGCTTCATGTCGTGCTCCAGTGTGAAATGCGCCGACCAAGAGCTAAAAAAGTGCTCTCCTGCGTTGTGGACAGAACGTCCAGCCGGGTCTGGGGCTGACTGGCTCAACCTATGTCAGAAGCCCCCGATGGTCAAGTAGCGCCACACATTGAGGCCACCGATCCGCATCCCGGGACTCGCATTACCCAGATCAGAAAGCTGCGAGCTGCTCAAATCGATTTGACTTGCCCGCGCAAACAGATCTGACCTTGCGACCGATCGGTCCACTCCGTCAACCATCGAGTTTCGCCCGCAGCACACACGAGCAGAAGTGCCAGCAATTCAGTGGAATTATGGCGTCCAACCCGAGCTAAGCGTGATCTCCGACCTTCCGATCGCCTGGCAATCCCGACCCTTTTTGTCGCTTGACGCTCAACATCGCCCCATGTATATTACAAGTTGTCAAATCGATTTGACTCCGTCGATACCTTGCAATTCATCGTGACGGGGACTTGTTGGGCCTTCGGCTCGAATCGGTTTGACACCAACTTCTCACCGATGAGACAGGCCCATGACCGCATCCCGAACCACACTCGCCGACGTGGCCCGTCTATCGGGCGTGTCGAAGACGTCGGCGTCGATGGCCCTCGCCGACAGCCCGCGGGTCGCGGCAGAAACCAAAGTGCGCGTTCGTGCTGCCGCCCGGCAGCTGGGATACGTGCCGCATTTTGCTGCCAGCTCGCTACGCTCCCAGCGGGTGGATGCGATCGCCGTCGTCGTGCCCCATGACACGCAGCACGTGTTTTCGCACCCATTCTTCATCGACATTCTCGAGGGTGTTCTCACCAAGGCGAACGAGAACGACATCAGTCCGATCCTGTCGACCGCGCGCACAGCTTCGGATGAATCATCCGCGTACTCGCGTATCCTGCGTGGTCGCATGGCATCCGGTGTCATCGTTGCCGCCGCATCAACCACTGACCAAAATGTTGCCGCGATCGCCGATGCCGGATATCCGGTCGTCGTAGTTGGTCGCAGCCCGAAACTGCCCGGCATCGTCACGGTCGGCGTCGACGATCAGGGCGGGGCACAGCTCGCGGTCGAACACCTCATCAGCGTGCACGGCGCCAAGCGCATCGGTCACGTGTCGGGCCCCCTGAATCACCAGTCCGCGATCGACAAGCGCGTCGGTTACGTGCAGGCTCTCTCCGACGCGGGGCTCGAATTGAACCCGCGGCTGCAGTACGAAGGTGACTACACCGAGGAATCCGGTGCGGCAGCCGCTCGCGCCCTCTTGCCGGAGATCGGCAACTGCGATGCGCTGTTCTTCGCGAACGACCAGATGGCGGTCGCGGCGATGGAGTTCTTTGCCAGCCACGGCGTCACCGTGCCCGACCAGCTTCGTATCGTCGGCTACGACGATCACCCGACTCTGCGGTACTCGCATCCGGCAATCACCACGGTCCGCGGGGACATGGTCGAGGTCGGCGTTCAGTCGATGACGAAGCTAATGCAGCTCCTGGCAGGGGATACCGACGTCGAAAATCTTGAACTGCCGACCGAGCTGGTCGTGCGCGAATCCTGCGGATGCCCTTGAACTTCGACCTGATCAGTCGTACATGCCTGATCTCGATCGACACAGACCCCGTCAACGAAGACAACAGAGAGGCATCACGATGAAAAAGTCCATCCTGGCCGCGGCTGCAGTGGCCGCGACCGTTGGCTTGGCGCTCGGGGGTTGCGCTGCTGCAAGCCCGACGACGTCCAGTTCCGGGGTCGTTCACCTGACCTATTGGAGCGGCTTCACCGGCGGCGATTCCAAGTCATACAAGCAGGCGATCGCAGAGTTCAACAAGACCCATCCCAAGATTCAGGTCACCTTCCAACTCGAACCATGGGACACCATCGCCCAGAAGTTGCCAACCGCGATCGCGTCAGGCTCCGGCCCGGACATCGCGACACCCGACTACAACGTCGCGACGATCCAGCAGTACGTCGCGAATGGGCTGGTGCTTCCGCTGACATCCGTGGTCGGAAACAAGGCCGGTGAAGTGCCGGCGAGCGTGATCCCGAAGTCAGTGCTCGACTCGATGACGATCCACGGCAAGATCTACGCGCTTCCCGCGAGCTTCACCACCCTGATGCTGTACTACAACACGAAACTCCTCGCAGCCGCTGGATTGCAGCCGCCAACGACCATGACCCAGCTTCAACAGGAGGCAGTGCAGCTGACTGGCAACGGGAAGTTCGGCATCGCGCTCGCGGACAACAACACCATCGCCCAGTGGCCGGTCCTGATCTGGGCCGACGGTGGCGACATCGTCAACGCGAATGGATGTTCGGCTCTCGGAGACAGCGCGACAATCGCCTCGGTGACAAGCTGGGGTGACCTCGTTCGCACCAAGGGAATCACGCAGGTGGGCCTGTCGGGCCAGGACGCGGACAACCTGTTCTCGGCCGGCAAGGCGGCGTTCGAGATCAATGGGCCGAACGCTGCGGGCGAGTTCACGCCCGCGGGCATCGACTTCAAGGTGGTCCCGGTTCCGACCGGTGCCAGCGGCAGCCCTGTAACCCTGGCGAGCACGGTTCCGACGATTATTTCGGCGAAGACCAAATACCCGAAGCAGTCGCAGGAGTTCCTCGCCTGGTGGATGGGTAAGACAGCTCAGGAGATCATCTCCGTCGGGGCGGCGGATGGTCCGGCGCGCACTGACATGGGAAGCGATCCGGCGCTGAAGGCCAACCCGCTCGTGCAGTCGTTCTCCGCACAGGTGCCGAACTCGCGGCTGTTCCTGCCGACGGTGAAGGAGTTCAACTTCATCAACGCGAACATCTTCCAGCCCGCCATCCAACAGGTGTCGAGAACCGGTAACGCGGCGTCCGTCCTGAAAGCGGCCAGCGCGCAGCTGAACACGCTGCTCGGCTGCCCGTAACCGAAAACCCATCCCTCCGACGTTGCCGGCTCTCGCGAAAGTGGGGGCCGGCAACAGGTAAGGCTCTTCGTCGTGACTCAACTCGCTTCACCACTCAACCGCACCGTTCGGCATCGGAGGTGGCAAAATCCGAAGGCGGGGCTGCTGTTCCTGCTGCCGTCGACAATCATCCTGATCGTCTTCGTCGCATACCCCATTGTTCAGTCAGCGTGGATGAGCCTCCACAACTGGTCCTACCTGCAGTCGACCCAACCGTTCATCGGCTTCCAGAACTACATCGCCCTGGCCAGCGATCCCCGGTTCTGGAATGCGCTCGGCAACACGGCCATCTTCAGCGCTGTGACGGTCCCGCTGCAAGTTGTCGTCGGGATGCTGCTCGCCATCAAGTTCTCGCGCTCCAGCTGGTTCGCCAGCTTCTTCAGATCGATCTACTTCTTTCCGGTGATCAGCGCATTCGCCACGATGGCGATCGTGTGGAAATTCCTTCTTTCGCCGGATATCGGGCCGTTCGCCGCCTGGGAGCACGCTCTCGGGATACCGACCGTGAACATCCTGCAGTCCACGTCCTTAGCCCTCCCCGCGGTCATCGTGGTGGGGCTCTGGAAGAACGTGGGGTTCACGATGGTGATCCTGATCGCCGCACTGCAGGAAGTACCGGAAAGCCTCAACGAAGCTGCGGCGCTCGACGGTGCGGGATCCTGGGGTCGGTTCCGCAATGTCACCCTCCCGGCAATTCGCCAGCCACTGCTATTTGCAACCATCCTGGCCGTCATCGCATCTC
This sequence comes from Glaciihabitans sp., assembly GCA_025463785.1. Classification (GTDB taxonomy): domain Bacteria; phylum Actinomycetota; class Actinomycetes; order Actinomycetales; family Microbacteriaceae; genus Galbitalea. The sequence continues at coordinate 260,089 of JAODBD010000014.1, forward strand.
TTCAGGTCTTTGACCAGGTGTATGTGATGACCGGGGGAGGCCCGCTCTTCCACACGGAAACCCTCGTCACGTATATGTACCAGCTCGGCTTCCAGCAGTACCGCTCCGGTTACGCGGCCGCCGTCGCCTGGGTGCTGTTCATCCTGATCATGCTTGTCTCCGTCGTTCAACTCAGAATCTTCAGGTACCGCGATGTCGACTAGTTCACTACCCGTCTACCTGAGACATCAGCGAACACCGCTGCGTCTGACGCTCACCATCATCGGCTGGGTTGTCATCTCGCTCATCGCCCTCTTCGTGGTGTTCCCCTTCGTGTGGATGATCCTGACCTCGTTCAAGACCGAAAAGGATGTGTTTGCGCTCCCCGCACAACTGTGGCCAGCGCATTGGAGCTTTCTGTCGTACTCGGAGATCTGGAAAGAGCTGCCGTTCGCGCGGCTGTTCCTGAACTCGGTCATCTTCGCCGGCGGAGTCACGGTCATCTCTGTGGTCTTCGACTCGTTCGCCGCCTACGCGCTTGCCCGTCTCGATTTTCCCGGCAAGAACATCGCGTTCTACCTGGTCATCGCCACCCTGATGGTTCCTTACCAGATCACCCTGATCCCGCTGTTCCAGGAGCTCTTCAATCTCCAATGGCTTGACAGCTATCAGGGCCTGATCGTGCCGCGGGCGACCAGCGCATTCGGCATTTTCCTGCTCCGCCAATTCTTCGTCTCAATCCCGCGGGACCTCGACTCGGCGGCCCGGATCGACGGCGCAAGCGAGTTCCGGATCTACGCGCAAATCATGATGCCGCTCGCGAAACCGGCAATCGCCACCCTCGCGGTCTTCCAGTTCATGAACAACTGGAACGACTTTCTCTGGCCCCTCGTTGTCACCAGCTCCACGGATATGCGCACCATCCCGGCAGGACTCACCCTCTTCGGTGGCCAGTACGTGGTCGACTACGCGGTCCTCATGGCGGGCGCGACCATCAGTCTTCTCCCACTGGGCCTCGCCTTCTTCTTCGCCCAACGCTATTTCGTGCAGGGCATCGCAACGACAGGAATCAAATGACCTCCAATCGGCCGACTCCCGACATCCCGTTCTTCTGGGCTGTCGGCATCGAGGACACCAACATCGGCTGGCCCCTTCGCGGTTCGGGCGAACCCCTCGATGAATATGCCTCGACCGACCACTACTCACAGTGGCGGCAGGACTTCGACCGGGTCGTCGAGGTCGGCGCAACGACTGTGCGCTACGGCCTGCCGTGGTACCGGCTGAACCCGGCGCCCGGCCAGTGGGACTGGACGTGGGCAGACGAAGTCATTCGGTACGCCGTCGTCGACCTTGGGCTCGATCTCATCATCGACCTCGTTCATTACGGCACCCCATCGTGGATCGAGGGATCATTCACTGATCCGGGATACCCCGCCGCTGTCGCCGAGTACGCCGGCGCGGTTGCCGCACGGTATGACGGCCTCGTCGACAAGTTCACGCCTCTGAACGAACCGCTCGTCACCGCATCCTTTACCGGTGCTCGGGCGATTTGGCCGCCCTATGAGTCCGGGGATGCGGGATGGGCGCGTGTGGTCGTGGGTGTTTCGGCCGGAATCCAAGCCGCAATCAAGGCAATCAAGCACGCCCAGCCATCCGCGATCATCGCGCATGTGGAGGCGACGCACGTCTGGGAAACCGAGGACCCGGAGCTCGTTGCGCACCGAGATGCACTGCGACTGCGCAACTTTCTGCCGACCGACTTGATTCTCGGACACGTGACCGCAGACCACGCGCTCTATCCATGGCTGATCGACCTGGGAATTGGGGCCGACGTCCTCGCGGGCTTCCAGGAGCCGTGCCCGAAACCGGACCTGATAGGTGTCAATTTCTACCCAGAGCTCTCCTGCCGTGAGCTCGTGAATATCGATGGCAAGCCGATCGGAGTTGCCTTCAACGGGTGGGATGCCGGACTTCGCCAGGTGATTGAAGAGTTCTGGGAGCGATACGAAGTTCCCGTATTCATTTCGGAAACCGGGGTCGAGGGCGAACCCGCCCACCTTTCATCCTGGATCGAAACGGTCGCATCGACCGCTGCCTCAATGCGATCAGACGGCATCCCGCTTCGCGGAATCACCTGGTGGCCGCTCTTCGATTTTGTCGACTGGAGTTGGGGCTCCGGCGGTGGCGTGGTCGAAGAGTTCTACACCCGCATCGACGGTGTCATCTCGCCCGTAATACCGCCGCCTCCTTCCGCGGGCATCGCCGCCTACTTCCGTCGGATGGGGCTCTGGACCCTCCGCGAAGATGCCGGATCGATTACCCGTGTTCGCACTTCTGCCGCCCTCACGTTCGCGGCGGCAACCAAGACCCCGTCGCTTACCCATGACGAAGAGAGGGCCAGCTAATGCCACACACCGCGCAGGCGCCGATATTTCCGGGAGACGGAGTCATCCGTCTCACTCAGCGCACCTACCGCGACCCGGGCGTGGGCGAACTGCTCATTTCGCCCCGGGCCAACGCCATCTGCGGCACGGATCGCGGGATGTTCCTCGGCGGCGCCAGCCACATTCCCGGCCATGAGACCGCGGGCGTTGTCATCGCGGCCGGACCTGGCACGGCCACTCAGACGGGCACCCGAGGGGTCGTATTCCTGATGGACTATTGCGGTGCCTGCCGAAGCTGCCTCATCGGAGCGACCAACCAATGCCTCGCCAAGCGCGGTGACATGGGGATCAACACCGACGGTGGATACGGCCCGTTCGAGGTTGTTCACGAGACCAACTTCTTCCCGATCTCCGATGACATCGGCTTCGAAACAGCAACAATGCTGCTGGATGTCATGGGCACAAGCTCGCACGCAATTGGCCGCGCCCAACTGGTGCGGCCAGACATCCAATCGGTTTACATCGCAGGAGCCGGACCGATCGGCCTCGGGCTCGTGGTGATGGCGAAGCTGCGACTCGGTGACGACCTGCCCGTTTATGTCAGCGACATTTCTCCGTGGCGGCGAGAATTCGCCGAGAGCTTCGGCGCAATCCCGGTCGACGCGGCGGACGCGTCGGCCTTGCATGCGATCGGTCGGCCAGACATCGCGTTTGACGCATCGGGTAAAGAGGTAGCGCGCAGAGCCGCGCTCGACATCCTCGGTCAGCGCGGCGCACTCATCTGCGTCGGCCACGGTGAGGGGATTTCCCTGGGCGTTTCCGACGACCTGATTGCACCCGAGCATGCCGTCCTTGGCAGCGAATACTTCCGTTACGACGAACTGGCGGGAAACCTCGAACTGCTGCGAAAGCATCAGGATGTCATCTCCCGCATCATCACCCACACCTTCCCCATTGAGGACCTCGACCAGGCGTTCGTCGCCTTCCTGTCGGGCGAGACCGGCAAGGTCGTCGTCACTCAGGACGGCGTCGAGTGACCGAGCCAAAGGTTTCGACGGAAGACGCCATGCGCGTCGCTGTCATCGGCGCCGGAGGATGGGGTGAGCAGCACGCGCGCATATTTTCGCGACGCAGTGACACCGCCCTCGTCGCCGTAGTCGGTCGAACTAAAGACAAGACCGACGCGCGCGCCGCGGCTTACGGGACCCAGGGCTTCACCGATATTGACGCGATGCTGGATGCCGTCCGCCCCGACCTCGTCACCGTGTGCTTGCCGAACGAGGGACACTTCGAGGTAACCAAACATCTCCTGGAACGCGGAACGCCTCTGCTGGTCGAGAAGCCCCTCGTTTTCTCGCTCGCCGAGGCCGACACACTTCTCGAGATCGCTTCGTCCAACAAAGTGTTCTTCGGGATCAACTTCAATCATCGGTTCGCTGAACCAGTTCAACGCGCGCTTGCCGCCATTCGGGACGGCCAACTCGGCGACCCGGTGTTTGCGACCTGGCGCTTCGGAGGAGAAGCAAACTATGGGGTGTCTCCCCACGCCAACCTGATCGAGACCCAGTGCCACGGACTGGACATGCTCGAGCTGCTGTTCGGACCGATCTCATCGGTGATGGCCCAGATGACCAATAAAATCTACGGTGCATACAGCACAATCGCGGTTGCCCTCGAGTTCGCCAATGGAGCCGTCGGAACGTTACTGGGGAGTTACGATTCGTCGTATGCGTATCCCGATAGCCAGTTGGTGGAACTCAACGGGACGCTTGGCCGCGCCGTGATCCATGACACCGTTCGGTCCTTCTCATTCCAGTCCGTCGGTGACGAGGTAGCCCATGTCTGGCAGGCGGGGTACTTCAACGACGAAGCACGCTATTTCGCCGGCACCTTCGACCGACATGTTGACCACCTGATTCCGGCGTTGCGGGATGGCGCACCGCCACCGGTGCCGGCAACCGCAGGGCGGCGAGCGTTGGAGTTGGCAGAGGCGATCATCCGATCCCATCAGAACGGCGAACGCGTCGGCACGCTGGTCACGTCGTGATCGGACGAGCGTCCCAGCAGGATGGCACCTATCCTCGGCCACAACTCGTTCGTGAACAGTGGGCTTCGTTGGACGGGGAGTGGCAATTCGCCTACGACGACGCCGATCGCGGCCTGGCCGAGCGCTGGGCTGAGCGAAACGGTGTGGAGTTTCCGCTGACCATCAACGTTCCTTTCGTCCCCGAAAGTCGGGCATCGGGAATCGGGGACACCTCCATCCACTCGGTCGTCTGGTATCGGCGGGATATCCCAGCCGCGTCGCTGGTGGAAGGCAATCGTCACATCCTCCATTTCGGTGCCATCGATCACACCGCAACGATCTGGATCGACGGCCGCCTCGTCGCAACTCACACCGGCGGGCAAGTTGCGTTCTCGGTCGACGTCACCGACTCGCTCGAACCCGAGCGGCAGAATCACTCGTTGGTCGTCCGCGCCCGCGACGATGCGGACGATCCCGAGATAGCCCGTGGGAAGCAGGACTGGCAGGTCGAACCGCACATCGTTTGGTATCACCGTTCGACCGGGATCTGGCGCTCGGTATGGATCGAGTCAGTGCCGACCCAGCATGTTGCATCGCTTGACTGGACGACCGACCACACCGCTGCCTCCGTCACCGCGCAGATCCAGCTCGCGCTTCGTCCGACCGCGAGAACGCATCTCGACATCCACCTGAGCTTCGAGGGCCAGACGCTCGCCCGGCTCAGTGTGACGCCCGAGTCGGAGCGAACGGTGGTGACGATCGAACTGCCCGCGCTCCGCAACGCGCAAGCCAGGGGCGCCTACCTGTGGAGTCCCGAGAGTCCGAACCTCATCGATGCGGAGATTGTCGTGCGCGAGGACGTACAAACCGTCGACTCCGTCGCAAGCTACCTCGGTATTCGCTCGACCACCGTGGGCTCGGGCGCGTTTCGGCTCAACGGTCTGCCCTACTTTGTTCGTTCGGTTCTTGAGCAGGGCTGGTGGGATGACAGCCACCTCACGGCACCGACTCCGGCGCACTATCGCCTCGAGGTCGAGGCCATACGAAGTCTCGGCTTCAACGCGGCGCGAATCCATCAGAAGACCGAAGACCCGCGGATGCTCTACTGGGCGGATCGGCTCGGTCTCATGATCTGGGGAGAGTCGGCCGCCGCCTACGCGTTCAGTCCGCGGGCGGCCCGGCTGATGATCACCGAGTGGCAGGACATCGTCACCCAGTACCGTAACCACCCCTCCATCGTGACGTGGGTGCCGATGAACGAAAGCTGGGGAGTGCAGGACATCGCCGTCTCGAAGCAACAACGGGAATTTGTCCAGGCGCTCGCCTCCATTACCAGAGCGCTGGATCCCTCTCGCCCGGTCGTCTCGAACGACGGGTGGGAGCATGTCGACAGCGATCTCATGACTCTGCACGATTACACCTCTGATTCGCAGGTGATCCGGCGCCGTTACGCGAACCACGATTCGGTAGCGGAGTTGCTGCGCGGTCCGGGGCCGCAGCTGCGAAGCCCGTCGCTATCCGACCGGCAACTGGAACTGTTCGAGGCGGGGCTGGCGCCGCTCATGATCACCGAGTTCGGCGGGATCTCCTTCGCGGGGGAGGACAGTTGGGGTTACTCCGTCGTAACGTCCGACAGCGAATTCGCGAGCATGCTCAGTGACCAATTCGAAGCTGTGCTCGGCTCTCCCGTGGTCGCCGGATTTTGCTACACGCAATTCACGGACACGCTTCAAGAAGCCAACGGCCTCCTCAAATCCGACCGCACGCCCAAGCTCCCCATCGACATCCTGAGGGCAATGATTACCGGAGTCAGCGAGAGCAACCGCCTGACGGGCGCGGGGTGAGCGAGTGGCGTGAACTGCGATGTCAGTGAACTGGGACTCGGCAGTCGAACGGGGATCGCAAGGCTAGGCACTGGTGCGCTGCTCCCAGTCGGCCTCAGCGAACAGTTTCGTCCTCAGTGCACGTGTGAATTCGGCCGACTGCTATCCGGGGCTCGCTCACAGGTCGGCGTAGGTTTGCGCGAGGCTGGCGTATCCGGACCGCCATGTGCGTGCCGCGACCTGATCTTCGGTGAGGATGATGACTTCGTCTCCCGCACTGTTTGCGCCCGCGACTCAACCCGTTGTCATCCATCCGTAGGCCACCAACTCAACGCCTTGGCGGCACCGAGTCGTCTACTTTGCAACGCTGCAATTTCCCTGCTACAGTCTGCAACGTTGCAAAATTTGTCGACGAGATGTCGATACAACTGTTTCCATCTGGATCAAAGAAGATAGGACGGACCAATGACACATCACAGCACAGTGGGCAGCACCGAGAAGGTGCGCGCTCGCAGACGAGGCAGTCGCAAGCTGCTCGCCGTAGCCATCGCGGCAATCGCGATCGCGGCCCTCGGCGCGTGCAGCACGGGCGGAGCCGCTCCCGCGAAGACCGTCGCCCATGGCTGCGGCCACGGCGCGACCAACCTGACATTCTGGGGTTGGCCTGCCGGCTACAACCTCGCCGTCAGCGAGTTCAATAAGACCCACCCTGACACCTGCGTGAAGCTCGAAAACGCCGGAGCATCGACCGCTGAATACGTCAAGCTGAGCGACGCGATCAAGGCAGGCAGCGGAGCTCCGGATGTCGCGACTATCGAATACTTCGAACTCCCGTCGTTCGAGATCACCCACAGCCTCGTTGACCTGTCCAAGTACGGTGTCTCGAGTGTCAAGACAAACGAGGCGCCCGTCGCCTGGTCGCAGGTGACGCAGGGCAGCGCGCAGTACGCAATGCCCGTCGACCTCGGCCCGCTTGCACTGTTCTACAACGCCAAAGAGTTCAAAGACAACGGGCTCACGGTCCCCACGACATGGAGCGACTTTGCAACCGCCGCGGCGACTCTGCACGCGAAGAACCCCAAGCTCGGCATGACCAACTTTGACCCGGAGAGCACGCAGGATGTGCTCGCACTGATGCAGGAATACAACGCGTTCCCGTTCACCTACACGGGTGGCTCGACGATCGGCATCAACTTCACCGGTACCGCCGAGATGGCCTTCGCGAACTATTGGCAGGGACTCATCAGCAAGCAGCTCGTCACCACTGCGGGCGACTTCTCGCCTCAGCAGTGGGCGAACCTCGACAGCGGTGCGAACGCAGCCAGGCTCAGCCCCGCGTGGGGACCGGTCGGAATGCAGTTGAGCATCAAGAACACGATCGGCAACTGGGTCACGGCACAGATGCCGCAGACGACGGCTGGCGGACAGCTCTCAGGCAACTGGGGCGGATCGTCACTGGCAGTCGTCGCGGGAACCAAGCACGCGAAGCAGGCGGCCGAGTTCGTGAAGTGGTTCGGCGGATCGGCTGACGCGTGGAAGATCCTGAGCGGACCGGTCGCGGGTGCATTCCCGGCCTACGTCCCGCTGCTCAACGACTCCACGTTCCAGGCGCGCACGCTGAAGATCACCGGCACGACGACTCCGAACACGGTGTTCGCCCAGGCCGCCCAGCACATGGTCGACCCCCAGTGGCCGCCGATCATGACGGCCGCGGCGACCCAGTGGACCTCGACGTTCGCTGGCGTAACTAAGGGCACCGAAACGCTGCCGCAGGCGTTCACGACCTATCAGGCGCAGCTCGTTGCCTACGCCAAGGCGCAGGGCTTTACGGTCACGACCAACTGACAATTGCCCTAGGGCAAGAATCAGAGGATGTCCCGGGTCCGCTGAAGGACTCGGGACATCCCATCCGTGACAAAAGAAAGGACCCGTGCCGCCATGGCCGACCAACTCGCGCAGGCTGCGCCGACTGGCACCAGCCTCCGCATCCGCAGACCATCCGCAGGCCCCAGCCGCACGGCGCGACGGGGCAAGGTGCGTCAGTGGCCCGGCGCGGTTTTCATCGCACCCCACATGCTCATGCTCGGCCTGTTCATGCTGGTGCCGACGGTCTACGCGATCTATACGAGTCTCTACACAACCAAACTCATCGGCGGCACGTCGTTCTCGGGAGGCGCGAACTATGTCACGGTGCTGCAGTCGTCCCAGTTCTGGGATGGCGTCGGTCGGGTACTCCTCTTCGGCGTCATCCAGGTGCCGTTGACGATCGCACTCGCATTCTTCTTCGCGGCCATTTTCGACGCCGGGATCGTGCGCTTCAGCCGATTCTTTCGAACGGTCTTCTTCATCCCATTCGCGGTACCCGGTGTTGTGGCGGCCGTGATGTGGTCGTTCCTTCTACTTCCCGGATTCGGTCCATACGCCACCTTCGCCGAGGCGCTGGGCCTCGGCAAGCTCAACTTCTTCTCCAGCCAGCTAATCCTGCCGACGCTCATCCTCATCGTCATTTGGGAGTTCACCGGATACAACATGACGATCCTGTACACCTCGCTGAAGTCCATCCCGCGCGAGGTCACCGAGGCTGCGATCGTCGAGGGAGCATCGCTGTGGCGGATCATCCTTCGCATCAAACTGCCGATGGTCATGCCCACGGTCGTGATGCTCGTGTTCCTCAACACCGTCGGCGCGCTGCAGCTCTTCACGGAGCCATCCATTCTCGCGGCGTTCCAGCCGCAGGCGATCTCATTCGGATTCACGCCGTCGCTATTCGTGTACAACACCGCCGTCGGCAGCGGCGAATACAACCTTGGAGCTGCCGCCGCTGTCGTTCTCGCGCTGATCATCGGGCTCCTTTCGGTCGCAGGTCTCGCAGTGCGCCGTCGCGACGGAGAGTTCTCATGAGCCGCCGCGCGAAGCGCCAGGCCACGGAGCTGGTTCCGGCGCACCTCTACGGGCTCCGGCGGGGCACGACTCCGGTGCTCACGGCGCTGTGCCTGCTCTTCGCGATCTTCGTCCTGGCACCGCTCGTCTGGCTGCTCATCAATGCAACCAAGAATCAGGCCTACGTGTACGGCAGCTTCGGCTTCTGGTTCGCGGGACCCTTCCGCCTGTTCCAGAACATCGCAGCCCTCGGCCAGGACATCAGCGGCGCCGGCATTTTCGTCGACTGGCTCCGCAACACCCTCGTCTACGCGGTCCTCGGCGCGGTGGGCGCGACCATCCTCTCGGCTCTCGCCGGATACGGATTCGCGCGATTCAGGTTCCGTGGCGCGAACGCGCTGTTCTTCCTGGTGATGGCGACGCTGCTGGTTCCGATCACCTCGCTCGCACTGCCGCTGTTTCTCGTGTACGCAAAGGTCGGACTCGTCAATTCGATCTGGGGGATGATCCTGCCGAGCACGGTCTCGGTCGTCGGCATCTACCTCATGCGCACCTATATAGAGGCATCCGTCCCACAGGACCTCATCGAGGCGGCACGGATGGATGGCGCCAGCGAGCTGCGGATCTTCCTGAGAATCGCCATGCCGCTGAGCGTCCCCGGACTCGTGACGGTACTGCTCATCACCGTGGTGGCGGTCTGGAACAACTACTTCCTGCCGCTCATCATCTTCAGTAAGAACAGCCTGTACCCGCTCACGGTCGGACTGTCGTCGGTGTCTGCGGCAGCTGAGTCCGGCACCAAAGCCGATCTTGTACCAGTGCTTATCACCGGCGGACTCGTCACTGTGCTGCCGTTGATCGCTCTGTTCCTTCTGCTCGAGCGTTACTTCCGCGCTGGTGCTCTTCAGGGCAGCCTCACCGGCTGACCGCATCCGCGAACCGTACAACCAACCGTCACCACTAATTGGAGTTTGAATGTCGTCCGTTCGTCCCGAATATCCCCGGCCTCACTTTGACCGCTCGCACTCCTGGCTGAGCCTCAACGGCGAGTGGGAATTCCGCGGTGACCCCGAAGGACTGGCGGATGCCGCAGACCTCGCTGCGCTCCCGGCCTGGGATCGACAGATCACCGTGCCGTTCGCCTGGGAGACACCGAGCTCCGGGATCGGCGAGCAGTGGCTCGCGTGGGGTTGGTACCGGCGCGAGATTACGGTGCCATCCGAATGGCAGGGCCAGCGAGTCGTGCTGCACTTCGGTGCGGTGCATCACGCCGCGACGGTGTGGGTCAACGGAACGGAAGTCGGCGGACACGAGGGCGGCTACACGCCATTCGAACTCGACATCACGGAAGCTCTCGCGGGTTCGACGACGGCCACGGCGATCGTGCGTGTCGCGGCCCCAATCGACAAGCGGTACATCGTGCACGGCAAGCAGCGCAGCATCCCTCGCGACGACTACGACAACTGCTCTTTCACTCCGAGTAGCGGCATCTGGCAGTCGGTATGGCTCGAGAGCCGGCCGGCCACCTTTGTGTCCAATGTGAGCCTGGTGCCGACGGATGATCTCGCTGGTATCGAGGCTCGGATCGAAGTCGAGGGAGCGGGAGCGGGCGCAAATGAGGTGCGGCTGCGGCTGACCGTCGATGGCGAAGTGGCGGTTGAGACATCCACGTCCGACCGGACGGTGACGGTGACGTTGCCCATAAAGTCGCCGCGGGTGTGGAGCCCGCAGGATCCGCACCTCTACTACGTCACGATCGAGGCCACTTCGGCGGATGGCACCGACACGGTCACCGCCTACACGGGACTGCGCAGCATCCACGTCGATGAGAACACGCTGGTCCTCAACGGCGAGCGGCTCTACGTGCGCGGCGTGCTGGACCAGGGATACTGGCCGCGGTCCGGAATCACCGCGCCAACCGATGACGCCTTCATCACCGACATCGAGCTGGCGCGTGAGGCCGGGTTCACGGTCATCCGCAAGCACCTGAAGCTCGAGGACCCTCGATTCCTTTATCACGCAGACCGACTCGGCATGCTGGTCTGGGCCGAGCCGGCGAGCACGGGTCGGTACTCCGCCGCCGCAGCCGACCGCTTCGAGCAGCAGATCGAACCGATGGTGCGCCGCGACGGCAACCACCCGAGCATCGTGATCTGGGGCCTGTACAACGAGGAGTGGGGGCTCGACTGGGATGTCGCGGCCGATCCCGAGAAGCAGGGCGCGGTTCGCCACGCGTTCGAGTTGCTCAAGTCGCTCGATCCCGTGCGTCCGGCCGTCGACAACTCCGGATGGTCGCACGTCTCGACCGATATCGTCGACTGGCACATCTACGACGAGACGCCAGCCGGATGGGCTGCCAAGGTGCGTGGGCTGATCGCCAATCGCGAGGACAGCTTTCGAGTCGGCATCGGTCCCGGCGTCGTCGTCGACAAGCCGCTCGTGGCCGTCGATCCTCGCGCATCCGACGATAAGCCCAATCTCAACAGCGAGTTCGGCGGAGGCTTTACAAGTGTCGAGCGCGGGTGGAACCTGCGCTGGCAGACGCTTGAGCTGCGTCGATATGACCGGCTTTCGGGCTACGTCTGGACCGAGCTCTACGACATCGAGCACGAGATGGCCGGGCTCTACGACGCCGAGCGGGCACTCAAGGACACCGGCGGCAACGTCCCGGCAGACACCAACGCCGACACGGTTTTGATCGCGGATGTTGTCGCGCTGGCGCCCGGCAGGGATGTCGTTGCGGCGGCCGACGGGAGCGTCGCTTTCGACGTCAGGATCTCGCACCACGGCACCGCCGCCATCGATGGCGACCTGGTTTCGTCCTGGGGCGCACCGCTCGGCGTGCTCGACCTCTCCAGCGTGCTGATATCGGGGGCAGCATCCATGGGTCACCTGTCGGCAGACCCCTATCGCGTCGGCGAACCCGCGCGCTTGACAGCGACTCTGCCGGCCGGATCGTCTGCAGCTCGCCTTCACGTGGCGCTGGTCTCACGGGGTTCGGTGCTTGCGGTCACCGCAGTGGACGTCGTTCGCGACTGAGTTGATAGGCTCTGCATCGTTGAAATGCCGGAAAACAGTGACGCACGGGAGGTAATCAGTGGCCGCGGCCCGACTGCGTGACGTTGCCGACCGTGCCGGCGTTTCCATTCGCACGGTATCGAATGTGGTCAACGGGTACGCTCCCGTCTCCGATCAGAAGCGGGAGCGAGTCGAAGCTGCCGTTGCCGAGCTCGGATACCGGCCCAACGTGATGGCGCGCAACCTCAAACACGGCCGCAGCGGTCTCATTGCTCTCGTCGTTCCGGAGCTCGACGTTCCCTATTTCGCAGAGCTTGCGCGGGCCGTGGTCACGACGGCTCGTGAGTTCGGCTACACGGTCGTCGTCGACCAGACGGATGGCGAGCCCGACCGGGAGCGTGAGCTCATCATGCGCGATGGTAGCGCGGCGATGTTCGACGGCGTCATCCTGAGCCCGCTTGCCCTTTCGCAGACCGATCTCGCGCAGCGGGATGCGACGAGCCCGCTCGTCCTCCTCGGCGAGCGCATCGCCGACAGCGAGTACGACCACGTCACCATCGACAACATTTCTGCCGCCCGCCTCGCGACCTCGCACCTGATCGCGCTGGGACGCACCCGAATCGCCGCCATCGGTGACCAGCCATACGAGACCGGTGAGACCGCCCAGCTGCGTACCCGCGGATACGAGCTTGCCCACGAGGAGGCAGGCCGTCTTGTGGATCGGTCGCTGGTCATCCCGACACATCGGTTCCACTTCTCGGACGGAGCGGAAGCGACCGAGCTGCTGCTGGCGCATCCGGACGGGCCGCCGGATGCGATCTTCTGCTACAACGATTTGCTGGCGATCGGAGCCATCCGTTCGATCCTGGCGGCAGGCCTTCGCGTGCCCGAGGACATCGCCGTTGTTGGCTTCGACAACATCGAAGCCGGTCGGTACCACACGCCATCTCTCACTACGGTTTCTCCCGACAAGCCCGCAATCGCGCGTCTGGCCGTCGAGCGTCTGCTCGCCCGCCTGAGTGGCGATACGGATGAAGCGCCCGCCGAGCTCTGGGCCGGCCATGAGCTCATCGTGCGGGAGAGCACGGTTGCTCGCCAGGCGTGATCACCGCCTGAGAGCGGCGGCTGGCCGGTTGTGCGCTGAGTAGACGAAGAAAGCGGGACGACATCGATGCCGTCCCGCTTTCCCCGGTCAACCTAGGTGGCTACGTTCCACTGCTGCGTCCACAGACCATTGCAGTCATAGATCTGCAGGGTTGTGCCGGCCGTCGTGTTACCTGACGGATCATCCAGGCAACGTCCCGACTGCGGATTCAGCAGCGAACCGTTGCTCTGCGGAATCCACTGCTGACCGCCGACCCCATTGCAGGTCCATAGCTCGACCTGGGTGAAGTTCGCCGTGCCATTGCCATCGATGTCGAGGCACTTGCCATAGGTGCTGACCGTGCCGTTGGGGTTGATCGACCACTGCTGGCCCTGCGCCCCGTTGCACGCCCACAACTGCACCGTATTGCCATTCACGGCCGTGTTGTGGTTGTCGTCGACGCATTCTCCCGTGCCACCGGGGCCGAAGATCGAGCTCGTTGGAGCACCCGCGAGGTTCCACTGCTGACTTGACGTTCCGTTGCAGTCGTAGATCTGCAGTGTCGTGCCGTCTGTCGTGTTGCCAGACGGGTCGTCGAGGCAGCGGCCGGACTGGGGATTCCGGAGCGAGCCGTTCGCCTGCTCACGCCACTGCTGCCCACCCGCTCCATCGCAATCCCACAGTTCAACCTGGGTGAAGTTCGCCGTGCCATTGCCGTTGATGTCCAGGCAGCGCCCGAAAGCGCGCAGCGTGCCATCGGCATTGACCGACCACTGCTGGCCGGGAACGCCGCCACAGGTCCAGAGCTGCACCGAGTTGCCGTTGACGTCGGTGTTGTGATTCACATCAACGCACTTTCCGCTCGTGCCAGGCCCGGTGATCGTGCCCGTCGGGCCAGAGATCACATCCGTTCCGAACGAGACCGCGCACTTGCCGTTGCTGATGTGCGTTCCCGCGAGGTACAGGATCGTGCTGCCGTCGGCCGAGGGCAGGATCGGCGAGCTGTAACCGGGACAGCTGGTTTCCCCGCTGTCGTAGCCGCCCGTCGGATTCACCGTCACCGGAGCCTTCATCTCGCTCCATGACCCGACACCGAGGTTGGTGTTGGTCATGAGCACCTGTCCGGATTCCGCCTGTACCGTAAGCGACCCATCCGCGCCAGTCACAACACGCTGGCCCGAGACGATCAGGGTTCCGTTGGCACCGCCCGCTGGCGACCACGCGAGTTGTGGCGTGTGCAGGAAGTGGCGACTGTCGCTGGTTTGCACGAGGCTTCCGAGACCGGAAACGGGGGACCACGTGTCGCCATCGCTTGAGGTCTTGAAGTAGACCGAACATGCCTGGTCGGGATCAAACCCGGCCTTGCAGTCCTCATATGTCATGCCGTAGGTGCCGTTCGGCAGCTTCACGACATCCGTCATTCCGGGGCGCTGCACGCCATCCTGTACAGCGACGTCGTAGAGCTCGCTCCCCCAGGTGGCGCCACCGTCGGTGGACGTGACGTGTGCGAGCACCTGGTTGTAGCCATTCGACGATGGACGCTCATCCGAGAAGTAGCAGTTGAGGTTGCCGCTCGAGTCGATGTTGAAGTCCGGTTCCCAAATACCGTGACCCTGAGTGTTCGCCTGGCCGGATTCGGAGGTGCAAGAGCTGCGGTAGCTCCAGGTCACACCGTGGTCGGTACTGATGAAGACCTCGATCGCCTGCTGCGTAAAGTTGTTCCGCTGCCACGCAGTACCCGACGCGAGCAGGGTTCCTGCCGCGAGCGAGCCTTCGGCCCGCGGAAGCTCGTACAAGGCTGGACCATCGAGATCCCAGCCGTGCACGGTGTCCGTTACCGTACCGATCGGGCTCGATGTCCAGGTCGCTCCACCGTTAGTCGACTTGTAAATCGGAAAGCTGGCCGGAGTCGCTCCGACGCCGGAATGTGAGAACGTCGCCAGGAGCGTGCCATTCGCCGATCCGCTGTTGGCGAGGCGGATGACGCGTGGATAGCTCGCATCCTCGTTGGGGTTGGTCGTTGGGTTGGGAACGTAGATCGTTCCCGAGGTGGGGGTGGCTCCCGCAGGAGCAACTGCGATTAGCGCTGGGGCCAGCGATCCGACCAACCCCAGCGCGATGGCGGCGATCCAGCCGGCGGCTCGCATCCGCGCTCGCCGTGGCGAGACGTTCCCGCGCGTTCGTGTGTATGACGTCATGTAATACGTTCCGTCCTCCCAATTATTGCAACGTTGCAATTCTGGAGAAGAAAAATGCAACGTTGCATTCCTATGGCTGGAATCTATTGGATAACGCGTCTATCGCGCAACACCCAAATTGTCTACATCCGGCGGACGGGCGCGATCCGAATCGGGATCGGCGTGCCTGAGAATCCTCAGGCACGCCGATCCTGTCTCCAACGACTGCGGCTTAGAACCCGCCGTATACCTGGAGTTCGTAGATGCTTCCACCGTTCCCATTGGAATTGGTGACAGTGAGCCGCACATAGCGGGCGTCCACCGGCTTGGGCAGGAACGAGTAGTTCGTGCGACCGGTAGTGCGGCTTGCGGTGTGGTCATCGAAGGTCGACCAGGTGAGCCCGTCGCTCGAGTACTCGAGCAGATACTCGTATCCGCTTGGCAGTTCGAATGTCGTGACCGCGCTCTTGATGCTCATGACCGCACCGAGGTCGACCTGAATCCAAGCCGGATCAGACAAGCCAAGGCCTTGCGCCCATCGGGTAGAGAGGTTGCCGTCCACGGCCAGGTCAGGGGTGTTCGGTTGTGAATAGGAGGAGACGGTCACCGACTTGCCGAGGGCAAGGTCGTTGTCTGCGGGCAGCGTGACCGCTGTTGCCGCGCTGGGCGCGGACTCGTTACCCGCTGCATCCCGGGCCACCACGGTGTAGCTGTGGGAAGAACCGGGAGTCAGACCGCCGAGGCTCACACTGGTCGATGTGGTGAGCGCGACCCTGGTGGTTCCGTCGTATACGGCGTATCCGCTGACACCCACGTTATCGGCGGATGCGGGCCAGCTCAGGTCGAGCAGGCTCGGCAACTGCACGTTAGCCGTCGGCGCGGCCGGCGTCGATGGGGCTTCGGTGTCGCTGGCCGCCGCCGCCGGCTGACCGTAAACCTCCAGCTCGTAGACGCTGCCACCATTGCCGCTGGTTCCGGTGATCGTCAACCGCACGTACCGGCCGGTTACCGGTGCGGACGGAACCGAGTAGTTTGTCGCCTCGGTGGTGTTGGCGCCGGTGTGATCTTCGACGGTCGTCCAGTTCAGTTCATCGGTGGATGCTTCGAGCTTGTACTTGTAGCCGCTCGCCTTCTCGAAGGTGGTGATCGCGCCAGAGATGTCGTACTGCTTGCCAAGGTCAACCTCGATCCATGACGGATCGGGCAGACCGAGGCCCTGTGCCCACCGGGTGGAGAGGTCGCCGTCCACCGCGTTCGCCGGATAATTCGTCTCCGAATCCGAGGATGCTGTCACCGGCTTGTTCAGCGCGAGGTCGCCCCCCGATGGCGTGGTCACCGTCAATGCCGAGCTTGCGTTCGACTCGTTGCCGGCTGCATCCTGTGCCGTTACCGTGAACGTGTACCTGGTGTTCGCGGTCAGACCGGTCACCCGCACACTCGGATCCTGGGTCGCGCTCACCAGCGTGCCGTTGGCGAATACCGAGTATCCGGTAACACCCGCGTTGTCGGTGGAGGGAGCCCAGCCGAGGTCGGCCACCGTCGGGAAGCTCGTCGTTGCAGACGGCCTGCCCGGAGCAGTCGGGGCAACGGTGTCGCTCGGCACCGGGTTCGGGTCGAGGTACTGGTACTTCGGCTGGAGCCCGGCGTTGTCGACGATGCTCGCCGGCAGCTGGTCGCAGCCCGCCACCTTGGTGTTGTTCGCGATGGTGTCGCCAGTGCTGTTGGCTTGGGTGGAGTAGTTCACATTGGTGGTGTAGTTGCGATCTGCCGTGTTATTCATCCCGTGGTTCATCAGCAGCCACTGGTACGAGATGTTGCAGAAGGCATTCTGGGTGAGGTGCCAGTAACGGCTACCCTCATCCTGATAGATCGCACCGTACGCTGGCGTCGGGATATTGGTGATGAGATTGCCCGAGATCACGCTGTTCGGGCTGGCACTGAGCGTGTAGATCGCGCCGCCATCGGCCTGCAGCTTCATGATGTTGCTGATGACGTTATCGGTGACGACGGTGTTCGTGCTCGGCGTTGGGGTGTCGTAAATCGGTACCCCGGAGTTGCCCGGGTAGTTGGTGTCGCCACCCTGATCGGTCAGCCCCCAGCCCCAGCCCACCGAGATTCCGCTGTACGGCAGGTCGTAAACCCTGTTGTGCTCGATGGTCGTGTGGTCGGTGTAGGTCGCGAGGATGCCGACAGAGCCGGTGTAGATGTCGGCGACATTGGTGACCACGTTGTTACTGACGAGCGTGTTCCTGGTCACCGAACGTGCATCCGTTGGGTGATGGTCGATCACGTCTGTGCCACCGATCTGGATGCCCGTTGCGGCGATGTCGGTGAATACGTTGCCCACGATGGTGGTGCCCTGAGTGCCGGTATTGAGGTTCAGGCCGACGGCGCCGAGGTTCGTGAAGCGGTTACCGCTGAACGAAACGTTATGACCGTAGGTGACATTCACGGCACCGGGAGTCTTCTTCCAGTTCAGGCGGGTTGAGTCGAACGTGGGATTGTTGCCGCCGACGATGCGGAAGCCCGCCTGGCCCTCAATCATGCCGTCAGAGGAGCTGGGATCGAGCCAGGTCGAATACGAGAACGTGATGCCCTGGAAAGAGACATGGCTCACCGGGTTGTCAATGGTGCCGCCCAGGTCGACCAGATCCTGCACCTTTGGCACGGTGACCGTTGCCGTGGCTAGATTCTGCCCGGCCTTTGGCATGTAGTAGAGATTGCCGGCGGCCTGGTCCAGATACCATTCCCCAGGGGTGTCGAGGAGCTCGTACGCGTTCTCGAGCCAGACCGGATTCTGGATCTCCTGACCCGCGTGAAGGTTCGCATTGTTCCAGCACGGCTGCTGGATGGTCATTGTGTTGCCCACGATGGACTCGACCGGGCAGCGGTCGAGCATCCAGCCCCAGCGGCTCACCACTTCGATGTTCTTCTGGTTCTTGTACGCGGCGAGACTGGTGTCGGTGATCGTGTATCCGGTCGCTGTCTTCGTGAACCCGCTGGGGTTGCTCCCACTGCGAGCGCGGGTCTCCAACTCGCCATTCACGTACAGCTGACGTGTGTTGAGGTTGCCGACGTGAGTCTCGTAGATGCCTTTGGAGGCGTCCGAGATCGTCCAGCCTGTGATCGACTGCCCCCCGCTGATCACCGGATGCGCGCCCGGCGCGGCCTCGTACGTGACGGTGTGGCCATTTTGGCCGGAGTCGCCGGCGGTCAGCGCGAAGGTGCTGTCGAGGGTGTACGTACCGCCGGCGAGCACGACATTGATGTCGCTCTTTGCGTGCTGGCTGATCTTGCGCACGGCGTCGCGTGCCGCCGTGAGCGAGCGAAACGGATGTGTCCTCGTGCCGAGTTGCGGGCCGCTTCCGGACGGGGCGACGTATACCGAAATCGGCTTAGGCCCGCCAGGAGAGGCGGGCGTTGCATTCGCGGCGGTCGGCGCGAATAGCGACGTTATCGCTATCGCGAGGCCCGCGACGATCGCCGCCGACCGCCCCGAGCGAGTGGATTGTTGTAAGAAATTCATCATTGAAATCCCAATCATTGAGGTGGAGCGCGTTCAGATTAGGGTGGCGGAGGAAACACTCGGGGTTGCAGATAAGTCTTACACATTCTGAAATAGATGACATCTATTATTGGATGTGGGAGGACGCAAAGCCCTTACTTGCTAGATCTTTGGCGGGTAGCGGGATGTTTTCCGACTCGGAAAGGCGACGCTAGTCGGAAGAATCTGATGTATATTCCGGACTACTGATATCCGTCGGCACGCAGATTGGCTACCGATGGCTCTCGCGTGAGATTGCGATCGCGCAGGCGAGCCAGGTTCTTCGGCTCGGTGTAGTCGCATCACTAGCCGGGTCGGATCGACCTCGAGCAGAAGCGCGGCGGTACAGTGCTCGTCAGGTTATCGAAACGATGGTCGCTTCAACATCTGCCATCAGCAGGTACATTGCTCGCTCGGCATGCGGAATGGGTGCAAAGTCGAACTTCTTGTAGAAGGACACGGCATTGTCATTGAGCGCATTCACGAGGAACGCCTTCGCTCCGATGAGCCGCGAGGCTTCCACGCCCCTGGCGATCGCATCCTGAAGCACAGAAGCACCCAGACCCATGCCCTTGAAACGGGAGTCCACCGCGAGCCGGCCAATCAGGAGCACAGGGATTGGATTCGGCATATTCGCCTTCATCGCTCGAGGGGCGTCTTCACTGTGCAGTGAGCTGGCAGAGAGGCAGTAGTACCCCGCCACAGCCCCCGTTTCGTGATCAATTGACACGAATGTTCTCGACGCGCCCGCCGATTCGTTGCGGACTGCTCGCTGCGTCAACCAGGCATTTAGGGAGTCTTCGCCACAGTCGAACTCGGTAAAATTATCCGTTGCCCTGATGAGCCGCGGGCGGAGAAGTTCGCTCAATCGACGAAGACGGAAGGACGGTTCAACAGCTCCGCCAGACCTTTGAGGGGTCGAGCAGGTCGTTCAAGCACCTTATTAAACGCATCCCAAGCTTTCTGAGACATTGCGAGATCCCGATCCTGGCGAATGACCTCAGCGGCTTCTTCGATAAGCACGGAGACTGAAAAGTCAGTTATTGATCGCCCGGAGATAGCGGCAGCCTTTTCGATGTCGCTCTTCTGCTGTTGAGTGAGTCGAAGATCGAGTCGATCATTCTTAGTCGCGGTTGACATATGTCAACTGTACGGCAGATTTCCGTACGATGCCACGCGTTGTTTTCGACGCGGGCCAGAGATCAGCTACCCCACCCAGAAGTAGTCGGATGTTGACCCGCACCTCGACCCGGTCGGCGCGCTACCGCTGCCGCCGCCAAGCTTGATGCCCGAACCCACCTTGTAGGACGTACCAAGCACGGTGATGGATCCGTCTGCCCTAAGCCCGGAACCGTCGGGCACTACCAGAACAGACTCGCCCATCGTCACGCATCCCTCGGGGTTTGTTCCCAACACTCCGAATCCCAGCGCATCGGCGGAGGCGCCGGTCGATGGGTGGGTGAGCAGAGTTCGGCCGTTCACTGAAACCAGATGCGAGGCGGGAACGCAGCCGGCCAGTGCCGCGATCATCATCGAGCCGACAACGAGTACAACGCCGCCTCGCAGTACTCGTCTCATTTGAACTCCCTATCGGTCGGCAAGCGACCGAACATCCAACTCGATCCTGACCACGCACGCTTCATCTGTCTAGAGCGTGATCTGAAACGTCGCGTCGATCACCACCGTCGGCGCACGGTGGCTTCAGGCGCGAGGTGAGCGCGGTGACCCGCCGGACCCTGTCGGCCATGGCCCGAAACTCGGGGCTGTGGATGAGCATGAGACGGTCACTTGGCATGCCACTATCTTCTCTCCCGGCTCAACTTTGTCAGGGCAGCTGCGGGGGCAGAAAAGCGGTGCCTCATTGCGTCTGCCCGCTGTTGTTCTCGGCACTCTCCGGTGGCAGAGTGAAGAGCGGCGATGAAGCTCGCCCGGGCAAAGGAGCTCACCATGAACGCGCCGAGACACCACATCGTTGTGGGAGTCGTTAAGCAGCAGCCGTCCTCGTTGCTGGAGCAGGCCGCGTTCTTCGCGAAGCAATTCGATGCGGACCTCGTCTGCGCCTGTGTCGATAGCACTCGCTACGTCGAGGAAGAAAAGGAGGACGGCACGGTCATTTCGGTTTCATTCGACCCCGATTTGGTCGACCGTCGCGAAGAGAAGCTCGACCCGGAACTTCAGGCGCAACTCAGGGCGGTTCTCGACCGACACGACGTGGTCTGGAGTTCGCGAGCGCTCGCCGGCGACGCAGCCCGGGCACTTTCGCATCTTGCCGAGCAGGCGGATGCTGCATTCATCATCGTGGGTACGCGCAAGGCCGGAATCCGGCGAAGCATGCACGAGTTTTTCGACGGATCGGTCGGGGCGCGGCTTGCTCACCTTCAAAACCGGCCAGTCCTCATCATCCCTCTCAGCCCGGTCAGCCTGGAAGCAGATCTGCCGTGGACGAACCAGTGAACCTTCGCGGGAGGAGACACGATGACTACTGTTGCTGACACCATTGTTGAGATTCTTGAGGATGCGGGGGTGGAGCGGGTTTATGGGTTGCCCGGTGATTCGCTCAATGGTTTCACGGATGCGTTGCGGCGTGCGGGGTCTGTTGCGTGGCAGCATGTGCGCCATGAGGAGGCTGCGGCTTTCGCTGCTGCGGCGGATGCCGCGTTGACGGGAGAGTTGGCGGTGTGTGCGGGGAGCTGTGGCCCGGGAAACCTTCATCTGATCAACGGGCTGTTCGATGCGAACCGCAGCCGGGTGCCGGTGCTTGCGATCGCGGCGCAGATCCCCGGCCCGGAGATTGGCAGCACCTACTTCCAGGAGACCCACCCGCAGGACCTGTTCCGCGAGTGCAGCGTGTATACCGAACTGGTGGGCACGCCGGAGCAGCTGCCCCGCCTGTTGGAGATCGCGATGCGGGCGGCCGTCGAGCTGCGGGGCGTCGCGGTGCTCGTCATCCCGGGTGAGATTTTCCTGAAGGAGAGCAAGGGGCGCCGCAAGTCGGCGCCCATCCGGCAGGCATCCCGGGTCACCCGCCCCGCCGACGCCGGGCTGGCGGCGGCCGCCGACCTGCTGAACTCTGCTCGCAGGGTCACGATTCTCGGCGGCGCGGGAACCGAGGGAGCCCACAATCAGGTGCTCGCCATCGCGGACAGGTTGAAGGCGCCGGTCGTGCACGCGCTGCGCGGCAAGGAGTTCCTCGAGTACGACAATCCCTACGACGTGGGGATGACCGGACTCCTCGGCTTCTCCTCCGGCTACCGGGCGATGGAGAGCTGCGACGCCCTCCTGATGCTCGGCACCGATTTCCCCTACCAGCAGTTCTACCCGTCGAAGGCGAACATCATCCAGGTCGACATCCGCGGCGAGCAGCTCGGACGCCGCACCCCGATCGACCTGGGACTGGTCGGCAGTGTGAAAGACACCGTGGATGCGCTCCTCCCGCTGCTGAAGGACCGCACCGACACCAAGCACCTGCACTCGTCCACCGCGCACTACGCCAAAGCACGCAAAAGCCTCGACGAGCTGGCCGACAACGACCGCAACCGCACCCCCATCCACCCCCAATACGTTGCCCGGCTGATCAGCGAACTGGCGAGTGAGGATGCCGTCTTCATCCCCGACGTGGGTTCCCCGGTGGTGTGGGCTGCACGCTACCTGAGGATGAACGGCACCCGCCGGCTCATCGGCTCGTTCTCGCACGGCACCATGGCCAACGCCGTCCCCCACGCCATCGGCGCGCAGACCGCGTTCCCCGGACGGCAGGTCGTCGCCCTCGCCGGCGATGGCGGCCTTGCCATGCTGCTCGGCGAACTGCTCACGATCCGCCAGAACAAACTGCCCGTGAAAATCGTCGTCTTCAACAACGGGTCGCTGAACTTCGTGGAACTCGAGATGAAAGCAGCCGGATTCGTGAACTACGGCACCGCACTCGACAACCCGAACTTCGCCGACGTCGCCAACGCCATCGGACTCTTCGGCCAGCGGGTAGAGAAACCAGACGACCTCGAAGGCGCACTAAAGGCCGCCTTCGCACACGACGGACCCGCGCTCGTCGACGTCGTCACCGCCCGGCAGGAACTCTCCGTCCCCCCAGCCATCACCGCAGAACAAGTCAAAGGCTTCACCCTCTACGCACTGCGCACCATCGTCTCCGGCCGCGGCGACGAACTCATCGACCTCGCCGACACCAACGTGCTCAGACGACTTTTCAAGTGAACCTGGTGTCTGGGGTGGAGACATCGTTTACACTCCCGGCGGCTTTTGCGTGCCTCAAGAGTTAGCGCTGGTCATCTCAACTTCGATCGAGTCGCCTTGGGCACGCGCGCGGCCGGCAAGCGGCGGCAGGCAACCGGCCGCCGGCCATGAGGCCGCCTGGAGTGTCCCCGGGAGGTGCGTTTTGTCTTTGTCAGTTCGCGTCAACATCTGCGCGAATTGACAAAGACAAAACGGATCCCCGGGACAGGTCAGCTACAAAATCGTGCCCGACAAGAACTAGTGAGCCAACTAAGCGGAATATCAACGATGTGTCGACTCAGGACATTCAACTGAGCCTGGCATCCTGTAGCTCAGCGGTCACAGCCGCGAACAGCGAACCCTTCGAAAAACATACGCGCCGAGGCATATATCGCCTGGGCGCCCGCGCGGTCGGGTCGTGAGCAGGCGTGCGGACGGGCATCCATCAACGATGTGCGAGAGTTGAGACGGCGCCCACGCGCCCCGGACGATTCGTTGAGGCGAGAAACGGGATGCTTGGCGGACTCAACGATGCCGTATCTCGTTGACCGGAGTGAGTCGCGCTATGGCCTCATCAAGAAGAGGGAACGCATGACGCACGATCGTGGGCGCGCAACGCTCGCTGGAACAGTAAACCGCTCCCCGAAGGCCGGGTCCGAGTCGTGAAACCACTTGAAGACATTCGGATTCTGGCGGTCGAGCAGTATGGCGCCGGCCCGTTCGGAAGCGTCCATTTGGCAGACCTCGGCGCCGAAGTAATCAAGGTCGAGGATCCGAGCAGCGGGGGCGACATCGGGCGTTACGTTCCGCCATACCAGCAGGGCGAAGACAGCCTGTTTTTCGAGGTGTTCAACCGGAACAAGCGCAGCATCAGCATCGACCTTTCGACCGCATCCGGGCGCGAAGTGTTCGAGGATCTGGTTCGCGTAAGCGACGTCGTCTACTCGAACCTGCGCGGTGACGTGCCCGCGAAGATCGGCATCACCTACGCCGATCTCAAGCACCTCAACCCCAGGATCGTGTGCTGTGCCTTGACCGGGTTCGGCATGACGGGACCGCGCGCGAGCGAGCCCGGCTATGACTACGTTCTGCAGGGAATGACCGGGTGGATGGATATCACCGGTGAGCCCTCTGGGCCACCGACCAAGTCCGGGCTTTCGCTCGTCGACTATTCCGGAGGGCTGGTCGCGGCGATCTCGATCCTCGCCGGTGTGCACGCTGCTCGTCGGGACGGGGTCGGCATGGACTGCGACGTCAGCCTGTTCGACACCGCGATTTCGATGCTGACCTACCCCGCGATCTGGAACCTCAACGGCGATTTCGAGCCGGTCAGGATGCACAACTCGGCGCATCCCTCGCTCGTGCCGTTCCAGGCTTTCGAGACGAGCGACAGCTGGATCGTGGTCGCCTGTCCGAAAGAGAAATTCTGGCAGCGCCTCGGCGTGGTCATCGGGCGGCCGGATCTCGTGACCGACGACAAGTACGCGACCTTCGCTGATCGTCGACGCAATGCTTCGGAACTGATTCCCATTCTCGAGGGGATCTTCGCGTCGAAAACCGAGGGCGAGTGGCTCGCCCTCCTTCGCGAGGCCGGTGTTCCGTGCGGACCGGTCAACACGGTGTCGCAGGCTCTGGCCGACGAGCACACCGTCGCCCGCGGCATGGTGGTCGATACTGAGCATCCCGCGTTTGGTACCGTGCGACAGGTGCGCAGCCCGGTTCGGGTCGGCAACGACCCCGTCGAGTATCGTCGCGCACCGCAACGCAATGAGGATGCCGAATACGTCTTCACCGAACTGCTCGGCTATGACGCCGAGCGCATCGAGCGACTGACAGCAGGAACGATTGTCGAAACAGCTGAGGGAGCGCAAAAATGACCGAACGCGAGGGTTGGCAGGGCCGATTTTACGAGGACTTCGAGGTGGGAGATGTGTACCGTCACGGACTCGGCCGCACGATTACTCAAGCCGACAACATCTGGTTCACCCTGCTCACCCAGAACACCGCGCGTGTGCACTTTGATGCCAACTACGCGAAGCAGACCGAGTTCGGGCGTCCGCTGGTGAATTCGACATTCACCATGGCGCTCGTGACCGGCCAGTCGGTCAACGATGTCTCATACAACGTTATGGCGAATCTGGGATGGGATGAGGTTCGACTCCCGAATCCGCTCTTCGAGGGCGACACCGTGTACTCGTCGTCCGAGGTGCTGAGCCTGCGAGAGTCGAAGTCCCGCCCGCAGGTCGGAATCGTCACGGTGCGAACGACCGGCACAAATCAGGACGGCGTTCCGGTGATCACTTTCACGAGAACGGTGATGGTATATCGCCGTGGATTCGGGCCGGTCGCCGGTCCAAATCTGCCGAAACTACCTTGAATCCTCCTCGCGATCTGCCCGATATCGAGCACCGGATCGCGGTGGCCCGATCGTTTCTGTTCGTTCCAGGAGACCGCCCCGATCGCATCCGCAAAGCTCTCGACGCCGGCGCCGATGCCGTCATCATCGACCTCGAGGATGCGGTGCGGCCGGAAGCCAGACCCTTCGCCCGGTCCGTCGTGCGCGACCTGGCTGGGGATTTCGGCGACTCGTCGCATTCGGTGGTTCTCGCGAGGGTCAATCCTCACGGATCCGCCGACTTCACGGCCGATGTCACAGCTGTGCTGGATGGCCTCCTCGACGGCATCGTGGTGTCCAAATTCGTGGCAGGCGATGCGGCGAGCGAGATGGATGCCGCGATGACTGCCCTCGAGGCGGGCCGGATCGGGGTGCATCCCACGCCGGTCATCGGTCTTGTCGAGTCTGCGGCCGGAGTGCTCGGGTTGTCCGTTCCATCCGGTCTTCCACCTCGGGTGGTGCGCCTGGCCTTCGGCGCCGCCGACTTGTACGCCGATCTTCGGATGTCGTATCGCAAGTCCGGGATCTATACGGACCTCGTGATGACGACGCTGGTTATCGCGAGTGCGGCGGCCAACCTGCCTGCCCCGCTGGACTCTCCACACTTCTCGATCTCCGACGAGGCGGGAATGGTGGAAGCCGTCGGGCGGGCACGTGAGCGAGGCTTCGGCGGCACGTTGTGCATCCATCCGGGCCAGGTTGCGATCGTCAACACGGGCTTCGCTGCGACCGAGGAAGAGCGTGCCTGGGCGGTGAAGGTCCTCGCGGCCTGGAGCGACCCGTCGACGTCGACCGCTGGCGCGATCAGAGTCGGCGACGAACTCGTCGATGAGGCGATGGCTCGGCGGGCCAGGCAGATCGTCGATCACGCCGCCGCCGATGCTCCTCGCTAGATTCGCAGCAGCATCTTGATGTACTCGGGATGAACCGGGCTCGGCCCGACGTCGACGTATCCGGCGCGGGCGTACGCGCGCAGCGCCGACACATTTCCCGGGATCACCAGCAGGCTGATCCAGCGGAAGCCTGCCGTTCGCGCCTTCTCGCTGGCGCGGTCGAGTAGCAGCGCGACGAGCCCCTGGCCGCGCAGGTCCGGCGCTATGGCAATGCGACCGAGACGCACCTGATCCTTCGTCTCACGAATGAATTCAACGTGGCCGGCGGTGACCCCGGACTCGTCGAGGACGGCCGTGAACGCCTCGGAAACCTCGACCTCAGCGCGAGCCGACAGGCTCTCGATAGTCAGTGGCCATTCCGCCGAAGTACCGGCGAATAGCCGCAAATCAGCGGCGGTTGGAAACCACGAGATGAGCTCTGGATAGTCGGAGGGAACGAAGTTCCGGAGAGACAAGTTTGACGAAATGACGTTTCCCACTTCACTTCCATTTATTCCGAACGTAACATGATGGAAAAATACCACCTCTATTGTAATCAACAGTACGACGCGTAACGCGGTGGCAAATGGCGAGAGACGCGTGAGGGAACACCCGAATCACAGCGCATCCGCCTGGATGCAGAGAGTAGTGAGGCAGTCGATGAAAAGACGGATAGGCATAGTCATCGCCGTAGCGGCGGCGACGGCATTGGTGCTAGGTGGTTGCAGCAGCGCGAGCGGCGGCAGCGGCGCGGGTAGTGCGACCGGTAAGCCGGTCAAGGGGGGCGACCTTACGATCGCTCGATCACAGGACATCATTTCGATGAACAAGACCAACACGTTCGATAACAATTCGCTGCGCGTGATGGAACAGATCATGGAGCCGTTGTTCATGGTGAGCCCGGATGGGAAGACGCTCAAGCCGTGGCTTGCCAGCGGCTACACCATCTCGAAAGACCAGCTCACCTACACGATCAACTTGCGCAAGGGTGTGAAGTTCTCGAATGGAACACCGCTGACCGCAGCTGACGTGAAGTTCTCGATCGACCAGGACACCGCATCCGGTGCAGCGGGTTGGGGATTCATCAACGCGGCGATCAAGCAGGTCACGGCGGTAGACGCCTCGACCGTGCAGGTCACGGTCAAGCACCCGTGGGGCCCGCTGATTGCTGACCTTTCGCTGTTCAGCAACGGCATCGTCCCGAACAACTACGGCGGCAAGACGGCTGCGCAGTTCTACGATGCGCCGGTCGGTACCGGTCCGTTCGTCTGGGACTTCTGGAAGAAGGGCCAGTCGCTCAAGCTGACCAAGAATGCCAACTACTGGCAGGCGGGCAAGCCGTACCTCAACAGCGTCACGTGGACGGTCGTGCCAGATTCCAACACGCGCAAGCTGCAGTTGCAGGGCAACCAGATCGACATCGATGACACGCCGGACTGGTCAAGCCTCGCTTCGCTGAAGACGACGCCCGGAGTCAATGCGACGACCTTCCCGTCGACGCAGCTGGACTACATCGCGTTCAACGAGAACCGTGCGCCGTTCAATGACGTGCATATTCGTACCGCCATCTCCGATGCGACTGACCGCAACGCGATGGTCAAGGCGGTGTTGTTCGGCAACGGCACTCCCGCGTACTCGATGCTGTCGCCCGGAACCCCGTACTACGACAACAACGCCGGTGGCGCGACCTACAGCGTCGCGAATGCCAAGGCTGAAATGGCGAAGTCGTCGAAGCCAAACGGCTTCAAGACGACCCTCCTCATCCAGTCCGGTGACCCGAACCAGTCCTCGATCGCGCAGATCATGCAGTCGGAGCTCAAGGCCATCGGCATCACGATGACCATCCAGCAGCTTGACCCGACTGCCAACAAGCAGGCGAGGCTCGCGGGCAACTTCGACATGTCGTGGAACCTGTGGACGATGGATATCCCGGACCCGGATGAGTGGACAACGTGGGCGGTGAACCCGACCGGAGGATCGAACTCGGCCTTCACCGGGTACAACAACCCCGCGGTGATCGCGCTGAACGCCCAGGCGGCAGCAGAGACCGACACGACGAAGCGGGCAGCACTGTACAACCAGGTCCAGGAGCAGGCGAGCAAGGATGCATTCCTTGATTACCTCTTCTACTCGCCGTACGTGTTTGCTTCCACCGCCACGGTGCACGGCTTCCACGTGACACCGCTCGGCAACTACCAGCTCGAGGACGTCTACAAGACGAAGTAGAGCATTCGCCACCGGAAGGCGGCTCCGAACCTGGGGCCGCCTTCCCGTCGATTGCGTGAGGCACCATGAACGATCAATTACCCGGGGAAATGGACGACGCGGTCGTCGAGCGACAGGCATGGGCGGTGTCACGGCTGAACGCGGCGACCGAGCGACTCGAGCGACTGGGTCGTCCGCTTAACGCCGTCGTCACCTCGATCCCGTCGCCGCCTCGCGCACGCGAGGGGCGGTTGCTCGGGATGCCGATCGCGGTCAAAGACATGATCGATGTCGCCGGATACCCCCGGGGCAACGGCAATCCAGAAGATATGGCCGGCCCGGTTTCGACGGTCGACGCACCGGTGATCACCATCCTTCGCGAGGCAGCGGCCGATGTGTTCGCTCTCGCCGGCCTTCTCGAATACGCGGCGGGCGCCCAGCATCCCGACCTACCGGAGGCGCGCAATCCCGCGAAGCCTACTCAAACCGCTGGCGGGTCGAGCGGCGGGTCTGCAGCTCTGGTCGGCGCGGGCGTCTGTGCCGCGGCGCTGGGCACGGATACCGGTGGTTCCATTCGCCTTCCGGCCCACTATTGCGGAGTCGTCGGCTTCAAGCCGACGTTCGGCACACTTTCAGTGACCGGGGTTCAGCCCCTGTCGCCGACTCTTGACCATGTCGGGGTTCTCGCCAAGGACGTTGCAACCACCAGTGAGGTTTTCGAGACGCTGAGCGGTCTCGCCGCTGCCGCGCCGTCGCATTCCCCGACCTTCGGCATTCTTACCGACCAGCTCGCCGACCCATTGCTCGATGACGATGTGCGCGTCGTCGTTGTTCGGGCGATCGAGCAGCTCCGCGGTCGCGTCACTCTCGTTGACAGGGACGGGAGCGCGCTTTCGCTGCTCAACGCCCGGATGGGCGACATCGTGCACTTCGAGGCCTGGCAGGTGCACGGCGCGGCCATGACCGAACGGCCCGAGCATTTCGGGGCTCCGACAGCGCGGCTGTTTGCGGCGGCCGAGCACATCAGCGAGGAACAGTATCGAGAGGCCCTGCGCGTGCGCGAGGAACTCTTGCCGAACGCGCTCGCCGTGCTCGACGGAGTCGACTTTCTGGTCGGGCCCGCTGCGCCATATGTTGCCCCCGAGATATCTCCGCCGGGCGACACCCCCGAGGGCGCGATCGAGGGCATCTTCACCCAGCCGTACAACATGACAGGCCAGCCGGCGATCGTCATCCCGTGTGGCGTGACGCCGGCGGGTCTGCCGGTTGGACTCCAGATCGCGGGAGCTTTCGGTGCCGACGCAGAGCTCCTCGCGGCAGCCGCGGCGATCGAGAGAATTCTCAGCGTGCAGTCATCGTGACGATATCCACTCGTCTTCGGCATGTAACAAGTTGGAAAAAACCAGACGCTACTGTAATTAACAGTACAGTTTGGAAAGTCGCAAAAGAGCGACGGGGCGGCGGCGTCAAGGCCGACCGCGACGAGGAGGTGCGTGCATGCTTCATCGGCTGAGGTTTATCCCAGGGCGACTGATCCAGTCGATTCCGGTGGCATTCGGCGTGACCCTGATCGTGTTTTTCATGGCCAGACTTCTGCCGGGGAACCCCGCGCTCGCGCTGCTCGGGCAGAGAGCAACGCCTGAGAGTGTCGCGGCACTCAGTAAGCAGCTCGGACTGAACACGCCCATCTGGGAGCAGTACTTCGGGTTTCTCGGGCGGATCTTCCAGGGCAACCTCGGCACGAGCATCACGTACCAGCAGCCGGTGACCAGCCTGCTGGCCCAGGCGATTCCGGTCACGATGTCGCTTCTCGGCCTCGCGCTCCTGTTCTCGCTCGTCATCAGCATTCCGCTCGCCGCGCTCGCCGCATTCCGCCCCGGAGGCGCGCGGGACCTCGGTGTTCGCGCCTTCACCCTGCTCGGCCAGGGCATGCCCCAATTCTGGCTAGGCATCATGCTCATCCTTTTGCTTGCTGTCGGATTGCGCGCCTTCCCGGTCGGTGGTTACGGCAATTCGGCCGGGGATCACCTCTACTACCTCTTCCTGCCGGCGCTGACCCTCGCGATCACGATGTGTCCGACGATCATCCGGAGCCTTCGGTCGTCGATGATCGACGTGCTCGAATCCGAATACGTCGGCACCGCGAAATCGAAGGGCTCGTACGGCGCGGCGCTCTTCCGCGGCCACGTTCTACGAAACGCTGCGATCCCCACGGTGTCGGTCATCGGCGTCAACCTCGGCTTTCTCGTCGGCGGGTCGCTCGTGATCGAGAAGGTGTTCGCGCTTCCGGGGCTTGGGTCGATGATGATCAACGCGATCTTTACCCGGGATTTCCCGACCATTCAGGGCGTGACACTTTTCGTGGCCCTGTTCGTTGTCGTCGTCGGGATTCTGACGGATGTCGTGTACACGATGCTCGATCCCCGAGTGAACTTCGGCGCAAAGGAGCAGTCATGACGACCCCGACCGCCGCACTCGTCTCCTTCAAGGAGCGACGCCGCGCCGTTCGTTCACGTTCGATAAAGCCCTGGTATCGAAACGGCTCGCTCATGGCGGGCATCATCATCGTCGGTCTGCTGGTTCTGGTCGCCGTGCTCGCACCGGTGCTCGCGCCGTATGACCCGGTTGCCCAACATCTGACGAATGCACTCGCGTCGCCGAACGCTGCGCACTGGCTCGGCACAGACAAGTTCGGCCGAGACGTGCTGTCCCGGCTGATCTGGGGAGCCCAGGTCGACCTGCGTGTCGGGTTTCTCGCTGTTCTCATCCCGTTCGTCGTCGGTTCTGTGCTGGGCGCCATCGCGGGCTACTTCGGCGGTTGGCTCGACACGGTTCTGATGCGAATCGTCGACATCTTCTTTGCCTTCCCCTTCTACGTGATGGTGATCGTTCTCGTCTTCATCTTCGGATCGGGTGAGGCGAGCATCTACATCGCGATCGCCGCCGTGTCCTGGGTATCCTATGCGCGAATCGTGCGCGGCGAGGTACTCATCGCGAAGAAACAGGACTATGTCGTGGCGGCGCGACTCGGCGGCATGTCCCATGCTCGCATCCTGGTGAGGCACATAGGTCCGAACGTGCTGTCGCAGGCGATCATCTACGGGATGAGCGACATCGTGATGGACATCATGGCGATCGTCACACTCGGATACCTGGGGCTTGGCATCAATCCTCCGACGGCCGAGTGGGGAAGCATGATCAACGACGGCCAGGAGTTCATCACCACCCTGTGGCAGCAGGCGACGATTCCCGGCCTCGTCGTCGTGATCACGAGCCTCGGCCTGTCCTGGCTGGGTGACGGTCTTTCCGATCTACTCAGCCCAGAGAGGAGAAAGTGACCATGGAAACGCCACTTCTTAGCGTGAAGTCACTCACCATCGGCATTCGACGCTCCAAATCGGCCGACACGATCATTGTCGATGACCTGTCATTCGACATCCAGCGGGGCGAACGGTTCGGCATCGTTGGTGAATCCGGGTCGGGCAAGTCGCTGACACTTCGCGCCATCGCCGACCTCCTGCCCAAGGGGGTCGAGGTGCTCTCGGGCAGCATTCGGTACAACGGCGCGGAGCTGATCGGCATGCCGACGGTGCAGCGCAGGAGGCTCATGGGGCCAGAGATCGCGATGATCTTTCAGGAGCCGATGACCGCTCTCAACCCGGTGATCCGGGTGGGCGATCAGATCGCCGAAGGCCCGCGGCGGTATCTCGGGCTCTCGAAGAAGGCCGCAATGGCACTGGCCATCGAGATGATGGCGAAGACGGGCATCCCCGATCCTGCCCGTCGTGCACGGGCCTATCCGCACGAGCTTTCCGGCGGACTGCGGCAGCGCATCATGATTGCGATGGCACTGTCGTGCGGGCCGAAGCTGCTGCTGTGCGACGAACCAACAACCGCCCTCGATGTGACGGTGCAGCACCAGGTCCTCAAGGTGCTCGAGAAGCTCTGTGACGACTCGGGCGCGGCGCTCGCGTTCGTCACTCACGACCTTGCGGTCGTCAATCAAACCTGCACCGATCTCGCCGTCATGTACGCCGGCCACATCATCGAGTCAGGGAAAGTCAAGAGCGTGTTCCACGACCCGAGGCACCCGTACACGAAGGGGCTGCTTGACTCCGCCCCCGACTTCGATCAGCCCGAGCGCGACCTCGTGCCCATCCCCGGATTCCCGCCGAACCTCGCCGCGAGAACGAGCGGATGCCCGTTCGCTCCGCGCTGCGTGTTCGCCGTGGAAGCCTGCACGGTGGCGATGCCGCCAACGATGGAGGTCGCTCCGGGGCACAACGCAGCGTGCATCGAATCGCAGCACATCTTCGAGGGGGTAACGGTATGAGCGAGACGCCCGTGCTCCGCGTTGCGGACATCACGAAGACCTATCACGTCAACAGTTCCGTTCTTGCTCGACTTTCCCGCGGAGACGGCAGGAAGTCCAGCCTCAGCGCGCTCGACGGTGTCGACCTGCAGCTGAACAAGGGCGAGATCCTCGCGCTCGTCGGCGAGTCAGGGTCGGGAAAGTCGACCCTGGCGAAGATCCTGGTCGGAAGCACGACACCAACCTCGGGTGAAGTGGATTACCACGGTGCGCCGATGCCGCTGCATCGCGATAAGGACGCGAGCCGCCGCATCCAGATGGTGTTCCAGGATCCGTACTCCTCGCTCAATCCCCGCATCTCGGTCGGGTCGATGCTGAAGGAACTGCTCTTGCTGCACAAGATCGTGCCGCGCAGTGAGGTGCGGGCCGAGAGCGTGCGCCTGCTCAACCTGGTCGGGCTTGAAGAGGATGCCCTCCAGGCGTATCCGAGTCAATTCTCCGGTGGACAGCGTCAACGCATCGCCATCGCGCGCGCTCTCGCCGTGCGGCCGGACATCCTGATTGCCGACGAGCCGGTCTCGGCGCTCGATGTGTCGGTGCAGGCGACAATTCTCGAATTGTTCGCCTCATTGCAGCGTGAGCTTGGCCTCAGCATTCTGTTCGTGGCGCACAACCTGGCCGTCGTGCAGCACCTCAGCCAGCGAGTGGCGGTGATGTATCTCGGCCGCATTGTCGAGGTCGCCGAAACCGCGGAGCTCTTCCGCAACCCGCGCCATCCATACACCCGCGCGCTTATCGACTCGATTCCGCGGATGTCTGCCGAGAGCATCAATGAGGAATTCGTTCTCGAGGGCGAACCGCCGAGCCCGTTCGACATTCCGCCGGGATGCCGGTTCAATCCGCGTTGTCCATACGCTTCGGATGCCTGCAGAACGACGGACCCTGCTCTCGCCACCGTCGCGCCGCAGCACGAGAGCGCCTGTATTCGCGCCTCGGAACTCGACGTGCTCGCGATCACACTGACGCAGCGAACAGCGGGGGAGTCAGCCGCATGAGGGTCGGGATGTCGCCGTCGCCAACATCACTCGTCAAGCCGGAGGTCGCCAGCATGCCAGTCAACGAAGAAGCCATCGCGGAACCCAGAACCACGCGACTGTGGGAAGTGGCGCCGCAGAACGGGTTCTCTCTCGCCCTGCACGGTGGGGCCGGCGGTCAGATCGAAGAGCTGTCGCACGAGAGCAAAGCCGCCTTTGAGGAGGGCCTCTCGATCGCCCATAGTGCCGGGCGCACCGTGCTCGCGCGGGGCGGCAGCGCACTGGATGCGGTCTGCGCCGCCGTCGAGCAGCTCGAGAACCACCCGCTATTCAATGCGGGACGCGGCGCGGCGCTCACCACGGACGGCGAGGTCGAGCTCGACGCATCCGTGATGGATGGCGCGGGGAGGGCCGGTGCCGTCGCAGCTTCGCGTCACGCCAAGAATCCCGTCTATCTCGCGCGGAGTGTCATGGAGCGAAGCCCGCACCTCTTTCTGGTTCGGCCGAGTGAGGAACTCGTCGAAGCCTGGGGCCGCGAGACGGCCACGCAGGACTACTTCATCACCGACGCCCGCGTCCGCCAGCTCGCCCGAGTTAAGGAGCGCGAATTCGCCGCTCCGAGGCACGGCACCGTTGGCGCAGTGGCGTTCGACACGCACGGCAATGTCGCCGCCGCCACCTCGACGGGCGGCATGGTCAACCAGCAGATGGGCCGCGTCGGCGACACCCCAATGATCGGCGCGGGAAACTACGCCCGCAACGGCATCGTCGCTGTATCGTGCACGGGCGATGGCGAAGCCTTCATCCGTGGGGTCGTCGCCTACGACATCGCGGCGCGCATCCGCTACCTGGAGTCGGGCCTTGCGGAGGCGGTTACCGCAACCATCGAGAACGAGTTGACGGCGAATAACGCGAGCGGCGGGCTGGTCAGCGTCGCTGCCGACGGCCGGGTCGTCATCGCGCACAACTCGCCGAGAATGTTTGCCGCTTTCGAAGATCGCTCGGGACTTGTCATGCTGACCTAGTGGAGCACCGTATCGTGCGCGAATCATCGCGCTAGTCCGCAGTTCGGTATCCATTCACGCGAGATAAGGAGAACGATGCCAATCAACGATGAAATCTTCGCTCGAATGGGCGAACTGAGCCCCGCTGAGAAGAAGGTTGCCCGCATACTGCTCTCGAGTTATCCGAGCGCAGGGCTCGAAAGTGCGGCAACCCTGGCGAAGGCGGCCGGCACCAGTACCCCGACGGTGCTGCGTCTCGTGACTCGTCTTGGCATCGGCAGCTATCCCGACTTCCAGCGTCGGCTGCGTGAGGAAATCACGCACCACATGCAGAGCCCGGCGAGCCGGGTGGAGCAGGCGAGGCTCGATCACGACACGAGCGTGCCTCTTCAAAGTGCAATCACTCAAAAGATTGCGCTGATCGAAATGCTGGCGGTAACCGTTCCGCCGAGCGAGTTCGACCGGGCGGTCGAGGCGCTGGCAGCGAAGCCGCGCCAGGTCACCGTCTCGGGCGGATATTTCACCCGCTACTTCGCGATGCTGCTCGCCACCCAGCTCGATCAGACCATTCCGAACGTTGACTACGTTGGCGAACCCCTCGGGCACGACATCAGCAAGATGTTTCGGCTGAGCGCGGCCGGCGTCGCGATCATTCTTGATTTTCGCCGCTACGAGCTCGCTTCGAAGCAGGCCGCCGATCTCGCCAAGAATCAGGGTGCCACCGTCATCGTCATCACCGACCAGGAGTTGTCTCCCGCAGCGGACAGCGCAGACATCGTGCTTCCTGTGTCGGTGGACGGCATCCCATTCGACTCCGTTGTCGGCATCGTCGTGCTCCTCGAGGCGCTGGTCGAGGCCGTGCTCCATGCAACCGGAGACCGTGGTCTCGATCGCATGAAG
Source organism: Glaciihabitans sp. (assembly GCA_025463785.1). GTDB lineage: Bacteria > Actinomycetota > Actinomycetes > Actinomycetales > Microbacteriaceae > Galbitalea. Next base: position 295,953 of record JAODBD010000014.1, read on the forward strand.
CAGTGGGAACAGTCCGTAAATATCGCCCGCGCGTACAGCGCAACAGTCGCGTTGGTCAATGAATGAAACGAAGGATGAGATGGCAGAGCTAGACGGTATGGTCGCAGTGGTTACGGGAACAGCCCAGGGCATCGGGCGCGCAATCGCCGATCGCCTCCTGGCCGCGGGGGCAACGGTTCACGAGGTAGACAAAGACACGGTGGACCTCAGCGATTCCGCAGCGGTCGAGGCCTTCTTCGCCTCGATTGGTGACATCGACATTCTCGTCAATGACGCGGGCGGTGTGGTCGGTCAGACCCACACCCCGATCGACGAACTCACCGATGAATCGTGGAACGCGGTCATCGCGGCCAACCTCACCACCACGATGAACTGCACCCGCGCTGCCTCACGGGTCATGAAGAAGCGGGGATACGGACGAATCGTGATGATCTCGTCCGGCGCCGGGCGCAGTGTGAGCCTCACCGGCATCCAGGCGTACACGACGGCGAAGGCCGCCCAGATCGGGTTCACCCGGCAAATGGCCCACGAGCTCGGCCAGTACGGCATCACCGTGAACTGCATCGCGCCCGGATTCGTGCTGTCCAATCCAACGACGCAGGCGCAGTGGGAGAGCTACGGCGAAGCGGGCCAGCGCGCGCTCCTCGAGCGCATCGCGACCCGCAAGACCGGATCGCCCGTCGACATCGCGCGCGGGGTCGAGTTCTTCGTCTCCCCTGAGGCCGGCTGGGTGAGCGGTCAGACCATCTCGATCGACGGAGGTCACTCCCTCTTCTAGGTCCATCGGACCGCGCGGAGCAACATCATGAGCGACACGACCACAACGAACGCGACCACCAGGCTCGGCGAACTCGGCGAGCGATACTTCACCACAGAGCACACCTACGATCCATACAACGCGACCCTTCTCGGGCTGAGTGAATTCGACCACCTGGCCGGGGATCCGAGCCTCGAAGCCAGCGAGAAGGCCGCATCCGACTTCTCGGCGATCGTCGCCGACGTCGCGGCCATCGACGTAACGGGCCTCGACGAGAGGGACCAGATCGATCATGGCGTGCTGACCTCGCTGGTCCGCGGCGCGCAGCAGGATGCCGAGCACTCGCTGTGGGCCGGCAACGCGTCGGCCAAGAGTTACGTCAGCAGGCAGGCAGTGATCTTCCAGACCGTGCCGGCAATGACTGTCACAGATAGCGATAGTGCTGATCGTTACCTCGAGCGCCTTTCGGGCATCGCCGGGGTGCTCGCCGCGATCGGCGACCGTTACGCGGTCGAGGCCGGTCGAGGGCGGGTTCCCACCGAATTGGGCATCACCCATTCGATCGCGCAGCTCGATGGGTATCTTGCGCTCGGACTCGACGGGGATGTTCTGCTGGCAGTCGCCCGCGACGGAGCGGATGCGGCAACGGTCGAACGCGCGACCGCGATCGTCGAGCGCGAGATCCGGCCAGCGATGAGTGCCCTTGCGGATCGTCTGCGTGCCGAGTTCCTTCCGATCGGCCGACCGAACGATCAGGTCGGTGTTCGCTTCATGCCGGGTGGCGAGGAGGGCTACGCCGCCTCGGTCGCCCGTCACACCACGACCGCGCTGACTCCCGCCGAGATCCACCAGATCGGTCTCGACGAGCTCGCAGAGATGCGCGCCGAGTGGAGCGAGATCGGCCAGCGGGCCATCAGCGAGAGCGACTTCACAGTCATCGCCGAGCGGATGCGTGCCGACACTTCGCTGCGATTCGAAACCAGTGAGCAGATCATCGGCGTCGCGCAGGCGGCGCTCGACCGAGCCAATGCCGTTCGCGACCTGTACTTCCCCAAGTACGACATCCCGGACTGCGTCATCGAAGAGATCAACCCCATCGAAGCCGAGCACACCGCCATGGCCTACTACCGGCCGCCGGCGGTTGACGGCAGCAGGCCCGGAGCGCACTGCCTGCTCGCGACCGACCCCACGAGCCGCTTCCGATTCGAATACGAACCGCTGGCATTCCATGAGTCGGTTCCCGGTCACCACATGCAGTTGTCGGCAGCACAGCTGCTGGACATCCCGCGCTATCGCCGGTATCTCGACGTCGAAGCATGCAGCTTCAATGAGGGCTGGGGCCTGTACTCCGAGCAGTTCGCAGACGAGATCGGCCTGTACAGCGATGACATCTCACGCCTCGGGATGCTGTCGTTCCGCGCCCTGCGCGCCTGCCGACTGGTAATCGACACGGGCATCCATCAGTTCGGCTGGTCGCGTGAGCGGTCAATCCAATTCATGTGGGACAACACGGCGACGACCCTGTCGCACGCGCGCAATGAGGTCGACCGGTACATCGCGTGGCCGGGGCAGGCGCTCGCCTACATGATCGGGCGTCGCGAGATCCTGCGCTTGCGTGAGCAGGCGAAGCAGCAACTGGGTTCGAGCTTCTCGCTCATTGATTTTCACGGCACGGTGCTCGGTAGCGGCGCGGTTCCGCTGACGGTACTCGGCGAAAACATCGCGCGCTGGCAGTCCCGCGTAGCGCACACGAATTGAAAGGACGAACAAACATGGATGTAGTCATCAACGGCTGTCGGCTCAACGTCGAGGTTTACGGTCCCGAGGACGGGCCCGTGCTGATCGCGCACCACGGGGGTGGCGGCATCGGATCCCTCGCCGAGCCGAAGGGAACCTTCGGAACGCTCGCGGACCGCTTCAGAGTCATCGTCTTCGATGCCCGCGGATGCGGCCTGAGCGAAGGGATCGCTCCGTACTCGCACGAGCAGTGGGCCGCCGACGTCGACGGCCTCCGCCAGTGGGCCGGTGCAGACAAGATTGTGGTCACCGGAGGCTCATACGGCGGCTTCATCGCGCTCGAATATGCGGTGCGATACCCGGAGCACGTTTCGGCGATCGTCCTGCGCGACACCTCGGCCGACGGCAGCAACCTCGAGCTCGCGTTCGAGAATGCCCGCAACCAGGACCGGGTCGAGATCAACTGGGACAACTTCAACCGGTACTGGTCAGGCAACATTTACGACGACGCCGACCTCAAGGCGCGCTGGGCCGAGATCATTCCGCTCTACGACTTCGAGTATGACGCTGAGGTTTCCGCCGCGAGAGTCGAGGCGGGAATTTATCGTCACGAGGCGCACAACTGGTGCTTCCAGCACAACTGGGGATCCTACGACCTCAAAGACCAGCTGCCCGCTGTCACGGTGCCGACACTGGTGACCGTCGGTCGCCTCGACTGGGTCACACCCGTCAGCTCATCAGAGACCATTGCGCGCCTCGTTCCGAACTCCGAACTCGTGATCTTCGAAAAGTCGGGGCACTCACCGCAGTTCGAGGAGCGCGAAGAATTCCAGCGCGTCATCCGGGACTTCCTGGATCGCGCCATCCCCGTCCCGGCCAACGCCTGACGCTGACCACACTTCTTTGGAGAGCAAGTTGAAACTAACCATCATCGGCGCCGGTGCGATCGGCGGAACCATCGGAGCGCACATGTTCCGAGCGGGCCACGACATCACGCTCTGTGATGCGGACGAGAACTACGTCGCCGCGATCCAGCGCGACGGCCTGCACATCGAGGGGCCGGTCAACGAGTTCACGGTCACGATTCCGGCGATCACTCCTGCGGAGCTTCCCGACACGATCGAGCACGCCATCGTCGCCGTGAAGAGCCTTCACACCGCATCCGCCGCGGCACTCCTGCGCGACCGGCTCACACCGGATGGCTACGTACTCACCGTGCAGAACGGGCTGACGGCCGACGTGCTGGTCGATGCCGTCGGCGCGGAACGCGTGATCTCGAGCTTCGTGAACTTCGGCGCGGATGTGATGGGTCCCGGTCGTGTGATGCAGGGCAACATCGGCACGTTCAGAGTCGGCGAAATCGCTGGCGGCACCATCACGCCCCGCGTGCAGGAGCTCGCGGATGCCCTTCCGTACGCCGAGGCGACCGACAACGTGCTCGGCTACCTGTGGGGCAAGGAGGCCTACGGCGCAATGCTCTGGGCCGGAGCCGTTTCCGACCTATCGATTGCCGAGACGTTCGAGCGACCGGCCTACCGCTCGCTGATGGTTGCGATCGCCGAGGAGGTGCTCGCCCAGGCGCCGGTCAGGGTCGAGAGCTTTGACGGATTCGTGCCAAACGACCTCGAGGCCTCGCTTGACCGACTCGCGCTGTTCAACCGGCGCAGCGCGAAGAGCCACAGCGGAATTTACCGCGACCTCATGATCCGCAAGCGCAAGACCGAGGTCGACGAGGTTCATAAGGACATCCAGGGTCCCATCTTCGATCAGGTTGTGGAGATGATTCACGACATCGAGGAGGGGCGCCGCACGTGCGAGGTCGGCAACCTCGACCAGCTGGCGGCCTTCGCCGAAGCCAGCGCGGCGTAACGACAGGTCACCAGGAACACGATGAAGATTCTCGAATTGCTCACAGTCCCGGTTCGCACGGGGTTCTACGCGGACGACCAGGCCGCCATCAGAGCCGGTGCCCAACACGATGGTTTCAGTTACGTCGGCACGCCCATCACACCTGGGTTCACCTCGATTCGTCAGCCGGGTGAGGCGCTGTCCGTCATGCTGCTGCTCGACGACGGAACCGTCGTCTATGGCGACTGTGCCGCGGTTCAGTACAGCGGGGCTGGCGGGCGTGATCCGGTCTTCTCTTCGGCGAGTGCCGCCCGGGATATAGAGGAGTACGTCGCTCCGCTGCTGAGGGGACGCGAACTCACGAGTTTTCGCGAGCTGACCGCGGAGGTCGACGCGATTCGCACGCCGTCCTCTGAGTTGCACACGGCTATCCGTTACGGCGTCAGCCAGGCGATTCTCGGCGCGGTCGCCGCCTCGCGCAAGCTGACCATGGCCGAGATTGTGCGGGATGAGTACGAGACCGGTGCCGCGCTGCTGCCGGTGCCGATCTACGCCCAGACCGGCGACGATCGGTATCTCAATGCAGACAAGATGATTCTCAAGGGTGTTGACGTACTCCCGCACGCGCTGATCAACAACGTCGAGGAGAAGCTCGGGACGCACGGCGAGATTCTCGAGGACTACCTCCGCTGGCTGATCAAGCGCATCGGTGAACTTCGTCCGTCGGAGGACTATCACCCGCGCATCCACATCGACACCTACGGCACCATCGGGATGGCCTTCGACGGCGACGTTTCTGCCGTTGCCGATTACCTCGCGGGGCTCGCCGAGATCTGTGCCCCGTATGACCTCGCCGTCGAGCATCCGATCGATGCCGGTAACCGCGATGACCAGATCACGCAGTACGTCGAGTTGCGCCGCCTCCTGAAGGAGCGGGGCGCACGAGTGCGCCTCGCGGTTGACGAGTGGTGCAACACGATCGACGACATCAAACTCTTCGTCGAAGCCGGGGCCGCTGACGTTATCCATGTCAAGACTCCGGACCTAGGGGGAGTGAACGACACGATCGAGGCACTACTCCTCGTGAACAAGGCCGGGCTGGAAGCGTACTGCGGCGGAACCTGCAACGAAACCGACCGGTCGGCGCAGGTGTCGGCGCACATCGCGATGGCGTGCGACGCGAGCCAGCTGCTCGCGAAACCCGGCATGGGCGTTGACGAGGGACTCATGATCGTCGGAAACGAAATGGCTCGAACCGCGGCGCTCGCCGCAGCTCGCGTCGCCTGGGTGCTCGCTGCGGCGTGAGTTCCAGGTTGTGCGCCACGGTGACCATCGTGGCAAGGAAATAGACGGCCGAATATTTCGGCCGGGGGTGAGGAACACGTGAAGATACACGACCGCAATTGGATGCAGATCGAGAAGTACCTGGAGCACGACGACCGCATCGTGCTGCCAGTGGGTTCGACCGAGCAGCACGGCTACCTATCGCTCGGTACCGATGCGATCCTGGCAGGGCGCGTCGCCGCCGAGGCGGCCGAGCCGCTCGGCGTGCCGGTCCTGCCGACGCTTCCATTCGGAATGGCGCCGTACTTTACCGAGTATCCGGGCAGCATGAGCCTGCGAATGAGCACCTACATCGAAGTCATCCGCGACCTGCTCGATGTCATTGCCGGCCAGGGCTTCCGCCGCATCGCGATCATCAACGGCCACGGTGGCAACGCCCCAGTCACGGGACTGATCCGCGAGTGGACGAGCCAGCCGCGCGAACCTCGAGTCGAAGTGCTGTTCCACAGCTGGTACAACGCGCCGAAGACTGCGGTGGCGGCGAGTAAGTTTTCGGACATCCAATTGCACGGCGCATGGGTCGAGAACTTTGCCTGGACCAGGGTTGAAGGTGCCGAGATCCCTGAGGGATCCATCCCGCCGCTGCCACGCGAGGTGACGGCCGGTCTTTCGCGCACCGAGATGCGCCAGTTCGCTCCGGATGGCAGCCATGGCGGTGACTATGGTCGTTCGGATGCCGACATGCAGCAGGTCTGGGATGCCGGCGTGCTCGAGGTCCGCGACCTCATCGAGAACGGCTGGATCAACAGGTGAACGACGGACTGGACTTCGCTCCGCTTGAGGTGCTGCTTCCGGAGCTCGCCGAGTACGTCGCGATCCCCAGCGACAGCAGGGGCGCATCCACGGAGACCATGCGGGAGGCGGCATCCTGGCTGGCGGCGCAGCTCGAATTCGCAGACGGCCGCGTCGTCGAGACCGGCGGTAACCCCGTCGTACGGGCAGACTGGCTGAACGCGCCGGGCGCCCCGACGATCCTGGTGTACGGCCACTACGACGTGCAGCCGACGGGTAGTCGCGATGAATGGGTCACCGATCCGTTCGTGATGACAATCGACGGCGACGTGATCCGCGGTCGCGGAGTAACCGACGACAAGGGCCCCGTCTTCATTGTGTTGAAGCTCGCACAGGCGTTCATGGCGCAGCGCGGCGGCCTGCCTCTCAACGTGAAATTCCTGATCGAGGGCGAGGAGGAGATCGGCAGCCCGAGTCTCCCGCGTTACGCCCGCGAGCATGCAGAAGAACTTGCCGCCGACCTCGTCATCTCGGCCGACGGCGCACAGTGGCGACACGGTGAGCCGTCGCTCTCCATCGCTTCGAAGGGGCTCGTCTCCCTCGACATCGTCGTGCACGGTGCGAGCAGCGATCTGCACTCCGGTCGTTTCGGCGGCACGGTGGCCAATCCGGTGCATGCCCTGAGCACGATTCTCGCCAGCCTGCACGACGAGAGTGGGGCAGTCGCGGCGCAGGGCTTCTACGACGGAGTTGTCGCCCCCGACAGCATCCGGCGCGCCGAGATCGCAGCCGTGCCATTCGACGATGCCGAGTACCGAAAGACCCTTGGCGTTTCGGCGTTGAGCGGTGAGGCGGGCTTCACCACGCTGGAGCGACTCTGGGAGCGCCCGACGCTGGAGATCACGGGGGTCGTGGCGGGCGGCAAGTATTCGGTCATCCCTCACGTGGCGACCGGCCACATCGTCTCCCGCCTGGTCGGCACGCAGGATCCGGAACGAGTCGTCGAGTCGATCGAACGGCACGTTCGGGGGCTCGGGATTCCCGGGGTCGAGATTGAAATCAACGTTGATCCCGGTCGGGTGCCTGCCTATCGCATCGATGCCGATCATCCGGCAATTCGGGCGGCGAGCGCCGCTCTGAATCACGTCTACCCCGGAAAGCAGGTGCTTCTCGCGGTGATCGCGGGCACTCTTCCGGCGACAACGCTGTTCGAGGAAGTGATTGGGGCAAAGACCCTGTTCTTCTCCTTCTCAACCGCAGACGAAAACCTGCACGCCCCCAACGAGTTCCTGCGAACGGCGCGCATTCATGAGGGCATGCGAGCATGGGAGCAGCTCTGGCTATTGCTTGCCTCCGGCCCGCACGCCCTGACCCCGATTGAAGCACGAGCGGAAGTGACACTGTGAGCGAATACCGTTCCTACGACTACCTTGCCGGTGACCTGGCGTTGCCCATCGATCCTCTCGCGCCCGAGTTCGGTCGTGTTGCTGCCTACGAGGGCGGATTCGCGCCCGACGAGATCGCGCGGGCCGAGCACCTGCTCACGGCCAACGTGTCAATCAGCCTTCACGATCATCCGGTGCGCTTCCCACACGACATGGCGAATACGCCCGCGTACAACCGCACTGGTCGCCAGCACACGGCCTACGAAGGTCTCGCGGCATCCGGCCTGACGGTCGTGTTCGACAACATGATGGACGGCACAGCCACGGTGACCGGCAACACGCCCTGGCAATGGGATGACGTGGTCACCGACCTGGGGATGCGGCAGGCCGATCTCGCGCACCAGCGCGATGTCGTCGTGATTCGCACGGTCGACGATATTCAGGCGGCGCACGCTGCGGGAAAGGTCGGCCTGGTCTTCGGGCTCGAAGCGTCGACGCCGATCGGCAACGACCTCGACAAGCTCGATGTTCTCTACGGCCTCGGCATCCGCCAGCTCGGGATCGCGTACTCGGATTCGAACGGCCTCGGGGCCGGCCTCACCGAGCCCAACGACTTTGGATTGACGAAGTTCGGTCGTGCTGCGGTACGCAGAATGAACCAGCTCGGGGTCGCCATCGACGTTTCGCACTCCTCAGATCTCACCGGGATCCAGACGGCTGAGGCATCAGACAAGCCCGTGTTCATGACCCATGCCGGCGCGCGCGCGTTGTGGGACATCCCGCGGTTGAAGTCCGACGATGCGCTGAAAGCCGTTGCGGCAGGTGGGGGAGTGATCGGGATGTCGGCCGCGCCGCACACGACCATCTCGCGTGAGCACCCGAAGCACAGCATCCTGTCTGTCATGGATCACTTCATGTACTGCGTTGATCTGGTCGGGATCGATCACGTCGGGTTTGGTCCAGACACGCTCTACGGTGATCACGTCGGTCTGCACACCACGTTCGCCAGCCTGCTCGGCGCGGCCGCCGCGACGACGGTCGATTACGAGCGCGTCGCCTACGTCGATGGGCTCGAGAACCCTACGGAAAGCTTCCACAACATCGCAGCGTGGCTCGTGCACAACGGTTATTCAGACGAAGACATCGTGAAGGTGCTCGGCGGCAACATCCTGCGCGTCCTCGACGAAGTGTGGGTCTGACCCGTCGGTGGTGGGAAACTGGGTCATGCCGATCGAGGACATTGACAGTTATCTGGCCGGGTTAAACGAACCTGAACGCCGTGCGCTCCAAGAACTTAGGAGACAGATTCTGGTCGCGGCCCCCGGCGCCGAGGAGTGCATTTCGTACGGAATGCCAGCATTCCAAGTGCACGGCAAACCAGTGGCAGGCTTCGCCGCGTTCAAAAACCATCTGAGCTATCTGCCGCACAGCGGTGCCGTTCTGACCACGGTCGATGCTGACATCTCCGGCTATGAGCGCACGAAGGGCTCATTGCATTTCCCCGTCGATGAGCCGCTTCCACAGCACCTGGTTGCCGCCCTCATTGCCGCCCGGTTGAAGGAACTCGGGCTATAGCCCATCCTGCGACCGGGTGTGTCACAACTGAACCCACTGGAATTGCGTAGCTCCGCAGGCAGACCCGCGTGACCGGCTTCGCCGCCGGGCTAAGCAGAGCCGCAATCGTAGAGGTAGTCGGGGAAGCCAGACACCGTTGGAAATCCGTCGATATCAAAGGTGAGCGGCGGCACGACCAAGCAGTGGGAGTAGGTCCAGGCTTGCAGCGCCGCGATGGTCGTCGACCTGGAGGTGTTCTTATCCCCCGCACTAGTCAGCAGAATGAACCGAAGGGAACCGCGATGGACGAGTCTCGCAATCTCCGCAGGCGTGGATGATGGCGCGCGCGAGGTGAATCCGCCTACGGGAAGCACTCGTGACGCCTCATCCATGATCATCGGTGAGGCGCTACGCCAGGCATCCGTGGCCAACACGTACTGAAGCTTCGGGCCGTGCTTTGCGGCGTAATCGTACGCGGCATCCTCCATCGTCGCCGTGTACGGGCTGGTGCGATTCGAGTTCAGGCCCGTCCCGTAGCTCGCTACCTTTTTAACGGGCGGGTTGAATACTGACACGTTGAGCGGGCCGGCATGCGCGTCGTTTGCAGTACCCGCGAATGCCGGGTTGACGGTCGACACCGACCAGATGACGGGGGCCGCAAAGCACACCGCCACGGCCGAGGCGGTCAGCGGTATCAGGAGGCGCCTGACTTGCACTCGGCCCAAAGCGATGAGCAGAAGACCTGCTGTTGCAGCCAGCCCGACGAGGAGTACAGGTATAACAATCCAGCGGGCGAATGTCGGGTATGACGCCAGTAGCCAAACCGTCCAAGCCGTCTCGGCCGCAACCACGATCGGAAGGGCGAAACGCCACCGCGAGGTTTTGGCTCGGAATTCGCCCCATAGGAGGATGGCGCCGATGGCGGAAAGGAGCGAGAGTGGAAGCGCGAGGGCGGCTACATACGCCGAATGGGGGAGGCTGATGACACCCATCACTCCTGCCAGCGTGATCAGCAGAGCGAGGCTGAACTGCACCGCGATTCCCAATCGCCGGTCGCTGCCCGGGTCGTCGGTCCGCCCGCCATCGCCTCCGAGACTGTGCCGCGACCTTTTCAGCTGACGGATGCCCAGCACGATGCCCGCCGCGACGACCGGGTACAGCCATCCGACCTGCGTCGCGTATTCGGGGAAGAGCAGCTTGATGGGCGTGTGGCCGAGGATCTTGACCAGAAGCGAACTCGCACTGGCAGTGCCTCCCGAAGGCGCTGTGTCGGCGGGGAGCGCACCCGGAAACAGCCCCGGGATGAAATGGTCGACGCCGTTGTACCCGAAGACCATCGCAAAAATGTTGTTGTTGGTCGTACCGTCGATGTACGGGCGGCTCGACGCCGGGAAAGCGTTGATGACCGTTATCCATGAAATCGAGACCGCGACGGCGACGATGCACATCAGCGCGATGCGTACGACCCGACCCGACCGGGGCCTTCTGTCGACGAGAAAATAGACGAGCGCCAACGTCGGCAGAATGAGCCACGACTGCATCATTTTTGCCTGAAATCCGAGCCCGACGAAGACTCCCGCGAGGACGAGCCACCGCAGTCGGTCGGTTTCGATGGACCGCTGCCAGGCGACGACCGCCAGCACCGTGAACATCGTGAGCATCGAATCTTCCATTGGATGCGAGAACATGGAAACCAGGAGAGGTGTGAATGCCATGAGCGCTGCGCTGATGACACCGCCGACCGGGCCAAGCCACCTGTTGGCCAACCAGAAGACCGCCGCGATCGTGATTAGTCCCTCGATCGACTGTGGGAGCGCAAGAGCCCACGGCGTGAAGCCGAAGATCCTGGCAGAGACCGCCTGGGGTATCAAAAATCCGGAAAGTTTGTCCAGTGTGATCGTCGCGTTGGGATCGAACGCGCCGAACAGGAGTGCTCGCCAACTGATCGACATGCTCTTGGCGCCTGTCGCATAGAAGTCGGAAAAACCGGCCGAGCGGATGTCCAGCAAGTACATGACCGCCGAACTCGAAAGGATGCCCGCCAGCATCCAACGCGCCCAGCGGGGTGTCCTCGAGCGCGTCAGCGGTGTAGCGCGCTCCGAGGGGAGCATCGCAAGACGCAGGGTTCGCAGGAATCGCATTCCGCTAGATCACGATTCCCGCGTGAGCCATGGCCGATTCGATGGCGGATTTCAGGACGAGTTGCCCCGCGGCGTTCGGATGCAGATGGTCGGCCTGCATCAATCCTGGATGTCCGCGCAGCGGGGTCCCGAAGTCGACGAAATCGCCGTGGACAGACGCCACGGCGGCGCGAACCTGGGCATCGATGATCGCCACTTTGCCGGGAGGAGTCCGGTCGCCCCATGCGACTCTGAGCGCGACGATATGGGCAGTTGGAAACTCGGCCCGCAGCGAGGCGAACGCCTTATCCGTCACTTGTTTCAACTGTGCATTGTTCGTGCCGAAGTCGTTTGCACTGCCCGAGATGACAACGAAGTTCGGTGAGAGCGAGGCTGCATGGGAGATGACCCCGGGAAAGTTGGTTCGACAGTCGGCGGCACCGACTCGAATGAATCCGGCACCATTGCAGGCTTGATCAAGGAGTACCCAGCCCTTCTGGGCTGCGATCAGCTCTAGCCACGAGTGACCGGTCGGCACCCCGTATCCCTTCATTACCGAATCGCCGATGGCCAAAACGGTAGGAGCGGTCGGAGTGGGGGTCGGCGTCACGGTGGGCGCACTAGCCTGGGCGCTGGGCGTCGACGAGGAAGTCGAGGCGCTTGCCACCGGCGCCGAGTGAGCCTTCGGTAGGAGCGAAGCGGCCACGACGACAGCCAGCGAAGCGCACACGACGACGACCAACACAACGCCGAGGGATCGTTGATGAGTGTGCCTGGCCATGCGGCCGTGTTTAACCACGCGGACGCAACCGAACTGGTCCGAGCAGCGAGAAGCCGGTCGGTAACCTCATTCGAACATCCACTCCGCGAGTTAAGCGTGCAAGCCTGAAAGTTAGGTCGACAACAGGGCCGCACCGGCTGAAGATGTAGTGAGCCATTCGCCCGGAGCACCGAGCCATTTCCCAGAAAAGGATGCTAGTTGAGGTTCGTAGCGGCCACGGTGCCTTCGTGGTGGCTCGGTGGGGAACAGAACTCTCGTCAATCACAGGGACGCCTTGTCCAGAGCCGCCTGCAGAGAAGTCAGGTAGCCGTTGCTCGTGTAGGTCGCGCCCCCAACGGAGTGCACTCTGGCCGACTGTGCGGCCAGCACTTCCTTGCGAAGTATGGGCGCCGCGTAATCGCTGATTTGAACTGACCGGCCGCCGAAATTGGTCAGCTCCAGGGCCTTAACATCGGTGATTCTGCCCCGAAAGACCACGATTTCAACCTTGACATTCCCATAGGGAGTCGATGCGGTGGTCCCGACATAGGTTCTGCTCACCGCCGGCTTTGTCGGAGTGGGTGCAGTGGCACTCCGCGTCGGCGTAGGGGTCGGTATCGCGGTGGGCGTGGGTGTGGGGGTGGGTGTGGGCGTCGTGGTTGACGTGGGTGTCGGTGTCGGTGTCGGGTCCGATGCGGGCGACGAAGGCGTGGCAGACGGCGACGGTGAGTCTTCGGGAGAGTTTGACGAGGAGTTGAGTGGTCCAGCGGTCGAGCGGGCGGCCGCAGCCTCGACCACTTGCCAGCCGATCACGAGAACGGCGACGGACGCAAAGACACTGCCCAGCGCAGCGCGCGTTTTCACCGGCCGAACCGTCCGCCGGGCGAACCCAGCTTTCGGAGTCTGCGTCGCGAGTCGAGTGCCATCGGGTCCCCCTTACCGAATCCGCCCGTGCTTGTCACTACAGCCCAGTGCTCCTCATTAAGCCTCAGGGACAAAACTCAGCGGTCCAGCAGCGACATACCCGATTTGCGTGTGTGTTCTCACATCTTTGGGGACGCGCATCGGCGCAATGTTACGGTCACCCGTTCGCCGTCACTGTCCTCAGTGCCGCCAGCGACTCCGTGATGATCTGTGCGAGTTCCCGTGTGTTGTCGGCTGCGACCCAGCGCTGGAACGCGACGTGAAATACCGAAATGCCTGCCTCGGCTGTGAGGCTTGCGGCCGGCTCATCCACACCGCGGTCTCGCAGCGTCGCGGCGATCGCTGATGAAAGGCCCGCAAGCTTGATCAGTTCGCGTTCCTGGAGGCCGGGGTTCGCGTTGATGACGGTCTGGCGCGTCTGCGACCAGGGGCGGCGCGATTCAAAATCGGTCGCGATGGCGTGGAGCGCGGCGGCGACCGCATCGAGGGGAGCCGCATCATCCGGTGCGTGGGCGACCGTGGAGACGAATCTCTCCTTCAGCTCATCCTGACCGAAGAAGAGCACCTCGCGCTTGTCAGCGTAGTGGCGGAAGAATGTGCGTTCGGTCAGGCCCGCCCGTTCCGCGATTTCGGCGACCGTGGTCTGCTCGAAACCGCGCTCGACGTAGAGCTCCATCGCGGCAAGCTGGAGCCGGCCGCGGGCGTCGGGCTCCCATCTGGTCATGACCCGATCGTACAGGATGACAGTGACTGACATTAGGTGTAGCGTTGATGACAGCAACTGACATCACAGGTCTCCGGGCACACGGCGCGGAGCAGCGGATGTCATCTGGAGGTTTTCACATGCGTGTTTTCGTCACCGGCGCTTCCGGTTGGATTGGCTCAGCCGTCACCGCGGAGCTCATCGCCACAGGCCATCAGGTGATCGGTTTGGCCCGATCGGATGCCTCGGCTGCCGCCATCACCGCGGCCGGCGGCGAGGTACAGCGTGGCGACATCACCGACCTGGACAGCCTGCGGGCGGGCGCCAGGGGTGTCGATGGCATCGTCCACACCGCCTTCATCCACGACTTCAGCGCACACGAGGATGCCGCGGCGGTCGACTTCGCAGCGGTCAATCTATTCGGTGACCTGCTCGAGGGCTCGGGCCGTCCACTCGTGATCGCATCCGGAATCCTCGGTGCAGTGTCGCTCGAAACTGACCGACCAGACCCGGCGATGTCCTGGTCGCCGCGCGCGGCCACCGAGGCGACGCTGCTCGGCTTCTCGGAACGCGGCATCCGCTCGTCGGCCGTGCGGTTGGCGCCCACTGTCCACGGCGACGGTGACCACGGGTTCATGGCGGCTCTGATCGGCATCGATCGCACGAAGGGCAGTTCCGGCTACGTCGGCGATGGCACCATCACCTGGCCAGCGGTGCACCGACTCGATGCGGCGCACCTGTTCTGCCTGGCGTTGGAGAACGCTCCCGCTGGATCTGTGCTGCACGCGGTCGACGACGAGGCGGTACCGCTGCGCGATGTCGCCGAGGTCATCGGTCGCCATCTCGACGTACCCGTCGTCAGCGTTGCTCCGGAAGATGCCGTCGACCACTTCGGCTGGCTCGGGAGAATGCTGGGGATCGACAGCCACGCATCCAGCACGATCACGCGCGAGCAGCTCGGCTGGCGGCCGACGCATCCGGGCCTCATCGCAGACCTCGAGTTGGGGCACTACTTCCGGGTCGCCTAGCGCGGATGATCCAGGCGGAATGTGCCGCTGCCGGCGCCCGTCACGCCCTGCTGACTTCGCGTGTCTGCAGATTGTCGATGGCATCCCAGTCCCAGTCGATGCCGAGACCGGGCGCGCTGGACGGATGCGCGTACCCATCGATGACGCTCAGCCCGGTCTTCGTGATCGCTTCGAGCTGCGGGATGTACTCGACCCACTGTCCGTTCGCGATGCCGCACGCGAGCGACGCGTGCAACTCCATCAGAAAGTGTGGTGAGACCGGAACGTTGTACGCCTCAGCGAGATGCGCGACCTTGAGCCAGGGTGTGATGCCGCCGATTCTCGCGACATCCACCTGGATGATCGAGCAGGCATCCGCCTGCAGATAGTCCTTGAACTGGCTGAGGCTGTACAGCGATTCGCCGACCGCGATCGGGGTGGACGACGTTGCCACGAGCCTCGTGTGTGCGCCGATGTCGTCGGCCGGAAGCGGCTCCTCGATCCAGGCCAGATCGAGGTCAGACAGCAGCTGGGCGCGTCGCTGCGCATCATCGAGTCGGAGGCCCTGGTTGGCATCCACCATGAGTTCGAAACCGTCGCCCACCGCAGCACGAACCGCGGTGAGGCGTTCCACGTCCTCCGATTTGCGCGGCTTGCCGATCTTGAGTTTCGCGCCCTTGAAGCCGCGCGCCTGCATGAGCAGGGCATCCTCGACCAGTTTGTCGCTGCCGAGATGCAGCCAACCGCCCTCGGTCGTGTAGAGCGGAAGCCGCGTGCGCGCGCCCCCGACGGCCTGATGCAACGGGATACCAGCTCGCCGGCACCGCAGATCCCAGAGGGCGATATCGATCGTCGCAAGGGCAAGCGAACTCACCGCGCCGACAGCGAGGGAGTGCATCCCGAACAGCAGCGTTCGCCAGTTGCTCTCGATCTCCTCGGCGTTCATGCCGATGAGTCGGGGCAGCAGATGATCCTCGAGCAGCGCGATGATCGCCGTGCCGCCGCTGCCGATGGTGTAGCTGTAGCCGGTGCCCGTCATGCCGTCTTCGTCGGTGATCGTAAGGATCGGTGTCTCCTGGCTCACGAACGACTGGATGGCGTCGGTGCGCTCGACCATGGGCTTCAGGTCGACCATGCGGAGTTCAGTCTTGACGATGCGTGACATGCTGCACTCCTGATTTCGCGGTTGGTCTTGGCAGGTTCACGGCGACCACCGATAGTTCGAGGTGGGACGGATGCGCCCCACCGTGGAAGACCTGCTGATGCGCGACGACCAGGTCGGCGGCGGCTGCCGATGCGACAGGCCCTCCGTTGCCGGGATTGACGTCGAATCGCGGAAAGTTGGAGCTGGAGATTTCGAGCCGGATGCGGTGGCCGCGGAGGATAACGATCGCGGTTGCGCCGAGGTCGATGCGAAACTCCCGCACCGAGCCTGCGGCGACGAGGTCTTCCGTTTCGGTGCCGTTCGCGTAGCGTGCCCGGATGATTCCGTCGCAGATGTTCAGTGCTCGCCCGTCGGGCAACACGTAGACGAGTTTGGCCGTCCAGTCGGTGTCGGCCGCCGAGGTTGCTGCCCACAGGGAGACAGCGACGGGTCCGCAGATCTCGAGATCTTCGTCGAGGGGGATAGTCGTGTAGGTGAGCACGTCGTCGCGCTGCTCGACCGCGCGCTGGTCGCGCTGGCCGGCATGCAGCCCCACGTAGACGCCGGGCAGGAACGTCGCGCCACCCGTCGTCGGCACCGGATCGGCCGGGTCAAACGTGAAGCTCGCCGCAGGCTGGTCCTCGCGGGGGTAATCCCTGGCGAGCACCCCCGCGAAGCGTGAATCCTCTGTACCTGAGCCGAGATACAAGCGCTCGGTGCGCGCACGGGTCGGTGGCCACGCATCCTCGTCCCGCCACTGGTTGGAGCCCATGACGAAGACGCGAACCGGCGCGCTCGCAGAGGGCGTCGCATCCGGCTTCAGAAAACCCGCGAACCAGTCGAGCTGTACCCGAGTGAGGTCCAGTGAGGCGAGGGATGCGGACGGCCCGTAATCCACTTCGCCGAGCGCGTCGTAGGTGACCGCGTGCGCCCACGGGCCGACGATGAGCCGCTGCTCGGCGGCATCCGGCCTCGCAACGAGCCCGCGGTAGTTGGCGAGTGTGCCGTGCAGGAACACGTCGAACCACCCGCCGATGTGCAGGGCGGGAACGCCCACGGTAGCGAACTGGTCCGCGATGCTGATTGATCGCCAGAACTCGTCCCTGTCCGGATGCGCGAGCCAGTCGCTCCAGGCTGGCAGCAGCGCGCCCAGCCCGCCGAGCCCGTCGAGCGGTCGCGAGCGAAATGCGCTCCACGGATCGTCGATGAGCTTCTGCAATTGCGCCGTCACAGCTTCAACGTCCTCGCCCAGGCCACGCCGCCGTTCGGCTTCCGCGGCAGCCAGCCCGAGCGCCCAGTACAGGGTGAAGCCCAACTGAAGCGCGCCGCCGCGATAGGTCCAGTCATCGTGATAGTCAGAGGCGGTGACCTGCGGCGCGATCGCGCGCAGGGCCGGTGGATTGCGGGTGGCGGCGAGCAACTGGGTCGCGGCGTAGTACGAGGCCCCATACATCCCGACCCGGCCGTTTGAGTACGGTCTCGCGGCAAGCCATTCGATGGTGTCGACACCGTCATCCGCTTCGGTTCTGAATGGAACGAAGACACCCTCAGACCCGAACCGACCGCGGGTGTCCTGGATCACTACGACGAAACCTTCGCTCACGGCTCGAAGCGGCTCGATGCCGGCGTTTACGATGACGGCGAAAGAGTCGGCGCGATTGTATGGCGTGCGCTGCAGCAGAATCGGATATCGCCCAGCCGCTGCCGGCCGCCACACGTCTGCCTGCAGCCGGGTGCCGTCGCGCATGGCAATCCACACGTCGCGCTCGATGATCACCCCATCGGTTGTGCCGCGGTCTGTCATTCGCTGCCCAGGGCCGCGGTCGGTGCCGGCGTTGGCGCTGAGTCCGCCAGCTTGCGCCGGTTACGCGACCGGGACGCGACCGTGTAGACAGCGGATGCCGCAATCAGTACGACGCCCTGGACGACGTACTGGTAGTTCGACCCGAGGTTCAGCATGTTGAAGCCATTGGACAGGGTGAACAGGATTACGGTGCCGAGCACCGACTTTCCCACATAGCCCGCGCCGCCGAAGAGCGAGGTTCCGCCGAGAATTGCAGCAGCGATGACGGTCAGTTCGGTTCCCGTCAGCGCGTTCGGGTCCACCGAGTTGAAGCGACCGGCATAGACGAGACCGACCGCGGCTGCTGCGATACCGGAGAGCACGAATGGCGCCATCTTGTAGAAATTCACGTTGATCCCGGAGAGCCGCGCTGCCTCGGGATTGCTGCCGACCGCGTACAGCTTTCGGCCGGGAACCAGGAACCGGAGGCCGAGACTCACCGCAACCGTGACGAACACCATAATCCAGACGGGCAGCGGTTGGGTCAGCAGGTCGGGAGCAGCAAACGAGACGATCAGCATCAGGATGCCCGCGATAATCAGGGCGACGAAGAAGCCGTCGAGTGGCAGCGCCGTCGACCTGCGTGCCTGTCGAAACCGGAAGACCGCGATCGCAATCAGCCCGATCCCGACGAGCGCTCCGACCCAGAATGGAATGCCCAGTACCACGTCGTCGATCGTCACGAGAGCCTGGGATTTCGCGGTGACGCTCTCGCCGTTCAGCACGATCAGCACGACGCCGCGTACCGCAGTCATTGCGCCGAGCGTGACGATGAAGGCATTGACACCGACCTTCTGAACCAGGATCGCGTTCGCGACGCCGACGACCGCGCCGACCGCGAGCGCAAGCAGGATGGCAGGCACCGTTCCGATCTTGTCGATCGTCTCGAGGGCGATCGCTGCGCTCAACGCGGCGACCGATGCAACGGAGAGATCGAAGTTGCCTGAGATCAGTACGACGGTCATGAAGACCGCGAGGATCGCATCCGGGGCAACCTGGCCGAGGATATTCGAGATGTTGATGCTCGACAGGTACGCCGGCTGTCCGATCGCGACCGTCGTGATTACGAGAATCAGAACCAGCAACACCAGCGCGTAGACGACCCCGGCGCGTTGCGGCCGAAGGCTGTGGCTGGCCGAGCGGAGGCGCGACCCAATGCTCATCGACGGCACATCGTCGTGCTGTGTTTTCTGAATGGTCATGCGAGGCCTCCAACGGATGCGGTCAAATCGGCTACCGACACGGCATCCGCAGAAAATTCGGTTTCGATGGCTCCGTGCCTCAGTACGACGACCCGATCGACGAGGCTGAGCAGTTCTTCGAACTCGGAGAGCACGACGAGGATGCCGATGCCCCGCTCCGCGAGGTCGCGAATGAGTTTGATGAGGTCGGCCTTGCCTGCCACATCGACGCCGGCGGTCGGCTCGTCGAGCAGCAGCACGTGGTGAGTCTTGTAGATCCACTTGGCGAAGACGACTTTTTGGGCGTTGCCGCCGCTGAGGTCTTTGACCAGGGTGTCGATCGAGGGGGCGACGATGCCGAGCTCGCGCCGCGCTCGGCTTGCGAGCAGGCGTTCGCGAGCGACATCCAGGATTCGAAAGCGTCGCGAGAGCTCACGTGAATCCGCGAGCGAGGTGTTGCGCCAGATCTCCCAGTCGCCGATGAGCCCCTGGCTCATGCGGTCCTCCGGAACGAGGGCGAGACCGCCGGCGACGCCGGCCTGGGGCGAGGCAGACAGGGGATGCCCATTCACGACGACCTCGCCGCCGACGCGATGATCTGCTCCGAATATTGCCTTGAGCAGGGAGGTGCGGCCGGAGCCAAGCAACCCGGCGATGCCGACGATCTCTCCGCGGCGAACCTGGAGGCTCACCGGGGAGTTCATGCCGGTCGACTGCAGCTCGCGAACATCCAGCACGACCTCGCCGATGTCGTGGGTTGGCTTGACGGCCTCGACGGCGTGCAGCCTGCTGCCGACGATGCCGGCAACCATGCGCTCGACTGACATCCCGTCTCGGTCGAATTCGTCGACGAGTTGCCCGTCGCGCAGGACGCTCACTTCGTCGCAGATCTGCATGACCTCGTTGAGGAAGTGCGACACGAACACCACGGCCACCCCGGCGGCAGCCAGGCTGCGCGCCGCACCGAGAACGCCAGCCCGTTCTGCCGGAGAGATGGATGCCGTCGGCTCGTCGAGCAAAATGAGCGCCGGATTCTGCGCGAGCGCCCGCAGGATCGACACCATCTGCCTATCGCCGACGGAAAGTTCCGCGACGATCGTGTGCGGGTCGATCTCGAATGCCACACGTTCGCACAGGGCCGCGAATTCCGAGATTCGGTCCTGGGGTTTCCAGAGCCCCGTCGTTTCGTTGCCGAGGTACACGTTCTCGAGAACGCTCAGCGCCGGAACGACGGGACTCTGTTGGTGCACGACGGCGACGCCCGCGGATTGCGCATCCGCGGGTCGACGCCAATCGGTGGAGCGCCCAAGCCATACCAGTTCACCGGTTGTCGGCCTTTCGGCACCCGCGATGATTTTGATGAGCGTGGATTTTCCGGCGCCATTCGCTCCGACCAACCCGTGAACTATCCCGGCACGCAGCGAGAGTGAAACTCCTCGCAGCGCCTGTGTTCCCCCGGGATAGGTCTTCGTGATGTTTCGAATCGCCAGCGTCGAGGGTGGAACAACTACCACTGAGCTACGCACTGATCGACGTTGGCCAGGGTGATGGCTGGCGTGCTGTAGGTCAGTACCTGGTGCGGAGCGGCGGTCTTGCCCGTGATCTGCGCGTACAGGGTGTCAATGGCTTTGGCGCCTTCGTCGACTGGCTTGTAGCAGACGTCTCCGTAGATCGAGCCGTCCTTGATGCCGTTGATGCCGGCGGCAGAGCCACCGTTACCAAGGATCTTCGCCTTCGAGTGAGCGGCGGCGACTGCCTTCGCGCATCCCGTCGCCATGTCATCGCTGATGGCATAGAAGAGGTTGACGCTCGGATGTGCACTCAGGATGCCCTGGCACGCGGCCTGGCCGGCCTCCGGAGTCCAGTTGCCTGGCTGAGTTGCGACGATCTGGAAGCCACCCTTTGCGGCGAGTCCGGACTTGAAGCCGGCCGTCCAGGTGGTGTTTTCAAGGAATCCGGCTGCACCCGTAATGATGGCGACCTGGCCACCGGTGGGGAGTGCCTGCTCGGCGAGTGTGGCCTCTTCTGTGCCGAGTACCGCTGCGCTCTCGTTCATGGTGAAAGACAGTTTGGCGTACGGAACAGTGGTCGGACCAGTGCCGACCGTGCCGTGCACCGAGGCGACCGGGATGCCGGCGGCGACCGCCTGGTCAACCATAGCCTGAGCGGGTCCGGGGGAGTTCGGAACAATCAGGATGCCGCTGACCTTCTGAGCGACGAGGTCCTGCATGTCGCTGCCCTGCTTCTGCACATCGCCCTTGGAGTCGAGGACGACGAGTTTGATGCCGAGCTTCGTTGCTTCCTGCTGCGCGCCCTTCGCGAGCCCGACCGGGAACGTGCCTGCCATGGTCTGATTAGACAGGCCAATGACAATGTTCTTGGGGGATTTGGTTGCTGGGGTCGTCGTTGATCCTGTTGCGGTCGAACATCCGGCGAGAAGGGCAATGAGCGCTGCGCCCATGCCTATCTGGAGTGCCAAGCGTGTGCGTGTCATTTAGTACAACCCTTCGTTGGATTTCCTATTTGATCTATGATTATGGGGAAAGGGCCCGCTGTCAAATTGCGTGTTCCGGCGAGTAAACGCGGGCATTTGCGTATTGCTCAGCAACAATCGTTCTTCATATAGGCTGTAGGACATGCCTTCTCCCTCCAGCGAGAGTTCGGAATCGCCCTGGCTGTCTGCCGGCGCCCCGCGTCGCTCGATACTGGGGGACGAGATCTACGAGCTGATCAAGTCGCGCCTCATGGATAACCTCGTGGAGCCGGGCTCGCGGCTCTCGATCGATGGCCTCGCTCGGGATTTCGGTTGCTCGCCCACGCCCGTCAGGGAGGCACTCGCCCGCCTCGAGTCCGACGGTCTGGTCGTCAAGCGCGCACACCATGGTTACACCGTCGCTCCCCTCATGGACGCCAAGTCGTTCGACGAGCTGTTCCGCGTCAGACTGTTACTCGAGCCCGCCGCCGCATCCTGGGCCGCCGAGCGCGCGACGCGGACGCACGTGAGAAACCTCGAGGACCTCATTTCCGAAATGGAAGAGCCGGTCAAGGGAGCGAGCTACGACAGCTACAAACTGTTCGCAGCACAGGATGCCGCGTTTCACCTGGCTGTTGCGTCGGCATCCGGCGTCGACCTGATTGTGGACATTCTCGAGAGAATTCGGCCGCACTCCCAGCTTTACCGCTTGTACTACGAGACCGGCATCGAGACCGACACCGTGATAGAACACCAACACGTGCTTGACGCCGTGGCGGGGCACAACGGCGAAGGCGCAGCAGACGCGATGCGCGCACATTTGGAGGCCGCACGAGGTCGACTTGCGAACGCTGTGGGCGGGGCCGAGCAGCCTGCCTGACTCGTTTCTGCGCGGTGTGGCTGATTGCTTAGGCGTCGACCGGTGTCCACCGCTGCCCGAAGGCGACCAGCGGCTGCAGTGAGCGCATCAGGTCGGCGCCGCGGGGTGTCAGTCGATAGCGCACCTGCACCGGTGTTGACGCTGTGACCTCTCGATCGACCAACCCCTCGCGCTCGAGTTCCTTCAGGCGTTGTGCGAGCAGGCGATCCGAGAGGCCGGGCACGACCGCGACGATCTCGCTAAAGCGTTCGGCGTGACGCGCGATCGCCATCAGGATGCTTGAGCTCCATCGCTTGCCGACCAGCTCGACGGCTACCGTGAACAGCCGGCACTCATCGTCATCGACGTGATCGAAAAAGGTTTCCACTTACAAAGAGTAAGTCACTTACCCATCGGTTGGCAAAGGAACTTCGAGTTGTCAGACTCTACTCATGCCTGATTATGGACACCAGCTCGAGTTCGGAACGTTCGTGACGCCCGTGAACGATCCGCCGCCCGCCGCGGTGGGGCTCGCACAACTCAGCGAACAGCTCGGGTTCGACCTCGTTTCCTTTCAGGATCATCCGTACCAGCCGTCCTTTTTCGACACCTGGACGCTGATGTCGTTTGTCGCGGCCCGAACCGAGCGGATCCAGATCTCGGCCAATGTGCTCAATCTGCCGCTTCGACTGCCGGCCGTGACCGCTCGAGCCGCAGCCAGCCTGGATCTTCTCTCCGGCGGCCGATTCGCGCTGGGGCTCGGCGCCGGAGGATTTTGGGATGCCATCGAAGCGATGGGAGGCCCTCGGCGCACACCGGGTCAGGCGGTTGACGCACTCAGCGAAGCCATCGAGGTGATACGTGGCATCTGGGATGTGAGCGACCGCGCGCCACTTCGGATCCCGGGTACGTACTACTCGGTGAACGGGGCAAAGCGGGGACCGGCCGCAGCTCACGACATCCCGATCTGGCTTGGCGCATATAAACCGCGGATGCTGCGGCTCATCGGTCGCAAAGCCGACGGCTGGCTACCATCGCTCGGGTATATGCAACCGGGCGACCTCGGGCGGGGCAACGCCGCGATCGACGAAAGTGCCATTGCGGCGGGACGAGAGCCGCGCGACATCCGGCGGCTTCTGAATATCGGGGGACGCTTTTCCGCCGTCAGCGCGGGCGCACTCGACGGCCCGGTTTCGCAGTGGGTCGAGGAGTTGACGGTGATGGCACTCGAGGATGGTGTCGGCACCTTCTTCCTCGCCTCCGATGCCCCGGCCGTGATGGAGCAGTTTGCCGCCGAGGTGATGCCGGCGGTCCGTGAGGCGGTCGCGGGCGCTCGCGCCACAAACGGAACACCTTCGGCCGACGCGCGATCATCGGGTTCACGCGCCAAACGCCTGGATGGAATCGACTACGAGAGTGTGCCCGCATCGCTCGCGGCAACAGCCGTCGAACCCGGAGACGCGGGCTACGCCAGCGTGCGTTCGACTTATATGCGGGGCGGCTCACCCGGACTCGTGCTACAGCCGCGCACTGTCGCCGAAGTGGTTGATGCGCTGGTCTTCGCTCGGGAGCAGTCGGTTCCGCTCTCACTGCGCAGCGCCGGGCACGGCTTCAGCGGTCGATCGACGAACGACGGCGGAATCGTCATCAGCCTGGCCAAACTGAACGCGATCGAGATACTCGACGTTTCGACGCGTCGCGTTCGGGTTGAGCCCGGCGCGCTCTGGTCCGCGGTGGCGGCGGTGCTCGCCCCTCATGGCTGGGCCTTGAGCTCGGGTGACTACGGCGGCGTTGGAGTGGGAGGCCTGGCGACGGCCGGCGGCATCGGCTGGCTGGCGCGCGAGCACGGCCTCACGATCGATCACCTGCGTGCCGTCGACATCGTGCTGGCGGACGGCAGCGTCGTGCACGCCAGTGACGACGAGAACGCCGACCTGTTCTGGGCCGTGCGAGGTGCTGGCGCCAACTTCGGGATCGTCGTGTCCTTCGAGTTCGAGGTCGATGATCAGGTTGGCGATGTCGGGTTCGCACAGTTCATCCAGGACGCGACCGACACGGCCGCGGTTCTTGAGAAGTGGGGTGCGACCGTCGAGGCTTCCCCGCGGGATGTCACGAGTTCGGTCATGATCCAGCCAGGCGCCCAAACGCTCGCCCGCGTGAATACGGTCGTGGACTCCGACGACACCGACTCCATCATCGAACGGCTGCAGCCCCTCGCCGACGTCGCGCCGCTGCTCGACCAGAGCGTTCAACTGATGCCGTATGCGGAGGTGATGGCAAACGATCGCGGGGCCGGGCCGCAACGCGGTCAGGGTGAGCCGCATGCCCGCTCGGCACTGGTCGAGCACATCACGCCGGAATTCGCGGCAGCATCCGCTCGCGCCATCGCCAGCGGCGCAATTTACTGGTTCCAGTTGCGGTCGGTGGGTGGCGCGGTGAGCGACGTGGATCCGGATGCGACGGCCTACGCCCACCGGTCGGCGAACTTCTCCCTCGTCGCCATCGGCGCCGACGACGACCGACTGAATGAGGCATGGACCGAGTTGTCGGGGCACGTCAGCGGCATGTACCTGAGCTTCGAAACAGGGCTCCACGAAGGCCGAATCGAGGATGCTTTTCCTCCGAAAACGCTCGCGCGCCTCCGCGAACTGAAGACCGTCTACGACCCGCAGAACCTGTTCCGCGACAACTTCAACATCGGGGCGCTGGAAGCCTCGGCGGGATAGTCCAAGGTCGATGCGGCAGTATGGATCTATGAAGACATTCACCCCGCCGAACACCGACATCACCGCATCCAACGTCATCCTCGGTCTCATGCGTATCGCCGACCTCGATGACGACGAGATCCGCACCCTGGTGGGCACCGCACGAGAAGTTGGCATCAACTTCTTCGATCACGCGGATGTCTACGGCCCGCCGCCGCACGGATGCGAGACGCGCTTCGGTGATGCCATCACGTTCTCGCCGGCCGAGCGGGAGCAGGTCATCATCCAGACCAAGGTTGGAATTCGCGACGGATTCTTCGACTTCTCGAAGGAGCACATCCTCGAGTCGGTCGACGGTTCGCTTGCCGCCATGCACCTCGACTACCTCGACGTTCTGCTGCTGCACCGCCCTGACACGCTGGTCGAACCGGATGAGGTCGCCTCGGCCTTCGACATCCTCCACAAGTCGGGCAAGGTGCGACACTTCGGGGTTTCCAACCAGACGCCCGGCCAGGTCGAACTGCTGAAACGCTCGGTTGCGCAGCCGCTGGCGTTCAACCAGGTGCAACTGAGCATCACGCACGCGCCGCTCATCGCCGCCGGGGTTTCCGCCAACATGGCAGGGCTCGACCAGTCGATCGATCGTGACAACGGCATCCTCGATTACAGCCGACTCAATGAGATCACGCTGCAGGCCTGGTCGCCGTTCCAGAAGGGGTTCTTCGACGGCGTCTTCCTCGGCGACCGCACGACCTTCCCCGAACTGAACCTCGCGATCGATGAGATCGCCGCCAAATACGACGTGACGCCGACGGCCATCGCGGTCGCCTGGATCACCCGTCATCCGGCCAACATGCAGGTCGTTCTGGGAACGACGAAGCCCGAGCGAGTCCGGGATTCCGCGGCTGGCTCAGACATCCCGCTCACGCGCCAGGAGTGGTACCGCCTCTTCACCACGGCGGGGCACATCCTGCCGTAGGCGAATTGCTTAGCTGCCGAGCGGCGTCAACCAGGTCAGCGTCGAACCGCCGCCGATCACGAGATCGGTGAGCTCGGCATTGAAGACGCGGCTGTGTTCCCGGTCGAGGTGGGCATGGAACGCTTCTTCGTCCGCATAGATTTCGTAGACGAAGAAGGTGAGCACGTCATCGGTCTTGCGATATGCGTCGAAAGCGAGGTTGCCGGGCTCGCGGCGGACGGCATCCGCCAGCCGTAGCAGGATTTCCTCGGCGCGGTCGGCTGCGGCGACATCCAAGGCGGTGAACTCGGCGTAAAGCGCTTTGGTCATGCCTTCGCCGTAAGCAGCGCTGGCTTCATTCGGTCGAAGCTCCCGTCATGATGGCAACCGCCTCGGTCATGCTGTGTGACTGCGGCGTGATGACCGCCGCGCGCTTGCCCAACCGCTGGATATGGATGCGGTCGGCGACCTCGAACACCTGCGGCATGTTGTGGCTGACGAGGATGACCGGGATGCCTTCATCCCGCAGTCGACGAATCAGATCGAGAACCTGCCCGGACTCGCGAACACCCAGCGCGGCCGTGGGCTCGTCGAGGATGACCACCTTCGAGCCGAAGGCCGCAGCGCGCGCGACAGCAACCGCCTGCCGCTGCCCGCCGGAGAGATTCTCGATCGCGACCGTGACGTCCTGCAGCGTCGAAATGCCGAGACGGTCGAGTTCCTGCTTGGCATTCGCGCGCATGAGCCTGGTGTCCATGATCCGCAGAACGGTGCCCGCGAAACCCTGCTCGCGGATCTCGCGACCGAGGTACAAATTGGATGCGATATCGAGCGCGGGGGAGACGGCAAGCCCCTGGTAGACGGTCTCAATCCCATAGTGCTTGGCATCCTGGGGTCGCTTAAATTGCACCCGTCGGCCGTTCAGCCATAGCTCGCCGGTATCCGGAATCTCGGCGCCTGTCAGGCACTTGATCAGCGTGGACTTGCCCGCTCCGTTATCGCCAATGACCGCAAGAACCTCGCCCTGGTAGAGCTCAAGGTCGACGCCGTCGAGGCCGACGACCTTGCCATAAGTCTTCACGAGAGCCTTGGCCTGCAGGACCGGCTGGCTGTACGGCAGGGTGGATGATGGGCGATCGCCCTCAGTGATAGTCAACTGCGTGCCTTTCGGATCCACTGGTCGAGCGAGACGGCGACGATAATCAGGATGCCGACCGCGAGGGTTTGGTAGAGAACGTCGAGGCCGGCGAGAGCCAGCCCGTTGCGGAAAACTCCGACGATGAGCGCACCGAGGAGCGAGCCCCAGATCGTCCCACGGCCGCCGAACAGGCTTGTTCCGCCGATGACGACAGCGGTAATGGAGTCGAGATTCAGGTCGGTGCCCGCGTTAGGGCTTGCGGCATCCGCCCTCCCGATTTGAATCCACGCGCCGATGGCGAGTATCGCGCCGGCGGCGATATACACACTGAGGAGCACCCGATTGACGCTGATGCCGGCAAGTCGGGCGGATTCTTTGTCGTCGCCGACCGCGTAGACGTGGCGCCCCCAGGCGGTCTTGGTCATGACGAACGCCATCACGATGTACAGGACCAGCATGATCACGACGCCGTAGGTAATGCCGACGCCATCGACACTGAACGTGTTTCCGGTCGAGGTGATGAGGTCTGGGATCTGCTGGCCGATGACGGATGCACCGTTCGAGTAGAGCAGCGAGACGGCAAGGAATACGTTCAGCGTGCCGAGCGTCACGATGAATGGTGGCAGCTTGAGTCTCGTCACGAGTGCGCCGTTGACCGCACCGGCGAGGAGCCCGACGATGAGGCCGATCACCAGAGCGAGCGGTGCGGGAACGTGGTTCGCGCTCGCCGTTTGTGCCATCACGAGGGAGGCGAGCACCATGATCGCACCGACCGACAGGTCAATTCCGGCGGTCAGGATGATGAGCGTCTGGGCGATCGCGAGTGTTCCGACGACGGCGACCTGCTGCGTGATCAGCGACAGGTTGCTCACGAAGAAGAAGCGCGGGCTGATGACACCAAAGATGATGACAGCGGCGACCAAAACGATCCCCGGGCTGAGCGCCGGGTAGCGGTGAAGCAGGTTTCTGATCCTGCCGAGCGGCGAACTCCGGTCAAGGAACTCGGTCGCCAGGTCGACGGATCCCTTCCGTGGCGGGGCGCCACTTGCGGGACTGGTCGGCGAGGGTTGCGCGCTCACTGTGTCTCCTGAACTGCTCTGTTCGTGCTTGTACTTTACGGAAGGGCTGGACATCCTGACAATGGATGCCCAGCCCCGATAGACCGAACCGGTCCGGGTGTTTGGCTATCGCCCGGGTGTTAGTTGCCCCAGCAGCTCTGGGCGCCGGCCGCGCTGGTGATGCTCGTCAGGCCGGTGACCGGCTTGTCGGTGATCAGCTGCGAGCCGGTGTTGAAGAATCCGAGCCCCGGCGTGGTCGACGGCTTCTTGCCGGTCTTCGCGAGCTTGACGATCGCTGCCATTCCGAGCTGAGCCATCTTCGACGGGTACTGCTGGCTGGTCGCGCCGATGATGCCCTGCGTGACCTCCTTGACGCCGGTGCAGCCACCGTCGATCGCGACAAGGAGTGTTGTCTTCTCCTTGCCAGCTGCCTTCAACGCCTCGTACGCGCCGAATGCCGCTGGCTCATTGATTGCGTACACGACGTTGATATTCGGGTTCTTCGAGAGTTCCGTCTCCATCGCCGTGCGGCCATCCGCTTCGTCACCGTTTGAGGGCTGGTTGCCGACGATCTGGTAATCGCCGCCAACGCCACCCGTGTACTTACCGGTCGGCGCCTCGTCCCCGTTCTTGTTGGGATCACCGAGCGCTATGCCCATGCCGGTCAGGAAGCCCTGGTCGCGGTCGTAGTCGACGGATGCGACCTGGGTGCTGAACAGGTCGACCAGGCCGATGACGGCCTTCTTGCCGTTGAGTTGGCCTGCTGTCCACTTTCCGATTGCAACTCCGGCCGCGCGGTTGTCGGTCGCAAACGTGATGTCGACGGCGCTAGCCGGGTCTGGAGCAGTGTCGAGTGCGATCACGAAGAGGCCCGCCTTGCGCGCCTTCGCGATCGCCGCATTGACCGTGTTATCGGTCGGTGTGATCAGGATGCCTTTGTCGCCGCGGCTGATCGAGTCTTCGATCGCCTGAATCTGCGTCGTTGCGTCACCATCCTTCTTGCCGGCCGCGAGGGTCAGTGAAACGCCGTCCTTGGCAGCGGCGGCTTTGGCCGCGTCTTCCATGGCGATGAAGTATGGGTTGGTCGTCGTCTTGACGATCAGCGCGACGCCGACCTTGCCGGATGTGCCTGATCCTGTGGTTGCTGTGTTGTCCTGGCATCCTGCAAGCCCGAGCGCGGCGATTGCTGCGACTGATGCGATCGCAATCATCCGGCCCGAGAAGCGGGTGCGTGTGGTGTCATTCAACATTGAACTCCCTCTGTGTGTGATGCATTGTCGGGTTGACAACGATGTCATGCACAGGTCTATATCATTAACACCGCTATAGTCAAACGAAATGCACATTTGGAAGGAAGATCGTGACAACGGTGTCTAACTCGTCCGACGGCGCGAATACCCGCTCCCATCGCCCCACCATGCGGCAGGTTGCTGCCCTTGCCGGGGTCGGGATCAAAACGGTCTCGCGCGTCATCAACGCGGAGGCAGGCGTCTCCACGGCGACCTACGACAAGGTCATCAACGCGGTCACCGCCCTTGGCTACCAGCACGATATCTACGCAGGCAGCCTGCGCCGAACTGACCGACGCACACTCACGCTCGGGCTCATCGTCGGCAACGTCGCGAACCCGTTTTCCGGAGCGGTCAACCGCGCAGTCGAGGATCGCGCGGCTCGCCGCGGCATCGCCGTTCTTGCCGTCAGCCTCGACGATGATGCGCGACGCGAGCAGGAGCTCGTGAGCGCCCTCCTTCGCAGGCGAGTGGATGCGCTCATCCTGACGACCGCGACAGCCAACCAGTCGTACCTCCTGCCCGAAATCGCGCATGGCACACCGTTCGTTTTCGTTGACCGCGAGCCAGTGGGCGTCGAAGCCGACATCGTCGTCAGCGACAATGCGATCGGGGCCGCGAACGCCACCCGTCACCTGCTCGCGGCGGGGCACCGGCGCATCGCGTTTCTGGGCGACCGGCACGACATCCAGACGGCAAGTGAACGCCGTCGTGGCTTCTTCGACGCCCTCGGCGAGGTCGGCGTGCCTCGGGATGTTGTGGTTGCGATCGACGATATTGACGACGAACTCAAGGCCAGGGCCGCGGTCACGGCCCTCCTCGACCTCGCAGACCCGCCGACGGCCATTTTCAGCAGCCAGAACCTGATCACGGTCGGCGCGATTCGCGCGCTGCACGGTCGTGGCATGCAGCATTCCACGGCACTGGTCGGGTTTGACGATCTGCTGCTGGCCGATATGGTCGAACCGGCCATCACCGTCATCGCACAGGACCCGACGGCCATCGGCACTATCGCCGCTGACCTTGCCCTTGGCCGGCTGGACGGTGACCGAAGTCCGTTTGCGACGCACGTCGTTCCGACCCGCCTCATTGTCCGGGGATCGGGTGAGATTCCGCCTCGGGCGGTGTGATCGTGGAGCATGACATGACAGGAGGCGTGACCGTCATCGGCGACGCACTCATCGACGAGATTGTCTCCGATGACGGAGTACGCGAATTTGTTGGTGGCGCCGCTCTCAACGTTGCGGTGGGCCTGGCCATTCTCGGAGTGCCGACCTCGCTGATCGCCATGGTTGGCGATGATCTCGCGGGCAGGACGATCCGCTCATTTCTTGCCCTCAATGGCGTGAGACTCATTGCAACGCCGGCCCCCGGAGGCTCCGCGAGGGCAACATCGGTACGCGTTAATGGCGAGCCGACCTACGCGTTCAACGAGGCCGCGCGAGCTCGCCGGATCGAGTTCAACACCGAGGCGATGGACGCCATCGCAGGCGCGGAACTCGTGGTGGTCAGTTCGTTCCCGTTCGACGATCCCGAGCAGACCGAGCAACTGCGTGACGCGGTGGAGTCTCCCGAATTGCGACTCATCATCGATGTCAATCCCAGGCAGGCGCTGATCCACGACCTCGACGTATTCCGTCGCGGGTTCGAGACCATGGCGAAGGCGAGCCTGTTGGTGAAGCTGGGGGATGAGGATGCGACGCTCCTCTACCGCGCCCGCCCTGATCAGGTGGCTGCGCAGCTTCTTACCGCCGGCGCACGTGCAGTGTTCACGACCCTGGGCAGATGGGGAGCCGAAATCCGTCGCCCGAAGGGGTCTGTCATTGCGGCACCGATCGCCGCGATGGACGGCGACATCATTGACACGATGGGGGCAGGGGACGCCACTCTGGCATCCGTCACCGCCAGCCTGCTCGCGCTGCCGCGGCATCCCTCCGATGCTGAATGGGCGATCGTCCTTGATCGGGCGATGCTGGTGGCGGCGGCGACCTGTCGGGTCACCGGGGCGACGCTGCAGTTGTAGCGCGAGACCGTGCCGACGTTACCGGCTCATCCTGCCGTAGGCGTCAACGTCGGGCGAGCATCCGGCGACGACGGTTCACGGCGACGAGTGCGATACCAGACACCAGCGCGAATACCGCAAGTGTGAGCGGGCTTCCCGGATCGGTGCCCGTGAACGCGAGCCCTGTGGTCTGGTCGGTGCCGCCCGTATTGCCGGTGCCGGATGTCGCCCCGGCGACCCGGAAGGACGCCGTGGCGATGATGCCACCGGCGTCGTTCAATACCGCGAGGTGGTGGACACCGGCGGCGAGCGTCGGGAGCGTCCAAGTCGCGTTGCCGTCGGTATCGATCTGAACCCAGCCGAGGGATGACGCAGTCGAGTACACGATCCCGTATACCCATACGCTGCGCACGCCACCCTCGGTCCGGGCGCCGACCGAGTCGCTGTTGATGTGTGCGACCGCCGTGTCACCGCTGACGGTCAGGCTCATCCCCGAATTGCCGCCGTTCTCGACGGTTTGGAGGAGGGGCGCCATGGGGTCGAGCGGGTTGGTCGCCACAGCGAACCCCGCACTCGGCGCCGAGGAACCGACCGCGTTGATCGCGGTGAGCGTAGCCGTGTATGACGTGCTCGTCGGGAGGTGAGTGAAGCTGTACGATCGGCTGTCTGGACTGACGTTATCGATCCAGACCACGGCCCCGCTTGCGTCGAAGAGATTCACGACGAACCCCGTGATGGGTGACCCGCCGTCCGAGCTGTTCTGCCAGGTGATGGAGACGCCCGGGTCGTGAAAGCCGACCGCTGTGCCTGTGTCGATGGTCGGTGTCGCGGGAACCTGCGCTACGGGCGGCGGCGGCGCGACTTCGAACCTTCCGGATGTCACCGGGTTGGATTGCCCGTTGTCGCCGAATGCCATGACGCTGATCGTGTACGTCACGGTCGGGTCGTACGAGACTGTGAATGACTGGGTGGTGGTCGAGGGCGTTTCGAGAATGTCGGTTCCGTCGGATCCCTTGAGCTCGGCCGCATAGCTGGTGGCGCCAGCGCTGGCATCCCAACTGGTCGAAATGGTCGCAGTGCCGTCGTCGTTGGCGACGCCGCTGCCGGTGACCTGGGCCGGATCGTCGGGCAGTTGCGATCGCACGAATGGATCGGTTGACCCAGCGGGACCGGTACCAACACCGTTGGTTGCCGTCACCGTGGCGACGTAGGTCAATCCGTAGGTGAGCGAGGGAAAGTCGACGCTGGTCGTGCCGTCAGTGACGGTTCCGGATGCGATGGTCGAGGAGTCTGCCTGCAGGGAGACCCGCCACTCGTACGTCGTGACGGGGGAGCCGCCCGATGAGGCCGGAGCATCCCACGTGACGTGTGCGGTGGTGGGATCGGTTTGGCTCAGCTGCACGTTGGTGGGCTGGTCAGGGTGAACCGCGCTGGTACTGACCATAGTGGGAACCGAGTATGGCTCGTGGTACCCGTTGCTGGCGCCGACGGAGAGCAGATAGGCGGTGCCCGGCGTGAGACCGGAAATGGTCGCAGTGAGGGCCGGCGCATTAATGTTGATCGACGTCACCTGCCCGGTCTCGACATTGGTGGCCTGCACGTCGTACCAGATGATCGGGGAGCCGCCGTCGTAGGTCGTGGCGTTCCAGGTCACCACGATGGAAGTGGTATCGGGCGTTCCCTGCACATTCGTGACGGCATCCGGCGAGTAAGCGCTGGTGTGCCAGTTCTGGATGCTGTCGGCTGAGCCCACTGCCGTCACGGCAGAAACCCTGATGTAGTACGAGGTCACCTCGGTGAGACCCGTGAAGAGGACGCTCGTCGCGCTCGGATCGAGGGTCTGGGTTGTGATGGTTTGCAGGCTGTCATCCAACAGGGTCGCGTCGTACCGCAGCAGCGGCGATCCGCCGCTGTTGGGCGTCGACCAGTTCGCCATCAGCGAGGTGGGCGTTGCCGTCATCTGGAGCGGTCCAACGCTGTCAGGCAGTCCCGCGCTGGAAGTGTGGACGTGGATGACGGTTGTGGTCTTCGAAGCGATCCCGGCATCCGGACGTGAAATGACGACGTGTCGCTGAGTGGGCGCCGGGGTCGCCGAGGGCGTCGCTGCGGGAAGTGGTAAAGCGGGAGAAACGGGTGGCGTGATCGAAGCTGGTGCCGGCGCGGGAGTCGGGCTCGCTGCGGGTGACGCCGCAGGAGGCGGGGTGTCGTCTGCCAAAGCTGACGTGCCGACTAGCGGCGATAGCGTGAGTAGTCCCGCAATGAGGAGCGCGACGGCGCCCGAAGTTCGTGCGCGCATAAAAAACAAATCCCCCGAAGTGATCGTGCCTGTTGGCCTGAGGCTAGGCGACCGCATGCCAATCACCTACGCATTGGGCAACCTCGCCTCGGACTGGGGGTAGACGATCCCTGTGGATGAGGGGCGATCAGGTCTCGTTTTGCGCCCTCTCTTGACAACGAATTGTCCCGCCCGTACCTTTAGAAAATCGATTCGCACAAACGATTCGCCAACGGATGTTTCGGATGGTTACAGGCCACCCCAGCCGCCCATTCGAGGCACTTATTTGATTCATCATTGGAGATAATCAATGTTCAACACAGCAACCCCCCGTCGCTGGAGGCGGTCGCTTGCGACCGTTGCTGCTCTCGGAGCAGCAACTGCCCTCCTCGTAGGCTGCTCAAGCGGAACAGGCGCAAGCGGCGGCACTACAACGATCACCCTTTCCATGCAGCAAACCGACGTAAAGACGGGCGACCCGACCACCTGGGCGATCGTCCAGGCGTTCGAGAAGAAGTATCCGAAGATCAAGGTCACTGTCACGGGCCAGCCCGTTGCCCAGCACGACCAGGCGATCGATGTCGGGGCGCAAAGCCACACACTGCCGTCTATCTTTTGGCTGAACAGCGCTGACGTCGCCTCCAAGCTCAACAAGTCCGGCGCGCTCCTGAATCTGGCGCCGATCATCAAGAAGGAGAACGTCAGCTCGGCGTTCAGCGCGGCGGCACTTGCACCGTTCAAATCGGGCAGCACGCAGTTCGGGCTTCCGTACCAGGCGCTCGTAACGGGTCTTTACTACAACAAGAAGCTCCTCTCCGACAACGGTCTCACTCCTCCAGTGACCTTCGCCGACCTCCTCCACATCGCGACTGTCCTGCACGCGAAGGGCATCACGCCCATCGCCAACGGGGCGAACCAGTCGGCGTATGCGGTCTGGTCGTTCCTCACCGATCTCGATCGGTTCGGATTCGACAACCAGATCAAGGGCATCCTTGCGGGCACGTCCAGCTATGACAACCCGGACTTCCTGAAGTTCTACGAAGACCTGGCTCAGTTGCAGAAGGCCGGAGCGTTCTCCACGGACGTTGCCAACCTGACGTATAACCAGGCCGTGAGCGCCTACTCGAACGGCAAGGCCGCGTTCCTCGACTCCGGCGTGTGGGCTGCTGGCTCACTCCAGACCTCCTCGGTTGGTGCGGACACCGCGTTCTGGGCTGGTCCGCAGTTCGCCGACGGCGTGGGCAACCAGAAGATCGCGATGAACGTTGTCGGTGCTCCGCTCGCGGCGAGTGGATCGCTGAAGGCCGGTTCACCCGAGTACGACGCCGTCTCGAAGTTCATCGGCTTCTACTACGGTGCCGACGGACAGCAGATATTCGCCGACAACGGCCAGCCGCCGGTCACGACTTTCTCGCCAAAGATCGCCTCGAGCGCAACCGTGTTCCAGTCTGTGCTGGATGCCGTGAAGGGTGTTGATGTGCCGCTGACGCAGCCCGACCAGTACCTCTCGCCGGCCAGCCAGAACGCCATGTACGACAGTATCTTCGGAGTAATGGAAGGTCAGTTGAGTCCCAAGGCCGCCGTCGACAGCGTTCAAAAAGCCATCACGGCAAACAAGGGATAGCGCGGACCGCCCGGTGGATCACTCCGCCGGGCGGCCAGCCTTCTTCCTGGTCGGGCATCGATACGGTGCCCGACCTTCACACCGATAGGAGCACCTGTAGTGGTTTGGCTCAGCGCTCGCTGGAAGCTTCTCATCATGGTCGTTCCGACCCTGGCGTTCTTCACGATATTCGTCGTCTATCCGGTGTTCTACTCGCTCTACTACAGCCTCACCGACTTCATTGGATTCGGAACCGCGCAGTTCGTCGGCCTGGCTAACTATTCGACCCTGTTCACCGATCCACTGTTCTGGACGTCGCTGCGCAACACGGCGATCATCCTCGTCATGAGCGTCCTGGTTCTCATCCCGCTCTCCTTCCTGCTCGCGATCCTCATGCGCAGGCAGTTCCGCGGGGCCCGCATCCTCCGGGCACTCGTGTTCGCGCCCGGGATCATCGCGCCCATCCTCGTCGGGCTCATCTGGGTGTTCATCCTGGATCCAAAGTTCGGGCTTGTGAATGCGCTGCTGTCGGCGGCCGGTGTCGCCTCGCCGCCGATCTGGATCGGAGGCTCGGCGCTCGGGCCGATCTCGATCGCGATCGTCTTCATCTGGAGCACGCTCGGGTTCGCCATGACGATCTTCTATGCAGGCCTGCAACTGCTACCCCCGGATGTCATGGAGGCCAGCGCACTCGACGGCGCCAGCCGGTTCCAGCAGACCCGATACGTGACCATCCCGATGATGCGCGAAACCTTCGCGATCACGACCGTCCTGGTGATCACCAACGTCTTCAAAATCTTCGAACTGGTCTATCAGCTCACCGGCGGCGGCCCCATCCATAAATCGGAGACCCTGGTCAGCTACATGTACTTCATCACCTTCACCAGCCAGCAGTACGGGCCGGGGATGGCGTTCGCCGTCATCATCACGATCCTCGGAGCGATCGTGTCGGTGGGTTACCTCTTCCTGCTTCGCGGCCGCAGGGGCGTGAACGCATGACCGCGGCAGAGGTGAGGCGCGTGCCGCGTGCACGCCGCAAGCGGACTAGGGGCGTGCTGATCGCGGGCATCGCGGCCTACCTGATCACGTTCGTCGTCCTGCTGCCCCTGTTCTGGATCGCCGTGTTGTCGTTCCAGTCGAATAACTCGATCCTGTCCGATCCGCTGTCGCTGCACGGCTTCAGCTGGGCGAACTACATCAACGTGTTTACGAGGGTGCCGCTGTTGACGATGTACGGCAACACGATTCTGCTCGCCGTGACCTCGGTGACAATCGGGACGATCATCTCGTTCATGTCGTCGTTCGCACTCGCGCGAATGGTGTTTCGCTGGCCCAAATTCCAGTCCGGGATCCGGCTCTACCTGCTTGCCGGTCTCGCCATCCCGATCTACATCCTGCTGTTTCCCGTATATCGGGTTGACATCGCGCTGGGCGTATTTGGCACCTACGCGTCGCTGATCCTGCCGTACGTCGCGGTCACGATTCCGTTCAACACCCTGCTGCTCACGGGATTCCTGCGCGACTTCCCGAGCGAGCTCGAGGAGGCAGCAATCGTGGACGGCGCAGGGCTTTGGCGGCTGTGCTGGTCTGTTGTGCTTCCTCTGATGCGGCCCGTTCTCGCGACCGTGCTGATCTTCAACGTGATCTACGTCTTCAACGAGTACCCGTTCGTGTCGATCCTGATCAACAACCCGTCGATGACCACGGTTTCGCTCGCGGTCTCCCAGTTTCAGGGACAGTACAGCACCGACTACGGCGCGATGATGGCGGCGAGCACGATCATCCTGATCCCGCAGCTCGTGATCTACGCGCTATTCCAAAAGCAAGTTGTTGCCGGTATGACAGTGGGAGCGGTAAAGGGATGACGAGCCTCATGGGTGGGCGGACACCGGGCAACCTCGCGTGGCTGCCGCGCATTCGTACCCGGCAGATCTCGCCGGAGAACCCCACGGGCGAGCGGAACTCCGGTGCTCGCGCCGTTCCTGATCCGACCGATCCCGACCTCCCGCACAGTAAATACTCGGTCCTGCTCGGACCCGGCTACAAGGTGCGCCCATTCATCAGCGTCGGCGTTGGCGAGACGGCAACCCTGGCCGAGATCAGCGGGGCCGGCGTCATCACGAACCTCTTCATCACGAGTAACGCCGACGACCTGCGCAACCTGTGGCTGCGGGCCTGGTGGGATGGGCGCGTCGAGCCCGCCATCGAGGTGAGCCTCGCCAGCTTCTTCTGCCTTGGCGGCCCGGGCCAACGCCATGAGGTCAGCTCTGCCGCGATCAATGTGGGGCCGGTTCGAGGCTGTTCGAGCGCCTGGGCCATGCCGTTCCTCGACGGCGCGCGCATGACACTCGAGAACCGGGGGTCGTCGGTGGTCGACGTTGTCGCGTACAAGGTGACGTTTGAGGAGCGCGACGCTTCCGACATCCCGGAGCAACGATTCCGCGCGAAGACGGTCAGCGGCGAACCGCGCGAACCGTCGTTCGAGTTCGATCTCGTCGACGCTGCGGGCAGCGGCATCGTCGTCGGTACCTCAATCAGCTGGACCGCGATGCGACCGCGCTGGTGGGGCGAAGGCGAAGTGAAGGTCTACTTCGGCGACGACGAATACCCGACCATCGTCGACACCGGCACAGAGGACTACTTCGGCGGCGCGTGGGGATTCGGGCGGGACACGACGTATCTCGCCGGCGGCCCGGTCGGGGAGCGCGCCTACAGCGGCGTCTTTACGGGGGCGCCGTACCTGGACTCGAACGAGGGTTATCCCCGCGAGATCGTGCTATACCGCTGGCACATCAATGACCCAATCGGCTTCGAGGGCGGCGTCAGGATGAGCGTCCAGGTCATCGGCCAGGGTCCGGATGGCACCTACGAGCTGCGCGACGACCGGCTGACGGCCACCGGGTATTGGTACGAGACGGTGCCCGTGTCGCCGCGCGGTCGCTAGCGTGACGCACCGTCGCGGGGCAACCGATCAAACGAGTCGAACGATGAGATCAGCCTGCGCGCGGCTTCCGGTGACGATCTGCGCGTTGGCCTCGTCGGGTCCATTCGCCCACTCCTCGGCGCTTCGCGGGTCCTTTCCGAACGCGCTGTGCCGCGCGGTCAGGCGGCTCCGGCGCAGGCCCGGGTCGACATCCACGTACCAGACCTGGTCGAGGAGCGGTCGCACCCTGCCCCAGCCATGACCCGGGGTCAGCAGGTAGTTGCCCTCCGTGATCACGACCTGGACGGTGGGCGCCACCATGACGTCGTTGGCGATGGGTTCGTCGATCTCGCGGTCAAAGCTGGGCCCGTAAATCACTTCGGCGGCCGAGACGCGGATGCGGTCGAGTAGCGCGACATAGCCGCCGACGTCGAAGGTGTCAGGTGCGCCCTTGCGCGACTCGCGGCCGAGGGTGCGGAGAACGGCGTTGGAGAAGTGGAAGCCGTCCATGGGCACGATGACGGCGGCCTCGCCGAGTTCGGCGAGGAGTTCCGCGGCGATTGTCGACTTGCCTGCTCCGGGCGGCCCGGTGATGCCGAGGACGATCCTGCGGCCGGCTTCGGCGTGCAGGGCGCGCGCGCGAGCGGCAAGCAGCGGCACCTCGAACGATACTTCCAGGGGCGGGGTCTCGTCAGTCACTCGACGAGGAGACTTCCAGGATGAGAGGCACGGTTCCGTCGCATCCGCACGACGTTCCGTGGAACAGCGCGCCGGGCACCTGCACGGTCTCGGCCGGCGCCTGCGGGTCGGCGAGACGACGCTGAAGCAGGCTGATCGCCTCCTGGCCGATCCTCTCGACCGGATGAATGAAGCAGGTGAGTTTCGGTTCGAAGAACTCGGAGTTCATGACTCCGTCAAAGCTGACAAAGGCGATGTCTTCCGGAACGCTGAGGTTCTGGCTGCGGAACGCGCGGAGCGCGCCCAGCGTCAACAGACCGCTCGAGGCGATGATCGCGGTTGGGCGAGGTTCTCGCTGCAGCAGGATCTCGATCTCGGACTGCCCGTCGACGAGTCCACGCTCGGTCGGGATGACTTCGCCGTGCAGTGAGGGGACGGCGGCATCCTGCAGCGCCTGCCTGAATCCGACGATGCGCTCCTGGATAGTCCAGACGCCCAGATCGCCCGCGATGAGCGCAATATCGGTGTGGCCGATGTCGATGAGGTGCTTGGTCAGGCTGCTCATCGCGGAGCGGTTGTCGATGCCGACCTGGTCGAACCCCGGCTCCGAGGTGCGGTCGATCACCACCACGGGACATCCCGCGGCCGCACACCGCTCGAAGATTTCGGGATCGGAGTCGGCGACCGGCGCGATGATCATGCCGTCGACGCGATGGTCGAGCAGGGTCTGCACGACCTTCTTCTCCTGTTCGCGATCCTCGTCCGAATTCGCCAGCAGCAGCGTCTGTCCCGCTCGTCGCGTGCCACGTTCGACCTCGGCGATCATCTGGCCAAAGATGTACTGGCCGGTGTCGGAGGCGATGAGTCCGATCGACTTGGTGCGACCGCTTCTGAGCGATCGAGCGACGGGATGTGGTGTGAAGTTCGAGGTGCGAATCGCGTTCTCGACACGAAGGCGTGTCCCATCGCTCACCTTCTTCGTGCCATTCATGACGTGGGACACCGTTGACACGGAAACGTTGGCCATTCGGGCGACGTCAACGATTGTGGTCATGACAACGGCCCCTTTCACCGGGAAGCGTTCGATGTACCTGACGCCGATCCCCGAGGAACGGAGGCGAATCGATTCGCCTAACACTAAGGCGAACTGCGGCGCGGTGTCAATTTTGCGTGAGACTGCGAATTTGTGCGTCCGCTACATCCCCGACGGTCTCGTATCCGGCGCCCGCAGGCGCAACTTCGCAGCCGAAGATTCCCGCGGACGTACTGACTTCCGCAGCAGGACCATCGAGGATCACGCGCAGGTCACCACCGTCGTAGGGCATGGTCCAGCGCTCGTCCCCCGCGGCAATCGTGAGTATTCCGGCCGCGATCGAAACCGCGAGGGTCGGCCGTCCCGCCGAGCGGAACCCGAGCGCAGCATCCGACTGTTTCGGAGACCACACCGCGTCGAGGGCGAGGCCTGGCGTCTCGACCCCGTCATCGACGGGCTTGCCGCGGTACGAATCGAGATCTGGATGTGGCGAGGCCACGAGTCGGTCGCCGTCGAGCCGAAGGAGATGGGGAATGCTGTGGGCGCCCGCCCAGCCTTCGTCGGCATCCCGAACTCCGCGCATCCACAGCGTGAGGCAGGGGCGTCCGTCCCGATCGCGGAAGAACGAGGGCGCGTAGTAGCTCGGGCCGTAGGTCAGCTGGCCCCAGGTCTCGGCGACGAACCT
The DNA here is from genome assembly GCA_025463785.1 of Glaciihabitans sp. GTDB lineage: Bacteria > Actinomycetota > Actinomycetes > Actinomycetales > Microbacteriaceae > Galbitalea. Next base: position 336,671 of record JAODBD010000014.1, read on the forward strand.
GCCGTCGGCGTAGGTGCCGATGCCGTAGCCGGCGTAATAGAGGATGTCGTCATCCCAGACCGAGGACACGAGAACATGTCGGCCGTCGATCTCGAACAACTGCGGGCACTCCCAGAGGGCGCCCATCCAGACGGGCGTACGTTCCGTGGTCGACCGTTCGGCTGCGATGCCGTCGTAGCGCCAGTCGGCGAGGTCGGGTGAGCTGTACGCCAGCGCGGTCGCCCTGCCGTCGGCGAGGCCGGCACCGACGAACATCCGCCAGCCGTCGCCGTCGCCGAACACGAAGGGATCGCGGTAAGCGACGACGTCGAGGTCGGTCGGTGCCTCGATGATGACCGGTCCCTTCACCCAGGAGAGCCAGGAGTCGTCGGTCGGTGTCGCGGTACGGATGCGGCCGATGCCGACGCCCGGCTCCTGGACCGATGTGTAGAAGATGGTCGAGCGACCGGCGGGGTCGGTGGCGAGCGAGCCCGTCCAGATGCCGTCGTCGCCGTCGCCCGGCGCAATCGCGACGGGCAGCCGGGTCAACGAGATGAGGTCGTCTCCGACGGCGTGCCCCCAGTGACAGTTGGATGCCCAGACCATGGTGTCCGGAACGTACTGGTAGAAGACGTGGTACTTGCCCTCGTGGAACGTGATGGCGTGCGGATCGTTGACCCAGCCGTGCTCGGCGGTCAGGTGAAACTGTGGTCGCACGTCATTTCTCCCCGGTGAATCGAGCGCGGATGGCGCGAGCCTGCTCGGCGTTTCCGCGCTCCCACTTGTCGACCTCGGCAACGCGCTCGGCACGCAAAGCGTCCCTCGCGGCGACGAAGCGCTTCATGCGGTTGGCGGCCTCGGCGTGAGCAGCAAGCTGGAGTGGCGAGAGATCAGGGAGCGGTGCCGTGATCACGCGGTCCATTGGTCGCAGCGGCAGGCGCTCATCGACGCCCGGCACCGTCAGAATCGGCGACGGCAGGGTTTGGTACCAGTAGGCCGTCGATGACCAGTCGTCGGAGAGGTGGTTGCCGTGGCCGTGCTCGAAGGTCACCTTGATGCGCTTCTCGAACCGGATCGGATCGACGATGTGGAACCGGTAGCTGTGGTGGAATCCGGGCACGTCCTCTTCGTGCACCATGGTGCCGTTGAAGAGGTACGCGTTGTGCTGCATGCCCCAGGCATGCCCGAAGTAGTCCTCCATGCCGGTGCCGTGCAGGCTGGGCGGCCAGGTGTCGTCGTCGATGAAGATCATGTCGTCGCCCTCCCCCCACCAGGAGCCCTGAAAGTGGCGAACGGCGACGTTGCAGCCGACATAGTGGCCGCGGCCCTCCGTCTCGAGGACCACGTAGTTGTCCTTGCCGTCGAGGTTCGGGATGGTCGTCTCGATGCTGTTCGCCTGGAGGTCAGGACCCCACCCGACGTTGGGCAACGCGCGACGCCAGTGTGCGTGGAAGTACAGCGTGTCTTCCGGAAGCGGGTCGCGCGAGAGTTCGTAGTCGATGTAGAAGTACTGAAGGTACGGGATGTCGTTCTGGTTCTCGACCACGATGCGCGCGCGACTGCCGAACGGCATCCTGAAATAGCTGTTGAAGGCGGCGCTTCCGCCGAAGGTGTGGAGTTCGGGTTCCTTGGCCGACACCGAGAGCGGCAGCGATTCGTAGGAACCGGAGAGCGAATTAAGCAGGCCGAAGAAGTCTCCGAGCGGTGCGACAACGCTCGGGGTCTCCTGGTCATCCCAGTAAATCTTGAACAACACCTTGCGGTAATAGTCGGGGTCGACGACTTCCCAACTGACGCCGAGGGCGTTGTGGATTTCGAGCATGGGCACTCCGACGACGGCAGGGTCAATCTGGCCGGGGCCCGGCTGAATGCGGCAGGACTGGGTCATCCAGATGTGCGTAATGAAGCCCGGGCCTTCCAGGTCGGCGAGCGTGCGTTCCTCGCCGGGCATGATGATCCAGTTGTCGCGGTTGCGGCCGCTCTGGTCGAAGCTGGACGCGCGCGCCGACCGCAGGTTCGCGGCCTGCGTAAGCCCGCCGAGCAGGCCTCCCGTTGAATCAGTGGTCACCGTTGATCGCCCTTCGTTGGATTCAATGAACCGTCAGGAACCCAGAGCGCGCCCGGCCGTCGAAACGTTTTTCCTGTCTGGTGGATGCTACTTCCAATTCCCGCGCCCTGCAACACGAATGGCGAAACGATTTTTGCCCGGTTTCATGCGGCGGCGCGGGTGCTATTGACAGTCATTGGGAGCAGGTCATATTGTGAGAAAAACGATTCGCTGCTTAATGCCGGGAATGCGCCAACGACACGCGAGAAACCTTGGGAGTACAAGTGCTGGAGAAGTTTCGTGTGGACGGCAGGGTCGCCGTTATCACCGGCGCGCAGCGCGGCCTCGGCCGCATCTTCGCGCTCGCGCTCGCGGAGGCCGGCGCCGACATCGTCATCGCCGGACGCGCCTCGGATGCGGCGGCGAAAGTTGCCGAGGAGGTCCGCGCTCTCGGCGTTCGTGCTCTCGTGGCCCCAGTCGATGTGACGAAGCGGGCCGACCTGGAGGCCGCCCGCGAGCTCGCCATCGCGGAGTTCGGCAGCATCGACATCCTCATCAACAATGCGGGCGCCTTTATCGGTGAAGCCACCGTCGACATCAGCGACGACGAGTGGCGCCGCGTGATGAGCACCAACCTCGACGGCGTTTGGCTCGGCTGCCAGATCTTTGGTAAGCACTTTCTCGAGCAGGGCGCGGGAACCATCGTCAACATCGGCTCGATCTCGGGCGACATCGTCAATCGACCACAGTGGCAGGCGCCCTACAACGCGTCGAAGGCCGCCGTTCATCACCTGACCAAGAGCCTCGCAGGCGAGTGGGGCCCTCGGGGTGTCAGAGTCAACGCGCTCGCCCCCGGCTACATGCGCACCGAGAACTCCGAGACTCATCTGCCGCAGTACCAGCGCTACTGGATCGAAGACAGTGCACTGCGTCGTGCCGGCGATCCCGAGGAGCTCGGGCCGGCCATCGTCTTCCTGGCCAGCGACGCCTCGTCATATATGACGGGGTCCGTCCTGACCATTGATGGTGGTTACACGGTCTTCTAGAACGACCCCGCCCTCGTCGATGAATGAGTAGCTGCCTCGCTCAGAGACTTCCGGCGCTACCGGCGAGTTCGAGCCAAATTGTCAGCCGAACAGCGCGCCAGAGTAGTCGCGCAGGGTGGCCGGATCCGCGCCGATGACCTCAAAATGAACCACTGGATTGCCGATGGTTCGACATCGGGCCCGGCCAAAACGCTCGCTATGAAGCCCCCGGCTGGATGTTCAGGTCGTTGTTCGTGAAGGTAATCGAGTTGGCAGTCACGCCGACCAGACCGAGCGTCGGGCGCAGCAGTTCGTGCGAAAGTTCGTTGCCCGGGATCGGCGTCGTGGATGTTCCGATCGAGATCCCGGCGCCGTTCAGCAGCGTCGCGGAAACCGAGTTCAGGTAGACCTGCACATTGCCCTTCAGCTCCATTCTCGAAGCATTGGTGACGGCCGTCGGGCCCGTCTGCCTGCGCACGTCGAGCACGAATTGGTCGATGGCGACATCATCCGCGCTGATTTTGATCACTACGGTTCTGGTGCCGTTTGCGAGCGGCACGGTCACCAGTTCGACGGAATGGAGCCCCTGAATCGAGAGAGAGGAGCCGCCGAGCTGGGCCGCGGGAAGCGTAAACGTTGGTGCGTTCTTGTCGGCCGTGGCATTCGCTGGCGTCGACGTGCTGCCGCCCAGGACCGAGCCGCCGCTGCCCAGCACAGAACCCAGACCGCCGAGCGGCCCGGTCGGGCTCGGTGACGGTGACGGGCTCGGTGATGGTGTCGACCCGCAACCCATCAGCAGCGGCAGACACAGACTGGACGGCTTTGCAGAAGGTACTGGCGCCGCCGCAATCCCGCACGCGGAGAGCAGGAGACAGACGACGACTGCACTGCTGACGCGTGCGCGGGTGCGTCTATGGGCAGCGCCGGTCACGACCGGCGCGGCACTAAAGGGCGCGCGACCCTTGCTGACTCGTCGGCATTCCTGTCCGCTCGATCGGGTGTACCGTCGACCGGCTCACCGGTCCTGGTGGCCGACCTGGGCATCCACGCGACAATCAGGATGCCGCCGACCGACGCCAGCAGCATCCCGATGAAGAAGCCGCCAAGGTTATCGCCGATGAGCGAATACACGGCAACCGCGAGGGCAATCACGCCATAGAAGATGCGGTGAACGGGCATGGCCATCGCGAGGATGCCCAGCAGCACGAGGATGAGCGGCAGAATTGTGGCCTGCAGCCCCTCGATGCCGACCTGCACATGGATCTTGCCAACATCGAGCTGCCCGGAGAAGAACATCTCCACACCGGCAACGATGGTGAGCAGGCCGCCCACAAACGGTCGACGGCGACGCCACGCAACAAAGGCGCTCCATCGACTGGACTTCGACCAAGGCATCGTCATCCTCATTAGAAGCACGTCTTTCCGTCGGTGAGCTGCAGGTGCATGCCATTCAGGGTGAACACCGATGCCTGGGTGCTCCACGCGGTCTGCTGCAAGTGCAGGATCTTTAGCGACGAGGCATCCTGAGCGAAGTCACCGGCCGTACCTTTCGAGCTCGTCCGAACGGTTGACGCGTCGACGCCGATGCGGATGTCGTTGAAGGTTGAGTCACCTTTGAGGTCGGTCATGCCGATCTGCAGGTTGGTCGCCGTTGCGGGCGTTCCACCGCCGCCGGCCGTGATGATCAGGCCGACCTTGCCGAGCGGCGTATCGGTGACCACCGACTGACAGAGGTCCGACAGGTTCGCCGAGTTGATGTTGGCGATCGCTGCGGGATGCCCCTTGCCGTTGGTATCCGTGGCCGTGCCCGCATACTGCGAGAATCCGATGCCGGTGAGCTCGGTTGCGCTGATTTGGAACTGGCTGCCCGACACCGAGAACGAGACGGGCACGGCGCCGTTGGCGACCCCGGCCATCATCACCGTGGCGACAACGGCTACCGGAACGGCGGCGAGCACGATTCGACCACCGTGCGTACTTGTGAGCTTACGAAACTTCATGAATCCTCCTTGACCCAGACCAAGCGGTGCTCCAAGGGCGCAATCGTGGCCCTCTAATAAGAGGAGACCGACCGGTTGAGGGTTTATGACGCGGGATTTAGCGGGTGCAGGAAATTCGTGACTTTCGGTGGTTTTGGGATGTTCGCGCGGGAAACCTTTGGATGTTTTTGCCAAGGTTGTTGAATTGTTGACCGCGACGTGAAGCGGCTGCGTCCGCGGAGCCGCGAGTGCTACCGTCTTTGCATGACACCACAGGATCTCGCCAACCTCGCGCACCTGCGCCGAGCGCGAGACCTCATCGATCGGGAGTACGCCCGCCCGCTCGACGTGCCAACAATGGCTGCGCGTGCGCTCATGTCGCCCGCGCACTTCTCCCGCCAGTTTCGCGCCGCCTACGGTGAGACGCCATACAGCTATCTCATGACCCGGCGCATCGAGCGCGCAATGTCGCTGCTTCGCGGCGGGATGACCGTGACCGACGCATGCATGTCCGTCGGCTCGACCTCGCTTGGCTCGTTCAGCATGCGATTCACCGAGATCGTCGGAGAGACCCCCAGCTCCTACCGCGCTCGCGAACATCACTCCGTGATGGCTATGCCGGCCTGCGTGGCGAAGATGCGAACCAAACCGAGCAGGATCCGAGAAGCCGGCCGGGCATCCGCTGCCTAGTGTTGGCTGCATGACAATTTCTCTTCAGTACACCAACATCACGGTCAACGATGTCGACGAGTCGCTCGCGTTCTACCGTGACGCACTGGGGCTCGAGGTGCGTAACGATGTGGCCAACGGCGGCTTCCGCTGGGTCACTCTCGGCAGCGCCGACCAGCCCGGCCTCGAGATCGTGATTTCCGAACCACACGCGGGCCGCTCGCAGGCCGATGGCGACGCCCTCCAGGAGCTGCTCGTGAAGGGCTCGCTGCCGATGCTCGTGTTCCGCACCGACAACCTCGATGCGACGTTCGAGAGGGTGCGCGCATCCGGTGCCGAGGTTCTCCAGGAGCCGATCGACCAGCCGTGGGGGCCGCGCGACAGCGCCTTCCGCGACCCGTCCGGCAACACGGTTCGTATCTCGCAGGCGCCGGCTTCGTAGTTGGCACCACATCGCCCCCAGAATTAGCTGGAACAAGGGAGCTTCAGGATGTTGGGTCGCAAGAACTACGAACAGGCCGAAATTGACAACGGCGAGGCTGCAGTCGCGGCCGGGCTGGCCGCGTACAAGAAGCTCGCCGCTGCTGTCGGCGACGGGGTTGCAGCGGGCGCGCTCGCCGACTTCGATCAGCTGCTGTTCAACAACCTGGCTCTCGCGCTGGACCGGCTGTACGTGCACCGGTTGCGCTCGGTCACGGGCAAGGACACCAGCCCGTTGAACGAGCTCGAGCTCATTATCGAATCCCTCATGAACAATGGGGGAGTGCTGCGGGGCAACAATGTCGTGAGGTACGTTCCCGCCGATTCGGTCGTCGGCCTCGTGGTCGGCGACCAGATTCGTCTCACGGAGGACCAGTTCGAGCGCCTCGCCGCTGGCGTGCTCGCGGAATTGCGGCACAAGTACCTCACCGCGTAACTGCGCTGCGCTGCGCTGCGCACGGCATCCACCTCCAGAACCGCTCCGACATGACAGCAGTTGCCACTGTGCGCACTTCCAACCGGCAACTGCTGCCATCTCGATGTCGTCACCACTCGATCCAATCGCTCCCCGCCGTGGTCCAGGTGCTGGTGACTGGTGCACCGGCGAAGGCGGGGCCGAGGTTGTCGTAGCTCGCCGAGGCGTACCACTCGTTCATCCCCGTCTCGTCGAGCCAGTAGTCGACGCCGAGAACCTCGAGCGCGGGTTCGCCGGCCCCCATCGGCACGGGAACCCAGAGCTGGTGGGCGACCTGTCCGGATTCGCGGCTGGCGTTCACTTTTGAGGCAGAGTCGGCGTGGAATGCGGCGGCAGCGGCCTCGTACGAACTCACTGGCGCTCGCATCAGCCCGATTGCGCCGACTGAACGGCCCGATGGCACTGGCAGGGTGTAGCTGCCAAAGCCGGCTGCAGGCATCCACAGCACCGCTTCGCGCTCGTTGAAGAGCGCCGCGGCACCGTGGAGCACCTGCTCGTCGGAGATGAACTGCCCGAGTCCGGTCGGGCTATTCCAGGTGTCGATGAACAGCAATCGCTTGTCGTCGGCACCCGCGGGCAGGAAGACGTTGTGGCTGAGATCGCCGAGAGCCTTTGCGCCGGCGACTCCGTCTGGGTTGCCGGCCGTTGCGTTGTGCAGCTCTCGCGCGGCCGCGGGGGAATCTGAATTGGTAGTGCCAAGCACGGTCAGCAGGAAAACCTCAGCGCCTGCGTCGGCCGGATAGTTCTGGTTGCTCACGATGAACCCTTTCGTCGGTCGGTGTGACTCACGAGATGGAGTCACTGAGCCGACGAACGACAGGAGCGGATTTCGACACGGACCGCGATGGTCCGGGTAAGTCTGGTGCGGAGCAGTCCGACTATTCAGTCGATTTCGGGATGCGATGCCCGCGCAGGTGGATGCCGAGAAGGACCGCAAGCACCACGAGGCAAACACCAACCACGATCGCGATGTCGGCGACGTTACCGATGAACAGGTTGTCGTAGTTGATGAAGTCGACGACGTGGCCGTTTCCGAAACTCGGCGGTCGCAGCAACCGGTCGCCGAAGTGGGTGAGCGCGCCACCGAACACGAGGCCGAGGCCCGCCGTCCAAAGCCGTGATCCGGATCGCCATGCGATGATGACCGTCGCGATCGCGGCGACCCCACTCACGATGGTGAATACCCAGGTCACGCCGGTGCCGGTCGAGAAGGCCGCGCCCGGATTGTAGACCAGTTGAAAGGTGATGAGACTATCGATGACCTTGGTCGCCTCGCCGCCGGTCAGGTGCGTGATCGCCCACCATTTGCTGAGCTGGTCGGCGGCGAGAGTGACGAGACCGATCGCTACGGCGATCCAAAACAGGCGACGGGATTGGCGGGCGACGGTGTCCGCAGCCTCGGCTCGGGAAGGGTCAGGGCTGGCTTGGGGCATCGGCATTCAGATTAGCGTGTAACCCACCGCGGCCAAATTGACAAGCGGTAACGAATCGTTTTGGCGCGAATTACGTTCGAAGGATGACTCAGCAAGCATCTGATGGCTTCACCGCGTTGTGGAGCCAACTGGAGTACACACAAGCTCCGGAAGAGGATCTCGACGGCGGTGCGGCCAGGGCCATCGTGGATCGTGCCCAGTCGGCTCCACCCGTCTTCGCGCTGATCGCCCTCAGTGTGGTTGCCGGGCTTCTGGTCACGCTGGGCGTCGTGCCGGTCATCCGGATCGCCGGTGCCAGCGTCAATCAGTCCGCAGGCATCTTTCAGCAGCTGCCCGAGTACATTCATGTCGGCCGGCTGCCGCAGCGCAATGGGATCTTCGCCAACGGCCCCCACGGCCCAGTGCAGATCGCGACGGTCTACGACCAGAACCGGCAGGAGGACGCCTGGAACGACATCTCGCCCTATCTGAAGTCAGCCGCCGTTGACGGCGAAGACAAGAATTTCTACTCACACGGCGCAGTGGATGTCGCGTCTTTCGTCCGCGCGGCCCTGACTAATCTGTCCTCGGGTTCGGTTCAGAGCGGCGGTTCGACGATCGCAATGCAGGTCGTCCGTAACGTGCAAATCCAGCGTGCGCTGGAACTGAAGTCACCGGCACAACAGCAAGCTGCCTACAAGGCGGCGACGGCAGAAACGGTGTCGCGCAAGCTCAAAGAGATCAAGCTCGCCATCGGGTTGGAGAAGACCTACACCAAGCGGCAGGTCCTGCTCGCATATCTCAATATCGCCAACTTTGGACTCAACAACTACGGCGTCGAGGCGGCGGCGGAAGCCTATTTCTCGACGCCGGCCAAGAGTGTGACGCCCGCGCAGGCGGCGAGCATCATCGCGATCGTCCAAAACCCATCGGAGCGGAATCTGGGCACTGCAGGTAACTACGCAGCGAACGAGAGTCGACGCAACTTCATTCTTGGCAAGATGCGCGCAGCAGGCGATATCACGGCGTCCCAGTACCGCGTCGCACTGAACACGCCCGTGAATGCCGCCTACGTGCATCCATCAGCGGTGCAGAACGGATGCCTGCCAGCGAAGGTGGCGTACCGCTGGATCTGCGACTACGTCGTCAACGACGTCGACAACATTCCGGCTCTTGGCGCGACCAAAGCGAAGCGCGAGGCGAACTGGATCATGGGAGGCTACGACATCTACACGACTTTCAACCTGAAAATGCAGACCGAGGCCACGAATACGCTGCACAGCCTGGTTCTCAATAACGAGTCGCAGTTCAAGCTGGGTGGAACGGTCACAACCGTTCAGCCGGGAACCGGTCGCATCCTGATCATGGCCGAGAATAAGGACTTCAACAACACCCTCAAGGGCGGCGGTCCCCGCACCCTCGCTGTCAACCTGAATGTGGATGAGGCCAGCGGTGGGTCGGCCGGGTTCCAGCCCGGATCGGCGTACAAACTCTTCACCCTGATCGACTGGTTGCAGAAGGGCCATCGGCTCACCGATGTGTTCAATGCGAGCGTCCGCTCGATACCGATGTCGAGCTTCTCAGACTCGTGTGTCGGCGTGCCGTCCGGCCCTGCGTATTCTTTCCAGAACGATCAAAACGAGCAGGGACCAACGACCATAATGCAGGCGACAGCGCGGTCGATCAATTCCGTCTTCATCCAGATGGCTTCGAAGCTCGATCTCTGCGACATCCGAAAGGTGGCCGAGAGCTTTGGAGTGCACAACGCAACGGGCAAACCGCTGAGTGACCTGCCGCCCTGCGTCATCGGCGGTTGTGATAACACGATCGCTCCGCTGACCCTCGCCGCCGCTTACGCCGCAGTAGCCGATGGAGGCATGTACTGCGCTCCGATCGAGGTAGAGAAAGTCGTCGCTCCGGACGGCACCCAACTCGGGGGTCAGCCCACAAATTGCAGGCGCGCGGTGTCAGCCAAGGTGGCCAACACCGCGGCCGTCGCCCTTCAGGGCGTGATGAATGGCGGTACCGCGAGTGCCGCGAACCCCTATGACGGCACTCCCTTCCTCGGCAAGACCGGGACGACGAACAATTCGCTGCAGACCTGGACCGTCGGGTCATCGACCAAGGCGGCGACCGCCGTCTGGGTCGGCAACATTTCCGGTCGCCAACCGCTTCGCGCGATCTATGTTGGCGGGTATCTGGCGGCGTTACTCCGGCACGTCGTCTTCCGCACCGTCATGACCTACGTTGATCAGCAACTCGGTCGGGGCTCCGCCTTCGGTCCGCCGGACCAGGGGCTCATCGCCGGCGGCACCTGGATGGGTGCAAATGGCACCTATTCGACAGGTGGCACCGGCAAGACGAACCCTGGCTCGCCGCCCGCCAAGCCGAAGCCGAAGCCCACCAAACCTCCCGCGAATCCGCCGCCCGGCCCCACCGGCCCGCCACCTACTCCCGGCGGATGAGCGCGCCGTCGATACTCGGCGAGGTCTGTTCCTACCTCGCGTGTCCCATCTGCGGAACAGACCTGATCCTGCGGGACGGCGTCGTCTGCGAGAACGCCCACGCGTTCGACATGGCCAGGCAGGGTTACGTCTCCTTCCTTGTGGGACGCTCGCCGCACACGGGGGACACGGCGGCGATGGTGGAATCGCGCGGCTCATTCCTGGGGGCGGGCCACTACGACGCTATCGCGACGGCCGTTTCGCAAGCCGTTTCGGCATCCGCTGGTCTCGTCGTCGACATTGCCGCCGGCACGGGTTTCTATCTCGCGCGGGTTTTGGATGATCACCCCGAGCTGGTTGGGCTGGCGCTCGATGTCTCGACTGCCGCAGCCAAAAGGGCCGCTAAGGCGCACGAACGAGCGGCGGCAGCCACGGCGGATGCCTGGAAACGGATGCCGGTCGGCGACGGGCAGGCGAGCGCCATCCTGAGCATTTTCGGCCCGCGTAATGGCGACGAGGTGTCGCGCATTCTTGCCCCGGACGGCGTCGCCATCGTCGTGACGCCGATGCCTGACCACCTGCGCGAGTTGCGCGACCGATTCGGGATGCTGGCCATCCAGGATGACAAGGATGCCCGCCTCGACACCCAGCTCGCGACGCTGCGCCTGCTCGGTCGCGAGAGGCTCGAGTACGCAGTGTCGCTCGGGCCGGCTGAAGTGCTCGACGAGATCTTCATGGGCCCGAGCGCGTTTCACCTCGACCGGTCGGACGTTGCGAAACGCGTGGGTCCGGAGCCGCTCGCGGTCACCGTTTCGGTAACCGTGAGCGCCTTCGCGCGCTCGTAGCTCGCCAAGGGTCGGGCCGCGCCGCCCCTGCGCATGGCCAGCGCCCCCCTGCGCATAACTCCGGCTGCTGCACCTCCGGAGTGTGTGCGTAACTCCGGCTGCTGCGCCTCGGGAAGGCCCTGCCGCGGCGTGTCGTCGCTGCCGCACCCGATCGAGCATGAGTTACGCGCGCGGTGGTGCGGGTGGGAGCTAGGCGCCGTAGCGCAGGTTCTCGCGCAGCCTCTCCAACTGGCCGAGCATGGCATCCGGCAGGCGGTCGCCGAACGACTCGAAGTACTCCTGCGTGCCGTCGGCTTCGGTGAGCAGAGCCTCGCGGTTGATCTCGAACAGCTTGTCCCAGTGGTCGTCCGGCAGGTCGAGGCCTTCGAGATTGAGAGAGTTCGGGATGTGACCGAGCGGGCTGTCTGCGGCGCTGACCTGTCCGTCGACCCGCTCCAGCATCCATTCGAGCACTCGTGCGTTGTCGCCGAAACCCGGCCAGAGGTATGAGCCATCGGCGTCCTTGCGGAACCAGTTGACCTGGAAAATGCGCGGAACGCTGCCGCGCGACCGCAGCGACTTGCCGAATTCCAGCCAGTGCGCCCAGTAGTCGGCCATGTTGTAGCCGCAGAAGGGCAGCATCGCGAACGGGTCGCGGCGCAGCTCGCCGGGTGTGCCTTCAGCGGCCGCCGTTTGCTCCGAAGAGATCGTGGCGCCCAGAAAGACGCCGTGGTCCCAGTCGCGCGCCTCTACCACCAAGGGCACGTTCGTTGCACGGCGGCCGCCGAAGATTATCGCGTCGATGACGACGCCGTCCGGGTGCTGCCAGTCGTCCGCAATCGACGGGCACTGTGCTGCAGCAACGGTGAAACGGGAATTCGGATGCGACGACGGCGTCGTTGACGACGGTGTCCAGTCGTTGCCCTGCCAGTCGATCAGGTGCGGCGGGGCGTCATCCGTGAGGCCTTCCCACCACACGTCGCCGTCGTCGCGGAGGGCGACGTTCGTGAAAATGGAGTTACCCCAGAGTGTGTCGACCGCGTTCGCGTTGGTCGACGCGCCGGTGCCGGGTGCTACGCCGAAGAAGCCCGCCTCCGGGTTGATCGCGCGGAGGCGACCATCCGGCCCCTGATGCAGCCAGGCAATGTCATCCCCGATCGTTTCGACACTCCAACCCGGGATGGTCGGGGTCATCATCGCAAAGTTCGTCTTGCCGCACGCGCTCGGGAACGCGGCCGCAACATGCATGACACGACCGCGCGGGTTCGTGACCTTGAGGATGAGCATGTGCTCGGCAAGCCAGCCCTCATCCCGCGCCATGACCGACGCGATGCGCAGCGCGAATGACTTCTTCGCAAGGATGGCGTTGCCACCGTATGCGGATCCGTACGACCAGACCTCACGGGTGGCGGGAAAGTGACTGATGTATTTCGTGTCGTTGCAGGGCCATGCGACATCCGCCTGGCCGTGCGCGAGCGGCGCGCCGACGGTGTGGACACCGGCCAGCCACTCGCTCGCACGAGTGATGCGCTCGAGAGCCGGGGTCCCCATCCGGGTCATGATGCGCAGATTGGCGACGACATATGGCGAGTCGGTGACCTGCACGCCGAGCTTCGAGTACGGCGAGCCGAGCGGCCCCATCGAGAATGGAACGACATACATCGTGCGCCCGTGCATACTGCCCGCGAAGATACCGTCGAGCGTCTCGTGCATCTCGGCTGGATCGCGCCAATTGTTGGTAGGCCCGGCGTCCTCCGCGGATTCACTGCAGATGAAGGTGCGTTCCTCAATGCGGGCGACATCTCTCGGGTCGCTGCGGGCGAGGAAGCTGTACGGTCGGTACTCGGCATTCAGGCGGATGAGGGTGCCCTGGTCCACCATCAGATGGGTCAGCCGATCGAACTCGGCTGCGCTCCCGTCACACCACACGATGCTGTCGGGCTCGGTAAGCGCCGCGATCCTGGCGACCCAGTCGACGACGCGAGGATCGGCACCGTCGGGCGCAGTTGAATGGTGCGCAGCGGAAAGGTCCTGAGGCGTGAGGGTGAGAGTCATGGGAGTCTGCCTTTCGGTCATTTCTTCTACTGTGCGCCCGAAATACGGATGCAATCCAAGAATGGGGGTAGAAAGAATGCAGGTTCTTTCCCTATTCTTAGCGCGTGAGTGATCTACATACCCTGGGCCAACGAATCCGCCACTACCGAGTTCAGCGCGGCAAGACGCTCGATGAGCTCGGACTGGCCGTTGGGATCGCGGGCAGCCAGCTCTCCCTGATGGAAAACGGCAAGCGCGAGCCGAGGCTGTCGCTCATGACCCGCATTGCGGCGACGCTCGACATTCAGGTCGCAGACCTGCTGGCCGATGAGCCGCCCACCGAGCGGGCCGCCCTCGAGATACAACTCGACCGCCTGCAGCAGGGGTCGCTGTTCTCGTCGCTTGGGCTGCCATCCGTTCGGGCCAGCAGGGGGATGTCAGACGACACGCTTCGCATTATCGTCGGCCTCCACGCCGAGCTGGCTCGCCGGGCTGGCGAGGCAATCGCGACGCCCGAGGAGGCCAGACGCGCCAACACCGAGCTGCGCCAGCTCATGCGAACGAAAAACAACTACCTGCCCGACATCGAGAAGATCGCGCAGGACCTGGTGGGCAAAGTCGGGCACGCGACGGGCGCGCTCACACACCGTTCGGTCTCGCGAATGGCAGAGCACCTCGGGTTCGAGCTCGTTCACGTCCCCGACCTGCCGCACTCGGCGCGCTCGGTCACCGACCTGGCGAACGGGCGCATCTACTTGCCGCCGGCCTCGATCCCGGGTGGCCACGGCATCCGATCGATGGCGCTCCAGGCTATGGCGCACCGCCTGCTCGGCCACCACGAACCGCGCAGTTATGCCGAGTTTTTGCAGCAGCGCCTGGAGATCAACTACTTCGCCACTGCCGCGCTAATGCCGCTCAAGCAATCGCTCGACTTTCTGTCGAAGGCAAAGTCAGACCGCAACATCGCGGTCGAGGACTACCGGGATGCCTTCGGCGTGACCCACGAGGCCGCCGCCCTCCGCTTCACGAACCTCGCGACCTCGCACCTGGACGTTACGGTTCACTTCCTGCGAGTCGGCGACGACGGTGCCGTATATAAGGCGTACGAAAACGATGGATTGAGACTGCCGGTGGATGTCACGGGCTCGACCGAGGGCCAGCTGGTGTGTCGACACTGGAGCGCGCGAGAAGCCTTCGACCGAACCAACAGGACGACCGAGTTCTACCAGTACACCGATACGCCGGAGGGCACGTTCTGGGAGTCGACCCAGACGGGCACCGGGAGCACCGGCGAGGAGTTCTCCATCTCAATCGGCGTGCCGTTCGCGCACGCCAAGTGGTTCCGCGGGCGCGAGACCGATAACCGCAAGGCGTCGCGTTGCCCGGATCTCAGTTGTTGCCGATCGCCATCCAACGATTTGGCGGCACGCTGGGCAGGGAAGGCATGGACGAGTGCGAAGCTTCACGCGCACATCCTGTCGCCGCTGCCGAGCGGAACATTTCCTGGGGTCGACGACCAGGAGCTGTATGCGTTCCTCGAGTCGCACGCCAACTAGTCGGGGAGCAGCGCCGCGGCGTGTTCGCCGGTCTGGCGCAGATCGGGCTGCGTCGCTTGCGCGAGTTCCCCGGTGATCCGGCGCGTCTCCCGACGGAGATCGAGCTGACCCATCACCAGCGCCGCCAGGTCTTTCAGGTTGGCGACTTCGTCATCCGTGACCGTGTGCGGCTTCGAATCGAGGACCGAGAGCGCACCGATCGCGGTGCCGTCCTGCGCGAACAGGGGAACCCCGATGAAGAATCGCAGCGCGAGTGCGCCGGTTACCAGAGGACTGTTCTTCGCCTGCTCGTCGAGCAGGGCATCCTCGATGATCATCGGTTCAGAGAACACGGTCGTGGATGTCGACAGGTCGATTTCGCGGACGATCTGCTCAACCTCCGCCCCGTAGTGCGACTTCAGCCAGGTGCGGTCTTCGTCGACGACACTCACGAGCGAGATGGGTGAGTTGAACAGGCGAGCGGCGAGCGCGGTTACCCGGTCGAGGGCGTCATCAGAAACCGAGTCCATATATGCGGCGCGAATGGCATCGACCTCGGCGGATTCCGTGTCGAACGGCGACAAGTCGACATCCTTGTGGCGGGCGCTCTCGGCGATCACGATCTGGCGAAGAGCTGCGACGAGTTCGCGTCTGTTTGGCCGGTCGCTCGGCCTACGCGCGGTCATCGCCGTGAGCAGCGCGCGCCAATGATCGGCGAGGTTGTCCGGGATGACCGGATCGCGCGTGATCCGCGCAACGGCAGACTCGACCATCGTGCCCGGGTATTCGACTTCCCGCTTGAGGCATTCGAGCAATACAAGCCCGAGGGAATAGACATCAGACGCCCGCCCGACTTTTGCTCCCGACGCCTGCTCGGGGCTGAGGTAGGCCGCGGTGCCGGTCGTAGCGCCCTCGCGAGTCAAACGCTCGACATCTTCGGAGAGGGCGATCCCGAAATCGCTCAGCTTTGCTCGCGCCCTTGGCGCGTCATCGCCGTAGTCGACCAGCAGGATGTTGGACGGCTTGATGTCTCGGTGGACGACCCCGTTGGCATGGATGTACTCGAGCGCCTCAGCGATGTCGTAGCCGATTTCGGCGATGTGTCGCGCGGCGATGGGCCCCTGATCCAGCCGGGCGTGGAGATCTTTGCCTTGGACGAACGCCATCACGAGGTACCGTCGCGACTGATTATCGGCATCCGTATCGACACCGGCGTCGAAGAGGTTGACCAGACCGTGGTGGTTGAGGCTGGCCAGGACCGTCAGTTCGGTCTCCTGGCGGCTCGAATCCGCCGAGTTGGCGTTGTGGAAGAGCTTCACCGCCACGGCGCGACCCAGCGCCTCGTCGCGCGCCCGATAAACGGTCGCCATTCCACCCTGACCGATGACGGTCTCGAGCCAGTATCGGCCTCCGAGGATCCTGTCGGTCGCGTCTGCTGCAGGCACGGCCATATCTCCACTCTCGAACGTAATTCTATTGAGGCGCTGTGAAATTGTTATTTGCGGGCTGGGGGCTTGACTGCGAGGACCTGAAGATACAGTGCCCCGAAAAGGGGGCTGTTTCACCCATTAGAGGGGGCTTTCGTTACCAATTCGTATCCTGACAGTGACAGATCAGCGTCGGTGCCGTACCCTCGGTAAGGAACTGGACCCGCTTCCGCGTGGGAAATTGCCCGCAAGCACCCAGTGTTAAATGCCCGGAGGTACACGCCTGTGTCCGATGAGCTGACGCCTGACCCTTTGGCGGAACTCCTCGCAAACCATGACGCTAACCAGCAAGCGCCCGCTCCTTTGGTGCCCGCTACCCCCCAGTTTTCGTCTCGTCGCGAGGTTCGCGACGCCGCATCAGCATCCCGTCGTGGCAAGCCGCAGAATGCAAAAGCGGTTCGTTCGTCGAAGGCGACTGCGCCGAGCGGCGCTTCTCCGACGGCCCCTTCTGCGACGGCTCCTTCTGCGACGGCTTCTTCTGCGACGGCTCCTTCAGGGAAGGCCCGCCGCGGCAAGCTGTCACGCAAGGATCGCGCGCTTGTTCGTCGCCTCGCGGTAACGCCTCGCGCAGCCGCGACGGTCCCCAAGAAACGCGGCAAGAAGCAGAGTCCTCTGTTGGCAGCTCTCGTCCTCATCGTCATTACGGCGTTCGTAGGCAGTCTTGCGCTTCCTGCCGTTGTTGCACTCGCCCCGAGCGACGCCTCGACCATTCTCGCGACGAGCGCCCACGGCAAGCAGAAGTTCACGGCGGGCGCCACGATCAATGCGCCGACGATCAGTCGTGATTCCGTTACCGCCACCTCGGAGGCGCAGCTCAAGGCTGAGCAGCTCAATTCTGCGAAGCTGGTGTCGTATGCGGGGTCGCTTGCGTCCTATCCAGGTGCGCGCGCTCCCGGAGACGACTACCCGTGGCGCACGGCCGGTTACGGCCTCTCGCCCCTTAACTACTACTACCGCCAGTGTGTCGACTTCGTCGCCTGGAGGCTGAACCGGGATGCCGGCGTCACCTCCGCCCCGTGGAAGTGGAACTGGTCGAGCCTCACTCCGAATGGCGGCGACGCGTCGGCGTGGAAGGCCGCCTGGCAGACTCACGGTTGGAAGACCAGTGCAACTCCGGTCGTCGGAGCCGTCGCCTGGTTCGTTGGCAATCACGTGGCATACGTCAACTCGATCAAGGGCTCGAACGTCGTGATCGAGGAGTACAACGGCACATCGAGCAGGTCCTACGCAATGCGTACAATCCCCATCGACACCGTCGGCAGGTTCCTGTACCCGCCTCCCTGATGTTCCAACACACTTCCGAACTCCCCGAATATGGGGAGTTTCGGCTTTAAAGTGGCCCTGTGTGGCGTGCCGGGAACCATAGCGATGAGACGTACGTGGACGATCATGTCCCGGCGCCGCGACAGGTTACCGCGCCGCATGCCCTGAACCTGGGCGATCCATCATTTGAGGCGGGAAACGTGGCCGAACCGAGCTGGGCCGCTTGGCGTGCCGAACTGGCAACTGTTGGCGGTGTCTCACCGATGCTTCACTTCGTGGACAATCCACACACACGCATCGAACTCTCATCGACGCATCCAGGTGGTCTCGCGCAGTTCATCACTGGCAAGACGACTCTGCTGTCCAACCTCATCCGTGACGAACTCGCGCTTCGTGCGGCAAAGATTGCGGCGGGCGCCATAGCCGCCAAGGGGCTCGAGCTGTCGACGGGGCGTGGGATCGACGGCATCCACCTGGGCATCGGCGTCGTCGAGTGGAAATTCGATGACCTCGAATTTCGTGCACCGCTGCTGCTGCGTCCGCTCGCCATCCGTCGCGCCGGCCGCGACTTCGAGCTCAAGCTCCGCGGCGACGCGATACTGAATCCCGAACTCCACAAGGTTTTGCGCGCGCAGTTCGAGTTGGAACTGGATGCCGCGGCATTTGTCGCCCTCACCGATGAGGACGGCACGTTCAAGCCCAACCCCGTCATCGACCGCCTCCGAGGCCTCACCTCGCACCTCGAGTGGTTCAACGTGTCGCCGCGCCTGCTCGTCTCGTCGTTCTCCGAGGTTGCGACCGGGATGCTGGCTGACGCCGCAAACCTCGAGCACCCGGTTCTTGACGCACTCGGCGGCAATCCCACCGCCAAGTGGGCCGTTGAGGAGAGCTACTCTCCGGTCGCCGCAGCCAGTTCGGACGCCCGGCCGCCCCAAACCGACAGTCTGCTTCTGGATGCGGATGCTGAGCAGGAGAACGTCATCGCGCAGATCGCGGCGGGCAACTCGCTCGTCGTGAAAACACTGCCCGGCACGGGTGGCACCCAGACCATCGTGAACGCCATCGGCAGCCTCGTCGGCCAGAACAAGCGCGTGCTCGTCGTGAGCGCTCGTCGTTCGTCTCTGCAGGGGATCACGCAGCGACTCGGCGAAGTCGGCCTGACCGGGCTGGCAGTTTCGCCATCCACTCTTCGTCGCGATATCGTCCGCTCCATATCGCGCATCGAGAAGTCGCGGAAGCCGCAGGTCGCCGAGGTGGATGACGCGCTCGTGCGCCTGCGCAAGGTCCTGTTGGATTACCGTGGCGCGCTCTCCCGGCCGGATGGCACCCTCGGCATCAGCGTGCTGGATTGCGTCAACGAACTCAGCCGCCTCGCTCTCCTGCCGACGCCCCCGTCGACGACCGCGCGACTCGGGCGGTCGACCGTCGAAGCGCTTGCGTCTGACCGGCATCGGGCGTCCGAGACCATGGTTACGGCTGCTGCGCTCGGCGAGTTCCGCTACGGGCCGGGGGATTCGCCCTGGTACGGCGCCAGCTTTGGTTCGGGAGTTGATGCCGCGCGCGCCCACGGCACCGCGCGACGCTTGCACGAGGAGTCGCTGCCACGCCTGCTCGGCCGCGCTCAGGACCTCATTCGCAACACGTATATGCGACCGTTCGAGAACATCGTCGAACTCGGTATCTACCTGCGCTTGCTCGTCGACCTTCGGGACACGCTGGACAAGTTCCTCCCGGTGGTCTTCGACCGATCGTTGAGCGAGCTAATTGTGGCCACGGCTCCCCGCAAGGACGGTCCCGAGATGTCGGGCGCCAACCGTCGCCGACTGAAGAAACTGGCCAAAGAATATCTGCGGCCGGGCATCCATGTCTTCGACCTGCACGAGTCGCTCGTGCGCATCCAGCAGCAGCGAATCCTGTGGCAGCGGTTCGTTGCCGAGGGTGTGCCGCCGGAGGTGCCGATCGGGATCGCCGACGTTCAGGTGTCGTTCCAGGAAGTCGCTCAGGATCTCGAACTGCTCAACGAGCCGCTCGGGCTCACCGTTCGCGACAACCAGCTGCAGTACCTGCCGCTCGGCCTGCTCATCCAGCGTCTCGCGGAGCTGGCCGCCGAGTCCGACGTTCTGAATAATCTGCAGGAGCGGTCTGCGCTGATGACGACGCTGCGTGACCTGCAGCTGGATCCCCTGATCGCCGACCTCGCATCCCGCCACGTTCCCGAGGAGCAGGTCGAGGCCGAGCTCGAGCTGGCCTGGTGGCAGTCGGCGCTCGAGTCGCTGCTCGCCGCCGACCGCGCCCTGCTCGGGGCGAACACGCCCGTTCTGGATCGGCTCGAAGCCGACTTCCGGCTCGTCGATGAGGCGCACGCCGCGGGCAGCGCCCAGTTGCTCGCCTGGCAGCTCGCCGAAAACTGGAAGATCGGGCTGGTCGACTGGCCGGATGAAACCCTGCTGCTCAAGAAGCTTCTGCGTCGCTCCGCTATTTCGGCGTTCGACCTCCAGACCACATCGCCGCACCTGTCGCGCACGGTCGCACCCGTGTGGCTCGCGTCGCCTTACGAGGTGCACACGATCGTCGACACGATGGCGTTCGACACGGTCATCCTCGTGGATGCCGGCGCCACAACGCTTGCCGAGAACGTCGGCGCAATTCGGCGCGCGAAGCAGGTGGTTGCGTTCGGTGACCCGGTGACCCAGAGTCCGACGGCCTTCACCATCGCGATCGTTGACCCGGAGGGCGAGCAGCCCGTGTTGGCGGCAGACGACCCGGACGAGCTTCACGCTGACTCCGCGCTTGCCCGCCTTGGCGGCATCCTGACGACCCTGTCTCTGACCCGCAGCTATCGGGCCGGCGGCGAGGATCTCGCTGAACTCGTCAACCGTCGCTTCTATGGCGGCCGCATCGATTCGCTGCCGTGGGCGGGAAGTTTCCTTGGGCATGGCAGCATCTCGCTCGATTACCTCGAGAACGGCACGGGGATGCCCGATGGCGCGTCCGGAGCCGTCGAAAGCGTGGATGCCGAGGTTGATCGCGTAGTCGAGTTGGTTCTCGAGCACGCTTCGCTTCGATCTCGCGAGTCACTCATGGTCATCACCGCCAGCGAGCGTCACGCGGTGCGCGTGCAGCAGGCCGTGCTCGCTGCGCTGACCGGCAATCCCGAGCTCAGCGACTTCATTATCGGCGACCACGCAGAGCCGTTTACGGTATCGACGATCGAACAGGCCGTGGCGCAGAGCCGCGATCGCGTGATCTTCTCGATCGGGTTCGGACGCACACCGCACGGGCGCGTTCTCTCGAACTTCGGCGCACTAGGCGAGCCGGGCGGCGAGCGGCTTCTGGCCGTCGCCATGACGCGCGCCCGTCGCTCGATGGTGATTGTGAGCTGCTTCGAACCCGAGGACATCGAGGACGGACGGATGCAGCACGGCGCCGTCGCTCTCGCCGAAATCCTGGGGGAGATTGGGGCTCGAGCCGCGGAGGTTCCGCTCCCGGACGATTCTGACCCGATGCTCGTCGATCTTGCTCGTCGTCTCGAGTTGCGCGGCCTGAAGGTGGCGCTTGGGCATCGAGGCAAGCTCGGGCTGGTCGCGTCGCACGGCGGTATGTGCGTGGCAATCGAGACGGACACGGTTCTCATGCGCGCGAGTCTTCGAGAGTCGCTTCGATTGCGACCCGAGTTGTTGCGGCGCCTGGGCTGGCACTACCTGCGGGTTCACTCCTTCGAACTGTTCAGCGACCCGGATGCCGTGGCCGCGAAGGTCGTTCGGCTGCTCGGTGCTGAGGCGGCGACGCCCGAAACCCAGCCGATCCAAATCATCCCCAGCTAGTCGCGTGCCTGATTCCTCGCCCCCTCCCTCTGCGGACGATCGCGGTACTGGCACCCCGCGCCGACGTTCACGCCGGGCTCGCACGGAGCCGCCGCCCGGAACCGACCCGTCGCCTGCGCCCGAGCCCGGGCGCCACGAGCCGACCGAGAACGACGAGCGCCTGCGCGCCGACAAACCGCCCCACTACTGACGGTCCCCTCCCGTCCCCGCGAGTGGCCCACACTATGTCCCGTGAGTGGCCCACCTCATGTCCCGTGAGTTGCCCACATTGGTCGGGTTATCGCGTCGAAACCCGACCAAAGTGGGCAACTCGGGAAGGGGGAAGGGGCTAGGCGGGATCGGAGGCGTGCTTGCCGTGATCTGTCGCGGCGGTGGCGGTCGTCCCGCGGGCGAGGAGGTCGCGGATGTCGGCCAGCAGCTCGAGTTCGGTCGGGGGTGTGTCGGCGGCGACGGCATCCTGACCCGCCTCCTTCTTCTGGAAGGCGCGCTTCTTGATGAAGTTGATCGGAACGACCAGTGCGAAGTACACGACGACCGCGACGAGCAGGAAGTTGATCACCGCCGCGATCAGCGCACCAAAGTAGATGGTCGCGGTCGTGCCGCCCGCGATCGCCGGAATCGTCACCGGCAGCGCCTTGGCGAGCGTCGTCGCGTTGAACAGCACACCCATCAGCGGGTTGAAAATGCTCGTGACGATCACGTTGACGATCGCGCTGAACGCGGCGCCGATCACGACGGCGACCGCGAGATCGATCACGTTTCCGCGAAGGATGAACTCCTTGAAACCCTTGATCATGACGTACTCCCAGATGTCAGGCGCTTCGGAACCGAACGCGCGAGCTAACCAGCGGCTTTGGCGGGGGATGCCGTTGGAGTCGATTTTGCCGGTGCCGCAGGCTTGCTGTCAGCCGATTTCGCGGGCGACGACGAAGTCGACCCGGATGACGACGAATCGGATGACGACGACGAGTCGGACGACGACGACCCCGAAGACGCGCCCGCCTTCGCCCCCGCACGCGAGTCATTGCGATAAAACCCCGACCCGTTGAACGTCACTCCGACCGCGCTGAAGATCTTGCGCAGTTTGCCGCCGCAGTTGGGGCACGACGTGAGGGTGTCATCCGTGAAGGCTTGCTGGATGTCGAACGCGGTACCGCACTCGGTGCACTTGTATGAATAGGTAGGCAAAAAACAGTCCTTTAGGAGAAGCGAACGACGCCGCTCGGCGTGACAACGCCGTCGACTCTCTTGTCGTGCACTTCACTGGGCACGCTGTCAACGAGTTCGCTGTCAAAGATCACAGCATAGACGGGCGGACACTTCTCCATGCTGCCGAGCGTCTTGTCGAAGTAGCCCTGCCCCCACCCCATGCGCATTCCCGTGCGGTCGACGGTCGCAGCGGGCACGAAAATAAGACCAACATTGTCGATCGCCATCGGGTTCAGAATTTCGGATGTCGGGGCCGGCATTCCGGCAACATCCTCCATTTCTTCGTTGGCGTCGTATGGCGCCCAGTCGAGCAGCCCGTCATCGCGGGAAACCGGCAGGATGACTCGAATACCCTTGCGACAGGCCCAACCGAGGAAGTCGCGCGTGCCCGGCTCGTTGGGCGTCGAAAGGTATGCGGCGATGTAATCGACCCCGAGTTCGGTGGTCAGCGATTCGAGTTGCTGGGTGAGTGCAGCCGAGGCGGATTCGCGCTCGGTCGCGGTCATCGTGCGCCTGCGCTCGCGAAGCTCGGCGCGGAGGGCGCGTTTTTGGTGACTGACGTCGTCGGTCATCCTGCAATTCTAGGAGCAGTTGCCCGATACCCTGTTGGTATGGCATCGAAGATCACCAAGGCCGTCATTCCCGCTGCTGGCCTCGGCACCCGGTTTTTGCCCGCGACCAAGGCAATGCCCAAGGAAATGCTGCCGGTTGTCGATAAGCCGGCCATCCAGTATGTCGTCGAGGAGGCCGTTGCGGCCGGGCTCACCGACATCCTGATGATCACGGGTCGCAACAAGAATGCGCTAGAGAACCACTTCGATCGCGTCGGTGAACTTGAGGCGACGCTGGAGCGCAAGGGCGACACCGAACGGCTGGAGAAGGTCAACTATTCGACCGATCTCGCAGACGTGCACTACGTGCGGCAGGGCGACCCGAAGGGTCTCGGCCACGCGGTTCTTCGGGCGGCAATGCACGTTGGCGATGTTCCTTTTGCTGTGCTGCTCGGCGACGACATCATCGACTCGCGCGACATCCTGCTCAGTCGCATGATCGATGTGCAGGGCGAGCGCAATGCGAGCGTCGTCGCGCTTCTCGAGGTCGATCCATCGCAGACGCACATGTACGGCATTGCGACGGTCGAGCCGACCGACGATCCGGATATCGTGCACATCACCGGCCTCGTCGAGAAGCCCGCGGCGGGCACCGCGCCGTCGAACCTGGCCGTCATCGGCAGGTACGTTTTGCGCCCGGAGATTTTCGGCATCCTCGAGCACACGGCGCCCGGCAAGGGGGGCGAAATCCAACTGACGGATGCCTTGCAGGAGCTCGCCGAGAATGACATCGCGGGCGGCGTTTACGGCGTCGTGTTCCGCGGCCGTCGTTACGACACGGGTGACCGGCTCGACTACATCAAGGCGATCGTGCAGCTCGCGGTGGACCGCGACGACCTCGGGAAGGCGCTGCGACCCTGGCTCAGGGACTTCGTCTCGAAGATGGACTGAGCGGTGTCGACCATTCCGGCGCTTTCGAGCGGCGATGTGACTATCCGGCCGATCCGGTTGCGGGATGCCCGAGCCCTCGAACGCGAACTCATCGACAATCGCGGCTGGTTGCGCCAGTGGGAGGCCACGAACCCGCACGGTCCGCTGTCGTTCGACGTGCGCGCGAGCGTTCGATCGCTGCAGGCGAATGCCCGCGCCGGCCTCGGCCTGCCATACGCGATCGACTACAAGGGTGAGTTCGCCGGACAACTGAACGTCTCGTCGATCACCTACGGTTCACTCGGATGCGCGACCATCGGCTACTGGATCGCCGAACGTTTCGCGGGTCACGATGTGACCCCGACCGCCGTTGCGCTCGCGACCGACCACTGCTTCTTCGGGCTGGGTCTTCATCGCATGGAGATCTGCATCCGCCCGGAGAATGCGCCCAGCCTGCGGGTCGTCGAGAAGCTCGGCTTCCGCTACGAGGGTTTGCGTCGGCGCTACATTCACATCAACGGCGACTGGCGCGACCACTTTTGTTTCGCGCT
This sequence comes from Glaciihabitans sp., assembly GCA_025463785.1. Taxonomy (GTDB): domain Bacteria; phylum Actinomycetota; class Actinomycetes; order Actinomycetales; family Microbacteriaceae; genus Galbitalea. The sequence goes on from JAODBD010000014.1 coordinate 361,389, forward strand.
CACCGTCGACGAGCTGCCGCAGGGCGTTCTTCGTCGCTGGCAGGACGGCCAGGCGCCGACCGAGGATGCTACGGTCCCGCCCGCGGACCGCGCCAGGGCGTCGATCCCGCTGCGGGTGCCGCCTCGTCGGTAATTGGCTTCGAACACCGCCGTCTGCCGCGCGCCAACCGCGCTTCGGCCCAACTCGCTCGTACCGTATCCTCATGGAGTTCACGAGTCTTGGCGGCGGCATCATGGTTGCACTCGCCGCTGGACTCTGGCTCGTCTACCTGATGCCGACCTGGTTCAAGCGCCGCGAGTTCGCGGTCAGTGAGCGAACCGAGGAGCGGCGCCAGCAGGCGATTCGCATTCTGCAGGAGACATCCCCGGTGCCTGCCGTGGTTCGAGCAAAGTCGATCGTGTCCGCGAGCGGCGAGGTGACCGACCGCGACCAGCTCGCGGAGGCAATCAAACGCTCTCGGGATGCCCAGGCCGCCCGCGAGGCGAGCCGCCGGTTTTCGAACGTGCCCGGCTCGCCCACGCAGTCGGCATCCGCGCGCAGGACGGCCCGCCGCCTTCGCCGCACCCGCGGGGTCGCGTCGCTGTTGCTTCTGACCGCGATTGCCACGATTGTTGCGCAGATCGTCGTCATGTTCGTGACCGGGATCGCGCTGGGCGCCTGGGCGGTGCTCGGGTTTGCCGCGGTGGTCGGCGTCGTGTCCTTCGCCGCGCTCGGCCGCCTTGCCACCATGGCGCGGCGTCGCGCCGTCGGCGTTGCTGCTGCTCCGGTCGCTCGCCCGATTCGCACACGCATTGTCGAGGAACGCGAGGTCGCTCGCGCGCCGATCGTGCCCTGGACTCCCGTGCCCGTACCGAAGCCGATGTACCTCTCGCGCTCGACGGCTCCGCCCGCCGCCGCCGGAGCCGACCCCATCGAGGCGCTACGCGCCGCGGCCCTCGAGTCGGACCATGCCCTCCGCGGCGCGCAGGAGTCGCCCGAGGTGACGCCGATCCCGCAGCGGGAGCAACCGGCGGCATCCGACAGTCGTTTCGCCCAAATGGGAATCGTCGGTGCACTCGAGGTCGAGGCAACCGACCTTGACGAGGTCCTCCGCCGCCGCCGCCAGGCTGGCTAGCGTTTCGCCGCGACACTTCGCACCTGATAGCGTAGCTACGCAGTAAACGGGCCCTTGGCGCAGTTGGTAGCGCGCCTCGTTCGCATCGAGGAGGTCAGGAGTTCGAATCTCCTAGGGTCCACTGCGATGAGACACCCGACCGGACACCGGTCGGGTGTCTTTTTTGCTGATCAGGCAGGTGCAATTCCGAGTCTGACTGCCAGCTGTGGTCGGTGACTTCGTACCCACTGGTTGGCTAAAGGCGGACAGCTCTATGTGACCGCCTCCATGTACGTCCCTCGGTCGAACTCTGACCAGCGGAGCTTGGTTTAGGGAAGCCTCTGCGGGAATGCGCGGCTCTGTTCTACACAGAGGGCCAATACCGGCTTTGGGTCACTGATTGAAGACCAGCCAAGTCTGCCTTTGCCCCTGAGGGAGCCTCGGCATTTATCTTGCGGGGTACAGGCATGTCCCCGAAAATGACGACTATCCCTCGAGTCCTTTGTGGCGATAGTTTCATCCCATCGAGCTGAGGCGCAATCACTATTACCCTGTGAGGCGGTGCTGATCCTCGCGACATTGCTCTGTTCGCCTGCTGTCTCGTGCCACCTTGTGGGTCTGCGCCAGCGCAACCCGAGGTACCCATGACGTTTCGGGCAAGTCGTCTAGTTCTCGCAATTGCTGGCGCGATCCTCGGGATCGGGCTGGCCATTGGTGGTTTCGCGACCGCAGCCAACGCGGATCCGAATGTCTCAATTACAGTGAACTCAGTCTCTCGAGACGCGTCGACTGGCGAGTTCAACTACGACATCACTGTGGTGGCGAGCGAAGCGGCGACCTCGTGTGGCTATTACTGCACTGTGGTGTTGACGGCGAACCAGGCGGCCGGAGGGAGCCCGACCCTCGGTTCGGTGAACCTTTATCCCGACTCGTCTGGACTAGTTGATAGCACGAATCACGAATTCACCGGTTCGCTGCGAGCGACTCACATCACGTCGCTCTCAGCAAACACGCATGACTACTCTTACGACAATTTGTCGTCGACGACGCATTCGATCACGGACAGTTATCCGACACCCTCGATCTCCCTGGCGGTGTCATCCGTCAACCGGCTTTCCGACACGGGTGCCCTGACTTGGGATGCTACGGCGACGCTAAGCAACTATGCGCTACCGGACGGGGAGTGCAGCGGTCCGTATGGCTGCACGGTGTACCTCATTGGGACTCACGCCGACGGCAGTACGCAAGATTTGGACTCCCATAGCGTGGATGGAAGCACCTACGCGCGATATCCCGCCACCGTCCATTTTGATAACACCGCCACGGGCGGAACACGAACGAACAAGATCGTCTCGTTGAAGTCGTATGTGCAGGGTTACGCCTCCACAACTCAATTGGCGTCCTCCAGCATCTCCGTGACCGACCCCTACCCGACACCGTCCGTGTCACTCTCGGTCGCTTCGGTAAACCGTATCCCCGGGACGGGAAATCTGACGTGGGATGCGACCGCGACGCTGAACAACTACGCGCTGACAGACGGGGAGTGCGTCTCCAACTATTACTGCACGGCCTATTTGCAGGGTGTGCTCGCCGACGGCACCAAGGAAACGCTGGATAGCGAGAGTGTTCCCGGTGGCATCTATGCCACCTACCCCTACTCAGTGCATTTTGACTACACCGCCACTAGCGGCCGGCGAACTCAGCAGATTTTCGGCTTGCAGGTTTACGTCCAGGGTTACCTTTCTTCGACGTCACTGACGTCGCCCGTGGTGACGGTCACTGACCCCTATCCCACTCCGGCGATTTCCTTGACAGTCGGGTCGATTAGTCGCGACAGTGCAGGCAACCTCAACTACGACGCCACAGCCACGGTCGACAACTACGCGTTGCCCGGAGGCAAGTGCGACTACAACTACGGCTGCACCCTCTCACTTCAGGCGACGTATGCGGACGGCTCGAAGTCAGTCATCAACAGCACGACAATCGCGGGCGGTTTGTACGCGACCTACCCGACGACATACGAGTTTCAGGGCGCGGGCGTTCGGAGCGCGCAGGTGGTCTCCTTCAGCGTGAACCTTCACCAGCTCTACGGGGCGACCGGAGATCCGTGGTCCTCGAGCGAAGTGTCAGTGATCGATCCGTACCCGACCCCAGCCATCCAAATCACCGTGAAGTCGATCAAGCGGAATCCGACGACGGGCGCGATCGATTTCCAGGTGTATACCCGATCGTCGTATTGGGAAAATGCAACGGACGCTTGCACGTATACCTGCTTGCTCACGTTGTATCAGATCCAGCGCAGCGGGGCGGTCGAGTCCGCGGGCGAAATCACCCTGCCTGCTGCGTCGACCATCAGCTACCCGTACGGGTACACGTTCTCCAACTCCACGACGTCATCGGCCGACGTTGTCGGGTTCCGAGCCGAGATCCGGAACTATTGGACGTCCCAGCTGCCACCAAAAATAGTCTCGCCAACGGTGCCCTTCACCCAAGGGCCCATATTGCCCGGCGAATTCGCCGGCGGAGGCAATGCGTCCGAACTTGGGTGCGGGTGCACCGCTGGGGACCCGGTGAACCTGTCGACCGGTGAGTTCTACGAGTCCGTCACAGACGATGTGATTCCCGGCACTGGCCCACCGCTCGAAGTCGCGCGAACCTACTCGACCAACTCCGCCGCAAGCGACGGCCCATTCGGATACGGATGGTCGCCGAACTTTGCGACCCATTTGGAAGTTGTGACCCCGGGGGACACGAGCGACCCGCTACCGCGGAAGGTACGGATCACGCAGGAAAACGGGGCGACGGTCGAGTTTGAGGAGAACTCTGACCACATGTACGAGGCAGGTGCCCGCGTGCTCGCTTCGCTGACCTATGACGCTACGGCCGACCAGTGGACCTTCACTCGCCACGCGAGTGACACCTTGACATTCGACACCGACGGCAACTTGCTCACCCGCACCGACCTCAACGGAAACACCGTCACCAATCACTACACCTCTGGGGTTCTCACATCTATCTCGGCGTCTGGCGGACGCTCCATCAGTTTCAGCTGGTCGGGGAGCCACATCTCGGCTACGACCGACTCAGCCGGTCGCGCCACCTTGTATACCTATGACACGGCCGGAAACCTGCTCACAGCGACCGCGGTCGATGGTGCCGTCACGACGTATACCTATGACACAAACCATCGGATGACGACGATGACCAAGCCGAAGGGCGGGACGACCACCAACGTCTACGACTCCTCCGGGCGGGTCGTTTCGCAGACAGACCCGGTTGGCGGGGAAACGACGTTCGCTTACGACGACGGCACCACGACCACGACCGCTCCGGACGGTTCCGTGTCCGTGCAGGTTTATGACCAGGGATTGCTGGTTTCTCAAACCCGAGACTTCGGAACCTTAAACGCCGCAACCACCACCCACACCTACACCGTTGAGGGTGCCATCGCATCGACCAGCGACCCGCTCGGTAAGACCACATCGTTCACTTACGACGATGCCGGTAACCGGCTGACCGCGACGGATCAGCTGGGCCACACCACGACATCCACCTACGACTCCTCGAACGACCTGCTCACGGTGACTGACCCGCTTGGGCGAGTCACCACGAACACTTACGACTCGGCTGGGAACCGTCTCACCTCGACGTCCCCTTCGGGGCGGGTGCAGCACTGGACCTACAACAGCGACGGGACAGTCGCGAACTCGGAAGATCCGCGGGGCAAGACGACTACGTACGCGTATGACACCGCCGGTGATCTCACCTCCACGACCGATCCCGACGGGCGTGTGACGTCGGCCACCTACAACTCGGCGGGGTTCCCCACGACATCGACGGACGGTGCGGGTAAGACCACCACCTTGACAGTGGATGCTGTCGGTCGAGTATTGACGTCCACCGACCCGAACGGTCACGTCACAACCAACGCCTACGACCCGGACGGTAATCTCACGTCCACCGAAGATGCGGCCTCCCACACCTCCTCATCCGTCTACGACAACGCTGACCAGTTGACGTCATCAACAGATGCGCGAGGCAAAACGACCACCTACACGTACACCTCCACTGGCCAGCTGCACACCGTCACCAACCCCGACTCGCACGTGACGACAAACAACTACAACAAACTCGGCGAACTCACATCGGTCGAGGACGCCAACGGGCACATCACCACATTCGGATACGACGCGGACGGTCGCAAAACCTCCACCGAGCTGCCCTCCGGAGATGAAAGCCACGTCGCATACGACGACGCCGGCAGGGTCACTTCGAGCACGGATGCCCGCGGCAAGACCACCACAACAACGTACGACGCCGATGGGGAACCCACTTCCGTCACCGACCCGATGGGGCGCCCTACCTCGACGAGCTACACCGCCAACAGGCAAGTCGACACCACCACACTGCCGGACAGCAGCACCGAAAGTTACACCTACAACGCGGACGGACAAACGACCCAGTTCACCAACGCGGACGGGAAGAACACGGCCTACAGTTACGACGATGCTGGGCTGCTGACCAGCAAGACCGAGCCTGGTGGCATCGAAACCGGCTACACCTACGACTCCGCCGGACGACTGCACGTCACCACGAACTCTGACGGCACCACCCTTACCGACAGCTACGACGATGCAGGGCAGCTCACCCGCGTACACTCCAGTGTCTACGGTTCAACCGATATCACCTTCACCTACACGTCCACCGGCCAACGCGCGACAATGACCGACCAAACCGGGGTGACCACCTACAGTCACGACGCGGACAACGCGATCACCGGGGTGACCAACGGTGCCGGAAACCATGTCGGATACGCCCACGACAACGCCGGTCTTACCACCTCCATGACCTACCCGGGCAGCCACACCGTCAACTACACCTACGATTTCGTAGGGCAGATGGCGTCAATCACCGACTGGAGCGGCAACGAGACCGATTTCACCTGGACTGCCGACGGCCAACTCCACACCCAAGCCGACCCCAACGGAGTCACGGAGACGCGCACCTACAACGCCGACGACCAGACCACTGAAATCGCCGATGTCAAGAGCGGCAGCACCCTCGGCGACTACAGCTACGGGTACGATAACGCCGGCGATATCAGCTCCGACACCAGCGCAGACTCCACCGGCACTGCTACTCACGGTTACGCCTACGACGCGAATACCCAACTCGCAACCGTGACCTCGGGCGGCACCAGCCACACCTACACTGCGAGCTCCGCCGGAGAACTCACTAGCGACACGACTGGCCAGACCCTCGCCTACAACGGCGCGCAGGAACTGATCAGCCTCACCCCAACGAGTGGGCCCGCGACAAGCTACAGCTACGACGACAACGGTTCACGGACCAGTTCCTCGATCTCATCCGCTACCACCAGTTACAGCTATGACCCCGAAGGCGACCTCGCATCAGCGGTTGTGCCGGCCGCGTCATCGACGACCATCGACTACACGAGCGACGGCGACGGGCTACGCCAAAGCCGCACCATCGGCTCCACAACGACTCACTACCTCTGGGACACCTCCGGCGGACTTCCCCTCTTGCTGGACGACGG
>JAODBD010000007.1 GCA_025463785.1 Glaciihabitans sp.
GGCGCGCCAACTCCCCAATACAGGGGGGTTGTCGAATCGAATCACGCCGCCGGTGCCGCTATGATTGCTGAGGTTACTGGAGACGTCGCATAGTTCGGCCTAGTGCACCACCCTGCTAAGGTGGAGATCCCGTAAGGGGTCCGAGGGTTCAAATCCCTCCGTCTCCGCACTGTAAAGTCCAGGTCAGAGGCCATTTCGCTTCAGCCTGGCTCCACTCGTCGTCGTTCTCAGGTTCGCGCGTCCGTGGGGCCTTGTGGACTCGTTGTGGACTGAGAATCCGGCGAACCTGAGAATCACCGCGTCCTAGAACTGCGCCAGGCGCGACCCAATGTGTTGCGCGCCATCGACGGGCGCGCTCGGTTCACGCCCGGTACACGCGGATGAACGCGACGGTTCAGAGTTCGTGTCCGGGATTGTGGCTTGGCGAAATGATGGCGGGGTTCTTTCGCCGCTGAGTGGCGGTGCAGGTGCCGTGTGAGTCAGCAGATCCAAACCAGCCGATAGTGCCGGCAAGCGGAACCCTCAGTGCGACAAGTGGATCGGTCAGTTCTCCCGATCGGAGTAAGCCGCAAGCTGGACGGCGATTGCGACGAGCTGCTTGGTCCATGGACGGACGATAGCCCGAATGCAAATATTGCTCTGTAGGAGGTACGCCCCATTCGAATGAAATACCGCGGCCAAGGGTTCGTGCCTAGGATCTTGAAGGATTGTGGTCGGGCGACCAGAGTGCATTCATGACTGCAACCAGGTAAGGAGCGGGCGCGCCGGATTGGGAAAATCCCAAGAGATGAGAGTACCATAGAAAATATGACGAACACGATTGGGGCACGAGTTCGCCAGAGAATGACGGAAGTCCTCGGGCCTAGTGCAACTCAGGGTGAGCTCGCGTCAGCAGTGAACTTGACGCCCGACGCACTTTCGCGAGCTCTCACGGGGCAGCGCCAGTTCGCCACTCTTGAACTCGTTCGCATCGCTAATTACCTCCACACTTCTATGCATTGGCTCGCTACCGGAGAGCAAGACCCAGCGGCCACGCGCGTGGCGGCACGACATTCATTCGACACGATCGCGCAACGACACGAAGCCGTCGATTGGTCGACGGAGCGTACCGCCATAGAGTCGGTCGCTTCAGCTTTCTCGCAGGCATTTCGGGACGAGATATCTGCGGATCCAATTGCCGTTCCGCCCTCCGCAGTTGAAGCACGTGAGGCGTTGCTGAGACACGATGCGAACTATGTGCGCTCGTTCGCCGAGGCCGTCGAGGCCGTATTTGGCATCGAAGTGGTGCGAATTCCTGAGGCTACGCGTCCATATTCAATCGAGGTCGTCGGACGACGCATAATCGTTGTCGCGCCGCACGTGAACTGGTTCTATCAGAACTGGTCCATTGCTCACGAACTCGGACATTTCGCCTCCGGGAACCTAGAACCAGTTGAAGAAGCGCCAGTTGCGACCGGCGCAGCCGAGCGGGACGCAAACGCTTACGCAGCGGAACTTCTCCTTCCAGAGCGACAGCTGCGGGCCGTCGACTGGTCGACAATGGCACGGTCCGACATCGCCGAGAACTTATGGCGATGGGGCGTTTCAACCGACGCGGTCAAGCGACGTCTTGCGGCTCTCCGAATCGTGCCAGGCGACGACGTCCGCGAAGTTCTAAACATGACGACCCAAAAGGCGCTACGTCGCCACTGGGTTGAACCGAATAAGTCCATGTGGATCGATGAAATCACGGATCGAATGGAACGCGCGAATACTCGACGATTCCCTTCTGACTTACTGCGCGCACACATGGAGGCGGTGTCGTCTGGTCGACTTCGTCCAATTTATCTTGCCTGGATGCTGGACACCGATCCGGTCGCCCTAGAGAGCGAGTTAAGCCCTCTCGACGACGCTCCCGACTTGGATTGGATGCTTGGCGAGCTGGGACTAGATTCCGCGTCTACGACGTGAGTCGATTGCAGTTCGCCGATAACACGGCCTTAATTAACTTCTGTCTCGTTGGACGCTTGGACCTGCTAGAGCGACTAATGAACGGCGCTGGGGCTTGGACGGCGACTGTCCGAATCGAATGCGAAGAGTCGTCGCGCTATCCAGGCTGTTCGGACCTCGCAAATGTGCACAAATTTCTCGGCGAGCCTTACACACCGCAAACGGAAGAGGAACTCCGTTCGGTAGAAGAAGCCTGGGAGTTCCTCCGCGAGCCGGGCGATGGACCCGAGAAGCACTTGGGCGAAGCCGAGACTGTGGCGATAGTTACGACGCGCGATTTAGTGGCGATACTTGTCACTGATGACACCGGTGCGATGCGTCTAGCCGGACGACATGGCATCCCAGCTGCAACGACTGTCGATCTCTTCATCCTTGCCGTAAAGGCGCGTTTGCTTGACGAGCAGACGGCATGGGATTACATCTGCGACTTACGCGACAATCACGGTCGCTTCCTACCGCGAGCGCCCGAATCGTTCGCTGACCATCGGATCAGATGTGGTTCGTTCACGCTATGACTGACTCTTAGCAGGGCAGAGCACCTAAGCGGGATTTCCCAACGCCAGGCGTTCGCATTCGCGGCCCGGAGGCTAGTTCAGACTCGGTCCCTCGTTGCGGTCGACGGTTCCGAGGTTCGTGCCGAACGAGTCATCGATGTAGGCGGTGTGCGCCGGTCGCTGCGCGTCCAGGTGTCTGATCGCTGCGATGTCCTGGCCTTCGCCGAGCACATGGGCGTAGACCCGCAGCGTGGTGGCAGGATTCGCGTGCCCGAGCCACTTGGCGACCTGGTGCACCGGGATCCCGGCGCGCAACCATGTCGAGGCGGCGTAGTGGCGCAGGTCGTGGATCGTGTGCCCGGACGAGGTTTGCGTCCATCTCACATACTTGCGAAACAGGCCGCCGCTGAGCTGCTTGCCGGTCGTGCTGACGAATTTGAAGTCACCCGCGGCATCACGTAGCGGCCGGGTTCAGTGACTCGAGACCCACAATCGGGTGGGTTCCGTCATCAGCCGTTGCACCGCGTCGACCACAAGCGCACGTCGTTTCTGGCGCGGGCGACCGAATCCAACTCACTCGGCCATCTGGAGGCCTAACGTAATTTTTTAGGGCGCGCAAAGGTCGGTGACCGCGTCGCGGCGACCGGTTAACCCAGCGCCAGAAAAGTTCACGGACGTCAGGGGGACTCTCCATCGCGATCGGACCACGTATCCATGGCCTTTCGTGAAGGTGCTGGACTTCGGTGCGGCCTTGGATCCAAGCCGCGCGAGCATGTCCATCTCGGTCGTAAAAAATGTGCCCAAAACTGAGTTGATCTTGTGTAGCAGAGTTTGCAAAGCTGCGACCAACATCGCATATTCAAGATCAACAGGCATGAGATGAATTGGAAGCTTCGCATCTGCGGCCCATTCGTTGGCGAAGTTATGTATTCGAGCTGCGAGTCCCCAACCGAACATCGCGCCGAACTGCTCGATCGCATGAAGGGCTGCTTCAACATCTTTCCGGATGGACAGGCTGCCGTCGCGCAGTCCACGCATGCAGGGGGCCACCGCGTCAATCGAGTCCCCGACGACGATGTAGTTGATTGGGATCCCCTTGGACCGATCAGAAACGTTCCGGCATTCTGACCCATTGACCGAAAGCTGTGTTGCCGGCCCGACGGTCCTATTGCCCGGAATTGTGGGTGGATCGGCCTCATTCGTGCTAAGACTCAGCCTTTGTGGAGAGCGCGATAGCGCAGTGGGGTAGTACCGTGCACCGATCGAAATTGGCGTGAGAAATAGAATGGGTCCTCATAGCCGACCTGTGGAGCGATTTGGCCTATCGGGTCTTCGGTCGTGTCCAGCAGTTCGCGCGCTCGTGCCATGCGCAATTGCGTCTGGTATTGGAGCACCGGATAACCGATCTGTTGTCGGAAGAGGAATGCGAAATGGGAGGGGCTCACACTCGCCATGGCGGCGAGGTCAGAAACGGACACTCGCTCTTCCAAGTGATTGCGGAGGTAGTCGCGTGCCTTGGAGACGACCGAGCTGCGAGTGCTGGATGAGGGTCGATCTGCCGACAGCAACGCCAGCAGATGCCAGGCTGCGCCCGCAGCACCGACCAGGCTTGCCGATGTGGAGTCCCGTTCCATCCAATTGACTACCTCCTCAACCAGGGCGACGGAACGATAGATGTCGGCGACATCTTGAACTGGAGTCGAAGTCGTCCCCACTGCCGCCACCAGCTCACCCACGTCACCACCAGCAGCGTGCAGCCACCACAGTGTCCACGGATCGTCCGGGTCAGCCCCATAGGCATGAGCGGTTCTCGGAGCTATCACGACCACTTGCCCTTGTTTGACGACGTGACGCACCCCGTCCACTAGGCACCATCCTTCGCCGCGCGCACAGATCATGATTATGGCCTGATCGATTCCGACCTTCCGTTGGCGTTCATGGGCCTGAGCCTGCGGAAAGTAGCCGGAATCGGTGACTAGAAGACGCGCAGTGATGGGCTCTCGAAGTGCCTCCAGGACGCGGGGTCGGGGGAGGACATGCAGCCGCTGCCCGGGGAATCCTTCAGCTATCGCCATGCCAACAGTTTCGGCGGCGATCGTCGTTTTGTCCAGTTTCTCCAACCGTTTTTCCATGTTCTAAACGCGCGATGCTTCCTATTGTTGGACCATGCTCAACGCCGAGTCGCGCACCGGATCGCGAATCACCCTCCCTCAGGTACCTACGGAATACAGTTCGGACCTGGTGGCAGCATGGTCGGAACCGGTCAACATCGACAGTTATCTGCCGGATGCGCCAAGCGCCTACCCGGCCTTTCTCGCTTCCCGCGTCTACCAAGGCTCGTCGGGCCGCGTGTACCCCCTTCCCTTCCACGAGCGGATTTCGTCGACTGCTAAGCCGTACGAATGGCAGGCCATTCACCTCGAAAACAAATGGCTTCGACTGGTGATCTTGCCCGAACTCGGCGGCCGGATTCACATTGCCTACGACAAGGTCGCCGAGTACGACATCTTCTATCGCAACAACGTCATCAAGCCGGCCCTGGTGGGGCTCGCGGGACCTTGGATTTCTGGTGGTGTCGAGTTCAACTGGCCACAACATCACCGCCCGGGGACGTTCCTTCCTACCGATGTTGAGATCGAGCGGGAGTCGGACGGTGCAATTACTGTCTGGTGCTCTGACCATGATCCATTCGCTCGGATGAAGGGAATGCACGGTATCCGGCTCCGTCCGGACAGCTCGGTAATCGAGGCCCGAGTGCGACTCTTCAACCGATCCGAGATCACCCAAACGTTCCTGTGGTGGGCGAATGTCGCGGCCGCCGTGGGGGACGAATACCAGTCCTTTTTCCCAACTGACGTCACCCACGTCGCCGATCATGCCAAGCGCGCAATCACCTCATTTCCCCGGGTGACGGACAAGTACTACGGGATCGACTATCCGGCGAACGTCGACGCGGAACACCCCGATGCCGATCGGTTGGACTGGTATAAAAACATCCCAGTCCCCACCTCCTACATGGTGATGTCGACTGAGGACGAGTTCTTCGGCGGATACGATCACGGACGCAAAGCCGGTTTCGTGCACTGGGCAAGCCGGGATATTTCTCCGGGTAAGAAGCAATGGACCTGGGGAAATGCAGAATTCGGGTGGGCATGGGACGCCAATCTCACTGATGACGACGGGCCCTACGTCGAGCTGATGGCAGGGGTTTATACCGACAATCAACCTGACTTCTCCTTCCTCTCGCCAGGGGAGACCAAGGTATTTAGCCAGTACTGGTATCCAATCCAAGGCATCGGCCCAGCTCATCAGGCGACACGACTAGCAGCTGCTTCCGTTAGAGAAGCTGCGGAGAACCTCCACATCGGCGTCTCGGTAACGCAGGAATTCAGCGCAGCAAGCATCGTCCTGACCGCCGCCAATGGGGCCGAACTCTTCCACACCGAGGTTGCCCTCGCCCCCGGTCAGCCGTTCATTCACTCGCTCCCCTCCGTGGCGAACACTCGGGCGACCGACCTAACACTTACGGTGACAGCAGGGGAAGAAGAGCTTGTCGCAATTCGCCCCAAGAACACGACCGAGAAGTTACCGGTCCACCCGGCGACCGAACCTCCGGCACCACAGGACGTTGCCTCCGTCGAGGAACTCTTCTACATCGGCCAGTACCTGGAGCAATATCGCCACGCAACACGCTCGCCGGAGCCCTACTGGACCGAAGCACTCCGTCGCGAACCTGGCGACCTGCGTAGCAACATTGCCCTCGCTGCTCGACGGTACGCAGCGGCTGACTTCGAAGCGTCCGCCACACATCTGCGGACAGCATTGGCCCGACAAGAAGCGTGGGTCCCGAACCCCGCCGATGGTGAAGCGCACTATCGGCTCGGACTCGCCCTAACGCGCCTCGGTCTCGATCACGACGCCGAACGACACTTTGCCAAGGCCGCATGGAACTCCGGCTGGAGCGCGCCCGCCCAATTCGCTCTGGGTAAGCTCCGCGCCCGCGCCCACGCATTCGAGGGCGCCGCCCAGGCCCTCGGCAAGGCTATCCAGTCTGATCCAGAGCATCTTCAGGCACTGGATCTCCTCGCCCGAGTGCTGCGAGAGCTTGGACGTGACGAGGAGGCGACCTCACTCATTGATTCGACACTGCAACGTGACCCGCTCGACCAGTGGGCGCGCCACCTAGACGGCCGCACCGTCACCACGGACGCCCCAACGCTGCTTGATGTAGCTCTCGAATACGCCAGCGCAGGTTTCAACCGGGACGCCTTGGAGGTACTCGACCTGGCCGACGCGCACCTCGACTCGACCGCGCTCGGTCAGGTTAACGTGGGACCGCTCATCTCCTATCACCGCGCTGGGTTGCTTAATCGAGAGGGCAGACACGATGAGGCAGCCGGCGCACTTGATCGGGCACGCACCATCGATCCCGGACTCTGTTTTCCCTCTCGGCTCGATGACGTCGCAACTCTTCGATCCACCATCGAATCCGCCCCGAACGATTCCCGCGCCGCCGCGCTCCTCGGCCATTGGTATTACGACCGTGATCGTAGGACAGACGCCATCGCTCTCTGGGAAACGGCCCTTCGTTTCGGTGCGGATACGGAAACTACGGCGATCGTCAATCGCAATCTCGGCATCGCTGCCTACAACGTGTCGCATGACAAGGAGCGTGCTCGCGCTCACTACGAAGCTGCCTTGGCGGCCGCGCCCGACGACGCGAAGCTCTGGCAGGAATTCGACGAGCTGCTCGCCAGGGCTGGCGAAAATACGGCTAGTCGCCTGGCCCGGCTTGCGTCCCGACCGGACATCATTGCCCGGCGGGACGACCTCACAGTCACTTACTCCCGACTGCTCACTGACGAAGGCCGAGCGGGAGACGCACTCGACGTACTCACCAGTCGCCAGTTTCAGCCATGGGAGGGAGGCGAAGGTGAAGTAATCCTCGCCTGGGACCAGGCGACCCTTGCGCTAGCAGGAGAAGCCCTGGATGCGAACGACTCGAACCGGGCAATCGAACTCCTTCAACATGCCCTCGTATTGCCACACAACCTGGGCGAAGCACGTCATCCCCTAGCAAACAACGCAGAACTGCACCTCGCGCTCGGGGATGCCCTATTCACTGCTGGCCGGCTAGCCGAGGCAACCGAGTCGTGGAGGTCCGCAGCCGAATCCGAAGGTGACTTCAACTCAATGGCCACCCAGGCCTACAGCCGACAAACCGTATTCAGCATTTTGGCCCTAAGGCGCCTTGCGGATAATTCCCGCGCCGATCGGTTGACCTCACTATTCCGAAAGCACATCAACGATCTTGCGAGTACTCCCGCCCGGATCGACTACTTCGCCACGTCGCTCCCCACGATGTTGCTCTTCACCGATGATCCGCAGACGGCACGCAATGATGAAGTTGCCGCTCTTCGGGACATGCTCCGTCGACTGGTGCCGCCAGTCGACGACGATTTGACGGCCTTCCCCGCCGTCGAGGCCGAGCGGCAGTGACGCCGTCCGGTTCCACCCAGAGAAAGGCAAGCACCAACATGAATCACAGGAACAAGCAGGGGCTGCGGATTCGCGGCCTCCTGGCGTTGGCCGCGGTGGTGGCAGTCGCCCTTGTCGGTTGCAGTTCAACCACGTCCACTGGGACGTCGACCGGCAGCGCGAAGCAGATTCGCATCGGTGCGATCTATTTGGACTCGCAGGGCTACTACGGTGGCGTGAAGGCCGGCGTGCAGGCGGCGGCGAAAGCGAGCGGCATGAACGTGAAGTTCATCGAGACGAACCCCGGCGGTGACGTGTCGAAAGAGAGCGACTTCATGAACACCCTCGTCTCGTCCGGCGTCTCCGCAATCATCATCTCCGCAGCATCCGCCGACAGCAGCGTCGCGGCGATCAAGCAAGCGTTCAACGCCGGCATCCCGGTCATCTGCTACAACACGTGTGTGAACGATGCGGCGACCAAAAAGTACGTGAGCGCGTATGTCATCGGCGATCCGCTGAAGTTCGGTCAGCAGCTCGGCGAAGCGGCCGTAAAGGAGTTCACCGCGGCGAAGATCGACTCCCCGAAGATGGGCGTACTGAACTGCGAGCAGTACGAGGTTTGCAAGCTCCGCTTCCAGGGCTTCAAGGAAGCGATGATGAAAGGCCTTCCGGGGACGACGTTCGTCGCCAATCAGGAAGGCGCCCAAGTCGACAAAGCGGTACCGGTGGCTGAGCAGATGCTGACGGCAAATCCCGACATCAACGGTCTCTACGGTGAGGCCGGCGGCGCAACGATCGGTGCATACAAGGCTGTCGGCACGGCGAACAAGGTTGGCAAGATATTCGTATTCGGATCCGACATGACAACCGAAATCGCGACCGAGTTGAAGAAGGGCGACGTCCTCAAATCGGTCGTCGACATTTCCGGACTTGGCGTCGGCAAGCTGGCCTGGACCGCAGTGGAGAAGTCACTCAAGGGCACGAAGTCGGCCACTGTGCAGGCTCCAATTACGCTCTACGCTCCGGCAGAAGCGGCCAACTGGCTCACCACCCACGCGGACGGCTTGCCGTAACCAACCCCAGCCGGGCGGCGAAGAACACCGCCGCCCGGCCTCCGTTCCACCCGAAAGGTTCCGCATATGGTCACGACAACAGACGCGGCTGGCCGCGAAGTCATCGCCCAAGCGGTCGCAGTCACCCGCAAGTACCCCGGCGTGACCGCACTGGACTCTGTCAATTTTGAGATCCATGCGGGCGAGGTGCGGGCCCTCCTCGGACAAAACGGAGCGGGGAAGTCCACGCTCATCCGACTGCTTTCGGGAGTGGATGTCCCTACCAGCGGAACCATTCTGGTCGGTGGCCGCGACCTGGGGACCGACGGCGTTCGAGGTGCCGCCGAACGAGGCGTGGCGACCTGTTACCAGGAACTCAGCCTCGTCGCCGAGCTCACCGTTGCGGAGAACTTCTTCCTGGGGCGCTGGCCGAAAGGGCGCTTCGGAATCGACTCATCCGCGATGATCGACAAGGCGCGCGAGACGCTCGACCGTCTCGGCTCCGACATCGACCCCGCTTTGGAAGCCGGAGCGCTCACTCTCGCTCAGCAGCAAATCGTCGAAATCGCCCGTGCGCTGCGGGACGAACCCAAGTTGCTCATCCTCGACGAACCCACCAGCGCTCTCGCCCGTGCCGAGGTCGCTCTGGTGCTCGATACGGTTCGCAAGGTCGCCGCCACCGGGGTCGCCGTCATCTACGTCAGCCACCGAATGGACGAGATTCGTCAAATCGCTGAATCCGCGACCATCATGCGCAACGGAAAGGTCATCGATACCGTCAAGGTTGGTGAAAGCGATACGGCCACGATCATCCGCTTGATGCTTGGCACTGATCCGAACGCGCAGAATGTGGTGAATCCAACGCGTGAGTTCGGCGAGGTGATGCTCGAGGTCAAAGGTCTCAGCGTTCTCCCGAAAGTGTCGGATGTCAGTTTGATCGCGAGAGCTGGCGAAATTGTCGGAATCGCCGGGCTCCTCGGCTCAGGACGCAGCGAGCTGCTGCGTGCAATAGCCGGATTTGATCGTATCGATGGCGGTACCGTGATCATCGACGGCGTTGAGCAGACCCGGACAACGGCAAAGCGGATGCGCAAAGCAGGCATTGGCCTTACCCCGGAGGATCGTAAGCGCGAAGGCGTGCTTCTGAACCTGGGAATCGACGAGAACATCGTCATGTCCGATTTTGCATCGGTCTCCCGCGGAGGCATCCTCTCCTCGACACGGATCCGCAGGTCTGCCCAGGACCTCGCAAAGCGATTTCAGATCAAAGCTCACGACCTCGGCGAACCTATCGAAACCCTCAGCGGTGGAAACCAGCAGAAGGCTGTAATCGCACGCTGGATTCATGCCGGGGCGCGAGTGCTTCTCCTCGATGAACCGACCAGAGGAGTCGATGTAGAGGCCAAGGGCCAGATCTACGCGATCATGCGCGCCGTGGCCGACCAAGGAAAGACCGTAATCTTCGTCTCCAGCGAAGTCGAAGAACTTCCGCTCGCTTGCGACCGCGTCCTGGTTCTGCGAGACGGGAGCATCCAACGAGAATTTGCAGCCCCTGACATCAACCTGTCCGAACTTCTCGAGGCCTCCATGGCTTCACACGTCTGAGGAACACAATGACTGAAACCCCGCTGGCACAAGCCCCAAGCACTGCCCGCCGCGCCATGACGAGACTCACGAGCAATACCACCCTCGTCAATGTCATCGGTCTCCTCGGCGCGATCATCCTGCTCTACGTGTACCTGAGCTACAGCGCCACGGGATTCCTCAACCTGTCCAACCAACTGGGCCTCCTGCGCCAAGCCGCCCTGGTGGGAGTTGCGGCGACAGGAATGACACTGGTCATCATCGCCGGGGAGATCGATGTCAGCGTCGGCCCCGCGGTGGCCCTCTCCTCCGTGATCGTGGCCGAATCAGTGCGCAACTGGGGCCTTCCCACGATCGCGGCCATCGTCATCACCCTCATTGTCGCAACGGCCTGGGGCGCACTTGCCGGCGTACTTCGCGCACGATTCCGCGTCCCCTCCTTCATCGCGACCCTCGGACTCTGGAGCATCCTGCGCGGGATCGGCCAGTTCTGGACCAATGCGATCCCCGTTCCACTGCCCGACAACGACCCCATCATGAACGTGCTGGCGGGAAGCATCTTCGGAGTGCCGACACCGGCATGGGGAATGATCATCATCTTCCTGGTGATCGCCTTCGTGGCCCGAAAGACCTCTTACGGTCGTTCCGTCTTCGCGATCGGCGGCAACGCCGCAGCGGCGAGACTCGCCGGCATCGGTGTCGCCCGCGTCCGCATCATCCTCTTCGCGACCATGGGATTCCTCGCAGCCATCAGCGGCATCTTCCTGGCCGCCCGGCTCGGCTCCGGCAACGCAGGTGCCGCGGACGGACTGGAATTCGACGTCATCGCCGCAGTCGTCATCGGCGGCACTGCTATGTCAGGAGGACGAGGAAGCCTCATCGGCACCTTCCTCGGCGTTATCTTCATCACCCTCATCGGAAACGGTCTGGTGCTTCTCGGCGTCAACTCCTTCCTGCAGAACGTCATCCGCGGCGCCATCATCGTCGCGGCCGTACTTCTCAACGTCACGCTCTCGCGTCGTCGCTCGTCACAATCGGAGGATTGAATGTCTCTACCCACGTCCCAACAAGGGGTATTCCTGCCTGGAGACTCCAGCGCAGAGGTGCGCCAATACCCGGTCGGGACGCCTGGTCCCGGCGAACTGCTGATCAAGATGGGCGCCTCGGGAATCTGCGGCAGTGACATCGGGTACATCTACCGCGGTTACAAGACTCACAAGGGCCTCAACGGTGAACCTGCCTACAAGGGAGTGATCGCCGGCCACGAACCATCCGGTCGGGTAGTCAGCGCGGGACCAGGGGTCACTCGTTTCGGGGTCGGCGACGACGTGATCGTCTACCACATCCACGGCTGTGGAGTATGCCGCAACTGCAGAGCGGGCTACTACATCAGCTGCTCGGACCAGGCGCGCCGGAAGGCCTACGGTTGGCAGCGAGACGGTGGACACTCGGACTACATCATCGTCTCGGAATCAACTTGCATCCCGCTTTACGCACCCCTCACCTACGCAGACGGTGCACTGATCGCCTGCGGTTTCGGTACTGCGTATGAAGGGCTTCGTCGTGCAAGCGTCCATGGCGGTGAGGACCTCCTGATCGTCGGTCTCGGACCCGTTGGTCTGGCGGCGGCGATGATCGGCCGCATGCTCGGCGCCCGCCGGGTCATCGGTGTCGAGCGCAGCCCGGAGCGAATCGAGTTCGTCGAAGACCTGGGTCTCGTCGACGATATTGTCGTGGCTGACGAGAACGCGATTGAGCGCATCCTGGAACTCACCGACGGCAAAGGCTGCGAGGTGAGCGTTGATGCATCCGGAAGCGCGTCGGGCCGGGCCACCGCAGTCGGGGCGACCGCCGAATGGGGCCGCATGTCGCTACTCGGCGAAGGGGGAACCTTCGAGACGGAAGTTTCCGACACCCTCCTGCACAAGCAGCTCACCATCAACGCCTCCTGGGTGACCTCCCTTCAAGGCATGGAAGACCTCGCCAAGATGCTCGCAGCGCAAAACCTCCACCCCGAGGTCGTCGTTAGCCACCGGCTCACTCTCGATCAGGCGGACGAGGCGTACCGGCTGGCAGCCAATGGAGCGACGGGCAAGGTGATTCTCGTCCCCAGAAGCGCAGCTGATGCCGCTTAGTGTCATCGACAGCGGCGACAGCGAACTGGAACTGCTCGGTGCGGATAACGGATCGATTGCGCTGACTTTCCTTCCGGCAGCTGGCGGCCGACTCATATCCGTTTTCGCGGACGGGCATGAATACCTCTGGAGAAACCCTGCCTTCTTCGATCGCAGCTTGAAGGTGGTTCAGGCCCGTTCAACCTGGCCAACCGATGACGGGACATTTGCTACCTGGGCAAACCTCGGGGGGTCAAAAACGTGGCCGGCGCCTCAGGGCTGGAACGGGGCAGGCGAATGGCCTGGACCGCCCGATCCAATTCTTGACGGAGGCGACTGGCGCGCTGATACTTCTCGCGACAGATCCGGGGCGATCTCCATCCGTATGACGAGTCCCGACGACGCCAGATCCGGCTTGCGCATTGAGCGGGCATTCCTGATCCCCGCCACTGGGCACGCATTCCATCAGACCACGAGGTTCACCAATGTGTCTGACACGGAGATCTCCTGGTCGATCTGGGAAGTGTGCCAAGTAGATACCTCAGACGGTCAAGGCAAGCCAGCCAAGGTCGCTGCGATCGAGATTGACGTCGAGGACGCTTCACCTCTGATCGATCTGGGAACATACCGAGGGAGTCTGACAGGAGGTGCCCCGCGAGATGGCCGATTCACCTTGCCAATTCAGGATGCCGTAGCCAAGCTCGGGTTCGCCTCAGCATCCGGGCGCATTGCATATCGTGACCCGTCGGGAACGTTGGCCATCACCTTCGAGCCAGTGCCCGGAGCCGACTACCCCGATGGCGGCTCTCGCGCGGAGATCTGGATGCAAAGCCCGCAAGTTGACCCTATTGAAGAGTTGAGCGGTCTTCACCCCGACGCCTACCTTGCCGAGCTTGAGGTACTCTCGCCACGCTTCACCATTGCCGCAGGGGAGTTCGCTGAGTACAAGCTCGACTGGACCGTGACACCGCATCTCCAGTAGTAGCAGTCCTCGCCCAAGTGGGCATTCGATGCCGACATCAGGCCGCGGATTATTGGCCTCGCAGGTGAGGCAGCCAACGACCACAAGGCCTACTACCCCGGGCCGTGGGACGCGGTCCAGGTGGCAACACAGGCATGGAGCCGCGCGCACTCACGGCGCCAAACGCTCGTGCGGTAGATGCGTTCACGGGGACGGAGCCTCGAGGCGCGTAAAGTCGGCCATGATTAGGGAACACTGGCCCTGCCAGGGCGGAGTGCTCGGGCCCCTCGCGGCGGCTAGGTGGGAAGCGCCAATCGCGCCCGAATACTCGCAAGGGGAGTGGGGGCTAAGGTGAATGCCCCACCAGGCGCACTTTGATAGCCCCAACTTGTCCCGTTGGCGTGTGACCTCCTAGTACCGTAAATTTGCGAGAGCCGTACCCGACGGCGACTCAGCTCAGGATCAGGTAAGGCAATGGCGCATCTTCGTCGCACCGCCAAAGTGCAATACGGCGACCTCAGCGGCACGCTTGCAGCGGACCGCGCAGATGCCGGCGCGATCGGGCTCGACAAAGCGGTTGGAATGGACAGCGACCGATGGTGGATCCTTCAAACGGTTCGCAGTGCGGCTGCGTTCGCGGAGCCTCGAGGGACTCGACATCGAGGTCGTCGCCGAGGGCGACCTGAACTACAACGGATCATGAGCCTCCACACGAGCGGCATCTGGCCTCGGCCCGCGACATGACCTATACGGACGACCCGATTGATGGGACCGAAGAGGCTCCGGACTTGCTGGAACGCGAGGGGTTCGCAAACGCGGTCGCGTTTGCCCTCGAGACCTACCGGGTCCAGAAGAGCTCCTCCGTCGTCGCACTCGTAGGGCCGTGGGGCGCGGGGAAGTCGAGCGTCATCGGGCTCATCCGACGCGGCCTCCGAAAGCAGGGGTCCGATGACGGACGGCCATGGACGATCGTCGACTTCAATCCCTGGCTCTTTCAGGACCTGACCTCCCTTCAGATTGGTTTTCTCGGTGCGCTGCAGGGCGCCCTCGGGCGTTCAAAGCGGACCGCGCGGCGCAAGGCTGTCCGGGCTGCCGTCGGCTCAATTGGGAAACGGATCGCGCCCCTCGGGGGTCTTGGCGCAGCCGTGGGTCTCAATCTCTCGGAACCGTTGAAGGGCATCGCTGCGCTCATCGAGGGCCAAGAGGATCCGAAGCGCGATCAGGACGAGCTCGACGCGCTACTGCTGAAGGACAAGTCCCCGGTGCTAGTAGTCCTCGACGACCTCGACCGGCTCTCACCAGACGAGCTTCTTCTCGTGTTCAAACTGATCCGTCTCGTGGGGCGGCTTCCATACGTGCATTACCTCGTCGCGTACGACGAGGACACCCTCCTGGATGTCCTTTCGCGGACTGGCCTCGTGGGGGCAAGAGACCTACGCCGGGCGAGCGACTACCTGGAAAAGATGATCCAGCTTCGTCTCGACGTGCCGCCACTGCGCGACGCCCAGATCTCCTCGCTCGTCGACGAAGCGATTAACTCAATGGCTGAGACCATCCGGCTGGAGGTCGACGATCGCGATGCTGCCCGCTTCGCGACGGCTTACGCCGCTCACATCCGTAGTCGGCTCGACACGCCGAGATCGATCAAGCGCTATGTGGCGCAGGTCGAAGCCATGTACCCGAGCTTGAGCGACGAAGTCGACCCTGTGGACTTCTTGCTCCTGAGTTGGCTGCGGACAGCGGAGCCCCTTTTATATACCCGGCTTCCCGCGGAAAGGGTGGACCTGGCCGGCGCCAGCGACATGTTCGAGGCGTTCCGTGGGGGCAGGGCAAAACCCTCCGAGCGCCGTGACCATTGGGTAGGCATCTTCAAGGCTTCCAAGGTGGCGAAGCGGCATCGGGACGGTGTTGCGGAGGTGCTGGGGTCACTGTTCCCGCGTTTCACCGCAATCTGGAACGCGCAGAACCAGTTCGGTAGGTCGGATGGCGGCGTCAAGCGAATCGCGAATCGGGATTACTTCGATCGCTACTTCGCTTTCGACGTTCCGAGGGAGGACATTCTGGACTCGCAGGCGGCAGCTGCGTACGCCGCGATCGTGGAAGATCGAGCGAGCGATGAGGTGGACGCATTCACGATCGCGCTTCGCGCCCACGCCCAACTCGGAGTCAACAAGCTGGAGGCCCTATTCAATCAAGGACGCGACCCGGACTCGGCTGAGCGGATGTTGATCTGGATCGCGCGGCAGCTTCCGTCGATTCCCGAGAACCATGATTTCATCTCGCCTCATAGGATTGCGGCCAATCTGTGCGTCCGCTTGTACTTACAGCTCCGACCGGACAAAGCGGTGCTGGACCGCGTCCTCGACAACCTTGCCGGAATCGAGGGCGGCATGGTGCTAGGGGCGCGGCTGGTGTCGGGAGCCAGCGAGCACTTCTTCAGCGGCAGCGCCGACGATGTCGAGATTCGGACGTCGACATATCCGAGGGCGTCGGCGCATTTCGTGGAATTGATTGAGGCAACTTTCGATAGCCAGTCGGGCGTCGGACCTCTCGATCTACCGGACGATGTTTGGCTGCTGATGTGGAGCTGGCGGGCGATCAATTCGGCAAGTGCGCGCGACTGGATTGCTCGACGCGTCGCGGACGGCACATGGAGCAGGTTCGACGTCGCGGCGCAACTGGTCAGCACCCGCACACCAACCGGCGTGCCCAATCCCGTGTGGACTTTCCGTGCGCCAAACGCGCGACCGGTGGAAGACATCCATGCAGACTGACTTTTACACGATAGTCCGTGAGTCATTGGAACGGAGAGCCGTGGCAACAGAATGGCAACGAACGCCGCCGACGTGAACTGCATTGAACCACCTCACGCACTAGAAACACCTCATAAACACTGCATTGTGAGCGAAGATGCCGCACCAACAGGCGCTCAGAACTCCCTCTCACGGCGTCAGCGTTGGGCTCGCCACTGGCAAATTCGCTCGGCGGATAGTGCCAGCTGAGCGCTAATACTGCCGAGGGATGTTGGGTTAGGGCGGGAGCCCCTCGGAGGACGCGTTGAGAGCCCTCAATTTGTTCGCGACGACGTTTCCAGAGGATCGGTCCGGCACCCGCGCTCGCTGGCCCTGCGCGCTGGGCGTCGGGGGCTGCGCGACTCGCACCGGCGCCGGTCAAGGCCTTCATCGTGTCAAATAGGATAATCGACGCAATCTGCGGCGCTCTCTCGCAGGGTCCGCAGAAGAGTATTTCACTGCCGAATAGACGCGCGCAATTTCCTGTGTCCCCAGCGTGGACCCGAGAAACCGATATTGCTGTGTTAGGGGTGTTTCCGAGACCCTCGAGCCGCCTAATGTCGGCCCTGAATCAGGGGCCCTGCTAAGGTGGAGAACCCGCAAGGGTTCCGAGGGTTCAAATCCCTCCGTCTCCGCACACAAAAGCGCTCAGCAATGGGCGCTTTTTGGTTGCCTGACGGCAGCACTCGCGCCGACCGGCAGTCGTATGCACCCGTGACGAACGCTCATTCGAAGCGCGCACGAGGCCTAGGCCGTGCGATGGACCCCTGACCCGACCTGCGACGCTCAGGGCACTCATACCCCGCTCGGATCAGGCGGCCAGGTGAAACGTGCTCGCGAAGCGGTCGAGGAGGTCGCCGCGCCCGCGCAGCACCTCGACCACGCCGGTCGCGATCGCGCGATCGGGTGCGAGCTCGCCGGAGATGAGCCGGCGGATGCCCGGACCCGCAGCGAAGGCGAGGTCCACCGGTCCGTCCCCACGCGTCACATCGAGGGTGGAGCCGACGACCCGAATGAGCAACTCGGCGGGACCGAAGCGCGCCGCGTAGGCGGTCGCCGGCAGCTTCGCCGCCACCTGCGGCCGGAAGGCGGTGCGGAGGTCCATAGTCATCGAGTCGGGGGTGATGATCTGCTCCTCCCGCGGATCGCCCAGCGCCTTGAAGCCCCAGGCGCCGAGCGCGAGCACGACGGGCTCGAGTTCGCGGCCATAGGGCGTCAGCTCGTAGACGATGACGCGCGAGTGCGGCGCCCGACGGATGAGGCCGGCCGCCTGCAGCTCCTTGAGCCGCGCTGCCAGGATGTTGCTCGGGATTCGGGGGAGCCCCGCGGCGAGTTCTCCGTACCGGCGCGGCCCGACGAGCAGGTCGCGGACGATGAGCAGCGCCCAGCGCTCGCCCACGAGCTCCAGGGCTCGCGTGATCCCGCCGTACTGCCCGTAGTCGCGTGCGGCCATCGACCTCAGGCCTGCTGGTTCGCGAAGGCCTCAGGGCCCTGCTCGGCGGCGACCGGGTCCATCCAGCCGAACTCGAGGATGTTGCCGTCGGGGTCGGTGAGCTGACGCTGGTACATGAAGCCGTAATCCGTGGCGGGGTGCGCCTCCGAGCCTCCAGCGGCGATGCCGTCGGCGACGGACTTGTCGACCGCCTCCCGGCTGTCAAGGAAGAGAGCGGTCGCCACCGAGGGATTCACTGCTGGGTCGCCGATCGGAAGGTCGGTGAAGGTCTGGAAGAACTCGCGTACCAGGATCATGAAGTAGTTGTGGTCTTCCTCGACCACGACGCAAGCCGCGTTGTGATCGGTGAAGAGCGGGTTGATGGTGAATCCGATCGCCGTGTAGAACGCCTTCGCGCGCTCCAGGTCGGTCACCGGCAGATTGACAAACATTGTGGTCATCGTGGTCTCCTCTCGTGGTCCATATGTGGACGGTGTCCACACTTGCAAAAAACAAGTGTCGTGTCAAGACCATGG
>JAODBD010000015.1 GCA_025463785.1 Glaciihabitans sp.
AGCATTAACGTGAGTCACGAAGACCTCCGGGAATCGAAATGAGTGTGGTAACCCACTTCGATATCGGAGGTCTTCGTCTTTCAGCTCACGCCACGCTGAACACAACGTCCATGGGAACTACAGCTAGGTGTTCATCGAGACCGGGTCGACATCCATCAGTCGGGTGCTGTTGTCTGTTTCGGCGGTTGGCCGGCTAGGGCGTTCGGCTAACATGGGGTTGCTGGTTGCACGTGGGCTTCCGACGACCGAGACGGCCGTCGGCGCTGGCGTCGCGGCCCAGGCTAGAAATGGCCTGTGTTCATAGCTCCAGCGCGCGAGTGTAGTTCAATGGCAGAACTTCAGCTTCCCAAGCTGATAGTGCGGGTTCGATTCCCGTCACTCGCTCCGATGTCGGTTCTCAAGCGAGATGCCCTTTGTCGGTTCTCAATTCTGATGGGACTTTCTCATCATAAATCATGACCGATATCCTTACTCTGATCAGCAAAGATTAGAAAAGGGCGCCCATTTTTCACTGGTCTCGATAAGCCCCAGCTTGCGAGTCGCGGGGCGCTGAGGACGCCGCCGATACTACGCGGCAACAGTCGGATCATCACCGTACTTAAACGGCGGAGAAGAGACCTGAGCGTGACCAGCTCACCATCTGAAAACAATGAATCCGACCCGATCGGCGCGAGATCGGTGTATGGCGATTCATATCAGCGGGAGCCCACATCACGACAGTATGCGACACATTCTCATTCATCGGCCACCCCTCTTGAACGGGTTGCTGGGTCTGAGGAGCGCGGCAGTGCTTCGAGTTATGACTACAGGTGTCGTAGTGTGTAGCAATCACGATGCTGACCTCGTCTCCGTGAGGTTAGGTGCGGCCCTGCCGCGAAAGGAGTTCAATGGACCAGCAAGCACAATTTCCCATCTCGTTCCGGCTCAGCGCAGACGAGAGGGCGCTCGTCGCACAGGCTGCACGATTCAAGGAACAGAGCGTTTCCTCGTTCATTCGCGCCACAGTAGTTGGGACGGCAGCAGCGACAGTCGCAAGCAACCGCGACCGCATCGCCCGCCAGATCGACGAACAGATCAAACAGCTCGAGCGCCAGCGAGAGGAAGTCATCGCAGGCGATTCGCCCTTACCGACTAGCCCCGGTTTTGACAGCCACGATATTGAACTCGAGCACATGCGCCTGATTGCGAGCGTCACCCTGGGTGAATCGGTGCACACTCAACGAGGAAGCGAGCCCGTCCCGCTCGATCGTCGTGACTTCCGACTCACTGACAGCCACGTTATCGACGCGATATTGGGTCGAGAACGCGGCCCAGAGGATCAAGCACCAATTCTGCGCCTCGAACTGATCTCGGACGGTGGCATCCGGGCCGACATAACTGGGCTGCGCCAGGTGGACCCAGCCGTGCGAGTGGTGGTCGCGATTGGACACCTGCGGATTATTCTCGACCCGCAGGAATCGATCGGCGCCCTTGTTGGCGAGGCCCGCGATGCGGACGGCATTGACCTAGCGAGCGTGAAGATAGAGGTGACCGTGCGTGGCTGATGCTTGGGCGCAGCACCTTGAGGAGATTCTTCAACTTGATCCCGCCGCACGCCGAGCAGGACTCATCGAGCTGTGCGTGAGCGCTGACAACACGGTTCTTCCCTCGTCTGGTAGCAGACGACCACCGTCGAGGCCAGCTTCGGAGCTTGTTCGTTTAGCTGGAGCCGACCTGCTGGCCGAGGGCTTTTCGGATCGGACGGTCGCACTCGGCCTGGTGTTTGCTCATTGGAAGCGTGAGCGCTCTGACCCGTTGGATGCTGAACACTGGGAATTCGTGGACCGCGCGCGCGCGATTGCCGCACGCGGCGCCGATCGTCTGTTTGAGTCATGGTTGCTTGCGACCGGGTCGTCCCAGTTACACAACACCCAGCGCAGCGGTGAAGCACTGGAATTCGCGGAGGCGGCTCTCAGAGCCTTGAGAGCCACGGGCCCCGAAGACATTGGCCCGTTTGTCGATGCGCGCACGCTATTGGGGGACCAGGTTGACCCAGAGATGGTGCGCAGTGTCGTTGGTTACTACACCTGGTCGGCCGTTCGGAAGGCCCGACGCTACACGGGCGATCTCGATGGCTGGAGGGAGGCAATCGAAGAAGGGGCGGCGGTCTCGCTGCCAGCTCTGGAGTACCGCCCGTCCCTGTACGCGGCAGCGCTGAAGGCTTCGTACGATCTGCAACGAAGCCTTGGTACCCAGCCCGACCTTTCCTCCCTCGACAACATCAGGCACAGATCCCCCTCGCTCGAGTCGTCCTACCTCGCGCAGGTTGCCTACAACGCGGAGGCGAGGGGGGACCGCGCGGGCGCCCTCGAGGGGCACAGAGCTCGACTCGACTTTCTGTTGGGCCAGCGGTATGCCGATCTAGTCGGTGCGACTCCCGAGACGATCGCCGCACGCATGGCGGAGCTCAGCCTCCCGGAGCGTCGCCATGAGAACTCGATCGCCAATTCCAGTTACGAGATGGCAGTCAACCTGATGGAATCAGGTCGAGCTTGGACGAACTCTCACGACCGCGCGGTCGCCCTCTCCTGGCTGAGTCTCAGCACCACTCTGTGGTCAGGGTGGGGCACGAATGGTTTGCGGGCAGCCAACTATCGCCGCTCCATCTTGCGCATCGCGGAAGATCCCACTGTCGTCGCCGATCTCCTCGAAATCGCGCGCTTCGCGCCACGACCGGGGTTGCGAATCAATGCGATGTGTCGCACCGCGGAGATGAGCACGACGCATCGAGAGGAAGTGATCGCCCAACTCGACTCCATGATCAACGAGCCGCTGGGCGCTGGACGCGCCCGACTCCTGGCGACACGGGCGTGGATCACCCGGCCCGGCACGGAATCGTACGACAGGAGAAGCACCGAGGACGCGAACGAGGTCTTTACGCTCCTTCCGAGTAAGCCCGCCGGGTCACTTGAATATCTCGCGAAAGCAGCACACGTCCTGGCTGCCGGCGCTGAGCTGGACGGCGACGTCGCGGCCCAGCGAGGGGCGATCCGTGAAGGATTGATGGCGGTTGGGCGCATGATTCTGAACGCGACAACTCCCGAGCAGCGGATCTACCTCGCTGGCATCTGGTCCCCAACCATTCGCGCAGCCCTTGATTTTGCTGAACGGTATGCAGACGCGGACCTGGCCGATCTCACCGCCGAGATCGTCCGTCGCGACGGGATTGGGACGCTGCTTGCCGGCGTTGCAGCAAACCCGCTCACGCCGACCGAAAGTGCGGAGGCGGCTGCGGGGGCAAACTCAGCGGATAGGAAGGATGGTGAAGCCCTAACCTCGGGGACTGAGACCACGGCACCGTCCGACGACGGAGACGAGGAAGGCAACCGCAGGGCGAGAGATGCCGGCGACGACCTGATCGGTGAGCAGAACGTGGCAGCCTATGAGGCTGCCGAGAAGCTGCTGGGTCCGCTCGGGAGCCTGGTCGACCCGGGCTCGCTGTACGCCGCTCGAGCCGCAGCGCTCGTGGGGATGATCCCGAACACAAAACCTGTCTTTGTCCTGCAGCTCCTGCCCTCGACGATCCCCCTGATCACTTCGCTGAACGGACCACGCCTCTACCGACGTCTCACCTGGCGTGACAGCGACGGCGCGCACGAGATTGTCGACTCGGTCGACCTGCCAGCTGGATTGATCGGTGAACCCAGACCGGACGATCTACGAATCTGGACGGACCCGGCGGCGCTATTTCCGCCCCCGCTGACTGAAGCCCTACTTCGCTCAACGCCGCAGTCTCCCCTTCGACTTCTGGTCATTCCGACCGGGCTGTTTCACATCCAGTTCGACTGCCTTTGGATCGGCGCGCACACCCTACTGGAGGTTGCGCTGACGTCAATCCACACCTCCTTGACCGCAGTTCAGCATGCCCTGTCCACCACGTCCGACGCCCCCGCCGCCGGTTCCATGGCGGTCTTCGACACAGAGCGACTGCCAGCGACCAAGCGGGAACACCAGGCGCTGAAGAAATACTTCCCGGAGGTTCTGGATCCAACGGACATCCCCGGATTGCGAGCTCTCAACAACTCCGACCGAACACTCATACTCTTCGCATTCGGTGTTCACGGCACAGACGACGACAAAGGCTGGGGTCAGCTCAAGCAATTCCCCGACGGCACCTGGATGAGCGCCGCGGAAGCGCTCACCTTCCGCTATCCCGAACTGTGCGTGCTCGCCTCTTGCTACAGCCGGGTGCGGATCGAAGGCGTTGGACATGCAGGATTCCCGACCGCAATGTTCGCCCGCGGAGCAAGAACCATCATTGGGTCGATAGGAAAGCTCTACGACACCGACACGTCCCACATCCTGAAACTCTTCTACGCCGAGTTGGCCGCAACAGGTAATCCAGTAGCCGCTCTGCGCTCCGCTCGACTTGAATGGATCGCCCAGGAACCACATTCGCGGCGCGATGCATACGAGACCTGGGGGCGACTGGTGGTTTACGGGGGCGCCCACTACTAAACCGCCGAGCCAAGCCCGGCTATTTTCTTTCGTCCAGCTATTGTAGTTATTACTTCTGGTGGTGTAGATATGACTACAGAGCGCGATCGCGCTCTGTACTCAACAGATCGATTCACCCGAAGGAGTAAGTCATGAAGATCTTCCGCACGGCCGAGTACGTCGGTCGAAATCGGGATTCCGCAACAGGGGAGGACCGCTCCCCACGGCGTGCTGCACCGCCGCTGCGCCCGGTCGCTGTTCTCGTTGCTCTGCTGCTGATGGTGCTCGGGGCCCAGAGCCTCACCACGGCGACGGCGAGCGCAGCGACCACGGGGCGGGTGATGGCCACCACCCAACGCATGTCCGCGGCCACCCTGAACTCGAGCCAGAACGGCTGGTATGCCGCTGGCAGCGCCGTGGCATTGAGTTGCTTCGTCCGAGGCCAGTCAGTGAAGGGCTATTACAGCCCCTATATCGCTGGTGGGTGGGACAATCTTTGGTACAAAGCCAGCGACGGATATTTCCTGGCTGATGTGGACCTCAGCACGGGGAGCAACAACCCGGTCACCGGCGCCTGCGGCTCTTCCGCCCCGGCTCCTGCTGCGGTTTCCGTTGATACCAACACCTGGTTCATGCTGACGGCGCGAAACAGCGGAAAGGTCGTCGACGTTCGCGGCGCCAGCTCCTCGAACGGCACCGCCGTGCAGCAGTACTCCATCAACCGCACCAATGCGCAGCTGTGGCGTTTCGTTTCCACAGACAGCGGCTACTACCGGATCGTTAGTGCCCTGAACGGAAACGACGTGCTCGACGTCAGCGGGGGTGGCACCGGTAACGGCAGCCGAGTGCAGATCTGGGGCTGGGCAGGCGGCACGAACCAGCAGTGGCTTCCGGTGGATGCTGGCAACGGTTACCTCACGCTGATGCCGCGTCACGTGACCTCTCGTTGCCTGGACGTTCCGGGCGGGTCAACCAGTTCGAGTGTGCAACTGCAGATTTGGGACTGCAACGGCACCGCGTCCCAGCAGTACCTGCCGACGGCCGTCGGCACAATCGGGGACCCGCGGGCAGCGAACGCGGTTGCATGGGGCGTGTCCTTGGCGAACGCACGGTCAACGTCCTACCCGGGCCTGTGCGAGAAGTTCGTTGAGAACGCCTACAACACCACCGGCAAGTACCCGACGGCGATCGCCGCATTCAACTCCTTGAAGGCGGGCGGAGCGATCCACACCACCAGCACGACTATCCCAATCGGCGCTCTCGTCTTCTCGGAATACGTGCCCTGGGATGGTGGCTCCGGCCACGTGGAGCTCTCCGAAGGCAACGGTAGGTACGTGAGCGGAGGAGCTTCGACCAGTAGCGCCGTCAACGTTGCCGAGTACGATCACCTGTCCACGGGCTTCCTCGGTTGGGCGTATGCGCCCGCGTCTTGGCCCGGTCGCTAAATACACCTCAAGGCGGCCCCACCTGCACCTTGCAGGTGGGGCCGCCTTGCCGTTCGCGCGGCTCCCGGACGGCATCGACTGGGACTGCGCCATCGCCGCCATCCGCGACAGCGGACGGCGTGACGCTGACAATCGCACAGTTCGAATGGTGGAACGCAGGAAAGTGAACGAAGCGCCTCATTACTGACCCCAACTCGGTCTCGCTTTCCGAAGTAGGCCTGTCCGAACAGGCTCTGACGGTGACCTTTGACTCAGCTGTGGTCCCGTCTCAAATGTTGGTCAGCGTGTTTGACAGAGTTGATGCCCAGGGATTGCCCACATCGCAGACGGGCCGCATCATTGATTGCCTCAGGTCCGGCCTCTGCGAGGTCACTCCCGGGCGCGAAAATCTGACAGTAAAAATTGGCAATTCGCGCTCAGCAAAGATCGTTGTTTTTCGGCTTGCTTACGTTCACGCCGGTCCGCCAGACTCGACCGGCACCGCAACGCCACCCATAATGCTGTCTGCTTCCTGGGCATTGAGGATCACCGCACCCGCAGGACGTTGATAGGTAACCGTGCCCAGCCTGGCAGCGTGCTAGCCGGTGGGACATGGAGCTGTCGTCCCGTAGGACGCTAGTTCGCGGGCTTGACCGCCTTCGTCGGTGCGCTCGTCTCGACCTCCGATTCGCCCTGCGACTCGAACGCCGTAACCGTGCCGGTGACCTCAACGGCCAAGAGTGCACCCAGATCTTCGGCCGTCGGTGTGTACGTCGGTGCCGTCGCCTTCGGGATCTCGGCGCCATCCCGCATCCACTGATAGGTCAGGATGATCACGCCCGGCTTCCACTTGCCCGGGTGAGCGATGAGCGATGAGCCCACTCGGGCGAGGCCACTGATTCGCGGCGTGCCCGGCGTGATCGAATACGGTTTCAGGGTCGTGTTGACTCCTGTCGTTGCCTTTCCATTGACCACAAACACCCGCGTCGCACTCGCCTGGGTTTTCTTGTTCTTCCACCACTGGCTCAGGAACCCGGGGCCCTCCGATCCAAAGAACACGGTGTACGCGCCCGGAGCCACGTTCGCGAACGAGTAGTTGCCCGACGCATCCGTCACCGTTTCAAACGGGGGGATGTCGCTGTGGCCCTGAACTTCGTCTGATGACCAGATCGTGACATCCACGTACGCGTCTGGTGTCGGAGTGCGCCCGCCAGCCAACACTGTGCCGCTCAGCGTCGAACCGACGATGAGCTGCTGGTCGATGCCCGTGAGGGCCTGGCCAGCGGTCAGAGTAAGAGTTTGGGCGCCTGTCTGGATGAAGGACCCGCCCCACCACTCAATGTCGACGGCATTCGAGCCGAAAGGTGGACTGATGCTAACTGAGTAGCTCCCGGGCGGGAGATTCGCCACGGTGAATTTGCCTTGGTCATCTGTCTGCCCGTTTGCCACAGGACCGCCACCCGCCGCTTCGTAAAGGGCAATCTGAGCACCCGCGAGGCCAACCGTGGGGCTGCCAGGGGCGTAGATAGTGCCGCTTACGCTTGCGCCGGCAACTAGATCGCCGTTGATGCCAGCGACGGCCTGGTCCGTGACCACCACTGGAGTTGCCTGAGCTCTAGAGTTCGCGTTCTGCCAATACTGCGGCGCGTAAGTTCCGCCGTCGGGCGACTGGAACAGCACGGTGTATGAGTCCGGTGGCAGTGCGGAGAGCGTGTAGTTGCCATCGGCGTCCGTGGTCGCGCTCGCGTACGTCTCGCTGTTGCGGCCAGTTGCGATGACGATCGCCCCAGCGAGTGGCGCATCAGGCGACCCGGCGGCGTCAACAGTACCGCTGATCGTCGCACCCACCAGTAGGTGCGCGTCGATGCCAGTGACCGAACCTGCGGCTGGCAAATTGAATGCATCAGAGTCCGCGAACGACGGTTCGTTATTCCACCACTGCAGGGTGTGAACATTGTCGTTCGGAGTAAAACGCACCTGGTACTGGCCGGCCGGCAGACCCACAATGCTGTAGTTGCCATTCGCATCCGTTTGCACATCGCCGTAGCCGCTGCCGTCCTTCGACTGGGCAGAGACGTCGACGTTCGCGAGGCCATCCCCCAAGGCATCCACACCATCGACGGTGCCGCTGATGGTTGCGCCGGCCTTAAGCACAGCGTCGTAGCCGATCAGAACGTCGCCGTCGGCGATGGTGAATTGGGTGGGTTGCTCTGAGCCAGCCGCGTTCTGCCACCACTGAATGAGGTAGTTCACCCCGTTCTCGGGTTGGAACGTGAGCGTGTAGGTGTTCGCCGGGATTCCTGAGAACGAATATCGTCCGTCGTCGCCTGTCGTCGTGGTGTCGAAGTAGGTGCCATCCTCGGACGAAAGCTGAACTTCGATGCCAGCGACGCCAACACCCGCAGTGTCAGAACCCGTTACTGTCCCGCTCAGACTCGCCGTGCCCCCGTCAGCAAACGCGGCGGATGTCCCTCCCGTACTTATGAGCAATGCGGCGACGAGCGCGATTACCACCGCGAAAGCTCTGACCGGGCTGGAGCGACGAGAAACGAGAGCGGAGTTGTTCATGGGCGGAGTCCACCTTGCGACGAATGCGAGCAGGAATTTCGCGCACATCGCGCGGTCTCGATAGGCGGAGCCGTCCCGATAGTCGAAGTATATTCAGCCGTGCGAACGCCCCGCAAGTAATGCCTTCAGGTGGCCCGGCCGGTCGAGGCAGACCTGGACTTCGTCGATGGCACTTCAGAGCTAGCCGCCGGAGCTCAGGAGGTCATCAAGACGCGCCCGAGCAGCTTCGGCCGGTGAGGATCACCCCGCCGGCGACGGATTCGCGTGCTGAAGGCCGTCGCAGATGAGCTCGGCGACCTCCGTCAGAAACGTCATGGATCGTTCGGCGTCCGGAGCCTGGCTCGCGGCGCGATCCGCGACGCTGCGGTCCGCGAGCACCGCGACCCAGGCGCGCGCCGCCGCACGGACGCGCGCAGCGGGGATCGCCTTGCCGAGGCTCTGTTGAAGTACACGCTCGACAGCATCCTGCAGGTGTCGGCGGTGTTCGCCGAGGCTTGCCCCGACTTCGGGATGCGTGCGCTCTTCTCGCCAGATGATGACGCGCAGCACCTCGGAATCGCGCTGCACCTCGCGCAACCGGGAGGCGAAGTTCAGCAGAGAACGAATCGGGTTGCCGTGTTCGACCACCGATTCGAATTCGATAGCCGGGTCCATGCGTTCGCCAACGAGCGCGCGAAGCAGATCGGCCTTCGCCGGGAAGTAATAGAAGAGGAGGCCCTTGGGCACGGCCGCAAGCGATGCAACCGCGGATGTCGCGGTTGCATCGAACCCGTTCCGTGCGAAGAGCGTCTCAGCCGCATCCAATATTCGCACGCGGGTGCTCACGTCTTCGCTCACAAGGGTCTCCTCGTCGGGTGGTGCGTGCTACCAGATCGCGACGGTCAGTGCATGACCGTCCGGTGAGGCATGTGAACCATCGGCTGCATGGCGAGCGCGACAACAATAATCGTCACGGCGCCACCTATCCACGAAACCCACGCTACGCCGGGTTGCGAGGAGTACCCACCGACCCAGGGCGAGATGAAAAGCAGAATACCCAGGGCACCCTGCACCCATTCCATCGCCACCATGCCGGGGCGAGCAAGATTCACCACGCCCGACGCGATCAGCAGGATCCCGAGAATCAACATCAGTGCAACAGATGCACCCATCGCGGTCATCCAGATTGTGGACAGTGCGACCACGATACCGACGACAACAGCCACCCAGTCTTCCCACCGAGTCCATTTGCGCATCGAAACCAGCTCCTTCAAATGATGGCTCCCGCTCGGGAGTCTCGTTCTGATTTTAGAATTGATTGACCGCCCGGTCAATAGCCTACCGCGCACGCGTTTTGCCCCCGGTGCACGCCGAAGACATTGCGCGAGCAGATCCTCCAGCGATCAAGTGGTCGAAGCGACTCGGGCACAGCGGCTCGACTCTCTTACGGCATCGGCTACGCGCCGCAGAAATCACCGACAACACGCCGTCATCAGAGCACCAAAGGTGCACGGAAACACGGGGTTGAAAGCCTCCGGACAGCCCGGCTAGCGCCACCCGGGGGTGCTAAAGGCGGGTGGCGTTAAGCCCAGCTTTCGTGGTGTTTTGCGCCGGGAGTTGTCGAGCTGCGGTGCGATGACGTCGGCGATCGTGTCGGCCCACTTGCGGTAGGTCCGGCCGTCGCGCACGCCGAGGGCGTTCGTCGGCTCGACCGAGGGCAGCGGCACGTAGGTCACGTTGGCCGACTCGCACAGCCGTGCAGTCGCATCGTTCATCTGCACGGCATGAACTGAGATAAACCTTCCGAGGCGTGAGGTGTATCCGGGGATGGTTTGGACCGGCGGAATCCCGGTCACGAACGTCTGCGGTCGTCCTGATGTCTGGTCGAGGCTGTTGAGCACCGCAAGGAATCGCGCGCGCCAGGCCGCCAATGGCATCAACCTGATGGCGTCGTTTGTGCCAAGCACAATAACGACGGCATCGAATCGGGATGTGTCGGTCGCCCTCAACATCGACCCGGCGTTGCTCACCGTAATTCGCATGTCTGCGACCAGCTCGACATTCGTGCCGCGCCCGGTTCTCAGGGTAAGTGCTCGGGCGAGCGACCCCGGCAACGCGATTGCATGGGTTAGAACAGCCCAACCAACGGCCGGCCCTGACCCGAAAATCAGCACACAAGCAGGGTCGGGACCTGCCGCCCGGGCTTCCGGAGCGTCACGCGGCCGCGGAGCTGACTGGTTCTTTGTCTGCTGCTGGAGGAGCCAGAGTCTGGTAACCGGAGCCAGTACCCGGCTGAGCACATCATGGCGGTTCATCTAGCGGACCGCTTGCGGGGCGGGTGCTGAGGCGATCGCGATCCTGTCAGCTGGCGAACGACTAGCGTCTCGGTGCTGCAAGGCCGTCCCCAATGGTGGTGCTTCGAAGACCCTCGGGAACCGCAACGCGATGTGATCTAGGTGCACAATATCAAGGACCTGTGAGTTGGCTTCATGGTTGCTAACCCCCACTTTGGGGACCGTCCCATTCGTCTCGTCAGCTGATCGCGGGAGCGAACGGGCCGACCACGGGCGCCTGCGGAATGCGCTGCCACTTCAGCTCGCGCAGCACGTCGTATCGCCCGCTGTAGCTTCGCGGCATCATGGCCCGCAATCGCGCCAACTCGGCCTGATTGATTCTGTCCCTGACGGCTTCGCGAACGAGATCGCTCTTGGAGGCCGGGTAATCCATGGTTTTCAGTAGCGAGTTCAGTTCGATCGAGATCGACATCGCAGGAGCTCCTTCCCCATCCAGAATCGATGAGGATCGCCGGATGGAAGGCTCGTGGTTCCTCGGCGATCCAGAATTTGCAACTGTTTTAGCACCGTTTCGCGCCGGAATCAAGAGTTTCGCACAGCGCGACACCCCCGTATTGGGGCCACGAATCGTGTCCTCCCTTATGCGGACATACCGTAGTGTCTTCTTTGGCCCTGCGATGCAAATCCCGAACCGGAGGGCCGGACATACCGACAAAGCGTCCAGCGGTTCTTACCCCACCGTGAGCGGAGCTTCAAGGTCTGTTCCGATGCGCGACGGCAACCCGTGGTCGTCACTCATTCGGATAGCCCAGCGCCGGCAATACCCCCCTAACGCCGCGCGCTGGGCATTTCTATTTTCGAGAGGCTTGTGACAGCTCGGCCAATCTCAATTCGGGCGGACTACCTCCTGGATGTGCAAAGCCAGCTGGCGGAGAACAACTTCAACCAGCTCGGAGTCATGCGGCTTAGGGCGTGGCCCGAAGACGCAGATCACTCCCACTCGCTCGCCGTTGGCGGACTCAACGGGAAAGCCGGCAAAGTGACGGATGGCGATGTCACCGACAACATTCGGGTTAGACCGAAACCTTTCATCGGTGGCAGCATCAGATACGATCAGTGCCCCGCGGGCGGCAATGACGCTGGCGGTGAATGAACCGCCGAACTCGACGTGTTCTGGGACCGTTCCCGCGCGAGCCTTGAACACAATCCCGTCATCCTCAATGACGGCGAATGCGGCACCGGTACCGCCCAAGGTGCTCAGCGCCTGTTTGACTATTGAGTCGAACTGCGCCCGTAGCTCAGGATCGGCGACGGCAAACTCTGACACTGCGTCGCGACTGGAGGTCGTGTACTCGGCGGGTACCAGGTGTTGGACCTGGTCAAGTTGCGGCGCGACAATCGCCGCGATCTCTTGCGCCCAGTGTTGATACGCGCTGCCGTCGCGAAACCGCGGAGGGGCCGAGGGCGGGGGCGACGTTATCGGGACGAAGTGTGCGCGCGGGTTTGCCGAGCAGACGCGCTCGGAGACCCCGTTAAGTCGAACCGCATGAACATTGACCAATCCGCCAAAGCTGTCGTCGTACACCGGGATCGAGCGGATCGGTTGAATCCCGACGAGAAAGAAGGGCGTACCCGGTCGCAAATCCTCTGCGAGAACGGACAGCAGCTGAGTAAGGTCCCCCTGCCAACGAGATCTGCCCGTCAAATCCAAAGCGGCGTTAACGCCGACCGTGGCAACCAGCCCGTCGTACCGTTGTGGCTTCGCACGGCGGATGATGCGGATGGCGGACGCTACTCCCATATCCGGGTCAGCGATGATGTCAATATCCACCGCACGGCCCGTACTGGCGGTCAATGCGCGGGCGAGCGCACCGCCAAGCCCAACATCGTGACTTATGACACCCCAGCCGACGGCCATGCCGTTTCCGATCAGCAGGACGCGGTCCGGAGCCCTGCCAGCCGAGTGGACCTGCGCCGAGCTACCGGGTCGCGGGACATACCGCAACTCAGACTGGCGCGACCACTTCCATACCCGTGCCACGGGCACCAGCGCGGCGAGGCCAATACCGACCATGAATTCTCGAACAGACGAGTCACGCATTTACCAGTCCCCGCGAAAAGTCAACCATGAAGCCTGTACCGTGAACAGCTCGGGTCATGCAGCGGACGAAGCCCCCATATTCTATTGCTCACTACTCATGCGACCAACTGATCGCCTCAGCAGAACCGGATGTCTCGGCCGCCCACCGAACCGCTGTGGCTAACATTGCGGCTATGGCTACCCCGGTACGACAACACCTCCCCAGCACCCTCGATCTCAGTGGACGTACCGCGTTCATTAGCGGCGCCGGCGGCGCGACCGGTATCGGATTTGCCACGGCCAGGGCCCTGGGTCAGCTGGGCGCGCGGGTGGCAATCACGTCCACGACCGATCGCATCCACGAGAGAGTCGCCGAGCTGCAGCGAGACGGCTTCGACGCAATCGGATTTATCGCGCGACTGGACACGGAAGACGCGGTAACCAAGCTGGCGGTCGAACTCGAGCGGGCATCCGTCGAGCCAGCGATTTTGGTCAACAATGCGGGCATGGTCAGCGTCTCCGACGGCGACATGCTGCACGGCGACATCACCTCCGATGTCGCCGACTGGCGGCGAAGCCTCGACATGAACCTGACGAGCGCATTCCTGCTCACCCGTGTGCTCATCCCGGCCATGCGTGAGGCGCAGTGGGGCCGGATCATCAACGTGTCGAGTGTCAGCGGGCCGGTGATGGCATCCCGAGCTGATGTCGCCTACGCGGCCGCGAAGGCGGGCATGGTCGGGCTCACGCGAGCGATTGCGGTCGATGAAGCGGATGTCGGAATCACCGCCAACGCGGTCGCCCCCGGATGGATCGCCTCCGGCTCACAACTCGCGAGCGAGGTGGAGGAGGGCCGTCGGGTCCCGATCAGACGCAGTGGCACCGTCGACGAGGTCGCAGCGGCAATCGCCTGGCTCGCCTCCCCCGGCGCCTCGTATATCACCGGCCAGGTGATCGTGGTCGACGGCGGCAACAGCATAGGAGAGGAACGGGGCTAGCGCAGGTACCCTGTCCCCCTTCTGTCCGACGCTCGCTTGGGGGTGTTGTGCGTCGACGCGCGCAGGCAATAGCGTCGACGGCACCACTCTGTCGGGGATGCGCTGAGACGGAAGCGGGCGGGCCGCCATGAAGGAATCGAATCCTGTTGCCGCGTCGGCTGCGCCCACCGGGAAGACGGTTCCGACGAAGTCCGCATTGCCGTCCAAGTCGGCACTACCACCCAAGCACCGCGCGATCGCCAGCCGACCCTACGCGCACGGAGGCCCAGTCAGCCTCGACCAGAGCGCAGCCCAGTCCATCTCCACGGGGTCAGCCAGTGTGGTCACCGGCAAGCAGTACCCGACCTATTCAGCCGCCGCGGCGGCATCCGTCCCGCTCGCCTCCGCGCTGTTCACCTCCAGCGACCACCACGGACACCTGTTGCGCCGCGCGACCTTCGGCGCTCGCCCATCGGATGTCTCCGACCTGAAACGGTTAGGCGTAAATGGCTGGCTGAAGCGCCAGCTTGATCCCGCATCGATACCAGATCCGTCCGGCAACGCGGCGTGGAGGGCGTTCCCGCTTGCTGGCGCATCACCGGCAACAATCATGAGGAAGACCAAGAAGTACAGCTGGGATGCCATGTTCGCGACGGGCCAGGCGACGCTCGGGCGACAGATCTTCTCAAGGCGGCAGCTGTACGAGGTCGTGGTCGACATCTTCTCCGCCCACCTGCACGTGGCCGTCCCGTCGGAGCAGTGGGCCACGGCGCCCGGCTACATCACGAATGTCATCCGCAAGCATGCCTTCGGCAGTTTCAGCGGCATGCTCCTCGCGGCCATGAAGCACCCTGCCATGCTCGAGTTCCTGAGCAACGACCAGTCACGCAAAGAGCACGTCAACGAGAACCTCGGCCGCGAACTGCTTGAACTGCACACCGTCGGCATCGCGGGTGGCTACACCGAGAACGACGTGAAGGCGAGCGCTGCCATCCTCTCCGGTCGGATGATCAACTACGACAGAGGCTCCTATCTGTACGACAGCACTGAGCATGTGACAGGGCCCGTAACTGTGCTCGGGTTCACCTCCGCCAACGCGACCGGCGCGGGCGGCGAGGCCGTGGGGGATGCCTACCTCAGGTACCTCGCGATGCACCCATCGACTGCCCGCACCATCGCTCGCAAGATCGCGACGCGATTCGTGTCTGACCTGCCGAGTGACGACCTGATCGACCGATTGGCGCAGGTATACCTGACCCACGGCAGCAGCATCCTTGCCGTCGTCAAAGCGGTCTTTCTGAGCAGCGACTTCTGGGGCGCCGTAGGCGTCAGGATGCGTCGGCCACTCGAAGATGCGGTCGGCGCCGCTCGCGTTCTGAACGTAGGCCTCGGCAGTTCGTCGAAGAACACGAGCAAGGGTGTCGTGTCGCTCTATTGGGATCTGTGGAATGCGGGCCAGCCGCCCCTCGGCTGGAACCCACCAAACGGTTATCCGGATGTCGCCGCCGCCTGGCTCGGTGCCGGCTCGATGATTCAGCGATGGAACACCCACCGCGCCCTCGTGCACGGTTGGTGGGGCGGGCTGAAATACACGAAGGCATTGTCACTCGTGCCATCGGGCAAGAGCGTCACGGCGGAAAAGTGGGTCAAGGCGCTCTGCGTGCGGCTGGTTGGCAACGCACCGACGCCCGACCACCTCGCTGCGCTCCTCGCTGCGGGAGGACTCACCCCCTCCTCGCGCGTGCCATACGACTACCTCGCGGGGGAGATCGCGAGCCTCGTGCTCGACTCCGCCTACTTCCAGTTGCGCTGACGCACGACGACTATCACGATCCGAAGACGGGACGATCATGGCAAAGCAGACCACGAGCGTGGCGAGGGATGAGGCGGCCCTGCGTTCCCTTCATCCTGACTGCCCGGACTGGGAGCGGCTGGGGCCGACCGCTGAGGATGCCGCGATCCGCGCCGCAGCGGAGGGCAATCGGGTCGCGGCGGAGAAGCGCGAGACCCTCTGGGCGCGCGGCTTCAACCGTCGCACCTTCCTGAAGGCCGGAATGGGTGTCGGCGTCGCGGCACTCGGAGCCCAGCTCGTCACGAGCCGGGTGGCCTACGCCGACCCGGGAACCGCGACGAACGGCACACTGGTTGTGCTGTTCCTCCGCGGCGGCATGGATGGGCTTTCACTGCTGGTTCCTGCGAACGACCCCAATCTGCTCACCAACCGTCCCGACATCGCCGTACGCGGCAGCTCGCTAATCGCCATGGACCGCGGCTTCGCGCTGCATCCGGCGCTCGCTCCCCTGCAGTCGCTGATCACGGCCGGCAGAGTCGCAGCTGTTCCCGCGGTCTCGACTCCCGACCTGTCACGCAGTCATTTTCAGGCACAGGACTGCCTCGAGCGCGGTTCGACGACCTCGTTAACCTCGGGATGGCTCGACAGGGTGCTCGAAGTCTCCGGGCCCGGCACCACCTTCCGTTCGGTCGCGGTCGGCGGCCTTCTGCCGCGGTCGCTCATGGGGGAGTCGAATTCGCTCGCGATGAACACGCTCGACGACCTCAAACTCGATGTCGGGGATGATCGTGTCGCCGCCACAACGACCGCGCTCGCCAGCCTGTACACCGGTGTTGACCATCCGATCAGCATGCAGACGGTTCTCGCACTCGAGGCGCTGCACGACGTGGCCGCCGTCCGTGCCGACCAGCCGGCGATACCAACCGTCACCTACCCGGCCGGCAACCTGGGAGATGCGCTGTCGTCGCTGGCGATGCTGATCAAGGCGAAGGCGGGAGTCAAGGTCGCCTGCATCGACGTCGGCGGCTGGGATACCCACACCGGAATGGGCAACGTTGACTCCGGCGACATGAAGCGCAACCTCGGCGACCTGGCGACGGCACTCGCGGCCTTCACCACCGACATCGGCACCGATCTCGACTCGACGACGATCGTCACGATGAGCGAGTTTGGTCGCCGGGTTGAGCAGAACGCCAGTGGCGGAACGGATCACGGCCACGGCGGTGTCGTCCTCGCGATCGGTGGAGGAGTCGTCGGCGGGGTGCACGGCACCTGGAACGGTCTCGATCCCGGCATGCTCGACCAGGGCGATGTTCCCGGCTGGAATGATTACCGCGACGTGCTTACCGAGGTCGTGACCAAGCGGCTCAACCTGAGTACGGGGTCTATGGCATCCGTGTTTCCCGGCTGGACGCCGAACGCCATCGGAGTTATGGCCTGACGGGAAGAGGCCGCCATCGGAGCGAACTCCAACGACGGCCTCTGGGCATTTCCACCTGGCGCACTAGCGTTACCGAACGGGCGTACTGAGCCGGATGCTGCGCTCAGTACTCGACTCACGAGCGAGACGCGCGAGCTCCAGCTCGACCCGGTTCGCCCGTCGCTCACGCGACTCGACCGGCTTCGGGCGGCGTCCCCACTTGATGAGAGCGACGCCGACGTGCAGCGCGAGGCGGTCGAGTGGGCTGACCCTCCGAGGGAGGTTCGGCTGGTATTGCTCGGACTCGTGCGGTGGATGATCGTGACGACCGGGAGCGGTCGACAGTGTTGTATTCATGAGGGGTGTTCCTGACTTCCGGTTGCGCAGCAAAAGGACGGCGCTTTAGCGTCGAGAGCGCTGGGCGGTGAGACGCTTCTGGCGGCGAAATGGTCGACTGCATCAGAGACGAGTCGTCGTTGAGACGGGTGGCTGAGCGCACGGAGAATCCATGCTGAGCCGAGGCTTCGAGAGCATCGCCACCGTCAGATCGGTGGCGGGATGCGCTAGCCGATCAGGCGGTGAGGACGCCGACGAAGCCGACGGGTGTTACGAAAATCCATTGCAATTCCTGTGTTCACGAGACGGCCTCCTTTCGATTTGGCGTTGTGAACACGCTATCGGCTGGCGTCGCACAGGCGCAAGGAAGACTCAGTAACGTTTCTGCATCCGCTGGCTAATTGAACCGGAGCGCGCGCGTCGACTTCCGGATGATGAGCTCCGGCAGGGTGCTCGCCGGGATCGTCAGCTCGGTGCCCTCGATCTCCGCAATAAGGGTGTCCATGATGCGCTGACCCAGTTCGTCGAAGTCCTGGCGGACGGTCGTGAGCGCGGGGATCAGGTGCGCCGCCTCGGGGATGTCATCGAAACCGACAATGCTGACGTCATCCGGCACTCGGATTCCCGCCTCTGAGAAC
Source organism: Glaciihabitans sp. (assembly GCA_025463785.1). Classification (GTDB taxonomy): domain Bacteria; phylum Actinomycetota; class Actinomycetes; order Actinomycetales; family Microbacteriaceae; genus Galbitalea. The sequence goes on from JAODBD010000015.1 coordinate 17,985, forward strand.
GCGTGCAGAAGGCCGATCACCATCTGGTCGTTCGCGCAGAACACCGCGGTGAAGTCCCTGGTCTGGGAGAGCACCAGACCGGCCTCGTATCCACTGGAAGGACGCCAGTCGCCGATCAACGCGTCAGGCGCGGCGAGACCCTCCTCCGACATCGCGGTGCGCCATCCGCGTAATCGCTCGCTGGCATCCAGGGATCGTGCCGGTCCGGCAATGTGCCGGATGTCGCGGTGTCCTAGATCCAGCAGGTGACGCGTGGCGATGCGCGCGCCCTCGAACTGGTCGACGGAAACGTGATGGAGGCCCGGCACACTGCTGCCCTCGGAGATGACCAGCGGCACATCGACTTTGATCTCGTGCAAGGCATCTAACAGGTCGCGGTCCGCAGCAATGACCACGATACCTTCGACGTTTTGCGCGAGCAGAACGTCGAAGGCATCCAGCAGGCCCTGATAGTCGGCGTCGTCGATGCTGACGATGCTGACCTGGTAACCGGAAGCCCTGGCTGCTTCGTTGAATGCGAGCATGCGCTTCGACAGGCTGCGAGCAGCGATGCCCGTGCTGATCAAACCAATGCTCTTGCTACGACGGGATGCGAGTGCACGCGCGATCGTGTTGGGGCGATATCCGAGCTGCTCGATCGCAGCCAGGACTGCGGCCCTGGTCTTGACGCTGACCTGATCCTTGTCGTTGATGACGCGGGAAACGGTCTGCATCGAGACGTTCGCGAGCTTGGCGACGTCAGACATGATCACCATGAGTTGCACCTCGCCCACGGCGTGAATGCGCCCGGCCCCCAGCCCTTCAACGGCAACTCCAGTCGGCTCACTATGACGTCTCCCGCAAACTGTCGTAGCACCGTCGCCATCCGAAGTTACTGGTCGACCACTGATCCGTCAACGTGCAGACGGGTGAGAATTTCGCGTTTGGAATAAGGATAACGAGCCGCGGCATCCGGACGGAGCGCGACGCCGATCCCGGCTTCATCGCTGATGTTGATGAAGCCCTCGCCGTCGTGCGTAGCCGCACCGGAGACGAGCTTGTCCGGCTCCGGTCGCTTGCGATCGGTGTCGCCCCATTCCTCACTCGGAAACTCCTGCAGCAGGAAGTTGGGTGCTGTCGCAGCAATCTGGAGACACGCTGCGGTAGACACCGGGCTGAGCGGGTTGTGTGGAATGACCCCGACGTGTGAGGCCTCGGCGAGGGCGGCCACCTTGCGGGCTCCGGTGATTCCGCCGACCAGGCAGACATCCGGTCGCACCATCTGCGCGCCGCCGCGTGCGAGGAGCATCTGGAAGTCCCACAGTGAGGTGAATCTTTCGCCCGTTGCGATCGGGATGTTGATCTTCCCGGCAACGTACGCCATCTCGTCGATGTTGTCGGGCAGCACAGGGTCTTCGAGGAACAACGGCGTGAACTGTTCAATCCCGAGTCCCAATTGCACCGCTTCGTACGGAGCGAGCCTGCGGTGAATTTCGATGCAGAGGTCGACATCCGAGCCGGCGGCCTCACGGTATCGCCCGACGGCCGCAATCGCGTTCTCGATTTTCTTGACGTGCGTCTCGAAGTACGGCTCCTCCCGAGGGGAGTCCAGGAACGGCGTGAGATGGCCGACCGCAGTAAAGCCCTGGCGCCGCGCATCGGCGACTCCCTCACACAGTTCGTCGGTGGTCTCACCGAATACGTGCGAGTACACCCGAGCCCGCTCGCGCACTTTCCCGCCGATCAGCGCGTGGACCGGGGCGTCGAAGTGCTTGCCCGCAATGTCCCAGAGAGCGATATCGATCGCACTGATTGCACCCATCACGACCGAGCCACGAAAGTGGGTCCAGCGATACATGTACTGCCAGTGGTGCTCGATCCGGAGCGGATCCTGACCGATGAGGTACTCCGCGAACCGGCTGATGGCTGCCGCCGTCGCCTCCTGGAATCCCCAGGCTCCCGACTCGCCCAGACCCTTGAGCCCGGTGTCGGTCGTCACCTCGACGAACAGATAACGGTCAATAAAGATCGGGGTAACAGTTTCGATACGCACTAAATGGCCTTTCATACAGTGTTGATTGGTGAAGCAGTCTTATGTGGCAGTCGCCGGATGTGGACGGGGCCGTAGTCGCGGAGTCAGCCCTTCTCGGCTCCCGCCGTCAGGCCCTCGGTCAGCAGTCGCTCGCTGACGAAGAACAGAACGATGATCGGGATGGTCGTGATCACAGCCGCGGCCATCAGAACGGTCGTCGGAATCTCGATGCTGTTGCCGGTGAGCTCGTCGAGCCCAAGCGAGACAGTCCACCTGCTGCGGTCGTCGATGAGGAACAGGAGGGCGAAGAGAAACTCGTTCCACGCGAACATGAAGACGAAGAGCGCGTTCGCAAGAACGGATGGCATTGCCAACGGCAGACTGACTCGGAAGAGCGTGCCCAGTCGACTGCAGCCATCCAGCGCCGCCGCCTCCTCGAGGCTGATCGGGATCGTGTCGAAGTAGTTGCGCAGCATGTAGATCGAGACAGCCACGGTCTGGGACACGTACACGATCAGCACCGCGACGAGTGAGCCGTTCAGCCCGATCCTCGTGAAGAACACGAAGAGCGGGACGGCCAGAAGGATGCTCGGGAACAGGTAGACCGCGAGGAACAGGGCGCTGATCTGCCTGCGCCCAAAGAACCTCAGCCTCGACACCGCGTATGCGCCCGGGATGGTGATTAGCAGCGTGAGCACGACGGTTCCGACGGCCAAGACGGCGCTGTTGGCCATGAACCCAAGGAAGCCTTCGCCCTTCGCCTCGACCGGCTGGAGCACCGTGAGATATGCACCAAGGTTCAGGCGCGAAAAGGGCAACCAGAGCGCGCCCGGGCTCTTCAGAACGTCGCCGATTCCCTGCACGGACAGAAATCCCATGTAGTAGAACGGAAAAGCGGTGGCGATCACGAGCACCGCGATGACCAACCATCGGAGAATGCCGAAGACAGCGTTCTCCGTCGAGTCCCTGCCGAATCGTCGTCGACGCCGTCCGGGGCGGGCTGGCGCAGCCGCTCGAGTTGTTTGCGTTGCGGTCGTCATCAGGAGACCCCTTCTTCTTTCGGGCCGAATCGCCAAAGGTAAATGCCGACCAGGAGGGCGAGGACGACGGCGAGGATCACCGCCTGTGCCGACGCGAGGCCGATGTCGCCGTTGCCAATCAGGAAGTTGTAGACACGCACGCTGATGACTTCGGTACCCGCTCCACCACCGGTCAGAAGGTAGATGTCGTCGAATTTGGTGAAGGTCCAGATGAACCGAAGGACCGCGAGCACCGCGATCGTCGGCAACAGCTGCGGCCAGATGATGTACCGGAACCTCTGGGAGATGGTGGCGCCATCCACTCGGGCCGCCTCCTCCAGCGAATCCGGGATTGCCTGGATGCGCGCAGTGAGGAACAGAAACGCGAACGGAAACTGACGCCACGTTTCGAACGCAATGACACTCAATAGAGCGATCGGAACGGCGACATTTACACCGAAAATCGACACATGGGCCGTCTGCTGGCTGAGGAATGCGATCGGCTTGGTCCAGCCGAAGAGCTTCTGGCCCCAGTAGTCAACGAATCCGAAATCGGGGCTCAGCATGATCTGCCAGACGAAAGTGACGGCGACGACGGGCGCGACGTACGGCAGGAGCATCAACGCTCTTACGAAACCCCTACCCCGGAACCGCTTGCGCAGTGCAAGGGATGCCACGAGTCCGACACCGATGGAAAACCCGGTGCCAAGTACTGAGTAGGTGAGGGTCGCCAGCAGTGTGGTGACAAATCCCGGAGCGGTGAAGACGTTGACGAAGTTCTGGAGCGTGTAATCCCCGAAGATGCCCACGGTTCGCAGGTTGAGAAGGCGCACCTTCTGAAACGCCATCGAGATGCTCCACACGATGGGCAGCACGACCACGACGACCACCACTACGACCGTCGGTGCGATGAGTGCCATGCCCGCGCGAGCTTCGCTCCGGCGCAGTGAGCCACGACCGGGCCGACGCGAACGGCCGCCTGAGGAACCGGTACCCGGCGGCACCAACACGTGGTTGGTGCCGCCGGTGAGGGTGTTCTTTGTCACTTCAGTGAGTTCTGGATTCCCACGACGGCGCTCTGTGCTTGCGAAGCGGCGCCGGTTCCATTGACATCGCCATTGGTCAGTGCAGCGATCGCCTTCGGGATGGGCAACTGCGTCAGGATAGCGCCGAGTAGGTTGCCCTGCCCCTGGGTGAAGCCCCATCGGCTGAAGGTGTTGACCGACGTCTGCCACGCGGTCAGGTCGGCGGCAGAGTAGATCTGCGAGAGCTTCTCGTGCGTGTCGACGCCGTCTTCGAGGTTCTGCCAACCCTTTGCGAACTTCTGCGGATCACTTGCCGTGCCGTTGCGGGCAGGGAACATGCCATCGGGTGCCTGATTGAGCCACGACAGGTAGCCGTCGTTCATCATGTACTCGACGTACTTCTCGGATGCTGACGTCTGAGCGGTGGACGAGACGACCCAGGTCGTGACGTCGCCTCCCGCAGCGGGCGTCGACGAGTCGGGCCCCTGCAGCGTCGTCACGAAGCCGCTGTTCTTTGCAATGAACTGGGGATCCTTGGTGCACTGCGGGCAGGTTGGCATGATCTGCTTATCCAGTCCGGCCATTTCGGGCAGGATGAATGACGCCCACAGTGTCATCGCCGACTTGCCACCCATGTATGCGGTCTTGGCTGCCGTTGAGTCGATCGCACCGGGGATCGAGTAGTTCTTGGTCAGGTCGCCGTAGAAGGAGAATGCGTCCTGGCACTGCTTGCTGTCGATCGTGACCTTGGCGGACTGGTCGACGAGCTGACATCCGTTGGCCAGTGCCACCCATTCGAATACCTGCTGGGTGTACGCCGTTGCGGCGCTGTCGCCCGCCACGAATCCCGCCATGCTCGGGCTGTTCAGAGCCTTGGCATCCGCCAGTACATCGGCGTAGGTTTTCGGCGCCGTCAGACCGGCTTTTACGAATAGGTCCTTGCGGTAAATCAGGCTGATCGGGAAGCCGTCGCTCGGGATGGCCAATTGCTTCGATCCCTGGCGCGTATAGGCCAGGGCCGACTGCGAGAACGTGTTCGCCCCAAGATCCTTGATGATCTGAGCCGAGGCATCCGTGTTGACGAGCGCGTTCCCCGACATGGTTCGCACGTCGCCGATGGGCAACTCTCCGACGAGGTCTGGCAACTTGCCCGCCGCTGCGGCCGTAGTGAGCAGTTGCGGGAACTGATCCTCGTTTACTCCGACGACCTTGACGTTGATTCCAGTCTGCTTCGTGAACGCCGCCGACGACGCCTTCGCTTTTGCGAGTCGATCGGGCTGCTGATTCAGGCTCCAAACGGTGATCGTGCGACCTTTATCGCTTCCGGAGCTCGTGGTGCCACTACTGCTACATCCGGCAAGCGCCACGACGACGACTGCCGTGGCCGCGAGGCCGGCCAAATACTTGCTCTTTCTCCGCATTGAGAATGCTCCTTGGTTCTATGGGACTTGGGCTGCGTGCGTAGCGCACTGGTAGCGCTAACAGTTTGTACTGATAGCGCTAACATACAAGGGGCCCGCGGGGAGCACAACCACGAATTTCAGGCATTGGCGTGGCCAATAGATGAGGTCGTCTCCATCAACGTCCGGCAACGGCGCGCGCGGATGCCGAGCGAGCCCGGCGGCGAGACGCCCGCCAACGTGACGGTACTGGCAGGCCGCGGCAGCTACGCGTCGCGGCGCTTCAACAGGATCGCCGCGATGACGAAGGCCACTATCACCCAGGCACCAAGGATCAACCCGCCCTGCAAAGTCGTGAGGACGATATATCCACTCTGCGCCGGTGCGGTTGGCCCCGAGGTGTAGGCCCACAGCAGCCCGCCCGCCGAGTTCGGCAGGAACGCACTGACGTTGACGGGCCAAACTGCACGAGTCACGCTCGCAAGAATTCGAAGGATGAGCGGTGCGACGAGGATCAGCCCCAGCGCGACGGCGATACCGCCTGCGCTGCTCCGGATGATGGCCCCGAGAGCAAGCGACAGCACCCCGATAAGGGCGAGATAGCCCGCGGCTCCGAGGAGTGGCAGGAGCACACGGCCGTCGAAGAAGTCGGCATGAATTCCGTTGTTGGAGAGCACCAACCAGCTGGCGACCGCAGTACCCGCCAGCGCGATCGCCGACACCACGAAGGTCGCCACGCCAAACACGAGACACTTCGCAATCAATGCCGGCACGCGCTTCGGCACGGCGGCCAGCGTCGAACGGATCATGCCGGTGCCATACTCGCCCGTAATCATGAGCGCGCCGAGGACGGCGATGACAAGTTGGGCGAAGTTGACCCCGAGCGTCGAGGACCCCACCGCCAGCCCGCGAATGTCATCGGCCGTGAGCCCCTGGCCCTGCGTATTCAAGGAGTACAGGGCGCCGAGGCCGATAGTGACGGCGATGACGATTGCGTAGCACCATGCGGTCGAGCGCAGGCTACGCAGCTTGATCCACTCCGAGCGAAGGATGCCGCCGAAGCTAAGCCTGCTGAGGTGGCCGGGGGATGAAGCGACTATCGCGCTCACGCCGCACTCCCTTCGTCGGTCGACCGATATTCGACGTCATCCTGCGTGAGGGCGAGATAGGCGTCTTCAAGGGAACTCGCGATCGGCGTGAGTTCGTGCAGGACTATGCCTGCGTGCGCGGCGAGCTCGCCGATGTGGGCTGCGGTGATGCCGCTCACCTCGAGCACGTTTTCCTCGTTCGTGACGACGACGCCGGGTTCGCCCAGCAGGCCGGTGAGGCGAGCGATGTCTGGTGTGCGTACGCGAACGGCCCCGGCGCCCTTCGCCTGGGCGAGGATGTCGGAGACCGGGGCATCCGCGATGATGCGACCGCGACCGAGCACGATGATGTGGTCCGCCGTCAAGGCCATCTCGCTCATCAGGTGCGACGACAGGAAGACCGTTTTGCCCTGCGAGGCAATGTGTCGAACCAGGTTGCGCACCCAGATCACGCCTTCGGGGTCGAGGCCATTGACGGGCTCATCCAGGATGAGCGTGGCCGGGTCGCCCAGAAGCGCCGCGGCGATACCGAGCCGCTGCCCCATCCCGAGAGAAAAGTTGCCGACACGCTGGCGGGCGACGGACTCGAGTCCGGCCATCCCGATCACCGCATCGACACGCTTGCGGCCAATGCCGTGCGTTGCCGCGAGCGCCAGCAGATGGTTTCTCGCGCTGCGACCAGTGTGAACAGCTTTTGCGTCGAGCAGTACCCCGACTTCACGGAGCGGAGCGCGGTGCTCCGCGTAGGGCTTGCCGTTGACCGTGACTGTGCCGGCCGACGCGCGGTCGAGGCCCGTGATGAGCCTCATGGTCGTCGACTTGCCCGCACCATTCGGCCCGAGGAACCCGGTGACGAGTCCTGGCCGAACCGTGAAACTCACGTCATCGACCGCCGTTCGCTGCCCAAAGCGCTTCGTTAGTCCAACGGCTTCAATCACGTGTGCCCCCTGCTTCCGCGAGCCAGCATACGGGAGCGTGCTGACAGGGGGACACCCTATGAGTTACGAGCTACCAGTTCAGCGTGACGGTCGGTGAGAATGCCGCGGTGGAGTCGTAACCAGCCCGATACACCTGAACCATGACACTGAAGTTGGCCGTGTTGTCCGAGTCCTTCAGCTTGAAGATTTTGCTGATTGCACCGGGAATCAGGGTCCCGTTGCGATACCAGAAGTACTTGAAGTATGTGGGCGTCGGCGTCCAGACGCCAGCGTGCGCCGTCAGCAGCGCGCCGGCCGTCAACGTCGCCGGGACGCTGATTGTTACGTTTGTGCCGCCAGTGAAGGGCAGGGATTGGACCAGGGCCGAGGCCGAAGTGACCGATACTGATCCCCAGCCGGTCTCGTGCCCGGTCACGGTGACCGTCACGTTCTTGTCGGCGGCGCCCGCAGGGAGCTTGTAGGTGGCGTGAGTCGCGCCGCTGACCTTCTTGCCGTTGAGTCTCCACTGGTACGTGAAGTGGACGATTCCGGGTCCCCAGATGCCGGGCTGCGCGGTCAGCGTATGGGTATAGGTCGCGACTCCGACGAAGTCGACGGTCGCTGGCGCGGTCAGAAGCGTTGGTCCAATCTTGTGGGCGGTGTGCGACCTCAGGGTCACCGTCTTGTAACCAGCCACGACGCCGGTGATACGCACGTCGATCTTCTTACCCTTGTCGACTGGAAGCACGTGATAGGTGCTGAAGAACTGCCCGGGAATTGCCTTGCCATTCCTGTACCACTGCGCCGACAGCGACGTGCCGGACTGCCATCCGGTCGTCACCGCCACCAGATCGCTGCCGACGTTCGGGTGGCCGGTGATGATCTGCCTGGTGGGATGCTGCAGGTGACCGATCTGCACCGGCGCGCTGTTTGAGGAGCCGTGTGATGCATCCTGATATCCGGCCTTGATACCCGTGACGACCAGGTGGATGCTGTGGCCAAGGTCCCCAGCAACCAGCGTGTAGGTGGGCGAATTCAGGGATCCAACGGTTACGCCGTTGGAAGTCCAGTGATACGTAAACTGAGTCGGCGTCGGCGAAAACGTGCCCGGATGACCGGTCAGCGTCATACCGACCCGGTTAGTACCCGTGACCGTCACATGGCCCGCGCGCATCAGGTCGAGCGGCGCCGTGGCATAGGTCGCCACGACGAGGATTGTGTAGTCGGTCGTCGCCGTGGTCACATAACCGACTGAACCATAGTTCGGAGCCAGCAGGTTTGCGCCCCACTGCTGGGCGTACGCAAGCGAGAGCTTCGCAATGCGTCCCGTGCCGGAGGCCTTCTCTGCGAAGGTGTTGAATGAGCCGCCAGCCGGGGGTACCTCGGAAGTCTTCGCACCGGGGATGCAGGCTAAGCCGCACTTCGAGTACTGAACGGCGAGGTCCTGGGCGTAGGCGCCGATAAATCCGTTGGCTGCCAGCGGAGTAAGTGACGCGTTCGAGGCGCGGAAGTTGTCGATCGACGCAAGCAGCGCTGCGGCGTTGCTCGCGTTGCTGGCGTTCGCGGCCGTTGCGCCAGGAATCAGGGTGAACGCGAGGACCGCGGTGGCGGCGGCAAGGGTAATCAGGCGCGTGCGTAGCTTGGTCATTGGGCCATCCTGTTACTCGTTCCTGCCCCCGACCATGAGCAACTACTACTCAGGCGTTCCCGGGAGTTGCGCCAACCAGTGACTACCCTTGGATTCGGACCTACCCACCGTCGGACGGATGCATCGTGAGCGAACTCATCTCCATCCCGTCGCCCGGCGTTCCGATCTATCGGGGCACGCCGGGCAACCCTCTCGTAATCCTCGTGCACGACTGGTATGGCCGCCTCCACGGCCTCGAACAGCTCGCGGAGGCACTCGCACGCGAGGGCTTTTGGGTCGCCGTGCCCGATCTCTATAACGGTGTCGCCACTCTCGACGCCGACCAGGCCGAAGAACTCATGAACACGCTCGACGTGCGCCTTGCTCTGGCAGAGCTCGACGACATCATTGTCGACGCTCGTGCGCAGGGTGCAACGCGCGTCGGCATCGTCGGCTTCTCGCTCGGCGGATGGCTGGCGCTTCTCCACGCCCAGGGCGGGTCGGCGGATGCCGTGGTTGCCTACTATGCGTCCCTAGGCCAGAAAGACCACGGCGTCATCCCCTCCCCCGTGCTTTTGCACTACTCAGAGGCAGACGAATGGAGCGAGGGCGAAGAACCGGACGGCTTTATCGACCGGCTCAAGGAACACGGAACCCCCGTGACCGACCACGTGTATCTCGGAACGGTGCACTCGTTCGCCAACGCCGACATCGACGAGAAGCACGACGTGCGTGCGACCGAGCTGGCGAGGGCAAGAACCGAGGCCTTCCTGGCCTCGCACCTGTTCGACTAACCGTTCAGCTAGCCCGCGACATCCCAGCGGTGATGTTCGACGTCGTGCAGCAGGTACTTCGACAGGGATGAGATCGTGAAGTTCGCGCCATCACTCCGGCGGCCCACGCGCTGCCACTCGGCCGCGCTGAGCGCGTCGAAGGCGCCGGCGAGCGCGGATGCGGCATCCGCGAGTTCCGCAGCGACTAACGCCGGGTCCTGCTCGTTATATGAGTCGGCGACCGCGGCGGCATCCTGATCCCAGTTCTCGTACACAGGGTCGTCCGTTTCGACCATGAGACGAACGCGGTCACGGTAGATGCGCAGTACATCGCGCACGTGGGCGGTGTACTCGAGCGGTGACCAGGTGGCGTCATTGGGGCGAACCCGAGTGTCGGGACGCGCGAGAACGGCCGGCCATGTTGCCGCGTTCGTCCTTATTGCCGTGGCGATCGTGGCATCCGGATGGTCGGTCGCGTCGTAGCCGCATTCGGGGCAGGGACGCTCGATGACCCAGGTCCAATTCTTGGTGTCGGGAACTATTAGCATGCTGACCAGTTTTTCGCATCTGAATTACGCGGCGCCGTAGATAACCAGCCAAACTAGTAACCAGACACCCTGGCGCGCACGAGGCCGCCACGACGAGGAGGCAACCGACATGTCCACATCCCCCAACCGAGTACTGGGCATCTTTTTCGGCGTCATCTACCTCGTCGCTGGGATTTGCGGGTTCTTCCTCACCAGCAGCATCACGTTCACGGGAGCAAGCGGTGCGTTTCTGATCGGTCTGTTCGAGGTAAACCCGCTGCACAACCTCATCCACGTTGTCGTCGGCGTCGCCCTGTTGCTCGCGGCACTCACAAGTGCTCGTGCCGCGAAGCCGGTCAATACCGGCCTGGGTGCGATCTTCCTGATCGTGGGGATCATCGGTTTGTTCGTCGCGAGCAGCGGGAATCCCCTCAACATTCTTGCCCTCAATGCGGCCGACAACGTGCTCAACTTCGCGACGGCAGTAGTGCTCCTCGCGGTCGGTCTCGGCGCGGACAAGGCCGCACCGGCACCCAAGACCGCCTAGCGCCAGCTACGCCTCGATCGCCGGAATCGCCACAGCGCGCTCCATGAAGCGCAACACGTTCTCGTCGACGATGATGTCGGACGGACGCAGCGGGCGCGTGAGGTACAGCCCCTCGAGTTCACTGATGCGGCTCAGAGCGACATAGGTCTGCCCGGGCGCGAACGAGCGCTGCCCGAGGTCGACGATGGCCCGGTCGTAGGTCTTGCCCTGTGACTTGTGGATGGTGACGGCCCACGCCAGCCGCAGTGGAAACTGTGTGAACTCGGCAACGATGTCCTTCTTCAGCGACTTCGTGACGGGCGAGTACGAATACCGGTACTTTTCCCACACGGCGGGTTGCACCTGGTGAACCTCGCCATCGACCTCAACCCAGACCGTGCTGTCGATCTTGGTGACCGTACCGATGCTGCCGTTCACCCACCGTTGGTCGGAGTCGTTGCGCAGAAACATCACCTGCGCACCCACCTTCAACTCGAGGGCTTCATCTGCCGGGTACGCCCGGCCGCCGAACTCGCCGCTGACCTCAGCGCGGGCGGTGAGCGCTCGGCCCGGCAGTTTCGCGAGCTCGGTCGCGTTGATCCGCGAGACCGTCACGTTGGTTGTTGCCAAAGTAATCGCGCCGTCGGTGGGAGCGGGCCGCGCGCCCGTGTCGTTCAGCCGCTTCGCGATCTCGGCTGTGACCCTGCCGTGCCGCACAGCGTTCAGCATGTACTTGAACTCGTCTTCGTGCTGCCGATGGATGGTCGCGAGCTCGTAGATCAGCAGGTCGGTGTTGTGCCAGACCTTCGCGTCAAAGAACCACATCGAGCGGTACTGATCCTCGAAGTATGCCCGCTCATCGGCATCCCCCGGCACCGGGGCGAGTTGGTACGGGTCGCCGAACAGTACAACCTGCGCCCCGCCAAACGGTTCACGTGGTCGCTGTCGCGCCAGGCGCATGCTGCGGTCGATGGCATCCAGCAGGTCGGCATTGACCATCGACACTTCGTCGATCACGACGGTGTCGATCGTCGCCAGCAGCTTGCGAAGTTCTCTGCTCTGCTCGATCTCATGATCGGCGATGACACCGATCGGCAGGCGGAACAGCGAGTGGATGGTCTGGCCCCCGACATTCAGGGCGGCGACGCCGGTCGGTGCACAGATGACCACCTGCTTCGACGTGTTCCACGCGAGGTGATTCAGCAGCGTTGATTTGCCTGTGCCCGCTCGGCCCGTGACGAAGATGTGGTCGCGGGTCGTCTCGATCGCGTCGAAGACCGCCTGCTGTTCGGCGGACAGAGTGATCGAAGACACGCGACTACGCTACCTGCGGCAGAGCGATGACGCAGTGTACGACGGGCGGCCTGTGCACGGATCCCGTGCAGGCCGTCAACCTAGGATGAGACGGTGCGTCGCGCCCTCATCACCTGGACGATTGGATTCGCCCTCCTCATCGCCGCGTTTTTTGCGACGGTAGGCATACTCGACGCGACCATCTACAGCGCCCACGGGTTCGTCTCGAGTTATTTCGACGCCCTGAACCGCCATGACGCGACAACCGCGCGTGAGCTTTCCGGGGTGCGTGCGCCAGACCAGACCGCATCCAATTTGCTGACGGATGACGCCCTCGGCACGATCGCCGGCATCCGCCTCGTGCATGACAGCTCCGATTCCGCGGGCGTCCACACCGTGACCTATAGCTACCACCTCGGCAAGACCCAGGAGATGACGGACTTCAGCGTCAGGCAGACGAGCGCGTTTCTCGGGCTGTTCCCGCGATGGACCTTTGTGAAGTCGCCGCTCGCAACCGTGTCGGTCTCGGTACTCCACGATCCGGATTTCCGAGTAAACGGGACCAATGTCACAACGACCGCAAAGCACGATGCCGCCGCATCCTTTGTCGTGTTCGCACCTGGGCTTTACACCTTCGACCATAAATCGGAGTACCTGGTCGCGACGGCCGTCGATGTTCCGGTGACTGATCCGGGGAGCGTCACGCCCGTGCAGGTCGACGTTGAAGCGAATGCGACCTTCGTCAAAGAGGTCACCGACCAGCTCGACAAGTACTTCGAGCAGTGTGCGACCCAGAAGGTGCTGCTGCCAACGGCGTGCCCTTTCGGGAAATCCTTCGTGAACCGGGTCGTGAGCACTCCGAGCTGGACCGTGAAGACCGATCCGCGCATTTCGATCGTGCCAGACCAGGATTCGGGCACGTGGCTGGTGCCGAATTCGACCGGGAAAGCGCACCTGAAGGTCAGGGTCCAGTCCCTGTTCGACGGAAGCGTCAGCACATTTGATCGCGATGTCCCATTCCAGATCTCGTACTCGATCTCGATCGGGTCGAACAATCACCTGACGATCACATCGCTGTACTAGCGACGGCTACCGCGTGGGCTGCCGAGCCGCCCGCTTCGCGAGCATCTCGTTGTATGCCGTGAGTTCGGCATCCCCGTCCCGGTCGGCCTTGCGGTCGTAACGTTTCGACTCCCTGGCGTCGTGGCGGCTCCACATGAAAGCGACGATGATCGCGAGCGCCAGCGTAGGCAGCTCCCCGATGCTCCAGGCGATGCCGCCAGCCGTCTGCTGGTCGGAGATCGCGGGGATGCTCGGCCCCCATCCCATCGCCCCATACCAGCTGGCAGACAGCAGGCCGGAACTCGTGATCAGTGTCAGGCCGAAGAACGCGTGGAAGGCCATCGTTCCGAGCAGGATCAGCAGCCGCATCGGGTAGGCCGGGCGATGCGGCGCGGGGTCGACACCGATGAGCATCGACACGAACAGGTAACCGACGATCAGGAAGTGCACGATCATCCACTCGTGGCCGACGTGGTCGGTGGTCGCCCAACTGAAGATCGGCGTGTAGTAGAACGCCCAGAGGGAACCCGCGAACAGCAGGGCGACGACGATAGGGTTTGCGAAGAATTCGAACGGCTTCGAATGCACCGCCAGCATGATCCACTCGCGTGCGCCCCTGCTGCCGTCCTCGCGCTTGTTGATCGCGCGAAGGGCAAGCGTGATCGGTGCGGCAGGCACGAGCAGCACGGGAACGGCCATCGTCAGAACCATGTGGGCGGCCATGTGCGCACTGAAAAGGTACTTCTCGTAGACGTTCACCCCGCCGCAAGTGATGTAAAACAGCACGAGAATGCCGGCAATCCAGAGAATCGTGCGATGGATGGGCCACTTGTCGCCCCGTCGGTGCAGCCGCCACACCGCGGCGAGGTAGAAGAACAGACCGAAACTGCAGAGCAGCAGCCACAGGATATCGATGTTCCACAAGGTGAAGTAGTTGGCGAAACTAGGGGCCGGGGGCAGCGGAGCGCCCGTAAGCAGATCGGCGGCGGATGGGTTGCTGGTCTGCGACGCTGGGATCTCGATCTTCGGGTCCTGGGTGCGCGACAGAGCGGCAGCGACCCCTTCGGCCAAACCCATGAACGCGAGTTCGGCCGAAATGAGCCACCAGAAGTATTTGCGCTCTTTGCCCGGCCGCAACATCCGGCTAAGAAAGAACCGGCGCTGAGACACGCCGAAGAGGCCGAGCGCGCCGATCGCGAACACCTTGACCAGCACGAGGATGCCGTAAGGGGTCAGCAGGTTGGTAAGCGTCCCGATGCGAATCTCGGCGTTCACGTAGCCCGAAATGGCCACCACGACGAAACAGATCAGGGCGATCGTCGAGTACCGCTCGATCACGACAGAAATACGCCCGGACTCCAGCTGCCGTCGGCACAACAGAACAGTCACAAGACCGCCCAGCCAGATCGAAGCGAACACGACGTGCAGGTAAATGGATGTCGTCGCCGAGTCGTGACTGGCGGTGTCGCCAGCGTGCCCCTGCAGCGCAACCGGGATAAGCGACAGGATCGCCACGATCGTGAACAGCGCGATGAGCGTCTGGTTGCGAACGGCGAAGCACACAACGGTCAGGCCCGCGGCAATGAGAGTAGTCGTCAGCCATGCCCTGCCCGCGGCGTCATTGGTCACGAAGTTCGAGAGCACAGCGCCAAACTGGCTTCCGAAGGAGATCGGCTCAGGGTCGGTGTTCTGCATCGTGAAGAAGCCGGTGACGGCGGATGCCACGGTCCAGACCCCGGCGCACGCCGCGGCAATATCCAGCGCTCGCCCGAATTCCGACTTGTGTGCTGCGAAAGCAAAACTGCAGAGGACGAGTGCACCGATGACGCCCGCCTCGCTGAGGTCGACGAGAGTAGTCGAGATCGGCAGGCCGTAGCGCACCAACGCGCCCGGGTCGATCGCAATGGGTGCCTGGGCACCACCGCCGTATGCCAGAGCCGCGAGCAACGCTGCGAACGCGACGACGAGAAGGGCGCCAGGCCCCACGATACGCGTCGTGCGATTCACGCTACGAGCCTATTCGCGAGCGGCTGAGAGATGGGTGGTCACCCGATAACGCGAGAAGGACGGCGGCCTCACGGCCGTCGTCCTTCTCGTTGCTGCGAAATCTACTTTGCTGCGGCCTTCAGCTTGCTGCCGGCGCTGACCTTCACGCCGAAGCTTGCAGCGATCTGGATGGTGGCGCCGGTCTGGGGGTTACGCCCCTGGCGCGCAGCGCGGTGGGTGCGCTCGACTGCGAGCCAACCCGGGATCGTGACCTTGGTGCCCTCGTGCACCGACGTGGAGAGGGTGGAAAAGAGAGCATCAAGCACGCCGTTGACGGTTGCCTGGCTCTGGCCGGATTCGGCAGCAACTGCTGCAACCAGCTCGGTACGGTTCAGTGACTTGTCAGCCATGAGTTGTCCTCCTCGGACCTTGTGCGTTAAGAGCATTCATAAACTGTTCTGCAGGCCGAGGCGCTACAGAACCGCCTCGAACCTACCAGCTTGACTTGGTAATGCCCGGCAACTCTCCACGGTGCGCCATATCGCGGAAACGAACTCGCGAAACCCCAAACTGGCTGAGGTAACCGCGCGGACGGCCGTCAATGGCATCCCGACCACGCAGGCGCACCGGCGAGGCGTCGCGTGGGAGCTTCTGCAGGCCGACGCGAGCGGCCTCGCGGGACTCGTCGGTTCCGTTGACGTCGACGAGCGCCTTCTTCAGTTCGAGACGCTTCGTGGCGTAACGCGCGACGATGACGGCGCGCTGGTCGTTCTTGGCAATCTTGCTCTTCTTGGCCATGGTTTAGCGCTCCTCGCGGAATTCAACGTGCTTGCGCACGACGGGGTCGTACTTCTTGAGCACGAGACGGTCAGGGTCGTTACGACGGTTCTTGCGGGTCACATACGTGTACCCGGTGCCCGCGGTTGAGCGGAGCTTGATGATGGGGCGGATGTCCTGTGCCTTGGCCATTAGATCTTCTCCCCACGAGCGAGCAGGTCTTTGACAACCGACTCGATGCCACGGACGTCAATCACCTTGATGCCCTTGGCGCTGAGCGTCAGGGTCACGTTGCGGCGAAGTGACGGCACGTAGTACGTCTTCTTCTGGATGTTCGGGTCGAAACGACGCTTGGTGCGTCGGTGCGAGTGCGAAATGTTGTGCCCAAAGCCGGGAACGGCTCCGGTCACCTGGCAAACGGCTGCCATGTGTCTTCTCCTTGATTACCGTGAAACACTGCGCTGGTTAGAAACGCGGCTTTCACCCAAGATCACTTGTCGGCACGCGCCCCCTACTATTTCAGGAGGTTTTACCCTTGTCGCAGCAGGAATTACCAGCGATGCTGGCCCGCGTTGGAAGGAATTGCGTACAAAGCGAGTGGATCTGCCACTCGACCAAGGAGCAAGCTTACGGGTGATTTCCACTCCGAGCAACCTGAGTCAGAAGCAGAGCACCGACATGGCGTCGGTGGAGGTCATCGCACCAATAGCACTTGACGAAAGGTTCGATACGTTCGAGGACGATTTGGTCGCGATGTAGGCCGACATCGCGTGCATGAACGCATGAATCTTCGAGTCGGTCGAGGTCAGCATCAGTGTGACATTCGGGTTCGTGACCTTCGGCATGACGCCCTCAAGGGCGACGGCGAACGCCTTGAACTTCGGCCCCGCGATCGAAGGATTGACTGCGATCGCCGACACGCTCGCCTTGAGGTCTGCCGTGGAGGCCACCGTGGCCTTCTTCACGAGGGCGCGCCCCTCGGCAATCGTCTGGGTCGCCGCCTGCGTGGCCACCGGCGCGGGGGCCGTCGCGGTGGGTTGTGGTGGGGCAACGAGGGTCGAGCATCCCGTCATTGCGAGTCCGGCCGCGACCAGGACGACAGCTGCGGTGAGTCGACTGGGTGACAACATTGTGTTCCGATCAGGGTGTTGGAGTGATGGGGACGGCAATTGTGAGGGGAACTGCCTGCGGCACGATCGCATCCCCCGGAAAATGTCAGGGGCCAGCAGGAATTACTCACCGGTGCAGTCACACTATTCGCGCGCAGGAGGGTGCGAAGCGTTTGCCCCGAACTGGGGGCAATGGCGCGCGGTACCCTCGAAGTATGGGTCAGGATGGCGCGCACAGTCACGGGACGGAGTCGTCCCACGGGAGGCTCGCCGTCGCGCTGACGCTCAGCGCAGTCATCCTCGTTGCCGAGGTGATCGGCGCAATTGTGACGGGCAGCCTCGCGCTCGTTATCGACGCCGGACACGTGCTCACGGATGTCGGCGGCCTCGCGCTCGCACTCGTCGCCTCGTCGCTCGTTCGGAGGCCGCCCACCTCCAAACGCACCTGGGGCTTCGGTCGCGCTGAGGTACTTTCGGCCACCGCGCAAGCCGCGGTTCTGCTCGCGGTCGGACTCTTCGTTCTGGTGCAGGGCATCCAACGGCTGATCACGCCGACGCCGGTCGCATCGAACCAGCTGCTGGTCTTCGGCATCATCGCGCTCGTCGGAAACGTGGCATCGCTCGTTGTATTGAGCGCGCGGCGGTCAGCCAACTTCAACCTGCGCGCCGCATTCCTTGAGGTCATGAACGACGCGCTGGGGTCGCTGGCGGTGATCGCGGCATCCATTGTCATTTCACTCACCGGCTGGACCAGGGCGGATGCCGTAGCGGCACTCCTCATCGGCGCGCTGATCCTGCCGCGAAGCCTCATCCTTCTGCGCGACACCGTCGATGTGCTGCTGGAGTCAACGCCGCGCGGCCTCGACCTGAACTCGGTGCGCAAGCACCTGCTCGAGCAACCCCACGTGCGGGCGGTACACGACCTCCACGCGACCCAGATCGCGACCGGTCTGCCCGTACTCACTGCCCATGTCGTCGTTGACGATGAGTGCTTCTACGACGGCCACGCCTCAGCGATCCTGGATGAGTTGCAGGTGTGCGTGGCCGAGCACTTCTCGGTCGCGATCGAGCACTCGACGTTCCAACTCGAACGCGCGGTGCACGGGGCGCACGAGCGCGACACGCATCAGTAGCTAGTGTGCTCGGGGCTAGGCTGCCGGACGGCCGGGAGGGCCGTCCGCGCTGGCGTCGCGGCGAAGGCCAGAAATGGCCTTCGCTCCCAGCTCCAGCGTGCACGCTGCGCACAACCCGAACACGTCGACGATGTGACTCGGCTGCGTGAACCCGTGCTGGGCCGCGACGGTTGCTGCCCAGCTCTCCACGGCATCCGCCTCGATCTCGACCGTGAGCCCACAGTTGCGGCAGATGAGGTGGTGATGGTGGCTGTTCGGAGTGCAGGCGCGATACAGGCTCTCGCCCTCCTGCTGAAGCGAATCGGCTTCGCCCTCGACCTCGAGGTCGGCGAGCGCGCGGTACACGGTCGCGAGGCCGATCGGGGACCCCGATTCGCGCAGCGACGAGTGCAGCCCCTGCGCGCTGACGAAGCCCTCTGACGTCGTAAGTGCGTCACGAACAGCTTCCCGCTGCCAGGTAACCCTCTTCGTCATGACTCGATCCTCTCGACTCCCAATTTACGCCGCGACGGTGATGCGTCGCGAGGATAGCGCAAACCAACCGCGACCAATCCCGTACAGCACGGCACTCACAAGCGTGACGAAGAAGCCGACCGGAAGGTTGGATTGGTACGAGGCGGCGATCGCGATCCACACCGTGACCAGCGCAAATCCGATCGACAGCGGGATGGCGCGCAACGGGTCCGCAAAGAACGAACGTGCCGCTGCGGGCGGCCCCACCATCAGGCTGAACATCAGCAGGGCACCGACGACGGGGACGCTCATCGCGGTCGCCAGCGCAACCACGAGCGCGAAGTAGACGTCGATCGCGTACGTGCTGATGCCTCTGGCCGCGGCCATCTCGGGCAGCACCGATGAAAGCAGCAGAGGGCGATAGCCGGTGATGATCGCGACCGCGCTGAGTGCCCCAAGCACCACGATGGGCAGTACTTCGGCGCTGCTCACCCCCAGGATCTGTCCAAACAGCAGCGCGAACACTTCTGACGAGTACTGGCTGCCGAGGCTCAGGAACAGCGCTCCGAACGCGAGCATCACGACCAGCGACAGCGCGATGACCACATCGCTGCGCCCACGCCGGCCGAGCGTCGTGACGGCGAGCGCGCCCCCGACAGCAAAGATGCCCATCCCGAGAATGGGGTCCATGCCGATGAGTGTCGCGCCAGCCGCACCAGCGAACGCGCCGTGGGGGAGAGCGTGGGCGAGAAAAGATGACCCGCGAAGCACCACGAAGAAGCCGACGCCGCCGGCAATGATCGCGACAACGCTCGCGGTGATCCAGGTGTTGGTCATGAAGTCAGAGAACAAGCCGCGCCCTCCTCGCCCGCACTGGCAGCGCGATGCCGGAGAGCAGGTAGGCGATGAACACGACAGCGACGATACAGAAACTGACGGGCCAGTTGTGTCCGCCGCCAAACCAGGCATAGCTGTCGAACGAGATCAGGATGCCCAGCCAGGTCGACCCGACCGCGATCGCCATCGCGATCACGGCGGCGACCCCAACTCGCTTGGTCAACCGCAGGGCCGCAGCCGCCGGACCAATGAGAAGTGCCGTCGAGAGCACGGCGCCAATTGTCAACGCCGACAGCTCGACCGCGAGCGCCAGCGCTACCAGGAACAGGATGCCAACGAGACGCACTGGAATATGCCGAACCGCGGCAAGATCCTGGTTGAGCGAGTCGATGAGCAGCCAGCGGTACACGATCACGATGATCGCGACGGCGACGGCGCTCAACGCCAGGACCAGCGGGATCACACTCGAATCAATCACGAAGAGCGAGCCGAACAGCACGGAGATCGCGGCATTGCTCGCGTTCTTGATGGTGGTGTCCCAGTAGAGGAACAGCGCGGTGAAGCCGAGACCGAGGCCGAAGATGATGCCGGTGGCGACATCCCGACCCTGCACTCGCTTGATGCCGACGACCTCCATGAGCCCGGCCGCGAGGATGCCCGCGCCTACGAAGCCCCAGAGCTGGCTGATGCCGAGCAGGAACGCCGCCGAGCCGCCGACCGCGCCGAGGTCGGCGAGGGCATGGCCGGCGAATGACTGCCGACGCAGCACGGTGAAGACACCGACCAGGCCCGACACGATCGAGACGAGCGCGCCGACGATGAGTGCCGTCAGAACCGGCTGGCTCTGGAAGAATCCGACGCTCATTCGTCGTGTCCGTGCGCTTCGTCGGGGCCGGCCACCACGAGAACGCGACCCTCGACGCGCAGCACGTCGACGCGCCGGCCGTACAGCGCGGTAAGAACGTCGGACTGGACGACCTCGTCACTCGTGCCGCTGACCGCCCGGCCGCCCTCGAGATAAACGATGCGATCCATGAACGGCAGCAGGGGGTTCAGGTCGTGGGCAGAGAGCAGCACGGCGACACCGCGTTCGCGACTGACCCGCGCGAGCAGTTCGACGATCTCAGACGAACTGCGGATATCAAGGTTGGCGAGCGGCTCGTCGAGCAGCAGCAGCCGGGGGCGGCTGATGAGCGCGTGAGCGATGAGGACCCGCTGCTGCTGGCCGCCCGAAAGCAGGCCGACCCGTGCATCCGCGAAGGAGGTCGCATCGACGGCGGCCAGCATGTCGTCGACCAGCGCCGTGCGCTTCGCCGAGGGCAGCGGGATGCCGAGCTTTTGGCCGTCGAGACCGAGGGCGACGACATCCCGGGCCCGCAGTGGCAGATCGGAGTCGAGCGCCACCTTCTGTGGCAGGTAACCAACGACCTCAGCGCCGTGGCCGGGGTGCTTGCCACCGATCTCAATCGAGCCGGATGTTGGCCTCTGCAGCCCGAGGATCACGCGAAGCAGCGTGGTCTTGCCAGCGCCGTTGGACCCGATCAGACCGATGAACTCTCCCGGCTGCACGGCGAAACTGACGTCGTGCAGGATCCGGCGACCAGACAGCCACACGCCAATGCCCCGAGCTTCGAGCACGGGCGCTGGTGCGGTCGTTTCGACGGGCGTCGCAGTCATTGGATCCTAGAGTTTCGCAGTCGACGTGCCGGAAGTGACGGCCTTGGTGAGCGCGTTCAGCTCGGCCACCATCCAGGTCTGGTAGGTAAAGCCGTCGGTCGGCATCGTTTCGTACACCCCGACTACCGGCACTTTGTTGGCCTTCGCAAGCTTCAGGTAGGTCGTCGTGATCGCCTCGGTCACCTGTTGATTGTAGACAAACACCGTCACGCTTCGGTTCGTGAACAGGCCCTGCTGGATGGCGACATCCTGTGGGGCGGGATCAGTCGCGTTCATGATTGCGGCCTGCAGCGACCACGGTGTGAGGTTTCTGATGCCAGCGGCCTGGAGCAGGTAGTCGGCAACGGGCTCGGTCGTTGCGACCGTCACTCCGGGGTGCCCGGACTTGAAGGCAGCGATCGTGTCGGTCACGGTCGCCATCGATTTCGTGAAAGTCGCGAGATTGGCGGCGAAATACGCCTTGTGGCCCGGCTGGATCTTGCTGAGCGCGGTCGCGATGCTTGTGGCAACCGCCGGCATGGTCTTCGGGTCGTACCAGAGGTGCGGGTTCGAGGTGCTGTCCGGGAGACCGAGAACGGTCTGCGCCGTGATCACAACACGCGATGAGCTGGGGGATGCCGCCTCAATCTTCGACATGAAACTGTCGTACCCGAGACCGTTCTGCACGACGATGCTCGCCTGACTCACGGTTGCGGCGACCTTCGCACTCGCCTCGAATGTGTGCGGATCGGTGTTGGGGTTGCTCATGATCGAACTCGCGGCGACGTACTTGCCGCCGATCTGGGAGATCACGCTGGTGTACTGGTTCTCGGCGCCAACGGCGATGATCTTGCCGTTGGATGCCGGAGCCACGGTCGACGAGCATCCCGATGCCGCGAGCATGACCCCGATCGCTGCCGCTGCTACCGCTGCCGCGAATGCCGCAGAACGAATCTTCATACTGTGTCCCATTTATGCCCTGACCCATTTCAACTTGGTACTGATAATCATTCTCACCAAGAACATATGGTTACAGATTGGCGGCCACGACGCAAATCGGCTGCGTCAGTCGAGCAGGAGGGCGGGCTCCTCGATGATGCTGGCGACGTCGGCGACGAAGCGACTGGCGACATCCCCGTCCACGATGCGGTGGTCGAAGCTGCCGGCGACGGTCGTCACGAACCGTGACCGCACCTCGCCGTCGACAATCCACGGCTTCTGCTTGATCGTGCCCATCGCGACAATTGCGGCCTCGCCGGGATTCAGGATGGGCGTGCCCGTGTCCATGCCGAACGAGCCGACATTCGTGATCGTGATCGTGCCGTTCGCCATCTCAGCGGGCTGCGTCTTGCCATCGCGTGCCGTGATCACGAGGTTTTCGAGCGCCTGTGCGAGTTCGAGCAAGGATAGTTCCTGGGCGTCCTTGACGTTCGGCACGAGGAGACCGCGGGGTGTCGCCGCGGCGATACCGAGGTTCACGTAGTGGTGAACCGTGATCTCTTTGTCGCTCCACGAGGAGTTCACCGTGGGGTTGCGACGCACGGCCCAGATGAGCGCCTTGGCAACGATCAGCAGCGGAGAAACCCGAATACCCGCGAAGTCGGTCGAGGCTTTCAGTCGCTTGACAAACTCCATCGTGCGGGTTGCATCAATGTCGACGAACACGCTCACGTGCGGCGCGGTGAAGGCACTCTGAACCATGGCGGTGGCGATGGCCTTACGGACGCCCTTCACGGGGATCTTCTCTTCCCGTTCATCCGCCCAGGCCGGCGTCTGGATGTTGCGGAAGACACTCGCCTGCTTCGCCTGCCGCACCACATCATCCCGAGTGATTTCGCCGGCCAGGCCTGTCGCGACGACCTCGCGCAGGTCAACGTCGAGATCTTTGGCAAGTTTGCGAATCGGCGGCTTCGCTATGACAGCGGATGCCGCTGCCGCGGGAACAGAGGCGGGTCGCGCAGGCGCACTGGCGGCAGGCGCCACAACAGCAGTCGGCGCGATATCGCCGCGACGGCGGCGCGTGGCTGCGTGGCCCTTGGCCCCATACCCGACCAGATTTGCAGGCGCCTCCTCGACGGGTGCCTCGTGCGTGATGCTGCCGGCGGCATCCGTGACCTCGGCGGGAATCTCGGGAGCTGGCGCAATTGGGACGGTAATGCCCGTGCCGACCGAGATAATCGGCGTGCCGACATCCACCGTCTGTCCTTCTTCGACCAGCAGCGCCGAGACCGTGCCTTCAAAAGGCGATGGCAGTTCGACGAGTGACTTTGCCGTCTCGATCTCGACCAGGACCTGGTTGATGGCCACGATGTCACCCGGCTTGACCTTCCAGGAGACGATTTCGGCCTCGGTCAGGCCTTCCCCGACGTCGGGGAGCAGAAACTCTGATTCGGCCATGGTTTGTCCTTTACCTAGTAGGCCAGCGCTCGGTCGACTGCTTCGAGCACGCGGTCGGCATCGGGCAGGTAGGTGGTCTCGAGCTTGGCGGGCGGGAACGGGGTGTCGAAGCCCGCCACCCGCAGAACCGGCGCTTCGAGCGAGTAGAAGGCGCGTTCCGTGACTGTCGCCGCGATCTCGGAGCCGACGCTGACGAAGCCGGGCGCCTCGTGTGCGATTACCAACCGGCCGGTCTTGCGCACGGATTCGATGATCGGGTCGTAGTCGATGGGAGAGATCGAACGCAGGTCGATGACCTCGGCGCTCGTGCCTTCCTCGGCGGCGAGTTCGGCGGCCTGCAAGAGTACCGACACCATGGGGCCGTAGCCGAGAAGGGTGACCTCGGTACCCGCGCGCACGACCTGAGTCGAGTGCAGTTCCGGGCCGCGTTCGTCGAGATTGACGTCGCCCTTCGGCCAGTATCGGCTCTTGGGCTCGAAGAAGATCACCGGGTCATTGGAGCGAATCGCTTCCTGGATCATCCAGTACGCGTCGTGCGGATTCGACGGGCTGACGACCCGGAGGCCCGCGGTGTGGGCGAAGTACGCTTCCGGGCTCTCCTGGTGATGCTCCACTGCGCCGATGTGGCCGCCGAATGGAATGCGGATGACGATCGGCATCGTCAGCGTGCCCTCATGCCGATTTGTCATCTTCGCCAGCTGCGACGTGATCTGGTCGAACGCCGGGTAGACGAAACCGTCGAATTGGATCTCGCACACGGGTCGGAACCCCCGCATCGCAAGTCCGATCGCGGTACCGACGATGCCCGATTCCGCGAGCGGGGTGTCGAGAACTCGGTTCTGCCCGAACTCCGCCTGCAACCCTTCGGTGATGCGGAAGACCCCGCCAAGCGGCCCGATGTCTTCTCCCATGAGGAGCACCTTCGGGTCGTCGAGCATCGCCTGACGCAGCCCGGCGTTCAGCGCCTTCGCCATCGGCATCGCCTGGATGCCGCTCATTCAGCTGCCCCGTTCTCGTCGAAGGATGCCTCGTAGTTCGCGAGCCATTCCTTCTGCTGCCCGACGAGCGCGTGCGGTTCTGAGTACACCGTGTCGAAGATCATCGAGGTAGACGGCGGGCCGAGGGCGAGCGTACGAAGGCGGATGTCCGATGCGTAGTCCGCTGCCTCGGTCGCCACATCCTGGAAGAAGTCGTCTCCCTCGCCGCGGCCGCGCAGGTAGGTCTCGAACCGCGCGATCGGATCGAGCTCCCGCCAGTGCTCGACCTCGGAATCCGGCCGGTATTTCGTCGGATCATCGCTCGAGGTGTGCGCACCCATTCGGTAGGTGAGCGCCTCGATGAACCTGGGGCCGCCGCCCGCACGCGCCTCGTCGAGATATTTGCGGGTCGTCGCGTAGCTGATCAGCACGTCATTTCCGTCGATCTGAATGCCCGGGATGCCGAAACCAGACGGCCGCAGATAAAGCGGGGTGCGCGATTGGGTCGATACCGGAACCGAGATCGCCCACTGGTTGTTCTGCAGGAAAAACAACTCGGGCGTCTGGTAGCTGGCGGCGAAGACGAGCGCCTCGCTGACATCCCCCTGGCTGGTCGCCCCGTCGCCGAAGTAGACGATAACGGCCTCATCGGTCTCAGGATTGCCCGTCGCGGTCGAACCGTCGAGGTTCAGGCCCATGGCATAGCCGGTTGCGTGGAGCGTCTGCGAGCCCAGAACGAGCGTGTAGATATGGAAGTTGTTGTGCTTGGCGTGTTCCCAGCCGCCGTGGGTCAGACCGCGAAGCATCCGAAGGATGTCGAGCATGTCGACACCGCGGATCATGGCGACCGCATGCTCGCGGTATGAGGGGAAAATGTGATCCTGCTTGCGGGTGGCGAAGGCGGAGCCCACTTGCGCAGCCTCCTGGCCGATACTCGGAACCCAGAGGCCCATCTGGCCCTGCCTCTGAAGGTTGGTCGCCTCGAGATCGAACTCTCGGGTCACGACCATCACTCGGTGGAACTCGCGGAGTTCTTCGTCGCTCAGCTTGTCAATGTAGGGAAGGTACTCGGCCGTCGTGTCACTTTCGACGATGGAGCCTGCTGGCGAGAGCAGTTGCAGCGTCGCCTCTGTGTAAGACATGGGAACTAATCTAACGCGGCGCGTCAGGACGCCGTTCGGAGGTTTCGGATAACCTCCGCGGACGCTCTTAGGAGTTTGTCGACAGAACCGGCCTCGCCGATGGTCACTCGGAGCCCCTCGCCGAGCGGCCGCACGACGATGCCGTGATCGGCGAAAACCTCGGCCGCGCGGGCGGTTTCTGCCCCAGTTTGCAGCCAGACGAAGTTGCCGTTGGGCCGCGGGGTGTCCCAGCCCTGATCGACCAGGGAATGCCAGACCTGGTCACGCAGCACCGCGATGCGATTGACGCGTTCAAGTAGCTGCTCCTCGCTGTCCAGCGAGGCGATGGCAGCGAGCTGGGCCGCCTCGATGACGGACAGCGGGATGGCGGACGCCCGCGCTGCATCCATCACGTACTCCGGGCCGACGGCGTAGCCGATGCGAAGGCCGGCAAGCCCGTAGGCCTTCGAGAACGTGCGGAGGACAACGAGGTTCGGGTACTTCGAAAGCAGCGCGATGCCGCGCACGGCGCCCGGATCGGTCACGAATTCGATGTACGCCTCGTCGAGCACGACCAAAACGTTTTGCGGAACGGCAGCCATGAACTGCTCGAACTCATCTCGGGTGACAACCGTGCTCGTGGGGTTATTGGGGCTGCAGACGATGACGACGCGGGTGCGCTCGGTAACGGCGGCGGCCATTGCGGGAAGGTCGTGACGGTAGTCGGGAGTATTGGGCACCGTGACGCTCGTCGCGCCTGCGACCGTGACGAGACCCGGGTACGCCTCGAAGCTTCGCCAGCTGTAGACTACCTCATCGCCTGGGGCGGATGTGGCCGTGATCAGCTGAGCAAGCACCGCAACCGATCCGGCGCCGACCTGAATTTGCGCGACGGTTACGCCGTAACGCTCCGCGAGTCTCGCGCGGAGCGCCGTCGCGGATGCCTCGGGGTAGCGGTTGATCGACGCCCCGGCAATCGCATCCAGCACGGATGGCAGCGGGTCGAAGGGGTTCTCGTTCGAGGACAGCTTGAAGGCGTCCGCCGCCGCTGGCTTGCCCTGGCGATACGGCGCGAGGGCTTCGATGTCGGGGCGCAGTCGCACTCGGGATTCGGTCACTGGCTTAGCTTAAGCGCCGCCGCTGGCCTTAGCTGGCATAGTGATGGCATGCGCAGATTCCTCGTCCGTCTCCTGATCAACGCCTTTGCCCTGTGGTTGACGACCCTGATCGTTGCCGGGGTGTCAGTGAAGTCGTACGCGCCCGGCTGGGGTGAACGCGTCATCACCTTCCTGCTGGTCGCTCTGATCTTCGGAATCGTCAACGGCATCATCGGCAATCTGATTCGAATCGTCGCTTTCCCGCTGTACATCCTGACCCTCGGCCTCCTCGCGCTCGTCGTGAACGCCCTGCTCCTGTTGCTGGTCGCGTGGCTGTCGGGGCTTCTCGGATTCGGCCTCGTCATCGACAGCTTCTGGTCTGGTTTCTGGGGTGCGCTCGTTCTCGGCATCATCAGCTGGCTGATCGGCATCATTCTCCGCCCCCTGCTCGTTCGACGCGACTAACGCCACCGGCTACTACTCCACCGTCATCGCGAACCGCGCGCCACAGCGTGGTGTGCGCGGCACCGCTGCCGCCGAACCGGTCGAGCGGAGTCAGCAGCGAGGTGAGCGATACATTCTTTGACTGGTCGGCGAGCGCCGCGGTTACTCGGTATGCCGGAAGGCGGTGCGCGGGCACGGCAAGGTCGTTCGGGATGTTGTGCCCGTCGAACGCAGACCGCTCCACGATGACGGCATGGGGGTTGATGTCGTACCCACCGGTCGCCGGCACAAGATCGTCGGTGTTTCGAACGGTGAGCACCGGGATGGCCGCAGCAATCGGGACCTGACCGGCGGGCGCCCCGAAGGTTACGAGCCCCTTGACGTTGTAGTGGCCGGAGGACGCGAGCAATGTCGCGATCAGGCCGCCTTCCGAGTACCCGTTGAAGACGACAGGCGACTTCGACGTAATGCCCGCCGCACGCATCGCTTCGGCAACCGCTCGCGCCGCGCCCGGGGAATCCTGGGCAACCCCGGCGACATCCGAGGTGAGGTCAAACGGCTCGGTAGTAGCCTTCGGATCAAAAGTGACAGTGCCCGCGAGATAGACGTCGAAGTGATCTGGCTGCCCGGGCTGCGAGTACCGGTCGATGCGGATCTGCGCGCCCCCGACATCCTCGGCCGGATTTGGAATGCGTTCAAGTCGCTCGCTCAGCCCGCCCGGCGCACTGCCGCCATCCTGCGACACGACCTTCGTGACGCGCACCCCGGTCTCTCGAAACAGCCCGAACGCGCTGCCTGCGGCGGCGAGACCGGCCGCCGAACTGGGAAGTCCGAGAGCTCCGACGCCACCTGCGCCCAACACGCTCTCCACTGCCGGCGGCAGGCCGGCAAAGCCGACCGCAAAACCGTCGAGATTACTCACGATCGATCGGACCAGGGCGACAAACCGCTCGTTGGTAATGAGGCCTGGATTCGCCCTGAAGTATGCACCCATTCGTTGGGCCTGCTGTGCCGGAGTAAGCCCCGTGATGCCTTGAACGACGAGGACAGTTGCGGCGACGTTGACAAACAGTGGCACGGCGAAGATGCGAGCGACCACACCAAGACCCCAGGCGTTCTGCTCCTGGATGTCGTGCCAGCCCGTCGTGACCACAGCGTCAACCGCCTCGTAGGTAACGAGGGCCGCGTGCAGGAGGGATTCAAGCCTGGCGGCCTGCGACCAGGCCAGCCCCAGCAACTGGAGTGCGCCACTCATGCAGTGCTGCGCGGAAATCGCGCTCTCGGGCAATCCCACGCTCCCTCCCAACCCGGCCGCCGATCCTCGTGCGAGCGCCCAGGCATCGAGCAACCCACCCAGCACGCCGTGCTGCAGTTCGAGTTCGTGCGCGGCAGTGCTGAGCACCCGCACGAGCTCCCGCAGCGTGTCACTCACGACGACGACGCCAGTACCGCTGGTCACCGTGATGGTGTTCGACACGCCTAGCCCTCCACGATCGCGGCGGCAGTGAAACGCTCCGCCGCCCGGACCAGCTCGGCGGCACCCGCAACCTCCTGACGCAGCGCAGTAAGCGCGTGCTCGAATGCCGCGCTCGCTGAGCCGTGCCAGCCGTTCGACCCGGCCGAGTGAAAATGAAGCTGAGCCAGTACCGCGTCGATCTGCCGAGCGAGTGTTGCCAGCGCGAGCCGATCGGATTCCAGATCGGCTCGCAGCACTGCAGGGAGACCGCTCGCGTGGTGGTGAACACCGTACCTATCGGGCATCGGGCCTGCCTTTCGTTGAGTCCAGTGTTGCCGGGGGCAATCGGTCGACAGCGGGTCCGCACAAAGCGGGGAGTCTGTCGCTGAGATCCCGTCATGTGGAGGAGCGGAATCTGCGGGAGACTAGTGCCATGAGCTTCGACCGCACTCTTGACGAGTCGGCGCTCTTTCGTATCTGTTTCGTGTGCACGGGAAACATCTGTCGATCGCCCATGGCCGAGGCCGTATTCAAGAATCTGGTGCGCAAGGCTGGGCTGTCCAGGTACGTGGCCGTGATCTCGGCGGGCACAGGCGACTGGCATGTCGGCGAGCCTTCGGATGACCGAACGGTCGCCGCGCTGAAGGCTCACGGCCTCGACGGCACGCAGCACCGTGCCAAACAGTTCGACCCGGATTGGTTCGAAAACCTCGACCTCGTCGTCGTCTTCGACCGCAGCCACGAACGCATCCTGCGGGCCTGGGCCACCAACGATGTCGACCGCTCAAAGGTGCAACTCCTGATGACGTTCGACAGCGAGGCCGCGGGCGGTCTGCTCGAAGTACCCGACCCGTATTACTCGGATGCCGCCCTGTTCGATCAGGTGCTCGGCACCATCGAACGGGCCAGCGCCGCCCTCTTTCGCCAGGTAAGCCCTGGAATCCAAAAGCGACCCCCGATCCCAAAGGAACAGCCATGAGCCCCCTGCCCCAGCAGCCCATCAGCCCCCTGGACGGTCGCTATCGCGCGGCGGTTTCCGAACTGGGGGAGCACCTTTCTGAGGCCGGGCTCAACCGCGCGCGCGTGCACATCGAGGTCGAATGGTTGCTCTACCTGACCGACCGCGAGTTGTTCGGCTCAACGCGACTCGACCTTGAGCAGGCGCGCCAATTACGCAATCTTGCCAGTGACTTCGGGCAGCCCGAGATCGACGAGCTCGCTCGGCACGAAGCCGTCACTCGTCACGACGTCAAGGCCGTCGAGTACCTGGTGCGCGACAAGCTCGCCGCCCTCGGGCTCGCGGGTACCGCCGAGCTCACGCACTTTGCGTGCACGAGCGAAGACATCAACAACCTCTCGTACGCCGTGACGATCCGCGAGGCGATCAGGCACATCTGGCTGCCGAAACTCGGCATCGTGATCGAGGCCCTCCGCGAGCGCGCCGTCACTCATCGGGCGGATGCCATGCTGGCCCACACGCACGGCCAGCCCGCGACTCCGACAACGGTCGGTAAGGAGTTCGCGGTCTTTGTGCGCAGGCTTGAGCGCATCGCAGCGCAGGTCGAGTCAACCGAGTTCCTCGGCAAATTCAGCGGGGCCACCGGAACATTCGCAGCCCACGTCGCCGCAGACAATGCGCTCGACTGGCAGGCGATCTCCCGGGAGTTTGTGACCTCGCTCGGCCTCGACTGGAACCCGCTCACCACGCAGATCGAGCCACACGACTGGCAGGCCGAGCTGTACTCCCGGGTGAGCCACGCAAACCGAGTGCTTCACAATCTGTGCACAGACATCTGGACTTACATCTCGATGGGATACTTCACGCAGATCCCGCAGGCTGGCGCGACCGGTTCGTCCACCATGCCGCACAAGATCAACCCGATCCGGTTCGAAAACGCCGAGGCGAATCTCGAACTGTCGAGTGCCCTGCTGGACTCGCTGGCATCCACTCTGGTGACCTCACGACTGCAGCGGGACCTCACCGATTCGACGACGCAGCGTAATGTCGGCGTCGCACTCGGCCACTCCCTTCTCGCGCTCGACAACATCATCCGCGGACTCGGCGAAATCGCCGTCGACACCGCCAAGCTGGATGCCGACCTCGACGGCAACTGGGAGATCCTGGGCGAGGCGATCCAGACCGTCATCCGAGCCGAGGTCACGGCGGGCCGAAGCTCGATCGCCGATCCGTACGCGATGCTCAAGGAACTCACGCGCGGCAAACGCATCGGCCAGACTGAACTCGTCGCGTTCATCGACGGCCTCGATATCGGCGACGAGGCGAAGGCGCGGCTGCGCGAACTGACCCCGCGAACGTACGTCGGGCTCGCCAGCGATCTCGTGGCGCACGTCGAAAGATAGGCGCGCCGAAAGCGGCGTCGCTCTGCAGTCGGGTCGAACGTGGCGAACTAGTACGGTTTAGTGCCCGGCGCGGTCCTGGTCGTCAAGGTCGCTGATCTCAGCGTCATCCGGCCGGGTTGTGATCGCGAGCGTCGCGAGAGTGACAAGAACCACAATGAAACCGATGCCGGCAAAGATCGCGCCGAGCCGGAGGTCCCTCGTGGAGCCGAAGACGACGAGGCCGACAAAAACAGCGACAATCGCGGACAGGACCAGCAACTCGACCGGCCGAAATCGGTCGCGACGAGTGGGCTCGGTCATGTTGTTGCTCCGTTCCTGGCTGGGGATGCCGCACTCCACTTAAGCGATAGCCCCGCGATGACGAGATAGACGGTCACAATCGCGCCGTAGACCCCGAGCGACCCGACGACCATGACGGCCGTGTTCAGAATGCGCGGCCCCGACGGAGCGACGTAATGCTGCACATAGTCGGGCGGAATGACCAGCGCGACGATGCCAAGCAGCACCGTGAGTGCGCCGATGAAGATCCAGTCACGGGATGTCGCCCGCTTACCGCGGGAGCGGAATCCCGCGTACACCTCGAGCGCACCCGACACAACGCCCCAGCCACCGACGACGCCGAGAAACAGCGGAAGGCCGGCGTTCACACCGACGAGGGCGCCGGCTCCCGCGAGCACCGAAACGATGGCCTGGAGCAGAAACACAGTGCGGTCGACACCGCGATCGAGCCCGCGTAGGTTCAGGATGATGCTGACGAGGCCAGCGAGGACCGCGAACCCACCGAAGGCAATCAGCCCGAATTCCGGCGTGTACTTACCGCCGGCGAAGGTCACGACGCACGCGAGCGCGGCAGCGGGGACGGCTCGGATCACGGGCACGTACCAATAGGCCGCATCCTGTGCTGTGACTCTGTTATTTGTACTGCCGGTGCTGGCCATCGCGGACAAGTTTACGCGGCTCGGCCTGTGCGAACCTCCGCCAGTGCTTCAGCCATGCGGCGATCGAGGCCAGGCCGCCCCGTCGCGCGCGCCAGACTTGACGGAGTGACGCTAGCTGCCAGCCGGCAGATCGACGAAGCGCGAGAAGTGCCCGTGGAAGCCGACCACTATCGTGTCGGTCGGACCGTTGCGATGTTTGGCGATGATGAGGTCGGCCTCGCCCTGCCGCGGGCTGTCTTTCTCATACGCGGCTTCGCGGTGAAGCAGGATGACCATGTCGGCATCCTGCTCGAGAGACCCCGACTCACGCAGGTCGGACAGCATCGGCTTCTTGTCTGACCGCTGCTCTGGCCCGCGGTTCAGTTGGCTGATGGCGATGACCGGCACGCCGATCTCCTTCGCGAGAAGCTTGAGCGCACGCGAAAACTCACTGACCTCCTGCTGGCGCGACTCGACCTTTTTGCCGCTCGTCATGAGCTGCAGGTAGTCGATGATGACCATCTTGAGGCCGACCTTCTGCTTGAGTCTGCGGCATTTCGCACGGATCTCGACCAGGGTCATGTTCGGGCTGTCGTCGATGTACAGGGGAGCGTCGGCGATCTTGCCGCGCACGCTTGCAAGCGTGCTCCAGTCCTGTTGGTGGATCGTGCCCTTACGCATGTTCTGCAGCGGGATGGATGCCTCGGCAGACAACAGGCGCATCGCGATCTCGCTTCGACCCATTTCGAGCGAAAACACGATGGTCGGCATGTCGTTGTGCACCGCGGCGGCCCGCGCAAAGTCGAGTGCGAGAGTCGACTTACCGATCGCGGGACGCGCGGCGAGGATGATCAGCTGGCCCGGGTGGAGCCCGTTGGTAAGCGAATCGAGCGCCGCAAAGCCGGTGGGAACGCCGACCATCTGCCCGTCACGCCCGGCAGCAGCCTCGATCTCATCGGTCGCGGTATTGATGGCCTCGATCAGCGGAACGTAGTCTTCGCTCTCGACACCGCCGGTGACGCCGTAGATCTCCGCCTGCGCATTATTGACGAGGTCGACGACCTCGCCCTCGCTCGCGTAACCCATCTGAACGATGCGAGTGCCAGCCTCGACGAGCCGACGCAGCACGGCCTTCTCGGCAACGATGGATGCGTAGAAGCCAGCGTTCGCCGCAGTCGGCACGAGACCGGTCAGCGTATGCAGGTACTCCGCGCCGCCCGCCCGCCCGATCTCGCCGCTCTTCGTGAGCTCATCGGTGACTGCGATGACATCGGTCGGCTCGCCGTGCGAGTACAGGTTCATCACGGCGTCGAAGATGATTTCGTGCTTCGGGATGTAGAAGTCGACACCGCGCACAGTCTCGATCACGTCGGCAACGGCGTCCTTGCTGAGCAACATGCCGCCGATGGCACTCTGCTCAGCGAGCAGATCGTGGGGAGGGGTGCGGTCGCCCTGGCGCTGCTCGCTCGAACCGCGAGTATCGCCCGCGAGACCAAGGTGCGCTATCGACATCCCGTTCCTCCCTCATTCTCGAAACTACGCGCCCACACGTTATCCCCGGCGTCCGACACGACGTCCGGACGCTGGCGTGACGACCGCGACCGCGAACGGACCTCGCCCAACATAGAAGCGTCGTACCACTCCTACAAACGACCCTGTGGACGGACATGTGTACAAACTCCGCGAAACGCCGACCATGGTGTGTGCAACCTGTGGACTTAATTGTGGAAACTCGACGATATTTGCCACATATGTACCCTCTGACCAGCATCTTTGATTTGCACACTCTGTGTGTAGAAACATGCTTAGAGTGATGCTTGAGGGTTAGCTCTTGACAAACGCACCTGTGCACAAAAGTGCTGTTCGGAGAGCAAAAAACGACGGCCCCGGGATGCCCCGAAGCCGCCGTCTTGTGGTGCGTGAACTACTTTGCAGCAACCACCTGAAGGGCGATCGTCGCAACGATGTCGTCGCGCAGGCGAATGGTCGCCTCGTGCTCGCCGACGGCCTTGATCGGCGCCGTGATCTCGATCTTGCGCTTGTCTACCGAGCCGAGGCCAGCAGCGGCAACGGCGTCAGCGACATCCGATGTCTTCACAGAACCGAACAGGCGCCCGCCCTGGCCAGCCTTGACCGTGAGCTTGACCGTCGTTGCCTGGAGGCGCGCCTTGAGGTCTTGAGCCTCTTCGAGCGTGGCATGCTCGCGGGCTGCGCGGGCTGCCTTGATTGATTCGATCTGCTTCTCGCCACCACGGGTCCACGGCACGGCGAAGCCCTGCGGGATCAGGTAGTTGCGGCCGAAGCCGCTCTTGACGTCAACAATGTCGCCGGGGGCACCGAGACCGGTGACCTCATGCGTGAGGATCAACTTGGACATATCCGTGCCTCCTAACGGCCTGAGCCGGCGTAGGGGAGCAGTGCCATCTCACGCGCATTCTTGACTGCGCGAGCGATGAGGCGCTGCTCCTGGACGGAGACACCGGTGATACGACGAGCGCGGATTTTTCCACGCTCGGAGATGAACTTGCGAAGGGTTGCAACGTCCTTGTAGTCGATCACGCCAACGCGGATCGCCTTTGCCGGAGCGGCGTTCTTGCCACCCTTGACGTTGCGGAGCGGCTTGCGGCGGTCGCCGCTGCTCTTGCCTGCCATTGTCTGGTTTCCTTAAAGTCTCTTAGAACGGGGTTTCGTCGTTGTAGCTGCCTGGTGTGTTCCACACATCGCCAGCGGCCGCGTCGGGCGCGCTTGCGGCCCACGGCTCATCTGCCGGCTGGGAACCACCACGGCCACCACCAGCACTGCCACCCACTGCGCCACCATCACGGGATGATGCAGCGCGGGTAACCTGTGCGGTTGCGTAGCGAAGGCTTGGGCCGATCTCGTCGACCTCGAGCTCGATGCTCGTACGCTTCTCGCCTTCCTTCGTCTCGTAAGACCGCTGCTTGAGTCGACCGGTGGCGATGACGCGTGAACCCTTGGTGAGGGAACCTGCGACATGCTCGGCGAACTCGCGCCAGACGCTTGCACGAAGGAAGAGGGCTTCGCCGTCTTTCCAGTCGTTGCTCGCGCGGTCAAACGAACGGGGCGTTGAGGCGATGGTGAAGTTGGCAACCGCGAGCCCGTTCTGCGTGTACCGCAGTTCGGGATCACTCGTGAGGTTGCCCACGACGGTGATGACGGTTTCTCCGGCCATGGCTACTCAGCGTCCGTTTCTGAAGCGGCGTCGGCCACAGGAGCAGCCTCGGCGACGGGAGCGGGCTCAGCAGCTGGAGTCGCAGCGGGAGCGGCGTCAGCTTTGGGCGCCGCCGGAGCCGCGTCGGTCTTAGGCGCAGCAACAACCTTCGGAGTCGCGGCGGCCTTGCGGGCTGCCTTCTCCTCGGCGGCCTTGGTCGCCTCAGCGACCTGAGCGATTGCCTCTTCGGCGCGTAGCACCTTGGTGCGCATGACGGCCTCGCTGAGCTTGAGCTGGCGGTCGAGCTCGACCGTTGCGGAAGGGTTGGCTGTCAGCTGCACGACGGCGTAGATGCCTTCGGTCTTCTTGTTGATCTCGTAGGCGAGGCGGCGGCGGCCCCAGATGTCGACGTTCTCGACGGTTCCACCGGCGTCGCGGACGACGTTGAGGAACTTGTCAAGGCTGGGAGCTACGGTGCGCTCGTCGATCTCTGGATCGAGGATGACCATCAACTCGTACTGATGCATGACTAACCCACCTCCTTTGGACTTAGCGGCTACAGACGGTCTGTAGCAGGAGGGTTGTACATCGGTCGTGCGGACACAGATATGCCCAGACAACCTACCTAGAGTAGCGGATCGCCCGGATGCACGCCAATCAGCCGCCGAACGCCGGAACGCTCCCGCTGCGGGAACCCGCTACGAGGAGGAGCGCTGCTCCCACCACGCGAGCAGACGGCGC
>JAODBD010000011.1 GCA_025463785.1 Glaciihabitans sp.
GTGGTGCCGATGAAGGCGGAACTGAGGACGCGCTTCTTGTCCCGAATGCGAATGGGGACCGGTTCGGTGGAGGTTTCGACAACGGGCACGGTTCGATCCTTTGCACTGGGGCACGCCGGGAAGGCGCGCGGAAATCATCCGCGAGGTCACGCGAATCGGATCGTCATCTGTGAGCAACTGGCGCCATTGAGTTGTTGCTTTCCGACCAACAGCGAGCTGCGGACGGGACCGGATGACTACGAAAGCGACAGTATTCGCGGACTCTTCACGCCTCAAACTGTTCCGTCACACAACGTCTTTTTCGCCGTAGCGCACCTGTGCTGTGCGGCGTCCTAGTTGGATGTGGTCGTCGCGGTGGGCTGGCTGCTGACGGGATTCTGCCTGCGGTCGAGGCGCCAGGCCCGAATTCCGGCAATGACCGAGATTGCGATGACGATTCCGGCAATGACGTAGGAGATGGTGCGAACCCGGGGATCGGATGCCGCGAAGTAGCCGATCACGGTGATGCTGACGCCCCAAGAGAGCGCGCCGACCAGATTAGCGCTGGCGAATTTGAGGTAGGACATCCTGCCGATTCCCGCAATCGGTGGGACGAACACGCGACCCCACGGGATGTATCGCCCGATGACGATGGACCACCAGCCGAAGAGTTCGTAGAACCGCTCTGTCTTGGTGACGGCTCGGCGAACCCAGCTTCCCCCGTGTTTGAGGAGGGCGGGCTTGCCGAGTCGGCGGCCCTCCCAGAATCCAACCTGGTCGCTTGCGAATGCGGCGACGCCGACTCCGATTGCGAGGATCCAGATGTTGATGTGCTGCGAGGCGGTCCCCGCGATGATGCCGGCAGCGAAGAGCAGCGAATCTCCGGTGAGGAATGGGATGACGATGCCGACGAAGAGTGCTGTGCCGGAGAAGACGAGTCCCCACACAGCGAGATAGAAGAGCACGGGTCCGGCGGTGGTCAGGAAGTCGGCGAGGTTTCCGTCGATGGACCCGGCTGTGGCGAGGTGCAGCATCAGCGGCCCGCCGCTCGGTGTTCGTCAGTCGATAATGTGCGGACCAGCTGTGCCACGTGGGCACCGGTACTGGTTGGGGCACCGACATTGTGGGCGTGCATCCGCGACCTTCCGGAGAATTCGTCTAGTGAGGGTAGCCTAACCTAATTGCGGTACTTCGATAGCGCTGTGCCCGTGGACTCAGAGTCGTATGAAGTGACTAAGCACATTTGGTTTCGACAATCCCTTAACAACGAGTAAACCGCCAGAATTTCCAGTGCGTCGCTAAGTCACGAGGGCGCAATCCCATTCCGAGCGCGGTGGAGGGGAAATCACAGCGTCCAGCGCGCCCGGGTATTCGCGCGCCATGTAGGGCCTCCGGTCTTCGGTATGTTGACGACATGACATCTGCCTCAGCATCCATCGAGCTACCGTCGACCAAGCGTGCGAAAAACCCAGCCGCCACCGTTGCACTTGTTGTGGCCATCGTGGGCTTTCTCGTCACCCAGGTTCCAGACTTCATAGGTGTCCTCGCGGGAGGTCCGGAAGACCTCGTCGCTGTCATCCTTGGCATCATCGGAATAGTGATCGCATTCAAGCGGGGCGCGGGAAAGAAAAAGGCAATTGCCGCCACCATCGTGGCCGCAGCCGCACTTTTCGGCATGCCATTCGGCGAAGGCTGGCTCTGGTAGGCAAGCCCGTGAGGTTGCAGCGGCCAGACGAGCGACGTCGGTGGCTAGACGATCACGACGCCGACCAAAACTGGCACCGCGCGCATCGTCACGCTGTCGCAGTGCTTGCGACACAATAAGCGCCTGATCAGGAATTTTACGAACGGAGGGGATGACCAGGATCGAACTGGCGTCATCAGTTTGGAAGACTGAGGCTCTACCATTGAGCTACATCCCCGCGACCGTTGAGCCTAAGGCTTCAGCGCGACGATCACTCTATCAACAAGACCTCTAGTCTTGCGGCCACTCCCACTTGCTGCCAGCCTGCTCGGCAATGCCGGGCACGAGGTCCGCGGGCGCGGGCCGTTGGCTTCGATCTGGCATGTACACGTTGTTGGTCCAGCCATCGCCGTCCCAGAAACGTAGTTGGCGTGGAACCCGTGGATCCGCATACCAGCCGGCAACGGGCAGGTTCGGTTCTTCGTCCGCCACTTCAAATTCCCCTTAGTTTCGAATTGGTGGGTTCCCCCAACGCTAGTTCGCTTACGACGAGATCGCGACGCCCCACAACGGGTGGAGTGGATCAGTTAGACTTGCCGAGGTCAATTTTCGGGTCGCGCCCTAAGAACTTATGCGCCCCCGGCGAGCTGCACGGCCGAACAGATCTATTCAGCACTGTTTGTTCAGCGCTGCACTGAATCAGTACTGCACTGTTTAATCAGTACTGGCCCGGGGCGTAGCTCAGCTTGGTAGAGCGCTCGGTTTGGGACCGAGAGGCCGCAGGTTCGAATCCTGTCGCCCCGACACACACGAACACCTTTCACACGAACCACATCCACACGAACTTCATCCACACGAACACCAGGAGAACCACAACGTGAAGACCACAGTTGAGAAGCTGAGCCCCACGCGCGCGAAGCTCACGATTGCTGTCACGCCAGACGAGCTCAAGCCCAGCATCGAGCACGCTTACAGCCACATTGCCGAGTCGGTGAACATCCCCGGTTTCCGCAAGGGCAAGGTTCCACCGCAGCTGATCGACCAGCGCGTCGGTCGCGAAGAGGTTCTGAACCATGCCGTCAGCGACGGCCTCGACAAGTTCTACCGCCAGGCGATCCAGGACGAGAAGATTCGCGCGCTCGGTCGCCCGGAGGCCGACATCACCCAGCTTCCCGAGGTCAAAGACTTCTCCGGCGAACTAATCGTCACCGTCGAGGTCGATGTTCGCCCAGACTTCACCATCCCGAACTATGACGGGCTCAAGCTCGAAGTCGAGCCCATCACGGTGTCACCGGATGACGTACAAGACGAGCTGGACGCCCTGCGTAGCCGCTTCGGCACGCTCGTCACCGTCGATCGTCCCGCGAAGGCCGGCGACTTCGCGCAGCTCGACCTCGTGGCCACCATCGGCGACGAAGAGGTCGACACCGCCAACAACATCAGCTACGAGATCGGCTCAGGCGAGCTCATCGAGGGCATCGACGAAGCGCTCGACTCCCTCACTGCGGGTGAGAGCACGACGTTCGAGTCCACTCTCGTCGGTGGCGACAGCGCGGGCGAGAAGGCACTCATCGCCGTCACGCTGCTGGCAGTCAAGGAGCGCGAGCTTCCGGATGCCGACGACGACTTCGCCCAGATCGCCAGCCAGTTCGACACCATCGGCGAGCTGCGTGCAGACATCCGCGCGCAGGTCGAAAAGTCTAAGGAGTTCGGCCAGGGCGCCGAAGCCCGCGACCAGATCGTCGACAAGCTGACCGCTCTTGTCGACATCCCCGTTCCGCAGCAGCTCATCGATGATGAGGTCAAGCGTCACCTTGAGAACGAGAACCGCGTCGACGACACCGTTCACGGTGCCGAGGTCGCCGAGTCGAGCGAGAAGACGTTCCGCGCGCAGATCCTGCTCGATGCGATCGCCGAGGCCGAAGAGGTCAAGGTCAGCCAGGACGAACTCACCCAATACCTCATCCAGGCGTCCTCGCAGTACGGCATGGAGCCGGGCGAGTTCATCAAGGTGCTCGACGAGAACGGCCAGATTCCGGCCATGATCGGCGAGGTTGCCCGTGCGAAGACGCTCGCCGTCATCCTCGATAAGGCAGACGTCGTTGACACGAAGGGCAAGAAGGTGGATGTCTCAGACTTCACCGCGATCGCCCGCAACGACGAAAGCTTCGACACGTCGGATGCCGCGAGCCTGCTCAACTCGGCGAACAATCACGAAGGTCATAGCCACGACGATCACGAGGGCCACAGCCACTAGCGCGGAATCGGCCGCCGTTGGCGATTCGTTCGGGTAGTTCCCCCGCGTAGTTGCGCACCGAGCGCTGGTAGAGCAGCCACTCGCGCGGCCCAATCGTCGGTGGTCATGCGCCAACGCTTGCCGCGCTCTCTGCCGTAGGCGAACACGACCATATGGCCGCCGCCGCTCCGATAGATTCGACAACAAGCGATAACTGAAGGAGCTTGAAACTATGGCCGAACCAGTCCTGGTCAGCAGTGTTTTTGACCAACTGCTGAAGGATCGCATCATCTGGCTCGGGTCAGAGGTGCGCGACGAGAACGCCAACGAAATTGCGGCGAAGCTGCTGCTTCTGGCCGCAGCAGACTCTGTGGCAGACATCTACCTCTACATCAACTCACCCGGTGGTTCGATCACCGCGGGCATGGCGATCTACGACACCATGCAGTTCGTCCCGAATGACATCGTTACGGTCGGTATCGGCATGGCGGCGTCGATGGGCCAGCTGCTGCTCACCGCAGGAACCAAGGGCAAGCGGTACATCACCCCGAACGCGCGAGTGCTTCTGCACCAGCCGCACGGCGGGTTCGGTGGAACCTCATCTGATATCCAGACGCAGGCGCAGCTCATTCTCGACATGAAGAAGCGTCTCGCCGAGATCACAGCAGCTCAGACGGGCAAGACGGTCGCGCAGGTGAATGAGGATGGCGACCGCGACCGCTGGTTCAACGCCGAGGAAGCCCTCGAGTACGGCTTCGTCGACCACATCCGTGAATCTGCTACCGATGTCATCGGTGGCGGCGGCACCAAGTAGCGCGGAAGAACAGGAACATCATGGAAACCCCAACATTCAACAGCGCTGGCAACATTCTCGGCCACGCCGTCAGCCCGCAGGCGCGCTACATCCTGCCGAGCTTCGAAGAGCGCACTGCTTACGGGTACAAGCGTCAGGACCCGTACGCGAAGCTCTTCGAGGACCGCATCATTTTCCTCGGTGTCCAGGTGGATGACGCATCCGCCGACGACGTCATGGCGCAGCTTCTCGTGCTGGAGAGCCAGGACCCAGACCGCGACATCCTGATGTACATCAACTCACCCGGTGGCTCGTTCACCGCGATGACGGCGATCTACGACACGATGCAGTACATCCGTCCGCATGTGCAGACCTTCGCGCTCGGCCAGGCGGCTTCTGCCGCGGCGGTGCTGCTCGCTGCCGGCGCGCCGGGCAAGCGTCTTGCTCTGCCGAACGCGCGCATCCTCATCCACCAGCCCGCAGTTGAGGGCCAGGGTGGGGGGCAGGCTTCCGATATCGAGATTCAGGCCGCCGAGGTTCTGCGCATGCGCACCTGGCTCGAGGAGACCCTCGCGTTCCACTCGAACCGCACGAAGGAGCAGGTCAACCGCGACATCGAGCGCGACAAGATCCTGAGCTCCGAGGAGGCCATGGAATACGGCCTCATCGACCAGGTTCTCGGCAGCCGTAAGAGCGTGCCGGCCCTCGTCAAATAGCAATACCTCCCGAGTTGCCCACTTTGGCCGGGTTTCGATCGTGAAACCCGACAAATGTGGGCAATTCGCGGTTTAAGGACGGCTGCGAGTCAGGGCTTCTTGCGGCGGCCGGTGACGAGCAGCACGATCGCGAGGGCGATACCGAGCGCCAGGATGCCACCGCCGATCCCGAGGACCAGCCCAAGGTTCGCGCTCGGTGCCGAGTAGGCGTCCTGGCCGAGCGTGGAATCCGGGGGAGCGGTGCCGCCCGATTTGCCGCCGCAATCCTGTGGATGGCTGGCACCGGCGGCCGGAGTGAATGCTGTCGACGGCTTCCAGGTGAAGTTGAACGTGTTCGAGACGATGTGTCCGTCGGCGGAGACGATCTGCCAGAGAACCCGGTAGCTGCCCGCCTGGCCGATGGTGGGCGCAATTGACATGCTCGAGCCGGTCACGGTGACGCAACCGTCGCCATAGAACTTGCCGCTGGCATCCTCGATGTCGAAGGCGAAGCCTGCGCCGTGGCCGGAGATGTCGAGCAGGCCCTCGTTCGTCGTGATCGTGAAGCGCGACGGCAGCTTCGTCAGGGTCTGGCCGGCGCTCGGATCCGATGACACCAGGAAGTTGTGGGCGGATGCCGGAGCCGCCAGTCCCAGCACCGAACCGGCGACCAACGCGACTGCGAACAGGACTGCAATCGGCCTTCGTCGCAGCGATCCAGCCATGTCGCCAGATTACGGCACGCCGAAGTCACTTTTCTTTATGATGGCTGGCAGTGTCCCCGCCACGGGTTAGGCTCGGTTAGACGTCGCACACACGAATTAGGGAGTGCACAGTGGCCCGTATCGGGGAAAGCGCGGACCTTCTCAAGTGTTCTTTCTGTGGGAAGAGCCAGAAGCAGGTTCAACAGCTCATTGCAGGCCCTGGCGTGTACATCTGCGACGAGTGTGTCGAGTTGTGCAACGAGATCATCGAAGAGCGTCTCGCCGAGGCCGGCGAGGAGGCCTCGAGCGAGTTCGATCTGCCGAAGCCGAAAGAGATCTATGCGTTCCTTGAGGAGTACGTCATCGGCCAGGAGGCCGCCAAGAAGGCGCTCTCGGTCGCGGTGTACAACCACTACAAGCGCATTCGTGCCCGCAACACACTGAGCGCCGCCGACGTCATCGACGATGTCGAGATCGCGAAGTCCAACATCCTGCTCATTGGGCCAACGGGGTGCGGCAAGACGTATTTGGCGCAGACGCTGGCGAAGCGACTAAACGTGCCATTTGCGGTGGCGGATGCCACGGCACTGACCGAGGCCGGTTACGTCGGCGAGGATGTCGAGAACATCCTCCTGAAGCTCATTCAGGCCGCAGACTACGACGTCAAGCGTGCCGAGACCGGCATCATCTACATCGACGAGATCGACAAGATCGCACGCAAGGCCGAGAACCCGTCGATCACTCGCGATGTTTCTGGCGAGGGTGTGCAGCAGGCGCTGCTGAAGATTCTCGAGGGTACGATTGCGTCGGTTCCGCCGCAGGGTGGCCGCAAGCATCCGCATCAGGAGTTCATCCAGGTCGACACGACCAACGTCCTCTTCATCGTCGCCGGTGCCTTCGCCGGTCTCGAAGAGATCATCAGCCAGCGTGCGGGCAAGAAGGGCATCGGCTTCGGTGCGCCGCTTCACAGCAAGAACGATGACGTCAATCTGTTCGGCGAAGTCTTGCCTGAAGACCTTCACAAGTTCGGGCTCATCCCGGAGTTCATCGGCCGTCTGCCCGTCGTCACCACGGTGACGCAACTCGACCAGGTTGCTCTGATGGACATCCTGACTCAGCCGAAGAACGCCCTTGTTCGTCAGTACCAGCGCATGTTCGAAATCGACGGTGTTGACCTCGAATTCGATCAGGATGCCCTCGAAGCGATCGCAGATCTGGCGGTGCTGCGCAAGACGGGCGCCCGTGGTCTTCGCGCGATCATGGAAGAGGTACTCGGCCCGATCATGTTCGAGGTGCCGTCGACCGAGGATGTCGCTCGGGTCATCGTTACGAAGCAGGCCGTGCTCGACAACGCTGCCCCCACGATCGTGCCGCGCAAGGCCGTTCGCGCCGCGGGCGAAAAGAGCGCGTAGCAGCAGTCGTACTGACGCTTTCGCGCCATTGTGCTATTCGCGAGTTGCCCAGTTTGGTCTGGTTTTCAGACGATAACGCCACCAAAGTGGGCAACTCACGAGGTCGGGGCTTGGTTTGGGGTAGGCGTGGCCCAGAGGCGGCGGCGGATGACCTCGACGCTTGCATCCGGATAGCCGGACCAGCGAGGGCGCAGCAGGTGGTCGGCGCGGTTGAGCAGATTTCTGGCAGCCGTTTCGACATCCGTCTTGAGCAGCTCGGCAAGCGCGAACTCGGGATGCACCAGCTCGATCCTTCGACGCGCGTCCAGATTGTCGGCTCGCCGGTTGTCGCCGTCCGGAGAGACCGCAACCAGCACCGGGAGCAGGTGATCGACCGCCTGCCCACCGACCAGCGACCAAGCGCTCAGAAGCTCGCCGCGCCGCGCGCGACCCACACCGATAAGGAGTGACGCAAGAAACACGTCGAAGTCGCGCACGGGGTCAACCTGCTCGCTCGGTTTCGTGCGTGCGGCAACCAAGCGCATGAGCGGATCGAGGTCGGAGTGATCGTCGTACGCGACTTCCCAAGCATTGGCATGGAAAGTTGCGAGACCTCCGCGGTCGGTTACCGCGAATTCGATAACGGAGCCGTCGTTGTAGACGGCCTTGAACCCGTCGTGGTGTTCGCGAGCTGCGAAGGCCAGAGAGTCGTGGCGGGGCAGCCAGCCGAGGTCGCTACGAAGCTCCGCAAGCGATGG
Source organism: Glaciihabitans sp. (assembly GCA_025463785.1). Taxonomy (GTDB): domain Bacteria; phylum Actinomycetota; class Actinomycetes; order Actinomycetales; family Microbacteriaceae; genus Galbitalea. The sequence continues at coordinate 8,241 of JAODBD010000011.1, forward strand.
TGTCTCGCAGACGACCGCGAAGTCGTGATCGGACCATTCGTCGACCCGCGAGCGGTCTGCGGTTGACCCCATGAGCACGGGCCCGTCGATCAGTGGATGCTCTCGGCAGGCTGAAACCAGTTCAGCGAGGTAGAGCCCAAAGCGCTCATGTGTTGCATCCACGGTGATTTTCCCTCTCGAGCTTGACGTCGTCGTCCACTTCATTCTATGGTTTATTTAGTCCTGAATAAAGACGGACCCAAGTGACGGAGAACCAATGGCGATTCGACCGAGTGCGAGAACCGATGTCAATCGGTCCGCGATTCTGGCGCACCTCGGTGCCCAGGGTCCGACATCCCGCGCCGATCTCGCCCGGGCTCTCAACGTGTCGCCTGCGCTGATGACTCAGCTCACGAAAGACCTTCTTGCCGACGGCCTTCTCGCAGAACTCGAGCACTCGCCGTCGCAGGGCGGGCGCCCGGCGCGGATGCTCGGCCTCGTCGCCACTGCGGGTCGCGCGATCGGCGTCAAGATCGCACCGGATCACGTCGCATTCGTCGAGGTCGGGATTGCGGGCGGCGTTCTGCGCTCGGCCAGCGAACCGTTCGATGCGGCAGCATCCACGATGCTGAGCGACGTCACCGAACTGCTTCGTCGCTTTATCGCCGGGGGCGGCAAGACGCCTCTGCTCGGGATCGGCGTCGGCGTGCCGGGAGCGGTCGACCGGCAGGGGAGTGGGCTCGTCGACTCTGCCCAGCTCGGCTGGAACCAGGTTCCCGTTGGCGCAACACTTCGCCGCGAACTCGACCTTCCGGTGCTCGTTGAGAACAATGTGAACGCGCTGGCCATGGCAGAGCGGCTATACGGCCTGGGCCGACAGTACGAGGATTTTCTAGTTCTCACCATCGGAACCGGTATCGGCGCGGGGATCGTCGTCGACGGGGTGGTGCTGCGCGGGGTTTCGGGTGGCGCGGGTGAGATCGGGCACATCCCGATCGATGCCGAAGGCCCGATGTGCACGTGTGGAAACCGGGGATGCCTCGAGGCCATCATCGGTCAGGCCGGCCTCGAGCGCACGGCTCGGGAGCGCGGAATCATCGGCGCCCACGGAACCATCGACGCGCTCCGCTCGGCGGCAGATGCCGGCGATGAGGCCGCAGCCGCAGTCTTCAGTGAGGCAGGCCACTTGCTCGGCCGCGTGCTCGCGGGCCTCGTGCACACCCTCGACCCCGAAATCGTAATCGTGCTCGGTGAGGGCACGGCATCCTGGAATCACTGGTCGTTCGGGTTTGAGCCGGCGCTGCGGTCATCCCTCATTTCCAGCCGTCGTGGCGTCGCTGTGGCGGTGGAGACGTGGCAGGACGACAGCTGGGCACAGGGCGCGGCATCCCTCGTGTTGGCAACGCCCTTCGATTCGGATGATGTGGCTGGCGATCAGGGACGGCTCGTGCGCGAGCGCCTGGTCGAGCAGGCGTCGCCCCAGCAGACAGCCCCGCAGCAGAAGGCCCCGCAGCAGGGCGAGGCGCAATGACAGCCCAAACTGCGCTCGTTGACAAGGCGCCACAGTTCGCACATGCCAGACCAGTGCGCGACACCGCGAGCGGTGCGCGGCGGCTGAAGTACCTGCTGGTCGTCCTCGCGTTCCTGTTGCCGAGTGCGATTCCGCTCGTGCTATTCGTGCTCGGGCCGATGATCGCGGCGGCGTGGGTGAGCCTCAACCAGTGGAACCTGCTGGCGCCCATGAAGTTCGTCGGCATCGACAACTATGTGAAATTGCTGCGGGATCCCCAGACCGGCGCAGTGTTTCTCCACACCGTTTACTACATTGCCGGGTACCTGCCGCTCGTCTACGTTGGCGGCCTGCTGCTTGCCCTCGCGCTGAATTCGGCGCTTAAAGGCCGCTCGCTCCTGCGGGGCGTGTACTTCCTGCCGGTCATCACGAGCTGGATCGTTGTCGCGCTGGTGTGGCGATGGCTGCTCAGCCCGAGCAATGGCATCGTCAACACGGTCCTCGCGTGGAGCGGCATCCACGGCCCCGGCTGGTGGACCGACCCGTCATGGTCGATGCCGTCGATCATCCTGGCGTCGGCGTGGAAAGACCTCGGATTTGTCATGGTAATTCTTCTGGCCGGGCTGCAGGCGATCCCGACCGACCTCTATGACGCAGCGAAGGTCGACGGGGCGAACGCGTGGAAGCGTTTCTTCTCGGTGACCCTGCCACTGCTATCGCCATCCACCTTCTTCGTTATCGTGATTTCGCTGGTGAACGGCTTCCAGGTGTTCGACCAGATCTACGCGATGACGGGCGGCGGTCCAAATGGGTCGAGCGAGTCGGTGGTCGCGGAGATCTATGACCTGACCTTCCGTTATGGGCGCGCGGGAGACGCATCCGCTCTGTCGTGGATGCTGTTCATCGTCATTCTGGCCGTCACGCTCATCCAAATTCGCGGCCAGAAGAGGTGGGTGACGTATGGCTGATGCAGCGCTCCCCGTAACCCGCCGGGCATCCCGTGCTCCGAAGCCGCGCAAGTTCCACACGCCAGCAGCCCGCAGGCGCAGGACTCTCTCGATCGTGCTGCACGTCGCGATCATTGCCGGCGCGCTCGCGATGTTCTTCCCGTTCCTGTGGACCGTGATCACTTCGATCACGCCCGGTGCGAACCTCACGAATACGCCGGCGCTGATCCCGGCAAACCCATCACTCGGCGCGTACGCAACGCTGTTCTCGCAACTGCCGTTCGGGCAGGTGGTCGTGAACAGCCTCATGCTCGCGGCCATTACCACCGTCGTGCAGCTGTTTACCTCGTCGACGGCGGCATACGCGTTCAGCCGGTTGCCGTTCCGCGGTCAGAACGTGGTGTTCGGAATCTATCTCGCGACCATGATGATCCCGCTGCAGGTGCTCATCGTGCCGCTATTCGTCGAACTCAAGACGTTCTCGCTGCTCGATACCTACCTCGGCGCGCTTCTGCCGACGTTCGCGTCGGCGTTCGGAATCTTCCTGCTTCGTCAGGCGATCAACCAGGTGCCGAGGGAGCTGGATGAAGCAGCCACGCTCGATGGAGCAGGTCACTTCAGGATCTTTGGCCAGGTCATCCTGCCCAACATTCGTCCTGCGCTGGCGACGCTCGTGGTGTTCGCGTTCATGGGCAGTTGGAACAGCTTTCTCTGGCCGCTCATCGTTCTGCGCTCGCCTGAACTGCAGACGCTTCCCATCGCACTCGCCGGCCTCCAGGGCCAGTACATCTCGCAGTGGGATGTCATCATGGCCGGCTCCGTCGTGAGCATCCTGCCGATGCTCGCACTCTATGTCTTCGCCCAGAAGTACGTGATTCAGGGCGTCGCGAGCTCGGGGATCAAGTAGTCCCGAGCTGCACGAGAACCCACCGCACCACCATTAGCACCACATCAAAGGAGATCGCATCACATGAACCGAAAGCTAGTGGCAGCATTCGCGATTGCAGGCGCAGCAGCGCTTGTCATGAGCGGGTGCGCCTCAACACCCAGCACAACAGCCGACAGCGGCCCCGTGACCATCACGTACACGAACTTCATTTCGGACGGTGCCAATGTCGGCAACCTGGCGAAGATCGTGACCGCGTTCGAGAAGGCAAACCCGAAGATCACGGTCAAGGTCAAGACCATTCCGTACGCGTCATACGGCACTGCGCTGCAGACCGACCTGGCTGCCGGAACCGCCTCCGATGTGTTCGACATCGATGGGGCATCCAACTACCAGTCGCTCGTTGCCAACCAGCAGCTCGCTGAACTCAAGGGCGTCAACGGCAGCGTATACAGCCAGGCGCTGTTGAAGACCTACCAGACGAGTGGCAAGCAGTTTGGCCTGCCGACCTCGTTCTCCGATGTCGTCCTCTTCTACAACAAGGCTCTGTTCGATGCTGCCGGGGTCTCGTACCCGACCAGTAGCTGGACCTGGACCGATGAGCAGGCGGCAGCCCTAAAGATCACGAACAAGGCGAAGGGCATCTATGGCGATCACCAGCCCGTCACCTACAACGAGTACTACAAGACGCTCGTTCAGAACGGCGCGAGCTTCCTGAGCGCAGACGGCAAGAAGGCGGCATTCAACACGCCTGCGGGTCTTGCTGCGGCGCAGTGGCTCGTTGGCAAGAGCGGCACAACAATGCCGACGATCGCGCAGGGCCAGGGCACCGCGAACTTCGACTCGAACCTGTTCGCCAAGGGCAAGCTCGGGATGCTCCACACCGGCATCTGGGTATTTGGCAACTTCGCCAAGACCCCGGCCAGCTGGGACATCGCGGTTGAGCCCGGCATGACCCAGTCGGCGAGCGCTGTCTTCTCGAACGCGATCGGCGTCTATGCACAGAGCAAGCACATCGCGGCAGCGCAGAAGTGGGCCGTCTACATGTCCTCGTCGAACGAAGAGGTGAACGTGCGACTCGACACGGGCTGGGAACTGCCGACCATCGCCGACACCGCCAAACTCAACACCTACCTGAGTAAGGGCGCCCCGGCCAACCGCCAGGCGGTATTCGACGCAGCAAAGCAGATCGCCCCGGCGCCGAACCTCGGCGCGAATTCGTCGGCGATTCAGGATGCCATGACCGCGCAGCTGATCGAGGCGCAGGCCGGTCGCGAGACCGTGCAGCAGGCGCTCAGCAACGCCGAGACGAAGATCAACGCGCTGCTGGCCGGCTAGTTCGGCAGGCAGCACCACAGCACCTCCGGCTGGGCGAGAGCGCAGCCACAGGGTCCCGAGGTCCACTCGGCCTCGGGACCCTCCACCATTTGCGCACCAGAATTGTTGAATCACCAGGGGAGTCCACCGGCATGATCGAAGCCACCCGAATGCCACCCACCGATGCGCCCGCGCTGCGAGAGCTGGCCGAGAGCAGCATCGCCCTCATCGAGCGGCTGCAGGATGCTTCGGGCGCGTACCCCGCGAGTCCCACCTTTTCCGCCTACCGCGGATACTCCTGGTTTCGGGATGGCGCGTTCATCGCCGACGCGATGTCGTCAGCGGGCAGGGTGGAGTCGGCCAGCGCATTCTTTGACTGGTGCAGCGGAATTGTGCTTGCGCGCAGCGAGCAGATCGCCAGAATCGCCGCGCGCGCCGCCGCTGGCGACCCTGTTCCCGATCGCGACATGCTCCCGACCCGCTTCACGTTCGACGGCGCCGATGGCGCGGACGACTGGTGGGATTTCCAACTGGACGGGTACGGCACCTGGCTGTGGGCCGTTGTCGAGCACGCACGTCGGCACGGGCTCGACCTGGGGCGATGGCATCCCGCGCTCGCATTGACCGTTGACTATCTCGTGAGCTCCTGGAGCCGCCCCTGCTTTGACTGGTGGGAAGAAAGTGCTGACCAGGTGCACGTCTCGACGCTCGGCTGCATCGCGGCCGGGCTGCGGGCGGCGGCGGCGAGCGACGTCATCGATCCGATCAGGTTGGGCGCGTGTTCGAGCGCGGTCGATGACATCCTTGACACCATTCGTCGACGTGGAACTCACAACGGTCACCTGGCCAAATGGCTCGGATCGCCCGACGTCGACGCGAGTCTGCTTGCTGTTGTCAGTCCGCTGAAGGTATTTCCGGTTTCGCAGAAGCTGGGCAGAGCCACGGTCGATGCGGTCGAAACCGACCTCGCATTCTCAAACGGCCTGCACCGGTACCTCCGTGACACCTTCTTTGGCGGCGGCCAGTGGCCACTGCTCAGCTGTTTCCTCGGCCTCGCGCATGCTGCCGCCGGACTGACAGACCGGGCCTTCGACCAATTGCGCTGGGCAGCATCCACCGCCAACAGCGAAGGCGAGTTGCCCGAGCAGGTGGGCGATCAGCTGCTCGATTCGAGCCGGGTTGGCGAGTGGGTCGAGCGGTGGGGACCGGTTGCGCAGCCCCTGCTCTGGAGTCATGCCATGTACCTGCGGCTGGCCGTCGAACTTGGCGTTTGCGACGTGGCCGCGAGCCGGGGAGTGACGGCGTGATCCGGCATCGGCCATACGGCTCCGGGCATCCATATTCTGTCGATACCGAGCAGCGATCGCCAGTCGATCCGGTGGTCGGCTCGCCCGTTGTTATTGGCGTTCGAACTTCTGCCGATGTCACGGCGGTCACGGTCGAGGTCGTACGCGACGGAGCGTCCGAGCACATCGCACTTGCGCCGACCGCGCGACAGTCGCGCGGGCAGGCGGTGGATGGCGGACACCTTGCGTCAGCGCAGGCCAGGCTCGCGCGAAGCTCAGGCGGCTGGCAGGTCTCGATCGATGACCTGATTGCTGGCGAAGTCGTTCGCTATCGCTTCACGGCTGTGGGCGCGATCGATGGACGAACCCGCTGGTTCGAGTTTCGCGCGTCGGAGTGGCGCGCGGCGCCGGATGCCGTTGGCGCCGTGGGTGCAGGCAAAGTCGTACCAGGGTCGGTTAGCGTGCTCACTGACGGCGAGTCCGTTCGCCGCGTGCGATTCGCGCTGCCACTGGCCGCCGGCGAACACATTACGGGTCTGGGGGAGCGGTTTGACGCTCTCGATCATCGCGGCACCAGCCTCGACTCTGCCGTATTCGAGCAATACAAAAGCCAGGGGGCCGAGCGCAAAACCTACCTGCCGATGCCGTTTGCGCACGTTGTCGGCGGCGATGGCTGGGGATTTCACGTTCGTACTTCCCGGCGAGTGTGGTTCGATTTCGGCGACACCACCGCAGACCGCATCTGGGTCGAGGTGGAGGTTGACGCCGAATCTGCGACTCGCGCGCTCGACGTTGCCTTCTACGACGGTTCCCCGCGGGAGGTGCTCACCGCGTTCCTGAGCGAGGTCGGCAGGCCCAGGGAGCTTCCCGAATGGGTATTCCGGCTCTGGGCAAGTTCCAACGAGTGGAACACGCAGGCCGAAGTCCTGGCGCAGGCCGACCTGCATCGCCAGCACGACATCCCGGTTGGCTCCGTTGTGATTGAGGCGTGGAGCGACGAGAGCACCTTTACCGTGTGGCGCGATGCGCAGTACACGTCCAACGAAGACGGCGGCCCCCTGCGTCTCGCCGACTTCACCTTCCCACCGGACGGCGCCTGGCCAGATCCCAAAGGGATGACCGACGAGTTGCACGCGCGAAACATCCGGTTGCACCTGTGGCAGATTCCGCTGATCAAGATGCGACCCGCTCCGCGGGGCCAGGTGGGGGCGGATGCCGCTGCCGCGGTGCGCGAAAACGTCCTGATCCGCGAGGTCGCACCCGACGGATCGCTGCGCCCGTACCGCAATCGGGGCTGGTGGTTTCCGCTCGGGCTCATGCCGGACCTCACGGATGCCCGCGCCGCGAAATGGTGGACGGACAAGCGGCGTTACCTCGTTGAGGAGGTAGGGATCGACGGCTTCAAAACGGATGGCGGCGAGCACGCATGGGGCCGTGACCTGCGCTATCTCGACGGCAGGCATGGCGACGAGAGCAACAACGAGTTCCCCGTCTACTACGCCAAGGCGTACGGCGACCTGCTCGAGTCGGCGGGCAAAGCGCCCATGACCTTCAGCCGGGCGGGCTTCACGGGAAGCCAGGCGCACGGCGCGTTTTGGGCCGGGGACGAGAACTCGACCTGGGAGGCATTTCGCTGGTCGATGCTTGCGGGACTGTCTGCGGCATCCAGCGGCATCGTCTACTGGGGGTGGGATATCGCGGGGTTCTCGGGCGACGTGCCCACGAGCGAACTGTACCTGCGCTCGGTCGCCGCCGCCGCGTTCGTGCCGATTATGCAATACCACTCAGAGTTCAACCATCACAGGCAGCCGCTGCGGGATCGCACTCCGTGGAACATCGCTGAGCGCAGCGGAGACCAGCGAGTACTGCCCGTGTTCCGGCGGTTCGCGAAGCTGCGCGAGCGGCTCGTCCCGTACCTTTCGGCCGAGGCGCGCAAGTCGATCGCCACGGGCGCGCCGCTCATGCGACCGCTCTACTTCGATCACCCCCACGACGAAACCGTGTGGGACTTTCCGGTGCAGTGGATGCTCGGCGACTCGATTCTCGTCGCCCCGGTTATTTCACCCGACGCCACAACGTTGCGCGTGTACCTGCCTGCCGGCGACTGGGTGGACGCGTTCACGGGTATCGCCACGCCCTCGGGAGTCGTCGAGCGCGACGTTCCGATCGACGAGTTGCCGGTGTACGTGCGCGCCGCAGACTGGCCGTCGTTGCGGAGCATCTTCACGCCTCCCCCCTCGTGAGTTGCCCACTTTGGCCGGGTTTCAGGGTAAGAACTCGACCAAAGTGGGCAACTCGGGAAGGGGCGGAGTGGCTCAGGAGGGGCTGGAGTGAGCAGTCCACACGGTTGGGATTGGACCGGTGCAACGTGGGCAACCGCGCCACCGGTCACCCCTAGGCTGGCCGAATGGTTCAGCCGATCGTCGCCGGCCTTGTCGGAGCACTCACCGGATTCGCGAGCACCTTTGCACTCGTGATCGCCGGGCTCAAGACCGTTGGGGCGGCGCCGGCGCAGGCGGCATCCGGGCTCCTCATCCTGTGTCTGGCGCAGGCGGTGCTGGCCATCGTGCTCTCGCTTCGATTCAGGATGCCGCTGTCATTTGCCTGGTCGTCGCCCGGCGCGGCTCTGCTGATTGCTGCGAAATCGTCGACCGGGAGTTTCTCGGCGGCCGTCGGCGCATTCATTGTGTGCGGGGTCCTGATCGCGATCACGGGGCTGTGGCCCGCGCTGACCCGGGCGATTGTGCGCATCCCGACCGCCATTGCGAGTGCGATGCTGGCCGGCATCCTGTTCCCGATCTGTCTTGCACCAGTTATCGCGGCGACAGAGCTCCCGTGGCAGGCGCTGCCGATCATCATCGTCTGGCTTGTGCTGTATGGGATTGCGCCTCGATGGGCCGTTCCTGGAGCTCTGGTGGTAACGATCGTGGTGGTCGGGATGACTGCGGGATCCGGCTGGTTGCACGGTGCCGTTGTCGCGCCGCACCTGTCCTTTGTCGTGCCTTCGTTCGAGCCACTCGTGATCGTGAGCCTTGGTCTGCCGTTGTTCATCGTGACCATGGCCGGACAGAATGTGCCCGGATTCGCGGTGTTACGGACATTCGACTACCCGGAGCCGCCCGCGCGCGTGATTCTGGTTGGTTCCGGCATCCTGAGCGCCTCCGGAGCGCTGTTCGGGGGTCATGCGGTCAACCTGGCGGCTCTCTCGGCGGCGATTATGGCCGGGCCCGACTCGCACACCGATCACTCCAGACGGTGGATTGCGACGCTGACGGGCGGTGTGGCTTACATCGGTCTCGGACTCTGCGCTGGACTTGCGACCTCGCTCGTGACAGCAACGCCACCGCTCATCATTACGGCGGTTGCCGGTCTTGCAATGCTTGGAGCACTGGTTGCCGGGCTGGGGGCGGCGCTCGAAAAGCCCGAGACCCGCATCGTGGCGATCATCACGTTTCTGGTCGTCGCCTCGGGCATCGTGATCGTGAGCATTGGGTCGCCGTTCTGGGGACTGCTCGTCGGCGGGGTTGTGATGCTGTGGCTGGGCTGGCATAGGCGCCGCAGGGCGCTCGCGGAATGAGGGCAGCGCGCTGCCGGTTATCCCAACCATGACAGTTCTTGCCGGTGTACCCCTGTCCGTGCTCGATCTGGCATCCGTATATGAGGGCATGACGCACGCGGAGGCGCTCGCTCAGACCATCGAGACGGCGCGTCTGGCCGACGACCTCGGTTACCGGCGGTTCTGGGTCGCCGAACACCACGGGATGCCGGCTGTCGCCAGCTCAGCGCCGGCCGTCCTGATCGGCGCGATTGCGGCCGCAACCTCGCGCATCCGTGTGGGGTCGGGTGGCGTCATGTTGCCGAACCACTCGTCGATGGTCATCGCGGAACAGTTCGGCACGCTGGTGGCGCTCCACGGAGATCGAATCGACCTGGGGCTCGGCCGTGCGCCGGGGACAGATCAGCTGACGGCATCCATTCTTCGGCGCAATCTTGCCACCGAAACGGTCGACGACTTTCCGAACCAGGTCATCGAACTGCTCGCGTTCTTCGGCACGATCCCGCCGCTCGAGAACGGTCTCGGCGCTCAGCCGGCCGCCGTGCCCGGCCTTGGCGACTCGCCCGAGCTTTGGCTACTCGGCTCCAGCGGGTTCAGCGCGCGCCTGGCCGGGATGCTCGGACTGCCCTTCGCATTCGCACACCATTTCGCCGGGGGAGACAACACTCCGGTTGCATTCCAGTTGTACCGGGAGGCGTTCGAGCCCTCCGTGGTGCTGCGTGAGCCACATTCGATGGTTGCGATTGCCACGATCGTCGGTGATACGAACGCGGATGCCAGGAGGCTTGCGCTGCCCAACGGGCTGTACTTCAGCCGGTTGCGGTCGGGGGCACGCCCGGGTCGCATCCCAACCCTGGCGGAGGCCGAAGCCCACGATTGGACGGAAGCCGAGCGCCAGTTCGTCGAGCAGCGCAATGCCGGCCAGGCGGTCGGTGATCTCGATCACGTGACGGCGCGCATCGAAGACCTGGTCGAGGACACCGGGGCTGACGAGGTCATCGTCGTACCGCAGGGCCCGAGCCTCGAAACGAAACTACGGACCCTGCGGGACGTGGCACCGCGGTAGCGACAACCCGCCGAGCCGGCTACTTCAGGCCGCGGCGTTCAAGCAACGGCTCGATCTCGGCATCCCGACCGCGGAAGTCACGGAAGGCCTCCAGCGGATCCTTGGAACCGCCGACGCCAAGCAGGCGGGCACGGAATCGATCGCCGTTAGCGCGAGTCATGCCGCCGTTCTCCTTGAACCACTCGACGGTGTCAGCATCGAGAACCTCGCTCCAGATGTACGAGTAATAGCCCGCGTCGTAGCCGCCCGAGAAGGTGTGCGCGAAGTAGGTGCTCGAATACCGCGGCGGCACGGCGGGGTTATCGAGACCGAAGCTCGCGAGCGCGTCGGCCTCGAACTTCTCGACGTTCGTCACCGTGTCGTCTGCCGTGATGCGGTGCCAGGCCTGGTCGAGCATCGCGGCCCCCAGGTATTCGCTCGTTGCGAATCCCTCATTGAAGGATGCGGACGCCTGCAGCTTGTCGACAAACTCCTGCGGCATGGGCTCGCCCGTTTCGTGGTGCACGGCGTAGTTCGCGAGAACCTGGGGCCACAGCATCCACATTTCATTCACCTGGCTTGGGAACTCGACGAAGTCGCGAAATACGTTTGTGCCGGCGAATTTCGGGTACGTAACGTGAGCGAACAGGCCATGCAGGGCGTGGCCGAACTCGTGGAACAGCGTGTTCACCTCGTCGTAGGTCAGGAGCGTCGGCGAGCCGCCCGCGGGCTTCGGAACGTTGTGATTATTGACGACAACTGTCGGGTGGTCGAGCAGGGTGTTTTGGGAGATGAGCGGGTTCATCCACGCGCCGCCGCGTTTCGAGTCGCGGGTGTACAGGTCGTAGAGGAACAGGCCAACGGGCGATCCATCCGCGTTGAACACCTCGAAGACGCGGACGTCCGGGTGGTAGGCGACGAGGTCGTGGCGCTCACTAAACGTGATGCCATAGACCTGGGTTGCCGCGTAAAAGACGCCATCCCGCAGCACCCGTTCGGCCTCGAAATATGGGCGCATTTCGGAGGTGTCGACGTCGTACCTGGCCTTGCGCACCCTCTCGGTGTATAGCGCCCAGTCCCAGCTCTGCAGGTCAAAGTCACCGCCGACCTGCTCCTGCAGATCCTTCTGCTCCGCCTTTGCGTTGCGGGCCGCGGGGGATGCGAGCCGCCGCAGCATCGCGTCGACGGCCTCGGGGGTCTTGGCCGTTTCATCCGCTGTCACGACGGCAGCGTGGTTTGGGAACCCGAGCAGTCGCGCGCGCTGCGCCCGCAGCCGAGTGATCTCGAGCACCAGCTCGCGGTTGTCATTGTTGCCGCCACGAATGCCGCGGGCTCGGGATGCCGCCATGATCCGCTCGCGCACACTCCTGTCGGTGAGCGACGACAGATACGGATGCCCGGTCGGAAGTACCAGAGTAATGAGGTACTTGCCGTCGAGGCCACGCTCTTTCGCGGCTTCGGCGGCGGCAGAGATCTCGCTCTCGCCCAGGCCCGCGAGGTCTGCCACGTCGTCGATGACAATCGCGAGGTCATTGGTGTCGGCAAGCAGATTCTTCTCGAACCTGGTCTGCAGCGTCGAAAGGATTTGGTTGATGTCGCTCAATTCGCGTTTGGAGGTGTCATCGAGGCCAGCACCGGCGACCGTGAATTCGTCGTAGTAGCGCTCGATCAGGTACACCGACTCGGCATCGAGACCGAGGGTGTCGCGCGCGGCGTGCAGTGTCTTGATGCGTTCGTAAAGGCGCGGGTTCAGACGGATTGCGTCGGAGTGCGCCGCGAGGAGGGGAGCGATGTCCTCCTCGAGCTGGTTGGTGAAGTCGTTGCTGTCTGAAGAAGACTTATTGAAGAACACGTTGGCGACTCGCTCAAGCGTCTGGCCGCCGCGCTCCAACGGAATCATGGTGTTCTCGAACGTCGGCGTCTCCGGGTTGGCTGCGACGGCTGCGATCTCGGCGAGGTGTTCCTCGAGGCCTCGGTCGAAAGCGGGCCGGTAGTCGGCATCCGATATTTCTGCGAATGGCGGAAGCCCGTAGGGGAGAGTGCTCGGAGCGAAGAACGGATTTGTCATGGTTTGAGCCTACGGTGAGCGGCTGGCGGGATGCAAAGGTCTGTTTGCAAAGAGAGCATTGCAAACAGAGCATTGCAAACGCACGGTTGCAAAGAAAGCTTTGCAATGATATCTTTGCATCATGAGCGAGAACGAGAGTCAGGTCGACCAGGCAGCGACGTCTGCTCCGGTCGGGGCCGACATGCCAGACGACAGCGATAGCGAGATCGATTTTCATGATCGCGAACTCGACCTGATCAGCCTCAAGGCGCTGGCGCATCCCCTTCGGGTCAAGATTGTCGACACCCTCTCGACCTACGGATGTTTCACCGCGAGTGGCCTGGCCGAACGTCTCGGCGAATCCAGCGGCGCCACCAGCTATCACCTTCGCCAGCTCGAGAAGCACGGCTTCGTTCGCGAGGTCGAAGGCAAAGGCACCGGGCGCGAGCGCTGGTGGGAGCGGGTTCCGGGCGGCATCAACATCGGTTCGAAGGAGGCCAGGGAGACACCGGCCGGCCGGTCGGCGGCGAACCTGGTCTGGCGGGAGTTCAAAGTGACCCAGGACCAGCTGCTCGCCGATTACGTTGAGCAGTCGGACGAGCTTGTTCCCGAGTGGGTCGACATCGCATCCGTCAGCGTTATGAATACTCGCTTGACGAAGGACCAGCTCAAGGCTTTCGTTCGCGAATTCATGAAGCTCACCGACAAATACCTCGTGCCGTACAAGAACTCGACGATTCCTGGGTCACGCCCGGTGCACATCGATTTCAACGCGTTTCCCGTCGTGGACGGTGACGTCGCGCGCGACTCGTCGAAGGAAGAAAGAGCATGAGGTTCGAGTCGGCGCCACAGTCCAATTCGACTGCTGCAATGTCAGTGGTTGACCGTAATTTGAAGGAGAAGAACGAGGTGAGCACGATGAGAACATCCACTGTCGGTACGACAAATTTGAGTGCTTCGAGCGCCACCGCGGGTGTCGCTGCATCGGAGACGTTGACCACTTCCAGCGTCATCGGCGGCGCTCGCGAAATCCGTTCGAGCGCTGAGTACAGCCCCGTCGAACGATTCGCTGCTAAGGTGGCGCTCGCGCTTCTGCGATGGTCTAATCGCCGTGCAGATCGCGCTCAGCCGACACACCAACGCATGGCGCTTATTCTCGAGAATGAGCGGGTTCGTGCCAGTCACGATCCGTTCGCGCGTACCCGGTAGCTCGGCGCTAGTAACTCAGCGCACACCTAGCTCAACAGACTCCCCGCACCCCGTGCTGGCTGTCATTGCCTCACCGACCTGGCTTCCTAGAGCCACTTCAATTTTCCTCGGTCAGTCAGGCAATGACAGTCTGCTCGGGGTGTTGTGCTTTGGGGTGCGGCGGTGCTGGGGTGCGGTGCCGTTGGAGTGCGGCGCTGCTCGGGCGCCGCGCCTAGCCCTCGTCGTAGCTGATGGTGGGCGTTCTGTCGAAGCCGAGGCGCACAACGGTACCGTCGTCTAGTTCCGCGACCGGTTTGCCTTCGAGCCAGGTGAGCGTCCAGCGCCAGGTGGCGGTGTCGACATCCCGAAGCCCGCTTTCGACGGTTGCGATCGCGGCCACGAATTCCTCAGACAGGCGGGCGGGCGGAGTTTCGCCGACCGACCATCGCGTTCCGAGCTGCATGATCACGCGCCCGTCTGGTCGGCGAGGATTATGTCCTGTTCGACGAGCACGATGTCGGTGACGCGAACCTCGTCAGCGACAACGAAGGTGAGCTCCGCAATGCGACCGACAGCCTTCAGGTCTTCTGATGCCGCCGCAAGCGAGGCGGGTCCGCTGATCGTGGCCGACACAACTTCGGTCTTCTGCGACGCCTTTGCCTCGGTTTTTGCCCCGCGGATGCTGACCAACGCCTCTCCAACCAGCCCGAGCAGGCCGGTTGGCTGGGTTGCACCGAGCAGGGTGGGCCATTTGGCGGTGTGAACTGAACCCTCGTGAGTCCAGCTCCACACCTCTTCGGTTGCAAACGGAATGAATGGCGCAAAGAGGCGCAACATAACATCGACCGCAATCCGAAGAGTGTACACAGCTGACGCCTGTGCTTCTGGGCCGTTCGCGCCGTACGCGCGCTCCTTCACGAGTTCGAGGTAGTCGTCGCAGAATGTCCAAAAGAAGCGCTCTGCCGTGTCGAGGGCCTTCGCGTGGTCGTAGTCCTCGAACGCCTGTGTCGCCGTGGCGATGACCAGGTCGAGTTCTGCGAGGAGGTCGACGTCGAGGGGGTTTCCCGGGCCGGTGACGTCCAGCGAAGGCTCCGGGAACGAGTACACGAACTTTGCCGCGTTCAGAACCTTGATCGCGAGGCGGCGACCGATCTTCATCTGCTTCGGGTTCTGGGGGTCGAAGGCTGCATCCGTCCCGAGGCGGCTGGAGGCTGCCCAGTAGCGGACGGCATCCGACCCGTGCTCGTCGAGCATTGCCGCTGGCGTTACGACATTGCCCTTCGACTTCGACATCTTCTTGCGGTCGGGGTCGACGATGAAGCCGGAGATGCCCGCGTTTGCCCACGGCACCTGACCGTGTTCAAGCCGTGAACGCAGCACGGTCGAGAACAGCCAGGTGCGGATGATGTCCTGGCCCTGACTTCGCAGCGAGTACGGGAAGACGAGGTCGAAAAGTTCGGGATCGCGTTCCCAGCCGCCCGCGATCTGTGGCGTGAGTGAGGAGGTCGCCCAGGTATCCATGATGTCGATCTCGCCGGCGAACCGGATGCCGCGATCGGCCTCGGAGTAGCCGTCCGGAATATCCGACGACGGATCGACCGGCAGCGCGGACTCCGGCGGCACGATGACGGCGCCTTTGTTCCCATCACCGTCAAGCTCGTACCAGACGGGGATGGGCACACCGAAGAAACGCTGGCGCGAGATCAGCCAGTCGCCGGTGAGGCCACCGACCCAGTTCTCGTAGCGAACCCGCATGTGATCGGGGGTGAAGTTGATTGCGCGCCCGTCGGCGACGAGCTGGTCGCGGAGCGCGGCATTCCGAGCGCCGTTCGTGAGGTACCACTGGCGGGTCGAGATGATCTCGAGCGGGCGGTCGCCCTTCTCAAAAAACTTGACGGAGTGCATGATCGGTTTGGGGTCGCCGATGAGTTCGCCGCTCGCGCGAAGCAACTCCACGATTTTCGCCTTGGCACTGAACACGGTCTTGCCCGCGAGATCGGCATAGGCGGCCTTCGCGGTTTCGCTCGTGAGCGCTTCGGGGGCATCGGCGATGATGCGACCATCCGCTCCAATGATCGTGCGGTTCGGGAGATCGAGTTCGCGCCACCAGACGACGTCGGTCACGTCGCCGAAAGTACAGATCATCGCGATGCCCGATCCCTTGTCTTTCTGGGCGAGGTGGTGCGCGACTACGGGCACCTCGACGCCAAACACCGGCGTGGTCACCGTCGTGCCGAAGAGGTGCTGGTAGCGGTCGTCATCGGGATGCGCGACAACCGCAACGCAGGCGGCCAACAGCTCCGGCCGCGTGGTTTCAATCACGAGGTCGGTGCCGTCCGGCTTGTGGAAAGTGATTGCGTGGTACGCGGCCGGCTGTTCTTTGTCCTCGAGTTCTGCCTGGGCGACGGCCGTACGGAAGGTGACATCCCAGAGCGTCGGAGCCTCAGCCTGGTAGGCCTCACCTCGGGCAAGGTTGCGCAGGAACGCCCGCTGAGCCGCAGTCTGTGCCTCGTCGCCAATCGTGCGGTAGCTCTGCGTCCAGTCCACGCTCAGGCCGAGTTTGCGCCAAAGGTCTTCGTACTGCGTCTCGTCCTCGGCCGTGAGTCGTTCGCAAAGTTCGATGAAGTTTCGTCGTGAGATCGGCAACTGGTCGGCTGCCTTCGACGAAGCGTTGTCGCCGCCTTCGAGCGGGGGCGTGAAGCTGGCGTCGTATGGCAGCGTCGGGTCGCAACGCACGCCGTAGTAGTTCTGAACGCGACGTTCAGTGGGCAGGCCGTTGTCGTCCCATCCCATCGGGTAAAACAGCGTCTTGCCCCGCATGCGCTGGTACCGCGCAATGAGATCCATGTGGGTGTAGCTGAACACGTGGCCGATGTGCAGGCTGCCGGATGCCGTCGGCGGGGGAGTATCGATCGAGAAGATGTTCTCGCGAGTGGCGCCGGTGCGATCGAATCGGTAGGTGCCCTCGGACTCCCATCCGGCTCCCCATTTTGCTTCGAGCCCCTCGAGGGCCGGCTTTTCGGGAATAGCAGAAGCCATGACGGTACTCCGATCGATATATGCGGCACCGAGTCAAAATGGAGGTGCCTGAGTGTGGATTGTGTGCCAATTCTATCCGGTGGCTGGTCTATCCGGTGGCTGTCCTCGGGGAGGTTCGAATCCGCTGTGCCAGTTCGCGCAGACTTTGATGCGAACTGACACAGCGAAAACGGACAGGCAACTACGTGGTGAGCTCGTCGACGGGGCGCTTCCACCGCGAGGCGGCAATCGCCGACACAAGCGTGACGATTGACAGGATGGCGAGGACAACTCCGGGATGCCACCAGGCCGAGTCCGTCGCGCTTGCCAGGCCCGCTGTGACAAGCGGCACGAAACCGGCCGCCACGGCGGCGATGCTGTAGGCGATCGAAAGCGCGCTGTACCGGATCGGGCCGCCGAACAGGTCGGCCATGAGACCGCCGAGCGCCGCCCACGAGAGTGTGGGCAGTATCCCGCCAATGATCATGGTTGCAACGAGGATCGGGAACGTCGCGAACTGCAGCAGGAAGTACATCGGGAAGGCGATGAGCAGTGTTCCGGCGGCGCCGATTGCCACGACTCGCGCCGACCCAATCCGATTGGCCCATCTACCGAACAGCGGGATGGTTACCAGCTGCAGCAGGCTGCCAATCGTGGTAGCGATGAGCAGCTGCTGGTAGTCGAAGTGAAGCGTCACGACGCCGTACGTAATCGTGTATGTGTTCATCAGCGAGTACGAGCCGATGCCGAGCAATGCTGCACCGACCGCGACCAGAATGGCGATGGGATGCCGACGAACAGCCGCGATCACGGGCATCCGCTCGCGCTTGTCGCTGGCCAGCAGCTCCTTGAAGAGAGGCGTCTCGTCGATCGCGAGCCGCAGGTACAGCGATACCGCCAGCAGCGGGAAGGCGACAAGGAACGGCAGCCGCCATCCCCAGCTCGCCATATCGTTTGAAGACAGGATGGCGGGCAGGATCAGGTAGAGAGCTGCCGTCAGGATCGTTCCGACCGGCGAACCCAGCTGCGGCAGCGAGGCATAGAAGCCTCGGCGCTTCGGTTCCACGCGCTCAACCGCGACGAGGATCGAGCCGCCCCACTCGCCACCGAGGGACAGGCCCTGGATCACGCGAAGCAGCGTCAGGAGTAGCGGGGCGGCAAGCCCCACAGCCGCGTAGCTGGGCAGCAGACCGATTGCCCCGGTCGAGACTCCCATGATCGTGATGGTCATGAGCAGCGTGCGTCGACGGCCGATGCGGTCGCCAAGGTAGCCGAAGATGACGGCGCCGATCGGCCGAACGATGAACGACACGGCCAGGACGGAGAACGCTCCGATAATGCCCGCGGTTCTGTTCACCTCGGGGAAGAAGACGGTACTGCTGAAGATCGCACTGAAGTATGCGAAAACATAGAAGTCGAAGGATTCGAGGGAGGTTCCGACGAAGGATGCCCACACGACTCGGCGAGGGGATGGGCCGTCACCCGTGGGCGGGACGAACCTCGTCGGCGAGGCCGGCGGTGTTGTTGCGGTTGCAGTTGCGGATGTTGGATAAGTGGTTGGCGCTTTGCCACTCTGTGTATTGGTCACGACAGTAGAGCCAATCAAACGACGCAATAATTCCCGTGTGACCGCGCTCCCATAAGAACCTGAGCAATCGTGGCAAACGTGAGACCTCTCTCATTTGGCCCGCCGCAACGGAGCCGGTCGTCATACTGGGAGCATGAGCGGCGAGCCAGCACCGCGCGGGTGGACCGTCCGGTGGTCTGTGCGTTCGCGCATCCTCGCGTCGATTCTGCTGGTGGCCGCGATCGGCCTGGCTGGCGCGGGGGCCGCGACCTATCTATTCCAGCGAGCGCGGACGCTTGACACCATCGACGCGCGCCTGATTTCCCGGGTTGAAGCAGCGCGAACGGTAGCGACCCAGTCCAAGGCGACGACGACGAGTTTCGCCCTGGAGTCGGTGGTAAAGGGTGTCATCCCCAACGAGAACGAAGGGTCGCTCGGCATCGTCGACGGACGAGCCGCCTGGGCGCCAGCAGGCAACGCCGAAAACAACCTTCCCCTCGACGCCGATCCCGCCTTCGTCGCAACCGTCGTACGGCAAACCGCCGCCGGCAGGATCTGGCTGGGAACGGCCTATCTCAAGCAGGGCACGGTTCGCTACATTGCGGCCCCCATCACGGTCGCCGGCAGCGCACAGACCGGCATCTACGTCGATGCCGTCAACGTGGATGGTGAACTGTCCACGCTGACCACCGCGGTCTCGACCTACGCGGTCGTCGCCGCGATCGCGCTCGCCGCCATTGGCCTGGTGGGGTGGTTCGTGGCGGGGCGTTTGTTGCGTCCCATCCGTCAGTTGCGTGCTGCGGCATCCCGAATCACGGCGAGCGAGCGCAATGAGCGCATTCCCGTGGCGGGCCGCGATGACGTCTCTGACCTCACCGCGACCGTCAACGACATGCTGGATCGCCTCGACCTCGCTATGACCAGCCAGCGCCAGCTGCTCGACGACGTGCGACATGAGCTGAAGACGCCAATCACTATTGTTCGAGGGCATCTCGAGCTTCTCGATGCCAGCGATCTGGCGGATGTCGAGGCGACCCGCGCTCTCGCAATCGACGAGTTGGACCGGATGTCGGGGCTCGTTGACGACATTGAGGCGCTTGCGGGTTCCCAGCGCGCCAATCTCCGCGTGCGGTCGACGCAGGTCGCTGATCTCACCGCGGATGTCTTCGCCAAGTTGTCTCGCGTGGCCGGGCACGACTGGGCGCTCGCAGGTTCGGCGCACGCGCAACTCGACCTCGACCCCGATCGAATCACCCAGGCCTGGCTGCAGCTTGCGGACAACGCCGCCAAGTACTCTCCGGCCGGTTCGCGAATCGAGCTTGGCTCTCGCGTGATTGGCACATTCGTCGAGTTCTGGGTTCAGGATGTCGGTCCGGGAATCCCGCGCGAGTCGTGGGGGCGCGTGTTCGAGCGGTTCGGACGAGTCGACACCGGGCGTGGCATCCGCGGTTCGGGTCTTGGGCTGCCTATCGTTGCGGCGATCGCACAGAGTCACGGCGGACGCGTGTCGCTTGAGTCGTCCGACATCGGCTCGCGGTTCGGAATTCTGGTGCCGCTGGGCGTCGACGCTGAGTTGGAGCAGGAAGCAGTAACCGAACCGATCCCGATCGAATCAGCTTCACATCTGGGGGAACAATGAGCAGGATCCTGATCGCAGAGGACGAGGAACGCATCTCGAGCTTCGTCGACAAAGGGCTTCGAGCGGCCGGGTACACCACGACCGTCGTGGCGCATGGCGGGGAGGCGCTTGAACTCGCGCTCAGCGGGTCATTCGATCTGGTGCTTCTCGATGTGGGCCTTCCGGGAATCGACGGCTTCGAGGTTCTACGCCGCGTTCGCGCACAGACCTCGACCTTGCCAGTGATCATGCTGACAGCGCGCGCACTCGTCAGCGATACGGTCGCCGGCCTCGATGGGGGAGCGAACGATTACATCCCGAAGCCCTTCAAATTCGACGAATTGCTCGCTCGCGTGCGTCTCAGGATTCGGGATGCCGTCGCCGTAGCGCCCGCATCGCTCAGCCGGGGTGCGGTCACGCTCGACCTGCGCACTCGTCGCGCGACAGTCGGGGACCGCACGGTGGATCTGTCCGCGCGAGAGTTCGCCCTCGCCGAGGAGTTTCTGCAGCATCCCGACCAGGTGCTCAGCCGGGAGCAGCTATTGAGTCGCGTGTGGGGACTGGATTTCGACCCGGGTTCGAATGTTGTCGATGTCTACGTTCGCTATTTGCGCGCGAAGTTCGGTTCGGATTCGATCGAGACCGTTCGCGGGATGGGCTACCGGCTTCGATAGTCGGGCATGCCGGCATCCACGTTCAGATGCAAACAGCGGTGCCCGGGTGATGTGATCACCGGGCACCGCTGCTGGTTCATTGGATGCTTGTTCGGATGTTGCGTGGCTCGTTAGCCATCCGAACCGTTGCCGCCGCCTCCGCCGTTGGAGCCGCCGTCACTGCTGCCGCTGCTGTCGTTGCTGCCGCTGTCACCGCTGCTATCGCCGCTTCCGGCACTGCCGCTGCCGCTGGCACTGCCACTGCTGTCGTTGCTGCCGTCACCGCTGCTGCTGCTTCCGCTGCTGCTTCCGTCGTTGTCAGTGTCTCCCGACCCCGGGTTGTCATCCTTCCCGGACTGGTCACCGTGCTTCGCGGGGGTCGCAGGCGGGGTGGTAGTGGGTTCCGGTGTCGGCTGCTCGGTGGCATCCGGCGTGTCTGTGGCGTCGTTGTCCGGCGCGTCAAGCGCGTCGGTGGGGTCGTTCGAGTTCTGGCCGTTTTGGTCAGGACCGGTGGTCTCCTGCGGGGTCGGCGTGCCGGTTGGTGTTGGCACCAGCCCCTCGTCGGACGTGTGTGATGTCAGCGCGATCTTCGTGCCAATGCTGGTCGCTGCTGCGTTTGCTGCGACAGTTCCCCCGACGAAGAGACCGGCGCTAATGACCGATACTCCGACGACTGCCGCCCACTGCTTTGGTTTGTTGAGCATGGGATTCCTCTCGAAGGGTTCCCCCGTGGAACCTCATATGAGCAACGTTCTCGGTTCTCTATGAGACACCTACGAGATTTACGTGAGAGACCTCTCATCCTGCGGCGCGGTGCGCGGTGCGCAGGGAGGCTGCGTGCAGGAGTGCTTCGCGCGCAAGGAACGAGCATGGAACGAGCATGGAACGAGCATGGAACGAGAGGGCGCTTAGCCGCCGCTTGTGTCGCCGCCGTCGCTCGAACCGGAACCATCGCCCGAATTCGAACCGCTGCCGTCCCCGCTGCCGGAGCCCGATCCAGAATCAGACCCGGACCCCGACCCGGACCCGGATCCAGAACCAGAACCAGAACCGGACCCGGAATCCGAACCCGTGCCAGACCCGCCAGTGACAACCGCAACATGGTGCGGTGCAGCGGGTGTGACGACCGTGGCA
The DNA here is from genome assembly GCA_025463785.1 of Glaciihabitans sp. Taxonomy (GTDB): domain Bacteria; phylum Actinomycetota; class Actinomycetes; order Actinomycetales; family Microbacteriaceae; genus Galbitalea. The sequence continues at coordinate 29,992 of JAODBD010000011.1, forward strand.
GGCCCCTTCGGCGCGTGGGTTTCCGTTGGGGAGGGGGTGCCGAGTGGCGTAGACCCCGCCGCCGGAACGTAGATCGGCGCGACTGTAACCTGGCCGCTGCGCTGCATCGATACGCCCCCGAAGGCGACCGTTCCAGCACCTACGACCACGGCCACTGCCGCAACCGTCACCACACCCACGAACTTCATGGCTCCATTGTTGCGCGGGGAAACCCGGAATCGGCAGTCTATGAGAGCTCTCTAACCGACGAACACTCACGCAAAACGCAACTTGTGCTAATTAAAATAGAACAATATAGTCAATGTATGTTGCTTCGAGTCGACCCGGGATCCGCGGTGCCGCTATTCGAACAGCTCGCAGCATCCGTACGATTCGATGCGGTGAAAGGAACGATTCGTCCGGGCGAGCGCCTGCCAGCCGCCCGAGAGGTCGCCGCCTCCCTCGACATCAATGTGCACACGGTGCTGCGTGCCTATCAGCTCCTTCGCGAGGAGGGGCTCGTCGACCTTCGTCGCGGGCGAGGCGCTGTTGTCACCGATCACGTCGCGCAGTACGGCGAGTTGGGCGATGCCGTGCCGCTGCTCGTCGCCCAGGCCAAAGAGGTCGGGCTCGGGGTCCACGCCCTGACCGCAATGATTCGACAGGAGTACGGCTCATGAATAACCATCACCTCGCGGTGCGGGCACTCATGATCGGTGTCATTATTCCGCTGCTTGTGACCACTGCTGCAGTCGCCCTCATGCTGAGCTGGCTGCACGAACTTCCGGACCCGGCCGCTGTGCACTGGGGTCTCAACGGGAGGCCGGACGCATTCGGCCCAGCCATTCAGCTTCCCCTTGTGCTCGCGCTCGTCGCGCTTCCGTTCTCATCGGTCATCGGCGGGGTTCTTGTGCTGTCGGCATCGCGCCGCCCGCTCACGGCGATCGGAAAGTTCATGGTCGTGCTCAGCCTGGGGCTGGCCGTGATGTTGAGCGTCGCTCTGACAGCCACCGTCTACGGCCAGCGCGGGTTGACGAACGCGGCCGATGCGCCGAACCCGGCGCCGGCGTTCGGGCTCGGTGTCGCGATCGCGCTCGTGCTGGCGGTCGCGGCATGGTTCGTCCTGCCCAAGGCGGCGAGTATCCGTCGCGGAAACGGCATTCCGAAGGTTCAACCGTTGTCGCTAGCGCTGGGGGAGAGGGCCACCTGGCTGCGCACGGCTGCGGCACCGGCGGCCTTCACCTGGCTCTTCGTCGGGATAACCGTGCTGCTGTTCGGCGCATCGGGTCTGAGCATTGCCGTTTCGGGCGGCTCGCTGTGGCCGCTCACCTTCCTGCCCGTCGTCGTCCTGCTGGCGATTCTCGGCAGCTTCACCTGGACCATCCGAGTGGATGCCCACGGCCTGTACCTGCGCGGAATCCTGGGCCTCCCGGTCATCCGCGTTCCACTTGCCGACATCGCGTCAGCCGATGTCGTGACCGTCGACCCGTTCGGGCAGTTCGGGGGATGGGGAATCCGGTTCGGGTTCGGCGGGCGGCTAGGCATCATCCTCCGGTCGGGCGAGGCGCTCCAAGTCATTCGCAAATCGGGGCGCTCCATCGTGATCACCGTCGACGATGCCCAGTCCGCCGCGGCGCTGCTCGGCGGTCTGATCGCTCGCGAGGCGGTCAGTCCGGTGAAACCGTGAGCGACTCGTCACCGGGTAGTGACAGCGTGAGAACCGCGCGCTCGATGTGCTCGTTCTCCTCGATGGTGGCCTCGACTCCCTTCAGGCGAACCGCGAGATGGCTCTCGTTATCGTTGCCGACGAGGTCGACGGCTGCGACAAGGTAGATGCGGCCAGGTCCGACGAATTCGAGGTGAAGGTATGTCACGCGATCGATCTGGTCGCTGTGCAGGATCTCCGCCAGTATCGCGTTGGTCAGCTCTGCGTTGGCATCCTGGCCGACCACGAACCGTCGATTTCGTTCGATCAGCACAATCGCGACCACCCCGAGCAGCACGCCGATGAGAATCGAGCCAGCGGCGTCGTACACCCCGTTGCCCGTCAGCTGGTGCAACAGCACGCCCAAGAAGGCGATGACCAGACCGATCAGAGCCGCTGAGTCCTCGGCGAAGACCGCTCGAAGTGTCGTATCCGAACTGACGAGGACATGGTCGAGCGTGCTGCGGCCGCGTTCCCGCGCGCCTGCGCGCGCCTGTCGGAGTGCCTGCGAGAACGAGAGTCCTTCGAACACCGCTGAGATACCGAGCACCAGGTAGGCGACCCAGGCATCCCGATTCGATTCGTGCGCACTGAGCTCCTGGATGCCGTGACCGACCGAAACCACAGCGCCAACGGTGAACAGGCCGAACGCGGCAATAGTTGACCAGAAGTAGGTTTCGCGCCCGTATCCGAGCGGATGATGGACGTCGCGCTCGATGGCGCCGCGCCGGTCGGCGACAAGCAGAAAGACCTCGTTGCCGGTGTCCGCCCAGGAGTGGGCTGCCTCGGCGGTGATGGATGCCGAGCCGGTCAGCAGGGCGGCGATGGTCTTCGCAACGGCAACGACGAGGTTCGCGAAGAATGCGAGCACGACGGTCAGGGAGACTTTCTGCACGCTTTCAGTCTTCCGTCTTTCGGCGCACAGCGGGTATGACATCTCGGAGCAGGCACCGGCGACTGTCGTGTCATAGAATTGTGAGCAAGACACCGATCCGGCCATCACCGGGGAGTCGTCGGAAGAACGGCTCATCGATGCCATCGATGCGCTCAGTAGAACCGGCCGGGTAGGCCCGATACAGCTCACAGAAAGTGGTCAGCCGCAGGGCTGGCAAGCGAGGTGGTACCGCGGCATTCGTCGTCCTCGTGCAGAGCAGTGAAGTCAGCAGAGCAAGCGCTCAGCCGAGTCACAGTGCACGAGTTGGAGAGACACATGCCATACCCCCGCAGATCCGTGAGCGGCGCGACCAGCGTTCCTGCGTCCCCACGCTTTCCGGATATCGAGCAGGGCATTCTGGCGTTTTGGAAAGGTGACAACACCTTCCAGGCCTCCGTCGATCAGCGCGAGGGATGCGACGAGTGGGTCTTCTACGACGGCCCGCCATTCGCAAACGGGCTGCCGCACTACGGCCACCTGCTGACCGGATATGCGAAAGATCTCTTCCCGCGCTTCCAGACCATGCGCGGCAAGCAGGTGCATCGCCGATTCGGCTGGGACACCCACGGCCTCCCCGCCGAGCTCGAGGCAATGCGCCAGCTCGGCATCACAGAGAAGCACGAAATCGAAGACATGGGAATCGACGTCTTCAACAGGAAAGCGCGCGAGTCGGTGCTCGAGTACACGCGCGAATGGGAGGACTATGTCACCCGCCAGGCCCGCTGGGTCGACTTCGAGAACGACTACAAGACCCTTGACATCACCTTCATGGAGTCGGTCATCTGGGCGTTCAAGCAGCTGTACGACAAGGGCCTCGCGTACGAGGGCTTCCGGGTGCTTCCGTACTGCTGGCACGACGAGACGCCGCTCTCCAACCACGAACTGCGGATGGATGACGACGTCTACAAGCCGCGCCAGGACCAGTCGGTCACAGTGACATTCGCCCTCGACGGAGCCAAGGCCGAGGCGCTCGGTCTCACGGCGGTTCGCGCTCTGGCCTGGACGACGACGCCGTGGACCCTTCCCACCAACCTCGCCCTCGCGGTCGGGCCGGCCATCGACTATGCGGTTGTTCCCAGTGGGCCGCTCGGTGCGGGGGACGGGGCATCCGAGGGTCTCGCTGAATACCTGCTCGCCACCGACACGGTTGCGGCCTACTACAAGGAACTCGGCTACGAGTCTGCCGCAGATGCGCTCGCCGCAGTAAGTCGCACGGTCACAGGCGGCCAGCTTGCGGGCGTCAGGTATGCGCGCCTCTGGGACTATTACGCGGACGCCGCGGAGTGGGGCACCGAGAATGCCTGGCAGATCCTGGTCGCCGATTACGTTGCAACCGGCGAGGGCACGGGCATAGTGCATCAGGCCCCCGCCTACGGTGAGGACGACCAGGCGGTGTGTGCCGCGGCCGGCATCCCGGTCATCATCTCTGTCGATGACGGCGCGAAATTCCTCCCAAATATCGAGGATGTCGCGGGCCTTCAGGTCTTCGAGGCCAACAAGCCCCTCACACAGAAGCTTCGCACCGACGGGCGGCTGTTCAAGGTCGCCAGCTACGAGCACAGCTATCCGCACTGCTGGCGCTGCCGCAATCCACTGATCTACAAAGCGGTTTCAAGCTGGTTCGTGCGCGTGCCCGAGTTTCGTGATCGCATGGGCGAGCTGAACCAGGACATCAACTGGGTTCCCGAGAACGTCAAGGACGGCCAGTTCGGCAAGTGGCTCGCAAACGCGCGCGACTGGTCGATCTCACGCAACAGGTACTGGGGTTCGCCAATCCCGGTGTGGAAGAGCGACAATCCCGAATACCCACGGGTCGATGTTTACGGCTCGCTCGACGAGCTTGCCGCCGACTTCGGTGTGCGCCCGACAGACCTGCACCGCCCGTACATTGACGAGCTGACCCGCCCGAACCCCGACGACCCGACCGGCGGGTCGACCATGCGACGCATCGAGGACGTCCTGGACGTCTGGTTCGATTCGGGCTCGATGCCGTTTGCCCAGGTGCACTATCCATTCGAGAACCAGGACTGGTTCGATGCCCACAACCCGGCAGATTTCATCGTCGAATACATCGGCCAGACCCGCGGCTGGTTCTACATGGTGCACGTGCTCTCGACCGCACTGTTCGACCGCGCCGCCTTCAAGAACGTGATCAGTCACGGCATCGTTCTCGGCAGCGACGGGCTGAAAATGTCGAAGTCGCTTCGCAACTATCCGGATGTCTCCGAGGTCTTCGACCGGGACGGCGCGGATGCCATGCGCTGGTTCCTGATGTCGTCCTCTGTCATTCGCGGTGGCAATTTGGTCGTCACCGAGGAGGGCATTCGGGAAGGGGTCAGGCAGTTCCTGCTCCCGCTCTGGAGCACCTACTACTTCTTCACGCTCTACTCGAACGCCGACGGGTACGAAGCAACCTGGCGCACCGACTCAACCAACGTGCTCGACCGCTACCTGCTCGCCAAGACACGGCAACTCGTAGAGGATGTCACCGCCGATCTGGAGAGCCTCGATAGCCCGCTGGCCGCAGCAAAACTGCGCGACTTCGCCGATGTGCTCACCAACTGGTACGTGCGACGCAGCCGCGACCGATTCTGGGCGGGCAACGATGCCGACTCATTCGACACGCTGTATACGGTGCTCGAGACGGTTACCCGGGTGGCAGCGCCGCTCATCCCGCTCGTCTCCGAGGAGATCTGGCAGGGGCTCACCGGCGGTCGCAGCGTGCACCTTGAGGACTGGCCGGATGCCGCACTGTTCCCCGCAGACGACTCGCTCGTGACCGCGATGGACCTCGTTCGTGAGGTCGCGTCTGCCGGCCTTGCGCTTCGCAAGTCGAAGAACCTGAGGGTACGGTTGCCACTCGCGCGGCTCACCGTGGTCTCGAGCAACCCGACAGCGCTCGAAGCGTTTGGCGATATCCTCCGTGACGAACTGAACGTCAAGGTTGTCGACTTCGAGCCGCTGAGCGCCGACAGCCTTGATCGACATGGCATCGTGTTCAAGATCTCGGTCAACGCACGTGTTCTCGGCCCACGCCTGGGCAAGCGAGTTCAGGATGTGATCCAGGCCGCGAAGGCCGGAGATGTCGAGGCAGGCGACGGCTTCGTCCTCGTCGGCGGCGAGAAGCTCACGGGTGAGGAGTTCGAGTCGACGGCCGTGCCCGCGGACGCCAGCGACGCCATCGCGTTTCTCGCGAGCGACGGCTTCGTGCTGCTCGACACCGAGACGACACCGGAACTGGAGGCAGAGGGCCTGGCTCGGGATGTCATCCGCGCCATCCAGGACACCCGTAAGTCGGCAGACCTGCAGGTCAGTGACCGCATCGCACTCGCGATTCGCGGTGGCTCCCTACTGGATGTGAGCGCGCTCGAGGGGTTCAGTGAGACGATTGCGGGGGAGACGCTCGCCCGTTCCGTAACCATCACCCAAGCGGCGGATCCGGCGACGGATGCCGCGCTGAACGCGACGGCGGGCTCCCAGCGGACCACGCTCAAGGCGGGGCAATATTCAAACGAGGGCGTCCTCGTGATCGATGTGTGGAAGTCGGAAGTGGTAGATGTCTAACGACGATGGCGACACCCGCGAGCCGGGCGACTTCGATGACTCCCTTATGGAGCGCGAGGCACGTGAGGTCTATGAGGAGCTGCTGCGGCGCGTCGGCGAGGGCTCACCGCAGCCGCGCCTGGATGCGACGCGCAGGGCCGCCGAATTACTCGGCGATCCGCAGCGCGCCTACCCGATCGTGCATATCACGGGTACGAACGGCAAGACCTCGACGAGTCGGATGATCGAAAGTCTGCTACGCGCGCACGGACTTCGCACCGGGATGCTCACCAGCCCGGCTCTCGAGCGGGTGAACGAGCGGATCGTGATCGACGGAGAGCCCATCTCGAACCAGGCCTTCGTCGACAACTGGAACGACGTCCGTCCGTTCCTTCAGCTCACCGATGCCGAATTCGAGGCAAAGGGCGAGCCGCCGCTGAGCTTTTTCGAGGCCTTGACGATCCTCGCCTATGCGGCATTTGCCGACGCCCCGATCGATGTTGCCGTCATCGAGGTCGGGATGGGCGGCGAGTGGGATTCGACGAACATTGGCGACGGGCAGGTGGCCGTCTTCACCCCCATCGCGCTCGACCACACGGCACGACTCGGCAAGACGATCGCCGAAATCGCACGTACGAAGTCGGGCATCATCAAGCCGTTGGCCGCGGTTGTCTCTGCGCTGCAGGAGCCGTCGGCACTAGCCGAACTCGAGCGCGCAGCCGAGCTCACCGAGTCGACGCTTGCCGTCGCCGGAACCGCGTTCTCCCTCGAGGCCGACACCGTTGCCGTGGGTGGCCAGGTCATCACGATTAAGGGGCTCGCCGGCCAATACCCCGACCTGTTCCTGCCGCTGTTCGGCGACCATCAGGCGCGCAACGCGGCGCTCGCCGTGGCCGCGGTCGAGTCGTTCCTCGGTGGCGGAACGGTTGCTCTGAACCAGGACGTTCTCGCCGAGGGTCTCGCGACGGTCACCTCGCCGGGTCGCCTTCAGGTCATCGGCACCGAACCGACCGTCGTCGTGGATGCCGCGCACAACCCACACGGCGCGGCCGCGCTCGCTGCGGCTCTTCCCCACTACTTCACGTTTGACCACGTCACCGCCGTCATCGGAATCCTGGGGGACAAGGATGCCGCTGGCATCCTGCGCGAGCTTGATCCGGTCGTCGACGAATTTGTTGTGACCCAGTCCACGTCTGATCGCGCCGTTGACGCGGATGAACTCGCAGCGTTGGCCGTGTCCATCGTGGGCAGCGACCGCGTGATCGTCGAGCGATCCGTGGAAGCCGCGCTGGATGCGGCGCGCGAGCTGGCATCCGAAACTGAGAAGGGCGCGGTCATCGTGACCGGGTCCATCACGCTGATCGGGGATGCCATGGCTTACGCGCGAGACCTGGGCTGGAAATCGTGAGCACGGAGCGCGGTGCTACAGAAAGTTCTGGAACCGTGTCCGGCAGCGCAGCGGCAGCGCGCGCGCGTCGAACGCGGAGCCTGACCGAGAGCCTGTTGTCGATCGTTCTCGGTCTGGAAGCTGTGCTGGTGTTCTTCATCGCGCTCACCGTCTACGGGCTGCACGCGCTCGCCCCCGCGCCGGCCTTCGGCGGGGGAGCCGCGCTCGTTGTGCTGCTCGCCCTCGCGACCCGAGTCGTGCGCTACTCGTGGGGGGTATGGGTCGGCTGGCTATTGCAACTCGTGCTTCTTGCGACGGGCCTGCTGCTGCCGGTGCTCTACATCGTCGCCTTCGTCTTCATCGCCATCTGGGTCTTCTGCTTCGTGCGCGGCCGCCAGATTGACCACCAAAATGCCAATCGAATCTCCGAACATCCCCCCACAAAAGAGGAAGCAACCCCATGACCGTCGAAGAAACTCTCGTCCTCGTGAAGCCGGATGGCGTCGCTCGCAACCTGACGGGCGAGATCCTGCGCCGCATCGAAGCGAAGGGTTACCAGCTCGTCGACATCAAGTTCGTCGAGGCCGACCGCGAACTGCTGGCCAGGCACTACGCGGAGCACGAGGGCAAGCCGTTCTACGAGCCGCTGGTCGAGTTCATGCAGAGCGGGCCGATCGTGGCCATCCGTGTCGCCGGTAATCGCGTGATCGAGGGATTCCGCTCGCTCGCGGGCACGACCGATCCGACCACTGCCGCCCCCGGAACAATTCGCGGCGACCTTGGCCGCGACTGGGGCGTCAAGGTGCAGCAGAACCTCGTTCACGGGAGCGACTCCGTGGAGTCGGCGGCCCGTGAGCTGGGTCTCTGGTTCGACTAGCTGGTCGTTCCCGGAACTACCTGATCGACGAATGCAGAGAACTCGGCTGCGTTGGTCAGCGAGGTGGCGGTCGTGGGCGACCACTGCTGGTTATTGACAAAAACAGTCGGCGTGGAGATCTTGGAATTGTCAACGGTTCCGCCGAACACGTCTATGTTGGCGCGAGCGGTCGCTGCGGTAACCCAGGTCTTGAACTGTTCACCCTTGATGCAGGCCGTGATGTTGTCACTCGAAGCGCCCGCGCCACCGAGGAGAGAAATGAGCTTGTCGTTCGACATGCCCGTTCCGCCTTCTGCGGGCTGGTTCTTGTAGAGGGTTTTCACAACGGCGAGGAAGTTATTCGGCGCATACTGCGCGACACAGGCGGACGCGTTGGCCGCCCGAGACGAATACCGGTTTCCGCTTGAATTCGCGTCGAGGAATGAGATCGGATGAATCTCGACGGTCGCCTTGCCCGCTGCGACCCACTTATTGATGTTGTCGAGGTTCGTCGTCTCGAACTGATTGCAGTACGGGCACTGGAAGTCGATGTACTCGCGGATGTTCGCCTTGCCCGTGTAGGTCGAGATGTTGGTGGCCGTCGGCTTGCCTTTGGCGGCAACCGCGGAGCTCGTGACAGCCGTGATCTTGCCGTTCGAACCGCTCAACAGGATTCCGTCGCTGATCATGTTCTTGGGGCCGGTCTTGGACTGGGTTGCTGCCTTGACGTTCGCGTTGTGGTTCTGGTTGATGATGACGACCGCGACCACCGCGATTACCGCGATGATGACGACACTGACCCCCGCTTGCCATAACCTCCGCCTGCGGCGCTGCTGTGCCTGCTGCTTTTCGCGGAAAACGCGTGCCTGCTCGCGGGCGTGATCACGCTTCTCGTTTTTAGTTGGGCGGCCGGAGTTGGTCATAGTGCCATTTCTCGAAAGGGAACGATCTGGAAACAGTCTGGCTTCTGCCGATATCGACTCGCAAACTATGTCACGAGGCTGTGCGGTTTTATTGCAGGGGCTGACAGTTTGCTAACAATTGGAACGGACCGAATTAGGTCAGGTACTTCAAAACGTTGAGGTTCACCTGGAATAGCACGGCGACGATCACGTAGCTCAGCAGCGTGATCAGCGGCAGCCAGCCGTATGCGCCGTTGTAGAACGCCTTCGCGCGCGGCGACACCCGGATGTTGCCTGACTTGAGGTTGTACAGCGACACGAGCCAGAACATCGGGATGGTCACGGTCCAGACGAGAGCGCACCACGGACAGAGGGTGTGCAGCGCATACACGCTCGTTCCGATCAGGAAACCGACGAACAGCAAGGCGAACACGACACCGAGATTGAACGCAACCCAGAACCAGCGGGCGAATCCCGCTCCGGCGAGGATGGCGATCCCGATGACCAGCGGAACTGCGAAGCCGCCGAGGCCGATCAGTGGGTTTGGGAAGCCGAACAGCGAGCCCTGCCACGACCCCAGGTTCTTGCTGCACTGGACGAAGATGCTGAAATCGCACCCCTGCTTGGCGCCCGGGTCGATGATCGCGACCACCTTGTCGACGCTAAGACTGTACGCGGCAAGCAACCCCGCGACTCCCGCGATCACGAGGAACGCGCCGAGTACCCAGGTGCGCGAGGTGCGCTCGATCTGTGGGGCGTCATCCGCGGTCTTACTAGCTCGACAAGCGCGAATCGTGAAGTAGAGCGTCGCCAGCGCAACGACCAGGAGCACGATGGTGTACCAGGAGATTCCGAACACCACCGCGGCGAGCTGGTACAGCGTGCCCAGGGCGGCGACCACGATCGCGGCGACGTGCAGCCAGTGAGGGAATCGCGCGCCGGCCAGATGGCTCACGGCGAACGTCAGCATGACAGCGAAAAAGATCACGCTCCACGCCACACTCGGGAGGCGGATGGCGGCGTCAAGACCCGTGAACCTGGTGAGGGTTCCAGCATCCAGAGCGGCGAAGTCAACGATCGCAACGAGGAGCGCCACGGCGACCCCGAACGCGCTCGCAACGGTGATCCCGAGGGCATTGGATGAACGGATGGGCACAGCCGTGTCTGTCACCCTCGGATTATTGCATGCCCCAAATGCCGACTATCTCGCAATGCGTGCGATAATTTGAACTAGTCAACCGGGCCGCGCTCGGATTGACGCCAAAGAAGGCTTTACCGGGCACCGTGCCGCTGTGTCAGCTTGACACCATGGCACATAACCGGGCCGCCCCAAGACGAGTGAATAGTGAAATTCACTTCTCACCACCGGGCGACGGATAGCAAGTTCCGTGAGATGCGACAGATACCTCGGTCACTTTGATCCAGGCGGTCGCCGGCAGAAGAGGATTAGCAGCACATCCGAGAGGGCGCAATCGTCCTGAACGGAGTGCTCGAGAGAGAGTACCCGGTGGGCGGCGCGGTCGCCCATACGGCCAAGGAGTACACCAGAAATGGTGAATACAGACACACCCGAACCCAAGAAGCGTCGTTTCGGCCGTAAGGCTGTTGCACCCGAGCCGGTTGTACAGGCAGAGCCGGTTGTACAGGCTGAGCCTTTTGTGCAGGCCGCGCCGGTCGAGCAGGCCGCGTCGGCGTCAGCCGCACCTCCCGCGAAAGCCCCGCGCAAGCGGGTGACAGCTGCGAAATCTGCTGCACGCCATGTTTCGGCGGGAGAGGCACCCGGAGGGGATGCCGCCCCGACTGCTGCGAAGGCAACTGCTGCCACGGCTACTGCCGCCGCGCCGACCTCAGAGGGCGACGCCGCGCCGAAGTCGCACGCGAGGCGAGCGCCCGCGTTGCCGCCGACATCCCTTCTGTTTCAGGCTCCGGACATTGCTCCGCTGCCGCCGCTTCCGCGCCAGGGCAGTGGGCGTGGAGACGGCAGCGGGCGTGGAGACGGTGGGCGTGCAGATAACAGCCGCTCAGACAACAGCCGCGCAGACAACGGGCGTGCCGACTCTGGCCAGGCCGATGAGAACGCAGCCGGTGTCCGTCGTCGTTCGCGTCGTCGTCCGGGCGAAGAGCCGCGTGAGGGCGACAACGAGCCGAATGTGGTCGTCAAGGTTCGCCAGCCCCGTAAGCAGGCCGAGCTCATCACCGAGCCGCAGCGCGTCAAGGGTTCGACTCGTCTCGAGGCCAAGAAGCAGCGCCGTCGCGATGGTCGGGATGCCGGACGCCGCCGCCCGGTCATCACCGAGGCTGAGTTCCTCGCGCGCCGCGAGAGCGTCGACCGCGTCATGGTCGTGCGGTCGGGCGGAGGGCGCATCCAGATCGGTGTTCTCGAAGATGGCGTGCTCGTCGAGCACTATGTCGCGAAGTCATCCGAGGCCAGCCTCATCGGCAACGTGTACCTGGGCCGCGTGCAGAACGTGCTTCCGAGCATGGAGGCAGCGTTCGTTGACATCGGTCGCGGACGCAATGCCGTGCTGTACTCCGGCGAGGTCGACTGGGAGGCAGCAGCTGCCGACAGCGACGGCAAGACCCAGCCCCGACGCATCGAGCTTGCTCTCAAGCCGGGCGACCGCGTCCTCGTGCAGGTCACGAAAGATCCAGTGGGCCACAAGGGCGCGCGCCTGACCAGCCAGGTCAGCTTGCCTGGTCGCTACCTCGTCTACGTGCCGAATGGCTCGATGAACGGCATCAGCCGCAAGCTGCCAGACACTGAGCGGGCGAGGCTGAAGACCATCCTGAAGCAGGTTCTTCCCGAGAACGTCGGCGTCATCGTGCGCACGGCGGCCGAGGGCGCAACCGAAGAGCAGCTCACCCTCGACGTAAACCGTCTTACTAGCCAGTGGGCGGAGATCAGCCGCCTGGTCGAGACTTCGCAGGCTCCGGTTCTGCTGCACAGTGAGCCGGACCTGCTGGTCAAGATCGTTCGGGATGTCTTCAATGAGGACTTCCAGAAACTCGTCATCGCAGGCGACGACGCCCAGGCCACGATCGAGAGCTACCTGCGCTCCGTGGCCCCAGATCTGCTCGATCGCATTGAGACCTACACCGCGAGCGGTGACGCGTTCGACACGTACCGCATCTCTGAGCAGATCGAGAAGGCGCTCGACCGCAAGGTCTGGCTGCCGTCCGGTGGCTCGCTCGTGATCGACCGCACTGAGGCCATGACGGTCGTTGACGTCAACACCGGCAAATTCGTCGGATCCGGCGGAAACCTCGAAGAAACGGTGACGAAGAACAACCTCGAGGCCGCGGAAGAGATCGTGCGCCAGCTGCGACTTCGCGACATCGGCGGCATCATCGTCGTCGACTTCATCGACATGGTGCTCGAGTCGAATCGCGACCTCGTACTGCGGCGGCTCGTCGAGTGCCTGTCTCGCGACCGCACCAAGCACCAGGTTGCCGAGGTGACATCCCTCGGTCTCGTGCAGATGACTCGAAAGAAGCTGGGCCTTGGCCTGCTTGAGTCCTTCAGCGAGCCGTGTGAGCACTGCGCGGGCCGCGGCATCATCATCCATCACGATCCCGTGACTCGTCATCGCCAGACCGCTCAGCCACCGATCGAAGGCAGCGGTGGGGGGCGTCGCGGGCGTGGCGGTAAGGGTCCGGCATCCTCTGGTGCGGCATCCACCTCGCCTCGCAATGGCGCTTCGGCTCCGACCAACGGTACGCACGCGATTACCGAGGATGTCCGGAAGGCTCTCGCCCAGGTTGCGGCGTCAACGGTGCACACCGAACACGGTGACGGCGCTGACCACTCGGCGAACGCCGAGCGTTCGAGCGCCGCTGCGTCGGAGCAGCCTCGCATCGAGCAGCCTCGCATCGAACAGCCTCTCGTCGAGCAGTCCCGCGCCGAGCAGCCGGCCGCGGAGCAGTCCGTGGTTGAGCAGGCATCCGTTGCCGCTGCCGAAGCGGCCGTCGCCATCCTGGACATCCCCGTTGCGCGCTCGTCGCGCGCCGCGCGCAAGATCAGCACGAAGGATGCGGAGCAGATCCTCGACTCCGTTCTCGAAGCGCTTCCCGAGCCCAAGCAGCCCGGGCAGGGACGGTCGCGCGTCTCACGCCGCGCGACCAGCTCTGGCTCCGGCATCATCACCAGCGGCCCAACCGAGTAACCAAATACCGTGAATTGCCTACTTTTGCCGGGTTATGGCGTGCCAACCCGGCAAAAGTAGGCAACTCGGCGGTTAGGCTCACCGCGTGAGTTCTCCTGTGCCCCTGCTGCGTGAACGGGGCGCGCGCGGTCGCGAAGACGAGCACCGCCACGGGATCCGGGATGGCGGGCCTCCGCGCCGCCGCACCCGCTGGCTGGCGTTCGGCGTCGCGGGCATCGTCCTGCTGTTCGTCCTGCGCGCGGTCACATCGCGGGCGAGCATCCCGTTGCCCAATCAGGTCCAGGATTTCCTGACGCTCACGATCAGCGTCATCATCGAGTCGCTGCCCTTCGTGATTCTCGGCATCCTGCTGTCGATTGTCGTGCAGCTCTGGGTTCCCGATGACCTCTTCGTGCGCGCGCTCCCGAAAACTCCCATGCTGCGACGGTTGGCCATCTCGGTGCTGGGCGTTCTCCTGCCAGTCTGCGAGTGTGGCAATGTTCCGCTGGCCCGCGGCCTCATCGTGAAGGGGCTCACGGTCGCGGAATCGATGACGTTCCTGCTGGCCGCGCCGATCGTGAACCCGATCACGATCATCACGACGGCCCAGGCATTCGGCTGGACCAACGGCATCCTCATCGCTCGTCTCGCTGGCGGTTTTCTCATCGCTAACCTGGTCGGCTGGCTGTTCGCGAAGCATTCCAATCAGTTCGGCCTCCTGACCGACCGATTCGCGGCCGAGTGCCGTGTGCCTGTACGGGATGCCGGCAGTCGCCTCGAAGACCGGTGGAAGAAGAGCGTCGATCTGTTCGTTCACGAGGCCGGGTCGATCCTCCCGGCGCTGTTTCTGGGCGCTGTCGCGGCCGGTCTCGTCCAGGTCGTCGTGCCCAGACAGGTGCTCGTGACGCTCGGCAGCAACCCGGTCTGGTCGATTCTCGCGATGATGGTTCTCGCGTTCGTCATCTCGGTGTGCTCGAACGTCGACGCCTTCTTCATCCTGCCGTTCGCAACGACCTTCCTGCCCGGTTCGATTGTGTCGTTCCTGGTGTTCGGACCGCTCATCGACATCAAGATGCTCGCGCTCATGCGCACGACTTTCCGAGCGAGAGTGCTGCTGCAACTCACGATCATCGTCGCGCTCGCCGCCGCCCTGGTTGGACTGGTGGTGAACTTCGTTGCCTGATTCCGTGTGGTCTCTCATTGTCCGCTGGCGGGGCTTGGCGCTCGTGGCGGTCGCGATCGTCGTGACCCTGTGGCTGGCCGTGACCAACCAGCTGATCCTGTACATCCACCCGCGCTACGTCGTGTTCACGGCGATCATGGCGGTCATCGCGTTGGCGCTGCTCATTGCGAGCCTCGTTGTGAGACACGGTCACGACCACGATGAGGTCCCGACCCGCACCCAGAAGGTCGTGACCGTTGTCGGGGCGGTGTTGACCCTGCTCCTGGCCGCGGCGATGATCATCGTGCCCCCGGCAACGCTGTCGAGCGCGACGGCGATTCAGCGGGATATCAACTCGCCGACCATCGGGGCCGCCAGCCAGACCGTTGCCGGCACGTCCTCCGCGTCGAACGCTACCTTCGCGAAGTTCACCGTGGTCGACTGGTCGTCGCTGCTGCGTCAGACCAGCGATCCCGCGTTCTATGCGGGGAAGCCGGCTGACATCACGGGGTTCGTCACCGCGGACAGCAACGACCCCGCGAACCTTTTCTTTGTCACGCGCTTCGTGATCACCTGCTGCGCGGTGGATGCGCAGCCGGTCGGCGTGCCCGTCTACCTGCCCGATTGGAAGCAGAAGTTCAGTGCAGACAAGTGGCTGCACATCACCGGCGGTTTCGCAGCAGACCCGAGCACGAAGAGTTCGGAGCAGATCGCCCTGGTTCCGTCGGCCGTTACTCTGATTGCCAAACCGAGCCAGCCGTACTTGTTCTGATGCGGCTGAGCGAGATCGCGGTTTCATCGTTTGCACGCCGGTTCGTTGCGACCGTCGTGGTGCTCGTGGTCCTCGTTGCGGGATTTGCCGCCCTGACATTTCTGCAGGGCCCCAAGCTGTCCTCTGCACAGGTCGACACGACCGCCGTCGTCAGCAAGCCGGGGCAAACGCTGCGACTGTTCACCAACGAGCGGGTTGCAGCGGTGCGTAAATCGCTGGTGTCGATCTCGCCCGCGGTGCCGTTCACTGTTTCCAGTTCAGGCCAGGTGATCTCCGTTCAGTTCACCCGGCCGCTCGCGTATGCGACGACGTACCGTCTGGCGGTTGACGGCGTGACCGACCCGGATGTCGCTCAATCGTCGACGCTGAACTACCGGTTCCGCACAGCGTCGCCGCCGCTATACTACCTGCACCGCAGCGGGTCGAGCGCGCCCGACGAGATCGTGAAGACCGGCATCCTGTCTACCGGACGGAGTGCTATCTACTCGGCACGACGCATCCAGGATTTCGCGATCTTCGACAAAGCACTCGTCGTCGTCACACTCGATGCTCGGGGTGACAGCGCTCTGACGGTTGTCGGGCGAAGCGGCGTCGCGCAGTCGATCCCGCTACCGGGCGATGGCACGGTCGACCACGTCGCGGGCAACAGCGACACGGGCATCCTCGGCTTCACGTTCACGAGCGACGGCCCGACGACAAAGCAGAAATACTCGAACACCCTGTTCAGCGTCAATCCGGCCGGTACGGGCATTCCGACGCCGATCAAGGGGGTGGGTGGCTCGCTGCTGTCTGTGCTCGATTGGGGTTTCGTGCCGCTGACGAACGACATCGTTGCGCAGAACATTGACCAGAGCATCGTCCTCGTAGACACCTCGAAAGCCAACGTGGTCACCCCGCTCGGCGCATACCCCGAGCTCGGCGCGGTCGCAGCCGACGGGAGTTCGGTCGTCGTTTCGGACAGTCTCGGCCCGCTTCGGGTCGCGCTACCGGGCGGGAAGGCGACGCGGCTGGCGGCATCCCGGTTCAAGGGAAAGGTGCCGTACGAGGGCGACGCACCCGCCGTCGTGGTGCCGGGCGGCTGGATTCAGGATGATCAGACCTACGACGCCGCGACCGGCGGCTTCGTGAGCCACCTCGTCTTCGACACCGGCGGGACCGCTCGGCAGTTGTACGCGCTGCCCAACCCGCGGGGTACTATCGGCGCAATTGTCGCCTCGCCCAACGACGAGTATGTCGCTATCGAGACGACGCCGGGCGGCGCGACGGCCGCGAGCGATGGGTACGCGGTTAACCCGCGCGCAAAGACCGTAACGACGGTGTTTCTCGACATCGCGACGGGCACCGTTGTGAAGAGCGTGTCTGGCTTCGCCGTCAGCTGGTAAGCGCCACTTGTAAGCACCACTGGTAAGCGCCACCGTGAGTTGCCCACATTTGTCGGGTTGTACGCGAATAACCCGACAAATGTGGGCAACTCGCGAGTCTAAAGGCCGCGCTTCTCGCGCTGGCTGACGCGCAGTCCGCTGGCCTGGAGGCGCTCGACCAGCTCGCGTACGCCCACCGGTTGTGCGCCCTGCGCGACGAGTTCGCGCCACCTGCGCTCCGGAACGTCGTAGTGATCGTGATCGAAGGCGCGCTCCGGGATGCCGGCGGCGGCAGCAAAGGCGTGCAACTCCGCGAGATTGTCGTCGCTCACGATGTGCGCCCACAGCATCCCATGAGCTGGCCAGATCGGCTGGTCGATGAGGACGGTCACGCTCTCATCCTGCACCGAAACCCACGCGGTCGCCGTCCCGGGGTACGCGCACTGCGACCGACGCGCGCGCGGCAGCGTCCGCGTTTGACCGGACCCCGCCAAACCACGTACTATTGACCCTTGGTGTGTGCTGGGCTGAGCCCGCAATCAACGCCGCTAGCTTATTCAGTGCCTGTTATAAAGGACAGTGGCTGTCGCAACAACGGCTATTAACACAGTGGCTTTTTAAGACAATGGCTTTTCAAACAAAGGGTTTTTCATGGTTTACGCAATCGTGCGCGCCGGTGGTCGGCAGGAAAAGGTCGAGGTCGGCACCGTTGTCGTACTCGACCGCATCAAGGCCGACGACAAGGGCAACATTCAGCTCGTCCCCGTGCTGCACGTCGACGGCGAGACCATCATTCATGACGCCAAGGCGCTCGCGAAGATCACGGTTACCGCAGAGGTTCTGAACGACCTGCGCGGCCCGAAGATCGTCATCCAGAAGTTCAAGAACAAGACCGGTTACAAGAAGCGCCAGGGTCACCGCCAGGAGCTCACCCGCGTCAAGATCACCAGCATCAAGTAACCTCCTCCAACTTTCCAAAGGGCTGAACACTCATGGCACACAAAAAGGGCGCAAGCTCCACCCGTAACGGTCGCGACTCCAACGCGCAGTACCTCGGCGTCAAGCGCTTCGGCGGCCAGGTCGTCAAGTCGGGCGAGATCATCGTTCGCCAGCGCGGCACGCACTTCCACCCAGGAGCCAATGTCGGCCGTGGTGGCGACGATACGCTGTTCGCTCTCGCCGCTGGTTCAGTCCAGTTCGGCCAGAAGGGTGGCCGCAAGGTCATCAACATCGTGGCCGCTGAGTAAAGCGCGCCGACCAGGTTTCCGTTTCACCACCACGGGCGAGCTTCGGCTCGCCTTTGGCGTTTATTGAGAGTCTCGTTCAGCGAGAGTCTCGTTTGTAGAGAGCAGAAGGAGCATTCGCTATGGCAACGTTTGTTGACCAGGTGACCCTGCACCTTCGGGCAGGTCACGGCGGCAATGGCTGCGTTTCGGTCAAGCGCGAGAAGTTCAAGCCGCTTGCCGGCCCGGATGGCGGCAACGGTGGCAACGGTGGCGACATCGTCCTGGTCGCTGACCCGCAGGTGACTACGCTTCTTGGCTTCCACCGCGCTCCGCACCGCAGTTCCGATAATGGCGGGCCGGGCATGGGCGACCACCGGGCCGGGCCGCACGGTGAGGTACTGGAGCTCGCGGTACCGATCGGCACGGTCGTGCACGGTGAGGATGGCGACATCCTGATCGACCTCGATGCTGCCGGAATGCGCTTTGTCGTGGCTCCCGGGGGCATGGGCGGTCTCGGCAATGCCGCGCTGGCAAGCACCAAACGTAAGGCTCCGGGATTCGCGCTTCTCGGAACGGATGGCTGGGAAGGCGATGTTCAGCTTGAGCTGAAGACCGTCGCAGACATCGCTTTCGTCGGCTACCCGTCGGCAGGCAAGTCGAGTCTGATCGCCGCGGTTTCGGCAGCGAAGCCCAAGATCGCCGACTACCCGTTTACGACGCTGCACCCGAATCTTGGTGTCGTCCAGGCCGGTGAGGTTCGATTCACGGTCGCGGATGTCCCCGGCCTCATCGAGGGAGCAAGCGAGGGCAAGGGCCTCGGCCTCGAATTCCTGCGCCACGTTGAGCGTTGCAGCGCGCTGCTCCACGTGCTCGACTGCGCGACCCTTGAGCCCGGCCGCGACCCAATCAGCGATCTCGACGTGATTCTTGCCGAGCTTGAGGCATATCCGGTGCCGGAGGGCCAGCTTCCGCTGCTCGAGCGCCCACAACTCATTGCGCTCAATAAGGTCGATGTGCCCGAAGGCCGCGAGCTTGCCGACTTCGTTCGCCCCGAACTCGAGGCCCGCGGCTATCGCGTGTTCGAGATTTCGGCGGTGTCCCGTGAGGGGTTGCGTGAGCTGACGTTCGCACTCGCCGAAGTGGTCGAGGCCGACCGTGCCGAGAAGGCGAAGGTTGTGGCGGCGCCCCGGATCGTCATCCGTCCTCGTGCCGTCAACGAGGTTGAGTTTGTTGTTAGGGTCGAGGGCGGCAGCTACGGAAACATCTACCGCGTACTCGGCGTAAAGCCGGAACGCTGGGTGCAGCAGACCGACTTCGAGAACGAGGAGGCGGTTGGGTTCCTCGCCGACAGGTTGTCGAAACTCGGCATCGAGAACGAGCTGTTCAAGGTCGGTGCTGTGGCCGGGTCAACGGTTCTGATCGGCAAGGGCCACGGGCTCGAGTTTGACTGGGAGCCGACGCTGACCTCGACCGCCGAACTCATGATGGCTCCGCGCGGAACGGACCCGCGCCTGCTTCGCGGCGACGACCGCCCGACCCACCTGACGCGCCGCCAGCAGTACCTGGAGCGCATGGATGCCAAGTCCGCTGCGCGAGCTGAGCTGGAGGCCGAACGCGAGGCAGGCATTTGGAACGACGACGAAGGTTTCGCCGTGGACGCGTCCGTCAGGTCTGAGGGTGAGAGCGGCAGCAGTGAGTGATCAGGGATCGCGCATTCTGGACCGGTCGCAGGTCCCGAGCGCATCGCGCATCGTGGTGAAGGTCGGCTCGTCGTCGATCAGCGGCGAAAACGTCGGCCAGATCGGTCCGCTGGTGGATGCGCTCGCGAGTGCGCACGCACGCGGTTCCGAGGTCGTGCTCGTTTCATCGGGCGCCATTGCGACGGGGATGCCGTTTCTCCGGCTCGATTCCCGCCCAACCGACCTCGCGACACAGCAGGCCGCGGCCGCCGTCGGCCAGAACCTGCTCATTTACCGGTATCAGGAGAGCCTGCGCCGCTATGACATCGTCGCCGGACAGGTGTTGCTGACCTCGGGCGACATCGAAAACGCCGCGCACCGCAGTAATGCGCAGCGCGCGATGGAGCGGCTGCTGGGTCTGCGAATCCTGCCGATTGTCAATGAGAACGACACGGTCGCAACGCAGGAGATCCGGTTTGGCGACAACGACCGCCTCGCGGCTCTCGTTGCCGAACTGATCGGGGCCGACCTGCTCGTGCTGCTGTCGGATGTCGACGCGCTCTATACGCGTCCGCCACATGAGCCCGGCGCCGAGCGCATCCCGCACGTGCCGTACGGCGATGATCTGGCGAGTGTCGTCATCGGCGAGATCGGCGCTGCCGGGGTTGGGACCGGGGGAGCTGGTACGAAGATTGCGGCCGCTCGCCACGCCGCGGCATCCGGAACACCGGTTCTGCTCGCCGCGACCGGCAGCGCAACCGAAGCTCTCGCCGGTGCCTCGATCGGCACCTGGTTCGCGGCCGCGCCGACACTCTGAAGTACGGTGAGTGCCTGGCGGGGACGTTCTCGCGACCCACAGTCTGTCGATGCGCTGCGCCTCGATGCTGGTCAACGTGCTCTTGCCCGAGCTCCGAGCAAGGTCCAAAACAGCTAAGTCAATTCACGCCAACATCTGGCCGAACTGACATCTCACCCGCGGCCGCCGCGGATCGTCAGCGCGGCGGTCCATGTTCTGACAGTTCACGCAGACGTTGAGGCGAGTTGACATGGCCAAAACGGACGCCCGTGGTCGGCTTGGCTCGGGAACTTGCCGAGGCAGGTAGCGCCATATGCCCGGCGCCACAAACGCAACACCCCGCATCCCATCGTCCTAAACTTGGGGAATGCCAGAGACAGTAGTCGACGCGCCCTCCCTCACGCAGAAACTTGAGGCGTCGCGGGCCGCAGCGCGCATCCTCGCAACCGTCACGAGCGGCCAAAAGAACGAGGCCCTGCACGCCATTGCGGCAGCGGTCCTGCGCAATGCCGACCGGATCCTGCCTGCCAACGAACTTGATCTGGCACGCGCGCGCGACAACGGCATGAGCGACGGGATGCAGGATCGCCTGCGTCTCGACTTTCGCCGCCTTGAAGCACTCGAAGCCGCCGTGCTTCAGATTGCCTCGCTGACTGACCCGATCGGCGAGGCCGTCCGCGGCTCGATGCTTCCGAACGGGCTGCGCATCACCGAGATACGTGTTCCGTTCGGAGTCGTTGGCGCGATCTACGAGGCGCGCCCGAATGTGACCATCGACATCGCCGCCCTCGCGCTCAAGAGCGGCAACGCCGTGGTTTTGCGCGGCGGTTCGGCAGCAGAGAACACCAATCGTGTGCTCGTCGAGATACTGCAGGGCGCACTGATCGAAACCGGTCTGCCGGCCGAGGCGATCCAGACCATCGACGAATTCGGTCGGGACGGCGCCCGCGACCTCATGCAGGCGCGCGGCTACGTGGACGTCCTCATCCCGCGCGGAAGTGCCGAGCTGATCAACACGGTCGTGACCGAGTCGAAGGTGCCGGTCATCGAAACCGGCGCGGGAATCGTTCACGTCTACCTCGACCAATCAGCGGATGAAACCATCGCGGTTGAGATCGTCCACAACTCGAAGGTTCAACGCCCAAGCGTCTGCAATGCGCTCGAGACGCTGCTCGTGCACGAGTCGGCAGCAGAGCGTCTGCTTCCTCCGGTGCTCGATCGCCTCCGCAAAGACGGCGTCACAATCCACGGCGACAGCCGTACGCGGGCAATTTACCCTGCCGCCGTTCCTGCAACCGAGGACGACTGGTCTACCGAGTACATGTCACTCGATCTGGCCGTGCGAGTCGTCGCGGACCTCGATGAGGCGCTGGAGCACATCCACAGATACTCGACCCACCACACCGAATCGATCATCACCAATGATCTGGCAAAGGCCGAGCGGTTCCTCGCCGAAGTCGACTCGGCCGTCGTCATGGTCAATGCCTCAACTCGATTCACCGACGGCGGCGAGTTCGGGTTTGGCGCCGAGGTCGGCATTTCGACGCAGAAGCTGCACGCGCGCGGACCAATGGGCCTGCCGGAGCTCACAAGCACAAAGTGGGTTGTGCGCGGCTCGGGTCAGGTGCGCGGCTAGACTTTATTCAGCTCGATAGGAGATCCGAATGCACGTTCTTGCCAGCGTCGTGATGGCAGCAGTAGACAAGGCCCCGCTGTGGATACCCAACTGGGGTTTCGCTGTCGTCGCGACCCTCGTCTTCCTCGTCCTGGGCGTTATCACCTGGACTTATCGGGATGTCGCGAACCGCCACGCCTACAAGGCGGCGCACTCTCATCACGACGACCACGAGCACGGTTCAGCGGGCCACCACTAAGCGCCCATGGTCGACAGCGTCGTCGATGAGCGCACTGCGCCCTCCGCCAGTGGCCCGGCGAAAGGCACGAGGCGTCGCATTGGTGTGATGGGTGGCACGTTCGACCCAATCCACAATGGCCACCTCGTGGCCGCCAGCGAAGTGCAGCAGCATTTCGAGCTCGACGAGGTGATCTTCGTTCCGACCGGTCAGCCGTGGATGAAACCGAGGGTGACAGACAGCGAGCACCGGTACCTGATGACGGTGATTGCCACCGCGGCCAACCCCGGCTTCACCGTGAGCCGAGTGGACATCGACCGCGACGGGCCCACGTACACGATCGACACTCTGCGTGACATCAGGCGCGTTCATCCCGATGCCGACCTTTTCTTTATCTCTGGAGCGGATGCCATCGCTCAAATCCTCGACTGGAAAGACGTGGATGAGCTATGGTCTCTTGCCCACTTTGTCGCGGTTTCGAGGCCGGGACACGACCTCGCCATTAGCGCATTGCCTGCTCAAGGCGTAAGCTCGCTTGAAGTTCCCGCGCTGGCGATATCGTCCACGGATTGCCGGAGCAGAGTCAGCCGGGGGTTTCCGGTCTGGTATTTGGTTCCCGATGGTGTCGTTCAGTACATCTCGAAGCACCACCTTTATCGGAGTATTGCATGACCACATTCCAAGATCCGCCCCCGCAATCGCGGCGCGCGGTTCGACAGAGTGAGCGCGGTGAAGATCAGGAACAGCTTGCCGCGCAGCAGGCCTACTCATTTGATCAGGGCGCGGCCGCACCAGCCGCGGGGTCAGAAGCAGTCCGGCCTCAAGCCCAGCCCGAAGTCGTCCACCCGCAAACCGGTCGCCGCGCCCAGTTGCCGGCTACCGCGCCGGCTAACGCCGAGTCTCCGCAGCCCGGCTTCGAGCCTCTCACCTACGTCACGCAGGGTCGAGTTCAGCTGCCGGCATTCGGTGCCCCGGCAGACGTGCCGGCAACCCTGCCGGTCGAAGAGCGCCAGGCGCCGCCACCCACCGACGACTACACGCAAGACAGCCTTTCAGCCCAGCCGCCCCCCGGCGTCGCCGAATCGTCCGCCTATCGCGTCCGCGACTTCAGCCCTGAGGGCCGCCGCTCGTCGGCAACTCGCGACCAGTTCCAGAACGTGTCGCAGGCGCCAGTTCCTGCTATGGCTCCACCGGTAGCGCCTGTGTCGCCCGCACCCGTTGACCTCGAGTATCACACCCAGGGTGTCGTTCCGAGTGGTTCACATGCGGCCGCGCCCCCTGCTGGCGTCGACGAGGCATCCATGAACCACACGCTCACGCGGCGCGAGCTTCGCGAGCTGCGCGCTGCACAGGAGGCTGAGGCTCCAGCGCTGCAGCTTCCGGAGCCGATCGACGCACTTCTCAATTCGGGGCCAATCGAACTTCCCACTCTCGCTCCGGCGCCCGGCCAGTCACAGGCCCTCGCGGATGCCATGGCCGAATTCGACCTGCTGACCCGCGCGCGCCGTGAGTCAGAGGCGGCCGTCCGTGAGGCCCAGGTGGCCAGCCTGGCCGCAGCCCCTGCAGTTGTGGTGGCGCAGCCGCCAGTGTTCCAGCCTTCAGAGCTTCAGCCTTCGGAGCTCCAACCGCCTCGGTTGGTCGAGCCGCCAGCTCCCGCTCCGGCTGGCGAGCCGTTCACCCTTGCCCCTGTGTCCGGCCTCGTGGAGTTCAGCCGTCCATCCGTTCCAATGCCGGCAGCTCCCGTTTCACCGTTTGGCGTCCTGATGACGCCAGAGCAGTTCGCTCAGGCTCCACACCCGGACACTGTGCCGACCAATATGGCTCCGCCGACCGGCCCTTCTGTGCCGCAGGCCCCACCAGCGGCCGCGAGCCTCGCGCCCGTTGATCCCCTGTTCATCGAACCCGAGAGGGCGCCATCCACTCGTCCCATCGGCCACTGGTCTGTACAGGCCGAGATGGATGACGACGATGGGCTCTTCGAGAACACCCTGACGCGCAGGGTTGGCGCGGGCACATCGGCGATCACCACGAGTGCGCTTGTGTTGCCTTCGGTGCCGCAGGCGAGCGATCTAACACGGCCGCTGACCTCGACCGGCGAGATTCTTGTCACGGGTTCGATTGACCTACCGCGCAGCCTCGGCTCGACCGGCGCGCACCCGCACCGCGTCGACAATTCGGACTACGAGGATGACCCGCTCGACAGCCAGGTTTCGTCACCCGATTCCGCTCCCGTACGCGCAATCCGCGCCGTGAGCACCCACACATCCACTCGAGGCGTGATCGAGAGCAAGCGGCCGCAGAGCAATCGTCTGCTGACCGCCATCATCATCACGGCATCCGTTCTCGTCGTCGGCGTAGTCGGGCTCCTCGTCTACGCTTTCGTGACCAAGCAGCTTTTCTAGGACCCTGTGACTGCATCTCCCCACGCGCTTGAACTTGTGAAGGTTGCGGCTGCGGCCGCCGATTCCAAGGGCGGTGAAGATTTGGTTGCGCTCGACGTCTCCGGACCTCTGCCGCTGACTGACGCCTTTCTGCTCATCACCGGCCGCAACGAGCGCAATGTCGTTGCCATTGCCGGTGAGATCGAAGACAAGCTCATCGAGC
Source organism: Glaciihabitans sp. (assembly GCA_025463785.1). GTDB lineage: Bacteria > Actinomycetota > Actinomycetes > Actinomycetales > Microbacteriaceae > Galbitalea. The sequence continues at coordinate 54,893 of JAODBD010000011.1, forward strand.
GCGGCACCAAGCCGCTGCGGCGTGAGGGCCGTCAGGAGGGTCGTTGGATCCTGCTCGATTTCGGGGACATCGTCGTGCACGTCTTCCACGAGGAAGACCGCATGTACTACTCGCTTGAGCGTCTCTGGCGGGATTGCCCGGTCATCCCGATCGAGCTCCCGGTCACGCGTTCGGTCGAATAGACGATGGCCTGGCCCGTGCTGTCGGGCGAGCGGATGATGCTCCGGCCGCCCGCAGACTCCGATGCCGGGCCGCTCCTCGGCATCCTGACTGAGCCTGAGGTTTCGAAATGGTGGGTCGGCTACACGGCTGATCGCGTGCGCGACGAGATCACCGAGTCGGGCAACGCGCTCATTATGGAGATCGGCGGACACTGTGCCGGCGCACTATTTCTCTACCCGCACGAGGATGCCGAGTATGAGCACGTGGTCATTCACCTGTTCCTCGGGGCGCACTGGTATCGGCAGCGATACGGCGCAGAGGCGCTGGCCATCGCCATTAACCATCTGGTTGCGCAGGGCCATCACCGCTTCACCCTCGACCCGAATGTGCACAACGAACCGGCCATTCGCAGCTACGAGCGACTCGGCTTCGGTCGGGTTGGGGTGCTGCGGCAGTACCAGCTGCGGCATGATGGCTCCTGGGAGGACGGACTCCTCATGGACCTCGTCGCTTCTGACATTCCGAACGGGCTCGACTGGAGAAGCGGCTAGCGCGTGCGGCGCGGCCGTTGCAGCCACGGTCGCAGCGCGCGTGTGATGAATGGCAACGCGAGGTAGGTCATGACCGGTGAGATCAGAATCACACTCGCCAGCGCTCTCGCCCAGATCGGCCATGCCCCCAGCAGGGGCGCGAGGCCGTAATTCGCGGCGAGGCTTAGCGGATAAAACACGAAGAAGATCGCGACCATCTGTTTCCAGCGCGGTGGGACTACGGATGTCGGGGCGATGACCTCGACGGATGTCGGCTCATCGAACCACCCCTCGATCCCCGTCCGAAGTTCGTAGTCGCCGTGCTCGACCAGCCCTTGCCCGGTCGAGACCCACCACGCGCGCTCCGGTGAGTTTTCCCACACGGCGAGACTTGCCGCATCCGCGAATCGGAATAGCATGTGCCACTCGTTGGAGTGCGGGTCTGGCCGCACCCAGCCCGAGCCGAGGTAGCCGGGATGGTTGCTGATCAGATCCTGGCCCGCGCGCGCCCAGGCGGCAGCTTCGCGCGCGCGATCGGGTGAGACGGTGCGGGTGACGGCGACCGTGATTGGGCTGCTGGTGTCGGACATGAACCCAGTCTGTAGTAATCTGTCGTAGTTGCCTCACGGCGATAACCGGGGTCCATGGCGCAGCCCGGTAGCGCACCTGCATGGCATGCAGGGGGTCAGGGGTTCGAATCCCCTTGGATCCACGTTTGTGGTGAGTCGAGACATCATTCTCGTATGAGTCGCGACATCACTCGCAAAGAGCCCGGCCATCGGCCGGGCTCTTTTGCTTTGGTTGGCTCCCTAGTTCTTGTCGGGTTAGTTCTTGTCGGGCTCGATTTTGTAGCTGAACTGTCCCGGGGGTCCGTTTTGTCTGTGCCAATTCGCGCAGACGTTGACGCGAACTGACAAAGGCTAAACGCACCTCCCGGGTCACCTCCAGGCGGCCTCATGGCCAGCTGTCGGCAGCGGCAGCGGCAGCGGCAGCGGTGGCTCGCGGAGTGCCTTGTGCACCGTTGATTTCCTGTCGCTACCCCGATGCGCGTCCAGGAAGTGCACGTTGGTTGTCTAATCGACGGGTATGGCCAGCAGGGGAACGTATTGCTGGCCGCCGTGCAGGTCGGTATCGCGGAGCGAGCCCTGAACATGCGGGCGAGGCAGACTGACTTTGATCGCGTTGAGGTTGGGGAGGGTGAAGATCCGCACGGTGGAGGCCGGAACCTCGAACACTGCAGCAATGTGCGCCGGATCGGTGAGTAGGGAATTCCTGGCTCGGATGTAGTCGTGCTCCGTGGCGAGAAATACATCGATCGTGAGCCAGAACGGCCCAGCGTTCTTCGAGCGGACCAGTTCGGCGAGATCACCGAGCGACGTGGTCATGCGTGGGCTACCGAGACCAGGGTGCGGAAGAGCTCGTGCGGAGAATCAACATTGACCGTGTGACTGAGTACAAACTCGTGGAGCTGTCCGCGCTCTGTTTCGGCGGGGGATCCGAAGAACGCGTAGCTCGGGAGCGCAGTTTCTCCAGGGAGGGGAGCATGCAGCAGGATCGGGTTGGCGAACTTGGCAAGCTGGGTGGCGGTCGCCTGGTCCTCCGCTGTTGCGATGAAGACGATCCCGACCTCTCTCGGCATTGTCGACTTGTCGGGTTCGTATTTGCCGAGCACGCCATCCTGACCGTACCGGCGAAGCTGAAGGTCGTAGTCGGCAGGAGACAATCCGAAGCTCTCGGCGATGTTGTGGTGGAGGTATGTGAGCACTCCGTCGCACCACTCGTCCAACCGGGCTAGTACGGTTGGACTGCGAAGCCCGACGAGAATCATGGTCTGATAGCCCGCCGGTGCTGCACCTTCGAGCTTGATCGTGTACTGATCGGCCGATTCGAATCGGGAGCCTTCGACGCGCACTCGGCGATCGTCGGCCTGCAGGTATCGTGCGCCGCTGGTATCGAGTGTGCCTGCGGGTTCGCGCATCCTGAACGGGTCGGCGTTCTCGTACATCATGTGGGCGGCAACACTCGTCGGCGTGCACGCCGCGTCGTCGCCGAGCGGCTCGACCGTGAAGCCGGTACGGTCGAAGGTCACGAGCACGCCGCCGCTCTGCGGCTTGGTAGTGCAGAGCCCTCCGCACTCGCTGGTTTTCGCACCATGCCAGACCGGTCCGTCGGGCATTCCGCGGCCGAGTGGGACAGCGGCGATCAGCGCGGTGTCGGTTGCCCGGCCGGTGAGAACGAGGTTTGCACCCTGCGCGAGCGCATCGAGGATTGGTTCGTGCCCGAGAACGCCGACGATGTGGCTGCATCGATCGAGCGTTTCTGGCCGAAGGTCCGCCGCCGGCTCCAGGGGATGGATCCTGTTCTCCGCGAGATAGCGCTTCAGTTCGGATGCGGTCTGCTCACTGTAGATTCTCGCGATCGACAGATCGAGTTCTTCGGTCTCGGCGATCTCGAGTGCGATCTCGTAGATCCAGTCGACACCGGCGTCGGTACCGGAGGTTCCGCATGATCCGACAATGACGGGGATGTCGGCGTCCCGCGCGGCGAGCAGGATGTGTCTGAGGTCGCGTGCCACCGCGTTCCGCGCCGACTTCGCCGTTGCCGTTCCGAGATAGTGCGGGCCGGAATCGGTCGATCCACCATCGATCGCAATGACGTCGGCATGGAGTTCGCGTGCGCGATAGACCGTGGCTTCGGGGAACCCGGCTCCGACATACCCGGCGGGCACAAGTACTCGAACTTCGTCCACAGGAGGGTTGCTCACGACCCGGAGCCCAGGTCGGAGAGGAGCAGATCCCGCGAGGACAACAAGTGCTCACGGACGACTTTCTCGGCCCGGTCCGGATCACGCAGTGTGAGTGCTTCGACAATGTCGCGGTGAGCCTGGAGGTGACGGAGGCCGACATCCTGCCGTTTGCCCTGCATCACTGCGACCGCACGCAGTCGCCGGGATCGGCCGACCACCTCGACACTCCTGCACAAGTTGGCGAGAGCCGGGTTATCGGCAATCTCGGCGATCATTTCATCGAACCGGCGGGCGGCATCGAGCAATTCCTCGGGCGTACCATCGGCAGCCAGAGCCTCCAACCGTGCGACAAGCGAGTGAAGAACCTCAACCTGCTTGTCGTCGATCTTCGTCGCCGCGAATCGGGCGATGGCCGCGCGCAGAACGATCTCGGCGTATTGCAACTCGGCCAGCGACTCCGATGAGTGGTCAATGACGGTGAGTGATCGGGGGCCGCTGCGCTCGATCAGGCCCTCCTGTTCGAGTCGACGGAGAGCTTCGCGTACGGGAGTCGGGCTGACGCCCAGAAGCATCGCGAGGCTTCGCTCAGTCAGCCGTTGCCCCGGCGCGAGTTCGCCGGTCGCGATTCGTTCCCTCAACGATTCATAGGCCTGATCCGCCAGCGACTGCGACCGGTAAAGGGTCGTGAACGTGGTGTCATCGGTCTCGTTCATGCGGCTTTGCATCATGAAACCATCTTATGCTGTTTGCTATTGCAAATAGCAACAATTCCTGTTCTACTACCGCTATGACGGGCAACGACGCACGCAACCTGACCACCGATCCGGCGGTATCCACTGTCTCGGGCATCCTCGATGTCTCTCCCGTGACCCGATGGCACCGTCGACTTGTGGTGCTCATTGGTGCTGGATCGTTCTTCAACTTTGTTGAGGTGGCACTCAGTTCCTTGCTTGTGCCGCTGATCGGACTGCAATGGACGCTCAACCCCCAGCTGCAGGCGGGCTTGATTTCGGCGACATTTGTGGGCGAGGCCATCGGGTCGCTCGTGCTGTCGCCGCTGGCGGATAGGTTCGGTCGAAGCAGAATGTTCCAAGTCAATCTGCTGCTTTATGTGGTTTTCACCGTCGCATCGGCGTTCGCTCCTGGCCCGACCATCCTCATTGCCCTGCGCGTTCTGCTGGGGATCGGCCTCGGCGCCGAGCTGACCCTGGTTGATAGCTATCTCAGCGAGATGATGCCCAGGAAGAGCAGGGGTCGTCTCGTCGCGTGGAGCTATACCTTCGGGCTTCTGGCGGTTCCGATCATTGGCGCGCTGACGGTCTTTTTCCCTCACTCCATTGGGGGGATCGCGGGTTGGCGGTTCATCCTCGGCGTCGCCGCGATCGGCGGGCTGATCGTCTGGCTGCTGCGGCGACGACTGCCAGAGTCGCCTCGGTGGTTGGTAGCGCACGGTCGGGATGCCGAGGCTCGCCTTGTGCTCGCTCAAATGTCCGGGGTTGCGGTTGCCGGGGATGTGGACGACCCCGCTCCGCCCGGCGAGTCGTTACCGGAGCCGTCGCGTTTGCAGATCCGTCGGCGCCGGGTCCTTCTCGTCCTGATGAATACCCTCAGCCCAATCGGATTCTATGGATTTGCCTCCATTGCTCCGCTCGTTCTGGTCGACAAGGGATACAGCATCGTCCATTCCCTGATCTTCACTGCACTCAGCGCGCTCGGGTATCCGCTCGGCTCCGTGGTCAGCGCGCTCCTGGTCGAGCGAGTTCAGCGACGCAACCTGCTGATCGGTGCATCTCTTGCAGTCGCTGTGTTCGGGATCAGTTTCGGCCTTGCGGGCAGTCCCGTGCTTGTCGTCATTGCAGGATTCCTGACCGGGCTTTCGAGCGTAGTTCAGTCCAACGTGACCCACATTTACCAGGCCGAGCTGTTTCCGACGAAGATCCGTGCCCGGTCGATTGGGCTCCCGTATGCGCTCTCGCGAGTCATCGGGGCCGCCCTTCCGTTCGCAACATTGCCGATCCTGTATGCCCTCGGCGCGGGACCGCTCTTCGCACTCTGCGGCACGCTCATCGTTGTTCTCGCCATCGCCGTTGCCATCCTCGGCCCGCGGACGAACGCTCGAAGCCTGGACGCCATCTGATGAAAGGCACGACCATCCCATCATCAACAATGCTGAACAAGGTCCCGGAGATTACCGCCGCCTTCTGGGTCACTAAAGTACTCACCACGGGAATGGGCGAGACCACATCGGACTACCTCTTCCTCACCTACAACCGTCCGATCGTGCTCGGCATCACGACCCTGATCCTTGTCGGAGTGCTGAGCGCGCAATTCCGAGCCCGCCGATACATACCGTGGCTGTACTGGCTCGCCATCGTAATGGTGGCCGTATTCGGAACGATGGTCGCCGACATCATCCACGTACTGGCAGGGGTTCCCTATCTCATCTCCACCTGCGTCTTTCTGGTCGCTCTCGCGGTGATTTTCATCACGTGGTGGGCGACGCAGAGAACGTTGTCGATCCATAAGATAAACACCCGGGCACGTGAATGGTTCTACTGGGGTGCGGTTCTCGCGACCTTCGCGCTTGGCACCGCGGCCGGCGACCTCACGGCAAAGGTGTTGAACCTCGGCTATCTCGACTCCGGATACCTCTTCGCGGTGCTTTTCGTGCTCCCCGGGCTGGCATTTCGCTTCCTCCGGCTCAACGCGGTCTTCGCATTCTGGTTCGCGTACGTCATCACCCGCCCGCTGGGTGCATCCTTCGCCGATTGGTTCGCGATGTCGCACGCTAAAGGTGGCTTGGATGTCGGGCCGGGCCCGGTCAGCGCCATCCTGTCCGTCGCCATTGTCGCCCTCGTCGTATATCTCTCGGTGTCGCGACGAACAACCTTCTCCACGTCGGATGCGGGACTCGAGAGGGTTCGATCCCGGGCCAGCAATCGGTAGGCACGGGGACTGGGCCGCCGCCGGACTAGCTACCGGTGGTGGTGCGGCGAACGGCCTGCGCTCGGGGGTCGTCGATATTGGGAAGTTGAGCGCCGTAGACTCCGTCGACTACTGAGGAATCCCGCATCACATCCGCTGGGAACCCGAGCGTCGGACGGCTCAGGGCTTCGAGACGGTCCAGGTGCTCCTGGCTCAGGTAGACGTCGACTGCGGCGAGGTTGTCACGGAACTGTTCTTCGGTGCGGGCCGCGATCAGCGGGATGACCGGGCGGGCGGGCTGCTGCCGCACCCAGGAAATGGCCACCTGTGCTGGTGAGGCGCCGATCTCGTGGGCGATTGCGACGACCTCGCGGACGATGTCGTCGCTGCCGACGCTGGTGTAAGGGCGTCCCGCTTCGGTCGCCCGACCGGTGTGGCCGTCGAGGTATTTGCCGGTGAGCCGCCCTTCGGCCAGCGGTCCCCAGGCGAACGCCGGCAGGTCGAACGCGTTTGCCATCGGCAGCAGTTCGCGCTCCGGGGAACGGTCGAGCAGGTTGTAGCGCAGCTGGACGGCTGTGAACGGCGACCAATCCCGTAACCGGGCGGCGGTGTTGGCTTCCGCGATCTCCCAGGCCGCCCAGTCCGATACTGCGGGGTAGAGGATCTTGCCGAGTCTGACCTGGTCATCCAGCGCCCGCATGAGCTCCTCCACTCCAGTGAGGAGGTCACGGGCGTGCACCCAGTACAGGTCGATATGGTCGGTCTGCAGCCGACGCAGGCTCGCCTCTATCGAGGCGACGATCTTCTTGCGGTGGTTGCCAGCGCTGTTCGGATCGTCCGGGTCGGTCTGGTTGGTGAACTTGGTAGCGAGTACGAACCGGTCGCGGCGACCCTTGAGCAGCTCGCCGAGGATGGTTTCCGACGTCCCGTTGGTGTAGACATCGGCGGTGTCGATGACGTTGCCCCCAGCCTCAGCGAACGAGTCCAGAATCTTTGCGCTGACCTCAGCCGACGCACCCCAGCCCCAGTCTTCCCCGAAGGTCATCGTGCCCAGCGCAACCTCCGAAATCCTCACCCCGGTCTTGCCCAAGAGCCTGTAACGCACGAGATTCCTCACTTCGGTCGAAGGCGACGTCCGGCGGCCACCGTGGTCGCGGATTCTGTGTTGAGTCGCTCCAACTACAACAACCCACCTGTGGCCCGGAGAGGGAGACCGGGCTCAAAGGGGTTCTGACAGAACCTCCATCACCGAATGGCTCCAGTCGTACGATTACAGTCATGGACAACCGGGACGAGGTCCGCGAATTTCTGACTTCGCGACGCGCCCGGATCAGCCCCGACCAGGCGGGGCTGCCTGTCGCCGTGGGCAACCGCCGCGTACCAGGGCTGCGCCGTGGCGAAATCGCCGCGCTCGCCGGCGTCAGTGTCGAGTACTACACGCGCATCGAGCGAGGCAACCTGCGCGGAGTCTCGAACTCGGTGCTACAGGCAATCGCTCGCGCCCTCCGGCTCGACGACGCCGAACGAACACACCTCTTCGACCTCGCGCATGCAACAGACGCGGGCGCTACCCGCCGTAAACCCAACCAACAGAGGGTGCGCCCGGGCCTACAGCGGATCCTCGACGCGATGACCGATACCCCAGCGACCGTGCACAACAGTCGACTCGACATTCTCGCAGCCAACCGCCTCGGCTATGCCCTCTACTCAGACATCTTCGCCGACCCACGGCGTCCGGCGAACCACATCCGTTTCATCTTCCTTGACCCGCGCGCTCACCAGTTCTACCCCGACTGGCAGAGCTCAGCGAACGACGCTGTCGCGGTTCTGCGTGCGGAAGCCGGCCACGACCCGCACGACGAGTCGCTGACCAACCTGATCGGCGAGCTGTCTACCCGCAGCCATGAGTTCCGCGTCCGCTGGGTCGCGCACAACGTGCGCCAGCACCGCGCCGGGACGAAGCGGTTGCACCATCCCGTCGTCGGTGACCTCGAGCTGGAATTCGAGAAGCTGGATGTCGCCGCTGACCCCGGCCTCGTGCTGCAGGCCTACAGCGCTGAGCCGAGTTCCCCTTCGCACGACGCGCTAAACCTGCTCGCAAGTTGGGCCGCAACCCTCGATCAGGAGAAGGCCCTCCCCACCGCCGGGCCAACCGCGACGCCGCTACCCGATCGGCACGAGGCCTGAGCCACCGGCGGCTGCTCGCGGCGCCCGTGCTTTTGCAGTTGATTTTCGGATTCAGGGTTCGAGATGGGGGAGTATCCGGTCGAGCCAGCGCGGTGACCACCAGTTGGCCTTGCCGAACAGGTACATCGCGCAGGGCACGATGACGAGTCGCACGATGGTGGCGTCGATGAGCACGCTGATACCGAGTCCGAATGCGAGCATCTTGATCGTCACGCTTGGCTGCAGAATGAACGAGAAGAAGACGCAAGCCATGATGATGGCGGCGCAGCTGATGATGCGGCCAGTCACCGCCAGCCCGGAGGCGACGCTGTCACGATTGGACATCCCGCGTTTCCAGGCCTCGAGTACCCGGGCGAGCAGGAACACCTCGTAGTCCATGGAGAGGCCGAAGATGATGGCAAACATCAGCATTGGCACGAAGGACACGATCGGAACGCCCTGGGGAAGTCCCAGCAGCTTCGAACCCCAGCCCCATTGGAATACCGCGACGAGTACGCCGTATGAGGCGCCGATCGAGAGCAGGTTGATCAGTCCCGCCTTGAGAGCCAGGAGCGGACTTCTGAAAGTAAGCAGCATGAGGAGTACTGCCGCGGCGACAACCGTCAGGATGATCAGCGGTAGTGATGAAGAGACGGCCCCCTGGAGTGCGAGCGAGGTCGCGACAGCACCGGTGACGTATCCATGAGCCTTGCTCCCGGCGAGTTGGCTGGGAAGCACGGTTCGATCGAGGCGGTGAATTAGGGATGCCGTCGCTGTATTCGAGACTGAGGTTGTCGGGACCGCCTGGCCGATCAGCAACGCGTTGTCCGAGGTCGGTTGGAACGGCGTTGCGCTGGCAATTCCAGACGTAGTCGACAGCCTGTGCTGGAGGGAGGTTCCCATTGTCTGCAATTGCTGGGGTGTCTCACCGGAAGGTACTTTCACAACGATCGTCAGCGCGGCCTGAAAGCCCACACCGAATCCCGCGTCGATTGCATTGGACGCTCGGCGCTCGGTCGATTGCGTCGGCAGCGCACGAACTCCAGGCGTACCGATCTGCATGCTGAGGAGGGGGATGGCCAGCACAGCAAGAAGGCCAACTGCGGCAGTGAGGTAGGCGACAGGATGCCGATGAAGCGCGATCGCGTAACGATTCCAACCCGTCTTAGCGCCGTTCGGCTCGGCGATTGGCATGCGGCGAACCTTCACTTTATCGATGCGTCGACCAGCGATGGCCAGCAGCGCGGGCACCAGCGTAACCGCGGCAAGGGCGGCAACGGCCACGACAATCCCGGCAGAGACGCCCAGCTGGCCGATGTAGAAAATGCCCGAAGCATAGAGACCGACGAGCGCGATGACCACCGTGACGGCGGCGATTACGATCGCCCGCCCACTCGACGCCACGGTCTTCGCTGCGGCCTGGCGCGGATCCTCACCGTCCAGAACCAATTGCCGGAATCGCGTGGTGAGGAAGAGCGCGTAGTCGATGCCGACGCCCAATCCCATCATCAGGGCGATTGTCGGCGATTCGCTCGGGAACTGTACCCAGGCGCTCACGATTCCGAGTGCACCAATTCCCGAGAAGACACCGATCACGGCACTGAGAATCGGGATGAGGGTTGCGAGCACACTGCCGAACGCGAACAGGAGCACCAGGACGGCGGCTCCGATTCCCACCAGTTCCGAACTGGTGTTGCTCGACGACTGCGCTGCGGTTCCGAGATCTCCGGCGTAGTCGACCGATACGCCCGCGTCTCTCGCCGGGGCCACCGCCGAGTCCGTGGCGGCGGCATCCGTGGGGGAGAGAGAGGTGACTGAATCCTTGTAGGTGATGTTCGCGACCGCCGTGCGGCCGTTCGGGGCCAGTACGGTGAACGGATCGCTCACGGCCTTTACCGTGGACAACGCCCGAACCGACTTCGTCGCATCTTCGATCGCGTTCTTGTCGTGCGCAAGCGAGCCGGAGGATACGTGGAAGACGATGGTGCCGGAAGACGTGTTGGCCGCCGCCGCCGAGGCTTGAGGTGTGTGTGCCTTGAGCAGGTCGGCACCAATCTGCGCGGGGGTTCCAGGGAGTGTGAACGACGCGTTGTAGGTCGCGTTGAGTGCCGAACTGCCCAGCGTCGCGGCGACTACTACGATCAACCACGCCGCAAGCACGAACCACGAACGTTTGGCACACCAGTTGCCAATGCGCCAAAACAAACTATGCGTCGCCGTATCTGTCATGACTGACACTATATATGTCAGGGATGACAGTTACTGATAGATTGCTGTCAGGACACATCCATACTGATTAGGGATACCTGGCTCGCTCACGAAAGAAACCACGTGGAACACGAATTGGGAAAACGCGAAGCTCACAAGGAGCAAACGCGAGCGGCATTGCTTCGCGCGGCGGAACGACTATTTGAAGAATCGGGATTTCACGCCACGACAGTTCGCGCAATCGCCGATGAGGCCGGGGTGACAGAGCGGACGTTCTTCCGCTACTTCGCGAGCAAGGATGACCTTGTCGCGAATGACATGAGCGAGTGGCTCCAGATCCTTGAGAGCGCACTGTTTGCGACCGATCCCCACCTCCCGGTACTTATCGGGATAGAGCAAGCCGTCCTCGTTGCACTCGAGAAGCCGGGCCCCATCTCGGGGTGGCTATTTCCATCCGATTCCAGCGGTGTATCGGGTTCAAAGACGACGGCGACTTCCGGAGTCGCCTCGCAGATCGCTGAAATCATCCTGCGCTGGCTTCCCCCGACCGAGTCGCGCGAGGCACTCGATGGCCCCCACCCGACGGCAGCACGTCGCATAGACGACAAGTTTCAGGCGACTGTATTAGCGCGAACCAGCGTTGGGATTGTCCGAACAGCGATCCTTTCTGAGTCGCAGAGCGCTGCCCTCAACGGACGCGCGGCCTCTCTGGATGGAATAAAGCGGTACGTGGTCCGCGGGTTTGCACTCGTGGCATCAGGGTCTGTCGATGCGCGCTGACGTTTCCGGCGATTTCGGTTAGGCGTATTCGGACAGCAACGCGGATGAAGTGGCTCTCGAGACTCCCAGGATGAGATTTCGCCCTGCTCGCGATGAATCACGCAGATCAGGTTGCCGGATGGACCTGAATTTCGTACAGACTCCCGCCGTTTCCGCTGGAATTCACGACCGTGATCCGCAGGTAGCGTGCGTTAAGCGGCGTGGTTACTGTCGAAGTGTTCGCTGATTGCGTGGTCGCGGTGGCGGTTCGATCGTCGAAGAGAGACCAGGTCGAGTTATCCGTCGAATACTCGATGCGGTACTTGTAGCCGGTGGTGAGCTCGAAGGTTGCGATGACACTCGCAACGCTCATCGTCGAACCGAGGTCGACGGTGATCCAGGACGGGTCGGGAAGTGTTAGCCCCTGCGCCCAGCGGGTCGTCAGGTCTCCATCGGTGGCCAGTGCCGCGAGATTCGGAGCTGACGACGACGACGCGGTGGCAGTGGCGCCGAGAGCGAGATCGGTTCGACCGTGGGCTTGCAGCTCGAAAATACTGCCCCCGTTGCCGCTCGACCCCGTTACGGTGACTCGCACGTAACGCGCCCCACCTGGGTGCGCGGCGATGGAGTAATTGGTGGATGCCGTCGTCGCCGCCCCCGTGTGGTCCTCAAGTGTCGACCAGGTGGTCCCGTCCAGGGATGTTTCCACCTTGTAGCGATACCCGCTCGACTTCTCGAAGGTCGTGACGACCTCGTTCAGGTCGTAGCGTGCTCCGAGGTCGACCTGCAGCCAGGACGGATCCGGGAGCCCGAGTCCCTGCGCCCAGCGCGTCGTCTGGTCGCCGTCTACAGCCAGCCCGACTGTGTTTGGGCTCGAATACGAGGATGCTGTGGCCGTCTTGCCGAGGGCCAGGTCTGTGTTTCCGTAGACCTCGAGCTCGTAGATGCTGCCTCCGTTGCCACTCGATCCGGTGACCGTGATTCGCACGTAACGTGCGCCCGTTGGTTTCGAGGCAATCGAATAATTGGCGGGTGCTGTCGTGTTCGATCCCGTATGGTCCTCGAACGTCGCCCAGGTCGTACCGTCGAGCGAGGTTTCCATCCTGTATTTGTATCCGCTGGACTTCTCGAAGGTGGTGATCGTGCCGGTGAGGTCGTATCGAGCCCCGAGGTCGACCTCAAGCCAGGATGGATCGGCGAGCCCGAGGCCCTGGGCCCAACGCGTTGTCGGATCGCCGTCGATGGCCATCCCGACCGTGTTCGGCGAGGAGTATGACGACGCAGTGACTGTCTTGCCAATGGCGAGATCCGGGCCGGGCGGCGTCGTGAGATTCAGCGCTGTCCCAGCGGACGACTCGTTCCCCGCGGCATCCCGTGCCTTGACCGTCCAGGTGGAGGTCGAACCCGGGGCGAGCCCGGTGACGCGAGCGGTCGTGCCGCTTGACGCCGAGATGAGGGTGCCGTTTTGATAAATGGAGTACCCGGTGACGCCGACGGCATCCGTGGATGCCGCCCAGGTCAGGTCGGCCACAGTGGGGAAGCTCGCGCCGACGCTTGTGAGGTTCGGCGCAGTAGGCGCAGTCGTATCGGTGGGCGGCGTGGTCGGCGAGAGGTACTGGTACGCGGATTCAAGCCCCGCAGAACGCACGATGGATGCCGGAAGCTGGGCGCAACTAGACAGTGTCGTGTTGTTCGCGATCGTTGTATTGATGGTGTTGGCCTGAGCCGAATACGCGGGCTGGGTCGTGTAATTTCTGTCCGCGGTGTCGTTTATCCCGTGATTCAAGAGGAGCCACTGATAGGTCACGTTGCACAGCGCGTTGTTGGTCAGGTGGAAGTATCGGCTTCCCTCATCCTCATAGATCGCACCGTATGCCTGTGTGGGAATGTCGTGGATGTAGTTGCCCGACACACTGCTATTCGGATTCGAACTCAGGGTGTAGACGGCACCTCCATCGGACTGCAGCTTCATGATGTCGCCGATGTCATTGTTGCTGACGACGTTATTTTGGGCTGGCGTTGGGGTCGTGTACACCGGAACTCCGGAGTTGCCGGGCACGTTGGTGTCGCCGCCCTGGTCTGTGAGACCCCAGCCCCAACCGATCGAAATTCCGCTGTAGGGCAGGTTGAACACCTTGTTGTGCGTAATCGTGGTGCTGGCGGTGTAAGTGGCAAGGATGCCGACGGAACCCGTGTACTCAACGGCGACGTTATCGACGACGTTGTCTTTCACCGTCGTATTTAGCGTGATTTGGCCGGGATCTGTCGGGTGATGGTCGACGACATCCGTTCCACCGACCTGGATGCCGGTCGCAGAAATATCGGTGAAGATGTTCCCGATGATGCTGGTGCCCTGACTGCCGGTGTTGAGGTTCAGTCCGACGGCACCGAGGTGGGTGAACGTGTTTCCGGTGAAGCTGACGTTGCGGCTGTAGCCGACGTTGACTGCCCCTGGCGTCTTCTGCCAGTTGAGGCGGGTCGAGTCGAACGTGGAGTTCGTGCCGACCATCCGGAATCCCGCCTGGCCTTCTGCCATCCCGTCGCTGGAACTCGGGGCAAGCCATGACGAGTACGAGAACGTTATTCCCGTGAATGCGACGTTGCTGATGGGGCTGGCGAGCGTGCCGATCGCATTCACGAGTCCTTCGACGACCGGAACGGTGATCTGTGCTGTCGACATGTTCACACCCGCGGCAGGTATGTAGTAAAGGTTTCCGGCCGACTTGTCGAGGTACCACTCACCTGGGGAGTCGAGCAGCTGGTACGCGTTTTCGATCCACGACGGGTTCTGCATTTCCTGTCCCGGCTGGAGGTTGGCGTTGTTCCAGCAGGGCTGCTGCATCGTGATAGTCGTGCCAACGATCGACTGAACCGGGCAGCGATAAAGCTTCCAGCCCCACCTGCTGGTGATCTCGATATTGGACTGATTGGTGAAGGAGGCATAGGTCGAACTGGTCGTGGTGTATCCCGTGCTGGTCTTGGTGAAGCCCGACGGATTGTCCGCGCTCCGAGCGCGGGTTTGCCGCACCCCGTTCACGTACAGCTGACGGGTATCGATCGAACCGACGTGCGCCACGTAGATGCTCGGGCTCCCCGAGACAGTCGTCCACCCGGTCACTGTCTGGCCCCCGCTGACCACGGGGGTTGCGCCCGTGTCGGCCTTCCAGGTGATCGTGTGCCCGTTCGTACCGGAGTCTGCTGACGAGAGCGCGAGCGGCTGGGTCAACGTGTAGGTTCCGCTTTCGAGAATCACGTTGATGTCGTTGCTCATGTTGGAGTCGATGGTGCGCACGTAGTCACGGGCGTGCTGCAAAGTAAGAAACGGATGCGTGCTGTCACCAGCTGCGCTGTCGCTTCCGTCGGCGAAACGTAAACGGATGTGGCCACCTGGGGTGTCGGGCCGACGGCCATGGCGGGCCCGCCTGTGAGTACGGCAGCGACGGCGAGAGATGTTCCCGTCAGCGCGGCAACGAAGCGTGAACGTGAAAAGTGGAGGACGGCACGTGAGGGCGCTGCAGACATTGAAACACTCCGAGACTTCGTTGGCTTGGATGGTTGCGAGCCCTGGCCCGCGAAAGCTGACGCTACTGCGTTTTCATCCCGAGCGGAAGAGAAAGAATTAGATCTATTTTTCAAAGTCGACGTTGATGGATGCCAATTCTGGCCAAAAGCCGCCTGTTTTCACGAAGTTCCCATCTCAACCTCGCAAATAGATCAGGCTAATTTTGACGAGTTGCGATTGGTCCGCTAGAGTCCATGTAATAGACCTGATTTATCTCAGCAACGTCTATCTCAGTGACGAGAGGAGCAATCATGACGCCAGATCCGACTGACGCCGACGTGGACAACACCGCCGCAACCGACGATCGCTATCGGCCCGGTTATGAGCTGGTCGCTGAGCAGCTGCTCCATTACGTCGCAGACGAGGGACTGCAGGCGGGCGACAGGTTGCCGACTGAACAGGGCCTCGCAGAGATCCTCGGCGCAACTCGCAATGTCACCCGTGAGGCTGTCAAGGTGCTGGCCGCTCTCGGCCGGCTGAACGTGCGCAAGGGCGCAGGCATCTTCATGGCCGAACCCCGCAGCACGCTGGCGGAAGAGCTTCTCACTCATTTCCAGCCGACGGATATTGATCACGTCGTGATGCTGCTCGACCATCGCAGGTTGATCGAGGCCGAAACCGCGCGCCGCTCAGCAAGTCTCGCGACGCCGGCAGAGGTTCGCGCGATTCGCGAAGGTGCACAGCGTTCCATTGCCGAATCACGTGTCGATAACGTGAACGAATTCGCCGAAGCTGACGCACAGTTCCACAAGGCCATCGCCGTCGCGGCCCACAACGTGTTCCTGGAGGCGAGCGTCACCAGCCTCCGCCGCTATGCCGCGCAGTCCGACCTTCTCGTCTTCCACGGTGACGTACCAGGATCGTTTGAAGTTGCGGCCAACCAGCACCTCGCCATCGCAACTGCGATCGCGAACGGAGAGCCCGATCTCGCCGCCACTTTGATGGAAGAGCACGTCGACACCACCCGCCATCAATTCGAGCGCAAGCTCAAAGACCGCATGTTCAATTTCGACCGCACAAACGATAACCGGCCCAGCTAGGTCATCCACACTCTTCCCCTCAGCGTCTCACGCACGCTGATGATCGACGCCGCCCCGGCGATCGATCTCCTCGTCGATCCCAGAAAGTCGTAATGAAGATCACGCACGTCGAAACACACCGAGTCAAGGTCCCTGCGGCCAACCCTCCGTTCAAGTGGCGGAACGGGCTTGGCGGCAGCGCTCCTGCCGGCGACGGCGCAGTGCTTCGGATCGGAACTGATGAGGGTGCTGAGGGCGTCGCCCTATTTGCTCGGCCTGGCGCCGCTGTCATCCTCGAAGACCTGGTTGAGCGGGTCTTTCGCGACGAACTCATCGGTCAGGACCCCTTCCAGCGCGAGTGGCTGTGGCACAGGATCTGGGAGCTCGACCGCATCGAGGAGCTGCCGCTGCCAGCACTCGGCCTCATCGATACCGCCCTGTGGGACCTCGCCGCGCGCATCTCCAATCGCCCCGTATGGCAGTTGCTCGGCGGATTCCGCACCGAGATTCCGGCATACGCCTCGACCTCCACGTTCGCCACCGTCGAGGAGTTTCTCGATGTCGCCGATCAGTGTCTCGAGCTCGGGTACTCCGCAATCAAACTGCACGCCTGGGGCGATGCTCGTCGGGACGCTGAACTATCGAGGGCATTGCGCGCTCATGTCGGCGACTCGATTCCACTCATGTATGACGGGTCGGCTGGCTTCGACCTTCCCGACGCCATCTACCTCGGTCGCGCTCTCGCCGACGAAGGCTACCTCTGGTACGAGGAGCCCATGCGCGAGTTCAGTATCACGGCGTACGCGAGACTCGCCAGGGCAGTGGATGTTCCGCTGCTGGTCGCCGAGACCTCCGACGGCGCGCACATGAACTCCGCTGACTTCATCGCCGCCGGCGCCGCGACCTTCGGTGTGCGTGCAAGCACGACACTCCGAGGTGGGATCACAGGTGCAATGCGCACGGCTCATCTCGCGGACGCCTACCGGCTGCGTACCGAGGTGCACGGTTCGGACATCCCGAACCACCATCTCTGTATGGCAATTTCAAATACGACGTACTACGAGTCGCTCGTGACCTCGAGCACGGTGAGCAGGGAGCGGTATGTGGATGCCGCCGGCCTTGTGCACGCGCCCAAGGGCCCCGGGATCGGCCTTCCGGCGACCCTCGAGTACCCCCAGGAACTGCAGGCATTTATCGAGGTTTCGTGACCTCGCTCGCCTGACAGCAGCACCATCCGCTCCAACCCGACTATTCACAGTACAGAAAGGCAAGACAATGAAGTCACCAACGGTACCTCAATCAGGTGCTCCCAAGCGACGCGTCCTCCGCGCAGCGCTCGCGATCGCATCCCTCACCGCGATCGTCGCACTGGCGGGCTGTGCAAGCGCCACGCAGTCGACCTCGACGGGCACTGCAGGGTTCAAGAAGGCCGCGCAGAACAACAGCTCGACCATCACGGTGTGGGCGGACTCCACCCGCCTGCCCGCGGTTCAGGCGTACCAGACGTCGCACCCGAACGCGAAGTTGAACATCGTCACCTATGACGGCAGCGCAGACGGCTCAACCTACCTGCAGACGAAGGTTCAGCTCTTCGACCGCACAGGCAAGGGCTGGCCGGATGTCGTATTCGCTTCGCCGACGGACGTCACCTGGGCCTCCAAGGCGACGAGCCCATCCGCGCAGGCATTCGCAGCCCCCGTGGACGAGTTGGTGCCGAGCTCAACCATCAACAACTTCGCCAAGGGTTCGCTCACCCCGTGCCAGTACAACGGGCACACCTACTGCCTGCGCAACGACATCGCGCAGGTCGTGACCTGGTACAACAAGACGTTGTTCGACAAGTTCGGCTACACCGTCCCGACGACGTGGGAGCAGTACCAGGCGCTCGGCGCGCAGGTCGCAAAGGACCACCCGGGCTACGTGCTCGGCTGGGTCGGCGACTCCAACTCGCAGGAGTCCTACTTCTGGTCGAGCCAGTGCCCCGCGTTTGACCTCGTTCAGCCGAACACGCTTCGCGTCGCTCTCGGCTCGACGGACTGCACGCGCATGGCAACGCTGCTTGACTCGATGATCGCGAACAAGTCGATCAGTACACAGGCATCGAACAACGCGACCTTCATCAAGCAGACCGCGCCGAAGGTACTCATGGCCGTTGGGCCGTCGTGGTACGGGCAGTACATCTTCAACCTTGGGTTCAAGACTCCTGCCGGACAGATCGCGGCAGCGAATCCGATGACGTGGAGCGGCGACACGACCGCCGCTACCGGTAACGTCGGCGGCGGTGTGTGGATGATCTCCTCACACAGCACGAACCTGAAGGCCGCTACCGCAATCACCAGCTGGCTCACGACCTCCGACGCCAACCAGGGCAGCGCCCCGACCTACCCCGCGTATGGTCCGGCCGCCAAGACCTGGCTTGCGAACCCGGCGAACAGCAAGTACTTCGCGGCAGACGTGAGCGGAGCGTTCACAACGGCTGCCAACGAGGTGTGGACCGGCTGGTCGAACACCAAGTTCAGCGATGCGACCGCCTGGTCGAGCGTAGTGTTGCCCGCACTTACGGCGGGTAAGACGCTGACTGCAACTCTGCCGGCGTGGCAGGCTGCGATCGTCGACGAAGCGAAATCGGTTGGATACACGGTCACCACAAAATGACAGCACTGAACACCGGTGGGCGCCTCATGGCGCCCACCGCCCCCTCGCCAGCTCGACGCCGCACTCCGCGGCGCCGGGCTGGCCTGGCCGGCTACCTCTTCGTTTCCGGCTACGCAATTCTTCTCGTGGCATTCGGGATCTATCCGACCCTTTTCGCGGGTTACCTCGCGCTGACCAATGACCGTGGACAATTCACCGGACTGAACCAGTTCGTCAAGGTCATTCAGGACTATCGCTTCGGACCTGCCTTCACGAACATCCTTGTATACCTCGTGATGTGGCTCGTCATTCTGGTCGTTCTGACGGTCGTGGTCGCCGTCATCCTGAGAAGCCGGATGAAGCCCGGGCTGTCATCCGTTTTTCGGTTCCTCTTCTACATCCCGGGAGCGCTGGCCGGAGTTGCCAGTGTTCTGGTGTGGATGTTCATGCTCGACCCCGGGGTGAGCCCGGTTTCCGGTCTACTCAATGCGCTGGGGCTCAGCACATTTTCGCAGGTCATCGCCCCACAAAGTCTGCCGGTGATCTTCGTCTTCATCGCGTTCTGGACCGGTGCCGGCGGATGGATTGTCGTCATGTACGGCGCGCTCAATAACATCCCGGATGAAATCCTCGAGGCGGCGCGCGTAGACGGCGCGGGGCCGTGGAAGTCAGCCTGGTTCATCCAGATTCCGATGATCAGCAAATGGATCGCGTACATGACGATCCTTGCTTTCGCTGCCGGAACGCAGCTTTTCGTTGAGCCACAGCTTCTTCAGTCCGCGAGCCTCGGACGCTTGAACCCGACCTGGTCGCCGAACCAGCTCGCGTATGTGCTCGCCTTCCAGTTTGGCGACTTCAATGGTGCCGCCGCCGTTTCCATCTTCCTGCTAGCCATCGGGCTGGTCGGTGCCGGCATTTTGGTCACCAGATCGGGACTATTCAAGGCGGGCGACGAATGACGACCACTTCGGCTTGGCGGCCGCAGAGACGCAAGACCCGGCAAGCCTCCCGCTTCGCCAGCACCCTGATTGTGGTGCTGATCATGGGCCTGCTGCTCGTGTTCTTCGTACTCCCGGTGATCTGGCTGATCCTCGCGCCGACGAAGACGGCGAGTGAGCTGCTCAACCAGCCGCCCCTCTCGTTTGGCGCCTTTTCCAACATCGGACTGGCTTGGGATCACCTCGCGTCATTCGAGAACGGGATCATCTTCGTCTGGCTAAAGAACTCGGCGGTCTATTCGGTCGGTTCGCTGATTTTGACGCTGGCGACCAGCATCCCGGCAGGGTACGCCCTCGCGCTGACACGATTTCGCGGACGAAAAATACTCCTCACCATCACGCTGTTGGTGATGATCATGCCGTCGGCATCCCTCGTGCTGCCGCTGTTCCTCGAACTCAACCGTTTTGGGCTGATCGGGACGGCGTGGTCGATAATCCTGCCGTTCTCGTTCTTCCCGTTCGGCGTCTACCTGGTCTATATCTACTTCTCGACGAGCCTGCCGTCGGAAATGCTCGAAGCGGCGCGAATCGATGGTGCGAGCGAATGGCAACTGTTCACCCGGATCGCCCTTCCGCTGGCCAGGCCAGTGGTTGCGCTTGTTGCGTTCTTCAGTTTTGTCGGCAACTGGAACAACTTCTTCCTGCCCTACCTGGTTTTGCCGAGCAGCGATCAGTTTCCGATTCAGGTTGGCCTGAACCAGCTTCTGTCGTCGACGCCGTCGTTCAATCCGGTCGCGGGTGCAGGGCTCGACATCCAAAGTCCCGAGCTTGCCCTCTCGATCATCATCGCGATCCTGCCCGTGCTGATCGTGTTCCTGTTCTCGCAGCGCGCCCTGGTTTCCGGCATGCTCGCCGGTTCCACTAAGGGGTGACGAACCCGAAACTGCGTAGTATCCAGTTGCCGTGATGAGTCCGTTGGCCCGGGCGCTTACGGCGCCAGCTGCTGCTGGCTCAGGCTTTGGGCAACGAACTTGAGTTGCTCGGGCGCCCGGCCGCGCCAATAGCCGGCGTTGCGAACGGATGACTCCCGCGAGCGACGGCCTGGGCCTGGAAGGGTTGCAGCGTGAAATTCTTTGTGAAGCCACCCCTGTGGCTGCCACCGAAACCGTGCAGGGCGATGACGCCAGCGGATGCGTCCAAACCGAGCATTTTGAACATGGTCGAGCGGCCGGGCAGGATGTTTTCGTCGACGGCGAAGGCGGCACTCGCGAGGGCGACCGCGCTTCCGCCCCCGATTAGGAGTGCTCGGCGGGTGAGTTGCGCTCGGGGTTTCTTGGCCATGAGCGCGAGACTACCTCGCTGACATCATCCGATTGAGCGTTTCGCCCCTGCAGAGGGTAGCCTGACGATACCCCCATTCGGGGGCAACACCGGAGGGTCCCCCCACTCTTCGAAGATTGAGCACGCTGAAGTCAACCCGAAGGACATCAGACATGACTGCATCCACGACCTTTGCCGAGCCGCCGGCCATCTGGTCACTTACCCCCACGGATTTCGCTGGCACCGCGTTGTTCGAGCGCGACAGGGTCATCACCGCCCTCGGTTCGAAGGATTTCGCGCTGCTTCTGCGCGCCGTTGAACTCGTGGTGCTCGCCCAGGCGTTCTCTCGCCGCGGCATCGAGCATGCTTTGCGCATCAAGCCCGCGATCGCAGACCGCCTCACGACGCTTCTCGAAGGTCTCGGCGTCATCACCGTCGGCGGGTTCGATGAGCAGCGCACCGTGCTGGTCGGTATGGATCACCTTGCGGTGCTCCTGGTACGTCTGTACGGATGCCGCGAGACCACTCCGGCCGCCGCAGCATAGCCCGGGCGCCTACGGCGTGCAGTAGCGTCGACAATCCGGTTCGCCGTAGATTCTGCCCTGGAAGGACCGACCTCCGGCCTGACGCGGGTGCGGTGGACACGTGAGAGTCGCGAACTTTTTCTGCCCGGGTGGCGCTTCACGACAATATTGAAGGTGCTGGGCGTGCTTTGCTTATCCCTGTGCCCACGGTCCTGATCGTTGAAGATGACGCGGCAATGGGCGCGCTCCTCGAGCGCGGGTTACGGGACGAGGGTTACGACGTCGTGCGCGTGGACAACGGCGTGGATGCGCTCATCGCTGTCGCAGGCAATGACTTCTCGGCGGCGGCAATCGACGTGATGCTACCGGAGATGAACGGCTACGAGATCTGCCGGCATCTGCGAAATCACGGCAACATGCTGCCTGTCCTGCTATTAACCGCTCGTGACTCGATCGATGATCGGGTACACGGTCTCGACTCAGGAGCCGACGATTATCTGACGAAGCCGTTCGCGTTTGCGGAGCTCAGTGCTCGCATCCGAGCCCTCGTCCGACGCGACAGTGCGACCCCGAAGCAGGTGCTGCGGGTTGGGCGCCTGCAACTTGACGTGCAGGGTGTGCGCGCCACGATCGACGGCAAGCAACTGCCCCTCAGCACGAAGGAGTTCTCGCTGCTCCGGATGCTGGCCAGTCGCGAAGGTCGAGTCGCGAGTCGACCGGAGATTCTCGAGGAAGTCTGGGGCACAACGCGCCACATCGACCCGACAATCGTCGATCAGTACGTTCGGTATCTTCGCCGCAAGCTGGAACCAGTGGCCAGCGGGGTCGCTGTCGTGACGGTTCGTGGCTCGGGCTACGCTCTGACCGTGGATGGCGACACCTAGCCATGTTCATTCGCAGGCTTTCCATTCGTGCCCGAATCGCCATCGGGAGTGTGATTGTGGCGATCATCGTGACGGCGATCGCCGCGCTGGTGATCAGGGCCAATGTCGAGAACATCCTCGCGCAGTCAAATATCACCCTGGCAACGACCGACCTCGCTCCCTTCCAAAAAGACCTCGTGTCGAATCCGGGCGAGCCAATCGATGGGCCGGCCGCCGGCATCCTCGTCATGGTTCGTGGACCAGGCCGCCCGCCTTCGGTCGACACCCTGCCGCACGACATCCATGAGGTCGTCGACCATCGCATGCCGGCAAACGAGACGTTCAAGACGAAAGCAGGCGGGGTGCCATACATCGTGGTGGGTCGGGTGCAGCAGACTCCGTCGGGTGTTTGGGCGCTCTGGGCTGCCCGCAGTGCCGCCTCGAGCGAGCTCGCGCTCGGTGGACTGGACAGGGTTCTCGTCGTCGGAAGCGTCGGCGTTTTGATCATCTTTGGCCTCGCGTCCTGGCTGCTCGCAACGGTGGCGCTGCGCCCCGTCAGTCGCATGCGGCGCAGGGCCGAAGCCCTCAGCGGCATCGATGAGGACGATGTCCTGCCCGTTGGACCCGCCGACGACGAGATCGCCGACCTCGCGAAGACTCTCAACGCCCTTCTCGCACGTGTTCGAGCCTCGACCGAGCGGGAGAAACAGATGGTGTCGGATGCCGCCCACGAGCTCCGGACGCCTCTAGCGGCCCTGCGCACCCAGCTCGAACTTGCGCACGACCGATTTGGCGATGCCGATGCCCTCGCCGGCGAGATCACCGAGGCCGAGGAGTCGATCGCCCGACTGTCCGCCCTGGCCACCGGGCTTCTCGAACTGGCACGACTCGAGGGCGATCCGGGGGCGACCCCTGCCCTGTCCGCGCAAGAGCTTCTTACCGAGGCCATGAGTTCGGTGGATCGCGCGAGAATGCTTGCGCTTGCCACGTCCGGCGAGATCGAATTTGAAGCAGGGGATCTGGCCGAGGCCGCAAAGTACGCGGTGGGCGCGGCGTCCTTTGGTCGCCTGCTCGATAATCTGTTGTCGAATGCGGTCGCCGCGATCGGCGACCAGGGGCACGTGGAGCTGTCGATACAACAGGATGCGGGCGGCCTCAGGATCGAGGTTCGAGATGATGGTCCCGGCATCCCCAATTCGTTTCTTCCTGTCGCTTTCGATCGCTTCAGCAGGCCGGACGTCTCTCGCACCGGCAGCACGGGTGGGAGCGGTCTAGGCCTAGCGCTGGTGCAGGCGATCGCGCGCTCGGCAGGGGGAACCGCCGAACTGCACAATGCGAAGGTCGGCCTTGTCGCCATCGTGACGATTCCCAATATGTGAGTAAACACACGTGAATGGCGTTCGTCGTTGGGCAATCACATAGGTCATTCCGCGATTCTGTATTGGGTAGTCATATCCGGCGAGCAGAAAGGGGAACGTGATGATCGCCGAATCGCCAATGCGAACGACGTCTCCGCGGCCCACTTCGCCCCGCACGAGAGCCGAGAGATTCCGTCGTCGCCTACGTGCAGCAGACCTGCTGCTGAGCGCCAGCTGGACCTCTGCCGCAGCCGCAGTCGCGCTGTATCTCGCCTACGGGGGAGCCGGCTTGTTCAACACGGTAGGGGATGCCGTTACCAGCCTCGGTATCATCGCCGGGCTCATCGGAACCAACCTCATCCTGCTCATGCTCGTTCTTGCCGCTCGCGTACCCATCATCGACCGGGTTTTCGGCCACGACCGCGCTATGGCCGCCCACCGCGCACTCGGAAAGCCCGCGTTTTACCTGATCCTCGCGCATGCCGTGCTTCTCATCCTCGGCTACGGAATCACGGCAGGAATCAATCCGGTGGCCGAGACCATCTCCATCTTCGGGCTGCCAGATATGCCGCTGGCATTTCTCGGCTTTGGTCTGCTGATCGTGGTAATCGTGACGTCGATCGTTGTGGTGCGGCGTCGGTTCAAGTACGAGCTCTGGCACGTGGTGCACCTGCTGACCTATTTCGCCGTCATCTTTGCCCTGCCGCATCAGTTCAGCGTCGGTGGCATGCTGGCAAACGGCACTTTTCAGCGGGTGTACTGGATTGCCCTGTACGTCATCGCGCTGGGGTCGATCGCAACGTTCCGCTTCGCCGAGCCGATTGTGAAGTCACTTCAGCACGGGATCCGCGTGACTCGCGTCGAACAGGTCGCGAACGGTGTCGCGTCGATTCACCTGTCCGGACGGAACCTCTCGGCGCTGGGGTCCGCCGGCGGCCAGTTCTTTGTCTGGCGATTCTGGAGCGGTAAGACGTGGTGGCACTCTCACCCGATCTCCCTGTCTGCCCAGCCAACGGATCGAACGGCTCGCATCACCGTTCGGGCGCTCGGCAACGGCTCCAGCAGCCTCAGTCGGCTTCCAAAGGGCACGCGCGTGTCATTCGAGGGGCCGTACGGACTCTTTACCGATGCTGCCCGCACAGCGCCGAAGCTTGCGATCGTCGCGGCCGGGATCGGCGTTACCCCGGTGCGGGCGCTTCTCGAGCATTCGCACCTGGCGTCGGGGGAGGCGACAATTCTGCTTCGTGCCTCTACCGAGGATGAGACCTACCTGTGGGATGAGATGGAAGCGCTCGCAACCCAACAGGGCGCCCGGTTCTATACCTCTGTCGGACGACGCCCGAAGGGCAGGGACACCTGGCTATCTTCGCGCGACGTGTCGCGCAACGTGCGACTGAGCTCCGTTTTTCCCGATCTCGCACGCTCAGATCTTTACGTCTGCGGCCCTCAGGCCTGGACGGACCTGGTCGTGGGCGAAGCTCGCGCAACAGGGATGCCTGAGCACCAAATTCACACAGAAAGGTTCGACTGGTGAGAACTCGCGCTGTATTGGGCAGCATCTTTGGATCGGTCGCCGTACTGGTGATCGGATGGCAGGCGGGCGCCGCTGCGGCCGCCGCACACTCGGCTTCGGCTTCGGCCGCGGTAACGACGTCGGGTACCACATCCGGAACGACGACACCGAGCACTTCTACTGGTTCG
This sequence comes from Glaciihabitans sp., assembly GCA_025463785.1. GTDB lineage: Bacteria > Actinomycetota > Actinomycetes > Actinomycetales > Microbacteriaceae > Galbitalea. The sequence goes on from JAODBD010000011.1 coordinate 80,308, forward strand.
ACGAGTTCTCCGGGACCAACGAGCTCGTCAGCCTCGAAGTCGAGCAGCAGCAAGACCTACACGGGCGCCAGCGCCGACACTCCATTCGGCACCGTTCAAGTGAGGATCACTGTCGCCTCGGGCAAGCTGACGGATGTCACGGCAGTCCACCTGACAGATAATGGCGGTCGGTCCGTCGAGATCAGCAACTATGCCGCCCCGATCCTCCGCACGGAGGTTCTCGCAGCCCAGTCTGCCAATGTCAGTTCGGTTGGTGGCGCGACCTATACCAGCCAGGGTTACCTGACATCGCTGCAGTCGGCGCTCGACCAGGCAGGCTTGAAGTAGTGCACCGTCACGTTTTTTCGATCATGGGTACTTCGGTGTCCCTGTCGTGGCGTGGCGCAGAACTGACGCGCGATGACCTCGCGGAGGTCGAGGCACGCTTTGTCGACTTCGATGACCGATACAGCCTGTACCGCGATGACACCGAGTTGTCCCGGGTGGCGCAGGGCACACTGGCCCTGGTGGATGCGAGCGAGGAACTTCGCACGACGTACGCGCTCGCGCTCGACTGGCGGGATCGAACCAGTGGAGCCTTCAGCCCTCATCGTCCGGATGGCACCATCGATCTGTCCGGGGTGGTCAAGGCGCTCGCGATGGATGCGGCGGCCGCGATACTGCGCTCGCGCGAATGTCGTAACTGGTGCCTGAATGTCGGCGGCGACATCCTGGTAGCAGGTCAGGCTGGCGACGGTGCTGCCTGGGTCGTCGGGATTGTGGATCCGGATGACCGCGCGGCCCTCCTGACTTCGGCCAGTCTGGGCGGTGCGCGGCTGGCCTGCGCCACGTCCGGTTCGGCCGAGCGCGGAGATCACATTTGGGCGCTCGGCGCACCGAGCCCCGAATTCGTGCAGGTGAGCGTGATTGCCGCCGACATCGTCACCGCGGATGTGCTGGCGACTGCGATCGTTGCCGGCGGGAGCGTGAGCCTCGACGTCGCGACCCGATCATGGCCGATCGACGTTATGACCGTGGATGTTGCGGGTCAGATCAGGATGTCGCCGGGCTTTGCCGAGGCCATGTCGGCCGCAGCCTCACTCAGCGTGTGAGGCTGTTGCCAGCCGTTTGACCTCGTCGATGAGTTGTTCGGCAACGAGGTCGAGCGGCTCCCAGTTTTGCTCCGCGCGACTCAGTGCGACCGCGCCCTCAGTGGCGACAGTTACGGCCAATACCGCGCAGCCGGTCTGGAACCCTGAGCGCGAAAGGACCTCGTGCCAGAGGTACAGGAAGTATTCGGTGGCTTCGAGTGCGGATGACCCCACCCTGCGTTCGAGAAATCCGAGCGCCCGAGCCCCCGCGAGTTCGTTGACCTCTGCGAACGAGGTGCCCTGCAGTCCGCGCTCGGCGAGCAACTGCGCTGCGCCGACGACCATCTTTGCCCGCACTCGCGGTGCTGAGAGCAGAGGGCATCGCAAACCCGGTTCCGTTCCAGAGCGATAACACCGCGGCATTCGTGCACCGCCTGCCCGTCGTCTCGCGCATCGCTGGCGCCGCCTACGGCCAGGACGAGTTTGGCGCGCGCGCCCCAGCTACGGCGAGCTAGGTGTACCGCGCTCCACGGGACGCGGCCCCGGTTCAGTCGTCGACGCGGTCGGAATAGGAGTCTCCCACCCGTTAAGCGAATGTTCACATAACGGATTCAAGTCGTTCTTGGCTGACCCATATGGTTCATCCGGCGGATCGATTGTCAGTCGGCCACTCTTCCCGTGAGTAATAGGAATCCGTGACCGTCGACATCCCCAGAAAACTTGTTCTGCGCCGAGACCCGGTAGATAGAACGTTTCGTGGGGTCGCGCGCGGCGGGGGAATTGCCGTCCTCACGATCATGCTCCTGGTGGGCGTGTTCCTCGCGTTTCGCGCGTCACAGGCGCTGTCATCCGACGGCGTCAAGTTCCTCACAGTGCAGGACTGGGATCCGGATTCTGGCAAATTCGGTATCGCGGCCGTCCTCGTCGGCACCGTCCTCATTGCCCTGGTGGCGATCGTGATCGCATTCCCGCTGGCCACGGGCACAGCGCTCTACATCACCGAGTACGCGCCACGCCAGATTCGGCAGTGGCTCATCAGCCTCGTTGACCTGATGGCGGCCATCCCGAGCGTCGTTTATGGTCTGTGGGGTTTCTTCTTCCTGCAGGGCAACATCACGCCCATTTCGCGCTGGATTTCGCAGAACTTCGGCTGGATCCCGATCTTCTCCGTGACCGGAGTCGATCCGAATGACCCGCTGCCGACGTCGACCTTGTATACCTCGTCGACCTTTATCGCGGGGATCGTGGTCGCATTCATGATCACCCCCATCATCACGGCCATCATGCGGGAGGTCTTCGCGCAGGCGCCGCTTGGCGAACGTGAGGGTGCGCTGGCTCTAGGTTCGACCCAGTGGGGGATGATCAGGTCGGTCGTTCTCCCGTTCGGTCGCGGTGGGATGATCGGCGGCACCATGCTCGGACTCGGCCGTGCTCTCGGCGAGACCATCGCGGTCTACATGATCATTTCGCCGGTCTTCGTGATTCAGACCCACATCCTGCAGAACGGCGCGAGCTCGGTCTCGTCGCTGATCGCATTGCGTTATGGCGAAGCATCGCCGTTTGGGCTCTCGGCCCTCATGGCGGCCGGATTGACCCTGTTCGTCATGACGCTCGTCATCAACTTCGCCGCGTCGTCGATCGTCGCGCGGTCCCGTTCGGGTGCGAGCAGCTGAGCCATGACGACGATTCTTGATTCCCGGCCCGATGGCGTGCCTGCCGTGATGTCGTCAACGCCAGCGACAACCAAGGTCATCATCCGCATGAACGACACGGACGACTCGGTAGCCGAGGCCCAACCACTGGTCGAGGTTCGCAGGCAAACTGGCGGGCTCAGGATGATCGACCTGCTGTCCGGGGCCGGCGCGGCCGTCGCCTCTCTGGCCCTGACCCAACTGTTGGTGACCCAACTGGCCCCCATCAACGGACCGATTCCGTTCTTCGTGATCGCCTACCTGCTGTTCGTCGCGATCTATGCGCTGCTGGTGTCGCTCGACGAGTCGGGGCCGGTGGTGCGCGATCGAATCGTGCGCGTCATCGTGCACAGTCTCGCCTTCAGTCTGCTGGTCACGCTCGCCTTCGTCGTGATTTTCACGTTCAGCAGGGGAGTGCAGGCGCTCCCGCACCTGAATTTCTTCACTCAGGACATGTCGCTTGCAGGGCCACTCGATCCGCTGAGCGACGGCGGAGTGCTGCACGCCATTGCGGGCACACTCATTCAGATCCTGATCGCCCTGGCCATCACGATCCCGCTGGGGCTCACTACAGCGCTATTTCTCAGCGAAGTTCCTGGACCGTTTGCCCGGCTCGTGCGCACAATCGTGGAGGCCATGACAGCACTCCCGTCGATCGTGGCCGGCCTGTTCATCTATGCAACTTTCATCCTGATTCTTGGGCTCGAGAAATCGGGCTTAGCGGCGTCGCTGGCGATCAGCGTCATGATGCTGCCGATCATGATCAGGGCGTCGGATGTCGTCCTCCGGCTCGTTCCCGCAACGCTCAAGGAGGCCTCGATCGGCCTCGGTGCCGGCCAGTGGCGTACGGTCTGGAACGTCATCCTGCCGACCTCGCGTTCCGGGCTCACGACGGCGATCATTCTCGCGACCGCGCGCGGGATCGGCGAGACCTCACCCGTGTTGCTGACCGCCGGCTTCACGGCTTCGTTGAATCTCGACCCGCTCCATGGGCCGATGATCTCGCTGCCGCTAGCCGTATTCGAATTCGTGAAGTCACCCGAGCCCACCATGATCGCGCGCGGCTTCGGTACAGCGACCGTTCTGATGGCTCTTGTGCTCCTGCTGTTCATAGTCGCGCGCGTTATCGGCGGTCAGACGCTCGCGGTACGCGAACGACGACGCGCTCGCCTCGTAGCGCTACGTCGTGTGTTCACGATCTCCTGGCTGCTGAGGAACCCGTTAGCAGCGAAAGTCGCTGTCGGGGCAGCGCCCGCTGACACAGGACTTGACGACCCTGCCCCCATACTCGAGGAGTCCGAATGAGCGGCCAGCGACGGCGACACGCTACCCTGATCGGTCTCCTCTCGGTCATCCTGTTCACGCTTGCGACCATCACCACGACGGTCTCGTCAGCGAGCGCCGCAACCTCGTATGTACCGATCAGTGGCGCGGGATCGTCCTGGAGTTCCAACGCCATCGACCAGTGGCGCCGTAACGTGCAGCAGTACGGCATCCGCGTCAACTACGCGAGCACCGGCTCCTCCGACGGCCGCAACCAGTTCAAGGCTGGCACCGTCGACTTCGGCGCGTCTGAGATCCCGTACGGCACGACCGACAACGGAGTCACCGAGCCTGCGCCGTCGCGCGGGTACGCGTACATGCCGGACGTAGCCGGCGGCACCGCGTTCATGTACAACCTGCAGTCGGGTGGGAAACGCATCACCAATCTGCGGCTGTCCGGAGACACGCTGAGCAAGCTCTTCACAGGCGTCATCACGCATTGGAATGATCCGCTCATCAAGGCGGATAACCCCGGCCTGACTCTGCCCGATTTCAAGGTCGTCCCCGTCGTTCGATCCGACGGATCGGGTTCGACAGCGCAGTTCACACTCTGGATGAGCAAGCTTCATTCGAGCGTGTGGAACAACTATTGCCGGAGCGCTGGCAGGAAGGTCCCGTGCGGAGAGACATCCAACTTTCCTGTTGTATTCGGTAAGGGGTTTGTCGCACAGCCGAACTCGCAGGGGGTCGCCGGCTACGTTGCCCAGACAGCGAACGTCGGCACGATCACGTATGTCGAGTACTCCTACGCGATCAAGACCGGGTACCCGGTGGCGAAGATTCTGAATGCTGCGGGGTACTACACCGAACCGACCGCATCCAATGTCGCGGTGGCACTGCTGAAGGCACAGATCAACAACAATCCGACATCCCCCTCCTACCTGACCCAGCAGCTCGACGGCGTATACAGTGACCCCGATCCGCGCGCATATCCGTTGTCCTCGTACTCGTACATGATCGTGCCGACCCAGATTCAGGACGGGTTCACGTCGGCGAAGGGTGCCACGCTCGCGGCGTTCGCCAACTACTTCCTGTGTGAGGGGCAGCAACAGGCGGAGGTGCTCGGCTACTCGCCGCTACCGATCAACCTCGTTAAGGCCGGTCTCGCGCAGGTCAAACGCATCCCGGGCGCAGTTGTGTCGTCGATCAACATCAAGAAGTGCAACAATCCGACGTTTTCGACCTCGGGCGTCAACACGTTGGCTCAAAACGCCGCGCAACCCTCCGCCTGCGACAAGAAGGGCGTAACGCAGTGCACGATCGGAACAGGTAGCACGAAGGGTAGCTCGCCGGCGGGAACCGGAACCGGAACTGGCACCGCACCCGGCACCGGTGGCACGGGTTCGACGGGCACCGGTGACCCAGGCGCCGCGACGACGGGCGGCGGCACGACTACGGTCATCAACGCACACGGCAGCACGAGTTGCGATGCGGATACCGGCATTTGCCAGGTAGTCAATGCCATCCCCGTGGATGCCCCGCTTCCCTCGTCGTGGGGTATTTCGCAGTGGTTTGTTCTCCTGCTCTGCCTGCTGCTTGTTCTTGCAATCGCCGTCCCACCGATTGTCGTCATCGCGGCGAGAAGGAGCCACCGTTCATGAAGCTTCGCGACTGGACACGAAGGCGATCGCTCCTCGCGGTCTTCGGGATTCTCCTCGCCATCGATTTGCTCGCCGGGATTGGGTCGGCATCGCTCGCCATCGCGGCATCCGTGAAAAAGGATGTCGGCTCTGGCACCTCGTCTGGCGGGAGCGCGAAGACAGTCGCGTGGGATGACGGCACGAGAAACGTGACGGATGCCAACTACGGCGTGTTCAAGGCGCTGAAAGTCACGGTCGACCAAACGAGCAATCTCACAGACCAGGGTGTACACGTCAGCTGGACCGGGGGCAAGGTCACTCCGCCCCAGGATGACAAGACCAACTATCTGCAGATCATGCAATGCTGGGGCGATCCGAGCACGGGCCCCAAGCCGCAGCAGTGTGAGTGGGGTGAGGCGAGCACGTCCCTGTCGTCGCTGGTCGGCAGCAATGCAGCCAATCGATCGCTCGTGAACGGCGAAGACCCGCTTCAGGATTATGGCTCCGGATACCAGGTTCCGCTTGCCCACAACATCAAGGCGTGGGCTGTGCCGTTCCAGGCGGTGGACGGGACGTCGGCGTGGAATCCACTGACATACTTCAGCCAGTCGAGTTCGAACGAGGTTACGGTCGCGCGGACCGGTCAGGATGGCTCCGGTTCGTATGAGTTCGAGACCCAGACTTCACTGAGCGCTCCCGAACTCGGCTGCGGTACGGCAATTACGACAGGCGGGGTCACCGCAGGGCGCGCGTGCTGGCTCGTCGTGGTACCGAGAGGCGAGTTCAACGCCGACGGCACGCCCGCCTCCTCGAACAGCGATGGTCGGGTGGGTGGTTCCCCGCTTTCTGCGACCAACTGGGCGGATCGCATCCAGTTCAAACTGGGCTTCACCGCGATCGGCGCAAGTTGCCCTCTCGGCCGGGCCGAGCGGCGCACAGCAGGCTCTGAGCTGATTGCCGGCGCATTCACGTCATGGCAGTCGGCACTCTGCGCTACGGGCACGACCTATGGCTACTCCGAGATCGGGGATGCTGAAGCCCGCGCCGAGGCAGTGAGCGGCGCCCAGGGGGCAACCGGTCTTGGATTCGTCGCGCTTCCGATTGATGCAACCGCGGCTGCCGGAGCGACGCTCGAATACGCTCCCGTCGCGGAATCCGCGATCGTGGTTGGGTACAACATCGACAAGCACCTGGTTACCTCCGCGCCCGACTATGCAGACAACGGCACACCGGTCACGAATCTGGTTCTGACCCCGCGACTCGTCGCCAAACTGCTGACCCAGTCGTACCAGAACGACGTACCAGACGGTGGAGGCAAGTCGTATCTGGCGGCGAATCCCACGAGCCTGCGCACCGACCCCGATTTTTTGGCGCTCAACCCGGAGTTCAAATTCTTCCCCAAGGGGTCGAGCCCGGATGGGCTCATGGTGGCGCTGGGGAACACCGATGCGGCATCGGCAATCTGGGCGTGGTTGCGCGCAGACCCCGACGCGAGTGACTTCCTGAATGGCAAGGCAGACCCGTGGGGGACAGTGGTGAACCCCTCCTACCTGTCGCTGAAGCTTGGCACCGATACGACGGTCGACAGCTATCCGAAAGCCGACCTTTCGACATTCCGGCAGAGCACAGACATCCCAGCTCCCGGATACGGGACGCTCGACATGCGCCCTTACACGCTCGACATGGATGAGGCTGCCTCGCGCACCCTGCACGCCGATGCCAACGTCAAAACGGTCTGGGACCAGACGAAGCTTCCGCCCGCGTTCACCGACCCTGGCGCTCAGGTTCCCGGCGAGAGATTCGAGATCTCGATCACGGTGTCGAATTCCGCCGACCTCTACGGGCTCCAGACGGCGAAGCTGGTCAATGCCGCCGGGAAGGCTGTAGCGCCGACATCAGCCTCGATCGGAGCGGGAGTGGATGCGATGGTTCCCTCGGCGACCGACGGGATCGTGGTGACGGATCCGAACAAGCGAGTGAACGCCGCCTATCCGCTTTCGATGTTGACCTACGCCGTTGTCAATGTCTGCAATTCGAGCCTGCCCGCGCTCGCCGACTACCGGAAGCTGCTGAACTACATCGCGGGACCAGGGCAGGTGTCCGGCAGCTCGCTCGGCCAGCTACCCGACGGCTATGTTCCGCTGAAGGCAAGTCTTATCGGTCAAGTGGCGGCGGCGAGCAAGGCGCTTGCCTCCGAAATCGCTACTCCTGTGTGCGTGTCGCACATCAAGGTTCCCAAGTCGGCCAATGGCGGCACGACGACCACCGCGCCACCTGCGCCCGCCGATGCGCCGAGCGCGACACCGACTCCAACGGCGACTCCAGGAGCGTCACCTTCGGCCAGGATGACCCCCGCTGTGCAGACTACGGCGACCAGATATACGGTCCTCGCCGCGCTCTTTTTCGCGGTTCCCTGTCTCGCGATCGGACCGATCTTGCTTCGCCGCCGGCGTCTGTAGATGGTTCATCTTGGAAGCCGCTGTGAGTTAGCGAAACGTTCATCTTTGGTTACATCCACGTTGGTTCGTCGACCGTAGCTTTGCGCCGGGGTTCGACCTCCGACCCGCGGGGCCGGCGGACTCCACTTCCTTAGAAAGGGATAACTCAATGAGGGTCACCTCCATTGCCAAGTTCGGAATCGGACTTACGGCGCTTACCCTGCTCGCAGGGGCGATCTGCGCAACACCCGCCTTTGCAGACCCCAGTGACACGACCGCCCGCGGCACCCTCGTCGGCGTCGGCTCAGACACAACCCAGGATTTGATGAATGGCATCGCCGGGGCGATCAACTCGAGCTCGTCACTCGACCCTCGCATTGCCTCGTACGACGCGACGGACTCTGCCGGTGTCGTCGGCGGCTCAATCACCACCCGCAAGAATGGAACCCCCATCTCGCGTCCGAACGGATCGGGTGCCGGGGTCGACGCCCTCCTGGTGTCGATTGGTGCAGCCAACACACTGACCTCGGGTACGACCTGGACCTCCGCTGACACGCTCGGTCAGGTTGACTTCGCTCGTTCGTCGAGTGGTCCGTCGGGCGCCGCCACAGCCGCAGGTTCAGCGCTCACGTACATCCCGTACGCGCGCGATGCTGTGGACTACGCCGTCTCGTCGACGAGCGCGTTCCCGACCCTCTCGCTCGGCGCGAGCAATGTCGCCGCGGATGTCGCCGGTGTCGCTCCGTCGACCCTGTTCAGCATCTACGACGGAATCGCGACACAGATCGTGACCGGCCTGGACGGCGACCCGAGACTGGTCAACGACTCGTTCACCCCGGCCATCGGCGAAACGCTAACCCCGATCCACGCGTACGTGCCGCAGGCAGGCTCGGGCACCCGCAAGTTCTGGCTGCCGCTGTTCGGCCTCACCGACGCGAACGTCGACAGCACAACGGCTGTTGGCAGCATCCCCGGCCGCACCGTCTGGGACCAGCACGTGACCACAACGGCTGGCGTAACCTCCGCTGACTCGCCGGCAGTGCCGGTCGAAGAGCACGATGGTACCGAGCTTCAGGGCGATGCGGGCGCGATCATGCCGTTCTCGATTGGCAAATACATTGCTGACAAGAACGGCCTGCCCGGCGTAGTCGACCACACCAATGGTGCGGTTCTCGGCGAACTCGGTGGCGTTGTCCCAACGACAGGCACGGTTCCGAACCTGGCGCTCAACAGCGTCTGGACCGCAACCAACGCGACCGCAACACGCCTCGTCTACAACGTGGTTCCGACGGCAGAGGTTGCCAACGAGAACTCGCTGATCAACTGGACGTTCGTGGGCACCGGATCCCTTGTGTGCTCGCAGAAAGACACCATTGCCGCCTACGGATTCGGCGTTCTGACTGCGGCGCAGGGCAGTTCCTCTGCCTGCGGCGACACCTCGCGTCAGGCGTTCGCGACTTCGACTCCGACCGTCACGCTCGCTACTCCCTTGAGCGTTGTCTACGGCGGCCACTTTGCAGCAACTGCGACCGTGACCTCGTTTGGCAACGGCGGTGGAACAGTTGCATTCAAGAACAACGGCGTGACCTTCGACACTGAGACGATCGCAGCCGGCGCCGCTTCGTCGACCGTTGCGACCTCGGCAATTGCGGTCTCGGCGACGCTCGGAAACATCAACGCGTTCGCCATTACGGCCGACTTCACGCCGGCTCTGGACGGCGTCGAGGAAGCTGTGTCGCCCGTCGGCACCGTTGCCGTGACCAAGGCACACGTCACCGTCAAGGCCAGCGCGGCAGCCATTTCCCACACCAAGTCTCCAACCGTCAAGATCACTGTCAGTGCTGCCGGGTTTGTCCCGACCGGTACCGTCACGGTCAAGGCCGGTACGAAGACGCTGAAGAACGCCGTTGTACTGGTCCATGGTGCGGCAACGTTCACCATCAGCAGGCAGAGCGTCGGAACGCACACGTTCACCGTGATTTACAGCGGTAGCGCGACCGCGGTCGCAAAAACGATCACCTTCCGGTTCGTCTCGAAGTAGGCGCGTTCCTTCCCTTGAAATTCGATAACAACGTGTGGAGCACCGCCCCGGCTCGCGTCGGGGCGGTGCTTCGCCGTTCCCTCGCGGGGAGCGCTCACCAGGTACGCCGTGGATGGTCTGACACAGTCGCCGGTCTGGCGAGCCAGGACACCGCGGCAAACCCAGCATTGCGCTCGGCGATCCTCCGGCCGTCGGACCGCGCTCTCTTGCGGCTGTCTGGAGCAACGCTGACCCTTGTCGGCATCCTGCTGCTTGGATTTGTCGTGCAGGTCGTTGGCGTCTCGGGGTTGTCCGAGGTGCGAGCGCAAAGCCTGCTGTACCAGGACTTTCGAGTGCAGCTTGCCAGCGCCACCGCACCGGTCTCGCAAGTTGACGCCCACAACCGGCTTTACCCACTTGGGACGCCTGTTGCCGTCATCAGTGTCCCAGCGATCGGGATGCACCAGGTCGTCCTCGAGGGGACGTCATCCCGTGTGCTGCTCGCGGGCCCCGGTCACCGCCGGGACACCCCATTGCCTGGCCAGTCCGGCCCGAGCGTCATTCTCGGCAGGCAATCTGCCTACGGCGCACCCTTCGGCACGATCGCGCAACTTCGGCCAGGGGATGTCATTACGACGATCACCGGACAGGGCGTCAGCCATTACACCGTGACGAAAGTGCGCTTCGCGGGCGACCCGCAGCCTGCGGCATTGACCGGGGCATCAGGGCGTTTGACACTGGTTTCCGCTGTGGGCCTGCCCTACCTGCCGTACGGAGTCGTGCGGGTGGATGCGACGCTGACGAGCAGGGCCTTCGTGACTCCCAACCCGGTGCTCCTCGTCGGGTCCCTCACCGATTCGGAGGGGACACTCGCGTCGGATCCATCGGGCTGGCTGCCGCTGACCTTCCTTCTGGAGGGTGCAATTGCGGCGATCATCCTGTTCACGATAGCGAACCGCCGCTGGGGCAAATGGCACACCTGGATCGTCGCCGTTCCCGTGTCGCTGCTTCTCGGCGCCGGCATCGGCGAACAAATCATCGTTCTGTTGCCCAATCTCTACTGACCTGCGACGAAAGACATCCCCGTGACGACCACTGACAGCGCGACCACCGCGATTCTCGACCAGCCGACGCGACTTGCCCAGCTCGAGGCACGCAATGTCTCGGCCTGGTTTGGCGACCACAAGGTGCTCGACCGGGTCTCGCTCCTCATGCCCGCCGGCAAAGTCACGGCTCTGATCGGCCCCTCGGGATGCGGCAAAAGCACGTTCCTGCGCATCCTGAACCGCATGCACGAGTTGGTGCCGACGGCGTCACTCGCCGGCGAGGTCTTGATCGACGACCGTGATATTTACGATGCGAGCCTGCGCATCACGGATGCGCGGCGCCAAATCGGGATGGTGTTCCAGAAACCGAACCCCTTTCCGGCGATGAGCATCCAGGACAACGTGACCGCGGGTCTGCTCCTGACCGGTGTGAAGGCCGATCGGGCCACAAAAGAACAGCTCCTCGAGGAATGCCTGACGAAGGCCGGCCTCTGGACCGAGGTGAAGGATCGCCTGCGACAGCCCGGCGGCGGACTATCGGGTGGGCAGCAGCAGCGCCTGTGCATCGCGCGATCGCTCGCGGTTTCGCCCCGCATCCTGCTAATGGATGAGCCCTGTTCTGCCCTCGACCCAACCTCTACGAGACGCATCGAGCAGACCATCAAGGAACTCGCGTCTGAGGTAACCGTCGTCATCGTGACTCACAACATGCAGCAGGCGGCCCGCGTCTCCGACCAGTGTGCATTCTTCCTCGCCGAAGCAGGGACGCCGGGCGCGATTATCGAGCACGGACCGACCAACCTGATGTTCGACTCTCCACAGGACCAGCGCACGTTCGATTATGTGAACGGGCGTTTCGGATAGTGGGTGCGGCGCCGCATGCGCGAGCGCGCACCTGCCACGAAAGTCTCCTTCTCACCCCGGTGCGGTGAGAAGGAGGCCTTCGCGTGAGCCGTGCTCGCGTCGAGTGTCGACGCGGGCACGAGTTCGGTTTACGCTCAAAGAATGTTGGGGGCATCGAAATGACAAAGGTGCTCGCTGCCCACCAGCCAAACTATGCGCCATACCTCGGCTTCCTGCACAAGGTTGCACGCGCGGACGTGTTCATCGTTCAGGACGACCTGAAGTACATCAAGAACGATTACGGTAACCGAAATCGAGTGCAGTCCGAGGACAGCTGGCGCTGGCTGACGATCCCGTTGCACGCCAACAACACGTCTCTCTTCAATACGGCGACGATCGCAGACCCCGGATGGAAGACCGAGCACACGAACATCCTGCGCTCGAAGTACCGCACAGCCGCGCACTCAGACGCGCTGGGCGAGATTGTCGAGCTCATCGCGGCGGAGGAGTCCCGGGTTCTCTCTGAGATCGCGCTGTCGCTTATGCGCCACCTGTTCACGCGATTTGAGATCGACGTTCCCCTCGTCGTGCAGAGCGGTCTGGCGCTACCCGGTTTCGACGATCCAAACGCCCGTCTCATCTCGCTGTGCGAACGCTTCGAGTGCGACGTTTACCTCTCGGGCGTCGGCGGTCGTGCGTACATCGACGAGGAGCAATGGGCGGTATCGGGGATCAAGCTCCAGTGGTCGGACTACGAGGCGAAACCTTACGATCGGGGGAGCGCGCCGTGGCTGCCGAACCTGTCGGCGCTGGACGCCGTTGCCCACACGGCCGATCTGCCTTCACTTATCGCGTAGTGCTGATCACTCGGCCCTCAGCGGGTCAGCGACTCCGCCGTCTGCAGCACCGCATCAATTACGGCGCGTACATCGGCTTCGGGGATGCCCGGATACACGGGCAGTGACATGCTCAGAAAGCTCTCCCGTTCGGTGACCGTCAGCGGCACAGCTGCGCGGGTTGCGTCGCCCGAAAAGAGCGGCATGAGGTGCGCCGGGTAGAACTGACGGGCTGCGGCACCCCCGCGCTGGTGCACGCCGGCGATGAAGGCGGCAGCATCCGGGCCGAAGGCGTCAGCGCTGACCCGCAGCGTGTAGAAGTGCCACGAGCTGAGAGAGCCGGGCTGTTCGGCGGGCGTGACGAGGTGCGGATGCTCGGCGAAAGCAGCTGTGTAACTCTCCGCGACCCGGCGGCGCGCGGCAAGCCGCGCCTCGAGGCCCGCGAACTGGGTGAGGCCGAGGGCGGCCTGGATGTCGGACATCCCGATCTTGAGCCCTGGCGAGATCCACCGTGAACCCGCGAATTCGGCCTCGGAGCCTGGCAGGTCGTCGCTTACACCGTGCCGAGTGTCGAGTCGTGCGCGCTCGATGATCTCAGCCGGCCCGGCGAGCATGCCGCCTTCACCCGTCGTGATGATCTTGGTGGCGTGGAAGCTGAGCAGACTGAGGTCTGCGAATCGGCCAACCGGCTCGCCACCCACGGTCGCGCCGAGGGCATGGGCGAGATCGCCCACGATGGTCGCGCCGATCTCGCGAGCGACCGCACGCATCCCGGCCGTGTCGTATGGGTGCCCGCCATAGTGCACGGGAACGATTGCCCTGGTCTTCGTCGATGCCGCGTCGCGCACCGAGGCCGGGTCGAGGCACAGGGTGAGCGGATCGATGTCGGCGAACACGGGAATCGCACCACTCCGGGCAATCGCATTGACGACGCCGATGCAGGTGAGCGACGGGGTAATGACTTCGTCCCCCGTGCCGATGCCCAGCACGTCAAGCGCGAGTGACATCGCAGACGTGCCGCTGTTGGTCGCGACGGCAGCCTCCATTCCGATGGTCGCCGCAATGGCACGCTCGAACTCGTGCGATTTCTGGCCGGTGGCGACCATCCCCGATTCGAGGACTGCGGCCATGCCGTCCCGGTCTTCGCGCGAGAAGCTCGGCCGAAACAGGAATGGCACGACGCTCGCCTAACCGGCGATGACCTTGCCCGGGTTAAAAGTGCCCTTCGGGTCGGCCGAGTCGAAGAGTCCTCGCATGACGGCGACCCCGCTCGTCGAGATGTCCTGTTCGAGCCACGGCGCGTGCTCGAGGCCGACACCGTGGTGGTGTGAGATCGAACCGCCATTGTCGATGAAGGCCTGCTGGATGGCCCGCTTCACGGTGTCGTACTCCTCGAGCGGCTTGTTGCCGAAAACGAAGCCGAAGGTGAAATACAGGCACGCACCCGAGTGGTACGAGTGCGACAGGTGGCTGATGATCAGTCCCTTGATACCGATCTCATCGAACGCTCCGTATGCGGCCTTGACGACGCCGTCGTGCAGACCCGCGAGCTTCGACCACGGCGCAGCACTCTCCGACACGTCGCCCGCGGCCCCGCGGTCGAGCAGGAAGTCGCGCAGGTAGGGCGTGTCAAACTTTTTCTGGTCATAGAGGATGCCGGGGCCCTTACCGACGCCCATGCCACCGTGCGCCTTGACGATCTTGTCGACGAGCTTCTTCTGCTTCTTCGCGTGGGCGTCGCCGCCCTCGTAGCCGATGAACGACAGGCAGATGTCGTCGAGATTCCAGCCCTTGCGCCGCATTAGCCAGGGCAGGAGGCTCTCGGCGAGGAACTTGGAGACGCCGTGGCTCTCCTTCGAGGTGGCGAGCGAGAACTTTGTCTCCGGCGAGTCCGAGATGCGCGTGACGGACGGTGTTGCATCGCTCTCGGCGATGGCCTGCATGGCCTTCAGCCCCACCTCCCAGGTCGGGAAGAAGTACGCGAAGACATCGCGCTTCTCCGGCACCCGATGGACCTGCACGGTCGCCTCGGTGATGATGCCGAGCCTGCCCTCGCTGCCGAGGATCATCTCGCGCACGCTCGGTCCGTTCGATGCGCTCGGGATCGCGCGGATGACGAGCGTTCCGTCGGCGCGAACCAGACGCAGGCCACGCGTGATGTCGGCAATGTCGCCGTATTTGTCGGACTGCATACCGGACGACCGAGTCGCGATCCAGCCGCCGAGGGTCGAATGCGTGAAGCTGTCGGGGAAGTGACCGATGGTCCACCCCTTCTCTGCCAGCTGCGCTTCGAGGTCGGGACCGAGAGCCCCGGCCTGGATGCGCGCCAGACCGGAGTCTGTGTCGATCTCGATGACCCGGTTCATGCGGCCAAGATCGAGCGAAATAACAGCACGCTTCTCGGTCGCAAGGGGCTCGAGGCTGCCGGCGATGTTGCTGCCGCCACCGAACGGGATGATGACAGCGTCGGCGGCGACGGCGGCATCCACGATCTTGCGTATCTCGTCTTCGTCGGCGGGGTAGACGACAACATCGGGAGCGCGCTTGATGTCGTTGGCGCGGATGCGGACCAGGTCGCGGAGGCTCTTACCGAACGTGTGGACGACGCGCTCCATGTCATCCGTCGTGCTGTATTTCTCGCCCACAATGTCCGTGATCGACTTGGTCAGGGCGGCGGTCGCAATCGACTTCGGAACCGTCATCGCGCCGAACGACGGGGTTCCGATGACCTTGGCGGTGTGCAGATCCAGCGCGAGGGAGTCGAGGATGAACGGGGCAAAACCTGGCTTGTCCTCGTGGTGAAAGCCAACGCCCTCGTTGCCCCATCCCCACCACTTCATGTGTTGTACATCGGTCACGGGCTACTCCTTCTTGCTCACGCTGATTGCCCAAGGATAGTGGGCGTGTACTCCTCGCGCAGACGCGAAATCTCGCGTTTCAGGCGCTCGGTGAAGTCGACCGGGTTTTCGCCGGATTTCGCTCGCATGGGGTCGCCGAACACGACCGCGACGGGGAGCCTGCCGCGCTTCGGCCAGTTGGTGCCGCGCGGGTGCGCAATGTTGACGCCGACAAGGGCCACGGGGATACACGGGACGTCACAGGATGTTGCCAGCGCGGCCGCTCCGGGCTTGAATGCCCCGAAGGTGCCGTCTTTGGACCTCGTGCCTTCCGGGAATACCAAAAGGGGGATTCCGCGCCGCAGGAGGCCTTTTGCGCTGACGACCTTGGCATTGGCCGCAGTGCGGTGCACAGGAAAGGCATTGAAAAACAGCGCAGTGAGCCCGCGCCGCCACCAGACGTCGAAGAAGTAGTCGGCCGCGGCTCCCGCGGCCAGGTATCGGGCGAGTTTGCGGGGGAGTGAGCCAACGATGAGAGGCGTGTCGAGGTGACTCGAATGATTGGCGACAACGACGTACCCGCCGCGTACCTCCCTGAGTTTCTCCCGGCCGATTACGGTCA
The DNA here is from genome assembly GCA_025463785.1 of Glaciihabitans sp. Classification (GTDB taxonomy): domain Bacteria; phylum Actinomycetota; class Actinomycetes; order Actinomycetales; family Microbacteriaceae; genus Galbitalea. Next base: position 96,614 of record JAODBD010000011.1, read on the forward strand.
CGGTGACAAGACGCCAGACGAGAGGCTTGAGCATCCCGCGTTGCGCAACGAAGCGTGCCGCGGCCTGCCCGCGCGAGCTGAAACGGTCGTGGATCTGTCGTTCGGGTGAAACGCCGGGCTTTGCGCTGCCCGATTCACTACGCGTCACTGCACGACCGGCTTCCTGCGGCTCGACGAAATAGACCCCGAGATCTTGCGGATGGCGCTCTTGGGCGCATGACGGGCCAACCAGATCAGGGCGCGGTAGCGAACAGTTGGGATGGAAATAACCTTGCCTCGTTCGACGTCTTTGAGTGCAGCCTTAACCAGTGGTTCGGCGTCGATCCACAGGAAGTTTGGAATGCTGCTCGTTGTGACCCCGGCTCGCTCATGAAACTCGGTATGGACCCAGCCGGGACAGAGCGCGGTGACGGTGACACCCGTACCCTTGAGCTCAATCGACAGTCCCTCACTGAAGGAAGTCACCCAGGCCTTGATCGCCGAGTAACTGCCGAGGGTGATGAAGCCGGCCGTGCTCGACACGTTGAGAATCGCCCCTGTGCCCCGCGGCAGCATCCCGCGCGCGGCGGCACCGGAAAGCACGAGCACAGCACGGCACATCACCTCGAACCCGCGGTCGTGGGCGCCGACATCCGGGTCGATCAGGGAAGTATGGACGCTGAAACCGGCGTTGTTCACGAGCAGGTCGATTGGGTTGTCAGGGTCTTCGAGCCGGGCGGCGACCTTGCTGACATCAGCGCGATCGGCGAGGTCGGCCTGAAGGATTTCGACCGTTCTTCCCATCGCGCGGATCTCGGTCGCCATGTCTTCCAGTCGAGACGCGGTGCGCGCGACGAGCACGAGGTCGTAACCACGCGCAGCGAGAATCCGAGCGAACGCGGCACCAATGCCGGACGTTCCCCCCGTTACGAGAGCTACAGCCATGACACTTACGATACGGTCTTGACAGGTAACTTTCGTGCGTCGCACAGTTCCTTAACCAGCGACAAGGGCTCCAACTCATGACAACTACTGGCGATGTCGGTCAGCGCACACGCTTTGACGTGCGCGAATTCGCCCGTACCGCGCGAGGAAACCACCGCGCAGAGCTGCAGCTTGCCGAATATACGGACGCCCCACTCAGCGCCGAGAGCCTGCACGCCGTGCGTTATCTTGGTCGCCTGGAGAGCGCAACGATGGAGCACCTGCGCAACCTCCTCGTCACCGCGACCCATAAGGACGCTCGCGTCACGGCATTCCTGGTCACCTGGGCGTTTGAGAAATTCTGGATCGCGGATGCCCTCGACGCGGTTCTCCAGGCCAACGGCAGTCCCAAGGCCCAGGACGTCGTGGAAGGCAAGCCACGCAAAACCCGCAGCGAGCACAGCGACCGTCGTGGCCCCATCCGCCGTGCAGTCTCGGCAATTCGGCTCGGAGTGCCGATCATCGCCGTCCACGTGACCACTGGCCTCGTCGATGAATGGATCACCCGCGCCGCGTACGTCCGGCTTGCGGCGGCATCCAAGAGCGCAGCGCTCGCGTCGACAGTTTCGATGATTCTGGATGTGAAGCAGCGTCACGCAGACTTCTTCGAAGACGAGGCGCTGGCTCGCCTTACGGGCTCTCGCCGTGCAGTGAAACTCACCCGCAACGCGCTTCTCAAGGCGGCCTGGCCCATTGGCGCTGTTGATCGCTCGGCCGAAGACCGCACGTTCTTTGAGTCCTACGTTTTTGGCGGAGATGCAGGCATTGCCAGCGCCGCCGCGATCGAGTTGCAGGTTGCCGCGCTGCCCGGTCTTGATACCACAATCGGGGCAGCGGTCGCCCAGAAACTGTTGCCGTGAGCTCGAAGTCCGCGAACGTCGATCTGGGATCGGCGCACGTATTTCTTACCGGCGGCACAGGGTTCCTCGGCCAGGCGGTCCTCGAGCGCCTGCTCTCAGACCATCCGGGCACGACGGTGACGTTGCTCATCCGCAAGAAGGGCAGCACTCCGGCCGAGGATCGCCTCCGCACGCTTCTCAAGAAGCCGGTCTTCCGCGTGTGGCGTGAAAAGGTTGGTGAAGAGGAGGTCGAGCGTGCGGTGCGCGAGCGGCTTCGCGTGGTTGAAAGCGGGCTGGGTCCGTTGCCGCCGCTTCCCTCCGACCTTGATGTGGTCATCCATTCGGCTTCCACGGTGTCGTTCGATCCGCCCATCGATGCGGCGTTCGATACGAATGTCGGCGGCGCGGTTGGCCTCTACGAAGCGCTCCTCGCCAGTGGCAGCGACCCGCAGGTTGTGCATGTCTCCACGTGTTACGTCGGCGGAATACGTAAGGGTGTGGCGCCGGAGGCGGCCCTGACCCATGACGTCGACTGGCGCGCAGAGTACGAGGCAGCCAGGAGCGCCCGGGTTCGCGTCGAACTGGCGTCTCGCCAGCCGGACACCCTGCGTGGCTTCATCGAGGATTCTCGCGCCGTGCACGGTAAGGAGGGCCCGCAGGCCGTCGCGAAGTACGCGGAGGCCGCTCGTGTCGAGTGGGTCCAGAGCCTGCTGGTCGACTACGGCCGCACGCGCGCCGAGAGCCTCGGCTGGACCGACGTCTACACTCTCACCAAGGCCTTCGCGGAGCGCGCGGCAGAGCAACTATGGGCTGCCAACGGCCACCGGCTGTCAATCGTGCGGCCGGCCATCATCGAAAGCGCTCTGCGGCATCCGTATCCCGGTTGGATCGATGGATTCAAGGTCGCCGACCCGCTGATCCTTGCGTACGGACGTGGCCAGCTGCCTGAATTCCCAGGCCTGCCCGACAGCGCTCTGGATGTCATCCCGGTCGACTACGTCGTCAACGTTATTCTCGCGGTCGCCGCCAATCCCGCTCCCGCCGCCGAGCCGGAATACTTCCACGTCAGCTCGGGGGCGAGCAATCCGCTGCCCATGCACCGCATGTTCTACAACGTCAATCTGTTCTTCAAGAACAATCCCATGCCGCAGCAGGGTTCCGGCGAGCACATCGTCGCACCGACCTGGCGCTTCCCCGGCGGGCGCAAGGTCGAGAGCGCGCTGCGACGGGCATTGCAACGCAACGAGCGTCGCGTGAAGTGGCTTGAGCGATTCCGTTCCACGGCCCGCAACCGCGGCAAGATGGCCAAGGTCCAGCAGCGCCGAAGCGATCTTGAGCTTCTTAGCAACTTCACCGAGCTCTATCGCGCCTACGTGCAGACCGAGATTATCTTCGACGACACGCATACCAAGGCGCTCAATGCGCGGATCCCGGCCAAACTGCGTGACGACATCGGCTTCGACGTGACTGCCATCGATTGGGAAGACTACTTCCAGCGGGTTCACTTCCCGGCGGTCATGGCCATGACGCGCGCGTTCACGGTGCGTCCGACTGCGAGTGAGAAGACCGAGCGGGTGCTCCCGCGGCGCACTGATGTCGTCGCCGTATTCGACCTCGAAGGCACGGTCGTCGACGTCAATCTTGCGGTGCAGTACCTCTGGGTTCGTTCCGCCGGTTTCCGCAAGGCAGCGTGGCCCGGAGAATTCCTGAGCCTTGCCGCCAACCTCCCGACCTATCTGAAGGCCGAACGCCGAGATCGCGGCGAGTTCATCCGCGTATTCCTTCGGCGCTACAAGGGGATGCCCGTCGCACGTCTCGAAAAAGTCGTCTCGAAAGGCTACGGAGACACACTTCTGCGCCACACCCTCCCCGAGGCCGTCGAGCGCATCCGCGAGCACCGTGCAGCGGGTCATCGCACGGTGCTCGTTACCGGATCCATCGGCATCCTTGCCTCGCCCCTTGCCGGCCTGTTCGACGAGGTCGTCGCGAGCACAATGCACCAGCAGGATGGCGTTCTCACCGGATTCCTGGAGCGCCCGCCCCTCGTGGACGAGGCCCGTGCCGCGTGGCTGCGCCAATACGCAGCAGCGAATGGCATTAACCTTTCGCAGTCCTATGGCTACGGGGACAGCCATGCAGACCTGGTCTGGCTCGAGTTGCTGGGAAATCCCAGTGCTGTGAACCCGGACACCAATCTTTCCCGTGAGGCGCAGCGAAGACGTTGGAGAATCTACAACTGGAAACGCGGCGCGAACAAGCTGACGCATGATGGCATTGCCCAGGCCCATAATGGAGTAGCTTCTGCCAGCGCCACATCCGAGGAAGCATCGAAGGGAGCGGGAACGTAGCTAGTCACGTTCCCGGAGACGACTCATGGCATTTGATATCGATAAGTTCACTGAGACATCAGTCAGAGTGCCTTGGGACGATCTCGACCTCGAGAAGTTTCGCGATCATCCTCTTCCTGACTCCACGCTTCGCACGCTGCGGTACATGACGGATGTCGAATACCACACGGTCTGTTACACACGTGATCTGCTCACGACGCCCTCGCACAAAGAGGCCGACATGAGCGCATTCATGACCATGTGGAACCGCGAAGAGTTCTGGCACGGCGAGGCCCTGTCCACCGTTCTGGGCATCCACGGCATCACCGTTGATTTCGACGAGGTGAAGGCCAGCCGTCTGAAGCTCGGTTGGAAGGATCGGCTCGACCCGATCAAGCAGTCCATCGCCGGCAAGATCGTCGGAAACGACTTCGTTGCAGTACACATGGCCTGGGGCGCGGCCAATGAACTGTCGGCCATCGCCGCGTACAACCGCATGGCTGAGCTTGAGAAAGATCCGACGCTTGCGGAGCTGCTTCGTCGCATTGCCAAGCAGGAGGCCCGCCACGTCGCTTTTTACACCTCCCAGGCGCGGGAGCGTCTTGCAAAAAGCAAGAAGGCCCAGGTCATCGCCCGGTTCGCCCTCGGCAAGTTCTGGGCACCCGTCGGCTCGAGCATCATGGAGCGTGTAGAGGTCAAGCACGTGATGAATCACCTCATGAGTGGCCCGGATGGTCGCAAAGCCGCGCGCAGGATCGACTCGTCGATCAGCAGCATGCCGGGACTCACCGGACTCACGATTGTTGAGGATTCTCTCAACGCACTGGGCATCGCCGCCTAGCGCGGAACCGCCCCCGTAATGGGGCGACGCACCGCAGCTAAGCTGCGAGTTCGTCGATAGCGGCGAACAGGTCGGCGGGGTAACGTTGTAATAGCTGCCCAGGACTTTGGTCGCTTATCTTGACCACTCCTCGCTGCGCACTCGTGTATGCGGTGAACGCTACTTCGGAACGAGGCCCGCGCATGAGCACAGTAATACCTACCGGTACCGCGATACCCACCGGCACCGGCGCACCTGCCGTGCGCATCATCCGTACGCAGCCGCGTGGCGATCGGGCGAACCCCACGACCGAGTATTCGGCCCTTCTCCACACCGTTCGGGATGCCGGACTCCTGCGTCGCACCCCCGGGTACTACTACATCGCCTTCGGCGTCATCACGGTCGTTCTTGGCGCCATCGTGGCCGGTTCGATCCTGCTCGGCAACTCGTGGTATCAGCTGCTGATGGCGGCGGGCCTCGGTATTGTTCTCACGCAGTATGCGTTTCTCGCGCACGAGGCATCCCATCGCCAGGTCTTCGAGTCGGGCAAAGCCAATGACATCGCGGGCCGCACGATCGCGAACCTGTTCGTCGGCATCAGTTACTCGTGGTGGATGACCAAGCACTCCCGGCATCACGCCAATCCGAACGTTCTTGGCAAGGATCCAGACGTCGCACAGGACTTCGTGTCATTCACGGTCGAAGATGCCGCCAGCACAAGAGGCATTCACGCCTGGGCGACGCGACGCCAGGGTTACCTGTTCTTCCCCGTCCTCATCTTTGAGGGACTGAACCTCCACCTGCAGGGCTTCCGCACGGTCTTCGGCCGCGGCAAGGTCGACAAGCGGTGGATCGAAGTCACGATGCTTTCGCTGCGGGTCGGCGCATACCTGACCGCTGTCTTCATCCTGTTGCCGCCCGGAATGGCCGCGGCATTCGTCGGAGTCCAGCTCGCGGTGTTTGGTATTTACATGGGCGCCTCGTTTGCGCCAAATCACACCGGGATGCCACTCCTGGCGCACGACTCCAAGGTCGACTTCCTGAGTCGACAGGTGCTGACTTCGCGCAATATTTCGGGCGGCTGGCTCGTCAACGCCTACATGGGTGGCCTCAACTTCCAGGTGGAGCACCACCTGTTCCCGAACATGCCACGCCCGCACCTTCGTGCCGCGCAGGTCATCGCGAAGGAATACTGCAAGACCCACAACATTGAGTACACCGAAACCACGGTGTGGCAGGCGTACGCGATCGTGGTGCGATACATGAACAAGGTCGGCCTCTCGGCCCGCAACTCGTTCATGTGCCCGGTGGCGAGTTCGTTCGGTCGATAGTTCGGTCGCGATGAGGGTCGCGACAAGGGTCAGGCGCCAGTCCACACCGGTGGTGTACCGGACGGTCTGTCTGTACTCGTAGGATGGCCTCACGGACCCGAATCCGTGTGAGGAATTCCTGATGCGTTCTGATTTGCCTGACGTCGCGCACGTGCTCGACGTCGCCGCCAATATTGTCGTGCACGGCGGTTTCGAGACGCTGACACTGACGTCGCTTGCGTCGGAATGCGGTGAGACCGAGGCTGACCTGGTCGAACTCTTCGGCACCATAGACGAGGCGCTGGTGCTCATGCTCAACCGTGAGTTCATGGGTGTCTATGTCTCGATCGTCGACCACATCGAGCGTGATCCGCGAGGCGGTCTGCTGTCGCGGATTTACTACTACACGCTGGCTGCGGTCTACGAACGTCCTCTTGCGAAGGTTCTGTACACGGTCGATCCCGTCGCCATGAACTCGATTATGCGAAGCGCCAACAGCTTCGGCTACATCCCGGGGGTCGGCATTCGTGCGGAGTTGATCGAAAGAATGCAGGTAGCCGGTCTCGCGAAACGAGACGTGGATGCCCGTACCGTCTCCCACATGATCACAATCTTTTCTGCGGGTCTGGCCCTGAGTGCGCCGCACGAAGATCTCGATCGCATCGTGCGTGGGGTCAGCGATGTGCTTGCCAGGGTCGTCGACATCGAGGTGGCTGATACTACGGCGGGCAAGACCGCCTTCTACGAATGGGCCATGAGTCTGTCTGAGTCGCGCTCGTAGCGAGTCGGCCGCTACAGTTCGCGGGAATTCTCTCGCCCGGGTCAGGGTTGCCAAACACGATACGTTTGCATGGACGAAGGGCGATTGGGCATGGCACAGCAACTCGAGCTTGGACTCGACACATTCGGGGACGTCACCAGGTCGGCCGACGGCGAACCGACCTCCTACCCCCAGGTGATCCGTGACGTGATCGACGAAGGCATCCTCGCCGACTCGCTTGGCGTCGACTTCTTTGGCATCGGCGAGCATCACCGTGCCGATTTCTCGATCTCCTCACCCGAGATGGTGTTGGCGGCGATTGCCGGCCAGACCTCGCGCATCCGGCTCGGCTCGGCGGTCACCGTGCTGAGCTCGGACGATCCGATTCGGGTCTTCCAGCGCTTTGCGACGCTGGATGCGGCATCCAATGGTCGTGCAGAAATCATTCTCGGTCGTGGTTCGTTCACGGAATCATTCCCGCTGTTTGGTTTCGAGCTGACACAGTATGAGCAACTCTTCGAAGAGAAGCTGGATCTCTTTGCCGAGGCACTCAAGGAGCAGCCGATTACCTGGTCGGGCCAGTTGCGTTCTCCGCTCGTCGGCCAAAGCGTGTATCCGAAGACCGAGTCGGGGTCGCTCAAGAGCTGGATTGGCGTGGGCGGCAGCCCCGAGTCTGTCGTACGAGCGGCAAGGCATGGAATGCCCCTGTTGCTTGCCATCATCGGGGGCGCTCCTGAGCGGTTTGCACCGTACGTCGACCTGTATCACCGGGCGCTCGCCCAAATGGGGATGCCGGACCTTCCCGTTGGTGTTCACTCACCGGGGCACATCGCCGAAACCGACGAGCAGGCAGCGGCGGAACTCTGGCCCGACTACAAGATCATGCGAGACCGCATCGGTGCCGAGCGCGGCTGGGGTCCGATGGGTCGCGAGGAGTTTGACTCGGAGATCGAAAACGGCTCACTCTATGTCGGCTCGCCCGAGACTGTCGCCCAGAAGATCGCAAAGACTGCGAAGGCGCTCGGGATCGCGCGGTTCGACCTGAAATACAGCGCGGGCCCGTTACCCCACGCGACGCTCATGCGCTCGATCGAGCTCTACGGCGGGCAGGTCATCCCGCGCGTGCGCGAGCTGCTCGCGTAGCCCGGCTATCCCACGGGCGGTTTACGCGTTCGCGACACGATTAGCACCACGAGGAACGAGACGAACAGCATTTGCCAGATGATCTCGTAGAGGTAGCCCGCGAGGTTCGACGGCAGGAATACCGCGACGATGATTCCCACGAAGGAAATCGTGAGAATGGTCGCCCATGCAGTGAGCAGCTTGTCAGTGCGAGGGATACTGCGCACGAACCTGCCGAAATATACACCGGCCTTCCGGCGGATCCACAACACGTAGGCGACGATGCAGGCGGCAGAGACAACCGCCATGCCGATCGCCCACGCGTGGAGCGAATCGGCGCCAGTGCTCAACTGGCCGAAGATGTTGAAACCGATCAGCACGGTGATCACGAGCACAACGTTGACGATGCGCAGGGCTCGGAGCGCGGCGACCCGCAGGTTGTATTGGGCGAGCACTGAGTTGGGGTCGATGGCAAGCATCCCGATGAAACCCGCCGCGGCCCTGCCCGTGTCGCCGCGCCGCATCTCGATGACCGCGAGGTTATTGCGTGCGGCAGCGTGCTCGGGATTGATGCCAAGCGTGGTCTGGTATTCCTGCGTCGCAAGAGCGACATTGCCCGTCACCGCTGCCACCCTGCCCGCGACGAAATGCACATCTGCTTCGTTGGGCCCGAGGCGCAGTGCGGCCGCCACTGCCGCGTGCGTCTCGTGTGTGATGTGTTTGGCCGAAGAGTCGGCATTCGCGACAGCGACGTGGCTGGCCCACTGGTCTGGCGACACACGCTGCGCAGCACGCGCGGCATCGCGGGCTTCGGAGTGCCTCGCCAGCCTGCCGTACGCGATTGACAACATGCGCCAGCCAAATGCGTTGCCGCCATCGAGAGCGACGGCGTGCTCGGCTGCGCCAACGGCGGCCGCGGCGGCCTGCCGACCCTCGCTCACGAGCAGGTGAGCCTGCGCCAGAAGCCGCAGCGCTACGGCGTCATCGGGGGATTCCGCAACCATCCCGGAAAGGATGCGCAGGGCATCTGCCGGACGATTCGCCTCGATCAGGAGCCGCGCCATCGTGTGATCGTCGGCACCGTTCACAGGCGCTTGACCTTCTTGAGGTACTCCTTCAACTCTGCGTAGGTGCCGTCTCCATCGCCAAACAACACGACATTGCGGGCGCTGTCGAGCCAGGAAGAGATGGAAGGCCGCGCCTCCTTCAGGGCACCCTTTACGTCGTTCATGCTGATCAGCCGGGCAACACCCGAACGCGCGCTGTCCATAAGTGCTCGCTCTGCCGCGACCTCGCAGACGTAGGCGATATCTGCACCGGACAGGCCATCGGATGCGGCGGCCAGCGCCCCCAGGTTGATCCCCTCGACCGGGCGGCTGGCCAGGTGGCTGCGGAAGATCGCTTCGCGCGCGGGGAGGTCTGGCGGAAGTACGAGCACGGTGCGATCGAAACGGCCGGGGCGCCGCAGAGCCGGATCGACATCCCAGGGCTGGTTTGTCGCCGCGAGAACGAACACACCGTCATTGGAGCCATCCACACCGTCGAGTTCTGTCAGCAACTGGTTGACGGTGCCGCGCATGGCGTTGTTGCGGGTCATGCTCCTGCGTTGGCCCAGCGCATCGATTTCGTCGAGAAACACGACACAGGGCGCTTCCCTGCGTGCCTGTTGGAAGAGTTCGTGAACGTTACGCTCGCTGTTGCCGATGTAGGGATCGAGGATGTCCGAGAGGCCGACGGAGAGGAATTTGGCCCCCAGCTCACCCGCGATTGCCCTCGCGATGAAGGTTTTGCCGCATCCCGGCGGGCCGTACATGAGCAGGCCGCCGCGCAGGCTCTTGCCGTAGAGGGCACGCAATTCCGGATTGCGGAGCGGGGCCAGAAACGCGGAGTTGAGCCGGTCCTTGACGCTCGTCATGCCGCCGACGTCGGCCAGAGTGATGCTCGAGCGCTCCGTGTCGAACGCCGGGATGCCGGGGGAGCCGTCACCGTCGACGAACATCGGGTCGGCCAGGTCGTCGACCTGGTCTTCCGCCGCTGACCAGTCGAAGTCCGGGGCAAGCACGTCGGACGCTTCGGGCGTCGAGACTGTGTCGCTGATCGCAGGTAGTGCAGTCTCAGGGGCGACGTCGGGAGCAGATACTGCCGCGGGAGACTCTGGCGCAAGCGCTTCGGCGATGAGGTGGCGGGCATCCTGATTCTGGGGGGCAAGCTGTAAGACGGCGCCCGCCAGCGAGATCGCCTCATCCGTCTGGCCGGCCTCAAGCAGGATGCGACCGAGGTGAAGTCTCAGATGGATGTCGTCTGGTGCCGCCTCGATCGCCCGACGAAGAGAAGCAACAAGCGGTTCGTCCATGGATGGAGCTTAGCCAACCTCGGTTCGCGTGGGCTGAGCACGCCCGCCAACCAAAATGCCCCGACCGCGAGATGCGGCCGGGGCTTTTTGTTAGATCAAATTGAATCAGATGGGGCGGATGTTCTCGGCCTGAGGACCCTTCGGGCCCTGAGCAACCTCAAACTCAACCTTCTGGTTCTCGTCGAGCGAGCGGTAGCCGCTCGTCGCGATTGCAGAGTAGTGCGCGAATACATCCGCGCTGCCGTCTTCGGGGGAAATGAATCCAAAACCCTTTTCAGCGTTGAACCATTTGACAGTACCTGTTGCCATGCTGTGTGACTCCTTGTTAATGCATTCGGTCGGTCCCGAATACCGGAGCCTCTCAGTTACCGCACGACAGAGCGCGATAATGCACGGCTAACACTAGTGCAGAAGCACATTTGCGCGATACCCACAACCAAAATCGTGATATGGCGCCGAAATAATGCTCGACTTTCACGCGACCGCCAACTCCTCGCGCAACCGACTGATTCCGGCGCGGATCCGCGTTTTCACCGTTCCGACCGGGATGTGCAGGATCTCCGCGACCTCGGTATGGCTGTAGCCCGCGAGGTGCGCAAGCGTGACCGCCTGGCGCTGTGTCACGGGGAGATGGCCGAGGGCCAGGCCGACTCGCTCGTTCGCCAGGCGCAGTTCGACGACCTCTGCGATGTCATCCGCCGGCTCGACCAGCTGGCGCATGCCGATCCTGAGCTCGCGCGCAGCGCGCGCCTCGGAGGAGCGAACCCGGTCAACCGAGCGGCCGTGAGTCTTGCGAAGTACCCAGCCGACGCCACTGCCACGGTCAGCATCGAAACGGGATGCCTGCTGCCAGACCTCAAGGAACACCTCCTGCGCGACCTCCTCGGCCTGCCCCTCATCACGCAGCACGCGTGTCGCGAGCCCGATGACTCGTGGCATCATCCGATCGTAGAGTTCGCCGAAGGCGGGCTGGTCGCCATTCGCGACGCGCTCGAGGAGTGACGCTTCACGTTCTGTTACGGGCACAGCAGGCACGGGAGACCTCACTTCGAATAGCCCAGGTCGGGTAATAAATACACACAGCGTGAACACACGCGGGGTGAACTCACACAGAGAGACCGAGGGGAGCGTCGGCTATGACGCCATTTCGAGAAAATTCCGGTCGCCGCAGTGTTGTTCGCCGGACTGTGGTTCCCCCACCCGGGTCGTTCCCCATCCGGGGACCGCTGATTCACCAGCCGGACGGCTTGTAGTCCTTCAGGAAGACGCCGTGCACATCGACGCCGGCTTCGCCCTGCACGATCGGGTCGTAGACGCGCGCCGCGCCGTCCACGAGGTCGAGTGGGGCGTGGAAACCTTCTTCGGCCAGGCGCACCTTGGTCGGGTGTGGGCGCTCGTCGGTGATCCAGCCGGTGTCGACGCTGGTCATCAGGATGCCGTCGGTCTCGAACATCTCGCCCGCGCTCGTGCGCGTGAGCATGTTCAGTGCCGCCTTCGCCATGTTGGTATGGGGATGCCCCGGACCCTTGTACCGGCGCGAAAACACTCCCTCCATGGCCGAGACGTTGACGACATACTTGCGCCGAGCGGTTGACGCGGCCATGGCCGGACGCAGCCGACTGATGAGCAAAAACGGCGCGGTCGTGTTGGCAAGTTGTACTTCGAGCATCTCGAGCGGATCGACCTGCTCGACATTCTGGGTCCAGCTGTTGACGTGATGTGTGTCTGGCACCAGGCCGCCCGCGTCGATAGCGGTGCCGGCAGCGAGCCGATCGAGCGAAGTCGACCCCGCTGCGAGAGCGTCTGCGGTGAGGCGGTCGGCTTTCGCTGCGGCCGCCGCCAGGATCGGATGACTGGCAACGGATGCCGCCAGCGCCTCCGGGTGGGCGTCATTGGTGTGGCCGAACGTGAGCAACTCCGGCAGCGGGCCCTCCGGCAGCGGCGCAAGCTCCGCCTCGGCCAGCGGCGCGTACGCACCGGGGGAGCGACGCACGGTCTGCGCCGCGTTGTTGATCAGGATGTCGAGCGGCCCGGCTTCGCTCACGGCATCAGCCAGGCCGATGACCTGTGCCGGGTCCCGTAGGTCGATCCCAACGACGCGGAGCCGATGGAGCCACTCTGCGGAGTCGGGCAGGCCTGCGAAACGACGCACGGCATCCCGTGGAAACCGCGTCGTGATCGTCGTGTGGGCGCCATCCCGAAGCAGGCGTAGCGCGATGTACATGCCGATTTTCGCGCGACCACCGGTGAGGAGCGCACGTTTGCCGGTGAGGTCGGTACGGGCGTCGCGCTTGGTGTGGCTCATGGCGGCGCAGTCCGGACAAAGTTGATGATAAAACGAGTCGACCTGCGTGTAGTGCTGCTTGCAGATGTAGCAGGCGCGGGACTTCATGAGCGTTCCAGCGACCGGAGCCGTAGTCGAAGTGGCGAGTGCGATGCCACGGGTCTCGTCGTCGATCCGGTCTGCGGCGCCGGTCGCCGTCGCGGCGACGACCTCGCGATCGGCATCGGCGATCTGCGCTCGCAACTCGAGTCGCCGCGCGCGCTTGACCGACTTGAACATTGCCGCGGTTGCGTGGCGCACCCTGGTGAAGTCGGGATGCGTTTCGTCAAGTTCGTGTAGCTGCGCAAGCACTTCGAGTGTGATCGCAAGGCGTTCTGGGTCGATGCCGCCCGTCTCGTCCGCTGAAGTCACACGAAATTCTACGTCGGCCAGCTCTCGAGCATGACCTGCAGTCCCGCGATGAGACGTGCGAAGCTGCGGTCGAGGTCGGGCAGGCCGAACGCGCCAGCGGCATCAAGGGCTACGAAACCGTGCAGCGTTGCGCGCAGCATGCGGGTCGCGTCGATCGCGGCCGCGCCGGTGAGGCCGTAGCCATTGAGCGCGTCGAGTACGACCTGTATCGCGCGTTCGCTCGCCGCGAGGTCAGCAGCATCGTCAGGCACTGGCGCTCGCAGTGTTGTCGCGTAGCGGCCGGGATGCTCGGTAGCCCAGCGGCGATAAGCCCAGGCGATCGCCTCGACCGCGTCCGCGCGAGCCCTACCGACGCTCGCTCTGCCGAGGACATCGGCGAGCTCGTTCTTGGCGCGCGTCGCGATGAGCTGCTGGAGGGCATCCGATCCGGCGACGTGCTTGTACAGGCTCGGTACCCGCACGCCCAGTCGCGCCGCGATCGCCGCGAGCGTCACAACGCCCCCCTCGTCGGCGAGCTGCTCGGCTTCCTCGACGACGCGGCCCTCACTGAGCCCCGCCCTAGGCACGAACGACCGACTCGAGAAACTCGATGACGGCGGGGTTCACGATGTCGGGGCGCTGGGACTGCGGATAGTGACCCGACTCCGTCACCATGAGAACGGTTCCGTTCAGTTGCCCCGCGATCCAATAGGCCTCGTCGGCGGGCTTCGGGAAGTCGGGATCGAGTTCGCCCATGACCACCAGAGTGGGGGCGGACACCTTTCCGAGGACGGCCTCCGCTGGGTCGTGCGTCGTGTGCGTCGTTTTCGAGAATGTCGTTGCATAGCCGCGACGCTTCATCGCCGCGTTCGCCTGCGCGGCAAACTCGGCCTGGTCTGCAGGCTTTCGGCCGGCGTAGAGCGAGGGCAGGTAGGTCTTCCAGACGGGGGCTGCCCAGAGTGGCGCTGTCGCGATCTTCATGAGTGCCCCCAGAAGGGCGTTCATCTTCGGTTCGCGCACGAATGGCCCGACCAGCACGAGGGCGCTCACAAGCTCGGGGCGCCGAGCGGCAGCAATGACACCAGCGGCTGCGCCCATCGAGTTGCCGACGACGGTTGCGGGGCCGCCCAGGTGCTCACTCAGGGCCACGATGTCGCTCGCCTCGGCTTCATCGTCAAAGCTCGCGAAGGTCGTATCGCTCTCGCCGTGACCCCGGAGGTCGAACGTTGCGACCCGGTAACCGGCCGCAACGAGCGCGGGCACCAGGTAGCGAAAGGTCTGGCGGATGTCACCCATCCCCGGCGCGCAGATCACGAGCGGCCCGGCCCCCTGTACGTCGTAAGCAATGCGCCCGCCGTCTCGCTGAAGCGTGCGTGTGTCTGTCATGGTCTCGTCTCGTTGGCTAATTGGCATAACCGCAAAGCTAATACTGTTAGCCAAATAATGCAAGCGCTAAATGTGGCACGGTTGACGCATGCCCAAGAAGCTCATTCTCGATTGTGACCCCGGCCTCGACGACGCACTCGCTCTGCTGCTCGCGCACGGCGATTCCGATCTCGAACTCGTGGCCGTGACCACCGTCGGTGGTAACGTCTCGCTCGCGAATACGACACGGAACGCGCTGCAGCTGCGCGAGTACTTCGGTTTCGACGATGTGCCGGTGGCAGCGGGCGCGGCGGGACCCTTGACGGGGCCGGTCGTCGACGCCGCGTATGTGCACGGGGCCAGCGGCCTCGGGAACGTGACGCTGGCCGAGCCGAGGCTTGCGGCATCCGAAATCCCGGCCGTCGACCTCATTATCAGCACGCTGGCCGAAGCACCCGGCACGATTCACCTGGTTGCCACTGGCCCGCTCACCAACATCGCGCTCGCGCTTCGCAAGGAGCCGCGCATCGTCGACTGGGCCGCATCGTTCATCATCATGGGCGGGTCGTACACCCGCGGTAATACGACGCCGTCGGCCGAATTCAACATCTACGCAGATCCGGATGCCGCTGCCGAAGTATTCCGGGCCGGCTGGACGGTGGTCATGGTCGGGCTCGACCTCACGCTGCAGGCCGTCGTCAACGAGCCGATCGTGGCGCGCATGCACGCCCTGGGTTCGCTCGGCACCGACCTCGTTGCGCCGCTCGCCACCTTCTGGACCAACCCGCTCGACGACGACTGGGACGGCCAGGCGCTGCACGACGTCTGCGCGGTTGCCTACCTGGCCCGCACCGACCTCTTCGTGTCGAAGCCCGCACGGGTCGAGGTCGAGACGACGGGAGAGTTCACTCGCGGCATGACGGTGGTCGACTTCCACTCGACGAGCCCCAACGCGATAGTGCCGACGAAGCTCGATGTCGCCCGGTTCTGGGACTACGTTCACGACGCCTGGGGCACTGTGACGCCGCATGGCTGATTCGCTGCTCGACCTGGCGCCTGACCCCTGGGACCCGGATGCCGCCTACCTCGCCTTTGAACAGTGGGCGGAGTCGCGCGGGCTCTCGCTCTATCCTGCGCAGGCCGAAGCGCTGATCGAGATCGTGTCCGACAACAACCTGATCCTGTCGACGCCGACTGGCACCGGGAAGTCGTTGGTCGCTGTCGGAGCACATTTCGCGGCGCTCGCTCAGGGCAGGCGGTCGTACTACACGGCCCCCATCAAGGCGCTTGTCTCGGAAAAGTTCTTCGCGCTCGTTGACATCTTCGGGGCGGCGAACGTCGGCATGGTCACGGGAGACTCATCCGTCAATGCCGATGCGCCCATCATCTGCTGCACCGCCGAGATCCTGGCCAACGTGGCGCTTCGGCACGGTGCGGCCAGCGATGTTGGCCAGGTCGTCATGGACGAGTTTCACTTCTACTCCGATCCCGAACGAGGGTGGGCCTGGCAGGTGCCGTTGCTCGAACTGCCGGGCGTGCAGTTCCTCCTGATGTCGGCGACCCTCGGGGATGTCAGAGCGCTCGCGGAAGATCTGACGAAACGAACCGAGCGCGAGACGGCAACCGTGACCGGGGTCGAGCGGCCGGTGCCACTTCACTACTACTACGAGACGACGCCCATCCACGAGACGGTGGAAGAACTGCTCTCGACCGGTCAGGCTCCCATCTACATCGTGCATTTCTCGCAGGCCGCGGCGCTGGAACGTGCCCAGGCACTCGCCGGTGCAAAGGTCGCGACCCGCGAGCAGCGGGACGCCATCGCAGAACTCATCGGCGGATTCCGCTTCACGACGAGCTTCGGCAGGACCCTGTCGCGACTGCTTCGACTCGGGATCGGCGTTCATCACGCTGGCATGCTGCCCAAGTATCGGAGGCTGGTTGAGCAACTCGCCCAAAGCGGCCTGCTGCGCGTTATCTGTGGAACGGACACCCTCGGCGTCGGCATCAACGTGCCCATTCGCACTGTCTTGCTGACGGCGCTCACCAAATACGACGGAACGAGGATGCGCCAGCTCACCGCGCGCGAGTTCCACCAGATCGCGGGTCGCGCCGGTCGTGCGGGGTATGACACCGCAGGTACGGTCGTCGCGCAGGCGCCCGAACACGAGACCGAGAACGCCCGGCTGGTCAGGAAGGCGGGGGATGACCCGGTCAAGCTCAAACGGATCGTACGCAAGAAGGCTCCGGAGGGGTTTGTCTCCTGGGGCCAGCCAAGCTTCCAGCGCCTCATCGAGGCTGAGCCCGAAACGCTGACCTCGAGCATGCAGATGACCTCGGCCATGCTCATCAACGTCATCGGTCGCGGCGGTGATGTCTTTGCGAACGTCCGCAAGCTCGTATTCGATAACCACGAACCGTGGCGGCGCCAGCTGGGGCTCGCCAGGCGCGCACTTGCGATCTATCGCACTCTGCGAACGGCAGAGGTTGTGACCCAGGATGCGGATGGCAACATCCGGCTAACCCTCGATCTTCAGCCCAACTTCGCGCTCAACCAGCCGCTGTCGCCGTTTGCGCTCGCGGTGTTCGAGTTGCTCGAGCCTGGCGAGGGCGGTCCTGGGACCGGTCACTATGCCCTCGACATGATCTCCGTGATCGAGGCGACGCTCGAGGACCCGCGGCCGGTGACATCCCAACAGCAGTTTCTGGCTCGGGGCGAAGCCGTCGCCGTCATGAAGGCCGAGGGCATCGAGTACGACCAGCGCATGGAGCTCCTCGAAGAAGTCACTCACCCGATGCCGCTCAAAGAGCTGCTGGATGCCGCGTTCGCCACCTACAGCGCGTCGCAGGCGTGGGTGAACGACTTCGAGCTGCATCCCAAGTCCGTCGTGCGAGACATGTACGAGCGCGCCATGACTTTCGGCGATTACACCAACTACTACAAACTCGCCCGCAGCGAGGGCCTTGTGCTGCGTTACCTCTCAGACGCCTATCGGGCGGCGCGACAGACGATTCCGGACGAGGCAAAAACCGAGGACCTCCTCGACCTCATAGAGTGGCTCGGCGAACTCGTGCGGCAGGTCGACTCGAGCCTGCTCGATGAATGGGACGAGTTGGTGAACCCGGGCGAGATCGTCGATGGCAAGCCCGTTCTACCGCCGGCGCCGCCGGGAGTTACTACCAACGCGCGAGCGTTCCGAGTGCTCGTGCGCAACGAGCTCTTCCGGCGGGTGCAGCTGGCGGCTCTCGAAAAGTGGGACGAACTGGGCGAACTGGACGCGGCATCCGGATTCGATGCGGATCGCTGGGCCGACTCGCTCGACCCATATTTCTACGAGTATGACCAGGAGGGCGACAACTGGCCGCTCATTCGAACGGACGCGGACGCGCGCAGTTCGGGCATGCTTCACCTCACCGAGGGCCCAACGGAGTGGCTCGCGCGACAGGTGCTCGCCGATCCCGCGGGCGACCACGACTGGGGGATCACAGCGACGATCGACCTAGCCGAGTCGAACGAGCAAGGCGTCGCGGTCATCAGCGTCGTCGCGGTTGGCCCGCTCTCCGCCTGACCCGCGCGACTCCTCGGTGCGTAACTCATGCTGCGGGTACCGGCGGCGGGGCGACACGCCGCTGTACCGGCGTGTCGCCTGCCGCCAGCATGAGTTGCGGGCAGAAAGTCGTGCGACGGGAGCACTCGTACGCTGCCGGGCTTGCAGCGCGGCTTGCCATCGGGAGGTGGCCCGGGGCGTAGCTCAGAGAGGTAGCGCAGAGACCTACCTCAGAGACCTACCTCAGCGAGGTGGCTCAGAGCCCGAGCTTGCGCGCCAGGAAGTCGTTGCGGAAGACGCCGTTCGGGTCGTATTTCTGCACCAGAGCCCGAAAATCGTCGAACCGAGGGTACAGCGGCGCAAGCTGGTCGACTTCTGCGGCGAACACTTTGCCCCAGTGTGGCCGCGCGCCGAGGGGAAGCAGACGTGATTCGATGACAGGAAGCAGTTGTCCGACCTCGACCGGCAGCTTCTTCCAGGTGAAGTGGATGCCGACGGCATCCGTCTCGTACGCCCCGCTCAGCCACAGCGTGTCCGCCCGCATCGTGCGAAGCTCGGTCACCAGCAGCAGCGGAGCGATCCGATCAGCCATCTCGCGCATGGCCGCAAGCGCCGGCAGGATGTTGGCCCGGGGCACCAGAAATTCGCTTTGCAGTTCATCGCCGTTGCTCGGCGTGAATCCGAGCTTGAAGTGCGCGAGCCGGTCATTCCACGGGCCAGGCACCCCGCCCTGCTCTGTCGTGTTGGTCGCTGGCTGGTCCGGAAGCATGTGCTCGTTGGCGATCTGGCGTTTCGCACCGAACAGGTCGGCTGGCGGCACCGGAGCATCCATTCGGGACTTCAGCCAGGCGATCGCGATGTCATCGCCGATCCAGCGAGTGAACAGGCTGACGCTGTATGCGCTCGAGGTGATCGCATCGAAGTTCTCGAGCGCGGCGCCCCACGGCAGCGTGTCGTAGAGATCCTGGCGAACGTCGAAGGTCGGCTCGATGTCGAGCGTGATGCGGGTGACAATGCCGAGCGCACCCAGGGAGACGACTGCTCCCGCGAAGTCGGCATCGGTGCGGTCGAGGCGTGCCAGTTCACCCGTGCCATCGATGAATTCGACGGCCGCGACCGAGGTCGCCAACGTGCCATTGTAATCGCCCGATCCGTGCGTGCTCGTCGCGACTGCGCCTGCGACGGAAATATGGGGGAGCGACGCCAGGTTTGCCAGTGCCCAGCCACGATCGTTGAGCATCGTCGCGAGTTCGCCATACCGAATACCAGGTGCAAACGACGCGGTCTGGGCGCCGTCGTCGATGACCAGGTCTGTTGCGAACCGATCGAGCGAAATCAGGGCTCCGGATGTGTCGGCCAGGTCGGTAAACGAGTGTCGCGACCCAAGGGCACGCACCCTGCCCCCCGCCAGTACGAGCTCGCGCACCTCGCCGGCGTCGGCGGGCCGCTGCACGCCTGTCGCCGCATAGCTGTGACTGTCGGCCCAGTTGACACCGGACGGAAGGTCGTTTGCGCCGTTGTATGCCATGGGCTCATTCTCTCTCAGTCGGCGATGGAGACAGACACGCGTTCGGGCAAGCGTTCCTAGACTGGGACCATGGCTGGGCTGCGAAGTGGGATGTCCTCCGCGGGCGATTTCGTGAATTTGCCGGAGGCAGCGGGCATCCTCATCGCGGATCACTCACGCGCATGAACTGGTTCGAGCGCCATGTCGCCACGCGCTGGTTCGACTACGGCTGGGCCTACCGGCTGCGGTTGGCGCGACTGCGCGGCCTCCATGATCCGCTCGCGCTGCAGTCAGGGACGAAGAGGCCGATACTGCTCCTGCCCGGCGTGTACGAGACGTGGCATTTCCTGGAAAGCGTCGGCGGATTTCTCAACGGCCTCGGGCATCCCGTGCACGTTGTTCCCACTTTTGGGCATAACCTGCGGCCGATCCCCGAGATGGCAGCGCTCGCTCGTGATTACCTCGAGGCGGCGGGACTGTCCGACGTTGCCATCGTCGCTCACAGCAAAGGCGGCCTGATCGGCAAAACCGTGATGCTGTCAGACACGGGGATGTCGCGGGTGGCTTCGATGGTTGCAATCAACTCGCCGTTCGGCGGCTCCGACTACGCGCACCTCGTTCCCATTCGAACCCTGCGCGAATTCGTTCCGTCCCACGAAACCATTAGGGCGCTCGCCGAGAACGCCGAGGTCAATTCGCGCATCACCTCCGTTTTCAGCGAGTGGGATCCGATCATCCCGAACGGCAGTGTGCTCGAGGGTGCGAGAAACATCGAGCTGCCGTCGCGTGGGCACTTCCTGATTCTCGATCGGCCCGACCTGTTTGCGACGGTCGCAGAAGCGGTCTCGCGAGAGTAGACGGTCCGACCTGCACACCTGTCGCCCGTTGCGTGTTTACTGGGTCCATGGCGAATGTCACCCTCACCCGCGACCAGCGACTCGTCATCTGGGTTGCGATTCTCGCCTCGTTCGTGTCATTCCTCGACGGCAGCGTCATCAACGTCGCGCTGCCCGCCATCGCGCGTGAATTGGGCGGCGGGCTCACCACGCAGCAATGGGTCGTCGACGCGTACCTGATCACGCTCGGGTCACTCATCCTGTTGGCGGGGTCGCTGTCTGACGTGCTGGGGCGCATCGTGATCCTGCGGATCGGGCTCATCGGGTTTGGCGTCGCGTCGCTGCTCTGCGCGGTGTCGATCAGCCCCGAGATGCTCATTGTCGCTCGAGGTATCCAGGGCATTGCGGGCGCGCTCCTGGTGCCGAGTTCGCTCGCGCTCATCACGTCAAACTTCTCGGGCGTCGCTCGGTCGAGGGCGATCGGCCAGTGGACTGCTGGCACGACCATTGCGTTTCTCGCCGGGCCGATCCTTGGCGGCGTGATCGTCGACAGCGTTCTTGGCTGGCGCTGGGTGTTTGTCATCAACGTGTTCCCGATCGCTGCAGTGCTGATACTCCTCGTTCTTCTCGGCCATAAGGATGTTCGTGAGCACGGGGTGCGCATCGACATCCTGGGCGCGGTTCTCTGTGTTCTTGGTCTGGGCGGGCCGGTGTATGCGCTCATCGAACAGCAGCACTACGGCTGGGGCAGCCCGCTCATCCTCGTGCCGTTCATCGCGGGCATCCTGTGCTTCGCTGGTTTCATCTGGCGCCAGCGTGCGGCGAAGCAGCCGCTCATGCCGCTCAGTCTCTTCACGGTTCGCAACTTCGCGGTTGGCAACATCGCAACCTTCTTTATCTACGGCGCGCTGTCGCTCGGCGGATTCATCGTCGTCGTGTTCCTTCAACAGGTTGCGGGGTTCCCGGCAACGTTCGCCGCGCTCGCGACGCTGCCGATCAGCCTCCTGAACATTGGGCTCTCGTCCTGGTTCGGAACACTCTCGGGTCGCTACGGCGCACGGTGGTTCATGGGATTTGGTCCGATCGTGGGCGGCGCCGGCTATCTCCTGATGCTGTCGGCGGGCACCCACGTGGACTACTGGACGGAGTTGCTGCCCGGCGTCATTCTGTTTGGTCTCGGCCTCTCGGCGACGGTCGCCCCACTCACCGGTGCCATCCTCGGCGCGATTTCGGAGCAGCAGTCGGGCATCGCGTCGGCGGTGAACAACGCTGTCAGCCGTGTCGCCGGGCTGATCGCGATCGCCTTCGTCGGGCTCATCGTCGGACCGCGCCTCGACGCTGACGGCTTTCACCGCGTCCTCATCGTGACCGCCGTGCTCCTCATCATCGGAGGAGTCGTCTCAGCGATCGGTATCCAGAATCTGAGGCACGCAAAAGAGCCTCAGCCGACCAGCGGGTCTGAAGCAGTCTCGTAGCGGCCGGCGGTATTCCTGGCGCACCTACCTGAGCAGGCGCGATCCTGCGAAGAGAAGAACGGCGACGTCGATGAGCGCGGCCGCGATGATCATCCGAAAGTGCAGCCGCGTCGGGCGCTTCGCGACCGAGATACCAGCGACGGTGATCAGGATGCTCGCCCCCAGCCCGACATCGGCCGGCACGTACCCGAAGCCCCCGGCACCAATCACCTCGATGACGGACGCCGCCAGAAGCAAAACGTAGGTGAGCACGCTCGACGCCCGCCGACCGAGGCGGTGTGGCAGGCCGTTTACTCCGGTAGAGCGGTCGTCCTCGAGGTCAGGAAGCGTATTCGCGAAATGTGCTGCGGCCCCCAGAAGTCCACCGACCAGGAGTGACCACAGTGCGGGCGCGGCAGGCACCGGGCGGGACAGCGTGGCAAACGCTGACAGCGCCCCAAAGCTGAGTACGTAGGCGACTATCGAGAATGCCGTCTTCTTGAGCCCGACGTTGTAGGCCCACCCGGTTCCTACGATCAAGAGGAGTGCCGCCTCGGCCGCCCATCCCAGCGGGGCAGCGAGCGCGAGCGCGACGGCGAGGGAGACCCAGGCGGCGTTCCGCACTGCGCCGACGTTGATATCGCCTCGGGAAATGGGCTTATCACGCCGACCAACCGCGCGGTCGCGGTCCGCGTCGATCCAATCGTTCGACAGCCCGATCGAGAACTGCCCGGCCAACATGGACACTCCGAGCAGGGTTAGCCGCAGTGGGTCCAGCCCAACCGCCAAACCGAGCCCGGAGGTAACGATTGATACCGCGATGGAGGGCCCGGGATGGGCCGACAGGGCGAGCGCGACCGGTTTTCGTGGCATCCCGACATCGTATCCTTGGAAATTACGCAACTTCTTGCGGTTCTTGCGTAGAATTGCGCGCATGTCGAAGAGACTCGCCGAAGTTGCCCGCAAAGTCGGGGTCAGTGAAGCCACCGTGAGCCGCGTGCTCAACGAGAAGCCGGGGGTCTCGCAGGCCACCAGGACCGCGGTACTTACCGCACTCGATGTGCTCGGGTACGAGCGCCCCACCAAGTTGCGCGGAGAACGCGCCCGCTTAGTCGGGCTGTTCCTGCCCGAGTTGCAGAATCCGATCTTCCCCGCGTATGGCGAAGTACTCGGCGGCGCGCTCGCCCAGAACGGATACACGCCGGTGCTCTGCACCCAAACGGTCGGCGGCATTTCGGAGGCCGATTACGTCGAGCTCCTGTTGCAGCAGCAGGTGTCCGGGGTGGTGTTCGTCGGAGGACAATACAGCCAGCAGGGTGCAAGCCATGCTCACTATGCGCGACTCAAAGAGCTCAACCTTCCTACCGTGCTGGTCAACGCGACCATTTCGCAGCTGGGCTTCGCGACAGTGTCAACGGACGACGCGGTCGCCACTCAGCAGGCCTGGAGCCACCTGCGCCAGCTCGGTCACACTCGTATCGGCATGGTCCTCGGGCCGAGTGATCACGTGCCATCCCAACGCAAACTCGCCGCAGCGCTCGGCATCGCAGCGGGTGAGCTTCCCCCGGACTACATCGTGCACTCTCACTACTCGCTCGAGGCTGGCCAGGCCGCCGCAACGCGCCTACTCCAGGCCGGCGTCACGGCGATGATCTGTGCGTCGGACCCGATCGCGCTCGGGGCCGTGCGCGCGGTTCGTCGCGCCGGTCTTCGGGTTCCGGAGGACGTCTCGATCGTCGGCTTTGATGACTCCGCGCTCATGAACTGTGTCGAACCGCCTCTGACCACGATTCGCCAACCCATTGAAACCATGGGCCGGATGGTCATCGAACTTCTCGTCAGCCAGATCAATGGGACAGCAACGACGCCGGATGAATTCCTGTTCGAGCCGGAACTGGTAGTACGCGGATCGACTGGCCCGGCGCCCACCAGCGGAGCACGCGGGTCGGATTCGCGTGAGGTTCTTGTCGACAGCCGGTAATTGTCGCAAATGCCCGCAAGAATTCGCAATTTACTTACGTTTTGTTTAGTTCTTGCATCATTCTGTCGATATAGCTACATTCTGAGCAGCCCTACACAGCTTCTACAGAATTGAGCCCGAGTGGACACAGCCGTCCTCAGCACAGAGCACGCCCAGAGCGGGGCGGGTTCGAAGTCCGTGCTGATCAGCCCGAGCGCAGTCGACCCGCTGTGGTGGCGAAGTGCTGTCATCTATCAGATCTACATCCGTAGTTTTGCCGACGGCAACGGTGACGGCACCGGCGACCTCGCCGGGGTTCGCGCCCATCTTCCGTACCTGCGAGACCTCGGGGTCGACGCTATCTGGTTCACGCCGTGGTATCCCTCTCCCTTGGCCGATGGCGGGTACGACGTAGAGGACTACTTCTCTATTCATCCGTCGTTCGGCGATCTCGCCGAGGCTGAGGCGCTCATCCGCGAGGCGCTCGCTCTCGGCATTCGGACCATCATCGATGTGGTTCCCAATCACATTTCAGATCAGCACCCCTGGTTCAAGGCGGCGCTCGCATCCCCGCCCGGCTCGCCTGAGCGGGAGCGCTTCTGGTTCCGTCCGGGTCAGGGCGACAACGGTAGCGAGATGCCCAATCACTGGGTATCGAACTTCCAGGGCGACACCTGGACCCGCACCACCAATCCCGACGGCACCCCCGGCGAGTGGTACCTGCACCTCTTCACGCCCGAGCAGCCAGACCTCAACTGGAACAACGCGGATGTCCGCAAGATGCATGAGGACGTCCTCCGTTTCTGGTTCGACCGCGGCGTCGCCGGCGTCCGAATCGACTCTGCGGCGCTGCTCATCAAGGATCCGGAGCTCTCCGAGATTCCGGATGACGTCAAGCCAGGCGAGCACCCCAACACAGACCGCGACGAGGTTCACGATGTGTACCGCTCCTGGCGAGCCATTGCGGACTCGTATGAAGGCACCCGCGTCCTCGTCGGCGAGGTGTGGCTACCCGATACCGAGCGCTTTGCCAAATACCTGCGCCCGGACGAGATGCACACGGCGTTCAACTTCGATTTCATGGCTCGTCCATGGGATGCCAGCGAGCTGCGGGATTCGATCGACTCGATGCTGGCGGCCCACGCACCAGTCGGCGCCCCGAGCACCTGGGTGCTCTCGAACCACGATGTCACCCGTCCGGTCACCCGATACGGACGCAGCGACACCTCCTTTGCTTTCGCCACCAAGCGTTTCAATACTCCGACCGACCGAGCTCTCGGCACTCGCCGGGCTCGCGCTGCTGCGCTCCTGAGCGCGGCACTTCCGGGGTCGCTGTACGTGTACCAGGGCGACGAGCTCGGATTGCCGGAGGCCGAAGACATCCCGCCGGAGCTTCGCCAGGATCCCATGTACTTCCGGTCGGATGGCATAGACCCCGGCCGCGACGGATGCCGGGTGCCCCTTCCCTGGAGCGGCACCCTTCCACCCTTCGGCTTCGAACCCGAAGGCGCGACCACGGTACCGTGGCTCCCTCAGCCCGAGGATTGGGCCGCCTTCACGGTGGAAGCCGAGGCCGGGGACAGCTCATCCATGCTGTCCCTGTATCGGACTGCGCTCAGCATCCGACGGAGTCACCCATCCCTCGGTGACGGCACGCTGACCTGGATCGACAGCGACCCGGGCGTCCTCGCATTCTCTCGCGGTCTCGGCTTCGTGAGCGTGACCAACCTGTCGGACAAAGCGGTGGACCTTCCATCGCACGTTCGGCTTTTACTCGCAAGCAGTACGTTGGAAAACGGCCTGCTTCCATCAGACTCCACGGCGTGGCTACGGACACAGCACTAGCCGCGGGAGACACGCGAGCCGTGCCATTGCGGATCGCTCCCCACCAGGAACACACCCCAAGTTAATGGAAAGGCAAGACAATGAAGTCACCAAGAAAGGCCGTATGGCTGGCCGTTGCGGGAGTTGCCGCCGCCACCGTGGCCCTCAGCGGTTGCAGCGGGTCCAGCGGCGGTACAGGAGCCAACGGTAAGACGGAAATCGTCGTAGCCAGCCTGCAGCCCGGCGCAAGTGCAGCATCGCTTGCGGCATTCAACACCCAGGTCAAGACCTTCGAGAAGCAGAATCCCAACATCACCGTCAAGGGTGAGGAATATAACTGGACGGGTACGACGTTCGCCGCCGAACTCGCCGGCGGTACCCTTCCCGACGAATTCGGTGTTCCCTTCACCGACTCGAAGACCCTCGCCAACAACGGCCAGCTCGCTGACCTGACGCAGTACATCACCAAGTTCTCCTACGGCAGCAAGTTCAACAAGAACGTCATCGACGTTGCCAAGGACAGCAAGGGCCACCTGTACGGCATCCCGTTCAGCCCGTACGCCATGGCGATCTCCTACAACCGTGCGGACTTCACCAAGGCAGGGCTCGACCCGAACAAGCCTCCGACGACCTGGGACGAGGTCGAGACCGATGCTATTGCGATCTCGAAGGCACTCCCGGGCGTTGCCGGCTACATGCAGATGACGAGCGCCAACACCGGCGGATGGGAACTCACCTCGGCCACGTACTCACGTGGTGGCCGCATGGAGTCGACCGCATCCAACGGCAAGGTCACCGTCAACAGCGATAACGACCAGACCAAGGCGGCGCTCGCGTACCTCGCGAAGCTGCGCTGGACTGACAACGCAGCCGGAAGCAACTTCCTGCTGGACTGGAACGGCATCAACGCCGCGTTCGGTTCCGGCAAGGTTGCGATGTACATGAGTGGTTCGGATGTCATCACCTCGCTCGTCCAGAACGACAAGGTTGACCCGACCAACTATGGCGTCACGGTCATCCCCGTTGACACAACAGCGGCCAACGCCGGCGTGCTGAGCGGTGGAACCGTCGCGGTTGCCAACGTGAAGGACACCCCGGCGCAGCAGGCAGCTGTTGCGAAGTGGATCGACTTCTACTACGGCCAGCCGCAGGTCAACCAGGCCGCTGCTGTGACCCAGGCGAAGGCGCTGCAGGCCAGCAACCAGATCGTCGGCGCTCCGTCGCTGCCGATCTTCGACAAGGCGACCTACGACCTGTCACAGTCGTGGATCAAGCCGTACGCTACGTCCGGCCTTCTGGCCAATGTTGCTCCGTTCACGAGCAACATCTTCTCTGAGAACATCGTGCCCGAACCGAACAAGCACACGCAGGATCTCTACGCTGCGCTTGACCCGGTGGTGCAGGCTGTACTCACGCAGAAGAACCCCAACGTGGACGCGCTGCTGAAGGCTGTGGATGTCAAAATCCAGGCCCTCATCGACGCGGACCCCGACCAGGCCGCAATCAAGTAGTTCCTGATCCGAACGTCACAACACTGAATAACGGGTCGGCGGAGGCTTCGCGCCTCCGCCGATCCGTCACAATCTCAACCGGAAACCGGTACCAATGACTACCTCAACAGAACCTCTCAGCCGGTCGGTCGCGGTTCCGCTGAAGACCACTCGACGTCGAGTGCGCGGAACTCCCATGACCTGGGTTCGCCGTGGCGGTTTGGCTAACCTGCTGTTCCTGCTGCCGCTGCTCCTCATCTTCGGCATCTTCTCCTGGTGGCCGATCATCGACTCGTTCGTGATCAGCCTCCAGCACACCAACTTCGTCGTGACCACGTGGGCAAACCCGTTCTGGTCGAACTTCACTTTCGTGTTCAACGACCCGACCTTCGCGATTGCCGTCAGGAATACCGCATACTTCGCGGGACTCGCCCTCGTCCTTGGTTATCCTGTTCCCCTCGTGCTCGCGGTCATCATGAGCGAGGTCAAGAGAGCCAAAGGCCTTTTCAGCGTTCTGGCTTACCTGCCCGTGGTTATTCCGCCGGTCGTCTCGGTGCTCCTCTGGAAGTCGTCGTTCTACGACGCAAGCGCGACGGGCGTGTTCAATACCATCCTCGGCTGGTTCCACATTCCGCCGCAGCCCTGGATCCAGGACCCGTTGACGGCAATGCCATCGCTCGTCCTTGAGGCTACCTGGGCGGCGGCGGGCGGCACGATCATCATTTATCTTGCCGCGTTGACCAACGTCGCGCCGGAGCTCTATGACGCGGCGGAGGTGGATGGCGCCGGCATCTGGAAGAAGATCTGGCACGTGACGCTGCCGCAGCTTCGCGGCATCCTGCTCATCACCTTCATACTTCAGATCATCGGAACGGCCCAGGTATTCCTCGAGCCCTACCTGTTCACGAAGGGCGGCCCGGTTCAAGCAACCGAGACGGTGCTTCTGCTGGTCTACCAATACGCGTTCCAGAGTAGTGACGGCGGCAGCAATCTGGGGGCGGCGACGGCGCTAAGCCTCATGCTGGCAGCCTGCCTCGCCATTCTTTCCGCCATCTACTTCCGTGCCACGAGAGGCTGGAGCCAGAATTGACTTTCACACCAGTAGTCAGCCCGGATGAGGTGGTGCTCGGCCAAAAACCCGTCACCCCGCGTCGCCAGCGTGAACTGCGCAAGAGCAAGGTACGGGTTGTTCAGGATGCCGGCGCCGATCGCGGTATTGTCTCGTCGGCCGACTGGCGTCGACCCGGGGTCCGTTTCCCGCTTGCAACCATGCAGCTCGTACTCCTCATCCTGTTGGTCGTCGTCGGCCTTCTGCCGATTCTGTGGCTCATCAAGTCGGCGCTGACGGACACTCAGGACACGCTGACCCAACCAATCGCGATCTTCCCGCACGGCATCACCTGGGACAACGTCGCCCAGGCGTTCGGCATCAACATCCAGATTCAGAACTACTTCCTGAACACTATCTGGGTCGCGGCAGGTGAGTGGGTCGTACAGATCGTTGTCGCAACGACCGGCGGATACGCACTCAGCATCCTGAAGCCGAAGTACGGCAAGGTCATCACAGCTATGGTGCTCGCGACGCTGTTCCTTCCGGCCATCGTGCTGCTGATCCCGCTCTACCTGACGATTCTGCACCCGCTCGTGATCGGTGGATCGCTGCTCAACACCTTCTGGGCGGTGTGGCTGCCCTCTGGTGCCAGTGCCTTCAACGTCGTGCTCGTCATGCGGTTCTTCGACAGCCTTCCGCGCGAAATCTTTGAGGCCGCTGAAACGGATGGGGCCGGGCCTTTCCGCCTGTTCTGGCTGATCGTTCTGCCGATGTCGAAGCCCATTCTCGGAGTCGTTACCGTGTTCGCGATTATCAACGCCTGGAAGGACTTCCTGTGGCCGCTGCTGGTGCTGCCGGGGGGTTCCAACCCTGCATCGATCCAGCCGCTGTCGGTGCGACTGCCCTCCATCGAGGGCACAACCGAACTCGGCCCGCTTCTCGCGTCGCTCACGATCTCGACGCTCATCCCGATCGTCCTGTTCCTGGTGTTCCAGCGGACATTCCTCTCCGGCGGCGGCTTCGGCGGAGCGGTCAAGGGATAGTTCTCGGGCCCCCGGGCGGTTCTGGTGCGAACCCGAGCGATACCAGCGCCTCCCGGGGACGCTCGATGAGCGGGAAAGACCGTCGATCGCGCAGCTAATCCGCCGTCTCGCCGACGATCTCCTCGCGAACGCGACGCATGTCCTCGAGCAGCGACCCGATCAGAATCCAGTGCTCGGGGTTCGGTGACACGACAATCAGTGGTGAAGTCAGGGCCGGTGCTTCCTCTGGCGCGGCGCCCGGTTTCGTGCCTTCGGCGTCCTCGCCCAGCATCCTCAGATCGTGTGCGGCGCGCGTGAGTTCGCGCGCGATGTCTGCGACTACGCGATCCTGGGTGAGACTGGGTTCGTAGTTGTCGTGGATTGCTCGGGTCATCCCGATGATGCGGGTGACGAGAACTCCGAGACGATCGAGAATGCGGCCGTCGTTTTCGAGGACGCGACGGAACCTCCCACGGCGGGGGTTGAGCGTGAGACTGTCCTCGCCCGCGGCGAGGGTCGACTTGGCTGCAGTCTGTGTGGTTCGGAGTGCACGGGCGGTGGCGAGTAGATTATCGAGCGAAGCGCGATCCTGCGGTGTCGTCAGGCTCGCGGCGATGCCGTCCAGGCACGCCGCACAATCGCGGAGAAGGCGCAGCACCGCAACGTGCGCAGGCGCCAACAGCACCGGGGGCACGATCGCGACGTTGACAATCAACCCGACGACGGCTCCGATGATGGTCTCGACGATTCGGTTGACGGCATAGGTCGGCGTCACCCCGCCGATCGAGAGAACGAGCATGGCGCTGATCGGAATCTGGTTCGTCGATCCAGGCGAAAGCCTGAACACCCAGGCAAGCAGGAGGGCAACCACGATGACACCGAGAACTATCCACGTGCTCGTGCCGAAGATCAGGCCCACCGCGTATGCCAGCACAACACCGAAGATGACGCCGAGGCTGCGCTCGACACCGCGGGAGAACGACTGGGACACGCTGGGCTGGACGACCAGCAGTGCTGCGATTGCGGCGAAAATCGGCAACTGTTGCTTCAGGATGAAGACGCACAGCAACCAGGCGATGACCGCGGCGGCTGAAGTCTTGAGAACCTGAAGCAGGGGAGTTCGCGCTACTGCCCGAAATGTCCCGGCGATTCTCACTTCACCAGAATAGGTGGGCCTCACCCGAATTGGTGGGCCTCCCCAGAATCGGTGGGCCTCCCCGGACCAGGTGGAATCTTACGTAAGCTGTGGGGTCGGCGGCGGGGCAAGCGCGCCACCGACCATCAGGGCACTCGGGTTCGCGGACACCGGATATGGCGGCGCGAAAACGATAGGCAGTGCCGGGGGTGAACGAGCGACAGGACGGCCGCGGGGGCGGCCACCAGCGCAGCGTTCATTACTGGTTGTTCCTTTCGGGTAGGAACCGGACCTGTCGGGTTCAAGGCCGCGCGGGGTAGCTTGTCCGCAGAAATGGGGACAACGTGCCAGCAACCCAAAATTATCAGCGCGCCGAATAAAAGGTCAATAGGCCGCAAGCCCCACTCCGGGGGCGCGGCGCATACCACCGCCAGGGCAGATTCTCCAGTGCTTCCGGAATTGCTGGCGAGTGAACAGAATATGAGAAAGGTTCCGAGTGGGTCTTCACGCAAGGGAGAGTGTCATCAGCGAACCGCCGTCGATCGACCCCGGTTCCCAGCACGCTGCGGTCATCGCATTCATAGCAGACCATCTGGGTCGAACTCTGGTCACCAGCTTGCTCACCGCGATCGAGCCAACGGACACGGGATATCTGCACGGGTACGACCTCAAGCTCCGCGCGCCGGATGGCACCATCGAGAATCAGCAGGTTTTCATCGACGACAGCCCGCATGGCAGCAGGCGCGGCGTCATCAGCGTGCCCATTGCTGGCTCAAGCACCCCGGCTGCCGTGTGGATCTATCCTGGTGACCCTGAACTACCCGCCCTTCGTGAGGTGGTCGATCCGGTTTCTGCGAGTCTGATCCTCAAACGACTCGGTGCTCCGGCGACCGTTCGCTCGATCAGCGTGGTGACCTACCGTCCGGGCCGACGAGCCGTTGTTCGCGTTGAGGCGGAATCCGCTCGCTACTATCTGAAGGTCGTCGAACCGACCAAAGCTGCATCGATTGCAGAGCGCCACCAGCAATTTCGTTCGAGCAGCCTTCCCGTGCCTCGTCTTCTAGGCTGGTCCAGCGATGGCATCATCGCCATGTCAGAACTGCCGGGCGTCGATGCGCAGTCGTGCGTCGCTCGGATGCAGGATCCGGAGGGTTTCCTCGACCAGGTCGAGTTCATGAGCACGCTGCTCGCCAACGTGCCCGCTTTCAACACCGCACGAGCCTCACTGGTCGATCGACTGGACTGGTACATCGAACGTGTCTGCCTGAGGCTGCCGGGTGAAGCCGCGCGCGTCCGGGACATCGGCGCGATGATCGCCCGGTGCTGCGCGGACGGCCGCAGCTACGGCTACACCGCCGTCACCATCCACGGCGACCTGCACCTTGGGCAACTCTTCGTGGACCCCGAAGACACCGGTCAGATCACGGGCATGCTCGATATCGACACGGCCGGAACCGGTGACCCCGCGGATGATGCTGCCGCCTTCTACGCCCACCTGGTCGCACTCGGCGAGACCGCGTTCGCCCTCGATCCCGCGTTCGCAGCGGCCTGTGCTCGGCTGGCGGCCGCCTGGCGTTCGCGCTGGCAGCGCAATCGCAACGCCGGCTTCGCGAACCGTGCAAGCGCCATCGCGGCGACTCACCTTCTCGGCCATGCCCTGCGGCCGCTCTCCAACGATTCCGAGGCCGTGAGCCTGCGGCTGCTTGATCGCGCGCAGGAACTGGTGAGGGACTGGTGACGGCTTAGGGGCTAACTCGCAGCCGAAATTTCGGACTGGATGGCATCCGCCGCCCGCACCAGCGTGAGGTGCGACAGGGCCTGCGGGGTATTGCCTGCCTGGCGTTCGCCCGTCACGTCATATTCTTCGCTGAGGAGCCCGAGGTCGTTCGCGAAGCCCACGAGTCGATCCATGAGTGCGATTGCGTCGTCAAGGCGACCTGAATGAGCATATTGCTCGACCAGCCAGAACGAGCAGGCGAGGAACGGATGCTCTCCGCCCGGCAGTCCGTCGACTCCGGTTTCAGTCAGGTAGCGCATAAGCAGGCCGTCGCGCAGGAGACTGGCCTCGATAGCGGCGACCGTGCCCAGCATCCGCGGGTCAGTAGGGGTTAGGTAGCCGACCTGGGCGAGCTGCAGGAGCGAGGCATCCACGGTCCCGCTGCCGTAGTACTGCGTGTAACTGCCCAGGGTCGAGTTCCATCCCTTCAGTTCGATTTCGGCGCGCAGCTCTTCGCGTAGCTGCTCCCAGCGCTCGACCGGCCCTTCCATCCCGAAGTCGCGAACGGCCTTGACCGCGCAGTCGAATGCCGCCCAGAGCATGACCCGCGAGTGGGTGAAGTGACGCTTGGGACCGCGGATCTCCCAGATCCCGTTGTCAGCGCGCTTCCAGTTGTTCTCGACGAACTGCATGAGCGCACGCTGGAGCGACCACGAAAGGTCGGTCTCCTCGATGCCAGCCTCGCGAGCGCGCTGCAGCGCCAGCATTACCTCGCCGAACATGTCGCCCTGATACTGGACGAATGCGCCATTGCCGACGCGCACCGGCGCGGCGTCCGCATAGCCGGGCAGGGTCGTGAGCTCCCACTCGGTCAGCCGACGCTCGCCTGCCAATCCGTACATGATCTGGACGTCGTTCGGATCGCCGGCAAGCGCTCTCAGGAGCCACCCCCGCCAGGCTTCAGCCTCGTTCTTGAAGCCGTGGGCGATGAGGACGTACAGGGTGAGCGAGGCATCCCGCAGCCAGACATAGCGGTAGTCCCAATTGCGGCTGCCGCCGAATTCCTCGGGGAGGCTCGTCGTTGCCGCCGCGACGATGCCGCCGGTGTCTTCATGCGTGAGCGCGCGGAGCACGAGGAGCGACCGATGCACCTGGGTGTTGTACTTTTCGGGGGCCTCGCACGACTTCGCCCAGTCGCGCCACCACGCCTTCGTGTGCGTCAGGCGAGCCTCGACGTCGATGGCTTCCGGCGCCTGGCGGTGCGACGGAAACCAGGTCAGAACGATGTCGACCGACTCGCCTTTCTTCACGGTAAATTGCGACCCGTGTGCGTGCGATTGGGGCTCTGCAATCAGTTGCGGCCCGCGGATGACGATGGCATCGGGCCCCGCAACGCCGATGACGGCATTGCCTCCAGCGTCCGGTGCCTGGCGCATCCAGGGCAGCGCCGCCGCGTAGTCGAATCGCACCCGAAGCTCCTGACGGAAGTCGACGGTGCCCTCGACGCCCGTGATACGCCGCACAATGTCTGCGCGGCGATCGCCCTGCGGCATGAAGTCGGTAACATCGGCCTTGCCCGACGACGTCTCCCAGTGCGTTACGAGGATGAACGTGTCCTCGAGGTACTCACGGCTCGTCGAGACGATATCGCCAGCTGGCGCCACGAGCCAGCGACCGTGATCTTCGTCACCGAGCAGAGCTCCGAAGGTGGATGCCGAATCGAAGCGCGGCAGACACAACCAATCGATCGATCCGTCGTTGCCGACCAGTGCAGCCGTATGGCCGTCGCCGATGAGACCGTAATCCTCGATGTTCAGGGGCATTTGCCAATCCTGACAGCTAGTTTTGGACAATGAGCAGCAATCGACGCACTCTCGTCATTCTCGGAGCTAGCGGAGATCTCACCGCACGACTACTTCTTCCGGGGCTGGGGCAGCTGCTCGCCAGCCAACCCGATCTCCAGATTGACCTAATCGGGGTCGGGGGCGTGCCGATGACGGACGCGGTGTGGCGCAGGCGCGTGACGTCCTCGTTCAAGGCTGGGGCGGCATCCGGGGCCAGGCTGACCGCTCTGATCGCGTCGAGCAGGTACTTCGAGGCGGATGCCACGAACCCCGATGAGCTCGAGAAGATCTTTGCCGCATGCACGGGCATACCCGCCCTCTACTTCGCCCTGCCGCCGGCGGTCACCGAAAAGGTATGCGCCACGTTGTCCAAAATGAAGCTGCCGAGCGGACTGGTTCTCGCGCTCGAGAAGCCATTCGGCACGGATCTGCCGAGCGCACGAGCGCTCAATCGGTTGCTGGCGACCTTCATCCCTGAGCGGCAGGTGCATCGCGTCGACCACTTTCTGGGCAAATCGACGGTTCTGAATATCCTCGGCCTCCGCTTCGCGAACCGACTGTTTGAGCAGAGCTGGAATGCGTCGAACATCGAGCGCGTCGAGATTAGCTACGACGAGTCCCTCGGCCTCGAAGGCCGGGCGGGCTACTACGACCACGCGGGTGCACTCATCGACATGATCCAGAGTCACCTGCTGCAGGTGCTGGCGGCCATTGCGATGGAGCCGCCGTCGACACTCGACTCAGACGACCTGCGTGGCGCGATGGCGCAGGCGCTCCGAGCGACACGCATTTGGCAGGGTAAGGCCGCAGCCGGCAGTCGCCGTGCGCGATACACCGCAGGAACGATCGACGGCAAGAAGCTCGGTGCCTACCTGAAGGAGCCGGGAGTTGACGCCGCTCGAGGCACTGAAACGCTGGCCGAGCTCGTCCTCTCGGTCGACAACTGGCGCTGGGCCGGGGTGCCGTTCGTCCTGCGATCCGGGAAAGCGCTCGAGGACAGTCGCAAGGACATCGTGATTACCTTCAGGCCAGTGCCGCACCTTCCGACCGGCATGACAGGGACGAGTGTTCCCACTCAGTTGCGCATCTCGCTCGACCCCCACATGATGCATCTCGACCTGAACATCAATGGTGAGGGCGATCCGTTTTCGCTCGACAACGTCACACTGAGCGCCACCTTCGCCGACTCGACGATGGGCGCTTACGGTGAAGTGCTCGAGGGAATCCTGCGCGGCGATCCAACGCTCTCGGTACGCGGCGATGTCGCCGAGGAGTGCTGGCGCATCGTGACGCCCGTGCTCGCGGCCTGGCACAGGGATGCGGTGGCAATGGAGACATATCCGGCCGGTTCTGCGGGGCCCAGGTCATGGAAGCGGCTGCCCATCGGCTAGTCAGTCGATTGTTGGGAAGGTAGTCCGAATCTCGGCAGCCAGGTCGTCCGGCACTCCTCCCTCGCCGGCGAAGTTGCGCCAGGCCGACACGGCGGCGATAACCTCCGCGAGCACCGCCGATGGCCGCGGCACGAGGAAGCGGTTGGCGACAGCCAGGAGATCGGCGCGGGTGATGCCAGAGAACCTTCCATTCACAGCCATGAGGTGTTGGTAGGTCCAGTCGCCGGCGGGGTTGTATGCAAACGTCACGTCGTAGGCGGGTGACAGCGCCCACTTCGATTCGGCCGTCTCGAGGATGAACGAGTGGTTCTTCGTGTGGTCATCGCAGTTGCGCGCGAGAACATTGAAGGCCATCCGGCGAAAAATCTGTTCGCGAGTTCTCTCATCGAGACCGAGCTCCGCGGCAGTCTGGAACAGCTGGGCGTAATCGTTGACGCCGCGCTGTCGAAAGTCGATTTCGGCGATGTCGCAGAGAGTCAGCGTGTGGCGTTTGCTCCCATCATCCCCGCGGTCAAATCGCTTGGTCATGAAATGAGCGCGCCCATTCTCTTCGAGCAGCTGGCATTCGGTCATCTCGATGCCGGCGGCGCGTGCCATGAGCGAGTACGCGTATTCGATTCGACCGTATGAACTTGATGATCCGAGCTCGCGATCGCGACCGACCCCGTCCAGTTTGATGAGCCAGTATTCGAATCCCGGATCAGCCGGGAGTTGGCCCGAGCGGATCTCTCCGGTCGCACGGTTCCACGCGATCACGGCCTTGGCCCGAGCGCCGCCGGCTGAGGTGCCGACCTGGATGAGGCTGTGCAGTGCAGACTCCGTCTCGTGTTCACCGGCGAACTGACCGCCCAGCATCGCCTTCGCGCCCTCAACGAGGTCGCCAAGTTCCACAGCGCTGGAAACGCGCTGCCGTGGCCCTCGGCTCGGCCGGAACTCAAGCGCGCCCATGGCGCGGGATGCCATATAGGCCAGCCGATCGAGCGGACTCACGGCCCCGCGGCCGACACCTTGACCAGCCAGCCAGGCGTCGATGAGTGCATTGCCGAAGTCGTCCGGCAGGGAGTCGGCGAGGAGTGCGGGCAGTCGGTGGAACGTGGCTTCCGGAAGCGTCGGGTAGACATGGGTCCCCGGTCGCGCCGGCATGGCCAGCGGTGCGAGCTCGATGCCGCGAGCGATCCAGTCCGGATAATACTCGAAGGCGTAGTAGCCAATTCCCGGTTCGAGTGCGACGGCACCGACACGCATGCCCCACGCACTGACTTCGACGGCATCCACCGGCTGGTACATGCTCAGGCCTCGCTTCGTCGCGCTCGATACACGCGGCTGCGTCGCACCGGGCCCGACCGCAGGATGTCGATCGGGCTGATGCCCGCAGCGGAAGAAATGCTCTCGAGCCAGTCCTCGTGACCCAGTGCTCGAGTCACCTGCACGAGAGTCTTTAGCGTTGAACCGGTGCCCCGCTCCAGATTGCGGAGCGCGCCGACACTGATCGATGCCCGCGCGGCCAGCTGCGCCTGATCGAGATTTGCGGCAATCCTCAGCGCGCGAAACTGTGCCCCGACCTTTTCTTCCCATTCTTGGCTGGAAAGTTGTGCCTCTCTAATACGCATTTATCTATTGTTACAGACTAATATCCATCCGTATAGCTAGAATTGTGCGTA
The DNA here is from genome assembly GCA_025463785.1 of Glaciihabitans sp. Taxonomy (GTDB): domain Bacteria; phylum Actinomycetota; class Actinomycetes; order Actinomycetales; family Microbacteriaceae; genus Galbitalea. The sequence continues at coordinate 133,584 of JAODBD010000011.1, forward strand.
TTGTATCGCCTGTAACAAGCGGCATTTCAATCGGGATAGCTCGGCAACAGGTTTGCTGCGGTGAGTTGCTCCGACAGTCCGGCTCCGTCGGGTGAGTAAAGCCACAGTGCGGTTGTGCCGCTGCCGTGTTCGTCCGCCGAACTGCGACCGCCCGCGAAGACGGCCTCTCCAGCGGACAGTTGGCGGATGCAGACCGCGGCCACATTGGCCTCGTGATTGCGCGCGAACTCCCCATACAATTCCTCGTCGTGCTGGCCATCGTCTCCAATGAGGAGCCATTTCATGTCGGGAAATTCGTGGGCAAGGCGCTCAAGACTCTCCCGTTTATGCAATTTGCCGCTGCGGAATAGCCTGTCGTGGGTCGGCCCCCAATCGGTGAGGAGGAGCGCGCCAGCCGGATACAGGTTGCGGGACAGGAAGCGCCCGAGCGTGGGCGCGACGTTCCAGGCACCGGTCGAAATGTAGATTACTGGCGCACCAGGGTGTGCTCGCACGAGCCGCTCATAGAGCACCGACATCCCCGGCACGGGCGTGCGCGCGTGCTCGTCGAGGACGAACGTGTTCCACGCGGCGAGTAGCGGCCGGGGGAGCGCTGTGACCATGACGGTGTCGTCAATGTCAGACAGGATGCCGAATCGCACGGCAGGATCAACGACGTAGATGCGTGCATCGACGACCGCGGAACCAGCGGTGCGCAGCTGAATTGTGTTCCAGCCGACCGGAAGATCCACATCGACACGGGTGTCTACCACTCCGCCTCTGTCGGTCGTCACCTGAAACTCTCGCCCGCCGGCCGTAATCGTGACCGCGACCTCGTTGACCGGTACGCTCGTAAAACTGCGCCAGCCACGGATGCTGCGGTAGGGCGCCGGCTGGTCGGACTTGGTCTGTCTGGCGAGAAGCACGCGACACAATACGCGGATCCAGCCCTGCCCGCCGTAGCCGGAGTAGGGGATGACCGTGGGAATCAGGCCGCGCTTGCGCGCGCGCCCCTCACGAAAGCGATGAAGTGCATCCTCGATCCGCGCCGCTCGATGGAGCGCGGGAGCAAGCTCGGCTGCGGGTGAGGCGCCGCGGGTTTGTCGAGCCATTGCTTCAGTCTGGCACGCGGTAGTGCAGACACACGGTAGTGCAGGCACACGGTAGTGCTGGCCGGTCGCCTACGGCAGTGCTGCGACGGCGAGACGCTACGGTACTTGTGCGACGAGCTCCGGTCCGTTGTTCTGCACTGACCCGACGTCAGCGCCGACCTCGTGAAACTGCGCTCGTTCGGCGACAGCCTCGGCGCCGAATGCCACCTCATCGATGAGGTCCTGCGATCCCTCTGCCTGCGGATCGAGCCACTCCTCAACGAGATCGGCGTCGAGGAAGACGGGCATACGGTCGTGGATCGACGCGACCGGCCCGCTCGCCTGGCGGGTCAGGATGGTTGCCGACAGCATCCACCTGTCAGGGTCGTCGTCCGCGGCCGCGGGATTTCTCCACCAGTCATAGAGGCCAGCGAACAGCAGCAGCTCCTCGCCGGGCAGAGAAACGTAGTGCGCCACCTTCGTACCATCGACGACTTTCCACTCGTAGTAGCCGGACGCCGGGATGACCGCGCGCCGTCTCTGCACGGCGACCTCGAAAGAGGGCTTGCTCGCGACATCCTCGCTGCGCGCATTGAAGAGCGGTGGCCCCGCCTTCGGGTCTTTGGCCCACCCAGGCACAAGGCCCCAGCGCGCCGCCTCGACGCGCCTGACTGGCTCGGGATACTCGTCGTCTGGTGTTGCGCGCGGCAGCGAGTCGATGACGACAGCGATTGGCTGGGTCGGCGCAATATTCCACGATGGGTCGGGAAGTAGATTGCCCAGCACATCAATATCGAAGAGCGCGACGAGGTCAGTCATCCTGCGGTCGAGCACGAAACGTCCACACATATGACCCATCCTGCCAATTCGCCATGACATTTATCCTCACTTGTAAGTTGGTGCCGCCCCCGCTTCGGGGGCGCGATAGGATTTTGGCGACCGACAAAAGGAGACAGAGTGCCGCTCACCGACTTGATCGACGGCAAGCTCGGTGGTTCAGCGCCACTGCGCAACGAGCCAGTGCAGGCTCGCAGCACAGCGCGACTAACCGCCCTGCTCGACGCTGCGGCGTCAGCGGTGCACGAACTGGGTTACGAGAGGCTCACGACCGCCATGGTCGCCGAGCGCGCTGGTGCATCCATCGGCACCGTTTATCGCTACTTCCCTGACCGCATTGCGGTCCTTCAAGCGCTCGCATCCCGAAATCTGGAGCGTGTGCTTACTGGCATTCATGCAGCGTATGGCGACGCGAGCCATGCCGACTGGCGTTCAGCCGTTGGTGCCGGCTTCGACATCTACGTCGAGGCATTTCGCACCGAGCCCGGCTTCGGATCACTTCGCAGTGGGGACATTATCGATCTCCGGCCGGCAACGACGCCGAACACCCTGAACTCGCACATCGCCTCAGTCATGATGCAGACGCTCAACAAGCGCTTCGGCACCGACTCGTCGAGTGAGACGCAGTTCGCGTTCGAGAAGGCTGTCGAGGTCATGGATGCCCTGGTCGCGCGCGCATTCGCTCGCCAGGCCGGCGGCGACCCGGCGTTCCTCGCCAGTGGCAAGGCGCTCGTGTTGTCGATCCTCGCCGAGCGCCTCGGCTAACTTCTGCCGAGCATCCCGCAGCCTCGAAATGGGCCAGCGCGGACAAACGGGCCGTCGCGGCCCGACGTTTGTCGGCACTGGCCCATCTTTGCGTCGATTTGCCGTGCCCGGATGCCGGGTTCCCGACGAAGTCTTACTCAGTATTACGCGGGCCGCCGGGAATGACAGAGGCCCCGAATAGTGTTTAGCTGTTCGATAGGCAAGTGTCGATTCGTGTGACCCCCCACGAGGAATGAGCCGCACAGCATGCAGGAAGCGCCCCGCACGATCGAGGTGAACTCGTGATCGAGTTCAAATCGGTTTCCAAGTTATACCCCGATGGCACGCGCGCCGTCGATGACTTCAGTGTGATCATTCCTTCGCGCAAGACGACCGTCTTTGTAGGTTCTTCGGGATGCGGCAAGACCACCCTGCTTCGCATGATCAACCGGATGGTCGACCCGACTTCGGGCACGATCGAGATCGACTCCCGGGACATCGCGCAGACGGAGCCGGTGCGCCTGCGCCGCAGCATCGGATATGTGATGCAGAATTCCGGCCTACTGCCGCACCGTAAGGTGATCGACAACGTCGCGACCGTGCTGTTGCTCACCAAGGTTCCGAAGGCCGAGGCCTACGAGCGCGCCCTGACACTTCTCGATACGGTCGGGCTCGATCGCGTGCTCGCAAATCGATATCCGGGTGAGTTGTCCGGTGGCCAGCAGCAGCGCGTGGGTGTTGCGCGCGGTCTGGCAGCCGACCCGAACATCCTCCTCATGGATGAACCTTTTGGCGCCGTCGACCCCATTGTGCGCACCGAGCTGCAGGCCGAAACCATGCGGCTGCAGCGCGAGCTCGACAAGACGATCGTGTTCGTCACTCACGACATTGACGAGGCATTCCTGCTCGGCGATCAGGTCATCATCCTCGAGAAGGGCGCCAGGATCGCACAGAAGGGCACGCCGGAAGAGATCCTGGCCAGACCCGCGAGCGATTTTGTCGCGTCCTTTATCGGTGCGGAGCGCGGCAAGCGTCGGCTTACCGTGAGCTCAGGCGTCCAGGCCAATGGTGACGACCTCGTTCTGGTTGACGCCGGAGGGTATGCGGCAGGCGTGATCGCAGCCCCCGATGGCAAGCTTGCTACCGGCAACGCATCTCCAAAGTCCCGCAGCGTCTCGAACAAGACCTCACAGGCGGGCGACGCCTAATGCAATGGGTATGGGACAACTTCTTTTTTGGAAACCCCAGCATCTGGCAGCTCGTTCTGGACCACTTGAGTCTGAGCGTTCCGCCGATCATCATCGGGTTCCTTGTCTCCATACCCCTCGGCTTCTGGGCCAGTAGGAATCGCGTCGCTCGCTCGGTCCTTTTGGGCATCTTCAGCGTCTTGTACACGCTCCCTTCACCTGTTCTGTTCGTGCTTGTCCCGGTTGCGTTCGGCCTGGCGATTCTTGACTCCAAGAATGTCGTCGTCGCACTCACGGTTTATGCCGTCGCGATCATGATTCGTTCGTCGACGGATGCGTTCCTGTCCGTATCGTCCGACGTACGCGAGTCGGCGCGCGCAGTCGGGTTCTCCGCCGTTCAGCGATTCTTTGGTGTCGAGTTGCCGCTCGCCGGCCCGGTTCTGCTCGCTGGTGTCCGCGTGGTCTCCGTCAGCACGGTAAGCCTCGCGACGGTGGGAGCCTTCATCGGCATCCCGAGCCTCGGCAATCTGTTTCAGGACGGGTTCAAGTCGTCTCTCTACATCGAGATCTGGACCGGCATCGTGCTGGTTCTGATCATCGCTGCGATATTCGACCTGATCCTGTCGGGACTTGGCCGCCTGCTCCTGCCGTGGAATCGTCGCACAACCCGCCGCGGTGCCTCGCGCCTGGTTGCTAAGGAGGCCGTGTGGACCTCATAATTCAGGGCTTCGCCTGGATCTTTACTCCTGCGCACTGGACCACAACCGTGTTCGGTACCGGAATTCTCGATGCGCTGACACAGCACCTCATCCTCACCGGGATCAGTCTCTTTTTCACGATCCTTATCGCGATTCCCATTGGGTTCTACATCGGTCACACCGGCAGGGGCCGCGGCATCGCCATTATCCTCAGCAACGTCGCGCGTGCGCTCCCCACGCTCGGTCTGCTGTCAGTGCTCATCCTCTTCATACCGGACGTTGCCGGCATTCCCTCGAACTACATCCCGAACATCGTCGTGTTCGTGCTGCTCGGTATTCCCGCGCTGCTCGCCGGGGCATACGCCGGGCTCGAGTCGGTCGATCGCCAAACGATTGACGCCGCACGAGCGGTGGGGATGACCGAGTGGCAGATCCTGCAGAAGGTCGAGATTCCGCTGGGCGCGGCTCTCATCGTGGGCGGCTTGCGGGCAACCAGTTTGCAGTTGGTGTCGACGGTGACAATCTCGTCGCTGCTCGGGCAGGTCAGTCTCGGCTCGTTCATCAGCAACGGAGTTGCCACCAACGATTATCCGCAAATGATGGCCGGCGCGATCCTGGTGGCCGCTCTCGCCCTCATCATCGACGGCCTTCTGGCCGTTGTCCAAAGATTCGTCGTTCCGCGAGGAGTGTCCCGCGGGGCGAACGATAGAAGAAACACCACAGCACGCGGCAGGAAAGCAGCTGCCGCAACCCAGGGGACACCCATCACGGAAGGTATTTAGAAATGTTTGGATCAAAAAGAGGTGTGATCGTTGCCGGCGTAATCGTCGCAGGTGCTTCGCTGCTGCTCGCCGGATGCTCGTCGAGCAAGTCGCTTTCGGGTACTTCGAGCACGAGCTCGAAGACGGCGATCACGGTCGGATCCGCAGCGTTCCCCGAGAACGTCGTTCTCGGCAACATCTACGGCCAGGCCCTCGCGGCAAACGGGTTCACCGTGAGCTACAAGCTCGGGATCGGACAGCGCGCCGCATACATCCCTGCACTCGAAAAGGGCGAGGTTAACCTCATCCCGGAGTACTCGGGCAGCATCCTCGACTTCCTGAGCAAGTCGGCGACAGCCAACAAGCCTGCCGATGTCAATGCCGCTCTCGCCAAGGCTCTTCCGAAGGGGCTCACGGCGCTTACGCCGTCAAGTGCTGCTGACTCTGACTCGATTAACGTCACGCCCGCGTTCGCCAAGGCCAATAGCCTGGTGTCGATCGCTGACCTGAAAAATCTGAAGTCGTTCACCCTGGCGGCGAACCCGGAGTTCCAGACACGTCCGGATGGCATCAAGGGGCTGCAGAGCGTCTACGGGTTGAACAACATCAACTTCAAGGCAATCAATGACAGCGGCGGCCCGGCAACTCTGAAGGCCTTGCTCGCGAACACGGTTCAAGCCGCAGACATCTACAGCACCACGCCGTCGATCCTGCAGAACAACCTCGTTACCCTCACCGACCCGAACAGCCTGTTCGCGTCACAGGAGGTAGTGCCGATCGTCAGCACCAGCAAGGTCAGTGCCAAGCTCCAGTCTGTTCTCAACAAGGTGTCGGCCGCGCTGACGACCAAGGATCTCCTCGAGTTCAACACGGAGACATCGGATCCCGCCAACCCGATCAACCCGATCAACGTTGCCAAGAACTGGCTCGCGAAGGCGAACCTGTTCTAAACAGAACGGCGTAAGAAAAGGGGCGGGCGCTGAGGCATCCGCCCCTTTTCTGTGCTCTCGATTGTTCTGCGCACTCGCCCACGCTGCTTTCGATCGCGCTATTCACCTTCGGCGGGGTGCGTCATGTGCCTGGCCTCATTGCGTTCGATCAGCTTGCGGATGAAGAAAATGACTACGAGAGCGAGGACGACTATCGCGACGAATAGATAGCCCGCCCAATGGAGCTGTCCCTCGAGTTGCCGGTAGCTCTGCGCGGCGAACGCGCCGACCGACACATAGGTGAGCGCCCAGACCAGGCACGCGGGCGCCGTCCAGGCGATGAACGTGCGGTAACGCATTGGACTCGATCCGACCACGAGGGGAACGAGCGAGTGCAGCACCGGAAGAAACCGTGAGATCGCGACCGCCAGCCCCCCACGCCTGGCGAGATAGGTCTCGGCGCGAACCCAGTTCGCCTCGCCCATCCGCTGACCGAGCCGTGACTGTCGGATGCGCGGGCCGAAATACTTGCCGAGCGAGAAGCCGACTGATTCTCCAGCCAAGGAGCCGACAATCACTGCTACCACGAGTGCGACGAACTGCACTGGACCGTCGACGGCAGTGCCTGACACGAGAACGACGGTATCGCCGGGCACGATGAGGCCGAGCAGCACGGACGTTTCACAGAACATCGCGGCCGCCGCGATGAGGATCCGCGCGATCGGGTCGACGCTGTGCACCGTCGAGAGGAGCCAGTCGAAGAACGCGTTCACCGGTTCACACTACCTAGATCGGCTTGCGAAGAGCATCCATGCGGGCTCGCCAGATGGCAAGTCGGCCGGGCTTTTCCGCGAGCGACGGGCCATCGATCCAGTTCGTCACGATGCGAATGCCGTGCAGCGCGTTCAGGGACCAGAGTTCGGTGCCCTCGAGTTCTGCCGGGGTGACAGGCTCGCCGTAAGTCTCGACCCCCAGCGCAGTGGCGAGAGCGAGAACGCTGCGCACGGTCACGCTGTCGACACGCTCGAACTCGGCTGGCGGGCCGCACAGAATGTCGCCGCGCCACCACAGGAGGCCGCTGTGCGTGCCATCGACTACGTAGCCGCCGTCGGCCAAAATTACTGCCTCGCCAGCACCCAGCCGCTGAATTTCGGTGCGGATGCGCGTCATCGTTGGGAGGTCCGGCCCCTTGATTCGGGGTGCCGTGCGCGGGTCTGCGCCCTGAAGAGTAGTGACGGTGACGTTCTTGGTGCGCGCGGGCGCACTTCGCAGTCGCGCAACCAAAAGCGCCGCGCCCGAGCGATTTTGAAGCTCGACCCGCGGGAACCAGTCGCCCCGCCGCGGGATCAACGCGATTACGGCGTCCCAGAAGGCGTCTGCATTCGTCGCGTCGCGGACATCCTGATCCATGGATGACAGAAACCGCTCGCGATGCAGGCCCAGCGCCAGCGTCGTTCCGTCGGTCACGTACCAGGAGTCGGCCACCTGAATGGTGGTCTCGCTCGGGTCGCAATAGTCAAGAGGCTCGAGTTCGCCGTCGCGCCAGCGGTGGATGGTCTCGACGCTCATAGGGTTAGGTTATGCGCCCAACAGTCCTGCGGCATCCGGTCGGACGGTGGGTCGACCCGGCGGTTGCCTTCACGACGCTGTTTGGCGGTGATTCCGATGTCGTATGGCTCGACAACGGGCCGGACGCAAGGTCCGGGCGCAGCTACATCGCGGCAGCGTCCAGGGTCGTCACCTCCGCATCCATCGAGGGTTCAGTGCTCGATTTTCTTCGCGCAGAACTGGCCGAGGACCGGATGGAGGCCGGCGAAGGCTTTGCTCTCGGCTGGGTCGGCTGGATCGGATACGAGTCCCGTTTCGAGACAATGGGCAGCGCACGCACGCAGGAGTCCTCCCTGCCGGATGCGGCGTTTCTGTACGTCGATCGAGCGGTTGAGTTCGATCACCTGACGGGCGAGGTCACACTTCTGGTGTTGGGGGAGACCTGGGAGGCGGCCGTGGAGTGGCGCGACAGCACCGCTCGCGCCCTGATGCACGCGCAGGAGTCCGCGCCGGGGGCCGTGTCTGCCGAACCACCACATGCGACCGCCCGCTGGCGAGATACCGATGACGAATACATCGCGATGATCCGCGAGTGCAAGGCGGCGATCGCCAGGGGTGACGCGTACCAGCTGTGCCTGACCACGCTCGCGAGTGTGGACGTTGTCGCGGATCCGCTGGCGACCTATCTGGCGCTTCGAGCATCCAGTCCGAGTCATCATGGTGCGCTGCTTCGAATTGGCGAGATGTCGCTCCTGAGTTCGTCGCCCGAGCAATTCCTCTCTGTGTCGCCGAGCGGAGTCGTCGAATCACGCCCGATCAAGGGCACGCGGCCCAGAGGCAATACTCCGGAGCTGGATGCCGCCCTCGCCGCCGAACTTCTCGCGAGTGACAAGGAGCGTGCCGAGAACCTGATGATCGTCGATCTCATGCGCAACGACATCTCCCGGGTGAGCCGGATCGGCAGCGTCGAGGTGCCGAGCCTGCTCGCGGTCGAAAGCTACGCACAGGTACATCAGCTGGTCAGCACGGTTCGCGGTCAGCTTGAGGCGGGGCTCACCGGGATGGATGCCGTGGTCGCCTGCTTCCCCGCCGGCTCGATGACGGGCGCGCCCAAGTCGAGTGCCGTGCGGATCCTCGATGGCCTGGAGCGGCATCCGAGGGGCATCTATTCCGGGGCGTTCGGCTACTTCGGACTCGACGGTCGGATCGACCTCGCCATGGTTATTCGCTCCATCGTCATGACCCCGTCGGGCGCGACGGTCGGGGCCGGGGGAGGCATCACCGCGCTGAGCGACCCGGCCGAGGAACTCGCCGAGGTCAAGCTCAAGGCCGCTGCGCTACTGCGAGTTCTCGGCGCGTCCTGACGGCGACGGCTAAAGCCGCTCGGCGATCGCCCTGATGCGCGCGAGTCGGGTATCCCACTTCGCACCGATTCGGTCGAGCTGCAGCGCGACCTCGCTGAGGCGGGCGCCCAGTGCCCGATACCGGATCTCACGCCCGTGGCGCTCAGGTTCGACCAACCCCACCTCCGCAAGCGCGGCCAGGTGTTTGGCGATCGCCTGTCGTGACACCGGCAGCTCGGCAGCCAGAGCCGATGCCGACAGCTCGCGCGCGCCAAGACGGCTCAGGATGTCCCACCGGGTCTGATCTGCCAGAGCCGCAAACACGGGTACGAGCGTTGCGCTCACGCCGAATCCTGTTTCTCGAGGAAGGCCTGCAGCTCGCCCAGCTCTTCCAACCAGCCCTGGTCGTTGCCCTTCATCAGCGATTCGACGTCGCCGCCCGCTTCCTCCCACCCGGTCTCGACGACGGTCAACTCGGTACCTCCGTCACGATCGGTCAGAGTGAACCGCGCGACTGTCGAAGCGCCGACGACAGGGTCTTCGCCCGGCTCACGTCCCCAACGGAACGCGAATACGTTGGGCTCGTCGACCTCCTCGACGACGACGCGAAAGTCGCCCCAGTCGCTCCACCCCATCACGCCAGTGCCGCCTACGCGGAGATCGAGGGTCGCGGTATCTCCGAACCATTCGCTGATCAGTTCGGGCTGCGTGAGGGCTGCCCAGACAGCGCTGCGGTGGGCCATGATGTGGACAGTGCGCGTGACGATGAGTTCAGCCATTCCTGCACGCTAGCAGAAACTGCAACCGTGTGGTTGCATTCCGCGAGGGCGCGGTCGTCTTTAGTACGCTTGTCTGGGTTCCTCGGCAGGTTTGCCGATACGCCAGCGCTATGGCGCCCGCATCCCTCGCAACGAATTGGACGTACCTGTGGCAGAGCACGACGACATCGACACAGCCGGGTTGGATGCCGCCTACGACTTCCTGCGTATCCAGGACAAGTGGCTTCCCATCTGGGACGAGATGAAGCCGTTTGCGAGTGGCGATCCTGGCGACACCCGCCCGCGAAAGTACGTACTCGATATGTTTCCGTATCCATCGGGTGACCTTCACATGGGTCACGCCGAGGCCTACGCGCTTGGCGACGTCGTCGCGCGCTACTGGCGGCAGCAGGGGTTCAACGTGCTGCATCCGATCGGGTGGGATTCCTTCGGGCTTCCGGCCGAGAACGCTGCAATCAAGCGCGGGGTTGATCCACGTGCCTGGACGTACGACAACATCGCGCAGCAGCGCGCCTCGATGCGCCGGTACGCGCCATCCTTCGACTGGGATCGTGTGCTGCACACGAGTGATCCTGAGTACTACAAGTGGAATCAGTGGTTGTTCCTGAAGATGTTCGAGAAGGGACTCGCCTACCGCAAGGAGAGCTGGGTCAACTGGGATCCGGTAGACCAGACCGTTCTCGCCAACGAGCAGGTGCTGGCTGACGGCACCTCCGAGCGCAGCGGCGCGATCGTCGTCAAGCGCAAGCGCACTCAGTGGTACCTGAAGATCACCGACTACGCAGACCGCCTGCTAGACGACCTCAACCAGCTCGAAGGGTCGTGGCCGTCGAAGGTCATCGCCATGCAGCGCAACTGGATCGGGCGCTCGCAGGGGGCCGACGTCGACTTCGAGATCGAAGGTCGCGCCGAGAAGGTGACGGTCTTTACCACGCGGCCCGATACGCTCTACGGCGCCACGTTCATGGTCGTCGCCCCTGACTCGGATCTCGCGGCCGAACTCGCCGCCGGGTCGACCCCCGAAGTGCGCATGGTATTTCAGGATTACCTCGAGCAGGTGCAGAAATCGACCGAGATCGAGCGCCAGGACGCGACCCGCGAAAAGACGGGAGTGCCGCTTGATCGTTTCGCAATCAATCCGATCAACGGCGAGCGCATCCCGATTTGGGCCGCAGACTACGTGCTGGCCGACTACGGGCATGGCGCCGTCATGGCGGTTCCTGCGCATGACCAGCGCGACCTCGACTTCGCTCTGAAATTCGGGCTGCCAGTTCGGGTTGTCGTCGACACCCTCGCACCGCTGACCGGCGCCATCCCGGTGCTGGATGTCGACGAAGACGGCAAGGCGATCCTGCCAGACGACCTGCCGCCACTCGACCCCGCGACTACCGGTCAGGCCCTGAACGGTCCCGGGCGGATGATCAACTCGGGCCCGCTCGACGGGCTGAGTAAGCAGAACGCAATTTCCAAGATCATCGAGCAGCTGGAGACACTCGGCGCGGGCCGCGCGGCGAAGACGTACCGGCTGCGCGACTGGCTGATTTCGCGTCAGCGATACTGGGGCACGCCCATCCCGATCATTCATGGCTCGGATGGCGTGCTCATTCCCGTGGCAGAAGACCAGCTGCCGATCGAGCTGCCACCGACAGAGGGGCTCGACCTGCAACCTCGCGGTCAGTCTCCGCTCGGTGCGGCGGAGGAGTGGGTGAACGTTCCCGATCCGCGCGACGGCAGCCCGGCCAAACGTGACCCTGACACGATGGACACGTTCGTCGACAGCTCGTGGTACTTCCTGCGATTCCTCAATCCGCATGACAGCGAAAGGGCATTCGACCCGGCAGAGGCCGACAAGTGGGCTCCGGTCGACCAGTATGTGGGGGGAGTGACCCACGCCATCCTGCACCTGCTTTACGCACGTTTCATCACTAAGGTTCTGTTCGACCTCGGGTATGTCACGTTCACCGAACCCTTTAGCGCACTGCTGAACCAGGGCATGGTGCTCATGGATGGCTCGGCGATGTCGAAGAGCAAGGGCAACCTGGTTCGGCTCTCCGACCAGCTCGATGAGCACGGCGTTGACGCGGTGCGGCTGACGATGGCGTTTGCCGGGCCGCCCGAGGATGACATCGACTGGGCGGATGTCTCTCCCGCTGCTTCGTCGAAGTTCCTCGCTCGGGCATGGCGCCTGGCCGGCGACGTCACCAGCGCTCCCGAAGTGGAGTGGCGCACAGGGGATGTTGCTCTGCGTCGGCAGACCCATCGGCTGCTCGCCGAGGGTCCGGGTCTCATCGAGGCTTTCAAATTCAACGTGCTGGTCGCGAAGATCATGGAACTCGTCAATGCCACGCGCAAGACGATCGACACGGGGGCTGGCGGTGGCGACGCCGCGGTCCGTGAGGCCACCGAAGTCATCGCTGTCGCGCTCAGCCTGTTTGCGCCGTACACGGCTGAAGACATGTGGGAGAAGCTCGGCTACCTGCCGACGGTTGCCCTTGCCGGATGGCGGAAGGCCGATCCGACCCTGCTTATCGAAGAGTCTGTGACCGCGATAGTTCAGGTCGACGGCAAGGTTCGCGATCGGTTCGAGGTTGGGCCGAAGATTAGCGCTGAGGAGCTCGAGAAACTCGCGCGCGGATCTGCTGCCGTGATTCGCACGCTCGGTGATCGCCAGATCGCGAACGTAATTGTGCGAGCACCGCGACTCGTCAACATCGCCACGAAATAGGGCGTAGTCCACAGATTCTTCGTTGCGTCGATCGAGGGCTGCGTAGAAATCTAGCCTCGATTCGTGGATGTCGATCCGAATGCTCGTACCGCGCGCCTGCGTCTAACCGTCGGCGCGGGCATCGTGCTGGTGATCCTTGCCGCGGGCGTCGCGGTGTTGGTGAGCGCGCTCGCCCCGCACGGTGTTACACGAGCGGCTGCGCCACCAGCGGTCGTCCACAAGGCCGCGCCGACCGCAAATGATGCGCCGACTGCCCTGGTGCATGTCGTCGGCCAGGTGCGGCGGCCCGGGTTGTACGAATTGCCTGCGGGCGATCGCGTGGTTGACGCGGTGTCCGCTGCGGGTGGCTTCACGCACGCGGCCGATCAAGCTCAAGTCAACCTTGCCGAGGTCGTCACCGACGGGGAGCAAATCGTGGTCGCCAGGAAGGGGGCGGTCTCGGGGGCGCCGGGGGCGACATCCAGTGGCAAGGTCAATATCAACACTGCGGATGCCACGGCTCTGGAAACCCTGGATGGCATCGGTCCGGCTCTCGCCCAGCGCATCCTCGCCTATCGCAAGGCGCATGGCAGCTTCTCGTCGGTTGGCGATCTGCAGAACGTCACGGGCATCGGGGACAAGAAGTTCGCCGCACTCAAAGCCAACGTGACAACCTGATGGATCTCCGGATCGTTGTACCTGCTGTGGCCGCGTGGCTCGCGGCCGTGCTCATCCTGCCGCTCCCGGGCGGCATGCTGCCACTCGCGATTGCTGCATGGGCAATCGCCGTTGCGCTCGTCGTGGTCGCGGCAGTGACCAGGCGGTCGCTGTTGGTGATGTTCGCTGTGACAGCCGCGGCTGTCGCGCTGGTGTCGACGTCTGCCTTCGTTCACTCCGACGCTCGTCGTCCGGCGTTTCTCCGGCACGGTTCGCACCAGCTCACGGGGGCGACAATCGTCACGACTCAGACCGTGACGAAGGCGAGCAAGTACTTCAATGCGACCCTCACTCGAGTTGGGGACTACACGGTGTCGGTACCGGTCACGGTCTTCGGCGGGTCGCCAACGCGCCGCACCGAGATCGGCACGACGCTCATCGTCAGCGGTGCATTCGCGGCGACGGCGCCCGCGGACGACACATCCTTCCTCGTGTTTGCTCACGCACCCGCTCGATTCTCGCTGCCCCCGCCGTGGTACCTCTCCTGGGCAAACGGCCTTCGAAGCAACTTCGCCTTTGCCTCGGTGTCCCTGCCAGGTGATGGTGGAGCGCTGCTTCCGGGGCTCGCGATTGGCGACAAGGTCGCTGTGAGCGATTCGCTCAGCTCGGATATGAAGACAGCGTCGCTGAGCCATCTGACCGCGGTTTCTGGAGCGAACTGTGCCGTCGTAATCGGGCTCATCCTGCTCGCGGGCAAGGCCGCGGGGCTGCGTCGAGGGTTGCGGGTGATGGGTGCGTTGGTGGTGTTGGTCGGTTTCGTCGTGCTGGTGACGCCGGAGCCAAGCGTTCTCCGCGCGGCCGTCATGGCGGCACTGGTGCTCGGTGCGCTGGCGAGCGGGCGACCAGTGCACGGTTTACCAGTCATCGCCCTCGCGAGCCTGGTGCTCCTGACATTCGATCCGTGGCTGGCCGCAAACTACGGGTTCGCACTATCAGTGCTGGCTACCGCGGGCCTCATGACTCTGTCCGGGCCGCTGGCGTCACGGCTGGAGAGGTGGATGCCGCGCTGGCTCGCGATGACGGTTGCCGTTCCCATCGCGGCGCAGCTGGCCTGCCAGCCAGTATTGATTCTGTTGAACCCATCCCTGCCGCTGTATGGCGTGCTGGCCAACACCCTGGCCGAGCCAGCCTCGCCCGCAGCCACCGTTCTTGGGCTCGGCGCGTGCCTCACGCTGCCCGTGGCGCCGCCCATCGGTCATCTGCTTGCCGCGATTGCCTGGCTTCCTTCGGCATGGATCGCGGCAGTTGCGCGATTTTTCGCCGCGCTGCCTGGTGCACGTTTGCCATGGCCCGGCGGCCTGCCAGGAGCGATCGTGCTCGCCGTGGTCACGGCCCTCGTGCTCATCCTGGCTCTCGGGCGCCTGTCTCGGCGCGGGAGGGGCATCCTTGCGGGCGGTCTTGTGGTGGTGCTCATCGGTTCCGCGGCGGTCACCGGGGTTTCAAACGGCATCGTGCAGTTCGGTCGCCCCAGCGACTGGCAGATCGCGGATTGTGACATCGGTCAGGGTGACGCCATGATCGTGCGCAGCGCCGGCAAGGTTGCGGTTATGGACACTGGGCCATCCGAACCGCTCTTGAAGAACTGCCTCAACGACCTCGGCATCACTCGCATCGATCTGCTGGTACTCAGTCACTACGACCTTGACCACGTGGCAGGGACGCCGGTTGTCGACCATCTCACCGATCGTGCCCTGGTCGGGCCCTCGACGGGCAAGCCGCGCGACATCTCGATTATCCAGGGGCTGCTGGATGGCGGGACGAAGGTTGACCGCGTTAGTCGCGGGCTCACTGGCATGCTCGGTGACCTGCGCTGGTCGGTTCTGTGGCCTCCTGCAAAACTGCCGGACGGCGTCGTGCCAGGCAACGAAGCGTGCCTGACAATCCTGTTTGAGCCGGTTGGAGCCTGTCCGAAGGGATGCCTCAGCTCGATGTTCGTTGGCGACCTGAATCAGAAGGCACAGAATCTCATGCTCGCCGCAAATCCGACCCTGCCGCGCCTCGACGTGATCGAGGTCGCCCATCACGGTTCGGCAGATCAGAGCCCGGAAATGTACGAACGGGTGCGTGCAACCGTCGGTGTGATCGGAGTTGGCCTTCACAATACTTACGGGCATCCGACCCAGCACCTGCTCGACATTTTGGCGAGCGTCGGCACGCTTCCTGCCCGCACCGACACCCAGGGCCTGATACTCCTCGGGCCCGGCGCCCGGCCGGGGACGGTATCCGAGTGGAGTGAGCGGCTCGACACCGGTGGTCACGGTTAGGCTCGGAGTGTTCATCCGCTCGACCCGCACATCCGCTCGACCCGCACAGAGAGGGCAAATCGTGCCCGCGAAACCCGCCGCGAAGACCGCGCCGAAGATTCCGCAGCTCGATTGGCGGCAGATCCGACCCGCCCCGGTCATCCTGGTGTCTGGCTCGGAGGAGTTCCTCGCCGATCGAGCTATCCGGCTGCTGCGCGACACTCTCAAAGGCGAGGACCCGAGCCTCGAAATCAACGATCTCGAGGCGGACGGCTATGGCCCAGGCGAGTTACTCACACTGGCCAGCCCCTCACTGTTCAACGAACCTCGACTGATTCGCGTCACGAACGTCGAGAAATGTACTGACGCGTTCCTTACCGAAACGCTGAGTTACCTCGAGCAGCCCGCCGATGACACCTACCTCGTTCTCCGGCACGGTGGGGGAGTACGGGGCAAGAAACTGCTGGATGCCATCCGCAGCGGCGTCGGTGGCGGCATCGAGGTGGTGTGCGCCGAGCTGAAGAAAGACACCGACAAGATGGACTTTGCGGCCGCCGAGTTTTCGGCCCGCAACCGTCGTGTCACCGCGAGCGCGTTACGGGCGCTGGTGTCCGCATTCTCCGATGACCTGGCCGAGTTGGCATCCGCGTGCCAGCAGCTCCTGGCTGACGCGAGCGAAGAGATCACCGAGGTGACGGTCGAGAAATACTATTCCGGCCGCGTCGAGACCAACGCATTCAAAGTTGCGGATGCCGCTATCGCTGGCCGACGCGGTGAAGCGCTGATCCTCCTGAGGCACGCCCTCTCATCCGGAGCCGACCCGGTGCCGATGGTCGCGGCCTTTGCCGCGAAGCTTCGCACAATGGCGAAGCTGTCGGGCACCAGGGGCAACTCGATGCGGCTCGCCCAGCAGTTCGGTCTAGCCCCGTGGCAGGTCGATCGCGCCAAACGCGACCTCCAGGGCTGGAGCGAGGCTGGCCTCGGCCGATCGATCGAGCTGCTGGCCGAGACGGACGCCCAGGTCAAGGGCGGCGGTCGCGATCCGGTTTTCGCGCTCGAACGCATGGTCGCCGTGATCAGCAACCGCGGCGCCTAGCCCAGCCCGAGTCGCCCCCACCTTCGCCCCTCGCCCTTCGCTCGCGCGACCCCGTCCCACAACCATCCCGAGTTGCCCGGATTGGTCGGGTTTTCGCGCGCCAACCCGACCAAAGTGGGCAACTCACGAGGTGGGGCGCCGGGTTCGTGGGGAGGGGACGGCGGGTTAACGCAGGAATGCCCGTCGCACTGGGTGCGGCGGGCATTCCTAAGAGAAGTGGGCGCTTAGAGGGCGCTGACCTGCTTGGCGATGGCCGACTTGCGGTTCGCCGCCTGATTGCGGTGGATGACGCCTTTGCTCACAGCCTTGTCGAGCTTCTTGCCCGCGAGAGCCAGTGCGGTAGCCGCTTGGTCCTTGTCGCCAGTGGCAACAGCCTTGTGGGTGGCGCGGATGGCAGTCTTGAGTTCACTCTTGACCGCCTTGTTGCGCTCCTGAGCTTTCTTGTTGGTGCCGATTCGCTTGATCTGCGACTTGATGTTTGCCACGTAAATAACCTTTTCGCTTGGTACAAATAATGGGATGGGCGGCCGGGGATAAGAACCAGAGGAACTGAATCTCGGCCGCGAATCGCGCTCCAAATCCCGGTACGGGATATCGCGCGGAAGCCAACAGGAAACCTTACCAGCCCGCGCTCTGATCCGGCAATCGATGACTTGGTTGCAGTATCCGCACCTGTACATAAAGTATTCAGGCGTATAAGCATAGGTTTTATACGCTCTGGCCCAGAAGACTTGGGATCAGCAGTCTCAATGCATGCCAGAAGCCAAATCCGACGCAGCAAGGATCTTCGGCGAACGCGTCAGAGAGAACCGGCTGAGGCTCGGCATCAGCCAGGAAACCCTGGCCCAGCTGTCCGATGTGCACTGGACGTTTGTCGGACAGGTCGAGCGCGGCACGCGCAACCTGAGCCTCCACAACATCATCAAGATTGCCAGCGGTCTCGACATTGATCCGGCGGTCCTCGTGGCGGGAATCGACGCATCCGCTGTCCCCAAAGAACAGCGGGTGCAGTCCCAGGCTGAGCTGATCCGCATCCAGCGTCAGGCCGGGTCAAAGCCAGTAGCGTAAGGGGATGCCTCGCCTCGCGCCGCACGTTGCTTCTGTACCTGCCTCGGGCATCCGACGCATCTATCTGCTGGCATCGGATCTCGACGGTGTCATTTCGCTTGGTGTTGGCGAGCCGGATGTTCCGATCGCGCCGCACATCGCCGATGCTGCGCGGAAGGCGTGGGATCGCGATGACACCAACTACACCGACAACGGCGGCATCGCCCCGCTGCGTGCCGCGATTGTCGAGAAGCTCGCTCGCGACAACGGAATTCACGTCGCGGCGGACCAGGTCTGGGTGACGGTCGGCGCCACGCAGGGGCTGCACCAGGCGATGAGTATCACGCTCGCCGCCGGCGACGAAGTGCTCGTGCCCGATCCTGGGTACACGACGTTCAGCATGGTGCCGAGGATGCTGGATGCCGTCCCCGTGCCGTATCCGCTGAGCCCTGCACACGGCTTCATGCCGAGCATTGCGGAGCTCGAAGCTCTCGTGACGCCGCGAACCCGCGTGATCGTGGTCAACTCGCCGTCCAATCCGCTCGGAACGGTCTTTCCGACCGAGTTGCTGCGCGAGCTGCTGGAGTTTGCGAAACGCCACGACCTCTGGGTAATCAGCGATGAGGTCTACGAGTACTTCACCTGGGATGAGCCGCACGTCAGCATCGCGAGCCTCGACGAAGACGACCGCGTGTTCACGGCATTTTCGCTGTCGAAAACCTACGCCATGACGGGCATAAGGGTTGGTTATCTTGTCACGCCTGCCGGTTTGGCGCAGACCATGCGGTCTGTGCAGGAGGCGTCGATCAGCTGCGTGAACACGCCCGCCCAGTACGCGGCAATCGCCGCAATCAGTGGCAGCCAGCAGGCATTGGTGGATGCGCGCGTGCACTACCGCGACAACCTCGCGGCGGCGACGGCGCTGCTTGAGACCCGCGGCATCCCGTATCTGCGGCCTCGCGGCACGTTCTACCTCTGGGTCGACGTCAGCCACGTGAGCGGCGGGGATGTTGCGGCCTGGGCCGAACGGTTCCTGCTCGAGCAGCGGGTTGCAATTGCTCCAGGGAGCGCTTTTGGCCGGTCCGGCGAAGGATGGATCCGGGTGTGCGCCGCAGCAACTCGTGAGGACCTTCTCGACGGTCTGGGCAGAATCCTTGCGAGGCGTGGATGACCGGTCGCCGCAGGCCCGGCAAGTCATGGGACAATTGCACAAATGTCACCACGAGCACTCCGAGGCCTTGAGCCCGCGGCGACCGACCCCGCGTTCATCCGCAACTTTTGCATCATTGCGCACATCGATCACGGCAAGTCGACTCTCGCCGACCGCATGCTGTCCATCACGGGCGTCGTCGACGACCGAGCAATGCGTGCGCAGTACCTCGATCGCATGGACATCGAGCGTGAACGCGGCATCACGATCAAGAGCCAGGCCGTCCGGATGCCGTGGTCGCTTGGAGCGAACACCTTCGCTCTGAACATGATCGACACTCCTGGCCACGTCGACTTCACGTATGAAGTGTCCCGGTCGCTGGCGGCCTGCGAGGGCGCGGTCCTGCTCGTGGATGCTGCCCAGGGCATCGAGGCCCAGACGCTTGCGAACCTGTACCTCGCGCTCGAGAACGATCTCACGATCATTCCGGTGCTCAACAAGATCGACCTGCCCGCGGCCGAACCGGAGAAATACGCGAAGGAGCTGGCGAGTCTCATCGGCGGCTCACCGTCCGATGTACTTCGTGTGAGCGGCAAGACGGGCGCCGGAGTTTCTGACCTCCTCGACCGGGTGACCGAGCTCATCCCGGCGCCAGTGGGCGACCCGAAGGCCGCCGCTCGCGCCATGATCTTCGACTCGGTTTACGACAGCTACCGCGGCGTCGTGACCTATGTTCGCATGATCGACGGCAAGCTGAATGCGCGCGAGAAGATCCAGATGATGTCGACGCGGGCTGTGCACGACATCCTCGAAATTGGCGTCTCGTCTCCTGAGCCTTCGGTCACGAAAGGCCTCGGCGTCGGTGAGGTCGGATACCTGATCACCGGCGTGAAGGATGTTCGCCAGAGCAAGGTCGGCGACACCGTCACGACTGCCGCGAAACCCGCCACGAAGGCTCTCCCCGGTTACACCGAGCCGAAGCCGATGGTGTTCTCGGGCCTTTACCCGATCGATGGCAGCGACTATCCGCTCCTGCGCGAGGCCCTCGACAAGCTGAAGCTCTCGGATGCCGCCCTCGTGTACGAGCCGGAGACATCCGTTGCCCTCGGGTTTGGTTTTCGCTGCGGGTTCCTCGGGCTGCTGCACCTCGAGATCGTGACCGAGCGACTCGATCGCGAGTTCGGACTGGACCTGATTACGACCGCGCCCTCGGTGCCATACGAGGTGACGACCGAAGACAAGAAGATCGTCACGGTAACCAATCCGTCGGAGTTTCCTGTCGGCAAGATCGCCTCGGTAGCCGAGCCAATGGTCAAGTCTGCGATTCTCGCGCCCAAGGACTACGTCGGCGTCATCATGGAACTCTGTCAGTCCCGGCGGGGCACGCTTCTCGGCATGGAGTTCCTCGGCGAGGACCGCGTAGAGATCCGCTACCGCATGCCGCTCGGCGAGATCGTGTTCGACTTCTTCGACAACCTGAAGAGTCGAACGGCCGGCTACGCATCCCTCGACTATGAGCCGGACGGTGAGGCGGATGCCGACCTCGTCAAGGTAGACATCCTCCTGCAGGGCGAACAGGTCGACGCTTTCTCGGCCATCGTGCACCGCGAAAAGGCGTACGCGTACGGCGTTCTGATGACCGGTCGGCTGCGGAAGCTCATCCCACGCCAGCAGTTTGAGGTGCCGATCCAGGCCGCGATCGGTGCACGCATCATCGCGCGCGAGTCGATCAGCGCCATGCGCAAGGATGTTCTCGCCAAGTGTTACGGCGGTGACATCACGCGCAAGCGCAAGCTCCTCGAGAAGCAGAAAGAGGGCAAGAAGCGCATGAAGATGGTTGGCCGTGTCGAGGTGCCGCAGGAGGCATTCATCGCGGCGCTGTCGGGCGACACGGAGGCGAAGAAGAAGTAGCGGTCTAGGGCGGTTAGCCTGCGAGGATCTTTGCGCGTGCGGCCGCGAGTTCGGCGTCGGAGATCAGCTTGCGCGCGTGCAGGTCGTCCAGCTTCTGCAGCCGTGTCTCGATCGACTCGATGGCAGCGGTCGTATCCGCAGCGGCACTCTCACCGGGACCGGCAGGCGCCAGCATCGCGCTGTCGAGCAGCTTGAGTTCGAGGTCGGTCTGGAGGGTTACGGGATTTCGACCGGCCTGAACCACGCGATTCGCTCGAATGATGGCAATAGTGATCGAAGCGACGATGCCGACGACAATGATCGTTGCGACGACCGCGAATAGTGTGTTGAACCCGCTTTGGTCGATGGTCTGGTCTGGCATAGTGACCTTTCGTCGAGATGGCTGGGACCATTCAAGTTGCATTTCCACCCGTTGTCGCTCTAGCCGCGCCGTCGGTCGTCGGCCACCCTGCGACAATGGAGGCATGAACCCGTGCGCTGCGTCGAGCCCTGGGGCACTCGCATGACGAAGCTGCCCCTGTGGGAGCGCGCGGTCACCTACGCTGCCGTCGGAGCAACCCAGGCGCCCGATCTGCTGCAGTATCCGCCTGGTGGTTTCCGCCCAACCGAGCGTCGAGTCAGGGTCGGCCATGGCGACGCCCGCTGGCAGTACGCGTGGTCGCAACTGTTCACCTGGGGTATGCAGCGCCTGTCCGGGATGCGCGTCGAAGTCAGCGACACCCCGGGTGAAGTCACCGCTCTCACCTACACGCCCGTCGGCTTCGACAGGGAGGGTAACCCCGTCGCGCCCGCAACCATCGACTCCTCGGGGGACGCCCTCTACGGCGCCGACGGCACGGCCTACCTGCGTCCAGGCGATACGGCGAATCTCGTCATCCCGTTTGGTCCGTTGCATATCGGATCGCCGGTGCGGGTCGTGTACGTGGTCGACATCCCCGATCGCAAGGGTTTCGCCTACGGAACTCTGCCAGGGCATCCCGAAAGCGGCGAAGAGTCGTGGATGCTCGAGAGATCGGATGACGGCTCTGTCTGGTTGACAATTCGCGCGTTCTCGAGGCCGTCGGCGGCGCTCTGGTGGGCGGTGTACCCGGTACTGCGCATCGTCCAGGCGATCTACACGCGGCGGTACGAACGCGCGCTCGCCGGCCCGCTTCCCAGCCAGGACCAGGCGTAAGCGCGGATGCCTAGCGCACTGCCGATCGCCGATCCGGCGCCGCTCGACGGACTGCTGCCAGCATCCGTCGTGGAGGGTGCCGCAGAGCGCAACCTCGGCGTATATATCCACGTGCCGTTTTGTCGTGTGCGCTGCGGTTATTGCGATTTCAACACATACACATCGGACGAGCTGCGCGGCGCGAGGCGCGACGACTACTCACACCAGGCCATCGCCGAGTTGCACCAGGCCGAGCAGGTCCTTGCCGCGGCGGGGCTTCCCCCGAGATTGGTCTCGACCGTCTTCTTCGGCGGCGGCACTCCGACACTGTTGCCGGCATCCGATCTGATCAGCATGTTGGCGGCCGTCAGGAACGGCTGGGGCCTTGAGCCGGCCGCCGAGGTCACGACCGAAGCGAACCCGGACTCGGTTGACCGCGAGTACCTGCTCGCGCTCAAAGCAGCTGGATTCACGCGAGTGTCATTCGGGATGCAGTCGGCTGTCCCGCACGTTCTCGCGACTCTCGAGCGCACGCACGATCCCGAGCGCGTCCCTCTGGTCGTCGAGTGGGCGCGCGAGGCCGGGCTCGATGTGAGTCTCGATCTCATTTACGGGACGCCCGGTGAAAGCATCGAGGACTGGCGGGCATCCCTGGACCAGGCGATCGCCCAACGTCCGGATCACGTCTCGGCCTATGCGCTCATCGTAGAAGACGGCACAAAGCTCGCCAGGCAGATTCGCCGCGGCGAGATTGCGGAGCCCGACGACGACCTCGCCGCAGATATGTACGAGCTGGCGGATGCCGTGCTCACCGACGCGGGATACAGCTGGTACGAGGTGAGCAACTGGCACGCTGGAGGAGGTCCAGCTAACAACTTGCTCGACGGCGCGGAGCATCGATCTCGCCACAACCTCGCCTATTGGCAGGGTCACGACTGGTGGGGTGTCGGGCCCGGTGCCCACAGTCACGTCGGAGGAGTGCGCTGGTGGAACGTCAAGCATCCCGCAGCTTATGCTGACCGCATTGCGGCAGGGCACTCACCTGCGGCCGGGCGTGAAACCCTCGACGACGAGACGCGACGGGTCGAGCGCGTGCTGCTGGCGATACGAATTCGCGAGGGACTTGTGACGAGCGAACTCAGCCCGGCCGGGCGCACGGCTGTCGCAGGGCTGATCGCCGACGAGCTCGTGGATGCCCGAGCGGCAATTCAGGGCCGAATCCGGTTGACCCTGCGCGGTCGGCTTCTCGCCGACGCGGTTGTTCGGCGACTGCTGGTTGATTGACCTGCCGTCGACCAACTAACTAACTACTTGATGAACTCGTAGCTCAGTGGGTACCTGAACAGCTGGCCGTTGTTCGCAGCAACCGCAGCCAGGATGCTGAAGATCAGAATGACGACCGCGATCGCCGCGATGATTAGGAATCCGACCAGGATGATCGTGAGTAGGAAGCCAATCAGCACCGCGATCGCCATGGTGATATGAAAATTCAACGCCTGCCTGGCGTGCTCACGGATGAAAGCGCCCCGATCCTTCGCGACGAGGTAGCCGATTAGTGAGGGCCAAATCCAGAAGAAGACTCCTCCAACGTGGATGAGTGTGGCCCACAGCCGCTGGTCTGAATCACTCAGCGGCGGAGCTGGCTGGTACTGGTACGGCGGCGGCATCTGAGACATACTTCCGATTAAAGCAGGAAGGCCGGGCGAACCCGGCCTTCCTGAGGAAACAGCTCTACTTGATGAAGCGGAAAGAGAAGGGGTAGCGGTAGGAACCGCCCCCGTTAACCTTTACGCCGCCAAGGATGCTGAGAAGGGCGTTGGCCGCCCAGATCAGGAACCCGATCAGCGTGACGAGGAACGCAAGGCCGGCCAGGATCAGCGGGATCGTGATGACTGCGGCAATGATGACCCAGACGATCCAGATGATGAGGAATGTGATCTGCCAGTTCAGCGCTTCTTTGGCTTCAACGCGAACCTTTGCGCCGCGGTCCTTGAGGACCAGGTAGATGATGAGCGATGGCAGGATCCACAGCACGCCACCGAAGTGGGCGAGAGATGCCCACAGTTTGTCGTCCGAAGCCGAAAGTGGTGCGGCTGGCTGCGGTGCTGCCGGTGCGGGGGTGGGATCAGTCATGATGTGTTGCCTTTCAGTGATCGGGGAGGAGTTCCCCGGTAGTTGTAATGAAGAAAACACGGCCTTGGCCTCGCGATGTCCCCCGGAAGGGGTCCGTGCAAGCACAGACACAAGGTAGCGCCTGAGCCACCGTGCGTGCAACGGGAAACGCATGCTATTTCAAGATAGAATTGGCAGTCACGAGAGGCGAGTGCTAAAGCAGGGAGGCTGCAATATGGTTTCGCAACGCAGTCTCGATGTGCTGAGGGTCATCGTTCAGGACTACGTCGCATCGCGCGAGCCCGTAGGGTCGAAGTCCATCGTCGAGCGGCACTCGTTCGGGGTGTCCGCGGCGACCATTCGCAACGACATGGCGCTTCTCGAAGAGGAAGAACTTATTGCGGCCCCGCATACGTCGTCGGGTCGAATCCCGACCGACAAGGGCTACCGCGTCTTCGTCAACCAACTTGCCGATCTTCGCCCGTTGACGCCCGCCCAGCGTCAGGCGATCGAAGCATTTTTGGGGGCATCCGTCGATCTGGATGACGTGCTGGCACGCACGGTTCGACTGCTGTCTCAACTGACGCACCAGGTTGCGCTCGTGCAATATCCGTCTCTTTTGACCTCTCGCGTTCGCCACATCGAGTTGGTTCCGCTCAGCGCCACGCGCGTTATGAGCGTGTTCATCACCGACTCCGGGCGCGTCGAACAACGGATGCTGGATGTCGCGTCCCCCCTCGACGAGGCGTTCCTCGCCGAACTTCGCGCACGCCTGAACGCCGCCCTTGGCGGCCTCGGTCTCGCGGAAGCGACCGAGCGGCTCATTACATTCGCCGAGCAGTTCCCAGGGCAACGGCAGCGCCTCGTTGAGCAGGTGACATCCAGCCTCGTTGAGCAGATCGGCGCGAATCGGCAGGACCGCCTCCTGATGGCGGGAACCGCCAACCTGGTTCGCACGGAAGAAGACTTCTCAGGCAGCATCTTCCCCGTTCTTGAGGCGATCGAAGAGCAGGTGACGCTGCTCCGCCTGTTTGGAGAGATGTCCGCCGACCAGAACGGCGTATCCGTGAGCATCGGCCGCGAGAATGCGGAATTTGGTCTGGGGGAGACCTCGGTGCTGACCAGCGGCTATGCGGCATCCGGGGGAGCGTTGGCGCGCCTTGGCGTGCTTGGACCTCTTCGCATGGATTATTCGAACAATATGGCGGCAGTACGGGCAGTCGCTCGCTACCTGACCCGCTTGCTCGGTGAGGACCCGAGCTGAACCTTCAACTCTTCACCAGGATCAACACACTGCACTACTGAGCACCAAACAACTAAGCACTGAGGAATACGTGGCAGACCATTACGAAGTTCTCGGCGTCGAGCGAACAGCGACACCGGAGGAGATCAAGAAGGCATACCGCCGACTCGCGCGGGAGCTCCACCCCGATGTGAACCCGAGTCCGGATGCCTCCGACCAGTTCAAGCTGGTCACGCACGCGTACGACGTCCTGAGCGACGTCGACCAGCGCCAGCAGTACGACCTGGGTGGGCAGGCAGGGTTCCCCACCGGCGGGTTTGGCGGCTTCGGCGACATTTTTGAGACGTTCTTCGGCCAGGGCGCCGGCGGCGGCCCCACCGTACGCGGGCCGCGCTCGCGAGCAGAACGCGGGCAGGACGCCCTGCTACGGGTCGAACTTGACCTCGATGAGGTCATTTTCGGAACCAAGCGCGACCTCGACATCAACACCGCCATTCTCTGTGAGACCTGCCAGGGCAGCTGCTGCGCGCCGGGCACCTCGCCGCAGACCTGCGATATTTGTCGCGGCACCGGGTCGATCCAGCGGTCCGTGCGCAGCCTGCTGGGCAATGTGATGACCTCGAGCCCGTGCGGTACGTGTCGCGGCTATGGCACCGTAATCCCGAATCCGTGCCCCACCTGCCAGGGTCAGGGGCGTATGCGGGCGACCCGCACAGCCAAGGTTGATATCCCTGCGGGAGTCGAGACCGGCATCCGGATCCAGCTGCCCTCACAGGGCGAGGTCGGTCAGGCAGGTGGCCCTCCCGGCGACCTGTACCTCGAGATCAAGGTCAAGCACCACGACGTTTTCAGCCGCAATGGCGACGACCTGCTTGCCACAGTCGAAATTCAGATGACGGATGCCATTCTCGGCATCACCACGAAACTGCCGACACTCGATGGCGAGGTCACTGTCGAAATCAAGCCAGGCACACAGAGTGCGGAGGTCATCACGATCAAAGATCGGGGTGTCACGCACCTTCGTGGCAGCGGGCGCGGCGATCTGAAGATTGGTGTGCAGGTCGTCACTCCGTCGAGGCTCAGCGCCAAGGAACAGGAACTCATCAGGCAGTTCGCGGGAGCACGCAAGCCGGTCGAGCCTCACCTTGCGCACTTCCAGCAGGGCCTCTTCGCGAAACTGCGCGACCGCTTCCTCAACGTCTAGCCCGTCCCCGGCGGCACCCGCCGCCGGTCGTCACCGCTCAGGTCACCGCTCCTGTCCCCGCACTCCCGCCTCGCGCTCCGGCCCCTGCCTCGCACCTTTGGAAATTCAGGAGATCGGTAGTGCGCGAGTTCGGGGATGCCTGCTGCGGCGCCGATTTACACAAGTGGACGAGACCGATGTCCTGAGTTTCCAAAGGTGCGGGCGGGGCGGGGCGGGCGCGGGGGTGCAGCGCCGGGCGGGCGCGCGGCTCAGGGCGTGGCGTCGGACGATGGGCCGATGGGTACGACGATGTCGCGGCGGCCGGCCATGAGTCGCCCGACGAGTTCTTCGAGCACCAGCTCGACCGTGCGCGGCATGTCGACGGCGGCAGGATCGAGCAGCCACTGCACCTGCAGGCCGTCCATGACGGCGATCAGCGCGGATGCCGTTTCGTGCACTTCCTGCTGATCGGCCACGAAGTCTGTTGCCTCGTTGATCACGCCAATGAGCTTCTCGCGCAGCCCCGTGAGGCGCCCGCGGAAGTACTCCTGCGCGGGATGTCCATCGGTCACCGACTCCGCAGACAGCACCGCGTAGGCCTGAACGACGCCCGGCCTGGTGGTGTTCTCGCGTACGGTGTCGAGGAGGTGCCCAAGGAACGCCTTGCCGGTGGGTTGTTCGCGGCGGGCGATACCGGCGACTTCTTCGCCGTCGCGATATTGCAGCACGGCGATCAGGAGTGCCTCTTTGCTGCCGAAATGGTGGAGGACGCCGGCGTGCGTCATCCCGGCCTGAGCTGCGATTTCGGCGAGCGCGCCGTTGTTGTAGCCGCGCGCACCGAACACGGAGAGAGCCGCTTTGAGCACGGCTTCCCGTCGTTCGAGCGTCTTCCGCTGCGGTTTTTGGACCCGCTGCGCAGCGGGCGTCACTGCGGGAGCAGTGGCCGTCTCGTTGGACAAGTCGAACCTTTCGCGTGCACGGGCGCTCATCGCCCCGTTACCTAAACGTTATCACTGAACACTTACTTACTGGTTAGTAAGTGTGTCAGCATAGCCACGCCTCGATGACGAGGCTTGAACTGGAGTATAGGCGTGAGCACACTGGCACCCGCGGAGCACGACCGTCGCGATCGTGCATTCGGTCCGCTGGTTGCGGCCCTGTCACTCGAGGAGCGTATCGCCCTCCTGACCGGTGCGACCACGTGGAAACTCACCGAAATCCCCGCCATTGGGCTCCGCTCAATCGTCGTTTCCGACGGCCCCATCGGCGTCCGCGGCGTTGACGAAGATGACTCGACTTCGGCCCAGCTTCCTTCGCCGTCTGGTACCGCCGCGACCTGGGACCTCGAACTCCTCGACGAGCTGGGCGCGATCATGGCGCGCGAGGCCGAGCGAAAGGGCATCGATGTCGTTCTCGCCCCAGTGGTCAACCTCCAGCGCACACCCGTCGGTGGCCGCCACTTCGAGTGTTTCTCCGAGGATCCGCTGCTGACCGCACGTCTGGCTGGCGCGTTCGTCTCGTCGCTCCAGCGCGAAGGCATTGGAGCGAGCGTCAAGCACTTCATCGGTAACGAGTCAGAGACCGACCGCACGACCTACATTGCGCGCATCGACGAGCGCACGCTGCGCGAGGTTTACCTGGCTCCCTTCGAGTACGTCGTTCGTGAGAGCAAGTCGTGGACGGTCATGGCCGCATACAACGGTTTCGACGACGGCGTTCTCGCCGCGCTCGCGACGGAGCACGGCCGGCTATTGGACGGCATCCTGAAGGACGAGTGGGGATTCGACGGCGTGGTCGTGAGCGACTGGCTCGCGAACAAGTCGACGGTCGAGTCGGCGCTCGGCGGCATGGATCTGGAGATGCCGGGGCCCGGCGGCAGGTGGAGCGACGCGCTTCTGGCCGCTGTTCGTTCTGGAGCGGTGCCTGAGTCCGTGATCAACGACAAGGTCGTTCGCATCCTGAGGCTTGCCGATCGCGTTGGAGCGCTGTCTGGACTTCCCGGCGTTGCTCTCCCGAGGGAGGCGCCCGCTCACCCGCAGCTCGCCGATTCGCCCGAGGTGCGCGAGGTGCTTCGCCGTGCCGCAGCGCTCTCCACCGTTGTGCTGCGTAACGAGGGAGACATCCTTCCGCTCGCAGAATCGACTCGGAGCATCGCGTTGATTGGCGCGAACGCGATGCATCCGTTCGTACAGGGAGGCGGCAGCGCACACGTCGACGCGCCGTACCTGAGTGATCCGCTGAGCGCGATCCGGGATGCCTTCCCCGGCGCCTCGATCTCGCTGTCACGCGGGGGAGTCACCGAGTTGAACGCCGCCCTGGTCGAGCACCATCTGCTTTCGACCCCGGATGGCGCCCGCGGAGTCGCGGTCGAATTCCAGGACGCGTCCGGGGGAGTGGTTGAGTCCCGCGTACTCAACTCGGCCGATTTGTGGGTGCGCAACCCACCGATCGATGCGGTGAAGGCGCGGTTCACTACGATTGTCGCGCTCGACAGTGCTGGGGTGCACGAGATCGAGGTCGGCCCGGTCGGTTCGCACAGAGTCACCGTCAACGGGGTCCTCCTGAGCGAGAGCGACGTCCGTGTCGGGGCCGAGGTCATTCTCGATTCCTCGTACAGTCATCCCGAGTCCTTCTCGACAGAAATCGACGCGGGTGGCACAGGCACTGCGTTGATCGAAGCCGAGGTCCAGGTCATCGACGCCGATGCATTCGGCCGGCTCGCGCGCCTCCACCTGCGCCACCGCGCCCCGCGGCTGACGAACGCCCAGGAGATCGACGAAGCAGTGCTCGCAGCATCCCGAGCCGATGTCGCCGTGGTCGTGGTCGGCACGAACCCCGAGACCGAGTCGGAGGGCTGGGACCGCCCGAACCTCGAGCTTCCGGGCGATCAGAACGAGCTCGTTCGCCGTGTGGTCGAGGCGAATCCGCGCACGGTCGTTGTCGTCAACGCGGGTGCGCCCGTCATCCTGCCGTGGCTCGACGACGTCGCAGCGGTGCTGTGGTGGTGGCTCCCGGGCCAGGAAGCCGGGAATGCGCTGGCCGATGTGTTGGTCGGCACGACCGAGCCGGCGGGCAGGCTCCCGTGGACGCTCCCCGCCAGCGAAGCGGATGTTCCCGTGCCCAACGGCCATCCCGTTGACGGCGTCATCAACTACGCGGAGGGCCTGGATGTCGGCCACCGCGGCTGGGACCGGCTCGGCCGCATCCCCGCCCGTCCATTCGGATTCGGCCTCGGCTATACGACCTGGAGCTACAGCGATCTCGTGGCCGACTGGAACGCCGAGGGCGACCTCGACGTCTCACTCACCGTGACCAACACGGGTGGGCGCGACGGACGGGAGATCGTCCAGCTCTACCTCGAGTCCGATGGCACGGATGCCCGCCGCCCGCTTCGCTGGCTCGCCGGCTTCGCGGTCGTCACGGCAGCGGCCGGCACCTCAGTCATGGCGAAACTCACGGTCGCCCGCCGCTCTTTCGAAACGTGGGATCCAGCCCAGTCCGGCTGGATTCTTCCGCCCGGCCAGTACACGCTTCACGCTGGCCGCTCAAGTCGCAATCTGCTCATCGATGTTGTGGTTGGTGTCGATAGTTCTGCGGATTTCGAGGCATCCCGCCTGTAGTTTCAACCAACCCCACTATGCAAGGAGGCATAAAGACAATGAAGAAGAGGCTACTTGGCGTGGCCGTCGGAGCTGTTGTTGTAGCGCTCGCACTCGCGGGCTGCGGTACCAGCAGTACACCCGGCGGAACGCCTGCAAATACTCCCGCGCTCACCATCGGCATGCCGAACGGGCCGCAGACCAACAACTCCAATCCGTTCCTCAACACGTCGGCCGCTCGTTCGCTCGGCTACGCATTTGCCATCTACGAGCCGCTCGCCGAGGTCAATGACACCCGCCCGGCCAACAAGCCGGTCCCGTGGCTGGCGAAGTCCTGGACCTGGAACGCCGACTTCACCCAACTCCAAATCACCGCTCGGGATGGCGTGAAGTGGTCCGATGGAAAGGCATTCTCCGCCGCCGACATCGCCTACTCGCTGCAGTTGCGGAAGGACAACGCCGCTCTGAACTCCGAGGGCCTGCCTTACGGGGACATCACGACGAGTGGAAACACGGTCACCGTGACCTTCACGACCGGCCAGTTCGTCAACCAGATCAAGATCCTTCAACTCTTCATCGTGCCGCAGCACATCTGGAAAAACATCGCCGACCCCACCAAAGATCTCAACCAGAATCCGGTCGGTACTGGTCCATACGTGCTGAAGACCTGGACCAACCAGGCCGTCACCCTCGACGCGAACAAGACCTACTGGGGTGGCAAGCTCGCCGTTCCCCAGCTGCGCTATACGTCGTACAGCAACAACGACACCCTGACCACGGCCCTCACAACCGGCGCTGCCCAGTGGGGCTGGACGTTTATCGCCGACTACAAGAAGGTCTACACGGACAAGGATCCAGCTCACAACAAGGTGTTCTTCCCGGCAGGGCTCGGTATCGACCAGCTGACCCTCAACACCCAGACTGCTCCGTTCAACGACCTCGCCGTCCGTCAGGCCCTCAACCTGGTGCTGGATCGGCAGAAGGCGAGCGCAGTCGCGGAGTCGGGGATCTTCCCCGAGCTGACGAATATCACGGGCATCCCGACGCCTGCTGGTGCGTCGTTCATCGCCGACCAGTACAAGAGCCAGACCTACAAGGTCGACGTCACGGCGGCCAAGAAGGTACTGACGGATGCCGGCTACACCTACAGCGGAACAACACTCCAGAAGAACGGGAAGCCCGTCACCTTCACGCTGCAGGACCCGGCCGGCTGGAACGACTACGACACGGATCTGCAGCTGATCGCAGATTCCGCGAAGTCGATCGGTATGGCCGCCAAGGTACAGACGCCGACGGCCGACGCATGGACCGCTGCCCTCAACACGGGTGACTATCAGGCCGCGCTGCACTGGACCAACGCCGGCGTGACCCCGTGGGAGATGTACTCCAACATGTTCGACCCGGCGTACTACACGCCCCTGGGCAAGACCGCAGTGTGGAACTACGGTCGGTACCAGAACCCTGACGCAGCCACTGCGTTCAAGGAATACACGGACGCAACGGATGACGCCGGACGCGCCGCCGCCCTCACGAAGATCCAGCAGATCTTCGTGGAGCAGGTGCCCGCTCTCGCCGTCGATGCACGACCGGCGGGAGCGGAATACTCAACGAAGTACTACACCGGATGGCCGTCGGACAGCGATGCGTACGCTAACCCGCAGCCGACCGTGGTGAACGTTGCGTACATCCTGACGAAGCTCAAGGCAGCGAAGTAGCCTGAACGGACGGCCCCGTCGATCGCTCGATTGGTGGGGCCGTCCCCTTGAGTCGTGACAATTTCGCAAGACCGTTGGGAGAAATCCGTGACCCGCAATACCCACGACGACGTGGTGCTCGAAGCGCAGAATCTGTCGAAACACTTTCCCCTCCGCGGAGTCGGCGCCAAGGGAGCCGTGCACGCCGTCGACGACCTGAACCTCGCGCTTCGATCGGGTCAGGTCCTGGCTCTCGTCGGGGAGTCCGGCTCCGGCAAATCGACCGTCGCCCGACTGTTGGCCCGCCTTTACACGCAAACGAGTGGCACGGTTCTCCTGCGCGGTGAGCCCGTGACCGCGAAGCGCGGGAAGGCGTTCCGTGCCTATTCCCGCCGAGCGCAGATGATCTTTCAGGACCCGTTCGCCTCCCTCAACCCCGTTCACACCGTGCGCTACGTACTCACTCGTGCCGTGCGCATCCATGATCCCCGTCTCAAGGGACCAGAACTCGAGGATGCCCTCAGGGCGCTCCTCACTAGGGTGCAGCTGACGCCCGAGCGGTTCGTCGACAAGTTTCCGCACGAGCTTTCGGGTGGCCAGCGCCAGCGCGTTGTCATTGCCCGCGCGCTCGCTGCCCACCCCGAGGTACTGCTCGCCGACGAACCGATCTCGATGCTCGACGTCTCGATTCGGGTCGGCATCCTGAATCTCCTGAAGGACCTGCGGGATCGACTCGGCATCGCGATCCTGTACATTACGCACGACATCGCGTCGGCACGGTACTTCGCCGATACGACCTACGTCATGTACGCGGGTCGCATCGTCGAGTCGGGGGACAGCGAGTCTGTCACCCAGGCGCCCGCGCATCCGTACACGCAGTTGCTCGTGCGGTCGGCGCCCGATCCGGAGAACCTCGCGCGCACGGCCAGGACCGGGGCCAACGGTGAGCCGCCGAACATGGTGACACCGCCTGCCGGATGCCGTTTTCATCCGCGGTGCCCGTTTGCGACGGAACTCTGCAAGACCACGCCGAGGCTGCTCACAATCGCGCCAGGCCGTGAGGTTGCCTGCTGGGGTTACGCCGCCGCGGTCCCGGGTGGGCTCGACGGTGTTCCGGAAGGCGTCGCGCTGCCTGACCTCGGGTCCGCTGCCGCACCCGTCGAGCTTTCGGGGGTGCCCCGGTGAGATTCTTCGTTCGCCGGATCATCTTCTACCTGATCACTGCCTGGGCTGCGGTCACGATCAACTTCTTCATCCCTCGGGTGATCCCAGGCGACCCGGTGCAATCCCTGGTCAACCGGTTTCAGGGCCAGCTGAGCACCAACGCGATCCACTCCCTTTATGTGCTGTTCGGCCTCGACAAACACGTCAGTCTGTGGGACCAGTATTGGCAGTATTGGGGGCAGATTCTCACGGGCAATCTTGGACTCTCCTTCGCCTATTTTCCCCAGCCGGTCTCAAGCGTCATCGCCGAATTCCTACCGTGGACAATCGGGCTCGTCGGAGTGGCCACCATCATCTCCGTGGTCGTCGGCTCGCTCATCGGCACGTACATCGGATGGCGCCGCGGCACCTGGGCCGACGGAGTCCTGCCGGTCATGACCTTCTTCTCCTCCGTCCCATACTTCTGGCTCGGACTCATCGTCATCGCGCTGTTCGCCGTGACCTGGCAGGTCTTCCCTGCTGGTGGCGCATACGACGGTGCCCTCGTGCCGAGTTTCAGCTGGGACTTCGTGGGCTCGGTGGTGCAGCACGGGTTCCTGCCTGCCATAACGATCGTGCTTGCCTCGATCGCCGGTTGGATTCTCGGCATGCGCAACATGATGGTCACCGTGACCTCCGAGGACTACGTCACCGTCGCGCAGGCGAAGGGCCTTTCGGAACGTCGTGTGATGTTCGGCTATGCCGCACGCAACGCGATCCTTCCGCAGGTTTCCGGCTTCGCACTGTCTCTCGGCTTCATCGTTTCGGGAACCCTGATCATGGAAGAGGTGTTCTCCTATCCCGGCATCGGGTACGCACTGTTCCAGGCGATCGGTGCCAAGGACTATCCACTGATGCAGGGCATCTTCCTGATCATCACGATTTCGGTGCTCATCGCCAACGTGATTGCGGACGCCGTGTACGTCATCCTCGATCCGCGAACCCGACAGGAGGCGTGAGATGTCCAACGCGCCCGTGACCACAGCAGAAGTCGCCCCACTGACCGTTATCGATACCACTACGGCGCACTCCGGCAAACGGAAGCGCAAGAAGTTCGCTTCCCTGAGGAACGCGAAATCTCTCACCGGACTGGTCATCCTGTTCGTATTTGTCGTCGTCGCGATTATCGGGCCGTGGATCGCGCCCTACGACCCGAATACGCTCTCGCAGTCGCTGCTGGCTGCGCCATCCCCTGCCCACCTGCTCGGCACGGATCATCTCGGCCGGGACGTGTTTTCGCAGATTCTCGTCGGCACTCAGAGCGTCATGCTGGTCGGTGTGCTCGCGGGGGTAGTTGCGACGGCGCTGGCCGTGCTCGTCGGGGTGAGCGCCGGGTTCATAGGTGGCTGGGGCGACGAGATCCTGTCTTCGCTCTCGAACATCTTTTTGGTCATTCCGGCGTTGCCGCTGATTATTATCGTGGCGGGCGAGGTTCCGGATGCCGGGAACATCCTGATCGCCCTGGTTCTGGCCCTCACCGGATGGGCCTGGGGTGCGCGCATTCTGCGCTCCCAGACGCTGTCGCTGCGTGGTCGCGACTTCATCGAGGCTGCGCGAGCGAGCGGCGAATCGACGTGGCGGATCGTGTGGTTCGAGACGCTGCCGAACCTGACCGCGATCATCGCGTCCAGTTTCATCAGCACCGTGACTTTCGCCGTGCTGTCGCAGACGACGCTGGCATTCATCGGAGTGACATCGCTGTCGGATTGGAGCTGGGGCACCATCCTGTACTGGGCGCAGTCCAATGAAGCGCTCGCCCGCGGAGCATGGTGGTGGTTCGTACCCGCCGGTCTCTGCATCGCGCTGCTCGGGATGTCGCTCACGCTGGTCAACTTCGGCATCGATGAGTTCGTGAATCCGCGGCTGCGCCTCGTCGGGCTCAGTAATCGAGAGATGCGCAAGCGCGGAATCCGCCCGCGCATCGGTTTCACCGCGATACTCCGAGACGCGCACACCGTCGCTGCCAGCGGGCGCGACACGACGCACGCCGCCAGGAAGAAAGCCAAGGAGGCCATCCGATGACGCTGGCAGGAACCATCCCGGACTCGGTCCCAACGCCGCCCGCGCGCCGCGCTTCGGGCCGGCCGATCCTCGAGATCCGCGATCTGACGGTCGACTACGGGTACGGAGACGAGCGTGTGCACGCGCTGCGAGGTGTGAGCCTGACTCTGAACGAGGGCGAAGTGCTCGGCCTCGCTGGGGAATCGGGATGCGGCAAGTCGACGCTCGTCTATGCCGCGACGCGCCTCCTTCCGCCTCCGGGCCTTATCAGCGGCGGCCAAGTGCTGTACTACCCGGAGGACGGCGGGCAACCGGTCGACGTGCTTCGCCAACCCGAGGATGAGCTGCGCGAATCCCGCTGGCAGGACACGGCGATCGTGTTCCAGGGCGCAATGAACTCCCTCAATCCGGTCTACCGAATCGGCACCCAGATTACCGATGCCATTGCGGCCCACCGACCCGGAATGTCTCGTGCCCAGCGAGACGAACGCGCTCGCGAACTGCTGTCGATGGTTGGCATCGCACCGAATCGCATCCGGTCGTATCCGCACCAGTTGTCGGGCGGGATGCGCCAGCGCGTGATGATCGCAATGGCGCTGGCTCTCGAACCGCGGGTGCTGATCATGGACGAGCCGACCACGGCCCTCGACGTCGTGATGCAGCGGCAGATCGTCGAGCAAATTATCGAGCTGCGCGACCGCATGGGTTTCGCGGTCATCTTCATCACGCACGATGTTTCGCTGCTGATCGAGGTGGCCGACCGGATCGCCATCATGTACGCGGGTGAGATCGTGGAGCACGGGCCTGCCAGCACGATGTATCGCAAGCCGCGGCATCCATACACTCTGGGGCTGCTCAATTCGTTCCCGCCGCTGCACGGCCCCAAACAGGAACTCACCGGGATACCGGGCTCGCCGCCCGACCTGCAGGCGCTTCCTTCCGGGTGCCGGTTCCACCCGCGCTGCCCGTACGCCTTCGACACCTGTTCGACTGTAACGCCCACGCTCGCACACACCGGAGTGCCGGGCGAGTCGAATCGGCAGGTCGCCTGCTGGCTGAACGAGAACGAGTCTCTGCTGCCCGCGCCCCTGCACATCACCGCCTAACCCGGCCCTGCTGCCCGTCCCCGGCCCACCTGGCCACCTCACCTCCCGGCCCCACCCGACCTGGCCTGCCGCGCCCGCCCTCTTTGGAAATTCAGGAGATTGGTCGTCGTGCATCTCGGTTGGCAGCCAGGATGAGGGTTCCGCGAAGGTGAAGACGACCAATCTCCTGAATTTTCGAAAGCACGGGAACTGCCATGCTTGAGGGGTGGCCAATCTTTACCTGAGTGATGAGGTGGGGGAGCCCGTCGTCGGCGAGACCGCGGTTGTTGTCGGGCCAGAGGCCAGACATGCCGTTACGGTAAACAGATTGGCGGTCGGCGAGCACGTGACCGTCGGAAACGGCGTCGGCACGGTCGCGCACGGCACTGTGACTGTGGTTGCTCCCGCTGCGTTCAGTTTCGAGGTCGAAACCGTCAGTCGCGTGGAGCGACCAACCCCGGCGATCTGGCTTGCGCAGGCGCTCGCAAAGGGGGATCGCGATGAGCTGGCGATCCAGGCGGCTACCGAACTGGGTGTTGATGGCGTGATCCCGTGGGCCGCGGCGCGCAGCATTTCGCGCTGGGAAGGCGCGAAGGTCGCCAAAAACCAGGAACGCTGGGCCGCGATCGTGCGTGAGGCGACCAAGCAGTCGAGTCGGGCGTGGGTTCCCGAGGTGAGCCCGCTGGTCTCGGCGAAGCAGCTGGCGACGCTTGCGGCATCCGCGCAGGTCATCGTGCTCGACCCGCTGAGCCAGACCCCGCTGAGCCAGCTCCCGCTAAGCCAATTCGCGCCGACATCAGCGCGGGTTGACATAGCCGAAAAGGACTCCCGCGACATCGTGCTCGTCGTTGGCCCGGAGGGTGGCATCGCGGCGAGCGAGCTCGAGCTGCTGTACGGCGCGGGCGCGGTGGGCGCCCGACTCGGCGACGGCATCCTCCGCACATCCACTGCGGGGCCGGCGGCAATCGCTGTGCTGAGCGCGAAACTTCGGAACTGGTAGCCCCGCTCACATTAAGCTGGGTGCATGTCTGAAGCTACATCCACGATCTTTGAGCGCATCATCTCGCGCGATATTCCGGCGGATGTCGTGTTCGAGAACGACCGCATCATCGCCTTCCGAGACATCGCGCCGCAGGCCCCGCTGCACCTTCTCGTTGTGCCAAAGACGGCGGAATACGCGAACGTCGCAGAACTTGCCGCGGGCGACCCGGCGCTTCTCGCTGAAGTGGTCGCAACGGCCGAACAGCTTGCGTCGGAGCACTCGAACGGTGAATACCGCCTCGTCTTCAACAGCGGTGAAAGCGCCGGTCAAACCGTCTTTCACGTGCACGCGCATGTCCTGAGCGGCTCGCTGAACGAGAGCCCCCTTGCCTAGCGGTGATGGGGCCGAACGCGATGCCACCGAGCGCGCAGAGTTGCATGTCGACGGGCTCGCGATGGTGCGTCTTCTCGGCCCGCAGGACCGCCTGCTCAAAACCATTGAGCGCCAGTATCCCGAGGTCGAGGTACTGGTGCGCGGCAATCAAATCACGCTAACCGGGCAACCGGCGCAGGTTCAGGCGGCCAAGCGCCTGGTTGAGGAGTTGATCCAACTGGTACGCAACGGAGCCGATCTGGGCCAGAGCGACGTAACGTCGTCGGCCCGCATCCTCGACACGAATGCCGGCAGTCCGGCCGAACT
This sequence comes from Glaciihabitans sp., assembly GCA_025463785.1. Classification (GTDB taxonomy): domain Bacteria; phylum Actinomycetota; class Actinomycetes; order Actinomycetales; family Microbacteriaceae; genus Galbitalea. The sequence goes on from JAODBD010000011.1 coordinate 171,302, forward strand.
GCTGAGCCAGGCCATTCTTACGAGCCGTGGCAAGAGCATCCGTCCGAAGACGCTCGGCCAAAAAGAGTATGTCGACGCGATCGACGAGCACACGATCGTGTTCGGAATCGGACCGGCCGGCACTGGTAAGACCTATCTCGCCATGGCGAAAGCGGTGCAGTCGCTACAGCGCAAGGAGGTCGAGCGCATCATCCTGACTCGTCCGGCAGTTGAAGCGGGCGAGCGCCTCGGTTTCCTGCCAGGCACGCTGACAGACAAGATCGACCCCTACCTGCGTCCGCTGTACGACGCACTCAACGAGATGATGGATCCCGAAATCGTTCCCAAGCTGCTTGCAGCGGGCACGGTCGAGGTCGCACCGCTGGCCTACATGCGCGGTCGCACGCTCAACAACGCATTTGTGGTGCTCGATGAGGCGCAGAACACGACGCCGGAGCAGATGAAGATGTTCCTGACGCGCCTGGGCTTCGGCTCGAAGATGGTCGTGACGGGCGATGTCACTCAGGTCGATCTGCCAGCGGGGGCAAGCGGGCTGCAGCTGGTGACGCGGGTTCTGAATGAAATCGATGACATCCACTTTTCGAGATTGACCAGTGCCGACGTTGTGAGACACACGCTGGTCGGCCAGATCGTTGACGCCTACACCAGGTTCGATGCCGAACGCCAGGCGGCGAAATTCGAGCGCGAGCACGGCGATCCCGACGGAGTGAACCGTGCCGAACGCCGAGGACACCAGCCAGCTGATAGACGGCCGCCGAGCCCGCGCACAGAGAAACGATGGGGCCGCTAACCGTGAGCATTGAGATCAACAACGAGTCGTCGATCGAGGTCGACGAGTCGGTGCTGCAGCGGCTTGTCACCTACGACCTCGACCAGCTGCACGTGCATCCCGATGCGGAGCTGGCAATTCTCCTCGTCGACGAGTCGGCCATGGAGCAACTCCACGTGCAGTGGATGGATGAGCCCGGCCCGACGGATGTCCTCAGCTTTCCCATGGACGAGCTCCGACCTGGCACAGAAGACCAGCCAACACCGGCCGGCCTCCTCGGCGACATCGTGCTTTGCCCGCAGGTCGCGGTAGTGCAAGCCGAAGCCGCGGGCCACAGCGCTCTGGATGAGATGCTGCTGTTGACAACGCACGGTCTCCTACACTTGCTCGGCTTCGATCACGCCGAGCCAGACGAAGAGAAGGAGATGTTCGCCATTCAGCGCGACCTCCTCAGCGGATTCGCAACGAGCGAGCGAAGACGGTAGGCACGCGCCATGATCGCGATCTTCGTCGTCGCAGCCGTCGTGCTCGTGGTGTTTGGCGGCCTTCTGGCTGCCTCAGACGCTGCGTTGACGGTTCTGAGTCGCACGGATCTCGTCGATCTCGCCTCCCATAGTCGCGCTCGTAGATCCCTGCTCGGCATCGCCAGCGACATGGGCGCTCACGTCAACGCCCTCAACTTCATGCGCGTGGTCTCCGAGACCACGGCGGCCGTGCTCGTGTCTCTCTCGTTTGCGTACAGCTTTCACGACTGGTGGTGGACCCTCCTTGCCAGCGCGCTCATCATGACGGCGGTGTCGTTCGTGCTGGTCGGGTCGAGTCCGCGAAGCGTCGGTCGCGCCCACTCACGCGGGATAATGCTGTTCTCGGCCCCCGTCATCCGCCTGATCCGGGTGATTCTTGGGCCCATTGCCAACGCCCTCGTCGCGATCGGCAACCGTGTCACGCCGGGTCGTCCGAAAAACGCAACGTTCTCGAGCGAAGAGCAACTGCTCAGTATGGTCGATGAGGCGACCGAACTCGACGTGCTGGGCGAGGACGATCGCGAACTGATCCACTCAATCTTCGAGTTCAACGACACGGTGGTTCGCGAGGTCATGGTTCCGCGAACCGACATGGTGACGATCGACGGTGACGCCAATCTCGGGACCGCGATGGGACTGTTTCTGAGCCGTGGAGTCTCGCGGGTTCCGGTTCTCGGCGAAGACATCGACAACGTAGTCGGCATCCTCTACCTGCGTGATGTGGCGCGGCTCGAATATGAGAAAACCAAGGGTTCAGAAGCCACCACGGCAGCGCAACTGGCGCGGCCCGCGCTGTTCGTGCCGGAATCGAAGAAAGCGGATGACACCCTGCGCCAGATGCAGCTCGAGTCGAACCATTTGGCCATGGTCATCGACGAGTACGGCGGCATCGCGGGCCTCGTTACGCTCGAAGACCTCATCGAGGAGCTCGTGGGAGACATCTCCGACGAATACGACCGTGAAGTCCCCGACTTCGAAGACCTGGGCGATGGCCATTATCGCGTCGCCGCACGAATGCCGGTCGACGAACTGGGTGACCTGTTCGGCATCGAGCTCGAGGATGACGAGGTCGACTCCGTCGGCGGGCTCCTCACGAAGACGGTCGGGAGGCTTCCTGTCGCGGGGTCGACCGCGAGCGTCTCCGGCCTGATCCTCACCGCCGAGCGCACCGACGGCCGGCGCAAGAGGATCAGCACGGTACTCGTTAGGCGCGATCAGTCGCTGATTGATGCGCAGGCGGCGTTCGCGGATACAAAATCCGCTGAATCGAAGGATGAAGAATGACTGACAGCTACCGCGCCGGCTTTGTGAGTTTCGTGGGCCGCCCCAACGTGGGCAAGTCGACCCTCACCAACGCGCTGGTCGGCGAGAAGGTCGCTATCACCTCGTCTAAGCCGCAGACCACCCGCCGTGCCATCCGAGGCATCGTGCACCAGCCAACTGGCCAGCTCATCATCGTTGACACGCCTGGCATGCACCGGCCACGCACACTGCTCGGCGAGCGGCTCAACACCATCGTCCAGGACACGCTCGCCGAGGTCGACGTCATTGGTCTGTGCATCCCCGCGAACGAGAAGATCGGGCCCGGCGACAGGTACATCAACGAGCAGCTCGATCGATTTCCGCGAGCGAAGAAGGTTGCGATCGTCACCAAGATCGACCGCGCGTCGCGACCGGCCGTTGCCGAGCAGCTGCAGGCGGTCAGTGAGCTGCGGGAGTGGGATTCGATCATTCCGATCTCGTCGCTGACCGGCATCCAGTTGGACACTCTCGCAACGGAACTCATCGCGCTCATGCCATTGTCCAAGCCGTTGTACCCGAGCGACGCCGTGACCGATGAGGGGCTCGAGTCGCGAATCTCCGAACTCATCCGCGAGGCCGTGCTCGAGGGTGTCGAAGACGAGCTGCCGCATTCGATCGCGGTCACGATCGACCAGATGAGCGAGCGGGATGATCGTGAAATGCTCGACATCTACGCGAACCTCTTCGTCGAGCGCGACAGTCAAAAAGGCATCATCATCGGACACGGCGGTGAGAGGCTTCAGGATGTCGGTGCCCGAGCGCGCGCCGCGATCGAGGCCCTGGTAGGTAAACAGGTGTTTCTTTCGCTGCGGGTCAAGGTCGCGAAGGATTGGCAGCGTGACGCCAAACAACTCGGGCGGCTGGGTTTCTAGGCACTACATCGGCAGGATGATTTGCGACGATCGGTCGGGCGATATACGCCCAATCGCCGCGTGCGACCTCTACCGTTGAGACCATGTTCACGCGATTGAAGCCGTATCAGGTCGTCGTCGATGTGACCATCGGCCTGGTCTTCTTCGTCTTCGTGTCCGGGTTCCACGGGCTCGTGTCGTCGTACAGCGACCTCGCGGTCTCGCTCGGCCTCGGCATCGCCCTCGGGTTCCGTCGTTTTTCGCCCGCGGTCTCGCTCGGGGTCGCCTGGGTCACCGCACTCATCCAGATGTACTGGCTGCACCTCGGTCCGGGGGTTGCCGATTTTGCCATCCTGGCCGTGCTGTACGCGACCGCCTCGCACGGGAGCTTCATCGTGCGAAGAATCGGCTTCGTCTCGATCTTCGCCGGCTCGCTGCTCGGAGCGATCTACCTGCTCGGGGGTGGCGCATCCTCGCTCGTCAATCTCAGGCTCGACCTGTCATCGATCGCCGAGGTGCTCCGGCTCGGCCTGCTCCTCATCTTCTACCTGGCCCTGCTGCTCGTTCTTCTCGGCCTGCCATGGACTGCTGGCAACCTCGTGCGCACCCGTATCGTCGCGCGCGAAAACCAGACCGCGCGGGCCCGGGCAGAACTCGATGCCACCGCGGCGGAGCAGGATGTCATCGTCGAACAGGAGCGCAATCGCATCGCCCGCGACATGCATGATGTGGTCGCTCATTCGCTTGCGGTCGTCATCGCCCAGGCCGATGGCGCCAGGTACGCGAGGGTCAACGCCCCCGAGACGGTCGACGAGGCGCTCGCCGCGATCTCATCGACCGCGCGTGACGCGCTCGCGGATGTCCGCCTGCTGCTCGGGCAGCTGCGGCACTCTCAGTCGGAGGGACCGCAACCTGTCCTCGCAGACCTCGATCGCCTATTCGACCAGCTTCGCGCATCCGGTCTCACCATCGGCTTCGACGTTGAGGGAACGCCCTTCGTGCTCGGCACTGCCCAGCAGCTTGCGATCTATCGCATCGTGCAGGAGGCGCTGACGAACGCGCTGCGTCATGGCGATGTCTCACGCGAGGTCGTCGTGCACTTCACCTGGACACCAATCGACCTGGAGGTCACCATTTCTAGCTCACTCACGTCTTCACCGGCAACAGCAGAACTGCGGGTCGGACACGGCCTCGCCGGCATGAGGGAACGCGCGGCACTCGTAGGTGGTCAGCTGCAGACGGAGGTCACCGATCGCGAATTCGTCGTATACGCGGTCATCCCGGCGACGACGGTGCCGGCATGAGCGAGCCCATCAAGGTCGTTCTCGTCGACGACCAGGCATTGTTCCGCACCGGCATCAGGATGCTCGTCTCATCCCAGCCCGACCTCGAGTTCGTCGGCGAGGCCGCCAACGGTGTCGAGGGCATCGCGATCGCAGCCTCGTCGCGCCCCGATGTCATTCTCATGGACATCCGGATGCCCGTCATGGACGGCATCGAAGCAACCGAGGCGATCCTGCGAGCGGCGGATGCCCGTGGCGGATCCCGACCGCGCATTATCGTTCTGACCACCTTCGACCTCGACGAGGCGGCCACGCGCGCAATTCGTGGCGGCGCGAGCGGATTTCTGCTGAAGGATGCTGACCCGGAGTTCCTGCTGGCGGCCATCCGCACCGTGCACGCAGGTACCTCAGTCATCGCAGCAGCGGCGACCCGCGAGCTGTTCGAGCACTTCGACTCACAGTCGGCCGGCGGCGCGCAGCCCGTCGCCTTTGCCACCCTGACCTCCCGAGAGCGCGATATCTTTCTGCTCGCCGCACGGGGGCTTAGCAACTCCGAAATCGCGAGCGGCGAATTTCTGAGTGAGGCGACCGTCAAGACGCACATCAGTCGCATCCTTTCGAAGCTCAGTCTTCGCGATCGGGTGCAGCTCGTGGTGTTCGCCTTCGAGCATCGCCTGGTCGACTAGGAATCATCCTCGCGACGGATGCCGGAGGCCACGTCAGGCTGATTCGCGGCTCGACAGCGCCCAATAGCCTTGGCGACATGGAAAACACTCAGGCTCCCCAGGCCCTCGTCGCCAGGGTCGAAAACCTCACCAAGTCATACGGCTCAGGTGCGAACAGAATCGACGCTCTTGCCGGCGTCACCATCGGAATCGAACGCGGAAAGTTCACCGCGATAATGGGTCCAAGCGGCTCAGGCAAGTCGACGCTCATGCATGTCATGGCCGGCCTCGACTCAGCCACGTCCGGTCGTGCCTGGCTCGCGGACACCGAGATCACGAAACTGGATGACGGCGAACTGACGCTACTGCGTCGCCGTCGCGTCGGCTTTGTGTTCCAGTCGTTCAATCTCGTTCCCACCCTCGATATCGAAGGCAATATCCTGCTGCCATTCGAGCTCGACGGCCGCCGCCCGACAACGGAAGAACGGGCCTGGATCAACCGGCTGATTGCGTCGCTCGGTCTGGCCGATCGTCTCGATCATCGCCCGTATGAACTCTCCGGTGGCCAGCAGCAGCGCGTGGCGATCGCCCGTGCGCTCGGCACCCGCCCCGACCTCGTTTTCGCTGACGAACCGACCGGCAACCTCGACTCGCGTACGGGTCGTGAAGTGCTTGCGCTTCTTGCCGCGGCAAGCTCGGAATACGGACAGAGCATCGCGATGGTCACCCACGATCCGATCGCTGCCAGCTATGCCGACCGCATCCTGTTCCTCGCAGACGGGCTCGTCGTCGACGACCTTCCTCGCTCGACGCCCGAAGAAATCAGCCGCTACATGCTCGGAATGGAGCGCGCATCATGAGGCAGTTCAACCTGAGAGAGCACATTCCGAGCATCCTCGTCGCGACGCTGAGCGCCGCATTCGGCGTTGCCCTCCTGCAGATCGTCGCAGCACTCGCGCTCACGATTCAGCGCAACGATGTGACGGGGGCGAGCAGCCACACTGTCCCGCTGCTTCTCAATACCGCAGCATTTGTGTTCATCGCGATCGCGGTCTACGTCGGAGCCGTTGTCACGTCCAACACCTTCTCGACCATCATCGCGGGGCGAACGCGCACCATCGCCCTGCTGAGGCTCATCGGGTCCAGCGCCGCCGCCCAGCGTCGCTCGGTTGCACGCGAGGGCCTCATTGTCGGAGTCGTGGGCGCTGTCATTGGGATGCTGCTCGGTACCACGCTGACCTGGGGGCTGCTGACCGTCGCCATGTCGACGAACACGATCCCGACGCTGCCCTATGGTTACGTGTCGCTGCAGCTTCTTCTGCCGATTGTCGGCGTCATACTGACCACATGGCTGGCATCCTGGATCGGCTCGCGCCGCGTTCTCGTCGTCACGCCGATGCAGGCAATCGGTGCGGCCGAGGAACTCAGCCGAGACGAGACCACGCAACGCAAGGGCAGGAACGCAGTCGCAATTACCCTGTTCATCATCGGAATCGCACTCCTGCTGCTCGGGGTGCTCGTGGGTCTCGTGACGCCGCTCGGAGTCCTGATCGGCCTCGTCGGCGGAGTCATTTCGTTCACCGGGCTCGTCATGGGAGCCCACCTGATCATGCCCCCGGCGCTGCGACTCGTCGGCCGCCTGTTCGGTAGGAGCGCATCCGCCCGCCTCGCCTCAGAGAATGCCGTCCGGTACCCGGAGCGCAGTTCGCGCACGACAATCGGCCTCGTGATCGGAGTCACCCTGGTGACGATGTTTGCTGTCGCAATTGGCGGCTACGAGCAGATGATCCAGGCAGCGCAGGCTGCCCGGCCGGAGACGTACCGGGGTGTGGGTACCGAGCTCACGATTACGGTGGCAGTTTTCTCGATCCTTACCGGGTTCAGCGCACTGATCGCGGCGGTCGGCATGGTCAACAACCTGTCGCTGAGCGTTCTGCAGCGCACTCGTGAACTCGGGCTGCTTCGCGCGCTGGGCTTCACTGCCAGCCAGGTTCGTCGGATGATCCTGGTCGAGAGCGCGCAGCTGACGACCGCGGCTGTTGTGGTCGGCTTCATTCTCGGCTCGTTCTATGGCTGGGCGGGCGCGCAATCGCTGCTCGGGGCCATCAACGGAGCACCGGGAATCATCGTCCCGGTATTCCCGTGGCTGGTCATCGCGATCATCGTGGTCGCCGCGATCGTGCTGACACTCGTCGCCTCCGTGGCGCCATCCCGTCGCGCCACGCGGATCGCGCCGGTGGCAGCGCTCGCCGTGGAGTAGCCAGCGATCCGGCTTCCTCCGGACGAGACTGGGTGTCCAATCTCTTTCACCCGCTGTCAGCGGCTCGCGTGGTATTCTCAAACTGTGTGCTCCGGTTTGCTCCTTCTTAGCTGCCGCGACGAGTCCTAACAGGCCTTCCTCGTCGCGGAGTTTGTCATTGGCTGACATCCCTACGACGTAAGAAAGAGAAGACCTGATGAAAAACACACAAAAGCCGTCGCCGATGCCGACGCACAAGTACCGTCCGTACCACGAGCAGTTCGCGGTTGACCTGCCCGACCGCACCTGGCCAACCAAACACATCACTGCCGCGCCCATGTGGTGCGCGGTCGACCTCCGCGACGGCAACCAGGCTCTCATCGACCCGATGAGCCCAGAGCGCAAGCGCATCATGTTCGACCTGCTGGTTCGCATGGGCTACAAGCAGATCGAGGTCGGGTTCCCGAGTGCGAGCCAGACAGACTTCGATTTTGTGCGCTCACTCATCGAAGAAGACCTCATCCCCGACGATGTCACGATCCAGGTCCTGACTCAGGCCCGTGAGGCGCTTATCAACCGCACCTACGAGTCTCTGAAGGGTGCAAAGCAGGCGATTGTGCACCTGTATAACTCGACAAGCATCCTGCAACGAGATGTCGTGTTCCGCACCGACAAGCAGGGCATCGTCGATATCGCTCTCGAGGGCGCTCGGCTCTGTAAGGCTGCCGAGTCGATCGCTCCCGGCACCGAGATCTTCTACGAGTACTCGCCGGAGAGCTACACCGGCACCGAGCTCGAATTCGCGGTCGACATCTGCAATCAGGTGCTCGACATTTTCGAACCCACTCCCGAGCGCAAAGTCATCATCAACCTCCCGTCAACGGTCGAAATGGCGACACCCAATGTGTACGCCGACTCAATCGAGTGGATGTCGCGCCACCTCAACCACCGCGAGAACGTCATCCTGTCGCTGCATCCGCACAACGACCGCGGTACCGCGATCGCGTCCGCCGAACTCGGCTACCAGGCCGGAGCAGACCGCATCGAGGGCTGCCTCTTCGGCAACGGCGAGCGCACCGGAAACGTCGACCTCGTCGCACTCGGCCTCAACCTGTTCACGCAGGGGATCGACCCGCAGATCGACTTCAGCGACCTCGACAACATCCGCCACACGGCCGAGTACTGCAACCAGTTGAAGGTGCACGAGCGCAGCCCGTGGGCCGGCGACCTCGTTTACACGGCATTCAGCGGCTCGCATCAGGACGCCATCAAGAAGGGCTTCGAGGCGATGGAGGTCGACGCGGCTGCCAAAGGCGTCACCGTCAATGACCTGCTCTGGGCGGTTCCGTACCTGCCTATCGACCCGAAGGACGTCGGGCGCGGCTACGAAGCCGTGGTGCGGGTCAACTCGCAGTCGGGCAAGGGCGGCGTCGCGTACCTGCTGAAGACGGACCACGCGATGGACCTCCCTCGCAAGCTTCAGATCGAATTCAGCGGTGTCGTGCAGGCCAAGACGGATGCCGAGGGCGGCGAGGTCACCAGCCGCGAGATCTGGGCCGTTTTCCAGGACGAGTACCTGCCGGCGCCGGCATCCCGTCCCGAAGACAAGTGGGGCCGATTCGAGTTGCTGTCGACGCGCACATCGAGCGACATGTCTGGCTCGATCAGCCTCACCGTCAAGATGCGCGATGGCGATGGGATCGACGAGGTCGAGGCCCACGGAAACGGGCCGATCAATGCGTTCCTTACGGTGCTCGCCGATCAGGGCATCGAGGTCGAGCTCTTCGACTATGTCGAGCACACGCTCAGCGCAGGCGGGGATGCATCGGCGGCCGCGTACGTCGAGCTGAGAGTCAACGGCAAGACCCTGTGGGGCGTTGGGATTGATGCGGATATCTCCACGGCATCCCTCAAGGCCGTCGTCTCGGCGGTGAACCGAGCGGTTCGTACGGGTGCCGGCGAACGCGAGCTCGCCTCCGTCTAGCGCGAGGCGCCCGCCCCACTACTTCCACAGCGCAGGCTCCACACTCCCGCCAACCTGCCCTTTTGGAAATTCAGGAAATCGGTCACGGCCATCTGTGAGATGCGCGGGATGCCGGGACCGGTGGTGACGCATCTCCTGAATTTCCGAAGGGGGGTGTGGCGTTGGGGCGCAGCGGTGGCGGACAGGGCCGGCCTCTTCGAGGAGATCGGGTTTTCGCGAACCGAATCGAGCTGACGGGCTGACAACCAGTGTGCTGACTGGCGCGGCTAGTGGGGTTCCGGCCGGTTGCGGCGGAGCCGGGGCAGGCGCGGGATCTGCTCAAGGCGACGCTGCTCCGGGACGGTCCAATTGAAGAAGACCGCGAGCACCCTCACCCCAAACGTCACTGCGACGCAGACGATCGCCGCCAGAAAGATCGGTACGCCAACGCCGTGCAGAACAACGAGCGTGGTCGCGCCGACACCCGCAGCCACCGCGTAGAGCGAACCGACGTGCATGAATGCGATGGGCACGCTGAGCAGCAGATCGCGCACGATGGTTCCACCGACCGCCGAGATTGTCCCAAGGAAGATCGCGGGAATGGCGGGCAGGCCGAGCGCGAGGGCCTTCGAGGCTCCGATTGCACAAAATAGCCCAATGGTGAGTGCATCGAGCACGGTCACGACGGTCGCGAGGCGCGTGAATACCCGTTCGAGCAGCATCCCGAGCAGGGCGGCAACCACCGCGGCGGGCACGTACCAGTTGTCGGTGAGCGCGACCGGGATCCTTCCCAAAAAGATATCCCGGACGAGACCCCCGCCCAGTCCTGAAGCGATCCCGATGATGGCCACGCCGAGGAGATCGAGCCTGCGGTCGCGAAACTGTGCGGCGTAGACCGCACCCTGGACTCCGCCGATGGCGACGGCGGTGAGATCCGCCCAGAGGGGGATGACGAACGATGTCTCCTGCACGTCACCATTCTGTCCTGTTCCGGAAGGGCGTCAGGTAGTTCAGAAGAATGGCGGCGATACTGGTTGCGTGCCCCTCTATCGTGACGAAGCCGTGGTGCTGCGTACCCACAAGCTGGGTGAAGCAGACCGCATTGTCACGATGTTGAGCAGGCAGCACGGCAAGATTCGCGCGGTCGCCAAGGGCGTCCGGCGGACGGCCTCGAAGTTCGGTTCAAGGCTTGAGCCCTTCATGGTCGCCGATGTGCAACTGTACGAGGGTCGATCGCTCGACATCATCACTCAGGCCGAGTCGGTGGGCGCATATGGCGCCGAGATCGCAAGTGATTATTCGAGCTACACGGCAGCAACCGCGATGGTTGAAACCGCTGACAAAATTACGGATGACTCCGGCAGCCTCCAGCAGTACCTCCTTCTGGTGGGCGGCTTGCGTTCGCTCTCGCGGCACGAGCACGCGTCCGGGCTGATCCTCGATTCCTACCTGTTGCGCTCGCTGTCGATTGCAGGCTGGGCGCCCAGCTTCATCGACTGCGCTGTGACGGGAGCCCCGGGCCCGCATTCCGCTTTCGTCGTTCAACTCGGCGGTGTGGTTGCCGACGCGGTCGCGCCTCCCGGGTCACCCCGCCTCGACGCTGGCACGCTGGAGGTGCTCGCGGCGCTGCTCGCGGGCGACTGGTCGACTGTTGAAGGCGCTGCCGACCGCGAGCGCGGCCAGGCCAGCGGTGTTGTTGCCGCATACACCCAATTCCATCTCGAACGTGGGCTGAGGTCGTTGCAGCACGTGGATCGCACCGCTCGAGCGGTGGTGTCCGGATGAGCCCGGTCGGTAAGACGCATCGCGACGCGGTCGACTTCAAACCTGTCGACTGGACGGGGCTCTATCCGCCGGCGTTGCCGACATCCGCTGTTCCTGATCATGTTGCGCTCGTCATGGACGGCAACGGGCGGTGGGCTAACGGCAAGGGACTCCCGCGCATCGAGGGTCATCGCGCCGGTGAAGCGGCCCTGCTCGATGTCGTGGCGGGAGCGATCCAGGTCGGCGTAAAGCACCTCAGCGTCTACGCGTTCTCGACCGAGAACTGGCGGCGGTCGCCCGAAGAGGTGCGGTTTCTCATGGGGTTCAATCGCGACGTACTTCATCGTCGGCGCGACCAGCTCAACGAGTGGGGTGTGAGGGTGCGCTGGGCTGGCAGACGCCCGCGCCTCTGGACCTCCGTGATCAAGGAACTCGAATACGCCGAACGCCTCACGGCAAGGAACGGTGTGCTCACTTTGACCATGTGCATCAACTACGGAGGCAGGAATGAAATCACGGATGCCGTCCGCACCCTGGCAGCGGAAGTCGCGGCAGGCAGGCTGAAACCCTCCGGCATCACCGAAAAGACGATCCAGCGAGCACTTTACGAGCCGGATTTGCCTGATGTCGACCTCTTCGTCCGTAGCTCCGGCGAGCAGCGGACGAGCAATTTCATGCTCTGGCAGAGCGCATATGCCGAAATGGTGTTCCTCGACACGCTGTGGCCGGACTTCACGAGGACGGACCTCTGGGAGGCCGTCGCACTGTACGCTTCGAGAAATCGTCGATTTGGTGGCGCGATCGACGCGCCGAGTACGTAGCGGAAGTAGTCATGCGCAGAACGGTTAGAACGGTCACGACACTCCTGCTGATTGCCATCATCCTTGGCATCGGGTTCTCCGTTCTCTACTTCGGTACCTCGACGGGGCTCATTTCTGGTGGTCAGACGACGGTGATGGGGGGCGCCACGAAATCACTGCCGTTCTACGCGCAGGTCGGCTGGCTGCGCAACACGGCCCCGTGGCCGGTGACGATCGAGAGCGTGACAACGGATGCCGCCCACACGGGTGCGCCCACACAGGTCTTCGTCGAGACGAGCCGAGACTCAAAATCGTATCCGTCCGGTACGGTGCCGGACTGGACCAAGGTCGCCAGCCGAACCCCATACCAGCTCGCTGGCGGCAGCCTGCGATACCTGGGCTTTGCCGTCACCCCGGCGACCGGCCACATCGCGTCCTTCTCGACGTTCACCGTGACCTTTGTCGGCCCGCTCGGGATCACCTTCCACAAGACCTTCACCGGCACTCAAGTGGCGGCGCGCGCAGCGGGATTGCCGACTTCAATCCTTGCGCCCGATCCGAGCGTCGACAACACGTCGCTCGACACCTACATCGTGCTGCTGCGGACCGCGATCGAGAAGAAGGACCCCTCAGCCCTCGCAGTGGTGATGGGCGGGAATGCAACGACGGCGGAGGCACAGGCACTCCTGACTAAGGAGAAGGGCTTCACCTCGAAATATCTCCAGACAGCGGCCCCGGTCACGTTGGGAAACCCGGCGGCGGAGATTCTTACGTTCTATAAGACCACCGTGAGCAAAGATGCACTGCCTCCACTGAAGGTAACCTGGGCCGGGTTCCGTTGGAGCGCCACCCTCTAGCCAACTGACGCGCTGACGTAGTCAGCTAACGCGCTGAAGGCCCCAATCGTCGCCCGTCAGGGAGCGAACCGCCGCGATCGTCGCGGCGAGGCTCGGGACGCGTGTCGCGTCCGCATGACGCACGAGCTGGATACTGCGCATGCTGACCGGCGACGTCGCCCGGATCGCCGCGCCCGCGGGCACACTCGCCGTCGCCAGCGCCAGCCGGGGGAGCAGCGCCACACCCAGGCGGCTTGCCACGAGATGCAGGACCGCGATGGCGTTGTCTGTCTCATAGTCGATCACGGGGTCGAAGCCGGCCGTTTCGCAAACCGCGAGGAGATGGCCGCGGCAAAGCGGACATCCCGCGATCCAGCGCTCGCCCAGCAGCGATCGGACATCGACATCGGTGGCGGAGGCCTGCGGATGCGACTCGGGGAGGGCCAGCAGCATTTCCTCCGTAAAGAGCGGCGTCAGGGCAAGCCCGGCCGCAATGTCGCGATGTGGGTCTGCGCGGTCACCGGGATAGCTGAACGTAATCGCGAGGTCGATCGATCCCTCGCGCAGCATCGTCAGAGCCTCAGGCGGTTCGGCTTCGACGTAGGTCACCACGATGCCAGGATGTTTCTCTGCCATGGCGCGAAGCAGCCTCGGGATGATGGTGGACGACGCAGTCGGGAACGCTGCGATCCGCGCTGTCCCCGTCCTCATCCCCGCGAGTTCGGCCAGGTCGCCCGCGGCGGCATCCAGCGCGGATGAGATTGCCACCGCGTGCCGCGCGAGCAGCGCCCCCGCCTCGGTCAGCCGGATACTTCGCCCAGCCCGAATCACCAGCGGAACGCCGAGTCTCGCCTCCGTTCGCTGAAGATGCTGGCTGATCGCGGGCTGGCTGAACCCCAGCTGGCGCGCCGCACCCGTTATCGTGCCCGTTTCGGCGATCGCGCGGACGATGCGAATGGAGTGAAGGTCGAGTTCGGCGTCCATTTCGCAATCATAACTCGGCATTATTGTTTGCATCGGAAGTATGGACTTGTTCTATGAATCACCACCCGGGATGCTTGATGCATGCCGACCCTGCTCACTTCCAGCCTCGACTCTGCCATAGCCCAGTTCGGCGACGCGAGCGGGTACCTCGCTGTCGCATCCATCGGGCTTCCGCCTCGCGCCTCCGTCGATGCGCTCAGAGCCGATCTCGACGCCTGGTTCAACGCCGCCCGCGACCCGCAGGGGTACGACGCGATCATCGAGCGCACCCGCGGCCACTACGCGCGGCTCGTCGGCGTCGAGCCGTCTCGTGTTGCCGCCGGTTCGCAGACATCCGTCATGGCATCGCTCCTCGCGGCGGCAGTACCGGTTGGAGCAGAGGTGCTCTGTGTCGACGGCGACTTCTCCTCGATCGTGTTCCCGTTTCTGCAGCGGCGCGACATCCGTGTCCGAAACGTGCCTATCGAGGCGTTGGCCGACGCGATCACCGACGAGACGTGGATGGTCTCGTTTTCTCTGGTGCAATCGGCCACCGGGGTTGTTGCGGATGCGGCATCCATCCGCGAAGCAGCGCGACGCCACGGCGCATTGACGTTTTGCGATGTGACGCAGGCCGCCGGGGTGCTGCCCGTCGACGCGAGCAAGTTCGATGCGACGGTATGCCATACCTACAAGTGGTTGTGCTCGCCGCGTGGGGTCGCATTTCTGACCGTGTCGACGGCGATGCAGGCCGTACTCTCGCCCATGCAGGCAGGCTGGTATGCCGGGGACGACGTCTGGCAGTCCTGCTACGGACCCTCGATGCACCTCGCCGCGGACGCCCGCCAGTTCGACGTTTCGCCGGCCTGGCAGGCGTGGGTTGGAGCCGAACCTGCGATTGCGCTGTTCGCTGGACTCGACATCCCCTCTGTCTGGGCGAAGGCGTCGGGTCTCGGCGACCAGCTTTGCGACGCCCTCGGCATACCGCAGCAGCACCAGGCGATCGTGACGTGGGCCGATCCCGACCGCAGCGACCTCGATCGGCTGATAGCCGCCGGCATTCGTGCGTCGGGGCGAGCGGGTCGCCTTCGCGCATCCTTCCACCTGTGGAATTCCGAGGCGGATGTCGCGGGCGTAATGGCGGCGCTGCGCAAGTAGCCTCATCGCCTGGGCACCCGATAATCCACTGGTCAACGCACCGGTAGGCTGGGGACTTCACTCGACCGGGCATCCAGCTCGGCTGACCACACTGGAGTTACTCGTGGCTACGCCCAATCCGCTCGACGCCGTCATCGCCCTCGCCAAGAGACGGGGCTTCGTGTTCCAGGCGGGGGAAATCTACGGCGGGTCGCGCTCGGCGTGGGATTATGGGCCACTCGGCACCGCGCTCAAAGAGAACATCAAGCGCCAGTGGTGGCAGTTCATGGTTCAGGGCCGCGACGACATCGTAGGCATTGATTCGTCGATCATCCTGCCTCGTCGCGTGTGGGAAGTGTCCGGCCATGTCGAGGTCTTCAGCGATCCGCTCGTCGAATCGCTGCACACGCACAAGCGGTATCGTGCCGACCACCTGATCGAACAGTATGAGGAGAAGCACGGGCATCCGCCAGTCAACGGACTCGCCGACATTCGTGACCCCGACACCGGCCAGGCTGGTTCCTGGACCGAGCCACAGAACTTCTCGGGCCTTCTGAAGACCTTCCTGGGGCCGGTCGACAATGAAGAGGGGATGGCGTACCTCCGCCCCGAAACCGCCCAGGGGATCTTCACCAACTTCGCCAACGTGCTCGGCGCATCCCGGATGAAGCCGCCGTTCGGCATCGCCCAAATCGGCAAGAGTTTTCGCAACGAGATCACTCCCGGGAACTTCATCTTTCGCACGCGCGAGTTCGAACAGATGGAGATGGAGTACTTTGTCGAGCCGGGATCCGATGAGGAATGGTTCTCGTACTGGGTGGACGCGTCGGAGGAGTGGTACACCGGGCTCGGGATCTCGCCCGAGAACATCCGGCGATACGAGCACCCGCAGGAAAAGCTGTCGCACTACTCGAAGCGCACCATCGACCTCGAGTATCGGTTCAGGTTTGCGGGCAGCGAATGGGGCGAGCTCATGGGCGTCGCCAACCGCACCGACTTCGACCTTCGCACGCATTCCGAGGGCTCGGGCGTCGACCTCTCGTACTTCGACCAGGCCAAGAACGAGCGGTGGATCCCGTACGTGATCGAGCCGGCGTTCGGGCTGACTCGGGCGCTCATGGCGTTCCTGATCGATGCGTACCACGAGGATGAAGCGCCCAACACGAAGGGCGGGGTCGACAAGCGCACTGTCCTGCGACTCGACCGGCGTTTGGCGCCGGTGAAGGTTGCTGTGCTGCCGCTCTCGCGCAACGAGCAGCTGTCGCCGCTGGCGAAGACGGTCGCCGACGACCTGCGCAAGCATTGGAACATCGACTTCGATGACGCGGGCGCGATCGGCCGCCGATACCGTCGCCAGGATGAGATCGGTACGCCATTCTGCGTCACCGTCGACTTCGACTCGCTGGACGACAACGCAGTGACGATTCGCGAGCGCGACAGCATGGCGCAGGAGCGTGTCTCCCTCGACCGCCTGAAGGGCTACCTGGCCGAGCAACTACTCGGCGCCTAACGCGCCGCCCGCCTCAAGCCTCCGCCCTCCGCCGCACCTTTTGGAAATTCAGGATATCTGTCACGTCACTTTTCCGTGATCTGCAGGAACGCGCCTGAGTTGCTGTGATGTTGCGACGGATGTCCTGAATTTCCAAAGGGATTACGAAGTCGTCCTGTCCTCCCCAGGTGGCGTGGGCATCCTGATTCCACGATTCGACGACATGACGACCCGTCGTCCCCGTCGCAGCAGCAGGCTATTGAGATGCCCGACATCGCCAGAATGGTTGCCGCGCTCGGAGGCATGGCGCAGAAACAGCAGCTCGTGTGCCGCGGGGCACGTGACCTCGACCTGACACGTGTCGTGCGGTCCGGCGAAGTCGTACGAGTGCGTAACGGCTGGTACTCGACTCTCTCGGAGCAGAGCCCAGAGCTGCGGGCCGTCCGCGTCGGCGGTCGGTTGACAGGTATCTCGGCCGTGATCGCCCTGGGAGGTTGGGTTCTTGGGCATCACCCCCTTCACGTCGCAGTGAACGAGAACGCCGGCCGACTTCGTACCCAGCACAATCGGCACAAGCGACTGGACGTGAAGAATACGCGTGGCGTCGTGGTGCACTGGGTCGACAAGGAGCAGAGTGAACGGGGGAGCGCCTTCAGTGTCGGGTTACTGGATGTGCTCGAGCGAGTTGCCTTAGACGAGGAGTTTGAGACTGTCGTCGCCGCGCTCGACTGGGCCTTGCACACCGCTGCGATCGACCTGATCGACTTCGAGAGCCTGATCCTTCGGTTGCCCGCTGAACTACGCGGAATCCGGGACTGGGTGGATATCGCCTGCGAATCGCTTCCGGAGAGTCTGTCGCGCACGCGCCTGCGCCTCGCGGGTCACAGCGTCAGCTCGCAGGTTCCCATGTCCGGTGGCCGGGCGATTGATCTGGTGGTGGATGAGGTCGCTGGCATCGAGGTGGGCGGCGAGGCGACGCATCTCACAAAGTTCGAGTCAGATCGCCGCAAGGACGTCGATATCACGCTGATGGAGCTTCACGCGCTTCGTCCCAGTGCGCGCATGGTGTTCCACGACTGGGAGCGCTTCGAGCGCTCGGTCGATGTGGCGGTCACGCTCCACCGCAACACGCCCGCCACTTTCGGAAATTCAGGAGATCGTGTGCGCGCTCTGTTCAACACCCGCGGAATGCGGGGATGGCGCAGGAGAGCCCGAGCACGATCTCCTGAACTTCCGAAAGGGAGGGGGATGGGCTGGGCGGGTTAGCGTTTGGACTGCGGGGAAATGTGGGCGCAGGAAATGGGCGGGAATAACGGGTAGGCGCTGTCGGGTTATCTCGGTGTGAGTGACGCAATCAAGGTTGACATCTGGTCGGACGTGCAGTGCCCGTGGTGCTACATCGGCAAACGCAAGTTCGAGGCAGCGGTAGAGCAGTTCGGCGGCGATGTCGTCGTCGAATACCACTCGTTCGAGCTGGCACCGGATACCCCGGTCGACTTCGATGGCACGCCGAAGGAGTACCTCGCCGAGCGCAAAGGAATTTCCTCCGATCAGGTCGACCAGATGCTCGAGCGCGTCACCGGCATCGCGGCCAGCGTCGGCCTCGACTATGACTATGACCACGTGCACCAGACGAACACCATCAAGGCGCACGAGTTGATCCACTACGCCAAGAGCCAGGGTCGCCAACTCGACATGAAGGAGCGCCTGTTGAAGGCGTACTTCGTCGATGGTCGACACGTCGGCCGCATCGAGGACCTTGCCGACCTCGCCGCCGAGATCGGTCTTGACCGTGATGAGGCAGCGAGGGTCCTGACCGAGAACACGTATCTCGCGGATGTCAAAGCCGACGTGGCGCAGGCCGAGGCGTACGGTATCCAGGGTGTCCCGTTCTTTGTTTTCGACGAGAAGTACGGGGTGTCCGGTGCGCAGGACCCAGCGACGTTCGCTAACGTTCTCGCACAGGTACAGAGCGAACGAGAGGCCGTGTCATGACGGATGCCGCAACCACACCACTGACAATTGTCGGCAACCCGAACGCGGCCGTCTGCGAGGGCGATTTCTGCGAGATTCCCCAGCACCATGAGGCCGCGATCATCAACCGCAGAGTGGATGCCGACGAGATCTAGTCGGACGCGTTCGCCTCGGAGGTGTTCGCCGCGACAGCGTTTGCCTCGGTAATGTCCGCCACCGTGGCTCCGAGGCCCGCAATGAGCGCGTCGGCGCTGACGAATGCGCTGAGCCCGGCCTCTCCGGCGCCGAGGGCGATGCGATCGGCGATCCGCGAGTCGGCGTAGACAGGCCACGCGGTCGTACTTCCCAGTGGAACTATTGTTCCGCGGGCGTATCCCGTCGCCTCGAGAGCCACGGATGCCTCTGGCAGCTTCAGCTTGTTCACCCCCACTGCGGCGCGCAGCTTCGCCCACGAGATTTGCCTGTCCCCTGGAACGAGCGCGAACAGGAACGTTCCATCGTGCCGCTTCACGACCAGGGTTTTGACGATGCTGGCAGGCGCGATTCCAAGTAAGCCTGCCGCTTCTTCGAGTGAACCGGCCGGGGGTCGCGAGACGAACTCGATCTGGATACCGCGGGCATCGGCATCCTGTTGAACGCGCTCACGGCCGGACAGAGTCACAGTGCCGCCGCGAGATGTCTGCGCTCGGCCTGAATCGCTTCGAGGTAGTCGTCACGCTGGAAACGCAGTGTGATCTCGGGTACGAAAGGCGAGGTAACCCAGGCGGCATGAGTTGTGGTCGCCGGTTCGGGCTCTGCAGCCTTCTTCCAGAAGGCTTTGAGCTTGGGAGCTTCACCCTCATCGAACTGGTCGAAGCCGATCGCAGACCACAGAACGGTCGTCCCTTCGATGCTCAGGGTCGCGCCAAGCAGGATCCCGCAGGACCCGTCGAGGCACGCATCGCAGTAGCCGATGGCAACTCGGCCTTCGGGCAGCGGGTCGTCCTTCGGTCCTCCCAGCAGTGCGCGCAGGTAGGCAGCCGGTGGGATGGCGCCCGCGTGATCGGCCACAATCGGGGTCGATTGCTCGACCGTGCGGCCCGCGCGCGCCGCAAGATAGTCGCCGATGAGCTGGCCATCCACCTCGATCTGACGGCTTGCGAACTCACCGGGGCCCCAGGCTGATTTGCGTTCGACGTCCGCATCGACGAAGCGCAACGAATTCAGCGATGCGGGTTCGGCCATGCGTTCTCTGTTCTATCTGGGAGAATTGGGACGATGACTATTCTTGCGGCTCGAAGCGTCGCGCAGCCAATCGCCGCGCGCACGCTTAACACGCCGTTAATGATCGGCGGGTTGACGCTCGACGTCCCCGTCGTGCTTGCCCCAATGGCGGGAATCACCAATACCGCATTCCGCAGGCTTTGCCGCGAGTACGGCGCAGGCCTTTACGTCAGCGAAATGATCACCAGCCGCGCCCTTGTGGAGCGCACCCCCGAGAGCATGCGCCTAATTCGGCATCACGAATCCGAGACGACCCGCAGCATCCAGCTCTATGGTGTCGATCCGAAGACGGTGTCCGAGGCCGTCACCATGCTGGTTGCAGAGGACCGCGCAGACCACATCGACCTGAATTTCGGATGCCCGGTGCCCAAGGTCACGCGCAAGGGTGGTGGCGCGGCGCTCCCATGGAAGATCGGGCTGTTCCGCGACATTGTCGAGGGAGCTGTGCGGGCTGCCGGCGACATCCCGCTGACCATCAAAATGCGCAAGGGCATCGATTCCGACCATCTGACGTACCTCGAGGCAGGCCGCGTCGCCGCAGGAGCTGGCGTTTCGAGCATCGCACTACACGCGCGCACGGCCGCCGAGTTCTACTCGGGCACGGCGGACTGGTCGGCCATAACGGCTCTTAAGAGCGCGATTACCGACGTCCCGATCCTCGGCAACGGCGACATCTGGAGCGCGGATGACGCCATCAGGATGGTGCAGGAGACCGGCGCAGATGGTGTCGTCGTCGGCCGTGGCTGCCTCGGGCGGCCGTGGCTGTTCGGCGACCTCAGCGCCGCTTTCAAGGGTGAATCCCGCAAGGCTGAGCCGTCGCTCGGCGAGGTTGCGGCAGCATTCAAGCGGCACGCCGAGTTGCTCGTCGAGTTCTTCGATGGAGACGAGGATCGAGCCTGCCGCGACATCCGCAAGCATGTCGCCTGGTATTTCAAGGGATACGCGGTTGGGGGCGACCTGCGCGCGAGCCTCGCGACCGTGCAGTCGCTCGCGCAGCTCGATGACCTTCTCGGTACGCTCGACTGGACTCAGCCCTACCCGGGCGCAGACGCGGAAGGACAGCGCGGTCGGGCCGGGACCCCCAAGCGACCGTCGCTGCCGGATCGCTGGCTGGACAGTCGCGAGCTGCAGGAGAGTTTCCGCGCAGAGTTGGTTGGCGCCGAGCTACATCACAGTGGCGGCTAGCCGGTGGGTGACGACTATTCCGAGACGGATGCCGAGCGCTGGTTTCCCGAGCAGCATTCGAGCCGACGAAGCGACTTCGCGCGCGATCGGGCCAGGCTCCTGCATTCGAGCGCGCTTCGGCGACTCGCGGCGAAGACGCAGGTACTCAGCCCCACGATTGGGCTCGACTTTGCGAGAAATCGTCTGACGCATTCGCTTGAGGTCGCGCAGGTCGGCCGGGAGCTCGCCGCGAGCCTGGGGCTCGACCCGGATGTCGTTGACACGGCATGTCTCGCGCATGATCTCGGGCATCCACCCTTCGGCCACAACGGCGAACGCGCGCTGAGCGAGTGGGCATCCGACATCGGTGGTTTCGAGGGCAACGCGCAGACTCTTCGCCTTCTGACACGCATCGAGCCGAAGGTCTTCGGCCCTGATGGTCACAGCTACGGGCTGAACCTCACTCGCGCGAGCCTCGATGCGAGCTGCAAGTATCCGTGGCCGGAGGCGCAGGGCATTCCCGACCCAAGCGGCCGCAGCAAATTCGGCTTTTACGCCGACGACATCGCGGCGTTCGAGTGGCTGCGAGCGGGTGCCCCCGATCGTCAGCGTTGCATTGAGGCCCAGGTAATGGATCTCAGCGACGACATCGCATACTCGGTCCACGACTTCGAGGATGCCGTGGTCAGCGGCTATATCGATGTCGCCTCGCTCGGCGCTCGCGTCGATCACGACGAGCTCGTCGAGTCGATGTTCGTCTGGATCGGGGGAGAACTCGATCACGACGAGCTCATCGCAGCCTTCGACCGTCTCGACAACCTCGACGTCTGGATCGACACGTGGGACGGAAGCCGGGCGGCCCAGGGACGCCTCAAGAATCTCACCAGCCAGCTCATCGGTCGGTTTCTCGGCGCTGCCGTGTTCGCGACGCGGGATGCGCACCCGCAGGGGTCGCTCATCCGGTTCAATGCCGACGTCGTGGTGCCACGAGAAATCCAGGCCGAGATCGCCGTGCTGAAAGGGATTGTCGCCGCCAACGTGATGTCGACGAACTCGCGGCGGCCCATCTACACCGAGCAACGTGAGATTCTCACCGAACTCGCCTCGGTGCTGCTCGCTGCTGGCGGTGCTGATCTCGAACCTGGATTCGCCGCTGACTGGTCGGCAGCACCCACGGATGCTGGTCGCAAGCGCGCCGTTGTCGACCAGGTGGCTTCGCTCACCGATCAGTCGGCGATGGCCTGGCACGAGCGCCTCGCGCGCTAGTCGCGGTCGGTGTACAGCGCCAGCGGGGGTTGGCCGCCGACCGTAGAATCGTGTCCGTGGCTGGCCTGATCCGACGGAGCGATATCGACGAGGTGCGGTCGCGCACCAACATCGCCGATATTGTCGGCGATTACGTCACCCTCAAGAACGCCGGGGTTGGCTCCATGAAGGGCCTGTGCCCGTTTCACGAGGAGCGCAGCCCCAGTTTTCACGTGCGACCGCAGGTGGGTTTCTACCACTGTTTCGGCTGCGGGGAGGGCGGCGATGTCTTCACCTTTCTCCAGAAAATGGACCATGTCACCTTCTCGGAGGCCGTCGAGCGGATGGCCGCTCGCATCGGTTATGAGTTGCATTACGAGGATGGCGGGCAGGCATCCGATCACGGCGTCCGGGCGCGCATCCTCGCAGCAAACAAGGCCGCAGAAGACTTCTATATCTCTCAGCTGGCAACCAAAGAGGCTGAGCCCGGCCGCGCCTTTTTGGGCGAGCGTGGCTTCGATCAGTCCACGGCCGAACGGTTCGGGATCGGCTTTGCGCCGAGGGGCGGGGCGCTCGGCAAGCATCTGAAATCGCTCGGATATTCCGAGGAGGAGCTGGTCACGTCGGGCCTCCTTGGTCGCGGTGACCGCGGCGATGTCTACGACCGATTCCGCGGGCGCCTGGTCTGGCCCATCCGTGACGTCACCGGCCAAACCCTCGGCTTCGGCGCGCGCAAGCTGCTGGACGACGACCAGGGACCCAAATACCTCAACACTCCCGAGACCGCCGTCTACCACAAGAGCCAGGTGCTGTACGGCCTCGACCTCGCTCGCAAAGATATATCGCGTGGTCGCCAGGTCGTGGTTGTCGAGGGCTATACGGATGTCATGGCCTGCCATCTCGCGGGCGTCACCACCGCGGTCGCAACCTGCGGCACCGCGTTCGGCGTCGACCACATCAAGATCGTGCGGCGCGTCATCGGCGACGTCGACAACGCTGACACCACGGGCACAGGCGAAGTCATTTTCACGTTCGACCCCGACGAGGCGGGTCAGAAGGCTGCGAGCCGCGCGTTCAGCGAGGAGCAGCGGTTCGCTGCCCAAACCTTCGTCGCCGTTGCGCCCGACGGTCTCGACCCCTGTGATCTCCGGCTCAACAAGGGCGACGACGCCGTGCGCAGGCTCATCAAAACGCGGCAGCCCATGTTCGAGTTCATGATCAAGCGCAGGCTCACCGAGCACGACCTCGAGACCGTGGAGGGTCGCGTAGCGGCGTTGCGTGCCGCTGCCCCCGTTATCGCGGGTATCCGCGACCAATCGCTCAGCATCGGTTACACCCGCAACCTCGGCAAGTGGCTCGGCATGGATCCGGCCGAGGTCGGCCGAGCGGTCACCGCAGCGCGCAACTCCGCTGGTCACCCTACGACGCCCGAGGCTCGCCGCGAGCAGCAGGCGCAGGCTGAACCGCGGCAGCAGCAGCAGCAGCAGGCCGCCGAGTTCTCGATCACTGACCTCCCGGTTGACCAGCCGACCCGTCAGGAGCGCGACGCGTTGATGGCAATTCTGCAATATCCGAACGACGTCGGTCGCGAACTCATCGAGAGAGTCTCGCGAGTGCGATTCGTCAACTCGACCCTTGCCGTCATCCGGGATGCCGTGGCGACGTCCGTCGATGCCGTGTACGACGGCGACTGGGTGGCCACCGTCACACGGGAAGTTCCCGAGTCGTTCCTCACCCTCGTGCAGCAGCTCGCAGTCGCACCAATTCCCGAGCGGGCCGAACGCATCCCGGCGTACTGCGCGCGGCTCGCCCGCGACCTCATCGACCGCGACCTCCTGCAGCGCAAGGCGGAAGTGCTCGGCGCACTGCAACGCACGGATAGCGCGGCCGAGCCCGAGAAGTATCGCGAGTTGCAGAAAGACTCCCAGAGCATCGAAACCGAGCGTCGAAGGCTCCGAGACGACTGATTATTGCGTGGATGCGACGTGAACATTTCGTTCGCATAACCAATCGGCGCAGACTCGCTACTCGCTTCGGCATCCCGTTTCTTGTGTGCTAGACCTGATGCAAAGTAATGAAAATGCTGCACGTTTGCGCAGCATTTCCCCTTCGTACTCAAGAAAACAGAGGTGACGGATGACACTCTCGTCCAAATTCGCCAAGCGCACGCTGACTACAGTCGGTGTCCTTGCCGCGGTTTCACTCGCGATCGCCGGCTGCGCCGGCAGCAGCACGTCCGGCGGCAACTCCAGTGGAGCAGCCAAGACTCTCATCGTCGGAACGACTGACGTCGTCACGTTCCTCGACCCGGCCGGCTCGTACGACAACGGTTCGTTCGCTGTCATGAACCAGGTCTTCCCGTTCCTGATGAACTCGAAGGACGGCACAGGGAATGTCACCCCAGACATCGCGGCGTCTGCCAGCTTCACGACGCCCACGACGTACACCGTCAAGCTCAAGCCGGGCCTCAAGTTCGCGAACGGTCATGCGCTTACTTCGTCGGACGTGAAGTTCACATTCGACCGCCAGCAAAAGATCAATGACCCAAATGGGCCGGCATCATTGCTCGGCAACCTTGCCAGCACTGCGGCACCTGACCCCCTGACCGTCGTCTTTACGTTGAAGAGCGGCAACGACCAGACCTTCCCGCAGGTGCTCTCAAGCCCCGCCGGCCCGATCGTCGACGAGCAGGTCTTCTCACCCACCGCGGTCACTCCCGACAAGACCATCGTGGCCGGAGAGGCTTTCGCCGGCCAGTACAAGATCACGAAGTACAACTTCAACAATCTTGTGCAGTTCACCGCGAACCCGAATTACCAGGGTGAGCTTGGCGCAGCTAAGACCAAGAGCATCGACCTGAAGTACTACACGTCGTCATCGAACATGAAACTCGACGTTCAGCAGGGCAACATCGATGTCGCGTCCCGTGCCTTCTCTGCAACGGATGTCGCGAGCCTCGCAACCAACAACAACGTCCAGATCGTCAAGGGACCGGGCGGTGAGATCCGTTACATCGTCTGGAACTTCAACACCATGCCGTTCGGTGCGAAGACCGCGACGCCCGACGCCAAGAAGGCGCTCGCAGTTCGCCAGGCCGCGGCAGACCTGATCGACCGTGCAGCCATTGCGAGCCAGGTATACAAGGGCACCTACACGCCCCTGTACTCCTATGTTCCCGAGGGCCTGACCGGCGCCATCACGCCGCTCAAGGACCAGTACGGCGATGGCAATGGCGGCCCGAGCCTTAACAAGGCCAAGGCTGTTCTGGCCGCGGCGGGCATCACGGCTCCGATCAAGTTCACGATCCAGTACGTGGGAGACGGCCACTACGGTCCGTCGTCGGCAGACGAGTACGCGCTCGTGAAGAGTCAGCTCAACACGGGTGGCCTGTTCAACGTCGATGTCCAGTCGACCGCCTACGTGCAGTACTCGAAGGACCGCGTCAAGGACACCTACCCCGCCTACCAGCTGGGTTGGTTCCCGGACTACTCCGATGCCGACAACTACCTGACACCGTTCTTCTCGGCGTCGAACTTCCTGGGTAACCACTACAACAACAAGACGGTCCAGGGCCTCATCGCCAAGCAGGTCAGCGAGACCGATCCCGCAGCACGCACGCAGGAGATCCAGGACATCCAGACGGATGTCGCCAAGGACCTCTCGACGCTGCCGCTTCTGCAGGGTGCACAGGTCGTCGTTACCGGCAAGACCGTCACCGGCGCGGTTCTCGACCCGTCATTCAAGTTCCGTTTCGCAACCCTCGTGAAGGGCTAATCGCTCAGCACTAGAGTTGTACAACCCAATCGGGGTGGCGCGCACGAGTGCGTCACCCCGATCGCCTCGAAACGAGCGACAAGGCATTCATGAACGCAATTGCATCGACTGAGGTGATGCCGCCTTCGAGTGATCCGGCGAACCCCGCCGTTCCGAAGATGAAGCAGCAGGGTGGCGGCCTCGGTCGCTACATTCTGGTTCGATTTTTCCTGATCTTCCCGACCGTCTTCATCCTGGTCACGATGGTTTTCTTCCTGATGCGGGTCACGGGCGATCCCATCACCGCATCGCTCGGCGGCAAGCTGAGCCATGCGCAATTGGCGATCCGCATCCATCAGGCTGGGTACGACCGGCCCGTCATCGTGCAGTACTTCGAGTACCTCGGGCACATCGCGACGGGTAACTTCGGTAACGCGATCACCGATGGTCGGCCGGTCACCACCATCCTCCTGACCTACGGCGGCGCAACGCTCGAGCTCGCGTTCTACGCACTCATCGTCGCTGTGATCGTCGGCATCCCACTCGGGATGCTTGCGGCATACTTCCGGGACAAGTACCCGGACGCCATCCTGCGCATCTTCGCGATCCTCTGGTATGCAACGCCCGTGTTCTTTGTCGGCCTTTTGCTGAAGCTGGTGTTCTCTGTCTGGCTAAACATCCTGCCGGTTGCTGGGCGGGCATCGACTCGAACCGAGCTCGAGCTGCAGTCCCTGCCCAATCCCACCGGCATCTACCTGATCGACGCGTTCAACTCGGGAGACCCCGCCGCCATCAGCGATGTCGTGCTGCACGCGGTGCTCCCGGCGCTTGCCCTCGGGTTCCTGGTCGCTGGCGTATTTCTGCGTCTGGTGCGCACGAACGTCATCGGAACGCTCGGAACGGACTACGTGGATGCCGCCCGCTCGCGCGGTGTCAGCGAGTTCCGCCTGGTGCGCAAGCACGCGTTCAAGCCGGCGTTGATCCCCGTGATTACCGTGATCGGCTTGCAGGTCGCCTCCCTTCTGGGCGGCGCCGTCCTCACGGAGACAACGTTTGAGTGGCGCGGTCTTGGGTACGAATTAACCCAGTACCTCGGTTCTCGCGATTTCGTCGCCGTACAAGGAATCGTCGCATTGCTCGCCGTGATCGTCGCCGTAACCAACTTCATCGTCGACATCATCGCGGCCCTCATCGACCCGAGAGTGAGGTACTGATGACAACGCTCACACCCTCGCGAACGCGCACCTTCCTGCGCGGCCTTCCCGTGATTCGTCAGCTGAGGCAGAGCGTTGGCCTGCAGCGCGGGATGCTCATCGTCGGCCTGGTGCTCGTCGGGGTCTTCATCCTGACCGCGATTTTCGCCCCTCTCATTGCGCCATACGGATTCGCCCAGCTCCGGGATGTGCACGGCTACTTCGGTGCGCAGGACCCACCGGGACCAAAGCACCTGCTCGGCACCACAGTCGGCGGTTATGACGTTCTGTCTCGCGTCATCTGGGGGGCCCAGACCGCGCTGCTCGCGATTATCATCGCTGTCGTACTCTCGATCTTCCTCGGGGTGACCCTTGGCGTCGTTTCCGGCTACATCGGCGGGTGGCTTGACCGCGTGCTCGTAGTCATCGCCGACGCCGTGTACGCCTTTCCCACGCTGTTGCTCGCGATTGTCGCCGCCATCGTGATCAGCGGTGGTTCGTCCAACCTTTTCGGCGGAGTGTTCGCGTCCGGTATCTCCATCACAGCGGTGTTCATCCCGCAGTATTTCCGGGTGATTCGGGCCGAGGCGGTTCGGATCAAGTCTGAGGCCTTCGTGGAGTCGGCGAAGGTTGTCGGCACGCCCGTGATTCGCATCATGTTCCGCCATGTGTTCCGCAACGCCACCAGGTCGCTTCCGCTGATCTTCACGCTGAATGCCTCCGAATCGATCTTCACGCTGGCGGCCCTCGGCTTCCTTGGTTTTGGAATCGAGCCAAGCTCTGCGGCCGAGTGGGGCTATGACCTCAACAAGTCGATATCGGATGTCACCAGCGGGATCTGGTGGACGTCGATCTTCCCGGGTACCGCGATCGTCCTCGTCGTATTGGGAATCACCCTCGTCGGCGAGAGCCTGAACGACCTGTCTGACCCGAGATTGCGTACGCGCAGACGCGCAGCCGGGGTTACCGCCCTGGCCGCGGTCTCCGTGCAGGGCGGCGGAGCGCTCGATGACGAGATAGCGAACGCCGACGAGCTGGAGGGCAGGGCATGACCGCCGTCGTCGATATCAGGAACCTCGACATCTCTTTCGCAACGGATGGCGACCCCGTCGTCGCCGTGCGCAATGTCAGCCTCACGGTCAATAAGGGCGAAGTGCTTGCGATCGTCGGCGAGTCCGGTAGTGGCAAGTCGGTGACGGCCAAGGCCATCCTCGGTCTGTTGCCCGAGACCGCAACCGAGAGCGGCGTCGTGCTGCTGGGTGAGAACGACATCGTCCAGCTGAGCAAGAAGCAACTGCGAGCCGTGCGCGGCGTTGATGTCGCGATGGTCTTCCAGGAGCCCTCGACCTCGCTCAACCCGGTCTACACCGTCGGCTGGCAGATTGCGGAGGGCCTGCGTGCCCATGGCAACCTGAGTCGCAAGGAGGCGCGCGCGAAGGCCATCGACATCCTGGAACGAGTCGGCATTCCGGATGCGACGCATCGCGTCGACTACTACCCGCACCAGTTCTCGGGTGGCCAGAAGCAACGCGTCGTCATCGCGATGGCCCTCGTTCTCGAGCCCGAGCTGATCGTCGCCGATGAGCCCACGACCGCCCTCGATGTGACGGTGCAGGCCGAGATCCTCGACCTGCTTCGTCGCTGTCGTGACGAATTCGGCGCCGCAATCGTCCTGATCACGCACAACATGGGTGTGGTGGCCGACCTCGCGGACCGGGTCGCGGTGATGTACAACGGCGAGATCGTCGAGCAAGCCGATGTCAGGACGCTCTTCGCCGACCCCCGGGAGCCGTACACACAGAAGTTGCTCGCGGCGGTTCCCAAGCTCGGTACTGCGGTTGAGGCGACCAGGGCTCGCGCGGCGAGCCGCCCAGTGCACGAGGGGAGGCCCGTCGTCTCGGCCAACAATCTGGTCATCGAGTACGCGGGGCGTCTTGGCCGCAAGGGGTTCCGCGCGGTGGACGGCGTCACTTTCGACATCCACGCTGGCGAAGTTCTCGGGCTGGTCGGTGAGAGCGGCTCCGGCAAGACGACGATTGGCCGTGCGATCGCGGGGCTCACGAAGGTAAGTGGCGGATCGCTGACCGTGCTCGGGCAGGAGATGCTCGAAGTGCGGGAGCGACAGTTCCGGAAGCTGCGCAGCGATATCGGATTCGTGTTCCAGGATCCCGCGTCGAGCTTCAACCCGCTCCTGACGATCGCGGAGTGCGTGGCCGAGCCGCTCATCGTGCACGGCAGGGCAGGGGATGCCGCATCCGCTCGCAAGCGGGTCGATGAACTGCTCGAGGCCGTCCAGTTGCCCCACGCATTCGGTGATCGCTACCCGCACGAGCTCAGCGGAGGTCAGCGCCAGCGGGCGAGCCTCGCGCGCTCCCTCGCGCTCGAACCGACTCTGCTGATCGCCGACGAGCCCACCAGCGCGCTCGATGTGTCAGTTCAGGCTCGCGTGCTTGAGCTATTCTCTGAGTTACAGAAAGAGTTTGGTTTTGCGGCCCTTTTCATCAGTCACGACCTCGCGGTCGTCGATCTGCTGGCTGACCGCATTGCCGTGCTCTACCAGGGCAAGCTGGTTGAAGAGGGCACAGGGGCCGAGGTGCTCGTTGCGCCGAAGCACCCTTATACCCAGCGGCTGCTTGCCTCGTTGCCCGTGCCTGATCCGATTGAACAGGCAGAGCGGCGTGAAGCCTTGAGAGCCATACGAAACGAGGAGTGACGAGTGAACGACGCAGCCGAATCCCGGCCGCTAGCCGTCCGCGCCGATGACGTCTCGATCAGGTACGACTCGATCCGCTCGGGGTCGCGGTTCCAGGCCGTCAAGGGCGTCACCTTCGACATCGCTGAGGGCGAGATTCTCGCCATCATCGGCGAGTCCGGGTCGGGCAAGAGTTCACTGGCCAAAGCTGTCGCCGGGTTGGCCGGCACCGGTGGGCTAAACCCCAGCATCACGGGCGGCACGCTAACGGTTCTCGGGCAGCCCGTACGTGCCATGTCGCAACGCAAGCGCGACCGCCTGAGCCTACGAGTTGGCTATGTCCCCCAGGATGCGGGCGCCGACCTCGACTCCCGTCTGACCGTCGGCGAGAATGTCGCGGAGCCGATTTTCTCGCGCGATTCCAACTTCAGCCAATTGGAGGCCGGGATCGCGGTCGCTACCGTCATCGACGCAGTACGCCTGCCGCTGACGACGATGAACCGTTACCCGCATGAACTGAGTCGTGGTCAGAGACAACGGGTCGCCATCGCTCGAGCCCTCATCCTTGAACCCAAGCTGCTGGTGGCCGACGACCCAACCGCCGGAATTGACGTGACCGTTCGCGGCACCGTTCTCGACATCCTGCGCGACCTGCATCGCGACCGCGCGTTCTCGGCTCTCGTCGTGAGCCACACGATGAACGAGGTTCGGCAATTCAGCGACAGAGTCGCGATCATGCACCGCGGCGTCATTGTTGGCATCGGGGGCGTTGGTGAGGTGCTTGACACTCCCCATCACGAATACGTGCAGGGACTCGCGCGAGCGCTCGACGATTTGAGAAGTGCGGAGGAACTCAGTGTCAGCTAGTCGAATTTGGGTGGGCGGATACACCGAAGACCTGAGCGGCATGGGCGAAGGCATCACCCTCGTGAAGGCTGCGGATGACGGAACTCTCGA
This sequence comes from Glaciihabitans sp., assembly GCA_025463785.1. Taxonomy (GTDB): domain Bacteria; phylum Actinomycetota; class Actinomycetes; order Actinomycetales; family Microbacteriaceae; genus Galbitalea. The sequence continues at coordinate 202,128 of JAODBD010000011.1, forward strand.
AGACTATGGGCTCGCGGTTGCCGCCGACTCGCCTTCGTTTCTCACGCGTTCAGGCGACATGATCTACGCGGTCGGTGAGGGTGGGCCCAGCGTGTCGGCGTTCCGAATCCAGGGCGACGAGCTTCGCTTCAATGGAACTCAGGATGCCGCCGGCCCGCAGCCCTGTGCCGTGGCCGTACTCGGTGCCCGCAGGCTGCTGGTCGCGGCCTGCTACGGCAACGGAACAATCGACGTTCATCCGCTGTCGCCGGAGGGCGCGATTCAGAAGACAGGCCAGTCACTACGGGGTGAGGGCAAGGGTTCGCGCATCAATCAGGACGGCCCCCACGCGCACGCGATCCTGCAGGTCTCACCGACTGTTGTCCTCACCGCGGACCTCGGAACGGACGACATCTACATCCACTCATTCGACGGCGAGCTGTTGACCCGCACGGGAACGGTCAAGCTGCCGAACGGCGCAGGGCCTCGTGATCTGCTGCTGCATCCGTCCGGCGTTGTGTGGGTGCTGACCGAGCTGAGCCACGAGATCTACGTGCTCGACGGCAGCGATTTCTCCATCGTTGGCAGTGTCGCCCTGCCGGGTGCCGAGGAGCACGACAACTCGGCCGCGATGGCGCTCAGTGCCGACGGGCGCTTCGCCTACGCGGGATTACGCGGCTCAGACACGATCGCGGTGCTCTCGGTCAGTGCTGACGGCCGCACGCTCACTGCCGCAGGTTCGATCGGCTGCGGCGGCGGCTGGCCGCGGCACCTCGTTGTTGATGGGCCGTGGCTGCGGGTTGCTAACCAGCTGACCAACTCGATTGTGACGTTCTCGATTGGCGCCGACGGCATCCCGATCAAGCACAGCCAACTCTTCGTACCGTCGCCGACGTACCTGCTGCTCGACTAGCGGCACCCCAGACCAGCAGTACCCCTAGAGCACCCTTTCGGAAATTCAGGCTTTTGGTGATGTTGTCCTGCGGCACTCCAGTGTTCGCGCGACGGGGCGTGACAGAACTCCTGAATTTCCGAAAGGGCGGGCGGGGAGCGGGGAGCGGGGAGCGGGGAGCCGGCGGTTTGGCGCGGACGCATCCTTTGGTAATGTTGTTACGCTGTTCCAGCAATCCTCGATAGCTCAATTGGCAGAGCATCGCACTGTTAATGCGGCGGTTCTTGGTTCGAGTCCAAGTCGGGGAGCGAAGGCCCAGACCCTCCACGGTCTGGGCCTTTCTCGTTCCCCAGTCTGCGCCGGGCGTACTCCCGGGGGAGTACACGCGACGCTCCGCGAAGTGGATGCCCGCAGGTCCTCATCCGCGTACCATCGAGCCATGCAGCAGCCCGGGTCGTATCGCGGCGCCCCGCCTACGCCGGGCCCGCCCTGGGCTAACCAGTGGCAGGGCAACCAGTCTCACGGCTGGCACGGACCGTGGGGCGAGCGCCCGCATCAGAGCCCGGCGGCACGACGCGGGCGGCTGTGGTTCCCCGTGGTTTTTTCTCTCATCATCCAGTTGCCGTCGGTGTTCTTCACGTTCGACAATCGTCGCTTTGATCGGCTCTACCTCACCCCCGGCCAGTTCTGGCTTGCGCTGTTTCTCGCGGCCGCCGGTCCGCTCGCGCTCATCGCAGCGCGCCGGTTCCCCGGCCCGGTCGTCGCGGTCGTGGCCGCCGCATCCGCCCTCGACCTGTTCATCGTCAAGCCTGCCGACGCGCCGTTCTACATTTCCCTCGCCTTCGCGATCATCGGTGCCGTGGCTCGCGGAGCGCGGGTGTGGGCCTGGATCTCGGTCGGATCGGCGTGGATTCTGAGCATCACGGCCGCGATCGTCTTTGGTTCGCTGTGGTCGCCCATCCGAATTTCGGTGACAACGTTGGCCATCCTCATCGTGTTCGGGATTGGCGAATCGGGTCGCACTCGTCGCGAGCGCTACTCCCAGATTGCCCGCATTCGCACGCAGCGGCGGCAAAGCGAGATTCAGGCCGAACGTGTACGAATTGCCCGCGAATTGCACGACGTACTCGCGCATTCGCTGAGCCAAATCAATGTGCAGGCAGGCGTCGGGCTCCACCTCATGGATAGCCAGCCAGACAAGGCTCGGGATGCCCTTGCCAGCATCAAAGAGACCAGCAAGTCCGCGCTCGATGAGGTGCGCTCCGTGCTTGGCGTTCTCCGCGCGGAGGGCCCGGGGGAGGAGGACGCGCCGCTCGTTCCCGAACCGGACCTCTCGAGGATTGACTGGTTGGCGGCATCCGTCAGTTCGCAGGGAGTCGAGGTCACGGTCGCCGGGATGCCTCGCGGCGTTCCGCAGTCGACGCAGCTGGCGATGTTCCGCATCGTCCAGGAGTCGCTCACCAATATCGTGCGCCACGCAAAGGCCACGCGCGCATCGATCACGTTCGACGAGGAGGCCGGGTACTATCTCGTCAGTGTGTCGGACAACGGCGAAGCGCCACCGCCAACGGGGGAGAGCGAGGGCCGCGGTCTCCTCGGCATGCGCGAGCGAGCCGAGCTTCTCGGCGGCACACTTGAGGCTGGCCCACGACCGGAAGGCGGTTTCAGTGTGACCGCACGCATCCCCATTCGAGCTTCGATGGATCTCTCGTGATCCGCGTCGCCATCGCTGACGACCAGGGGCTGATCCGCGCCGGGTTCCGCAGCCTGCTTGAGGCGGAGCCGGACATCGAGATCGTCGGCGAGGCCGGCACGGGCAACGAAATCGTGGCGCTCGCAAAGTCTGCGCGGCCGGATGTCGTGCTCATGGACATCCGCATGCCCGACGGTGACGGCCTCTGGGCGACCGAACAGATTGTCGCGGACCCGCGACTAAAGAGCACGCACATCGTCATCGTGACGACGTTCGAGCTGGACGAATACGTCGGCCACGCTATTCGGGCGGGCGCGAGTGGATTTCTGGTCAAGGACACCGAGCCGGTTGAGCTCATCCGCGCGGTACGCGTCGTTGCGGCGGGGGATGCCCTACTGAGCCCCAGTGTCACCAGGCGCCTTCTCGAGCGGGTGGCAGTCGACTGGAAGGATGCGCCAGACACCGCGCAGTTGCGTGCTCTCACCGACCGCGAACGCGAGGTACTCGGCCTCGTGGGCCAAGGACTCACCAATGACGAGATCGGTCGGGAGTTGTTCCTGAGCCCGTTGACGGCCAAGACCCACGTCAGCAGAATTATGGCCAAGCTCGCTGCGAGGGACCGTGTCCAACTGGTCGTCATCGCCTACGAGACCGGTCTCGTGAAGGCCGGCTGGCTCTAGGAGTAGTCGCGCGGGCAAATCTGCTCTCTGGGGAGTAGTGAGAAGCATCCGCGCAGCAGATTCGCTGCGGAAGAGTGCGGACGAGGCTTAGGTCATGAGGTTCAACCCGAGCCTCCAGACCAAAGGAAACCATCGTGTTCTCATCGCTCGCCGCCGTCGCACCTGCCTTTTACGGGGGCGTCGGCCTGTTGCCGCTGTTCATCATCGGCCACGTGTTCTGGTTCATCTTCATCGTTCTGATCATTGTCTTCGTCATCGCTGGTGCTCGCCGCCGTCGCCGCATGTGGGGCGCATATGGTGGCCACTTCGGTCCGTGGAGCCACGGAGCGGCTCGCGGCGCGGAGTCGACACTCGCTGAGCGCTTCGCGCAGGGCGATATCGACGAGAAGGAATACCGCGCTCGTCTCGAGGTCCTGCGGGCCAACAACACTCCGCAGCCTCCCACCGCGTAACACCTGCGCGTTTCAACCGCGATAGTCTCCCTCTGGTGCCTTTTGGCCCAGAGGGAGACCTTTTTCGTGACTATCGATCCTGTCCTGCTGTTCGAGGCGGCATCCGCGGGCCTTCTGGTTCTTGCACTTGTGTTCCTCGCGCTGTGGATGAATGCCGCCCGTGGGCGCCACAAACAGCGCCGGCTTCGTCTTGAGGCCGAGCGCGAACACCTCGACCTGCGACTCTCACTCGACGAGCAAACCGCACGGCTCCGCATTGTGCGCGAACTGCATGAAGTGGTCGTCCACTCCGTTTCGGTCATCATCAGCCAGGCGGATGGCGCCAAATATGCCGCGGAACTCGATCCGGCCGTCGCGGTGCGCGCCGTCACCACCATCGGAGACTCGGCTCGCAGTACCCTCGCAGATCTGCGACGCATCATGACGCTCGTCCGGGAAGGCGAAGCGGATGTCGCCCCGCAGCCACGCCTGAAGTCCGCGCGTGAACTGTTCAAGATCATGCGCGAAGCCGGCCTCGTCATCGAGTTCGAAGACAGTGGAACCCGGTTCGAACTCCAGCAGGGCGCCGAAGTCGCCATCTTCCGCATCCTGCAGGAGGCACTGTCGAACGCGCTGAAGTTCGGCGGCGACGGCACCCAAGTGCGTGTCACCTTTACCTGGACTGATGAAGGGCTTCAGGTCAAGGTCGACGATGACGGAGTTCGGTCGCAGGATCGCCGGCGCGGTCGAAACCCCAACGAGGTCGCCCAGCAACGCAGTTACAGCATCGACGACGACTTGAATGCACTCACTGAAGTCACCACCGGTGCAGGAATCACTGAGATGCGCGAGCGCGCTGCGCTATTCGGGGGGATGCTGAACGCCTATTCCGTGCCCGGCGTCGGGTTCTCGATCTCGGCCGTTTTCCCGGCGCTGAAGTACCACAACGGCGTTCACGGCGTAAATCTGGACGAGTAGCAATTGCGCCGCGTCGACCGCACGCCCGAAACGCGTGCCGCCATTCGAGCGAGCCTCGCAGTCGCGCTCGCGGTGTCGCTCTACGGCGTCTCGTTCGGGGCGCTGGCCGTCGCCTCGGGGCTCACCATCTGGCAGACATGTGTGCTGAGTCTCTTCATGTTTAGTGGTGGCTCCCAGTTTGCGCTCATCGGAGTTCTCGCGAGTGGCGGAGCCTCCGCGGCGCTGCCCGCGATCGTCGGAGCGGCGCTTCTCGGTACTCGCAACGGGCTGTACGCCATCAGAATGTCGCCGATCATCGGCGGACCGTGGTGGCGCAAACTTCTTGCCGGGCACATCACCATCGATGAGTCGACGGCCGTCGCAACGGCGCAACCGACCCGCGAGGCGCAACGGATCGGGTTTTGGTGGACCGGCATCTCGCTGTTTGTCGGCTGGAACCTGACGACCCTCATCGGTGCCATCATCGGCAACGCGCTGGGTGACGTTCGCCAGTATGGACTGGATGCCGCTGCCGCAGCCGCATTTCTCGGCCTGCTCTGGCCACGGCTGACGGCGCTCCAGCCGGTCGTGGTTGCTGTCGCCGCAGCCGTTGTCGCGGCGGTGCTCACGCCGACTTTGCCTGCCGGAGTCCCCATCCTGATTGCCGCCCTGGTCGCGGTTGTGGTGGGCGGCTTCAACCTATTCGTGAAACGGGAGGCGAAATGAACACCTGGACCATCGTTCTGCTTGCTTCTATTTGCGTCCTGGTGCTGAAGATCGCGGGGTATCTGGTGCCGCCGAAGGTTGTCGAGAAGCCGGCGCCAACGCGCATCACGGCTCTTCTGACAATCGCGCTTCTCGCGGGTCTGGTCTCGATCGAAACGCTGGGGTCTGGCAGTCAGATCGTGCTCGATGCGCGGGTTCCCGCCGTTTTGGTTGCGGCCGCGTTGTTCGCGCTACGCGTGCCATTCGTTCTCGTGATCATCGCGGCGGCCGTTGTCGCGGCTCTCATTCGGCTCTGGGCGTAAGGCGGTCTTAGTCCTCGAGGTGATCTACGCCCGGGGTCCACGCCTGTTCAGGAACGCCCCAGCCCTGCTTACGAAGGACCTTCGCCGCGGCCTTGGCGTGAATTGGATCGAGCCGATCTGCGTACAGGATGCCATCCAGATGGTCGTACTCATGCTGAAAAATCCGGGCCAGCCAGCCTTCCGCGATGATCTCGAACACCTGGCCTTCCAGGTCAGTCGCGCGCAGGATGGCCCGTTCCGCCCGACGCAGCGGATATCGCTCGCCGGGGATGGAGAGGCAGCCCTCAGATTCGTTCTCTTCATCCGCCTCGCCGATTGGCGTCGGAGTGATCCACAGTTCCGGGTTGATCGCGGTTCCGCGCCAGAGGACATGGTCGTCGTCGACCCAGTTGAATACGAAGAGGCGGAGTCCGATCCCCACCTGGGGAGCCGCCAGCCCGACACCGGGCGCGGCCTCCATGGTGTCGAACATGTCAGCGACGAGGGCGGCGAGCGCGTCGTCGAAGATGGTGACCTCGGATGCTCGTTCGTGCAGCACGGGATCGCCCGAGATTCGGATTGGAAGTACGGCCATTCAGACAGGTTATCGGCCCGGAACACAGGTAGATTCATCGGGTGCCCCTGCATCTCGTTACGCTGACCCCAACGGCGGCCCTGGGCATCCCGATCGCCATCGTCGGCTCGATCTTCCTCGCTCTCGGCGCCCAATTCCAACATCGCGGTGTCGGCAAGGTGGATGCCGCAACAGCTCCCGAAGATCGGGCCGGCCTCAACATCCGCCAGTTGATCTCGCTGGCACGCCGGCCGTCCTGGCTGATCGGCACGCTCCTGCTCGGACTTGCCATTGTGTTGCAGTTGTGGAGCCTGTTTCTCGCACCGTTGACGGTCGTTCAGCCTCTCGGCGCCATCGCGCTCGTTATCACGTCGATCGTCAATGCGAGGGTGTCGCACACAAAGCTCGACCGGCCGTCGATTCGGGCGATTGCGTTCTGCGTGGGAGGCATCGGCATCTTCGTGACGATCGCCGCGATGACGACGACGTCAGTGCCGCTGCACGACACGCAGCTGATCGTCGTGCTGATTATCCTCGGTGTCGTTTTGGTGACGGCCGCGCTCGTGTTCGCCTTCTTCCGCAAGAAGTTCACGACCATCTTCTATATCGTGGGCGCTGGCATCCTGTTCGGGTTCGTGGCCACCCTGGCGAAGGTCGACATTGACCGAGTTCACACGATCGTCCAGAACGGATTCCACCTGCAGCCGGGGGATGGCCTGACGATCGTTTGCCTGTTCGGCCTGATCCTCGCGGCTCTGCTCGGCTCGTATTTCGTACAGACCGCCTATTCCTCCGGACCGCCCGACCTGGTCGTTGCCGGTCTGACCGTGATCGACCCGCTTGTCGGCGTCACCATCGGCATCGTCGTTCTCGGCGAGGCATCCCAGGCCCCGCTGTGGGCCGCCGGGGTATTCGTGGTCGCGGGTGCGATCGCAATCTACGGAGTTTTCCAGCTGTCGAAACATCGCCCCCCGAATGGGACGTTAGGGTACGTTGGACTTTAGCTTTCCACTGGATCACGCGGCCGCTGGCACAGGCCCGGCGCGAAACATGCAAGGGAACCCCCAACTTGACTGACGGCCCCCAAAGCGCGGCAGCTTCACAATCCCCCCTCAAGATCCTCATCGGCGCGGACACGTTCGCACCGGAGATCAATGGTTCCGCGACCTTCTCCGCCAGCCTCGCGGGCGGCCTCAGCCGACGCGGCCACGAGGTGCGAATCGTTGCGCCATCCGGCCATAACGGCGGCAAGGGCGTCTTCGTCGAGAAACACGGCGGGGCAGATGTGGTGGTCTACCGCCTCCGCAGCTGGCGCTGGTATCCGCATCCCTGGTACCGCTTCGCCCTGCCCTGGACGATCCAGCATAATTCCGCCAAAATTCTCGACGAGTTCAAGCCGGATGTCGTTCACTTTCAGTCCAACATCGTGGTCGGCCGAGGTCTCTCGAAGCAGGCGCTCAAACGTGGCATTCGCCTGATCGCGACCAACCATGTGATGCCGGAGAATCTGCTCGAGCATTCGCTTTTGCCTCAGCGGTTGTACGCGCCTGCAGTCAGGTGGTCGTGGAAGGATGCTGGCAATATTTACGGCCGAGCTGAGGCGATGACGACGCCGACTCGTCGCGCCGCCGACTACCTCGAGGCCAATACGCAGTTGCGTGGTGTGCTGGCAATCTCCTGCGGGATCGATGCAAGCAACTACACACCCAGTTTCGAGCCGCGCACTGACAACCTCATCGTTTTTGTCGGTCGCGTAACCGCCGAGAAGCACATAGACGTTCTGATAAAGGCGATGGCGAAGCTTGACCCGGCTCTGGATGCCCGACTTGAGATCGTGGGGGGTGGCGAGATGGTGAAAGAGCTGATCGCTCTTGCTCACTCGCTCGGAGTTTCTGATCGAATCACGATCGCCGGTTACGCGACCGACGAGTTCCTGCGCAACGCACTGACCAGGGCAGCCGTGTTCGCTATGCCGTCCATTGCCGAGTTGCAGAGCATAGCGACGATGGAGGCGCTCGCCTCGGGGCTGCCGGTGGTTGCGGCCAACGCGATGGCGCTGCCCCATCTGGTCCACCACGGTGAGAACGGGTATCTGTTCGAACCGGGCAACGTTGACGAGATGGCGGCTCGCCTCACCGACATCCTGACGATGCCGGAAGACAAGCTGCAGGAGTTCAAGCGCGAGAGCATGAAAATCGTCGAGGCGCATGACATCAACCGCACGATCTCGACGTTTGAGGCGCTGTATCGCGGTGAGCGCGTAATCGAGCCGATTATCGAGGCGCCCCTGACGACTCGCGCGACGCTTCGCGAGAAGATCTTCGCGCGGGTGCGTTCCCGCCGCGAGGCTTAGAGGTTCCGGTAAGGGAACGCGATATCGAGCTCGACCATGACGTGGCCGGGTTCGACCTTGATGCTGCGGCCGTCGTTGCATTGTGCCGTGGCGTGCTTGCCGCGGAAGACTCGGATCTCCACGCTGCGGCCGTGCGTCGTGCCTTTGATGAATTGGGAAGCACCGGCCTTCTCCGTCGTGGTGTCGACGAGCTGGTAGCCCTCCCTGGCTGCTGCTGCGGTGACGACGTCAATGAGCCTGGGGGAGTCGGGCACATCGAGTTGGCCCTGATACCAGGGCTGGGTGTTGTCGGGGCTATAACCAGCGTCGCCCACATCGCACAGGATGCTACCCCCGAGCCCGCTCATCGCCGACACGATCGGGTGCGCCGCGTCCTGCGCGACGTTGTCGCGAAACTGCCCGAGCAGCGCCATCAGACCGACAATCGCGACCACCGGGATGCCCACCACGAGCGACACCACAATGATCAGAATCTTGCGAGCCTTGTGAGACATCGGCGTTTCCCCTCGGTGGTTGTCCTCGTATCGGCAAGTCAACTGCTGGGAACTCTGCCGCACTTCATCCTTTTGGCCGAATTCGCCACACCCAAAGGACGACAGCGGACGGCATCCGTCTGGCCGGAACAGCCGGTATCGTAAGGATGCCGCAATTGCGTGAGCAGGACCGGCACGGGGCGGTAGCTCAGCTGGTTAGAGCAGCGGACTCATAATCCGTCGGTCACGGGTTCAAGTCCCGTTCGCCCTACTTGGAATACTCGGGATAGGTATCGCTTCGATTGCCCTCGGGGTCGCAATCGGATACGGGTTCTCGATACTGGTGATTGCGCTGCCCAGCGTGCGGTGGGTCAGGGCTGCTGATCAACTATCGAAGATAGAGGACCCAGTACGCTGCCGCCAATACGGAGAGAAGCGAAACTGCGTTCAGGGCGAGCAGGGCGATGGCCCATCCCCTACCGTGTTCGCGCCGCACCAGAGCAATGATCACCAGGATCAGGGATGCGAATCCCAGCGGTATCCATGCGATTGCTGCGACATAGGGAAAGGCGATCAAAGAGAAACCGGCATATTCGTCCCCCGGCGCCCTCGTGTTCGCGGTGGTAACGACTGCGGCGATGACCGAGCCCAGAAATATGACCACCCCTGAGCCCCAGAGGATTGCGGCGGTCCGGGTGAGCGTGGGTCACCTTGGCGCGCTGCCGACATCGTTCACCGGCGCGGCTAGCTCAATTTCCTGCACGCTCCCACCTTTTCCTCGTGGTTACTCGGTTTTCTACGGACCCAGTCGCGGTCTCATCATGATTCCGTCTTTCAAAAACGCGGTACGGACGGTGCTGTAGCTCGAGCCCAGTTCTTGCGCAATCAGCTCGATAGCGAGCCATTCTCGTGGAGCTGTACAGCGAATGCCACTTGTTTGTCAGCCGGATAGCGTTTTCACGGCCGTCCGCGGCCATCTCCGGCCGCCTGCGGTCGTCAGCGTAGGTCGCGCAGTCGTGCCGCGACCCCGCGTTCGCCCGTGTTGCGGCGTTCGTAGGTGGCCGCGATTACGAGGAGCACCGCGCCTGCTGTTGCCAGTGTGATCCACCATGGGGTCGCGCCGATCGAACGGCCGACCTGAACCGCGAACACGGTGATGTTCTCGATCGGCAGAACAACGATCCCGAGAATGAAAGGCGCCGCAAGCTTCCTCAGCGACCCGATGAGGATCGCGATGAGTGCAAGGCTGATGACCAGAATTGCACGCAGGGTCTGCGGGTCGGTTCCGGTGGCGAGCACGGAGGGGATGAACGTCACGAGGATTCCGGGCGTAAGCAGTCTCCACGATCCCGCGAATCCGATCGGCCAGCGAGTAACGCCGTTCCCTGTCGCGGATGCTCTCGCTCCGGGACGCATCGCGATGACTCCCACAGCAAGAAGCGCGAGTCCGAGCGGCAACGAGAACGCTTCTACCCGTAGCTGACGCTCGCTCCATCCCGCGACCGCTGTGCACCAGGCGAGGGCAAACAGGAACCACACGGGCGGCAATACGACAGGCGAGGTTCTCGCGCGAACCGCGGTCGCGAGCATCACGACAAGCAGGAATGCCGTCAGCGTCCACAGCGTCCAGATGGAAAACCAGTCCAGACGCACCGCCGCAATGGGGCCGACGACGAGGTATATAGCGGCGGGAACGAAGAGCCAACGCGAACGGCCGAGGGCGGATTCGAATGAGGTCGGACTATCCGGTGCGCGACCGATGAGGGCTCCGCTCGCGGCGGCAAGGAGCGCGGCAAGCATGCTGAATTCCAGCGCGGGCAGCATGAGCAGGTTGAGCGCGCTCGGGTCAAGGGACCAACCAAACCGAACGGCCTGAATCGCCCCAGAAGCAGCTGCGACCACGGCGGCCGCCAGCGTCGGAATGCGAAGGGCGGAGAGGCGCACGGCCACGGGACTCTGGAAGCGCCTGCTCTGCGCCCATCCGATGATGACGAGGACGAGTGAGCCGACCAGCAGGCCGATCGCGCGCCAGGGGATGTTGTCGTGCGCGCTGTTTCCGGCTACGGCAAGCATCAGAACCGAGGGCACGACCGCGCAGGCGAGCCCGATCGAGTACAGCGCGGTGCCGGGTAGTCTCCGGGCGACTGAGATCGCCCCGATGATAGCCGCCGCGATGGCCGGAGGCAGGATGTACGGCTCGAGCAGCGAGATACCTGCCAGGGCCCAGAAGCACCAGAGCGCACCCGTCCAGCTGGCGCCCGCGATGGCCCAGGCATACCCCCGGCGTGCCGTGATGGCCGTGACAGCCCCGCCCAAACCGATGATGATCAGCACTATCGCTGTCGTATCGTAACCGGCTGCGGCCCGCACGAGCGCGAGGACAACCGCGACCGCGGCGGTGACGAGTGCGGATATTTCGATCCAAAGTCGCGCGTAGCGGGCATCCGTCTCGGGCAACCCGTGTCGCACGAGGGCGGCCCCGATCAGCGGAGTACTCGGAAGTGCAACCGCCACAATGACGGCGATGATTGGCAGGGTGACGGGGGAGGCGCTGACCGCAAGAACCTGCGCTCCCAGGCAGATGACGACAACGGCGAGTGCTGGCACGAGGAGGGCCGCGGCCAATGCTTGGATGTACCGACTCATCCCAGGCCGCCGAGTGACCACCAGTGTGAGTGCCAGGGCAAAGGTGACCGCGGTTGAGAGGCCCGTCCAGCCGCTGCGCACGAACAGTACGGAGATGATCCCGATCATGAACGGCACCATGGTTACAACCAGAATCGCGTACCAGAGCCCGGCACCGAGCCGCTTCGCGAGTGTGACCGCGATTGCGACCAACGAGGCGAACGAGGTCGTCAGGCAGAGGACGGCAATCGATTCGATGTGCGTGAGAGCCAGCGCGTGGGCAAAGATGATGAGCGCATAGCCAAATCCGATCCCGGCGTGAACTGGGCGAAGGGCCTTGGGAACCGTCTGTGCGAGAGCAATGATGACGGCAACCACGGCCGCGCCGCCAACCACACTGAGGAGGTCGCTCGACCAGGCAACAATGCCAGCAACCACGACGAGCAGATGAGCCGCGACAACGAGCGCTACTCGCGTGCGAAGGCTCGCCTCGTGAACCCGCCTCACTCTCACCTGGACCGCGCACAGAGCCAGCGCGATCCCGAGTCCGAGGATGGATTGAGTAACCGGAAGCCACCCGCCCCAGTCGTCGAGCGTGATCAGCGTGAATACGCCCAACCAGAGCGCGATAGTTAGCGCACCATCGGCCCAGTCGAACCCAGAACTGCGCGCCTGCGCGGTATCTGCCTGCGCAGTGTCCGCCTGCACAGTGTCCGCCTGCGCAGTGTCTGCTGGCACAGGATCTGCCTGCACGGTATGCCGCCGTGTGACCGCCCAAAGCCCGTAGCTGCCGAGGGCGGCGGCGGCGATGCCACAGCTGGCAGCCAGCCCGAAATCAGAACTAATCACGTGAGATCGAAGTGCCACGAGTTGCACCAGTCCGATGGCGACTGCGGGGAGTCCGGTGAAGAGCGCGACTGCCAATCCGCCGACCAACAGCGGAGTTCGTGAAAGTGAGGCCGACGCCCCAACTGGTCTCAAAACTGAGATGGCGCCCAACAGAGTGAGCCCGATCGCGGCCGCAGTCGGCATTAGAGCGAGATACCACAGCGTGTCGTTGCCCTGAACAGAAAGCGGCAGGATCGCGATGGCCGCGATGACCGAAGCGCCCGCGACCGCGCTCCAGAAGCGTGAGAGTTGGTTGCGTGCACCCAGTAGGGCGAGCACTGCCAGACCGGCAAGGATTGCTGATCTACCCAGGATCAACGCAGCGGGCGACGGCGAATGCAGCAAAAGCAACTGCATCATCACCAGGGCGCCTGCAACGATTTGGAGAACGGTTGCCGTGCCCCGATCGGCCCTGAGCGGGCTGTCGAAGCGAGAAGAAACGCGCTTGATGAGCTCATGAACACCGAGTGCAGAGAGGCCGACGGCCAAATAGCCCAACGTCGTGCCCCACTGATCGCCAAACGCGTAACCGACCATAGCTGGCACCAACGTGACTCCGGCGAACGCGGCCCAGAGCCACGTTCGTACCCGCGCGAAGTAGGCCACCGCGAACATGATCCCGACGCCGACGAAGGTGCCTGCGGCGGCGAACCACCAACCGCTGATGTTGCCGGGGGCCTTGGTCGAGAGCGCCCAGATGTCGAGTGCAACAAAGACCATCCCGAGGGCGCCAACGGCTTCGGCTGAGAACTGGAGCCGCGCCCGCGACAGTAGCCAGGCGCCTCCGAGAAACACGACGGTGACGGCGCCCACGATGGAGGTACGAGTCGCGAAGTTGGTGAGGTCGGGGTTCAGGAATGTGAAGACGATCGCGGCGATGGCAAAGAGCCCTGCGCCAACGACGGCGAGTACCGACTGGACGCTGATCTGCGAGCTTGACCCTTCACTCGTGGCGCCCTTCGACTGAGCAGTCGCAGTGGAAACGGAGGGTGCCGGCACCGGTCTGGGCGCCGGGACGTACGACGGAAGCCGATCGATCATGCCCTGCCGAGAACTGATTGCATCTGCCGCGCGAATCGAGGCCTCAGCGACTTCGATGGCGACCGGCGTCGTGAGGTCTGCCATGCAGTTGTCGCAGTACCCGGGGCGAAGCAACTTTGCATCGCAGCGTGGGCAGTTGCGCGGATTGACCAGATAGCGGGCGATGTCATCGCTCCAGACCTTGCTCATGCGGCTCAGCCTAGGGATCCGACTGCGCTGCCGAGTCAGCATTTTGGAGGGAGGGGGTCAACCTTACGATGGATGTTTCTGTGGAGGACTCGAGGCCGGGAAGCGAGATGTGGTGAAGTAGCACTGTGCGTCTCATCCTTATCCGGCACGGCCAGACACTGTCGAACGTCGAGCACATCATCGACACCGTGGTTCCCGGTCCCGGGCTCACCGCTCTCGGTCGGCAACAGGCCGATGCACTTCCGGATGCCCTGAAAGTCGAGCGCATCGACGCCATTTTTGCCTCGTCCCAGCTTCGATCACAGCAGACGGCTGCGCCGCTTGCAGCGGCCCGGGGGCTGCCGGTCGACATTCGAGCGGGCATCCGTGAGGTTGAAGCCGGCGACTACGAGGGTAAACGCGACCGTACATCTATCCACGATTTCGTATCGACCGAATTTGCCTGGGTGCGCGGAGACCTTGAGCGACGAATGCCGGGCGCCGAAACCGGGACGGAGACGATGGCGCGGTTCGACGCGGTTGTCGCCGAGGCGTCGGGGGCGGGATACGAGTCAGCGGTCTTCGTGTCGCACGGGTCGATAATCCGGAGCTGGTGTGGCATCCGTACCGACAATGTCGATGTCGAATTCGTCTACCGGAATCCGCTCAATAACACCGGCGTGGTGATTGTCGAGGGAAACGAATCAGTCGGCTGGCATGCCGTGCGCTGGCAGGAAGAAGCGCTCGGCGGCCGGGCTCTCGACGATTCTGGCCACGCGGGCCCTGTCACAGACGAGCCGCGGGGCGCCTAGACCTTATTGGCTTTCACGATGCAAGTGTGGATTACACGCGACGCGCGAAAACTCCCGATCTGCACCACTATTGAACCGATGGGGCTCCCGGCTCGTTGTTAGAGGGTGGAGGTACATATCGTGGCAACGGATCAGGCAGAACTACTGAAGGCGATCCATGACGCCCACGGTCCTGCCCTCCTTCGCTACGCGGTTCGCCTTACGGGCGACTACACCTTTGCGCAGGATGTCGTCCAGGAGGCGCTGCTGCGTGCATGGAAGAAGCCGGCCATCCTCGAACAGAGCGACGAGTCGGCGCGGGCATGGTTGTTCACCGTCGCTCGCAATATTGTGATCGATGATCGCCGCAGCGCTCGTCACGCACGCGAATTCACGACCGACGTTTTGCCCGAGTCGCCGACTCCCGACGCTTCGGATGCCGTCCTCGATGCCTGGGTACTGTCAGATGCTTTGTCTTCGCTCTCGGTCGAACATCGCAGCGCGGTCGTCAGCGCGTACTACCTCGGTCACACGGTCGCCGAAATCGCACGCCGGGACGACGTGCCGGAGGGCACCGTGAAATCGCGCCTCCACTACGCACTTCGCGCCATGAAAATAGCCCTGCAAGAGAGGGGAGTGACCGAATGACTGAAACAACTGATCGCTTCCGCGACTGGGATGCGGCGTATGTACTCGGCGCGCTCAGCACAGAAGACCGCCGCGCTTTTGAGCGCCATCTGGCCACCTGTCCGGAGTGCTCGGGAGAGATCGCAGCGCTCGCGGGACTGCCGGGCATCCTGGGCAAACTTCCTGTCGATGAGGCTGTTGCGCTCCTCGACAGCCCGACGATTGATGACAGTCACCTTCGAGACAGCACACACACCCCCGGCCTCGTGCAGCGACTGGCAACTGCGGCGAGCCGTCGCCGTCGTCGGGCACGAATCGGGATGCTGACCGGAGCCGTCGCGATCGTCGCACTCCTCGCAGTCGGTGGAGTCGCCTACACAGCAAACCAGGCGCCCACCGTCGCGGCGGTCGCGATGTCTCCTCTGAACCAGCACGTGATCACGGCGAGCCTGCAGATCACGAAGAAGGGCTGGGGAACCCGGTTCGACTGGTCGTGCAGTTACGGCAACTCATGGCACGGTGCGCCGGAGTCCTACGATCTCGTAGTCACCGAGAAGTCTGGCGTCCAAATGACCGTGGCGACCTGGAGCACGGCGGGTCCGCACGCGTCCGGCCTGACGGCGTCTTCGAGCATCGTGACAGCGGACATCCAGAAGGTTGAAATTCGTTTGAGCGGCAGTCAGATGCCGCTCCTTCGGGAGAATCTCTAATCCGGGGGATGGGGGAACAGCGCGGCCCGCGCCATTCGGGTGGGTCGCGGGCCGCGCTGAAACCCTGTGTTGTTTCGCGCAATAATTTCGTGTCACTCGTGGTTCAGACCACTGGACTCTACGAGGATGGATCGCATGACTGACACCACCACAACCACAACGCCGGAACAGGCATACGCCACCTATCACGCTCGCCGTGAGCTCTCGGTGGTGCAGCCAACGGGCAGCCTCGCGCTCGTGAATACGCAGTGGATTGATGCCGAGCAGTCGATCTACGGCGTGCCCGGAGTGTGGGCGCCGCTGCCTGCCGGCCAGTCGGGGCTGCTGGTGACCGCGACCGCAGCCGACGGCATCCGGGTCGATGGAGAACTGGTCGACGGGTCAGTCGTTGTACGCGGCAAGAACGACCCGAAGCCGAGCGAAATCAGCTTCGCCGAAGGAGTGGCCGGTTTTGTTATTGCGAGCGAGCAGGGCAATTACGCGCTACGGGTGTGGGATGCCAACTCGGAGGGCATCCAGGAGTTCGGGAGCATCGACGCGTTTGCATACAATCCCGACTGGGTGATTACTGCTCAGTGGACCGAGATCCCGGGCGGTATGACAGTCGGATTCGAGCACCTCAAGGACGACGGCGCGACCCGTGCGGAGGTGGTGCCCGGCGAGATCACGTTTTCGCGGGATGGCGTCGACTACAGCCTCGCGGCTTTCAAATCCGGGCGCGCATTGCAGCTGGTCTTTGCGGACTCCACCAACGGCGACTCGACGTACAGCGTCGGGCGGTTCCTGTTCTTGGCCCCCAATCCTGACGGAACGATCACCCTGGACTTCAACCGCGCCATCCTGCCGCCCTGTGCCTTCAGCTACAACTTCAACTGCCCGCTGCCGCCCAAGCAGAATCGGTTCGGCGTGCCGATTGAGGCGGGCGAGAAGAACGTTCTGAAGAAGGACGGCTCGCTACTGCACGAGGTGTAGCGCGCTGCCTGCCGTGCGACGTGCCCTCGCCGCCTTGCGTCCTTCGGAAACTCAGGAGATCGGTCGGCCTGGTCTCGCGAACTCGTTTGGCGGCCTCAACTTCTTGGCGTGGGCGTGACCGATCTCCTGAGTTTCCAACATAGGGGCGGTACTGCGGCGTGGGGCGGGGGCAGCGGATGTCGCCCCCTGCGGGCAGACTGGTCCTGTGTACATCGTGGTCGGCGCGACGGGCGGCAGCGTGCTGCTGACGCCGGAATCCGGCTCACCCGAGGTGGTCTCCGCGACAGGCTTCGCGGCGGCAGTCAGAGCAGCCCCACCAGACACACGCTGGGTCTGGGATGAGACTGGCCGCTGGTATCCCGACCTCCTGGCTTCGGGGGTGCGAGTCGAGCGCTGCGTTGACCTACGGCTGAGCCACGCGATCCTGCGCAACTCCGTGTTGACGAACGACTCCGAGCTCGCGACTGCGGCACCGGGCCCGTGGGATCGCGCCCGGGTGGAGAAGCGCGAACAGGATGACGCACTGTTCGCCATCGACGAGGATGTGGAGCTCGCGGGCGAGGCCGACCCGGTCGCAGAGTGGGAACTCCAGCAGGCGGCGGTTGCGGCATCCGCAGAGCCCGGACGGATCCAGCGGCTGCTCGCGGCCGAGTCCGCGGGCGCGCTGATTGCGGCAGAGATGCAGTTCACGGGAATGCCGTGGCGACCGGATGTTCACGACGACATCCTGACGGCGCTGCTTGGCCGGCGGCCGAAGCAGGGCGAGCGTCCCGCGAAACTTCAGGCGCTCCTCGACGAGGTGCAGAGGCTGCTGGACGTCAGCGACCTGAACCCCGATTCGCCTGCGGAGCTACTTAAGGGGCTGGCGCGCGGTGGCGTTCTCGCAACCAGCACCCGATCCTGGGAACTCAAGAAGATCAAGCACCCTGCAATTGGCCCGCTGCTCGAGTACAAGAAGCTGTCGCGGCTGGCATCAGCAAACGGCTGGAGCTGGCTCGAAACCTGGGTGCACGACGGCAGGTTTCGACCCGATTACGTGGTCGGTGGCGTTGTGACGGGCCGCTGGGCGACGAGCGGTGGGGGAGCGCTGCAACTTCCGAAGCAAATCCGATCCGCGGTGGTTGCCGACGAAGGCTGGAAGCTCGTCGTTGCGGACGCTGCTCAGTTGGAGCCCCGCATCCTGGCTGCGATGGCCGGCGATCGCGACATGGTCACAGCCGGCGCCGCCGGCGACCTGTACGCAGGCATTGTCGCCAGCGGCGCGATCGACACCCGCGAACACGCCAAAGTGGCGCTGCTGGGAGCAATGTACGGCGCGACCCAGGGCGACGGCGGCCGCCTGATGCCGCAGCTGGCGCGCGCCTATCCGAAGGCGATCGCCATGGTTGAGGATGCCGCCCGAGCGGGGGAGAAGGGCGAGATCGTCACGACGCGGCTCGGTCGCAGTTCGCCGCTGCCTGGCGACACGTGGCGCACTCTGCAGGACGAGGCATACGGCGAGGTTGCAACGCCAGCCGCCGCTGATCGGGCGCGAAGTTATGCGCGCTCGTGGGGGAGGTTCACCCGCAACTTCATCGTTCAGGGCACGGCGGCCGAGTGGGCGCTGTGCTGGATGGCTAGCCTGCGCAATCGCCTCACCGACCTCGGCGGCGGCGAGTGGTTCGTCGACACCGCGCACCTCGTCTTCTTTCTCCACGACGAGGTCGTCGTGCACACCCCCGCGCATCTCGCGGAGCGGGTCGTGGAAGAAGTGCGCGCCGCCGCAACGGATGCCGGCCGCCTGCTCTTCGGCGCGCTCCCGGCGGAGTTTCCGCTTACAGTCGCGACCGTTGACAACTACGGGCAGGCAAAGTAGTTATCCAATCGTGACCCACCTTCGGACGGCGACGGATGTCTCCCCATGCCCGTACTGAATGGCAACGCCATCGAGACGGAGCAGCTCGTCACTCGTGAGCGGCCTCCGCGGCCGAAACCTTCGCCGGCCGACCGCGCTTGGGCACCTCGGTACTCAGCGGAATGGGCCCGGCCACTCCAGCGGCGACCGCACGCGCCAGCCGCGTTTCCGAGTGGTCGAGCCAGCGTACCTCTGCCTCGGCGGCAAAGATCATCGAGTCGACGACGAGCAGCCATGCCAGCTCCTCCGACGACTCAGGGTTGTCGGTCGCGTTCTTGGTTCGAGTGAGCTCCTGCAGTGTCTTCAGGGTCGAGTTGCGCTGCACCTGGATGACGTGCGTGATGTCCACGCCGGGCAACGTCACCGCGATCGCCAGTTTGATCGCCAGTTCGTCTCGCGCGGAGGCCGCCCTGACGACCGGCGAACCCAGCCAGTTTGTCACCTCAGTTCGTCCCGCGTCCGTGATCTCGTAGTAGTTCTGCCCGTCGGCGTCGATATCGGCCTTCTGCACCAGTCCGTCGCGTTCGAGGCGGTCAAGCGTGTTGTAGATCTGGCCGACATTGATAGGCCAGGTGGAGCCGGTGCGACGATCGAACTCGG
Organism: Glaciihabitans sp.; assembly: GCA_025463785.1. Classification (GTDB taxonomy): domain Bacteria; phylum Actinomycetota; class Actinomycetes; order Actinomycetales; family Microbacteriaceae; genus Galbitalea. Next base: position 221,483 of record JAODBD010000011.1, read on the forward strand.
ATCGAAGCTGGTAGCCGTAACACGGCCCCTGATTCAGGATGGCGAGCAAACTCTGGCGGACTGACACGGAGCCTCCGAATATGAGTACCTAGTATGTGATTACGCAGTATACATATATTGCCAGTTCACACAGAGAGGCCGGAAACTAGTCCAAATCGGCATTTCGAATAACACTCTTGTTATTCGCATGTCTTTTCGGTCATAATTCATTCAATACACGGTTATCCGTTCATTAGGTCGATGGGGAAGTCGCACCTGAACGAATGGAGAGATCGTGGCTGCAACAACCGCTCGCGGAGTGCTGTATGTGCACTCCGCTCCTCGCGCCCTCTGCCCACACATTGAGTGGGCGGCCGGGCGCGCGCTCGATCGCGCCGTCAACTTCAACTGGGATGACCAGCCGGTACTCAAGGGCGCTCAACGCGCCGAGTACTACTGGGAGGGCTCCCGTGGGACCGGTGCAGCGTTGGCGTCTGCCCTTCGTGGCTGGGAACACCTGCGCTACGAGGTGACTGAGGACGCCAGCGCCGGTTCCGACGGGGGTCGCTGGATGCACACGCCTGACCTCGGCATCTTCTTCGCCCAGACCGACACCGTCGGCAACGTAGTCATCCCGGAGGATCGCGTTCGATACGCGATGGAGGTCGCCGGATCCAACTCACTCGAGCTTCATCGTGAGTTGCGACTTGCTCTTGGCCAGGCCTGGGATGACGAACTCGAAGCGTTCCGCCATGCCAGCGACAACTCACAAGTCGTTTGGCTCCATAAGGTCGGTTGAAGATCGGCTAGGTGCCGCGTCCCGCGTGCCGATCAGTTCCCCCAACTGATCGACGCGCGGGACTTTTTCGTTTCGGCTCTATTACTTTCGCACATGGCATGCAATACTAAACCATATGGTAAACAATCGTTCTCTTGACGCGGTCTACTCGGCGCTAGCAGACCCGACACGACGGCAGATGGTGGAGCGATTGCGACAGGGATCGCTGTCCGTCAGCGACCTCGCGGCTCCGTTTTCGATGACTCTTGCTGCAGTCGGCAAGCACATCGCCGTGCTGGAAGCCGCACACATCATCAGCACGGCCAAGAATGGCCGCGTCCGCAGCTGCGCAATAGTTCCGCACGCTCTGGCCGATGCAACACAGTGGATTACTGATCAGGAGGCGTTCTGGAACAACCGGATCGATGCTCTTGTCAGTTACTTGGAGGAGAAGAAATGACCGACAGTTTCACCATCACCCGCGACATCGCTGCGTCACCTGAACGCGTCTGGGCTGCATTTACCGACGCCGGCCAGTATGCGGCCTGGATTTGGCCAGCCGACTGGTTGACGGAGTGTGAGATCGAGCCGCGAGTTGGCGGTGACTTCCGAGTCGCGTCCGGCCCGATGGGCATGGAGGTTCACGGAACCTACATCACGGTAGAACCGGTCACCCGGCTCGCGCTGACCTGGCGGTGGCATGACAACACGGACGAATCACTTGTGACTATCACCCTTGAACCCATTGCAAACGGAACCAGGCTCGTCCTGGCCCATGAGAACTTCACGACCGACGAGAGCCGAGCGGCGCACGAGCAGGGCTGGAACGACTGCCTGGACCGCCTGCCCGGGTACCTTTCGGTCGCCGAGCCAGCGATCTAGAGCGCGATGCTGGCTCCCGATTGCCGCGGGAGCCGGCATCGGAACTCAGTCGCCGTAGTTGCGGAACGCGACGACGGCGTTGTGGCCGCCGAAACCGAACGAGTTGCTGATTGCCAGCAGTGGGCCGTCTGCGAGTGTGCGAGGCGACGTGACGACATCCAGAACGATCGCAGGATCCTGCTCGGTCAGGTTGATGGTCGGCGGCGCGGTGCGGTCGTGCAGGGCAAGGATCGTGAAGATGGCTTCGAGCGCTCCGGTGCCGCCGAGGAGATGACCCGTCGCCGCCTTGGTCGCCGAGACGGCGATGTTCGGCAGGTGATCGCCGAATACGCGCAGTAGCGACTTGTATTCCGCGACATCGCCAACCGGCGTGCTGGTGGCATGAGCGTTGACATGCACGACATCCGTTGGTACAGCGTCCGCCTGCTCGATTGCGGCCTTCATGGCACGCGCTGCCGCTGAACCCTCGGGGTCGGGGGCCGTGATGTGGTACGAATCGCTGGTGACCGCACCGCCCGCCAACTCGGCGTAGATTCTCGCGCCACGAGCGAGCGCGTGTTCCTCGGTTTCGAGGATCACCGTCGCTGCACCTTCGCCAAGAACGAAGCCGTCACGCGACACATCGAAGGGTCGGGATGCCGTCGCCGGGTCGTCATTGCGCTTGGACAACGCCTGCATCGCCGCGAACGACGCGATGGGCATGGGGTGAATGACCGACTCGGTGCCCCCAGCGATGATGACGTCTGCGAGACCCATCTGAAGGTGCTCGTAGGCGTTCGCGATGGCCTCGGTGCTGGACGCGCATGCTGACACGTCGGTGCGGGCAAACGCACGTGCCGACAGCGACATGCTGATGGCAGCGGATGCCGCATTCGGCATAAGCATCGGGATCGTCATCGGGAGAACCCGACGCGGGCCCTTCTCCTTCAGTGTGTCCCAGGCGTCGAGGAGTGTCCACAGGCCACCGATGCCGGTCGAGTACTCAACGCCGATACGAATGGGGTCATCGCTCGGTGAGCCGGCATCCGCCCAGGCTTCGCGAGCAGAAATCAGCGCAAGCTGGCTGGAGGGGTCGAGTCGCTTGTACTCGACGCGTTCGAGAACTTCTTCTGGACGCACTTTGGCCTGGCCAGCAAAGTGAACCGGTAGGTCGAGATCTTTCACCCAGTCGGCCTTGATCGTGCTGATACCCGATTCTCCGGCGAGAAGAGCCTTCCATGAATCGGGGGCTGTACCGCCGAGCGGAGAGGTGGCGCCGATGCCGGTAACTACGATTTTCTTGGTCATATCGTTTCCTTGTGGATCAGGCGGCGAAAGCGTTCGACGCCGCGCCGCTAGCCGACCAGTAGAGTCTGGTCGGCCAGCTGCGAATACTGGATCTAGCCCTGTGCTGCAGTGATAAAGCTGACGGCGTCACCCACGGTCTTGAGGTTCTTGACCTCTTCGTCGGGGATCTTCACGTCGAACTTCTCTTCGGCGTTCACAACGATCGTCATCATCGAAATGGAGTCGATGTCGAGGTCGTCGGTGAAGGACTTGTCCAGCTCGACCGTGTCGGTTGCGATGCCGGTCTCATCGTTGATGAGTTCTGCGAGACCTGCGAGAACTTCTTCGGTGGACAGTGCCATTGTTTATCTCCTTGAGGGTGTCGTTATGACCGTTGAATAGCTTATTCGCTAGGGGAGCACTACGACTTGCGCGCCGAAGACGAGCCCCGCGCCAAATCCAATCTGCAGGGCAAGGCCACCGCTGACTTCCGGATGCTCTTTGAGAAGTCGGTGAGTCGCCAAAGGGATGGACGCGGCCGAGGTATTGCCGGTCGTTTCGATGTCGCGGCCGATCACGACAGACTCAGGCAGCTTCAGTTGCTTGGCCAGCTCATCGATGATTCGCATGTTCGCCTGGTGCGGGATGAAGGCGGCGAGGTCGTCTGCGGTAATTCCTGCGACATCCAGAGCCTGCTTGGCAACCTTCGCCATCTCCCAGACCGCCCAGCGGAATACCGCTGGGCCCTCCTGGCGCAGAGTCGGCCACGGGACGACGCCGTCGCGCGCGTCAGTCAGCGTGCCGTTCATGCCGACGACGTCGGCCTTGGACCCGTCTGAACCCCACACCGGAGCTGCGATGCCAGGGCTGTCGCTCGGCCCGATAACCGCGGCTCCCGCGCCATCGCCCAGCAGAAACGAGATCGAACGGTCGCCCGGATCGACGACATCCGACAGTTTCTCGGCACCGATCACGAGAGCATAGTGCGCGGCGCCGGATCGGATGAGAGCGTCTGCCTGCGTGACCGCGTAGCTAAAACCGGCACATGCCGCGTTCTCGTCGTATGCGGCCGCAGGGTTGGCTCCGACGCGATCGGCGACCACGGCGGCCATCGACGGCGTCTGTTGGACGTTGCTGATGGTTGCCACGATCACGAGATCAATGTCTGCTGCGGCGATACCCGACTTTTCGATTGCCTCGCGTCCGGCGTCCGTTGCGAGGTCTGTTGCCGAAATGCCGTGGGATGCCCTGGTGCGCGTGATGATGCCGGTGCGTTGGCGGATCCACTCGTCGCTCGAATTGATCGGGCCAATGAGGTCGTCGTTCGGAACGATCAGGTCGCCGCGCGCGGCGCCATAGCTGTAGATGCGGGTGAATTGCGCGCCCACGGACTGCTTGAGGGTTGGGTTGGTCATTGGATTACGCACCGTTCATCATGTCGTAGGCGGCCGAGAGATCATCTGGCGTCTTCACTGCCACCGTGGGAACGCCTTTCAGCCCGCGCTTCGCCAGCCCCGCCAGGGCGCCAGCGGGAGCGAGTTCGATGAGCCCGGTCACGCCGGCGACGGCCAGCGAGTCCATGGTCAGGTCCCACCTGACCGGGGATGAGACCTGGCCGACCATGAGGTCGACGAAGGTCGTACCGCTTTCGACAATGGAGCCGTCGCGGTTGGTCCAAATGGTCATCGTCGGGTCACTGGCCCAGATCTTGCTCGCGACCCCGTGCAGCTGCTCGACGGCGGGCTGCATATAGTGCGTGTGGAAGGCGCCCGCGACCTGCAGCGGGATAACCCGTGTCCCCGGTACGGGATCTTCGCTGAGTTTGGCCAGCGCGGAGAGCGCTCCGGCGACCACGATCTGGCCGCCGCCATTGAAGTTCGCCGGCTCGAGGCCGAGTTGCTCAAGGCGCTCGAGAAGGGTCGCCTCGTCCCCGCCGATGACCGCACTCATTCCGGTCGTCTCGAGGGCTGCGGCTGCGGCCATGCCCCTGCTGCGCTCGCGCACGAAGGTCAGCGCCTCTTCCTCGCTCAGGATGCCTGCGGCGAAAGACGCCGTCACCTCACCAACGGAATGGCCGGCCACCCCATCGATTCTGCCGCGACGACCGTCCTCGCAAAGCCCGCGGAAGGCCAGGAGTCCGGCCGCAACGATTAGCGGCTGCGCGACGGCGGTATCCCGAATGGTGTCTGCATCGCTCGTCGTCCCGTGCTTCACGAGGTCGATCCCCACCGACTCAGAGATGCGTTCGAGGTGTTCGCGGTAGGAGGGTTCCGCGATCCAGGGTTCGAGAAAGCCGGGAGTTTGGGAGCCCTGACCGGGCGCTACGACAACAATCACGTACCCAGTCTGCCAACACTTGGGGCCATCGTGCTGTCACATCGATCCAAACATCGCCTGATTCGTTGTGCGCGTCCTCCAATCGGGGGCTCGGGGAGGCCCCTGAATACCGCTACAGCGAGGTGTGCGTAATTTGCCCAGCCAGCAGAGTTGCTGCGACTGGCATGAGGCGCAACTCGGTCGGTGTCGCGGTGAGCGGATCGATATCAGTGATAACGAGGTCGGCCGGCTGACCAACCGAAACAGTCGTTCGAGAGGATGCCGCAATCGCGTGTGCGACATCCACCGCCTGTTCTGGATGCCACGGAGCGCGCCCGCCCCGAGTTCGCATGACCGCTGCCGCGATCGTCACCCAGGGGTCGAGCCGGGACACGGGAGCGTCCGACCCGAAGAGAAGTGTCGCACCGGCCGCAAGGAGAGACTGCAACGGAAACGCGCGGCCCGTGCGCCCGGCCCAGTACCGATCGGCAACATCCCGATCATCGACAGCATGATCGGGCTGCACGCTTGCAACGACACCGAGCTGACCGAACCGCGGCAGGTCACTATCGCTCACGAGTTGCGCGTGCTCGATACGTCCCCCGATCCCGGCCTCGGCAAACGCGTCGAGGGCAACGGTGTTGGCGTGATCGCCGATCGCATGTACTGACGACTCAATGCCCGCAGCAGCCGCGATTCTCAGGAGCGCAACGAGATGATCCGGGGCAACGGTGAGCAGGCCGCGCGAACCTTGCGTGCCCTCAGTACCCGGGAACTCGTCATAGCAGTACGCCGTGCGCGTGTTGAGCGAACCATCGATCAGAATCTTCAAGTTGCCCATGGTCAGCAGCTCACTCACGCGGTCGCCCGAGCGCAGCCCGAGCGAGATCGCGCGATCGAGGTGCTCGGGATAGACGCCGAACTCGACTCGAAGGGAGACGGTACCCGCGGCCTGACGGCGGGTCCAGGTGTCGAGGTTCCACCCCATTTCGTAGTCGACGATGCCCACCACCCCGCGAGTCGCGGCGGCTCGAGCCGCCGCATCTGCCCAACCGTCGAGGAGGTCATTGGCAACGGTGTCGATGAGACCAGTCACCCGAAAGGCCTCCTCCTCACGGAGCAGACCGGTTGGGTGGCCCCGATGGCCGAACTGCTCGAGCGCCGCGGAGTTGAGCCAGACCGAGTGCAGGTCACCGCTGACGACGACGATGGGGCTCGGGGATGCCGCGTCCAAATCCGCGAGGTTGGGCGCATCGGGCCAGAGCGCGTCTCGAAATCCCACCGCGACGAAGGGGTTTGCCGCGCCCGGACGCATGGCAGCTGCGATGCGACGCGCGGTTTCCGCTGCCGACGGGGCATCTGCGACATCAAGGCGCGACGCCTGCAGAGCCCACTGGCTGAAATGCACGTGGTTGTCCCAAAGGCCTGGTCCGAGCCATCGGCCAGCGAGGTCGATGCTGTCATCGTCGTCTTGGGATGCGTCTTGCCCGGCCTCGGCGATGTCGATAATCACGCCTCGCCCGACCCGCACATCGACGACGCGCGAACCGAGTCGCGCGTTACGCAGCAGCATTGCGGCCCGGGTGCTCAACAGTCATGCGCTCAGTCTGCCAATATCCGGGCCGCTGCGATTTCGTTCCTGTGCACAACTTTGCTGTCAGAGAGCTACTTGCGTTCTGACCAGCATCTTCCCCGTGTTTGCGCCGTTCAGGAGCCCGTAGAAAGCATCGAGCGCGTTGTCGATGCCATCGACGATGGTCTCATCGCAGGCAAAGTCTCCCGAGGCGACGAGCGGCCCAACCTCTGCGGCAAATGCCTCGGCGTGCTGCCAATAGTTGATGATCGTGAAGCCCTCCAGGCGCAGACCCTTGGTAGTGAGCATCCACAGGTTTCGCGGACCGGGCGGCATCTTTTCCTCGTTGTAGCTTGCAACGGAACCGCAGAGGGCGGCGCGGCCGCCATTGTTCATGGCATAGATCGCGGCCTCCAGGTGATCGCCACCCACGTTGTCGAAGTAGACGTCGATACCGTCTGGTGCTGCCTCGGCGAGTTGGCGTGCGATTTTGCCGTCCTTGTAGTTGAACCCGGCGTCGTAGCCGTATTTGGAGGTCAGGACGGCGATCTTCTCGACCGACCCGGCGCTGCCCACGACACGAGAGGCGCCGTGCAGCCTGGCCAACTGGCCAACGGCGGACCCGACGGCTCCTGCGGCTCCCGAAACGAACACGCTGTCGCCCTCCTTCATCCCGGCAATGACGAAGAGCCCGATCCACGCGGTGAGGCCCGGGACTCCCAGCGCGCCAAGATAGACGGATGTCGGCAGGCCGGCTATTTCCTGCCGCTTCGAGAACTCGACATTCGCGCCTTGTGCCACATCTCGCCAGCCGCGCATGTGCTCGACCAGATCGCCAACGGCCAGGTCGGCAGACCGAGACTCGATCACCCGGCCGACGGCCCCGCCGAGCATGGTCTTGCCAAGCTCGAATGGCGGAATGTACGACTTCATGTCGTTCATTCGCCCACGCATATATGGGTCGACCGAGATGAAGTCGTTGGCAACTCGCACTTCGCCTTCCGCCAGCGGAGGAAGCTCGACCTCCTCATAGGAGAAATCGGCGGCCTTCGGCCATCCGATCGGCCGGCTGACGAGTTTCCACTGGTGGCTGATCATCGATCTCCTTTGATCGTCGCGGGCTGGTTATTTCTTGCGAACACCGTCTGGTTCGGCGATCGAGCCAACGATTAGCGCCGACTGCAGAATGAGCGCTTCGCGTGCGCCTGTGGCATCCCATCCGATGACTTCGCTGATGCGCTTCAGGCGGTACCGAACCGTATTTGGGTGTACGAAGAGCTCGCGTGCAGTGGCCTCGAGCGATCGCCCATTGTCGAGGTAGCACCACAGCGTCGCGAGCAACTCGGTTGAGTGCGCCTGCAACGGCTTGTAAATGCGATTGATGAGCGTTGAGCGCGCGAGCGAGTCGCCGGCGAATGCGCGTTCGGGTAGCAGATCATCGGCGAGTGTCGGCCGCGGCGCGTTGCGCCACGAGCGTGCAACGGCGAAGCCGGCAAGCGCAGCTCGGGCACTCTTGGACGCGTCGACCAGCGTCGCGACTTCGTGACCGAGCACGAGGTGGCCGGGCCCGAACCCGGGCTCGAGCTGCTTGGCGATGTCAAGGAACGGCAGCGGAGCCTTGGCGTCTTCGCTCTCGGCGGGCGCGGGCTCGGCACGGCCGATGACGAGCACGAGTCGGTTACCCTGGACGCCGATCAGGACATCCGCGTCGAGGTGGCGGGCGGTGCGCCGAAGTTGGTCGACATCCAGAACCCGCGGCGTGGTGCCGACGAGCACACAGACTTCGCCGTGGCCGTTCCAGCCGAGGGCGGCGATCCGCGAAGGGAGTTCGTTGTCGTATTCACCGCTCAGGATCGAGTCGACGACGAGGGCTTCGAGACGGGCATCCCACAGGCCTCGCGCTTCTGCTGCGCGTGCGTAGACGTCGGCTGCCGCGAAGGCGATCTCGCGGGAATACAGGAGGATGGCCTCGCGCAGTACGTCGTCGGCCGAGGTGACCCGCTGCTCGACGACCTCGACCGTGATGCGAATGAGCTGCAGAGTCTGTTGGAGGGAAACCGACCGCAGAAGCTCGCGCGGCGCGGCCCCGAATACGTCCGCGGCGATCCAGGGCGTCGAGGTGGGATCCTCGAACCAGCTGATGAACGACGTGATGCCCGCCTGCGCGACGAGGCCGACCGCCGACCGCCGCCCCGGTGGCATGTCGCCATACCAGGGCAGCGTGTCTTCGAGTCGTTTCAGCGTGGCCGTCGACAACTCACCAGAAATGGTGCGCAGCCATGCCAGCGTCTGTGCCTTCGTCTTGGCGGCCACGGCGGACTAGCTCTCGCCCCCCGCAGAGCCCGTGGTGCCCGCGGTCACGTCGTGCAGTCGGTACTTCTCGATCGCAGCACCCACCACCAGACGATCGATCTCACCGCGCTTGGCGAGCGATTCGAGAGTGCGAACAACAAGCGATGGTCCATCGATCTTGAAGTAGCGACGTGCCGCTGCGCGGGTATCGGAGAAGCCGAAGTTGTCGGCGCCCAGCGTCGCAAAGTCGCCGGGAACGAACTGACGAATCTGGTCGGGCACTGCGTGCATGAAGTCGGTAACCGCGACGAACGGCCCCTGCGCGTTCTGCAGCTTGCGCGTGACGTAGGGGATCTCCGGCTCGTTGTACGGGTTCAGGAAGTTCGTCTCGTCAGCCTTGAGGCCGTCGCGCCGAAGCTCCGTCCACGACGTGACACTCCACACATCCGCGGAGACTCCCCAGTCGCGAGCCAGCAGCTCCTGTGCTTCCAGAGCCCAGGGCACCGCAACCCCCGATGCGAGCAGCTGAGCTTTCGGGCCAACCGGCGCGCCCTCCGAGAGCCGATAGATGCCGCGGATGATGCCCTCGACATCCAAATTCTCGGGCTCGGCCGGTTGCACGATCGGCTCGTTGTACACCGTGAGGTAATACATGACGTTGGGGTCTGGATGTTGCCCGCCGTACATGCGCTCAAGCCCCGACTTCACGATGTGGCCGAGCTCGTACCCGTAGGCAGCGTCGTACGCGACAACCGCCGGGTTCGTGGATGCCAGCAGGATCGAGTGGCCGTCGGCGTGCTGCAGGCCCTCGCCGGTCAGCGTCGTGCGGCCGGCGGTCGCACCGACGATGAATCCGCGCGCCATCTGGTCGCCGGCAGCCCACATCGCGTCGCCGGTGCGCTGGAAGCCGAACATCGAGTAGAAGACGTAGACCGGGATCAGCGGCTCACCGTGCGTCGCATACGACGTCCCGACGCCCGTGAACGCGGCGAATCCGCCCGCCTCATTGATGCCGACGTGGAGGATCGCTCCCTGGGGGCTCTCCTTGTACGCGAGCAGAAGTTCGCGGTCGACCGACGTGTAGTGCTGCCCATTCGGGTTGTAGATCTTGGAGGTCGGGAAGTAGGCGTCCATTCCGAAGGTGCGCGCCTCATCCGGGATGATCGGCACAACGCGGTTGCCAAAGTTCGGCGCCTTCAGGAGGTCTTTCAGCAGGCGAGCGAACGCCATTGTGGTGGCGATCTCCTGCTTGCCTGAGCCCTTGCGAGCGATGGCGTACGAGGCATCGTCGGGCAGCGTGAGCTGCGTGTACTTCGACCTGCGCTCCGGAACATACCCGCCGAGTGCGCGGCGTCGCTCCTGCAGATACTGGATGGCCTCGTCGCCCTCGCCCGGGTGGTAGTAGGGCGGCATGTAGGGGTTCTCCTCGAGCACGGCATCCGTGATCGGGATCTGCATCGCGTCGCGGAACTGTTTGAGGTCGGGCAGCGACAGCTTCTTCATCTGATGCGTCGCGTTGCGGCCTTCGAACGATGCGCCGAGCCCGTAGCCCTTGATGGTCTTCGCGAGGATCACCGTCGGCTGGCCCTTGTGCTCTGACGCGGCCTTGAACGCGGCGTACACCTTGCGGTAGTCGTGACCGCCGCGCTTCAGGTGCCAAAGCTGGTCGTCTGTCATGTCTTTGACCAGGTCGGCGACGACCGGGTCGCGGCCGAAGAAGTTCTCGCGAACGTAAGCGCCGCTTTCGGCCTTGTAGGTCTGGTAGTCGCCATCCGGTGTGCGGTTCATCAGGTTGACCAGAGCGCCGCTGGTGTCGCGCCTCAGCAGGTCGTCCCACTCGCGGCCCCAGATGACCTTGATGACATTCCAGCCGGCGCCACGGAAGAAGCTTTCGAGCTCCTGGATGATCTTGCCGTTACCGCGAACCGGGCCATCGAGACGCTGCAGGTTGCAATTGATGACGAAATTGAGGTTGTCGAGGCCATCGTTCGCGGCAAGCTGGAGAGCGCCGCGGCTTTCGACCTCATCCATTTCGCCGTCGCCGAGGAACGCCCACACCTGTGAGTCGCCGACATCCTTGATGCCGCGATTCGTGAGATATCGGTTGAGCTGTGCCTGGTAGATGGCGTTGATCGGGCCGAGTCCCATCGAGACCGTCGGGAACTGCCAGAAGTCAGGCATGAGCCTCGGGTGGGGGTAGGACGACAACCCGCCGGCGGGATGCGACTTTTCCTGGCGGAATCCATCGAGCTGCTCAGTGCCGAGACGACCCTCGAGAAACGCGCGAGCGTACATGCCGGGGGAGGCGTGGCCCTGATAGAAAATCTGGTCGCCGCCGCCGGGATGATTCTGGCCGCGGAAGAAGTGGTTGTGACCGACCTCATAGAGGGCAGCGGATGAGGCATAGGTCGAGATGTGGCCGCCGACGGCAATGCCGGGCCGCTGCGCTCGGTGCACGGTGATGGCCGCATTCCAGCGAAGCCAGGCGCGGTAGCGGCGCTCGATCTCTTCGTTGCCGGGGAAGGCTGGCTCGTTCTCCGGTGCGATGGTGTTGATGTAGTCGGTGGTTGGCACCATGGGAACGCCGAGATGAAGGTCTTTCGATCTCTTCAGCAGGCTGAGCATGATCTCACGACCACGCTCGTGACCCTGTGCAGCAACGACAGCGTCAAGCGAATCGTTCCACTCGGCGGTTTCTTCAGGGTCCCTGTCGGTGTGATTCACCGAGTACGGGTCCTGATCATTTACCGTCACGTTGACCTCTTCCTGGTAGAGACAGTCGGCGAAGGATCGAGCTCGGCAGTCGGGTTACGACTTTGGAGGTTTCGACCAGCCCGATCAATTCTAGGTGTCGGTTTCGTCATCCGCTGCGCGCGTCCGCGCCTCGGCGTACCATTGTCGGTTGTGGCGTTCGGAACATAGTTGTCCGACGCGAAAGGATTCCCTAATGGCTCTGGTGAACGACACCCAGGCACCCGATTTTGAACTCGCGAACCAGTTCGGCGAGCGGATTCGTCTCAAGGATTTTGCGGGTAAGAAGCCCGTAGCACTCGTGTTTTTCCCGCTTGCGTTCTCGAGCACGTGCACGAGCGAACTGTGCACTCTGCGCGACAACCTCGACCTGTTCAAGCAGAACGGCGTTGAGCTGATCGGCATTTCCGTTGACTCGAAGGCCACGCTCCGAGCGTGGGCCGAGAGCCAGGGCTACGATTTCACGCTGCTGGCCGACTTCTGGCCGCATGGCGCCGTCGCCAAGGAGTATGGCGTGTTCATCGAAGAGAAAGGCTTCGCGAATCGCGCGACCTTCATCATCGACGCGCGCGGCATCATTCGGGCGAGCTTCGTCACAGCCCCAGGGCAGCCAAGATCCATCGAGGAGTATCGCCTCGCACTCGATGCGGTTCTACCCGCGCGGGTTTAACTCGCTTGTGCCGCTGCTTTACTTACCGGCTTCGCGGCGGGTTTCACATCGGTCTTCAGCACCTGAATAATTTCGCAGAGTTCCTTGAGCATGACGATTTGCTCCTGGTTGATCTTCATGAGCGCTTCGATGTCGGTCTTCGCGGCGACATTGGTCGTGTAGTCGTGCTCCGCGAGAGCGGCGGCAATGGCATCCTGTCGCTTCGCTGCGATCAGCAGGATTGCGCCTTGCAGCCCCGCCAACATGCTGAGGAACAGGTTCAGCAGAATGAACGGATACTTATCCCACGCGAGGGGCAGCGACAGGTTTAGCGCGGCCCAAACCAGCATGAAAGCGACGAAACCGCCGACAAATCGCCAGCTGCCCATGAAGTTGCGCATTCTGTCGGCCGCGCGTTCGCCCTGGGTGAGGTGTTGCTTCTGAGAGGCATGCCAGTTTCGGATCTCCCGATTGGCCGCCTTGGTGCCGGTACCGGTACCGGCATTGGTCTTCGCGGCAGCTTTGATTGTCGTCATTTCCGAAGTGTATGGCGCTGTGGCTAGTGCAGGATGTTGACCGCGCGCGAGATCACCAGCGCGAGCAGCACGAAGCCCGTGAGCGCCTGATAACCCATGAGAGCCTTTGCGCGCTTGGTCATTGGCATGACATCCGTCGCGCTGAACGCCATCTGGTTTGACAGCGAGAAGTAGAAGTAGTCGAAGAACTCGGGCTCCCAGTACTTGTTGCCGGGCGCCCCGTCGTGCTGGGGGAAGCGGAAGTCCATGTCGCGGGTCTCGCGCGTGTCCTGTACCCGTCGTTTGAATGGGCCGCCCAGGTCGAGCTCCCAGTAGACGAGCGAGAAAGCGATGACGTTCAACCCCCAGACGACGGCGGCGGTGAGGAGAACATCGGTCCCGGTGATGTTGCCGGCGATCAGATCGCGGATGACGTAGATCACCGTCACCTGGTTCACCACCGTCAGGACGACCGCGAGCGCGATCGCCATCCAGCGTGACCAGGCGCGCTCCTTCACGAGCCGCCTGGGATTCAGGATGACCAGCGGAACGAACATGAGAATGCCGACTGCTGGCACAATCCAGACGGGCAGGGGCTGCACTCGCTGCGGCAGAAACAGATACCCAACTAGAGCGATGAGGATGGCGATCCCGACCGTGAATCGATGTTCCGGCTGGCGCTTGGGCGTCTGGTCAGAACTCATGATCGGAGTGTATGCCTGTATATTTGTGGAGCGTTGTCCCACGCGGGCAGCGGGCCTTTAGCTCAGTTGGTAGAGCGCCACGTTTACACCGTGGATGTCATCGGTTCGAGCCCGGTAGGGCCCACCATGTAGTCGCTCGCAGAAAGTGCGACCTCTTCAGCGCTGCCGACGACCGTGGGAAGAAGCCATGCACTTGAGTGCACAGCGCCAGAAGTCACGCTCCATTCGAAGCTGTGACCGGGGAAGTATCGCGTCGCAGCATCTGTGGCGTTGAAAGCCACCGTTTCATCGAGGCCATTGAAGTTGAGCGAATAGGTGTAGGTGTCAGCCTCCTTTCGTTTGGTGAGGACGAAGCCGTTCTCCTCCAACAGTCCTTTCGCCTCGTCCATCGCTTCCCTGATCTCGGCCAGCCGTGCTGCCGGCATATCTGCGCCGAACTTCAAAGCAGTCGAGTGTGTGCCCTCGATGGCTTCCAATTGGAAGGCTGCCATTCGAAGGACTGTTTTGACGGGGGAAACTGTTGCGTCCATTAGGTAACAGAAGCGCAGGCTCGATTCGATCCGGCCACGCTCCAATGTCATCGCGCTCGCCATCAGATTCTGCTCGCTCCCAAGGAGCACTTGAATCGCCTGAGCGTGATCGTCAGCAGCGTTCAAGAGGCGTATTGCATCATCGAGACCGCAGTCCATCACGAGCGACAGGATGTTCACGTCTGATCTCGCCTGCGCCCAGTTCCACCATTTGCGGCGCCCCGATGTTGGCGGAGCTTCGGCGTACGGTACTGCGACTGCGGCGCCAACGACCGTTCTCAAATCGCGCCGCTGCTGTCGAATGAGATCAACACACAATTTGGAGAACTCCTGCGGGCTGTCAGCCTTCATGTGAACAGTTTGAGCCCTTGCATCGACAGGTCATCGTTTGATTCGGATCGCGTCGAGTAAAAATGCCCCCACCTCGACAAGCGAGATGGGGGCGGGCGTCAGCTCACGTCGGCTGAACTCGGACCGGTCGGGCGAACAACTCCATCACCTTCACCGCATGGATCGCGGCTTCGAAGTAGTCCGTGAAGTGCTCCTCGAGATCCAGCCAACTGCTCGTTCTCGCCGTAACACCTACTTGAACTTTGAATCGCCTGGTCTTCATGACCAATTGCGTGAAGTCCGCTGGGACGTCCGTGGCGAAATTCCGTCCGAGCGACCCGACGACGACCACATCGCCAACGATGGTGTCGTTCCCACTGGTCTCGGGCTGCAGGAGCCACCACAGCGCCGTAGCGCGCCGGTTGACCGGCAGGCGGTGGGCTTTGCCGGTCATGCTGGCGTAGATGAGCAAGTTCGAGCGGCGAAGGTAGATGTGTTCTCTACTGGACCGCCGACAGCGGTTTGATAGTCGTTGACCGTGACCAGTTCGGTCTTTGTGAGTGGCTGGGTTTTGAGGTGCGGGATGACGATGCACGCGGTCATCGGTTGTGCCTTTCGGATCGTGGGTGTTTTCTCGAGCCAAGTCGGCTGGAGATTCACACCCGCGATCTCAAAGAGCGCGATGCCGCTTTGCGTGGTGAAGTTCGCGGCGACCAACTTCGGGGGAGTGCGCACTGCACTCACCCCGAAGCGGACGTCGCGGGTGCCCTCAGATCCTCGGTCTGGCAGGATCACCCAATTGCGTCGACGAGCTCCCGCCTTTCGGAGGAGCCGCCGCGCCCTTGGCCGTCCCACTCTTCGCAGTCGGCACGTCGAAGATCGCCGCGATGGCGCCGCGCTTGGTGGCCGCTTCGCGTTCGATCTGCGCCTTGACCGCATCGGCCCGCTGAAGCAATTTGGGATCGGACTTACTGCGTCCGATCCAGAACTCCAGTGCCTCGCGGACCTCTTCGGTGACGGAGCGGTCGTTCAGCTGGGCGATGAGATCCAGCTGGGCGCGGGTGCCTTCGGTCATGCGGACCGATAGCGGACGAACTTCGGCGCTTGGAACGTCGGACGATCCTGGGCGCGGTGTGGTGTCGCTCATGGTGAGCTTCCTCCTTGGTGTGGTGCGGCTGGTAAATCCGGAGTGGATTTCCCTACTTTGAGCCGCAGACCACCAAGGAGGTGTCCAGGGTGCCGAGTGCACGAAGCGCTCAAGGCACTGATCGAGTTAAGCGCAGGTGGGAAGTGGGGTCAATCCGCCGATCGTCAAAGTATCTATTTGTGACGGCAATCAGGAGGATGAAGTACCGCGAGGAATGACTCGACCCCACGAACGATAATTGGAGGCGGTCCTTCCTAACAAATGATCGTGGTAAATGTCACCACCATTGCGGGTGGTGCAACCGGGGATTTCCTTTCACTTAACGCGCTCCCTTTTGGCGGCACAAGGGATCCTCGACGTTTGGAAGATCGAAACCCGTTCCGTCATCCTCGGGATGTTCTGCGCTCTCGAAGAGATCGGTCATTCGGTGCGGCCTTCCGCTGGAGATCCTTGAGCGCGGTTAGTTTGGTCGTGTCCAGCTCAAACATGGCCGACTAACTACCAAAGTATTGCTGACCCTGAGTGTTGATTTCCTCAAAGTTATTGACGATTTTCGAGACGGCACCGGACATGTCCGACGCCATTGTCTGCGCCAGGATCTAGGACACTTTCCTGAGGCTATCGACCTCGGACCCTAGCTGGGAGTCCGTTTTTGCTTCCGCCTTGGCTGCGTATTCTCGACAGACGTGATCTTGGGCAATTCGCCCAGTTCTAACGGACCCCGGTGGCGTACGCACGAAACTCACGCTAGTGCCCATCTCCGTGGTGGTCGAGGCTATGGGGGTTTGCCAGCCTGCATCAGCGCCACAGCGCGGGCCTGGAACTCGGGTGGATATGATCCCGGCACGATTCATAGCCTTCCAGAAAGGCCTAAAACTCCGCCCCATCCGAGGTACCTGCGTCGTAAGGACAGATTAACGAGTAACCGAAATCCTCAGCCGCACCCCGCGGGCCAAAGTCTACTTTCTGTCATTGTCGCTCCCGCCATTTGGAATGGGCGAACCCCGTCATTCTCGCATGACGGTCGCAATCTGAACGCTGTTAGCCCGGACCGTTGGCGCAAGGCTACCAACCAGCGCTGTGGCCATTCCTATAGCAACACCCACCAGGGCATATATCCAGGGGTAGGGCGGTGAAGACACCCCGTATGGTGCGCTGAAGGTACTTCCAATTAGCGAGTAAAACAGGCTCGAAAGAGGAATGGCTATCGCGCCAGCGAACACCGCAATAATCTGCGACTCGATGATCATGATGAGCGGTATCTGTCGTCGCCTCGCACCGACCGCCCTGCGAATCGACAGTTCAATTGCCCGCTCACGAACGGAGCTAAGGCCGACGTTGGAAATAGCAAATATTGACGCTAGCAGGCCCAGCAATCCGACCGCGAGGAAACTGGATCGAGTTGCCAATATCTCGGAAGCGAGCTGCTGAATGGTGTCGCGCCGTTTGACGTCCCATGTCGTTGACTCATTCGACAGGCTACTCAGCTGCGAAAGGCGCCGCTCGACTGTTTGGACGTCCGCGCCTGGACTGGACAGCTCAATGGATGCCGACAGCTGAGACCCGTTTTCGACGAGAAACTCGCGCACGTCATTTATGCTCACATACATCGATGGCGCCACTCCGCCATCGAGCACGACGCCTGAAACAACTGCCGGCATCGAGTCGGACGCTGAAGTCCCGAGTGAGATGTCGGACCCCACACCAGCATTCAGCTGCTGTGCCATCGGCTGGTTGACGACCACATGTGGAAGTAAGTATCCGGGTTTGTCAGAAATCCAGTTGCCCGACACAAGTGGAAACGGGCGTATTGCTCGCAGGCTAGGCTCGGCAAATACGACATCAACATCATGAAATTGAGAGCCGATGGTGACTCGAACGCTAGGGAGGGCAGCGGTAATTGTCGCATTCCCAGGACGAGCAAAAGTCTGAAGAAGTTCGCCCTCAACGTGGTGGGCCTCGTCCAGCGCCGTCGCCCCGGTGAGACCGCTTATGTCGATGGTCGTGACCGGCCCTCCAGCCAACATAGCGCGCTGCGTGACGGTCGCTTCGACCGTACCAGAGGCTGAATACACTGATACGATTCCGACAATCCCGACTACTAAACCCAGGCAGGTGAGGACTGTACGGACTGGAAATCCGACAACTCCCTGCCATGCGACTCTTCCGACCTGCATCTATGCACGCTCACTGAGGTGTGCTGCTGCTGCCAGCCGATTCGTGGGTCTCTCGGTCAATTCCGATACGCCACCGCGGCGCAACTCAAATATCCTCTGCATTTTGCTGGCCACGTCTATGTCGTGAGTCACGACAATGAGGCACGTCAGGTGCTGTGCGACCAAATCCAACATCTGACCGACAACGTGAGCGCCCGTCTCAATATCTAACGATCCGGTCGGTTCGTCTGCTAATAGCAACGCCGGGCGACGAATAAGTGCGCGCGCGATCGCGACGCGCTGCTGCTCACCGCCGGACAGCTGACGCGGACGTTTCTTCCATGCATCCGCCAACCCGACTGCGTCCAATTCAGCCAGCGCTCGCGCCCTCATGCCGTTTCGGTGGCGACGGGAAGATTGCCGCAGCGGGGCAAGTACATTTTCCATGACCGACAGATGTGGTATTAGTGAGAATCTCTGAAATACAAATCCAACACTCGAGCCACGGATGTCGTCGATCCTCGACTGAGACAGTTTGGATGTGTCTCGTCCATTGAGCATGTAGATCCCAGAATCGAATTTATCCATTAGCCCGAGTGTTGCAAGCAAGGTGCTCTTGCCGGAACCGGACTTGCCGATGAGGGCTAGCGATTCTCCCGCTCTTGCCTCCAAAGAAATGTCCGTGAGGAGCGCTCGTCCGTCGGGTAACGACTTCGAAACCGTGCGAATTTCAACAACTGGCGCCTGGGGGTTATTCATTGAGAAGTGTTGGGCTCGGCACATACACCACATCGCCTTCGGACAGTCCCGCAGTGACGACAATGCGGAACCCGTCCGTTGCACCCAACGTGACGGACGTGGTGACGGGACCGTGTGCTGTCTTGAGATACACCTCACCTTGATCGCGAGTTCCCGCGACTGCGGCGATCGGTAGGACCAGCGCGTTGTGGGTCGATGCAAATCTGATTGCCAGGATTCCTGACAGGCCGGCAATCACTTTTTCGGAAGACGGAATTGCGCACGAGATGCTCGCAGCGCCGCCACTATTCCCGCCACTCCCCGGAGTCGGACGGGGATCAAGGAGCACGCAATCGAACGGCCCGCCGGTGCCAATGATTTGCGCCTTCGCAGACACAGGCGCGCTCGTGAACTTCAAAAGGTCGACTGGGCTTAGCTCCGCCTGGAGCGTAAATCCAGCATATGTGGCTCGAACCAACGGCAAGCCGGGCACGACTTTAGCCAAATTGGGCTGAAGCGCGGTTACGTCCCGGTACTCTTTGGACAACTTGATCGGATACGACCGCCCTCTTGCGCCGACCACCGAGAGAGCGCCGACGCTGTCGACCACAAAAGTTCCTGCTACGTGGGAGGTGATGTCGACGGACGTGCCGCTTCCAACTGTTCCGTCAATTGTCAGAACGGGCGTCACATCTCCTCGCACGACTCTGGCAGTTGTGGAGGGGGCAGTCGTCGTTTTCGATATGCCGGCACCGGGGTTTGGGTCCGGGGTGCTGCAGGCCTCGAGCGCTAAGGACAACGTCCCGAGAACGAGCACCGCGAAGATGGCTCGCGAAGTTGAGGGGCGCAGCAGATGTCGTCGTGTCATGGGATCGCTATGCCAAAGTCGACACAACCCGAGGCCATGTCGTCCCGGATGCCACTTGGATCACCCAGCTTGGCAGGATCGACTACATGAGTCCGCCAACCGTGGGTTGGATCGTCGACGTACGTTTTCGCGAAGTCTGTGGTGTCAAATGAGGAAATTCTCTTCAGAGCAATTGCTTCGCGTGGGGAGTCATTTGCGGCGAATGCCACGAGGTATTCGCGTTCCCAAGTACACAGCCAATAAAAGTAAACGGGAGCCTTCGCGGCTCCAATCTGGCCACTATTCTGGCCAAGGTTCTTCGGCGGATTCTCAGGAATGGAATCGCCCTTTGGAAGCGGTAACTTAAAGCTTTTCACCGTTGAGTGGTAAACCGACACAAGTTGGGGCCCCGACAAGATTGCTTGAGCGGAAGTCGGAGCTTGACTTTTTGGGCTGGACGAGCATCCGGTAAGCAAGATCAAAGAGATCGCCAGAACAGCCGCGCCGATTAGGCGGACGCCTTTCGGCGTCCGCCTAATCGTCGCGTTTACCAAGTAAGGTTTCCTGCCCAGTCATTGGGGATCACGTAGTGCTCACCCATCCGGCCGTTAATTGCGTAATGTCCATAGGGAATGCTAGACGATCCCGCTGTGGTGTGAAACGAGCGAGTCTGACCTGATGAGTCCCACGATGGTGAATCAGTGATCTGCACGTTGGCTGTGTTCCGAAGTCCAAGTTTGAACCAGTCCTGACCGTTGTAAAGTCCGACTGAGTTGGTGCAGTTGAAAGATGCCGCGCCGCCGGAGTTGTAGCGGTAGGTCCCATATTGAATTAGGGACCCATCGTTGCTGAGCGTGCCCGAGATGCCTACGGTGGTCGATGCAGATGCACTCAGCACGCCTGTTGTGGCCGCCAGGATCGCCGCAACAGCAAGAACGATTATGCCTTTTGAACCCAATCCAAACTTGGTTCCTAACATTTCTCTTCCCTTCCAATATGAGCCGACTGCCCCGTAGCTCCTACGCGTGGACAGCGTGCCAGACAGCACCTTTGGAAGATAACAGACTGATCCTCAGAATACAGTCCGCATTTCGGGGGACTAATCCTCAATGTGGCGAGAGCGCGGACCGCACAACGAACCGTCCCAGTCATGTCGCCATTTTGTTCGCGGCGCCACCGGTTGATGCGCCGATATTTTGAGCGTAATAGTGGCGCTCGTATTCCGCGGGTGGAATGCTCCCGGGGAAGCTGCGGAGTCGTTCATTGCTGTACAAACTGAGCCAGTCGAAGGTGATCTCCTCGGCATCCGTGAGGCCTTGGGGGGCGGTGCGAAAGGGTGAGTCCTTGGCGATCGCTTCGTTGTTGAACAGGCCATCAGGGTCGCCGCCGCCGCGTTGTCCTATGTGTCGTCGACGGTTCCGATCGAGGCGGCGAGCCTTTTTGGACGACGGTTTCGGTGAAACGCACGGAAGTGCGTTGGGACCCGACCTCGCTGAGGTGGATCATTCCGGCACGATCGGGTGACTGGTGGGATCGCGTCGCCAGGCTCCTTGGCGCAATTCACGGGACCGAGTGGCTCGGGCAGTTGCAAGACGTTCAGGACCCGCACTACATCTCGCGCGTGGCAAGTGAGCTCGTGCACGCCACCGGCATATCCCTCAACGATCGAAGAGGACCGTCCCCACGGGATCTTCTCCGTGATCTCGAGCGACGGGACGTAGACGGCGGTGTGTTCCCCGACGGTCGCCCCTTTGATGTTTTAGATCGTGGCATTCTGTCCGAACGACCCTATGTGGTTCGAACGAGGATCTTGACGATCGATGGGCAGTCAAAGACGGTCGACGCCGTATATCGTTTGCCTCCTTCATCAGATTCGGGTTTGTCATTTCTGGAGATTCCGTCGACGGAAAGTGCGCCGCTAGTGAACCCCACCGTCTCATCAACGCCGCTTCCAGGTGATCGGATACGAGTCCGGCTGCCAACGGCGGATGTGCGTGCTCTAGCTGAGTTCTATTCTCCAATCGTGGGCCGCGAACTGGTCGTCGACGGTCTGTCGGTATCGCTGTCCGACGAACTCGAGTTCGTTCAGGTTGGTACCGAACCCGCTTTGTGGAGTGCGGACGCACAAGTGCAGATTCAAGTTGCAGATATTCGCGCTCTAGCCGCCGAGAATCAGATGTCGGCAATAAAGGGACCGATGGGCGCGAACATCAATACTGTTGACCCGGACGGAAGAGCCGTTCTGATTTCGGAACAGACTCGGTCGGGTACGTGATGAAAAGAAAGAGGAGGTGATGAAAATTCCAGAAGCAAACCAGAGAAGCGTAGTTCCGGACGGCGAGGGAGGGTGGAAGGTCGAGAAGCCGGGCGCCCAGCGCGCGTCGGCACGAACTGACACTCAGGCTGAAGCGATCGATCGAGCTCGCGAGATCCTTCAGAACGATGGTGGTGGCGAACTAAAAATCCACAATCGGCAGGGCGTTATCCGCGACCAAGACACAGTTGCGCCGGGGAACGACCCGACAACGTCCGAGGGATAAACGTTCGTGTGCTCGATGCAACCCGAACGCGTCGAGCACAGCGATCGCTTACAAGCTGTACCCGTGGCATTCCTTGAAATAGTAGGACTGCATCTCGCCGCCAATCCTTAGTTGAAGATGAGTTAATCATTCAGTCGCCGGGTTGGCTTGTGCGAGCGGACATTGGCACCCCGCCAACGTCGAGGCAGGCCTATGCTCACCGACACGATCGGACTCAGATCCCGCTCTAATGACCACGGCAGAAATGGTTGACCAAATTTATCGCGTCGTGAGAAGGCAGCCGGCAGGCGAATAAGCTATCCGCCGAGACCTACCTCAGGCAGCAGGGGATGCCTTTTCAAGAAATCTGCCGCACGCGCTTCCGATCGTGATCGTTCCTCGGCGTTGAACGCGGTGTCTGTCGCTTCCCATGTGAATTCGCTGGTCAGTTTGATACGGCCCGCAATCGCCTCACGATTCATTGGCAGTAGATCCCGCCACATATCTTGCTGCGGGCCAACGAAACAGAGCAAGCTCCAATAAATACCACTAACTTGGGCAAAGCAGAATTCAAGTTCTCTGTAGCAGGCTTCGAATCGATCAACGTCCCATATGAGTTCGGGTTTGTTAGTGGGGCCACCAACGCCTTTGGCCGCGCTGACGAATTGTCCCGCATCCTGCTCGACCCACTGGTCGTGAACAACGCGATTGCGGAGCACGTGTGCGTTCCAGAGACGGTCGAGCGCTGCGATGCAGTCGTCGAGGTAATCCTGATCGATACCCGTGGCCTTTAGCATCTTCTTAACATCGCGGTGCACTACGCCAAACCCGTCAGGCACAACGGCCCAGCTGAAGCCTCCACCGCCGTTCGAAGCCAGCTGACAATACAGGGTCCTGAGCATCGATTCGATCTGCGCCTCTTTGCGCACAACGCGGCCAGCCCAAAGAGCTACCTGATCGGTGTGAGTCAGGTCGGAGATGTCGGTCATGCCCGAAGCGTAGCGCTAGGACAACGCCGGTCTATTGAGCTTTTGGAGCCATTCGTTCTTTCGGCGAAACTCCGATCTTTTCTTGCATAAGAACACCCACCTTCGTTCGGGCGTCCACCAACCTCTCCCAATCGACCTCTTTGGCTTCCTCGTTCTCGTCAAGCTCCAGTGCCTTCTTAGCAATGTCTTGATATGCAGATGCGGCCAGGTATACGTTTTGTGGGCCGATCAGGCCGACCGCGCTCACGGCGTTGAACGCCTTCGCCATCGCTTGGCGGGTGAATCTGCCTGTTTCGTTGCGTTCCAGCGACAGGTTCAGGAAGTCCGACTCGACGAGGAATTCCCGATAGACCTCGTATCTGCGCTCTCGGAGCCAACGTTCCTTGTCAGCGCGGTTGCGGCGTTTGTCTGCTCTCACTGCAAAGAAGGCATTCACAAGGGCGGCCGCGACGGCGCCGGTCGCAAGCGAAACGACGATCGTTTCAACGACATCCATGCCCGAAGCGTAGTGGTACTGGCTGGCCCATCCCGCCAAGCGTGGCTGATTGCGATCCCAGCAACCGGACTCGGCTTCCATTGTGTTAATTATGTCGCCCGCAAGATTCATTCACTCTCTAACCAAACCGAGAACCGCGCCGCTAAGACTGCACCGAGCGTTGACGCCGCCGCCAAGTATCACCCAGCTGCAGCCCAGGCGTGCTGGGAGCCTCAATGATCGTGGGCGCCGCGCATCCGGACATTTCGCCTTCGTAGGTGCGTGCGTACAGTCTCGGCATTGAAACCAAGCCGACCACCGATCTTGGCGCAAGACAGCCCCGATTGGTACAGCAGTACTGATTCGTCGACCTGCGTTTCTGACATTGTGCTGTCGCGAATGGGAATTCGATGGGCGACCAACTGCTCTGCGATCGTTGTGCGATGGACCTGGAACTCTCGAGCCAGCTGGACCATGCTTCTGCCGGATCTGTAGCCGTCAATGACGCAACTAACTTCATCGGGGCGAAGCTGACGAGCTCTGTGCGGCGATCTCGGGGGAGCCGTGCGCGCTCCAAAGCCCTTGACCTTAGCCAGCTTCCTGAGGTGTTCTACCTCAGAAGCATTTTTTCGATAAGAGGCGACAAGGCCCACCACGTAGGCGCTGGTCGCTAGTCGGTGGTCGAACGCTCGACACTTCTCACGATTTCGGTGCAAGATCCCAGAATCGCTATGGGATAGGTCGCGAGCAACCTGAAACCGCACTTCTACTATGCTGCAAACACTGAGACAGCCGACTCCCGATGTAGTTGTGGGGCACAATTCGTTCGCAATCCATTTGGTCTGATCATTCGACCGTGGATTGAGGGGATGCGTTCGGTCCTCGTCGCAGCCACCAAACCCTTGACCAATACCGGGACGAAGTCACGAATGGAGCCATCTCATGGCAAGTAGGACGATCGCCCCTAGGCCGGGTCGCGTACGGCTGGCTCTGCGGCGGGCCGCCGCGCATCTCACACGGTCATCGGCCCGCTGGGGTTACATCGTCTTCGTGCTGTGCATCCTGGTGTACGCATTCATTCCCGAGAGTTGGGACATCGCCGGCACTGTCCGTGAGTTCTTCCTCATCCTGGCATCCGTTGCCGTCGGCGCGATTGTGTTGCCCGAACTTCCCTCGAACCTGTGGTCAATCGACGTCACACGCGTACGCAATCTGATTCCGGATTCACAACGCCAGACGTTGGCCCGGTCGCTTATCGCGGCAGAGTCAGACGACTCTCGGTGGACCGATCTCGTGTGGTCGAAGGCGCTTGAACCCCTCACGACGGCTTCCCGTAATCCGTGGGAGTACACCGTCGACATGGATTACGACGTCGACGTATATCCTGACCGGTCCCTGAAAATCGGCGGCACCGTAATCCCGGTACATTCGGTGGCGGTCAACCAGAAGTCGTTCCGAGTGCTCGGCAAGCCGGGTGTCAGCTCGGTTTGGCTAACCATTGCCCGAACTTCATCGGCGCTGAATCGTGAATTTCTCGAACCTGCGTGCCTCGCACGTGAACTCGTTCCTCTCGGCGACCTGCACGGCGCCGCATGGCAGGATGCAGTGCTGTCTTCGTGTCAGGTCGAGCTATTCATTGATGGCATTCCCATCGAGTTGGTCGCCGAGGCGGTAAGTGAGCTCCCCGATGTTGTGCGCTGGCGACTGCCACCGCAGTTTGAGCTGACAACTGATCGAGTCCGCGTTCACATCCGCTTTGACTTTCACATCGCACCGGAGATCGCAAGCTTCCCGGTGATGTTCTCGGGCTACTACTGCGCAGGCATCACCGACATCTCGATGAGACTTTACGACGAGAAGCAGCAAACTGAGTTGGAGTGCGACTACTTCGTTGGGCGCGCCCTGGATCAGAACCCGACCGCCGGGACCACAGAGTCTGGTAACGGGGTGTACAAGCAAATTACTTTCTCGACGGGCAAGGACTGCATCCTCTGGCCAGGCAGTGGCGTAATGTTTCGCTGGCGTTCGGCAGTATGACGTTTCTAAGCCCTATCCCGAAATCATTGGTCGTGCCAGCAGGGCTGCCACGCTTGGAGCCGCCGAGATCGACACCCGAACTGGCCGCATCTGTTCGCATCGGTCATAGCGTTGAGAGTCTGGTGCCGATTCCATCGCAATTCGGTCAATTCCTTCCGTACGACGAGCTTCCCATTCCTGCTCGTGACCGGCTAGTGCTCCGGTCGGGAGTGATCGCACGTCTCGAGCAGGCGCTTGCCGCGTTGCCGGAGCCATTTGGCATCGCTGTTCTCGATGGATGGCGCAGCACTGATTATCAGCGCGAGCTTCTGTCGTACTACACCGCGCGCTTTCCGGACATTGGAGATGGCTACGTAGCCGATCCGGAGGACAAGTTTGTGCTGCCGCCACACACAACCGGTGGTGCCGTCGATCTCACTTTAAGCTGGAACGGCGCCTCCCTGGCCCTCGGAACTGACTACGATTCGTTCGCGGATGCTGCCCACGTCGGCGCCCTCGAAAGCGAGCGCGACAGTCCGATCGCCCGAGATCTTCGCCGACTGCTGTCATCAGTTCTGCGCGGGGCAGGCTTCGCGCCGTACCCACTCGAGTGGTGGCACTGGTCCTACGGCGACCAGTGGTGGGCCGCAGAATACGGGTACCCGGTCTCGCTGTACTCGCAGGTCGGCTAGCCGTGGTTCCCATGCAGCTACCGAGCATGCTGTGAGGGCGTCCCGATCGCGGTTGTCGGCTCCGCGCGGACGGTTCGGGCGGCGCCAGCGCGGAGCCTGGGTGCGTGGCAAGACATCCTGAGGAGTCGCCGTCACGGGCCGGGGGTCCCGTCGCACCGGTCTCTCCAGAACATCATGGCCGACTCGATTGTGGGAGGACTTCCGTTTCTCGGCCCGATGCGCTATTTAAAGGCGCGTCCGGCTTACTCCGCTAACTCGACCAAGCGCCGCACCGTAGATGAGGTGGGCCGCGAGAATGGTGATGGCACGGCGGCGGCGATCTCGGTGCGCCTTCGGCATCCCGGCGGCGGCGGGCATGACCACCTCGTAGCCGATGAGCCACACCAACAGGCCGAAGAAGACTCCGGATGCGATTCCCCGGTGCCCTCGGCGGGTGGCGACCTGATAGACGGCGCCGGCGGTGCCACCAACGAGGTAGTGGGCTATGGCCGCGACCTGAGTCTGCTCAGGTTCTCGCAGCTGCGGTGACACGGCACGCACTGCCTTTCGCGGAGGCAGTTGACGAATCAGACCCAGACGTTGCGCGAGCGAAAATCCTGCGCTCATCGGCACGGTCGCCACGACTCCGGCGGCGAACCCTGCGACGGCTGACCCCGCGAGTTCACGACGTCCCGCTCCTCTCCTTAATGCACTTAGCGGGATAACGACAAGCCGGCTAACGTGCCTGTGTGCTTGAGATTGTGAACGCGCAGGGGACAGTTCAAAGCCCGACTAGTGCCAGCCAGGGGGTTGCCCATAGTGCGAAGGAAGCTTAATTTGACAGGTACTCAAGTTCACGGCCAGCGCAGGATCCGTGCTTGGGCGTGGGTGGCGCTCGGAGTGAGCGCAGTCGTCGCGGCAATCGAGTTGTGGAGCAACACCGCTCAGGCCACGGCGATCTACAACGTGCTTTTCGACCAGGACTTATTTGCAGGACTGTTTTTCCTCGGAGGCATTTATCTGGCCGCCGTGGTGCTCGACATTGTGGCTGCTGCGGTATTGAAGGGTTGGCGCAATCGCGTCATAGCGTTTGCTGGAGTGATCGCGCTGCTGCTTCCGGTCGCGTGGGGTATCTGGGTCGTCGAATCACCCTAGCCTTAGCGATCACGCTCGCCAGATAAACGTTCGTCTCGAGCCTCGGGCCCCGAGTTGGAAGCATTTGCTTGGAGTTCGAGTCGGCTACCGAATTGATCGCCAGGGCGTGGACCGGATTTGGTTGGCTCTTAGCCTCTGAGAATCTGCGGGTTCTCCCTGGAATGGTGTTGATCATGCCCAAGCCGTAGCCTGCTGGGGTCCGTCGCGACGTTGTCACCGCCGCTCCAGTACGGGGTTGCCATGGATTTGCCCAGCGCTTCCGTTCTGGCGTCGCAAGCCACACAGAATGAGATCGATTTCCTTGGTACTTTTGCGGCCGGGCAGAGATCCGTTCGCTACCGAGCCCAACTTCTGAACCTCTCCAAGCGTATGACCGGTTAACATCAGAATCCGTTGGTCGCACGCCTGACTGAAATGGGATACCAACATGACCGAGAACACGGGCCAAACCGCGCGCAAAGTGCGACCGTATACCTACGTCGCGCTTGGCGTGAGCGTATTTATCGCAGCGGCTTGGTGGTTCTTCATGGTTGGACAAAGCAGCGATCTCTATGTCGCCATTTTCGGTTACAACTGGATCGGTGTCACAGTGGTTTTAGTAGCGATGGGCGTAGCGGGAATCATTGTGGACATCGGCGCTGGCAGGCGAGGAGGAATGAACCGCCTCATCAGCATCCTCGCTGGCCTCATACTCGTGTCCCCATTGGTCGCGATCGGAGTGAGCAGCGTAGTTGGCTAGCGTTGAAGCCGCTGTGCCGAAGTTTGGTCAGCGCTTTAAGCCCGACAACGGGCATGAACTGCCAATTATCGTGTGTCGTCAAGGCGGCCGTTGCGTCTATCGCCGGACGCTATGGAAAGAGGCTGACATGACAACGATGGGATTGCGACCGAGCAACAGCGAGGCTCCCGGTCGGGTTCGACACAGTCACGTCAACTGCCGTTCACGGGCCTGAAGAAGCACAAACAAGACGAGTCAACTGATGATACGACTGCAGCCCCTAATGTCGCGTCGAGCCAAACTGCGACGGTCGTATGCGCGTCGCGGATACGATCATCACGTGGCTCTCTCCAAGGCTCAACGTATCGACATGCTCACGGGCATTGTCGGAAATCTGCTTCCCGAA
This sequence comes from Glaciihabitans sp., assembly GCA_025463785.1. GTDB lineage: Bacteria > Actinomycetota > Actinomycetes > Actinomycetales > Microbacteriaceae > Galbitalea. The sequence continues at coordinate 249,885 of JAODBD010000011.1, forward strand.
TCTCTCGCTCGGACCAACTTGGTTCTGACTGAGTTCGGGTTAGAGCAGGTCTGGGACGGCACGCACTGCCTTTCGCGGAGGCAGTTGACGAATCAGCCCCAGACGTTGCGCGAGCGAAAATCCTGCGCTCATCGGCACGGTCGCCACGACTCCGGCAGCGAACCCTGCGACGGCTGACCCCGCGAGTTTGCACATCCCTTCACGCTAGCGAGTGCCAGGCGCCCAAGGCAGGGCTTGACGGCGACGGCTCGGCCAGCCTGACGGCCGTGCGGAAGAACCGATAAGAGATTTCGACCTCACTGGACCGCAACCCGAATGCGGCCCAGCGAAGTCTCGGGACAATCAACAGAGGACTGATACCCCGCCCAACTCATGGGACTTATGAAAGTAATTGTACCCCGGGGTACAAAATTGCGCTGCCCCCAGATTGAGGGTGCGAGTGCGTCGGCAAGAATGAGTCGCTGCTGCCTGGACCGGGCACGCGAGTCGCAATCGGCGCTTGACCTTGACCCCGGGGTCAGGGTTTAGCGTGATCAGCATGAAGATCGGTGAACTTGCACGAGAGGCCGGCGTGTCCACGAAAGCGGTCCGCTACTACGAATCAGTCGGGTTGCTGCACGCGCAACGACTGCAGAACGGATACCGCGACTATGGGATTCAGGATGTTCGGATGGTGCGCGAGATCCGCGAACTGGCCGCCGTCGGCATCCGGGTCGAACAGGCGAAGCCGTTTCTTGATTGCCTTGTGGCCGGCAATAAGAAGGGCGACGACTGCCCGGATGCCGTGACCGCCTACCGCAAAGCCATCACCGAACTCGACGGTCGCATCGCCGATCTCGCGGGCAGGCGTGCAGCGCTAACCGAGTTGCTCAACGACGCGAGCCTGCGCGCCGAACCCGCCTGCGACCTCACCATAGGGAACCCAATGTCAACTCTCAAATCAATCACCGATGCCACATTCGCGGACGAAGTATTTGGTTCCGAGCGCACGGTCATAGTCGACTTCTGGGCGGAGTGGTGCCCGCCGTGCCGCGCGATCGAGCCGATTCTCGAGCAGCTGGCGGCTGAACATCCCGATGACCTCACAATTCTGAAGATCAATGCAGACGACAATGTCGATTCGGTCATCGAATACCAGGCCCTGTCGCTTCCGACGATGAAGATCTTTCGCGGAGGTCAGGTCGTTGGCACCCTCGTCGGCGCTCGCCCGAAGGCCGCTCTAGAGGCCGCGCTCGCGCCATACCTCGTCTGAACAGCACAACAACAAGCGGAGGTCGGGCTACTTTTTGCGCCGTGGCCAGAGTCGGCGTCGCCGTGGGGCTGCATCGGGATGCCGGTCCTCTCCTTCGAGCGGCGCCAGCCCCAGCTTCTTCGCCCGCTTCTCCAACGCCCGAAAGTTGATGGCGAAGAGAGCCTGGATGCGCGCTGCCTTGTCCTCTTCATAGAACTTGTCGGGCTCGGGCGGCACACTCCGCAACAGCCGCAATTGCACGGCGTCACCCACCTCTGTCCAGGCCTCGGCGCGCGCGGCCTCGGCGACATCCTGGATGTATGCGTCGTCGTCTGCCAGCCGTTCCAGTTCGGCCGATACTCGCGAATGGATGACCGCTCGGTTGGCCAGCGCGGGATGATCCCCGGCTCGGTAGCCCTCGCTGTCGGTGGAACCCTTGGGAGTTAGCACGTCTTCTGCAAGGTGTTGGATGCGGTCGGAACTCTCGACGTTCTGCCGCGCGAGCGCGAGAAGCTGGCGTTTCGCGACCTCAACAACGTGGCCGACGTCGTAGGGGCGTGCATCCCGAATCGCGTCAATGATGATTTGGTTCTTGACCTCCATCGTGAGTGCGGAGGTCGCGATAAGGATGCCTTCCTCGACCGCGCGGTCGATCGAGATCGGTTTGCGCGGCGTAGCAGGCCCCGGGAGAGGCACGGGGCTGGCGCTCTCGCTCATGGTCACCGTCCGTCCTGCTCAGTCTCAGCCTAACCAAGCCGACGGGATCGAGATATGAAGGATACCTTTGTAGGTTGCCTTACTATCTGATAACGTCACAGGATGAACGAGACCCCCGCTGCGTCGAGCTCGCAGGCCCTGGCCAGCGAGTTGCGGGTACTAATCGGCAGGCTGCGCAGACGTCTGCGCGAAGGCGCGCAGGTGGGCGACTTCACCCCATCTCAGGTGTCCGTTGTTACCTTCCTCGAGCGCGAGGGGCCCGCGACGGTCACGACGCTCGCCAAAGCGGAAGGCGTGCGCCCGCAATCGATGGGCGCCAACGTCGCCGTGCTCGAGGCTGCCGGGTACATTACGGGGGAGCCCGACCCGAACGATGGTCGGCAAACCCTCCTCACTCTCACACCCTCCGCGCGCGTCGAGATCGCAACCGGTCGTGCCGCGCGCGAGGACTGGCTGTATCGGGCGATCACCACGAATCTCGACGACTCCGAACAGCGGCAACTCGCGTCAGCGATCGAACTTCTCAAGCGCATCGCCAACTCCTGACAGAGAGTTCACGTGACAGACGAGTCTGCGGTTGATCCCGCGCGAAATAAGCCGTTCGGCTGGCGATTCACCGCGCCCCTGCTGCTCGGGTCGGCGCTGAATCCGATCAACAGTTCGATGATCGCAACAGCCCTCGTCGGGATTGGCGTGGACTTCCACGCCGGGCCAGGCGCGACCGCGACTCTGGTCTCGGTTCTCTACCTGTTCAGCGCAGTGGCGCAGCCGACCATGGGCAAGCTGTCGACCCTGTTCGGGCCGCGGCGAATCTTCCTGATCGGCGTCGGCATCCTCCTCGTCGCGGGCATTGTCGGAGCGGCAGCGCCGAGCTTTCCGTTTCTGTTCATATCGCGTGCGCTCATTGGCATCGGTACGTCGGCGTGCTACCCGACGGCAATGGCGCTCGTTCGCAAGCGGGCCGACAGTTTCGGGATCGGGGTTCCGAGCCGGGTCCTCGGCAACTTTTCGATCGCCGCCCAGGTGACGGCGGTGATCGGGCTGCCGCTCGGCGGAATTTTGGCTGGCGCGTTCGGCTGGCGGGCGCTGTTCGCCGTCAACATCCCGCTCGCTGTCATCAGCATCGTCCTGACGCTCGTCGGGGTCGCGAAGGACGAGCCCATTGCCCGCGAAAATCGAGACGGTCTTGTGGTTGCCCTCGACATCCCGGGCATCGTGCTCTTTGGGGGAGCGGTCACGGCGCTGCTCGGGTTTCTCGCCAGCCTGCAGAGCCCCAGCTGGTGGCTATTCGTGCTCTTTGTCGTGGCGACAATCGCTCTCGTCTTCTGGGAGCGCCGAACCCGGCGACCACTGATCGATGTCAGGATGATCGCTGCGAACGGGCCGCTGCAGCGCACCTACCTCCGCCAATTCCTGGTTGGGCTCGGCGTGTATGCAGCGCTGTATGGCGTGAGCCAGTGGATGGAGGACAGCGCAAAACTGGAGCCTTCGGTGGTCGGGCTGATTCTCATTCCGTTTTCTGCGCTCAGCATCGTGATTGCACGGGTGGTGTCCGGCAGGAGCTGGATCAGGTGGCCCCTGGTTCTCTCCGGCATCAGCCTTCTGCTGCTTGCGAGCGTCATGCTGATAGTCACACGCGCGTCGAGCATTTATCTCCTGATCGGGATGACGTTGCTGTTCGGTTTCACCAACGGGCTGAGCAGCTTCGCCAATCAGGCCGCGCTCTACCTGCAGGCGCCGGCGAAAGACATCGCCGTCGCTGCGGGGCTCTATCGAACCTCGGCCTACATTGGCGCAATCTTCTCGTCGAGTCTCATCGGCATCACATTCGGTGAGGCGGCGACCGATAGCGGCCTTCACTCGCTGGCCTGGATCCTTGGTGGGCTCGGGGTCATCGTGGTTCTCCTGACCGTTCTCGACAGGAAGCTCCCCGTCGTCGGAAAATGACTGCTTAGGCCTTTTCGTCGATGAGAATGTCGAGGTTGCGGCGTGCGCGCCGCAGCACGCCCATTCGCAGCGATGCGTAGGCGCCACCGGCCACGAGGATGGGCAGCCAGTACTCGATCACGCGCCACGCGACCACCCCAAGCAGTGCGATGTCGTGCGGTGACCCGAAGCCGACCAGGGCAGGAACCAGCACACCCTCCACGATGCCGAGGCCGCCCGGGGTGATGGGCAGCATCCCGAGAATGCTGGCGAGGCCATAGACGAGAAGCAGGGTACCGATGTTGTCCTGGTAGCCGAACGCCAGAAGCAGAACCCAGAGTGCCGTTGCGTCCAAAAGCCAGTTGAGGGCGGCCCAGCCGACCGCGAACACGACGCGGCGCCTGTCTCTTCGAAACGCTCCCAGCTGATCGGCGATCTGGCCGACCAGCGATGTCGCGCCCGCTTCAGAAATGAAGGGGATGCGGCGCACCGCAAACCCGACGAATCTCAGTGTGTTGTCGCGAAAGTACTGCAACAACGCGGATCCGACGAGCGCGAGCAGCGCGACCGCGACGACCACGACGGCGGCGACCAGATAATCGGGATTACTTCGGATCGACGACAGGGACAGCACCACGCCGACCCCGAAGATCCCGCCCAGAACAAGGGTGGAGGTCGAAACCTCGACGGTCGTGCCTGCGACGGCGTCGGCTGGGCGAGTGCGCGCGAGCGTCAGCATCCGGTACTTACTCGCGGTGGCCGTGAGGCCGCCACCCGGCACTGCGTTGTTTATGCCCAGGCATGCCATGTCGATCCGCAGGATGGTGAAGAATCCCGGCCTCGTCTCGGGATTGAGAGTGACCCAGGTGAGCGCACTGTAGCTGACGAGTGACGCCACTTCGAGGGCGACAGCCAGAACAACGAGCGGTAGCGACAAGCGAGTGAGCGAATCTAACGCGGTGCGCGCACCGATGAACTGCGGGATGAGGATGAACCAGACGACCAACGCGATCACCACGGCGATTGCGCCGCGCCAGATCCAACGCATCGGTGCTCCTCGAGAATGCTGTCGGTGGTGCTAGCGCAAGCCTCGCACCACCGACAGCCAATCGCTACTCGTCGTCAGCGCCGCTGTGTTTCTCCATGCCACCGCGAATGGCATCCATCACGCCGGAGTCCGCTAACGTCGTCACGTCGCCGACTGGCCGGTTTTCGGCGACATCCTTGAGCAGGCGCCGCATGATCTTGCCCGAACGTGTTTTGGGCAGCTCGGCCACGACCATGATCTGGCGGGGCTGGGCGATCTTGCCGATCTGAGTTGCGACGTGGTCGCGTAGTTCCTTCACGACGTGTGGGCCTCCGTCACCGGCCTCGGCGCGCAGAATCACGAAGGCGACGACAGCCTGACCGGTCGTTTCGTCGGATGCGCCAACCACAGCGGCTTCGGCAACCTTCGGGTTCGACACGAGGGCGGACTCGATTTCCGTGGTTGACAGGCGGTGACCGGAGACGTTCATCACGTCATCCACGCGGCCCAGCAGCCAGAAATCGCCATCCTCATCCTTCTTGGCGCCATCGCCCGCGAAGTATTTGCCGGGGAACTTCGACCAGTACGTCTCTTTGTACCGTTCGTCGTCGCCCCAAATGGTGCGAAGCATCGACGGCCACGGCTCTGTGATCACGAGGTAGCCGCCACCGCCATTCGGCACGGAGTTACCGTCGGAGTCGACGATGTCGGCGGCGATGCCGGGCAGGGGAGTCATGGCCGCGCCGGGCTTGCCTGCTGTGACGCCGGGCAGCGGACTGATCATGAGGGACCCCGTTTCGGTCTGCCACCACGTGTCGACGACCGGCGTCTTGTTGTGCCCGATGTTTTCGCGGTACCAGACGTACGCCTCCGGGTTGATGGGCTCGCCAACCGACCCGATGATTTTGAGGCTCGACAGGTCGTACTCCGCGGGAATTTCGTGTCCCCATTTCATGAAGGTTCGGATGCCCGTCGGCGCGCAGTACAGCGTCGTCACCTTGTACTTATCGATAATTTCCCACCATCGACCTTTGTGCGGAGTATCGGGCGTTCCTTCGTACATGACGGAGGTGGTCGCGTTCGACAGCGGGCCGTAAACGATGTAGCTGTGGCCGGTCACCCAGCCGATGTCCGCCGCGGTCCAGTAGATATCAGTCTCGGGCTTCAGGTCGAAAACCTCCCACTGGGTATATGAGCAACCGAGAAGGTAGCCGGCAGAGGTGTGCAGGATTCCCTTCGGCTTGCCGGTCGTACCCGAGGTGTACATGACGTACAGGGGATGCTCGGAGTCGAAGGGTTGTGCCTCGTGCTTCGTGCTCGCCGTTTCAACGGTGTCGTGCCACCACAGGTCACGCCCGTCAGTCCAGTTGATCTCCTGGCCGGTTCGCTTCACGACGAGGACAGCTGCAACTTCTGGTCGAGTTGCCAATGCCTGGTCGACGGCGGGCTTTAGCGCGGACGCCGTGCCCTTGCGGTAGCCGCCGTCGGCCGTGATGACAACCTTTGCCTCGCAGTCGTCGATGCGGGTGCCGAGAGCATCCGCCGAGAAGCCACCGAAAACGACGGTGTGCGGTGCGCCAATTCGCGCGCAGGCGAGCATCGCGACGATTGTCTCGGGGATCATTGGCATGTAGATCGCGACGCGGTCCCCAGCCTTGACTCCGAGTCCCTCGAGCGTGTTGGCCGCCTGGCACACCATGTCGGTGAGCTGCGCGTAGGTGATCGTTCGGGTGTCGCCTGGCTCGCCTTCGAAGTAGTAGGCGACTCGATCCCCGAGGCCGGCTTCGACGTGACGGTCGAGGCAGTTGTAGGCGACGTTCAACTGGCCGCCGACGAACCACTGTGCGAACGGGGCGTTGCTCCAGTCGAGGACCTGGTCCCATTTCTTGGTCCAGGTCAGGCGTTCTGCCTGTTTTGCCCAGAAGGCCGGGCGATCCTGCGCGGCCTCCGCGTAGATTTCGGGCTTTACATTTGCTTGCGCTGCGAACTCCGGCGACGGGGGAAAACGGCGTTCCTCCCGCGACAGGTTTGACAACGCAGCTTCGTGTTCCGACGTTGTATCAGTCATCTTTGAGCTGGTTACCCTTTGTGTTATTTGGGAGCCGAACGGACAGGAATGCCCGTCGGCCCGCCATTGGATGGTGAACACGGTTGCCAGGGATCCGTACCAAGCCAGATTACCTGCACCCAATCACTCGGCAATTCTGCCGGTGGTGTCACCTGCCCGGAGCGCTCAGCACCTCGGCGACTATCTGGCAGGCCAGACGGGAAGCACTCCGCGCTTGTGGGTCGAATTGACGACTGTCGCGAACGATCCATACCAGGCGAGGAGGGCGGTGATCACACCCAGGTATCCACCGATGTGGGTCAGGGTTGCACTAGTTGCAAACGCACCGAGTGCGAGCAACAGGAACGTCAAAGTCAGAGCAACGAACACCGAAAGGATGACGCGGTTGGTCTTGAGGGCCGCATACGTCATGTAGAGGGTGAATATGGCCCACGCGAGCAGGAAAATCCCGACCCCGGGGGCATCCACCTTGTTTCCGGAGGTTGCTAGGAACCAATAGGCCAGCCAGAAGGATCCATACGAGATGAACGCGGTTGCGCCGAACGTGTTTTTGTTCGCGAACTCCCAGATGCCGGCGATGACCTGCGCGATGCCGCCATAGAAGAGTGCAAGCCCGAGGACGGACCCTCCAGCACCCTCGATCCAGCCCGTATTGAAGAAACTCAATACGAATGTGGTGAGTGCGAATGCTCCGAGCCCGAGAGCGCCCGGATCGCCGAACGGCAACACGGCGACGGGGATGTTGGCGGGGGCGTTCACGTCCCTGTTGGAATCGTTAAGAGCGGTCATTATCTACTCCTTCTGTTAGCTCGGCATCCTTGCCGAGCCCCCTAAGCCGGACGTTACTCCGGCCGATGGAGGCATAACAAGGGCTCCTGTTACAGAAACGTGATGTGGTGGTTACCAAAATGAAATGGCGGGGCGCACGTGAATTGCGCCCCGCCATCGTGCTCGGTTCTATTAGTCAGCGAGAATCGCGTAGAGCGCTCGACGGGTCTCGTCGAGCTTCTCGATTGCCCGCGCTCGCTGGTCGTCCGTAGCCGCAAATCGCAGCTGGTGGATGACGCCCATCAGTTTCGCGATGCTCTCGTGGAGGCCGGCGTCGGCCTGCATCCGCTCCGTGGAGCTTGCCCAAACCTGCGCAAGCTCGTCGGCGTGCTCGGCGACCCAGGCTCGCCCGGCGTCGGTGAGCTGGAACTCGGTGCGTCGGCCCTCGCCGCTCGACTCGATCAACTCTTCGTCGACGAGTTGCTGCAGCGTGGGATAGACGGACCCGGGGCTTGGATGCCATGTTCCGCCTGAGCGGTCGGAGATTTCCTTGATGAGTCCGTAGCCATTGAAGGCGTTCTCCGAGAGGAGCGAGAGGATGGCGATGCGGACATCCCCACGCCTCTTTCGCTGTGGGCCGGGTGGCATGAAACCGCGGGGACCGAAGCCGCCGAAGCCAGCGCCAAAGGCGCCAGGACCGTGCTGCCGCCCACGCTCCCAGCCTCGGCCGGGGAACCCGTGGCCGTGGCTGGAATCGTCTGGATTGTGGTGGTGTCGTGATGTGAATTCGTTACGCATGGCGTACGACCTTTCGATAGTTACTTCTGCAAGTAGTTGGTTCGCCACTATGTTGGCGACCTGATAACGATATATCGATAACAGATCGTCAGTCAAGTCGCTTCAAACTTTTTCTGGCGACTCAGCGCGACGATCTGCTCGTGCGCCGCGGAAAATGAGAGCTGCGCCCGTAGAATTTCGACATGGCTGACGAAGACGACGTTCGGGGGACCGTCGGGCCGGAAGAGCTCTTCGCTCCATCCGGGCCGCGACGCTCAAACTTCACGCCCCCGACAAATGACGCTGAGACACTCGAAGCTGCGGCGAGCGTGTTCAATGACGACGCGATTGCTGCGGCCCTTGCCGAGGAGCTTGCGAAGGTGGCATCCGGGCCCATTCCGATCCTGCGGCCGACGGCGGCAGTCGCCCCGGAGCCGGAAGAGGAGCCCGAAGCGGAGCCTGTCGACCTGCCAGAACCCATCTCCGCCCATACCCAGCAGGAGCCAGCACAGCTCACGCATCAGGTTGAACCAGAGCTGGAGCCAGAGCTGGAGCCAGAGCTGGAGCCTGAACATGTGGCGGGGCCTGAGCCGGTTACGGTGTGGTCGCTCGACGGCGACTCCGCGACAGTGGCCGACGAGCCCCAGCACGTGACCGAGCCCGAGCCACTGCCCGCGCCAGCACCCTGGGTGGATGCCGCCCCGCCGTCGACGCCCGCGCCCGCCTATTCCTGGACTCCCGCGAGCGAGTTCGTGCCTACCAGCGGACCATCCGTGTCGGCGTATACCGCGGATTCGGAGCCCGACGAGCAGCCGGAGCCAGAGCCATGGCCTCCAGCTCCCGAAGCAAGCGCCGCCCCGATCGACGTTCCCCCGCCGTATCTGGGAGCTCCGGCACCGACAGTTCCGGCTGCCGACGCGCCGCCGCCGCCTGGCTACGAGTCTCCGGTGACGCCGCAGGAGTACCAGACGCCCACCCTTCCGCATGGCTACGAGCCTGCCGGGATGGCAGCGGAGGCACAGCCGGTTTCGCCGGTCGAGTCTGCCGTGCCACTCTTGCCCGCGCAGCCGGTGCCACCCTCGCCCGATGCTCCTCCGCGGCGCCAATCCCTGTCCGACGACGAGCTTCTCCGGTCGCTCCGTGATGACGATGGCGGATCCGACGGAACGCTCAGCGCGATCGAGCAGCTTCAGGCGCAGCTTGAGTTGCGGGCGCGCGAGGCCCGCGAATACTCCGTCTGGGAACAGTCGATGGTCGCACTCGGAACTCCGGATGCGATGGCCGCGGTCGAGCAGGTGCGTGCGGAATTCGCGGGTGTGGTGGCGCCCGAGGTCCGACCATCATCGCCGGAGGTGCAGGTCGGGCCTGAGTCTCCGGCTGACGTTGTTGTGCCAGTCCCTGTCGCGCCCACAGAGCCGGTTGGGTCGGGATGGTTCGCGGAGCCCGCTGCCCCGCCGGAGCCGATCCCAGCACCCGAGCCGACATACACCTTCGACCCTCTGCCGCCACCTGCTCGGAGTGACGATCCTTCGCTGGAGGGAACCGCGTTCGCCGATCTATTCGCTTTCTCGCCCGCCGAACCCGAGGTGCCCGAAGGTCTACCGTTCGCCGATTTCGCACCGCCCGCAGATGCGAACGAGCCATTTAGCTGGCTGGAGCCTCCGGTTGAGGAGGCGTTGCCGGTTGCTGACATCCCTGATTCTCCGGTGTTTCTCGAGCCACCCGCGCTCGTCGAGCCGCCGACAGCGCCGAATGTGCCACCGAATGACTTCGAATCGCTGCTTGGAGTCAATGAGCAGGACGATAGACCGGACGGTCAGTCGTCGACCTGGCTGACTCAGGCATCCAACCCCCCTGAGGAGCCGCCGATAGCCCCGGGGACAGGCGACCGCCGCCCTTTTGGAGACGGGGTCGACCGCGATGAAGCGGTCGACCCCTCAGACAGAATCTTCGGTTCGACCCTCGGCCCGCACGGCGCAGCCAGCGTAGACACGGCGGGCGTGGCGGTCGCGGGTGAGGCGATCGTTCTCGACTCGCATCCCATCCGCATCCAACGCGGTGAGCCGTTGCCTCCTGAACCCCAGCCGCCGACGGCGCTTGGACGTCAGCGGATATTCTCGCCCGAGGCCGCGGGCCAGGAGCCGACGCCGCTCGAATACCGTGTCGGGCGGGCAGCACGCCTGTTTTGGCTGTGGTTTGCCGCGAACTCATCGGTCGTAGCCGTCGTGTTTGGCGGAATGATTTTTGCCCTCGGGATGAGCCTTCGGCAGGCTATCGTCGCAACCCTCACTGGTATTGCTGTGTCGTTCCTGCCGCTCGGCCTCGGGACGCTCGCGGGGAAACGAAGCGGGCAGCCGACCATGGTCGTTTCGCGCGCGACCTTCGGCGTGGTCGGCAACATCCTGCCGGCGGTCATCGGATTGCTGAGCCGCCTGTTCTGGGCCGCCGCACTATTGTGGGTGTTCGGCGCGGGTGTCGCGAGCATCCTCGTGGCAGCGAAGCTCACCGATGGATTCACGCAGGCTCAGCTGACCTTGATCCTGATGGTGTCCGCATTCGTTGTGGCGATCGTGATCGCGTACTTCGGGTATGCGCTTATTGCCAGGGTTCAACTGGTGATCAGCATCCTGTCGGGAATATTAGTCGTCGGATTCATCGCGCTGACTCTCCCGTATGTCAACGTGCAGACCGCCCTCACTATCGGCGACGGCAACTGGGTGCTCGTTATTACCGGTGCGGTCCTCGTGTTCAGCTTCGTCGGACTCGTCTGGGCCAACAGCAGCTCGGATCTCGCCAGGTACCAACGGGTGGGAAGCTCAGGGGCGTCGTCCATGCTGTGGGCGACTTTCGGCACGGCTCTGCCGAGCTTCGCCCTGATCGCGTATGGCGTGTTGCTCGCCTCGTCCGACCCCCGGATCTCGAGCGGACTTGCCAGCAACCCGCTCGTCACACTCGGACGGCTGCTGCCGACCTGGTATCCCGTGCCCCTGCTGTGTGCGACCGGTCTTAGCCTGCTGTCGGGCACAGTGATCGCGATGTACTCGGGTGGTTTCGCGCTGCAGGCAATTGGTCTTCGTCTGCGTCGCACGGGGGCGACCTTCATTGTCGGCGTACTCGTCCTCGTGGTTGCGGTCGTGCTCACGGTTTCCATCTCGAATTTCACCGAATTGTTCCGCGACTTCGCGACATCAATGGCCGTTCCGGTGGCGGCGTGGGCGGGGATGTTTGCTGCCGAGATCATGATTCGCAATCGTCGATTCGATTCAGTTTCCCTCCTCAAACGGCGCGGGGTCTACGCAGACGTTCGCTGGTCAAACCTGATTGCCCTGATTGTGATCACCGGCCTCGGACTTGGCTTCACGAGCGCGACTGTCTCGTGGCTGTCGTGGGAGGGCTTCCTGTTTGCTCCCCTCGGGGTAGCACCAAACAGCCAACTGGCCGCGACCGACCTTGGAGTGTTCGTGGCGCTCCTGCTCGGCCTGATCTTCCCAATCGTCGCGGGCGTTCCGGCGATCCGCCGTCAGGAGAGGGCCGAGCGACCGGCCGAATAGACTGGGCGCGTGGCACCCACTCTGGCTGACGTCCTCGCCGTCTCTGAAGCACTCTGGCCGGCGGCGGGCGCGGAGAGTTGGGATGCTGCGGGGCTGGTGTCAGGCGGCCCGGCCTCCGAGATCCGACGCATTCATCTCACCGTGGATGCCGTCCTCGGCACGGTAGACGAAGCGATCGAGCTGGATGCCGACCTTCTCATCGCGCATCACCCGCTGCTACTGCGCGGAGTGACCAGCATCGCGGAAGACCGTTACAAGGGCGCAATCCTCGCGCGCCTCATTCGCGCGAATTGTGCGCTTCTGGCTGCTCATACCAATGCGGATACCGTCGAGACCGGGACATCGGCGACACTTGCCGCGTCTCTTGGTCTCGCCAACCTGCATCCGATCGTCCCGGGGTTGCCGTCTGCTCGGGGAATCGGTCGGATCGGCACGCTGCCCGAGCCGACGACCGTGGGGCGACTCGCACGCGAACTCGCGACGATTCTGCCGGCGACGGCCGGTGGCATCCGCGTTTCGGGAGACTACGACTCGCCCGTCTCAACCGTTGCGTTGTGCGCGGGAGCAGGGGACGCCTACCTCTCGGAGCCAGGGGTGCTTGCCGCCGATGTCTACATCACGTCGGACCTGCGCCATCACCCGGCATCGGAGTTCCGCGAGAATGCGAGGGTGGGTGGTGGTCCGGCACTCATCGACGTTTCGCACTGGGCGAGCGAATGGCTGTGGCTCGATGTTGCGGCGCGGGAGCTGCGTGATGCTCTGCCCGGCGTAACGGTGACGGTGAGTGAACTGCGCACCGATCCATGGGACTTCGTCGTGGTCCAGTGACGGCCGTGATTCAATTAGGCGCAGCCCGCATCATGAACAGGAATTGATTACATGGCATTGAAGGCCACCCCAGCCGAGCAGGCACTCCTGCTTGACTTGCAGGCGATCGACACAAAGCTGCAACAACTCGACCACCGCGCGAAGAGCCTGCCTGAGCACGCCGCGCTGCAGCAGCTTTCGTTGGAGAACACCGAGCTTCTGGTCACTCTCGCAGAGCAGAAGGGTGTTCTCGAGGATGCCAGGATCGAGCTCAAACGCGTCGAGTCGGATGTCGCCGTCGTCGAGGCAAGGATCTCGCGTGACTCTGCCCGCCTTCAGGCTTCGTCGTCGACAAAGGATGTCGCGGCGCTCGAGCAGGAACTCGCAGCTCTCCGAAAGCGCCAATTCGACCTCGAAGAAATCGAAATCACGGTCATGGAGCGGGTCGAGGAGCAGGATGCCACCGTCGGCCAGATCGGCGAGCAGGTGGGCGTCCTGCAGGGCCGCATGGCCGACCTGGAGGGTGAACGCGACGCGGCGATGAAGGCCATCGATGCTGAGCGCGGCAACGCGAACGCGAATCGCACGACGATCGCTGGCAAGATTCCGGCCGACCTTCTGGCGCTCTACGAAAAGCAGCGCCAGCGGTACGGGGTGGGCGCATCCCACCTCCGCGGAGGCGTTTCCAGTGCCAGCGGCGTAAAGCTCAATGAGAATGACCTGGTTACGATCCGCACCGCTGCCCCGGATGATGTGCTCATGTGCCCGGACTCAAACGCTATTCTCGTGCGCACGTCGGAGTCCGGACTCTGATGGCACGAGAGCTCATCGTCGAGGCCGACGGCGGGTCGCGCGGCAATCCGGGCATCTCGGGCGGCGGTTCGATCGTGATCGACGCGGCGACCGGCGAAATTCTTGCCGAGATCGGAACCTACACGGGCATCGCATCCAACAATGTCGCCGAGTATACGGGCATGATTTCCGGCATCCGAAAGGCGCTCGAAATCGACCCGAACGCCAACCTTCACGTGCGCATGGACTCGAAGCTCGTCGTCGAGCAGATGAGCGGCCGCTGGAAGATCAAGCATCCCGCGATGGCAGACCTTGCCGCCGAGGCCCGACGGCTCCTGACCGGCACTCCCGTCAGCTTCGAGTGGATGCCGCGGGCCGACAACTCTCGTGCCGACAAGATTGCGAACGAGGTCATGGACAAGAAGCTGTCGTTCGTGCGCGGGCCAGCCGGGCACGAGAAGCGAAGCGTTCGATTCGAATAGCTCTCCCCGTCGAGTAGCCTTAGGGCTGCAAACGGGTCGACGAGACGGTCGCGTTGTTTCCTTCGGGAGGCACCGAGGAACGTCCGGGCTCCATAGAGCAGGGCGGTGGGTAACACCCACCCGGAGCAATCCGCGAGAAAGTGCAACAGAAAGCAGACCGCCAGGGGCATTCGTGCCTCGGGTAAGGGTGAAACGGTGGTGTAAGAGACCACCAGCAGCCCGAGTGATCGGGCTGGCTGGGTAAACCTCGCCCGGAGCAAGGTCAGACAGGAAGCGTTACGGGCTGCTCGCCCAGTTTCCGGGTAGACCGCTAGAGGTGTGCGGCAACGTACATCGTAGATAGATGGCCGTCGATGGCACCTTCGGGTGCCGGGACAGAACCCGGCGTACGGTCGGCCCGTTTGCCCCGCCCGCGCCGCGCGCCTCCACTCTCTCCGCCCACGGTCTCACCCGGCAGCCTGCTCTGCTCCCCGCCGACCAGCTTTGAAAACTCAGGACACTCGTCGTTCCGAACTTAGGTTGCCCCGCTGTTCTGGCCGCTCTGACCGGTTGCATCGGATGAATGTCCTGAGTTTCCAAACGGGGAAACGTCGGTCGCCCGGGCCGGTGTCCTGAGTTTGCGATTGTGCGGCGGACGGCCTCACGAGGCGCGAAAGGCTAGACGAGGCCGGATGCGCCCAGCAGGTGACCGATGATGTATGTGGCAGCGAGTGCCAGCGCCCCTCCGACGATGACGCGGATGGTCGCTTGGAGCACTGGGCTGCCGCCGATTCGCGCACTCGTGGCTCCTGTCAACGCCAGCGCGACCAGCACGGCTGCAAAGGTCACTGGAATCCGCGTCGACGACGGCAACAACAGGATCGCAAGCAGCGGTAGCACGCCGCCGATGGTGAAAGCGACCGCAGAGGCGAGTGCGGCGTGCCAGGGGCTGGCCACATCATCCTCGTCAATGTGAAGCTTCGCCTCGAGGTGAGCGCCAAGGGCGTCCTTCTCGGTTAACTCTTCGGCAACCTGGCGCGCGGTCTCCGGACTGAGCCCCTTCGCCTCGTAGAGGGTCGCGAGTTGCGCGAGCTCGGCATCCGGCTCGTCGCGTAGCGCAATGCGCTCCTTCGCGATGAGTGTGCGCTGGGTGTCACGTTGGCTGCTGACCGACACGTACTCGCCGAGCGCCATCGAAATTGCCCCACCGACGAGCCCGGCAAGCCCGGCCGTCAGGATCGGGGCCGTACTGGATGTCGCCCCAGCGACACCGACAACGATGGCCGCAACAGAGACGATGCCGTCATTCGCGCCCAGCACTCCGGCGCGTAACCAGTTGAGGCGGCTGGCAAGCCCTTCCGTTCGTGCCTCGCGGCGCGCGCGGAGCCCAGGTATCAGGTCGCCGATCAAGCTCATTGCCCCAGCAAAGCACTCCGGTAGTCAACTTTCCAGCAAGGATAGGCGACCCTATTCAGCACCGGACACGAAGCGATATCCCATCCCGGCCTCAGTGAGGAGGTAGCGCGGAGCCGACGGCACCGGCTCGAGTTTCTTGCGCAACTGCGCAAGGTAAAGGCGCAAATAGCCGGTGTCCGTCGTGTACTGCGGCCCCCAGACATCATGCATAAGGGTTTCGCGCGTCACCAGCCGATCGTGATTGTGGAGCAGCACGTCGAGCAGGCGCCACTCAGTCGGGGTGAGGCGGACGGGCACTCCGGCGCGCGTGACGACGCGGGCTGCCAGATCGACGGTGACGTCGCCAAAGGTGACGATCGGCGCATCCGTCGCTGCGGGTGTACGACGGGACAGCGCGCGAATGCGAGCCAACAATTCGTCGGCCGCGAACGGCTTTGTCACGTAGTCGTCGGCCCCGGCATCGAGCGCATCGACCTTGTCGAATGACTCGCTGCGACCGGACACCACCAGGATCGGTATCTCAGTCCAGCCCCGCAGGGCTTCGATGACTTCGATGCCGGTGAGGCCCGGCATCCCGAGGTCGAGAACAATGAGGTCGGGGTGCTGATCGATCGCGGCGGCGAGCGCGGCTTTGCCATCGGGCGCAGTAACGACGTCGTAGCCACGCGCCGACAGTGTGATGCGAAGCGCGCGCAGGATCTGCGGGTCGTCATCCGCAATTAGTATCTTCATTTCGCCGCCGACAGCTCGACCATCATGGTGAGGCCTCCACCCGGGGTCTCCTCTGCACTAAGCGTGCCATCCATTGCTTCTACGAAGCCTTTGGCGAGTGCGAGGCCGAGACCGACGCCAGCAGTGTTGTTGGTGTCGCCCAGCCTCTGGAACGGCAAGAATACTTCGTCTCGTCGTGAATTGGGGATGCCTGGACCGGCGTCGATCACCCGCAACTGCACTCGGCCGCCGAACTCACTCGAGGAAAGCACGGGCGCGGCTCCGCTCGGCGCGAACCGCAGGGCGTTTGCGAGCAGGTTCACGAGCACTCGCTTGAGCAGGACCGCGTCGGCCGTGACCGAGCTGGTTTCACCAAGTTCGAGAGCAACGGCGCCGGGTGTCAGCCGCAGCTCGTCGAGGACGTCTCCGACGACCTCTTCGATCGAGACCGGCTCAAGTGTTACGCCGAGCACGCCAGCCTGCAGCCTGCTGGCATCGAGCAGATCAGTTACGAGGTCTGCCAGCGAAGCGAGGCTCTCATCTGCAGTCTCGAGCAGTTCGGCGCGATCGCTCTTCGATAGTGTGACCTCCTTCGACCGCAGCGACGTGACCGCGGCGGTCGCGGCCGCCAGCGGACGGCGCAGGTCATGCCCGACTGCCGCGAGCAGGGCACTCCGAAGGCGATCCGCTGCCGCAATCGGGCGCATTCCCTCGGCCTCGGCGGCGAGTCTGCGCCGATCGAGTGCAGACTCGAGTTGCGACACGAATGCGCCGAGGATCCTGCGGTCGGATGCTGCGAGCGGCTTCCCGACGAGCACAAGCTTTGCCGCCTGGCCGAGTTCGATTTCGGAGTGCTCGTCCGTCGGGTCGGCGGACGCCTCGTCAACGGCGGCATAGATGACCTGGCCATCCTCCTCGAGGGCGACTCGTGTCATCCCGAATGCCTCGCGCAGGCGCCCGATGAGCGCCTCGATCGCGTCCGTGCCGCTGATGACGCTGCTCGCAACGCTCGCAAGTACTTCAGCCTCGGCAGCCGACCGCGTGGCGGCGCGTGATCTTCGTGCGGCCTGATCCACGACAACGCTCACGAGAGTAGCAACGATCAGGAAGATGAGCAGGGCCAGCAAATGCGAGGGCTGGGTAATCCGAATTGTGTACAACGGGCTGACGAAGAAGAAGTCCAGGAAGAACGCAGCGCCAAAGGCAGCGATGAGGGCGGGCCAGATTCCGCCCACCAGCGCGACGATGACGACGAAGAGCTGATAGGCGAGCACATCGCTCGGGATCGAATTCGAGCTCCGCAGGAGGATGAGTGGCCAGGTGATCAACGGCAGCCCGACGACCGTCAACAGGAGGCCGATCACCCGCCGTCGCAGCGACAGCGCCCCGCCGATAGCAGGCAGTCGACGTTTGCCCGCCTGAGCATGAGACACGATATGCACGTCGATATCACCGGCGAGTCGAATGACGCTGGACCCGATCCCAGCGCCGCCGAGGAGTGACTCCAACCGGCTTCGCCTGCTCACGCCAATCACGAGTTGGGTCGCGTTGACGCCCCTGGCAAACTCGACAAGCGCAACCGGGACGCCGTCAGCAACGACCTGGTGGAAGCTGCCGCCGAGCGTCTCCGTGAGTGCACGCTGGCTCTGGATGGCGCCCGGTGACGAGTCGACGAGTCCGTCCGCGCTGGTCACGTGCACTGCGAAGAGTTGTCCGCCTCCCGATCGTGCGGCAATCCTGGCGCCACGTCGGAGCAGAGTTTCGCCTTCCGGTCCTCCCGTGAGAGCTACGACGACACGTTCGCGCGCCTCCCACGGAGCGTCGATGCCTTTCTCGACCCGGTAGGCCTGGAGGGCGACGTCGACTTCATCGGCGAGCCACAGCAACGCGAGTTCGCGCAGCGCGGTCAGGTTACCCAGGCGGAAGTAATTGCTGAGGGCGGCATCCACTCGCGCGGCCGGGTAGACAAGACCCTCGTCCAGGCGGTCGCGGAGTGCCTCCGGCGCCAGATCGATCAGCTCGATCTGGTCTGCATGGCGCAGCACAGCATCCGGGATCGTTTCGCGCTGAGGAACGCCGGTGATCTGCCTCACGACGTCATTGAGTGACTCGATGTGCTGGATGTTGACGGTGGAGATCACGTCGATGCCGGCATCCAGAATCGCGTCGACATCCTGCCAGCGTTTTGCGTTGGCTGAGCCGGGCGCGTTCGTGTGTGCGAGTTCGTCTACGAGCGCAATGTTCGGTTTGCGGGCGAGTACCCCTGGAACGTCGAGTTCGTCGAGGGCGACACCGCGGTGAGTTACCCGGTGACGGGGGAGTACCTCGAACCCGTCGACAAGCCCCGCGATGACTGCTCTGCCGTGCGTTTCAACGACGGCGATGACGATGTCTCTGCCCCCATCGGCGAGACGGCGGCCCTCCTCCAGCATCGCGAAAGTCTTACCGACGCCGGGCGCAGCGCCGAGCATGACCCGAAGTCGTCCTCGCGCCACGTCATCCTCCTTCGCGATCGGGGCCGTAGCGGATCGCCAACGTGCAAGTCGTGCCGCTCGCCCAGCCGTTCTCGACCCAGGTGTGAACGTATTCAACTCCGTGTTCCCGCAGGTACTGCACCGGGATGGACTGCAGCAGTCGCGTCGTGCGCAACTCGACCGCGTTCACTCGACGGCCTTCGCCGGGCCCTCACCTGCCGCGGTGGTGTCCTTGACGGCAAGTGCCGCAGCACCGAGAATCCCCGCATTGTTTCGCAGGGCAGCCGGCACGATTGGGGCTCGCAGTGTGAGCAGCGGTAGGAATTCCTCATACGACTTGGACACGCCACCACCGACGATGAGCAGGTCCGGCGAGAACAGGGCTTCGAGCACTTCGTAATAGCGCTGAAGTCGCTTCGCCCAGCCCTTGTAGCTGAGCCGCGCGCGTTCCTTGGCCGCATAGGACGCGCGGCGTTCGGCATCCTTGCCGTCGACCTCGATATGACCGAGTTCGGCGTTGGGGATGAGCACCCCGTCGTAGATGAGGGCGCTACCGATGCCTGTTCCGAGAGTGGTCAGGATGACGAGGCCGGCCACATCCTTTGCGGCGCCGTATCGCACCTCGGCTACGCCAGCGGCATCCGCATCATTGACGAATCGGATGTCGCGCTCAAGCGCCTTCTCGAACAGTTTCTCGGCCTCGAGCCCGATCCACTTCTTCGAGACGTTTGCGGCGGACATCGTCTTGCCGTGGATCACGACGGCCGGGAAACACACCCCGACCGGAATGTCCGCGTCGACCTTCAGCTGATCGATGATCTCGATCACGGTGTTCACGATGTCATCCGGCTCGCCGCCGCCTGGCGTCGGAAGTTTGATGCGTTCGCTGATGAGCTCGCCCGTCGCGGAGTCGACCAGAGCACCCTTGATACCCGTACCGCCGATGTCGATGCCAACTGCTTTAGCCATGCGGTCGTCCTTTGGTCGTGAATCGAGGTCGGTGCGTCAGGGGAGCGTCAGGATGTCCGCGCCGCGCTCGGTCACCACGAGGGTGTGTTCGAACTGTGCGGTGATGCTTTTGTCCCGAGTGGTGACGGTCCAGTCGTCTGCCCAGAGGTCCCAGGCGTAACCGCCGCTGAGCGTCAACATGGGCTCGATAGTGAAGACCATGCCGACCTCCATGATGTCGTTGAAACGGGGTGCGGCGTCGTAGTGCGGAATGATGAGACCGGAATGGAACGCCTCGCCAACGCCGTGGCCCGTGAAGTCCCGCACGACCCCGTAGCCGAATCGTTTGGCGTACGACTCGATGGCGCGCCCGATGACATTGACCTCGCGGCCGGGCGCGACCGCCTTGATGCCGCGATTGAGTGCTTCGCGGGTTCGGTGGATTAGGTCGACGGCGTCCTGGCTGGCGTTGCCCGCGATGAACGTCTTGTTGAGGTCGCCGTGTACGCCGTTCTTGAACGCGGTGACGTCGATGTTCACAATGTCGCCGTCTTCGATGACCGTGTCATCCGGGATCCCGTGGCACACCACTTCATTGATGGAGGTGCAGCAGGATTTCGGGTAGCCGCGATAGCCGAGAGTCGATGGGTATGCGCCTCTCTCGATCATGTAGGCGTGCGCGATGCCGTCAAGTTCGTCCGTCGTGATCCCCGGACGGATGGCGGCACCAACCGCCTCGACGGCACCGGCTGCAATCCTGCCGGACTCGCGAATCAGCTCGACCTGCTGCGCTGAGTAGATGTTGTCACCCGTGTACTCGCGCGGACCCGCGCGACCGACATACTCGGGCCGTGGGATGCTGGACGGCACCTTGCGCGCGGGCGAGATTACCCCGGCGACGAGGTAACCGCTGGAATCCCGAGGCATAAGATCAAATTTATCTTGTCTGAGGGAGTAAACGGTGACCGAGTGGTTTTACAACATCAAGACTGGCGAAGTCGAAGAGGGCAGGCAGTCGCTCGCAAGTGAGTTGGACGGCCCCTTTGCTACTCGCGAGGAGGCCGCACGCGCACCCGAGGTGATCGCAGAGCGTTCTCGCAAGTGGGCCGAGGAGGACGCCGCGGGCGACTAGTTGTTGGGCTGGTCGTTCGGGTCGGAGTCGGAGTAACTCACGAGGCCAACGGTGTTGCCCTCGGAGTCGGTGATAAACGCCATCCACTCGTCTTTGCCTGCCGGCCCGAGCGTGTCATTGCTGTGCTGGAAGATGACGTGCGGCTCAGTGGTGATCGCAACGCCACGCTTGCGCAGGCTTTCGACGCTGAATTCGACATCGTCGACTGCCAGGTAGATCAGGCTTGAGGGAGCGACCCGATCGAGTAGCAGACGTGTTCCGTCGAGGAGAAAGAACGCCAGGCCGGGCGGGTCAAACTTTGCCGCAACCTTCTTGCCGAGCAACTCCTCATAGAACGCAACTGCTCGATCGAGGTCGGTAACGCGCTGGGCAACTTGAACAAGTTCCATGCCCCCATTCTGCCCGCCGCCGCCGCTCCGTGCCCCTTGCCCCGGCCGACCTTTTGGAAATTCAGGATTCTGGTCGCGCATGCAGCGACGATTCCAGTGTTTCTGCGTGACGGCGTGACGGAACTCCTGAATTTCCAACAGGGTGAGGACGGCAGGGCGGGGCGGCACGGGGCAGGGGCGGGCGGGCAGGCCGCGCGCCGTCTTAGTAGGAGTGCTCGGGCCCGGGGTACGCGCCGCTGTCGACGTCATCCCGATAGGCCTTCACGGCGTCGGCTAGCGTCTGGCGCAGGTTTGCATACTGCTTCACGAATGACGGGATGCGACCGGTGGTAAAGCCCGCCCAGTCGGTCCAGACGAGCAGCTGACCGTCGGTGTGCGGCCCGGCGCCAACGCTGATAGTCGGGATGCGCAGCTCGGCCGTGACCTGCTTCGCGGCGTCAGCGGGCACCATCTCGAGCACGACGGCAAACGCGCCGGCTTCCTCAACGGCGTGCGCATCCGCGAGCAGCTCTCGCACCTGGTCGCCCCGTCCCTGGATGACGTGGCCGCCGAGACCGTGCTCACTCTGCGGGGTGAATCCGATGTGGGCCATAACCGGGATGCCCGCCGACACGATGCGACGAATCTGCTCGGACGAACGCACGCCGCCCTCGAGCTTGACTGCGTGCGCGCCCGTCTCCTTCATGAATCGGAACGCAGTGTGAAGAGCCTCGTCCGGGCCGGTCTCGTATGATCCGAACGGCATGTCGGCGATGACGAATGCACGCTTGACGGCACCCGCAACCGCACGGGCAAGCGGGATCAGCTCATCGATCGTGACCGGCAGCGTGGTCTCATACCCGAGAACGTTGTTTGCCGCGGAATCACCGACGAGGAGAAAGTCGATGCCGGCCTCATCAAAAATGGATGCCGTAAGCATGTCGTAGCTCGTGAGCCCGGTGATCTTGATCCCGTTTTCCTTCGCGTTCTGGAAATGACGGGTGCGAACCTTTTTCGGCGCCGAAGCTGCCTGCTCTGCCATGGCGACAGTTTAGACGTTCGGCCGGTAGGTGATGGGCAGACGGCGATCGCGACCGAACGCCATCCCGCTGATCTTCGGCCCGATGGCACCCTGTCGGCGCTTCCACTCCGAGTGGTCGACGAGTCGTGTCACGAAGTCGACCGTTTCGGCGTCGAAGCCGAGCGCGACGACATCCTCACGGCCGAGGTTCCTGGTGACGTAGGCATCGAGGATCGCATCAAGGACCTCGTATGGCGGCAGGGTGTCCTGGTCGGTCTGGTCTGGCCGCAACTCGGCACTCGGCGGCTTTTCGATCGAGTTGACCGGGATCGGGGGAACCTCGTGCCGTGATGTCGCGAATGCGTTGCGCCACCGGGCCAGCTCCCACACCAGCAGTTTTGGCACATCCTTGATTGGCGCAAATCCGCCGGCCGAGTCGCCGTAGATTGTCGAATAGCCCACCGAGAGCTCGGTCTTGTTGCCCGTGGTCAGAACCAGGTGACCCGACATGTTTGACAGCGCCATGAGTGACATTCCGCGCACTCGGGCCTGGATGTTTTCAGCCGCAAGCCCGGTGAGGTGAAGTTGCTCCTCGAAGGGTGTGACCATGGTCGCGATCGCCTCGACCGAGTAGTGGAATCCGATGTTGGCGGCGAGTTCGTCGGCGTCTGACCTCGAACCCTCCGAGCTGTACCGCGACGGCATGCTCACGCCGTACACGCGATCGGCGCCGATGGCGTCGGCGGCCAGCGCGGCACACAGAGCCGAGTCAATTCCCCCTGACACCGCGATGATCACGGACGGAAACCCGTTCTTCTCAACGTAATCGTGCAGCCCAAGGACGAGTGCGTTCCAGAGTTGCTCCCGATAGTCGGCGGGCTCGGCGATGTCGGAGGTGAGCGGCAGCTGCACAGGGGCGGCATCCGCGAGGACAACCCGGCTCACGTGGTCTGGCAGCGGTGTGTCGGACGCGGGGGCGACCTCCAGATCGACGACGAGCAGGTGTTCAACCCACTGCGGTGCGCGAGCCAGGATGCGGCCATGACCGTCGACTACAACGCTATCGCCGTCGAAAACCAGGTCGTCCTGGCCGCCCACGATGTTCACGTAGGCGACGATGGTGTCGGTCTCGACGGCACGGCGGGTGACCAGCGGCAGGCGCGTGGCATCCTTGTCGCGTTCGAACGGCGACGCGTTGATCACGAGCAGCAGCCCCGCGTCGGCCTCAAGCACGCGGGCGACGGGACCACCGTCTCGCCACAGGTCTTCGCAGATGATGAGGGCGACATCCACCCCCTTGAGGCGGAGCACCAGCAGCTCGTCGCCCGGGATAAAGATGCGGTATTCATCAAAGACGGAGTAGTTGGGCAGGTGATGCTTCGAGTACTGCGCCTGCACGTGGCCGTGGTGGAGCACGCTTGCCCGGTTCTGCGCAATCGCGGTTGGTGCGTTGCTCGTGCCCATGAGGCGCGGTTCGAACGGGCCATCGGGATGTCCGACAACGACCACGAGTTCGCCAAGCCCGTGATCCTGCAGCTTCTTCGCCAGCGCGACGACTGCGTGATGAGCTTCGACCAGGAAACTGGGGCGTGCCGCAAGGTCTTCGATCGGATACCCGCTCAGCGCCATCTCGCCAACCGCGAGGATGTCGGCACCGGCTTCTGACGCACGCCGCGCCGCATCGACTATCTGAGCCGCATTGCCCGCGAGATCGCCGAGAATGGGGTTCGTCTGGGCGAGTGCCAAGCGAAGTTGGGGCATAGCCACTAGCCTAATAGCGCGGCAGAACCGCCTGAAAACCGCACCAGTATCGACATTCAGCGTCACCCAAGGAGCTCCGTGGACAAGCAGCGCGACTTCGTTCTTCGCACGATTGAGGAGCGCGGTATCAAGTTCGTGCGCCTCTGGTTCACCGACGTTGTAGGCACCCTGAAATCGGTCGCGATCGCGCCGGCCGAGGTCGAGGGCGCATTCGCTGAGGGTCTGGGCTTCGACGGCTCCGCGATCGAGGGCCTGACCCGGTCCTACGAGGCCGACGTTCTTGCGCACCCGGATCCCACAACATTCCAGATACTGCCGTGGCGGGGCGAAATCGACCCCACCGCACGCATGTTCTGCGACATCACTACTCCAGACGGCCAGCCCGCCGTCGCCGACCCGCGCAATGTGCTCAAGCGCACGCTGGCCAAGGCGGGGGAGCGTGGCTTCACCTTTTACACGCATCCCGAGATCGAGTTCTACCTCCTGAAGTCGAGCAAGTTCGGCAAGAAAGGGCCGGAGCCGGTCGACTCCGCTGGCTACTTCGACAACGTTCCCGGCGGCACCGCTCACGACTTCCGTCGCAGGTCTGTGCGGATGCTCGAAGACCTCGGTATTTCGGTCGAATTCAGCCACCACGAAGCTGGCCCAGGCCAGAACGAGATCGACCTGCGGTACGCCGATGCCCTGACGACTGCTGACAACATCATGACCTTCCGCACTGTCATCAAAGAGGTTGCAATCGAGCAGGGCGTGTACGCGACGTTCATGCCGAAGCCGCTGTCCGGGCATCCGGGATCCGGGATGCATACTCACATGTCGCTCTTTGAAGGCGACGTCAACGCGTTCTTCGATGGTGGCCAGCAGTACCAGCTCTCCAAGATCGGTCGCCAGTTTGTCGCGGGCCTGCTGCGGCACGCTCCCGAGATCACCGCTGTCACGAACCAGTTCGTCAACTCCTACAAGCGGCTGTGGGGCGGGGATGAGGCTCCGAGCTTCGTCACTTGGGGTCACAACAACCGGTCTGCGCTGGTTCGCGTTCCGCTCTACAAGCCCAATAAGGGGCAGAGCTCCCGCGTCGAGTACCGTGCTATGGATTCGGCGGCGAACCCTTACCTCGCTTACTCGCTCCTGCTTGCGGCAGGCCTCAAGGGCATCGAGGAGGGCTACGAACTGCCTCCCGAGGCCGAAAACAACGTGTGGTCGCTCACGGATGGCGAGCGCAAGGCGCTCGGTTATAACCAGTTGCCGGCAAGCCTCGACCACGCGGTGTCGCTCATGGAGGATTCCGAGCTTGTTGCCGAAACGCTGGGAGAGCAGGTGTTCAACTTCGTTCTGCTCAACAAGCGCCGCGAGTGGAATGAATACCGCGCACAGGTCACGCCCTTCGAGCTGGAGAGCAATCTAGAGATCCTGTGATCTCGAAGACTGTGGCATCGCGAAACTGATGCTCCCCGCAAAGACGCTGACCGAACTGGCCAAACTCGGCTTCACCGAGCTCGGTTCGACTCGCGATCTCCTCGACGATCTGCCCGACGACATCGTTCAGTGGTTCGCCCACGCGGCGGACGCCGACCAGGCACTTCGCCTGCTGGGCGAACTTCGCGCGCATTCCCGGACCGATCTTGATCGCGTGCTCAAGGTCCCGGGGGCGGCCGACCGGCTGATCCGCGTGCTCGGTGCCTCGCGTGGGCTCGGCGACTTCTTCCTCCGGCATCCCGCGGAGCTCGCGGCACTCGCCTCACCGCTGGGTACGCTTCCGGATCGCGATCAGCTGCGCGCCTCGCTCCTCGATTCTGTCCACGGCTTGGTGGATGACGAGGCGTTTACCTCGCTCCGCGTTCGATATCGTAGTCACCTCGCACAGCTCGCCGCCTGGGATCTCGCGAACCCCGACCCGCTGGGCGCCGTTTCCTCGGTCACGGCCATGCTTTCGGACCTCGCCGGGGCGGCGCTCGACGCATCGATCGATGTAGCGCGCCGCACAGTCAGGTTCGACGCCGAAGACGTGGAACGAACGCGCTTCGCTGTAATCGGCATGGGTAAGGCCGGCGCGGGCGAGCTGAATTACGTCAGCGATGTGGATGTCATCTTCGTGGTGGAAGCCGCGGAAGGGCTCGCTGCCGATCGCGCGGTGGAGATCGCGACTCGGCTGGCAATGCAGACGGCTCGCGGCATCCAGGAACTTGCAACCGAGCCTGCCCTCTGGGAGGTGGATGCCAACCTGCGTCCGGAGGGCAAGGATGGCGCCCTGGTGCGCACTCTCGAATCCCACCTCGCGTACTACGAGCGCTGGGCCAAGAGTTGGGAGTTCCAGGCGCTCCTGAAAGCCCGGCCGCTCGCCGGCGACCTCGAGCTGGGAGAGCGGTACGTCGATGGCGTCGCACCGCTGGTCTGGTCGAGTGCGTCGCGCGAAAACTTCGTTGAGTCGGTGCAACGGATGCGTGAAAGGGTAACCGACAACATCCCCGCGGATGAGCGGGATGTCCAGCTGAAACTCGGCCCGGGCGGACTGCGCGATGTCGAATTCACCATCCAGCTGCTGCAGCTCGTTCACGGAGCGCACGACGCCGAGGTTCACCAGCGCGCGACGTTGCCAGCACTCGTTGCGCTCGCGGCGCAGGGCTACATCGGCCGCGTCGAGGCGCAGGAGTTTTCGCGCGACTACCGGTTCCTGCGGCTGCTCGAGCATCGCCTGCAGCTAACGCGGCTGATCCGTACACATCTCATGCCACGGGACACGGAGGCCGTGCGGGTGCTCGCGCGGGCGACCGGGCTGTACGCGAGCGCCGACGAGCTCACTGAGGCCTGGCAGCGCACGAAGCACGAGGTGCGAAGCCTCCACGAGAGGCTGTTCTATCGGCCGCTGCTGAGCGCCGTTGCCGCCCTGCCCGGGGACGAACTCAGCCTGTCGAACGAGCAGGCGGAGGCGCGACTCGCGGCGATCGGCTTCCGCGATCCGACCGGTGCACTGCACCATATCGCAGCGCTGACGGGCGGGGTCTCGCGGCGGGCGACAATTCAACGCACACTGCTGCCGGTCATGCTGGGCTGGTTTGCCGAGGGCGCTGATCCGGACCACGGTTTGCTGGCCTTCCGCCGCCTGAGCGACGACCTGGGGGAGGCGTACTGGTTCCTGCGTATGCTGCGCGACTCGTCAGGTGCGGCGCAGCGACTGACCAGCGTGCTTGCCGGCTCGCGGTACGTCAGCACGCTGCTCGAGCGGATCCCGGAGGGCGCGGCCTGGCTCGAGAACGAGGACGAACTTCGCCCGCGATCGCTCCCCGTACTGCTGGATGAGATGCGGGCGACGATCGCGCGGCACAACGACGATGTCGAAGCCGCCGCGCTGGCGCTGCGTACCGCTCGCCGCCGAGAGGTCCTACGGCTCGCAATTGCGGCCATCCTCGGGTTCATCCGGATCGAAGAGCTCGGCGTAGCGCTGAGCGACATTACGACCACCCTGCTGACAGGCGTGCTGTCCCTCGTCCGTCGTGACGAGAACGGTATGGAGTTCGCAATCATCGCGATGGGACGATACGGCGGGCAGGAGGTCGGCTTCGGATCGGATGCCGACGTCATGTATGTGTACCGCGCGCTGAGTATCTCGGGCGAGGATGCCCAGGTCAATGCCGAACGGATTGTTCAGTCGCTCGGTCGCCTGACAGAAGACCTCCGCCTGCCGCTCGACCTTGACATCGGGCTGCGGCCCGAGGGCAAGAACGGTGCCGTGGCACGGTCGCTCGACAGCTACCGCGCGTATTACGAACGCTGGTCGCTCACCTGGGAAGCTCAGGCCCTGCTGCGCGCGAGGGGCGTGGTCGGGGATGAGGCGCTCATTGGCGACTTTGAGGCACTCGCAGATGAGGTTCGATATCCGGCAAAGATCAGTGAACAGGATGTCCGCGAAGTCAAGCGCATCAAGGCCCGCGTCGAGTCGGAGCGGCTGCCCCAGGCCGCCGACCCCGCTCGACACCTGAAGCTCGGGCGCGGATCGCTGAGTGATGTCGAGTGGTTCGTGCAGTTGTTGCAACTGCAGTTCGGTGCAAAGGTGCCGGGTCTCCGAACGACGTCGACGCTGCGTGCCCTCGACGTCGCGATCGAGGCGGGCCTGGTGCCGCGGGCGGATGCGACGCGCCTCCGAGACGCCTGGCTGATCGCGTCGCGTGCCCGTTCGGCTATGACGCTCTGGACCTCGAAGACCGCCGATGTCCTGCCCACCGATCGCCAACAGCTGGAGGGCGTGGCGCGGCTCCTCGAGTACCCGCCGGGCTCCGCGAGCCAGTTGGACGACGACTACCTGCGCATCACTCGTCTCGCGCGCCAGGTCTTCGAGCGCCGCTTCTTCGGCACCACGACGATAAACCCTCCAGTCACCGGCTAGGCCGAGTCCCGCCATCCATCCCGCGGTCCCGCCCCCCTGTTTGGAAATTCAGGAATCTGGTTGGGCTGGTTCGGTCGGGCCTCCGGAACTCCGCGGCCGTCTGGATGTGGGCTCAACGAAAGTCCTGAGTTTCCAAACGCTGACACGCGCCGCCGACGCGGGGCCGGCCCGCACTCGCCTGGGTACGACAAAGGCCGCGCCCCGAGACGGAGCGCGGCCGAAGTCGTAACAGAGGCTTACACCGAGTAGTAAAGCTCGTACTCGAACGGGTGCGGGCGTTGCGCCGCCGGAATGATTTCCTTCTCGCGCTTGTAGGTAACCCACGTCTGGATCAGGTCGGCGGTGAACACGCCGCCAGCCGTCAGGAACTCGTTGTCAGCCTCAAGCGCATCGAGCGCCTCAGCGAGCGAGCCGGGAACCTGTGGAATGTTCTTGGCCTCCTCGGGCGGAAGCTCGTAGAGGTCCTTGTCGACGGGCTCGTGCGGCTCGATCTTGTTCTTGATGCCGTCGAGGCCAGCCATCAGCTGCGCCGCAAAGGCAAGGTACGGGTTGCCCGAAGCATCCGGCGCGCGGAACTCGATGCGCTTGGCCTTCGGGTTCGTACCCGTGATCGGGATGCGGATGGACGCGGAGCGGTTACCGGCCGAGTACACGAGGTTGACGGGTGCTTCAAAACCGGGCACGAGGCGACGGTAGGAGTTCAGCGTCGGGTTGGTGAACGCAAGCACAGCCGGAGCGTGCTTGAGCAGGCCACCGATGTACCAGCGTGCGATGTCGGAGAGTCCGCCGTAGCCGCTCTCGTCGTAGAACAGCGGCTTGCCGTCGCTCCACAGCGACTGGTGGGTGTGCATGCCCGAACCGTTGTCGCCGAACAGCGGCTTCGGCATGAAGGTCGCGGTCTTGCCCCACTCCAGCGCGGTGTTCTTGACGATGTACTTGAACTTCAGGATGTCGTCGGCCGCGTGCACCATGGTGTCGAAGCGATAGTTGATCTCGGCCTGGCCGCCCGTGCCAACCTCGTGGTGAGCGCGTTCGAGGATGAGGCCGGCGTCGATTAGCTTGAGGCTGATGTCGTCGCGAAGGTCTGCCTGCTTGTCGACCGGGCTGACGGGGAAGTATCCACCCTTGTACGGCGTCTTGTTGGCCAGGTTGCCGCCTTCTTCGACGCGGCCCGAGTTCCAGGCACCCTCATCGGAGTCAACCGAGTAGAAGCTCGAGTTCTGCTTCACTTCGTAGCGCACGTCATCAAAGATGTAGAACTCGGCCTCGGGCGCGAAGAACGCGGTGTCGGCGATGCCGGTCGACGCGAGGTACTTCTCAGCCTTCTTGGCGACCTGGCGGGGGTCGCGGTGGTAGATCTCGCCGTTGCGCGGGTTGTAGATATCGAAGAGCATGATGAGCGTCTTCTCGACGCGGAATGGGTCAACATACGCGGTCGTGACATCGGGGATCAGCTGCATGTCTGATTCGTGGATGTTTGCAAAGCCGCGGATCGAAGAACCGTCGAACAGTTGCCCGATCGAGAAGAATTCCTCGTCGACGGTCGAAGCGGGAATGTTGAAGTGCTGCTGGACACCGGGGAGGTCGGTGAACCGGATGTCAAGGAACTTAATGTCGTTGTCCTTGATGAACTTCAGCACCTCGGAGGAATCTTTGAACATGTGGGCGACTCCAAATGAGCGTGGGTAACGTGAAACTGCAGGCGCAGTCTCACTAGAGGCTACGGTCGGGGAGTTTCGCGACCGTGACGCAAATGTTTCGGCGATGTTACGAGACTAGGCGGTCGGTAGAATCGACGGGTGCCCGCAGCCTCCTCAGAATCGCCAGACTGGCCGGGTAAGCGGCTCGGTCTTCCCGCTGAAGGCCCCCGATCTGTTGGCAGGGTGGGTCGCAGGCTGCTTGGCATCCTGATCAACAGGGGACTCTGTTATGGAGCCGTGCTCGCGTTCCTTCGACCTGATCCGTTTGGATTCAAGACGCTCGCGCTGTTTGTTGTGCTCGAGATCATATTTTTGGTTCTGGCGAACGGCACAATCGGTCACTTGATTGTCGGCCTGCGGGTTGTGCCAATCGTGCCGGGGTATCTCGGGATTTGGCGACCGGTACTGCGCACGATCCTGCTGGCTGTCGTTATTCCGGCCGTCATCCATGACAGAGACCAGCGTGGACTGCATGATCGATGGGCGGGCACGGTTCTCGTCAGGCGATAGGGCTACCGCCGCCGGCAGCCACCGCCATCAGCGACCGCGGGAGGCGCCCGTCAGCTACCGCGGGCGCGGCGCGCGGGCCTTTGTCGGGTCCATGCCCTTCGGGATGCCCACAGGCGGCCGCTTCAACGAATCGAGACGATTGCTGACAGCGAGTATCTCGGCCTTGCGCAGTGCAGGCTTGATTCGACGGAGGCTGCCCGCGAGCTTGTAAAGCGGCACGGAATCTTCGTCCGGGCCGACGTAGAGGAAGGTGATGGGAACGTTGGGGAGCACGCGCGCGACGGTCCTGCGCTCGTCTTCCAGCATCCGCTGCGTGCGCGAGCGCGGTCCCTCACCGATGAGGGCAACACCGCCTCGGCCGACCGCACGGTACACGGCGTCCTGCGTGCGTGGGCTGACGTTGACCGGCATCTCGCTGGCCTGCCATCCGCGACGGACTGAGCTTTTCAGCACAGCACCGACGGCCCCGGGTTGACCGACGATCTGTGAGTACGCGGCGCGCTCAGCACGTCGCCCGAGCACGATCACGAGCACGAGGATGCCGCCCATCACCCCGGCAATGATGTAGAGGAGCCCGGAGAAGAACGTATTTCCCGGGACTAGCAGCGCAAGAAGAACGCCAGTGATGATCGGCAACACCAAGCCGCCGAGCATGTACCAGATTGCCTTGCTGTCGTACTTGCGGGTCATCTTAAAGACGTCCCACATCTGCTTCAGACGGTTGGGCTCTTTGGGTGCCTTTGTGGGCTCAGTAGCGCGTGCCATGCTGACTAGGATACGGCCTGTGCGAACCCCAGGTTGGCGTCCGCCAGCTGCTCCAGCTGGGGCGGGATGGTGCGACCCTTGGCGAGCATCGACTTGGCCCACAGCCGACCCGCCCGGTAGCTCGATCGCACGAGCGGACCGGCGAGAACACCGAGGAAGCCGATTTCCTCGGCCTCGTCTTTGATCTCCACGAATTCTTCCGGGCGAACCCAGCGGTCGACGGGAAGGTGGCGGGGAGTTGGGCGCAGATACTGCGTCACCGTGATGATGTCTGTGCCGGCATCGTGGAGGTCGTGGAGGGCTTGCGTGATCTCGCTCCGCTCCTCGCCCATCCCGAGGATCAGGTTGGACTTGGTGATGAGCCCAAAGTTGCGAGCCTGCGTGATCACGTCGAGGGAGCGCTCGTACCGGAATGCCGGGCGGATGCGCTTGAAGATCCGTGGCACGGTCTCGACGTTATGCGCAAACACCTCGGGGCGGGATTCGAACACCACACGGAGCAGATCCGGATTGCCCGAGAAGTCGGTTGCGAGAATCTCGACGCCGGTGCCCGGGTTTTGCTGGTGAATCTGGCGCACCGTTTCTGCGTGCAGCCAGGCGCCCTCGTCGGGAAGGTCATCGCGAGCAACGCCCGTGACAGTGGCGTATCGGAGGTTCATGGCCTTCACCGACTCTGCGACCCGGCGTGGTTCGTCTGTGTCGTAGTCGGCGGGCTTGCCGGTGTCGATCTGGCAGAAGTCGCAGCGTCGCGTGCACTGAGATCCGCCGATCAGGAACGTTGCCTCGCGGTCTTCCCAACACTCGAAGATGTTGGGGCAGCCCGCTTCCTGGCACACGGTGTGCAATCCCTCGCTCTTCACGAGTTGCTGCAGCTGCTGGTATTCGGGGCCCATGCGAGCCTTGGTCTTGATCCACTCCGGCTTGCGCTCGATGGGTGTCTCAGCATTGCGAACTTCGAGGCGCAGCATCTTGCGACCCTCCGGGGGATGCGTCATGCTGTCGCCCCCTCGCGGTTGGACTGAACTCGGTCGAATTGCAGCGACCAGGCGAGCTGTTCCGAAATAAGGGGCACGACATCCTCCGGTGTAACGGTTCGGCCAAGTTCACGGGAGATGCTGGTGACCCCGGCGTCGGCGAGTCCACATGCCACAATCTGCTCGTAGGCATCGAAGCCGTTCGAGCAGTTCAACGCGAACCCGTGCATTGTGACGCCTTCAGCGACGCGGATGCCGATGGCAGCAATCTTGTCGGTACCCCGCAACCAGACCCCGGACCTGCCCTCCACCCGGCCTGCCGGGATGCCGAGGGTCTCCAGCGTCGCGATCAGGATGCCCTCGAGCCGTCGCACGTAGGCAACGACGTCGATGGGATTGGGCAGCCTTACGATGGGGTATCCCACCAGCTGTCCTGGCCCGTGCCAGGTGATCTTGCCACCGCGATCCACGTCGATGACCGGAGTGCCGTCGAACGGCCTCTCGGATGCCTCGGTACGTTTCCCCGCGGTATAGACCGAAGGGTGCTCAAGGAGAAGGACAGTGTCTGGCGCCCGCCCGGCGACAACATCAGCGTGAACTGCCCGCTGAAGGTCCAGGGCGTCGAGATACGGCACGGAGTTGGCGCTTAGCCCCGTGACGACTATGTCGACCACACATCCAGTCTAAGCACGTTCCACTTCCGATCCGGCCACGGACCGCACATCTGGCAACCAGACAGCACGGGAGAGGTGACAGTTCTTGTCGGCTGGCCTTGCCGCAAGTGGCGACAAGTGTCAGCCGAGGTGCCGACCGACCGCGGGTACCCTGCCGAGTTGACTCTCGTTGTAATCTGCCGGCGGTCCAGGCGACAACGACTGTCGAATGGCCGGTCTGCGGCGCAATATTGCCCGGCTCAACCAATGTAAGCGTTCCACTTCTCAACCGTCCGCCAGACGGACGCCTTGACCACAGGATGCGCTGGTGGGCGGTCCGGCGCCTGCCGATCGCTGGATGATCGACAGATGCCTGACGCGGATCTGACCACCCTGGGCGGCTACCGACTCGTTCGCAAGCTCGGTGCCGGATCGCGTGCCGACGTCTATCTCGGTATTGGCAGTGGAGAAACGGCGGCACTCAAGATCTACCGCCCGTCGACGCCTCGGGCCGATATCGGGCGCGAACTCGACGCGCTCGGCCGCATCTCTGTTGCCGTTGCCGATGCCGTTGCCGATGCCGGAGAGGCCTCCGGCACGGCTCACTGCGTACGGGTGGTGGACGTCGCGACCGCGGCCAGCGGGTTGCCTGCGGCCATCCTGGCTCGGGTTGTTCGGGGGAGTGCGGCGCAGCTTCTTCGCGAGCGGCAGTCGATTGAACTCGGAGAAGCGGTCACGCTCATCGCGCCCGTGGTTGCCGCGATGTCCGCGATGCACAGCGTGGGTGTGGCGCACACCCGGATTGGCGCGGCATCCGTGCATCTCGGCGCCGCTGGCGAACCCGTGCTCCTCGGATTCGGGCATGTTCACCTGTTCGGTGACCGTCCAACTGTCGCAGTCCTCGACACGGACGAAGCCCCAGAACGGGACAGGAATGCGCTGGCGGCATTCGTCGCGTTCGTGCTCTCCCACGCGCGCGGTGCCGACCGCGAGGCTCGCGTCGGCCAGCTCACGGCGTGGCTTGATGCATCCGCGGGTCGACGTCGGGTCGAGTTTGCGGCCGAGCTCGAGTCGCTCCTATTCGAGCTCGCGGAGCCTGCACCGATCGAGTTCGAACGGATTCCGATCACCCCTTCGGCCGTCCCGGCGCGCGTGGGAGAGTTGCAGACTCCGATCGCGGCCGGGACCGCCAACCCGGTGACAGATCCACCTGAACCCGAA
>JAODBD010000003.1 GCA_025463785.1 Glaciihabitans sp.
GCCGCAGCCGCAGGGGCGGCGGCTGCCTTCGGAGCCGACGCCGACGCTGCCTTCTGTGCAGAAGCCTTCGGGTTGGCGGCCACACGGGCTGCCTTCTCTTCTTTGCGCTTCGTCTCAGCAGCGACCTGAGCCATGGCCTCTTCTGCCCGCAGCACCTTGGTGCGCATGACAGCTTCAGACAGCTTCAGCTGGCGGTCGAGCTCTTTGGTCGACTCTGCCGACGCGGTCAGCTTGACGACCGCGTAGATGCCTTCGGTCTTCTTGTTGATCTCGTAAGCCAGGCGACGACGTCCCCAGATGTCTACGCTGTCGATGGTTCCACCATCGTTGCGAATGACATTCAGGAATTTGTCTAGGCTGGGAGCTACGGTGCGCTCATCGATCTCTGGATCGAGGATCACCATTAGTTCATACTGATGCGTCACAAACCCACCTCCTTCGGACTAGAACGGCTACAGACGATCTGTAGCAGGAGGGTGTTGACGTGTCGTTCACGATCACATGGACCGAGACAACCTGTCTAGCTTAGTCAGATTTCTGCTGCCTCACCAAGGAGCACTTCCAGCATGACCCTTCGGGTTGCCATCGCCGGCGTCGGTAACTGCGCCAATGCCCTCATTCAGGGCGTCACCTTTTATGCCAGCGCAGAGGATGACGCCGTCATCCCCGGTCTGATGCACCCGCGGTTCGGTCCATACCGAGTTCGCGACCTCGAGTTCGTCGCAGCGTTTGATGTCGACGCGGAGAAGGTCGGAGTCGATCTGGCCGAGGCAATCTGGGCGGGGCAGAACGACACGTACCGATTCGCCGATGTAGCGAATACGGGCGTCACCGTACAGCGCGGTCCGACGCTCGACGGCCTTGGCGAGTACTACCGCGAGCTGATGACCGAGTCGGACGCACCCGTGGTCGATGTCGCGGAGCAGCTGCGCGCATCCGGGGCCCAGGTTCTCGTCTGCTACCTGCCGGTCGGCTCGGAGGATGCTGCCCGCTTCTACGCGCAGGCCGCCCTGGATGCCGGCGTCGCCTTCGTCAACGCGCTACCGGTCTTCATCGCGAGCGACCCTGTCTGGGCGGAGAAGTTCCGGAGCGCGGGCATCCCGATCGTGGGCGACGACATCAAGAGCCAGCTGGGCGCGACCATCACTCATCGCGTGCTCGCTCGACTGTTCGAGGAGCGCGGGCTCGTGCTCGACCGCACTTACCAGTTGAACGTCGGCGGCAACATGGACTTCAAGAACATGCTCGAACGACGCCGCTTGCTGTCGAAGAAAATCTCGAAGACGCAGTCGGTCACGAGCAATCTCGATGCCCCGCTGGATGCCGACAACGTTCACATCGGACCGAGCGATCACGTGCCATGGCTTCTGGATCGCAAGATCGCGTTCGTGCGGCTGGAGGGCCACGGCTTCGGCAACGCTCCGACGAGCCTCGAGTACAAGCTCGAGGTCTGGGATTCGCCCAACAGCGCTGGCGTCGTGATCGATGCCATCCGTGCGGCCGGGATGGCGCTGGCGGCGGGCATTGGCGGCCCGCTGGAGGCGGCATCTGCCTACTTCATGAAGAGTCCGGCCGTGCAATACCCCGACCCGGTGGCACGCGAGCTCCTCGAGCACTTCATCGCCGAAACCGCCACGGCGGTCGAGTAGCGCGGAGGCCGCCTGCCCTATCCGACGGCGGTTGGAGTTCGCATTGGCGACCACATCACGACCGTGCGCCCCACCATTCCCGCAGGCGTCGCTCGGCCTCCTCGCCGCCGAGCGGACCTTCATCCAGCCGCAGCTCAAGCAGGAAGCGGTAGGCCTCGCCGACCTCGCGCCCGGGCTTCAGCTCAAGGATGCGCATGATGTCTTCGCCATCGAGGTCGGGTCGCACTGCGGCAAGCCCCTCGGCTTCTGCGATTTCGGCGATGCGGGTCTCGAGGTCGTCGTATGCGAAACCCAGCCGGTCGGCCTTGCGGCGATTGCGTGTGGTGACGTCGGCGCGCGTGAGGATGTGGAGGCGCTCGAGCTGAGGTCCGGCATCCCGAACGTATCGTCGCACCGCCGAGTCGGTCCACGCGCCATCGGTGTAGCCAAAGAAGCGCAGGTGCAGCTCGATCAGCTGCGCGACGGCCGCGATCGTGTCGTTGTCGAAGCGCAGCGCCCTGAGGCGCCGGGCGGCGAGCTTTGCACCCACGACGTCGTGGTGGTGGAACGAGACAACACCCCGACCCTCGACCCTCTTGGTAGACGGCTTGCCGATGTCGTGCAACAGCGCCGCCAGCCTCAGGATGAGGTCGGGTGCGTGTCCGCGAGCCTTCTCATATTCGATGGCCTGGTCGAGCACCGTGAGGCTGTGTTCGTAGACATCCTTGTGGTGGGCGTGCTCATCGATCTCAAGTTTGAGCGCGGGGATCTCCGGCAGCACGATCGCCGCGAGCCCGGTATCAACCAGGAGTTGAAGGCCCGCGCGCGGGTGATCGGTCAGAAGCAGTTTCGAGAGCTCGTCGCTCACCCGCTCGACGCTCACGATCTCAATGCGCGGAGCAAGTTCGGACATAGCGGCAATGGTCTCCACAGTCGCGGTGAAACCAAGCTGGCTGGTAAAGCGGGCGGCGCGCATCATGCGCAGCGGGTCATCCCCGAAAGACACCTCGGGCGCACCCGGCGTCCGCAGCCGCTGTGCCAGAAGGTCCTCCATGCCGCCGGCCGGGTCGATGAGCACCCGTTCGGGCAGCCGCAGCGCCATGGCGTTGACCGAGAAATCTCGGCGAACCAGATCGCCTTCGATGGAGTCGCCGAACTCGACAGTCGGCTTGCGCGTCTGGCCGTCATACGAGTCGGCCCGGTAGGTCGTGATCTCAACCGGAGCCCCGAGAACTCGTGCACCGATCGTTCCAAATTCCCGACCGATCTCCCACTGCGTCTCCGAGATCGGCTTTACGATCTCGAGAATCGCGTCCGGCGAGGCATCCGTGGTGAAGTCGAGGTCGGTGTGCGGCCTGCCCAGAAACGCGTCGCGCACGGGGCCGCCGACCAGGGCGAGCTCGTGGCCCGCCGAGGCGAAGGCGGATGCCAGCCGCGAGACGGGCGGGGAACTCGCGAGGTCGTCCAGTCGCTGCACTGCCGAAGCGACGTTTTCCATAGTGCTTTAGCTTGCCACAGGCATCGATCGCGCTCGCCGGACCCCCAGACGCCAGCCCATAGACTGGGGGCCATGCTGGCCAAATCGCGCACCCCGGGTCAGCGGTGAAGCTCAGGGCAGTCGTCGCGCTCGGCGCAATCATCGCTGGCGTGAGCCTGCCAGCGATCTCGACCGTGACTCCTGTCGCGGCGGCGTCAACCGCAACAGCGACGGTCTCGATCACGCCCGCCGAGTCTGGCGACGCGCACGCGGGCCAGCCGCTCAAGCTCTTTCTCACCATCGATGACCAGATTGGCGCCGGTATTTCTGCGGGCACAGCCACGATCACGGTGGATCGGACGCCAATTTCTTCCCGCGCGAGCCTCGACCTCTGGTACTCGAATACGACAAAGACTTCTGCGGCCTCTGCCGTGCTTTCGACCGTCGCAACACCGGCGATCACGCCGGGCCTTACACGCGTGGTTTCCATCACCATTCCGGCAAGTGCTCTCAAGCTGGGGCCCGCTGGCGTTTACGCGATCGGCGTGAGCGTGAGGAGTGGCGGCAATGCGGTGGGCTCCGGTCGCACCGCGATCGGCTGGAAGACCTCGGGCGCGCATCCCGTGCCGTTGGCGCTTGCCGCGCCTCTGACGGTACCCGCAACAAGCGGCACGTTCATCGACGCGAAAACACTGGCGGATTACACGGCACCGAGCGGCATCCTGACCACCGAGCTCTCCGACCTGCAGAACACCCAGGTAGCGATTGGCATCGACCCGCGCATCATCGCCTCGATCAATATCCTCGGGAAGTCGGCGCCCCAGTCCGCGATCGACTGGCTGCAACAGTTGAAGGGCGTCTCGAATGACACCTTTCCGCTCGCCTGGGCCGACGCTGACCTGACGGTTGCGCTCCACGCCGGCGCCAAGGTGGTGCCCACGGTGAAGTCGCTCGACTTCGCGATCGACCCGAGCCGATTCTCTGCTGCGAACACCACGAGTGCGACTCCGACGCCGACGCCGACAATCGACCCGTCCGATCCGCCGTTGCCGACATCCGCCTCGCTTACCCAGTGGGACTACACGCTTCCGCAGATGTCATGGCCCGCCGAGAGTTCGGTAGTGAACGATGACATCGCGAAGATACGGGCGTCTGGCATCACCTCCGCGATCCTGTCAAGCACAAACGTGAAATGGGCCTCGGCCTCGGCGTCTCTCGGAGCTTCAGCGAAGGTTAGCGGGATGCCGGTTGCCGTATCCGACTCCTCCGTCTCCGAATACCTGCGGGAGGCGGCACTATCGACGACCAGGACCGACTGGAATGCCGCGATGGCAAAGCTATCGACCTCGCTCGACCTGGTCAGTATTGAATCCGGCACCAACCCCCGTGTGATGCTCGCAACATTCGGCCGCGACTGGGCCAACTCTGACACCGAGTTTGCGCACACCATCAACACCGTGTACTCAAAGTCGTGGGTGACCCCGGCAATGCTTTCGGCGGTGACGACGGCCGCGCCGTCCACCGTAAAGATCGTGAGTGAACCGCAGTCGACATCCCGGGTTGACCTCGTGCGATCAATGCTGGTCAATGAGGTGCGCGTCGATCGCTTCGCCGAGATCACCGGGTCCTACCAGCCGACGCTGACTTCGACACGTCGGCTCCTGCTGCTCTCCCTGTTGTCGGACGAATGGCTACAGGACCCGGCCGGATGGGCGACGCTCGCCACCGCGTACGTTACCGAATCGCACAAGATTTTGACCTCCGTGACCGCCGTCAAGAGCAGCGAGGTTGTTTTCCTCGGAAACCAGGCATCTTTCCCGGTCACGGTGAGCAATAACGGCAACCTGCCCGTGACCGTATATGTTGCGATTCGACCTACGACGACACTGCTCTCGGTCGACAAGAATTACCGCATGGAGGCGGTGGAGGTCCCCGCCAATTCCCAGCACCGTGCCGAGATACCGGTGCAGTCGGTCGCCAACGGCAAGGTAGCCGTGCAGGTCTTCCTGTATTCGAAGTCGGGCAGGCAGATCGGCGCCACCACGGTCATTGACGCCAATGTGCAGGCCGGCTGGGAGACGATCGGCACGCTGGCGTTTGGTGCGTTGATCGTGGCGATTTTCACCTTCGGGATCATCCGCAACATCCGTAAGCGCCGAAAGGCCCGCACGGAGGATCCGGAAGAGGCCCAGGCGTGACAACCGTCCCCGCACCAGGGACACCGACCGGCGTAGGTCGGGCCAGCGCACTTCTCGCGAGCGGCACAATCGTCTCGCGAGTGCTGGGTTTCGTCAGCGCTGCGGTTCTGGCGCAGACGCTCGGAACCTTCGGCGCGGCAGCCAACACCTTCACGATCGCCAACCAGCTGCCCAATAACATCTACGCCATCATCGCGGGCGGCCTGTTGAGCGCGATCCTCGTGCCCCAGATCGTCCGTGCAAGCAAGGATGCCGACGGTGGCGAGAAGTTCATCAACCGCGTGGTCACCCTCGGCGTCGTCGCGTTTCTCATCATTGCCCTGATCGCGACGGTCCTCGCCGGGCCGCTTGTGCACCTCTACGCTTCGCAGCAGTCGAGCGGCTCGGGTCGAGGGCTCAGCGAGCAGGATTTCCAACTCGCGACCGCGTTCGCGTACTGGTGCCTGCCGCAGATCTTCTTCTACGCGCTGTACAGCCTGCTGGGTGAGGTGCTGAACGCGCGCCGCATCTTCGGCCCCTTCACGTGGGCGCCGGTGATCAACAATCTTGTTGCGATCATCGGGCTGCTTGCCTTCAACGTGGTGTTCGGAGCGGTCAGCCGCACGGACAGTGCCAGCTGGTCGCCCGCCATGATCGCCGTGATCGCGGGCTCCGCGACACTTGGCGTCGTCGCTCAAGCCATTTTCCTGATCATGTTCTGGCGGAGGGCCGGCCTCCGCTATCGGCCGGAGTTCCGTTGGCGGGGAGTTGGTCTCGGCAAGGTCGGGCGTGCCGCCTTCTGGACCTTCCTCATGATCCTCATCACCCAGCTCGCTGGCATCGTGCAATCAAAGGTCGCGACCCTCGCCGGCAATCACAACCCCGCCAACGCGGTGCTGCGCTATGCCTGGCTCATTTTCATGCTCCCGCACGGCATCATCACGATCTCGATCGCGACCCCGTATTTCACTCGGATGAGCGGGCATGCCCACAACAATGATTTCGAGGCGCTGCGGAGGGATCTGGGCGCCTCACTTCGTGCCATCGGACTCCTGCTGCTCTTCGCTTCGGTTGCGCTGATTGTCGTCGCAAACCCGTTTTCCGCGGTCTTCTCCGCTAATCCGCAATCGACGCACGCACAGAACCTCGCCGCGACCCACGGCATGGCTGCGGTAGTTGTCGCCTACCTGATCGGCCTTGCGCCGTTCAGCGTGGTGTTCGTCCTGCAGCGCGTCTTCTATGCGCTCGAAGACACCCGCACACCTTTTCTGTTCCAGACCTTCCAGTCTGTGCTGCTCGTTGCCGGGATGCTGGTGTCGGCGACCTTCCCCCGCCAGTCGATCGCGCTCGGCATCGCCGTCTCCACTACCGTCGCGGACTTCGTGCTGGTCGCGGCGGCAGCCCTTCTCCTGCGCAGGCGCCTGAAACGGCTCGGCAGCGCACCGGTCGTACGGTCGTACGTGCGTTTTCTGGTCGCGCTGGTTCCTGCGGCCGCGGTGGGCGTCGGCCTCGACGCGCTTCTTGGTGCGTTTGGCGATGGATTCGCGGTTTCCGGGGTATTCGCTGGCGTGGTGTCCGTCGCGACGGTCGGGACGGGGATGGCGATCGTCTATCTTGGAGCTCTTGCGCTGTTGAGAGCGCCGGAATTGACCGATCTGGCCCGCCCTGTTCTGCGACGGCTTCGGGCATCCCGATAGGCGAGTCGGAGCGCGCGGGCATGGCGCCGAATCGCCTGGATAACCATGACCGCGGTGGAATAGCGCAACCCTAGGATTGGTTGACTGGTAAGGAAACATTCTCAAGGAGATGCTGCACGTGCGTCAGGTAATCATTATTGGTTCTGGTCCGGCCGGTTATACGGCCGCGATTTATGCTGCGCGCGCCAATCTCAGGCCGCTCGTCATCGCGAGTTCGGTCGAGGCCGGCGGTGAGCTCATGAAGACCACAGAGGTCGAGAACTACCCGGGTTTCCCCGACGGCATCCAGGGGCCAGAGCTCATGGTGAAGATGCAGGAGCAGGCCGAGAGGTTTGGCGCTGAGGTCGTTCTCGATGACGTCGTATCGCTCGACCTCCGCGGCGAGGTCAAAACAGTGACGCTCGGTAACGGCGACGTTCACGAAGCGCTCACGGTGATTTTCGCCACGGGTTCCGCTTATCGCAAGCTTGGGCTCCCGGATGAGGACCGCATGAGTGGTCACGGCGTTTCCTGGTGTGCCACCTGTGACGGGTTCTTCTTCCGCCAGAAGACGATTGCGGTCGTCGGCGGCGGCGATTCGGCGATGGAAGAGGCGACGTTCCTCACGAAGTTCGCTGACAAGGTGT
Source organism: Glaciihabitans sp. (assembly GCA_025463785.1). GTDB lineage: Bacteria > Actinomycetota > Actinomycetes > Actinomycetales > Microbacteriaceae > Galbitalea. The sequence continues at coordinate 7,606 of JAODBD010000003.1, forward strand.
ACGTGATCCACCGCGGCGACAGCCTTCGTGCATCCAAGGTCATGCAGGACCGTGCATACGACAACCCCAAGATCGAGTTCCTTTTCAACAAGCGCGTCGAGCACATTTACGGCGACAGCCTGGTGACGGGAGTCGGTATCGTCGACACGATCGACGGCACCGAGACCACGCTCGACCTGGCTGGGCTGTTCATCGCGATCGGGGCCGACCCGCGCACGCATCTGGTGCACGGACAGCTCGACATCACGACGCTCGGCACGATCGCCGTGGATGGGCGCTCGTCGCGCACCAACCTTCCCGGCGTATTTGCCGCCGGCGATGTCATCGACCCCACCTACCGGCAGGCCGTCACCGCAGCCGGGTCGGGAACCGTTGCGGCACTCGACGCCGAACACTACCTCGCCGGACTACCCAGGGAGCTCGTGGCTCGCGCGGCGTTGGCAGCAGAGCCGGTGCCGGCCGCAGAATCCGTGCCGGTCGGCGCGTAGCCCTCTCAACATCCAGATTTAGACAAGAAAAGGAAAAACAATGTCAAACGCAAAGTCAGTAACGGACGACTCGTTCCAGGCCGACGTTCTCGACTCAACGGACACGATCATGGTCGACTTCTGGGCTGAGTGGTGTGGTCCGTGTCGGGCGGTTTCCCCCATCCTCGACGCGATCGCAAGCGAGCACGCCGACAAGATCAAGATCGTCAAGCTCAACGTCGACGACAACCCGCAGATGGCCATGAAGTACCAGATCACCTCCATCCCCGCGATGAAGGTATTCCGCGGCGGTGAGGTCGTGAAGACCGTTATCGGTGCCCGCCCGAAGCCGGCCATTGAGGCCGAATTGGCGGAGTTCCTCGCGTAGACAATTGCGCAACGAAGGCCGCCCAGACACTGATCTGGGCGGCCTTCGTCGTTAAACCTCATATTCTTGAACCTTCGAGCAGAAAACGGACCTCCTCATGACCACCCAGGGCAACAACCTCGATCGCTGGTACGACAGCTACGCTGCGCGCACAGCAGGCCTCGCCGCCTCTGAGGTTCGCGCCCTGTTCGCCGTCGCCTCTCGGCCCGAGGTCGTCTCGCTCGCGGGCGGGATGCCATTCGTTTCGGCGCTTCCCCGTGATCTCATCACCGGCGCAATGGACCGTGTGATGCGAGACAACGGCCCCGCAGCGCTGCAGTACGGTTCCGGCCAGGGGGTGCCGGCACTGCGCGAGCACATCCTCGAGGTTATGGCGCTGGAGGGCATCCGTGGCAGCGTCGACGACGTCGTTGTCACGACCGGCTCGCAGCATGCGCTCGAGCTGGTATCCAAGATCTTCCTCGACCCGGGGGATGTCGTGCTCGCCGAAGGGCCGAGTTATGTCACCGCCATGGTCGTCTTCAAATCCTTTCAGGCGAGCGTCGAGCATGTGCTCACCGACGAGAATGGCCTTGTCCCCGAGGCGCTCCGCGAGCGCATCCAGAATCTCAAAGCCGCGGGCAAGCGCATCAAATTTCTATATACGGTGCCGACCTTCAGTAATCCGTCGGGTGTCACGCTGTCCTGGGAGCGCCGCCTTGAGGTTCTCGAGATCTGCCGGTCGAACGACATCCTCGTCCTCGAAGACAACCCGTACGGCCTGCTCTACTTTGATGCGCCGCCGCCGCGGGCAATGCGCTCGGTCGAAGAGGAGGGCGTAATCTACCTCGGAACCTTCTCCAAGACGCTTGCGCCGGGATTCCGCGTGGGTTGGGCTCTCGCGCCCCACGCCATTCGAGAAAAACTCATTCTCGCGAACGAGGCAGCGGTTCTCTCACCCAGTTCGTTCACCCAGATGATCATCTCGGAGTACCTGTCGACCGCCGACTGGAAGGGCCAGATCGACATCTTCCGTGGTGTCTACCGCGACCGACGCGATGCAATGCTGCTCGCCCTGCACGACTACCTGCCCGACCTCAGCTGGACGGTACCAAACGGCGGCTTCTACGTCTGGCTGAAACTGCCAGATAACATCGACAGCAAGTCGATGCTCCCGCGCGCGGTGAAGGAATTGGTCGCGTACACGCCTGGCACGGCGTTTTATGCGGATGGCGGCGGCCGCAATTTCATGCGACTCGCCTTCTGCTACCCGACGCCGGAATTCATCAGGGAGGGCATCCGTCGCCTGTCTACCGTGATCAACGGTGAGCTTGAGCTCCTCAACACGTTCTCGCTCACCGGGCCGCTGGAGACCGTACGGCCCGAACTCAACAACATCAGCCCGCCGGCCAACCTCGGCTAGGAAACCATGAACGCCAAATCCAAGTCTCGAGTCGTCGTTCTCTCCGGCGGCATCTCGCACGAACGTGATGTTTCGCTGCGGTCGGGTCGGCGCGTCGCCGACAGCCTGGCCGAGCAGGGCATCGAAGTCGAATTGCGCGATCCTGATGCTGCCATCCTCGACTACCTGCAGGAAACGCGCCCGGACGCGGTCTGGCCCGCCCTGCACGGTGCGAGCGGGGAAGACGGGGCATTGCGGGGCCTGCTCGAATTCCTCGGCATCCCGTTCGTCGGATCGCGCTCTTCCGCATCGCGTATGGCCTGGGATAAGCCGACCGCCAAAGTTCTTGTCGCCCAGGCCGGGGTTTCGACGCCCCGCTCAATCACACTGTCACGCGACGCGTTCCGTGAGCTCGGCGCCACCAGCGTTCTCGATGCCATCGCAGGCGAGCTGCCAGTGCCCGTCGTCGTCAAACCAGCACAGGGCGGATCAGCGCAGGGCGTGACGCTGGTTGACGACATCGCCGACCTTCCGCGCGCCATGGTGCATGCGTACACCTACTCCGATGTCGCCCTCATCGAGCAAAAGGTCTTCGGCACCGAAATCGCCGTTGGCATCATCGACACGGGGGACGGCCCGGTGGCTCTACCTGCGGTCGAGATCGAGCCGCTATCGGGCGTCTACAGCTTCGAGGCGCGCTACAACGCGGGAGAGACGCGGTTCTACATCCCCGCCCGGCTTTCGGATGAGGCGGTTTCCCGCGCGTCCGAGGCGGCGATTGCCGCGCATAGAGCACTCGGGCTGCGGCACATCTCGCGCGTGGACATGATCGTCGACGGCGCGGGCGTACCGTGGTTCCTTGAAGCGAGCGTCATGCCCGGACTGACGGAGACGTCGCTGTTTCCGCTGGCGCTCGAAGCCGCTGGACACGACGTCGGGTGGGTTTACTCGGCACTGGCGGATGCGGCGATCGCGGAGGCTGCGCGGTAGGTCACGCGCCCTCGCGCTACTTGCCGAATCCCTCGACTCCGAGTTCATGCAGGATGCGGTTGAGGTCTGCGATGGTCGCAAAATCGATTACTACGGTGCCCTTGGCAGCACCAAGCGAAACCTTGACACGGGTGTTCAACTTCTCGCCGAGCCGCTCCGCGATCTCGTCGAGATGACCCTGTCGGTTGCCTGCCGCGGGCTTCGCGCGCTTCGGCTTCGGCGAACTCTGGCCTGCGGCGGCTTCGGCCTGGCGAACCGACAGATCTTCGTTGACGATCTTGTCGGACAACCGCTCCATGGCCGCCTTGTCGCCTGCCGCAAGGATGGCACGCGCGTGGCCCGCACTCAGGACGCCGGCGGCAACACGCTGCTGCACCGAGTCCGGCAACTTCAACAGACGAATGGTATTCGTAATCTGCGGGCGCGAGCGGCCGATCCGCTCGGCTAGTTGCTCCTGTGTTATGCCGAAGTCGCTCAGCAACTGTTGGTAGGCGGACGCCTCTTCCAGCGCGTTCAGGTTTGCACGATGCAGGTTCTCGAGCAGAGCATCCCGCAGCATGTTCTCGTCTGCGGTGTTCTTGATTACCGCAGGGATGGTGTCCAGGCCCAGCTGTTTGGTCGCGCGCAGACGGCGCTCACCCATGATTAGTTCGTACTGCGGTCCGCCCGCGACGGCCCCAACCAGGGGACGCACGACGATCGGCTGGAGAACACCAATCTCGCGAATCGACACAACGAGTTCATCGAGCTCTTCCTTGCTGAACTCGCGGCGGGGCTGCTGCGGGTTCGGCACGATGTCTGCCAGCGAGATGTTCGCAAGTCGAGCGCCCGGCACCGCGAGTAGCGGTTCGTGGGCACCGGCGGGAACCCGGCTGTCGGGGAAGAAGACATCAACCGGGCGAGCGGCGGTTGCGTCATCCTGAGTGGGAATGAGTGCGCCGATTCCTCGGCCGAGTCCGGTGCGGCGTGGTGTTGCCATTAGGCGGGGGCTCCTCGGCGTGCGATTTCGGCTGCGGCCTCGAGGTACGAGAGCGAGCCGGGGGAGTGGGTGTCGTAGCTGATAACGCTCTGACCGTAACTCGGCGCCTCGGAAATACGAACCGAGCGCGGGATGGCGACATTCAGCACCTGCTTCGGGAAGTGATCCCGAACCTCCTGTGCGACCTGGTTGGCGAGGTTGGTGCGGCTGTCGTACATGGTCAGGAGGATCGTCGACATTGTCAGCTTCGGGTTGAGGTGCCGCTCGATGAGTTCGATGTTGCTGAGCAGCTGGCTTAGCCCCTCTAGCGCGTAGTACTCACACTGGATCGGGATGAGCACCTCCTGCGCCGCCACAAAGGCGTTGATCGTAAGTAGCCCGAGAGACGGCGGGCAGTCAATTAGGACATAGTGAAACGGCTCTTCCGCTTCCGACAGGAAACGGTCGAGGGCGGTGCGCAGCCTCTGTTCGCGTGCAACCAACGAAACGAGCTCGATCTCGGCGCCCGCCAGGTGAATCGTCGCCGGCAGGCAGTACAGCGAATCAAACTCGGGGCTCTTCTGCACCACACCTGACATTGGAACATCATTGATGATCACGTCGTAGACGCTGATTGTGTCGGAGCGGTGTTCAACACCGAGAGCCGTGGATGCGTTGCCCTGGGGATCGAGGTCGATGACCAACACGCGGGCCCCGGATCGCGCCAGAGCGGCTGCAAGGTTCACGGTCGTCGTTGTCTTGCCGACGCCACCCTTTTGGTTGGCGATGGTGAACACGCGGGTCCTGGGAGGCAGCGGAAGTGTCTCTGCCGCGAGCAATTGGCGGCGCCTCGTCATATCGACCAACTCACGCGCCAGAGGCGTCAAATCGTCGAACGAGGGTGCTGCAGCGCCAGCCGAACCGGGCACTTCGGCGATGTCGCGTTCTGGATGTTCCACGTGAAACCTTCTTGTGATGTTGTCGGGGGCCGCCAGACAATCAGTCCACTGTAGCCCGAAAGACGCGAGTGACTTCTGGAAGAATTCCCACCCCGAGCTCAACGACCGAAACATCGACGAGGTGAGCTTTCCGAATCTGTTTCGACGCCGCAGTCACCTCGTCGGCGACACGTGCTCCCTTGAGAAAGAGCATCTCGCCGCCATACCGCAGCAGGGGAGTGGTCGCAGGAATCAGTCGAGATAGTGCAGTGACCGCCCGTGCCGTCACTTGGTCCAGCGGAGTGGCGAGCTTCGCCTCCTCCGCTCGAGAGCGCACCACGGAAACGTTCGTCAGTCCCAGCTTCAACGACTCCTGCTCAAGCCATTCGACACGACGTTCCATCGGCTCGATCAGGATGAACTGAACGTCCGGACGAGCAATCGCCAGGACGATTCCGGGCAGGCCCGCGCCGCTCCCGACGTCTCCCACCGTGCCCGGTTTCAGCAACGGAGCAAGTAGCACACAGTTCAGGATGTGCCGACTCCACAGCCGAGCCGGCTCCAGCGGACCGATCAGCCCAAGTTCTTCGCCAAGGCGAGCCAAATCCGCTGTGTACTCACGGGCAGCTTCGATGCCTGTGCCAAACAGCCCGGCCGCAACAGCAGGCTCGGGCTCGACGCTGATCTCGTTCAATGTTTCACGTGAAACGGTACCGGCATCCAGAGCACATTACTTCGTGCGGGTAATAACGGTGTGACGGTCCCGGCCTTCGCCTTCCGACTCTGAGACGTAGCCGCGCTCACTCACAATGTCGTGAACAAGCTTGCGTTCGTAGGACGACATCGCCGGCAACGACGCCGCCTCGGCGCCGTCCTCGAGTCGAGCGACGGCCTTATCGACCAGCAGAGCAAGCTCCGAGGCGCGCGCGTCGCGGGATCCGCCGACATCCAGAATCAACCGTGAGAAACCACCGGTCTTTGTTTGGACAGCAATACGGGTCAATTCCTGGAGCGCATTCACTGTGTCCGGCTTAGACAGGATGCGGAGGTTCGTCGTGCCTTCACCGGCACTCACCGAGATATAGGCGCGTCCACCACGAGTATCGATATCGATGTCGCCGTCGAGGTCAGCGATGTCGAGCAGCTCCTCGATGTAATCGGCCGCGATGTCGCCCTCTTCTTCGAGTTGGCTCGGTGTCGGATTCTCACCCGAGGACGCAGTGCGGTCGGACGCAGTGCGATCGGACACGGGTCCGTCGGACTCGGTACCGTTCGGCGCAGCACCATCAGACTCAGTACCGCCGGACTCAGTACCGCCGGACTCAATGCCAGCAGACTCGGTGCCAGCAGTCCCGGCGCCGTCAGTCCCAGTGCTGTTAGACCCAGCGCCGTGAGACCCAGCGACCTCAACCGCGACGCCATCCAACTCGGTTGCCTCTGCCCCAGGGAGCTTCGGGTCGCTGGAGACCACCTCGGTGGTCTCCGCAGTCTCGGTGCCTGTCACGTCGCTCATTTCTTGTTTCCGCTCTTCTTGGCACGGGCCTTGCCCGCGGGCTGCTGGCGCTGGGTCGTCACGCGCTTAGGTTCTTCAACGACTGTGAACCCGCCGCCGGTGGGTGCGCCTTCAGTCGCGACCTGGGGACGACGCTGGCGACGGCGATCGAGCCGGGCCTCGCGGGCCATCGCGGCCTCCGAACCGGGCGTCGGCATCGAACGAATAACGATGAACTGCTGGCCCATGGTCCACAGGTTCGTGGTCAGCCAATAGAACATGACACCGAGCGGGAAGCTAAAACCTGAGAACAGAAACACGAAGGGAAGGATGTAGAGCAGGACGCGCTGCTGCTTGTAAGTCGGGCTCGCCTTCATCTCAGGCGACTGGTTCTTCGACATGATCTGAAGCTGCGTGATGAACTGCGACGCAACCATCAGCGCAACCATGGTCAGGGCGATCCCGATGACCCATGGGCGGCCGGCGGCCCATCCCGACTGGAACGAGTCGTGCAACGGCGCTACATCGAACAGGCTCGACTTGCCGAACGAGTAGGACAGCGAACCGCGGCCCACCTTCTGCAGGAGGCCCACGCCGGCGATGCCCTGTTGGGCGTCATTCAACGTAGAGAACAGCGAGAAGAAGATCGGCATCTGGATGAGCAGCGGCAGGCAGGAGCTCAGGGGATTAGTGCCCGTCTCCTTGTACAGCGCCATGGTCTCGCGAGACATCGCCTCACGCGAGAACTGGTCCTTCTTCCCCTTGTACTTGTCCTGGATCTTCTTGAGCTGCGGCGCGACCATGAGCATCTTGCGCTGGCTCTTGATCTGGCGCACAAAGATCGGGATGAGTGCGGCCCGAACCACGAGCACGAGACCGACCACCGACAGTACCCAGGTCAGGCCCGCGTTGGGGTCGAGTCCAAGAAACGTAAACAGGCCGTGGAACACGACCAAAATCGCCTCGATCAGCCACTTCAGTGGCCACAGGAGATTGCCGATACCGGCGATTAATCCGTTGATATCCATAGTTAGTTTGGGTCAGCCCTTTCCATGGCCGGGTGCTACAACAAAGCCGAATCGCGTAATCGCAAATCTCTGCACGACGCGCTGCGGTACGTCATCGACGCCGCCCGCTGCCCAGGGGTGGCATCGCGCTATCCGCAGGATGCCCATGAAAACGCCACGAATGACGCCGTATTGCTGGATGGCCTGCAGCGCATACTGCGAGCAGGACGGGTAGTAGCGGCAGACGTCACCGTACAGGGGAGAGATAACCCCGCGATAGCCGCGCAGGATCACGACACAGCAGTTGCGCGGCAGCAACCAGATGAAGGCGCCGATTCGCTTCATCGCACACTCGCGTTTCGCTCAAGCCCGTCGAGGATCTCACTTCGCAGGGTAACCCAGGGAGCCTGCGGGGAGCCTGGCAATGCGCGGATCACGATGTCTGTGCCAGTCGGATGTTCAGCGAGGGCCTCACGGCCAATCGCACGAAACCGACGTGCAACGAGATTGCGCGTCACCGAGTTGCCCACCGTCTTCGCGACGATGAAACCAAATCGGGTTGGGGCATCCGCGTCTCGTCTCAGAACGTAGAGCAGCGCGTGCGGCGTACCAACTCGACGCCCACGGCGCACGGTTGCCTTGTAGTCAGCAGCACTAACGACGCGGTTCGCTTTGGCGAGCACCACAAGGCACTAACTCGAAAGGGAACTACGCGGACAGCTCGGTGCGACCCTTGCGGCGGCGAGCGGCCAGGATTGCACGGCCTGCGCGGGTACGCATGCGAAGGCGGAAACCGTGCACCTTAGCGCGGCGGCGGTTATTCGGCTGGAAGGTTCTCTTGCTCATAGCTGTATCTCCGTTAACCCAGCTGTGAACGCCGGAAGAAGTAGGTGGCCAGACGGCCGGAAGTCAACTGGTTAAAAATACGGCCTAAATGGTGCTTGGTCAAACCAAAGCGTCCAAACCGCCTATTATCCACAACTTCCGATTTGCAGTTGGTAACGACACCCTGTGGACAACTAAGGTGAAGGTCAGCCTTTCTGCTGGGCCAGAACGGGCGTAAACGTCGTCATACACCGGGAAATGCCAGTGCATAACCCTGTGAATAAGTATCTTCGGAGAATTGGTCAATATGGCAGAGGCACCGGACTCCACCAAGGAAATCTGGGCAACAGTACTCGCCCAACTCACGACGGACAACAGGATCACCCCGCAGCTCCAGGGTTTCATCAGTCTCGTTGAACCCAAGGGTGTGATGGCCGGAACCCTGTTCCTTGAGGTACCGAACGATCTCACCCGGGGCATGCTCGAGCAGCGAATTCGAACGCCCCTCCTCAGTGCGATCGCGACACTCGATGAATCGGCCGAGGTCACGACATTTGCGATTGTGGTCAACCCCGAGATCCAGCCCGACCTGCTTGAGCGAGCCGAGACAACCGAAGACCAGCCGTACATCGACACGGCCGTGATTTCGGCAACAGCAGAACAGAACCTGAGTTCTCCCAGGTCCGCCGGCCGCTTGAATCCGAAATACAGCTTCGACAACTTCGTTATCGGCGGGTCCAACCGCTTTGCACACGCGGCAGCAGTCGCCGTCGCGGAGGCCCCCGCAAAGGCCTATAACCCGCTCTTCATCTATGGCGATTCGGGGCTCGGTAAGACTCACCTTCTTCACGCGATCGGCCACTACGCCGCCAATCTCTACCCGGGGATTCGAGTCCGCTACGTCAGCTCAGAAGAATTCACGAACGACTTCATCAACTCGATCGCGAACAACCGGGCATCGGTGTTCCAGTCTCGGTACCGTGAGATCGACATCCTGTTGATCGACGACATCCAGTTCCTGCAGCGAGCGGTCGAAACCCAGGAAGCTTTCTTCCACACGTTCAACACCCTGCACGATCACAACAAGCAGGTCGTCATCACCAGCGACGTGGCACCGAAACACCTCACCGGATTCGAAGACCGGATGCGGAGCCGGTTCGAGTGGGGACTCATTACGGATGTCCAGGCTCCCGACCTCGAAACACGCATCGCCATCCTTCGAAAGAAGGCACAGAGCGAGCGGCTCCAGGTCGGCAACGACATCCTTGAGTACATGGCGTCGAAGGTGTCATCCAACATCCGTGAACTCGAGGGGACTCTGATCAGAGTTACCGCGTTCGCAAACTTGAATCGCACGCCGATCGATATGGCCCTGGTGCAAACGGTACTCAAGGATCTCATCACGCTCGATGAGGACAACATCATCGCCCCGGTCGACATCATCAATCACACCGCCGACTATTTCAAACTAACCGTCGACGATCTCTATGGCTCTTCTCGCTCACAGGCTGTTGCAACGGCCAGGCAGATCGCCATGTATCTCTGTCGCGAAATGACGAACCTCTCACTTCCGAAGATCGGACAGCTGTTTGGCAACCGCGACCACACAACGGTCATGTACGCCAATAAGAAGATCACCGAGCTCATGAAGGAACGACGATCGATCTACAACCAGGTGACAGAACTGACCAGCAGAATCAAGCAGAATCACCGGTATAACAAGCTTTGAGTCCGTATTTAGGGGGACTTCCCACAGTGTGGATAACCTGTGAACAACATGCGGGACTCGCCGACGTGGTTGTTGATTATTAAGTTCGTCCTGTGGAAACAGACCGGCTCGCGGAACAGGTTGTTAGCATCCATCCCGGATCTATCACCAGTTGATCAACAAGTGACAAGGATGTAGTTCCCAGTCGATGAACCACATCGGCTGAGTTACCAACAGTTTCCACAGCGGTTAAGAATTTTAACCTCTTTAATAAATTAGCTATCCCGAACTTAACCTTTGGCTCGACGGCAGATCGCCTGTGCCAGTATTAATCCGCCGTACGACTGTTTCGGCGCGTAAGGGGTGAACCCGTGAAATTTCAGGTCAACAGAGACGTTTTCAGCGAGGCTGTGTCCTTCGCCGTCAAGCTGCTCCCGCAGCGAACGACCCTGCCGATCCTGAGCGGTGTTTTACTTGAGGCGACATCGGCCGGCCTGACGCTCTCGTCGTTTGACTACGAAGTTTCGGCGCAGACAGAAATCTCGGCTGAGGTCGAGGAAGAAGGTCGAGTGCTCGTATCCGGTCGGCTCCTGGCTGAAATCGCCAGCCGCCTTCCCAATGCGCCCGTGCTGTTCAGCACCGAAGACTCCCGGATCTCGGTCTCATGCGGCTCGGCTCACTTCACTCTCCTCAGCATGCCTGTGGAGGAATACCCAACACTTCCTCAGATTTCAGAGAGCTCCGGTTCACTGCCTGCCGAGGCCTTCGCTAATGCTGTAGCCCAGGTCGCTGTCGCGGCGTCCCGCGACGACGTGACGCCCGTGATCACTGGAGTGCAACTCGAAGTCTCACCGACCAGCCTTTCGTTGGTGGCGACTGACCGTTACCGGGTTGCAGTTCGCGAAATCGAGTGGACTGCCGGTGACAGCATCACCGACACGATCACAGCGTTGGTGCCCGCGCGCACCCTCATCGAAATCGGCAAGACCTTCGGTCACAGCGGAGCAATCTCGGTGGCGATAACGAGCACCGACGAGCGCGAACTCATCGCCTTTCAGGCCGACAAACGCACGGTGACCTCATTGCTGATCAAGGGCAATTTCCCCCCGGTCAAGAGACTCTTTCCCGAGACCGTCGACAATTACGCGGTGATTAACACCGCTGAGCTGATCGAGGCAACTCGTCGAGTGTCCCTGGTGCTCGAGCGCGAGGCCGCCCTCAGATTTACCTTCTCGATCGATGGCCTCACCCTTGAGGCGATCGGCTCGGAGCAAGCGCAGGCATCCGAGACCATCGATGCGTTCCTGACCGGTGGAGACACCGTGGTCTCGCTCAAGCCGCAATTCCTTTTGGACGGCCTCGGTGCCGTGCACTCCGAGTTCGTTCGTATCTCGTTTACGAAGACCGACAACCCCAACAAGCCGGGTCCGGTGCTAATTACAAGCCAGTCATCCAAAGACCAGGCCGGCGCGGATAACTACAAATACCTTCTGCAGCCGAACCTTCTGCTGCGCTAACCCACCAGCTCGCTCCTCTTCGGACAGTTGAAGAGCACTACAACGTCACGGCACGACAACGAAGGAACATCATGCACATTGGTCTCATCGGACTTGGCAAGATGGGCAACAACATGCGCGATCGCCTACGCAATGGTGGGGTCGAGGTTACGGGGTACGATCCGAATCCGGCGGTGACGGATGTCCCGAGCCTCGCCGCACTGGCTGCTGCGTTACCGACTCCCCGGGTCGTGTGGGTCATGGTTCCGTCCGGGAAGATTACCGACGATGTAATTACAGAACTTTCCGACGTGCTCGAGCCGGGCGACCTGGTAATCGATGGTGGCAACTCGCGCTTCAGTGAAGACTTCAAGCACGCCGCGTTCCTGATCGAGAAGAAGATCAAGTTCATGGATTGCGGTGTATCCGGCGGTGTCTGGGGATTGAAGAACGGCTACGGCCTGATGTGTGGCGGCGACGCAGCCGACGTCAAGAGGGTTATGCCCGTGTTCGATGCCCTCCGCCCCGAGGGGCCCCGCGACGAAGGATTCGTCCACGCGGGCGAGGTGGGCGCCGGCCACTACGCAAAAATGGTGCACAACGGCATCGAGTACGCCATCATGCAGGCCTGGGCAGAGGGCTACGAACTCCTGAACGCGAAGACCGAGCTCATCAAGGATGTCACCGGCACTTTCAAAGCCTGGGAGCGGGGAACCGTGGTTCGATCCTGGCTGCTCGAGCTCCTCGTGAAGGCGCTCGAGGAGGATCCCGAATTCAAGCAGATCGAGGGCTACGTCGAAGACTCGGGCGAAGGTCGGTGGACCGTTGAGGAGGCACTCAACAATGCGGTCCCCGTCCCGACAATCAGCGCGGCCATCTTCGCGCGCTTCGTTTCACGCCAGGGCGACCAGTCGCCGTCGATGAAGGCCGTCGCTGCACTGCGCAACCAGTTCGGCGGGCACGCAGTTCGCAAGAACTGAAGTGAGGGTAATCCATCTGAGCCTGACGGACTTTCGTAACTATGAGTCCGCCGAGCTCGACCTGCACCCGGGCGCCAACCTGTTCGTTGGCAGTAACGGTCAAGGTAAGACGAACCTCGTCGAGGCACTCGGTTATCTGAGCACCCTCGGTTCACATCGGGTTTCCGCGGAACATGCGATGATTCGGTCCGGGCAGGATGCTGCGATCATCCGGGCACGACTGAGTCACGATGATCGTGCAGTCCTGGCTGAGGTACAGCTGAACCGGGTCGGCGCCAACCGCGCTCAGGTCAACCGGTCGGCGATCAAGACCCGGGAGCTGCCCCGGTATTTCTCGAGCGTGCTGTTTGCCCCGGAAGACCTGGCACTGGTTCGCGGAGAACCGTCGGGTCGTCGTCGATTTCTCGACGAGCTACTGGTCTTGCGAAGTCCACGCATGAGTGGCGTGCTCACGGACTACGACAGGGTTCTTCGCCAAAGAAACACGCTTCTGAAGTCGGCTCGGGCATCCGGTGTCCGCGGCAATCAGCTGAGCACGCTGGACATTTGGGATGAGCGTCTCGTCACCATTGGGTCGGAGATCATCGAGGCGCGTGGAGCTCTGATCGCCGACCTGGTTCCCGAAGTGAGCGCCGCGTATCGAGCGATTGCGGGCGCCGACCACGCGGCATCCCTCGCAAGCTACCTCAGCATTCTTTCGACGGGCGGGGACTCGACGGGTGGGGACGCCCAGAGCGTCGACGACGGGGATGCGGATTTCGGCGATTCCGCACTGAGTCGCGACCGCCTGTCGGCGGAAGAGGCGGGGCTTGCGTTTCGTCTGGCGCTCGAGCGGCTTCGCCGCTCTGAACTCGACCGCGGGATTACGCTCGTCGGCCCACATCGCGATGATCTCGTACTGACCCTCAACGGTCTGCCAGCCCGCGGATACGCGAGCCACGGCGAATCCTGGTCATTTGCGCTGTCGCTCAAACTGGCCTCGGCGGCGGTGTTGCGTCGCGAATCGAACTCCGGCGACCCCGTGCTGATTCTGGATGATGTGTTCGCCGAACTCGACGAGTCACGCCGTGGCCGACTGGCCGATGCGGTGGAAGACTTTGAGCAGGTTCTGATCACCGCGGCCGTGATGAACGACGTCCCGGAACGCCTCGCTCAGAATGTCGTGCAGATTCGGGCCGGAACAATTGTGGAGGAGGAGTCGTGACCGAGCCGGCCGACGAGCCTTCCGAGCACATCTCCGTCTATCTGCGGATGCGCGCCGTGTTCGGTGAACCCGGCCAGCGATCATCCGACGCTCGCAAGCGTGTGAAGAAGTCGAAGGAGGGAACGAGCGTCCCGTATGGCGAAGGTCGCGACCCGCGCGGCATCGAGGATGTACTCGACAGTCTCACTAACCGGCTGGGCTGGACTTCATCCCTCGCCCGCGCAGATCTCATCGGGTCCTGGTCGGAAATCGCGGGCGCGGAGACCGCGGAGCACTCGACTCCGGTGGGCATCGAGGACGGCGTTTTGACCGTTCACTGCGACTCCACGGCGTGGGCGACCCAGTTGCGTTTGATGCGGGGCCAGATCACGACGAGCATTGCACAGCGATTTCCGGATGCGGGCATCGAGTCAGTTAAATTCGCCGGACCGAACGCCCCCTCCTGGAAACGCGGCACGAGATCGATTCCAGGCCGGGGCCCGCGCGATACCTACGGCTAAAAAAGCAAAACAGTCCACTCGACCACTAACTGTCCCCAGATGGGCGCCTATGGCCGCATATTGGCATCCCATTTGGTAGAATTATTATGCCGTCGGAGCCTCCTTACCGGACACTTCCCCCGAATGGCGCGAACGATGAAGCGGCGGGAGCCAAACTAAACATGACGACTGAATCAAAGGGCGACCTGCCAGAAGATCGACCGGAGATTCCGGCGGAAGTTTCCATCACCGCCATCGAGGTCACCACACCGTTCGTTCACGAGCGCAAGGGCCCTGACGACAGTTACGGCGCGGACCAGATCCAGATCCTCGAGGGGCTCGAGGCCGTTCGCAAGCGGCCCGGTATGTATATCGGGTCTACTGGACCGCGGGGCCTCCACCACCTTGTTACCGAGGTCGTCGACAACTCGGTGGATGAGGCGCTTGCCGGGTACTGCGATGACATCCAGATCTTTATCCGCAAAGACGGTTCGGTGCGCGTCATCGACAACGGCCGCGGCATCCCTGTTGACATCAATGAGCAGGAACAAAAGTCGACCGTCGAGGTCGTGCTCACCATCCTGCACGCCGGCGGCAAGTTTGGTGGTGGCGCCTACACGGTATCGGGTGGCCTGCACGGCGTCGGCATTTCCGTCGTCAACGCTCTGTCGAAGGAACTCGACGTCGAGGTCCATCAGCAGGGCTTCGTTTGGCGGATGAGTTTTGTGAATGGCGTTCCGACCGCTCCGCTCGCCAGGGGCGAGTCGTCGACCGAGACCGGCACGACCGTAACCTTCTGGCCGAGCCCGGAGACGTTCGAGAGCGTCGAGTTCGACTACGAGACACTGCGGGCGCGCTTCCAGCAGTACGCGTTCCTCAACAAGGGGCTCCGACTGACAGTGACGGATGAGCGTGGCGACGAAGACGTGGTCGAGAGCTATATGTACGAAAAGGGGCTCATCGACTACGTCGAATACCTGAACAACGCGAAGAAGAACGACCTCATCCACCCGGAGGTCATCGCGTTCGAATCCGAGGATACCGAGCGCAAGATCGCACTCGAGGTCGCGATGCAGTGGACCAACGGGTACACCGAGAGCGTTCACACCTTTGCGAACACAATCAACACGCACGAGGGTGGAACCCACGAGGAGGGCTTCCGCGCCGCGCTCACGACGCTTGTCAACAGATACGCGCGCGAGAAGCAGATCATCAAGGAGAAAGACGAAAACCTCTCCGGCGATGACGTGCGCGAGGGGCTGACCGCCGTCATCTCGATCAAGCTCGCCGAGCCGCAGTTCGAGGGCCAGACGAAGACCAAGCTCGGCAACACCGAGGCGAAGTCGTTCGTGCAGCGCGTAGCGGGACAGCAACTCGGCGACTGGTTCGATTCGCATCCCAGTGAGGCGCGCGACATCATCCGCAAAGCGATCCAGGCATCCCAGGCCAGGCTCGCTGCGCGCAAGGCGCGTGAGCAGACTCGACGCAAGGGACTGCTCGAGTCGGGCGGCATGCCGGGCAAGCTTCGCGACTGCTCGAGCAAAGACCCATCGCTGTCGGAGATCTTCCTGGTTGAGGGCGACTCGGCCGGTGGTTCGGCGGTGCAGGGGCGCAACCCCGAGTTCCAGGCGATTCTTCCTCTTCGTGGCAAGATCCTGAACGTTGAAAAGGCGCGGCTTGATCGCGCCCTCGCCAACAACGAGGTGCAGGCCATGATCACGGCGTTCGGCGCCGGGGTCGGTGAAGACTTCGCGCCAGACAAGGCCAGGTACCACAAGATCGTTTTGATGGCGGATGCCGATGTCGACGGCCAGCACATCACGACGCTCATCCTGACCCTGCTGTTTCGCTACATGCGCCCGCTCATCGATCACGGTTACGTATATCTCGCGCAGCCGCCGCTTTACCGGTTGAAGTGGTCGAACGCCGAGCACCAGTTCGTGTACAGCGATCGCGAACGCGACGCGCTCATGCAGGACGGCCTTGCCGCCGGCAAGCGCATCCCGAAGGAGAACGGCATTCAGCGCTACAAGGGTCTCGGTGAGATGGACTACACCGAACTGTGGGAGACCACGATGGACCCCGCGACCCGCACTCTCATGCAGGTAACACTGGATGACGCTGCCGCGGCCGACGAAATCTTCTCGACCCTTATGGGCGAGGACGTCGAATCCCGCCGGAGCTTCATCCAGCGCAATGCCAAAGACGTTCGCTTCCTGGATATTTAAGAGGACTGAATCATGGCTGACGAACCAACTTTCGAAGACGCGCCCAAAGATGATCGCCACGACAAGGTGCAGCAGGTAGATCTCCAGCTGGAGATGCAGCGCTCGTACCTCGACTACGCGATGAGTGTCATCGTCGGGCGCGCGCTGCCCGAGGTGCGCGACGGCCTGAAGCCCGTGCATCGCCGCGTGATTTATGGCATGTACGACGGTGGCTACCGCCCAGACAAAGGCTTCAACAAGTGCACTCGTATTGTCGGCGACGTCATGGGGCAGTTCCACCCCCACGGTGACTCATCGATTTACGACGCGCTCGTTCGTCTCGTGCAGCCGTGGAGCCTTCGCTACCCGCTGGCCCTCGGCCAGGGCAACTTCGGCTCGGCCGGCAACGACGGTGCCGCCGCCATGCGATACACCGAGACGAAGATGGCACCGCTGGCCATGGAGATGGTCCGCGACATCGACGAGGAGACCGTCGACTTCCAGGACAACTACGACGGCAAGACGCAGGAGCCCGTCGTTCTGCCAGCGCGATTCCCGAACCTTCTGGTCAACGGGTCGGTCGGTATCGCGGTCGGCATGGCCACGAACATCCCGCCGCACAATCTGCGCGAGGTTTCTGCCGGCGCGCTGTGGGCGCTCGAAAACGCGGACGCTTCGCGTGAAGAGCTGCTCGAAGCGCTGATCCAGCGCATCAAGGGGCCAGACTTCCCGACCGGCGCGCAGATCCTCGGAATCAAAGGCATTCAGGATGCCTATCGCACCGGCCGTGGCTCGATCACGATGCGTGCGGTTGTCAACGTGGAGGAGCTGCAGGGTCGCACCTGCCTGGTCGTCACCGAACTGCCGTACCAGGTCAACCCCGACAATCTCGCACAGAAGATCGCCGACCTGGTCAAAGAAGGCCGGCTTGCCGGCATCGCAGACATCCGCGACGAGAGCTCGGGCCGCACCGGCCAGCGTCTCGTCGTTGTCCTGAAGCGTGATGCCGTTGCCAAGGTCGTGCTCAACAACCTCTACAAGCACACGCAGCTGCAGGAAAACTTCGGTGCAAACATGCTTGCGATCGTGGACGGCGTTCCGCGCACGCTTCCGCTCGACGGGTTCATCACCCACTGGATCGACCATCAGATCGAGGTGATCATCCGTCGCACCGCCTTCCGTCTGCGTAAAGCAGAGGAGCGGATGCACATCCTGACCGCCTACCTCAAAGCGCTCGATGCACTCGACGAGGTCATCGCGCTCATCCGCCGCAGCGCCGACACTGAGGCAGCCCGGGATGGCCTGATGACGCTGCTCGACATCGACGAGCTGCAGGCGCGCGCGATCCTCGACATGCAACTGCGCCGGCTTGCGGCGCTTGAGCGTCAGAAGATCATCGACGAGGCGGCAGAACTCGAGCGGCTCATCGCGGAGTACCACCACATCCTCGATACTCCGACCGAGCAGCGCAAGATCGTAACCGACGAACTACAGGAGATCGTCGCGCGTTTTGGAGATGACCGCCGCACCGAGATCATGTTCGGTTTCGACGGCGACATGAGTGTCGAAGACCTCATCCCCGAAGAGGAGATGGTCGTCACGATCACTCGCGGTGGATACGTGAAGCGCACCCGCAGCGACAACTACCGCAGCCAGCATCGCGGCGGCAAGGGGGTCAAGGGCGCCCAGCTTCGGGCGGATGACGTCGTCGAGCACTTCTTCGTGACCACGACGCATCACTGGCTGCTGTTCTTCACGAACACAGGCCGGGTGCTTCGCGCGAAGACGTACGAGATCCAGGAGGCCGGCCGCGACGCTAAGGGCCAGCACCTCGCCAACCTGCTCGCGCTGCAGCCCGGCGAGGAGGTCGCGCAGGTTCTCGACATCCGCGATTACGCTGCGGCGAAGTACCTTGTGCTCGCCACTAAGGGCGGTCTCGTCAAGAAGACGGCACTCACCGACTACGACACCAATCGCACGGGCGGCATCATCGCGATCAACCTACGCGAAGGCGACGAGCTCGTTTCGGCCATGCTTGTTGAGGAAGATCAGGATGTCCTGCTCGTCTCCCATAAGGGCATGTCGATTCGGTTCACGGCGTCAGACGCGGCCCTTCGCCCGATGGGAAGGTCAACCTCCGGAGTGATCGGAATGCACTTCAGGGATGACGACCAGCTTCTCGACGCGAGCGTAGTCTCCGACAGTGGATACGTGTTTGTTGTCACCGAGGGCGGCTATGCGAAGCGCACATCCGCCGACCAGTATCGCGTGCAGAACCGAGGTGGTCTGGGTATCAAGGTAGCCAAGCTGCAGGAGGCTCGCGGCGATCTCGCGGGAGCGTTGATTGTCGACGACGAGGACGAGGTTCTTGTGGTTCTTGCCAGCGGCAAGGTGGTACGGTCTTCCGTGGCCGAAGTTCCGGCCAAAGGTCGAGACACCATGGGCGTCGTGTTTGCCCGGTTCGCAGACGATGACAAGATCATCGCAGTTGCCAAGAACAGTGAACGTAATCTAGAGAGTCAGGAAATCGACGAGTCAGAAGAATCTGATCCGACCGAGGAGCCTGGAAAGGACGAATCGGTAGATGAGTAGCGTCGCGGAGAAGCTTCAACGAAAATCCCAGCGCACCGTAGCCACCAAGCAGGTGCGCCTCAAGCTGGTCTACCTCGACTTCTGGTCGACACTCAAGCTCGCATTTCTGATTTCGGTTTGCCTGGGCATCATCCTGATTGTCGCCACCATCCTGATCTGGGTGCTACTGGATGCCCTTCAGGTGTTCAGCAAGCTCGACGGCATCCTGCAAGACATCCTCGGCCAGCCGAACTTCACGGTTGAGCAGAGTGTGTCTCTCGTTCAGGTGACGGGCTTCTCCTTTGTTGTCGCCATCCTGAATGTCGTCGTTGGCACGGTGCTGGGGGCGATCGCGAGTGTTCTCTACAACATCAGCGTGCGTCTGACCGGCGGCCTTCTCGTTGGGTTCACCAACCAGTAGCCTCGATTACAGTTTGCTGCGGCGGTGCGATACTCTCGTATCTGCCTCAGGGGGTATAGCTCAGGCGGTTAGAGCGCTTCGCTGATAACGAAGAGGTCCGAGGTTCAAGTCCTCGTACCCCCACGCGATTGAAGTTGTGTCGCGACAAAAGTAGTCCAAACGCCGAGATGGCATTTGGCGCTGGCGTCGCGGCGAAGGCCGGAAATGGCCTTCGCCCATAGCTCCGACGCGCGGGGCCTTAGCTCAATTGGTAGAGCGCCTGCTTTGCAAGCAGGAGGTCAGGGGTTCGATTCCCCTAGGCTCCACATTTGTGATGAGTCGCGACAGGGGTCTCACCTGAGTCGCGACATCGTTCAGCAGAAGAGCCCGGCCGACGGCCGGGCTCTTCTGCTTGCTTGACTCATTAGTTCTTGCCGGGGCTAGTTCTTGCCGGGCCCGATTTTGTGGCCGGGCTGTCCCGGGGATCCGTTTTGTCTGTGTCAATTCGCGCAGACGTTGACGCGAACTGACACAGGCTAAACGCACCTCCCGGGGCACCTCCGGGCGGCCGCGCGGCCGCCTGCCGGCCTCCGCCTGCCGGCAGCGCGCTTGCCTAAGGAGACTCGATCGAAGTTGAGATGACCGGCACCAACTCTTGAGGCATGCGAAAGCGGCCGGGAGTGTGAACGACGCCTCGACCCCAGACACCCGGGGCTCCGTACAGGGACACGGTGAGTCGAACGCGTAGAAAATGAGAATGTCATTTTCGGAGGGGCTCCCTGGATGTTCGCAAGCGCATGCAACCCTGAGCCGTTATGGTTCAACCGGGGGTGGGGGTGCAGGCCGCATGCGCTCCGACAGGCTGCGCGCATCCGATTTCTGTCGAGCATCCTGTTGACCTGTCTAGAGAAGTGAGAGTTCATGCAGCTAGGTTCATATGCGGGCGGCGTCATGGTGCAACGCGGCGCGGCCGCTACCCCTTGGCTGTTCTACATCCCGGCGTTAGTGTTCGGCCTGTTCGCGATGAACCTGGCCGTCACTCCGCTGTGGGCGAGTACGCATGAATCCGACCTGGCCTGGGCTGACGGTGGGCTTACGGTCGTTCTGCTCGGGCTGTGGTATTTCGTAATTGCACGAGTGCCGAATTGGCGACGGGCCCGCGCCCTGAAGCGGGCGGTTCCAGGCGCCGTGCTGGTCAGGGGAGCTCGGATCAACACCCACGGCAATGCCTGGCTTGCAGAAATTGCGCGCCGGAACGGTAATCGCAGCGGGAGGATCCGGCAAGTTGCCGGCCTTGTGGCAACACCCAATGACCTCCAGTTCTGGAGTGGCGCTGGCGACAACCTGGCTCTCGCCGGCAGTGTGAACTGGGCCGACATCCGTTCGATCACGGTCGCCAATTCGCGAGTCGAGATCGAGGCGAAGGACGCCGCCTTCGCCTTCGCCGTCATCAACGATCGCTGGATTTCGACATCGCTGCTGCGCGGTGCACGGCTAACGCGGCTAGTGGTACAACTCGACGGCCTCCGGCACAATGGTGAGGATGCCTGACTCCTCGCCGCGAACCTCCGGGATTGGGACGCCCAGGGTATCCCGGCGTATCTCGAGTCGACCAACCCGGCCAACGATCACCGCTACGCCGGATCCAGCAAGTACTGGATGAGCATGGTCGCCGCGCCGATGACACCGCCCGTTTCACCCGCCCGCGACTCGGTGATCGTCAGATGTCTGGTCGCCAGCGGCGTCGACTGCCCGTAGACGACCTCGCGAACTCCGGCCACCAGGTGCTCGCCCGCGCGCGCAATGCTGCCGCCGATCACAATGACCGACGGGTTCAGGATGTTAACGGCCGTCGCGAGTACCTCGCCGAGTTCGCGCCCCGCCTGCCGTATCGCGTCGGTGGCCCGCGCATCCCCGATCCGGGCCAGCTCGACGACATCGCGGCTGGAGGTCGCCTGTACGCCGGCGGCCGAGAGTGCACGAGCGATGCCCGGGCCGCTTGCCAATGCCTCGAGGTCGGCGTCGGCATCCCCGTGCTGCGGAGTTCGAGCAGAGAACGGAACCCGCACGTGCCCGAGGTCCCCCGCCGAGCCCTGCGCACCGCGCTGAAGGCGACCACCGCTGATGATGCCCGCGCCGATGCCGGTTGCAACTTTCACGAACAGCAGGTCGTCTTCCTGTCGCCAGACCGTCGCGTGCTCGCCCAGCGCCAGGAGGTTCACGTCGTTGTCCACCAGCACGGGCAGAGCGAAGCTGCGCCGAATGTAACCGGGAACGTCGAACCGGTCCCAGCCCGGCATGATCGGCGGGTTCGTCGGCAGGCCTGTGGAGTGCTCGACCGGGCCGGGGAGCCCGATGCCGACGCCCGCGATGTCCGACGCCGGGCGCCCGCTGCGTGAGCGAAGCCGTTCGGCGCAGTCGAGAACCCAGTCGAGAACCGGGACGGGGCCATCCGCGATGTCCAGCTCGGTCGACTCAAGTTCGAGAACGGCGCCAGAGAGGTCGGTGAGCGCCACGACTGCGTGAGTCGCGCCAAGGTCGATGGCGAGCAGGATGCGCGCCGCCGGCTGGAATGCCAGAAACCCGGGCGGTCGCCCGCCGGACGAAACCCCGCCACCCACGGGTGCGACCAGTCCGGATGCCAGAAGGCCGTCTAGCCGGGATGCCACGGTCGAGCGGGCAAGCCCCGACAGTTCCGCAAGCTGCCCGCGGGTTCGCGGCTCACCCTCGCGCAGGTAGGCCAGGAGGGTGGCGGAATCCGGGGTCAACTGGAATTCGCGCGTGGCCATACCGGCCATTGAATCACATCAGTTTCACCGTGTCTGAACATCTAGCGACACGCAGTACACTTTTGCATGTCAGTCGACAGAAGTAGGGTGGGATTACTCACCCCAGCGAATTCAACGAGGATCATCGTGACTCACTCCCTATTGTCCGTGCAGTTGTACACCGTGCGCGAAGCGATCGCCGAAGATCTGGCGACCACGATTGCGCGCATCGCCCAGATCGGCTTTACCCAGGTCGAGCCATACAATTTCGCCGACCTGCCGGGGCTCGGCGAGGCGCTCGAGAGGTCGGGCCTCTCGGCACCGACTGGCCACGCCCACTACCTCGGCGAGAGCGAGACCGAGCAGCGGGAGGTGTTTGCTGCCGCACAGCAGCTGGGCATCGGCCGAGCCATCGACCCGTACGTCGAGAGCGCGCGCTGGCAGACCGCCTACGACATCGATGAAACAGCGGCCCAGCTGAACGCCGCAGCGATCATCGCAGACGAGTTCGGAGTCAGCGTCGGCTACCACAATCACGCGCACGAGCTGGAGTCGAGCATCGAGGGCACCACGGCGCTTGAATATCTCGCCGCGCAACTCGACCCGGTGGTCGGCCTCGAGGTTGATACCTACTGGGCGGTCGTTGGTGGGCAGGATCCGGTGGCGCTCCTGAAGCGTCTCGGCGACCGCGTTGTCGCCATCCACGTGAAGGATGGCCCTGGCACGTCCGACACGAAGGCGCAGGTCGCGGTCGGTGCAGGCTCACTCCCCATCCGCGCGATCATCGAGGCTGCGCCGCACGCGCTTCGTATCGTCGAGCTCGATGATTCGAACGGCGACCGCTTCAAGGCGGTCGCGGACAGCTACGCATTCCTGACGAATGAGAACCTGGCGTGACGGGCACAGGGCGAGTGGGGGTCGGCGTCATCGGCGCGGGCGTCATTAGCTCCCAATATCTTGATAATCTGACGACCTTCCCCGACCTCGACGTGCGATTCGTGGCCGACCTCGATCTGGGTCGCGCCGAGGAGCAGGCGAAGAAGTACGGCATCCCGGCCTTCGGGACCGTAGAGCAACTCCTCGCGGATGACGCCGTCGAGATCGTTGTCAACCTCACCATCCCGAAGGCGCACGTCGACGTCGCGCTTCAGGTAGTTGCGGCCGGTAAGCATGTCTGGACCGAGAAGCCGTTCGCGCTCGACCGCGAGAGTGGGCAAAGACTGCTGGATGCCGCGCACAGGTCCGGCCTCCGCGTCGCGACCGCCCCAGACACGTTTCTGGGCGCGGGCCTGCAGTCTGCGCGGAGACTCGTTGAGGCCGGAGCGATCGGCGCACCCCTGACAGCGCTGACACTGCTG
The DNA here is from genome assembly GCA_025463785.1 of Glaciihabitans sp. GTDB lineage: Bacteria > Actinomycetota > Actinomycetes > Actinomycetales > Microbacteriaceae > Galbitalea. Next base: position 31,223 of record JAODBD010000003.1, read on the forward strand.
CAGAATCCAGGCCCGGAGTCGTGGCATCCGAACCCGGACTTCCTGTTTCAGGAAGGCGGCGGCCCGCTGCTCGACATGGGCCCGTATTACATCACCGCCCTCGTGCAACTCTTCGGCCCGGTGGCGCGCGTCGCAGCGCTGGCATCGAGAGCCAAGCCGTTCCGCAGGATCGGGTCGGGGCCGCGCGCGGTTGAACAGATCGAGGTCATGGTGCCGACCCACATCAGTGCGCTGTTCGAGTTCGAGGGTGGCGGATCGGCGCAGAGCATCTTCAGTTTCGACTCCAAGCTGCGTCGCACACAGTTCGAGGTCTCCGGTGTCGATGGAACGCTCGTCGTGCCCGATCCCAACACGTTCGACGGCGAGCTGAGCATCTATGGCGAGGACGGCACGGCGAAGACGATCGCCGCGACCGGCTCGATGAGTACTCGCGGCACTGGAGTCGTCGAGCTGGCGCAGGCCGTTCGTGCCGGTCGCCGGGAACGGGCATCGGGCGAGCAGGCTTACCACGTGCTCGACGTGCTGCTCTCCGCCCTGGAGTCGGCGGAGCGTCGAGAGGTCGTCGAGGTCGAGAGCACAACCACTCTGGCGCCTCCGTTACCCGAAGCCTGGGATCCACGCGATCGGACGCTCGGCGAATGACGCTCACCGCGGGGTTTGTCGGCGGAGGGTTCATGGCCGACGTCCACAGTCGGGCTGCGCGATCGGCACACGCGCGACTCGGTGGTGTGGTTTCGTCAACGCCCGAACGTTCGATCGAGGCGGCGACGCAACTCGGCATTGATCACGGCTACGCCAACCTCGATGAACTTCTCGCTGACCCCGCGATCGACGTAGTGCACATCTGCACGCCGAATGCTCAGCACGCGGCGCAGACGCTCGCCGTCATCGCGGCTGGCAAGCACGTCGTGTGCGAGAAGCCACTCACGCTGACCGTTGCCGACGCTGAGCGCCTGGTCGCCGCCGCGCGCGAAGCGAAGGTGACCGCGACTGTTCCGTTCGCATACCGGTTTCATCCGATGGTGCGCGAGGCTCGTGCCCGAGTGCAGGGCGGCGAAACCGGCCGGCTGTTCAGCATCCACGGTTCGTATCTTCAGGATTGGCTGTTGACCGAGGCCGACGACAACTGGCGGGTGGATGCCGAGGCCGGAGGCGCATCGCGCGCGTTCGCAGACATCGGCTCGCACCTCGTCGACCTCATCGAGTTCGTCACCGGCGACCGCATCACGCGTGTCGCGGCTACCATGCGAACGTTCTTCGGCTCGCGCCCCAATCATCCGGCGGTAACAAACGAGGATGCCGTCGCCGTCGTACTCGAAACGGCGGGTGGCGCCCTTGGAACGCTGCTCGTCTCGCAGGTTGCACCCGGTCGCAAGAATCGACTGCATCTCGAGATCGCGGGCAGCGCGGAAAGCATTGGCTTCGACCAGGAGAACCCGGAGTCGCTGTGGCTTGGCCGTCGCCGCGGGAGCGAAGTGATCCCGCGCGACCCCGAGTTTCTCCACGCCGATGCCGCCCGGTTGTCGCTCGTCCCCTCTGGGCACGCGCAGGGCTATCAGGATGCCTTCAACGGCTTCGTCACCGACACGTACGCTGCCATTGCGGGGGAGGCTCCGGACGGCTTACCTCGGTTTGAGGACGGGCTTCGCGCGGTGCAGCTCACGGAGGCTGTCATGCGGGCTGCGGCATCCGGAGAATGGGTTGAACTCGCGGTGCCGAAAGAAGCGGAGTGAACGAATGACCGAAGCAGCGCATCCCGTCACACTTTTCACGGGCCAGTGGGCCGATCTGCCGTTCGAAACGGTGGCGAAGCTTGCGGGCGACTGGGGGTATGACGGGCTGGAGATCGCGGCGTCCGGGGATCACCTCGATCTCGAGCGCGCCGACCGGGATGACGCGTACCTGAGGTCGCGGCTGGAGATCCTCGACCGCAACAACCTCAGAGTCTTCGCGATCTCGAACCACTTGACGGGCCAGGCGGTCTGCGATGACCCAATCGATTTCCGGCATCAGGCGATTGTGCGGCCGTCGACCTGGGGCGACGGCGACCCGGAAGGGGTGCGCCAGCGCGCCGCCGAGGACATGAAGCGCTCAGCCCGGGTAGCACGCAAGCTGGGTGTGGATGTTGTCGTCGGGTTCACCGGTTCCAAGATCTGGCCATACGTCGCGCAGTTCCCACCGGTCCCACCGTCGGTCATCGACGCCGGGTACCAGGACTTCGCCGATCGCTGGAACCCGATTCTCGACGTCTTCGACTCTGAGGGGGTTCGGTTCGCGCACGAGGTGCATCCCTCGGAGATCGCCTACGACTACTGGTCGAGCGTGCGCTCACTCGAAGCAATCGACCACCGGCCGGCGTTCGGTTTCAACTGGGATCCGTCGCACATGATGTGGCAGAACATCGACCCGGTCGGCTTCATCGTCGACTTCAAGGACCGCATCTACCACGTCGACTGCAAGGACACGCGGATGCGGCCCCTTAATGGCCGGGCCGGCGTACTCGGCTCGCACCTGCCGTGGGGCGACCCGCGCCGGGGCTGGGATTTCGTCTCCGCCGGTCACGGGGATGTTCCGTGGGAGGACGCGTTCCGGGCACTGGATGCCATCGGCTACACCGGCCCGATCTCGATCGAGTGGGAGGACGCCGGCATGGATCGACTGCACGGCGCGCCCGAAGCCCTGGCATACATCCGTTCCCTGCTGTGGGAGCGGCCGACGGCATCCTTCGATGCAGCTTTCAGTAGTCAATAGCGCTGGCCGGTGTCATAGCTTGGGCAACCAGCTGCTGGTTGTTCCAGGGTCAGCGGCGCAGCACCCGCGTGGCTAGGAAGGCTGGATGCCGCTCCCGGGCTCCGTCACGTCTTCGTCGTCGATCCACAGGTCGTCGTCTGCCCGCAGCGTCTGCCAGGCCGCGTACGCGATTCCAGCGAGAGCGACAACGCCTACTCCGATCAGGATGTAGCGGCCGGGTCCGCGGTTTGGGGTCGCCTTCGCGATACCAACCCTGGACGCTGCTTTGCCGCCGGTCGTCGTGACCTTCTTCAGAACATCCCGAACTCGCGGATCCTTCGCGACCTCGAGAATCGCCAGAGCGGAGCCCAGCGCCGAAGACACGGCTGGGAAAACATCGTCGACGAGACGCTCCCGGCCAACCGATGCGGCACTCCTCGTGGCGCTGAGGCCGGATGCGACTGCCGGGCGAACGCGGTCATCGAACGCATCGCGGGCGCGAGGTGCAACCTCTTCGCGTGCGTAGCTGCGTGCGTGGCGGCTGGCCTCACGGACTACTCGGTTGGCGCGCTCAAGTACCTCGCGCTGGTCGTCCCAGAGATTGGCGGCCTGGCCCTTGAGTTTCGTCAGTTCACGCTTGCGCTTTCGTGATAGTGCCATGGGAGAACCTCCGTACGAATCGATCAAGCGAACTCACCAATACTGTCATTCAACTGTTTCTACAGAAACCCGTTGACCTGAGTACTGGCTGGGTGCACGCTCCGCGCAAGCGAAGTCCGCTATGCAAGAATTGTCGTCATGTCTGCTCACACCTCTGTCGCAACCATTCACACGAACAAGGGCGACATCGTCGTCAATCTTCTGGGCAACCACGCGCCAAAGACCGTCAACAACTTCGTCGGTCTCGCGACGGGTACGAAGGAGTGGACTCACCCCGCGACTGGCAAGGTCTCCAACGACCCGCTGTATAACGGTGTGATCTTCCACCGCATCATCAAAGACTTCATGCTTCAGGCCGGCGACCCGCTCGGCCAGGGTACCGGCGGCCCCGGCTACCAGTTCGACGACGAGATCAACCCCGAGCTCAACTTCAACGAGCCCTACGTTCTGGCGATGGCGAACGCCGGCACTCAGGGCGGCCGCGGCACCAACGGTTCGCAGTTCTTCATCACGACCGTCCCCACCCAGTGGCTCCAGGGCAAGCACTCCATCTTCGGCCTCGTCGAGGACGACGCATCACGCAAGATAGTTGACGCCATTGAGGCGGTCGACACCGATGGTCGCGACAAGCCGCTGACTCCCGTGGTGATCGAGAGCATTGACGTCGTCGAGGTCTAGCGCGCATGACTGAGACGAATGAGTGAATCCGCTCGCAATCCGGACGACTACTGCTACCGCCACCCGGATCGCCTGAGCTTTGTGCTGTGCGAGCGCTGCGGTCGCACCATCTGCCTGGAGTGCCAGCACCATCAGGGCGGCCATGTCTATTGCCCGGATGACGCGCAGGCGCGAGTGACACAAATGTCGACGGCACGCGCGGCCAGGTCGAGACGGGTTCGTCGCCCCTCGCGGATGTTCGCGTGGGTGACCGCGGAGACCCCGATCGTCACCTACACGATCCTCGCAGTGCTTGTCCTCCTGTTCCTCGCCGACCAGATCGCGCGGGGATTCCTGACCAACTACCTGTCGGTGTTCCCCATCGCTGGTGGTCCCGCATCCGGGCCGGATGTCCTGCACCAGCCGTGGGCGCTCCTCACGTCGATGCTTCTGGCCGGAAGCATCCTTGGTCTGCTGTTCAACGGATACGCGATCTTCATCCTCGGTAGACAGCTCGAGCGATTTTTTGGCCGCCAGAAGTTTATTTTGCTTTACCTGATCAGCGGATTCGGCGCTTCCGTGTTCGCGTTTCTTCTCGATGGGTTGGTGACCAGCGCGATCGGCGCGGTCTTCGGCCTCGTGGGGGCGACGATCATCCTTGCCCGCCGGATGGGCGGCAACCAGATAGTCCTGTACGTCACCTGCGCGATCAGTCTGGTGTTCGCCATCCTCTTTGGTTCATGGCAGGCGGCGATCGGCGGAATCCTTGCTGGTGGCGCCACGGCGTTCATTTACCTCTTCGACGGCACCCCTGCAAGGCTGCAACGCGCTCGACTTCTGCTCATCGCTCTGGTCGCAGTATTGCTGGTCATCGCCGTCATCCGAGCATTCGTGTTTGCGGCCAGATCATGACAGACCTGACGGCAACAGAGAATCGGTGCTACCGGCATCCCGACCGGGAAAGTTTCGTGCGCTGCCAACGCTGCGGGCGCACCATCTGCGGCCAGTGCCAAACGATGGCGCCGGTTGGCGTTCACTGCCCCGAGTGTGTGCGTGAGGCGCAGCAGTCGTCGCCGAGCTCCCGCCCGATCACGACGCGAGTCGCTCGGGCGTTCGCGCCAGGTAGCCAGAGGCCCGTGGTGACGTATATTCTCATCGCGGTGTCGATCGTCGGGTTTGTGCTCGAGGTCGTGACCGGTCTGAATCCGGTCACCGGTGGCGGCAACAGCGTGGTCGAGAACGCGCTCCTCTACATTCCGGGCGACGTCGTCAACGCGCCGTGGACCCTGATTACGGTCAATTTCGACCACGCCAACTTCGTCCACATCCTCTTCAACATGTACTCGCTCTTCGTGGTGGGGCCGCCGTTGGAGCGGTTCCTCGGTCGTGCACGATTTATCGCCCTGTACTTCATCACGGGGATCGGCGCGGTTGTAGCCGTCGACTTCTTTGCGCCGGAGCCGGTGCTCGGCGCATCCGGTGCGATTTTCGGTCTGCTGGGTGTGCTGCTGATTCTTGCGCGGCGGATGGGTATCCGTTCCGGCCAGTTGGTGCTTGTGATCATCCTGAACCTGGCGATCGGATACTTCGTGCCGTCGATCGCATGGCAGGCGCACGTTGGCGGGCTGATCGTCGGGCTTGCGCTCGGATTCGTGCTGCTGAGAACCACTCGCCGCGGACGGCTGCCGCTTCAGATCGCGGCGTTCATCGTGGTTGCGCTGGGTCTCGTCGTGTCGCTTCTTGTGCACGTATTCGGGTAGCCGAACCCGGAGTTATCCACAGGCCCGTCCACAGTGGGGATAATTACACGCGTGTAACTACCCCGGAAACGGGCGGAAGTACGGGGTTCAGCGCCAGCGTGTCGTCATCAGGAAGCCGACGAACATGATGCCAAAGCCGATGAGGATGTTCCAGTTGGTAAGCGCCGGAATCGGGGCCGAGCTGCCGCTAACGTAAAAGACGATGATCCAGGCGAGGCCGATGATCATGAAGCCGAACATGATCGGCTTGAACCAGACCGGATTCGGTGCCTGCTCTCCCGTGCGAGCCTCAACAGGCTTTGCGGTCTTTGAATTCGATGAACGGGCCATGCCGAAGATTGTAGCCTGAATGGCCGTGAGGGGATCGAGTGCCGCCTGTCGGCTACTACTTAGCATTCACCGTTTACAATCATGGCTATGACTGACGACGGGAGCGGGGTGGGCTCCCTGAGGCCGAGGGGCGCTCGAGCCCGGCGTCGGGTGAGCGTAGTGGGCGTGCTCGGCGAGATCCTGATCACCGCTGGCGTCTTCGTGCTCCTGTTTCTCGGCTGGCAGCTCTGGCTCCAGGACATCCTGGTTGGCGGCGTCCAGCAGGGTCAGGCGCAGAAGCTCGGGCAGGCGTGGCAGAACGACGCCATCCCACAGAAGCAGCCCACGAACGTCGCGCCGATCGTGGCGCCGATCGTCGAGAAGGCGCCGGCCAATGCCCAGCGATTCGCGATCCTGTATGTGCCGCGCTGGGGCAAGACCTGGCAGCGTCCGATCGCTCAGGGCGTCGGTGTCGCCGATGTTCTGGATGCCATCGGCGTCGGCCATTACCCTGGCACGCAGATGCCCGGTCAGGTGGGCAACTTCGCGATCGCCGCGCACAGGCACGCCTACGGCGGTGGATTCGAGTACCTGCATCAGCTTCACGTGGGCGACTCTGTCTATGTCGGCACCAAGGACGGTTGGTACCAGTACACGTTCCGTGACATCCAGTACGTGCAGCCCACCGAGGTGAATGTGCTGCAGCCCGTGCCGATGCAGCCCGGAGTGACCCCCACCGACCGCATCATCACGATGACGACGTGCAACCCGTTCTTTTCGACAGCGGAACGCATGATTGCATACGGCTTATTCGACCGGTTCTACCCGGAAGCCGGCGGCCCGCCCGACGCAATCGCTGCCGCAGTGAAGAAGGGCTGATCGTGTACGGCGCTCTGTGGAGGGTCCTGCCCGGGCCGTGGTGGCTGCGGCTACTGATTCTGCTCGTCGTGATCGCAGGCATCCTGTGGCTCTGCGTGTACGTGATCTTCCCGTACATCCAGCCGTACGTTTCCCCGCCGCCGCCAGAAACGGTCTCGACGAACAAGAGCTAGCAACGCCGATCACAACGAGCTCTCGACGAACAACAGCTAACGGTTCGAAGTCAACCGGTGCAAACCGTGATCGAGATCTTTGAGTGCTGAGGTTGCTTGCCCGGCGGTAACGACTGGTTCGTCACCTTGCCACCCGCGCAGGTACTGTCGCCGATGACGGTCACGTTCAACTGAATTGCCGAAAGCGCCGGCCCGGCGATTGCCGAAGACTCGTTCACCACGTTTGGCACGGTGACGAGCCCGGTCGACACCACGATGTCCACCGATTCGCCCGCCGAGCCCTGAGAGCCACCCTGTGGCGTGCTCGAAATGATGACGCCCTTGCCGATGTTGGGCGAGTCCTGTTTGGTGGTCTTGCCCAGGACGAAGCCGAACTGCGACAAGGTCGACTTGGCTTTGGCGACACTCAGACCAGAGACGTCAGGGATGCTGACGGCCGAAGGGCCAATTGAAACATAGACGATGACGGTCTGCCCGGGTGCGACGCCTGCGCCCGGCGCGGGGACAGTGCGGATGACGACGTTCTGCTGAACAGTCGCGCTGGTCTCGCTCTGCTCCGTGGGTTGCAGCCTCGCCTTGGTGAGTTCGGTCTTCGCCTGGTCATAGATTTCGCCAGCGACATTGGGCACCTTTACCGAAAGCCCGCTTGCGAAGCCCGAGTTGGCCGAGTGGAGGTTGAGAGTCCAAACAACGACCGCGATGATGATGACGAGCATGAGCGCGATGCCGGCCCAAATCCAGGCGACGGGCGGCCGTGACTGCGTGCGCGACTCGCGAGCCTCCTGATCGATGGTCAGCTGACGGAGCGCCGTCTCCGACCCCGCGGTGGCCAGCGGATTCACTCCGAACAGCGTCGCGTTGAAGTCGTTGAGCGGAGCGGCCGCACGGCGGACGGGAGCGACGCCCGCGCCGGCAGCCTCAAGCTCCTCACGGAACTCGGTGGCGCTCTGGAACCGCGCGAAGCGGTCTTTCGAAAGGGCGCGTAAGACAACGGCGTCAAGCCCGTGCGAGACCTTAGGATTCAACGTGCTCGGCGGCACCGGGTTTTGGTTGACGTGCTGGTAGGCGACTGCGACGGGATTCTCGCCGCGGAAGGGGGCCTGCCCGGTCAGCAACTCGAATAGTACGACGCCGGTCGAGTAGAGGTCAGTTCGCGCATCAACAGCTTCGCCCCTGGCCTGCTCGGGCGAGAAATACTGCGCGGTGCCGACGATAGCGCTCGTCTCGGCGATGGTGGCGGACGATTCAGAGATCGCACGAGCGATACCGAAGTCCATGACCTTCACCTGGCCGTTGGAGGCGATCATGATGTTGCCGGGCTTGATATCGCGGTGCACGACGCCGGCGCGGTGCGAGTACTCGAGAGCTGTCAGCACCTGACCGACGATTCGGACTGCTTCGGCTGGGTCGAGCGCGCCGTCGGCCAGCACGTCTTTTAATAGTCGGCCATCCACATATTCCATGACGATGAACGGGATCTGCGCCTCGTTGCCGTTGGGGTCTGTGACGGTCTCTTCGCCGGCGTCGAAGATGCGGACGATGGTGGGATGCGCCATTTTGGCGGCATCCTGAGCCTCGCGACGGAAACGGGTGCGGAACGCGGGATCGTTGGCGAGCGCCGGCTTCAGCAGCTTAATGGCGACGCGGCGCCCGAGGCGGGCATCGGTGCCGACGCGGACGTCTGCCATGCCGCCGCGGCCGATGAGTTCACCGATCTGGTATCGACCGGCAAGTAGGCGAACACCCTGACCAACGCTCTCTGCCATGTGTTTCGCCTCCTGTGTTTCGCTCGCAAATGCCTAGTCAGTGTACCCGGTGGATTTTGGACCTTTGCCTAGCCGATCGGGAAGTTGAGAGCAGGCGACGGATCCGACTGGATCTGGGCCGCGCCTGTGCCACACAGGGCCGCCACCGTGACCGACGTCGTGCCGGTAGTGCCGGTCGTGATCTGGAACGTGGTGTCCGAGGGCAGGAGAGGGCTGCTTTCCGTCATCGTACCGTTTGACACATTGACGTTCCAGCCGGCCAGACCGAGGTCGGAGGGGCATCCGTTGTATGGGGTCGACAGCGTCACGTTGTACTGGGTTGATGGCGTGAACGGCGCAGTGCCATCGGTAGTAGGCATGTTTGGTGCTGGCGGGGTCGCAACCGGTCCCCAGAAGAAGACGGTCACCGTGGTGCCCGGTGCCGTCGGCCCGGTCGGGTTGAGGTCGTATGCCCTACCGACATTCGCCGCGGTGGTCGCGGGGTCACCGGTCTGGGCGAGCATCTTCATCCCGACACTCTGCAGGTAAGCCTGCGCATCGGCCTTGTTCTTGCCCCTGATGTTCTTGACCTCAAGGTCGACGTTGGTGTCGACCGGTGTCGGGGTGATTGACGGCGTGATGGAAGCAGTAGTCGAAGGCGGCGGGCTGTTCGTCGGCGGGATCGTGCCGGGCTGGGCAACGAGCGCGATGATCGTGGCGATCAGAACGACGAGCAGCAGCGCGATCAGGGCGATGAGTGGCCAGGTCCACGGGCTGCGTTTCTTCGTTGTCGTCGGCGATGTCGGCGTTGTCGGCAAAACGGATGTCGTGGGCAAAACGCGCGTCGCTGCCGTCGGCTGACCGTAGTTTGCGCCCGCCGTCAGCGCGAGCGAACCCGTGCCGATGATGCCGGGAACGGAGGCAGCTGCAGCGGCAACATCCCCGCGCCGCAGCGCCTGCGCCGCCCGGGCGAGGTGTGCAGCGGATGCCGGACGATCGGCAGGGCTCTTCGCGATGCACGAGTACACGAGGTTGCGCACGGGTTCCGAGATGGTCACCGGCAACTCGGGTGGCGTCTCGTTGATCTGCGCCATCGCGATCGCGACCTGTGACTCGCCGGTGAACGGTCGGCGGCCGGCGAGAGCTTCGTACGCGACGATTCCGAGGGAGTAGATGTCGGTCGTCGGGGATGCGGGATGCCCGCTCGCCTGCTCCGGCGACAGGTACTGCACGGTGCCCATGACCTGGCCGGTCGCCGTGAGGGGAACCTGGTCGGCGATCCTTGCGATGCCGAAGTCGGTGATCTTGACCCGGCCATCCGGAGTGATCAGGAGGTTACCGGGCTTGATGTCGCGATGAACGAGGCCGGCAGAATGCGCCGCGTGCAGTGCATTTGCCGTCTGCGCGACGATGTCGAGTACACGATCGGTTGACAGCACGCGTTCGCGCTCGAGAATGGTCGACAGGGCTTCGCCCGGAACGAGCTCCATGACGAGGAACGCGCTGCCCTCCTCTTCGCCATAGTCGAAGACGTTGGCGATGCCTTCGTGATTGACGAGCGCAGCGTGACGGGCTTCGGCGCGGAACCGCTCAAGGAAGCCCGGGTCACCGAGGTACTCGTCTTTCAGGATCTTGATGGCGACAGTGCGGCCGATGACCAGGTCGGTCGCCTGCCAGACCTCGCCCATCCCGCCGATCGCTACGCGACTGGACAGCTGGTATCTGCCCCCGAAGGTGAGCCCGCTAGTCGGTCTCATTTGTTTAGCACCGCCTCAAGTACCTTTTTGCCCATTGGCGCCGCGACCAGGTTTCCAAAGGAGTCCTGGCCGAAGCCTCCGCCGTTCTCCACGACTACTGCAACGGCAACCTTCGGGTCGTTCGCGGGAGCAAATCCGGTGAACCACAGCGTGTATGGGTCGTTCACGCCGTTTTGTGCTGTTCCGGTCTTACCCGCCACTTGAACCCCTACTATTGTGGCATTGCTTGCCGCACCACCCGCCACACTCGAGACCATCATGTCTCGCACCTTCCCGGCGGCATCGGCGGAGACCGGGGTGCTGTACACGGTTGGATTCAGCGTCTGAACCTCGGTGAGGTCGGGCTTGATTATCTTCTTGATGAGGGTCGGCTGCATCTCGGTACCTCCGTTGGCGATCGCCGCTGAGTCGAGTGCGATCTGAAGCGGTGTGACGCGGTCGTTGCTCTGTCCGAACGCGGAAAGCATGACCTGCGGAGCGTCCTGTCCGGTTGGGTAGATGCTCGGCGTTGCCGAGAGCCCTGAGCCTGCAAGATTGAATTGGTGGCCGAACCCGAATTTTGTTGCGTACTGAGAGATGGTGCTCTCGCCGAGGGCCGCGCCAAGCTGTGCCATCGGGATATTGCAGCTGAGCCTGATGGCCGTCGCAATGGTTGCCTTCGCCCCGGGCCCACACGTTGCACCAGTCGAATTGTGGATGTAAGAGTTCGACTGCGGCAGCCTCAGCGCTGCAGGGTTCGGGAATGAGCTGCTCGGCTGGTACTTGCCAGTGTCCATCGCTGCCGCGGCGAGAAGCGGCTTGAACACCGAGCCGGGGTGGTACAGGTCACCGGCGATCGCGCGATTGGTCAACGGCTTCGACTTGTTCTTGATGAGCGAGTTGTACGCCGTGAAGAACCCTTTCGTACTGTGTACCGAAAGCGCGTTGGGATCGTACGAAGGCTTCGACACCATGGCGAGGATCGCACCGGTCTTCGGATCGATCGCAACAATGGCACCCGTGTTGTTGCCAAGCGCGTCGTACGCGGCCTTCTGGATCTTGGGGTCGATCGTCAACTCGACCGACCATCCCTTTGCCGTCTGTCCGGTGACGATCGAGGTGAGGTTCGCGAGGAACTGCTCGTTAGCTGTGCCACTCAGGTAGGAGTTCAGCGCGCCCTCGATGCCCGGGTTCGCCTCATTGAAGGTGAAGTATCCGGTGATGGGGGCGTACAGCTTGCCGTTCTTGTACACACGCTGAAACTTGTATTTGTCTTTGGATGGCACCGATTCGGCGATCACGCCGCCGTTGGCATCCAGAATCTCGCCGCGCTGGGCGGAGTAGCTGTCGTCCAGTGCGCGGGTGTTGCGCGGATCGGTCTTGAGCTGGTCGGTCGAGAAGACCTGGATAACAGTGCTCGACGCAAATAGCGCGATGAACATGAGGAGCACGACCGTGCTGACACGTCTGAGCTGGCGGTTCATTCGATCACCAGTCTTGGTTGGTTGCGCACGGTGTCAGAGAGCCGAAGGAGAAGGGCAGCGATGATCCAGTTGGCGACGAGCGATGAGCCACCCGCGGCGAGAAACGGTGTCGTAAGGCCAGTGAGCGGGATGACGCGGGTCACCCCGCCGATCACGATGAAGACCTGGAGGGCGATGACGAAGGACAGCCCCACCCCGAGCAGGCGACCGAAATCATCCTGTCCCGCGAAGCCGATGCGGAACCCGCGCGAGACGAACAGCAGGTAGAGAGCGAGGATCGCGAAGACGCCGACCAGACCAAGCTCCTCGCCGAGCGAGGAGAAGATGAAGTCACTGTTGGCGAGGGGCGTGATGTCGGGTCGACCGCGGCCGAGACCGGTGCCGATCAGGCCGCCGTGGGCGAGGCCGAAGAGACCCTGCACGATCTGGTAGCTGCTGTTCAACTGAGCGGTGTAGTAGGTATTGCTGAAGGCATCCAGCCAACCGTGAACGCGGCCGTCGACGTAGGGGAGGGTCGCGTACGCGACGAAGGCGCCACCGAAGAACATCACGAGGCCGAGGACGATCCAGCTTGCACGGCCGGTAGCGACATAGATCATCACGAGGAACAGGCCGAAGTAAAGGAGAGACGTACCGAGGTCCTTTTGGAAGACCAGAACCCCCATCGATGCGGCGAAGACGACGACGATCGGGCCGAAGTCCCGCGCGCGCGGGAACTTCATCCAGAGGAACTTGCGTCCCACCATCGAAAGCGAATCGCGCGCCGTGACCAGGTACCCCGCGAAGAAGATCGCCAGGGCGACCTTGGCGAGTTCGCCTGGCTGGAACGTGAAGGGCCCGATTCCGATCCAGACGCGCGCGCCGTTGACCGTTCGCCCGATCACGGGAAGCATCGGCAGGATGAGCAGAACGACACCGCTGAACATGGCGATGTAGCGGTAGCGCTGCAGCACTCGGTGATTGCGAATCACAATGATGACGGCGATTGCGATGGCAATGGCCAGGCCCGTCCAGACGATCTGACGGATGCCCGCGCTATTCCAGCCGGAGAGCCCCTTAGCAATGTCGATGCGGTAGATCTCCGCGATGCCGACGCCGTTCAGCAGGGTGATGATGGGCAGGATGAGCGGGTCGGCATCCCGAGCAACCACGCGCATCACGAAGTGCATCGCGAAGACGAGAACTGCGAGGCCGGCAGACAGCGTCAGGGTCGTCACGTCGAGCTTGCCGGTTGCGCCGAGCTGCACGAGGATGATGGCGAACGCGACGATGCCGCACGCGACGATCAACAAGCCGAGTTCGAGGTTGCGCAGCCTGGCCGGAACACGCAGCCGCAGTCGGATGGTGTTTGTGAACGTCGCGAGGGGACTCGCATCGACGGGTCCGGTGATCGGCGCTGCCGGGGGCGGGCTACTGCGTACGGGCATCCGACAACCGGTCCACGATTTGTTGGGCGAGCATGAGGCTGCTCGCGCTGATAGTTGCATCGACCTGCTGCCGGTTGAATGCGGGAAGCTGGTCGAGAGCGATGTCAGTCTTCTTGTACACCGAGGACAGCTGGATGGGCCCGATGCCCTGCTGCACTCCCCGGTAGATCGCCACCGTGCCCTGGTCGTTGCCGACGTAGTAGTGCGCCTGCGTCCACTGGTAGGCGACGATTACACCGGCGATGATGGCAAGCACGGCGATACCGATTGCAACCAGCCAGGTGATGCGGCGGCGCTTCGCGCGGCGGCGGTCTTCGAGAATGAGTTCGTCGAGGTAGTCCTCGGACTCCGGCTCGAAGTGGCTCGGGTCTGGCTGGGTCGCCTTCAGGGGATGCAGCAGCAGCGTCGGCAGCCGCAGCGAACGCCGGGCACTATCGCTGTCGAACGACAGAGGACTCGCAGCCGATCCGACGGTGAGCGGCGGCACGTGGGAGGAGTCGGTCGTCTCGTCAATGTCGACGAGGACGACCGTGACATTGTCGGGTGCGCCGGCGTCGAGACTCTCCTTGATGAGCCGATCAGCGGCCTCATGTGTGTCGCTCACGCTCGCGAGTACGTGTTCGATTTTGTCGTCGGAGACGTAGCTCGAGAGGCCGTCGGAGCAAATCATCCATCGGTCACCGGGAGCGGTGTCCAGTACCTGGGTGTCGATCTCGGGTGCGGCATCCACATCGCCCAGCACGCGCATGAGCACCGAGCGCCGGGGATGAACTGCGGCCTCCTCCGGCGTAATCCGGCCGGAGTCGACGAGCCGCTGCACGAAAGTGTGGTCGGACGAGATCTGCTCAAGCTTGCTGCCGCGGAACCGGTAGATGCGGGAGTCGCCGATGTGAGCGAGCGCGATCTGATGGCCGACTCGCAGGATGCCGGAGACGGTTGTGCCCATCCCCGTCAGCTCGTTGTGCTCGAAAACGGTCTCGGCGAGCAGGGAGTTTGCGGCGATGAGTGCAGACTGGAGCGCAAAGACGGCATCGTGCGCGGACGTGTACTGCTTGTCGATCTCGCTGATGCGGTGGATCGCAATGGCCGAGGCGACGTCTCCGCCGGCGTGGCCGCCCATCCCGTCTGCCACCACGAAGAGATATCGGCCGACGTAACCGCTGTCCTGGTTGTTGGCTCGAATCTTGCCGACATTGGAGACGGCGATGCTCTTTTCGGGTGATGGCATCGGCTACCTTCGCAATTCGAAGCTGGTCGTACCGATCGTGACTGTCGAATTGAGAGGAACGGGGGTGGGGAGGGTCACACGCTGGCCGTCGAGGAAGGTGCCGTTGGTCGAGTCGAGATCCTGCACGACCCAGCCATCGTTCCAGAGCATCAGGCGGGCGTGGTGGGTCGAGGTGTAGTCATCCCGGATGACGAGGCCCGACTCGCTGGAGCGACCGATCGCGAGCTGCTCCGTCGGGAGCTCGATCTCGAGGCCCTCCTTCGGCCCGGAGGTGATGACGAGGCGCCTCGCAGGACTGTTGCCCGCGGGTGGGCTGGTGTCGCGCACCGGCGCGGCAGGTGGTGGCGGCGCCGACGGGATGTTGTGGATCGGCTCCGTTGCCTCCACGAGGTTGGGCGCCGCGACCGGTGCGGCCGCGAACGGGGACGATGCGGATGCCGCACCCTCGGCGGTCTGGCGCCGCACCTTCTGCCCGAAGAGGTCGGAGCGCAGCGCATACACAACCGCGAACACGAACACCCAGAGCACCGCAAGGAAAACCAGGCGGAGGATGAGCAGCGTCAGGTCGCTCATCTATCCGTTCCGGCCATCGTCATCGGTGCGCAGATCGCTGAGCTGGTCGGCATCGGCCGATTGGGCAAGCACGCGGAACAGAATACGTGTGCGACCGATCTCAATGAGGGAATCTGGCTCGAGTGGCGCCTTATGTACAGGATTTCCGTTGAGCTTTGAGCCGTTCGTTGATCCCAGGTCGTTGACTTGCCCGCGAGTACCGTCCCAGAGAATTTCGACGTGTTTGCGGGAGATCCCGGTGTCATCGACGGTGATGTCGGCGTCCGAGCCGCGACCTATTATCGTGCGGGACTTGGTGATGGGATGCCGCTTGCCGTTCACATCCAGCACGGGCGTCCAGGCTACCGAGCCCTTTACGTTGACCGAGTCGATTTCTATGCTGCCGACGCCGAGGTTTTCGTCTGCCTTCAGCTTCACCGAGATTCCACCGGCGAATGCGTAGTGCTGGGCGGTTGCGTGGCGCTGGACTTGCTGAATTAGCTCGTCGACGAGGGTCGGGCCGAGGTCGGCCATCCGGTCGTAGTCGGAACGGCTGAGGCGCACCGTGAACTTGTTGGGAACGAGGATGCGGTCGCGCGCGACGACGACGGCTTTGGTGTCGAGTTCGCGGCGCAGTGCACTCGTGATCTCCACCGGCTGCAGACCACTCTTGAAGGTCTTGGCGAAGGCACCGTTCACTGCCCGCTCAAGACCTCGTTCGAAGTTGTCTAGAAGGCCCAATGATCTCCCCGTCGAAGCGGATAGTTATCACTCGATGTTAGTAGCGCTGTGGAGCTATGGCGATTACGGTGCAATCGCGCGACCCCAGCGCCGACCGAGTTGTGCCAGGTCGGGAGTCACAGAATGGCGTGCCGAAACCCCCTGCCTGTGGAAACTACTCGCTGTCTCTAATCGCAAACGTCTAGTGTCGTTGAGGTGTCGCACCGTAAACTTTTCGTCGTTGCCCTGATCACGATGTCCGCCATTCTCGTGGCCCTCACCGCCGACGCCATCGCAACGGGAGCCGGCTAGCGCTGTGGTAATCTCGCTGAGTTGACGACTCGTCGTCGACGGGTGAGCGCGAGTGGCGAAATTGGCAGACGCGCACGGTTCAGGTCCGTGTGCCCGTGAGGGCATGGGGGTTCAAGTCCCCCCTCGCGCACGTTGTGATGTCTCGGGTCATCGTTGATAGATGACTCGGATATCGTTGATATTTATGAAGAGCCCGGCCATCGGCCGGGCTCTTTTGCTTGGTTGGCTCATTCTTGTCGGGTTAGTTCCTGTGGGGCACGATTTCGTCGCTGACCTGTCCCTGGGATCCGTATTGTCTGTGTCAATTCGCGCAGACGTTGACGCGAACTGACACAGGATAAACGCACCTCCCGGGTCACCTCCAAGCGGCCTCGTGGCCGGCCGTCGGCCGTCGCTGCGGGCCCGGCCCGGCACCCACCCGTCGGCGTGTGAACGCGTGGCCCGAGCCAATGTTCGACCTACGTTGCGGTTGGCGCGGGCATGTCTGCCGTCGTCACGGGGATGGCGGCCGCGCGGCGCATTCCGATTGCTTGGAATGGCAGCAGGATTGCGCCGCCGAAGATGATGAACGCGAGCGGGACGTGGATTGCGATGAGCCAATCCTGCTTGAAGTCGGTGATGAAGTGGCCGATGAAGATTTGGATTACTACCAGGACAAAGAATGTGATCGTTCGCCCAAAAAGCTGGCGGTGCGGCCTGCGTAGCGCGACGATCGTGAAAATCATGGTGACCAATGCGAGACCCGCCACAACGTCGGCAACGATCCCGTGCGCATCAATCCAGCCGTCACGGTGATTCTGTGAGACGAATTCTCCCGCCAAGATGGCTTGGACGAAGATCGACAGGGACGTCGCTGCAACGAGAGCTATGAATACGTTGAGAGTTCTAACCGTTGGCGCGTTCATGACTGTCTTGTTTCCCTGGGCCGGTGAGCTGAGCGGTGCTAGTGAGTGGTGGTTTTTGGGCCTGCATTGCTGACCTATTTGGTGTCGGTGACGACAGCGATCTGGCGGATGAAGGTGTCTTCCACTGCGGAGTGGAGGAGAAAGTCGGCGACGCTTGCGCGAGAGGTCGATGGGATGATCGGCAATTTCGTGACGTCCTCGAGCGCTACAGCGGCGTAGCTGATGCCGCTCCGGTCGTTCAATGCTCCGGGGTATGCCAGGGTCCATCTCAGATCGCTGGCCATCAAGAGCACGTCCGACGCGGCTTTGTCCGCGTACTTCTTCCGAAGCACAGTGCGGAATATCAGGGCGGCCAGGAACGAAGCCTTGGCGAGGGAGTCGCCGACTCCGAAGGCGGACACGATGACGAACCGGTCAACGCCTGATCTTTTTGCGGAAGCGATGACGGCACGGACGGTGTCGGTGACCAGGGTCGGGGTTTTCCGGACGCTATTGGCTCCGAGCGTGCTGATGACCACGTCGTGGCCTCGGGCTGCCGTTGCGATCACGGCGGCATCGGTGACATCACCGCTGACGATTTGAGCGCGCGGGTCGACTGTGGCGTCCGGCCGCCGAACGAGGGCGGTGACCTGGTGTCCCTGGTCGAGTGCCTTTTTGACGAACGGGACGCCGGTTCGGCCGGTGGCTCCAAGGACAAGAAACTTCACAGTATTTCGCTTTCTAGTGCGGGATGAATGGGCGTGCCGACCACCCGCTCATCGCAGAGAAAAGTCGTCAGGAACATTGACGATACTAGTCAGCAATGCTGACTAATGTCAAAACGCGTACAAGTTCGCTGCCCGACGTCTCGGGAGAACGGCAATCGGTGCGGACCGCTCAGCGGCCCGGGCTCACCGCGCGTAGGGGTCCGTGATCTCTCGGAGTTGATCCAGGATCTCCTGCAACAAGGTGAAGTTGCGCGTACCCAGGTAGGACTCCCACTCTGCGAGGATCTCGTCCAACGTCTCCTTGGCTACCTCGAGCGCCCGTCGGCCACGTTCCTCGATCACGATCAACCGGGCGCGGCCATCCGTCGGGTCCGGTACTCGACGGACGTAGCCCAGACTTTCCAGTTGGTCGACCAGCACGCCCGCGCTTTGCTTGGTCACCTGTGCCTGATCCGCGAGGTCCGTAAGGCGCGAACCGTCGTCGGCAATGCGTTGGAACACCCGGCACTGGGCGAGGGTCCAGTCGTCGAACCCGGCATCCTGGACAGCCCGGAACATCCGGTCCTCGGTATACCGGTACGGGATGAACAACGACACCCCCAAATTGACCCGCTGCTCGTCGTCCATCCTGCTCTCGGCTCCATTCGCCCACGCTGATCCCACGAGGTTTACACCCCGCGCCAATGCTGTCGAGCCAGATCGTCGCCGAACCGACTGTGGCGGCGCGTTCGTAGCGCTCCGCTTGCCACGCGCCGCATGCACACATCCATCTCACAGCCAGGTATCTGTTGCTGTTGTACGACTACGATTCGTAACGATACCTGACTAGTGTAGATCTTCTCGAAGATTGAGGCGCCCGTGTCGGAGACGCCATCTCACGGGCTGCTTCGAGCAAAGTCCGGCCGCTTCAAGTTGCTCGTGCGCGTCGTCCTTCATGTAGTCGTTGCCACATCGTCACCCTGCAACTCCAGCCTGATTCAGCGCTTCTGCCTATGCTCTCCGCTTCACGCGATAAGCGAGCGGCAATACATTTTGATGAGGTGGCGGATCAATTACCGACCGGTGTGCTTCAGGTCGCTAGCATCCCAACTTGGACGAATGCGAACGCAAGCCAGATGGCGATGCCGATGATGGCCACATGTGCCTCAGACGCTCGACCTCTGATGCGAGCTCGTGCACCACACGCTCCGAATCTCGCCGCAAGGATGAGGGACCCGACCAGGAACAGCACCGAAAGTAGTCTTGGGCTTGAGATTCCTGTGACAACTGCCACGATGAGCGATTGGATGGACAGCTCTGTCTCAAATTTGCTCGGCATGGAGTTCACAGCGAACATATGTCCTGGCAGACGGCCCCCATCCACGGAATGCCCACAGCGGTTATCGCGTTGACGGGAACGACGCACGAGGAGAAACCATGGCTGTGTTGCACTGGCTGTTCACGGCCACATTCACGATCGGAACTCAGACCGTCCTCTGGCGCGAAGTCCTCGGCAATGTGTTCGGGTTGGCGAGTGCTCTCGGCGGGATGCGACGCCGGGTCTGGGCGTGGCCGGTTGGCATCGTCGGCAACGCGTTGCTGTTCACCGTCTTCCTTGGTGCCGTCTTCGACAATCCGAACCCGGTCAACCTTCTCGGCCAGGTCGGTCGCCAGGTGATGTTTATCGTCGTGTCGTTCTACGGCTGGTACCGCTGGAAGCACCGCGCGGATACCGGTGCCGCCGCTGTGCAGCCGCACTGGGCGAGCTGGCGCGCGCGCATCCTTCTTGTGGTCGCGCTCGTCGGCGGCACTGCGGCGATTACACCTTTGTTCCGCCTGCTCGGCTCGTATGAGCCGGTCTGGTCGGATGCCTGGGTCTTCGTCGGATCCCTCTTCGCGACCTACGGGATGGCCAAGGGCTGGGTTGAATTCTGGCTCATCTGGGTGGCAGTGGATGTCGTCGGAGTGCCGCTTCTCATCAGCGCCGGCTACTACGCCTCGGCGTCGATGTACGTGTTCTACGGCGTCTTCACGCTCGTCGGCTTCTTCGTGTGGGCACGCGAGCGCGGCCGGGCGGGGCGACCGGGCACGCCAGTACTCGAGCCGGTGCCGGTCTGAGAGCAGGAGCGGGAGGGTGAATCGCACCTTACGGGCCCGGTGATCCGACTTGGGCGTAGTCGCCAGCTGTCATGGTCAAAACCTAGCTCACGTGTCCCGCGTATATATCGCGGCGATGGCCGACCCTGAGAACGAGCACGATCAGTTGGTCGTCTTGGATCTCATAGATGATCCGATAGTCGCCCGTTCGCACACGCCATTCACCGGCTCCTCCGACGAGCTGAGTCGCCTTGGGCGGTCGCGGATTCGCAGCCAGGAGGTCGATCGCAGCCTGCACCCTGCGTCGAACCTGTGGGTCAAATTTGCGTAGCTGCCGTTCGGCGGCTGGTGCAATCTTCACCGAGTAGTTCATACGAGGCCAAGATCTGCCTTCACTTCATCCCACGGCGTGGGTTCCGTTTTGGTGCGCCGCATCTCTTCGCGTGAATCCTCGGCTGCACGAATGTCTGCCATGTCTTCGGCTAACTCGATCAAGCGTTCCAGGTCGTCGGCATCGATGACGGCAGCAACTCGTCGGCCTCGACGCGACAAAAAGACGGGTTCGTGCTCGGTGCGAGCCCTGTTGATGATCGAGGCGAGCTGATCGCGTGCGTCCGAGACGGAGAGCGGGATCGAATTAGGCATAGTTCAATTGTACGTCTCGGCGTCTGAACGTACGTTTTGGTGTCTTATTGTACAACTAGGACCATAGTCGGGTGGCCGTCGAACTGCCGACGACCTGCCACGCAATCGGCACGGTACGGGTGCGTTCTTCGTGGGAGTGTGGCTTTACGGTTGGGCGGCATCCGTTATCGCAGGGAACGACCAACGTGGAGGCGGTCGCCGTTCTGAATCCGTTGCGGCGCCAAGTCGGCGCGCTTCCTGTGTCAGGATACGAAAGGTGTGGCCGGAAGTGAAAGAGCGTCGTTCGCGCGGGTTCGCAACCGCACTCGTAGTCGCGCTCGTGGCGCTGGCTTTGTCGGGGTGCGAAAACTTCTCACAGGGTCCGATGGCGGTGAAGCGAGACGGAACTCATCTGTTGATCGCAATATGTGCGACAGTCACCGTGTCGAAAATTGCCGGCGACTACAAGAATCCGACTACGGATTCCGGATACACGACATTCCTTGCAGGCAGCGGTTCCAGAACTTTCAGTTCGGGGGACGTAATTTCTACCGGCGAACGCTCGTCTGGAATGAAGTTGTCGACGTCCAAAGACCCGGACATGACTGCCGGGAACAATCTCGAAGTCGTACTAACGACAGTCCCGGAGTCGGATGGGTTTGCCGCAGCTTTCAAGTTTGTGGGGAGTGGGTTGTCGGACAAGACGTGGCAGCATCCCAATGGCACAACGTCCAACGAACCTTGCGACTAGGGACTGCTGCCGGTTTCACCTGACCCATCGGATGGCCAACTCGCGGGGCGGGTCACGTTATGTTTCGTATGCGCCGCCCGCCGGGCGCGCTGGTACGCGCGGAGTCCGTCTTGAGGAGACTGTGAACTGACATGGAGACGAAGTCGACTCTCGTGCCTTGGGCGGTTGGAGCATCCGCAACCATCGGGTCTGGCTTATTGATTGTCAACGGCATCCGGCAAGGCGGGTCATGGAGTGACTGGAGCTACCTAACCGGGCTTATGGCAGCATGCGTGCTGATCACCCTGTCGGTTTTCGCAGCCGTCATGCCGATGCAACTGAGGGCCGTGGCAGCACTTCACCCAGGAGCCACTCTGACCCTGGTGTTCCCCACCGCACAGCTGGCACGGGAGGTGCTGACTGTCGCAGAGGGACAAGGCATTATGAGACCGAAGACGCTCCCAAACGCCCCATATACCCTCGCCGTTGACCACAGTGCAGTGCATCTGGTTCTCGGTTCGGTGAAGCCTGCGGACCGTTTCTCCTTCGCCGCCTCAACGCTCCGCTACGTAGGCGTCGGCAAAGTTTTTCAGGGAGTGCGGATGCACGACTGTCTCGAATTGGGCTTCGGGACGGCAGACGAGCCACTTAGTGTGCGCGTCTGTCTCATGCGGTGGGTCACCATCTTCCCGGTAAAGCTTCGGCGCGACGAACTTCAGATGTTGGCCGACCAGATTCGCACACTCTTTGAAGGATGAGCGCCTGACTGCATCAACTCAAGGTGCCGCCGAGTGTTCGCCTCCATCCGCTCTGTATGTCAGTGCTAGGGCTAGTGGCTTTCGTCAATATCTAGGTCCACTTGCGGGTTGATGAGCTTTCCGCCACCGTGATGTCAAGGTCGCGTCCGAGCGCGGGACCGCGTAGTTTCACCAAGACACCGATGGTGACAAGTCCGAGAATCGACGGAAGTGGGACAGGGGACATGACTAATTGGGTTGAGTTGGCATCCGGCGTCGTGTTTCTCGTGCTGGGCGTGCTCATTATTGTCTATCGATCAAGACTCGCGCGATTGAACGCGGATACTGTGCGGTCCTTCTGGGGTCCGCGTGGTGAGGGAACGGCCCGCCGGTCGACCGCCCTGCAAGCTGGTGTTACCGGTGGATTCTTCATCCTGCTCTCGCTATTTCTCATTCTGCAATCGTTATTTTGGCGCTAAACAAGGGGCGCTTGGTCGCGGGAGCTATCGGCGGTGATTGCGCAAGGGCTTATGGTCGGCGATACGGTATTTGCGGGATCTTCATCCAACACGGCAGAAGTAAATGCTCTTATGACGCACGAGACCCGGCATTCTGCCAGGCGGATTGCCGCTTTGGCCCTAGTCATCGTTGTGGCGATTTCGCTAGCCGGCTGCGAAAACTTCTCTCAGGGACCGATTGCGGTGAGACGGGATAGGTCGCATCTGCTCATTGCCGTCTGCGCCGACATCACCGCCGTGCGGGTTTATGCGGATTTTGACGATCCAAAGAGTGGCATAAAGTCGATGACTTTCATGGAGGGGGTGGGGTCCGAACGTTTTGCGGTGGGCGATGTCGTGTCCACCGGCCACAGCTGGATCTCGATGCCCATGTCTACGCTCCGGGACCCGAGTATGCGCGCTGGCGACAGCCTGGAGATCGTTCTAACGACGCAGCCTCAGCAAGATGGAGTGGCGGGCGCCTTCAATTTCGTTGGCCACGGGCTCTCAGACAAGAGTTGGCAACATCCGGATGGAACGACGACTGCGGCCCCCTGTGGACCCAGAGGGTAGAGGCGGCGCCGTCAATCTTGATGGCTCGGCCCACGGCAGCGGTCGCCAATATCGTCGCGTTGCCGTGGGCGGGCTCGGCCTGAAGACTGTGGTGGGTTGTCTCATGGTCGTGAATAAGTCGAGGCGATGATCGTCCCTGGCCGACTTATCACCCAATCCATAGGTGGGCAATAGCCCGGGGATAGACGGGCAATTTAGCTTGGGGTGACACCAGCCTGAAGGAGCACCATGTCCCAAGCACCATCCCCGTTGCAGAAGCAGCAGTTGCCCAAGCAGGAACCGACCCACCCTGGCCTCGGCCGCTCCGCCACGACCGGGCGCTCGCGTCGTGGCATCCGGCTCACGGTCGGAATGGTAGGCGCCGCTGCCATGATCGCCGTGCTAGCCGCGTGCTCGAGCACGCCGTCCTCGGCATCCACCGGTGGTTCAGCGCCGACTCCGACGCCGACCGCCAGCTGTGCTCATCCCGGCGGCGGGGGATTCCCGGGGGGCGGTGCCAGCGGGCGTCCGCGGCCGACCGGAGCTCCGGGTGCCCAGGGCGGCGGCCAGGGTGGAAACCGCCCGCCGGGAGCTCGACCGACCGGTGCGCCGGGAGCAGGAGCCGGCTGTTTCGGAGCCAACAAGTAACGGCTGGTGCGGAGAAGGAAGTCCGACTGCCCCTCGGAATGGGGGGCGGTCGGGGCCGCATTGTGGTTGGCTACCTCCACGGTGCACGCGTAGGTTTGCAGCACCCGAAAGTCCAATGTTCGTGTTGATGCCCAAAATGGCATTCTTGAGTTGAACCCGGGGGTCGCGTGATGACGACATCCCACCACGCCGGTCGCTCGCTCGACATCGTTCTCGTCGGCGCAGTTCTTGCGATTGTCGCGAGCGTGCTGGCGCCGACCGCAGTTGCGAAGGCGGCCATGGTTGAATCGCATCCGACCGTTTCGGCTGCCAGGAAGCTGCCGTCAGCGATCACCAGCATGTGGGCGTGGGGTAATTCGGTCGACCCGGCCGATGACGAGCGCGGACTCGGCGAGGCAGGCATGACCCCCACCGCCATCGCGAGTTTCGCCAAGTCGCATGGGCTGACCAACGTGTACCTCTCGGCGCCATGGGCATCGAATCAGGGTGCAATCGCCACCTGGATGCAGCAGTCGGTGGCCGCGTTGCACGCCGACGGCATCCGCGTATCCGCGCTCGGTGGTGACCCGGCGTGGCTGTCCCAGCCGTCGCTGGCGACGCAATGGGCCTCGGATGCCATGAGCGCGGCCCCCTTCGACGGCATCCAGTTCGACCTCGAACCGTGGGTCGGAAATCCCCACGTCGACTACTCGGTCGTCACTCCGCAGTACGTTTCGCTCGTTCATCAGGTGCGTGCGGTGGCCGGCGGCGCGACCGTGAGCGCCGACCTGCCGTACTGGCTGGCGACGACGTCCTTCGGAACGACGAGCGTGTTCGCGACGCTGGCCGCCTCGGTGGACTCGGTCGCGATTGTCGCCTTCTCAGACCATTCGGCGGGCACCGGCGGCATCGTCTCGCTTGCGACTCCCGCGGTCGAGGCGGCAGCGAAGCTTGGCAAGCCGTTCAGTATCGGGGTCGAGACCGACCTGCCGCAGGTCGCCGGCGGTGCGCAGTACACGTTCTACGACAACGGCGTGACGGTGCTCGAGTCCGAAACCGCGAAGGTGCGCAAGGCGTTCCAATCGACGCGCGGCTACAGCGGAGTCACGGTCGAGCACTTGCTCGCCTGGGCATCCATGCTCGCAAGCTCGACGGCAACTGACACGCACGCACGGGGGTTGATCGTGCTGACGAACAAGCCTCACATCGGTCGCATCATGATGTAGTTGCCGTCGTTGACATGCGCACTTCGACCGCGCCGACGATCTCTTCGGTCGCGAGTGAAACTGTCACGGATGCAAGCTCGGCGAGGCTAGCCAGGTGCGTGCCGCCGCACGGAATTGACACGAGATGCCCGGGTAGGGCACAGCGCCACTCCCGTCGCGAGGTCAGCCCGTCGCCTTCGCGGGCAATCGTGACCTCGGCCGCCGACGTCACCCACTGCGCGAGCAGAGAATTTGCACCGTCGGCAACGGCGGCGAGATCATCGAGCGCTGCCGGCGTGAAGCCGCGCTTGCGCAGCGACTTGCCGATCCGGTAAACGTCGACCGAACCGTACGCGCCGATGGTCGAGGTTTCGATCGCGATGCCGTCGAAGTTGTGGTGCCCGAGACCGTCGAACTGAACCTCTTTGGTCCAGGCCGAGGTCAGCTGCGCGTTGAGCGCGAGGGAGGCGAGATGACACGCGGTATGGCCGGCCGACAGCGCTCGTCGGTAGTCGGCATCCACTCGCACCTGGGCGGTCGCGCCTTCGACGACTGCGCCTTCGACAGCTGAGCCTTCGACAGCAGCGCCTTCGATGATGTGCGCGACGACAAAGGCCCAGCCCTCCGTACCTTTGCGGACGGGTACGTCTGCACCGAGGTAAAGCGCGGTGCCGTCGGTCGCGCCGACCACGCAGTCGACGATGTCGAAAGTGACGCCATTGACGACCAGGGTGCCCCGGTCGGCCGGTTGGTCTGGCCAGGCGGCATCCACCGGGTGGCACGCGGTCGTGTCGAGAAATACGCCCGTGCGCGCGCCGCTCAGGGGCTCAACGTGGATGACGGTACCCGTCGATGCGACCGCTCCCGTCGGGTAGGTGACGACGGTGTCGGCGGTGGGCAGCATCGGTTCTCCTCGCATTGGCGCGACAACCAACATACGCGGTGAGGCCCGGTCCTAAACGACTCGGGCAGCCCGGCCGCGCTCAGGCCGGCGCCGCGGCGCGCACACGTCGAGGTCGCCCGGCGAAGGGCAGGGCAATGAGTATGCCTACGAGAGCTCCAATGCTGTTGGCCAGCAGGTCTCGCGGATCAGAAACGCGTGAAGGGATGAACGCCTGCGCCGACTCGATGAACACCGTCATGGCAACGCAGATAAGGACGGCCGCCCACCAGCGACGTCGTCCGAACAGGAGAACGAGGAGAAGCCCAATGGGCGCGAACATCGCAATGTTGGAGCAGAACTCGAGGTCGGCGTAGGTGAAGCCGCTCGTCACGAAACGATCGATGCCCGCGACGATCAGGAGCGACATCCTCTGGGTCAGCGCATTTGTCGGCTGCGGACCGAGGGTGAGGCCGGCGACCACTGCCAGATAGACGAGCGTTGCGATGATGACGAACTTCTTCATCAACTCAGGGTAGGAAACTACTGCGAGTGGCGAGTCAGCCCGGAGGATCAACTGCATGGGCCGCAGGGATGACTAATGCCTCACACCGCAGAGAGCTGACCCAGCCTCGTAATAACTAGTCGGTCTACCCCTCTTGTGGTTACATTTCGACGGGGTTAGCGTCAAAGGAGCGCGATGACCACGTCGCGTTTCTCCGGAAGGATGCGACATGACCATTGCTTCACGCCCGGGCGCGTTCGCAAAACGAACCACCGCAACCGTCACCTCGATAGCGACCATCATCGCGCTGTCGATGATTGGCACAGCCCCAGCATCGGCCGCAGACCGAGTGTCGTACGACGGATCCAAGCCCGCCTGGGCCGTTGCCGCGAACGACTCCGGTACCCCGGCAGCCGACACTACGGTCGAAGGTGAGATCTACCTTCCCCTCCGAGACCCCGCCGGTGCGGCGGCTCTCGCTAAGGCCGTTTCGTCGCCGACATCCCCCTCCTATCGCAGCTACGTCTCGCCGAAGCAGTGGATCAAGCAATTCGCCCCAACGAAGGCCGACTCGGATGCCGTTGTGAACTACCTGACGAGCCAGGGCCTGACGATCTCGGCTGTCCCAGCCAGCCGTGAGTACGTCGTGTTCCGCGGAACGGCGGATCAGGTCAACGCGGCATTCGCGGCGAACCTGCACACCTATAACTACTCGGGCCGCGAACTGATCGCGCCGTCAAAGGCTCCTTCGGTGCCCGCGGCACTGGCGCCCAAAATCTCGGCGGTCAGTGTTGATCAGTCACGATTCCTGACGCATCCGGATTCGGTGCAGCAGGGCAGCATCCCAACGGTGAGGGATCCGCAGAGCTTCGCGAAGGCGAATGCCGCAACTCCGACGCCGGCGACCGCGCTCGCGACCTGCTCGCAGTACACAGGGCAGAACACGGCGACGCTGCCAGCTGCATACGGCAGGACCGTCTTTCCGACCTTCAACTGTGGCTACGTTCCGTCGCAGTTGCGTTCGGCATATGGCCTGAACAGTCTGGCGAAGTCGCGCATCGATGGCTCCGGCCAGACCGTCGCGATCATCGACGCCTACGCGTCACCATCGATCGTCCAGGACATCAACACCTACTCGGCCGCCCAGGGCGAGCCGACATTGAAGCCAGAGCAGTACAAGCAGATCGTTCCCACACTCGCGCAGTTCAAGGACACGGCACTGTGCCAGGAGCCTGACGGCTGGCAGACCGAGCAGACCATCGACACCGAGTCGGTGCACGGTATCGCCCCCGGTGCGAACATCCTGTATGTCGGCGGTTACAACTGTGGCGGCGGGTTGGATATCGCGATGTCGACCATCCTCGACAACGGCCTCGCCAACATCGTGAGCAACAGCTACAGCGACGCCACCGAGGCGCTCCCCGCCGATGTGATCACGGGCGAGGACAACCTCTATATGCAGGCAACGGCCGAGGGCGTTGGTCTGTACTTCTCGAGTGGCGACGACGGCGACCTCACCGACCTCGGCGAAGCCCCGCAGCCGTCATTCCCCGGGTCTGACCCGTGGGTAACGGGCGTCGGCGGTACCAGTCTCGGCATCAACAAGACCGGCAACATTGCCTTCGAAACCGGATGGGGCGATCTGCTCGACAAGGTTCTCGTGGCACCCAGCGGCTCGCTCAGCTACACGGCACCGCCGCCCGGCACGCTGTTCGGTGGCGGAGCCGGCGGTGGCACGAGCACCGTGTTCGCAGAGCCGTGGTACCAGAAGGGCGTCGTGCCGGGTTCGCTGTCGAGCGGGATGCGTGTCCAACCCGACATCGCAGCTCTCGCTGATCCCTACACCGGCTTCAAGATCGGCATCCGGCCCATCACCGACGACACGACCCTCGCCACCGGCCCGTTCGTCAACCAGACCTGGGGCGGCACGTCGCTGGCCTCACCGCTGGTCGCCGGCCAGATTGCGATCGTGCAGCAGGCAACACGCTCTCACATCGGATTCGCGA
Organism: Glaciihabitans sp.; assembly: GCA_025463785.1. Taxonomy (GTDB): domain Bacteria; phylum Actinomycetota; class Actinomycetes; order Actinomycetales; family Microbacteriaceae; genus Galbitalea. Next base: position 59,646 of record JAODBD010000003.1, read on the forward strand.
ACCCGACGCTCTACGGTCTCGACCGCATTGCACCGAGCGCGTTCCGTGATGTGAGGCCAGCCAACCCGCCGGTGGCCCTCGCGTACACCGGTGCGATCAGTGGCAACACCTATCTGGTCACCCTCGACCGCGACACGTCCCTGACGACGGCCCGCGGCTACGACGACGTGACCGGGCTCGGTGGTCTCACCTACGGTCTGCTGTCGTTGCTTGCGGCTGGCAAGCACTAGTCGGCCGGGTATCTCGACAGCACGAAGAAACGGCGGTGCCGACCCACGAGGGCCGGCACCGCCGTTTCGCTTGAGTGTCGCTATTGGGTGGCCCAGGAACTCGCGGCGTCGTTCATCGAACCGAGAGACGACTTGTAGGACGAGAATCCGATTCTGGTTCCGCCATAGTTATCGTTTTGGTAGAGCGCGGTGACACAACCGCTGTAGCTCTTGAAGGACGATGCGCGGTCGTTCCATCCGAACGCGCCAAGACTGGGGATTCCCCAATCGCACCCAGCGGAATCTGCCGTCATGAAGAAGGTGCCTCCGCCGTAGTTGATGTCCTGGTAGATCGCGCTGACGATGTGGCTTGTCGAGGTCGACTGGACCGAAAGCAGCGAGGCAGAAGCAACGCCGCTTGATGTCTTTACGCCGCCGATGACTGTGCCCGCGGGTATCGAGATCGTCAGGCCGGTGTCAGCTTCGACGGTGGAGATGAGATCGACGCCGTCCGGGACACAGATGCTTTCGCCGGTCGAGAGGTCCGCCCAGCAGGAAGCTTTCGCCTGATCGCTCGAGGTCGAAGCGGTTGCTGCCGCGTTGGCGACGCTGCCTCCGGCGAGGGTAAGCGTTGCGACTATTGCTGCAGTTCCTAGAGCTGCGGCGATGCCTGATTGTATTGTGCGCATAGTTGAATTTTTCCGATCACTTCGCTCCCAGAAAGCGAATAGATGCTCATGCAACAGGAGGGGCAAGTTAGCGGTCAATAGCGCGGGAAGCGACACGCCGCGCAGGCAACTGGTTTGAGACGAATACATCTCAAACGACACTGCACAAAAGAATCCGAAAATAAATGAGAAATTCGTGAGACGCATTGACGCCTCGCGCACATTCCCAAGTAAAGGGTCTATCCGTAGCCGAGGGGGTGAGCGTGAGGGCAGATTCACTGAGCCTTCTGTTGGTGAACGCTGACGCCGACGAGCGCGCACTTTTTGCACGGGTCCAGGCCGGTGACCGTGAGTCGTTTCGCATAATCTTCCGCCTGCACATGCGCTCGGTCTATTGGGCGGCATTTGGCGTACTTCAATCGCGCGCCGACTCCGAAGAGGTCATGCAGGACGCCTTCATGACCATGTGGGACAAACGGATGTCCATCGAACTTGTTGGCGAGTCGACGCTTCCCTGGCTGGTGACAACAGCCCGCTATCTCGCCCTCAATCGGCGACGCGCGGAAGAGCGCCGTCGCCGAGATCCGCTCGATCCGAACGCTGAACTTCTCGACCGTGCCCTCGGCCCAGAGAACGCTGCCGTCGCCAACGAAGCGCGGCAGCACATTGAAGAAGTAATGGCGGGCATGCCGCTCGTCGATCAGGAAATTTTCTGGCTCTGCCTCGTTGGCGACCTGAGTTACAAACAGGCCGCTCGCCAACTGGGAATTTCGCACGGATCCGTGCGAAATCGACTATCCCGACTCAAGGCGCGACTGCGCTCTGAGCTATCGCTGCTGAAAGGCGACTAACCATGGCGATAACAGACAACATGCTTCCGGATGCGGAGGAGTTCTCTCGAATGGAGGAAGAGCTCTTCGGCAGACTGGAGCGCAGCCACACGCGGCAGGTTCGCAGGCATCGACTCCTGGCCGCGGCATCCATTGTGCTGCTTGCTGGCGGGGGCGTTGCCGCAGTCCAGGTGGCCAACAGCACGGCGGTTTCGCACTCTGCCTACTGTTACGCGACCGCGGACGCGGGCTCGCAGTCTGCTCAGGTGGCGTTACCGGTGGACGAGGTGAAGGTCGACGGCAGTTCGCTTAAGCACGCCGGCATCTCCGCCGCTGCGAACCTTGCAGTGCAGCACTGTTTGATTGTGTGGAACAGCGGCTATTTCAATGCAGGCTCCACCTCCGGGCAGACGAGCGATCCGAAGTTGCAGGCCTGCGTCCGCAACGATCAGGTCATTGCCGTGTTCCCGAAGACGGTCGGTGGCTCGGCAAACGACTTCTGCACAAACCTGGGGATGAGCGCGCCCTAGGTCACGTGACGAAACTGCGCGGCTTCCCGCGGGCGCTAGTGTGAAGGCACTGTCAGCCTGAGGAGAAATCATGAGCGCGCCCATTGCCATTCCGAAAACACCGGGGCAACGACTCCTCTCCGGGAGCTTGCTCGCTCTGCTCGTGATTCCGGCCGGCGTGATCTTGTTCACACTGATTTCGAGCATCGGGTTCGTCGCGTCCTTCACCGGGTTCGCAATCGCATTTGGCGCGGTGTGGTTGTACCGAAAGGGTGCCGGCGACATTATTACCCGCGCAGGGGCGGGGGCAATAACCGGGATCGTGATCGTGACACTGCTTCTCGGCTTCTACGTCAGCATGGTTTTCGATTTCGCGAACGCCTTAGCCAAATCGGCGACCGATCTGGGTCATCCCCTGACCGCGTGGACTGCATTCAACAGCGCAGCGTTCTGGCCGCTGTTCAACGAGAACTTCGGGCCGCTGTTCTCTGACAACGCCCTGTTCTTCGTTCTCGCGCTCGCATTCGGCATTCTCGGCTCCTTCCGCATCCTGCGACGGGCCTTCATGACTTCGGTTTCGGGCAGCAGCACCGCGGCGACATTCGGCACCGCACCGCCCGCACCAAGTCAGCCACCTGTGTACCCGAGCGACGGTGACGGGTCGCCGTCGGCCTCCGCTGACGAGAAGACAACGCCGCCGCACTCGCAGTCGTAACGCGCGAATTGAACTGTGCCGGCATCCATTTCGTTGTTAGTGGTGACACCTTTTAGCACCTAGTGATCGGCGGTTCAAGACCATGCTCGACCTGTCCCGCAGCGTGAAACCCCGTGCTACGGTCAGGAAATGACCCGCATCGCGGCGGTAGCACCGGTCGTCCCAGACCATCGCTACAGTCAGGCAGAGATTACCGCGGAGCTTGCGCCGCTCATCACCCACCAGGATTCACACCGGGTGGTGCTCGAACGGATGCACGCCAACAGCGGCATCCTGACTCGCCACACTGCGCTGCCGCTCGAGCGATACCGCGATCTTGGCTCCTTTCGCGAGACGAACGAGATCTTCATCCAGGTAGCAACCGATCTCGCCGCGAAGGCGCTATCGACGGCTCTTCAGGAGGCCGGCATCCAGGCCGACGAGGTCGACTTCATCCTGTTTACCTCGGTCACGGGCATTTCAGCGCCATCGATTGACGCTCTCCTCATTTCTCGACTTGGACTGCGCCGCGACGTCAAGCGGCTGCCCTCATATGGGCTGGGATGCGTCGCCGGTGCCGCGGGGATCGCGCGCGTCCACGATTACCTGGTCGGGCATCCCGATGAAGTCGGCGTTCTGATCGCCGTCGAACTGTGCTCGCTTACGCTGCAGCGCGACGACTCGTCAATGGCCAACTTCGTCGCCAGCGGGCTCTTCGGGGATGGCGCTGCCGCAGTCGTAATGGTCGGCGACAATCGCGCGGAACCAGGCCCGAGCATCGTCGACACCCGCAGCGCCGTCTACCCGAACAGCGAGGGTGTCATCGGCTTCAACGTCGGCGGGACCGGCTTCGAGATCGTTCTGACGTCAGAGGTCGCAGACGTCATCGCGCAGTACTTCCCAGTCAACGTCGCGGCATTCCTTGCCGACAATGGCATCACGGTCGCTGAGATCGATACCTGGTTCGCGCATCCCGGAGGCCCTCGAGTACTTGAAGCGTTCGCCGACTCGCTGCGCTTGCCGGAGGAGGCGTTGGCCCTCAGCTACTCGTCGCTGGCGCGAGTCGGCAACCTGTCGTCGGCATCCGTCCTGCACGTTCTTGCCTCGGGCATGAATCAGGATGCCGGCAGCCGCGGCCTGCTCTTCGCCGTCGGCCCTGGCGTCAGCGCGGAGTTTGTGCTGCTCGAGTGGCCCGCGTGATCCTCTATTTCGTTTTCATTCTGCTGACAGGCGTCGAGCGGCTGGTCGAGATGGTCGTATCGACGCGCAACGCACGCTGGGCGTTCATGCGCGGGGGCGTGGAGTACGGCCAACGCCACTTCCCGTGGATGGTGGCATTGCACTTCGGGTTGCTGGCCGGTGCGCTCGCCGAGGTGTTCGTGCTGAATCGGCCGTTCATCCCGTGGCTCGGGTGGTCGATGCTGGCGATTGCGCTGCTCTGTCAGGCCGGTCGGTGGTGGATCATCACGACGCTCGGTCACCAGTGGAACACCCGCGTGATCGTTGTGCCAGCGCTCGGACGTGTCAGGCGCGGGCCGTATCGGTGGGCGCGGCTGCCGCATCCCAACTACCTCATCGTCGCGATCGAAGGCATTGCGCTACCGCTCATCTACACGGCATGGATAACGGCGCTGAGCTTCACGCTGCTGAACGCAATCCTTCTGTTGGCCGTGCGCATCCCCGCTGAGAACAGAGCGCTAAAGTCGCTCGCAACATGATCTACGACGTCGCGGTGGTCGGCGGCGGGCCCGTCGGGCTGGCGGCGGCAATCGAGGCGCGGCTGGCCGGGCTCACCGTTGTGCTCATCGAGCAGCGCCTAGGCGTGATCGATAAAGCCTGCGGAGAAGGGCTCATGCCCGGCGCGATTCCCATTCTTAGGCGACTCGGCGTCGACCCGGTGGGGATGCCGATCATGGGCATCACCTACCTGCAGGGTGCGCACCGCGTCACGCACCGATTCGCGGGTTCGCCCGGCCGCGGGGTTCGTCGCACAACCCTGCATGCTGCGCTATCTGCTCGCGCTCGCGAGATGGGCGTCGAGCGTGTCACGGTCAAGGTTGACGAGCTCACACAGACGGATGTGGCCGTCACCATCAACGGGACCATCACCGCGCGCTACCTGCTTGGCTGCGACGGCCTCCACTCCACGGTTGCGCGGCTGGTTCGCCTTGCGCGCCCCGCTCCGACGCGACGCCGACGCTACGGCATTCGCCAGCATTACGCGATGGCACCGTGGGGCGACACAGTCGAGATCTACTACGGTCATCGAGCCGAGATATATGTCACTCCCATTGCCGAGAACGAGGTCGGCGTCGCGATGCTGGGTCGTCAGCACACCGACTTCGAGGCCGAGCTCGCGGCGGTTCCTGCGCTCGCTGCGCGGCTGCACGGCCACGAGCTGGCGAGTTCGCGGCGGGGTGCCGGTCCGTTTCGGCAGCGAACGACTGCGCGCATCGCTGGCCGGGTTCTTCTGGTCGGTGACGCATCCGGCTATGTGGATGCCATCACGGGAGAGGGGCTGCGGCTCGGTTTCGCGCAAGCGGCCGAGGCCGTCCGTGCCGTCCTGGCGGATGCGCCGACCAGTTACGAGCGTGCCTGGAGGCGGGAGACTCGAGCCTTCCGCGTGACTACGACGGCCCTTGTGCGTGCAGCCACCAGCCCGCTTCGCCGGGTGATCGTGCCGCTGTCTGCGGCGCTGCCCGGGCGCTTCGGTGCCGTCGTAGAAAGCCTCGCCCGCTGACCCCCTCCTCTACCGTGAGTTGCCCACTTTGGTCGGGTTCCTGCGCGAGAACCCGACCAAAGTGGGCAACTCGGGATGGGGATGGGGAGGGGGATGGGGCTATTGCGGGGGGCTTGCGGCGGCGAGCAGGGTCGTCAGCGAGTCCCTGATGCGCTCCAGCTCGGAGACCTCGAGGCCCAGACGTGCGACGATCTTGCCGGGTACCGCGAGAGCACGGGAGCGAAGTTCGCGGCCTGCCGGCGTGAGTTCCACGTCGAGCGCGCGCTCGTCATCCACTCGTCGCGCTCTCGTCAGCAGACCTGCGATCTCAAGGCGCTTCAGCAGGGGCGATAGCGTCGCGGGCTCCAGCGACAGTGTCTCGCCGAGGTCGCGAACCGTGCGCGGGCTGCGTTCCCACAGGGCGAGCATCACGAGGTACTGCGGATGGGTCAGCCCGAGTGGTTCGAGAACAGGCCGGTAGAGCCCGATGACGGTTCGGGATGCAGCGGCCAGGGCGAAGCAGACCTGGCGGTCGAGCGCGAGTGGGTCGTCGGCTGGCATCCTTCGAGCATACCGCCTACACTAATAATTAGTACCCTAACTAAAGGAAGACAATGAAACGCCGGATGCCGTGGTGGGATCGCCTCAACGGGATGCTGATGCCCTACATCGGACCGCCAGCTCTCGGCCCATACAACGAGGCTCCGCTCCCGCCGGTCGGTTCCAAGGCCTGCCCGATCTGCGGTCAACCCATGGACGAGCACATCATCGAGCGCGGAGAAGGCCGAGTCGCTACTCGGATGCGCTGCCCGGCGAAACCGGCTGATGCTGCGTAATGCAGTGGATGCCGCCGCCTCGGGCAAACAGCGGGCGCGCGTCAACTGACCTGACAGTGCGCCCCGGATAGGCGTCGCCGAGAAGTCGCTGCGCGACCTCATCGCCGGGGTCACCGAATCCACACGCGATCACGCCGCCGTTGACGACCAGATGATTGACATAGCTGTAGTCGACCCAGCCCTCATCGTCGCGGAGGACGTCGGGGGCGGGCAACTCGATGATGCGCCAGGCTTCGCCACGGGAATCCCTCGAGTCGGCGAGCACCGCCAGGATCGCGCGCGTAACCGCGAAATCCGGATGCGACTCATTGCGCTGCGAGTGCACCAGGAGGACCCCCGGCGACGGGATGGTCGCGACAATGTCGACATGGCCACGCGTGCCATATCGCTCCGAGTCGCGCGTGAGCCCGCGCGGCAGCCAAATGGCATTCGTCGCGCCGATGGTTCGGGCCAGCTCGGTCTCAACGTCGGCCTTCGACAGCGTGGGATTGCGGCCCGGATCGAGTTGCACCGTCTCGGTGAGCAAGACCGTTCCAAGTCCGTCGACGTGGATGCCACCACCCTCATTCACGAGCGGCGAGGCGACCAGTTGTACGCCGGCGGCGCTTGCGACAGTGGCCCCAATTCGGCTGTCCTTGCCCCAGGCCGCCCAGTCCTGCTGGCCCCAGCCGTTGAAGACCCAGTCGACCGCGCCTGCGTTTCCGCTCTCGTCGAATACGAACGTCGGGCCGATGTCGCGCATCCAGGCATCGTCAAGCGGTGCCTCGACGACCTCGATGTCGGTCGAGAGGTAGCGACGCGCGGTCACGAGGTCGTGCGGGTCGACGACCATTGTGACGGGTTCGAACTCGAGCACCGCGTGCGCAACGGCCGACCAGGTCGTGCGGGCCTCATCCGCGTCTTCGGCGCTGTCGCCCAACGTGTATCCGTCGGGCGGGAACGCCATCCAGACACGCTCCTGTGGCGCGGTCTCGCTCGGCATCCGCCAGGTCACAGCGTTGTTCCCTGCGGGTGCGGCGTCGTTCCCCGCGACGACTGTGCAGCGCCCGGCGGATGCGCGCGGTCGACCGGCACCGTCAGTCCCGCATAGGAGTCGGGCCGTCGAGTCGCGAGGAAGGGGAACAGCTCGAGCCAGTCCCGCCTCTGGTCGAGATCGAGGTCCGCGACGAGGACCGCCTCCTCTTCGCGGGGAGCCTGAACGAGGATGCGACCGTACGGGTCCGAGACGAACGACGACCCGTAGAACGTGAGCCCGCCCTCATCCCCCGTCCTGTTGGGGACGACCATGAATGTGCCGTTGCTGATGCCGTTTCCGACGATGACCTGCTGCCAGAGCGGCTGAGTATCGAACGCGGGGAAGCCCGGCTCCGAACCGATGGCAGTCGGGTAGACGATGACCTCGGCACCGGCGAGCGAGTACAGCCGCGCGACCTCGGGGAACCATTCATCCCAGCAGGTTGGCATGCCGATCGCGGCGCCCGCGATGGTGTGAACCGGATACGCGTCGTCGGGCGGCCCTGGTCGGAAGTAGGTGTCTTCGTAGTATCCCTCGGTGACCGGGATGTGCATCTTGCGAGTGTGGGCGAGCAGATCTCCGGCGGGCGAGACCGCGATCGCCGTGTTGAAGCCGAGGCCGTCCTCGGCATCGGCCCGCTCGTACAGCGAGGTGTGCACGACCACGCCGTGCTTCGCGGCAGCGGCGGCGGCGAAGGCGAAGGTAGGGCCGGTGAGGAGATCTTCCGCGGTTCGACCGGGGTTTTCGCCGGCCCGCACGTCGGCGGGGTAGCGGCTCAGCGTGATCTCCGGCAGGAACACGATGCGGGCGTCGGCGTCGGCGGCCTGGCCGATCGCATCCGTAAGGTGCGTTGCCAAGCCGGCCGCGTCATCCCGCCATCGATGCTGGATGAGAGCCACACGCAGCGGCGGCCGGGTGGACGGCCGTTCGCGGGCGAGAGAGGGAAGCGCGTGCGCCGTGATGAGTTGCATACCTGATTATGGGCCTGCCGTGCGCGCTCTAGTCGAGCAGCATCCGTTGCAGGTCGGCGGGCGTCCGGGCCACGGCAATCGCGCCGGCCTGCTCCTCGGCTGAACCGTATCCCCAGTCGGCGAAGATGGTCGGGATGTCGTTGGCTGCCGCGCCCTCGATGTCGTGTTTGCGGTCACCCACGAGCACGGGGTTCGACAGGTCGGCACCGATTGCGGCGAGGCGCACGAGTGCCTCCGCGACAACATCCGCCTTCGAACTGCGCACCTCATCGTCTGAGGCTCCTGTGATGATGTCGAACTCCTGGAGCAACCGGTAGTGGCTGAGCATGAGGGTCGCGGGCGTCTCGGGCTTCGAGGTCGCGAGGGAGATCGGGATGCCGGCAGCGTGCACCGCGCGGATTACCGCGGCGACCCCTGGGAACACGGTGGAGTCGAGCGCCCCGACCTCGAGGTAACGCGGTCGGTAGATCGCCAGCGCCTCAGCGGCTTCGCCCAACGACATGCCGGCACGCTCGCGGAACGAATCGAGGATGGGCGGCCCGACGTACGCGAGCAACTCGGCCGGTGAGGGAAGCGGCCGGCCCATCTCTCGGAACGTGTATGCCAGCGTCGCCGTGATGCCGGGCGCCGAGTCGACGATGGTTCCGTCGAGGTCGAACAGGATGCTGGTAAATGCGGGTGCCATCGCGCTAAAGCCTATGCCGCATCCCGAGTTGCCCGGCTCCGCCCGCATCCCGAGTCGCCCTGCCCTGCCCGCATCCCGAGTTGCCCAGTTTGGTCGGGTTTCGCGCAGAGAACCCGACCAAACTGGGCAACTCACGGGGGATTGAACTGGGCAACTCACGGGTTAGAAGAGGCGGTGCGCGCTGTCGTCGAGGCCGCGCATCGCGTCGTAGTCGAGGAGCAGGCAGCGGATGCCGCGATCCTCGGCAAGCACGCGCGCCTGCGGCTTGATTTCCTGGGCCGCAAACACGCCCTGAACCGGCTGCAGCAGCGGGTCACGATTCATCAGCTCGAGGTACCGGGTGAGCTGCTCGACCCCGTCGATGTCGCCGCGGCGCTTGATCTCGATGGCGACCGAGCCGCCGTTCGCATCCCGGGCCAGAATATCGACGGGCCCGATCGCCGTCATGTACTCGCGCCGCACCAGCCGGTGGCCGTCGCCCAGCAGGTCGATCTGCTCGGCGAGAAGCTTTTGCAGGTCGGCTTCTACGCCGTCCTTCTGAAGTCCCGGATCGATGCCGAGCTCATGTGTCGAGTCGTGCAGGATCTCGTGAATGGAGATGACGAGCAGGTCAGCGGTCTTGGCCTGCGCAACCTTCCAGATTTGGATGACCCCGGCATCCGCCTGGTCATCGTCGGGCTCGATGACGGTTGTGACGCAGGGCGGGCTCATCCAGTTGAGCGGCTTGTAGGAGAGCGTATCTGCGTGAACGAGCACGCTGCCGTCGCCCTTCAAGACGAGCAGACGGGTACCGAGCGGCAGGTGCGAACTGAGTCGCCCTGCGTAGTCGACTGAGCAGCGGGCAACGACGAGACGCACCCGATGAGCCTAACTCGCGAGGGCCTTGCGCTCGCGAGCGGCTCCCGACACGACGCCAGCCAGGCCGACCAGCACGAGCACAAGCAGAAGGCCGTTGAGGATGCCGAACTGGTTCCCGAGGAATCCGATGACGGGAGGCCCGACCAGGAATGCGCAGTATCCGATGGTCGCGACCGCGCTGACGCGAGCAGCAGCCCGGCGCGGATCGTCGGCGGCCGCCGACATCCCGATCGGAAATCCGAGCGAGGCACCCACGCCCCAGAGAACTATGCCGACGATGTCGATCCAGAAAACGGGCACGAAGATGAAGATGAGCAGGCCGACCGCTACGCAGATTGAGGTGGCGCGAAGAACCGGTACCCGACCAAACCGGTCGAGCAGTCGAACGCCGCCGAGCCTGCCGATCGTCATGGCCAGCACGAATACCCCGTAGACGATCGCGCCCACCGTCTTGGTCGTGTGATGGCCGTTGACCATGGCGTAGGAGGTCCAGTCATTGGACGAGCCCTCGGTGAACGCGAAGCCGAGAACAATGAGCCCGATCAGGATCGTCCGTGGATCGCGCCAGATACTCAACCGCTCGCGCCAGGTGCTCGGCGGGTGCTGCTCTTCCCCGACAGGAGCCACGTCCACCTCGGGCATGAGGTATCTGACCGCGACGAAGGTTGCGACGATCATGAGTGCCGCAAGGATGCCGATGTGAATGGACAGCGGAATGCGCAGGCCCTCAGCGAGCGCGCCCCATCCCGCGCCGACGACGGTGCCGATGCTGAAGAACGCGTGGTAGATCGGCATCGTGCTGCGCCCGATGGCCCGCTCGTTCGCGGCGCCGGAGACATTCATTGAGACGTCGCAGGTTCCGATGCTCGCACCGAAGAGGACGAGTGCGCCAAAGCTCAGCGCGAACGATCCGAAGACCGTCACTCCGATGGCGGCAAGCGTGAGCGTGATCGCAGCGATCGGCAGACCTACGCGGATCACCCTGCGCGAACCAAACGTCGCAACCAAATGGCCGGATGCCAGAAGCCCGATGATCGACCCGATCGCGGCACCCACAAGCAGCAGCCCGACCTGCGCAGTGCTCAGGTGCAGCGCGACGCTGATGGCCGGGATGCGCGCGGCAAAGCTGGCGAGCGAGACCCCGCAGATGGCAAAGATGGCGAAGAGCGCGTTGCGCCAGGCTTTGACGCCTGGCGCGAAGTCGCGGGCCCTGGTGCGTACTGCGTCACGGGTCATGGCGGTGGGGCTCCCTGACGGAATGGGCTGGGCGGTGGCGCCCGGCGGCTGGCTTTCAACGAGGTCGAATCGATTCGATCGATTCGATTCGACTAAGCTACAGCGTCATGACGACGGAGGCAAGCCAGAGGCACGGAAGGCCCACGCTGGCCGCCGTCGCCGCGCGCGCAGGGGTTTCGCCCTCCACCGCCTCGCTCGCGTTCAGTGGCGCGGGTCCGGTCTCCGACGCGACTCGCACGAGGGTGCTCGCGGCCGCCGAAGAACTCGACTACGCCGGTCCGGATCCACGCGCGCAGTCACTCCGCCGCGGCCGCAGTGGCATCATCGGCGTCGTCATGGAAGACCGTTTGGCCGACGCATTCCGCGACCCGATGAACGTGGCAATGCTCGACGGCCTTGCCGATGAGACGGGCGCCGCGGGCGCCGCCCTGCTACTGCTGACCGAGACGGGGAGCGAACTCGCGAACATCGCATCCGCCCCAATGGATGCCGTGGTCCTCATTGGCTGCAGCCCCAGCCTCGAAGATATCGTGGCCGTCCTTCGCCAGCGGGGCCTTCCCATTGTCGCGGTCGAGGCGAGGCCCATGGACGCGGTGCTGTCGATTGGCCTGCGAAACCGGGAGGGTTCAGCCCTCATCGCACGTCACCTGAAGGAGCTCGGGCACAAGCGGGTCGCCGTGGCGTCCCTGCCCACCGAGCGCTCTCGCAGTGCGCGCCCGCTGGAGGCGGACTGGGCTGACTCGGCGACATCGGAGGTTGCCATCCAGCGACTCCTGGGCGTTGAGGACGTGTTCGGCCCGGTCGCCGGATTCGTCGCGTCGACGAGCTCGATCGACGCCGGCCTCGAGGCGGGACTCGCGCTACTCGCCGACCCGGCAACGAGGCCGACGGGCGTCATCGCGCAGAGTGACCTGCTCGCGCTCGGAGTTATTCGCGCGGCTGAACAGCTGGGGCTGGAGGTGCCCGGGGATCTCAGCGTCGTCGGCTTCGACGGGGCTCGCATTGATTCGGCCTACGACCTGACGACCATGGTGCAACCTGCGGTTGAGAAGGGTCGCGCTGCCGGCCGCGCCGTCGTCGAACTGCTCGCCGGCGGAACCCCGAAGCCCGTCGACTTTACGAGCGAGTTCCACCTGGGCGACACCTCGGGGCCGCCCGGATGAATCAGCGTCAGGAGTGCGCCGCGATCAGGGCATCGAACGACGCATTTAGCGACTCGTCAATCTCGCGACGCGACTCAGCCGCGTCATACCAATCGATGATTTCGCGGGCGCCCTCGGCGAAGGTCGTCGTTGCGACGTAGTCGGGCACGAGGGCCTTGACCTTCGAGTTGTCAAAGATGACCGAGTGCGACTTGTCGCCGAGCAGGCCCGGTCCCCATTCCGGGAAGGCGACGGCCAGAGTCTCCGACGCGATGTGGACGAGCTGCGGGTCTGCTCCAGCCGCCGATCCGAGCATGCGGTAGATGGCATCCCAGGTGTAATAGAAGTCGGAGGTGATGCCGAAGGTGTCGCCGATCGCTGCCGGGTTGCCGAGGAGCCCGACGAAGGCCTTGGCGAAGTCGCGCGAATGAGTCAGAGTCCAGATCGAGGTGCCGTCGCCGTGCACGACAACGGGAAGGCCACGGCGCATGCGATCGATCACAGTCCAGCCGCCCTCGAAAGGGATCAGCGACTCGTCGTAGGTGTGCGACGGGCGAACGATCGTCGCGGGGAAGTCCGCGTCGCGATAGGCGGCGATCAGGACATCCTCGCTTGCGATCTTGTCGCGGGAGTACTGCCACCACGGGTTCTTCAGCGGCGTTGACTCGGTGATCGGAAGTCGCGCGACCGGCTTCTGGTACGCGGATGCCGACGAGATATAGACGTACTGCCCGGTCCTGCCTGAAAACAGGTCGACATCGGCAGCGACCTGCGATGGCAGGAACGAACGGAAATTCACTACAACGTCGAAGTCTTCCCTGCCGATGGCCTGCGAGATCGATTTCGCGTCGCCCGCGTCGCCCGTGATGTGTCGAACGCCCGCGATGGGCGGACGCGTGTCGCTCACACCGCGATTCAGCAGGGTGAGGTCGAAACCTCTCTCGACGGCGAGGCGGCTGACGGAGGAGGAGATGATTCCGTTTCCGCCGATAAAGAGAGCGCTAACTTTGGTCACGCGCTCAAGCCTATGACGACGTTCTAGGCTTGATGTTCATGAGCGAAGATTCCGGCATCCACACGTCAGAACTCGACCCGAACGTTCGTCCACAAGACGACCTGTTCCGTCACGTCAACGGCAAGTGGCTGGAGCGCACCGAGATTCCGTCCGACAAGGCCCGCTACGGCTCGTTCATCATCCTCGCCGAAGAGGCCGAGAAGGCCGTGCGCGAAATCATTGAAGAGGCGCCGGGCGCGCCGGCCGGAAGTGAAGAGCGCAAGTTCGGTGATGTCTATACAAGCTTCATGGACGAGAAGCGCATCGAGGAGCTCGGCGCTGCGCCGCTCGTGCCGCTGCTTGCCGAAGTTGCGGCGATCGAGTCGATCGACGAGTTCCTGACCGCGGCGGGCAAGTTCGAGCGCCGAGGAACCAGCGGCTTTTTCCAGCTGTTCGTCGATAACGACCCGGGGGACCCGGAGCGCTACCTCGTGCTGTTCGAGCAGGCCGGCCTCGGACTGCCCGACGAGTCCTACTACCGCGAAGAGAAGTTCTCGGAGATTCGCGAGAAGTACCAGGCGTACCTTGCGAACATCCTCGGCCTGGCTGGCCTCGACCAGCCGACCGAGCGCGCGGCGCGCATCTTCGCGCTCGAGACCGACATCGCTGCCCAGCACTGGGATAACGTGCGCTCGCGTGACAGCGAGGCGACCTACAACCTGGAGAAGTGGTCTGACATCTCGACCACCGCGTCCGCTCGTGGACTCAACCTGGACCTGTGGCTTGCCGGCATCGGTGCTCCGGAGAACGCGTTCACCGAGGTCGTCGTGCGCCAGCCGAGCTTCTCCGAGTCGCTACCGTCGCTGATTGTGGCCGACCGTCTCGACGACTGGAAAGACTGGCTGGCGTGGCAGGTCATCCGGTCCAATGCCGGCTACCTGAGCTCGGAGTTCGTCGACGCGAACTTCGACTTCTACGGCAAGACGCTGACGGGCACGCCCGAACTTCGTGCTCGCTGGAAGCGTGGCGTCTCGCTCGTCGAGGGTTCGCTGGGCGAAGCCGTCGGGCGCAGCTATGTTGCACGGCACTTTCCGAAGAACGCCAAGGCCGAAATGGATGTCCTGGTCGCCAACCTCATCGAGGCCTACCGCGAGAGCATCACGAGCCTCGACTGGATGACCGAGACCACACGCGCGAAGGCGATCGAAAAGCTGGACAAGTTCACGCCGAAGATTGGGTACCCGGTCAAGTGGCGCGACTACTCGGCGCTGACGATCAGCCCGGATGACCTTCTGGGTAACGTTGCCGCGGTCAACGAGTTCGAGTTCCAGCGCGAGCTGGGCAAGATCGGCAAGCCCATCGATCGCGACGAATGGTTCATGACGCCTCAGACCATCAACGCCTATTACAACCCGGGCTTCAATGAGATCGTGTTCCCGGCCGCCATCCTGCAGTTTCCATTCTTCGATCCGAATCGGGATGCCGCAGCGAACTATGGCGCGATCGGCGCGGTCATCGGCCACGAGATCGGCCACGGCTTCGACGACCAGGGCTCGAAGTTCGACGGCGACGGCAGGCTCACCGACTGGTGGACCGCGGATGATCGCGCAGCGTTCGAGGAACGCACGAAGTCGCTCATCGCTCAGTATGACGGCCTCGCGCCACGGCAGGTTCCCGACCATCACGTCAACGGCGCGCTCACGATTGGCGAAAACATCGGCGACCTGGGTGGACTCAGCATCGCATGGAAGGCATACCTCATTTCGCTTGCGGGCGAAGAACCACCTGTGATTGATGGCATGACAGGTGCCGAGCGCTTCTTCCTGTCCTGGGCGCAGGCCTGGCAGCAGAAGGGGCGCAATGAGGAGGTCATCCGGCTGCTGTCCATCGATCCGCACTCGCCGAACGAGTTCCGGTGCAATCAGATAGTGCGAAACATCGATGGCTTCTACGACGCGTTTCGGGTAACAGAATCCGATGCACTCTGGCTCGCGCCCGCAGAACGTGTCACCATTTGGTAACACTCCCCGCAGCTCCTACTACTGAAAGCTCGATTTGGTAGAGACGGCCCGAACGCGTGAGCGCTGGGATCGTATCCACGGTCCCAGGGATCCACGACACAAAGCCACCGAGAAGGACGAAAACTTCGTCGGGACCTTTACCGCGCTCGGACAGCTGGGGTATGAGGGCGCGCGGGTCTCTGCGAGCGTGGTTGACCTTCGGACCGGCCGAGTTCTGGTCTCCATCGACGACCGGGTTGTGCTGCCAACGGCGAGCATCGGCAAGATCCTGCTGCTCATCGAAGTTTCGGCCCGACTGACCGAGCGGGACATTTCGGGGTACGGAATTCTCGACAAGACGCCTCGGGATGCCGTGGGCTTTTCCGGCATCTGGCAGCACCTGCAGGCTCCCGCACTTCCGGTCGCGGACCTCGCCACCATCGTCGGTGCGACTTCCGATAACCTCGCGACCAACGTTCTGCTGCGACAGGTCGGACTCACCGCGGTTCGCGCTCGCACCGAGTCGCTCGGGCTCGCCCGCACCGCGCTGCTCGACCTTGTGCGCGACACTCGAGGGCCGGATGACGCACCGCAGCTCTCAGTTGGATCGACTGCGGAGCTCGCCTGGCTGTTCGGTGCACTCGCCCGGAGCGAGATCGTCGATCCGCTTACCAGCCAGCGGGTGATGGGTTGGCTATCGCTCAACTCTGACCTCTCGATGGTGGCCAGCGCGTTCGGCCTCGACCCGCTCTCGCATCGAGGGGTCGACCACTCGACGCTTCTCGTCAATAAGACCGGCACCGACGTCGGGGTGCGCTCAGAGGCCGGCGCTTTGCGAGGCTCACGGTCATCCGTCGCTTATGCGGTCTCGGTGCAGTTCAACGACGACGGGCTTCCGGCGAGGCTGCGGACTCTGGATGCGATGCGCACAGTCGGCCTCGATCTGCTCGAGTACGTTCACTAGCCGGAGACCAGGTTATCCACAGGCTCAATTAGGACTTGTCCACCGTTCGGGGGACATGCTAGGTTGAGCAGGCACCTGGGGTGCGCGAACCCGAACGCGCACCCGACCCGACAGTGTGCCTACAAGAAGGTGATTACCCGAATCCATCTTTCTCGCGCTGATCTCGACTCTTAAAGTCGTCAGCGTTGAGCTGCTCAGTTCGTACTGAACTGCTTACCCGCACTTCTGGTCGTTTCCCCCAAATGGCCAGCGCCGCACCCACGGCGAATCACGCTGTCCAAGCGCGCACCCACGCGCCGGCGCGTACCCACCCGAAAGAAATCCTTCCCCCAAGGAGCACCCGAACAATCATGAAGAAATTCGTAGCGGCAATTACAGCGGTCTTCTTCGCTGTGGCCCTGGTCCTCGTCGGAGCCGCGGCTCCGGCATCCGCCCACACCCCGGCTCTGACCGGCGCAGCAACCTGTGACACGACAACAGGCACCTGGACCGTCACGTGGACCTATGCGGTCACGCAGGTTCCCGACGGCGTCGAAGCCGAAAGCAAGGTGACTACGCACGCGCCGAGCAGCTCGACGATTACGAGCAGCGACGGCATCAGCAAGGGCGGCCAGCTGTTCTTCTCCGTCTGGACCGAGCACAAGGTGAACAACCCAGGGGTGCTCGTACGTACGGGCAACTGGACCGTTACCTACAAGCAGAGCGGCATCTCGGCCAATACGAACCATGCGACGTCGAGTGTTCAGACCGACTGGAAAGACGGGGTTTCACACGACACCGACGGAACCTTCACGTTCCACGGCACCTGTGCAAAGCCTGATAACACCGACACCAAGGTGCCGATCTGTCACGCCACTGCCAGCAACTCGAACCCTTACGTCACCGAGACCGTCAGCTATGACAGCATCATTACCCCTTCGGGACATGGCAGCTCGGGCATCAACGATGGTGACATCATCCCGCCGTTCGACTACATCAAGGATGGCACTGCCGGGCATTACGACGGGCAGAACTGGAGCACTGCCAACCAGGCCATCTACAACAACGGTTGCGTAGTCCCTTCGCCGCCGACTATCCCGAAAGATGCCTCGGCAACTCTCACGTTCAGCCCCGCGACCTGCGCCGCCGCGCAGACGGTGACTGAGGGTGCGACGCCGCACTCGAGCTGGAGTGGCGCTATCGCCTACTCCGGTGCTGGGAACCTCACCTACACGGCTGTGGCTCATGCAGACAGCGGACACCAGTTCCCCGATGCGTCGAACGTCACCAACGGCAATGAGACGAAGACATTCACGGGCACGCTGGACGCCCAGCTCACCGAGGGATGCACCACCCCCAGTTACGTGATCGTCGCGTGGACGATGCCGTCATGGATCGACAGCACCACGTCGACCTGGTCGCAGCAGTATTACCACTCGCTTCCCGAGGTCACGCCCGATCTCAGCGCGCTGGACAGCATCCTCGCGCTGACCTGCGACACTCAGTATCAGGTGGACATCTACCACGACTCGCTGACCACGACCAACCTGATCGCGGGCGGTTTCCTGACCAGCCCGAATCACCCAGCGGAAGACCTCATTCCCGGAACCTGGGGCACGGCATACAAGCTGGTTCATACCCCAGCCTGCCCGCCGGTCATTCCGAAGGATGCAACGGCAACCGCGAGCTTCAACGACGGCACCTGTGGAACCCCCGGCACGCTGGGCGACCACTCGGCGACCAACGCAACCTTTGAGGGTGACGCTCCGCTGATCAGCGGAAGTGACTGGAGTTGGATCGTGGATGCCGCGTCTGGCCACGAGTTCGCAGACGGTTCAACCCAGGAGACGTTGCACGGCACTGTGCCGGCCGCAATTCCGTTCCAGTCGACCGACGAGAACGGTCCCTGCTACGTGTCACCTCCACCGTCGCCGCACGACGCTAACGCGCTGGTTCACTTCTCGGACGGCACCTGTGGTGTTGCTGGGCAGCTCGACACGCACAGCACGATCAACGCATCGTTCGACACCGAGGTTCCGGTCATCCTTGATGGCACCTGGACCTGGGCGGCCACCGCTGACGCCGGGCACCTGTTCGTCGACAACGGGCTGAAGCACGAGACGTTTAGCGGCACTGTTCCGGCCGCTATTCCGTTCCAGAACACCGACGCTAACGGCCTCTGCTACCAGGAGCCGCCGGCAGATGCATCCGCATCGGTGACGTTCTCAGACGGTACGTGTGAGGGCCCGGGCGCAACACCCACGGCAATCATCGCGAACGCAACGTGGACGCAGCAGACGATCGATACCGTCGACTCGACCTACGACTGGATTGCAACCGCAGACGCTGGCCACGAGTTCTCGACCGGGCACCTCACGCTCGAGTTGCAGGGCAACCTGCCGGTGCAGATTCCGTCCCAGTCTGCCAACCCGAGTGGAACCTGCTACGTCGCCCCACCGGCTGACGCCGCAGCGACCGTGACGGTTACTGCCGCAACCTGCGACGCTCCCGCCATGCTGTTGTACGGCGCGAAAACGAACGCGACGTTTGACGCAGCAGGCAGCACGGCAGACGGCGCAACGGGTGCAACGGTGACCAACTTCACAGTTGTTGCTGACGCAGACGCCGGGCACGCCTTCAGCCCATTGGTTGTGGATGCCACGACGCACACGTTCAACGCCGACGCCGACAACCAGCCGGCGAACACGATCGAGACCTTCACGGGAAGCCTCGACCCGCAGCTGGCTCATCAGGAAACTGACCCGAGCCTGCCGTGCTTCGATGCCCCGCCCATTGCGATTGCTGACCCGACAGGTTCTTCCTGCCAGGCCCTGGTCGCAGACACGGATCTCACCAGCTGGGTGCACGTCGACTTGAACGCGCACGTGAGTTACCGCATTCACGCAGTTGGTACCGTGACCGACACCGCGCTGACGCAGTCCTATACGACTGAGCCAGCCGGAAGCTACGTCATCACGGCCACCGCAGACGCCGGGTGGACGCTGGCGGCGACGTCAACGCAGCCTGCTGGTGCCGAGCAGGTCTGGACGGTGAACGTACAGGACCTCGGCGAGTGCCAACTGCCTCCGGGCGCGACCTGGCATGCCAATGCGACCGGTTCGCCGGCTGTGTGCACGTCGTCCAGCACGCAGGCCGGCACCGTCACCCTGGAGCACCTCGCTTCGGAGCAGGGTGAGGTTGTATACACGGTCACGAACGACTCAACGTCGGCCGTGGTCTACTCGGGTCGCTTCAGCACTTCGGTGAAGGTTGCACCCGGGCACTACACGGTTCACGCCGCGCCGTTCGTCAGCACTGACGGCATTTCTACGGCAACCGTGTTCCACATCACCATCGCCGCTGCGAGCACCATCTGCAGCACGCTGACGACGCTGGCCTTCACGGGTGCCACCGGCACCATGGGGCTGTTCCTCGCGGGAGGCATGCTGTTCCTCGGAATTGCGGGCCTGCTGATGCGTCGCCGGTTCGTTCACCGCGGCGCGTAGCGCACACAGAACCACAGCACGCCGGGTGCCCCGTTCTCGCTCACTGCGAGGCGGGGCATCCGCCGTTTTAGCCGCGGATTGGTTCACCCTGTTTAGCCGCGGATTGTGACACCGCTTTTTTGCCGCGGATTGGGACACGGCCTTCTGGCCGCGGATTGGGACACCGTGCTCAGCGCGTCGCCAGCCACTCCTCACGGAGGATCGCGTACGTGCCGGTGTCCGCCCAGTCGCCCTTGAACAGCAGGTCTTTCACGAAAAACGCCTCCTCGCGCATCCCGAGGCGCTTGCACAAAGCGATCGACGCATCGTTGCGGGGGTCGAGTTCGGCGAAGACGCGATGCAACGTCAACTCGCGGAACGCGAGATCGAGCACGGCGCTCGCAGCCTCAGCGGCGAAGCCGAGGCCCATGAAATCGGGATGCATCGTCCAGCCGATCTCACCCCTGGAGTTCTTGACGCTCGAGATCGTGAAGTACGAGTCGCCGATGACGCGAGCGGGGGCATCTGCGGTCGCCCCCAATTCGAGCGCCAGCTGAAGAAAGTCGCCATCAGCCGCGAGTGTCGTGGCCACTGAGCACTGCTCGACCTTCGCCCGAACCTCCTCGCGCGTGCGCGGCTCAAACAGGAGGTAGCGGCAGACATCCTCGCGGGACTGGTACGCGAAAACATCCTCGACGTCTGCGACTGTCATCAGGCGAAGGGTCAGCCGGGCGGTGACGATCGGCTGCACGAAAACGAACGGGACGGTGGCGGCGTCGATCATGCGCCCAGCGTATTCCCTGCGGCCTCGCGGGCTACGCCGAAGCGAGGCCCGTCGACCGGGGCTGAGTATTGCCGGGCAGTGCGACATCCGTCTCGATGCCGTACAGCGCGGCCAGCCCGTCGACGAACTCCTGCTCCCTGCCGTCGAGCGCCAACTCCTTCGCGCGAACGGAGGGGCCGTGAAGCAGCACGCTCGCCAGATGACGCAGAGCCGCCTCGGTTGCGGCGGTGTCGTCGCCGCGGGTGCGCGCCCGCTCAAGTTCGCGTTCCAGCAGCTCGAGGATATGCGCACGGAAGGCGACAACGGCGGGCTCGACGCTGCGTTCCGCAGTGAATCTGGCAGCGGCATCCCCAACCATTTCGCGGGCATCCGCGGTCGCGGTGAGTTCCTCGAGCGGGGCGTGAAGACTGATGATCTCGAGGTCGAGCAACTCGATGCCCTCAAGCGAGACGATTGCGGGATCGACGTTGCGCGGCATCCCGAGGTCAATGACGAGGCGTCGCTCGGTGCCGATGATGGCGCTCGTGCCAATTACGGTCGACGCCGTGCAGGTGATTATGACATCCGCGTCGAGCATTGCGCCCGCAAGGTCGCGTTGCACCGACAGCCCGTATTTGGCGCCGAACGCATCGCCTCGGCCGGATGGCGAGTACACGCTCAGCATGGTGGCACCGCGGTCGCGCAGGGCCGCGACGGTCGTCGCCGCGTACTGACCGGTACCAACGATGAGAACCCGCGAAATGCTCCAGTCGGCGATGCGACTCGAAGCGAGTTCAAGAGCGAGTCGAACGAGCGACCGCCCGGCTCCGCCGATGGCCGTCTGAGTCTTGACTCCCCGGCTGGTCTGTGTCGCGCGCTGGAACAGGCGCTCCAGACCGGATGACGTTGTGCCGTCTCCGCGTGCCCTCAGCAGTGCGCGCCCGACCTGCCCCGCGATCTCATCCTCGCCGACAACCACAGACTCAAGCCCACTGGTAACCGCAAAAAGGTGCGTGACCACTTCATCGCTTGAGAGAACGGTGACCGCGCTGCGAAGGTCGGCTGAGGCAACACCGCTGGCCCGGCTCATGGCGTCGACGGTGGCGTTGGTGGCGGCCTCCGCGGCGGCGTCATCGATGTCGAGGTACGCCTCGAAGCGGTTGCAGGTCGCGAGGACGACTGCTCCGTGAACGGCGTCGGTGTTGTTTACGAGACCCTGAGCGGCATCCGGAGCACCAAACGACAGCTTCTCGAGCAGGTCGAAGCTCGTGTTGCGATGGTTTGCGGTGAGGCACAGGAGCACCTCCTAATGTTAGTTGCGTGTCCCTGCCCGAAACTCATCCTTTGCTGAATGTCGATCCCGAACGCAACACCGCCCGATCGGCCCTGATTCGCGCATATCGCGGCGATCGCCCGGAACAGTTGCCTGTCTGGTTCATGCGGCAGGCAGGTCGCTCATTGCCCGAGTATCGCGAACTTCGTGTCGGGACCGCCATGCTCGATGCCTGCCTCACTCCGGAGTTGGCGAGCGAGATCACCCTGCAGCCCGTGCGTCGCCACGGCGTTGATGCTGCGATCTTTTTTAGCGACATTGTTATTCCGGTGAAGCTCGCGGGCGTCTCGGTCGAGATCGTTCCCGGTCGCGGACCAGTGCTTGAGAACCCCATTCGCACGGCTGCTGACATTGCGGCGCTTCGCCCACTCGACCCGGATGCCCTGCAACCGATCCGCGATGGAATCGCCGCAACCGTCGCGCAACTCGGCTCGACCCCGCTCATCGGTTTCGCTGGCGCACCGTTCACCCTGGCGTCCTACCTGGTCGAGGGCGGCCCGTCCAAAGATCAACAGCGCGCCAGGACCCTTATGTTTTCCGACCCCCACGCCTGGGCAGCTCTCCTCAACTGGTGCGCGGATGTCACCGGCCAGTTCCTGCGCGCCCAGATCGAGGCGGGCGCCTCGGCCGCCCAGCTATTCGACTCCTGGGTTGGCTCCCTCAGCGAGATCAACTACCTGCGCCGAGTTGCCCCGCACTCCAAGCGAGCTCTCGATCACCTGCGTGGGCTTGACGTTCCGAAGGTGCATTTCGGTGTGGGTTCGGGCGAGATGCTGCACGCGATGTATTCAATCGGCGCCGATGTCATGGGAGTCGATTGGCGCATCCCACTCGATGAGGCAGAGCGGCGGCTCGGCGGCGGCGTCCCACTGCAGGGCAACATCGATCCGGCTTTGCTTGCCGCACCATGGGGCGTGCTCGAAGCGCATGTCCGGGATGTCGTCGACCGTGGTCGAGCCGCACCATCGCACGTCGTGAACCTCGGCCACGGCGTGCCACCGGATACCGACCCTGACGTACTCACCCGCATCGTCGAACTCGTTCACGGCCTTGGCTGACGACCTGCCTGCCAGCGGTACGGGCGCGATAGATCCCGGTCGCGAACGCGTGATCGTCGTGGGCGGCGGCGTGGCCGGCCTCGTGCTCGCGCGGCGTCTCGCGCTTGGTGGTCGTGAAGTGACCGTGGTCGAGGCGAGCGACCACCTCGGCGGAACCGTTTCTCGGCACACGGTTGGCGGCATCGATCTGGATGCCGGAGCCGAAAGCTTTGCGACCCGCGGCGGCACGGTTGGTCGGCTCGCGAAATCGCTGGGGCTCGCCGATGATCTCGTTGAACCGAATCCCGTGGGCGCGTGGTTGCAGACGGCGACCGGGGCGGCGTTCCAGCTACCCGCGAACAGCCTGCTGGGAATCCCGGGGGTGCCCCTGGCGGCGGATGTCATCGCGATCGTGGGCACTCGAGCAGCGTTGCGCGGATCCCTCGATGTGCTCATGCCCGGCACCTACGCGTCCAAGGCCGGGACTGTCGGTGAGCTTGTTCGCAAACGCATGGGCTCGGTGATTCTCGACCAGTTGGTACGGCCGATCATCCGAGGAGTTCACTCCGCGGATGCCGATGAACTGAAGGTCGACCAGGTTGCTCCGGGGCTCCTTTCGACGATGGTCCGTACCGGTTCGCTCGGGCACGCGGTACTCGAGCTGCGCGCGAATTCGGCGCGGGCGGGGTCAGCGGTTGCCGGCATTCGCGGAGGTGTCGTGCGGTTGGTCGACGCGCTCGCTGCGGACCTCGCGCGGTTCGGTGTCACCGTTCTGTTAAACAGTCGGGCCACCGAGATTGCCTACGATCATGTGGTCGTCGGCGGCCAACGGCTCGATGGCCAGGTTGTCGTTGCCGCTCCCGGGCTTTCGCGCGGCCTCGGTGGACCGGTGGAAGCGGCGACCACGCGAGGTCACCGCGTCGTGCTCGCCACTCTCGTCGTCGATCAGCCCTTGCTCGACGCAGCACCCCGCGGAACGGGGGTTCTCGTCGCCGAGGGCACCAGCGGCATCCGCGCTCGGGCACTCACTCATTCGACCGCTAAGTGGGCCTGGCTGGCCGAGCGGGCGGGCGGGAAGCACGTTCTTCGGCTGTCGTATGACGCGGGCAATACGAGCGATACAGGTAATGCGGGCAATACAGGCGACGCGGACGACGACGCAGCCGTCGCGGGTATCGCCGGCGGCGACCCGACCGAACTCGCCGAGATCGCAAGGCTGGATGCCGCCGCCCTGCTCGGTGTGGAAATAGCGCCATCGCAGGTCATCGACTTCGCCCGCGCTGCATGGTATCGACCTTCCCGCGAAACGCATACCCCTGACGGCATACTCGCGGTTGGTGAGAGCATTGCAGGTACCGGATTAGCCAGCGTCGTCGCTCAATCCGAGGCTCTGGCGGAGAGATTGCTCGCAGACGCGGATGGTTCGCCGGGGCTACGCTGAAAATACAGCGTGACAGGCACGGCTCCACACAAACGTCTCGATAGATCAGGGCTCGACAAAAAAGAACGGAGAACACCGTGAGAGGCAAAATCCTTTTGGTGGTAGGTCTAGGCGTCGGTTATGTGCTCGGCGCTCGCGCGGGTCGCGAACGCTACGAGGAGATCAAGGCCAAAGCTCAGCAGTTTTGGAACGACCCTCGCGTGCAGAAGCAGGTCAATCAGGCCGAAGACTTCGTGAAAGATAAGGCACCCGATGTCGCCGAGTTCCTTTCGGACGGCGCCAGGAAGGTCGCCTCGCAGGTCTCCGGTGCGGCGAAGCCAGCCCCACGCAGGTCGGCGTCATCCAGCGCAAAGTCGTCTACCACGAAGCCATCCACCGCGAAGAAGTAGACATGGCTGACCTTCAGGGCGGCAGGAAACGGTCGCTCCTTCAGTTGTTCGCCGACGTACCGGTGCTCGTTCGCGAACTCGTTGCTGGTGAAATCGAGCTCCTCAAGCAGGAGATGATCCGCAAGCTCAAGGCTCTCGGCATCGGTGGCGGGCTGATTCTCGGCGCTGTGGTCATCCTCCTGTTCTTTATCGGCGTTCTGCTGACGGCGGCGGTGCTTGCCCTGTCGCTCGTTCTGCAGGGATGGCTGTCGGCGCTCATCGTTGCCGCGGCCCTGCTCGTGATCGCAGCCATCATCGGGCTGATCGGGTATCGCAAACTGAAGCAGGGCATCCCACCGGTCCCGACCGAAACAATTCATGGGCTTAGGAAAGACCTGAACGTCATCAAAGGCGTGGGAAAGCGAGACAAAATATGACTGAGGACGACATCCAGGCGAGTGTTGCGGTGACGCGGGCCAAGCTGGGTAACACGCTCGATGAGATCGAGGACAAGTTCAACGTCCCGAAGCAGGTGGGCGCGCTGACGAGACGCGCGCAGGCCTCGTTCGAACAGAACCGCACGCCGTGGATCGTTGGCGCGACCGGTGTTGCGATTGCGGTCGCCGGGCTAATCGCCTGGGCACTGTTCTCGAGCGACGACGACTAGGTCGCTGGCTCTCATGACCAGCTGCGGAATGCAGCGCAGGTAGGCAATGTCCAGGGCAGTGCGTGCACGCAGAATCGCCATCGTCCTGTTCTTCATCGGCGGTGGCAGTTTCCTCGTCGAGATCGCGTGGGTCGTGTTGTCGCATCACGACATTCCAGTGTTGCGGTTGGTGGCCCTGATCACCGGCGCCGTGGCAATCCTGCTGTGGCAGAGATTTCCCAAGAAGGATGCCGCAGCGCCCGGCGAACCCGCACCAATGGCACCAGCGCCGACCGATATCGTCGATCGGTAGGGGGCGGCGGGAGCGCAACGAACCTCGGCCGCTCGTGCCATGGTTGTCTCCATGATCGAGGACGCGCCTCAGCTGTCGAAGCCTGAGAGGACTTTCGTCGCGGAACTCGCACCTCGATTGAAGCTGCTGAACATCGGTGAGCTGCAGCGGCTCGGTGAGATGCTCGAGAAACTGTATCTCGACACCCTGCTCAAGCAGGGTCTCAACGGAGGTGAACCCGACCTCGACAAGGATGAACCGGTGCCCGACTCGGTTTACGACGCGCTCGACGCGGGCGAGCTCATCGAGCTGACCGATTTCCACGACATGATCGGCACCGTCGAGCTGCGCTGGCGTGCTTCTGTAATCGTCGTCATCCAGTCACTTGTGAGGCAGTATCCGGTCGCGTGGGCTGGCCGGAATTCGGCGAGCGCCGGCGACGTTCGAGCCTTCGGAGACGGTTGGAATAACACTTCGGAACGCGCGCGAAAGCTGTTTGCGGCATCCATTGCACTTATCCCTGCCTCGGTTTGTGCGTTCTTTGTTGCGGCGCCGCTTCCAGACGATGCGCAGCACGCGGTCGTCATTGCGAGCTGGGTGGCCATGATCGTCGGATTCGTTGGCACGTTGTCACTGCGGCATGTGATTTCTGCAGCGGGCCGATTGCCTCAACCCGTCAGCCTTCCGATCGAGTTCATCGCCACGATTCAGGATCACGTTCGCGGGTTGACCAAAGTTGAACTGGACGCGCTGCGGGACGCGCTTAGGGCTGATCCGGCTCGAGCCTTCGTGGCAAGGCGGACGACCGAGCTTGACGCGACGCTATCGCGAATTGTCGAGATGTCGCCGAGCACGGACAAGGAACTCCTGGCGGTTGTCGAGGCGAGCGATGCCGAGTCACGGCCGCGCCTGGTCGCGGCGATTCTGGCCATCGTCGAGTTGGAGGAGAAGGGCGAGCCGGAGGAGGGCGGGCCGCGCCGCGGGATCGGGTCGCGGCTTCGTGCGGAAACTCCCGGAACTCGGCACCGGATTGCTTTGGGAACCGGGCTGATCCTGCTCGCCATCCTCGCCATCCTCGCCATCCTCGTCGGCATCTTCTTCGTCACAGGCTTTGGACTCTATCGACACCAAGGCGACCTGCGGTCGATGTATTACGTCGGTGCCTACGAGATGCTCCTGATTGGAGCAGCGCTGCGCACCCGGTCCAACAACGCCGGCCTGCAACGTTTGCGCCCTATTGCGAACGATCTCGACGCGCCTTGACTCGCGCGAAGCAAACTCGAACGAGTGCGCAACGCGTGAGGATTCACCGTGAGTTCCGCCCTCGACTACTCCTCAATTAGACGCACCGAGCGCGGCGGGGGAGGATGGTTGCATGAATTCCGGCTCCGACGAGAGCGCTGGCACTCCCGAAACGCTGCCGCTGGGCTACACCCTGTGGGCCGTGTTTCGGCGTGACCCCGCCCGCACCACTGTTCCCGGCGACCTTGCCCCCGCGATTGAGGCCGTTAACGCTGCGGGCGTGACGGTCCGCGGCTGGTACGACGTGTCATCCCTTCGCGCGGATGCCGACCTCATGGTCTGGCTGCACGGCCCGGATCCGCAGAAACTTCAGTGGGCCCTGCGAGAGTTGCGGCGCAGCCCGACGTTGCGAACGCTCCTTCCCACCTGGAACGTGCTCGGCGTGCATCGCGACGCTGAATTCACCGCAAACCACCTCCCATCATTCATGCGTGGCAAGCCGCCCGAGAAGTGGATTACGGTCTACCCGTTCGTGCGCAGCTACGACTGGTACCTACTCCCCGACGACGAGCGTCGCACGATGCTCGGCGACCACGGTCGCAAGGGCTCGCAGTACCCGCAGGTTCTCGCAAACACTGTGGCATCCTTTGCACTCGGCGACTATGAGTGGATTCTTGCGCTCGAAGCGCCCGAGCTCGTCGACCTGGTCGACCTGATGCGCCACCTGCGCCAGACCGAGGCGCGCAGGCACGTGCGTGAAGAGGTTCCGTTCTATACGGGCCGCCGCATTGAGGTGGATGAGATCGCCGAGGTGCTGGCGTGACGATCACCAACGGCGCGACCGCGAACCGCACCAGCCCGAATGGCGTGGTCCTTGGGGCGACTCCGGCGGCGGCGAGCGGGGCCGAGCACGTGGAGGTGCCCATGGCATACGACGCGATTCTGCTCGCCAGTTTTGGTGGTCCCGAGGGGCAGGATGACGTGATCCCGTTCCTAAAGAATGTGACGCGTGGGCGCGGAATTCCCGAGGAGCGTCTCGAAGAGGTTGCGCACCACTATCGCGCGTTCGGCGGCATTAGCCCGATCAACCAGCAGAACCGTGAACTCAAGGCCGCACTCGAGGCGGAGCTCGCGAGCCGCGGCATCGACCTGCCCGTGCTCTGGGGCAACCGCAACTGGGCGCCCTACATCGCCGATGCACTGACGGAGGCTAACGACCGCGGCCTCACCAGGCTCATCGCGATCGGGACGAGTGCGTACAGTTCGTACTCGAGTTGCCGCCAGTACCGCGAGGACTATGCCATCGCCCTCGACACGACGGGCCTCGCTGGCGTCATCGAGATCGATAAGGTGCGCCAATTCTTCGATCACCCCGGCTTCGTGCAGCCATTCATCGACGGGGTTCGGCAGGCGCTCGCGGATGTCGCCGCCCGTGGTTTCGCGGCGGCCCAGACTCGTGTGCTGTTCTCGACGCACAGCATCCCGTCGGCGGATGCCGCAAAGAGCGGACCGCATGGCGACGCGTACCAGGCGCAGCACCTGGCGGTTGCCGCTGTCGTCATGGCTGCGGCCGGCGTGATGGGGGCACCCGAAGCGCCCGCCTGGAACCTCGTGTACCAGTCACGGTCGGGCCCACCCGCTCAGCCGTGGCTCGAGCCCGACATCAACGACGCCATGCGAACCGCCGCGAGCGAGGGCGTGAGAGCCTTCATCATTGTTCCGCTCGGGTTTGTGAGCGACCACATGGAAGTCAAGTGGGACCTCGACACCGAGGCGATGGAAACGGCGGAAGAGCTCGGTGCGTTCGCGGTGCGGGTGCCGACGCCTGGCATCCATCCCGACTATGTCAGCGGTCTTGTCGACCTCGTTCTCGAACGTGTCAACGGAACGCCGACGGCCGAACGCCCCGCTCTCACCGACCTCGGTCCGTGGTACGACGTGTGTCGACCCGGGTGCTGTGAGAACGTGCGGCTCGGGTTCAAGCCAGCATTGGCGGGGATTGCGCCATGAGCGCGGCCATCCACATCAAGCTCGGCACTCGCGGCAGCGCCCTCGCCCTCGCCCAGACTCGAACGGTTGCTGCGGCGCTCGAAAAGTCGGGCGCGACCGTCGAACTGGTCACGATCACGACCGAGGGCGACACATCCAAGGCGTCGCTCGCAGACCTCGGCGGCACCGGAGTCTTTGCCAGCGCCCTACGCGAGGCGCTCCTCGACGGACGAGTGGATGCCGTCGTCCACTCCCTCAAAGATCTTCCGACCGCCGAGTACCCCGGCCTGGCCATCGGCGCCATCCCTCAGCGCGAGGACGCCCGCGACGCCCTCTGCGCAGCCGACGGACTCACGTTCGAGACCCTCCCCGCCGGCGCCATAATCGGCACCGGGTCACCGCGGCGGCGTGCGCAACTTCGCGCTCGCCGCCCCGACATCGCCGCCGTCGACATCCGGGGCAATGTCGACACCCGTCTCGGTCGTATCGGTGACGACCTCGACGCGGTCATCCTTGCGGCGGCCGGCCTGTCACGCCTCGGCCGACTCGATGCCGTCACCGAGTTTCTGGGAATCGACGGCTGGCCGACCGCCCCGGGCCAGGGCGCGGTCGCGGTCGAGGTGCGCGCCGGCGAGGAAAAGCTCGTCAAGTCGCTCGACCACAAACCAACCAGAATGACCGTCACGGCCGAGCGCGAGGTGCTCGCCCTTCTCGAGGCAGGATGCGCGGCACCGGTCGGAGCGCACGCGATGATCGACGACGGACTGCTGTTCCTGAGCGCTCGCGTGTACAGCCTCGACGGCACGGAGCGCCTGACAAGCTCCCACGCCCTGTATCTTTCTGACGTGACGAAACCCGCTTCCGAAGTCGCCGCACGTGTTGCCGCAGAGCTCCTGGGCCTCGGCGCCGCCAGTATCGCGCCCCTGGGCGGCGGCTCGTGACGGCCGACAAAACGCTCAGCGGTTGGCGCGTGCTGGTGCCACGCGGCGGCAAGTGGGGGGACGGGGTCGCGGCGAGCCTGCGTGCTCACGGTGCCATCCCGGTTATCGCGCCAATGATCAACTTCGCGGCATCTGATGACGAGGCCGGTCTGGCGCGCGCCCTGCGAGAACTGCAGTCCGGTGGTTTCGACTGGATCGTGATTACGAGCGCGACGACTGTTGACGTGTTGACGAGCCAGAACGTCCGAATCCCGGAGGGCACCAAGATCGCGGCAGTCGGCGAGACGACCGGTGCCGCGCTGTCACTGGCGGGGTACCGGGTCGACTATGTGCCCGAGGTCGACAACTCCGCTCGCGGACTTGTGAAGGAGTGGCCGCACGGGGAGATCTCGGGCCGGGTACTCATCCCGCAATCCGACATCGCCGAACCGACCCTGGTGAGCGGCCTTACCGCGCTCGGGTTGAATGTGCAGTTTGTCTCTGCCTATCGCACCGTCGGTGTTCCCGTTGCGGATCACGTTCGAGCCGACGTGGCTTCCGGCAAAATCGGGGCAATTCTGGTTACGTCAGGCAGTGTTGCTCGGCAGATTGCCGCTCAACTGGCTCCACTTCCGGCAGCGACGATCGTTGCCTGCATCGGTCCGCGCACCGCGTATGACGCTCGCGCGGCTGGACTGATCGTTCATGTCATCGCTGAGTATCGATCTGCTGAGTCGCTCGTCGAGGCGCTCGTCGATCACGCGGTCAACCCGGACGGGGCGCGCGGTGCCTGAGCGCGACTCTGAGCGCGACTCGCTGCCAGCGCCAGCACAGCTACCAGCACAGCTACCAGCGCAGCCGCCGGTGCAGGCCCCGGTGCAGCCGCCGGCGCAGGCACCCTTGCACGGCCCGCTGCACCCGTTGATCCGGCCGCGGCGACTTCGATCGACGCCAGCGCTCCGGCGGCTGGTGGCCGAGACGAGGATTCATCCGGCCGACCTCATCCTGCCGATGTTTATTCGCGAGGGCGCGACCGAGGCACAGCCCATCACGTCAATGCCGGGGGTCGTTCAGCATTCGTTCGACAGTTTCAAGGTTGCTCTCGATCAGGCCGCCGCCGCCGGGATCGGTGGCGTGATGCTGTTTGGTGTTCCCGAGAAGAAGGATGCCGTTGGCTCCGGCGCCGTAGACCCGAACGGCATTCTGAATGTTGCGACCCGGGTCGCCGTCGAGGCCGTTGGCGATGCACTCGTCGTGCAGACCGATCTGTGCCTGGATGAGTTCACCGACCACGGACACTGCGGAGTTCTGGATGTCACCAGCCGCCCCGGGACGGTCATCATCGACAACGACGCCACGCTCGCTGTCTACCGTGAGATGGCGCTCGCGCAGGCCAACGCCGGATCACAGCTGCTCGGTCTGTCCGGGATGATGGACGGCCAGGTCGCCGCCGTCCGCGACGCCCTCGATGGGAACGGGTTCAGCGATATCGCTGTCCTCGCTTACTCTGCGAAGTATGCGTCCGCCTTTTACGGACCGTTCCGAGAGGCCGTGCAATCGTCGCTGGTTGGCAATCGTCGCAGTTATCAGCTCGATCCGGGTAACCGCCGTGAGGGGTTACGCGAGGTCGAGCTCGATATCGCGGAGGGTGCCGACATAGTCATGGTCAAACCGGCGATGAGCTACCTCGACGTTCTCGCCGATACGGCTGCAATCAGCAGTGTTCCCGTCTGGGCGTACCAGGTCAGCGGCGAGTATTCGATGATCGAGGCCGCTGCAGCCAACGGCTGGATCGACCGCGAGCGCGCCGTTTACGAAAGCGTGCTCAGCATCCGTCGCGCCGGAGCCGACGCAGTGCTCACCTACTTCGCCGTTGAACTCGCTCGGTCGTTGAACGCCGGCGCGCTGTGATCCGCGCTGTGATCAGCCCTGTGATCGGCTCGACGAAATGATCGGCTCGACGAAATGACCGGGACAGCGCTGTGATCGGCAACGACCGCCAGTTCGCGCGAGCCCAGCAGTCCATCCCGGGTGGGGTCAACTCGCCCGTGCGGGCATACGGCTCCGTCGGCGGAACCCCTCGCTTCCTCGTCTCCGCCCGCGGCCCGTACGTCACCGATGTCGAAGGGCGCGAATACGTCGACCTGGTGAGTTCGTGGGGTCCGGCGATTTTGGGGCACGCGCATCCCGCAGTCGTTGAGGCGGTTCAGGCCGCTGCTGCCAAGGGACTCTCCTTCGGCGCCTCCACACCCGCCGAAACGGAACTTGCCGAACTCGTGCGTGAACGGGTGAGCAATCGCTCTCGCCGCGAGGGTGAACCGAGCCAGACGCCGATCGAGAAGATCCGGATGGTATCGACCGGCACCGAGGCGACCATGACCGCGATCAGGCTCGCGCGCGGCTTTACCGGACGCGACCTCCTGATCAAGTTCGCAGGGCACTACCACGGTCACTCGGATGCGCTTCTCGCCGAGGCGGGTTCCGGCGTCGCCACTCTCGCCATGCCTGGTTCCGCGGGCGTCACTGCGGCGACCGCGGCACAGACGCTCGTGTTGCCCTACAACGATCTCGAAGCCGTTCGCAATGCCTTCGCGCTGCACTCCGATCGCATTGCCGCCGTCATCGTCGAAGCTGCTGCTGCCAACATGGGTGTTGTAGCACCCAACCGCGGATTCAACCGAGAACTGTCGCGCATCACCAAAGTCAACGGCGCCCTGCTTATCCTCGACGAAGTCCTCACCGGATTCCGCGTCGGCCCGGCGGGCTGGTGGGGCCTCGAAGCAGCTCTCGTTGTGCCCGACGGTGGAGGCTGGCAGCCCGACCTCGTGACCTTCGGCAAAGTGATCGGCGGCGGGATGCCACTTGCGGCTCTCGGTGGACGTTCCGAAATCATGGACTACCTCGCTCCTCTTGGCCCCGTGTATCAGGCTGGCACGCTGAGCGGCAACCCGGTCGCGGTTGCGGCTGGAATAGCGACACTCCGTCTCGCCGACCGGGCTGTGTACGAGAAGTTGGATGCCACGGCTAACACGATCGCGAGTTCGGTCTCGCGATCGCTTTCAGCCGAGGGTGTCGAACACGTGGTGCAACGTGCCGGCAACCTGTTTTCGTTCGCATTTGCGGCTGCCTCGCCGCGCAATTATGACGAGGTGCGCGCACAGGAAACGTTCCGCTACCCGCCGTTCTTCCACGCAATGCTGGACGCCGGAGTGTCGCTGCCGCCGTCGGTGTTCGAGGCCTGGTTCGTCACGGCTGCGCACGACGAGGCGGCCATCGACCGTATCCTTTCGGCGCTGCCCGCTGCCGCACAGGCGGCGGCACAGGCGGTGGCGCCCGAGTAGCCGGTGCCCGTGACCTATGCCGTGGTCGTTGCCGCGCCAATGAAGAGAATCAACAGGCAAACGACGGCCAGCAGCGGGAACAGTCCCTGCGTCACGGCAGCCCGAAGGAGCTTCGGCTGCGAGATGACGAGCACGACGGATGCCGCCAACATGCTCGCGGTGCAGAACAGCACCAGCATGAGCCCGGCGGTCGCGAGTGACGCCTGCGGAAGCAGCGCGAACCCGATGAAGACGCCGAGCGCGAGGAACAGGTTATAGAAGCCTTGGTTCAGCGCCATCGGTCGCAGAGTCTCAGCGTCGGACTGAGATGCGAGACCGAAGCGCTTCCACGTGGATGGCTTCGTCCACAGCAGACTCTCCATGATGAAGATGAACACGTGGAGGACGGCGGCGAGGGTCGCAAAGACGACGCCGAGGACGAGAAATAGGCCACTCATGAGGGTTAGTGTGACACGGACGAGCGACAACGTGGGTGGCGCGCGCGATCGGGCATCGAAGTCGTCGTGGTCGAGAAGCGCGAGGACGCCTTCGGCCATCGGTGATGCCGCCCACGCCATGTCGCCCACGCCACGCCGCCCGCGTTTGGTGTCGGTATCAACTACGCAATTCAGGATGCCGTTGCCACAGCAAACCTGCTGCTCGAGCCGCTCCGGCTGGGTCGCGAGTCAGGCACGAGATTCCAGGCTGGAAACCCGGATCAGTCGCCCTGCGCCTCGACTGACACGTCATTCCACTTCTCCCACGTCTCGATGCGCTTCGCGTAATCGGCCTTTGCTACGGCGAGCGGCGAGGTTCCGAAGAAGACTCGCAGGGGCGGTTCGGCAGCATCGACGATCTCGAGTACAGCCTTGCCCGTGGCCGAAGGGTCGCCGCGCTTGCCGAGCGTCGTCCTGCGGGTCTCGGTGATGGCATCCCGAAGTCCTGCGTAAGCGGGAAGCGCGGTGGAGTGCACCGCGGATGATCCCGACCAGTCTGTGTCGAATCCACCCGGCTCGATGAGCGTCACGTGGATGCCGAAGCCCGCGACCTCCTGGGCCAGAGCCTGGGACATGCCCTCGAGAGCCCACTTGGATGCGTGGTACAGCGAGAGGCCGGGGAAGGCCGAGATTCCGCCGATCGACGACACCTGAATGATGTGGCCGCTACCCTGTTCGCGCAGAAACGGCAGTGCGGCCTGGGTCACCCACATTGCGCCGAACAGGTTGGTCTCGAGCTGCGCGCGTGCCTCCTTTTCGGAGACCTCCTCCAGCATCCCGAAGTGCCCATAGCCGGCATTGTTGATCACGACATCGAGACGGCCGAAGACGTCGTGCGCGCGCGAGATGGCGGCGAAGGCGGCACCCCGATCGGTCACGTCAAGCTCGAGCGGGAGTACGCGCTCACCGTACTTGCCGACCAACTCGGTGAGACTGTCGAGCGAGCGGGCAGTTGCCGCGACCCGGTCGCCGCGCTCGAGTGCCGCTATCGCCCATTCGCGGCCGAAACCGCGGGATGTTCCTGTGATGAACCAGGACTTGTGTTCTCTCTGTTCAGCCATGTTCTCAGGCTAAAACTTCGAGTGCGCTCCAAGTCAACTTCGCACGAGCATCTCAGACAACGGCGCGAGCATCACGGCGCAGGTGCAATGACGCAGGCATCACGACGCGAGGATCACGGCGCACGCAACTACGCGCGCACGTCCACGACGGTTCGACCGTGTAGCTCTCCACGCAGGATCGCGGCCCCAGCGCCGATCGCACCCTCGAGATCCACGGATGTCGTGAACGAGTCGAGCAGGTCGAGGTCGAGGTCACGTTCGAGCCTCGCCCACGCTGCCTGCCGTTCGGGGAGCGGGCACTCGACCGAATTGATCCCGAGCAACGCAACGCCTCGCAGAATGAACGGCATCACCGTCGTCGGGATGTCGCTGCCCCCGACTAGCCCACACGCGGCGACACCACCACCCCACACCGTTTGGGCGAGAGCGTTGGCCAGAGTCTGTCCGCCGACGGAGTCGACGACAGCGGACCACCGCTGCTTTTGCAGAGGACGACCGACCGCCTCAAGCTCCGCACGATCGATGGTGTCCACGGCGCCAAGGCCCAGAAGGTACTCGCGCTGTGACGGGCGCCCGGTCGAGGCGATGACTCGATGTCCGGCGGCGGTGAGGAGCGCGATCGCGATTGATCCGACACCGCCGGATGCGCCCGTCACGAGAACTTCCTTGCCAGCGCTGTTGGTCAACCCGCGCTTCTCCAGCCCGTGCTTCTCCAACGCCAGCACCGCCAGTGCAGCTGTGAATCCGGCGGTCCCAATTGCGGCGGCACGTTTGGCAGAGATCCCATCCGGGCGCGCAATCAGCCACTCGCTCTTGACGCGCGCACGCTCTGCGAGCCCGCCGTTGTGGGTCTCGCCGATTCCCCAGCCGTTCACGATGACGGCATCCCCGACGCTCCAATCCGGAGAAGCGGATGCCGCGACGGTTCCCACGAGGTCGATACCCGGAATGAGCGGACTCACTCGCATCACGCCCGGCGAACCGGCCAGCGCCATGCCGTCCTTGTAGTTGATGCCCGAGAATTCGACGTCGATGAGCACGTCGCCGGCGTTGATTGCGGCGGCAGCAGCCCCGCCGGCGGCCGCCCCGGGATCAGCCGCCCCGGGATCCCGGTCTGCGGCAGCCAGCCTCTCGTCAACCAGGCTCTCGTCAACCAGACTCTCGTCAACAACATCCGTACGCAGACTGACCGTGACACCGCCACCGTTCTCGACTGTGCCCCGCGTGACTTGGAGCGCCCTGCTCATGAAACCTCCCGGCGCTAGCCGAACAGCACTCGTTCGCCGTACAACACTCGTTCGCCGAACAACACTCGCTAGCCGAACAACACTCTCACTTCTTCGTAGCGATCGTCCGGAACGGTTTTTAGCCGTCCGAGCGCGTCCTCGAAGGACACGTTAACAATTTCGGTGCCCTTGAGCGCAACCATGCGACCCCAGTGGCCTTCGATGACGGAACGAAGTGCGGCCATCCCGAGCCTGGTTGCGAGCACGCGGTCGAAGGCCGAAGGGGTTCCGCCGCGCTGAATGTGACCGAGTGTCGTTGCTCGTGTCTCGATGCCCGTGCGCTGCTCGATGTATGGCGCGAGCAGTTCGCCGATGCCGCCGAGCCGTGGGCGGCCGAAGGCATCAAGCCCCCGTTCGGAGTGGGCGTCGTCCATGCTGTCGAGCGCAAAGCCTTCGGCGACAACGACGAGTGGTGCGCGACCCCGGTCGTGTGCGTCGGTGACCCACTTACAGATCTGGTCGATCGACGTCTTCTGCTCAGGGATCAGAATCACGTGCGCGCCAGCGGCCATCCCCGAGTGCAGAGCGATCCAGCCGACGTGGCGGCCCATGACCTCGGCCACCATGCAGCGATCGTGTGCGTCACCGGTTGTGCGCAGGCGGTCCATCGCGTCGGTCGCGATCTGTACTGCTGTATCGAAGCCAAACGAATAGTCGGTCGCGTCGAGGTCGTTGTCGACCGTCTTGGGAACACCGACGATCTTGACCCCGGCATCCGTTAATCGTTTGGCGGCCGCGAGAGTGCCTTCGCCACCGATCGCGATTATCGCATCGATGCCGTTCTCCGACATGACCTGGTTGACTCGGTCGACGCCGCCGATGCCTTCGAACGGGTTAGTTCGGGATGTGCCGAGAATCGTGCCGCCCTGCTTGCTGATGCCCTTGATCTCAGGCATTCCGAGTGGTGTGATGTCACCCTCGACCACTCCACGCCAGCCATTGCGGAAACCCACGAACTCCTGGCCGTGCACCTGGACGCCGGTGAAGACTGCGCCGCGGATGACCGCGTTCAGCCCGGGAGCGTCGCCGCCGCTCGTGAGGATTCCAATTCTCATAACACCATTGTGGTGTATCGGGTGTCGTGCAGTTCGCAGGCCGTTGCCGCTGCGTGCTCGTCGCACACGACCAGTTGAGTTCTGCAGGCGAGGTCGCCGCAGTTCTCCATTCGGGATGTCGCATTCCCGCACACATAGCAGTGCCCGATTACCGCGGCGCTGTCGCTGAATTCGATCGACTTGCGCTCGTCGAAAACGTACAGCGACCCCTGCCATAGTCCCGTGTCGCCGAAGGTCTCGCCGTAGCGGACTATGCCGCCGTCGAGTTGGTACACCTCGGTGAATCCGCGATTGACCATGAGCGAACTCAGCACCTCACACCGGATGCCACCCGTGCAGTACGTGACAATGGGCTGGTTCTTGAGATGGTCGTATGTGCCGCGATCGAGCTCGGCCACGAAATCGCGGGTGTTCTCCACCCTGGGTACCACGGCATCCGCGAATCGACCGATCTCTGCCTCGAACGAATTGCGGCCGTCGAAAAACGTGACCGGGTTGCCGGCGTTCTCCCTGTTCTCGACCAGTTCGTGGAGCTGTTCCGGTGTCAGCTTCGTCCCGCCGCCGATGACGCCGTGGTCGTCGACGCGCAGTTCGCCCGGGGCGCCGAAGCTGACGATCTCGTCGCGGACCTTGACCACCAGCCGCGGGAAGTCGCTGGTGCCGGTGCCGGTGCCGGTGCTGCCGCTTCCCGTGTCGAGACTGCTGCCGGCGCGTGGCGCGGCGGCGCTGCCCTCGCTCCACTTGAAGTCGATGTTCTTGAACGCCGGGTACTCGCGCGTTTTTCGTACGTACTTCTTGACGGCGTTGAGCTCACCGCCGACGGTTCCGTTGATGCCGTCGCGTGAGATCAGGATGCGGCCCTTCAGCCCCAGCGATTCACACAGATCGCGTTGCCAGAGCCGAATCGCGTCGGGGTCGGCGAGTGGCGTGAAGAGGTAGAACAGGAGGATCTTCGGAACGGCCACCTGACGAGCCTAAGCGAGTGGCTGGCCTGCGTCCCGGTGTCAGCGCGACGGGTTAGCCTTCGTGCATGGAGCTGACCGCCACCGGAGCAACCGCCGCCGCGACGGCCAACACCGCGACCGCCGCCGCTGTAGACGCCCGTCCGGTCGCGACCGTCTACGCGCCCGCGCATCCGGTGAACCTCCGCCAGACGCTGTCGCCGCTGAGTCGCGGGAGCATGGACCCCACATTCCGCTGGGACGGTCCGGCACTGTGGCGAACCGTGAACACGACCGCGGGTGCCGCGACGCTTCATCTTGTTGAGCGCGGCGGAGCAATCCACGCCAGCGCGTGGGGTCCCGGTGCCGAGCTCGTCATTGCGGGGGTGCCAGAGCTCTGCGGTGCCGGCGACGACTGGAGCGAGCTCGACCTGCGTCGGCATCCGTTTCTGGCTGAGACGCTTCGCCGTGCGCCCGGCCTACGCCTGCTGCGAACCAACAACGTTTTTGAGGCGCTGCTCGCGGCCGTTCTCGAGCAGAAGGTGACCGGAATCGAGGCGCGTCGGGCATG
This sequence comes from Glaciihabitans sp., assembly GCA_025463785.1. Classification (GTDB taxonomy): domain Bacteria; phylum Actinomycetota; class Actinomycetes; order Actinomycetales; family Microbacteriaceae; genus Galbitalea. Next base: position 98,202 of record JAODBD010000003.1, read on the forward strand.
GCGATACCTGCTGGCGAAGTACGGCGAGGTGCCGCCCGGCCCCGCACCCCAGGGCATGCGCGTTTTTCCGACCGCCGCAGTCTGGCTGCGAATCCCCTCCTGGGAGTGGCATCGTGCCGGTGTCGGACCGCAGCGGTCAGACACAGTCATGCGTGTTGCTGCCGTTGCGGCATCCCTCGAACGCACCCTGACTCTTGGTCGCGGAGGCCCCGACGTTGCACGCACGCTTCGGTCGCTTCGCGGTGTTGGTGTGTGGACTTCGGCCGAAACAACTCAGCGCTCCCACGGTGATCCGGATGCCCCCAGTATCGGCGACTACCACCTGCCGGCCATCGTCGGGTACGCGTTCCTCGGCAAACCGGTGGACGACGACGGGATGCTGCAACTACTGTCGCCCTACGCCGGCCACCGGCAGCGGGTGATGAGGCTTATCGCCCTGAGTGGCGTCACGAAACCAAAGTTCGGACCGCGGATGACAGTTCAGGATCACCGGGGGCACTGACCGGTAGTCGTTCGCTACCCCCATACAAGCACCCCAACCGGGCCATCTGAATTGTGGGAGTCGCACAGCGGTCGGACGAATCCGCTGTGGCTTCGCTACCGTGGCGCGAGTGAACATGTTCTTGCGAACCATCCTGGTCATGCTGTTGAGTCGGTTCGGTAGGCGGCAGCAGTTTCATGACGTGGGTCGGCTCCGTCGGGTGGTTCTTCCCAACGATCTCGATGTCCTCGGACACATGAACAACGGCGTGTACTTCTCCGTCATGGACCTCGGTCGGCTGGAACTCAGCGTGCGGTCGGGAGCGTGGCGGTTGTTCTCTAAGAACGGGTGGTATCCGGTAGCCGGAAGCGAGACGATGACGTTTCGCCGTTCGTTGCAACCGTGGCAGCGCTACACCCTTGAATCGCGCGTGGTCGGATACGACGACAAGGCGATGTACGTTCAGCAGAGGTTCGTGGTCGGCGGTGAGGTGTACGCGGAGGGGTTGGTCCGCGGACGCTTCGTTCGCAAATCCGGCGGAACCGTCGCCATGAAGGAGTTCGGCGAAGTCATCGGCGTTGATACTGCGGCCATGCCCGTGTCAGAGTGGATGTTGCGCTGGGCCGCCGACGTCACGCTGCCGCCAGCGCGGGCGACATTCACGAGCGACTGGTAGTGGAGCTGGAGCTGGTAATGGAGTTGGAGCAGACGGGGCTGGGTCTGGCGGTGCCGGGGCTGGCGGCACTGGATCTGCCGTGACAGGCACCACCCAGGCACCCGGCCCAGCTATTCTGCGTACACAAAGACGGTCGTCGGGTCGACCTCCCGTCGTACTGCTGACAGCCGCTCGAGGGTTGCAGCTGGCCAGCCACTCGAGTCGTAGTGGCCGAGGAAGTTGATCGTGGTTTCATTGGCGAGCCACGGTTCAAGTCCAGCGAGGAGGCTGGCTGCGGCGCCCGGAATGACGTGCGCGAATAGCGCGGGATTGGGCGCGCCAATAATACTGAGCGTGAATTCGGGGGCGCGGCCTCCGACGGCCGAGCCGCCCTCGACATCCCGAGTGGCCGCCGACCCGAGCTGACGGACCTCAACTGCGACGAAGGGCACGCCCGAATCGCCGGCCGCACCCACGCCGACCTGCTCGAGAAACGCCGTAGCGAACTCTCGGTCGACGTGCGTCAGCATTCGGCCGGCGTTCCACCCAGGGGATGGGTCGGTTGGGTCGCCGTGGATACGAGCGATCTGGCTGGCTGGCATCTCGGACAGCCCATCAAGGTATATGGGCGCCGCAGCTCGAAGCGGTGCCGCGAGTTCTTCGCCGCGAGCGGTGTCGCCGGGGTACGCGAATCGGAGCGAGAGAAGCGTGCGCCCGCGGACGGGCTCGGGGATGAACGGGAGGTCGGGCATCCGCAAGATCGCAACACTCGTCGACACCCGCGGATCCGCCGTGGCGGTGTAGTCGACCCACGCGCACAGGGCCGCCTCGATGTCGGGAGAGTCGTACATGAGCGAACCGCCGTACAACGTGGCGAGTTCAACCAGCGCGATCGTCACCTGCGTCACAACGCCGAGGCCGCCCTTGCCGCCGCGAAGTGCCCAGAACAGTTCGGGATGCTGCTGCGAGTTCGCGACAACGACTTGGCCATCGGCGGTCACCAGCTCGAATTCGCGGACGTAGTCACTGCCGAAACCGTGGCTGCGTACCAGCGGACCGACGCCGCCACCCAGCAGGAAGCCCACGACACCAACCACCGGCGACGACCCCGTGATGGGCGCGAGACCGTGCTCGGCGGCGGCAGCAACGACAGCCCCCCACTGCACACCTGCGCCGATGGTCGCCAGACGTTGGCCCGGGTCGATCGAAACCGTGTCGATTCGCCGCGTCAGGATTAAGACGCCGTCGGTGACTGTCGCGTGCGAGCCGTGACCGGTCGCCTGCACCCGAACTGGGAGACCGTGCGCTGTTGCGAACTTCACCGCTGCGGCAACGTCGGCGGTCGAGGACGCGCCCACCGCGACCTCGGGTGTGTGCGTGAAGCTGCGAATCCAGGACGCGACTTCGTCGGCGAAACCTTCGTCTCGCGGGGTGAGTACTGGGCCCGCGACGCGCGAGCGGAGGTCAACGATATCTGCGGAGGCGAGCGACATGGCTAGACAGTATCGGTTGCTGAGGATGTCGACCAGACGCCCAACCTCCGCGGGGCGTTCGTATTGGTCACCCGAACCAATCCTGCGAACCTGTACCCGAGCTGATTCTGCGATCCCCGGATACTTTGCTACCCGTGCTACCTGTGCTACCCGTGCTACCTGCTCTGCCAGTTTCGCCCGTTCAGCCAGTTCTGCCTGTTCTACCCGCTCAGCGCGTTCAGCCAGTTCAGCCCGCTCCACCCGTTCAGCCCGCATACCGCTTGAGGTCCCGCATTGCTGGGCTCTTCAGTGGCATGGGTCGGGGGACTTGCGCAGCGTCGACTGATTTCGGCGGGATGAGCCAGTACGCCCCGGACTGGTCGACAACGATTTCCCATCCTTCGTTGTGGTACTTGAGGTGGTGCCATCGGCACAGCAAGATCCCATTTCGCACTTCGGTTTTACCGCCGTCTCGGACGACATGGTCGATGTGGTGTGTTTCACACCAGGACGGCGGGCGTTCACAGGCAGGGTCCATGCATCCCCCGAATTTGACGGAGAGGACCTCGCGCTGGCGTTTCGAGAACAGCCGGTGCTCGCGTTCCAGGTCCAGCACGTTGCCGGCAGGGTCGAAACCCATCCGGATGCTGGTTCCCTCACACCGCAACCGTTTCACCGTGTCGATCGACACCGGTTCGGCCTGCCCCTCGATCCGACCCACACCCACTCCAGTCTCCAGCGCTTCTTCGGCGACGGTGATGCGGATCACCGGGGCGCCGGAGCCGAGCAGGGAAGTGCTGTCGGCATCCGCCCCCTGCACCAACAGTTGCAGGAACACGTCGGAGGCCAACTGGCCCGGCGTGCGGCCGTCGGCGGCAATCGCTTCCGCGCGAGCCGCCTGCCCCTCAGCTACGAACCGGACCCCGCCACGCTTGGGTGAGGTGGCCCGGTCGTACAACTCCCGCACTCGGGCGAACGTTTCGGGATCCATGTTCCAGACCCCGCGCCCGCCACCATCCGTGCGCGGGAAAACCTTCAGATCTCGCAACTGGAACTGCTCCGCCTCCCGCAGCTTCACCCCGGCAAGATCGACCTCGTCCCGCAACTCACGGGCACGACGGAACAACCGGTCAGCGTCCACCCCCGCGAGGGCCTCCTCCACCAAAGCGGTGGCCGCGATCTCGAGTTGCTCCGCACTGACCGCAGAAGTGGGCGCCCCCAGGCCGCTACCGATCGACTCCGCCGCCGAGGTCGAAATTCTGCCCGCGGCCACCGCGATTGCAACCCCGCGCAGCCACGGCCGGGTCGGCGTAACGATCTCGCCCGTCGCGCCATCGACCTTGCCCTCGTCGGCGATCTCGCCGAGCAGCGCGCCGGCCTTCAGCGCGGTCGTGACCTGCTGCCGCGTTGCCCCGGTCGTGTGCTTCAGGAAGCCCTCGAGCGTGCGGTGGCCTTTGCGCTGAGCCAGGCCATCGTGCCCCAGCGCCGCCCGCGACCGGTGCGCGATCTCACCTGCGATGAGCGCGCCACTTGCCCCCAGCATGAGGCCGGCCGAGGTCTGCAAATCATTGAGCTCGAGCAGGACGGCTTCATCGAGTTCTCGGAAGACCGCGACTTCAGTCGGCAGCTCAGCCAGCGCGGCGACCGCGGCGCGATAGCGCTCGAGGGAGGCGGTGCCGGATGAGTTCATGCCTCGATTATCGAACAAAGTTTCGAATGTGAGCGTCGGATTGAGTCGATTGTGGATAGATTGCGCGCCCCAATGCGGGGGCGCGCAATCGGCGCGGTCACACCCGGCGCGCCACCAAGCTGTCAACCCCGGCACGCTGCCAAGCCGTCAACCTCAGCCAGTCAGTACCGTCGGCAAGCAAGCAAGCAAGCAAGCAAGCAAGCAAGCAAGCAAGCAGCCCAGCAAGCCAGCAAGCCCAGCCCCCCTACTCCGCCTCAAGCACCGCCATCGCCGCATTGTGCCCGCCGAGCCCGCTGACCGCCCCGCCGCGCTGTGCCCCCGATCCGCAGAGCAGGATGCGCGGATGCGGCGTAGCGACACCCCACCGTTCCGCTGCGCTGGACAGCGGAGCGTCATCCTCGGCAAACGGCCACGACAGCGGACCGTGGAAGATGTTGCCTCCCGGCATCCCGAGCGCGTGCTCGATGTCGAGCGTCGTCTTGGTCTCGATCGTCGGTCGCCCGAGCGTGTCCGTGAGCAGCAGATCTTCGATCGGCTCCGCCAGCACCGAATTCAGGGATGCGACGACCGCCCCCTGCAACTCCGCCCGCCGAGCATCGTTGGTCGCCGCCGTAACGAGCCGATCGGGCGTGTGGAGCCCGAACACAGTGAGCGTCTGTGCACCTGACGCCCGCAACTCCGGCGAAAGGATGCTGGGGTCGGTCAACGAGTGACAGTAAATTTCGCAGGGCAACGGCGTCGGTACCGCGCCACTCGCTGCGGTCGCGTAGGCGGCATCGAGCTGCGACCAGAGTTCGTTGATGTGGAATGTGCCACCGAAGGCAGCAGCCGGATCGACCGTCGAGTCGCGCAGGCGGGGGAGCCGGGAGAGCAGGAGGTTGACCTTAACCTGGGCGCCCTCCGGTCGGGCCAGGCGCGGAGGAGCCCCCGCGTCCAACAACTTCTCCAGTACATAAGGAGCGACATTCGCGAGTACCCACGATCCAGCGACGGTCACACTGTCGTCGCCCGCGCGGTAGGAGACTTCGCCATCGGGGGTGACGGCGACCACCTCGGCGCCCGTCACTATTGCGGCGCCGGCCCGGCGGGCGGCATCCAGAAGCTCCCCGGAGACGGCGCCCATACCGCCGACCGGAACGTCCCAGTCGCCGGTCCCATTGCCGATCACGTGGTAGAGGAAGCAGCGGTTGGCCGCGAGCGTGTCATCGATGTTGGGGGCGAAGGTTCCGATGAGCCCGTCGGTGAGGACCACCCCACGAACGAGGTCGTCACTGAACGTCGACTCGATGGCCGACCCGATCGGTCGCTCGATGAGTGAATCCCAGAGTGCGTCGTCGGCCAGGGCAGTGCGCGCCTCGGAGCGGGTCGGCAGTGGCTCCGTGACCGTGGGGAACAGGGCGCGAGCGAGCCGTCCGGTGCCGCCATAGAAGGAATCCCAGGCAGCGGCATCCCGTCCAAGAGAGCTGCGATCGGGCGCGGCGTTGTCGACGAGCAGTCCCGTGTCGGTCCCCGGCCGCGGCGTGTAGGAGGAGTAGCGGCGACGTTTCAGTCGGATGTTCAGTCCGAGGTCTTCGATGATTCGGCGGGGCAGCAGCGACACCAGATACGAGTAACGCGACAGCCGCGCATCAACGCCATCGAACGACTGCGCCGAAACCGCTGCGCCGCCGACCGTATCGAGGCGCTCCAGGATGAGGACACTCTTGCCCGCCTGAGCGAGGTAGGCGGCCGCGGTCAGCCCGTTGTGACCACCGCCGACGATGACGACGTCGTAGCGGGCGGTCACGCGGCGCCGCTACCCAGAGTTTCGGATTTGAGCGTGGCATCCCGGAGCGAAGGCTCCTCGAGCGCCGCACCCTCGAGTGCCGCACCGTCCAGCTCGGCGTCATCCGACTCTGCACACGGTGACGGGTCGAGCACTTCCATAACGCGGCCGGAGACGTCCTTGAAGACCCGTTTCTCCTCATCCGTGAGCACGTCAAAAAAGAATCTGCGGATGCTCAGCGCATGATCCCGCATCGCACCGAGCGTCGCACGACTGCCGTCAGCGGTGATGCCAATCCAGGTGCCGCGGGCGTCGGTGTCGCACTCGGTGCGTTGGACCAGCCCGCGCCGTTCCATGCGCGTGACCTGGTGTGACAGTCGGCTCTTCTCCCAGCCGAGTAGAGTCCCGAGTTCGCGCGCGCGCAACTGCTTATCCGGGGACTCGAACAGGGCGAGCAGAATCTCATAGTCGGGGCCGGAGATTTCGGCGTCGTGCTGGAGCTGTCGTTCGAGGGCGAGGTCGAGGTGCCGACGCATCCGGAAGAACGCGCGCCAGACATCCCATTCATCCTGGCTGACGCTCGACACCTCCGACATACGCCAATTGTAGGAGTGGATGCCGTCGCAATTCAGACTGAGACCGTCGACACCCGCGCACCCCCAGTAGGAGGGGCAAACCGGTTCGAATAGTTCACGGAGCGGTACCGTCAGTCCTAGCTATGCCAGGCAGCATGGGCAGTTCCCGAATCGAAGTAGGTTGCACATGTTTGCAGTTGGCCGTTCACAGCGCATGCCCGCCCGTATCGCCCTCGTCGGAGTGATGGTCACGGGACTCACCACGCTCGGTCTCAGCGCCGCAACCCCGGCATTCGCCGCCGACCCGATCGCGTGGGTTTTGGTGAGCGACGCGGCGAGTCTTCAGTCAGCGCTCGATCTGCAGATCAATGACATTGAGCTCGCGAACGACATCACGGTAAGCGCCGACAGCCTCACGGGCACGACAGCGGCTCGGATCAACCTGGACGGCCACACTCTGACGACACACAACGTGTCCATCCCGTTGAAACTCGAGCTTGTCAGCGAGGATTCGAGTGCCAATCCTGTCCCCGGTGGAACGCTGTCTGCCACGTCCAACACATCCGGTCTCGCCGGAATCAGCAACAGTGGGAACGGCCAGTTCGACGCGACGGGCGTGACAGTTGTCGCGACGGGTGCTGCGGGTGGTGCGGGAATTGGTGGCGACACCGGGCACAGCGGAGGCTACGTCGACATTGAGAGCTCAACGGTGACTGCGACGGGTGGTTCGAACGCTGCGGGAATCGGCGGCGGCGACGGCGGAGGATTTGGCAGCGGCGGCGGACCAGTCGCCCTGCTGAACGACTCCGACATCACGGCGACGGCTGGCTCGCACTCTGCCGCGATCGGTGGGGGCAACGGCGGAGACGTGGGAGCACCCATCTACATCAACAGCCCCGGCAAATCCCTTTCGCTCGCCGCAGCAGACGCCAGCGTTATCGGGCCGGGGGCAGGGGGAGTATTTCTCTCCGGTGCCGCCATCTCGATTAACTCGAACTGGCTGCTGGATGCCCCGAACTACTTCGACATTCCGGACGGTCAGACTTTCAGTTTCGGCACCAATGGTGGCCCGGTAGCAACTCTTTCCGGTACGGGTTCACTCACCGGGACGGGCACGCTGTTCAACTTCGGAGCGATCAGGCTTGCGGAGGCCAATCTTGCAACTGTGCACGTTGGAGTCAACAATTTTACCGTCACCTTCAACGGCGAATCGACGGCCGTTCCTCCGACGCAGACGGTCCATGTCTATGCTCCGACTCTGGCTAGCGGAGGCGTAACCTCCCTGCCGCCCGCCTCCGTACTCAAGGGATCAGTATTTTTGGGCTGGAAGCTGGGTAGCGACTTCAGTACACCGGCGACGATCTACGACGACATCCAGAGCAATGGTGGGAATTTCTGGGCGACCTATCAGGGCGTCGTATCTCTCGGTGTCACACCTCTGACGGGGACCATCTATTCCGGGTCGACACAGTCGATCGAAATGACCGGAACGGACGGCAGCGGCGATGTCGGCGACCAGTCTCCGTTCGCACACCTCGTCAGCGACGGCGAGGGCGACGTGGTGTCGGGCGACACGATCACATTCGGCAAGGCCGGTACTCGCACCGTGAGTGCGAGCCTCCCGGGATACTCGCTGTCAGCCGCCATGACCGTCACCGTCACTGCGGCGCAACTCTCAGTCCTCACGGTGACCCCCAGCAGCACCAGTGTTACCGCAGGCGGCTCGGTCAGCTTCGGCGTGACGGGCGCCGACGTTGCGGGCAACAGTTATGGCGACGTAACCGCCGATACGACGCTGACCTCGAGTGACGTCACGGATGTCATCGACAACACCACGCACACCATCGGATTCACCACCGCCGGCTCGCATACCATCACCGCCACCGATGGCACGGTAACGACCACCCAGCACATCCAGGTCGACAATGCAGCGCTCGCAAGCCTGACAGCGACCGCAGTCTCGACGGCGACCGCGGGTGATGTGGTTAGTTTTTCGGTCACCGGTGCTGACGCCTACGGCAACAGCTATGGGGATGTCACCGCGAGCACGACCCTCACCTCAGATGTGTCGTCCGATGTCATCAACAATGTGACGCATTCGATCGTGATGGATGCCGCCACAGTGCACACCGTCACGCTCACCGATGGCGCGATCACGACGACCCACCAGGTCACTGTCAGCAAGGGAGCGGTGGCGCACCTGTCGGCCATCCCGACAGCGACAGCGGTCGTCGCCGGCGGATCCGCCACCTTCGCCGTAACGGGAGCCGATGCGTACAGCAACAGTTTTGGCGACGTGACCGGCAACGTGACGCTGACATCCAACGTGGCGTCTGACGTGATCAACAACGTTTCGCACTCGATCGTTTTCACTGCAGCGGGCACCCACACGATCACGGCGACGGACGGGCTCGCGTCGGTTGCGGTCGCCATTGTTGTCACTGCGGCGCCGTTCAACCACATCTCACTTGTGCCTGGATCACTGACGGCGTTCGTGCACCACTCCCGCACGTACACATTGCAGCGTCAGGATGCCTTCGGCAACAGTCTCGGTCTCGTGACCTCGGGTGCCAGGCTGAGGTCGAACTCCACCTCGGACTCGATTTCCGGCCTCAAGATTACGTTTGGCTCCACGGGCACTCACACCCTCACAGCCACGGGAGCGGGTAAGACCACTCATCTCGCGGTCGTCGTATCGCGAGATGTTGCGCACCTGAGTTTCTCCATCCCCTCGGTCGTCCACGCTGGCAGGTCGACGATCATCACGGTGTCGCTCTCAGCGGGACCCTCCGGTAGCAAGCCGACCGGGACCGTGCGGGTTTACTACACGAGCAGGAGCTACGTCAACGTCGCGTACTCATCGACTTCGCACACCTCGAAAACGGTGACGGTGCCCGCGCTGAAGAAGGGGACGTACAGCCTCTACGCGCGGTATCTGGGTTCGAGCAACTATTCCGCTATCTCGACGGCGCATGTCTCCCGCGTCTTCGCCTAGGCGATCTGCTCAGCCGTCAACGGCATCCCGAATTTTCTGACACGAATACCTCTGACCAAAACCGAAGGACAACGATGCGAAACATTCGACGCGCAACCGCGCTCTCGCTCGCGCTGCTCACTGCCGTGGGCGGCCTCACGATTGGCGGAGCGGTGGCGTCCGCCAGCGCAACAACGCCACCCGTTGCAACAAACGCCGATCTCGTCGCCGCCGTGGGCTCCGGCCAGACGCCGGGCGCCGTCGTCACGCTCGGCACCGACCTCAATCTCTCGGCGTCGGCGGCGCTGTCGATCGGCCAGACTCTTACGCTCGACCTCGACGGGTACACGCTCAACACAAACGGAATCAGCCTTGCGACCGGCGTCACGCTGACGATTCGCGACTCGGATACTGACGGAGACGCGTCGACCACGGGTCACCTGATCTCGGATCCGAACGCGCAATCGAACTTTGTACCGGGGATCAATGTCGCAGGCGCGCACCTCGTGATCAAGTCGGGAAACCTTGTGGCCAAGGGCACATTTGGTGCGGCGGGCATTGGCACCGGCTTCAACGCGGTCACGGGGTCAGTGGAGATTGACGGCGGCACCGTGACGGCCGGCGGCGGCGGTCAAGCTCCGGGAATCGGTGGTGGCGGGGGTGCGGCGAGCGTCTCCGTCCTGATCAATGGCGGCACTGTAACCGCCACCACGGGCGGCGAGGCTGCCGGGATCGGCTCAAGCAGCAATTCCAGCGACGGTGCCGCGGTGGTCATCGACGGTGGCACCGTAACCGCTCACGGTGGAACTGATGGCGCCGGCATCGGCGGTGGAGCGTTCTCCTCCGGGGGAAGCGTGCAGATCAACGGTGGCACTGTCACCGCGGACGGTCAGACCGGCATCGGCGGCGGTGTAGGGGGCGACAGTGGGGTGATCGCCATCACGGCTGGTGATGTGACAGCGACCAGCACTGGCAGCGGTGCGGGCATCGGTACCGGGGGTCAGGTTTCGTCAACCGGGTCGATTGTCATCTCAGGTGGCCGGATTCACGCGACCGGTAACGACGAAGGCGCGGGAATCGGCGGCGGATACGTCGGCACCCCGGGCACCGTCGATATCGAGGGCGGCAACGTCACCGCCACTGCGGGCCAATATGCGACCGCCATCGGCGCGGGCTACGGCGGTTCGGGCGGAGCCATCACTATTGGGGCCCGCGCGGTCGTCACCGCCACCGGAAGCCCCGGTACGCCCGGTCGGCCGGTCATCGGCACCACCGGTACCTCCGGCTTTGGGACCCTGGATGTCGCCGGTACTTTGACGATTCCGACGAATGATTACCTCGCCATGACACCCGATGGCGCGCTCACCGTCGAAACCACCGGCAATATCGCGGGTGGTGGAACGCTCGGAGGCACCGGCAGCGTGACCAACCACGGGACGATTTCCGTGCCGACTGTCGCGGACATCCTCGACCCGCACAGCGGGGGCGTCGGCCTGACGATCACGGATCACAACTACCTGGTCACGTTTGATTCCAATCCGCCGGACATCACCGACACGTCCCAGCAACAGTTCGTGCGCATCTACGCGCCGACTTTTGCTGCGGCGAACCGCGCTATCGCGCCCTGGTATGACCAACAGGGCTTCATCTTCACCGGCTGGAACTCGGCCGTCGACGGGTCGGGTAACCCAATCACGACCTCGACAGTGTTCAGTGCCGATCAGCCCTACTACGCGGTCTGGAAGCCGATCACCGCAATCACGGTGACGCCGTCCAGCTCCACGGTGGTTGCTGGCGGCACGGTCACATTCGCGCTCCATGGAACGGATGTCGACGCCGACTCCAGCAATCAGACTGCGGCCGGGTCCATCACCGACAACACAACTGATATCAACGCAGATTCGTCACATCAGATCCTGTTCACTACCGCGGGTGTGCACCACATTTCGGGTCAGCTCTTCGTGGGCGCCCCGGTCGACGTCTGGCTGGCGACATCCGTGGATGCAACGGTCACGGTCACGCCCGCCGCGCTCAACGCACTCACGCTGACCCCCGAGGTCGCTGCGGCGACAGTGGCAACGGGCACCACCCAGAAATACGACCTCACGGGAGTGGATGTCTACGGCAACGCCATCGACGGCCTTCCCGCACACACGACGATCACCGTCCCGGCGGGTGACACCACGAGCACGGATCCGACGACCGGCGTGATCTCGGTGCACTTTACCGGGCCTGGTAGCCAGATCGTCACGGCAACAGACGGCGCGATCACCACGACCACCACGGTCACGGTGGTCAAGGACACCCCGACGATCCACCTGTCACTCCCGTCATCCTGGAAGCACGGCGTGACGACCAGGGTGACGCTGACGCTGGGTGTCGGCGCCTCGGGCATCAAGCCGACCGGTACCGTCCGCGTCTACTACGGCACGAGATACGTGACGGTCACATACAAGAGCACCTCGAAGTCGACGGTGAGCGTCGCCATCCCGCCGCTCTCGAAGAAGTCGTACTCGATCTACGCGACCTATTACGGGTCGACGACTTATGCAAAAGTCTCGACGGTTACGACGACCATCCACGCGCGGTAGCAACTCATCTGGCGAAGACCGGCCGTCCGAGACACCTCGGGCGGCCGGTCTTCGGCTTGGCGCAGCCTAGTTTCAGCGATTTCTTGCGCCGCGTGCGCCGAGCACGCAGGAACGTAGCGTTCGTTAGCACACTCGTTACACGGGGTTTGATTAGTCTCGACGTATGACTTCCGTTGATCCGGATCCGATCGTGCTGCCCGCGATGCTGGCGGATGACACCATCGCAACCGTCCGTCGCTGGCTGAAAGAGTCGGCTGACATCGCCCCCGATAAGAGCGCCGAGCGGCTCGCCGGTGTCCTGCGCGACCCGGTGGGGCTCGACTTCACGCTCGGGTTCGTCGACCGCGTGGTGCGACCGGAAGACCTGCGGGTCGCGGGCCGCAACCTTGAGGCGCTGAGTCGCCACATCCCGAAATTCCTGCCGTGGTATTTGCGTGCGGCGATTGCTGCCGGTGGCGCGTTTGCGCCCCTGCTGCCATGGCCGATCGTTCCCATTTCGCGCGCGGTGCTGCGCCGCATGGTCAGCCACCTGGTAATCGACGCGACGCCTTCGCAGCTCGACAAGACATTGAAGCGCCTGCGTCGTCAGCACATCCGCCTCAACCTGAACCTTCTCGGCGAGGCGGTTCTCGGCAACGATGAATCGGATCGCCGCCTCGCGGGAACGCGTCAACTGCTGGAGCGCGACGACGTCGACTATGTGTCGATCAAGGTTTCCTCGGTCGCAGCCCAGCTCTCCATGTGGGCATTCGACGAGACGGTCGAGCGCGTCGTCGAGCGACTGACGCCGCTGTACGAGAGCGCCGCAGTGTCGTCCAGGGCAAAATTCATCAACCTCGACATGGAGGAGTTCCGCGATCTCGACCTCACCGTTGCGGTCTTCACGAGGCTGCTGGACCAGCCGCAGCTGGTGAAGCTCGAGGCCGGCATCGTGTTGCAGGCGTACCTGCCGGACGCGCTCGGCGCGCTTCAGGGACTGACCGCGTGGGCGACCGAACGTCGCGCTCGCGGGGGCGCCGGCATCAAGGTGCGTGTGGTGAAGGGGGCCAACCTCGCGATGGAGCAGGTTGATGCTGCCATGCACGGCTGGCCGCTCGCCACCTACTCGATCAAGGTCGATACCGACACCAACTACAAGCGCGTGCTCAACTGGGCTTTCACCCCCGAGCACACCGACGCCGTGCGCATCGGCGTTGCCGGGCACAACCTGTTCGACCTCGCCTTTGCGTGGCTTCTTGCCAAGCAGCGGCACGTCGACACTCGCGTCGAATTCGAGATGCTGCTCGGCATGGCGACGGCGCAGGCCGAGGTCGTGAAACGGGATGTCGGAGGCCTTCTGCTGTATACGCCCGTCGTGCATCCCCACGAGTTCGACGCCGCCATCAGCTACCTCGTGCGCCGCCTCGAGGAGAATGCGAGCTCCGACAACTTCATGAGCGGCGTGTTCGAGCTGGCAGGAAGCCCCGAAGTCTTTGCGCGTGAATCGGGCCGTTTTCTGGCTTCGTTGTCGGGGCTGGATGACGCCGTGCCGGCATCCAATCGGGTCCAGGATCGCCTACACCCGGCTGCGTCCTCGCGCACCGCGGTCGCGTTCGAGAACGAACCCGACACCGACCCGGCGCGGGCAGATAACCGCGAGTGGGGACGCCGCATCCTTGCGCGGAGTGCCGACTCGACCCTCGGCGCCGACACAATCGCTTCCGGCCACATCACCGATGAAGCAACGCTCGAGGACCTCATCGCATCGACCGCCGCGGCCGGAGCCGAATGGGGCGCGACGCTCGCGACCGACCGTTCTCGAATCCTGCATGACGCCGGAGATGTGCTGTCGGCGTTCCGTGGTCGCCTGATCGAGGTCATGGCGAGCGAGACCGGCAAGACGATTGCCGAGGGGGATGTCGAGGTCAGTGAGGCGACCGACTTCGCGCACTACTACGCAGAGCGCGCGCTCGATCTCGACCGGGTCCCTGGGGCTCGGTTCGTGCCGTCGAGGCTGACCGTGGTGACGCCGCCGTGGAACTTCCCGGTTGCTATTCCGGCCGGGTCTGTGCTCTCGGCACTGGCATCGGGCAGCGCCGTGATTATCAAGCCCGCGCACCAGGCGAAGCGGTCAGCGGCCGTGATGGTTGAGGCGCTCTGGGAGGCCGGCGTGCCTCGCTCGGTGCTGCGTCTTGTCGACATTTCTGAGGGCGACCTCGGTAAGCAACTGGTGTCGCATCCGCTCGTCGAGCGACTGATCCTGACGGGCGCGTGGGAGACCGCGCGGCTGTTCCGCAGCTGGCGCTACGACCTGCCGTTGCTGGCCGAGACGAGTGGCAAGAATGCGATCATCGTCACGCCGTCCGCAGACCTGGATCTGGCCGTGGCGGATGTCGTGAAGAGCGCGTTCGGTCACGCCGGGCAGAAATGTTCCGCAGCATCCCTCGTCATTCTGGTGGGTTCGGTCGCGCGTTCGGAGCGGTTCCGGCGCCAGCTGATTGACTCGGTGAAGACGCTGAAGGTCGGTTATCCGTCTGACCCGACGACGCAGATGGGGCCGATCATCGAGCCTGCCGCCGGCAAGCTTTTGGGCGCGCTGACCACCCTCGAGGAGGGCGAGGAGTGGCTGGTGAAGCCGCGCGAACTCGACAATTCCGGCCGCCTGTGGTCGCCGGGCGTTCGGTCGGGGGTCGCTGCGGGTAGTGCGTTCCACCGCACGGAGTACTTCGGGCCGGTGCTGGGGGTCATGACGGCGGCCACGCTGGGCGAGGCCATCGAGTTGCAGAACGCGACGGATTTCGGGTTGACCGCCGGCATCCATTCGCTTGCGCCGGCGGAGGTGTCGCAATGGCTGGAGAATGTCGACGCCGGCAACCTGTACGTCAACCGCGGTATCACCGGTGCGATTGTGCGGCGCCAGCCGTTCGGTGGCTGGAAGCGTTCGACTGTCGGCACGTCGGCCAAGGCCGGCGGCCCCAACTATCTGATGACGCTGGGCTCGTGGCAGCCGCTCGAGGTTGACCCTGGCGAGGATCTGACACTCGAAGGAATGAGCGACGACGTTGCGCGAGTGATCAAGCGTGCACAGGCCGGGCTCGAATTCCTCGAGTTCGACCGGGTGCGACTGGCGGCGGTGCGCGACCAGAAGGCCTGGGCGTCTGAGTTTGGTGTCGCCCGGGATGTCAGCGGGCTCGGTGTTGAGCGGGACGTATTCCGCTATCGGCCCGTGCCGGTCACGCTGCGGCTCGCCGAGGGCGGCTCAATGGGCGATCTTGCGCGGCTGATTGTCGCGGGAACTCGTGCCGGTTCAGCCCTCGTCGTGAGCAGCGCGGTCGCCCTGCCGACGCCGCTGATCGAGCTGTTTGGCGCGCTGGATTCGCCGTCACTCGTGCAGTCAGTCGTGGTCGAATCGGACATCCGCTGGCATGCGCGCCTGGTCGCCGGCGAACTGCAGACGACGCGCATCCGGCTGATCGGCGGGGATGCGTCGGCGCTCGCCGCGATCGTGGGCGGCAACCCGGACATCGCGATCTACGGCGGCCCTGTTACCACCGCGGGCCGGGTTGAGCTGCTGACGTTCCTGCACGAGCAGGCGGTGTCGATCACTGCGCACCGCTTCGGCAATCCCGATCCTGGGATGGCGGCGCTCGTCGTATAGCTCGCGCGGTCGGCTAACTCCCGAGGGCGCCCGTGACGTAGTCGATGGCCTGGGCGCGCGGGATGCCGAGCTTGCGAATGCGGTCGGCGTACGCTCGGGCGGCCTCCTGCGCCTGCTTCTGTGCGGCATCGCCCTGGGCGCTCACGAAGGAGCCGTTGCGTCCGCGGGTCTCGATGAACCCGTCGGCCTCAAGTTCTCGGTAGGCCCGGGCGACTGTGTTGGGTGCGAGACCCAGGTCTTCCGCGAGCTTCCTGACAGTAGGGATGCGCGTGCCGGCAGACAACTCGCCGGATTGCACCTGCGAGACGAGCTGCACTCGCAGCTGCTCGTACGGCGGCGTCGCCGAGCGGGTGTCGATCGTGATCATCGTGCCACCACAGTGCCCATGCGCACCTCCCTTTGTGCCAGTCACTGTAGCAATGTGTTGCTACAAAGTACAAGGGGGCGAATTCCGCAAGGCGAGCAGTGCGTCCGGGGCGCTGCGGCGCCCCAGCCCCTACGCGCTCAGGAACCCAATGATCTCCGGCGCGATCACGTCCGACTTCACCTGGTGCGTCTGCTTCGGGAGTACCTTGTACGTCGAATGCGGCAGGGTTTTCGCGATGAGCTCATTGGCGTCCGTCATCCATTGGGCTGCTTTGCCGCCGCGCATGACGAGCGCTGGCACCGAGATGGTCGCGAACGACACGAGGTCGGGCTTGAAGTTGTCGCCCATCACCCGCGCATCGTTTGGCAATGTGTGGGCGACGGCCTGCAGTTGCTTCCAGACCTTGCCCATGAGGCGCATGAAGATCATCGAGAACGCGGGCGAGCCGACCATGTCGACCATGAAGTAGCGAAGTGCGGCCGGCCGATTGTTGGCGGCGATGAAGGCATCGAGGTGGCCGACCATGTCATCCGGAGCCTTGCGGGCCGCGCTCACCATGTACGGAGCCTCGTAGGTCACAATCTTCGGGATGCTGAGCCCGCTAGCCGCTGCGCGCAGCGCCAGCCCCGCACCAGACGAGATCCCCACGACGAACGCCGTACCGGCTCCCGCGTCGATGAGGGCGGCGATGTCTTCGACCTCGCGCTCGGGAGCGTACGGCGTCGTGTTGCCGCTCTCCCCGCGCCCACGACGGTCATAGGTGTACACGGTGAAGTGCGGCTCAAGCAGTTTCGCGATCTCCGGCATCGGACCGAAGCCGCGATAACACAGCGCCCCATCGACGAGGATCAGCGAAGGCCCGGTGCCGACGACGCTGTACGCGATCGGCGTGCCGTCCTTCGAGGTGACAGTGCGGGATGTCGTGGCGGTCTGATCAGTCATTGCTGTTCTCCTTCATGCTGTTCTCCTTCATGTAGTCGACGAGCGCCGAGTCGAGCTTGGTGAAGCTCTCATCCCAGAATCGGCGGTAGCGGTCCATCCACTCGGTTGCTTCTTTGAGCGGTGCCGCCTCGAGGTGGCTGAGGCGTGCGGTTGCGGCGCGGGTGCGGCTGATGAGGCCGGCGCGCTCGAGAATTTTCAGGTGCTTGGATACGGCCGGCTGGCTGATCGCGAACGGTTGGCTTAGGCCGGCGACATTGACGTCGCCATCCATCAGCCTCGCGAGGATTGCCCGCCTGGTTGGATCCGCGAGTGCAGCGAACACGTTACTGAGTTGATCATCTGCCATATCCATAACCTAGTGGTTTCAGAACGAGTTGGCAATACAGGGGGGATGTCGGCGACCTCGCCGCCAGCGACCCCAGCCGACGGCACCACCCCCTCACGCGACAGCACGGCACCCCCTCACGCGCCACCGCCACCGCCACACGCGACAGCGCGGCCGCCCTCACGCGACAGCGCCACCGCCTCAGTGCATAACTCATGCTGCGGTCGTGCAACCGTGGCCATCAGCGGCGTGTCGCGCATTGTGAGCTGAAACCAGCATGAGTTATGGAGCAGGAGCAGGAGCAGGAGCAGGGATGGGTGCAGGGGATGGATGCGGATGCGGGAGCGGACAGGGACAGCAGCAGCGGCCGCCTGGCCCGGCTGCCGAGCCCGTTAGTCGTGAGTGCGGTGGATGAGCCGCGACAGAACGATCGCGCTTCGCGTGTGGTCGACGTTGGGTGCGATGCGCACCTTCTCGAGCGCGATCTCGAGCGACGGGATGTCGCGCGACCGCATGTGCACGATGGCGTCGGCCGATCCGGTGACGGTTCCGGCATCCACGACCTCGGGAACCCCGGAGAGGATGCGCTTGAGTTCTTCCGGCGCGACCGTTCCGCGGCAGAACAGTTCGACGTACGCCTCGGTCGCCATGCCGTCGACGGCGGGGTCGACCTGGATGGTGAAACCGCGAATGACGCCGTCGGCAACCAGTCGGTCGACGCGGCGTTTGACAGCAGAGGCCGAGAGGCCGATGACCTCACCGATATCGCCGTACCCTGCGCGGGCGTTCTGGCGGAGCAGGTCGATGATCCCGTAGTCGAGGCTATCCATGCGCACACTCTATGGTGAAAAAGTGTGTCCAACCAACCAAAGACGGCGATTTCGTGCGCCAGACGCCACCAACTTGCCGATAGTGCGTGAAAAGCTGGGGTCATGACGATGACAGAGACCGCTACTGCCGCGCCCAAACGCGTGCCATCGAAGCGCACCGTGCTGATGTGCCGCCCCGACTACTTCACCGTCAGCTACCGGATCAACCCGTGGATGCATCCGGAAGACCCCACCGACACCAGTCTCGCTGTGAAGCAGTGGGAGGTGCTTTACCAGACCTATCTCGACCTCGGTTTCGACGTTCAACTCGTTGACCCGATCGAGGGTTTGCCCGACATGGTCTATGCCGCCAACGGTGGGTTCGTGCTCGACAACATCGCGTATGGCGCGAGTTTCACCTACCCGGAGCGCCAACCCGAGGGGCCCGCGTACATGGCTTGGTTCGGGGCAAATGGATTCGAGGTCCGGGCTCCCGATAACGTCAACGAGGGTGAGGGGGACTTCCTCCTCGTCGGCGATGTCATCCTCGCGGGCATGGGCTTCCGCACCGCGTCGCAGAGCCACGAGGAGCTCGCCCGGATCTTCGGTCGCCAGGTGATAACGCTCAACCTGATCAACCCCAGCTTTTACCACCTCGACACCGCAATTGCGGTGCTCGATCCGTCGCCGGCCCCCGGTGAGCAGCCGAATATCGCATACCTGCCGAGCGCATTCGACGAAGCCAGTCTCGCGATTCTGCGCGACCGTTACCCGGATGCCGTGATCGTAACCGAGGAGGACGCGGCTTTTCTGGGCCTCAATTCGTACTCCGACGGCTACAACATCGTGATCGCTGCCCGGGCGAAAGACTTTGAGCGCCAGCTCCGCGAGCGCGGCTACAACCCGATCGGCGTCGACCTCTCCGAGCTGCTGCTCGGCGGTGGTGGAGTGAAGTGCTGCACCCTGGAGCTGCGTCGATGAGCCCCGACAAAGTTGACCAGCTCGATCAACGCGACCAGCTCGACCGGCGCGACCAGCTCGACCAACGCGACCAGCTCGACCAGCGCAGCACGGCGGGTCTCGACCCCCGCAGTGTCGCCGCGATCGCCCTCGAAGAGGAGCATGCCGCTCACAACTACCATCCGCTCGCGGTCGTCGTGGAGTCCGGCGAGGGTGCATGGGTTACGGATGTCACGGGTCGCAAGTACCTGGACTGCCTCGCCGCGTACAGCGCGCTGAACTTCGGCCACGGGCATCCCGCGCTCATCGAAGCGGCGAAGGCGCAGCTGGGTCGGATCACGCTGACCAGCCGGGCATTCCACAACGACCAGCTCGGTCCGTTCGTTTCGGCGCTCGCGGCGCTCGCAGGCAAAGACATGGTGCTGCCGATGAACACTGGGGCCGAAGCGGTCGAGTCGGCCATCAAGGTCGCTCGCGCGTGGGGTTATCGCGTGAAGGGCGTTGCGGCCGACAAGGCGACGATCATCGTGGCCGACGGCAACTTCCACGGGCGCACGACCACCATCATCAGCTTCTCGAGCGACCCGGACGCGCGTGCAGACTTCGGTCCGTTCACGCCCGGATTCGTGAGCGTTCCCTATGGGGATGCCGCCGCCCTCGAGGCCGCAATCGACGAGAACACGGTCGCGGTCCTGATCGAGCCGATTCAGGGCGAGGCGGGGATCATTGTTCCGCCGGCGGACTACCTGCCTGCTGTGCGTGATATCACGACGCGGCACAACGTGCTGTTCATCGCGGACGAGATCCAGTCCGGGCTGGGCCGCACCGGCGCGACCTTCGAGTGCGACAACGTCGGCGTGGTGCCCGACCTGTACCTGCTGGGCAAGGCACTCGGCGGCGGGATTGTGCCGGTCAGCGCGGTCGTCGGCAACGCTGACATCCTCGGGGTGCTGAAGCCGGGTCAGCACGGTTCGACCTTCGGCGGTAACCCGCTCGCGGCGGCTGTGGGACTCGCCGTCGTCGGTCTGCTTTCGACGGGCGAGTACCAGGAGCGCGCCAGGGCTTTGGGCGAACGGCTGCAGGCAAACCTGCGTCGACTGATCGGGTTCGGTGTCGTCGCGGTTCGCGGCGCCGGCCTGTGGGTTGGTATCGACATCGACCCGTCGCTCGCGAGCGGTCGCGTCGTCTGCGAGATGCTTATGGAGCGCGGCGTTCTCGCGAAGGACACACACGGCAGCACCATCCGCCTTGCGCCTCCGATCGTCGTCTCGCCGGAGGATCTCGACTGGGCCGTCGAGCAACTCGAAGCCGTGCTGACCGAGCTGCGCGGATAGCCGGGCCTTTCGCCCTGCCCCTGGCGGAGACGCCCGCCGTGCGTGGGTGACAGTCCCGCGAACTCCGGCAGCGGGCGCGGGCGGGGGTAGGTACGCTGGGCGGATGCGCGCTCTGCCGACATCCCGTGTCACACCGCTGCGAGGCGGCCCCGTTCTGCGTTGGGGAGTCCTTGCTCCCGGCGAGATTGCGAACGATTTCGTGTCGACGCTGCACGCCAACACCGAGCAGCGGATGCACGCGGTCGCGTCGCGCTCACCGGAGCGTGCGGCGGCGTTCGCGGCAAAGCACGGCATCCCGAAGTCGTACGGTTCGTACGCCGAGCTGGTCGCCGACCCCGACATCGACGTGGTTTACGTCGCGGCACCGCACAGTGAACATCGCGCACTGGCGTTGCTGGCGATCGCCGCGGGCAAGCACGTGCTCATCGAGAAGCCGATCGCACTTACGGCAGCCGAAGCGCGCGAAATCGCGTCGGCGGCCCGCGTCGCCGGCGTCTTCGCGATGGAGGCGATGTGGACGCGGTACCTCCCTCAATCGGATGTCATCGCCAAGCTTCTCGCCGACGGCGCACTCGGCGACGTGCGGCTGGTCACAGTGAATCTCGGCTGGCAGTGGCCGTTCGACCCGTCAAGCCGGGGCTACGACCCCGCGCTCGGTGGCGGCGCGATGCTCGACGCGGGGGTCTACAGTCTCTGGTTCTCGCATTTCGTGCTGGGGGCGCCATCCCGAGTCCTCGCCGCCGGTATTCTCGCCGAGACGGGAGTCGATGCGCAGGCCGTTGTCACGCTCGACCACGGTGCCGGCGCGCAGGCGATGGTCTCGACGAGCATCCTCGTTAACACCCCTGGCCTTGCGACAATTCATGGAACGGATGCCAGCCTCGCCTTCACGAGGGGCTTCGTCTTCCCCGCATCCTTCGCCGTCACCGCGGGAGACAATCACCTCGACTGGACGAACGACGGCCCCGAGGGCCGCGATGGCCTCGCCTGGCAGGCCGCCGCGCTCGCCCAATACGTGAGCGACGCGCGCACCGAGTCGCCCATTCATTCGTTGGACGACTCCATCGAGGTCATGGAGACGATCGACGAGGTGCGCGCACAGCTGGGCGCGAGATAGGCGGCTACGACCGCTTCCCGAGCACGAATCGCTGGATCGCGATCACCGCGGCACCGCGGCACCACTCGGTGTTGTCGCCGGGCGTCGTCACGAGCGTGACCTCGTGAGCGCGCGGGTCGCGGTCGGCCTGGATGCCGTCGTGGATGGCCGTGGCCGCAACCTCGGCCAGCCGTACGCCTTCGCCCCCGAGCACGATGAGTTCCGGTGCGGTGAGGTTTGCGACTGCCGCGATCATGCGACCGAGCCCACGGCCGGCGTCGTCAACCACGCGGCGGGCAGCCGGTTCGCCCGCTACTGCGAGGTCGAGCGCCTCCTCGTAGCTGACGGGGCGATCGAGGGCGAGCGAGACAGCGGAACCGATGGCTGACATGGTGAGTACACTCCGCGCACATCCCCGATGGCCTGCCGGGCAAAGCGGTCCGAACGGGTCGAGCGGCCAGTGGCCGACGAGGCCGATGCCCGAGTCGGCGTCGACCACGATGTCGTCGTGGATGACGACGCCGTATCCGATACCCGCTCCGAGCGTCAGCACAGCAAAGCGGTCGCGCCCCCGACCGGCACCGAACCAGTGCTCAGACTCGGTGAAGGCGACGACGTCGTTCTCGATGACGGTCGGGATGCCGGTGGCCGTCTCGAGCATGGCTCCGAGGGCGACATCCGACCAGCCGAGGAACGGCGCGGTCTCAACGATCGAGTGCTCGGCAATGAGTGCGCCCATGCCGACACCGATCGCCGTGATCGACGGAACGGATGCCGAAAGGGCGGACACCACCTCGACCAAAACTGCGACGACGGCTCCGGGCTCGCGGCTCGTGAGCCTGATTGAACGCGACGCCAGCACGTTCGCTCGCAGGTCGGTGAGGACACCGAGAACCTCGTCTGCCGTGAGCTTCATGCCAATGAAATGCTGGGATGCCGGAACAATATCCAGAGGCCTGGACGGTCTCCCCGCGCGCCCGTCGCTCTGCTCCTCAACTTCAACGAGAAGCCCGCTCTCGATGAGTGGGGTGCTCAGTCGCGTGAGCGAGCCAGCGGACAGGTCGAGTTTGCGAGCGATGTCGCTGCGGGAGAGCGGCCCGTTGAGGAGGACCTCGAGCGCGACCGAACGCGAGGCGCCGGCATCCGGCGTCCACGGTTGGGTGGATATGCGCATTCTCACCCTTTCTGCCGCGGTCACGCTATAGCGTTGCATAAGTGTATTAGTTTCGTCAACGAATATAAACCGCCCAAGAGACGTCTTAATCGCCGGTGTTGACACCGAATTACTTTTGCCGTAGAACTATTGCCACTGCACGATTTCGTCGAGCAGTGCACACGAAGTGTCCCTCACCACGACAGGAGAATCGCAATGAAGCGTTCAAGCAAACTGGGGCTGGCGGTGGTGACCGCAGCAACGATCTCGCTGGTGGCTGCCGGTTGCGCAGCGTCAACAACGGGCTCGGGAACTGGCACCAAAGCCAGCCCGGTAACCGTCACCTTTTGGGGTTCGTACGGCAACGGCGGAAACTCAACACAGCAGGATGCCCTCAACAAGACGCTGATCCCGGCCTTCGAAAAGGCAAATCCGGGAATCACAATCAAGTACACCGATATCGCGTACGACTCGCTGCTGCAGAAGCTCACCACGAGTGCGGCCGGCGGCCAGCTGCCCGACCTCGTTCGCGCGGACCTCGGCTGGGTTCCGCAGTTCGCGGCGAATGGCGTACTCGTGCCGCTTTCCGGCTCGATGTCCGACTACAAAACGCTTGCCGCGAAGGACTACGCCGGTAACGTCTCGACCAACCTGTACAAGGGCAAGTACTACGGGCTTCCGCTCGACACCAACACCCGCGTGCTCATCACCGATCAGGCCGCCCTCGCCAAGGCGGGCGTAACCGCACCGCCTGCAACGTTCGCCGACCTCCAGACGATGGCGACCAAGCTCAAGGGAACCGGCGTCTCGCTCTTCGCGGACAGCGGCCTGGGAGCCTGGAACGTCTCGCCCTGGATCTGGTCTGGCGGCGGCGATCTCACCAATCCGGATGAGACGAAGGCGACGGGCTTCCTGAACAGTGCGACCAACGTCCAGACCATCCAGATGCTTGTCGACTGGTACAAGGCCGGTCTCATCCCGAACCTGATCACCGGCAACAAGGGTGCGACCGGAACCTCCGACGGCCTGCCGAAGACCAAGTACGCGACCATCTTCGATGGACCGTGGATGTCGGGAATTTGGACGGGCCAATACCCCAAGTTCCAGCCGACCTACTCGCCCATCCCGGCCGGTTCCGGTGGTTCGATCAGTGTCGTTGGTGGCGAGGACATCGTCCTGACCGCGAGCTCCACGCACCAGGCCGCGGCGGAGAAGTTCATTCGCTTCACCCAGACCTCCGCGTTCCAGATCGCCATGGCCAAGACCGGGCAGATGACGGTCGAGCCGAGCCTCGCCGATCAGCAGGCCCAACTCGCGCCGTACTACAAGGTCTACTCAGACCAGCTGAAGACTGCGAAGTCACGCATTGCGAGCCCGAACCAGAGCAAGATTGACGCCGTGCTGACCACAACACTGACGCCGGCGTTCCTGGGCAAGACCACTGTGCAGGCTGCGCTCGACAGTGCGGCATCGCAGATCGACGCACTACTGGCGGGAAACTAACCACTTGGCTCTCACCAGCACGGCGGGTCGCGCGACGGAAACATCTTCCGTCGCGCGGCCCGGCCGGGTCTCATCCCCTCGCAGGCGCCGCCGGTTTACCCTGACGCCGTACCTGTTTCTGCTGCCCGGCGTGGTTATCTTCGTGGTCGCAATTATCTGGCCTGCGGTCTCCGCTTTCCAGATGAGCCTCTACCACTGGAATGTCTTCAACGCGCAGCTCAGCCAGTGGAGCGGGATCGACAACTACCTCACCGCGTTCAAGGATCCGCACTTCTGGCAGAGCCTCGCCAACAGCGCGATCTACATGGTTGCAACGGTCATCCCGCAGATGGTCATTGGCCTCTTCATCGCCCTACTCCTCAAGAAGAAGAGCCCGGTGCAGCCGCTGTTCCGGGTCCTGTTCTACCTTCCCGTCGTCACGAGCTGGGTCGTCGTCTCGCTGCTCTTCAAGTTCCTGTTCGACGACAGCGGCCTCATCAACTTCACGCTCCACGACTTTCTGCACCTCATGAATAGCGACGTCTCCTGGCTGGCCGACCGGTGGAGCGCACTCGTCGTCATCTGTCTGCTCGGCATCTGGAAAGGCATCGGCTGGTCGATGATGATCTACCTCGCAGCCCTCCAGGGCGTGCCCGAATCTCTCGAGGAGGCCGCCGAAATGGATGGCGCCAACCGCTGGCAGCGTTTCCGCGCAGTCACCATTCCCGCCATCAATCCCGCGACCGTGTTCATCTCCGTCATGCTCGTCATCGGCGGGCTCAACGTCTTCACCTCGGTGCAGCTGATCACCGGTGGCGGCCCCGTCGGACAGACGGATGTCGTGCTCACCTACATGTACACGCAGGCCTTCAACTTCAGCGACTTCGGTTACGCGTCGACCCTTGCGGTCATCCTGGCCGTCTTCGTGTTCATCCTCGCGATGCTGCAACTGCGCATCCTGCGAACCCGCGACGGCGAGGAACTGGCATGACAGCCCTGGCACCGCGCGCATCCCGCCGACGGCGTTCGGCTGGCTGGCCGGCCGCAACGACGCTGCGCTATGCCGCGCTGATAGTCGGAGCGATCGTCATGGTGACGCCATTCCTCTACATGCTGTCGACGAGCTTCCAATCGCAGGCGTACGTGCTGACCATTCCGCCGCAGTTCATCCCGAACCCGGCAACGACCGGCAACTACACCGCAGCGATCGGCACAGAGAACTTTCTGCTCTACTTCGTGAACTCGCTCATCGTTGCCGTGATCTCGACGGCCGGCTCGGTTCTTCTGAGCTCGATGATGGCGTACTCGTTTGCACGCTTCGCCTTCCGCGGCAAGGAGGCTATCTTCAGGCTGCTGCTCGCGGGGCTCACGATTCCGGCGGTCATGCTGCTCATCCCGCAGTTCATCCTGGCCAGGAACCTGCACCTGCTGGATTCGCTCGGCGGCCTGATCTTCTTCTATATCGCCGGGTCGCTGTCGCTCAACACCTTCCTGATGCGCGGGTTCTTCGCGTCCATCCCCGGCGAACTCGACCAGGCCATGCAGGTGGACGGCGCTAATTCCTGGACGCGGTACTGGCGCCTCGCCATCCCGCTCGCGAAGCCCGCGATCGCGGTTGCGACAATCTTCACGTTCCTGAACAGCTGGGACGAGTATCCGATCGCGTTGACAATGATCAACAATTCGGACAACGCGACCCTGCCGCTCGCGATTGCGAACTTCCAGGGGCAGCACGCGACCCAGTGGGGGCTGGTTTTTGCAGCATCCCTGATAGCGGTGATCCCGGTGCTGATTGTGTTCCTCGTCTTCCAACGCTACTTCGTGCAGGGTTTAACTTCAGGGGCGGTCAAGGGATGAGCGCGTTCGAACTCCTGCCAAGGCGGGCGACCTACGCCGCGGGCGACTCCGTCGCAATCGAGGTTCGCGGTGCCGCCGGTCCCGGCGAGGTCATCCTGCGTCGGCTCGGCGACGAGGTGCTGCGTGTCGCATACACGGGCGGCGATTCAATCGTCCTCGCCTGGCTTCCCGTCGGCACCTACGGCGTCGAACTCGTGACGGAGGCAGCGTCGGCGCGAACCGCCATCGAAGTGACGGCGGATGCCCGTGCCCGGCTCCGCTACGGATTCGCCGTCGACTACTCGCCCGGCCGCGACCTCGTCGGCATCTCGGACACGATTCGTCGCCTGCACCTGACCGACATCATGCTCTACGACTGGGCCTACCGTCACGCCGACCTGCTGGGCGGCGGCGAGGATTATCGGGATGCCCTCGATCAGCCGATCGCGCTGCGGACGGTTCGCGACCTGGTCGCCGCCGCCCAGGCGGCCGGCGCCAGGGCTCTCGGCTACGCCGCCGTCTATGCGGTCGGTCCGGCGGAGTGGGACGACTGGAAACACCGCGCGCTGCTCACGGCGACCGGCGAACCATACGGGCTTGGCGACTTCCTGTTCATACTCGACCCGGCATCCCCGGACTGGCTCGCGAGTTTCACCGGTCAACTCGACCGGTCGGTGAAGGAGGTCGGGTTCGACGGCTTCCACCTCGACCAGTTCGGGTATCCGAAACGCGCAACGGTGCCGGACGGCAGCCGGGTGGATGTCGCTGACTCCCTGCGGAAGCTCATCGAGTCGGTGCGCGACGCACTGCCAGACGCGCAGCTGGTCTTCAACAACGTCAACGATTTCCCGACCTGGGTTACCGCAAAGCTCCGACAGGATGCCGTCTATATCGAGGTGTGGGCGCCGACCCTGACCCTCGGATCGCTCGGCACGCTCGTCACGCGAGCGCGTTCGGTCGCAGGCGAAAAGCCGATCTCCATCGCTGCCTATCAGGAGGTGTACGACCGGGCGCAGGCCGCAGCCTCCGATCTCGCGACCTCGTTCACGATGGCGACGCTGTTCTCGCACGGCGCGACCCAGATACTGGCCGGCGAGGCGGATCGCCTCCTGGTCGACCCGTACTACGTGCGCAATCACGTGGTCGAGCCGTCGACGGCTGCCCTGCTGAAGCGCTGGTACGACTTCCTGGTCGAGCACGACGAGATCCTGATGGACCCATCGATCGTCGACGTAACCGGTTCGTACGCGGGCGACTACAACGACGATTGTGACGTAACTTTCGCCGGGTTGGCGGTGAGCTCGACCGCCGACGCCGGCACGGTGTGGCGCCGCATCACGAGCGTGGGTGAGCGTCTCGTCGTGCACCTGATCAACCTCGTCGGACAGAATGACGCGCTCTGGGATGCGCCGCGAAATCCGCCGACGCCGGTGTCGGGCATCCTGCGTTTCCGGCGCGCAGGCGACGCGATGCCGCGCGTTCGCATCGCGGATCCGGATGCCGCCGGCCGGCTCATCGACGTCCCCGTCGCTCTCGACGGCACCCACGCCACGGCCACGCTGCCGGGGTTCGGCGTGTGGCAGGTCGTCGTCATCGACTTCGAAGAAAGAGTGTCATGACCGACGTTGTCACCTGGATTACCGGGAAGACCCCGGTGATCGCGGGCGAGTGGTGGAAGAGCGCCGTCATTTATCAGGTGTATCCGCGCAGCTTTGCCGACTCGAACGGGGACGGCGTGGGCGACCTGCCCGGCGTCGTCGGCAAGCTCGACTACCTGCAACACCTCGGTGTGGACGCGATCTGGCTGTCGCCGATTTACGCCTCACCCGGCGATGACAACGGCTACGACATCAGCGACTACCAGTCGATCGACCCCATGTTCGGAACGCTTGAGGATTTCGATCGCCTCGTCGCCGAGACGCACTCGCGCGGTATGAAACTCGTCATGGACCTGGTCGTCAACCACACCTCGGACGAGCACGCGTGGTTCGTCGAGTCGGCATCGTCCCCGATTTCGCCGAAACGCGACTGGTACTGGTGGCGTCCGCCGCGTGCGGGGCATTCTGGCGGTGCATCCGGGGCCGAGCCGACGAACTGGGAGTCGTTCTTCACGGGGTCGACCTGGCAGTTCGATCCGGCATCCGGCGAGTACTACCTTCACCTGTTCTCGAAGAAGCAGCCGGATCTCAACTGGGAGAATCCCGACGTCCGGCAGGCCGTGTACTCGATGATGAACTGGTGGCTCGATCGTGGGGTCGACGGCTTCCGGATGGATGTCATCAACCTGATTTCGAAGGACCCCGCGCTGCCCGACGGCGACGTTGCGCCCGGCAAGAGCTTCGGCGACGGGTTTGCGCACTACGGCTATGGGCCACGCATCCACGAGTTTCTGCAGGAGATGCACGCCAGCGTGTTCGCCGGTCGCACGGGCGAGTTCGTGACGGTTGGCGAGATGCCGGGCGTCACGGTCGAGCAGGCGCGGTTGTACACCGATCCGGCACGCCACGAGCTCGACATGGTATTTCAGTTCGAACACGTCGGCCTCGATCATGGCGCCCGTGGCAAGTTCGACCCGCGTACCCTCGACGTTCGCGAGCTCAAGCACTCGTTCCAACGCTGGCAGGACGGCCTCGCGGACACCGGCTGGAACAGCCTCTACTGGAACAACCACGACCAGCCCCGCGCGGTCAGCCGTTTCGGCAACGATGGCAGGTACTGGTCTCAGTCTGCCTGTGCGCTCGCCGCCGTGCTCCACCTCCAGCGCGGAACGCCGTACATCTACCAGGGCGAAGAGCTCGGGATGACGAACGCACCGTTCGCAGACATCACCCAACTGCGAGACATCGAGTCGCTCAACTACTTCGCGCACGCGGTAGCCGCGGGCGAGCGGCCCGAGGAGGTCCTTCCGGGAATCAGCCGCGGCACACGTGACAACGCGCGAACGCCCATGCAGTGGACGAGCGAACCGAACGCTGGTTTCACGACGGGCGTGCCCTGGATCGCCACGAACCCCAACACGGCCGAAATCAACGCGGCGAGCCAGGTTGGTGTCGAGGGTTCGGTGTTCGAGTTCTATCGCGCACTCGTTCGGCTGCGACACGACGATCCCGTTGTTGCAAACGGCGACTTCGGGATGCTGCAGGTGGAACATCCCGCCCTCGTCGCCTTTACGAGGGCGCTGGGCGACGCGGCGATCCTGGTGATCGCAAATTTCGGCGAAGACGAACTGGATGTCGCCGGTCTCGTCGACCTCGCCAACTGCAACCGCGCCGAAACCCTGTTGCGCAACTATCCGGCCATCGACCCGGCCGCGCCGTTGCGGGCGTGGGAGGTGCGGGTGCTGCGCAGCTAACCTCGCCCGGTGCGGCGCCACCCATAACTAAACTGAGCGCATGACTGACGCGCCGCAGTTTCGAGTGCGGAGGCGTATGACCGCGAGGGATCCCCGGGAGCGGGCCCGTGCATCCAGCCCCCTTGAGCTCCTGTTCGACCTGACCTTCGTGGTCGCGGTTTCTTCGCTCGTTGCACAACTCGCGATCGGCCTCGAGCACGGCAACTACGCCGACATCGGCCCGTTCCTGATGGTGTTTTTCGCCATCTGGTGGGCCTGGATGAACTTCACCTGGTTCGCCTCCGCTTTCGACACGGATGACGTGCTCTATCGGGTGCTCACCATGCTTCAGATGGTGGGCGTTCTCATTCTCGCCGCCGGTGTTCCGACTGCGTTCAGTTCCACCAACTACGCCGGCATCACGATCGGCTACCTCGTGATGCGCATCGGACTCGTGGCGCAATGGTCCCGAGCGGCAGTCGAGGAGCCCGCGACCCGAACCACGGCGATTCGATTCGCGGTCGGGGTTTCGCTGGTGCAGGTCGGCTGGGTTTCGCGTCTTTGGATGCCCGCGAGCATCCAGACGATCGTCTTCCTGGTTCTCGTGCTGCTCGAGGTCTCGGTGCCATTCTGGGCCGAACGCACCGGAATGACCCGTTGGCACCCACACCACATCGCCGAGCGATACGGGCTGTTCACGATCATCCTCCTGGGCGAGAGCGTGCTGGCTGCCACGAGTGGCGTTCAGGCCGCGATCGCACACGGCGTCAGCTGGCCGCTCGTGACTGTCGCGGTATCCGGCGTCGTCATCCTGTTCGCACTGTGGTGGCTGTTCTTTCTCGAACCATCCGGTGACGGGCTCGAGAGGCATCCGGGTCGCAGCTTCTTCTGGGGATACGGCCACTACTTCATTTTTGCGGCGCTCGCCGCGATCGGCGCTGGGCTCGAGGTTGCCGTGCGGGGGGCAGCGGGGGATGTGGCCCCTACCGTGGCCGGGTTCGCGGTAGCGATTCCGGTGGCCGTGTTCATCCTGCTGGTGTGGCTGGTGAATCTTCCGGTGGTGGCGCGACCGGTGCTGCGACCCTTCGTCGTGCTGCCGGGAGTCGTCATCGTGCTCGGCATCCCGTTGGCGGCCACCGCGATTGGTCTGACCTGGACTATCCTGCTCATTGCTCTCGTTTGCGTTGGAGTCGTCGCGGGCACGATCGCGGCAAAAGTTCGCCACCTTCGTCAACTGGAGCAGCATGTCGAGTAGCGCCGAACTCGATTCCGTGGACGGGCTCGCCCGGTATCGTGACCTGTTCCTGCGGTCTGACGACGTTGTCGCCTACCTCGACGGCAATTCACTCGGGCGGCCGCTGGCGGCATCCGCGGCTCGGATCAGCGCCTTCATCGAGGAGCAGTGGGCCGGTCGGCTGATCCGCGGCTGGGACGAGAGTTGGCTCGACCTGCCGATCAGGATCGGGGATGAACTGGGTCGCGTCCTCCTCGGCGCCGCCGCGGGGCAGACCACGATCGGCGACTCGACCACGGTTCTCCTGTACAAACTGATTCGCGCGGCCGTCGACGCCCGGCCCGACCGGCGCGAAATTGTCGTCGACCGCGAGAACTTCCCGACCGATCGCTACGTCGTCGAGGGCATCGCGGCCGAGCGCGGCATGACCGTTCACTGGGTCGAGACCGCGGAGGATGTCGTTGCCAGCCACGACACCGCCCTCGTCGTCCTCAGCCACATCGCGTACCGCAGCGGCCGCCTCTCCGATGTTGCCACCATCACGGCTGCCGCGCACGACGCCGGCGCGCTGATTCTCTGGGACCTGTGTCATTCCGTCGGCGTTGCGCCCGTGCAACTCGACGAATGGGAAGTCGATCTCGCGGTCGGCTGCACCTACAAATACCTGAACGGCGGGCCGGGGTCCCCGGCATTTGCGTACGTTGCCTCGAATCATCAGGCAACACTTCGCCAACCGATACAGGGGTGGCTGGGCAGCCGGGCACCCTTCGAAATGGGGCAGGGTTATGAGGCTGGCGCCGGCATCCGCGGGTTCCTGAGCGGCACGCCGCCCATACTCGGGATGCTGGCGATGCAGGACATGCTCGCGCTCATCGACGACGTTGGCCTCGGTGCGGTACGCGCCAAGTCGATCGAACTGACGACGTTCGCGATCGCGCTCGCCGACGAACTGCTTCCGGATGCGGTGCTCGCGACCCCGCGAGACCCGGCTCTGCGAGGCAGCCACATCACCCTCGACCACGACGGTTTCGCCCGCATCATGCCGAGACTGTGGGAGCGGGGCGTCATCCCCGATTTTCGCAGGCCGAACGGCATCCGACTCGGGTTGTCGCCGCTATCGACGAGCTTCGCCGAGGTCGAGGTGGGGGTGCGAGCGATCGCCGAGGAGCTGGCGGTCTAGCCGATCGTCGTACCGAGCGCGGTTGGCCTGAATCTGGTCGGAGTTCTCGAGCGCCCAGATTGCCATGGCGCGAACGGCGGGGATGATGGTGGTGCCGAGCTCCGTGACGCGATATTCGACCCGGGGTGGCACCTCGGCGAAGACCTCGCGCGAGATCAGACCGTCGCGTTCCAGATTGCGCAGGGTGAGGGTAAGCATCCGGTGCGAGATGCCGGGAATGCTGTTGCGCAGGGCGGTGAAGCGCTGCGGCGCCTCGTCGAGCATCCCGAGAATCAGGAGGCTCCACTTGTCGCCAATCTTGGCGAACGTGTCGCGGACGATCTCTGTTCCATGGTTTCGCGAGCTGCAGATGTGTTCCATGGTGTCCGCGTCGGTTGTGCTCATTGGCCCTCCATGGGAACACGGGTGTTACTGGGGAACAGAGAAGTGCCCGGTTACCGGCGTGTATACAAGTAACAAATAGTAACCCCCAATCGTAAGGAACTGCGCATGCTCATCGCCGTCTGGATCGTCTCCGGCCTCCTCGCACTCGCCTATCTGGTTTCGGGCGGGGCGAAAATTGCCACCCCACACGAGAAGCTGAAGACCACCATGACCTGGTCTGAGGATTTCGCCACCTGGCAGATCAAAGTTATTGGCATCATTGAGGTGCTCGGTGCTATCGGCCTCATCGTTCCCGAGCTCACGCACGTCGCCCCCGTCCTGACCCCGATCGCCGCGGTCGGCCTCGCGGTGGTGCAGGGTGTCGCCATCGTCATCCACCTTCGCCGTCACGACGACCCGAAGCGCCTGCCCGCCAACATCGTCCTGCTGCTCGTCGCCGTCTTCGTCGCGGTCGCGCGGTTCGCCGGGGTTTAACGTAAAGGGATGACCGTTCTCACTGCCGAACTGCTCGAACGAATCCGCTCCAGGGCAGCGGGCTATGACCGCGACAACGCCTTTTTCTTCGAAGACCTGGCCGAGCTTCGGGATGCCGGATACCTCGCCCCGCGCTCGCTGCTCGAGACCGCGCGTGACCAGCGGTTGCTCGCCGCCTACGCCCCGGCGACCGCCCTCGGCATCAACATGCACCTGGTCTGGACCGGTGTCGCGCGCGTGCTCTCCGAGCGCGGGGACGACTCGCTCGACTGGGTGTTGGCGGATGCCACGGCCGGCGAATTGTTCGCCTTCGGAAACAGCGAGCCCGGCAACGATCTCGTGCTGTTCGACTCGCTGACATCGGCGGTGCCGGGTGCCGACGATTCGTATGCGTTCACGGGCACCAAGATCTTTACCTCGCTGGCGCCAGCCTGGACGCGGCTCGGCATCTTCGGTCGCGACGACTCCGACCCGGACGACCCCAAACTCGTGCACGGTTTCCTCACGCGCGAGACGCCCGGGTGGAAGTCGCTCGATGACTGGGACACGCTCGGGATGCGCGCGACGCAGAGCCACACGACGGTACTCGAGGGCGCAGTGGTACCCGCTGCGCGGATCGCTCGCGTACTGCCGGTTGGGCCAAGCGGCGACGTGTTCATCTTCGGGATCTTCGCGAACTTCCTGCTGCTCATCGCATCCGTCTATGCGGGCGTTGCTGACCGCGCGCTCGAACTTGGCGTCGAAGCAGTGCAGCGTCGCACGTCGCTCAAGAACGACGGGGCGGCGTACAGCCAGGATCCGGATATGCGCTGGCGGGTCGCGGATGCCGCTCTCGCACTCGACGCGCTCGCCCCGCAGATCGAGACACTTGCTGCCGATGTCGATGGCCTCGTGAACCACGGCGCAGGCTGGTTCCGCAAGCTGACGGGCGTCAAGCACCGCGCGACGGAGGCGGCGCGCTACATCGTCGATCAGTCGGCCCGGGTCGCGGGCGGCGGTGGATACCGCAACTCGTCGGAGCTGGCACGGCTTCAGCGCGACGTGCTTGCCGGGATTTACCACCCGAGCGATACGGAGTCCGTGCACAACACGGTGGCCACGAATCTTCTGGGCGCGCTGGAGCTATGAGAAAAGGCGATTTCTCGCCTTTTCCGCGACGCCAGCGCCGTCGGCCGTCCCGGTCGGCGGGACTCAGCGCGACACGCTCAGCTCCCCGCCCCAGGCTCGTAACTCATGCTGGCACGGGGCGGCTGATGCCTTGTGGCGGCGAGTCGCACTACGCCGTCCCGATCCAGCATGAGTTGCGCGCATCTTCGCGGCGCCCTTACCCGGGGTGGGCCCGGCGGGTTGGCCGCCGGCGGAGAGACCGAGCAGCCCAACGTCCTCAACGCCGCCGCCCGCGGGACACCCACTTGACCCCGTGCCATGTCTATAGGATTCACGCATGACCCACCCACGCCCCCTCCTCTTCATTGGCGACAGCGTCACCGACTCCGGCCGTCGGGATGACGAACCCGACTACCTCGGCGACGGTTACGTTCGCATGATCGCAGAACGGTTGCCCGAGAGGCGGGTCGTCAATGTCGGCATCAACGGCAACCGCGTGGTCGACCTGCGGGATCGGTGGCAGGTGGATGTGGTCGACCTGAACCCGGACATCCTGAGCATCTATATCGGCATCAATGACACCTGGCGTCGCTACGACAGCAACGATCCGACGAGCGCTGCCGCGTTCGAGGCGGACTACCGCAACATCCTCGATCAAGCGGTGAAGCTCGTTGCACCGAAGCTCGTACTGGTCGAACCGTTCGTCGCTCCAGTGACCGAGGAGCAGGAGACCTGGCACGAGGATCTCGACGAAAAGCGCGCCGTCGTGTCGCGGCTCGCTGCCGAGTTTGGCGCGGCGTTTGTGCCGCTGCAGTCGCTGCTGACGGCCGCCGCCGAGAAGCATGGCGCCACCGCGATCGCGCAAGACGGCGTGCACCCGACGCCGCTCGGGCACCGGCTGATCGCCGAAGCCTGGCTCGACGCGTCCGGGCTTTAGCGTCTCGCAGCCCACTCCATGACCCAGCGGCTCGAGTCATCCTGTTGCTTGAGCATTGTTCCGGGACCCGACAGACGATTTGGCGCCAGGAGGAACGAGGCATCGAGCTGGCTGCCGTTGGACTTGGTGATCGATAGGACGGCCGTCGTGCTGGTCGACCCTCCGCCGTTATAGAACGACCCGGACCGCGATCCGTGGATACTCGAGCGTGGGATCACGAGGAACGGCAGGAGCTGCGTCCTGACGCGACTAAGCAGAATGACGCGCTCCCGGTCGAACACGAAATAGTCGGTCAGTCGATCGCGCGCTCCGGGGATGCTCATCAAATGGGTCCCCAGGAGTTCGGCGACCAGATCGGTGCCAACAACCCTGCCGGCGAACGCGTGGGCATCCGGGAATGCGCGCCTGAGCTGGCTCAGGTAGTAGTTCTGCGGCCCGAATTGAAAGGCGATGATCGGGATGAGGATGGCTGCTAGAAGAGCCACACCAAGACAAATGGGCCCAAGGATATTTAGCAGATCGTCGTCGGGGTATACGGTCGTGAGAACACAGTTCACGACCACTGTTAGGGCCGCCAGCGCTGTCCAGAACACAGCGCCGCGTCGATGCAAGACAACCTGCCATGGCGTGAGCGCAACTTCAAGCGGTCCTAGCACTGCACCCGAGGTAATCCCGGATGCCTGAGCAGATTCACGGGCCACGGCAGGTCGCACCACATGCCCGGTTCTTGGATCAATACCGTCGACTTGGTCGAATGACGTCAGGAGTGTGGTGTACCCGGCTTCAACTTCCGCGTGCTGCCGGACCGTAGCAAAGGCGGATATCCGCCATGCTCCGACCGGCGTGAGCGTGACTAGCAGAATCAGGGTCCCGATGCACACCACAATCATGAGGGTGAGATTTTCTGACCTGCGAATTGCGTCAAGGAAGATCATGAACAACACGATTCCGAGCAGGATCGCGCCAGTGCCGCTCCAGATCACGCCGTTGAACAAACGCCAGGCGCCTCGTGCGGAGATGCCGGGTAACTGTCGATGATCCCGCTGAGTCACCCGGCGGTCCTCGCTGCGCCACTTGCCAAACGGGTACGCGCGCCAGACGCGCGGACCGACCTCGTCGGCAGTACGCAGGCGTCCGGCGTTGTCATTGGGCAAGAATATCGGGGGAACCACAACTGCGCGGCACCGGATGATCAGCGTGCCCTCCATGAACGCCACGCCGATGACGCGAGACCACGCTCACGTGGCCCGCGTCGCGAGCGGACGAGCGGCAACCACCACAGTGCCGCTCGCCCGAGCCTTCGATCAGCCGCGCGGAATGAGCCGCTGCAGCTGCGTCACGTGTGCCGGCGTTAGCTCCTCGAGGCTGGACACCCCGAGCAGTCGCATGGTGCGCGTGATCTGCTCCGAGAGAATGGTGATCGCGCGGTCGACGCCTTCGCGCCCACCAGCCATCAAGCCGTAGAGGTAGGCACGCCCGATGAGCGTGAACCTGGCACCGAGCGCGACCGCCGCCACAACATCCGCGCCACTCATGATGCCCGTGTCGAGGTGAACTTCGAGGTCTTTGCCGACCTCGCGCACCACCTCAGGCAACAGATGGAACGGGATGGGTGCCCGGTCGAGTTGGCGCCCGCCGTGGTTCGACAGGGTGATGCCATCGACGCCCATGGATGCCAGCTTCCTGGCGTCATCCACGTTCTGAACGCCCTTGACGACGAGTTTGCCCGGCCACTGTTCCTTGATCCAAGCCAGGTCATCGAAGGTGACCGTCGGGTCGAACATCGAGTCGAGCAGTTCGCCAACTGTGCCCGACCACCGGTCGAGTGAGGCGAAGGCCAGCGGCTCTGTGGTGAGGAAGTTGATCCACCACGCTGGCCTCGGCAGCGCGTTGATAACAGTGCCGAGCGTGAGTTGCGGCGGGATTGAGAACCCGTTGCGCTTATCCCGAAGGCGCGCGCCGGCGACCGGAACGTCGACCGTGACCAGCAGCGTGTCGAACCCCGCGGCGGCCGCCCGGTCGACGAGCGCCATCGAGCGATCGCGGTCCTTCCACATGTACAGCTGGAACCAGTTGCGACCGTCGGGGTTGGCCGCCTTCACATCTTCGATCGCCGTGGTGCCCATGGTGGACAGCGAGAAGGGGATGCCGGCGGCGGCAGCAGCTCCCGCTCCCGCGAGCTCGCCCTCGGACTGCATCATGCGGGTGAAGCCAGTCGGCGCTATCCCGAACGGGAGGGCGACGGGTCCACCGAGCACGGTCGAGGAGGTGTCGACCTTCGATACGTCGCGGAGGATCCCCGGGTTGAACTGGATGTCCTCGAAGGCCTGGCGCGCCCGCGCGAGCGAGATCTCTGCCTCGGCCGCGCCCTCGGTGTAGTCGAACGGAGCGGTCGGAGTGCGCCGCATTGCGATCGTGCGGAGATCCCAGATAGTGAGGGCGCCATCCAGTCGACGCTTCTTCGCGTTGAGCTCGGGCTTCTTGAATTTCATCAGCGGCGCGAGATCCCGCGGCCGGGGAAAGCGTCGTTTCACTGTGCTGGTCCTTTGTCGATGACGATGTGTTTTGGCGGCAGGCCCTGCCGAAGAAGACCGATTTGCTCGACGACGAGCGGGTCGATGCGGTCGAGCATGCTCAACACGTTCCCGCCGAGGTGCGGGCTGACGAGCGAGCCGGGAAGCGACCAAAGGGGATGCCCAGCAGGCAGTGGCTCCGGGTCGAAGACGTCGAGCGCGCTGCGAAGCGCCCCGGACCGGACTCGCTCGACCAGTGCATCCGTGTCGACGATGGAGCCGCGCGAGACATTGACGAGCAGCGCGCCTCCCGGCAGCTGGTCAAGGAATGCCGCGTTTACGAGCCCGCGCGTCTCATCGCTCAGGGGCACCGCGATGATCACGATGTCGGCTTCCGGGAGCAACGCCGGGAGCTCGTCGACCGAGTGGATGTCGTTCCGGGCAGTGCGGGCAACCCGAGTCAGCGTGGCGCCAAACCCGGCCATCCGCTTCTCGACCTCACGACCGATGCCGCCGACTCCGACGAGCAGGACCCGGCGACCAATCAGCCCGGGATACGCCGGACGCTCCCAGTTCTCGGCCGCCTGGTTGCGTGCGACTTCGGGCCAGCCACGCTGGCTGGCGAGCACGAGGGTCAGCGCGAGCTCAGCTGTGGGAGCTTCGTGCACCCCGACCGCGTTGCAGAAAGCGACACCGTGCGGCACAAAGTTTGCAGCACCGTCGTAGCCGAGCGATTGGCTCTGCACGTAGCGAACCTCGCCCGCAAGCTGGGTGAGCGCGTCGTAGGTCACGACATATGGGATGACCAGCAGGTCGATCACGCGGCCGATGGGTTCATCTCCCGCACGCCAGACCACGAGGTCGACATCGGTATCGACGGTGGGGCGAAGCCTCGCCAGCATCGCGTCATCCGGTAATGCGACAGTGATGTTCACCTTGTGCCCGCCTTCGCGTCGTAGTGTTCGAGCAGCCGCTGCTGCGACCGCGCAATGTGCTCTCGCGTGAGGCGTTCGGCGAGGGTCGAGTCGCCCGCGGTCACGGCGTCCAGGATGCCCTGGTGCTCGGCCACGACATCCCGTGTGCTTCGCAGGTGATTGGCGAGTACCTGGCCGATGCAGAGTTCGATCTCGCCCATGAGCAGTGAGTGCATCCTGACGAGACGCGAGCTGGACTGACCGGTCACGAGCGCGCGATGGAAGGCAATGTCGAGTGGAGCGTACGCCGTCTCACCCGACTGCAGCGCGCGGTGCGCCGCAAGCGCTTCGGCTGGGATCGTTCCCGACTGCGCGAGCCGGGCGATGGCCGCACCTTCGACAATGGCGCGGCTGTCGAGGAGGTCGACGATGTCATCCCGACTCAGTTCTGGAACTCGCGCAGCCTGATGGGCTTCGCGTCGCAGGAGACCCTCGGCCACCAGCCGCTCGATCGCCATCTTGGCTGTGGGGCGGGCGACGCCGAACTGCTCGGCCACGGCCGACTCAGTGAAGGTCGCGCCGGCCGCATCGGCCTGCGACAGGATGCGCGTGCGAAGGTCGTCGTAGATCGCGCTCGGAAGGACCATGGAAACCGTCTGCTGCGCCACAGTATGTCCCATCACGATCGAAAGGCGGCCCGGCGACCGCTGTATGACAATCTAGCAGATTGTTATACAACAGCGCCGGGCGTTTTAGAGCGCCTCGAACCGAAGCTGATGGTCTCCCGCCGCCAGGTCGTGCCTGCTACCGCCCGCATCCACAAAGGTGAACGGCACCGGGCTGCTGATCGTCGCCAGCCCATCGCGGAGTTGCATGGAAACCAGGCCGTACGGCGTGGGAACCGAGCCGGCCAACTCGGTCAGTGGACCCGGTGCCGGCGCAATGAGCGCGCGGGCATAGCCGGGCGCTTCCGGTCGGATGCCGAGAACATAGGAGACGAGATCCCTGGTCGGCGTGCTGCTCCAGCCGTGGACCGGCGTTCCCCACCCCCAGCACTCGCCGAAGGTGTCATATCCATCGACGAGGAACTGTGACCAGCGACGCATGAGCGTCACCAGGTCGGCCGCGCGTCCAGCTTGGGCGACCGCGTCGTGGATGACATAGCTGTAGAACGGCTCCGCGAGCACGATTTCGGTGTCAACATCCCAATCGATCGTCTGGACGCCGCGTGCCTGGTCTGCCATCTTCTGTGTGTCGTACCCGCCGTCGTTGCCGCCGATCCACGACCGCACGACGAGAGCGTCCGGATCGGTGATGACGTCGATGATGCGCGACCACCGTTCGCGTGGAGCGAGGCCTGCGACGATGGCTGTCGCACCGGCCGCCTGGGACGCCGCAGGCATCTTCTGTCCGCCCAGGAAATGATCGGTATAGCTGCCGCGTTCTTCGTCCCAGAAGTCTTCGAACCCCTCCTTTGCCCTCGCCCAGTGAGCGCCCGCCCAGCGCGCGGACGCGGCGTTGCCGACGATCTCGCAGATCTCCGCATACTCGGCGAGGCCGCGCGCCCAAAGGGCCGTCAGGATGCTGCTTCGCCCGGTCGAGAAGACACTCGACCAGTCGACCAGGTCCCATTCGGGGACGTCGCTGATGGTCCCGCGCTCATCGACGTAGGGTTCGTACCAGCGAAGGATTTTCTCGACCGTCGGCAGTACCGCAAGAAGCTCATCGGTGGCGCCGTCGAACATCAGCAGGTTGTACACACCGTGCACCCAGTGCAGCGCCCAGTCTGGGATGGTGACGCCGCCGCCGGCCTCGATTTCGCCGACGACGGTCATCGGCAGCATGTGGTCGCCGCGGGGAGAGTCGCCGAGCGTGATGTAGTTGCGCGCGAGCCGCCAGTCGGTATTGGTGGTCAGATGCACCAGTTGGTGAACCACGCCATCGCCAACCCAGGCACGCTGTTCGCGCGTCGGGCAGTCGGTGAAGGCGTCGAAGGAGTTCATCGCAACCGTGCGACGTCC
Source organism: Glaciihabitans sp. (assembly GCA_025463785.1). Taxonomy (GTDB): domain Bacteria; phylum Actinomycetota; class Actinomycetes; order Actinomycetales; family Microbacteriaceae; genus Galbitalea. The sequence goes on from JAODBD010000003.1 coordinate 138,441, forward strand.
GGCGGTGTACAGCGCGTTGATCTCCTCATCGTTCGAGCGGAAGAACGCCTCGCCCTGCCACGGGTAGCTGAATTCGCGCACGCGAATCCCGCGCACCGTGATCTCAGCATCAGCATCCGCATGGATGACGAGGTGAAGGTAGCGCAGGCCGTTCAACTCGAGCGATGAGTAGACGTCCTCATCACCGCGCGCGATGTACTGCCCGCCCATGTGCGGCGCAGACAACAGCGAGATACCCGAATCGAACGAGTACTCGCGGTAGTGCAGCTCGACGAACGTTCCGGAAGGTGCGTCCAGCTCGACTTCGACGAAACCCGCAACGATGCGACCAAAGTCGACCGAAATGTGCTGCAGGGTTTCGGCAGACAGCTTCGCCTTCACCGGAAGGGATGCGGGCGTTGCTCCGCCCGACGCATCCAGCACCTGGCGGACGCGGTCCGCCGGATGGTCGCTACCCCACAAACCCGGACGGTCCCGGGTGGAGCTGTCGGTCAACGCCGTTGCCGCAACGATTGGGCCCGTCAGCGCGCCGATTCCACGTTCGAGCAGTGCCCCATACGGGTCGGTGGGCGGCTGGGAACGCGCGAATCCGCCGATGTGCGTGGTGCTGAGGATGGCGGCGTCATCCCAGGACGAGTCGTCGAACGAGGATGCCATCCAGTCAGCGGGCAGCTCCCGCGCGTCGAGCTTCTCCACCGGGACGCCGTCGAAGTTGACCTGCGCGAACGCCGTCCAGGCCGTCGACCGGCGCACCTTCCATGATTCGTCGGAAACCAGCATCCCGGTCCCGAGTTGCGCTTCGAAGACGAGCAGCGCGTCAGTCCCGAGGCCACCGCTTGCCGGCGCGGGCTGCCAGAACGCGTTCGCCCGGCCGTAATAGCTGACGAGGACTGCGATCGTATTGCTGCCAGCCGTGAGGAATGGCGCGAGGTCGTATTCGTCGTAGCGCAGTCGGCGCGGCTGTGAACGAATCGGGCCGCGACCCACCTCGGTGCCGTTGACGAACAGCACGTATCGGGAGTCCGCGGTGAGCCGCGCCGGCACGCTCGAGGGCACCACGGTGAGGTCGAGAGATCGACGGTAGTGCACCCGCGAGAACTCGTGCCGCCCGAGGTCACCGCCGAACGTGATCTCACCTTCCGGCCGCGGTGGCTGCTCGGCTGCGATCCAGTGCCCGTGCCAGCGGATGCCGGGGAAAGTGGTCGTCATGGCTATGCCTTCCCGTGACGCGACGCGTTCAGCTGGTCGAGCGAGGCTTCCACGGCGACGCGCACGCGCGGCGGCATCTGGCCCAGTGGCTCACCAAGAGTGCGTCCCGACGTCCATTTCGTGTGACGGCGGAACACGGCGGCAGCGTGCTCGTTGCTCGCGGCGATCGCCTTCCAGACGGCGGCGTATGCGTCCGGATCGTCCACGATCGCGGCGAGCGACGTGTCAACCGTGAGTGGCGCTGCACCCGCGGCCGCGGCGGGCACCTCGACCGTCCACTCGTGCGACCCCGATCCGACAATGATGGTGTCGGTCGAACCGGGCAGCACTACCTCTGCGGTCGTATTTGCCGGGATGGTCGCGGACACGGTCACGGAGTCGCCGTGGCGCGCCCATCCCGAACTCGCCAGACCGTACGGGGTTTCGTGGGTCGCGGTCGCGTATTCGAACCCGTCGAGCGGATGCGGCGCGATCCGAATCGACCGGTATCCGGGAGCGGCCGGCGCGAGGCCCGCCACAGAGCGATGCAGCCAGTCGGCCACCGCGCCGAGCGCGTAATGATTGAACGACGTCATCTCGCCGGGGTTGATCGATCCGTCCTCAAGCATGCTGTCCCAACGCTCCCAAATCGTGGTGGCCCCCATGGTCACGGGGTAGAGCCAGGACGGGTTTTCAGTCTGGGTCAGAAGGCGGGCGGCCGCGTCGAGATGCCCGGTATTCGTCAGCGCATCCGTGATGAGCGGCGTTCCGACGAAACCGGTCCCGATGCGGTAACCGGCCGCACGGGTCAGCTCGGCCAGCCGATCGCCCATGACCTGCTTCTGCGCCTCGTCACGATAGAGGCCGAACATGATCGCGGTGGCGTATCCGGTCTGGGCGTCTGACATCATGCGACCGGATGCGCTGACATACTCGGCGAGGAACGCCGCGTGGATCTTCTCCCGCAGGCCGCCGTACTTCTCCGCTTCGTCGGACTTGCCGAGCACCTCAGCCGCGCGGGCCGTGAAATCGACCGAACGGTAGAGGTAGGCGCTCGCGACAATATCGGGATCGGTCTTGGCGTCCGCGGGGAAGTCGGGGGACGCATCCGGATCCAGCCAGTCGCCGAACTGGAATCGATCTTCCCAGAGCATCCGCTCGCCGCTGATTCCGAGCAGTGTGTCTGACCACGACTTCATGCTCTCGAACTGGTCGGCCAGCACGCGAGTGTTGCCGAAGCGCTCGTGCAGGACAGTAGGCACGACGGTCGCCGCGTCACCCCAGGCCGCGGCAGGCGAGACACTGTCGGTGAGGACGCTCGGGATGATGAACGGAACGATGCCCCCTGCGGCCTGCTGCTCGAGTGCGAGGTCGACCAGCCATCCTGAGAGGAACCCGTCTGCCTCGAACAGGAAGCTTGCGGTTGGCGAGAATACCTGGATATCGCCCGTCCAGCCGAGGCGCTCATCGCGCTGGGGGCAGTCGGTCGGCAGGTACAGGAAGTTGCCCTTCATGCCCCAGACGACGTTCTCGTGCAGGCGGTTGACCAGCGCGTGCGAGCTGTCAAACCAACCCGTGCGCTCCATGTCGCTGTGGATGACGATCGCTGTAACAGCGCTCGGGTCCAGTTCGCCGGGCCAGTTGTCGAGTTGCGCATAGCGGAAGCCGTGGAAAGTGAACGCTGGTTCCCAGGTCTCAACGCCCGTACCAGCGAGCGTGAAGTGGTCGGTCGCGGCGGCGTTGCGAAGTGGACGGATGCCCAACTCGCCGTTCTCAAGAACCTCGGCATGTCGCAGAGTGATGGTGTGGCCACGCTCTCCAGTCACGGTGATGCGCAGGCGACCGACAAGGTTCTGCCCAAAGTCGAGGATCTTCGCTCCGCTGGGGGCATCGATGATTTCGCTTACTGCTACCTCGTCGATCGCGCGCACGGCGGGAGCCGACCGCGGCACGGGCACGGGGTAATCCTCTTCGTCCACTCGTACCGGCGACCAGCTGACGTCCTCGAAGGCGGGCTGCGACCATCCGGCAATCTCGCGCCTCGCGTCGTAGGTCTCGCCCGCATAGATGCCGCTTCCGATAATTGGGCCCTCCGCGGTGGCCTTCCAACGCGAATTGGTCGATACGGTGGCGGTTGAGCCGTCGACGTAGTCGATGATCAGCTGGGCTGCGGCCGCAGGGTTCGAACCATAGAACGGCGCAGCACCCTCGCGGAAGCCGAAGTGCTCGGTGTACCAGGCGCCGGCAAGCGTGATGCCGATTGCGTTCGCGCCCTGGGTGAGCAGCGACGTCACATCCGTGGTCTCGTGCACCAGGTGGTATTGATAACTTGTCCAGCCGGGCTTCAGGATCTGGTCGTCCACTTCCCTGCCGTTGATCTCGGCCTGGTAAGCGCCATGGGCGGTCGCGTACAGGGTCGCTTTAGCGACGGGTGCGGTCACCTCGAATTCGGTGCGCAACAGAACCGGTTGGGCGACAGCTTCCGGGTTAGCGAGGCCGATCATGCTGGCATCCCAGTCGCCGTCGGCCAGGAAGCCGGCGAAGATCGGCTGCGGGCCGCTCCAGTCGGATAAGGTGCCATCTTCGCCGGTCACTCGAACGCGGATCTCATGCATCGTGCGGGGTTGGATCTCGTCGAATGGCCACTCCACGAGAACCGAATCTCGCCCGGTGAGGATGACGGGCGTGCCCCCATCGAGTTCGAGTTCGGCGCTCGCCTGCAGCCATCCGGGGGTCGTTGCCGCTGTCTTCCAGCTCAGGCGCGGCTTCGCGATCGCGACATCGGTGCTGTCGGTGCGAAGTTCGGCGCGAACGGAAAGAACGCGGACGGTGTTGTTACTCATGACTCTCCTGTGAGTTATTCGATGGAACGGGTGGTGCGCTGGTTACGTGCTTGTGGTGACTCGCGGGCGGTATTCAAGAGGAGGGAATGTCGCGGCGACGAGAGCGCGCAGCGTCTCCAGATCGCCGGCAATCAGTCGCTCGGCCCGAGCCTGGACCAACACATTGCCCAGGGCCGTCGCCTCGACCGGTCCGGCAAGAACCGGAAGTCCGAGGTGATCAGCGACGAGCTGGCAGAGGAGGGTGTTTTGAGATCCCCCTCCGACGAGATGCACGACGCTGACACGCTTTCCAGAGAGGCGCGATGCATCCTCGACGGCTCGCGCGAACGTACCGGCGAGGCTCTCGATGATGCAGCGCACGAACTCTGCGCGACCCAAAGGCGCAGGGTGCCCGTGATCGGTGAGCCACTGCGCGATTCGATCGGGCATGCGGCCCGGCGCCAGAAATAGTGGATCGTTTGGATCGAACACCGAGACCGGCCCCGTGACACGAGCGGCCGCGGCAATCAGGCCGGAAAGGTCGATCACGTCACCCTCGGCTTCCCACGCTCGAACGGTCTCGCTCAGCAGCCAAAGACCCATGACGTTGTGAAGGTAGCGGACGCGACCGTCGACACCGACCTCGTTCGTGAAGTTCGCGAGTCGGCTTGCTTCCGTGAGTACCGGCGAATCGAGCTCGACGCCGACGAGCCCCCAGGTACCGCAGGAGATGTAGGCGTAGTCCTCCCCTCGACTCGGCACGGCGACGACCGCAGACGCCGTGTCGTGCGAGCCGACCGTCGTCACCGCAACGCCAGCGCCTCCGCCGAGTTCGGCGACGACCGCAGCCGTCAGCGTTCCGATCCGCTCTCCGGCGTCGACGAGCGGCGGCAACAGCGAGAGCGGAAGGTTCAATCGACTCGCGAGATCGACATTCCATTCCCTGGATCTCACACCGAGCAATCCGGTCGTCGACGCGTTGGACCGCTCGGCCACCTCTGCACCACTGAGCCAAAAGCCGATGAGGTCCGGGATGAGCAGCAGACGGTCGGCGCGCGCGAGGCGACCCGCATTCCTGTCGGAGACGAGTTGAAAGATGGTACTGAAGCTGAGGTGCTGCAATCCGTTGGCCGCGTACAGTTCGGTCGCGTTGACCAGGCCGTGTACTTCTTCGATCGAGCCGCGCGAGCGGGCATCCCGGTAGTGGAACGGGGGCTCGAGCATCCGACCATCGCGCAGTAGTGCGTAGTCGATGGCCCACGCATCGACGCCGATGCTCCGAATCGCCGGGTCATCGCGCAGGGCCTGCCGCAATCCCGCGATCGTTTCCCGATAGAGGGCGTCAATATCCCAGTGCATCTCGCCGTTCACGGTGCGCGGCTCATTGGCGAACCGCAGCACGGGATGAAGGCTGAGCTCGCGGGGCCCGACCCGTCCGAGCATGACGCGTCCGCTGGTCGCGCCGAGGTCGATGGCCGCGACGGTGCCGGTGCCGGTCGGTGTGTTCATCGGAGGAAGGCGGCGGCGACGCCGGCGTCGACGGGGATGTGGAGGCCGGTGGTGTGGGAGAGGTCTGGGGTGCAGAGGACGAAGACGGCGTTGGCGACGTTTTCGGGTAAGACTTCGCGTTTGAGGAGGGTGCGCCCGGCGTAGTACTTGCCGAGGTCTTCTTCGGGGATGCCGTAGACGGCGGCGCGTTTGGCGCCCCAGCCGCCGGCGAAGATTCCGGAGCCGCGGACGACTCCGTCGGGGTTGATGCCGTTGACTTTGATGCCGTGTTCGCCGAGTTCGGCGGCGAGGAGTCTCACCTGGTGGGCTTGGTCGGCTTTGGTGGCGGAGTATGCGATGTTGTTGGGTCCGGCGAAGACGGAGTTCTTGGAGGAGATGTAGATGATGTCGCCGCCGAGTTTCTGGTCGATGAGGACCCTGGCGGCGGCTTTCGAGACGAGGAAGGATCCTTTGGCCATGACGTTGTGTTGCAGGTCCCAGTCGGCGACGGTGGTTTCCAGCAGCGATTTCGATAGCGACAGGCCGGCGTTGTTTACGACGATGTCGAGGCCCCCGAAGGCGAGCAGGGCGGCGTCGATGGCGACTTGCACCTGGTCCTCGTCGGTGACGTTGGCCTGGATGCCGACGGCAATATCCGTTGGGTGTGGGGTGTCGCCGGCGATTTCGGCGGCGGCATCCTGGGCTTTGGTCAGGTCGAGGTCGGCGATGACGACGCAGGCGCCCTCGGCGGCGAGCCGGGCGGCGATGGCTTTGCCGATCCCGGAGGCGGCGCCGGTGACGAGCGCGATGCGCCCGGCGAGCGGTTTCGGTGGCGGCATCCGCTGCAGTTTGGCTTCTTCGAGCGCCCAGTATTCGATGCCGAATTTTTCGGCGTCGGAGAGGGGGGTGTAGTTGGAGAGGGCTTCCGCGCCGCGCATGACGTTGATGGCGTTGAGGTAGAACTCGCCGGCGACGCGGGCGGTCTGCTTGTTGGCGCCGTAGGAGAACATCCCGACCCCGGGGATGAGGATGATCGCCGGGTCGGCGCCGCGCATCGCCGGTGAGTCAGCCGTGGCGTGTGCGTCGTAGTACGCGCGGTAGTCGGCCCGGTATTGCGCGTGCAGTTCGTCGAGGCGCGCGATCGAGTCCGCGACCGTGGCAGTCGCGGGTAGATCGAGCACGAGCGGCCTGACCTTGGTGCGGAGGAAATGGTCGGGGCAACTGGTGCCGAGGGATGCCAGCCGCGGGTGCTCGGAGCTGGCCAGGAAGTCGAGGACGACCCCGTCGTCCGTGAAGGAGCCAACCTGGGGGTGATCCTCGGAGGCGATGCCGCGCAGGTGCGCCGCGAGCGCGGCGGCCTTCGCCCGGCGTTCCGCCTCCGGCAGCGGACCGTAACCGTCGATGGTGGTTCCGAACGGGTGGGCGCGGCCGTGCTCGTTGATGTAGGCGGCTGCGGTGTCGATGATCCAGAGGCTGTTCTCCTCGACCTCGTCGCTGGTGTCGCCCCACGCGGTGATGCCGTGTCCGCCGAGGATGCAGCCGACCGCGTCCGGGTTGGCCTGCTTGACCGCCTGGATGTCGAGCCCCAACTGGAACCCGGGACGACGCCACGGCACCCAGGCGACCTTCTTGCCGAAGGCCTGGCGGGTGAGGGCTTCGCCGTCGGCGGCGGTCGCGAACGCAATGCCGGCATCGGGATGGAGGTGGTCGACGTGGGCGGCATCCACCAGCCCATGCATGGCCGTGTCGATCGACGGGGCAGCGCCGCCCTTGCCGAACAGGGTGTAATCGAAGGCCGCGACCATCTCATCCTCACGGTCGACACCCGGATACACGTTCGCAAGCGAACGCACCGCCTCCAGACGCAACACGGCAAGCCCGGAACCGGTCAACGTGCCGAGGTCACCACCGGAACCCTTGACCCATAGCAACTCCACCGGCAGGCCCGAAACCGGATCGGTCCCAAACCCCTTCGCCGACGTGTTGCCCCCCGCGAAGTTCGTGACCTTAGGGTCAGAACCCAGACGGTTGCTCCGGGAGATGAGTTCTGCCGCCATGGTGTTCAACATCAGTCAATTTCCCTTTCTGCAATTTCGCGAGTTGCCCACATTGGTCGGGTCGTTCGCGTAAAACACGACAAAAGTGGGCAACTCGGGAGGTGTGGATGTGCGAACGGACGGGACGCGCATCACGCTCCCCAGGAGAGTTGAGCTCCGCCTGCGCGCTCTTCGGCGATGTGCTTCTGATGTCCGCTCGCGAGGTAGGCGGTGTAGGGGTCGCGTGGGAGCCCGCGGGATTCGCGCCAGTCTGCGAGGGCTGGGCGCACATCCGTGTAGAAGGCGTCCATCAGGATGCCGTTGGCGCCGAGCACGTCGCCTGCGTCCTGCGCGGTGCGGATGGCGGCCGCATCGACGAGGAGCGCGCGGGCGGTCATCTCCTGCACGTTCAGCACCGAGCGGATCTGGCCGGGGATCTTGTCCTCGACGTTGTGGCATTGGTCGAGCATGAAGGCGACGTCGCTGTCGGTACCGTAGCCGCCGCCGCGGATGACTTCGTACAGGATGCGGAACAGCTGGAACGGGTCCGCGGCGCCGACGATGAGGTCGTCGTCGGCGTAGAAGCGGGAGTTGAAGTCGAAGCTGCCGAGCTTTCCGAGGCGCAGCAGTTGCGCGACGATGAATTCGATGTTGGTGCCGGGGGCGTGGTGGCCGGTGTCGAGGCAGACCATGGCCCGCTCGCCGAGGGCGCAGACCTGGGCGTAGGAGGTTCCCCAGTCCGGGACGTCGGTGTGGTAGAACGCGGGTTCGAAGAATTTGTATTCGAGTACGAGTCGTTGCTCGGCACCGATGCGGGCGTAGATGGATGCGAGCGAGTCGGCGAGCAGGTCCTGCCGTCGACGGATGTCCTGCTGGCCGGGGTAGTTGGTACCGTCCGCGAGCCAGATTTTCAGGTCGCGCGAGCCGATCTCGTCCATGATGTCGACGCACTCGAAGTGGTGGTCGATGGCTTTCTGCCGGATCTTCGGATCGGAGTGCGTCAGGCTGCCGAATTTGTAGTCGTCATCCTGGAACGTGTTCGAGTTGACGGTTCCGAGCTTGACCCCGTGGTCGACGGCGAAGGAAGCGAGGGCGGCGTAGTCGTCGACCCTGTCCCACGGGATGTGCAGCGCGACCGACGGGGACAGGGCCGTGTATTTGTTCACCTGCGCGGCATCCGCGATCTTCTCCTCGGGGGTGCGCGGGGTGCCCGGGGTGCCGAACACCTTGAACCGGGTACCCGAATTGCCGAATGCCCAGGAGGGCAACTCAATGGCCTGCTGCTCGAGCAGCGGAAGGATGGAAGAAAGGTCAGTCATATCTGGTTTCGCTTATCTCTGTATTCGACGGGCATTTTCGACGGACGGCACTCGGCCGCTGTGCCGCCTGTGTTTCTTCGGTTCGACACTGTTATCCCTTGACGGCGCCGCTGGTGAGTCCCGCCACGATTTGACGGTTGAAGAAGATGTACGCGACAAGGGGCGGGATCGTGATGAGCAGGATGTCCATGAACAGGAGGTTGTAGAAGCTCAGGTTCTGGCCCTGGAACTCGTACAACGTCTGCTGCACGGTCGCATTTTCGTCACCCGGAAGGAAGTACAGCGGGCCGGCGAAGTCGTTGAACACTGCGACCGACTGCACCACGATGACCGTCACGATCACGGGGCGTAATAGGGGGAGGACCACGCCGAAGAACAGGCGAATCGCTCCCGCGCCGTCGAGCACCGCGGCCTCGTCCAACTCTCGCGGGATGGTGCCGACGAAAGCGCGGAACAGCAGGATGCAGAAGGAGAGACCGAACGTCGCTTCGATCAGGATCATGCCCGGCATCGTCTTGAACAGCCCGACGCCCTGTAGCAGCCAGATAGTGGGAACGACGGCTGGCGGCACGATGAGTCCAGCGAGAACAAAGAAGTTGATGACGGGGTTCAACCTCGTGACTTTGCGTGAGAGCACATAGCCGACCATCGCCGCCAATACGACCATGATCGCGACCGAGCAAACCGTCAGGACTGCGCTGTTGACGAACGCGCGCCAGATGATCCCGTTGTTGGTCGCCAGAACGTCGCCGAGGTTCTTGAAGAACTGCCATTGCGTCGGGAGCGAGAACGTGAGGTTCGAGGCATCCGCGGGATTCTTCGATGCCTGCAGGACGACGAAGACAAACGGAACAAGGAAGACAACCGCGGACACGACGATTGCAACCACGCCCTTGATCCAGGCGGCGGTACGCGCGCGCTTCACAGCTCGACCGCCTTCCTGTTGAGGAATGACGACAGAGGAACCATGATCGCCGTGACGACGATAAACAGGATGACGTTGCCCGCGGTCGAAAGACCAAAGAAGCCCGCCTGGTACTCCTTGTAGATCACGGAGGCGATGACATCGCTCGTGAATCCTGGACCGCCGCCGGTCGTCGCCCAGATCAGGTCGAACGATCGAAGGCCACCGATCAGCGACAGGATGATGACCGTGGCCGTCGCGGGACGGGTCAGCGGGATCGTGATGGTGCGTATTATTTTCCAGGAGCTCGCGCCATCCATTTTCGCAGCCTCGAAATACTCGCTCGGGATGGCCACAATGCCAGCCATGAAGATCAGTGTGGCGATGCCGACACCCTTCCAAACGTCGACGGCAGCGATGCTCGCGAGTGCGAGGTTGGGGTCGGTGAACCAGCCCGGCTGGGGGAGGTGAAAGACGCCAAGCACGCCGTTCACAATCCCGTGGAACGGGTCGAGCAGCGACTTGAACATGATGCCGACGCCAATGGTCGAGATCAGCACCGGAAAGAAGATGACCGCGCGGATGTAGCCGCGCGCAACAACGGGTGAGGTGAGGATGACCGCCAGGAAGAACCCGAGAATGACCTTGGCGGCGGAGGTGGCAAATCCATATTCGAACGTGTGGATAAAGCCGTTGAGCAGTTGCGGGTCCTGGAAGAACTCGACGAAATTGCCGATTCCGATAAAGGTGGATTCGAAGAGATCCCACCGGGTCAGCGAGAAATAGAACGAGGCAAAGGTCGGAACCGCGAAGAAGATCACGTAGAGGGCGACGGCCGGGATGAAGAACCACGATGGGTAGAACGACTTCATTTTCGTGCCTGGTCGCGGTGCTTTGCTGCCGGTGCTCACGCCTGCGGATAGCGCAGTAGGCGCGAGATTGGTGGTCGCCATGACATACTCCTCGTCGAGTTGGCTGGGATCGAATGGTGCGGGGCCGGCAACTGTGTGTCGCCGGCCCCGCGACGATGCGTTAGAAAGCGAACGCTACGTCAGGTGTGGTTCTAGTTCCATCCCGGAAGGTTGAGCTGCTGCGCCTGCTTCTTCACGTCCTGGTCGTAAAGCGCGGCTCCCTGTGTTGCCGTGGAGATGCCCGACCCAACCTGGACGGTGATCTGCGAGAGGTTCGGTCCCTTGACGGGCGAGATGAACTCGAGAGCGAGCCCGGTCTTGCCAGCGTCCTGGTACTTCTGCTCGTCGGCAACCAGGGCCGGAGCGTTGCTCGGCACCGTGCAGTTGGTCGTCGCGTACGGACCGGCCGGCAGCGACGCTGAGTTCTGAATTGCACAGCCAGCGGGGGAGAGCATGAAGCTGAGGAACTTCTCCGCTGACGTCAGCTTTCCGCCCGTGGTGGTCTTCGGGATGTAGGCGCCGCCCGCTTCCCAGACAGTCGCGTGTGAGTTTCCGCCCGCGGTCGGCATTGCGAAGTAGCCAATGTCATTGACCTGATCCGGGTTGCTCTGCTGGACGTTTCCAATGGTCACCGTGATCATCGGGTACTGCGCGGCCTTGCCGGTGGCGAGAAGCTTCAGTGCGTTCACGTTCGTGAGCGAGGCATAATCCTTGTTCAGCAAGCCGAGCGACTTGACCTGGGCCGTGTCCTGGAAGCCGGCGAGGGCTGGCGGGTTCACATACTTGGCCTTGTTGGCGGTGTAGTTTGCGGCCCACGCTGGGTCTTGCGCGCTCACATTGGCGAAGTCGGCGAGTACGAACAACTGAGCCGTCCAGGTGTCGCCGTAGGAGGCCAGGATGGGGGTGATTCCGCCCGCGGCCTTGATCTTCTGGCTGTTGCTGATGAACTCGGCCCAGGTGTCTGGAACAGAGAGTCCCAGTTGCGAGTAGACCTTCTTGTTGTACATGACGCCGCCATCGAACGTGCTGCCGAACGGCGCCCCATACAGTGCCTTGGACGTGCTGACGGTCGCCTTGAAGTCCTTCGTGAGCGTCTTGGCCCACGGCTGATTGGTCAGCGGCTGCAAGGTGGTGTCCGCGTGCAGGGCCTGGAAGAGCGAACCCGAGTTGTAGAAGAAGACGTCATCCATCGTGCCGGTGGACAGGCGGGTTTTGATCAGGTTGTCGCCATCGGTGCCCGCTGGACGAGTGTCGACCTTGACCTTGATCTTCGGGTACACCTTGTTGAAGCCGGTCACCAGATCATTGGCTGTCTTGATCGATGCCGGGTCGTTGCCAGCGGCGAGAAAGGTGATCGCGGCGTTGGAGGTGGAGCCTCCACTTCCTCCCGCTGAGCAGCCGGTGAGCGCGATGCCCGCGAGGGCTGTGGCACCCAGGGCCGCTATGGCGCGAGATGCGGTTCGACGAATGAACATTTATACCTCCTTGTATAATGAGCGCTGCATTTCCGCGAGAGCCTCGGGGTGTGGATTGAAACGCTTCAGAATGAATCATGAGTCACGAAACCTCTCCCGTCAATGTACCGCGATAACAATGCTGTAACAGCATTGCGGCGATTTCTCGAAACGCATGGGATCCCGAATCGCATTATTTTGATGCGCGAATTGTCACGTTTCATTCCCGAGGCGGCGCTTCCCTGCCTTAGACTTCTGCCGGAAAGGTGGCGCATGGCTGCGGCAAATGTCAAGGATGTGGCTGCCCTCGCCCGTGTGTCTATCGGCACAGTTTCCAATGTTCTCAACCGCCCTGAGATCGTGGCTCCTGGTACCGCCGATCGTGTCATGCAGGCGATCGAGAAGCTTGGTTTCGTTCGAAACGACGCCGCGCGTCAACTCAAGGCTGGGCGCAGCAATACGATCGGGCTCGTCGTGCTCGACGTGCGCAATCCGTTCTTCACGGACCTCGCGCGCGGCGCTGAAGACGCGGCGAGTGATGCTGGATTATCGATCCTCCTCGGCGACAGCGGGCGATCGCAGAAACGCGAAGCGGCATACCTCGACCTCTTCGAAGAGCAGCGTGTGCACGGTGTGCTCGTCTCGCCGTTGAGTGACGTCGCACGCCGGCTGGAGGGGCTGCGCCGCCGCGGGATCCCCGCGGTGCTCGTTGACCGCAGCGCAACCGGAAGCGGTTTCAGCTCGGTCTCCGTCGACGACGTGGCGGGTGGACGACTCGCGGTTGAACACCTGATTTCGATCGGACGACGCCGAATCGCGTACCTTGCCGGCTCTTTCGACTTCCCGCAGGTAACGGACCGGCTTCGCGGGGCACAAGAAGCCGTCGCCGCCCATCCGGGGACCAGTCTCGAAGTGATCGACATCGACGGACTCACGGTGCTCGCGGGCCATGCCGCAGGCGAGCGCATCGTCGCTCGGTCTGCCGCCGATCGCCCGGATGGCGTCTTCACCGCGAACGATCTGATCGCGGTCGGATTGCTGCAGGCACTGGTGATGCAAAGCGACATCCGTGTGCCAGGAGACATCGCGCTCGTCGGCTATGACGACATCGACTTCGCCGAAACCGCCGTCGTTCCACTATCGTCCGTACGTCAGCCCAGCGCTCTTCTTGGGCGCACCGCGGTGGAGCTTCTTCTGGAGGAGGCGCGCAACCCGGGACTCGCTCCGCGGCAGGTGGTGTTCCAGCCCGAGTTGGTCATTCGTCGGAGCACGAGCTCAGGCTAGGCCGCGTTCCACTCGACCACGAGTGACCCCGCCTCATAGGTCGGGAGGTCGGATGCCCACGGCAGTGGCCTGCTTTGCTCCGCCTCGATCAGCGAGAGCGATGGGATCTCGGCAAGGATCGCCCCGAGGGCCGTCCGAATTTCCAGACGCGCGAGTTGCTGGCCGACGCATCCGTGTTGTCCGTGCCCGAATGCCAGGTGGCCGAACGAGTCGCGCGTCACGTCGAAAACATCCGGATCCTCGAAGCGCCGCTCGTCGCGGTTGGCTGCAACAGGTGACACCGAGACAGTTTCCCCTTTGCGGATCAGCACGTTCTCCAATTCCACGTCTTCGAGCGCAGTCCGCGGGAAGAGAGTGACGAACATCGTGCCGTACCGCATGAACTCCTCGATCGCAGCCTGGATCAGCGCCGGATCGTCCCGTAGCAGGGCCGCCTGATCGGGATGACTGAGCAAAATGTGTGTGCCCGTGGTGATCATGTACGCGACCGAGTCTCGGCCCGAGACCATGAGGACGAACAGAACTCCCTCAATCTCGGTCGGGGTCAACTCCGATCCCAGTAGATCGCTGATTACATCGTCACCGAGGTTGTCCCGCCTAAGCTCGATCACCTCACGCACGAAGTCCCACTTCTGCTGGCTGGTCGACTTGTCGACGAATAGCGAGATGAACTTCTGGACCTGGTCGTCGGGGACGCCGAGAACAAAGCAGTGGGTGCGAGCGGAAATTGGTTGTGCAAATTCGGCAGCCAGATCTGCCGGTGAACCCACTTCGAGCAGGTGCACCAGCTGGCTCCGAACGATCTCCTGCACGGCCTCCTGGTAGCCACGGACTGCTCGCACCGAGAACCTGCCGAGAACGGTTCGGCGGAGCTTGCCATGCTGAGGCTCATCGAGGCTGAGCAGATCGGCATCGTGCACTGAGTGAATCGCGCGATCGTCGATGTCGAGCGGATGCCCGCCCGAGGGACCGAGCGGCATGCGGCGCGGGTACATCGAGAATCGAGGATCCTCGAGCACCGCGCGGCCAAGGCTGTGCCGGGTTACGAGCCAGCCCTGATGCGCGTCGGAGTAGAGAAACGGCACAGCGGCGGCTTCATCGCGCAGCGCGCCGAGGGCTTCGGATGGCACCAGCGGAGTCGAGCCTTCGAATACCGATTCGGGCGAGTGAAATGGGCACTTTGGTGCCGCGTCGGTATCGGGAACGATGGAGTGTGAACCAGTCATGCGTGTTGGCTTCCTGTCTCCGAGCCGACAAGCTCGGGTTGGGTGGACTGCGGTTTTTCGGCAGCGGCAACCATGTCGGCCCGCGCCAATCGGAAATCTCGGGGCATGTTCCACCCGACCACTCCCAGAACCTGGCCATCCTGAACCGAAGCCGCCACGAATCGGGCACCGCCCGGCTCACTGGCGATCGTCGTCAGCGGCACAACGGCCGGGAATCGCCCGTAGGCCTGGATTTTCGTGCCATACAGCTCTGACCAAAAGAACGGTACGACGGCGGGCGACTCCTCGCCGGTCACCAAAAGTCGAGCGACGGCCTGCGCCTGTTCGGTCGCCTTGAGGTGATGTTCGGCGCGCGTGGATGCCGCGGTCAGGTCATCCCGCCAGCGCGCGACATCGCCGATCGCGTACACATCCGGCGCCGCGAGTCCGTTCGAGTCGCACACGATTCCATCCGAGAGCTCGAGTCCACTATCGCTCACCCATTCGGTTGCGGGGAGGGAACCGATCGCGGCAACGACAACGTCAGCAGGGATGACTGTGCCATCAGACAGAACGATCGCGGATACGTGATCTTCGCCGATGACCTCGGTCACATCGAAGCCGAGCCGCAGGTCGACGCCGTTCTCGCGATGGAGAGCGGCTATCAGCGGTGAGAGATGGCTGCCCACCTGGCCCAGCCGCAGTTCCGACGTTCGACCGATCAGCGCAACCTCGAGCCCCCGCTTGCGGGTAGCCGCGGCGATCTCCGAGCCGAGCACTCCTGCTCCGATGACGACGACACGCTTTGCGGTAGCCAGTTCCTTTCGTAGCGCCACTACGTCATCCAGGGTACGAAGGGAGTACACGCCCGCGAGACCCTCCGTGCCTGCCATCCGACGTGCCGCCACTCCGGTCGCGATGACGAGGGTGTCGTAGGAGATCGCTTCGCCACCCACCGTTACCGTGTGGCCTCGAATATCGAGAGAGGTCGCCCGAGCGCCTTGGATGAGGGTGAGATTGAGGGCGGCAAGCTCGATCGGATCGCTCAGATCCGCTTGCTCGGGCGTCCATTCGCCGGTCAGCACGTGCTTCGAGAGAGGAGGACGGCTATAAGGCGCGTGGGTTTCGTCGCCGATCAGCGTGATGCTGCCAGCGAAGCCTTCGGCGCGTAGGGTCTCGGCCGTCGTGAGCCCGGCCACGGATGCTCCCACGATGACGATTCGGGCGGCGTCGTCCACGAGCGGTCGCCTACTCCGCGATCTTGATTGCACGGGCGGGGCAGAGCGAAGCCGCCCGCCGAGCGCCAGCCTGCTGTGCCGCGTCGGGCGAGTCCTCGAGGAGCATGACGATACCGTCGTCGTCCTGGTCGAACAATTCCCCTGCGGCCATAACGCACTGACCGGCCCCGACACAGGCCGGAGTGTTGACTGTGATCTGCATTGCCATCCTCGAAGGTTTCTCGGGTGAGCCGTCGGCATCGACGCCCGACTAAAACGTTACGAGCTTCGTTACTGTGCGGCCATGTGAATTGCCGCCAAAATATGGATGATTCGATCAAGCGATCATTTCTTTGTCGCCAGTCTGAAGACATCCCTATGATTGGAACATGGATGAAGGACAGCCCTCCGGTCCAGTTGTCGTGTGGGCCAACTGGTACCGCTTTCGCTCGGCCGAACACATCCGGCACAACCTCGTTGTCAGCGTCTCGTTCGTCTGGGTCGTGCAGGGATCCGGAGTCATCCGAACCGGCGGGCAGGAGTTTCGGCTAACGACCCACTCGCTCCTTCGCCTTCCCTGGCGGCACTCGGTCGAGTACTTCGCGGATGAGCGGGCCCCGTTCGGCGTCGGTACCATTCACGTGATCCCGCGCCATGATCTGTCCGTACCGGTCACCCCGCGCACCGCCTACACAGCAGATGATCCGCTCAGGGACGACCCCCACCGGCGCGGGCCCGAGCATCGCCAGACCACTCTGCTGGTTTCCGGCACGTCGCCCGCCGCCCGCAATCTCGTCACGCTCGGGTCTTACTCAATCGAGAAATTCCTCGCTGCGCCGTTCGACGAATCAGTGTTCCGCTCACTGGGGAGCCTAATCATGGCGGAAGATTCGTCGCTCGAAGCCGGCGACGAGCGCGGGCAGGGAACCCCGATCATCCTCGACCGGATGACCGAGTACGTCACTGCGAACCTAGGGCGGCACCTTTCGGTGGACGAGATTGCCTCCGTCGGCGGATGCAGCAGCGTCACGGCAGAACGTTTATTCGCGAGGCACACGGGGCTGTCCGTGCTCGCCTGGGTACGCGGTAAAAGGATGGATGAGGCGGCGTCACTCTTGCGCACCAGCGGCCTGCGGGTCAACGAGGTCGGGAGAATGGTGGGCTTTGACGACCCGCTGTACTTCTCGCGCGTCTTTCGTGCGACCTATTCGATCCCGCCCTCCCAGTACGCATCGGGCGAGCTGAGACCGTAGATGAGGGAGAAGACACGATGAAAGCACTGGACAACGCCGTTCCGAATTGGAAGATCCTCTGGCTGGAGGGTGAGGCGAGCAGCGAATGGTCGCATTCCGGCATCGCGGAGCTTCCTACCGGCGAGATCGTGTTCGCCGAGCCGGGTGGAGCGGCGCTTATCTTCCTGGACCGGGAGTCCGGGGCATCACGACGGCTGGGGACCCCGACCCAGGACAACCATGGCATCCTGTTCGCGCGCTTGGACGGCGCAAACTACCTATGGCTTGCCGATCCCGGCACGGCCGGCAATCCCGAGGCGTCGCAACCCGCTGTCGATGGCCAGGTATTGCGGATCGAGCTTCCCGAAGGCACTCCCGTTGCCATTGCGCAACCGGCTATCCCTGCCTACGCGGATGCGCCGTGGCGGCCCACCTCGGTGGCAGTCGTGACTGCCGCGGGGGATCACCACGGAGACGTCTGGATTGCGGATGGCTACGGTGAGAGCCTCGCGCATCGGGTCGTCGCCGACGGCACGGTCACCACCTTCGACGCCGCTCAAACCGGCGAGACATTCAATTGCCCGCACGGCATCGCAATCGATATGCGAGGCGAGGAGCCCATCGTCGCGATTGCGGACCGGTCCAACCGACGGTTGGTGTTCATGACACTCGACGGCGACATTATCCGCACCCTTCGTCACGAACTCATCACCAGCCCGAGCTCGATCGCTGTGCGTGGCGGCGACCTCATAGTTACAGAACTCGATGGCGCCCTGCTGCGCATTGACGAACGGGATGACGTGTTCGCGATCATCCCGCGCACAGGTGAGCGCGACCGGGACGGCTGGCCGAACGCCACGTCCAATGGTGTCCCGGTGCGACCGGTCGTCGAGATAGGCCGACTGAACAGCCCCCACGGCGTCGCAGTCGGGGCCGACGGCTCGATCTTCCTCACCGAGTGGTTTTTCGGCGGCCGGCAGATCCAACTCACGATCTGAGAGTCACGCAGCTCAGGAAACGGCGCCGAGCGATGATCGAAACATTGCCGCAACACCCCACGGCTAGGCTCTGGCTATGGGAGACCTGTTCGATGGCTACGTCACAACAGCCACGCGGGCTAAAGGCTCCTCAGCTTTCGACGAGATGTTCGCCGGTAAAGCGGTAGCACGCGACTCCTATCGCGAGATCTACGCGACCCTCGCCAGTATGACGCAGGAAGAACTGCGCGGTCGCACCGATGCGCTTGGGGCGAGCTACCTTGCTCAGGGCGTCACTTTCGACTTCGCCGGTGAAGAACGGCCGTTCCCGCTTGATGCGGTTCCCAGGGTAATCGCGCAGGCGGAGTGGGTGAATGTCGAGGCCGGGATCAAGCAGCGGGTCGCGGCGCTCGAGAGGTTCCTCGACGATGTCTACGGGGAACAGGCCGCGGTGCGGGATCGGGTGATTCCGGCTTCGCTGGTTACCTCATCCAGCCATTTTCACCGCGAAGCGGCGGGCATTCGCAGCGCCAACGGTGTGCGCATCCAGGTGAGCGGCATCGACCTCATTCGCGACGAGGCCGGAATCTGGCGCGTACTAGAAGACAACGTTCGGGTGCCCTCGGGTGTCAGCTACGTCATCTCAAATCGGCGGGTCATGGCGCAGACGCTGCCCGAGCTGTTCGTCAGCATGCGGGTGCGACCGGTTGGTGAGTACCCGAACAAGCTTCTGCAGGCCCTGCGGGCATCCGCTCCCGACGGAGTCGAAGACCCGACCGTGGTCGTGCTCACGCCGGGAGTGTTCAACTCCGCCTATTTCGAGCACACCCTGCTCGCGCGTCTCATGGGCGTCGAGCTGGTCGAGGGGCGCGACCTGTTCTGCTCCGGTGGCCGGGTATGGATGCGCACGACAGCCGGCCCGACGCGGGTCGACGTGATCTATCGCAGGGTCGACGACGAGTTTCTCGACCCGCTGCAGTTTCGCGCAGACTCGATGCTCGGCAGCCCCGGGCTCATGCTGGCGGCGCGCCTCGGCAACGTCACCATCGCAAACGCGGTTGGCAACGGAGTCGCCGACGACAAGCTGGTTTACACCTACCTGCCCGACCTCATCCGGTACTACCTGGGCGAGGAGCCCATCCTCCCGAACGTCACCACCTGGCGACTCGAGGAACCGGGCGCGCTTGAGGAAGTCCTCGATCGTCTCAACGAGCTGGTCGTCAAGCCCGTCGACGGTTCGGGCGGCAAAGGGCTCGTGATCGGGCCTGCCGCGAGTAAGGCCGAGCTCGACGACCTGCGCGAACGTCTCATCGCCGACCCGCGCGGCTGGATCGCGCAGCCGGTCGTGCAGCTCTCGACGATTCCCACGCTGGTCGACGACGGGATGCGGCCGAGGCACGCAGACCTTCGTCCCTTCGCCGTCAACGATGGCAAGGATGTCTGGGTTCTCCCCGGTGGGCTGACGCGAGTCGCGCTGCCTGAGGGCGAACTCGTCGTCAACAGCTCGCAGGGTGGCGGGTCGAAAGACACCTGGGTGGTGGGCCAGGACCCGCTCCAGGTGACAAGGCACAACATTCAGGGGCTGGTCGCCGACCAGGCCGCGCCGACCCAGTCGATCTCAATAATTTCGGGGGACCACGTGCAGGATCACTCCCCGCTCGATGCACCGCGCAACGATCAGGAGCAACAGCAACAGCAGCTTCGCGGTGAAACATGCTGAGCCGTATCGCCGAGTCGCTGTTCTGGATCGGGCGTTACATCGAGCGCTCAGACGGCACCGCCCGCATCCTCGATGTCCACCTCCAGCTGCTGCTCGAAGACCCGTGGATCGAAGAGAATCTCGCCTGCCGCTCGCTGCTCAGCGTGATGGGCGCCGAGATCCCCGAAGACACCGAGTTGACGCGCGCCGACGTGCTCAACATCCTCGCGGTCGATCGCACGCAGCCTGCCTCGATCGCGTACTCCCTGAACGCAGCGCGCGAGAATGCGCGCCGTGCCCGCGAGGTGATCTCGACCGAGCTCTGGGAGGTCCTCAACACCACGAGGGCACGGATGCCACGCAAGGTCTCCAGCGACAAGGTGCACGAGTTCTTCGGCTGGGTTCGCGAGCGATCGGCGCTCGCGGTCGGCATCATCGAGTCTGCGACCAGCCGGGATGAGGCGTGGAGCTTCTTCACCCTCGGCCGCAGCATCGAGCGCGCGGACATGACCGCGCGTCTGCTGGCCACGCGGTCGCTGACGGAGGCCAGCGGTCCATCGTGGACGACCATCCTGCGCAGCGTCGGCGCCTACGAGGCGTACCTGCGCACCTACCGCGGCGTGCCGAGCGCGCGCAACGCGGCCGAGTTCCTGCTGCTCGACCGCCTGTTCCCGCGGAGTATTCTCTTCTCCGTGACCCGCGCCGAGCAATGCATGCGCGATATCGAGCCGCGCACCGACCGCGTCGGCGTCAGCGACCAGGCGCTCAGGCTGCTCGGGCAGATCCGTAGCGAGCTCGAATTCCGCCCGATAGCCGAGATCCTTGATGACCTGACCCGGCACATGGATGACGTGCAGCAGGCCACGAGCGCCGCATCCGAGGCCATCCGCCAGCGGTATTTTCCGACCAACGCTGCGCCCAGCTGGGTGCGGGAGAATTCGTGAATCGGCTGCGAATCCGGCACGTCACGGGGTTTCACTACGAGGGCGAGGTCACGGCGTCGTACAACGAGGCGCGAATGCTGCCGGCCTCGACCGAGGGCCAGCTGGTGCTCTATTCGAACGTCGACATCCTGCCGATCTCGAGCCTGCACAGCTATGTCGACTACTGGGGTACGCGAGTTTCGTCGTTCGAGATCCTGACTCCGCACAAGGAGTTGTCGCTGTCGGCGACCAGCCTCGTCGAGGTGCGCCCGCGCACGCATCCTGACCACAGGCTCGGCTGGGAAGAATTGGCGGATGCCGCCTCGGCCGCCACAGACTACGTCGAGCAGATCGCGCAAACGCGTCGCACCCTGCCGCCGCCCGAGGTCGCATCGCTCGCCAGGGACATCCTCGACGAGTCCGACAACCCCTGCGATGCCGCACTCGCCATTTGCACCATGATTGGCGAATCGGTCGAATACATGCAGGGTGTGACGGGCGTGCACACGACGGCCGCCGAAGCCTGGGCGGGTCGTCGGGGCGTGTGCCAGGACATCGCACATCTGGCGATCGGGGCGCTTCGGTCGGTCGGGATTCCGGCGCGATATGTGTCTGGGTACCTGCATCCCAGGTCCGACGCCGTCATCGGCGAGACCGTCGCAGGGGAGTCGCATGCGTGGGTCGAGTGGTTCTGCGGTTCGTGGCGCGGCTTCGATCCCACCAACCTGATCGATATCGGTGACCGGCACGTGACCGTCGGCCACGGGCGCGACTACAACGATGTCGCCCCTCTGCGCGGCGTGTACGCAGGCCCCTACAGCTCGAGCCTCTTCGTCACGGTAGAAATCACCCGCGAGGCCTGACCGGCTGCCACCCAGCTGCCGTGCCTCCACCGCGTAGCCGCCCCGCTGCCGTGCCGCCGCCGTGTCGCATAACTCATGCTGGATACGGGGTTCCGGGGTCGACACGCCGCGCCAGGGCACTTTAGCCGGGTGCTGGCATGAGTTACGCACGAGAGAGAGCTGTGCTCCGGGAGCTTGGCGACGGCGACGGTGATGGCGACGGCCACGGCGACGCCGCGCCCGGCTAGGCGGCGGTCTCCCGCGCGCGCAGGTCTTTGCGCAGGATCTTGCCCGCGGTCGACTTGGGGATGACATCGATGAACTCGACGCGACGCACCTTCTCGTGCGGCGCGACCTGGCCAGCCACGAACTCCATGACCTCGTCCTCGGTGAGCTCCTCGCCCGACTGGATGACGACGAAGGCCTTCGGAATCTCCTGGCCCTCGTCATCCTTGACCCCGATCACGGCCGAATCGGCGACCTTGGGATGCCGCAGCAGCACCGCCTCGAGAACCGCGGGCGCGACCTGGTAGCCCTTGTACTTGATGAGCTCCTTCAGGCGGTCGACGATCTTGTAGACGCCGTTCGAATCGACGGTCGCAATGTCGCCGGTGTGGAGCCATCCGTCCGGTTGGAGCATGGCCCTGGTCGCCTCATCGTTGCCGAGGTAGCCCACCATGACGTTGGGGCCCTTACACATCAGTTCACCGGGTTCGCTCACCCCCGATACCGGAATCGGGATTTCCTCGCCCGTCTCCGGATCGACGAGCTTTGACTCCATATTCGGAAGCGCGAGTCCGATGTTGTCGAGCGAGATGTCGTCCCGGTCGAGCGGAATCACGTGCGAGACCGGGCTCAGCTCGGTCATCCCGTAGCCCTGTCGAACCGTCGTGTTAAGGCGCGTGGCGACCGCACCGGCGAGGTTGGCATCCAGCGGCGCTGCCCCCGAGAAGACGGCCTTCACAGATGACAGGTCGAACTGGTCGACGAGTGGATGCTTCGCCAGCGCAACCGCGATGGGTGGCGCAATGAATACCCACGTGCACTTCTGGTCCTGGATGATCCGCAGAAATTCCGGCAGGTCGAACCGCGGCATCGTGACCAGCGCTGAACGGGTCTTGAGCGCGAAGTTGAGCAAAACCGTGAGCCCGTAGATGTGGTAAAACGGCAGCACCGCGAGCACCACCTCGCCATGTTCGATGCCGATCGTTCCGAAGCTCTGGGCCACGTTGGCCACCAGGTTGCGATGCGTCAGCATCACGCCTTTCGGATGGCCGGTGGTTCCGGATGAATACGGCAGCACGGCGATGTGGGTGGCGGGGTCGAACGAGACCTCGGGCGGCGTCGCCTGCTGCATCAGCAGATCCCGCATCGACGGATGACCCTCTGCACCGTCGAGCACGATGAGCTGATCCGCGCCAATGCCGACGGTCTTCGCGGCCTCCTCTGCGCCCGCCAGCAGGGGCGAGACGGTGATGAGCCAGGTTGCGCCGGCGTCATTCAGCTGGCTGGTGATCTCCTCTGCCGTGTACAGCGAGTTGATCGTCGTAACAATGGCACCGAGCCGCAGGAGGCTGTGGAACACGACCGCGAATGCTGGGCTGTTCGGGCAGAGCAAGCCGACCGTCGTGGTTGAGTCGACGCCGCGCGCAGCCAGCGCCCCGGCGACGGCATTGATCTGGGCGACCAGTTCGCCGTAGGTAGTTGTCGCACCGGTGGTCCCGTCGATGAGGGCATTGCCGGCGAGTTCCGTCTGGTCGAGCGAGCCGAACAGAAAGTCGTACACGCTGATGTTCGGAATCTCGACGTCGGCAAAAGTGCTTCGGGTCATGTCGTTTGTCTCCTTTGACAACGGGATACGCACTATTTCACTACGTGCACGCGCGATTAGCGAGCGTTTATCCTCGCTGGATTGCGATCTCCGAGGTGGCGAGGTCTTCGCGGGTCGAGCGCACGACGGGCTTCGGCCGCATGTGGTCGTACGTCACGCTGAACTTGAAACGGGCATCCGGTGCTCGGTGCAGTCGAAGGTGGCGCGCCACGATGATCCACGCGAGGGCGACAAACGCCGCCAGGAAGCCCGAGAGGCTCGCGACCCCGATCGCCCAGCGTGGCCCCGCGATGTTCGCGACCCAGCCGACCACGGGTGCGCCGAGAGGTGTGCCGCCGGCGAAAATCGCCATGTAAAGCGCCATCACCCGACCACGCATGGCGGGCTTCGTGGTGGTCTGAACGTAGGCGTTCGCGCTCGTGACCATGGTCAGCGACGTCAGGCCGACGACGATCAGTACGGCGGCAAACGACCAATAGCTCGGTGTGAAAGCCGCTCCGAGGTCGGCGAGCCCGAACCCGAATGCGGCGAGCGTCACGATGAAGATGCGGGGCTTTTCTCGCCGGGCGGCCAACAGCGCGCCGAGCACCGAGCCGATCGCCATGATCGAGGAGAGGAGTCCGAACCCGTCAGCGCCCTGATGGAAGGCCACTGCCATGGTCGAGGTGAAGATGGGAAAGTTGAACCCGAATGTTCCGACCAGGAACACCATGATCAGGATGACGACGATATCCGGTCGTGAACCGACATACTTCCAGCCCGCCCGAATTTGTCCGCTCTTGCGCGGTGCTTTCGCAGACAGGTTGAGCTCGGCGGTGCGCATGAGCAGTAGCGCGGCGATGGTCGCGCCAAACGTTGCGGCGTTGAACAGGAAAACCCATCCCGAACCGATCGTCGCGATGAGCACACCGGCGACGGCGGGCCCGATCAGCCTCGCGCCGTTGAATGAGGCCGAGTTGAGGGCAACAGCATTCGGGATGCTCTTCTCGTCCACCAGCTCCGAAACGAAGGTCTGGCGCACCGGTGCATCAATCGCGGAGACGACTCCGAGCGCGAAAGCGAACGCGTAGACCTCCCAGAGCGTTGCCACGTTGGCCAGCACAATAAGGCCGAGCCCGACGCCGAGCGCGCCCATGAGGATCTGGGTCACCAGCAGGAGCTTTCGCCGATCAACGCGGTCGGCGATGAGTCCGGAAATCGGCATAAGGAGCAGCTGCGGGCCAAACTGCAGTGCCATGGTGAAGCCGACGGCCGCGGCGTCATGGTTGGTGAGTTTGGTGAGGACGATCCAGTCCTGGGCGGTGCGCTGCATCCACGTCCCGATGTTGGAAGTAAGGGCGCCAAAGAAGTAGAGACGGTAGTTATGGATTCCGAGGGATCGGAAGACGGCTTTCAAGAATCGGCTATTTCCCGCAGGATGGCGACCGACTGGTCGAGGATCTCGCGTTGCTCTGGGGTGAGGCCGGCGAGCTTCTGGGTAAACCAGGTGTCTCGCTTCCGCCTCGTTTCGGTGATGAAGGTGCGCCCGTCGGACGACAGGTCGATCGTGACCTTGCGACCGTCATCTGCTGCGCCGACCCGTGTCACGAGGCCTGCTGCGACGAGTGCGTTGATGGTGCGGTTCATACTCGGCGGCGTCACCCGCTCTTCCTCGCTGAGTGACCCGAGTGTCTGGGGGCCCATGTTGGCGAGCGCGAACAGCACCGAGCGTTGGCCCTCGGTGATGCTCTCGTCGCTCGCCATCGAGCGAATCCGCCTGGCCACACGCTGAATGGTCAGGCGCATCTGCTGGTCGTCACTCGGTTCTCGGGTTGGCATATTACTTAGCATAGCAAATTAGCAACGCTAACGATCAGGCGGCCGCGGGTCGCTATTCACTACTCGACGAACGCGATCGGCAATACGATAGGCCCGAGCGAGGAGGCTGCCGTGGCGACAGCGACGAGGACCAACCACCAGTTCGTGGATGCCCAGGGCGTCACGATCCACTACCACCGCTGGGCCGCCGCAACACCGAAGGGCGTAGTACAGGTCGCGCACGGCCTCGGTGACTATGCGGCCCGATACGAAAACCTTGCGCAGGCGCTCGTCGCTGCCGGGTACTCGGTCTACGCGGACGACCACCGCGGCCACGGGCAAACCGGGCTCGAGCAGTATGGCGGCGACACCTCCAAACTCGGCCGTCTCGGTGAAGGCGGCCTGAGGGCGACCATCGAGGACCTCCGCCAATTCACCGGCATTATTCGCGCAGAAAATCGGGATGTCCCGCTCGCCATCCTCGGTCACAGCTGGGGTTCGCTGATGGTCCAGACGATCCTCAACACCCACGCCGCGGACTACGACGCCGCCATCCTGACTGGAACAGCGCACCGCAAACCCGGCAGCATGAACGCCGGTCAGCTGAACGCGAAGCACAAACACCTCGGCACGACCGGCTTCGAATGGCTCAGCCGCGACCCCGCAGTCTCCCAGGCGTTTCTCGACGACCCGCTGACCTTCTACGCCGACGTCATCAAACTGTTCGGCATCCCGGACGGCCTTCGGCTGTTCGGCGTTCCGTCGAAAACGATGGGCGCCGACATCCCGTTGCTCATCATGATCGGCAGTGAGGACTCGCTCGGCGGCGAACGCAGCGTAAGCAACCTCGCGCAGGCATACCTCACGCGCGCCAGGCTGACGGATGTCGAGCTCATCATCTACGACAAGGCCCGACACGAAATCTTCAACGAGACCAATCAGGATGAGGTTTTTGCAGACCTGATCGGCTGGCTGGACGAGCGCCTCTCGACACCGGCGAGCGCCAGCTAACCGCCGAACATTACGCTGGGACCATGCATGGCGAATTCAAGGTTCCTGGCGGCAAGCTGGTCGTAGTCGACCTCGATGTTGTGGATGGCGTGATCGCCAACTTCCACCTCGCGGGCGACTTTTTCCTCGAACCAGACAGCGCGCTCGAGGCGATCGACGCGAGCATCAACGGGTTGCCTGCGGACTCCGAGGCCAGCCGTTTCACCGCGGCGGTTGTGTCGGCTCTTCCCAAATATGCCGTGCTGCTCGGCTTCACCGCCGAGTCGGTCGCCACGACCATCCGACGTGCACTCGCCGAGGCGACCAGCTTCGCGGACTACGACTGGCAGATCATCCACGGCAAGTCTGAACGCCCGCAGATGCAGATGGCTCTCGACCAGGTTCTCGCCGAGGAGGTCGGCGCAGGGCGGCGGGGGCCGACGCTTCGCATCTGGGAATGGGACAACCCGGCGGTGGTGATCGGCAGCTTCCAGTCGGTCAAGAACGAGGTGGACTTCGAGAACGCCGACAAGTACGGCTTCGAAATCGTGCGACGGATCAGCGGCGGCGGCGCCATGTTCATGGAGGCAGGGTCGGTGGTGACCTACTCGATCTACGCGCCATCCGACCTCGTGCAGGGCATGAGCTTTGCCGACTCATACGCGTTTCTCGACGAGTGGGTCATCATCGCTCTGAGATCACTTGGCATCGATGCGTTCTACCAGCCTCTCAACGACATCACGAGCGCCAAAGGCAAGATTGGTGGGGCTGCCCAGAAGCGGCTCGGTGTCGGAGCGGTGCTCCACCACGCAACTATGAGCTACGACATGGATGGCGACAAGATGGTCGAGGTGCTGCGTATCGGCCGCGAGAAAATGAGCGATAAGGGCACGAAGAGCGCGAACAAGCGCGTCGACCCCCTGCGCAGTCAGACCGGGCTCTCGCGCACAGCGATTATCGACCAGCTGGTCGCGACGTTTACGAAGCTGTACGGCTCAACGCCGGGCGACATCACGCCCGAGGAGCGCGCAAGGGCCGAGCAGCTCGTGACCACAAAGTTCGGCACGGAGGAGTGGCTGTACCGCGTGCCGTGACCGCCTACAGCACCAGCCGGTGCTCGTAGGCCAGCGCAACCAGCTGCAGTCGGGATGACAGGTCGAGCTTTGCAAGGATGCTCGAGATATGGCTCTTCACCGTCGACTCGCTGATGAAGGATGAGGTCGCAATCTCGCTGTTGCTCAGTCCGCGGGCTGCCAGCAGGAAGACTTCCTTCTCTCGCGCAGACAATACCGAGATCACTGCATCGTTCGCGGGCCCCGGACGCGACGGCGCCAGGTCGTGGATTAGCGCAATCGAGGTGCTCGGAGAGATGACCGATTTGCCGGAATGCACGGTGCGGATGGATGCGAGCAGAAATTCGGGAGTGGCATCCTTCATCAGAAATCCGGATGCGCCAGCGCTAATGGCGCCCATAACCGCGGTATCGCGCTGATGCGTCGTGAGCACGATGATGCGTGGGGCTTCCGAGCCGGCGCCGGCCAGGATGCGCTGGGTCGCGGTGATCCCGTCGGCCTTGGGCATCCTGATGTCCATAAGAATTACGTCGGGCCTGACGGCGGCGGCCAGCGCCACAATCGCGTCGCCGTCGTAGGCCGCGCCGGCGAACTCGAGGTCATCCTGAGACTCGAGAAGCATCTGGATACCGGAGCAGAACAGCACCTGGTCGTCGGCGATTGCGACGCGAATTGTCATGTCGTGATTCCCGTCTGAATGTCTGCTCGCGGCACGAATGCGGTCACGATAAATTGGTGCGGGTCGTCGTCATCCGGTCCGGCAGCGAGCCAGCCGCCAGCGAGTTTTGCCCGCTCGCGCATACCGCGAAGCCCGCGTGTCAGACCGGCAGTCGAGGCTTCTCCACCAGCGCCGATCGACGAAATCGTGAGCGCGAGGCCGGGCCCGCGCCAGTCGAACACGACGGTCGCCGAGGCGTTCGCACCCGCGTGCTTGAGCGCATTCGTGAGGCTCTCCTGCACGATGCGATAGACGGCCATCTCCTGGCCCGCCGTGAGCTGGCCGGTATCGCCGAAAGTGCTCTCGGTGACGGCAAGTCCGGCCGACTGCATCCGCTCGATGAGAGTTCCGAGGCCGTCCAGAGTGGGATGCGAGTGGCCGTCAGGCTCCGGGCCGAGTGAGTCGATGAGCATCCGCACCTCGACCAGCGACTCGCGTGCGGACTGGGCGATTGCCGCGAGCGACCCATTGGTGCTCTCGGGACGGATGTCGCTGAGATACCGCGCCCCGTCGGCCTGCGCGATGATCACTGAGAGCGAGTGCGCCATGATGTCGTGGACATCCTGAGCGATGCGGTCGCGCTCGCTGGCGACGCGAAGCTCCAGCTCGGCTCCGGCGAGGTCAGCTTCGACCGCGAGGCGGAGAGCGTCGCTCTCCGCCCGATCACGGCGCGCGCGGATTCCGAACCCGATGAACCAGAAAGCGGGGGAGATGAGAGCGACGGTGACGCACCACGCGAGGATGTTCTCCCACAGCCGAGGGTCTGATGCCGTCCACCCGCTCATGATTCCGTGGCGTCGGAAGGGGCCGAAGGCCGGGATCGTCAGTAGCAGTCCGATGCACACGCCGAAGACGGGGGAGAGCGCGAGTGCGATTCTGCGGGAGAGGCGGTGGGCACTGGCGCCCACGAAGATTGCCGCGAGGAGCAGGCCGAAATAGGCGGGCCATGAGGTCTGGCCGAACCTGAGCTGGACATCCGCGAACTGCACGATGACGAGAGCGGCGGCCGCCACGATCGTGACCAGTGGGAGCAGGCGGCCGGCGGCCAGAGCGATACCGATGATGGCGAACGGAATCCACGAGATCTGTACTCGCCCCGCCTCCGCAGTTGCCCACGAAACGGCGAAGGCAAGGCCGACGACCGGCTCGATCGGGTTGCGCACCAGCGTCTTCAACCACTCCATGCACTCACGCTAGGGGCGATCACCTTCGCGCGCGCGGACTTCGTGAAAAGTCGTCCGTTGGGACTACCAATCCCGCCCCAAAGGATGAAGACGTGGGATGCTCAGCGCCCTTGACTCTGAACATGAATATTGCACTGGTCTGCGACTACTCCCTCGACTATCTCGGCGGCGCCCAAACCGCCTTCATCCAGCAGGTGCGTGCGATGACGGATGCCGGACACCGCGTGCTCGTCATCGCCCCACGGGGTCGGACCGCCGACATCGGCGCGTCGGCGCACGAATGGTTCGACACGCCGTTCACTGTTCCAGGCATTGGCCTGCCGTTTCTTCGCAACACCGACCAGGTGCGCGCGAAGGTCTCGCAGGCACTCGCCCGCCACCGAATCGAAGTCGTCCATGTGCATTCTGAGTTCGGCCTAGCCGCCGCCTGCATAGATGTCGCGGCGCAACTTCGCGTCAGGGTAGTGCACACGGTTCATACGTTCTTTTGGC
Organism: Glaciihabitans sp.; assembly: GCA_025463785.1. Classification (GTDB taxonomy): domain Bacteria; phylum Actinomycetota; class Actinomycetes; order Actinomycetales; family Microbacteriaceae; genus Galbitalea. Next base: position 168,027 of record JAODBD010000003.1, read on the forward strand.
GAGTAAGGCTGCCGGTCGGCGTCGACCGGGTGGCCGCCGCGGCCATCCGATCGCTCCACGGCTGGCTCACCGGTCAGCCAGCGCCGGATGCGATTTTGGCCGAATCGCACGCCGGCTCGGCGCTCCGCGGCATGACACTGTCGACTGCCCTCCGAGCGGATGCCGTGGTCTCGCCCTCGGAGCACCAACGCGAGAGACTCGCCGCGGCCGGCGTCCGCACCGTGGTTACCATAGCGAATACGACCGCGGCGTCGTGGGCGGAGCGGCCCGCGGCGCTCGCTCAGATCGAGGGACCGTTGAAGGTTCTCTGGATCGGCAGGTGCGCTCCCGAGAAGCGGTTGCTCGTGTTCATCGCCGCGTGCATCGAAGCGCTCGGTGCGGTGCCTGTCGGGCGACTCGAGGTCGAGGTTGTCGGCGAGGGGCCGGAGTTGGCGCGGGCACGGAGGGCGGCAGCCGGACATCCCGAGATCTTGTTCTCTGGCAGGGTCGCCAGCGACGAGGTTATGGCAAAACTCGACGGTTCTCACGTCGTCGCGCTCACATCATCGGGCTTCGACAACCAGCCCATGGTCGTGGTCGAGGCGATGTATGCCGCGCGGCCCGTGCTGTACGTCGACCCGCTGCTTCGCGAGGGGCTCGACACCGCCGGACTGCTGTGCGCCGACGACAGCGCACAGGCGATTGCCGCGATGCTCGTGCAGTTGGTGCACGATCCGCACCGCGTCGTTCGCGTCTCGGAGCGTGCGGGCCTGGCGTTCGATCGCTTCGCGCCAGACCACTTCGTCGCCGAGATCGAGGACGTCTATCGCCGCCTCGTTCCGGGCGTCGAGCGCTCGCGTCCATTATTTGCGAGCGTCACCGCCTAGCCGTACTCGGCCGCACAATTAGCGGCTGAGCAGATCCTGGTACTCCGGATGGCTCTTTAGCCAGTGCGAGACGAAGGGACACTGCGCCACGACGCGATAGTCGGTGTGGTCCCGAACCTGGTCGAGGGCATCCCGAACCAGGCGGCCGCCGAGGCCGTGCTCACGCTCCTCGGAGATGATCTCAGTGTGCGTGAAGATCATGTCGGTGCCGGCGACCCGATACTCGGTGTAGCCCGCTAGCTCTCCATCGATGACGAGCTCGAAGCGATCGAGTTCCTGGTTCTGGATGACGTCTGACACGTTTCCAGAGTACGACCTCGCAGTCGGAAGCGCGCTAGACCGACTCGCGCTCGATCAGTCTCGTTGGCATTATCGTCAACCGGTCGACCTCTTCGCCGGCGATCAGGCGCACCAGCGTCTCGGCGATCTTGCCACCCTGTTCGGTTGTGGGCTGCTCGATCGTGGTCAGTGGTGGTGTCGAGTTCTGCGCGTAGTAATCGTTGTCGATCGTGGCGATGGCGACATCCCGAGGCACCGACAGGCCGTGGTCTTTCAGTACGCCGAGTGCTCCGGATGCGATCTGGGCCGACGCAGCAAACAGTGCGTCGAACTTCCTACCGCTGGCGAGCATGCGCTCCATGGCAGCCGCGCCGCCGCTGGACGAAAAGTCGGAGTACTCGATCAGACCGGCTTCGAGCGACGCACCGGTGACGGCTTTACGCCAGCCGTCCAGGCGGTCGATGCCTGCCGACATATCCTGGGGGCCTGCGATGGTCGCGATGCGCGTGCGGCCGTGGTCGATGAGGTACTGGGTCGCCCGCTCCGCAGCCGCCGTGTTGTCGACGTCGACGATGTACGTCGTGGAGCCGGTCTGACCGGTCGGGCGGCCACCGAACACGACGGGCAGCGCGCTCGCGAGTTGAACGTAGGAGCGGTCGTCACTGTGGTGCGACAGGATGAGGGCGCCATCCACGTTGCCGCCCTGGAGGTAGCGCCGCGTCTTCTCCGGGTCGGCCTCCGAGGCGATCAGGAGCGTGAGCGTGTAGTCGGTGGTGCTCAGGTACATCGCGACGCCCTGGATGACTGATGCGAAGTACGGGTCGGCGAAGAACTTGGCCGTGTTCTCGGGGATGACGAGGGCAATCGTGAGCGTTCTCCGGCTCGCAAGCGACCTGGCCGCACGGTTCGGCACGTAGTTGAGCTGCTCGATCGCTGCATTGACTGCTGCGATTACGTCGGGTGTGACGCGGGGTGACGCGTTCACGACACGGGACACCGTCGACCGCGAAACCCCGGCCAGGGCGGCGACTGCCTCCAGCGTGGGCGCGGGTGGGGAGGTGGACACGGCTACAGTCTAGGTCGCAGGTGTCAGCGCACCGGCGATGACCCTGGAGTACTCGAGACCGCTGTCTTTCACGGTGCGAACCTGCGTTTCGTAGTCGACGCGAACGATGCCAAAGCGCTTGTTGTAGCCCCACGCCCACTCGAAATTGTCGAGAAACGACCAGACAAAGTAGCCACGAACATCCGCACCGGCCGCAATTGCTTCACCGACCGCCTGGATGTGTGCCCGAATGTAGTCGGCGCGCGCGACATCGTGCACCGCACCGTCTGCGCTCACCTCGTCGTCGAACGCCGCTCCGTTTTCCGTCACGTACAGGGGCGGCAACTGCGGGTAGTCCAGGCCGAGCCTGATCAGCAGCGCGCGAAGGCCGTCCGGGTTGACCTCCCAGTCCATGGCTGTACGCGTCAGGCCGCGGGAGGGGAAGGTCACGTACTCGGAGCCGACGAACGGTGACGACTTCTCGCGCGATGTCGGCGTGAGGCTGACGCGCGCGGCGGCGGGCAGCGGATGTCCGCTCACGTTGTCGTCGTGATAGTGGTTGACGCCCATGAAGTCGATCGGGGCGCTGATGATCGCGAGATCGCCATCCCGAATCACCTCGGAAAGGCCGAGCCCCCTGACGTCCTCGAGCACATCGGCCGGGTATTCGCCCAGGATGAGGGGCTCGAGGAACGCGCGGTTCCAAAGTCCATCGATGCGGCGGGCTGCCTCCCGGTCGACCGGGTCCGTCGGATCGTTCGGAACCGCTGTCGTCAGGTTGAGTGTGATCCCGATCCTGAGCTCCCGCCTGTCGCGCGCGCCGAGCTCGCGCAGTCGCGTGGTCGCAAGACCGTGCGCGAGGTGCTGGTGGTGCAGTGCGGCGAGGGCGGCCGCGGGCTCGCGACGACCCGGCGCGTGCTCGCCGCCGGCATACGCGATGAGGGATGAACAGAACGGCTCGTTGAAGGTCGTCCAGTGCGTCACTCGGTCGGCCAGGGCGTCGTATACCGCCTCCGCATAGTCGGCGAAGCGGTAGGCGGTGTCGCGGTTTGCCCAACCGTTGCTCTCCTCGAGGGCCTGCGGAAGATCCCAGTGATAGAGCGTGAGCCAGGGCAGGATGTCGGCCTCAAGCAGCTCGTCGACCAGACGACTGTAGAAATCGAGCCCGGCCACGTTGACGTCGCGGTCACCCGGCTTGACGCGCGCCCAACTGGTCGAGAACCGGTAGGACTGCAGGCCGAGCTCTTTCATGAGTGCGACATCCTCGGGCATCCGGTGATAGTGATCGACCGCGTTCTCGGGGGTGTCGCCATTCGCGACGGCACCGGGGAGGCGAGCGAACGCATCCCAAATCGAGTCTTCTTTGCCGTCCTCGTGGGCGGCACCCTCGATCTGGGCCGCAGCTGTCGCTGACCCCCAGAGGAACCCGGGGGGAAATTCGGTGCCCATCAGCCTTTCACCGCACCCTGCATGATGCCCGCGACGAGTTGTCGTCCGGCGAAGACGAAGAGGATGAACAGAGGAACGGTGGCAAGGAGGGCTCCCGCGAGAACGATCGAGTAGTCGACGAAATGGCTGGCCTGCAGCTCCTGCAGGGCGACCGGCAGCGTCGGGTCGGTTGGCCCGAGAACGATGAACGGCCAGAAGAAGTTGGTCCAGGTCATGATGAAGATGAACAGGCCGAGCATCGCGGCGGCCGGCCTGGCGGACGGCAGGGCGATGCTCCAGAAGGTACGGATCATGCTCGCGCCGTCGACCCTCGCGGCCTCGATGAGTTCGTCCGGCAGTGCACCGGACATGTACTGCGTCATCCAGAACACGCCGAAGGCCGAGGCGAGCCCCGGCAGGATGACCGCGCCGATGTTGCCGCTCCAGCCGAGGTTCGACATCGCGATGAACAGCGGAACCACGGCCAGCTGGGTCGGTACAGCGGTCGTCGCGATCACGAAGACGAGCAGGACCTTGCTTCCGCGGAAGCGTAGCTTGGCAAACGCGTAGCCGGCGAGGCTTGAGAACAGGACGACCGCGACCGCCACCGTCGTCGACACGATAATGCTGTTGAGGGTGGCAAGCCAGAAGTTGACCGCGGGGTCGTTCATGACCTTCAGGGCGTTGGCGATGAAGTTGCCTGCCGGGATCCAGGACAGGTTCTGGTCGGCGATCGTGCTGGAGTCGCCGCTCCCGATCAGGAACGACCAGTACAGCGGCAGAACGCCGGCGACGAGAACGACCGCAAGGAATGCGTAGACCAGCGAGCCCGGGCGCTGCGCGACGATCGCCTTCCGCCTGCGTCGTTCGAACCAGCCCGGCTGCTCCGTTCGGAGTTTGGGTGCTCTTCTGGTCGCGGTCGCGGTCATCGGAGACGCCCTTCGTTGCTGGCGATACGCCTGGTGATTGCGAGGTTGATGAGGCCGATCAGGATGATGACGACGAAGAGCAGCCATGCGATCGCTGATGCCCTGCCGAAGTCCAGCTGCTGCCAGCCGATGTTATGGAGATACATCGTGAGGGTGAGGTACTGATGGTCGGCGCCACCTGTTCCGTACTGGTCGAAAACCGTCGGCTCATCGAAGATCTGCAGGCCGCCGATGGTCGCCGTAATGATCACGAAGATCATCGTTGGCCGCAGTTGCGGGATGGTGATCGAGAAGAACCGGCGCAGTCGGCCGGCTCCGTCAATGGCCGCCGACTCGTACAGATCGCGCGGGATGGCCTGCATCCCGGCGAGCAGGATGAGCGCGTTGTAACCGGTCCATCGGAAGTTGACCATGGTCGCGATCGCAATCTGCGCCGAGAATGCGTCGGTGTGCCAGCCGATCGCCGGGATCCCGATGTGGCCGAGAAGATTATTGATGAGCCCGTACTTGTCTGCGAAAAGCTGGCCGAAGATGAGGCCGACCGCCACGGGCATGATGATGTACGGCAGCAGCACGCTCATGCGCCAAAACGTTGAGCCGCGCAGATTGTTGTCGAGAACAGCAGCGATGAGCAGTGCAAGAAGAATTTGGGGCACGGATGACAGAAGGAAGATCGAGAGCGTGTTACGCAGCGCTTCCCAAAACTGGTCCTGGCCGAGGACGAACGTGAAGTTGTCGAGTCCGACCCATGGTCCCTGCCCGGCGATGAGATCCCACTTGTGCAGCGAAACCCAGGCCGTATAGAGGAGTGGGAACAGCCCCACGACGGCGAAGACGATGAAGAACGGCGAGACGTAGAGATAGGGCGAGATTTTGACATCCCAGCGGCCCAGCTTTTGGCTGAAGGCGATTCGCCTGGGAGTTCTCGGTTTGGCCCGAAGTGCCGAGGTTGTCATCGGTGGGAGTCCTTGCTTTGGCCTGCACGGCCACGATGGTGCGATCAAAGGGTGTTGCGCTGAGTGAAGCGGGACCGCTCTGCCTTGGGTTCCGGCCGAGCGGTCCCGCCGCTATCGGGTGTTAGCCGAGAGCTTTGATTTCCTTGACGACCTGCGCCCAGGAGGCGTCGACGGTCTGCTTCTTGGTTTCAACTCGGGTGAGTCCGTTTTGGACGACGGTCATGATGTCGCCATAGTGGATGCCCTTGAACGGCACGAACGTGAACGCCTTGGCGCGGTTCACGAAAATCTTGCCGGTCGGTGCGTTGTTGAAGAAGGCGTTCGTCGAGTCGAGGAGAGCGGACGACGTGTAGGTCGACACCTGGCTCGGAAAGTTGCCTGCCGTCTTGAACGCGGCGAGCTGCTGCGCGGGCGCGGTCAGCCAGTCGGTGAACGCCTTGGCCTCGGCGAGGTGCTTGCCCTGGCTGGGAACGAGGAGGTACGAACCGCCCCAGTTGCCACCACCGTTGGGGAAGACGTCAGCGACGTTCCAGTCGGTGACCTTCGGGCTGTCCTGCTGGATCGAGCCGAGCATCCACGGCGGGCAGAGCATGGTTGCCCATGCACCCTTCGCCATGCCGGTTGCCCAGTCGGTGCTCCACTCCTGCAGGTGTGACGAGTCCGTCTTCGACGCGGCGAGGACGGAGTAGAACGCCGCCTTCACGTCGGGGTTGGTCGTCGCAACGACGGAGCCGTCGCTGCTCTCGAAGAAGTTCGCGTACTGGTTGGCGAGGCCCTGGAAGGTCGCGCCCGCCGAGTCGAACCAGGCGGCACCGGTGTTCTTCGCCGCGAACTGCTGGCCCACCTGGTAGTAGTGAGCCCAGTCGCCGCTGAGGAGCCCCGCGACCGCGGTCGGGTCGGTCGGGAGGCCGGCCTTCTTGAACAGGTCCGAGCGGTAGCAGACCGCCTCGGGGCCGATGTCGGTGCCGAGGCCGATTTCCTTGCCACTGACCGTGCCGCCAGCCGTCTTGAAGGTCGAGTAGCGGCCCTTGTTGTCGGCCGATGCGAGATCCTCGAACTTTGTCGCGTACTGCTTGACCTTGGGCATCCAGTCACCGTCGACCGCTTCGATGTCGCCGAGGCCACTGCCGGCCGCGAGCTTCGTGAAGAGGTTGGTCTCGGCTGCGTCGGAGGTCGCAGCGATCTTGGAGACGATTGTGATGTTCGGGTGCAGCTTGTGGTAGCTCGCGAGGAGCTCCTTGCTGTAGCCGAAGTTGTTGAACGTCGCCAGCGTCAGCGTGATTGGCGTCTTGGTGTCGACTTTCGTGCCGCCACCGGCGGATGACGAACATCCTGTGGCGACGAGGGCAAGAATCGAGGCGGTTGCAATGGTTGCCCCGATTTTGGTGCGTCGTGAAAGCTTCACGGTCACTCCTTTGTGTGCGTGGATAGGGGAGATCCGGGGAGCGCTCTTCGCTTGGTGTGGGAGCGCTCTCACGGTTCGGCCTTAGACTAAGTATGGGTTATCCGCCGTGTCAAGAAGAATTTGGGAGCGCTCCCACGGCGCAGCTTCCGCGCCGACCGCGCGCGCCCTGTGCATCCGCTATTTCTCGCGGATGTCGACCCTCGGGCCGCCCCAAAAAGTCGCCAAAACTTTTTTGCGCCTCGCCCGCACCACGCCGCTTGAGCACGCCACGATGACGCGGTTAACGAGAGCGAGGGACCCGGCCGACGGCCGAACCCCTCGCTCTCGAGTCAGTTCGCTACGATTTGCCGGCGATCGCGGCTTCGGCCTCATCATCGGCCCGCTGCACAGGGATGCTCGCGGTGTCGAGGTCTGGCGCGAGGCCCGAGCTGAGCGTGTTCGCGGCGCGGGTGGCCATGATGGCCTGGTCGGCATCCGCAACCTCCTGCAAAGCCGACTTCGCGCGAAGCGGTGTCGCCTTCATGAACCAGGACAGGATGAACGCCGCAACGATCACGACGAGGCTCACCCAGAAACCGACGACCATTGCCCCCGAGAATCCGGTGAGGAATGGCGCACTGAGAGCATGTGTGGCGCCGTTCAGGAACGACGTATCGCCATCGAGGCTGCCGGTGGTACTTCCGGATGCCTTGAAGCTCGCTGAGTCGGCGGCGAACTTCGCGACGACGGCGTGCCGAGTGGCTGCATTCGACAGGTCGACTCCCGCAGGCAGCCTGCCGGTGATATTTGCGACTATCGGGTCGTAGATGGCCTTCATGATTCCGGCATTATTCGGGGCGCCGGCCACGGCCGGATTGAGCGCGTTGTCGAGCGCGGCGCTGAGAACCGTCTTGTTCTGGAAGGCACCGCCGATCTTGCCACCGATGGTCGAGAACACCACCGAGAAGATCACCGCGACGCCCAGCGTTCCACCGATCTGGCGGAAGAACGTGGACGACGAGGTCGCGACTCCGATGTCTCGCGGGCCAACGGCATTCTGGCTGGCGATCGTGAGGGTCTGCATCATCTGGCCGAGGCCAAGGCCGACCAGCAGCATCCCGGAGGCGAGAATCCAGTAATTCGTGTCTGCCCTGATGGTCGTAAAGATCAGGAACCCGATCGACATGAAGGCTGTGCCGAGGATCGGGAAGATCTTGTACCTGCCCGTGCGGGAAATCAACTGGCCCGAAGCGATCGAGGAGATCATGAGCCCGAGGATCATCGGAAGCAACTGGAAGCCGCTCTCGGTCGGTGTCGACCCCTTCACGATCTGCAGGTAGAGCGGGACGGTCGAGAGGGCACCGAACATCCCGAAACCGACCATCACTCCGAGGACAGTGGCAACCGAGAACGTCGGGCTCGTGAACAGCTTGAGCGGGATGAGCGCGGCATCTCCCATGAGCCGCTCCGAGATGATGAACGCGGCGATGCCGAGCGCGCCGATCACGTAGCAGGCCCATGCGCCGCCCGAGGTCCAGCCCCAGGTGCGCCCCTGCTCAGCTACGAGCAGGAGCGGTGCGACAGCGATGATGACCGTGGTTGCACCCCACCAGTCGATGCGAACGTCACGGTTTGCACTGCGCTTCGGCAGGTGCAGGAAGCGCGTGACCATGAAGAGCGCCAGGATGCCGATCGGGATGTTGATCAGGAAGACCCACTTCCATCCCGTGATGAAAAGAATCTGGCTGGCACCCGCGAACAGACCGCCAACGAGCGGGCCAACGAGGGACGAAACACCGAATACGGCCAGGAAGTAGCCCTGGTATTTTGCTCGCTCTCGGGGGGCGAGCATGTCGCCCATGATGGCGAGCGGGATGGACATCAGACCGCCGGCACCGAGGCCCTGGATGGCGCGGAACGCGGCCAACTCGTACATCGACGTCGCAAAGAACGCCGACAACACAGAGCCGAACACGAACACCGAGATGGCGATGATGAACAGCGGGCGCCGACCGAAGATGTCGGAGAGCTTGCCGTAAATGGGAGTCGCGATGGTCGAGACGATGAGATAGCCGGTCGTAACCCAGGCCTGTTCGCTCAGGCCGTGCAGGTCATCCGCAATCGTGCGAATCGAGGTACCAACCACGGTTTGATCGAGGGATGCGAGGAACATGCCCGCCATGAGGCCGTAGATCACGAGCATGATCTGGCGGTGGGACATCACCCCGCCGGAAGTTTTGGCGGCGTCTTTGCGGGCCTGGGAGGCCGACGGTGCCGTGGAGTCGCTGCGAGACATGATCCTCTATCTGATGCGTGTGGCGTGTGGCGTGTGGCGTATGCGTGTGAATGCTGCAAAAAGAAGGCCGCTGTTGAAACGCTGCCAACAGCGGCGGAAATTTGCGTAGACTGCAAACTTACTCCTTCGGCAGTCATTCCCACAATCGCAGATGTACTCCACCGGGAGTAACTTCGCGGGCTGCGCGGCCATCCTGTCCTGAGCCTCGTCGGGGGCGTCCAGGTCGTGCCAGTTACACTCGAAGGCATGTTTAGGCGTGCCAGAGTTCTGACGACGATCGCTGTCGCCTCGATCATTCTGGGTAGCACCGTTGCCTGTGCTGCGCTGCACACGGTCGGCAGCCCGTCCAGTCCGTCGCCAGTCATCACTCCGAGCGTGACGCCAACTCCGACGCCGACACCGGTGCCAACCGCTCCCCAGTTCAACAAGAACGCCAAGTCGATCACTGACCCGAACAGCATCTGGGTCGTCGTGAATAAGCTTCGACCGCTGAACCCCAAGACCTATTCGCCACCAGACATCGTTACGGTTCCCGTCGCACACAACAACCCGGCCCAGATGCGCAAGGTCGCAGCGGATGCCCTGGTCGCGATGTTCGCGGCCGGCAAGAACGCGGGCGCCGGGTCGATGCAGGTCCAGAGCTCATGGCGGCCATATTCCACGCAGGTGAGCGTCTATAACGGATGGGTGGCATCCCTCGGCAAGCAGCAGGCCGACCGCCAGAGCGCTCGCCCCGGCTACAGCGAGCACCAGACCGGGCTCGCGGTCGACATCTCGCCCGTTCCTCTTAGATGTGCGCTCGCGGCCTGCTTTGGCACCACCTCACAGGGCAAATGGCTCGCGGCAAATGCCTGGAAGTACGGTTACCTGCTGCGTTACCCAGCCGACAAAACGAAAATCACCGGCTACGAGTACGAGCCGTGGCACTTCCGCTACATCGGTGTTGCGCTGTCAACCGAAATGCACAAGGAAGGCGTGAAGACCCTCGAGGAGTTCTTCGGTCTTCCCGCCGCTCCCGACTACGCAAAATAGAAGGTCAGCCGTCGAGGGCTGAGTCGACGATCGATTTGGCCTCGGCCTGCACCCTCTTCAGGTGCTCGGGGCCTTCGAACGATTCGGCGTAGATCTTGTAGACGTCTTCGGTTCCGCTAGGACGAGCCGCGAACCAGGCGACATCCGTGACGACTTTGACGCCGCCGACGGAGGCGCCGTTTCCCGGGGCCTCGCTCAACCGGGCCGTGATGGGGTTTCCGGCGAGGGAGGTCGCCACGATGTCGGCGCCGCTGAGCTTGCCAAGGCGGGCTTTCTGCTCCTTGCTGGCTGGGGCATCCACTCGCTCGTAGACGGGGTTACCGAACTGGGCGGTGAGTTCGTTATAGAGCTGCGAAGGACTCTTGCCGATGACAGCGAGAATTTCGCTGGCCAGAAGAGCGAGCAGGATACCGTCCTTGTCGGTCGTCCACACCGTTCCGTCTTTGCGCAGGAAGCTGGCACCGGCGCTCTCCTCGCCGCCGAACCCGACCGACCCGTCGATGAGCCCTGGCACGAACCATTTGAACCCGACCGGAACCTCCCAGAGCCTGCGCCCGAGCGAGGCGGCGACCCGATCGATCATGGTGCTGGAGACGAGGGTCTTGCCGATGGCGGCATCCGCTCGCCACTCGGGTCGGTGGGTATAGAGGTACTGGATGGCAACGGCGAGGTAGTGGTTGGGATTCATGAGACCGCCGTCGGGCGTCACGATGCCGTGGCGATCTGCATCCGCGTCGTTGCCTGTGACGATGTCGTACTCGTGCTGGTGGGCGACGACGGATGCCATGACGGCGGGGCTCGACGGGTCCATGCGGATCTTGCCATCCCAGTCGAGCGTCATGAATGGCCAGGCCGGATCGACGTGCGGGTTCACGACTGTCAGGTCGAGACCGTACTTCTCCGCGATGAGCGACCAGTAGTTGACACTCGCACCTCCCAGCGGATCTGCGCCGATCCGGATGCCCGATTTCCTGATCGCGTCGATGTCGATGATGTTCTCGAGGTCGTCGACATAGTTGCCGCGGAAGTCATACGTTTCGACGGCGCTCGGCTCCGCGCGCCGCACATCCACGCTGCCATTCGTGATGATCTCGTTCGCGCGGTTCGCGATCCAGTTGGTTGCGTCACTGTCGGCGGGTCCGCCGTGCGGAGGGTTGTACTTGAAGCCGCCGTCGCGCGGTGGGTTGTGGCTCGGTGTGATGATGATGCCGTCGGCCTGTGCCCGGTGCCCGGCGGCGTTGTACTTGATGATCGCGTGGCTGAGGGCCGGGGTGGGAACGTAGTCGTCGAACTCGTCGACGAGAACCCGCACTCCGTTTGCCTCGAGAACTTCGAGCGCGGTGGTCTCGGCGGGGCGACTGAGCCCGTGGGTGTCCTTGCCGATGAACAGCGGTCCTGTGATGCCCTGGCCTGCGCGGTATTCGACGATCGCCTGGGTGATCGCGGCGATGTGCGTTTCATTGAAGGCCGCGTCGAAGGATGATCCGCGGTGGCCGCTCGTACCAAAGACGACCTTCTGCTCGGGCTTGGTGACATCCGGAACCAGGTCGTAGTAGGCCCGCACCAGCGCGTGCACGTCAATCAGGTCGGAGGCTTCAGCGGGCTTCCCTGCGCGATCGGTCATCGGTCCAGTCTGGCACCGTGTCGCGGCGCTGGGTGTGAGACGCCGCGGGGATTTGTTGACGCGGTGGTCTGCATGAGGGGCACGCCGACCACAAACGGGAGCGTCGTCGAGTGGACCGCTACCGGTAGGCTCGCTGCCATGTCCGCGACTGCCAACCGTCCTGAGGAGACCTACTCGTACCTCGGCCCGGCCGGGACGTTTACCGAGGCGGCACTCGCTCAGGTTCCGCAGGCCGCTGGAGCGACCTGGCATCCGGTAAACAACGTCGGGCAGGCGCTCGACGACGTCGTCACCGGGCGCAGCATCGCTGCCATGATCGCGATCGAGAACACCGTTGAGGGTGGGGTGAGTGCGTCCCAGGACGCCCTCGCGACCATCCCGAATCTTCGCATCATTGGCGAGTACCTGGTTCACGTCAACTTCGTTCTGGTTGCAAAGCCCGGCACGAAACTTGCGGATGTCCGGGTCATCAACGCGCACCCCGTCGCCTACGCGCAGACTCACTTGTGGCTCGATAAGCACCTCCCGGAGCACGGGCACATCCCGTCGACGTCGAATGTCACTGCGGCGGAATCGCTGTTCGACAACGACCTCGCGGATGCCGCGATCGCCCCGCCGACCATCACCAACCACCACGATCTCGACGTTCTCGCCGACAACATCGGCGATAACCCGAACGCGCAGACGCGATTCGTGCTGGTCAGTCGCACGACCGTCGTGCCTGCGCCGACCGGCTCAGACAAGACCAGCATCATCGCCGAACTACCCGACGACAACGCCGGCCGGCTCCTCGAGATGCTGGAGCAGTTTGCGACCCGCGGCGTCAACATGAGCCTGCTCGAGTCTCGCCCAATCGGCGATGCCCTCGGCCGCTACCGTTTCGTGATCGACCTCGACGGCCACGTTCGAGACGAGCGAGTGGCGGATGCCCTGCTCGGCCTCAAGCGCTTCAGCCCGAGCGTCATATTCCTCGGCTCGTATCCCCGCGCAGACAAGCTGCCGATCACGGTTACCCCGCGCTACGACAACCACGCGTTCCAGGACGCCCGCGCGTGGCTGGACGGGTTGCTCGGCTAGAGCTCAGCTGCCCTGCGGAACCTTGACCAGCAGCGCCAGGTGATCGACCTTCGCCTTGAGCGCGATCGCCTCGCCGAACGGATCACCGTCGAGCTCGAAGTCTTCTGGGTGGTCGAGGCGCAGGGTGAATTCTGTGCCCTTCAGATATGCCAGTGCCCGCACATCCGGTGACAGCTTGATGATACGGCGGCCGACGGAGCTGCGGCGAAGCACGCCGTTCTCCCAGACGATCTTGTTCCAGATCTGTACCCAGCCGACGAATCCGTTCGGACGGAACGCGACGATGTCGAAGATCCCGTCGTCGATTACGGCCTCGGGCAGCAGGACGAGGTTGGCGGTCAGCACGCCGCAGTTTCCGACGAGGATGGTGTTGACGGAGGCCGACCGCACCGGTCCGCCATCCACGGAATAGCGAACGCGAACGCTGTTGTGGTCCTTGAGGGCACGGATGATGGCGCCCGCGTAGGCGAGCCAGCCGACCCGCGCCTTGAGCAAGGGGTTGGTATTCGCGATCATCTGGGCATCGAGGCCGAGGCCGGCCATGACGAGAAAGGCGTGCGTCTCTCGGCTGCCGTCGGCGCGTTCCGCCTCGACGATGCCAAGGTCGATGGGGCGGTTTTTACCGGTGAACGCCGTGGTCACCGAGTGCGCGAGGTTATCGAGCGCGAGGGAGAGGTTGCGAGCGAGCAGGTTGCCCGTGCCGAAGGGAAGCAGCGCGAGCGCAACTCCGGAGCCCCGTAGCGCTTCGGCCACCGCGCGAACCGTGCCGTCGCCGCCAGCCGCCATGACGACCTCTGCGCCGGCCGAAATCGCGAGCGCGGTCATCCCACCGCCCGGGTCTTCGACACTGGTCTCGTACCAGAGCGTCCTGCTCCAGCCGGCGCTTGTCTCGGCGGCCTTCACGGCGGCGCGGAGCGTCTTCAGATTGACCTTGATCGGATTGAACACGACTGCGGCAGTGTGCTCCTCGGGTGACGCGGGGGCTGCCATGCTCCCAAGCTACGCCATGCCGAGCGGTCGCCCGGGCGGGCCAAAGTAGACTTGGGCCGTGATCGATGCCCAGCTTTTGCGCGACAACCCGCAGTCTCTACGCGATTCGCAGGCGGCCCGCGGTGCATCCGTAAGTCTGGTTGATGAGGCCATCGAGACAGACACGGCACGGCGGGCGGCGATCGGAGAGTACGAGAGACTCCGCGCCGAGCAGAACCTGTTCGGTAAGACGGTTGCGACTGCGCCGAAGGCCGAGAAGCAGGCTCTGGTCGCCACCGCGCAGGAGTTGGCCGGCCGCGTCAAGGCGGCCCAGCAGACCGCGACGGATGCCGAAGCCGACTTCGTAAAGACGGTTGGCTCGATCGCCAACCCGATCATCCACGGGGTGCCCGCCGGTGGCGAAGAGAACTTCGTGACTCTGCGCGAGGTGGGCGAGAAGGCAACGTTCGACTTCGAGCCACGCGACCACGCCGAGCTCGGCGAACTTCTGGGCGCCCTCGACCTCACCCGCGGCGTCAAGGTCTCGGGTAGCCGGTTCTATTTCCTCAAGGGCATCGGTGCTCGGCTCGAAATCGCGCTCATGAATATGGCGCTCGATAAGGCGATCGCCGAAGGTTTCGTTCCTCTTATTACGCCGACACTCGTGCGACCAGAAATTATGGCGGGAACGGGATTCCTGGGGGAGCACGCCGACGAGATCTACTACCTGCCGGCCGACGACCTCTACCTGACCGGAACGAGCGAGGTCGCGCTCGCCGGCTTTCACAGCGACGAGATCCTCGACCTCGATGCGGGGTCGATGCGGTACGCCGGCTGGTCAACGTGTTATCGCCGCGAGGCCGGGTCGGCGGGCAAGGATAATCGCGGCATCCTGCGCGTGCACCAGTTCAACAAGCTCGAGATGTTCAGCTATGTGCTGCCCGAGGATGCCGAGGCCGAGCACGACCGCCTCGTCAGCTACCAGGAGGCGATGCTGCAGGCGTGCGAGCTGTCGTATCGCGTCATCGATGTCGCCGCGGGCGATCTCGGTTCGAGCGCAGCCCGCAAGTTCGACATCGAGGCCTGGGTCCCGACGCAGGGCACGTACCGCGAGCTCACCTCGACGAGCAACTGCACGACCTATCAGGCCCGCCGGCTCGACATCCGGTATCGCGCCGAGTCGGGTAAGACCACGCCGGTCGCCACACTCAATGGGACGCTCGCGACCACCCGGTGGATCGTCGCCATCCTCGAGACCCACCAGCAGGCCGACGGCTCTGTTCGCGTACCGAAGGCCCTGCAGCCTTACCTCGGCGGCCTCGAACTCATGTCGCCGGTGGCATGAGCAAGCCGTGGTTGATCGCGCTCGACGTTGACGGCACGATTCTTCGCGAAGACGGCACCCTCAGCGATGAGGTTGCTGCGCAGGTCGCCCGAGCGGCAGGGCTCGGTCACGAAGTGATGTTGGCGACCGGTCGCTCGGTCGCGATGACGCTCCCGATTCTTGACCGGGTGGGCATCACGCCGAAGTACGTGGTGTGTGCCAATGGGGCGATCACCCTCAAGCGCGACCCGGCTGCTCCGCTCGGCTACTCTCGCCACCTCGTCGACACGTTCGATCCGAGCGAGGTGCTCACGACCATCCGCGCCAATCTCCCGACCGCCAACTATGCGGTCGAAAACGAGGAGGGCATCTACAACTACACGGGCTATTTTCCGGATGGCGCCCTCGGCGCAGGCAGCCAAAAGGTCACCTTCGACAAGTTGCTCGGCGCGCCCGCAACCCGCGTAGTGGTCATATCCCCCGAGCATGCGATCGAGGAATTCCTGAAGGTCGTCGAGCACATGGGGCTCCACCGGGTGAGCTACAACGTCGGCTGGACGGCCTGGCTGGACATCGCGCCAGACGGCGTGAATAAGTCTGTCGCGCTCGAGAGGGTGCGGAAGATTCTGAGAATTCCGAGAACTCGAGTGATGGCGATCGGAGACGGGCGTAACGATATCGATATGCTGCAGTGGGCATCCGAATCGGGCCGCGGGATTGCTATGGGGCAGGCGCCGCGCGAGGTTAAAGCGGTCGCGAACGAGGTTGCGCTAACCGACATTCAGGATGGCGTCGCGGCGATTCTGGCGATCCTCTGAGGCGGCTGGCAGCTCGCCGGGTTTCAGGTTTTCTGCAAAATGCCGGGCTAGGCTCTGCATTCTCGTCCGTTGGATGCGGCACTCACGCATCCTGAACGAAAGGCAGACACGATGAGCGGATCGCGTTCAGAAGGTTCAGAGCCTCCCAAAGTACTCACCGTTGCACGGCATGGGCGGTTGAAAAAGCCCGGCCCGTGGGGCGCGCTTGGCCGCATCATCGCCGTGGCGCTCGCGGTGCTTCTGGTATCGGGCGGCAGCGTCGCTGCCTTCGCGATCGCTGGGATCTACAACAATCTGAACCCCAACGGCAGCAATCCACGGCTACACAGTGCGCTTCCCGTGCCACCCACGATCGGCGCCTACCCCGGCGGCTTCAACATCCTGATCGTGGGTAGCGATACCCGGGTTGGCCAGGGTGGCATCGGCGGCTCGACCGACACGTCAATCCTCAACGACGTGACAATGCTTTTGCACGTCTCGGGTGACCACACCAACGCGACTGCGATCAGCTTCCCGCGCGACATGATCGTGCCGATCGCTGCCTGCCAGGTCGGTGGCGGCGTCAGCGCGCCGATGAACACCGCTCTCTACTACGGCGGCAGCAACGATAAGGCTCCGGGCGCTGGTCTGCCCTGCGCCGTCAAGACGATCGAGCAGTTCACGGGGCTATCCATTCAGTTCGCCGGTCTGATCACCTTCAAGGGCGTTATCGAGGTGACGAACGCCGTTGGCGGTGTTCCCGTGTGCGTGCAGGGAAACCTCAACGACAAGGAGGTGGGCCTGCACCTGACGTCGGGAACTCACGTCCTTAAGGGGTACCAGGCCCTGCAATTCCTTCGAAGCCGCCACGGTGTAGGGGACGGCAGCGACCTCGGTCGTATCAGTTCGCAGCAGGTGTACCTGTCGTCACTCGTGCGAACTTTGAAGAGCAGCAACACGCTGAGCAACATCCCGGAGTTGTACAAGATCGCGGAAGCCGCGACTCGCAACATGGAACTGTCGCAGGGCTTCAACTCCCCAGACACGCTGTTCGCGATCGCCCAGGCGCTCAAGAACATCCCGCTAAACAGTGTGATCTTCGCGCAGTACCCTGGAACGACCGCCGGCACCGGTATTTACGCGGGCAAGGTCCAGCCGTTGCTTGGCCCAGGCAATGCACTCATCGCGCTGATCAAGTCTGACAAGCCATTCACTCTCGGTACGGCAGCAGGCAATAGAGGTTCGGTAGTGGGTAAGGCTCCGAAGGCTGCGACGCCCAAGCCCACCACGAGCCCTACCGCTCCGCCGAAGAACGTCACAGTGCTCAACGGTGTCATCGGACAGCCGTCCTCGCAGTACACGTGCAGTCGTGCCTTCGGGCAGTAGTGACGCGTTCAGCAGTTGCGGAGCAGCTTCGTGACTGCGCCATGGGTTACAATCGGGGCTTGGCTTCCGGGAGGGCTGTCCGAGCGGCCGATGGAGCCAGTCTTGAAAACTGGTGGGCAGAAATGTCTCGTGGGTTCGAATCCCACGCCCTCCGCTTGACCCCATGTTTTGAACGAAAGGCACCTCGCGAATGAGTGACCAGAGCTCCCGCCCCGGCGGATCGTCACCGGTCGTCGGGATCGCTCGACACGGCAGGCTGAGGAAGTCCGGGCCGCTAAGCGCTATCTTCAGCACCCTGGCCGCTTTCGTCGCTGTCGTAATTGTCGCGTCGCTCGCCATTACTAGTTACGCGACCTACAATCTGGTCGCCCAGGCGGGCAAGAACGCCGTAAACATTCACCCGGGTGAGTCACCGGCTCCGCCGCCCGGTGTCGGTGCGTACCCGGGTGGCTTCAACATCCTCCTCGTCGGTGACGACACACGAACCGGCCAACACGGCATCGGCGCGGGTTTGAACGATAGCGGCTCATTGAATGACGTGACGATCCTGTTGCATGTGTCCGGTGACCACACATTCGCTACGGCCGTCAGCTTTCCGCGCGACATGATTGTGCCGCATCCGCAGTGCCCGAAGGGTGGCACTTCTGTCGGCCTTCCCGTTAACACCGCGCTGTCGTATGGTGGCTTGCCCTGCGTGGTCGACGTGATCCAGGCACTGACCGGTTTGAAGATCCAGTTCGCTGGGCTCATCACTTTCAACGGTGTGATCGAAATGTCCAACGCCGTGGGGGGCGTCAACGTCTGCGTGAGCGGAAATCTCAATGACAAAGAGGTCGGGCTGCATCTGAAGTCCGGAATGCACCTCCTGTCAGGCTTGACTGCGCTCGAATTCCTTCGCTCGCGTCACGGCGTGGGGGATGGCAGCGACCTCGGTCGCATCAGTTCGCAGCAGGTATACCTGTCGGCTCTAGTGCGCACTCTCGAGAGCTCGGGGACGCTCAGCAACCCGACCACCGTCTACAAGATCGCGTCTGCAGCGATCAAGAACATGCAGCTATCGAGCAGCCTCGACCAGCCGGTTACCATGATCGCGATCGCTCAGGCGCTGAAGAACATCCCACTGAGCCGCGTGCAGTTTGTGCAGTACCCGGGTTCGACGGGCGGCACCGGCATCTTCTCGGGCAAGGTCCAACCGAACGTGGCGCTGGGCAATCAGCTGTTCTCGCTGATCCGTGCCGACAAGCCATTCAGGCTCGGAGCCCAGGGCTTCAACCGTGGCTCGGTGCCCAACACCGGTAAGACGACAACCGCCACCTCAACGCCAGCGCCAACCAGCACGGGTTCATCCGGAGCGCCGGAGACAGTAATCGACGGCCTGGTCGGCCAGTCAGCTGCTCAGCAGACCTGCTCGAAGGCCAACAAATTCAACGGTCAGGGCTAGCTCGCAGCCCGCCGCGTGGCGGCTCGCTCTAACGAAGGGGTGGTGAGCCTCCCGCCGCGTACCCAGTGCGCGGGAGACTCACCGTCTCACTCAGCTACGACCCGAACTGTCTGCCGCGTGAGAGTGGACACTGGCAGGCTCCGTGCAAAGCAGGAACCAACCAGACGATGAGGGATGCCCGGGCGCGGGCTCGACGGGCGCGCCGGAATAGGGCGCTGCGATGTCGATAAATGGGGCACGGGTAGCCTCGGGGGATAGCGGGCGCTGGGTTCGGGTCCGTCGGTTCACCCCTCGGGTAAGGGGAAACTCTAGCGCCACGCATGACTCTATCTTGTCCTCCGAACGGGGGACAAGTCGGCGCGCAGACTGTTCAGCGCATCCCAAGGATTCGGCGCTCTGTCACCCGGTAGCTATGATTGCTGACGAACACTGGAGACGTCGCATAGTTCGGCCTAGTGCACCACCCTGCTAAGGTGGAGAACCCTCACGGGTTCCGAGGGTTCAAATCCCTCCGTCTCCGCGAGAATCCCTGGTCGGGCACCTTTTTATTGTCTTGACCGCTTTGTGGCGTGGTCAGCGCTCGAGGCTCGGGCCGCGCTGGGTGACTCCTAGGTGACCCCGGTCCTGGCCGAAGCTCTCGGCGTCGGCCAGGATGGTGCAGGCATCGTCGCCCAGGTACTCGGCGACCTCGTGCACCGGGTTCCCAGGCGCAGCCAGGTCGAGGTGGCGCAGGGCGTGGTGGCGGAATCTCGGAGAGCCAGTGGACGCGGATGGCGCGCAGTTCTCCCCGGCGAACACCGGTCAGCGACATGAACTCGAATACGTCGGTGATGCTCAGTTCGGGGACCTTTTTCATGGTCCATACCGGGTGCGGCTGGTGCAGGAGTCCCTGCTCGTCGGCGTAGGTGAACAGGGCGCTCAGGGTCGTCTTGGCCCGCGCCATCGTCGAGGGCTTCTTCCCGCCGCGCAGCTCCGCGAGGTTGTTCCGGGCGGTGTCGACCGTGCGGGTTACCGCTCTCCCGCGCCGTCAGGAATGTCGTCACTAGTTCGTTCAGCGTGAACGACCGCTTCCGCGGTAGGGGCCGACCCGTCGCCCGGCCGGCGCGGCCGCGCTGGATAGCGGGCCGCCGGATAGAGACCTCACGGCGCAGATTTGCCAGCCCTGCGAGGGGACTCGAACTGTTCAGCGTTCCAGAACCCGCAGAATCAGGCATGCGCATTTTGCCCCATAAAATCAGCGATCCGGGGAAGCCGGTCTTTGGCTCTCTCCGCTGAGCGCTGCGCTGGGATGGAATACCCCTCCGCCTCACCGTTTCGGGCGGCCTGCCGGGATGTAGAGACAAGCACGTAGAGCACGGCACGCTTCAAAGGGTCAACAGCAACCTCGGTTGAAGTGCTAGCAGGCATGAGTCCGAAGGACATGGGTTGGAGGCCCTCCTTCCCCCGGAAACCGAGGGTTCCCGAGTAGTTTCCCGGCGCAGTAGTTTTTGCAACCGTTGAGTGATCTACCTGGAAGGGTTAGAAAGCTCCCGACGACAGAATCAAGCGATCAGCGGGTTCGCGGGGTGGCCTTCGGCCGGCGAGCAAAACGGCGCTCGAGCGCCTCGCCTGTCTCGGTGCCGGCGAGAAATCCGCGCAGGATCCCCGCCACCATCACTTGCTGGGTGGGGGTGAGCTGATCGGCAGTGGCGCCATCCATTTCGTGTTCGATGCGCCGCAGCGCGGGCAGTTTGCCGCGACCCTCTGCCGTGAGCGTGATCACAATAGCCCTCCTGTCGTTGGGATCGACGCCGCGTTCGAGTAGACCTCGCTGCACCAGCGTATCGACGATGCGGCTAGGACTGCCTGCCTCGCACACGATCATCTCCCCCAGATCCCGCAGGCTCATCGGGCCGAACTCTTCGAGCACAACCAGGATCTCAGCATGTGAGGGGGTGAGTCCCAACTCGCCAACAGCGCGCGCAAAGGTGCGGTTTCCTTCTCGCTGGGTGGCCACGACCAGGTAGCGCAGTTCAGACGGCGCAAGCGGACGTGCCGGACCCAGCGCACCGGGCTGCGCCGGGTCATTAACGGTCGCGGTCTTCGGTGCCACAGTGCCTATCTGGATCGTCGGTGCGCGCTGCACGAAATGCGCGATACGACATTATTTTACACGTCACGCGCTCGGACCGGCGTGGCGCGCGGCTTCGACGGGGCAACGGGCGCATTCCGAAAGCGCCGCCCCGAGGTGTCTTGGGGAGTCGGCAGTATGCGATGGCCGATGAGACGCAGCACCGCTGGCATGACGAGCATTCGGATGACGAGTGCGTCGAGGATCACAGCAACTCCGAGACCGATACCGATTTCCCGAACGATGCTGATCTGCGCAGAGGTGAACGACGCGAACACAGCAACCATGATGATCGCCGCGCTATTGATCATCGCCCGGGTCTTGGTAGTACCGACTGTCACGGCATCGTCGAAGGAAAGGCCCGAGCGATATACCTCTATCACTCGGGAAATGATGATGACCATGTAGTCCATGCTGAGGCCGAACATCACGGCGAAGAGCAGCACCGGCGTCACAGAGTTGATGGGTGCGCGGGTGATTAGGTGCGTGACCATTGTTAGCACACCGAGGCTCGCGCTTACCACGAGGCTGTTGAAGGCGAGGGCAAGCAGCGGGAGCACGACGGACCGGAATGCGAATAGCAGCATTACGAAGGTCAGCACGAAGACGAATCCGATGATCCACGGGATGGAGCGCTCGAGGGTCGTGTCGAAGTCCAGTCCTTGTGCAGTGGCGCCGGTGACGGCAATTGTGTACCCGTTCGAGTGCACCTGAGCGCGAAGCGCTAATACGAGGTGGTGGGCGGCGACGGAGTCTGGTCCGTCGGCGGCGGTGACCACGACGCGGGCGACCCAATTGCCACCGTGGGTAGCCAGAGATGACCGGAGGGCCGAAGGTACTGTGCCCGTTGTCGCGATGAACTGCGCGAGCGTCGCGGTCGGTACTCCCGCGGTCGTTACCGAACTCGCTGACGATGTTTCGCTTCGGGTCGCCGCGTAGTGCGTTATAGCGGCGACCTCGCGCAGCAACGCAGCCGGTTTGGTAGATGTGGGCGTCGTGATGACTATCTGGATGGGGAACAGGTCGTGGTTTCCAACCTGCTGTTGGGCGATGTCGAGTCCCACCTGCGCCGGGTCTCCCGCGGGCAAGATGGTTGCGGATGCAACAGGGGACTGTAGTGAGATACCGAGCGCGGGGCTCGCGATGCCGATGAGCGCGGCCGCCGCGACGAGTCCTGCAACGATGGACACGCCGTACCCCGATACCCGCGGCCGAGGAACGGGAACGGTTCTGCTGGCACGCCGCCGGGATGGAAGGGTGCCCCAGCTGATTCGTTGTCCCAGCAATGCCAAGACCGCGGGTAGCGCCGACAGGCTGAGCAGTATCGCGACCACCGTGACGACGATGCCACCGAGGGCGATCGAGGTGAATGCCATGAGTCCGGGAATGAACAAGGCAACGAGCGCAACGGCGACCGCGATCCCGCTAAAGAGTACTGACCTTCCCGCAGTGGAAAAGGCGGTTCGTAACGCCGCACCGACATCGGCGCCGTGATCCAGCTCTTCGCGATATCGCTTCACGATGAACAGCGAATAGTCGATGGCGACAGCGAGCCCGACCATGGAAACGATGTTGGTGTAGAGGATCGAGATATCGGTAAACCGCGTGGCGAGATAGCCTACGGCCTCGCTCACTGCGAGCGCTGACCCCGCCATCACGAGGGGCAGAATCGTCGCCGCGAGGCTTCGGAACACGAACAGCAGGACGACTAACAGCACTGGGAAGGCGATTAGTTCGGCGCGCGTCGCATCGTCCTTTGAGTGTGCGTTTAGCTCGTAGTCGAGTGCGGGCTGTCCGGTGAGGTAGGCATCGATGCTGACGGCACGATCCAGTGCTGCCTGGATAGCCGGGGTCTTGTTCTGCACCGAGGCATTCGAACCCGGAAAACCAGCCGCGAGCACAACAGCGCGGCCATCCGAGGATGCGAGACTCGGGTTGGTCTGCGGATCAGCGATAGACGTCGCGCCGTTGTCACGCAGAACACGTTCCGCGGTCGCGATGTCTTCCCGCGTGACGGTGCGCTTGCCTTCCAATACCACGAGCGATTGATTCGGCTCATCGCCGAAAGCACGTTGGATCAGCATCTGGGTCGTCGCCGACTGCGAGCGCGGGTCGGAGAATCCGCCTGCGGTCAGGGCGTGGTCCAGTTGGATCGCGAAGACCGCGGCGATGGCGATGATCACCAGCCAGGCGGCCAGGACGGTCTTGGGCCTGGTAAGGGCAAATTCAACGAGACGTGCGGGGCGTGGGCTCATGGTCTCTCATTTCAGTGTTGTCACATTTGATGTTACGACATCTATTATAACCGGTTGAGATATCGACTCGCAGGTTTCCGTTGGGTTAACAGATGTGACGGTGTGCGGCATCTGCCTTGACGCCTCCGGGACACCATGGAACACTGCACGTTGTCACACTAATTGCTGCAACATTTATTGGTGTGACACTTTCAATCCGAGCCCGATGATGTACCCGGAATTTTGTTGATCGCTCGATCAGGGAGTACGAGATGACTATTGAGTTCCAGCAGCACCGGCGTATCCAATCCGACGAACCGGACGGCCTAGCGCATCCCCGGCAGGTGATTGCGGCCATCGCCCGGGGGGAACTCGTCGTGATCGTCGATGACGAGAACCGTGAAAATGAGGGTGACCTTGTCGTCGCGGCCGACTTCGCCGACGCGAAAGCGATCAACTTTATGATTACGCACGGGCGTGGGCTTGTGTGCCTATCGCTGACCGAGGAGCGGGCGAGCGAACTGCACCTTCCACCGATGGTTCAACACAACCAGGACTATATGGGCACCGCTTTTACCGTCTCGATCGATGGATCGCGCGAGAACGGTGTGCGCACCGGCATTTCGGCAGGCGAGCGCGCACGCACCATCGAGCTTGCTCGATGCGGCGAGGCGACCGACCTGGTGCGACCGGGACACGTCTTCCCGCTCATCGCCCGCAGTGGCGGCGTGCTCGAGCGCCCAGGACACACCGAAGCATCCGTCGACCTCGCGAGACTGGCCGGTCTCACACCGGCCGGAGTCATCGTGGAAATCATCGGCGAAGACGGCGAGATGCTGCGACTTCCCGCCCTTCGCGCCTTTGCCGAACGCCACGGACTGCTCATCAGCAGCATCGAACGCCTCCAGGAGCACCTGCGCGAGCAGAGTGCAGCGGCCTGATGAGTGTCCATGGAGCGATCCGGGCGGTTACCTTTCCGCAGGCGCGGCACCTGGTCGGGCGACACATCGGTACAATTGACGGCCTCGAAAATCTTCCACAAGAGGGCGCATTCGTCCTGGTCCCTAACCACACCAGCTACTTCGACCATTTCGTGGCGATCACGCTCGTCGAGCTGGTTCGGGGGGTTCCGCTGTGGATCCTCACCAAAGAGGAGAGCTTCCGGCGAGCACCAAGACGTGCGTGGACGAAAGCCTGGTACGGCATCCCAGTCAACCGGGACCGGCCGAATCCCAGCACCATTCGAGCCGTGCAGAAAGCACTCTTGGACGGCCAGGGGCTCGGCGTGTATCCGGAAGGAACCCGGGGATCGGGTGACGGGCTACTGCCGTTCAAATCGGGCGCATTCCGCTTTGCCCTCAAGGGTGGTGTGCCCGTTATCCCAATGGCGATGGTCGGAGCCAACCAGGTTCTGCCACCGGGCGCGCTGCGCTTCCGCAAAGGGAGCGTCAACGTCGCGATCGGCTCTCCGCTCTGGCCCGACACAACATTGACCAAGGAGCAACAGGCGGCCGACCTGTCGGCCCGGTCTCACGCGGCCATCGAGAGACTGCTCGCACGCGCTGCGGACAACGGTAACGACGCTGACGCTGTGCGCCTGGCGGCAGCTGGGGCCGCACTCATTGACAGGATCATCGTTGACAACGTGGACGAGAACTCCAGGCTTCCTCCCGCTTGGCGCAAACGCGCCGCAGCCCTCACCGACTTCTACCTGCGCACAGCACCCACCGATCCGCACCTTCTCGCGCAGTCCGCCCGAACCAGAGGACTTCGCGCCAGCGCTGCCAGCACACCAGTGAACCTTCTGCTGGCTCGAGGCGTGCGCCGCTCCGCCGAACATGTTCTCGATATCGACCCGACAGAGTTCACCGCACACTATGTGCTCGGGCGTTGGCACCTCGGCGTACCCCGGATTTTAGGTGGCGACCTCACGGCAGCCGAGGTCCATTTTCGCGCGGCTGCAGCGGTTTCGCCAACCGGCGAAACCCGTGCGCTGGTTGGATTGGGCGATGTGCTGGAAGCCCAAGGTCGAGTGGATGAAGCGGCCCAAACAATTCTGGCAGCAATTGAAGGAACGGCCACGGGTCATCCTCGCGCCGCCCTGCGCACCGCGAGGCTGCGATCACGACTCACCGCCCTGGAGGTGAACCATGCCGAAGCTGCTCACCACTGAGCTCGGCAACATGGTGCTCTTCGAGGGCGAGTCCCGCGGCGCATGGACACGTTCAGGCGATGACTGGCGATTTGATGGCATCTGGCCGAATGTGAGAGAGCGTCGGGAATTACACAGACGGATCGCCGACGGATCATCGCTATTGGTGATCTTGCCACTCAGCGACTCACCCATCGTCGCGCTTGGTTCCGAACTAGGCGTGGATGAAGACACAGTAGAAATTCAGGTTCCGCCCCTCGACTGGTTATCGATGACTGCTCGTCGTCAAGGGCTCAACTATCGCGCGTTCGTGGCTGGGCAACTCTCGCGCATACCGCCACCACTCCGATCAGGGGTGATGGTCAACGCGGGCACAGGCGCAGTGCGCTTCGCCGTCCAAACGTCGCGAAACACCAAAACCACTGATCGCGCCTTCGTGGAACTCGCCGACCACCTATTCACCCAACCACACCGCCGCCACTGGGCGAACTTCTTCCGCGGCCACGCACCTTTGTCGGCTACGCAATTGGCACAGCCGTGACATGGTCCGCAGAAATGGTCGTCGCCGCTTCCTCAGATGAGGTGCTCAGCTTCCTGCTGCGAGTTGCCGCGCTGCCATCCTGGAACCCGGCGATCAGCTCGATCAAGACGGACGACCAAATCACGCAAGTGGGCAGGCAGTATTCGGCACGCATCAGAGGAATCATCCACGCGAAGCTGACCATCTCATCGGTGACGCAGAGTGAGGTGAATTACACCCTGACGGGGCGAGGGTTCCGAGAGGAAGGCTCCTGGGGCATGCAGCCAATTACGGCCAGTCATACAATCGTCACCCATAGCTTCAAGCACAGCGGAGCAGTGCTGGGACTTATGCGCGGGGCATTCGACGAAGTCGCCGCCTGGCGAGTCGCACGGCTGGGGAACTGTTTCGCCAAGGCCTGACCGAGTCAACTAATCGGAATCTGATCAGCTTGAGCCACCTCGCTGTGAATGTCCGGAACATGGTCCTGAGTTCGGCGCATCGTGTCGCTTCCTCGATGCTCTACTAAGTAGGGCCGCTCCGCTACGGGTCGAAGAGCACCTCGTCGTCTCCGCCTCGAAGTCTGGAAGGAATACGCAGAAAGCATAGGAGTCCCACCCCGATTCGAGCAGATTCGCCCAGAAGTACACCAATGCGCAGGAGCGGATGTGGGAAGCGACCGACGCCCTCAACCGTGCAGGCCGGCTCGGGAAGCGCGCCGCCGACCGCACGGCGGCCGACGTGACCAGCGCGCACCGCGCCGCGGAGGACACGGCGCGCCGACGCGGGGGTGGCCTGCCTACTGGGGCGGCTGGCATACAGCCGTGGGCCGAAGCCGTCTCCGGGAAGCAGGCCGATACCGACTCGCGCGTGACCGACACACGGCGGAATGCTGAGCAGACCCACCGCGAGCAGCACCACTTGGCCGAGCAGCACCTGCGTGAGTCAGCCGCCCTGCACCAGCACAGCAGGTGCTCGGCTCCGCGACCCCGAGTGCGCCCAGGCCGCGCGCGACGCGCGAGCCGTCCAGCTCGGCCAGTTCCGATCGTTGAGCCACCACGGCAGGACGGGACCGGAGCGCGACGGCTCCCAGCCTTTAGGGCTTCGAGGCGCTCTGCGGGTCAGTGATCCTGCCAGGGGTCGATCAGCTTGACGCCGGTGTCCCCGAAGTGCTTGACGTTCCGGGTGGCGACTGCGAAGCCGTGCGCCGCTGCGGTCGCCGCGAGGTAGCCGTCCGCTGCCGGCAGGGGCCGGCCTGCAGCGCGGCCGATGACGGCCATGTCCGCGTAGCGCCGCGCGGCGTCCTGATCGAAGGGGAGCACCCGACCAGGAAACAGCGCCAGCAGTCGATCGAGGGCACGCGCCAGCCGATCCTTCCTCGCTCCGGCGGGCAGAGCGCCGATGCCGAACAACAGCTCCGCGAGCGTCACACTTGACAGGTATAGGGTGTCGGCCGCCTGGGCGTTGAGCCAGCCCACCACGCCCGAATCGGGCTCGGGCCGCATCGCTTCCGAGACGACGTTGGTATCCAGGACGATCACGGCAGCGTCAGCGGCTCCGCCGGGGTCCGATCGCGCACCGCGTCGAGCGCGACAACGTCGTCATCGGTGAGCGCGAGGTCGCGGCCGAGCGAGGCCAGGGCGTCGCCGAGCAGGAGCCGCTGGGACGGCACGAGCGCGGCGCTCAGGATCTCGCGCACCTCCGCCTCCGCGCTACGGCCGTGCTCAGTCGCGCGCGCCCGCAGTGCGCGGTGCACCTCGTCGGGAACGTTCCGAACGGTCAGGACTGCCATCGTTCCACCTCCAACATCAGTGACAGCATTCTAACAGATTGCAGTCATGGGGCAACCGGCAACGCCTCGTCCGCCGCTGGGGCGTAGTCTCGCAGCATGACGCTCAAAGCCGATGGAACCCGACCGGTGGCGCGGAGCACTCTGAGGATTGCCGCAAAGGTGCTCTCCACATGGGAGGACCGCAGCAAGTATGGTGAACCTCCCGCGAAGTGATCGCCACTTGGCTCGCAGGCTACCTCGAGCGCGCCGCCCTCATCCCGCCGCCCCATAGACCCGACTCGGGACTTTCGGCGGCGGCGCTGGGAGAAATGGGCAAGCGACTGGCACTTCGACTTCGCCTGAGTTCCCGATCGGTTCGCCGTTCTCAGGAAAGCCCCCAAGTGACCCCCAGGTGACCCCGAGCCTCCCGAGGATGCCGTTTCGGGCCGATTCAGGCGTGCGAGGAGTGCAAGGCGTGCGAACCGCGCAATGCCAGGGTATCCCTGTAAATACAAGGGATCGGGGACTGGCTAGGCCAGGACTGCAAAGAAGACGTCGCGTAGTTCGGCCTAGTGCACCACCCTGCCAAGGTAGAGAACCCTCACGGGTTCCGAGGGGTCAAATCCCACCGTCTCAACGTGGGTTGATCGGCAACAGTGGCCCTTCTGGACCGACTCCGACTGTCGACTCGGCGGGTCCATGAGTCGCGGACCGGTTCGGCACGCTCGCGGGTCAGGTGAGCCGACGCAAGAGCACGATGCGAACCTCATCGCCTACTTCTTTGCCGAGCTTCTTGCGCAGTGCCGCGCTGACAGAAAGCATCAGCTCACCGGAACCGGTCGGCATCAAACCCATATCCTCGACAACCACCTCGTCCACTTTTGCATCCACGCGCACTGACCGCAGGCTGCCGAACAATTCGGCGCTATTCGGGATTTGAATCGCTGACCACATGTCGCCCTTCACGTCCACTCCGATGCGAGAAGAAAACGCGATGTCCAATGGCGTGGGTGGATCGAGTCGAGTGACCATGCAGCAACTCTAGGTTCACCTCATCTTTCGGATGCGTCCATTTCGAGACGGGCACCAGGTCGTGTCCCCAGCCCCCACCAGTTCCGTCCCAAAGAAACGGTTGCCCTTTTGTCACCCGCTCGCCGCTCCGTTGACCGTCCGTGCGCGTCGAAACGAGCTGTGCGCCAACTGTCATGGGTTTCACTTTCACAGACGGGAGGATCATCGAGATCAACTCCATCTCCGACCCCGCACGTGTAGACGGCATTACCCAGGCGACGCCGTGAACATCCGAATTGCTGTCGCCGCGCCCGGGTGTTTCCTCACCCTATGAAGCGAGGGGAGGCAGAACGAGCGTGAATCGTGTGCGCGGCGCACGCTGGGAGAGGAGGAGCCTTCCACCCTGATCGCGAGCCAGTTGCAGCGCAAGCGGGAGCCCCAGCCCCTTTCCTCCGGCGCTCGAGATACCGGTGCCGAGCGGATCTTCGATTTCCCCTTCGCCCCTGCCCTCGTCTTCGACATCGAATGCGAGGGATCCGAAGCCTGTGCGAGCGCGGATGACGACCTCCCCGCCGCCGTGGCGGGTTGCATTGTCGAGAAGAATGTCGAGGATCTGCTGTACCGCAGACTCGACGCCGAGCGTCTGGGGAAGCTCGGCATCGATTTCCACGCGCAGCGGGCGGTCCTCGGCGGCGAGAACTCCCCGCCAGCGAGCCTCGGCCGCATCGACCTGGGCGCGCGGTTCGAGAAGCACGCCCTTGATCGGCCCCCGCGCGAGCTGAAGGATGTCGTCGATGATGGTGTTCAGCGCATCCGCTCGTTCGATCGCGACGGAGATCGCGGCCGACTGCTGCCTGGTCGATCCGGCAAGCGCCCCTTCGAGAACGGCGCGCAGACCGCTGAGCGGTGTGCGCAGTTGGTGTGAGGCCTGTGAGGACATGGCCCGCTCGCGTTCCACAAGTTGCCCAAGCCGCACCGCTGTGGCGTTGAGCGTCGCACCGACTTGATCGATTTCCAGGAGTCCGGAGGAATGCATACGCACACCGAAGTCTCCGGCTCCCAGTGCTGTGGATGCCTCCGACAGGGTGGCCATCGGGCGGGTGATCCGCCGCGATAGGACTCGTGCCGAAATGATACCGACTGCAAGCGCGACAGCCGCCGCGAGCAGCATCGCCCCCCAGGCCGCGAACACTCGCGACCAAACGGTCGTCTGCGGAATGGCCGCTCGAATGGCTCCCGTCACCTTCTCCGATGAGGAGAGGGGTATCACCGAGGTCAGCTGTCCGTCCACCACACCCTCGGCAGATGCCCCACGCAGTGCCCGCTTGACGACGGCATCGGCGACGATCGGGCCGGTGCCCAGCATCCGCCGTCCGGCAGCATCGTAGAGAGACAGCCGAATACCGGACGGTGGATTCGGAAGCTCGGTCACGTCCGCTGTTGAGAACCTCGTGTCGACGAGCGCAGCTGCCCGGAGTGCTTCGCGTTGGAGCGAAGTCTGGGCATCCGATTGGAACAGGGTGAGTACTGCGATCGCAAGCGGCACGAGAAAGAGCACAAGGGCAACCACCGTGCTCGCAAGGGCGACGGAGAGGATGCGGCGGGTCATGGCTCCACCGTAACTTCCGGAAGCTGGCGGCAGGCACTCTCACAGGCAGAGTTTGCCGTGCGCTAACCCTCCACAGGCGAGCCGTTGGGCTGCAGTTCCATACGGTGAAACACATCCCTCGTCATCCACCCCCAGGAGGTTATTGTGCCGGTCCATCAACTTGTTCGTCGATCCGTGCCGACCGTCGTTGTCGCGCTCGCGCTTGTCGGGGCATTGAGTGCCTGCTCGACTCCCGCGACTAGCCCGCCGACCTCGAGCGGCATCCCGTCGACTGTCCCGTCGTCGTTTCCGACCGAGGTGAGCCCTCCCGGAGACGTGCCAGACACGCAGGCGTACGTCGTGTTTACGTCCGCCGATCACACCTACTCGATCAAGGTGCCGGAGGGGTGGGCCCAATCGACAAAGGCCGGGGTGACGACGTTCACGGACAAGCTCAACTCGATAGCCATTGCATCGTCCGCGTCGGCTGCTGCGCCGACCGTTCCATCAGTGAGGTCGGCCACTGTGCCGAACATCGCGGCATCCGTCCCGAAGTTCGCGCTGGGAACGATCGCGGCATTCAAGCGCCCGGGTGGAAGTGGCGTGATGGTGACCTACCTGGACGATTCGCCGCCAAGCGCCGTCACCGGGTCGGTGGTTCGGAACGCGGTCGAATTGTTTGTGTTCTGGAAGAACGGCAAACGGGTATCCGTCACTCTCACGTCGCCGCAGGGCGCGGATAACGTCGACCCCTGGAACATCGTGACCCGATCCTTCGCGTGGTTGGGATGACTGTGAAGCTGGCGCTGGAAGCGCACGATCTGTTTCGCTTCTTCCGCTCCGGCGACGAAGAAACGCTCGCCCTCCGCGGGGTTTCACTGGCTGTGGACGCGGGCGAGATCGTCGCGGTTACTGGCCCATCCGGATCGGGGAAATCCACGCTCCTCGCGTGTCTGGCCGGGCTCGACGAACCGGCCGGTGGATCAGCATGGATCGCCGGCGAACGAATGAGCCATCAACCCGAGGCAGACAGGGCGCTGCTGCGCGCCCGGTTAGTCGGTGTGCTGTTCCAGTCATCGAATCTCTTCAGCCACCTGTCCGTCACCGACAACGTTCGACTGGCCCAGGGCATCGTGAAGGCACGCACCAACCCAGAGCGTCGTGAGGCGCCGGGGGACATCATCGGGCGGGTAGGACTGACCGCGCGCGCGCACGCCTTCCCTGCACAGTTGTCCGGTGGCGAGAACGCGCGGGCCGGACTCGCGGTGGCGCTGGCGAACGATCCGCCCGTCATCCTCGCCGACGAACCGACGGGCGAACTCGACGGCGGCACCGAGGGCCGGTTGCTCGATCTTCTGCGAAGTCACGCTGATCGAGGCGCCGCAATTCTTGTTGTCACTCACAGCCCGGATGTCGTTCGGCACGCTGATCGCGTGATCGAGCTCGAGGACGGGAAGGTCGTTTCATGACCGACGCAACCACGCTGTTCCACGCGGAACGCGCCGGTCACACTTATGGAACGGGTGCGACCGCAGTGGTCGCGGTTCGCGAGGTTAGCTGTGCAGTCACATCGGGCGCCCGCATAGCACTGAGCGGCCCATCCGGCTCAGGCAAGTCGACCCTCCTGCACATGATGGCGGGACTCGAGCAGGCGACGAGCGGAAGCGTCGATTGGGGGGCGCTGGACGGACATCCGGCCGGGCGGCCCGACCAGGTCGGCATCATTTTCCAAGGCGTAAGCCTCATTCCGTCACTGAATGCGGTGGAAAATGTCGCCCTCCCTCTCGTGATTGGCGGGATGAGCTACGACGAGGCACAGAATCGGGCCCGGGATGCGATCGGGCGGCTTCACCTCGAGAGCCTGGCCGCCAAGCTTCCCGATGAGCTTTCGGGTGGGCAGGCGCAGCGAATCGCGGTGGCTCGGGTGCTCGCCGCAGGGCCGAAACTGATCCTTGCGGATGAACCCACGGGTCAGCTCGACCGAGCCGCCGGCATCCACGTAGTCGACGTGTTGGTTGAGGCTGCCGATGAATTGGGTGCGGCGCTCGTCGTCAGCACCCACGACCCCGCTATCGCGGCCCGATTTGCGAGTCGCTGGACCATGCACGACGGCATCTTGGCGTCCGTCAGTCCGCACGACGACGACTTCACCGACAGGACAGCATCATGATCAGAATCTGGCTTCGCGGACTCATAACCCGGCGTCCGGGACCTCTACTCGCTACCGTCGCCGGAGTCATGATCGCCGTGGCGTTGCTCGCGAGCCTCGGGTCATTTCTCGCTTCAGCGCAGGCATCCATGACCACCAGAGCGGCCTCCGGGATTGCCGTTGACTGGCAGGTTCAGGTCTCGAATGGGTCCAGTGCGGCAGCGGTGCGCCGTACTGTGCTCGCAGCGCCCGGCGTTACCGCTGCTGTCACCGTCGGGTATGCGCAAACGACAGGACTCACGGCATCGACCCAGGGCACAACGCAGAGCACTGGCTCCGGGGTCATTTTGGGGATTCCCGCTAACTACGCGGCCACCTTCCCCGGGCAGATCCGTTTTCTCACCGGCAAGCGGGGTGGCGTCCTCATCGCCCAGCAGACGGCGTCAAATCTGCACGTCGCTCCCGGCGACACGGTGACGATCGGCCTGGCAGGCACGAGACCGCTCAAGTTCATCATTGCGGGAGTCGTTGACCTTCCCCAGGCCAACTCTCTCTTCCAAACCGTAGGCGCGCCAGCGTCGGCGCAGCCGACTGCCCCACCCGACAACGTCCTGCTCATCCCGATTGCGGATTTCGCCAAAGCGAGCGCTGCCCTCTCGGCTGTGCATCCTGAGTTGATTCATACGCAGATTCACGTCGCCCACTCTCACGCACTGCCGCCCGATCCTTCGGTCTCGTTCGTCACCGTCACCGAGGCCGCACACAATCTCGAGGCGAAACTGGCGGGAGCCGGGCGGGTAGGTGACAATCTCGGCGCGTCTCTTGACGCGGCACGCGGTGACTCCAGTTACGCGACCGTATTATTCCTCTTCCTCGGATTGCCCGGCGCGGTTCTCGCGGGCATCCTCACCGTCGCCGTCGCGAATTCGGGTGCCGATCGTCGGCGCCGCGAGCAGGCGCTGCTGCGAACGCGCGGCGCAAGCCCTCGACTCGTCGCACGCCTTGTGACAGCGGAGGCCGTCATCGTCGGGGTCGTCGGCGGAGTGCTCGGCCTGGCGCTGTCCGCCGCCGTGGGCTCGATCGCGTTCGGCTCCGCCAGCTTTGGCGCGTCGGTGGGTAGCGCCGTCCTTTGGCCGCTCGGCTCGTTTCTGGTCGGGCTGTCGATCGCGGTCATCGCGGTCATCGTGCCGGCGACTCGGGATTTCCGTTCGATGATTGTTAGCGAGGCACGGGCGCAGATTGGCATCCGTAAACAACCGATCTGGATGAGTTTCTACCTGGATTACCTGCTGCTCGCCGTCGCCGTAGTCGTGCTTTTCATCACCACTCAGTCGGGATACTCGCTGGTGCTCGCACCAGAGGGGGTCGCCTCCATCCAGGTCAACTACTGGGCGTTCTTTGGGCCCGGCCTATTGTGGATCGGTGCGGGTCTGCTGATTTGGCGGATCGCCAGGTTCCTTCTGGGACACACCCCGCGGTTGCTCACCGGTTTCGTGCGGCCAGTCACCGGCAATTTGGCCCCGATTGCTGCCGCGTCCATGTCGCGACAGCGTTCCATGCTCTCGCGTGCGACCGTAATGTTTGCGCTAGCGCTCGCCTTTGCCGGTTCGACCGCCATCTTCAACTCCACTTATCAGCAGCAGGCCGAGGTGGACGCCCGTCTCACCAACGGCGCGGATGTGACCGTGTCCGAGCCCCCGGGATCTTCAGTGACGCCAGCCGCCGCATCGGTCATATCCGGAGTCGCGGGCGTGAAATCCGTCGAGCCTCTTCAACACCGATACGCCTACGTGGGAAGTGACCTCCAAGACCTGTTCGGCGTGCGCGCAGGAAGCATCGCGGCGGCAACCTCACTTCAGGATGCCTACTTTCAGGAGGGAACGGCCGCCCAACTCATGGCAAGGCTTGCCGCCCAACCGGACGCCATCCTCGTCAGCGCCGAAACGGTGAAGGATTTCCAACTCCATCCCGGAGAACTGATCAAGCTTCGACTACAGAACGCCTCGACTCAGAAGCTGGTCACGGTCAATTTCCACTACGTCGGTGTCGCCAACGAGTTCCCGACCGCGCCGAAGGACAGCTTCTTCATCGCCAACTCCGACTATGTAACGAGAATGACCGGGGATGCCTCGGTTGGTTCGTTCCTCGTCAACACCGGTGGCCAGTCGACCAATGCGGTGGCCGCTGGACTCAGACACAAGCTCGGCACCAGCGCCACCGTCGTCCCGATCACTGCAGCGCGTTCGTCGGTCGGATCCAGTTTGACCTCGGTCGACCTGGCTGGGCTTACCCGAGTTGAGCTTGCGTTCGCACTCGTACTGGCGGCCGCCGCCGGCGGACTCGTGTTTGCGCTCGGTCTTGCCGAACGCAAACGCACGTTCGCAATCGCGAGCGTCCTTGGCGCAAACCGTCGGCAGTTGCGGGGACTGGTGTTAGCCGAGGCGGCGGCGATCGCTGTCGGCGGAACTGTCGCCGGAGCAGGCCTTGGCCTGATTCTGTCGCAGATGCTCGTCGCGGTGCTGACCGGTGTGTTCGATCCGCCGCCGACGATCCTCACCATCCCCGTGCCCTACCTGCTTGCAACGATCGTCATCGCGCTCGGCGCGATTACGGGTGCGGCTCTCCTCTCGGCTCGGCGATCGCGACGTCCACCGATCGAGACGTTGCGAGACATTTAGCGTGAGGCGTGCGGCTTCGCGGGAGGGAGGTCCATTCGGTAGCCGTGTCCGCGGAGGGTCGTGATTTCGGGGAGAGCGGAGGTCGCATCCGGTCCGGCCGCCTCGGCGGCACCTCTTAGACGCTGCCTGAGAGCGGCGACATGCACGTCGAGGGTTTTGGTCGAACCGAACCAGTTCGTGTCCCAGACGTCGGCCATGAGGTCTTCCCGTCGGATGGCGACACTCGGTTCGCTCGCAAGTCGGCTCAGCAGATCGAACTCCTTTGCCCGCAACTCGACCTCCTGCCCGCCCACGTACACTCGTCGTGCGCCCGCATCCACAGTCAGCGACCCGATCTCGACAGTCTGACGCAGACCGTCTCCGTCTCCCGATGCGCTGCCTGCCCGTCGGAGATGAGCGCGAATCCGAGCGAGCAATTCGACCACGACAAAGGGCTTGACGAGGTAGTCGTCAGCACCCGACTCGAGCCCGGAAACGATGTCGAGGGGATCTCCCCGTGCAGTCAGAAGGACGATCACCGTCGATGGAAGGAGGGCTCGCAGGTCGCGACAGACAGAGAATCCGTCGAGATCGGGCAGACCAAGGTCAAGGAGGACGAGCTCTGGCGCATGAATTCGCGCGACATTGAGTCCCGACCTGCCGGTGACGGCCAGCCGCACGTCGTATCCATTCGCCGTGAGCGCGGATCTCAGGGTGTCGCCAATCGTGGCATCATCCTCGATGACGAGCAGGCGCGACATGGGTGAAGTGTATCCGGCACACCTGTCGCGGAACCCGGCTAATGCGCTCGTCGCTTGCCGGTCTGAATCGTTGGTTGCGAATCTACGGCATTCTCGTCAGGCGCTCCCGGTAGCGTTGTAGTTTGCAAGTTGGCCGTGGATGTCGGTTCGCCATCGGCTTGCAACGGGGTGTAGCCGCAAGGATGTTGTCATGAGCGATCAGCAAAGTGAACGGGTTCCAATCCAACCGCAGACAGTGAACGCGCCGCTCTCGCGCGCGGCCATTTTCCTGGTGGTCACGATTGTCGACGGGGATGCCGCAATCGCTACCGTTCGCGACGTGATCTCCGACATCGGTGGGCTGGTTCGGGTGGTTGGATTCCGCGACCTGAACGGCCACCTCTCATGCAACCTTGGGATCGGCAGCGATGCCTGGGATCGTCTCGGCCAGTCTACGAAGCCGCGGCAGCTGCATCCTTTTCCGGAAGTTCGCGGCGGCAGGCACACCGCGGCGTCGACGCCGGGTGACCTGCTGTTCCACATCCGCGCCGAGCGGGCCGACCAGTGTTTCGAACTCGAGCGGCTCATCCTCGACAAACTCAGGTCCAGCATCACAGTCGTCGACGAGGTGAATGGATTCCGCTACTTCGATTCGCGCGACCTCCTCGGCTTTGTCGACGGTACGGAGAACCCGACGGGTTCAGCGATGGCGGCGGACACCCTGATCGGCAATGAGGACCCCACCTTCGCAGGCGGCAGCTACGTCGTCGTACAGAAATACCTTCACGACCTCGTGGCCTGGGGCGAGCTCACCACCGAAGACCAGCAGCGCATCGTTGGTCGCACCAAGATCGACAACGTCGAGCTCGACGCCCCGGATGACGCCCGCAAGTCGCACAAAGACCTGAACACCATCGTCGATGACGACGGTGTCGAGCACGACATCCTCCGGGACAACATGCCGTTCGGCCGCCCGGGCCACGGCGAGTTCGGAACCTACTTCATCGGCTATGCCGCTGACGTCTCGGTCATCGAGAGGATGATCAGCAACATGTTCGTGGGTGTGCCCGTGGGCGACTACGACCGCATCCTCGACTTCTCGGCGGCAAAGACGGGCACGACATTCTTCCTTCCGTCAAACGACCTGCTCGAGAGCCTCGCGCAGTAGTCGCGATCCGGAGGCGCGCTCGCGCAACGAAGAGCTTGGTCGCCAGAGCCCGCATCGCCAGGTGCTCATCCCAGGAACGCACAGCTTACGAGCCCGGCCCCAATTTGGAGCGTGAGCGCGATGCCGTCGAGGTCGAGGTTGAGTCCGAAATCGAACTCGGCACCGTATGCGTAGCCCGTCCGATCCGAACTTGAAGCGGTCGTGGCCGTTTCCGATCGGCCTCGGGCGTGATTCGACCGAGTTAGCAACGCGCCTGGCAGGTCAACTTCACCAGTTCGGTTAGCGGCGGGATGCCGCCGCGCGTCTCAGCATGGCAGCGCTGATGGGTAGCCATCCGGCGACCGCAAATACCACAAACGCGAGAGGCACATGCACGCCGATGAGCCAGTCTTGCTTGTTGTCCGTGATTTGGTGCCCGATGGCCACTTGGCCAAGAACGAGAACAAACAGGACGATGGACGCGATGAGCAACGGCCGACTGCGGTGGCGCAGCACAACAATGGTGAAAATCATCGTGGCCAGTGCGAATACCGCGACGACATCGGCAACGATGTCGTGAACGCTGATCCAGCCGTCGCGGTGATCCTGGCTAACAAATTCGCCGGCGACAATCGCCTGAACGAAGATTGCCGCCGAAGTCAACCCGGTGAGCGCCGAAAACCATCTGAGCGCGAGTGGGCTAACCGCATGCGGCGTTGGATCTGGGATGGTGACCAAACTGTTGCCTCCTGGTTGGTCGGACGGTACGCGGCCGCTGGCATCCCGCGTCTATCGACCTTCGGTGAAACTTGTACGTTTCTTCAGGAAAGCCTCCCACGAGGACTGCATAAATCACGCCGGATTCACGGCTGCTTCTGATCAAGTGATATGACTGGTGGAACAGGTTTCAAGAAGGGTGGCCGTCGTTGAGCAGTGTTGCTGACAAGCTCGCACAGAAATCCGCGGTCCCGTCGACTAAGCAGGTGCGGCTGAATCTGGTGCGAATCAGCCTTTGGTCTACCCTCAAGGTCTCGTTCGTGGTCGGGTTGGCGATCGCAGTTTTGTCTGGGATAGCCGTCTGTCTGGCTTGGGGCGTTCTCACGGTTATTGGTGTGCCTCAGCAGATCAATACCCTGCTTGGCGTTACCTCGAGCAGCGGCACAAGCGCGTCGGTTCCCACATTTGGCACCGGCACAATGCTGGGTGTCGCATTTCTCATTGGACTTCTGAACTTCATCTCAGTGATGATCCTCGGTACCATTTTCACCCTGCTGTACAACGCTTACGCGAGGTTGACGGGCGGACTGCTCGTCGGGTTCACGAACAGCTAGCGAGACGTTCCTCCGCGCCACTGGCGCACGCATTGAATGCTTTTCGACCCTCGACGAAAGGTCCTCAAAGATGAGCCCGGATGCCGAAGGAGCTGCCACCCGGGGCGCCACGGGGCAGTTCGAGCCGGATTCCGATCGCGGGTCCAGGCCCGGGGGCAAGAAGCGGTCCCCGGTTGTACGCTTCCTCGGCGTGCTCGGCCCCGGCCTTGTCACCGGCGCTGCCGACGACGATCCGTCCGGAATCGCGACCTACGCCCAAGCCGGTGCAACCTATTCCAACGGGATGCTGTGGACCGTGCCGTTCGTTCTGCCGTTGATGATGGCGACCCAGGAGATCTGCGATCGGATGGCGCTGGCCACCGGGCACAGCCTGGGAAAGCTGATCAGGCTCAAGTTCCGTCGGAGTCTGGTGGTGACCATTGGCGGGCTGATCGTGGCGCTGATAGCGGCTAACTGCCTGAACCTGGCGGCGGATCTGAATGCGATTGGTCAAGGCATGCAGCTGCTGCACGCGGGCCCGGCGCCACTGTGGAGCGCCATCGCAGGGATTGCGATCGTGGTGGCCGTGACCGCGGGTTCGTTCCAGATGATTGGTCGAATCTTCAAATGGTTGTGCATGGTCTTGCTGGTCTACGTTGTCGTGCTGTTCTTCGCGCACGTCGACTGGGCAAGCGTCGGGGTGGGGCTTCTGGCCTTCCACTTCCAGTTCTCGCCTCCCTACCTCGGTCTCGTCGTCGGCATCCTCGGCACGTCAATCTCGCCGTACATGTTCTTTTGGCAGTCAGCTCAACGCGTCGAGGAACTTCGCGCCGAGCCCGTTGCGGGCGATAAGGCGCTGCCGTTGAAGGAGAGGAGCGAGCCGGATGCGAAGCGTCGCCTCACCAACGGACGGGTTGACGTCTTCACCGGAATGGCCTTTTCGGTTCTGATCATGTTCGCGATCATGGTCGCCACAGCCGCCACTTTGGGCGCTCACGGCAAGGCGGTCACCAGCGCGGCGCAGGCCGCCCGCGCCCTCGAACCCGTCGCTGGCAGCTACGCAGGAATCCTGTTTGCGGCCGGATTCATCGGCTCAGGAGTCCTGGCCGTACCCGTTTTGGCCGCATCGGGCGCCGCGGGCCTCTCGAGTCTGTTGAACCAGAACTGGGGACTCGACCGCAGTCCCAGAAAAGCGCCGCTGTTCTACATACTCCTCGGCGTCGGCATCATGGCGGGCACGCTCCTGAGCATCGTCGACGCCAATCCAATCGGACTGTTGGTTCTCTCGGCAATCGTCAATGGCATTGCGGCTGGCCCCTTTCTCATCGTGATAATGCTCATTTCGCGTGATCGAAAGCTGATGGGCAAACATCGAAATGGTCGCCTCGCCGCGACCATGGGGTGGGCGACGACCGGCATCATGTGTGTGGCCGGCGCCTACGGAATCTGGTACACGATCTCGGGAAGCTGACGCAAAGGGGCTGACGTAAACATCCGCGCCCTCGTACGGATTCCTACGGGAGAGGCGCGCTCGGCGTGGACTGAACAATCCTGCGTTGCGTGGTCAGGTACAGCCGATGCGCTGTGATGATGAGGGCAAGCCACGCGCCTCCGAGAGCCCATCCGGCGAGCACGTCAGTGAACCAGTGATAACCGAGGTAGGCGCGGCTCACCCCGATCGTGAATGCAAACACAACCGCGATGACGATTGTGATCACCCTGGCAGGCACCGATCGCTGCCGGATCACCAGGAGGTACGCAACGATGCCCGCGATGACGAGCGCGTTGAGCGTGTGGCCGCTGGGAAAGGATGGCGACAACTCGTAAGGGGGGACGGCATCCACCTGGGGCGGCCGAACCCGATCGATCAGATTTTTGCCCGCGACAGTCATCAGGAGCGAACCCACACCGGCTGCGGCGATCAGGATTGCGGGGGTCCAGGCGCGCCGTTTGATCGAAAGGACGAGGATGGCGACGACAGCAATGATCGGCATGCCGATCGGACCGGCAACATTGGTGTATCCGATGGCGAAGGCATTCAAGCCAGGGGATCGGTTGCTCATCATGAACGCGAGGATCGGGGGGTCAAAGCCGGCGACCCCATCCTTCTCGGTCACCGCATCGTAGATTCCGGTGGCAGCGACGCTAAGCAGGAACGAGATGCCCATGCCGACGATCAGGATCAGGATGAGCGCGAGGTGAGGCCCGAGCCACCTGCTGATCCGCCGAGTCCCGAGGGCGAGTACCCGACCCAGTGGCGTGTACCAGTGGGTGAGGTCGACGTGTCCGACGAAGCGCTCGTCCTGTACTTCCTCGATCGCCGCCGGCGTCGCCTTCGCGTTCTCGTGCTCCAACGGTTCCACTGTTCCATTCTGGGGCAGAGCCAGAGGGGATGAGCGGGGTTGCTATCGCGCCGGGACCGTCACAGTGGGCGAGCATCCGTGCCGCGAAGCCGAACGCCCTCGCGGCCGGACCGCGAAAATATACCCTTTAGGATGGTTCGGTGCCTGACTCATCGATGCGTAGCCTGGGGCGAAGCGGACTGCAGGTGCGGCCGTACGCATTTGGGATGGCCCCTCTCGCGAACCTCGGTCACGAGGTGGCGGAGACGGACGCCTTCGACGCTCTCGAGGCAGCCTGGTCCGCCGGAGTGCGCTATTTCGACACCGCGCCGCACTATGGGCTGGGTCTCGGCGAGCGCAGACTCGGTTCGTTCCTCGCGACGAAGCCTCGAGACGAGTTCATCCTCTCGACGAAGGTCGGCCGACTCCTGGTTGAGAACCCTCTTGGTGTGCAACCTGACGACGAGGGCTTCGACGTGCAGTCGTCGTTGATGCGGCGCCTGGATTACAGCGGAGATGGCATCCGGCGCTCGCTCGATGCCAGCCTCGAGCGCCTCGGGCTTGACCGCATCGACGTCGTGTTCGTGC
This sequence comes from Glaciihabitans sp., assembly GCA_025463785.1. Lineage (GTDB taxonomy): Bacteria > Actinomycetota > Actinomycetes > Actinomycetales > Microbacteriaceae > Galbitalea. The sequence continues at coordinate 209,179 of JAODBD010000003.1, forward strand.
ACGACCCCGACGACCACTACCGCGAGGCACTCGATGGGGCGTTCCCGGCGCTCGACGAACTGCGACGGCAGGGGATGATCGCCTCATACGGCGCCGGCATGAACCAGAGCGCGATGCTCACCGACTTCGTGCGGAACACCGACCTCGATGTCGTTATGTGTGCAGGCAGGTACACGCTGCTCGAGCAGGAACCTCTCGACGACCTGCTTCCCGCTGCCCTCGACCGCAACGTTTCCGTTGTCGCCGCAGCGGTGTTCAACTCCGGTCTCCTCGCGCGCGATCGGCCCGCCCCCGGCACGACATACAACTACGCTCCGGCGCCAGCTGAGCTGATCGCGCGGGTGAACGCGATCGCGGATGTCTGCGAGGCACACGGTGTTACGTTGCCAGCTGCCGCACTGCAGTTCACCCTGAGGCACCCGGCCGTCGCGACAGTATGCGCGGGAGCGCGTTCCGCCGAGCAGGTCGCGCGCAACGCGCACCTGTTCACGGTGACGATTCCCGAACAGCTGTGGAGCGATCTGCGCTCAGCGGGACTCATCCGCCCCGACTCGGCTTGAGCCGGGGCGGATGCCCGGTTTACGCCGCGAGCTGGCCCGCCTCCGCTGCGTCCACCAGGTACTGGCTGTATGCCGAAATGGTGAGGAATGTCGGGAAGTCGTCCTGCAGCGTGACCTGCCGGAAGATTGTGGCCGCGTCATCGAAGCGGTCGCCGGCATCCCGAGGCAGCACCTCGAGTTGCGCATCCAGGATCGCCTCGACGTACGCACGGGTTACGCGTACGCCATCCTGGGTGACGACCTCCCGGTGGATCCATTGCCATAGCTGCGAGCGACTGATCTCCGCGGTCGCGGCGTCCTCCATCAGGTTGTCGATCGCGGCGGCACCAATGCCTCGCAGCCAGCTCTCCAGGTAGCGAAGAGCAATCGAGACGTTGGATGCCACGCCGGCGTTGGTCACACCGCCATCGATCCGCAGGTCGAGCAGGTCGGCCTCGGTCACGTGCACGTCGTCGCGCAGCCGGTCGACCTGGTTGGGCCGGTCGCCCAGTACGGCGTCGAACTCTGCACGAGCCGTCTCGATGAGGTCGGGATGCGCGACCCAGGTTCCATCGAACCCGTCGCCGGCCTCCCGTCGCTTGTCTGCACTCACCTGCGCGAGTGCTCGCTCCGTCACCTCCGGATCGCGTCGATTCGGGATGAACGCGCTCATCCCGCCGATCGCGTGCGCGCCCCGCTTGTGGCAGGTCGCAACCAGCAGCTCTGTGTATGAGCGCATGAACGGAACGGTCATCGTGATCTTCGCGCGGTCGGGCAGCACGAAGTTCGCACCCCGGCTGCGGAAGTTCTTGATGATGCTGAAGATGTAATCCCAGCGGCCGGCGTTCAGGCCCGCGCAGTGCTCCCGCAACTCGTAGAGGATCTCCTCCATCTCGAATGCCGCCGGAATCGTCTCGATCAGCACCGTCGCGCGGATCGTCCCGTGCGCGATACCAAGCGCGTTCTCGGAGAAGGTGAAAATGTCATCCCACAGTCTGGCTTCGAGGTGGTTCTCGAGCTTCGGCAGGTAGAAGTACGGACCAGACCCACGCTCGATCAGCTCGGCGGCGTTGAAATAGAAGTACAGTCCGAAATCGACGAGGGATGCCGAGGCCGGCGACGACAGGCCCGCCGAGTCGACGTAACGCAGGTGCTTCTCGACGAGGTGCCAGCCGCGGGGCCGCATCACGATCGTGGGTGTCGTCTCGCCCAGGCGGTACTCCTTGCCTTCCGGCGAGGTGAAGTCGAGCTGTCGACGGATGGCGTCGAACAACGTGATCTGGCCGCCGATGACGTTCTGCCAGGTCGGACTCGTCGCATCCTCGAGGTCGGCGAGCCACACCTTCGCGCCCGAGTTCATGGCGTTAATTGCCATCTTGCGGTCGGTGGGGCCGGTGATCTCCACGCGGCGATCGTCGAGGCCGGGGCCGGGGCCGGCCACCCGCCAGGTTGGCTCGTCCCGGATGGGCGCCGTGGCATCCAGAAACCGAAAGTCGCGCCCGTTGTCGATGGCGGTGCGCTGGTGCATCCGCGCGGCGAGGCGATCGTGTCGGCGACCGGCGAATGTGTCGTGCAGGCGCGCCAGGAAATGCAGCGCCTCGGGCGTGAGGATCGTGTCGAACCGCTCGTCGAGCGGGCTCAGGATTTCGATCCTGGAGTGTCGTGTTGTCATGATTTCTGTCCTTTCGGAGGTTGGTTCCGGGCCTAGTTAAACTGAGCGGATTCGGTTGAGCCGACGAGCGCTAGGGTGGCGCTCTCGGGGTTGAGCACTGTCGAGATGCGGTCGAAGTACCCGGTGCCGACCTCGCGCTGGTGCTTGGTCGCGGTGTAGCCGGAGCTTTCCGCGGCGAACTCGGCCTCCTGCAGTTCGACGTACGCGCTCATGTGGCGCTCGCTGTAGTCCTTCGCGAGTGTGAACATCGAGTGGTTCAGCGCGTGGAAACCAGCCAGCGTGATGAACTGGAACGCGTATCCCATCGCCGCAAGCTCGCGCTGGAACTTCGCGATCTGGTCGTCGTCAAGGTGGCTCTTCCAGTTGAACGATGGCGAGCAGTTGTACGCGAGCTTCTTGCCGGGGAACTCCCGGTGGATGCTCTCGGCAAACGTGCGCGCCAACTCGATGTCCGGCTCCGAGGACTCGACCCACAGCAGGTCCGCGTACGGCGCGTAGGCATGACCGCGAGCGAGGACCGTCTGGATGCCCGGTGTCGTCTCGTAAAACCCCTCGGCCGTGCGCCCGCCGGTCAGAAACGGTCGATCACGGTCATCCACATCGCTCGTCACGAGGTTAGCGGCCAGCGAATCGGTGCGGCCGATGACGAGAGTGGAGACGCCCGCGACGTCGGCTGCGAGTCGTGCAGCATTGAGGGTGCGGATGTGCTGCGACGTTGGCACGAGCACCTTGCCACCCATGTGTCCGCACTTCTTTTCCGAGGCTAGCTGATCCTCCCAGTGCACGGCAGCGGCGCCTGCCGCGATCATCGAGCTCATCAGTTCGTAAGCGTTCAGCGGGCCACCGAAGCCGGCCTCGGCATCCGCGATGATGGGCGCGAGCCAGTCGATTTGGGTGTTGCCTTCTGTCGTCTCGATCTGGTCGGCGCGCAGGAGAGCATTGTTGATGCGGCGCACGACCGACGGCACCGAATTGGCCGGGTACAGGCTCTGATCGGGGTAGGTCTGGCCGCTCAGGTTGGCGTCGGCCGCGACCTGCCAGCCGGAGAGGTAGATCGCCTTAAGCCCGGCGCGCACCTGCTGAACGGCCTGGTTGCCGGTGAGGGCACCAAGCGCCGGAACCCACTCTTCCGAGCCGTCCGAGCTGCGTGCGTGGATGAGGTTCCACAGATTTTCGGCGCCGCGCCTGGCCAGCGTGTGCTCCTCGGCGACGCTCCCGCGGAGGGCTATGACATCCTCCGCGGTGTAATCGCGCTGCACGCCGTTCCAGCGTGCGGAGGTCTTCCACTCGGACTCGAGGGATGCTGCCGTTTGCGTCTGGTCGCCTGGCCTGGTGTTCATGATGGTGCTCCTTTGCGTTCGTCCTTCCTCGACTCTGCGACCTTAGCGAGGGTTCTTCGCCGGATTTCTTTCCAGAAAAAACTGGATTCTTCTATTTACCGCAAGAGTCGCAGATGCCACAGTGGGGGGATGAGCCCAGACGCTTTCGCGATCGATCAGGATCAGGACATGCTCGATTCGCTGACGATCGGCCGCCGCATCCGACAACTGCGCACCCAGAGAGGGATGACGCTGGATGCGCTCGCAGCGGCGCTCGATCGCGCGCCATCCCAGCTCTCGGTCATCGAAAACGGCAAACGCGAACTCAAGCTGAGCGAGCTGCAGAAGCTCTCGCGGGCGCTCAGCGTGAGCGTCGACGAGCTGCTCAGCCAGGATGCGCCGTCGCCTCGCGCAGCCCTCGAGATCGCACTCGAGCGTGCGCAGCGCGGCCCCCTCTACGTGTCGCTCGATCTGCCTCCGTTGCCGGTGCGCAAGTCGCTGAGCGATGAAGCCATCCGCACGATCCTGCAATTGCACGACGAACTGCAGCGGCTGCTGAGCCAGCGCGCGGCGACGCCGGAAGAGGCACGCCGCGCCAACACCGCTCTTCGGCGGGCGATGCGCGCCAGGAACAACTACTTCCCCGAGCTGGAACAGACGGCCAAGAAGCTGCTCGCGGCCGTCGGGCAGGCGGGCGGTCCCCTGTCACAGCGGGTGGCATCCGATCTCGCCAGTCATCTGGGCTTCAGCCTGCATTACGTGAACGACCTGCCCGCGTCGACGCGGAGCGTGACTGACCTCGAGAACGGCCGCATTTACCTGCCCGTTGTCGAGGCTGGCGGTACCGACCAACGGTCGACGCTGTTGCAGGCGCTCGCCGCTCAGGTGCTGCAGCTCGCCGATCCGACCGACTACGAGGACTTCCTGCGCCAGCGCGTCGAGACCAACTACCTGGCTGGCGCGCTCATGGTTCCGGAGGCCAGCGCGGTCGCCTTCCTTCATTCCGCGAAGGATCGCCGGGAGCTGTCGGTCGAGGACCTGCGCGACGCATTCGCCGTCACCTACGAGACAGCGGCTCACCGGTTCACGAACCTTGCGACCGAGCACCTGGGCATCCCGGTTCACTTCCTGAAGGTTCACGAGAGCGGGTCGATTTCGAAGGCATACGAGAACGACAACGTGCAATTCCCGACGGATGCCCTCGGCGCCGTCGAGGGACAGAACGTCTGCCGTTACTGGAGTGCGCGGCAGGTTTTCGATGTCGCCGACCGGTTCAGCCCGTACCACCAGTACACGGACAAGCCGACGGGAACGTACTGGTGCACATCTCGCATCCAGACGACCTCGCGGGGTGCGTTCTCGGTGAGCGTTGGTACGCCGTTCGCGCATGTGAAGTGGTTTCGCGGTCGCGACACCGCGAATCGGTTCACCTCGACCTGTCCGGATGACGCCTGCTGTCGGCGCGCGCCGGCGTCGCTGGCATCCCGTTGGGAGGGTCACTCGATTCCGAGTGCGCGACTGAACAGTTCGCTGCTCGCCGCGATGCCGACCGGCGTTTTCCCGGGGGTCGACACGACGGACGTGTTCCAGTTTCTCGAGGCCCACGCGCCCGCTGCGCCCGCTGCGCCCGCCGCACCCACCGTTTCCGCCGTGCGCTGAGGTTTGTCGCGGGCGCGGTTGTGCGTACCGCAGCGTCCGCGACAAACCACAGCGCCCCCGCGGATGTGCGTCGCGAGGTGCGCCGCGGTGCCCAACGAGGGCGCGTCCGGGGTACCCCGCGGGCCGTCCGATTGGCCACCCTCGCCTGCACATAGGGCACCTGCTACCCTTAACACTGGACTCGCCAGGAATCTCCGAATCGATCCGTGGCGCAGGTCCGCAACCATATGACCTCTCGCTCCCCATTGCACGCATCGCCCCGCGCAACGCCGCGGCAGCTTCGCGTACGCAAAAGGTCGCGAGGGCGTTTGGTCGTCGGGGCCACCCTTGCGGCATTCGCGCTAACCGTCACCCTTGCACTTGCGCCACCGGCGTCACCGAGCGTCGCGGCCGTTCTGCACGCGTACGAGGTCGCTCATGCCCAGAAGCTGACCGTGTCTGCCGACGTCGTGGTCGCCGACATCAGCCGGGATACGTATGCGGCAACGCCGGCGATCGAAACGTTCACGCGGTTGGGCACGAACTACGACTGGGCGAAGCTCGTGTTGCTTTCGGGCAAGTGGCCGGAAACCACCACCAGCGTCACGGTACTCGTGCGCTGGATGCGGCAGGAGAACGGTCCCAACAACTGGTGGAACCGCGATAACCCGCTCAACAACGGGTACGGTTCGGGCGGCGGAGCGGGAACGGGTAGTTACGCGAACCTCGTGATCGCCGCACAGAAGGCGGCCGAGAACCTGCACCACAATCCCGGCTTCGCACCCATCGCTGCCGCGTTCGCCAGCTCCGCGTCCGCCGGTACCATCGAGAGCGCTATCTGGGCGTCGCCGTGGTCAACCAGCCACTACATGAACGGTACACACTGGTCTCATGCCCCAGTCCCCGTCTTCAAGGCACCCGTCGGCGCCTGGGGCTGAGCAAGCCGGGCGGCAGCCAGACGCCGCCGCCGCAGTCGCCGCGGCCTATGCCGCCGACTGGGGTCGCATCGTTGCGACGCTGATCAGGGTCACCGGTGACTGGGCGCTCGCCGAGGATTGCACACAGGACGCCTTCGAAATCGCCCTCGATCGCTGGACCCGGGATGGCATCCCACCGAATCCGGCCGGATGGCTCACCACTGTCGCGAAGAACCGCGCGATTGACAGGCTGCGGCGCGCGACGACCGAGGCGTCCAAACTTCGCGACCTCGCCATCCTGAACGAGCTCGAATACCTCGAAACGCACGAGATTCAGGATGACCGGCTCAGGCTCATCTTCACCTGCTGCCACCCGGCCCTCGCCCTCGACGCTCGCGTTGCGCTCACCCTGCGCACGGTTGCCGGACTCACTGTGCCGGAGATCGCGCGCGCATTTCTCGTGCCCGAGACGACAATGGCCCAGCGTCTGGTTCGGGCGAAGGCGAAGATCAAGGGAGCCGGCATCCCGTACCGGGTGCCTCCAGCGCACCTCCTCGGCGAGCGATTGCCCGGAGTGCTCGCCGTGCTCTACCTGCTGTTCAACGAGGGCTATTCGGCGACGACCGGCACCGAGGTCGTGCGGGAGCCGCTCGCCGCGGAGGCGACTCGGGTGACACGTCTGCTGCGCAGCCTGCTGCCAGGCGAGCCGGAGGTCGCCGGTCTGCTGGCGCTCATGCTGCTGCATCATGCTCGGCGCGCGGGGCGGACGGATGCCAACGGAGGCATCCTGACGCTCGAAGACCAGGACCGCTCGCTGTGGGATCAAGCCACCATCGTGGAGGCATCGGCGATGCTCGACGCGGCGGCGCCTGCCAGCGGTGCGGGGCGATACCAACTGCAGGCGACAATCGCCCGGGCTCACGCCGTTTCGCCGAGCTGGAACGACACCGACTTCGGCGCGATCGTGAACGCCTACGACGAGCTGGCGGCGCTCGATGCGTCGCCGATCATTGCGTTCAACCGGGCGATCGCGATCGGCATGGCGGAAGGACCTGTGGCTGGCCTCGCCCAGGTTGACCTGGTCGCCGCGCAGCTGGGCGATCACCGCCTGGTGCCCGCGGCTCGGGCCGACTTTCTACGCCGTCTGGGCCGGATGCCGGATGCTGCGGCCGAATACCGTCGGGCCCTCGCGCTGGCCCCAAGCGAGCCCGAGCGGCGCTACCTGGAGTTGCGACTCCGCGAGGTTCTCACCGCGCCGGGCCACTAGGCATTGGCTGATATAGTCGTCAGGTTGGCTTTTCGAAGCCACATGCGCCCGTAGCTCAGCGGATAGAGCAATTGACTACGGATCAATAGGCCGGGGGTTCAAATCCCTCCGGGCGCACCGAGAATAACGGGTCTGACCAGCATTTCTTCTGGAATGTGGTCGGGCCCGTTTTGGTTTCTGCCCACATTTCACCCACACCTGAAAACATCTGGTGCCGATTCTGGGGCGAAAATCGACCTGTCCGGCCCTTCCGACCCCAGTGTTTGTGTGGGTTTCGGTCGACCGGGCGCGATTGACCTATTGACCTCAGAACAGCAGGTCACACCAGGCGAGGTGTCGCCTAAAAGCGGCGAAAGGTAAGAGCATCTGCATGCTATTGGGCACGTGTCAACCACGAGCTTGCCATCGCGAGCGTTCTCGCTGTCTGAGGCGAGCCGGGTGGGAATCGACTCGCGGCAGCTCTATCGACTGCTGGAAAGCAGCAGATCGAGCGCATCAGTCACGGGCTGTATCGGCGCACAGATCTCCCGATAGGCGACCTCGATCTGACAGAGATTGTGGGAAGGCGTCCGGATGCCACTATCTGTTTGGAGTCGGCCCTCGCGCGTCACGAGTTGATCGATGCGATTCCGACTCGGTCTGATATCGCGATCCCTCGAGGCCAGAAGCCGGCGAAGACACAAGCCGCGGTTGATTGGTACCTATTCGACCGTGCGACTTCCCAGGTTGGCCGCACTCTGCTTGAGGAAGGCGACGCCGACCCGAGTATTGGCCTCTACTCAGCGGAGCGTTCGATCGTCGATGCGCTGAGGTTGCGAGGCACCACGGCATGATTTGTGGAGCCGTTCTCACAAAACCCCACAATTCCCATGAAATTCAACAGCTAACCGAGCCGATCGTGGCTACTGCATCGCCGTGCTCCGAGGGGATGTGCCACCTACTCTCGCCGCGTGTCCATCGCTTGGTTGATCATGACGCGTGAATAGTGATCGCGGGATCGTAGAAGCCAAACCAGCGCACCGGTCACGAACAAAGCGGCAGCAGGAATCCAGTAGTCAAAAGCGGTGGAATCAGCGATGGGCCACGCCCAGAGAGCCGAGTCGTAAGCGCCACCCCCGCTCGTCCTTCCAAAGATTGCGGACACGAAGACGTAGACCGTCGACGAAATCCCCGCATAGCGATAGCCGGTGAAGGAGACCAGAATTAATCCAAGACCGAGAAGTCCTATCAGGTCGCGGAAGAGCAACTGGAGCGGGGTGGTCAATTCACCGGCAACTATCGCCCAAGCCCCAATCATCAGTCCGCAGACGACCAAGACTCCACAGGGAGACACGAAGACGTAAAACTTCAACAGCCGAGTTGTTGAAAGGACTGCGGACTTGTGTCCAGCGGACACGCTGGCCCACATTGCCACGGTGATCAGAACTGCCACGAGGGCGTAGGGGCGAATTGCGGCGAAGGCTGTTGGGCCAGCTAACGAGGGGATTGGCAGTCCAGTCGAGCCTGGTGCTGCAATTACCACCGCTGTGCCGAGCAGAACGGTCCCGACCACCCAGGCTGGATGCTGGCTGCGAATCCACCATTTCATCGCGACGGGATCTCCATCGGGGCCGATCGGCAGTGCGAGAGCGTTGGTGAGGCGGCGAAATACCAGTCACGCTGCTCTTGGGCGCTCAGACGTCCAAAGCCTTCGACTAGGCTCGCCGAGTCGGGGCTGAGGGTGGACGGAGCTATAGAAGACTTGTCCAGTAGTCCTTTGCCCGCTACAGATTGCAGCCACCAGATGGCGACCGCAGCCACGTCCAGTCGCTTCGGATAGTCAGCTCCGTCCCCGCAGTACGGCGCCACATCGTCTGGAACGAGGGCGGCTGCAAGCGTGTACACGAGCTGGTTCGTACTCGGGTGTGTGGAGATAACCACGCGCAGTGATGAACGATCTGCTTTGGTGTTGGATGTCGTGATCGCCGACGGCAGCGCGACGCCCTCCTCACGGAGATTCTTATACGCGGTTTCCAGAGTTGGGCGAGGATCCTCCCCCTGCAGCTGCTCAGGATAGACACACATCCTCGGCGCCTCACCGATACAAACCAGTTCGTCCTGGCCGCGGGGCATCACGGGCTGGGCTGCGAGTCCCTGTGCAACATTGAGTCCGAGCACAGTAGCAACAACCGCGAACCCGACAGCTACCGTGGCTCTTATCGGGGTAACGCTCCAATGAACGGCAACCGGTGGCACTGTCGCGAGGAGAAGTAGGGCAATCGACGTCAGCGAGCTGAATGCGATGACAGCGACAACGGAGCGTTCGTCGAGAGTCGTCTCCACGCTGCAACATGCCGCGATAACTAACCCCGAGAGGTACCGAACTGGAAAGTAGCTGACCGTCCACGTGAAGCCGAGCCAGCAGTACGAAACGAAGATGGCCAGGGGGACGCTTGCGGCAACGGGGAGGAACCGGCCGAGCAGGTATCCGATCGAATATGGAACGTGAGGATCGCTGCCCATGTGAGCACTATCTCGAACGGAATTCGCCCGGGAGCCCCCCACGACGCTGACATCAGCAGAAAGAGCCCGAAGAGTTGGGCAACGAACCCGGCTACAAAGGACGGCATTAGCAATCGGAACGTGACGACCGCACGATTGCGCGCCAGGGGCATCGACCACACACCAGCTCGCCGGGCACGAGCGGCAGCCATTGCGGCGGACGCTGATCCCACTGGGCAAGAGAAGATCAGGAATATCGAGGCGTTTGCAAAAGTCGAAACCCAGTAGCCATCGAAATTGACGGGATTAACGAAAACCCTGTCGTACAGCACTATTGCGGCGATCGCGAAAACAAGGAGAAAGAAGGCAGGCTCACGCCAGAGGGTGCGTACGGAGTGCATGCTAACTCTCAGGCTTCACGATTTGCGAGTACGCGGCGAGGCCGCGCCGGTGTTCGTCCACGCTCGATGGCACCGTAGAAATGAACCCCTCAACGGTGCCCTCGAATCGGATGATCCCGTCATCGATAACGACGACTCGATCGAACGAGTCGCTCAAATCATTGACATCGTGGGTTGCGACGATGGTAATCATGTGGTTCGGGAGTGATTGGATTAGGTCCCCGAACCGCGCCTGCTGGAGCGGGTCCAATCCCGCGGTTGGCTCATCGAGCAAGACGACTCGGGCTTCGTGAACCAGCGCTCCGGCCAACTGCATCCGCCTGGCCTGACCTCCGGACAGCTTCGTTGCAGGGCGAGATGCGAACTCCTGCAACTCCATAGTCGTGAGGGCGTCCAGGGACCGGGACCAGGCGTCTCGCCGGTTCATGCCCTTGAGCCAGCCGGCGTAAGCGACATGCTCACGTACCGTGAGCCCGCCGAAGACTCCCGCGTGTTGCGGAAGCCACGCAACGGCCCTCCGGTACTGCCTGAGTGTTCGACGCTCAGAGGTGCGCCCTATTCCACGAAGTTCTACCGAGCCCCCACGTGGTCGGTAGATGCTGGCCAGAAGCCCGAGGAGCGTGGATTTTCCTGCCCCATTGGGGCCGAGAAGCACCGTTGCACCAGGCCCGAAACCCAGACTGAGATCTTCGAGCACGTTGGAGTGCTGCGAGTATCCGAACGAGCACTTAGAGACATTCAGCTCGTCTACCAACTCGACTCCCAGGGCTTGTGCGATGCCCTATGGGCATCGTTGCGGTTGCGGCCGGACTTCAAAAACCTGGCGTTGCCCGCCGCTGATCTCTGTGTCATCCTCATTATATCCAGACCGGTGGAATGACCTGTCCACCGGTCACCCAACGATAGGACAGAGCCGGTAACTCTTTCTAAGAGTAGGAAGATTCTCGCCTTCGCGGGGGTTGGCGTGGTCGCCTCCACGTTGCTCCTCGCCACACCGGCGCTAGCAGAAGGGTCCTGGAGTTCGAGCATGTCCAACACGAGGCCCGGGTTCAATTCTCGCTCCTGGCAGGTGTGATGTCTCAGGACATCGGTGACACTTCGTGCGTCCGGGCACTGAGTGTCCACTCGGCCCGTCAGTTCTTCTTCAGCTCCTCGGCGAGCATCACGATTATGCCGCTGGGACCGCGGATGTAGGCGAGCTTGTAGACATCCTCATAGGTCGCCACGCCGCGAAGTGGACGGCAGCCGTGTTTCGCGGCTATCTCGAGGGCCTTGTCGATGTCGTCGACTGAGAAGGCGACGCGGTGCATGCCAATATCGTTGGGACGAGCCGGCTGCGACTCGATCGCTTCGGGGTGGATGTACTCGAAGAGCTCGATGCGACCGTGACCGTCTGGCGTCTGGAGCATCGCAATCTTGGCGTGGTTGCCATCAAGGCCGACGGCGGTGTCTGTCCACTCACCACTGACTGTGTCGCGGCCTAATAACCGTGAGGCCGAGGTCGGTGAAAAAGGAGATCGTTGCGTCGAGGTCGCGAACGGCGATGCCAACATTCTCAAGCTTGATGGACATGCGTTTCATGCTACCGAGCCGGGCCGACTGCCTCCGGGGGCAAGCCTGGATTCGATAGTTCGACGCAGTTCCAGGCCGGCCAGCTGATGACTCTGGCGAAGCGGGTCCCCGGCGGCGCGGGTCCGCTGCGCGAAGCCCTCGGATATCTCACATGAAACCCGGACAAGTTGCCGAACAACGCAGTCCATCTCGACGTATCTACCGGCAACCCCATCATCCTGTCGCTAATCACCGTCACCATGCCGGTGATCCTTGGCGGTTCCTTCGCCATGCAGTTGACGAGACATGATGGACACCCGCAGCCTTGCCCTCACCTGCGACTCCGTCGAATCGATTGTTCACGGCGAGCAATAGGGGATTACTCTGCCCCTGTGAGTGAGATGGAGCCGCAGAAGCGCACGAAGAACGAAGTCGCGCCCAGACACATCCCGCAAGAGGTCGTGCCGGTGCCATTCGACGAAGTGCGCGACTTCGTGCGTGACGCGCTGAGGGGAACAAGCCTCGTAGACCCTGTTGCGAGCGCGCTCTCCGGCTGGGCATTCTTTGAGGCGCGTCTTCGGTTTACTCCGGTGGATGCTACGCACACGCGCATCGAGCTTGACGTGGCCGGGACAGTGCGTGGTGCGGAAACCCTGTTGTTCGTTCAGCGCCGGGGTGAGATCGACCGCTTCTTCGTCGCCATCCAGGACGAGTTGGATCGTCGCGAACGGTGGCGACCGCAGCTGCCCACCGGTCGAGCGTCCATCGAAGGCACCGACTGAACCACGAAGCGCTACAGTCCGTCGGCTCGGTGCAGGAACCGCCGCTCATCGAGAAGGCGAGTCATGCGAGGTAGTTGCCGAGAGCCTTGAGCAACCCGCGTGTGCCTGCCTCGCGCCCTGTGCCGTCGGCCCAGAACTGGTCGAAGAAGAGGCCGAACTCGGCGTGTGTGAATCGGGTGCCGGCGTCGATCGGTTCAAACTCCAACGACGCCACCGACGTCGACATGTGCACCCCGTCGAGCCACATGTCGTACGTCGTCACGATGCGCGCGTGCTCGACGATGTCGGTGTATGTGGCCTCGTACCGCGACACCGGACCGTTGTGAAACTTGCCCTCGGCGACATCCCGTCCGCCGACGAGGAAGTCGAACGCCCACTCTCGAGCCTCGATTGCGTCGCCGGCACCCCACCAGCTCAGCTTCTGGTCCTCCTCGGCGAAAGCGTCCCAGACGCGCTCGACAGGGACGGGGTAGTCGCGGGTGAGGACAAACTCGGCACGCGCGAGTCGGCGTTGGATCGTCACGTTTTGCGTCCTAACGTGTCAAGGTAACGTGGATCGTGCCGCTCTCGGCCACTTCCGTCGTCACCCTGTGGGTGAGTTCGAAGCCGTGCAGATCGTCCCACAGTCGGTTGCCCCGGCCGAGGAAGATCGGGGCGACCATGAGGTGCAGGTCGTCGACCAGGCCGGCGCGCAGGAAGTCGCGCGCAGTGCCGTACCCACCGCCCACCCGTACGTCCAGGCCGCTGGCAGCTTCGGTCGCCTCCGCGAGCACATCCTCGACTGCGGCGTTGCGGAATTCGAACGTCGTTCCGCCCTCCATCGGGATCGACGGACGCGGCGCCGTGTGGGTGAGGACGTAGACCGGACTGCCGAACGGCGGCTCGTCACCCCACCAACCCTTCCAGTCCGCGTCGTCGGGAAACGAGTGCAGGCCGAACATCCCCGCGCCCATGATCTCGGAGCCGACGCCCTCGGAGAACGCGATGGCGTATCGATCATCGACGCCGGTCGTGCCGGCGCCGCTGGTGTCCCCGAAGACGCGCTCCCGGAACGTGCGGGTCGCGCTGTAGGCCGCCGTGAGACGCCCCCAGTCGTCACCCATCGGATTTTCGGGTGTCGCATCGGCCGGCGTGCAGCCGTCCAGCGAGACGAACAGGTCCATGCGAACGCGGGTCATGTCAGTTTTCCTCCGGGATAGTACGGACCAGGTGGATGCCGAGCCGGTCGGCCTGGTCCTCGGCTGGGGTTCGTTGCTCGCCGAGCCACAGGTGCAGGACGTCGAGGGCGCCCGGGCGCAGATTCACGGTGCGGACGCGTCCGTGTTTCTGCGAGGTGACCAGTCCCGCGTTCTCGAGAATGCCGAGGTGCTGCAGGAGCGACGGCAACGCCATCGAGAACGGCGCCGCCAGCTCGGAAACGACGGCTGGGGACTTCGCCAACCGTTCCACGATGGCGCGACGCGTCGGATCCGCGAGAGCGCGAAGCACGCCGTCGAGCTCCTCGTGATACCTAGGCACATGCCTAACTATTATTCGAAGGCAGGAATTTGTCAATCGCTGAGTAAAGAACTCGAGGGATAAAGGCCGAGAAATCTCCGGAAATAGTGGATTTGTTGTCGACTCGGGGGTGCGAGGGGTGCATTTGGCCGACATTGTTTCGGACACATTTCGTCGCAGTGAAGACGTCGAGCTTTCGTACCTGCGCTCGGCTCAAAGGTCTAGTCTCCAAAACAACCAGTTTTTGTTTCTTTACCTCCTAACCCGGAGTCCGAATGGACAAGCTTGACGCCGCGATTGACGCGCTATTTCCACGAGCACTCGAAGTCCTCGAGCGGCTGGTCTCAAACGCAAGCACGATCGGAAACGAGTCGGGCGCCCAGGAAGCCTTTGCCGGTGAACTCGAAAGAGCCGGGTTCGCTGTTACGCGGCTCGAAATCCCGGAGTCCATTGCGAGCGACCCGGATGCGGGAATTCCAATTGTTTCGTACGAACATCGCTACGACATTGTCGGGCAGCGCGGGCCCTCCGATGCCTCGCGGACAATCATCCTGAACGGGCACATGGACGTCGTCCCGGCCGATGACGCCAGTCGCTGGACCTCGCCGCCGTTCGAGCCGACGGTCGTCGACGGCTGGCTCGTCGGCCGCGGTGCCGGCGACATGAAGGCCGGCTTTGCCGCTGGACTGCTCGCGCTCTGGGCGCTCGACGAAATATCGCCAGGCTGGATGACCGGTGGGCTGTCGTTCGTGGCCGCCATCGAAGAAGAGGCCACGGGCAACGGCACCCTGGCCTCCGTGCGTGCCGGCTACACCGCCGATGCGGCGGTCCTGCTCGAACCAACGGACCTCGACATCCTGCTCGGCGGCATCAGCCTGATCTGGATTTCGATCGAGGTCGACGGTCTCGCCGGCCATGCGGAAGCCGCAATGGAGTCGGTCAACCCGATTCTCGGAGCTTATTCGGTGATCGCCGCCCTGCAGTCCCTCGAGGCTGAGATGAACGCGGCGCACGTCTCGGGTGACGGTGCTGATGCCGCATTTGCGGCGACGACTCACCCGTACAACGTCAACATCGGTCGCGTGCTCGCGGGCGACTGGGCATCGTCGGTCCCCGCGATCGCGCGACTCGAGGTGCGGGTCGGCCACCCGGGCACGTGGACAAGCGACGAAGCATTCGAGCGTGTGAAGGCAGCCGTCGGATCAGCCCTGGCCGGCGATGCGTGGTTTGCAGCGCATCCACCGCGGTTCACGATGACGGGCTATCGCGCGCAGCGTTATCTCCAGGATGAGACCGCAGCCGTCGTCACACGACTGGGGGATGCGCACGCCGAAGTGCACGGTGTCCAGCCGAATCGAGTCACCCTTGGCTCGACGACTGACGGCCGCTTCTACGTAAACCAGGCAGGAATGCCGACTCTCGCGTACGGACCGCGCACCCGCAATATGCACGGAACCGATGAGGCGGTTGAGCTGGCGAGCATCGTTCAATGCGCCAAGGTCGTTGCCCGCTTTCTCGCGGGGTGGTATGGGGCGGCGTCGTGAGCGCCGACCCGGATGACGCCATCATCGCGCTCCGACCGCTGATCGCGGAATCCGCTGCAGCTCGCATCGCCGACCGCTTCGTCACCGCGTTTTCGCTCGGGCAATTCGTTGTGGGCCAGCGCTTGCCCACGATTTCGGAACTTGCCAAGCTGCTGGAGGTCAGCCCGACGACAGTGCGCGAGGCCCTCGCCAGGCTCGCGTCGCTCGGCTATGTCTCGGTTCAGCGCGGGCGCAACGGCGGAACGTTCGTCACCTCGCAGTGGGGGCCGGCATCCGATTCGATGGTGCGCCGCGCCCTCGAGCCGGGCTGGAACCAACTCGAGGTCACTCTCGACTTCCGCTCCCTGATCGAGCAGCAGATCGCCCGCACGGCAGCGGTTCGCCACACCGTCGACGACGCCAGGCGGATCGTGCAGGCGGTTCGGGGGTATGAGGCCGCAGACGATGACCGGAAGGCCTCTGGCCAGGCCGACCTCGAACTCCACCAGATCATTGCTGCTGCGACCCAGAATCCGCAGCTCGCCGACCTCAGCCTCCGCATCCGCCGGGATGTATCGCTCGGCTTCGAGATGGAGCCATACAACGCCGACGTGCGAGCGCGAGCCATTGCACAGCACAGGGGTCTGGCGCGCGCGATTCTCGATCGCCAGCCCGATGAGGCTGCGCGCCTTGCGGGCGAACACTTCTCACTCACATCCGAGACGCTGCGCTCCCTCCACGCGCGCGTCGACCACGACGACACATCCAACTAAGGAGACAGCCATGCCTTTTATCCAAGTCAATGGAATCTCGATCAATTACGCGATCGATGGCGACGGCGACGAAACCGTCCTACTCATCAACGGCCTCGCGGATGATCTCGAAACCTGGGCCTACCAGGTTCCCGCTCTCCTCGAGGCCGGTTACCGCGTCGTCCGGTTCGACAACCGTGGGATCGGTAAGACCGACAAGCCGGTCGGGCCGTATGGCACCCAGCTCATGGCCGATGACGCCAAGGCCCTCGCGGATGCGCTCGACCTCGGCAGCTACCACGTGATGGGGGTATCGATGGGAGGGATGATCGCCCAGCGGTTCGCTCTCAGCTATCCGGATGTCGTGAAGACACTCACACTCGCGAGCACCTACGCCGCACCGGGACCCTTCTGTACCCGGATGTTCTCGATGTGGGCCGATACCGCCCAGGTCATGGGGGTGCCGCAGGTCATGCGCGACGTCACCCTGTGGGCGTTCACCCTGGATTTCTTCCAGTCTCGCGGTGACGAGCTGGCCGAATTCGAGACGGCGATGCGATTCATGGACCAGCCCGTGCACGCGTACCTGGCTCAGCTCGCCGTGATCCAGAACCACGACGAGACCGCGAATCTCGCCGCGCTGAAGATGCCGACGCTGGTGCTGACGGGCGAGAACGACATCCTCATTCCGACCGCACTTTCCCACGAACTGCACGAGCTCATTCCTGGCTCGATCTGGCGCACCACCCCAGGCGGCCATGGCTGCATCTGGGAACACCCCGACGAGTTCAACTCTGCCTTCGTCGGTTTCCTCCGCGAGCACGAAAGGACCACAGCATGACGACCATCGCCTCACCCGACACAAGCCCCATCCTCAACAGCAAGAAACTCGGCCTGCTCGGCGTAATCATGCCGGGCCTCGCGCAAATTGCGCCGGCCTTCAACCTGTTCTTCACCACGGGCGTCATTGCCGTTTACGCCGGTGCGGCCGTTCCGCTCGTGTTTCTCATTTCGACGGTCGGATTTCTGGCGACGGGCCTGAGCCTCGCGCAGTTCTCGAGCGTCTACCCGAGTTCCGGATCGTTCGTCACCTACATCAGTCGAACGTTCGGGGCTGCAGCGGGAACAGCGACCGGCGTCATCACCATCGTCGGTTACATCGTCACCTTCGCCGGCATCTACATCTACGTCGGTGACTACATCGTGACGACGGTGTTCCAGGTGACGGGTGCGCACACGGCCCTCACCATCATCACGACGATCGTCTACGGGATCATCGTTACGGTTCCCGTCATCATCGGCTTGCAGTTCGGCGTCCGGGTCACGATCGTGCTCTACCTGATCGAGGTCGTCGTGCTCCTGGTCATCATGATCGCGGTTCTGTCGCAGGGTGGCACTCACGGGCTGACCGCTGCGCCATTCACCTGGCCGTCTGGCGCCAGCGCGACGAATATCTTTGTGGCCTTCAGCCTCGCGGTCGTCGCGTTCGGAGGATTCGAGGCGTCTGCACCGCTCGCCGAGGAGACCTCGAATCCGCGACGGAACGTTCCCATCGCGCTCGTCGGCTCGGTGCTGATCAGCGGCATCATCTACGTCTTTGGCTCGTGGGCGGCCGTTGCCGCGTTCGGCAACAACGGGACGGCGCTGTCGAAGGACGGCAACCCGTTCGCGACCGCCGCATCCCAGTTCCTGCACATCGCGCTGCCGGTGATGGTTCCGATTCTGGCCACGGTGTTCCTGGTCAGCGTCACGAGCTCATACATCGCCGCGAACACGCAGACCGCGCGCGTGATCTTCGCCGGCGCCCGCGGGGGACTGTGGCCCAAGGGGCTCAGCACGATGCAGAAGCGATTCAAGACACCGTGGACCGCGGCCATCGCCTTCGTCGCGCCGAGCATCGTGATCGGGGTGCTGTCGACGATCTTCACGGCCCCCGGAACCGCTGTGGGATTCCTGCCGACGCTCGGGATCTTCGGCGTCGTCGTGATGTACACCGTCACGAACGTCGCACTCTTCGTGCAGTACTTCCGGCTCCGCGCCAAGGGCGTGCGCAAGAACCCGTTCCTGTGGCTGGTCGTACCTGTGATCGGGGTGCTCGTGCTTGCCATTCCGATCTGGGGCAATCTACGTCCATTCCAGGGCGGGGCGTTCGACTGGCTTCCATTGCTCTCAATCGGACTCATTGTGCTCGGAGTGATCTACACGGTGGTGCTCGCCGTGACTCGACCAAGCGTCCTGCGGAACGCGCCCGCCCTGCTCGAGGGCGAAGAATCGATCCACACAGATCCAGTGCCGCCGACGGTCTGAGCGCAGGGCTCGCTCGCCAACGTATGTTGGAGGGCGAGCCCGATGGCTCTCAAGAAGTTGTAGACGGAATCAACGAGGCTCTGAGGCGCTGGCTGCACTTCCCAGGATCCCAGCCAGCAGCGCTCGTAAACATGGCGGTGAGCAGAGGCGACCGTTTTCCGCCAAGAACCGTCGACGGTCGGCCAAAGCAGCAGGCCCGTCCACGCTGACCTCGCCCAGCCGCCACAATAGGTTCGTGACTCGCCGCGGCCTCATCCTCTTTGCAGCTCTCGGGGTTGCGTGGGGCATCCCGTACCTCTTCATCAAAGTGGCGGTCGCCGAGTTGGATCCAGGGATGCTGGTGCTGGCACGATCGGCACTCGCCGCGATTCTGCTGCTTCCGCTGGCCGTCTTCCGTCACGAAGTCGTTCCCGTGCTGCGTCGGTGGAGGCCGATGCTGGCGTACACCCTCGTGGAAATCGTGCTGCCGTGGTACTTCCTGAGCTCCGCGGAGCAGCACCTGCCAAGCTCCACCGCGGGACTCCTGCTTGCCGCCGTTCCCCTCGCCGGAGTGGCCGTGGCGTTCGTAATTGGGCGCCCTGCGCGATTGTCCCCACAAAACTGGCTGGGCATCGCAGTCGGAACGCTGGGAGTCGCCGTACTGGTCGGACTCGACCTCGGGGGATCCGATCTGGTGAGCGTCGCCGAGATGGCAGTGGTCGTGGTGGGGTACGCGCTCGGCCCGGCGATTCTGTCTCGATGGATGCCGGACGTGCCAGGAGTCGGGATAGTGGCGCTGTCCCTTGCCGGAGCTGCAGTCGCCTACATCCCGATCGTCGCCCTCACCGGCGGTTGGCCTACCGTCTGGCCGTCGGCGCCGGTGACCATTGCCATCGTCGCCCTCGCCGTCGTCTGCAGCGCGCTCGCGTTTCTTCTCATGATCGGCCTGATCGCCGAGATTGGGCCGGTGAAGGCGACAACGATCACCTACGTCAATCCGGCGGTCGCGATCCTCGCCGGGGTGATTGTGCTTGGGGAGCGGATCACGGTGTGGACGGTCGTTGGGTTTGCCCTGGTGCTCGTTGGTTCGTGGCTCGTCACGCGACGCCGACAGCAACCTCTCACGCTCCCTGACCCGGAGGGATAGCGGAGTCGAGTCGGTGAAGGTTGCCTAAGGCAGAGGGCCGCGCCGCGCCGCTATCCCGGCGAAGAGGGTGTGAAGCAGCGGGAGCACAGACACGGCCATGACGACCGTTCCAAACACGACATCCTGAGCACGAAGCAGGATGCCGCCGATCAGGAGGGCGGCGAAGATGACGGCCGAGATGATCTGCCGTCCCGTTCGCTCGAGGCTGCTGAGGCGACGCTCGACCCGAGGGGTCTGCGCCGAGACCCTGCCGTCTTCGATCTGCGTCGTGAGGTTGTCGAGCCTCTGTGGCAGCCGCGCGATGACGCCAAGCGCCGAAATCGCCTGCTTCGCGACGGTCTGGACCAGGTTGCCGCCTTCGGCTCGGATCAACTGGGCGGAATACG
Source organism: Glaciihabitans sp. (assembly GCA_025463785.1). Lineage (GTDB taxonomy): Bacteria > Actinomycetota > Actinomycetes > Actinomycetales > Microbacteriaceae > Galbitalea. The sequence goes on from JAODBD010000003.1 coordinate 229,337, forward strand.
GCTCGACGGCATTCCAGATATTGAACGCGGGGTCGAGTGAGCTGCACATCCCCGAGGTCAGCGACATCGCGCGGACGATGAGGAGAAAGTGCTCGGGCAGCTGAAACGGCAGGGAGCGCACGACATCGCCGAACTCGACGGCGAACGCACGGAACTCGCGCGGATCGACGTCCTGCAACTCGGCGAAACCCATCCCGCCGAAACGGGCAAACAGCTTCGTCATCGCAAGCTCGAGCTCCGCAGTATCAGCGGACGGGAGGAGCACACCCACCTCGCGGATGCCGTCCACCATCCCTTTGCCGTCGCGTGACGCGGCGGCGATGAGAACCTTCCGAAGCCCCTGACGCAGGGTCTCGGGCACTTCGCCCATCATCCCGAAGTCGACGAAAGTGAACCTCCACGCCCGGTCGGCATCCGCGGTCGGGCCGCCGACACCACCGAGCGGTGTGACGAAGATGTTGCCGGGGTGCGGGTCGGCGTGGAAGTAGCCATTGACGAAGAGCTGGTCGAACATGACGGCCGCGAACTCCATGGCAACTTCGGACGGGTCGATGCCTGCCGCCCTCAGCCCTTCGACATCGTTGATCTTGATAGCGGTCACATCCTGCATGGTCAGGACCCGTCGCGTCGTACGCTCCCACACCAGCTCGGGAACACTGACTCGGGCGTCGTCCGCGAATTCCTCCGCGAACAGCTCGGCGTTCGCCGCCTCATGCAGGTAGTCGATTTCCTCGAGGCTCGTCACCGCGAACTCCTCGACGAGGGCTGGCACGTCGACGCGATCCGCGACGACGCGCACGCGGCTGAGCCAGCCGGCGATACGGCGGAGAGCGGTCAGGTCGACATCGATGATCGTACCGATGCCCGGCCGCTGAATCTTCACCACGACGTCCAGCAAGCCCGTCTCCGCTGCGTCAGGTTCTGATAGGCGGGCGCGGTGGACCTGACCGAGGGATGCCGCCGCGAGCGGTTCCTCCTCAATGAACGAGAACGCCCGCTCAAGCGTCACACCCAGCTCGGCTTCGGCGAGGGCTCGGATCGCCGGGAACGGCACCGGTGGAACCTCGTCTTGCAGGCCCTCCAGCTCCTTTGTGATCTCCGGCGGCAGCACGTCGAGCCGGGACGACATGAACTGGCCGACCTTGATCATGAGGCCGCCCAGGTCGATCGCGAGCACGTGGAAGCGCTGCGCAATGTGCTGCAGGCGCGCCGACCTGTTCCGTGCTGCGACCCGGGCGAGCCCGACCCGCGGGAGAAACAGTTCGTACCACCACGTCTGTACCAGATAGCGGGCGGCGAACCACAGGATCCTGCGGGAGCGGGCGCGCATGTTCCCGGCGTCGGTCATCCAATCTCCTTGATGTCGACGTGCCGTGGGCACTCGGTCAGTCCTGAGCGAGGATGGAGTAGAGCTTACGACGCGCCTCATCGAGCACGGCAACAGCCTGTTTCACGTGCTCCGGATTGCCGGAGCGCCCGACCTGTGCGGCTGCCTGAGCCAACTCGATGCCGGCCTTCGGCAGCGCGGATGCCCGCCCACTGTCACGAACACCCTGCGCCTCCCACGGCGCGGCGTTGTCGGCCGCGGCGTCTGCCACCCGTCGCCCCTCGTCCGTGAGCGAGTAGGTCTTGCGACCGTTCGACTCCTCGGCGGCGATGAAGCCCTCGTCCGCAAGAAGTTGGAGCGTTGGATAAACCGAGCCGGGACTCGGCTTCCATGCGCCGTCGCTGCGTTCCTCGATCTCGTGGATGATCTGGTAGCCGTGCATCGGCTTCTCGGCGAGGAGTGCGAGCACCGCCGCACGAACGTCGCCGCGTCCCATCCTCATGCCCACCTTCCGGTCGAACTGCCCGCGCAGTTGCTCAATTGCTTCCCACACACCGCCTGGCCAGCCCTCCCCAGCGCCACCCCGGCGTCCGGTGAACCCATCGCCTGCAAATGGATTGCTCATCATGTCCTCCTCAACGCCTCAGCCACTTAGGCTCGACGATACCCAACGATATATCGTCAAGGCGTGCGGATGCTAGCCTGCAGTTTGACGGTAATGCGGTAATTCGGTATTGCGGTAATGCGGAATCTCTGAATTAGTCCTAGTATGGGGCTATGTCCGTTTTCGTTAGTGTCCAGCACCGTGGAACCATCTCGCTGCCCGCAGCGTCCCGGAAGAGGTACCACCTCGATGAACCGGGTGCTCAGGTCGAAGTGATCGAGGAGGACGGGCAGATCGTTTTACGACCGAAACTCCCCGTAGATGCGACTCAGGCGTGGTTTTGGAACCAGGGGTGGCAAGACGGTGAACGACAGGCTGAAGCTGAGGCGGCAGCTGGACTCGGTCAGACCTTCGATTCGGGCGACGAATTCCTCGACAGTCTTCCCGACTGAAGCCGGTGAAGTACCGCAGACTTCCCCAATTCAATGCCGACTATGAGCGGCTGTCGGCTGCCGAGCGACAGAAGTTCAAAGAGGCTCTCCAGAGCTTCATCCAAGCCAGCAAGGGATACGAGGCTGACCCGGCGGGCTACGTGTGGCCCGCCGCATTGAGATTCGAGCGTCTAACCTCCTCAAAGGCTCTGGCAATTACTTGGTCATTCAAGGGCCCGGACGGTCGAGCCACTTTTCATTTCGAAACCGTGGACGACGAGATGTTTGTCGTCTGGAGACGCGTCGGACGGCACTCCATTTACCAGAAGCCTTGACCTCCTGCGGCGTGCGTCACCGTCACCTCTAACGCCTCGACGCAAGCGGCGAGACCGCGAGCCAGTGCGTCGCGATCCGACTCGGTCATGCCCGAGAGCATCCGCGTCTCGACGGAGTCAACCAACGTCTGAGCGGAGTCCAGGGCGTCGACGCCGGCTGCCGTCAGCGCTGCGGGCAGGGCTCGGCCACTCTCTGCGCGGGCGGGCCGTTCAACCAAGCCGCGATCGAGCAGCGCCTGCAACATCACGTTCATCGACTGGCGTGTGACGAAGGTGCCTCGGGCGAGTGCGGCGGCAGAAATCCCTGGCTCCCGTCGCAGTAGATGGAGGCAGGAATACTGCGAGAGGGTGAGCTCGAGCGGTTTGAGAGCCTCTTCCAAGCGGAGGCGGAGCAGTGATTGTGCTTGCTTCAGCACGTATCCCACCTGTGGCTGATAGTTGACCATGTCAGTATCCTGACATACTGTTGCATGTAAGGAAACTGACATAGAAGGAGAAACACATCATGACCGTTACCGGTCCCGACTTTATTGCGCTGCAGGTACGCGACCTCGAGAGGGCGGCGACGTTCTATGAGACCGTCGTCGGCCTCACGCGCGCACCGTTCTCGCCGCCGCATGCCGTCGTGTTCGACACCCAACCGACCTTTGCGGTTCGGGATCCCGGACCCGGGGTCGACCTCGAATCCGGACAGCCGGGGCTCGGTGTCGCGCTCTGGCTGCACGACCCCGAGGCGGTCACACTCCACGCGACGGTTGCCGCCGCTGGCGCGATCATCCTGCAAGAACCGTTCGAGGGCCCGTTCGGCACGACCTTCGTCTTCCAAGACCTCGACGGGTACGCCGTCACCGTCCACGATCGAGCGACTCGGGGCTAGCGCCAGCCCCACAGGACCTGATGGAGTAGCAAGCCTGACGTACTTGCCGAAGCTCTTCATGACCGTGAGGCCATTCTTGGTATAGAACCTCCCGCGCGCGGCAACTTCCGCGACTCCCAGCATGGATTCAGCCACCGCCGTTACCAAAGTAACGTTGTGAGCGGCGTCCAGGGCTTTCGGTGGCTGAGCCGCTGACAGCGTAGGTCCAGTCGAGGAAGGTGTACATGCGGCAACTCCAGCGGCGCCTGATTGCCATAGTTCGGTTTTTCTGGCGCGAAGCGAACGCGCTGTTGCGATGGTGGTGGGCGCGGCTGCCCGTGCGTGACCGCACCGTTCTATATGAGTCGTTCGCGGGCAACGGTGCTGTCTGCAACCCCGAGGCGATCTTCCGAGAGCTTCTTACTGCGCCGGATATGGCTGACCTGCATCACACCTGGGTGCTCAACCGACGTCGGGGATACACCGGATTGCGCTCGCAGTTCGCACGCAATCGGCGGGTTCGATTTGTTCGCCGCGGGTCGCCTTCGTACTTCCGTGCGCTCGCGACCCGCAAATATCTGGTCAACAATGCGACGTTTCCACCCGAGTTCGCAAAGCGTCCCGACCAGATCTACCTCAATACCTGGCACGGCACACCGCTCAAGCGCATGGGATACGACATGCAGGTGGATGGCGCCATCGAGGCCGCAAACACGATGCGCAACTTTTTGTGCGCCGACTTCCTGGTCTCCCAGAACGCGTTCATGACAGAGCAGCTGTACGAGAGGGCATATCGACTACGCGGTGTGTTCACCGGCCGGATCATTCAGGATGGCTATCCGAGAATGGATCGGCAGCTGCTTGACGACGCCGGTCGTGCGGCCGTCCGAGCGACTCTCGAGACCGCGGGCATTTCGCTCGGCGACCGCCAGGTCGTGCTGTACGCCCCGACCTGGCGCGGCAGCCAGTTCTCTTCACCGGACGACAATGCCAAGCAGATCGTCGCGGCAACTCGGCGGCTCGAAGAGCTTCTCGGGCGCGACCGCTACGTGGTGCTCCTGAAGACACACGAGCGCGTGCACCACTTCGTGGCGCGCAATCCGGAGTGGCGGTCGTTGTTCGTACCCAACGACATCCCGACCAATCTGTTGCTCGGAATCACCGACGCGCTCGTCACCGATTACTCGTCCATCTTCTTCGACTATCTGCCGCTCGCCGGCCCGATCGTGTTCTATGCCCAGGATGGCGACGCGTATTCGCGAACGCGGGGAACCTACTTCTCGAGTGACGAGTTGCCCGGGCCCTTCTGCACCGACCTTGAGGATGTCGCCTCCGCCATCCTGGAAGGCGCCGTCGGCCAGGCCGCGAGCCGTCGACGGCGCGATGAATGGCGTGCGCGTTTCGTGAACCGAAACGACGGACACTCGGCGCGACGAGTCGTGGATGTTGTCTTCCGCGGCTCAGTCGACACGGAGGGCATCATCTCAATTGCCGCCGACCCGCGAACGTCCATCGTGCTGCATATCGGGTCAATGCAATCCAACGGGATTACCTCCGCCGCGTTGAATCTGCTTGGAGCAATCGACCCGACGGAGTTCGATGTTTCCGTCGTCTTCGCGCGGCCCGCGAGTGGTGGCCAGCCTGCGGCCAACCAGGCGCGCATCCCATCACACGTGCGCCAGTTCCTGAGACCGGCCAGCGGCGAGAGCAGGCTCGCTCGAACCTGGCGGCGCCTGTCGTTCTTCGCGGCCCAGAATCCCGCTCGCCGGCCGGGCGACCGCCGCCGGGCCAGTTGGGAGCGGCAGTGGCGCTGGGTCTTCGGCTCGGCAACCTTCGATCACATCATCGACTTCGACGGGTATGGCCCCTTTTGGGCGAACCTCATGCTGAACGGCCCGGCGTCGACCCACTCAATCTGGTTGCACAATGACATGGCAGCGGAGCAGCATCGCATCATCAGAGGTAAGCAGCGCATCCGGCGGTCGCTTGGCGCTGTTTTCGCGCTGTACTGGCGCTTCGATCGATTGGTATCCGTGTCGGGTGCACTTCGCGACCTCAACCGGATGTCTCTGGGGGAACGCCTTGGCCTAGAGCCGAGCGCATTCCTTGCGGCGCGAAATGTCATTGACGGTCAGCGTGTCCTCACCGGGGCCGCCGCGGGTTTGATTGAGACCCTCGACCTGCCGGATGAAACCGAGCCACCCACCTGGCTGGGTGAGTTGACGGATCCACAGCGAACCACGCGCTGGTTCGTGTCTGTTGGTCGGCTGTCGACTGAGAAGAATCATGCCCGACTGATTCGCGCATTTGACCAGGTCCATCGCTCGCACCCGGAGGCCAGGCTCATGATCATTGGCGGCGGGCCCCTGCAGCACGATCTCGCTGCGCTGGTGACCAGCCGAGGTCTTGGCGAGAGCGTGATCATGACCGGGCCGCTAACCAACCCGTTTCCGGCAGTCGCGGCGAGCGACTGTTTCGTTCTGTCGAGCGACTACGAAGGGCAACCGATGGTGATCATGGAAGCCGCGATCCTCCGACGGCCGATCGTCTCCGTCTCCTTCACAACCATCCGAGATGCACTACCGGACTCTGCGATTCATGTGGTTGACCGAGACGATGACGCATTAGCCAGGGGGATGCTCGATTTTCTCGACGGAAAGGTCACCGAGAGAGCATTCGACTTCGTCGCGTACAACACGGCTGCGGTGGCTGAGTTCGGGTTGGCGATCGGCGCCGAGACCAGTTAGGTACTGAGACGCCGGCTGTTGCCAACGCACCCGGTGTGAGCCAACCCCGATCCCCTGTTCGTTTCGGTCATGTGAACAAATCTTGTAACTAGCGCATAGTTATTGACCCCAAATGGGGGACGCTCTAGCGTGGAGTCGTCATCGAGGATGCGGGTTCGAACAATCGAACGAACGCGAATCCGCAATCGATCAATGGGGATTCCCTAGTCGTAGTTTGTGGGGCGATGTCGCCATCGACCACACACGATGAGAGGTTCCCCTGTGTCTGACATCGAACAATCAACGACGTCCAGTACTACGACCGCGGTAGCCAAGCCCCGGTTGACGGTAATCGGAACCGGATACCTGGGCGCAACGCACGCAGTCTGCATGGCGTTGCTGGGCTTTGAAGTGCTGGGTGTGGATGTCGACTCGCGCAAGATCGAGATGTTGGCTGCTGGCGAAGTACCGTTCTATGAGCCGGGGCTCGACGCGAAGCTGCGCGAAGCGCTCGACAGCGGCAGGTTGCGTTTTGGGACTGATTTTGCGGAGGCCGGCGTCTGGGGTGACGTGCACTTCGTCTGCGTCGGAACGCCACAGTCGAAGGATTCGCACGCCGCGGACATGGTGTATGTCGACGCAGCATTTGAGAAGCTCGCCCGCAGCATCTCACGCAAGGCCCTGATCGTGGGCAAGTCGACGGTGCCGATCGGCACCGCGGCGCGACTGACGACACTGGTGAGGTCGGTCTCGCCGGTCGGCGAGGAGCTCGAACTGGCGTGGAACCCCGAGTTCTTGCGCGAGGGGTACGCAGTGAAAGACACCTTGCACCCCGACCGGTTGGTTTTCGGTGTCACCTCGGAGTGGGCGGAATTGCAGTTACGGGCGTCATTCCACCCGATTATCGAAGAGGGGACGCCGGTAGTGATCGCCGACCTTGCCACTGCGGAGTTGGTCAAGGTCGCGGCGAATTCGTTCCTCGCGACGAAGATTTCCTACATCAACGCGATGGCAGAGGTGTGCGAGGTTGTCGGCGCGGATGTGGCGGTGCTGTCGACGGCTCTCGGATATGACACTCGTATCGGCTCCCGTTTCCTGAAGCCGGGTCTCGGCTTCGGCGGCGGATGCCTTCCCAAAGACATTCGGGCCTTCATCCATCGCGCGGAGGAGCTAGGTGCAGGGCCGGCAGTGGCGTTCCTCCGCGAGGTCGACGAGATCAACCTGCGTCGTCGAGCTCGCACGGTAGATCTCATTCGGGAACTCGCAGGGGGATCGCTCGAGGGTGTCCGTGTGGCGGCGTTTGGGGCGGCGTTCAAGCCGAACTCCGACGACATCCGAGATGCGCCTGCTCTGGATGTCGCGCGTCAACTTCGCACCGAAGGCGCCATTGTCACGGTCTATGACCCGAAAGCCAACGAGAACGCTCGGCGTACCTATGGTGGACTCTGGTACGCCGATTCGCTTGCTGAGGCGGCCCAGGGCGCCGATGTTGTTGCGCTGCTCACCGAGTGGCAGGAGTTTAGGGATGTCGACCCCGACGCTCTCGGTCAACTGGTGAACCACCGTCGTATCGTCGATGGACGTCACGCCCTCGACGCGGATGACTATCGATCGAAAGGGTGGGAGTACAGGGCGCTGGGTCGTCCGGCGCAACCGCGCACGGTTCGACTCCAGGTGGACGAGAGGGATGACGCCCTCGTCTCGGTATGACGAAATTGTCTGACACTGCTGAAGCGGCCCCGCCCCGGAGCACTGTGCGGCGCCGAACTCTCGTGAGGATTCGAAGTCTTACCGCCATCGTTTTCATCGTTGGCGTGACGCTTCTTGTCCAGGGATGCTCTGTGCCGACGGCATCCAGGCAGCAACCCCAGCAACCGTCTGTGCTTCCGGATTCGGTTGTCGCTCCCCTGGTGAAGGTAATCCCGCACCGCACCGTGACGGCGTTGCCCACGGCTCGCCTCGCCAAAGGACTCACACCGCCGACCAACCGTTGGTTTTCGGGCCTCGTCTACGGCGCCTCGCCGGCGCCGGTATTCCCGCTACCACTGTCGTTTGGACTGACTCCGAACGGCTTTCAGTTCGGGGTTCCCACCGTATCCTCGTCGGCTTCTGCGGTAGTTGGTCCGCTCTCCAGCGCCGTGATCGTGGATGTTGGAGCAACATCTCAAGAGGTCTCGCGCTATGACGCGGCCTCCGTGACAATCCAGCAGACGAAAGGGCAGACGGTTGTCGGTACCACCATCATCGCCGAAGGGTCCCCGTTTGTGACCTATTCCGCCGTGCACGCCACCACGATCGCCCTTGGGAAGCCGTTCCTCGCGTCGTCGAACGGTGTCTTCACACACCTCGTCAACGGGACGACCTACGGATTCGTGACCACAGGGAAGGTTGGATCCGGGACAGGTAAAGTCACACTCTCGGGCGGCCAACTGATCACCTGGTTTGCGGTAGCTCAGGGGTCAACCGTTGCGAAATTCGCAGCGGCGGCACGGGCTCCGCTAGTGGGCACCAACGTGACGTATTCTGTCTCCGGCACGCGCTCGACGACGACCGTCTACTATCAAACAGCCTCCGGTGCTCCGACTCTGTTCGCCGCGATGCGGCACCAATATGGCGCCCCGTATCCGCCCAAGGACTGCGCCGCCGCCGGGTATCCCAGCATCTTTGGCCAGTTGAGGCTGTGTTCGGGCATCTCGTTGACCTGGTCGGTTCCGACACTTCAAGCCACATCCGCTCTGCCTCTACAGTCGATCACACCAGCTCAGAAGTCGGACCTTGCCGTTCGGGTTGCAGCGGATGCGGCCAATCCTGGGCCGATGCCCCATGACATATATTTCGCGGGCAAATACCTGTACCGACTTGCGAATCTGTTCACGGTCGCCCAACAGGTCGGGGCGACCGCAGCCTCGACCCTCCTGAAGGCCGACCTGGTGAGCGACCTCAACAAATGGACGGATCCGCGAGGGTGCCTCGTGAGAAGCGTGCAGTGCTTTGTTTACGATCCGAGCGGGAAGGGGATTATCGGTCTCGCACCCGCCTTCGGATCGGATGTCTATAACGACCATCATTTCGACTATGGATACTTCTTGTATGCCGCCGGCGCCGTCGCGGCAAATGACCCCGCGCTGGCGCGGAAATGGGCGCCCATCCTCAACCTTCTTGCCGCCGACGTAGGCACCGGTGGCCCGAGCACCTATTTTCCTCAGCAGCGGGTCTTCGACTCCTACGCGGGTCATTCCTGGGCGGGCGGCACCGGTATTTCGAACGTGGGGAACAACGAGGAGTCCAGCTCAGAGGCGGTGACTGCCTGGAATGGCCTCGCCCTCTGGGCAAAGGCGGCGAACCAGCCCGCCCTGCTCACTGAGGCCACCTGGATGTTGTCGACCGAGGCATCATCCGCCGATGCGTACTGGACCAACTTTCCGTTGGGTACAGCCGCAGTCGAAGGATATAAGCACTCGGTCGTCTCGCAGGTCTGGGGAGCTCAGCGCGTCTATTCGACCTTCTTCAGCAATGCGAATAGTGCGAAGCTCGCGATCGTGCTACTTCCGATGAGTCCAGTCGCGGGTTATCTCGGGGGAGACCAGTCCCGTATCCGGCTCAATCTGCGAGGTGCCGCGCCCTCCGGTTTCGATGTACCGTTCGGCGACCAACTGCTGATGTACTCGGCGCTCGAGTCGAAGCAGGCGGCCGCAGCCGGGATAGCCACTGCGCGGGCGTTACCGGCGAGTTCCATCGACGGCGGAGACAGTCGCACCTATCTCCTCGCATGGATGATGGCGCACTCAACGAACTAAGCGAAAGGCATCGCACGCAGCACGTCCAGGGCTTCTGGTCGAGCGCTCCTCCGGCATAGTATTGGGGAACTCGATGACGAGTGGATTGCCGTCGAGGCTGACCCTGTTTGGGGGCTTTGGCGATGTGCGTCCCGGCTCCTAGGCTCAAACCTATCTGGGCGTGGGGGCGCAATGACGGAAACACAGGCACACGGCGCTGCTGCGCCGCAACCTTTCGTCGTACCCCGAGGAGCTTCGGTCGTTCGTCGGTGCCTGGACGCGAACTCATCGGGTCGAGGGAGATCCTCACTCGCTCGACTATTCGGTCTGCGGATCCTGTCGCGCGAGGCCCACGCACTCTATCCCGAGGCGGGGGCCGAGATCGCGATCGTGCGTGAACTCGCCAGGTTGGGTTCGGCCTGGACGATTGTCCGACAGTCAAACGGCGAGAGCGACAGCACCGGTCAAACGCGGGTCCTCGCTGGCCCCGGTGGCGTCTACATCCTCAGCTCCGTCGACGAGCCGGATCGTGACCTGTGGGTCGACGACTTTGTGCTCGCGACCGGAAGTCACCGTTCCGACGGCATCCATCGCGCTCGCAAGATGGCCAAGGATGTCTCAGCACTCCTCTCCGCTGACAGTGGCAAGCCCGTTCGGGTCACGCCGATCATCGTGGTGACGGCAGCCAGATCGGTAACCTATGCGAACGAATCGACTCGCGTTCTGGTTCTGGGCGTTGACCGACTGGTGAGATGGATTTCGCAGCGCCCGCAGACCCTCAACGAATCCGCACTGGCGCAGGTTCGTGCTGCTCTGGACCCCTACTCGCCGGAGCTATCGAGGAGGTTTGTTCTCGATGACACGCTGGAGTGCGTACCGGAGTTCGAACTGCTGGCCCGCCGGGTCAGGCAGGCGCAGCGGCGCTTCCTGCTTTGGATCGAGTTGGCAGCGACCCTCGTGGTCGCGGCCGCAGTTATCCTCTTGATTTTCTGAACTGCGGCGCGAAAGGAAGACCCGCAGATTTAACCTGTCCGAAACCTGCGCGGGTGTGCGCGTAGTTATCGTCAAATATCGCCGGACATGCAAGTTGCCCGACGCTACCCCCAGTCTCGACGGCGAGGCATCAACCGACAGGTTTCAGCCCCCGATACCCGCCATCACCGTCTCGTGCTGCACCTGTGCACTGCGCCACCCCAGCGCAGTGTGTGACCGAAAGGTGCGCCGTGTCTACATCAGTCGTTCCCAATTTTCATCCAGAACCCGAAGACGACACTCTGACCGACTCCGGTTGGAACCGCGAAACGGGTCGGGTCCGAGACGACCTTAGGGTCCGTCCGGATTTCTCGGGCTACACGCCTGCGCCCGGTCTGGTCTCCCCACCTTCGGATGCCGAACTGTGGTGGTACCTGGGCCCGCAGAATCGCACACTGCAGATCGGGATGACGCTTGCGTTTGCTCTCGCGTCGACGAGCCTGTTCAAGTTCTCGCTTTCGTCGCCCTGGCTCTACCCCCTGATCGCGGTCCTGTCGGTGTCGGTTCTCGGGTCGGTTCTCTCCATGATTTCAGGATTGAACAAGCGCCGAGTCTCGAAAAACAGCCACCTTGCGCTGCTTCAGCACTGGAAGATGTCCACTACGGGAACTCAACTCCCAAGCGTCGACGTGTACCTGCCCTGTTGCGGCGAAGACATCACCGTGCTTCGAAATACCTATATCTACGTGAGCCAGATGGAGTGGGCGGGGGAGCTCACCATCTGGGTCCTGGATGACGCCGACAACTCCGAAGTGCGCGAGCTGGCTGGCGAGTTTGGCTTCCAATACGTCGTTCGACCCGATCGAGGCCACCTCAAGAAGGCAGGCAACCTCCGCAACGCGTTCAACGCGACGAGTGGTGATTTCATTGTCATCTTCGATGCGGACTTCTGCCCTCGCGTTGATTTCCTGGAGCACAGCATCCCGTACATGTCCGACCCATCCGTCGGAATTGTTCAGACGCCACAGGTCTTCGACACCAGCGACGCGATGACATGGCTCGAACGCGCGGCCGGTGCAACTCAGGAGCTTTTCTACCGCTGGGTGCAGCCGTCGCGCGACCGCGCAGGCGCTCCAATCTGTGTCGGTACCTGCGCGGTCTACCGGCGCTCAGCCCTCGACTCCATTGGTGGTTTCGCTCAAATCGAGCACAGCGAGGACGTCCACACCGGCATCGGCCTTATGCGCGGCGGGTACCGAACCTCGTATGTGCCGATCCTGGTCTCGCGAGGATTGTGCCCTTCCGACCTTGCCGGGTTCGTCAATCAGCAATATCGCTGGTGCAACGGGTCAATCACCCTGCTGCGCAGCGGGAGCGCTCAGCGCAGACCGTTGACCCTGTGGCAGCGATTCTGCTTCTGGGCTGGATTCATGTACTACATCAGCACCGCGCTCAACGTTTTCGCGATCCACCTGCCCGGCGTGATCATGGCCATCTTTTTCGCTACGGATGTTCGCGCCGCCAACTACCTTCCGTTCCTGGCGGGGATGTGGATGTTCTTCGTCGCCATGCCGAAGGTGTCGAAGGGGAAGTGGCGATTCGAAGTCATGCGAGTCCAGATGGCATACAGCTTCGCCCATGCTGTCGCCATTGCGCACAAGCTCACGGGCCGCAGCGCGGGGTGGGTTGCAACCGGTGCGGTGGGCAAGAAGAACGGTCTCGCGCGAACGATCTCGAAGGTCGGTTCCGGCTATCTGACCGTCGTGCTTATTGTCTCGTGGGGAGCGCTGCTTCGAGACGTTGGCATCTACGGCTGGAAAGAATTCTGGCCAATGGCGCTGTTTCTGATCGCCTACACCTACCTCGCGGTGCCGCTGGTGTGGGGATTCCTCGGGGTCCTGTTCCCGTTGTCCAGCAGGCGCAACGTATTCACTCGGCTCGCCGGCTTGGAACAGCGGCCCGCGGTCCTCGCATCCAGCTCGCGTCCGAGCCCCATTGCTTTCCCGGTCGCAGGCCTTGACACGGGCCTCGCCTCATGAAGGCCGCAAAGGAGCGCGAAGACAAAGCCCGCGGCAGCATCAACTACCTCGAGGCGGTCGCGTACACGTCCGTCATCCTGCTGGTTGCCGCTGTGGCCGTCGGGTGGTTCGACGTCATGATGCCCTGGTAGGGCGTCGTGACAACCGTGACTCCGATTCGAATCGGAGCAAGTCGACCACCCGGCTCCCAGCCGAAGAAGTCCTTCCAAACAGACATTGAAGGCCTCCGCGCAATCGCTGTCCTTGGTGTTGTCGCTTACCACGCGTCCGTGCCCTACATTTCAGGCGGTTTCGTCGGCGTCGATGTCTTCTTTGTGATCTCGGGATACCTCATTACTGGCCTGCTTTTGCGCGAGGCCCAGAGCACAGGGCGCATCAGCTTCTCGAACTTCTATGGGCGCCGAGCTCGACGGATCCTTCCGAGCGCGTCTGTCGTGCTCGTCGCCGTGGCCATAGCCTCTTCCCTGGTCCTGTCGCCGCTGGCAGCATTCCGCGCCCTTCAGGACACACTATTTGCGACGTTCTACAGCGCGAACTGGCATTTCATCGCCCTGGGAACCGACTATCTGGCCGGATCCACCAACGACAGCGTGGTGTTGCACTTCTGGTCTCTTGCTGTTGAGGAGCAGTTCTACATCGTCTGGCCGTTGCTTGTGCTTGCGGCCGTGCTGCTATCGCGGCGATTTCCCTTCGCTCGAACCCGCACCATCCTGACAATTCTGGGTGTCGTGGCCGCTGTGTCCTTTGTTGACTCCCTCGCGCTCACCACCAGCGACCCGACGCTCGCCTACATGGCTACGACAACACGTGCGTGGGAGTTCGGCGTGGGGGCGCTCCTGGCGGCGGTCACCTACTGGCTTCGCGAACGCGCCAGCCAGTCGCAATCGTTTCGACGCGCTGGTCTCGTCATCGGTTGGGTCGGCGTGCTTGCCGTGCTCGGCAGCTTGGTGCTCATTGACAACAAGACACCGTTTCCCGGGACTGCGGCACTATATCCAACGCTCGGCACCGCGGCCGTCATTGCGGGCGGAGTTCTCTGGGGAACTTCGGGTGCGTCGGTGGGTCGAATTCTCTCTCTCGCTCCGGTTCGGTTCGTAGGGCGAATCTCGTTTACCTGGTACCTATGGCATTGGCCCGTTCTTGTTCTGGCGCAGGCCAGGTTCGGAACCCTGACGTGGCAAGAGAAGGCGGCCCTCAGCGTCTTCGCGTTTGGCTTGAGCGTCGCCACTCACTACGCGATCGAACGCCCGCTCATGAACTGGTCCATTGTGAAGACTCGCGTCAGTTCTGCGGCCGCTTTGGGCCTCGTGAGTACGGTCGTTGCGATATCCGCGACTCTGTCACTCGGTACGTTCGACGCCAACGCGGCCAATGGGAGTGCAGTGGCTGCAACCTCGGCGAGTTTCAAGTCGATCTTCGGCTCGGCCACCGGCCGCAATTCCGGGGCGGTGAGCCCCAGTCCGCTCCTGGCGCCGAAGGATCTTCCGAAGCCAGGGCAGTGCCAGCTAGACCATCAGCTTGTCGCTCCCAAGGGTTGCGACATCGGGGACCCCAGCGGCACCCCGGTTGTTCTCTTCGGTGACAGCCATGCGAATCAGTGGCTTCCCGCGTTGACAGTCATCGCCAAACAACGCGATTGGCACCTTTACATCATGACGAAATCCGGATGTCCGGTGCCGAACCTCCGCCCCAGCAATGACGGCAGTCGATACTCCGACGCTGACTGCATTCAATGGCGGCAGAAGTCGATCACAACAATCGTTCACACGATTAAGCCCAAGATCATCGTGGTTTCCTCGCTCTCCATCTACAGCTCGAATGCGTCTGAGCTGCTCACGGCGTGGAACAAGAGCCTCGATCAGTTGCGGGCGCTCCAGTCGCCGATTGTGTATATCGAGGACACCCCCTTCCCCGGTACCGACATCCCGGCTTGCATATCCGGCAATCTCAACAACTGGAACAAGTGCTCGTTCAACCTCGCGGATGCCCATCGAACCGAGGCGATTCCGCTCGCGGTACTCCGCGGTAGCGAGCCACATGTTTCGGTTGTCGATCTCACGTCTCTCCTCTGCACCAACCAACAGTGCCCCGCCGTCCGCAACGGCATCCTTCTGTACCGAGACACCTCGCACATCACTACCGAAGCGTCCAAACTCCTGGCCCCAGCGCTCGAGGCTGCCATGGTAAGTGCGAAGGTGTTACCGAAGAGCTGAACCCCGCCGACCGGTCGCAGAGAAGCGCTTACAACCTGTCATGTTGAAGCTGTCGGCAGGTCAGCTCCAGCGCCCAGTTGGGTGATGGCGCTCCCGAGAGCGGCATGACCGTTTGCGGAGGCGCGGTCTCGCAGGCCTCCTGCGCGGCCGCGACCTCGGATTGCCACTGCGGACCCACGGATCGAACCGTGGTCGTCGGCATCCAACTGGTCAGCACGACGAGGATAGTGCCAAGCCCAATGGCGAGGGGGATACCGCGAATCAGCCTCCATCGCGAGCCAACTGCTTCGCCAACCTCGTAACGCCGCCGCAAGACGGTCAGGGCAAGGGGCACGAGCGCCAGCAACATCAGGCTCGGCACCACACCGTAACGCGACAGCCAAATGTGTTGCCAGTTCGCACTGGCGACGTAGTCGTATCGTGCGCCGGGGTCCAACTCGACGGCCACGCACCACAAGACCAGGGAGCTGACCAACAGCAGCACCGCAACCTGCCGCTGGCGACGGGACCCCAGCCTCACGACGATCGCGGCTGCGGCAAGGAACGGGATGATCGCCGCGATGGCGACCCATGGTCCCGAGTGCAACAGGATGTCGCGGATCCCCGAGGGGCTCGAATTCCAGACCGACATGGCTGCGTTGATCAGATACCCGTACAGCAGCGACGGCAATCCGATCAACGGGACGGAGGAGTGTCCGCGAGGATTGAAAATGGTCACCGCGATTTGTATGGCGCACCCAGCCAGATAGGGAATTGCCACGGGCCAGCGTCGACGGTCCCGCCAGCTGGCGAATAGGAGCGGGGCAAACAGGACCAGCTGTATTTCGGTCATCGCGGCAAGCAGGGCAACGATCCCAAGGAGCCACGCGCCCGGTCTGGTTCGGGGGCGGTAGAGCAGGAGCCAGGGGGCGAGCCAGAGAAAATACCAATGGAGGTTCGCCGTGTTGCCGAGTACCTCAAGAGGAGCCAGAGGAACCAGGAGAGTGATCAGGGCAAGGAGCGCCCGTGCCGGGAGCCAGGTGATGACATCGCGGGAACAAATGAACACCAGGGCCGAAACTCCGGCCGCGACGAGGCAGGAAATCAGGGCTTCGGAGTTTGCCCATAGCGAGACCGGAAACAGTTCGACGGTGATGCCGGCGATGAGGCGTGGAACTAAATGGAGGTATCCGGCATACGGACGGAACAGTGCCTGCGCGGACCCCATGGACACCGCGTTGGCAAGAAAGTTTCGAACATCTTCAGCCCAGAGGGTGTTTCTGGCCACCGTGAGCAACCTCGACCACTCGATCAGGGTCCCGAAGAGAACGATTCCTGCCGCGATGAGGGCGTCCACGCGACCCGAAAACGCGCGCGCCATCACATGCCCGGCCGCGCGAAGCTCGTAGCCGACGCCGCTCGCTGGGCGGGTACCCGGATTCGACACCCTCCAACCATAGAGAGCGGTGTTCGAGACCGGCAGTGAGAAATGCGCCGCTGGGCTGAGAAGACTTACAGGCTGCGCGTGCCGTTCTAGTCAATCGGCTTTAGGTCGGGGCTAGATGCCGCGCACCATTCCACCGTCGATCGTGACAGTCGAACCGGTCATGTAGGAGGCCGCGGGAGAGAGCACGAATGCCGCGACTCGGCCGAACTCTTCGGGAGTGCCGAGTCTGCGGAGCGGGATCGTCGCTTCGCTCCGTCGCCGGGCATCCGGGTCGTCCCCGTCGGTTGTGATGGTGCGCTCGGTGAGGATGCGACCAGGAACGAGTGCGAGGACCCGGATGCCGCTTGGGCCGAGTTCGTCGGCGAGTTGTTTGACGAGCATCGCCAGCCCCGGGCGAAGCGCATTGGAGAGCGAGAGGCCCGCGATGGGCGTCCGCACCGAACTGGAGAGTACGAGAGCGATGGCGCCACCCGCCGTCATGGCGGGCGTTGCGGCGCGAATGAGGCGAGCCGTACCGAGCGTCACGGATTCGAACGCAGCACGCCATTCGTCGTCACTGGTGTCAGCGAACGGCAATTTGGGTGGCCCACCCACACTCACGAGCAGCCCATCCAGGCGACCGAATTGCGAGATAGCGCGGTCTACGAGGCGTGCGGCAGCCGCGGGATCGGCGTTGTCGGCGACGAGACCAGACGCGCCAGCTCCAAGTGCGGTCGTCGCATCGCGGACCCCCTGCTCCGACCGTGAGGAGACGAGCACCTTTGCTCCCTCGTCGACCAATGCCTGCGCACTGGCGAACCCCAATCCCTTGGTGCCGCCTGTGACGAGGTAGCCCCGTCCTGTGAGTCCAAGATCCATGCTGTACTCCCTAGCTTTCCTGTATTCCAATAATCGCGTGGACCCGCCGCGCGAGCACCCTCACGTCGCCGAGCTGCTCGAGGTGGGCGATCGCGGACTCGATCTCCGTCGACCCCACTGCCTGAGCGGTCAGCTGCCGAAAACGCACGACCGAGTTGGCCCACCCCCAACGCAACATAGGGTCACGGCCGTCTCCGGGGTAGCCGAGTGCCGTCGCTGACACCGTAGTTCCGTCGAGATCGACGACGACCAGTGCGGGTTCGCCCGGCGATCGGTCCGCCACCAGTTCCACCCGTTCACCGAGGGCGAGCACCT
Organism: Glaciihabitans sp.; assembly: GCA_025463785.1. Lineage (GTDB taxonomy): Bacteria > Actinomycetota > Actinomycetes > Actinomycetales > Microbacteriaceae > Galbitalea. The sequence goes on from JAODBD010000003.1 coordinate 247,215, forward strand.
CGGGGTCGTCGAGGGCGGCCTCACCAAACGAGTCGAGCAGCTTGCCCCCATCGCCCGACCGATGGCTGGCAAGGATAACGCTCGCCACGACGAAACGAGTCGAGCGCTTCGCCTGCTTTGCGCTCGTCGGAGGAAACTCCATGGACAGTCGGGATGCTGATGCTTCGGTGAGGTGGACTCTCACCCCCCGAACATCGGCCGGCGCGGGCCGGTGAACCCGAAGGAGTTCGATCAGGGCTCCCGTGGCAGGGTGCAGGTCGCTGAAGTGTGGGTACGGCTTGAAGCTCACCCGCGTGATCGCCGCTTCGTCCCCGACCAGTTCGGCGCCGCCGGGCACTTCGCCCAGCCTCCCGACGAGTCCACCGCTGGCGTCGATAGCGTGAGCGGATGCATGGATGCCACTGGTCGCGAGCGCGTAAGCGCGCACGGCCGAACTTGCCGCCCACGCGGTCTGCACGGCGCGCATCGTCTCTTTCGCATCGAACTCGGTGATACCCGAGGCGAGAGAGGCGGCTATTCCGATTGCGTCGGAGCAGGTCTGCGCCGGCGCCGACCTGAGCCGCGCGATTGCAGCCGCGCCTGCGGGCGCCCCGAGGAATGAGCTCGGGTGAAAACCGCGTAAGTGGAGAGTGCTGGCTCCGGCAACCGAACCCAGACCGCTGAAGACGCGATAGCCGGCGACGAGCGCGGCGATCAGGTCGGCACCTGCAACGGGCGTTGGCGACGCGGCGGCGGCGGCGAGGAGTGCTGGCACCAAAACTGCGCCGGGGTGGGCTCGCGTCGCCTCATCGAAGTCATCGAGGCCGAGCATGCTGCACGCGATGCTCATCACGAATGCCTGATCGGCCCCCATAGCTGCGCGCGCAGCACCGACCCGCTTGTCGGCTCGGGATGAAATGGCGAGGCCGATGCTGTCGAGAAGGTGCACCTTCGCTGCGCTGGTGATCGATGCATCCGACACGGCGGATTCGGCGATGACGCGACCGGCACGCTCCAGGAGTCCCTCGGTCATGTTCAGGCCTCCGCCGATTCGAGCGCCTGCTGCCAGGCCCAGTGAGCGAACAGGATGTCCTGCGAGGCGAGACCCTCAGTGCGCACGATGATCTTCTCGTCGTCGTTCCTCCGCCCGTCCACGGTGCCCGCGATGAGACCAGAAAGCTCCCCTGCGAATCGCGTCTCGATCGGGTGGCCGTCCCGTATCAGCGCAGCGATATCCGCAGCCTCCTCGGTCTGTGCCCAGTCGTCGACGAGCAGCCTGTCTGAGGAGAGGTAGGCCGCTGCGTCGAGCTCATTCGAGCCGAGCGCGCACACAAGTACGCCCGACCGCAGTGGCCCGGTGATGATCGGAGCGCGCGCGGTGGTTGCCGTGACGATTGTGTCGCAACGCGCGAGGACGGCCGAGATTTCGGGCTCGACCCGCACCTCGACAGCTGAGAGGGATCGCGCGTAGTCGGCCAGTTCATGGCTGCGCGCGATTGTGCGTGAGGTGAGCGTGAGACTTGCCACGTCGAGTGCGGCGAGCATCGCCCCGACTGCGGCGCGAGCGACGGTACCCGCTCCGACGATCCCGACGTGGGTCTGCGGTCGGGCGAGCCGCGCGGCGGCGACTGCGACACTCGCCGCCGTTCGCAGGGAGTAGTTGTAGTGCTCGTCGACGATGGCGAGCGGAAACCCCGTGTCTATGCTCATGAGCACGACGAGTCGTGTCGTGAGATCCGCATCCGGACGGGTGCCGTCGGGCTCGGCCCGATACCCAACGATTCGGCAGCCCGCGACGCCAATCTCCGGGAGTGCGACCGCTTTGGAGTGAAAGCGCAGCGCCTTGCCCGCGGGACGCATCTTGAGCGCGCGAGGTGTCGGATAGTCGACCAGACCCTGTGATTCCCACAGGAGCGCCTGTTCGGCCAGCTCGAGAGCTCGCTCAACCGAGAGCACGCGCTCACAGGTCTCTCGGTCGACATAGACCGGCTGCTGCACGGTCAGACCCCGATCACGACGAGGGTCTCGAGGCCGCGCGAGATGTGCTCATACCCGCTGTCGGTCACGACGACGACGTCTTCGACGTGCACCTTCTCTCCGGATGGCAGGAAGTAGCGCGGTTCGACGCAGAGCACGACGCCGGGCTCGAGGACGGTGTGGTCGAGTAGCCCGAGCGACGGTGACTCGCCGGCGTTGAGACCGAGACCGTGTCCGATCCGCTTGCGCCCCGCGATTCCCGGGAGACCTTCGGCCTCCATGGCATCGCTGCAGGCGCGGGCGATGTCGCTGCAGCGCGCGCCGGGCCGGATGGCCTCGAGAGTGCGAGCGACGAGACGCGAGACTCGCGCATGCTCGTTGAGCTGCTCGGGGGACGGTTCGCCGACTACTGCTCGGCGCGCGATGTCCGCCTGGTATCCGTCGAGCGTTCCCCCGAAGTCGCACCAGATTGTGTCACCGAGGGCGAGCGGGCTCGAACTGGACTCCGCAGTCGTTGCCGTCGAGACATGGCCGGCGACATCGAACACGCTGCCGCCCTGAGACAGCTCGACAGCGACCGAAACCGAAAACTCCTTCTCCGTCATCCCCAGCCGGAATCTCTCGATGGCGCGGTGGTATGCCGCAAGGCTCATGTCCGCAGCGGTGGTGAGAACCTCGATCTCCCACTGACTCTTGTGGAGTCGCAGGTCGTCGAGGAGGGGACCGGCATCCTCAATCTTCATGCCTGGCAGGTCGGTGAGCAGTTTCATCAGATCGTTGTATGGGAAGCCCAAACGCTGGTTGGTTCCCAGTTCCATGCCGACTCGCGCGTGCTCGAGACCGCCCTCCCGCAGCGCATCGACCACCAGACCGTACTCGAACGGGAGGTCCTCGTAGCCGAAGAGTCGTACCGTCGGCACGGTCCTGGCGAGCGTGGGACCCTGTTGGCGATAGACCACCGCGAGAGGCTCGCCCTCGAGCGGCACGATGAAGAGCATGGGCCGCATGACCTTCTCGATCTCCCGGCTCTGGTGACCGGAGAGGTACCAGTAGTTGTACTTCTCACCGACCATTACGGCGTCGAGCCCGCACTCGCGCATCTTCTCGCGCAGTCTCTCGATGCGGTTTGCGATTTCCTTCGCGGTAACTGGCATGGTTGCGTTTCCGTTCGTTCAGTGATGGGGTCAGAGTTCTTCCTGCGCGCCGCTGAAGCGCCGCAGAAGAATGGATGCCACAACCGTGACGGCAGTGAGGATCACGCTCAACACCGCGGTCTCGGCGACTTTGCCGTCGCTCCAGCTGGTCCAGATCAGTGTCGAGAGCACGACGTTGTCCGAGGACTGAAGCACTAGCGGAAGAGTCAGGTTCTTGATCGAGTTGAGAAAGACGAGCAGGAATCCGTTGATCAGTACGGGCCGGAGAAGGGGGAGCAGGACGCGACCCCAGACCCGCCAGCCGCGCGCGCCGCTGGTGCGGGCTGCCTCTTCGAGTCCGATCTGGATCTGCGAGATTCCTCCGGTCGCCAGCCGCGTTCCGAGACTGAGGTACTGGGTGGCCATCGCGATAACGATGATCCAGATCGTGCCGAAGACGGGCACGGGGATGACCAGGTAGATCAGGAGCACTGCCAGCGCGATCACCACGCCGGGAATCGCGTGCGGAATGAAGGCCAGCGCATCGGTCAGCCAGGAGATGCGCGATTTCGCGCGTACGACGATCCAGGACAGTCCGACGGAAAGCAGCATGACGGCCGCGGACGCACCAAGGCCAACGGCGATCGTATTGCCAAGACTCGACCAGAAGAGACTGGAACCGAGAGTCGACGTCCACCCGGCGAGGGTGAAGCGGGAGAAGCTCTCGAAACTGAACAGGCCGAGGTAGGGCTGGAGACTCGCGTAGATCAGCATGAGCAGCGGCAGCACGAACGACACGAGCACGTAGAGCATGATCAGGGCGAATGCGAACCAGCGCCACCGGCCGAGACGTTGCTTGCGCGGGCGAAACGACTTGCCGCCGACGGTCGCGTAGTCCTGCGCTTTCCGGATGACACGGTAATAGAGGAGCAGCGGGGCTGCAGCGAGGATGAGCAACAGGATTCCGTACATGCTCGATACCCCGTAGTTCGGCAAGCCGAATGCGGGATGCGTCGTCAGATACACCTGCGTGCTGAATACGGTGACGTGCCCCGGCAGACCGAGCACCAGCGGAATGTCGACGCCCTCGACGACCGTCACAAACTGGTAGATGAGTGCGCCGATGAGTACTGGTGTGAGGAGGGGTACGCTCACTCGCCGCAGGACCGTCCAGGACGATGCTCCGGAGGTGCGCGCCGCGTCCTCAAGATTGGGGTTCATATTGCGCAAGGATGCCGTCACCAGCAGGAAGGTCAGCGGCACCAGCGCGAGTGACTGCACGAAGATCATGCCGGGGAGCGTGTACGCATTGAGTGGCCCCTCCGTACCGCCCCCGAAATGGCGAAGCACCAGGTTGAGCACACCGTTCGTGGGATTCATGAGCAGCCCCCAGGCGATGGCTGAGATGACGCCGGGCATCCCGGCGGGCGCCACAGTGATCACATAGACGAATCCCGGCAACGGCAGATCGGTGCGCTCGACCAGCCAGGCCAGCGTGAGACTGATGACGAAGGCGATCACCAGGCAGGCAATCGAGAAGACGAGCGTCGATCCGAGAATCGCGTACGTCCTCGGGTCGGCCATTACCGTTACGACGTTGTTGATGGTCCACGGGAACGGGGGCGAGATCACGACGCCACCCGAGGTGTCTTCCGCGCTGCTCAGGACGAGCATCACGATCGGCCCGATCACCAGATACATGAGCACGATCAACAGCAGGATGCTGCCAATCCCCAGTCGTCGCTTGCCGGGCCTTCGCCTGCGTCGCAGCGGCGGCCACGTCTCGCGCGCGACCTTCAGGGTTTCGTTCGTCATCGCGCCGAGGCCTCGACGAGCGGGCCGCCGACCGCGCTCGCCGGAAGGACGACGCAGTCGCCCGCACGCACGCTCAGAGTCACTCGAGCTCCCGCCGCGTACTGCTGGCGAGCATCCCCCCTTGCTCTGAACAACACGTCTCCGGCGCGCACGCGGTAGTCGACCGCCTCTCCGCCGAAGAGGCTCAGCTCGACCTGACCCTGAATGGTATTCGCGCCAGTTTCCCCCGACTCCGAAACGGTGATGGCCTCGGGGCGTATTGCGATAATCACGTCCTGACCGAGTGTGATCGTCTCGTCCGGCGCGCACGCGAAGGCCCCTACGGGAGTCTCGACGGAGAGGGATTCCTTCGTCGTTGCCACTGCCACGCCGGAGACGAAGGTTGTCGCGCCGATGAAATCGGCAACAAACTCGTTCTGTGGATGCAGGTAGATGTCGTGCGGGGTACCCTCCTGCACCACCTTGCCATCCTTCATTACCGCGATGCGTGTCGAGAGTGAAAGCGCCTCGAGCTGGTCGTGTGTGACGAAGACCGTCGTGATACCTATGCTCTGTTGGATCAGGCGAAGCTCACCACGCATCTGCTCGCGGAGCTTGGCGTCGAGGTTCGACAGTGGTTCGTCGAGGAGTAGCACCTTCGGCTGCCGCACGAGGGCACGAGCCAGCGAAAGCCTCTGCTGCTGACCACCCGAAAGCTGCGTCGCGCGCCGATCGATGTACTGGCTCATGTTGACCAGGGCGAGGGCCTGCTCGACGCGATCCGCGATCTCGCTGCGTGGCATCCGCTTGCCGACCTGCAGGGGAAAGGCAACATTGTCAAAGACGGACATGTGCGGCCACACCGCGTAGTCCTGAAAGACCATGCCGATGTCGCGGCGGTAGGTCGGCACGGAAACCCGGTCGGAGACTACGACCGTGCCGCCCAGTTCGATGGTTCCCGAGTCGGGCTGCTCCAGTCCGGCGATGCAGCGCAGGGTTGTCGTCTTGCCGCAACCGCTCGGACCGAGCAGCGTGTAGAACTCGTTCTCGGCAATGTCGATGCTGACATCGTCGACAGCGGTGACCTCGTGGCCGTTGCGCCCATAGCTGTGGCGGAGTCGGTCGATTCTGATTCCGTTAGCCACGTCAGAGCGCTCCTTGTCGGATGAATGAGGTGGACTGACGATAAACCGAGCATTGCGTCTTATGCAATGTCATTTCGTAAGATGAAACAAACATTAAACATGGATGTCGCTGGAAACGGCGCGATGCGCTCGAATCAGTTCGAGAAGTCGCCGGCCGCGCTGACGACCAGGCCGCCGAGACGAGCGATACCGCCCTCTGTCATCCGCATGGCCGGTCCGGAGATGGACAGCGCTCCAACAGGACGACCGCGGTGATCATGGATGACCGCGCCGATGCAGATCACCCCTGGCGTGCGCTCCTCGTTATCCACCGCGAATCCACTCGTGCGGATTTCACCCAGTTCTCTGCGCATTGAATTCATGTCGACGATCGTGTTGGGGGTAAGGCGCTTGGGCGGGTCACCTTCGAGCAGTCTCGAAACCTCCGGAAGCGGGAGTTCGGCCATGATCGCCTTGCCGAGCGACGTGCAGTACAGCGGATGACGTGTCCCCGGCGCCGAGGCGATTCCCATGTCCTGTTGACCACGCGCGATGGCGATGTACAGGATCTGCCCATCGTCGAGCACGCCGACGCTCGCCGTTTCGCCCGTGCGCGCCGCGAGCTGGTCTGCCAGCTGATTCGCCTGAGACCAGATGGACACGCTGCTGAGAAACGCGGTGCCGATTTCGAAGGTGCGGCTTCCGAGGACGTATGACCTGTCGACGGTCTGGGCTACGAAACCCCGTGAACGGAGCGACTCGAGGAGTCGCAGTGCCGTACTCGGGTGCAGCTTCACCCCCCGGGCAAGTTCGCTGAGACGCGCCGGACGATCCCACTTGCTGAGTTCTATCAGCAGGTCGAGCGATCGGGTGACGGCACGTACCGTGCCCGACTCGTCGCGATCGCCGTCAATGGTGTCGCTGTCTGTCGCCTGAATGACCACGGTTGCCTCCCCTGCATCGCAAAAATCCCGGTGTGGGGCTTTCGCATGACCCTACTATGCGGGCACGCTGGCCTCGAAGAACTTCTGGGCAGCCGGGATGCTCTCGTGTAGGCTTCGACGTGCGTTCCATCATACGCAACATGCTTTCACTAGGTGCAATACATTGAAGGGTTGCCGATGTACAAGATTTTGCTCGATGCCGGGTCATCGGTTGTGGCCGACGTCTTCGATAGCCTCGGGCGTCTCCCGTCGGTGCTCGTCGAGACAATCGTCCCCATCCGTGCGGACGAGGGATTCGTCGGCCCGGCGTTCACCATCACAGGCGAATCACGTGTATCGACCGAGACCGGCGATCGGAGCAAGCTCGAGGCAATCGATGCGATGCCCGCCGGGGTCGTGCCGGTGTGGGCGGGCACCGACATCCGGGGCGTGTGCTGTTTTGGTGACCTCCTCGCCGAGGCGATGAGGGCACGAGGTTGCGCCGGCGTGGTCGTCGACGGCGGAGTACGGGATGTCGAATACCTGCGCCAGATGGATCTCCCGATACGGGCGCGCTACTTCACTCCCGCGCAGGCGATCGGGCGATGGAAAGTCACCGCTCACCAGGTTCCCGTGCAAGTACGCGGTGCCCTGCAGGAGTGGGTCACCGTCAATCCCGGTGACATCGTGGTCGCAGACCAGGATGGTGTTGTGATCGTTCCCGCGGCCGATGTCGCCTCCGTCACCGACCAGATCGCGGCGTGGTCAAGCACTGAGGTGGAGTCGCGATCAGCGATCAAGGAAGGGATGCCGCTGCTGGCGGCACTGGACCGTTTCGGCCACCTGTGAGCGCAGTTGCTCCATTCCCTACCGCCAGGGCGCCGAGCGCGATGGTATCGACCGTCGACGCTTTGGCCACCCAGGCCGGAATCGACATGCTCCGGCGCGGTGGTTCGGCAGTTGACGCCGCGGTTGCGGCAAACGCGGTGCTGACGGTCACGCTCCCCAACCAGTGTGGCCTTGGCGGGGACCTCTTCGCGCTCATCTCAACCCCCGATGGCGGCGTAGCGACCATGACCGCGGCCGGGCGCGCCGGGTCACGCGCAACGGCCGATGGCTTGCGTGCCCAGGGGCACTCTCGAATGCCCCTGGAGGATCCGCGCAGTGTGACGATGCCCGGCTGCGTCGACGGGTGGCTTGCAATGCACTACCGCTACGGGAGGCTCCCGATCGCCGAGGTACTCGCGCAGGCCATCCGCTATGCGGAGGACGGCTTTCCCGTTTCAGCCTTCGCCGCCGCCGCGATCTCGAAGCGGGCACGCACCTCGCCGGATGCTGCGGCGATGACGATTGACGGGGAGCTTCACGGCGGTCGCATGACAACCCGCCCGGGTGCCGCTCGCGTGCTCCGGGCGCTTGCCACTGGTGGTCGCAGGGCCGTGTTCGAGGGCGAGTTCGGCGATGGGCTACTCGAGATCGAAGGGTCGCCGTTTACACGGGACGACCTGGCGGTCGACCAGTCGGCCTGGACGGACGCCATTCACGTGGATGCGTTCGGTGGGCAGCTCTGGACGGCAGCCCCGCCAAGCCAGGGCTACATCACGCTCGGCGCCGCGGTCATCGCAGAGCATGCGGGACTCGGTACCGATCCGGAGTCCCCCGAGTGGGCGCACCTGCTCATCGAAGCGATCCGCCAGGCGTCCTGGGACAGGCCGGCTTCCCTCTACGACGGCGCCGACCCCGCCGAGCTCCTGTCGGAGACACGCTTGCGCGCACGAGCGTCGGCGATCCTCCCCGACCGGACGACGCCACTCGGCGATACGTATCGACCGGGTGGCACGACGTTCCTCGGAGTTGTCGACGCGGACGGGATGGCGGTGTCGCTCATCCAGTCGAACTGCATGAGTTTTGGTTCAGGCATCGTGGCCGGAACCACCGGCATCTGGCTCCAGAACCGCGGCATCGGATTCAGCCTCGAACCCGGGAGTCCGGCCGAATTGGCGCCGGGTCGCCGCCCGCCGCACACGCTCGCACCGGTGATGGTGACGAATCCTGACGGCTCCGTGCGGGCCGTAGTCGGCACCCGGGGTGGCGATTCGCAGCCGCAGGTCGTTCTTCAACTGCTTGCCAGAATCCTGCTCAGCGGGCAGGACCCGGCCGAGGCGACCGCCGCCGGTCGTTGGATTCTCCGCGGCACCGGGGACGAAACATCCTTCGACACCTGGGGATACGGCGGCGACGTTCGTGTCGTGCTCGAGGGGCAGGTGCCTGGCGAGTGGGCCACGGGCCTGCGATCGCGAGGGCATGTCATTGAAGAGGCGGCCGCATTCGGCCACGCATTCGGCCACGCCCAGGTGATCGTCTCGGATCGTGGAGTGCTGTTCGCCGCAGCGGACCCGCGATCTACATCCGGGTCCGCTGCCGGCTACTGACTACCGCAGCGGGGCGCGATCAGTGCTCGTGAAGGGCAAAAATCACGTCGATCTCCACCGGCGCGTTCTTGGGCAGCGACGCGACGCCTAACGCGGTGCGAGCGTGCCGCCCGCGATCGCCGAGGTGCTCGACGAAGATGGCGCTCGCGGCATCCATTACGGCCGGATGCTCGGTGAACCCGGGTGCAGCCGCGACATACCCGGTGAGGCGTACCAGCTGGCGAATTCGCGAGAGATCGGCGACTTCGTCGAGGATCGAGGCGAGCGCATTCAGCGCGCAGAGCCTCGCGCACTCCTGGGCGTCCGCGAGGCTCACCTCCGCACCGACCGCCCCGCTGAACGGGATCGTCTGGCCGGAATACGGAAGCTGGCCATTGAGGTAGGCCAGCCCGTCGATTACGACCAGACGAAGGTAGGGCGACGGTGATCTCCGAACATCCGGGATCACCGTCGCATTTGGGGCTGGATTCACTGCGTCAGGATCTTGCTGATCGCCGCCGTCGTGTCGTTGACCGCCGTTTGCTCGGACGGCTTGGTCACGAAACCGAGTTTCGTGCCTGCAGGAACCGCGCTCGGCTGATCGACGTTTGCCTTGTACTCGACCGCGAGCTGCTGGGCCTGCCCTTCCTTACCGCCCCACCAGGACAGGAAGCACGCGGCCGCGTTCGGGTGCACTGCTGCCTTCATCATGAACGCGTACTTGTCCTGGGAGGAAACAGCATCGAGGTAGGTGATCGCGACGGGCGCGCCGGCCTTCTGCTGTGCGAGAACCGCAGAGGCTGATGCGCTCGTGGAGAGCAGGGACTGACCGCTGATGATCTGCTGAAGGCTGGCTGTCGCACCCTGCACCACGACGGGCTTGTCGCTGGTGTGGAAGGAGTTGAACCACGCGAGCGTCTGGGTCTGGCCCCAGGCGGTAGCGAGACCGCCAAGGTAGACGCCGCGCGGGTCGACGATGACTTTACCCGCCCACTTCGGGCTGATCAGATTGGCCCAGGTCGTCGGGAGAGAGGATGCCGGGGTGATCTTCGGGTTGTACGCGATACCGATGAGGTCACGGAAGACGCGATAGGCCTGAACGCCGCTGACGTTGAGCGTGAGGTTGGCAGGGATGGCGAGCTTCGAGTAGTCGACGTTGCGGACGAGCTTCTGGTCGAACAGCGGGCCGGCAGAGGCGAGGTCCATAGTCACCGCGTCGACCGTGACCGCATGGTGCGCCTGCACCTCGGTGATGATGCGCTGGGTGGCATCGGTCGGCTGGAGCGAGGTGTACCGCACCTTGATCTTCGGATTCTCTTTCTCGAAGGGCGCGATCTCTTTCTGGAAGTCGCCAGGGTCGGTCGTGGACCAGTAGTCCACGGTGCCCTCCTTCGCGCCTGCTGTGCACGCGGCCGATGTGGTAATCGACAGGGTGCCCGCAGATGTCGACTTGCTGGGGCCGCTGGCACTGCATCCGGCGAGCAGAAGAAGCCCGGCCGCCGACACGGCGAGCGTGCCGAAGCGTGCTTTACGAGATGACGGGAATGACACATTGCCTCCTACGGTGGGATGGCCGACAGGGTGATCGCGCCATCAGTGGATATAGCTGAAGTGGAACGCGACACCTGCGTCGTTGTGACGACCGTAGTCAGGTTGTTTGCTCTATGCAATTGAATTGCGCAGGGTGAAACGTCTTCGTTAGAGCGCCTTAGCCCTTCCACACCGTTTTGAGATTGCAGAACTCGCGGATGCCCGCCGCGGCAAGCTCACGCCCGTACCCCGAGGCCTTGATGCCGCCGAACGGCAGCTCGGGATAGGACACGGTCATGCCGTTGACGAATACCGCCCCGGCATCCAACTCGGTGATGAAGTATGACTCCTCGGCCACGTCCGTCGTCCAGACGGCAGAGCTGAGCCCGAACGTGGTCTGGTTCGCGATGCGGATGGCCTCCTCGCGGCTTGCGACGCGGTAGAGCGAGGCAACCGGGCCGAACGCTTCTTCGAGAATGATGCGCATGTCGTCGGTGAGCTCGCTGAGGACAGTCGGCTGGTAGAAGAAACCAGGACCGTCGATCGCGCCTCCGCCGGCCAGGACCTTCGCGCCCTTGGCGAGGGCGTCATCCACAAGCTCGGCAAGGTCCGACCGACCGGATTCGGTCGCCACGGGACCGACGTCGGTCTTCTCCTCAAGCGGGTCGCCGACCACGAGTGCCGACATCTTCTCGGCGAAGAGTTTCGCGAAAGCGTCGTAGACGTCGGTGTGGACCAGAAAGCGTTTGGCGGCGATGCAGGATTGGCCGTTGTTGGAGATGCGTGCCTTCACGGCTGTCGTCGCCGCGGCCTCGAGATCCGCGCTCGGCATGACGATGAATGGATCCGACCCGCCGAGCTCCATGACGCTCTTCTTGATCTGCTCGCCGGCGATTGATGCGACCGACCGCCCGGCAGGCTCGGATCCGGTGAGGGTAACGGCCTTGACCCGCGGGTCTTCGAGCACGGCCTTGACTTCGCGCGAGCCGATCAGCAGCGCGCGGAACGAACCGACAGGGAAACCGCCGCGCTCGAAGATGGTGTCGAGGTAGAGCGCCGACTGGGGAACGTTCGAGGCGTGCTTGAGCAGTCCCGTGTTGCCCGCCATGAGGGCAGGGGCGGCGAAGCGGATGACCTGCCAGAGCGGGTAGTTCCACGGCATGACCGCGAGCACGACGCCGAGCGGCTGGTAGCGTGCGTAGGCCTGCGATGCCGCCACGCGAGACGGGTCGGACAGCGGTTCGTCGGCGAGAAACTGCTCGGCGTTATCCGCGTAGAAGCGCATGTTCTTTGCGCACTTGAGCACCTCGGCCCTGGCCTGGGCGATGGGCTTGCCCATCTCGATCACCAGCATCTTCGCTGTGTCGTCGGCCTCCCGCTCCAGGATGTCGGCGGCGGCCCGCATCCACTCGGCGCGCTGGGCGAAGCTCGTCTGGCGCAGCGCTGCGTGCGCCGTGACGGCTTCGCCGATTCGCCGGTCGATTTCGGCGGCGTCGTGCGCGTCGAACTCCTTCTCGGTCATTCCGGTGGTCGGGTTGATGGTCGCGATGGCCATTGGTGCTCCTTGTGGGTGTTGGGTCAGTTCTCGAAAACGTCAGGATGCCGCGCGAGCTCGAGGCGGGTGCGGCGGATGTGGCCGGCCAGGACACGTTCGGCCTCATCGAGATCGCGGCGACGGATGGCGGATACCAGCAGGTGGTGTTCGTGGTGGACGCTGCGGTCACCCTCCGACCGGAAGACGCGGGTGAACGCGCGTCGATAGTGCTGGGTGCGGTTCCAGAGACGCAGGACCGTGTCGCCGAGCACGCTGGTGTGGGCCGCGGAGTAGCAGGAGAGATGGAACTCGCGGTCGAGGCGCAGGAACTGCTCCACGTCATCCGATCGCTCCATTGAATCCGCGAGGAGCTCCAGTTCGTCGATCGACTCCTCGCTCATCAACGGGATGTTGTAGCGCAGGAGAAGCGGCTCGATCCGCTCCCGGATCTGGTACATCTCCTCGCATTCCTCGAGGCTCAACTGGGAGACCCAGGCGCCCGTGTTCGCGACGAGAGTCACGAGTCCTTCGGCCTCGAGCATTCTCAGCGCCTCCCGCACGGGAAGCCGACTCGCACCGTGGCGGCCAGCCAGGTCTTCCTGGCGGATACGGGCGCCGGGCGCGTGCTCGCCGAGAAGGATGGCCTCCCGCAGTTCGGACGCGATGCGCGCGCCAGCAGCTCCGTGCACTGGCAACTCGAGGTCCATGTCATCCATTGTGCCGCGCATGCCGCTCATTCGGCTGGTCGCGCCGGATGCCACAGCTTGACCTGCGCACTCGACTCGTACGCTTTGCCGCCCGGAAAGCTGACGAGCTCGAACTGCATTCCCCATGGGCTGAGGAAATAGAGCCAGTGCTGGCCCTCGGCGGACTGTTTGCTCGCGGTGGGCTCGCCCATGGTTTCGATGCCCTGCGCGTGCAGGTACTCGACCGCCGCGGCCATGTCGTCGACATAGAGCGCTACGTGGTGTCCACCGATGTCGCTGTTTCGCGGTTGCGGTTGCTGGCCATCCGCCGCGTCGTACTTGAAGACCTCGAAATTGGTGCCGTTGCCGAGCCGGTAGAACCGGATCTCCCGGATGACCGTTCGTGGGTCGACACCGATGTGCACCCGCATCCAGTCGTCGTCCGACTGTTTGGCACCGAGTGTGTAGACCGGATCGGCCCCGAGGATGTCGACGAAAAAGCGCTCTGCCTCGTCCAGGTCGGGAACCGTGATGCCGATGTGGTCGGTGCCTTTCAGTCCAGGAATACCGTGTGCCATGACGACCGCCTTGTCGTGTTGATCGGACAGAGATGTAAGAACAGTAGTGCTCAAGATTGGATACATCATGTCGCATTAGGGCACAAATATCCAGTGATTACGATCCTAGGCTCTTGTATTGGATTCAATCGTGCGATATCTTTCCAGAACGCGATCAGTGTGCACTGCAGCGCGCCGCGCGAATAGGAAGACCGAAGGCATGCCAAAACGACGTCGTTTGGAAACTGGCGAACCCTGGATAGAACTGGCGACTACTGCCCAGGACTGGAAGGACGCTGATCCTGCGCTTCTGACGGGCATGCTCGCCGAGCTCCACCTGATTCGTGCGTTCGAGGAGAGCGTTCTCGAGCTGGCGGGCGAGGGACTCGTCCACGGGCCAGCCCACTCCAGCATCGGTCAGGAGGGCGGCGCGGTCGGCTCGATCATCGGACTCGGAACCGCGGATGGCGTGACCGGTTCGCACCGCGGTCACCACCAGTTCCTGGCGAAGGCGCTCACCCATGTCACGGGTGGCACGTTCGATCTTTCGCAACTCGTGACGGATGACGTGCAGGCCCTGTTGCAGCGCACTCTCGCCGAAATCCTGGGTCTGGCCCAGGGCTTCTCGGGCGGCCGCGGAGGATCCATGCACCTGCAGTGGCTGGAGGCTGGCGCGCTCGGTACCAATGCGATCGTCGGCGGCGGAGTGCCGTTTGCGGCGGGAAACGCCTGGGCGCAGAAGCACGCGGGCACGAAAGACCTGACCGTCAGTTACTTCGGCGACGGATCGAGCCAGATCGGGTCCGTGCTCGAGACGATGAATCTCGCGGCCGCCTGGAAGCTGCCGCTCGTCTTCTTCATCGAGAACAATCTGTACGCGGTCTCCACCAACGTGAATGAGGTCGTGGCGGATGTCCGGCTGTCTGTGCGCGGGCAGGGTTTCGGCATCCCGGGCTGGCGAGTGGATGGCATGGATCCGCTCGCAGTTCATCTCGCGATGACCGCGGCGGGCGACCGACTGCGCGCCGGCGAGGGATCCGCGGTTGTCGAGGCCGAGGTCTACCGCTTCTTCCACCAGAACGGCTCGTACCCGGGCAGCGCGTTCGGTTACCGAACCAAAGACGAGGAAGCGGAGTGGCGGGCACGCGATCCGCTCATCCGGGTCGCGAAGGAGATGGGCAAGCTCGGGCTTCTCAGCGAGAAGGAAGCCGCGAGCGTGCGGGAGCAAGCGCAGGCTGCCATGGCCGTGGCCGTTGCGGCGCTTATCCAAGCCGACCCGCATAACCCGGGCAAGCGCCGCATCCTTCCTGAACTCTGGCCGGACCCCGGTTTCGTGGACGTCGGCATCCGAAGCGACGGCAGCGAGCTCGCCTCGCTCACCGTGTTGGATCCGGCCGACTATACAGGCGAGTGGCGCGACACCAAGTTCGTGGATGCCGTCGCGGCCGTCATGGACCGCCGCATGGAACAGGATGACCGCATCGTCGTCATGGGCGAGGATGTTCACCGCCTCAACGGTGGGACCAACGGCGCGACCAAGGGACTCGCTGGCAAGTACGGGCCCGATCGCGTGATGGGCACTCCGATCAGCGAAAACGCGTTCGTGGGGCTGGGCGGCGGGCTCGCACTCGACGGCCGATTCCGTCCCGTGGTCGAGTTCATGTATCCCGACTTCATGTGGGTCGCGGCCGACCAGGTGTTCAATCAGATCGGCAAGGCGCGCCACATGTTCGGCGGTGACAACGCCATGCCGCTCGTGCTTCGCACCAAGGTCGCCATGGGTTCGGGCTACGGCTCGCAGCACCTCATGGACCCAGCCGGGATCTTCGCAACCGCGCCGGGCTGGCGAATCATCGCGCCCTCGAACGCCTCCGACTACGTTGGCCTGATGAATGCGGCGCTTGCCCTCGAGGATCCGGTATTCGTCATCGAGCACGTGGATCTGTACGGCCAGGCCGACCGCGTCCCGGTGGGCGACCTCGATTACATCCTTCCGCCTGGCAAGGCGGCTCTGCGTCGCGAAGGCAACGACATGACCGTCATCAGCTACCTCTCGATGGTGGGGCATTCGCTCGAGGCGATCGAGCAGCTGGGCGTTGACGCCGATCTCATCGACCTGCGCTGGCTCGACCGCGCTTCCCTCGACTGGGACACCATCGGCGCGAGCATCAGAAAGACCAACAGCGTGCTGATCGTCGAGCAGGGCGCCCGCGGGACTTCGTATGGCGGATGGCTCGCCGACGAGATCCAGCGCCGCTTCTTCGACTACCTCGACCAGCCAGTGCAGCGAGTCACGGGCGGCGAGGCGAGCCCGAGCATCTCGCGCATTCTCGAACGCGCCGCCATCGCGAGGACGGAAGAGGTCGTCGCAGGCCTCGAACTCGTTATCGCAGGGCGCGGAGGGTCGCGCTGACATGGCGACCATACTCAGGATGCCCGAAGTGCTCGCCAACGCGACCGAGGCGGTGCTGTCTGTCTGGACGGTCGAGGAGGGCGCGGCATTTTCCACCGGCGACACACTCGCCGAGGTCGAAACCGAGAAGGCGCTCGTCGACCTTCCGGCCGAGCAGGATGGCATCCTCGGCCGCATTCTCGCGAAGCCCGGAGACTCGACGGCGGTGGGTGCTCCCATCGCTGTGCTCATTCTGAAGGGGGAAACCCAGGCGGACATCGACGCCCTGCTGGGCAACCTGCCTGCCGCGCCGACATCCTCGCCGGCAGCCCCCGAGCCGGAGACGGCTCCCGAGGCTGCTGTCGCGCCCGCCGTTTCGCCGGTCGCGCAGGCGCTAGCGCTAGCGCCAGCGCCAGCGCCAGCGCCAGCGCCAGAACCCGTCCCCGCACTGGGAACACGCCAATTCGTGAGCCCGATTGCACGGGTGCGTGCGCGCGAGGGCGGCATCGACCTGGCAGACATCCGCGGCACCGGCCCCGGCGGCCGCATCGTTCGCGTCGATGTCGAGAGAGCCATCGCCGCGAAGGCGTCGGGAGCGGCGAAACCGGTCACGGCAGCGCCCGCGTCGGTCGGCAGCGCCGCCGGTTACACGGAAATCCCGCACACCGGCATGCGCAGGGCGATCGCGCGTCGACTCACCGAGAGCAAGTCGACGGTTCCGCACTTCTACCTGACTACCGACTGCAAGGTGGATGCCCTGCTCGCCGTGCGCGCGCAGGCCAACGCGGTGCCAGGAGTCAAGCTGTCGGTCAACGACTTCGTGGTCAAGGCCGTCGCCGGCGCGTTCGCGGATGTTCCGGAGGCCAACGTCACCTGGACGGAGACGCACCTGCGCCGCTGGGATGCCGTCGACATCGCCGTCGCCGTCGCAACAGATGGCGGTCTCCTGACGCCGGTCGTGCGCGGTGTGGACTCGAAGTCGATCACCGAGGTCAGCGCATCCATCGCCGAGCTCGTCGGCCGGGCACGCGAGGGCAGGCTCCGACAGGAGGAACTCGAGGGCGGCAGCTTCTCTGTGACCAACCTCGGGATGTTCGGAACCACCGAGTTCTCGGCCATCCTGAACCCACCGCAGTCCGGCATCCTCGCGATCGGTGCCGCGCAGCCGCAGCCCGTCGTCGTCGACGGCCAGGTCGTCGTCGCGACCGTGATGCGCTGCACGCTTTCCGTCGACCATCGGGCCGTGGATGGTGCGCTCGCCGCGCGCTGGCTCGCCGCGTTCACCGCACGAATCGAGAACCCGGTCTCGATCCTGCTGTAATTCGCGCCAGGGGCATTCGCTTTCGATGCGCCAGAACTAGGAACCTGCGGTGATGCTGAGCGTTCCGGGTTCGGCCCAGGGTCCCAGCTCGAATGCCGCCTGCAGGGTGCGTAAATCGGCGAGATTGAGCGAGAATTCGCGTTCGTCGATCGACCCGATCCAACTCGGGCCGACACTGCGGATGAGGAACGCGCCATCGAACGCGTCGAGGTGTTCCTCGGTAACGGGGAGTCGCACGGAGGTATGCCCAAGGTCCCGGACGCGAGCGTCGATCGCTCGGGCGGTGCTTGTGCGGGCCAACAGGGATTCTGGCCAGATGAATCGATGATCCGAGACGAAGCACAGGCTGCCCGCGAGCGGATCGGCGATCAGATCACCGATGACGGGCACGCCATATTCCTCATCGACGGGCGAGGACCGTAGTTCGTGTGCAGCGATGCCGTCAACGGTGCGCAGTCTGAGTGGGTCGCTGAGATCGCGGTTCGTCCATTCCGTTGCGATGACGAGGATGCGGGAGGCGGGCCCGTCCTCGTGTCGGTACAGTTCCACACGCAGTTCAAGCGCGTCGCATTCACGTCGCAGGGCTCCGCTAATCGCGGCGACGAGAGTCTCGCGGTCGAGCGGCCGCTCCAACCTCTCGCCCGACGCAAGAGCGAGCTCATCCAGTTGGGCTTGGAGGTTGTGAACTCTGCCATCGCGCACCGCCAGGCGCGCGGTGTAGGTGGCGGCCGCGTGCATTCGCTCCAGAAGCTCAGCGGGTGTCGCGGGAGTTCCATTCTCAGTTGTGGCCCACATTCCTGCCTCGACTTCCTTCGTTGATGGGCTGCACATTAGCAACTGAAGGCAAATAACGGGTGACGAATCTGTTCACCAAATGGCAACCTTCGATCTACCTGGTGGACGGGTTCGTTTTCTACCGTAACTAACGACTGTTATATCCGCGCTCGAACATCCCTCAGAAGGAGCCTCACGTCATGACCCTCAAGTCACGGTTCGCCACCGGAGGAGTTCTCGCCCTCGCCGCCCTCACGCTCGCCGGGTGCAGCACGACTGCAGCCTCCACAACGTCGTCGGTTTCCACGCCGAACAAAGTCGAACCGCTCGTTCTGTACGCGGCTGAAGGATACGACGCCGTGATGGCCAAGGCGTTCACGAAGAAGACCGGCATCCCGGTGCAGGTTGATGACGACAGCACGGGACCGCTGCTGACGAAGATTGCGGCTGAGAAGAACAATCCACAGTGGTCGCTCCTGTGGGTCGACGGGGACACCGCCTTTGCATCGCTCGACAAGCAGGGTGAGCTGTTGCACTACGCGCCGACGGCCAGCTGGAACACCGTCGGGAAGACGCTCGTGCCGCTCGACAACAGCTACGACCCGACCGGGACGACCGTCATGGCTGGGCTCATCTACAACGCTGCTGCCGTCTCAAGCGTGCCGACGACCTACCAGGATCTGCTGGGCGCCGCCTACGCCAACAAGGTCGGAATGAACGATCCGTCGCAGTCGGGACCGACCTATCCATTCATCGCGGGCCTCATGAACCAACTGGGCGGCCAGGCTTCCGGAATCGCTGACGGCGAGGCGTACTTCACGAAGTTGAAGGCGAATGGACTCAAGGTTTACCCGACCAACGGCGACACCCTTCATGCGCTGGAGACCGGTCAGATCGACTACGGCCTCATCCAGAGTTCCGCTGCGACGGGCGAAACCATCA
This sequence comes from Glaciihabitans sp., assembly GCA_025463785.1. Taxonomy (GTDB): domain Bacteria; phylum Actinomycetota; class Actinomycetes; order Actinomycetales; family Microbacteriaceae; genus Galbitalea. The sequence continues at coordinate 266,292 of JAODBD010000003.1, forward strand.
AGGTGAAGCCGACGGCGAAATACCAGCCCAAGGTCGTGTATCTCGAAAAGTCCACTCTGCTTCCCAGCGTCATCGGTATCGACAAGGGAGTGGATGCGACCCAGCAAGCCGAAGCGAAACAGTTCGTCGACTTTGCACTGTCGCCTGCGGGTCAGGCGGTCATGCAAACCGGAGATGCCAGCGGCGACTCACTGTTCTGGCCGGTCGTCAACGGCGTCACCCCGCTCTCGCAGCTCTCGGCGTTCCCGTCGGCATACCAGCGCATCGACCCCGCGTATTGGGGACCGCTCCAAGCTCAGGTCGTGACCTGGTTCGACTCCACGATCAAATAATCCAATTCCAGCAATGTCAACGACCGCCGCGCAGGCTCGCAGGGCCGCCGACGGTGAGCCCGAAACCGACCGACAGGAACCGCTCCTGTTGGTCGGTGAGGCGATCGCAACTCCCGCGCGGTTGACCGGTGATGTCACGGTGAGGCAGTCGATCGCCGTCACCACCTGGCGCCGGCTGCGCCGAATCAAGCCGCTCACGCTGTTCTGGCTGCTGATCGTTCTCATTCTTGTGCTGCCCATCCTTCTGTTCCTGACCGTCGCGATAAGCCCCAGCCTGCTCGACCAGGGAACGCAAGCCTTCACGCTCTCGGCATTCGCCGACGCACTCACCGGGCAGCTTCTCGTCGGGTTTCTCAACTCGCTGATCATCGGGATAGCCACCGCGGTGATTTCCGCGGCCATTGGGTTCGCGCTGTCGTGGATAGTGCTGCGAACGGATGCGCCGGGTCGGCGGATCTGGACGGGCGTCGTGTTCGCGCTGCTACTCACGCCCTCGTACCTGATTGCGCTCGGTTGGGAGCGGCTGCTCGAGCCAAACGGTGTGCTGCAGGTGATCGGATGGGATGCCACCGGTCTGCGCGGAATTTTCTACGGACCAGTCGGAATCGTGGTCGTCCTGACGGTCAAGGGAATCCCATTCGCCTACCTCGCTATCTCCAACGCGCTGCGCGGACTCGGGCACGAGTATGAAGACGCGGTGCGGGTACACGGCGGCGGGCGGGTCGCGGCGATGAAGGCCGTGATCACCCTGCTTGCGCCCGCGATGTGGTCTGCTCTGGCTATCGTTTTCGCGGAGTCGATCAGCGACTTCGGGGTCGCATCGACTCTGGCGAACGACTCGCACTTTCCGGTGGCGACCTACACGCTCTACAACGCGATCCAGGCGTTCCCGGTCAACTTCCCCGTGGCATCCGCGGTCAGCTGGCTGCTTCTGGTCTTGGTCGTCCTGGCGTTGTTCGCCCAAAATCGCGCTCTGCGCGGCCGGAGCTTTCGAGTGCTCGGAGGCAGATCGCGACCCGCGATACGGCACCAGCTCGGTCGTCGCGCAAAAGTGGTGACGACGGTATTCCTGGCGCTGTTGCTTGTGACCGCTCTCGGGGTTCCCACGTTCGGCGCTGTCGCGGCGTCCCTCATCGACGGCCTCGGTTCGCTTGCCGGGACTCATCAACTGGACCTGTCGAACTATCAGCGCGTGATCAGCAGCCCGCAGCTCAGCCAGCCGCTGATGTATTCCGCGGGGCTCGCCGCCATCGCCGCTACGGTGACCATCTTTCTCGCAGCGGTCTGTGCCCGATTGCTTGCCAACAGTGGCGCGTCCGTTGGCGGCCGCATCCTCGACCTCGTGCTTCTTGCCGCGGTCGCCCTACCGGGTATCGTCTTCGCCGCCGGATACATTTTTGCGTACAACCTACCGGTCGTGAACTCGCTCGGGATCCATATCTATGGCACGACCGCGCTCCTGCTTTTGGCCTACATCGCCACGGCACTGCCGTCCACATCGCGCGTGCTGGTGGGCACGATGAGCCAGATCCAGGAGTCGATGGCGCAGGCCTCCCGGGTTCACGGCAGCGGCGCCATCCGGTCATGGCTTTCCATTGTTCTGCCTATCACGGCGCGGCCGCTGTTGACGGCGTGGCTGCTGACGTACACGGCGACGCTCCTCGAATTGCCGGTTTCCCAATTGCTTGCGCCGCCCGGCTCCGAGCCGATCTCCGTCGGCATCACCTCGACCCTTGGCAAGTACGACTTCGGCGGCGGAACCGCGATGGAAGTGCTCGCAATTCTTTCGGCTCTGGTTGTCGTCGCCGTGGCGTATGCCCTGTTCAGATTTGTCGCTCCGGCTGGCTGGAAAAACATAGGAGGAACGCGATGACCGTGATCCAAAGTTCAGGCCCTGCGCGAGAACTCACCGCGGAATCGCGCGGCGAGGGCGTTCACATCCGGGGAGTGCGAAAGGCCTACGGGACGGTCGAGGCGCTGAAGGGCGTCGACCTCGACATCGCAGCATCCCAGTTCACGGTGTTGCTCGGCCCATCCGGCTCGGGGAAAACCACGCTGCTCCGGGGCATCGCGGGGATCGAGCGGTTTGATGTCGGCAGCGTTCACTTCGGTGACAAACTGATCAGCCGGGGCAGCCACCACCTCCCATCGGAGCGGCGGGGGCTCAGCATGGTATTTCAGGACTACGCGCTCTGGCCGCATATGACCGTTCGCCAGAACGTCGCGTATGCCATCCGGCGGCAACGCCTCGGGGCGACGGCGGCCGAACTTCGAGTGGTCGAAGCGCTCGATCGCGTCGGTCTCTCGGCGAAGTCAGCCGCGTACCCGCACGAACTTTCCGGCGGACAGCAGCAACGGGTCGCTCTCGCCCGTGCGATCGTCGGTGACCCGCCCCTGGTTCTCTTCGACGAGCCGCTATCGAATCTGGATGCCGACCTGCGTGAACGCCTGCGGGTCGAGATCGCGACTCTCACCCGGGCATCCGGAGCGACGGCGCTGTACATCACGCATGACCAGGCTGAAGCCTTCGCGCTGGCCGACCAAATAGGGGTTCTCAATCAGGGCCGCATTGAGCAACTCGGTACGCCAGAGCAGATCTACCAGGCACCCGCGACGCAGTTCGTCGCCCGGTTCACCGGGCTTGGCGGGTCATTCGTGGGCAAATACGTCGGTGACAGAGGCGGGTACGGGCAGGTCCGAGTGGGTGAGCACCAACTGCGCTGCGTTCCATCGTCGACCGTGGCCAGGCACATCGATGTCGAATTGCTCATCCGGCCAACTGCCTCTCGCCTGCTGCCGAGACCAGAGGGCTGGCCCACTTCGGCGTCCGAGAACCTGGAAGACATCGAGGCGACAATCGTCGATGTGGCTTACCGCGGCAGGGGATACGACCATGTGGTCGACTGCGCGTATGGGAGGCTCGTCGGTGTGTTCGATGTGCAGGCGTGGCCTCGCGGCACACGTTGCCTTTTGCGAATAGAACCGGATGGATGCCTGGCCTTCCCCGCCGAGGATCGTGCAACACGATCTAACAGCCGTTAGTATTTACTTCAAACACATATCGCAATCGAAAGATCGTCGGGAGATCTAACATGAACGACACCGCACTATTCATCGCCGTCTTTCTCGCCTGCGTAGTTGAAGCGGTCGAAGCAACGACGATCGTTCTGGCGGCAGGTGCGACCCGAAACTGGCGGTCCGCTTTTGTGGGTGTGTTCTCGGGCGTGGTTGTCCTCGCCATCGCAGTGGCGGTCGCTGGCCCCGCGATTTCGCTGCTGCCGCTCGGAGTGCTGAGACTGGTTGTCGGCGGACTCCTGCTCGTGTTCGGATTGCAGTGGATGCGCAAGGCGATCCTGCGCGCGAGCGGCTACAAGCCTTTGCACGACGAGACACTGATCTACCAAAAGCAGGTGGCGGCTGCGGCCGGCATCCCGAGAGAATCACGATTCGGCGTATCGGACTGGTACGCGTTCACCCTCGCGTTCAAAGGTGTCGTGCTCGAGGGCCTTGAAGTCGTGTTCATCGTGCTCACGTTTGGAACCAACCAGCACAACATCCCGCTCGCAACTTTGGGGGCGGGTGTGGCCATCCTGCTCGTCGTCATTCTCGGGGTTGCCGTCAAGGGACCGCTCTCGCGGGTGCCCGAGAACACGCTCAAATTCGTTGTCGGGATCATGCTGACGAGCTTCGGCACCTTCTGGGGCGCCGAGGGTGCTGGCGCTATCTGGCCGGGAGCCGACCTGGCCCTGCTGGTGATCGTGCCGGCCATCGCCGTGTTCGCCCTGGCGGTTGTGCTGATTCTTCGCGCCCGCCGCCTCGCCCGTCAGCCAGCGGTGTCTGTGAGCCAGGCGTCGCATCCTGTTCCGCAGAGTGCAGGAGTGCCGGCGAAGGCTGAGCCACATGTACGCGCCGTTCATCCGATTGAGCGGCTCAAGAGCTTCGGCCTGTTCTGGTACGACTTCGTCATCGGTGATGACTGGCAGATCGCTGCCGGAGTCGCGATCGGTCTCGCCGCGACCTTTGCGCTGAGTCTCGTTTCGCCCATGGCCTGGGTGGTCGGCCCCGTCGTCGTGCTGCTGCTGCTGCCGTGGGGGATCAGGCGCGCACTTCGCTGACGGCGGTCAGTGCCCCTCGGGCTCCTCGGCGTAGACCCTGGCGGCGTACTCTTCGAGCGCCTGTTCGCATTTCTTCAACTCGGCTTCAGCGAGGATGCGACCGGGCGCATCGAAGACATCCCGGCCGCGCACCTTCTCGAACCAATTGACAAGCTTGGTGTAGTCGACTTCGTTCTCTTCGAGTTCGGCATAGCTGAAATGCGACTTCTCGTACTCGTGCTCGACCTCGGCCAAAAATCCCCGGCACCGGTCGAGGATCTCGTCGTACTCGTCGGCGCGCGCGGCCTGGAACGTGGCAATCACAGTTGACTCGCCGACCAGCACCGCTGATTTCATGAGCGTTGCAGTACCCGACATCTGAACAATCTCGTGTTGCAGCTTGCGCATCGAGCGCTCCGCCGGCGCGCTCATCGGCAGTGCGGCAACGGAGTTCTGCAGGTAGACCGCGCCGAGCGCCTTCAGTCGTCGCCACGCGGTCGCGCGCAGTCGCGTCGGCTCCGAAGGGATGCGATAGACCAGCACCAGCCACCCCTGCGGCGAGCCTGTTTTTGCGGCCACGGGGCCATCCTCTGTCACGATGCGATCCTACCGAGGACTGGTGAACGTCTAGAGTGGCGCACCACTCTGGCAATTCAGGGCCGGCGCAAACCTAAATATTGGCCGCCGTCAACAGCGCCTCGAACGGCGCGGTCACGACGATGCCCTCGACCTCGCGCGCGAGTTGCTCGTCGACCGTCACGAAGGCATCCGCCTGCAACTGTGCCACCGAGACGTACTCGGCGTTCGTGGTGTCGTCCCAGTCGAGCTGCTCCGCCAGTCGCCAGGCCACACCGCGCGAGACGCGATCGCCGAGGAGGCGGATGCGCATCGTGGTGATCCCGTCGAGGATCGCGCGCGCCTCATCCTTGCTGAGATCCCCCTGACGCACGGCCCGATAGAGGTGCGACAGGGCCTGGGTCTGCAGCGACTTCGGCGCGACGAGTTGATGCTCGTCGGGCACGGTGATCCCCTCGCGGACGAGGCGGACCGCGGTGAGGGCATCAATGGCGTATCGCGTCATGATTCCATTGTGCGCACCGGCGCCGACAATCGCAGTTCTGATCTCACTAAGCTCTTTCGCCGCAGGAAAGTTGGTCGTACTGTGACGGGATGATAGGCACACTTGACGTCGTCGTTTTTGACTGCCCTGACCCCGACCGACTAGCCGACTTCTACGCAGAGGTGCTGGGGATGCGGAAGTTCGCGGATGACCCGAGCTGGGCAGAAATCGTCGGTCCAGACGGCGCGCGTCCCATTCTGGCGTTCCAACGGGTCGACGACTACACGGCACCGCAGTGGCCCGGGCAGATCGTTCCTCAGCAGTTGCATCTCGATGTGAAGGTCGATGATTTGGATGTTGCCGAGAAAGCAGTCCTCGCCCTGGGGGCGACCAGCACGGGCTCTGGGCAGTCCACTTTCCGCGTCTATCTGGATCCTGCCGGGCATCCGTTCTGTCTCATTCGTCCGAGCGATTAGCCGCGCACCACTCCAGGTCGCAGCCAGGAGGCGAACGACTCGATCTGGTCGAGGATCGCGGCGAGGGCGTCGATGGCGTATCGCGTCACGATCCATTGTGCGCACGGGCGCCGACACCAATCCTGGCGATTACGAGGATGCCGTTGTTCGCGCCAACGCGCTCGCTGCCAGGACGAAGGATGTCCCGGTGAATACCGTCCGCGCGAGATGGGCGACATCCCAGCGAGTCGCGACAGAAGCGAAATCAATGGGGATCACGCCCGTCGGCCACGCCTGGATGGTCGCGTTCAGGGGGAAATGTATGAGCACGGTGATGAGCATCCCGGCTATCCCGCAGGCCAACGCGATGGCAAGCAGCTTCCTGATTGCGGCGTCATGACCGCGCACGAGGCTGATGACGATGGCGATGGATGTCACGGCACCGATCGCGGGCAGGGTGGCCGTGTAAAGCACGGTAGTTGCCTGGTGAAACGCGATGTAGGCGATGGGATTGCCCCGCAGCGCCAGATCGGCCAGAAGGACGGCAACCAACGAGCCAGCGAGCAGGCCGCTCGAAAGCACGGCTGTCCGGATGGTGACGGCTAGCAGTCGGGTTGGCGCGACGCCTGCAACCCGTGGTGCGACCGTGGTCATTGACTGACCGCCTTGCCGGTGATATCGATGACGTCGAGAACCATGACCTCGGGCTCGACGCCGGGCCGGGAGCCACCGAAGGCTGCGTCGACTGCGGCATGGATGCGGTCGTCGAACGCACGGGTGCAGGCCTCCTCGGATTCCCAGACGTCCATGTAGCGCAGCCCGCCGTCCTCACGACGCACGCAAAGGTGTAGCAGCAGGCCGTCGAATGGGGATGTGCCGAGCGCTTCCATGACGCGGCCATATCCCGCCTCATCGATCGGGACATCCTGAATAAATGCGTAGACCATGAGTGACTCCTCAATTGATCCGAATGTCTTTCGGATGAATATGTATTACTCTGGACTTTGTGATGGAAACTGTCAATAGCCCGCGCCGCTACAGTTCACCGCTTCGAACAGGACAGGCGGCGACTACCCGACTGCAGGTGTTGGATGCCGCTTGGCAGCTCTTCACAACGCAGGGCTACGTGGCCACGACAGTCACCCAGGTGGCCGTCGCTGCTGGCGTCTCCGTTGACACCCTTTACGCCACAGTTGGGCGCAAGCCGGTCATCCTCAGGGAGGTCGTCGAGTCGGCGATCTCGGGCACCGGCAACGCGGTTCCCGCGGAGGAGCGCGACTACGTGATTAGGGTCAGACAGGCCAGCGGCGCGGCGATGAAGATCCGCATCTACGCGGACGCGGTGGCCGCGATGAGTCCACGAACCGCACCCGTATTCATTGCCCTCCGGGACGCCGCCCACACCGACGCCGAATGCGCATCCCTCGAGACCGAGATCTCATTCCGTCGCGCATCGAACATGCTGCTGTTCGCGGCCGACCTGCGCGATACAGGCGAATTGCGCACAGACGTGTCCGATCAATTCATCGCGGATGTCGTCTGGGCCACGGCTGGAGCGGAGCACTACACGCAACTGGTAATCGCAAGAGGCTGGACTTCCCAGCAGTTCGGCGACTACCTCGCCGAGGTGTGGACGCGTATGTTCTCGGCGCCAGTAGTGTCCTGACCGTCGGTTGCCTCTCGACGCGGAGCTCGACGTTCTGGACGCGGGCATCCGTTCTGTCTCATTCGCCCGAGCGATTAGCCGCGCACCACTCCAAGTCGCAGCCAGGAGGCGAACGACTCGATCTGGTCGTCTACGGCAGTTCTGGTCGCGCGATCAAACGGCGAGTCTTCGTGCACCCGGTGCACGACAAAGCGCCCGGAGTCGTGGTCGGATCGGGCATCAACCTTGCCGATCAGCCGGTCACCGTGAAGGATCGGCAGCGCGAACTGGCCCCAGATCCGAGTGCGAGCCGGCTTGTACATCTCGAGTGTGTAGTCGAATTCGAACAGCCTGGCGACGCGCTGCGGATCGGTCATCAGCCGATCGAAGGGTGAGAGCAGGGTAGTTCGGCCCTCGAATGATCGCCCGAACTGGGCGGGGTCCACGCGCCAGTTGCCCGCGACTCCGTCGATGATTGCGGGCTCGCCGACGGGAACAACTCCGTGCAACTCGCCGGGTGACACCGTGATGCTGTCGCGCATGATCCCGCAGGCCGTCAGCAACCGCTCGCTCCGGATACGACGCGCTTCCTCAGCGGGAATCTCCAGGATGTCGGCAAACACCCGCTCGGCGAGATCCCAGATCCTCAGGCGGCCGGCTCGTCCCACGACGGCGAGCTGTCCGCTCATGTGGAGGCACTCGAGCATCTGCGTCACGTTGCGATTGTTGGTCCATCCCGTCGACGGCCATGGCACATCCGACTCGTCGGGGATCTCGCGGGAGGTCTGTGGGCCCTCGTCCGCGATGCGATCGAGGACGCTCTGTGCGAAGCCCTCGTTGGCATCCATCCAGCTGCGAGCATTCGTGCGCTCTGCCCACGTTCGCATGCTCGCGAGGTAAAGGCCAAGGTCGGACATGGGCCGCAGCATCCACCCGCGCTCGAAGAGCAGTCCGAGGCTGAGAGCGTGCGTCGTGTCGATTGGTCGGTAGGACGACCCGAGCCGAGACCAGGCAATGTGATCGGCAGCCGGCGCGACCGTGGTTGTGAGTTCGACCCGCAGCATCGCGATGCCGCTGACCATGCTGAGCACGTCATCCGGTCGTGAGGCGGCGTCCAACAGCGCCGCACGCACGGCAATCTGCCGCGCCTCTTCGCGGGTCACCCTCAGCACAGTCACGACACCACCGTACGACCTGACCAAAAGTTGTTGAGGCGTCTACCAGACTCGCGAACGAGCTGAATACGAGGCCGAGACCAACTCGGGCGACCATTCGGGATGATGTGCAACGCTGGTGGGCCGCGATACGGGCGCGCGCGACACCGGCTCCGGAGCGGCCGGTGCCTTCCTCCCGACGGATGCTACTGCGACTCCAATGCGCTTCGCCAGGCGGCGCGACGGCTCCTCGACGAAGAGGTGGAACAGCCATCCCATAACGATTGCGAGCGGCAGCGAGATGATGGCGACCAGCCACCAGTACTGGTCGCCGAGGAGGAACGCGACAGTCGCGAGGATCGGCACGTGTACGAGGTAAAGGCTGAACGAGATGCGGCCGAAGAACTGGGGTACACGGCGCGACAGCAGCGAACCGAACTGCGGCGAACCGATTGCGCATACAACGAGCGCTGCAGCACCAGCCCCGCTGCAACCCCACAGTATGACGTTGGTGCCCCAACTCGCCTGGGCGATAAAGCGGGGGAACGAGCTCAGGATGAGCAGCCCGAGCGAGGCGACGATCGCAATCGACCAGAACGGTCGGCTGCGCCGATCAGCCCAGGCCTGCAAAGCCGGAAGGTTCACGGCGAGGATAGTACCGAGCAGGAAGACGGGTAGATAGAGGAGCGCGTCCGAGCCGATGATGCGGCCAGAGAGCGAGAGCGCCGCAGCGGTTATCGCGGCCGCGATCCACAAGCGCTGGAGTAGCTTCGCTGCCAGCACGAACAGTGGCAGAGCCACCGAGAAGATGACTTCCCAGCGCAGTGACCAGAGTGGATTGTCGAGGTTGTAGCTGACCCGAGTCAGACTCGCCTGGCTGAACCACAGCGCCGGATTGGTCGAGTATGCATTCGTGGTGGCAAGCCACGAGCCGGAAACGGCGTTTCCGGCATCCCGAGGCAACAGGATGACCAGGGCAGCCCCGATGACGAGCGCACCCCAGACGGGAATGTATAAACGCACGAGACGACTGCCATAGAACTGCTTCCAGGAGAAGCCGTCGCGCAGGGCCGGCAGGGCAACAACGAGGCCGCTCAGCACGAAAAATACGAGCACACATTCGGTGCCGGCGCTAAGGAGTTTGAGGGGTGTGCTGTTGATCCACCACCACGCGTCGCCCACCGTGCCAGTGTTCAGATAAGGCTGCGCCACCAGAGACAGGTGGTACACGACGACGATAACTGCGGCCAATCCGCGGATGCCGTCGAGGGGAGCAAGACGCTTCATCTAATCAACGGTAACGGCCGAACGTTGCCGTTTGGCCTACTCATAGGAAACGTTCAGAGTCCCTTGCGTAACACTCCGGGTCGCGTTACTCTCCAGCTCCGCGCCTGCACGGCGACGGCGATCACGATGAAAATAGCGAGGACGATGCTCACGGGGCCGGTGCCCAGATTGAGGCCCCCACGGATATGGCTGACCGCGATCCAATCCGAAAAAGATGCTCCAAGCGGCCTCGTGACCACGTAAGCGAACCAGAACGCGAAGATCGCGTTGAGCCCCAAAAACCGCCACCCGACAAGCGGAATGGCGATGATCACCGCGAACAGCACCCCGGATAGGAAGTAGCCGAGGCCCAGTGTCGTCGCTGTTAGATCGCCCGCAGCAGTACCGAGCGCGAAGGTTGTGAGGACGGTCGCCCAGTAGAAGGTTTCGCGCCGAGGCGTGGTGATGCTGTGGATCGACAGCGTCTTCTCGGTCAGGCGCCAGGCGATGAATACCGCGGTAAGGACGACGGCGAAGAATACCGTCGATACTGAGTATGGAACGAGGAACTGCACGTGCAGTACGTCGGCCGCCATGGTGCCAAACACACTGACCATCGCGACCGCGAACCAGTATGGCGCCGCACGATACTGCTTCGCCCGGTACTGCAGCACCAGTGCGACGATGAGCACCACGCCAGCGATGGCGACCGCGATCTCCGGAATGTACTTCTTTACGAAGTAGTCCGACGTGGTCTCGCCCATGCCCGTGGTCAGGATCTTGGTGATCCAGAACAGGACCGTCACCTCGGGGACTTTTCGGTACCCGGTGCCGCTCTGGTTGACCACGTAACCTCACCCTGTTCTCGACAAACCCGATTGCCATCGTATGGTGTGGCACCCTTCGCGTTTGCACTGAATGCGCTCCCTACTCTGTGGGCGTTCTCAGGTTTGCAAGCAAGGCGCATACCTCGACGGATGTCCGCCCGAGCGGGCACACTGGTTGGGTGCCAGAACTTCCCGAGGTGCATGCCCTCGTCACCGATCTGACCGCGCGGCTTCGCGGCCAGGTGGTTCAGCGGTTCGATCTGGTGTCGTTCGCCGCGCTGAAGACCTTCGACCCACCGCCGTCGGCGCTCGCCGGGCAGACCATCGGAGGCGTCACGCGGCACGGCAAGTTCCTCGACATCGGCGTCGGCGAACTCCACCTCATCACGCACCTCGCGCGCGCGGGTTGGCTGCGCTGGCGCGCGGAGGCTCCGAAACCGATGACGAAGCCGGGTCGTGGGCCGCTGGCGGCGCGGCTCGTGCTCGATGATGGCTCCGGCTTTGACCTCACCGAGGCCGGAACGAAGAAGAGTCTCGCGATCTATGTCGTGCGCGACCCGGCTGACGTACCGGGGATCGCGCGGCTCGGTCCTGATCCGCTGGCGCCGGAGTTCACCGAGGCCGTGCTCGCCGGCATCCTGTCGAAGGCTGGTCGCGCGCAGATTAAGGGCGTGCTCCGAAACCAGTCGATCATCGCGGGCATCGGCAACGCCTATTCAGACGAGATTCTCCACAGTGCACGGATGTCGCCCTTCAAGCCAGCAAGCATGTCACCCATCGAGACGGCGCGGTTGTTCGACGCGATGCAGGTCACTCTGCGCGGGGCTATCGAGCGCGCGGACGGGCTGTCGGCATCCGAGTTGAAGCAGGAGAAGAAGTCGAATCTGCAGGTGCACGGACGATCCGGCGAGCCGTGTCCGGTCTGTGGCGACACCGTGCGGCAGGTCATTTTCGCCGACTCGACGCTGCAGTATTGCCCAACCTGTCAGACCGGCGGCAAGCCGCTCGCCGACCGGGTGCTGTCCAGGCTTTTGAAGTAGCCGGCGGGTCGACTACGGCAGGCTCGGCGCCACGAATTGTTCGAACGTTGCGGCCGCGTGGCGAGCCACCGCGGCTGGCTCGTCGTCCCAGACCTCCTGGCGGAAGATCTCCATCTCTATGGCGCCCAGGTACCCGGCCTCCACAACCAGCCGGGTGAACGACGCAAAGTCAATGTGCCCCGTTCCCGGATATCCGCGCGATAGCAGCGGATCGGTCGCGATCGGCGTCACCCAGTCGCACACCTGGTAGCTGGCGATGCGTCCGCCGCGACCGGCGCGGGCAACCTGCGCGGCGAGATCCGGATCCCACCAGACGTGGAAAGTGTCAACGACGACCCCGACCTCGGTCGCCGCAAACTGCTCGGCGATGTCGAGAGCCTGGCCCAGCGTCGAGACAACGGCGCGGTCGGAGACATACATGGGATGCAGCGCCTCAATGGCAAGGACGACTCCCGCCGCCGCCGCATCCGGCGCGAGCACGGCAAGCGCGTCAACGACACGAGCCCGCGCGCCGACGAGATCGCGCGACCCTTCGGGCAGGCCGCCGACTACGAGGACGAGCGCTGGCGCCCCGAGAGCGGCGGCCTCCTCGATGGCGCGACGGTTCTCATCCAGTGCGGCGGCGCGCGCGGGCCCGTCCTGATGAGTGAAGAAGCCGCCCCGGCATAGAGTCGAAACGCGTAATCCGGATGCCGCAACCAACTTCGCGCTCGCCCTCAGCCCGAACTCCGCGACGGGCTCGCGCCACAGCCCGATGCTCGGGATGCCCGCGTCGACCGTCACGCGCACGGCCTCCGGAAGCGACGCGTACCTGACCGTCGCCTGGTTCAGCGAGAACCGCTCGAGCGACATCAGAGTCCGTTCACGGCGAGGAGTTCGTGCCAGCGCGCAGCGGCAAGGTCAGGCAGTTCGAGCGCTCCGGAGTCATTGGCGAGCCGCACGATTTCGCTCAGGTGTGGCAGGCTGCGCGCCGAATGCAGGCCACCGACCATCGTGAAGGACGGCTGATGCCCGTTCAGCCAGGCCAGGAAGGCAACACCGGTTTTGTAATACTGGGTCGGCGTAGCGAAGATGTGCCGTGCGAGCTTCTCCGTCGGCTGCAGCAGCCGACGATAGAGCGCAACGTCGTCCCGGTCGAGCGCCCGAATTGCGACCGATGCGAGCGGCGCGACGGCCGCGAACGCCCCGAGCAGGGCATCCGAGTGAGATGTCTTGTCGCCCTCGATCAGGCTCACATAGTTGAAGTCGTCACCGGTAAAGAGCGTGGCCCCCTCGGGCAGCCGCGACCGCACTGACACCTCATACTCTGCGTTCAGCAGCGACATCTTGATGCCGCTCACCCTGGCCAGGTTGTCTTCAATGATGCGAAGAACAGTGGATGCCGCCCCATCGAACCCAGCGGACCCCCAGTACCCGGAAAGGTTGGCGTCGAACGCGTCGCCAAGCCAGTGCAGCACCACGGGTGCACCGGCACGCGCAAGCACTTCCCGGTAGACGCGTTCGTAGTCGGCGGGGCCGGTTGCCGCGCGCGCGAGGTGTCTCGATGCCATGAGTACGACATCCGCCCCAGCCGACGCGGCGACATCGAGTTGCAGCAGGTAGGCAGCGATCACCTCGTCGAGCGAGATGACCTCGTCGGTCACGTGGTCGGTGTTCACGCCGACGACCAGCTGGCCGCCGACGCTCTGCGCCGCAGCGGCACTCCGGCGAATGAGTTCGGCGGTCGCCGTCCAGTCGAGGCCCATGTTGCGCTGGGCGGTATCCATGGCGTCGGCGACGCCGAGCCCCCACGACCACAGGTGATAGCGAAACGCGAGGGTGGCATCCCAGTCGAGGTCGGCTGGGGCGCCGGGTACGTTATCGGCCCACGCCTTCGGGACCACGTGCGCCGCGGCATAGACGACCCTCGATTTGAGCGGCGAACTCGGTTTGTCGAACTCTCTTGCCGGCTTCAGTTCGGTGCGAGCAGTCGTGCCATCGACCCCGATGAGTCTGAGGGTCACAGCGTCACCGGAGGGAGGTCGATTCGCCGACCCTCTGCCGAGCTCTCGAGACCTTTCTCGCTGAGTCGGACGCCGCGCGCGCCGGCCAGCAGGTCGTATTTGTTTGGCGCATCCTCGAGAACGTGCAGCAGGAACTGTTCCCACTGCACCTTGAAACCGTTCTCATAGCTGTCGTTGTTCGGCACCTCGAGCCAGTCGGAGTAGTAGTCGTGCGTCTCGGGCAGGTCTGGGTTCCAGACTGGCTTCGGAGTCGCATTCCGGGGCTGGATCTCGCAGCCGAACAGGCCGACGACGGCGCTGCCGAGTGTGCCATCCACCTGGAATTCGACGAGTTCCTTGCGGTGCACGCGCACGTCCCAGCTCGAGTTCAACTGCACTGTCGTGCCTCCCGCGACCTGGAAGATAGCGTAGGCGGCGTCATCCGCAGTTGCTTCGTAAGCCTTGCCGTTCTCATCGACCCGGGTCGGGATGTGCGTGACCGCCTGGGCGTAGACGCTCTCGATACGGCCGAACAGGTTCTCGATCACGTAGTTCCAGTGCGCGAACATGTCGCTCACGATGCCGCCGCCGTCTTCCTTGCGGTAGTTCCAGCTTGGCCGTTGAGCTGGTTGCCAGTCGCCCTCGAAGACCCAATAGCCGAACTCGCCGCGCACGCTCAGGATGCGGCCGAAGAACCCGGACTCGATGAGGCGCGCGAGCTTGCGGAAGCCCGGAAGAAACAGCTTGTCGTGCACGACCCCGTTCATAACTCCTGCTGCGCGGGCGAGGCGGGCGAGCTCGAGTGCATCCTCGAACGTCTCAGCCGTTGGTTTCTCGGTGTAGATGTGCTTGCCGGCGGCGATCGCCTTCTTGATCGCGGGCACCCTGGCCTGAGTTATGAGCGCGTCGAAGTAGATCGGGAAGTCGGGGTTCGCCAATGCCTTGTCGAGGTCGTTCGTGTAATGCTCGATGCCGTGGCGCTCGGCCAGTTCGCGAAGTTTCTCGGTGCTGCGGCCGACCAGCATGGGAACGACCTGCACCTTCGATCCGTCACTCAGCTGCACGCCGCCCTGGTCGCGGATCGCGAGGATCGAGCGCAGCAGGTGCTGGCGGTAGCCCATCCGGCCGGAGGCGCCGTTCATGATGATGCCGATGCTGCGCTGCGTCACGGGGTTCTCCTCGCTGAGATGGTGCTGGTCGTGCTGGTGGCTCACGACTCGGAAAGGGCTTTCCCATAACTATATGCTGCTCGGCTTTCCGCTGCAAGCTGGCCCATCTGCCATCTGCCATCTGCCATCTGCCATCTGGTGTCGTGCCTGGCGACGCTCGAGCCCGAGTGGGTGGCCATCCATCGGCTTTGCACAATCGACCTTCCCCAGCGATTCTGGGGCAATACCTGCATAGTCGACGGCCGTAACGCGAACGATCGCGCGCACAGGACGCACGCGCACACGAACGTGCGGTCAACCTCGCGGGTAACCACGTGTCGCCAACGTGCTCGCCGAGGATGACTAGCGGCGCGGTGAGCTCGCCCGCAGCACCACAGTCGATGCGACCTCGGCCACGCGCGGCTTGCCCGTCGGCGCAGACAGGGCCAGCTCGATCGAGCGTTCGCCCGCCGCTTCAAGCGGGACATGCACGGTGGTGAGCGCCGGGTAGGCATCCTGAGCAGATGGGATGTCGTCAAAGCCAACGACGGCGACCTGCGACGGCACAGAGATGCCTCGCTCTCGCAGCGCGGTCATCGCCCCGATCGCCATCACGTCGTTGACGGCAAAGACGACGTCGAGCTTCTCGATGCCGCTCGCCCCGACGAGCGAGTTCATCGCCTCGTATCCGTCATTGCGGGTGAACCCGCCGTGCACGATCGTCTGCGGGGTGAGGCCGGCCTCGGCCAGCCGGCCGATGAACGCCTCGGAGCGATCACGCGCCGTCAGGAGATTCTCGGGGCCGGCGAGGATTCCGAACCGGTGATAGCCCAGACCCAGCAGTTCGCCCGCGAGCGCCGCGGCACCCGCCCGGTTGTCGACGAGCACCGTGTCGAACGGGAGTTCTTTCTGGCTGATGATGACCACTCGTCCGCCAGACCGCGCGAACGCGCTCAGCTCAGCGACGAGGGCGGCACGCTTGGGGTCATCCACGAATCGGCTTCCTGCGAGCACGATGATCTGCGGTCGCTGCCCGCGCATCACCCGCACGAGTTCGATCTCGCGATCGGGGTCGCGGTCTGTTGCCGCCATGGTGACCGAGAGCCTCTGCGCGGCCGCGGCTCGCACGACGCCAGCCGCGATCGAAGAAAAGTAGGGATCCGCGATGTCGCTGACGAGGAGCGCGACCGTGTTGGATGCTCCCTTCGCCACCGCCTGCGCGGAGAGGTTCGGCGTGTAGCCGAGGGCCTCGGCTGCGGCGAGCACGCGATCCTTGTAGGCCTGGTTCACCTTGCGCTCGCTGCCGTTGAGCGAGCGCGACGCGGTCGCGAGCGAAACGCCCGCCGCCTGAGCGACGTCGTAGAGGGTCGGATTGCCGGGTTTGTCGGCCACGGGGAAAGCCTAGCGGCGGCGCCCCGAGTGGTATGAAAGAGGTACACACGTACTTCACGAAATGGGCGGATGCAGTGGCACTGACACACGATGGCGCCCGGCCCACAATCCGGGCGGACTATCCGGAGCCGCTCTGGATCCAGGCAGTAAATCTGATCAACGACCAGATCGCCCGCGGCGTGCTCCGGCCCGGCATGCGGATCGCTCCCGAGCGGGAACTCTGTCAGCAGCTTGGCATTTCGCGCGTCACGCTTCGCAAGGCGCTCACGAAGCTGGTCGCCGACGGTGTTCTCAGCGCCTCGCACGGCCGCGGCTGGTATGTCGCGTCGACCGCGCCCGCGCGGCGAAACGAGTGGCCGAACACGCTCGAATCGTTCAGCGAGACGGCCGCGCACATGGGCCTGACGGCGACATCCTCGATTCTGAGGGCGGCCGAGGCTGCCTCGACGGTGGATGAGGCGGAGGAGCTGCAGATCGCGCCGGGCACGCGCCTGTTCCGCCTCGAGCGGGTTCGCCTGCTCGATGACGTACCCATTGCCCTGGATGCCACCCGCGTTCCGACCACGCTGGTCACGGGCCTCGACGCGGTCGACTTCTCCCACGCATCCCTGTACGAGGAGCTCGCGTCGAGAGGCCTCGAGCCCGCCCGGGCCGACGCCAAGGTCGAGGCGCGACAGGCGACGGATGACGAAGCAGGCCTGCTCGCACTCGACAAACGCACACCCCTGCTGGTCATGCGGCAGCTCGCCTTCGACGCGCAGAATCGACCGCTGTTCAGTTCGACGATTCGCTACGCGGGCGACCGTTACCGGCTGAAGACGCAGTTTGTGCGAAGCACGGCGGCGGGCCCTACTCGCTGAGTTGGGCAGGCATCCTGAGTCCGGCAGCGATTTCGGTCAGCGCTTTCCCAGACTTTGCGCTCGCACTGACAAATAAGTGGACCGGCATTGGTACAGTGTGGTATTCATACGGACATACCTCTGTTGATTCCGTCGTGAAAGCTGGCCAGCGTGAGCCCCACCGCACCCCAGATCGCATCCATTCCTGCCGCGCTTGCGACACCGAGCACTGACGAGATCGAGACCGCACGCGCGATTCTCGTCCGCGAGAAACTTCTCGGCGAGAACACCCACGTCTCCTATTTCGGCCTCGCCGAACAGGACAAGCGCGAGCTGCTGGCCGGAAATGTAGCCCAGCGCCGTTTCCGGGCGATGCTCGTCGATATGGCGAGCGGGGCATCCCACGACGTCGTCGTGTCGCCGGGCGAAGACCGAATCGTGTCCGCGAAGAAACTCGATCCTGCGGTTGACGGGCAGGTTCCCGTGGTGCTGCTCGAATTCTCACTCGTCGAGGAGGTCGTCCACAAGGACGAGCGCTGGCTCGCCGCAATGCACAAACGCGGCCTCACCGACCTGTCGACGCTGCGAGTCAACCCGCTGACTGCTGGCGTGCTCGCCGAGGCCGAGACCGGCCGCCGCATCCAGCGCTGTTTCACGTTCGTGCAGAAGACTCCGAACGACCTTGGCTGGGCGCATCCCGTCGACGGGGTGACGGTCATGGTCGACGTCGTGACTCGCGAGGTGCTCGACGTGATCGACTGCGTCGACCTGCCGGTCCCGCAGGAGGATGGCAACTTCCACGACCCGGCGTGGGTCAACGAACCCATCCGCCCGGGCATCAAGCCCATCGAGATCACGCAGCCCCAGGGGCCGAGTTTCACGATCGATGACAACGGCGTGCTGAGCTGGCTCGGCTGGCAACTGCAGGTCGGATTCGATCAGCGCGAAGGGCTCGTGCTGCACAACATCTCGATCAACGATGCGGGGGAGCAGCGACCCATCATCTACCGGGCGTCCATCGCGGAGATGATGGTGCCGTACGGCGACCCGGCACCGCAGCGCTGGTTCCAGAACTTCTTCGACGGCGGCGAATACCTGCTCGGCGGCTTTGCGAATTCGCTCGAGCTCGGCTGCGACTGCGTCGGCGACATCACCTATCTGGATGCTGTGATGGCGGGCAACGACGGGCACGCCCGCACGGTTCCCCAGGCCATCTGCATCCACGAAGAGGACGCAGGCATCCTCTGGAAGCACTTCGACAACTGGAACGGCTCGAGCGCCTCGCGCCGCAATCGTCGGCTGGTCGTCTCGTTCTTCGTGACCGTCGGCAACTACGACTACGGCTTCTACTGGTATTTCTACCTGGACGGCAAGATCGAGATGGAGGTCAAGGCGACCGGCGTCGTGTTCACCTCTGGCTACCCGGGCGACGACTACCCGTTCGCGTCCGAGCTGGCACCGGGGCTGGGTGCGCCCTACCACCAGCACATGTTCAACGCCCGCCTAGACATGATGGTCGACGGGCAGGTCAACGCCGTCGACGAACTCGAAGCGCGGCTCGTCCCGCGCGGGCCCGCGAACCCGACCGGCACCGGTTTCACCCAGATTGTGACCAGGCTGAAATCCGAGCAGGATGCCCAACGAAGCGCCGACAACACCAGGAATCGGGTGTGGCTGGTGTCGAACCCCGGGGTACAGAACCGGCTTGGCCGCGATGTCGGGTACGTCCTCTTCCCCGAGGGCAAGCCGACTCTGATTGCGGATGCCGAATCCGACATCCACAAGCGCGCCACCTTCGCGACCAGGCACTTGTGGGTCACGCCGTACTCACCCGAGGAGAACTACCCGGCGGGCGATTTCGTGAATATGCACTCGGGCGGTGCCGGTCTCCCGGCCTGGACGACAGCGAACCGAAGCGTCGACGGCGAAGACATCGTGCTCTGGCACACCTTCGGACTCACACACTTCCCGCGGCCCGAGGACTGGCCGATCATGCCCGTCGACTCCACGGGATTCGTGCTGAAGCCGCACGGCTTCTTCGGCCGCAACCCGACACTCGACATCCCGGAAACCATGAGCGACCACTGCGCGCCCGGTCACGAGCATCACGAGCACCACACAGCGTCATAACCAGCACGAACAGATCGACGAACAAAGGAGTTTGACCATGGCCATTGCGACCATCAACCCGAGCACGGGCAAGATCGAGAAAACCTTCGAGGCGCACAGCGCCGCCCAGGTCGAGACCATCCTCGACCGTGCGCACAAGGCCAACGCCGCCATGCGAGCAACGACGTTCGCGGAGCGTTCGGCCTGGATGCACAAGGCAGCTGACCTCATGGATGCCGACCTCGAGTTGCTCGCGAGTCTCGCAGCAACCGAGATGGGCAAGACCATCCCCACCGCCAGGTACGAGGTCACGAAGTCTGCGAACGGCATGCGCCACTACGCCGATCACGCCGAGGAATACGTTGCTCGTGAGACGCCGGTCGAACCTGCGACCGTTGGGGCTTCGGCAGCGAGCGTGATCTTCCAGCCGATCGGAACCGTGCTCGCGGTCATGCCCTGGAACTATCCGTTCTGGCAGGTCATCCGTTTCGCCGCTCCCGCCCTCATGGCGGGCAACACCGGTCTGCTCAAGCACGCGTCGAGCGTTCCGCAGGTCGCGCTGTACCTCGGTGAGCTGTTCGAGCGCGCCGGATTCCCGGTCGGCGCATTCCAAACTCTGCTGATCGAGGGTGCTGCCGCGTCGAAGCTCATCGACGATCGCCGCATCCGGGCGGTCACGCTCACCGGTTCGGTCGGAGCGGGTTCGGCTGTCGCCGAGGCTGCCGGACGCAACATCAAGAAGAGCGTTCTCGAGCTCGGCGGCACCGACGTGTTTGTGGTCATGCCGTCTGCGGATATTGCGAAGTCTGCCGAAATGGGCACGGCATCCCGAACTCAGAACAGCGGGCAGAGCTGCATCTGTGCGAAGCGGTTCTACATTCACGAGGACATCTACGACGAGTGGCTGGAGGCGTTCGTCGCGAAGATGAAGGCGACGAAGCCCGGTGATCCATTTGCGGAGGGCACGTCGTTCGGGCCGATGGCGACCGAGCAGGTGCGCGCGGAAGCACACGCGCTCGTCGTCGACGCAAAGGCCAAGGGTGTGACCGTCCTGGCTGGCGGAGATCTGCCCGGCGGCGAGGGCTGGTTCTATCCGGCGACCGTGCTGACGGATGTCACTCCGGACATGAGCATCTACCGGGAGGAATGCTTTGGCCCGGTGGCCTGCGTCTACAAAGTTTCGAGCCTCGATGAGGCGATCGAGTTCTCGAACGACTCCGACTTCGGTCTCGCTGCCAGCGTCTGGACCAACGACCAGGCCGAGATCGACGCACTGCACAATGGCCTCGAGTTTGGCGCGGTCTTTGCGAACGGCAACACGGCATCCTTCTTCGGGCTGCCGTTCGGCGGCGTCAAAAACTCCGGTTACGGGCGCGAGCTCGGCGCATTCGGCATCCGCGAATTCGTGAACATCAAAACGGTGTGGCAGGCCTAGCGCCACCAGTACACGTCGCGCCATCACCGATTCGATGGCGCGACGCCCCCGCGCATGTCGTGATGGCCGTGGTCATGGTCGCAACTATGGCGTTCGGGCACTCGGTGCTCAATGACCTCGGCGGCATGCTTCTGCTCGCGGGAACCTCGCTCGCCTACGCGTCGGGTGCGAGACGGGATGCGACGTTCCGCGAGCACCTCGTCGATTTGTGGGCCATGGCGCTCACCCTCTTCGCCTGCCTGCCGCAGCATTCGGGTGGCGGAATCCACGAACATTCCGGGTCCCCCAGCGGACCGCTGCTGGTCGCCGCCGTTCTCTGCGGATGGCTGGTTGCTCGCGTTTTGCTGGGGCGGCATCCCGAGGGGCGTGGTGGGAGTGGGCGCGATCGCAGCGGGCGTAGCGGCGGTGGTGCGCGGTCATCGGTGGTCTCGTTGGCGGTGGTGGCCGTCGGGTTGGTTGCCATGGTGGTGGTGTGCACGTTCGGATGACGGAGGTTGCGCCGCCGCCCGCCGCCCGCCGCCAGCCGCCGCCCCGCCGCGTCGCGCCGCCGTCAGGTCGCCGCGCCCGTTGGTCATCCGCGTGGTGCTCACGAAGGCCACCCCGACAACAAACGGCCGCGCGGACGCGGCTAGCACCACTTGCTAGCCAATGTTGTACCAAAGCTGTACATTGTGGGAAAGCACTTTCCGCGGGCAATACGGGAGGGCTCAAACCCTGGTCAGCACCGTCCCTAGTCAGCACCGTCGCTACACACTCGAGTGAGGATCCCCCTTTGTCTCAAACATTCAAGGCGCCCGAATCGGGCGTGCACCTCAAGCGCAGCCTCGGGACGCCGTCCCTGCTGATCTTCGGGCTCGCGTACATGCTGCCGCTCGCCGTTTTCACGAGCTACGGATACGCGACCCAGGCAGCTAATGGCCACCTGGCCGGCGCGTACGTGATCACCACTGCCGCCATGCTGTTCACGGCCTACAGCTACGCAAGCATGGTGAAGGAGTACCCGGTCGCGGGCTCGGCGTACACCTACACGCAGAAGGCATTCGGCAGCCACCTCGGGTTCATGACCGGTTGGGCGTTGCTGCTCGACTACCTGCTGCTGCCCATCCTGAGTTACATCCTCATTGGGCAGTACATGAACGCCGTGCTTCCCGCCATCCCGTTCTGGGTTTGGGTCGTAGTGTCGGTGCTTCTCGTCACCATCCTGAACTTCGTCGGTATCAACCTCGTTACCAACGTCAACCTCGCGCTCGTCGGCGCGCAGATCGTGTTCATCGTGATCTTTGTGATCTCGAGTATCGGATACATCACCGGCAACCCGAAGACGGTCGGGCTGTTCGATCCCTTCTTCGGCAAGGGCGCCGACCTGCCGCACCTGGCAGCGGGTGGCGCGATCCTCGCCCTCGCGTTCCTCGGATTCGACGCCGTGTCGACTCTGTCCGAGGAGGCACGCGAGCCCAAGAAGACCATTCCGCGCGCAATCATTCTGACGACGCTCGCCGGCGGCGTGATCTTCACGGTGTGCGCCTGGGTCGCCGGCCTGGTCTTCCCCGACTTCGCCCACCTGAGCGCGAGCGCACCCACGCTCGACCTGATGCACCGCGCGGGCGGCATCCTGCTCGGCGGCCTGTTCACCGCGGCCTTCGTCGCAGGCAGTTTCGCCGCGGCAATGACCTCGCAGGTCAGCGTCTCGCGCATCCTGTATTCGATGGGACGCGACGGGATGCTGCCACGGCGCGTCTTCGGGGTGCTGCACAACCGCTTCAAGACGCCGTACCTCGCGATCGTCATTGTCGGCATCCTGGGCCTGGTCGCACTGTTCATCGACATCAACTGGGTGTTCCAGATGATCAACTTCGGCGCACTCATCGCGTTCTCGTTCGTCAACCTCAGCGTGATCAAGACGTACATGGTCGACAAGAAGGAACGCGGGGGAGTCGCCATAGTGAAGTACATCGTTGCCCCGGCGATCGGTTTCGCGCTGACCATCTGGCTGTGGACGAGCCTGCCGGGTCTCGCCTTCGAGATCGGCGGCGCATGGGTGCTGATCGGCTTCATCTATCTGCTTGGCCTGACCGACTTCTTTAGAAAGAAGCCTCCGGTCATGGACTTCAGCGAAGAAGAGCCGATCCTCGACGCCGTCTAACGATTCTCGACACAGTTCGACCGGGTGACCGTGAATAACGGCCGCCCGGTCGTCGTTTCCGGGAGCGATGTCAGCTCGTCGGAGCCGGCCTCCGCCAGCCATTCGAGACCACGGCCATTGGGCCGGTAAGTTAGCGGGGTATGCGAAACTCATTCACCGTCTCGAGCGCAGTAGGCGAAGCCCTGGAGGCCGGTCGCCCGGTCGTCGCCCTCGAGTCCACGATCATCAGCCACGGACTTCCTCGGCCCCGCAATCACGCTGCGGCCATCGAGTTCGAAGCACTTCTCCGCGACGCCGGTGTAACACCGGCAACGATCGCCGTTCTCGACGGAGTGCCCCAAATCGGGCTGGATGCCGACGGCGTGCGTCGCATCGCGGAGGACGAACTCGCAAAGGCCAGCGTTCGCGACCTCCCGATCCTGGCGGCGCGGAGAGCGAGCGGGGCCACCACGGTTGCCGCTACCGCGCACCTGGCGGCGCTGGCCGGCATCCGCGTGTTTGCGACTGGCGGCCTCGGAGGCGTGCATCGCGGCGCATCCGGCACGTTTGACGAATCCGCCGACCTGTCGACGCTGGCGGTCACGCCCATCACGGTGGTGAGCGCCGGCGTGAAATCGGTGCTCGACATCGCGGCAACGCTCGAGCGCCTCGAGACTCTGAGCGTTCCAGTGATCGGCTTTGGAACCACTGTCTTCCCGAGCTTCTGGCTGCGCGAGTCCGCGTACACCCTCGACTGGAGCGTCGACTCGGCGGCAGAGGTCGCCGCCGTCATGCGGGCGCAGGACGAACTCGGGCACGGCCAGGGCATCGTTGTCGCGAACCCGATACCGCTCGATCAGCAGTGGGATCCGGATGAGCACGATCGGATCCTCGGAGAAGCACTTGCCGCGGCGACCGCCGCAGGCGTACACGGCAAGGCGGTGACCCCCTTTCTCCTGAGCTACATCGTCGGAGCATCGAATGGACGCAGCCTCGAAGTAAATCTCGACCTCGCCCGCAATAACGTGCGTGTCGCCGGCGAGATCGCGAAGGAATGGTCGAAACGTAATGACTGACGAAGACCGCAGAGTCGTCGTTTTCGGTGACGTCATCGACGACATCATTGCGACGCCCTCCGGTCCGATTCGGGATGACACCGACACGCCCTCCTCGATCGAGCGACGGGCCGGCGGATCTGCGGCGAACATGGCGACCTGGCTTGCGCTCGCGGGCGGAACGGTCGACTTCGTTGGCCGGGTCGGTGTGATGGATCTCGAGCGACACAGCCAAATCCTGCGCGAAGCGGGCGTGCGCCCGATGCTCGCGGCCGATCACATCCTGCCGACCGGCACCATCGTGATCATCGTGGATGGCGACCGCCGCAGCATGCTCACTGAGCGCGGCGCGAATGCGGCCCTCGATCCGGAAGCTGTCTCGGATTCGATCCTCGACGGCGCGAGTGCCGTGCATTTCACGGGCTACAGCCTGTTCGGGCGCGATGACACCTCGGGTTTTCGTCGGCTGATCAAGCGCGCGAAGGCCCGCGGCGTGCAGGTGTCGGTGGATGCTGGCTCATCCGGTTTTCTGACCGACTTCGGTCCGTCGCGGTTTCTTGACGCGATCGCCGGCGCGGCCATCCTGTTCCCGAATCTCGACGAGGGTCGCACGCTGACCGGACTCGACGAACCGCAGGAGATTGCCGCCACGCTTGCGCGGAAGTTCCCGGTTGTCGTCCTGACTCTCGGCACGCAGGGCGTTCTCGTGGCGAGCAAGGGCCAGGAGACGGTGTTCGTTGCGGCGACAACCGCGAACACGACCGATCCGACGGGCGCCGGCGACGCGTTCTGCGCGGGATTTCTGCTCGAGTGGATTTCCTCCGGCGACCGTCGGGCTGCGGCGGAGGCGGGCTCCCGCCTCGCCGCACAGGCCGTCGAGGTAGTTGGCGGCCGTCCGTCCGCCTAAAGCGTGTGGGTGGTGACGTCCTCCCGCCGGTTCTGGCGACAGTATCCATCCCGTTAGACCATGAGCTGACGGCACGCGGTGGTTATTCTTAGCTCCGAGAGGGAGCATGGAACCATCTGACGAAGCCGCACAGCGATCGCGCGCCGATCTTTTGCGCGAAAGCAAAGATCACATCGCGATCGAGACAATTGAGTTGTGCCGCGAGCTCAGCATCCGCGCAATGCTGGGTGGGGGACCCGTTCTCACCAGCAACGGTCTGATGTCGCCCGCCGTCGCAAAAAACGCGTCCATCGTGGTCGACCCGGCTTCGATCCGGCACCTGCACAGCGCGCTGCGTGAACGCGGCTGGCGGGATGTCGCGCCGAGCGGCCGCTATCGCATCCTGCCGTCCGCGCGGCTGACACTCGTGCACAGCGACGAGCCGGCCGGCCTCATCCTGTACTCGGTCATCCCGGGCTTCTTCGCCGACCCGGAGGAGACGTTCGACCTGATTTGGGAGCGACACAAGGAGATCGAGTTGCGTGGGCAGACTGTGCGTGTTCTGGGCCGCGTCGTTTCAGCGATCCTCGCGAGCCACGATGGGCTCGATGGCCGGGCATCCCGCCAGCGCAGTAATTTCGAGTACTTCGTCGAACAGTTTCGGGTTGTGCTCAACGACCACGAGCGCGCGGTTGTCGGCGATATGGTCGCCAAAATGGGCGGATGTGCCGAGATGAGGAGGCTGCTCGAGGCGATCGGGGTCGCACCCTGTGCGTTCACGCTTCCCTCGTCTGCCTATGTGCAGTGGCGGCTTCAGGTGCATCCGGCGGAAGTCACAGACCAACTGAAACGGGCTATCGCGCTTCTGGAATTGGCCGCTCCGGGCAGGGCGATGCTCCGTCAAAGCACTTCGGGAGCGTGGCGGCCGACGGATGTCGGGCGCAGTCTGTGCTCGCTTCCCGGAACGCTGCGCAGCATCTTTGGGGCGAAGCGTCGCTGGCGGGAGACTTTCGGTTAGTCTTTGGCGCCGCCCACGCTGGCGCGGAGGGCATCTGTCAGTTTCTTGAGCGCGTGCAGCTGTTCTGTGCTGAGCGCACCGCCGACGTGGCGAGTGATTGATTCGGCATGAGCAACCGCCACCTTGCGGAACAGCAAATAGCCGGCGTCGGTAAGGCAGACAAATGTGCCACGGCCGTCGACCGGGTCGCTCTCTTTGCTCACGAGGCCGCGGGTGACAAGCCGGTCGACCAACCGGCTGACGCTCGGCTGAGTCAGCAGCAGGTGACGGTTGAGATCACGGATGCGGAGGCGCCGACCTTCCTGCTTGGACAGGTTGAACAGCACGTCGTACTCGTTGAAAGAAAGCTCACCGGTGGGGAACTCACGGTTGAGCTGCCGAAGCACGGTGACCTGGGCGCGAAACAGGGACTCCCACGCGTTGATCGCTGCTGTAGAACGGTCGGTCACGCACTAACTCTATTGATCGCCGCTGACTTTCACTCACCCGGGTCCTTAAACAGGATTGAGGGCCGGCTTCAGAGGCTAGAAGCCGACCCTCTCCCTTGCACCAAGAGTGTCCTGCAATCACATTCCGCAGAGGCTGCCACAGCAAACAACTTCTGCTGTTATGAATATATAACGGGAAGGTAACGGCGTCTAGTTACCTAAACGTTATTTTTCTGCGAGTTTCATATGAATGGATTTTCCGCGTCGTTTGGCATCGGAATTGGCCGCAATCACTCCAATTTTCGAAGGGGTCGTTCTCCGGGTGAGAAGACCTGCTCATCGGGCCCGACATCGGTGGTGCCCGGGCGGAGGAATCGTGCCGGGTCGGCGGTGAAGCGATCGCGGCACTGATCGCAGCAGAAGTAGTAGGTCGCGCCGTCGAGCATGGTGGTGGCTCCGGGGTTGGCCCGTTCGACCTGCATGCCACAGACCAGATCGGCGGCGTACGGAGATTCGGGACTGAGCCTGCCGCGGTTGCGGTAGACCACGTAGACGATCACTCCGATCAGAACGAAAACGATGTTGAGCACGGTCGTGTAGTTCCACTCGACCCGCGCCGGCGCAATCTGATTCGGGCGGGCCGGGGCGGAGATCTGGAGGAGGCGGAAGAGGTAGTCGACGGCAAGACCGGCGAGGCTCATTACCGCCCAGAACACGAGGAATAACCGGAGGGTGAGGCGCCAGCCGTAGTACTTGGCGTAGATGAGTACCAAAGGCAGTGTTATGAGGTCGGCGAAGACGAATGCAATCACGCCGCCGAAACTGAAGCCAGCGTGGAACAGGGCCGCCGCCAGAGGGACGTTGCCGACGGAGCAGACGAAGCTGATAAACGCAATGAATGGCCCGACGATCACATTCTCCAGGTCCGTCCAGAATCCGTGTCCCTGGAGGAACACGACCGAATAGACGGATGCGGGAACCGCGACCGCGAGAACACCGGCGACGAGGTAGCCGATCAGCAACTCCTTGCGCAGCATCTTCAGGTCGGAGAACGTGTAGCTGGCGGCGGCGACCCATCCGGCTCGGGATCTCAATCGTTCCCGCAACGGGAGATCCTCGGTCACGCTCGCCTCGGTGATTCCGTGCTCACGCGCGTCCGCGGCGGCTTTCGCGTTGAGACGCTCCCGGGCGGTTGCGATCTGTTTCGCCGGGAAGACGCGCGGGGCGAGCAGCCAGAACAGGACAATCATGATCGCGCCGCCGACGAACTCAGCTAGAGCGAACTGCCAGCCCAGAAGTAACCACAGGACGATACCGAGCTCGACCACGAGGTTGGTGGAAGCGACCATGAATACCATCGCCGTCGTGAAGTCTGCCCCCCGTTGGAACAGCGACTTCGCGAGAGCGGTCGCGGCATAGGAACAACTGGATGAGGCTATCCCGAGGAGGCTGCTGTGAATGATGGTCTTCGGTTTGTGGTCGCCCATCAGCTTCTGCATGTCTTGCCGGGAAACGAACGATTGGACGATCCCGGAGAGAGTGAAGCCGAGGATCAGAGCCCA
Organism: Glaciihabitans sp.; assembly: GCA_025463785.1. Classification (GTDB taxonomy): domain Bacteria; phylum Actinomycetota; class Actinomycetes; order Actinomycetales; family Microbacteriaceae; genus Galbitalea. The sequence continues at coordinate 294,141 of JAODBD010000003.1, forward strand.
AAGGGTGGCCCAGAACATGAAGAACGCCTCGAGCAGGCTCTGTCCGACCACGCCCAGCACCTCGGTCACGATGCCGCCTCCTCGTGTGCGTCCTCGACATCGCCGAGCAGCAGGCCGACCGGGATGTCGGTCTCGCCCTTCCAGGCTTCGAGGCCCTCCCGAACGGCGAGTACGACGATGACCAGGGCTGCGATAGGGTCCGCCCAAGCCCAGCCAAAAACAATATTCAGGAGAAGGCCGATCAGGACGGCGGCCGAGAGGTAGGTGCAGATCAGGGTCTGCTTCGAGTCCGCGACCGCGGTCGCGGAGCCGAGTTCCCGGCCGGTATGGCGCTCGACCAGGGACAGGACCGGCATCACGATCACGCTGAGCGCCGTGACTACAATGCCGATCGCGGAGTGCTCAGCCTTCAGCACCCCGGTGAGGGAGAGGATTGCGCTGGTGGTGACGTAGGCGGCGAGGATGAAGAACGCAACCGCGATCACCCGCAGCACGGGCTTCTCGTAACGCTCCGGATCCTTGCGGGTGAACTGCCACGCCACTGCTGCGGCCGAGAGGACTTCAACAAAGGAGTCCAGGCCGAATCCGATCAACGCGGTGGAGGACGCGGCCGAGCCTGCGGCGATGGAGACGGCGGCCTCAATCAGGTTGTAACCGATGGTGACGGCTACGATCCAGCGGATGCGCCGTTGTAGGATTTTTTTGCGGTCGCGGGATAGCGTGACGCTCGTGGTTGACGTCATCGAGCGGGTTCGCAGCAGCCCGGGACGGTGCATGTGGCGTTGATGCAAGGCGCCGACTCGTCGACGGCGAGAACTACCTTCACCAGGTCGCCCAAAGCGCGAGTGAGGTGTGGGTCGGAGATCTCGTAGCGCGTCTGCCGGCCTTCCGGTTCGGCGACGACGATCCCACAATCACGCAGGCAAGCCAGATGGTTCGACACGTTCTGCCGGGTCAATCCGAGATTATCCGCGAGCATCGCCGGATAGCCTGGTCCCTCAAGCAGGGTCATCAGGATCCGGGAGCGGGTCGGGTCGGCCATCGCTCGGCCCAGGCGGTTCATCACATCCAAGCGAGTCGTCAAGGTCAACATTCTGTAATAGTACAGCGCCGACTGTATTGACCGAATGCACCTAGAAGCACGACTCATGTCGATCGGGCGGATTGTCAACCTGCCTCAGATTCGATGGGCGTTGCCTTCGCTCGGGCAATGTCGCCAGGAACAGGTCTTGCCAATGGTCAGGAACGGGAGAGTACTTCGCGAGTGTCGGCAGTGAAGATCACACTTGCAATATGACCGTAACCCAGACCGTTGTGACCAAAGAGATGTTGCTAGGCATCCTCACTCATCGTGCCGTGCTTTGGGCTTTTGTCGAGCCGGTCCACGGGCCTCGACTGTGGGAAATGAAGAGCCAAGAGTCCTTCGCAAACGTCGTGCGACGCAACGTCATAGTGCTCACTCGCGGGCTCCGAGCGCAGAGCACTTCCAGCAACACGGAGCTCATCACCCCCGACGTTTTCTCTGCCCTGGTCGATCGCACAGGCGGTACATCAGAGGTCTTCGACCATGTGAAAGGCCTCAGCGGCCGCGACCTAATGTGGGTGATGCAGAAACTTCCGACCGCCGCCGAGAGCGCGGCCCGAGCCCTCGCGGCCGACTTCTCGGCGCGAAGCTACCTGACCATGCGCAGCGAAGTCCCTACCCAAGACCTCGACTGGATGCCCGAACGCAGCCAGACCGCATCCCATCAGCGGCTCGACCTCATTGGTCTCGCAGAGGATGGTGTACTCGAAATCATCGAACTGAAAGTCACCTCGCACCCAAACAGCCGCGACGGCAACGACTTCCCACAACTGCGCAAACAATTTGCCGCCGTCCGAGCGCGCCTCGGCGACGCCAGCCGACCGCTACGCGCCCGGCTGCTTTACATCCACGTCGACGGAGCTACTCCCACCTGGCGAACCTTCGCCGACGAACGACGCTAATTCGGCAGATCGGCGACCGACGTTCTTGACCGAATAGAAGGCATAGGAGTTTCCGACAAATCGGGTGACACAAACTCTGGCTGCAAAAGCTAGGAGTACGGACAAATACCTGATCAAGAGCGCATGTACGCGACAAGCCTCGCGAGAAGGACACGCGGAGTCGGTGATTCATCGGATTCATTCACGCATTCGCGGCACGACCTCGCCTCGCTGCATGCCGGCAGCTCTAGTGGGATGTGCTCACCCCGATGAGATCCTGCACGATGATCGCTGCGGTGCGGGCTCCCGCACCGGCAGCGACGATGAGTTGCTGCGGCCCTGGGGAGGCGACATCCCCGCTGGCGTAAAGCCCCTCGATCGAGGTTCGTCCGTCTCTGTCGGTGCTGAGTCGGTCAAACCGGTCGACTGTCAAGGCGTCACGATCCGCGCGTCGGATGAAGTCAAGATTCGACACCCACACTGGGCGAATGAATCCTCCCGTGACCGGGATGCGGTCGCCGTCTGCGAGCCGCACCGCGCTGATCGCTCCGCGGGTTCCCTCAAGATCGCCGATGGGTCGTCGTTCCAAGCGGATGCCCCGTGACACCAGATTCATCTCTTCAGACGCTGTCAGCACGGCGACGGCGTTGGTGAACACGGTCAGGTTCGCGCTCCACCTCGCGATCAGGAGGGCACGATCGTGCAGGTCGGATGTCTCGCCGATGAGCGCCAGGCGTTGGTCGCTGCGCTCGTAGCCATCGCAGGCGACGCAACTGAACACACTCATTCCGTAGAAACCGCGGAGCGACGGGATGTCCGGAAACACTTCTCGCAGGCCGGTCGCGAGGAGCACGGTCCGGCTGGTGACAACGCGTGATCGTGTGCCCCGAGCGATTTCGACCGTGAATGGGTGGCTGCCGTCTCTATCGCGAGCGACACCGCTGACGACTGCGCGCGGGAGGTACTCGACCTCCGGATAGTTCGCGAGTTCGGCCCGCGCGAGCCCACGGAGTTCGATCGGGGGGATGCCATCCCGCGTGATGAAGCCGTGCGACTTGAGGGTCGCCGCATTACGAGGCCGATTGCTGTCGGCGATGAGCACGCTCGACCGCGAACGCGCCAGGTTGAGCGCCGCCGACAACCCGGCGGGCCCAGCACCAACGATCACACAGTCGAACTCGTCCTGCTCACTCATGTGTCGTCGTGCGCAGCGGGAGCGCTGCAACGAGGGGGTGGTCGAAGTCGAGAACCCCGACCTTGGCGGCGCCGCCCGGATTGCCGATGTTTTCAAAGAAGTCCACGTTGACCCGGTGGTAGTCTGCCCACTCCTCCGGCAGGTCGGATTCGTAGTAGATCGCCTCGACCGGGCAGACGGGTTCGCACGCGCCGCAGTCGACACATTCGTCCGCGTTGATGTAGAGGCTGCGTTCCCCTTCGTAGATGCAGTCGACGGGACATTCGTCAACGCAGGCGCGATCCTTAAGGTCCACGCAGGGCAGGGCGATGATGTACGTCATTGCGCCACCGCGGCGATCTCGCGGGAGATCACCACCTGCTCGTCACGTCCCACAACCTTGACCCGCTCACGCGTAACCGACGATTCGTCGGCGTCGCCCAACCGACGCTCGTGCGTGTCGAGCTGGAGCCATCCCTCCCACGAGGTGTATTCGATCTCGCGGCTCTCGAGCAACTCAAGGAGATCAGAGTTATCCGCGCGGCGCATGGCGCCGATGTCGGCCAGCAGGTGCGCCACCGTCTCGGCAGCATCCCCCTTCGTGTGGCCGATCAGGCCCACCGGTCCGCGCTTGATCCAGCCTGTCGCATAGAGTCCCGCGATCGGAGTGCCATCGGGAGTGATGACTCGACCTTCGACGTTGGGGATCACTCCGCGTGTGTCATCGAACGGGACTCCAGGCAATGGGCTGCCGAAGTAGCCGACGGCGCGGTACACCGCCTGCACGGGGTACTCGATGATCTCGCTCGTCGGCTCGTATCGTCCGTCGTCGGCCCGGGTCGTACGCGCGAAGCGGATGCCTTCGACCAGTCCGTCTCCGATGATCTCGATGGGGGCGTGCGCGAAGTGCAGGTGCAGGCGACGCGAGGCGCCCGCGGGCTCCCGATCGAGCCATCCGCGAAGTGTCCTCGACATGACCTTCAGCTGGTTGCTGCCGATGGCAGCGGCGTCGGCGTCGTCATCGAAGTCGTCGGCGTATACGATCACGTCGACATCGGGCACCTCGCCGAGTTCGCGCAGCTCGATGGGGGTGAACTTGATGTCGCCCGGTCCGCGTCGGCCGAATACGTGAACATCGGTGATCGACGAGCCAGCGAGCCCCTCGGCGACATTTGCGGGAATGTCGGTAGGCATGAGGTCCTCGACGTGCTTGGCGAGCATGCGTGCAACGTCGAGTGCGACGTTTCCGTTGCCGAGCACGGCGACATCCGTGGCGTGCAGGGGCCACGTGCGCGGGACGTCGGGATGACCGTCGAACCACGACACGAAGTCGGCCGCACCATACGACCCGGGTAGGTCGACTCCGGGGATGTCGAGCCGGACATCCCGGATCGCGCCCGTCGCAATGATGACAGCGTCGTAGCGCCGCTCCAGGTCGGGAAGAGTGACGTCGCGGCCAAACGTCACATTGCCAATGAACCGGATCGACCCGGAATCGAGCATCTCGTGCAGTGAGTTTACGATCCCCTTGATGCGGGGATGATCGGGCGCGACGCCATATCGGATCAACCCGTACGGTGCAGGCAGCGATTCGATGAGGTCAATCGCGACCTCGCCCCCCGCCGACTTCACTGAGTTGGCGAGGATGTTTCCCGCATAGATTCCTGCTGGGCCGGCGCCGATGATGGCAACTTTGAGGCGTGGGGACATGACGAAGCCTTCCGGTGGTGACGGGCGATTATCGGGTCGTTGCAGTGGGTGCGAGGCCGCGCCGCCGGAGCAGGCGTCGCTCGATCGGCGCGAACACCACGAGTTCAACGACGATGCCGATGCCGAGGATCGTGATGATGGTGCCAAGTACGCTGCTCAAGTCGGAGAGCTCTCTTCCCTGTTGCAGCAGAGAGCCGAGGCCGAACCCGATGGAACCGCCGGTCGCGATGATCTCGGCCGCCATCAGGGACCGCCAGGAGAAGGCCCAACCCTGTTTGAGGCCGGCGAAGTAGCCGGGCATGGAGGCGGGCAGAACGACTAGCAGCGTGAGCTGAAGCCGCGAGGCGCCGAGCACGGTGCCGACGCGTGTCAGCTGAGGTGGAACCTGGTCGACCCCGGCGATCAGCCCGTTGACGATGGACGGAACGGCACCCATCAGAACGACGAAATAGACGGTCGCATCCGTGAGGCCGAACCAGATGACGGCGGCCGGCACCCAGGCGACCGACGGCAGTACCTGGAGGCCGGATATGAACGGACCCAGGGCACGGCGTAGCAAGCGGAATTCGGCGAGTAGCAGCCCGAGGGGTGTGCCGATTGCCACCGCGATGACGAAGCCAAGGAGCCCGCGCTGGAGGCTGGTGCCGATGGAGAGCGGCAACTGGCCGGAGTGCCAGGCGCTGCCAAGTGATCCAATGACGGCCATCGGGCCCGGGTACAGGTCGGGGCGGGGATGTGCGACAACGGTATAGACCTGCCACGCGGCGAGAAGGAAAACCAGCAGGAGAACGGGCGGCAGCACGCCGCCGAGGAAGCGCCTCCACCATGGCGCGCGAATGACCCGCTCCGACTGCAACGCATCGAGGCCGGCCGCAAGCGTACGGAGGTCTCCCGGCGCGGTCACCCGTTCGCGCGGTTCAACCACAAGGTCATGCGGCATTGCGGCGGATCTCCTTGCGAAGCTCGTCGGTGATCTCGATTGAGAGCCGCGCAACCTCGGGGGATTCGATCCGGCGCTGGTTGGTGTCGTCGACCTGCCATTCGCGTGCAATGCGCCCCGGCCGCGACGACATCAGGATGACGCGCTGCCCGAGCCGCGCCGCCTCACGCACGTTGTGAGTGACGAACACGATCGTGCGGCCGGTGGCACGCCAGACCTGTTCAAGTTCCGCGTGGAGCAGGTCGCGGGTGATCGCGTCCAGGGCTGCGAACGGCTCGTCCATCAGCAGGACGGGCCGATCCTGGGCGAGACTGCGGGCGAGGGCGACGCGCTGACGCATCCCGCCGGAGAGTTCGTGCGGTCGGCGGTCGGCGGCATCCGCCAAATTGACGAGGTCGAGCAGCTCCATCGCTTCAGCACGACGCTGGGCGCGTGGCACACCGCGCAGACCGAGCGCCAGCTCGACATTGCGGCGGGCAGACAGCCAGGGGAACAGCGCTGACTCCTGGAACATCACTGCAGCGCGGCCGCTCGTCACGCTCACGCTGCCAGCGGTCGGCTGGTCAAGGCCGGCGATGAGGTTCAGCAGGGTCGACTTGCCGCAGCCGGATGCCCCAAGCAGGCAGACAAATTCACCGTCGGCAATTTGGGCGGATACAGAGTCGAGTACCAGTGGTCCGTTGACGCCGAATCGCTTACTGACCCCGTCGAGCACGATCGCGGGGGGCGGAAGGGTGGCCGTCATTGTCGGGTTACCCCAGCCCGTCGCTCGACACGCTCGCCGCGCCAGACGCGCGAAGTGCTGCGTTCAGGATGCTGAGGTCGAACAGGCCCTTAAGGTTTCCATTTGTGCCTGTGCCCGCGGCGACGGCGTGCTCATTGAGCGTTTGAGCGGTACCGGCAAGCGGATCGACGGAGAAGTGCACGAACTGCAGTGCGCGACCGATGACGGCGTCGGACAGTGGCTTGCCCGCATCCTTCGTCAGCTGCGCGTTGATGACGCTCGCGGCGAGCTTCGGGTTGGCATTCAGCCAATCCACCGCGTCGAGGTTCGCTTTCACGAGCGCCGCAACAGTGGCCCGGTGTGATTTTAGGTATGCGCTGTTGACGACGAGGTCCGTGGTCGAAAACTTGCCACCCGGCCATAGGCTCGCCTCGTCAACGAGGACGTGGGCGCCAGCCGACAGCACTAGCCTCGACGCCCAGGGCTCCGGAACCCAGGCTCCATCGATCTTGCCTGAGGTGAACAACGTGAGGGTTTGGGCGTTATCGGTCGGCGTGATCGAGACGTCGCCACCGCCAGTCAGGCTCGACGAGAGACCCTGCGTCTTGAGCCAGGATCGCAGTGCGACGTCCTGTGTGTTGCCGAGCTGCGGGGTGGCGAGCGTCTTTCCCTTGAGCTGAGCGGGCGTCGTGATGCCAGCACGCACCACGAGCTCGGCACCGCCAAAGGCCACGCCAGAAACCACGCGGAGCGAAGCACCTGAACTCTTGATGTATGAGTTGATCGCGGGGCTCGGGCCAATGTACGCGGCATCGATGGCGCCCGAATTGAGCGCCTCGACAGTGGCGGGCCCCGCATTGAAGATCTCGGTGCCGAGCTTCGTAGTGCCGAGTTGCTTGGCGAAGAAGCCCTTATTGAGCGCCACGAGCGCCGGCGCCTGCGTCACGTTGGCGAAATAGCCCAGCTCGACGGATGTCGCAGGCCCCGTCCCGCTCGGTGGCGCTCCCGCGGCGGTACCGGCGCATCCGGCCGCCAGGAGAACGGTCGCGGCGGCGATCACAATGGTTGTCAGGATTTTCATTCGTCGTTCCGTTCGAGGATCGTACCTGCGGCGAGGGTGGCCCCGTCGCTCGGATTGATGATGAGGAACGCCCCTCCCCGCCTGTTATGGGCGAATAATTCAACTGGTAATGCGGCGGATAGGCGCACTCGTGCCTGCCCGATGTCGTTGACGTCAAGTCGATCTGCGGGCTGAAGTTCGAGAGTGTCGAGGTTCCTGCGTCCCGTGATCTCGAGCACGATGGCCTGGATGGTCGCCGTCCCAAACTTGACGAGCACGCGGGCGCCGGGCAGCAGTGCGCGATCATCCAGCCAGAAGAGGGATGCCGTGACATTTTTCGTAGGCCCCGGGAGCGTGCCTTCTGCCGCGATGGTGGCACCGCGCGCGATGTCGAAGTCGTCGCGGAGCCGGAGCGCCACTGACTGTGGTGCTGCTGCGGTGGTCAGCTCACTGCCAGCAAAGTCGATACCGGTGACGACCGTTGACAATCCGTTGTGCGATACCGTGACACGGTCACCGACGCTGACGCGGCCCGACGAAATCTGGCCACCGTACCCTCGGTAATCCCGGAAGGCATCCGGATCGTCAATTCCGGATGCGAGCGCGCCCTGCGGCCGAATCACCAGCTGAACCGGCATCCGAAAATCTTCCTGTCCGGATTCGAGGTCGTCGGTCGACGGCAGCGTTTCGAGAAGCTCCAGCAGACTGGGTCCGTCATACCAGGGCATGTTGGGGGAGCGGTCCACGATGTTGTCGCCGAGGAGGGCCGACGTCGGCAGCACGTGGACGTCGTCGAGGCCGAGCTGTGCCGTGACCACGCGGACGGCGTCGGCAACGTGATCGAACGCCCGCTCCGAGTAGTCGAGCAGGTCGATCTTGTTGACCGCGATGATGACGTGGGGCACCCGCAATTGGTGCACGACGGAGAGGTGACGACGAGTCTGCTCGAGCACACCCTTCCTGGCGTCGATGAGCATCACCACGGCATCCGCGGTCGTTGCGCCCGTGACCATGTTGCGCGTGTACTGAACGTGGCCGGGGCAGTCGGCGAGGATGAACGATCGTTGGGCGGTCGCGAAGTAGCGGTAGGCGACGTCGATGGTGATGCCCTGTTCGCGCTCGGCGCGCAGGCCGTCCGTGAGCAGGGCGAAGTCGATTCCGCCACCCGTCCCGCCGAAACCGCGTTCGGTCGAGGTTCGGGTTACCGCCTCGAGCTGATCGGCGAGGATCGACTTCGAGTCGTGCAGGAGGCGCCCGACGAGCGTCGACTTGCCGTCATCAACCGATCCGGCGGTGGCAAAACGCAAGAGGGTTCCGACCGTGGATTCTCGGGTGAGCACCGCCATCAGAAATACCCGTCCTTCTTGCGGTCTTCCATCGCGGCATCAGAAATTCGGTCATCCGCGCGCGTTGCGCCGCGTTCGGTCAGGGTGCTCACGGTCACTTCGCGCACGACTGCGGCGACATCTGCGGCATCCGATTCGACGGCCCCGGTGCAACTCATGTCGCCGACGGTTCGGTAGCGAACCGTGCGCGTCTCAACCGCCTCGCGCTCGGTGGGCAGCGAAACCGGGGTCACAGCCCTCCACATCCCGTCGCGTTGGAACACCTCGCGATCATGGGCGTAATACAGCGGAGCCAGCTCGATGTTTTCACGCTCGATGTAGCGCCAGACATCCAGCTCGGTCCAGTTGCTGATCGGAAAGGCGCGCAGGTGCTGTCCGACAGTATGGCGACCGTTATAGAGGTTCCACAGTTCGGGGCGCTGGTTTCGAGGGTTCCACTGGCCGAACTCGTCTCGCAGGGACAGCACGCGTTCTTTTGCACGCGCTTTGTCTTCATCCCGGCGAGCACCGCCGAAGACTGCGTCATGCCGTCCCGCCGCGATGGCATCAAGCAGCGGCAACGTCTGGAGTGGATTTCGCGTACCGTCCGCACGCTCGCGCAGGCGTCCGTCGTCGATGTAGTCCTGTACGGAGGCGACGGTGAGTCGAAGCCCGAGGCGCGCAACCGTTTCGTCGCGAAAATCGAGAACCTCGGGAAAGTTGTGACCGGTGTCAACATGCAGCAGTGAGAAAGGCACCTTCGCCGGCCAGAACGCCTTGGCCGCGAGGTGCAGCACGACGACGGAGTCCTTGCCCCCCGAGAACAGCAACACGGGCCGTTCGAACTCGGCGACGACCTCGCGGATGATGTGGATGGCCTCGCTCTCGAGCATGTCGATTGTCGACAGGCCGTGCCCGGTTGTCGGTGTGGCAAGCAGCGAAGTGGATGTCTCGTTCACAGATGCAGCCCGCATTCGGTCTTCGTGAGCCCGGCCCATCGTCCGGCCCTCGGGTCTTCGCCGGGGGCGACCGCGCGCGTGCACGGCGCGCAGCCGATCGACGGGTAGCCGTTGGCCATCAGCAGGTTTACGGGGACAGAGTTGGCGGTCGCGTAGTCGAGCAGTTCGTCGAACGTCCACGCGGCCAGCGGGTTCACCTTGACGAGGCCGTTGCGTTCATCCCAGGCGATGAGGGGGGTGGTGGCGCGCGTGGGCGCTTCCTCGCGCCGAACGCCGGTGAACCACACTTCGTATCCGGCGAGTGATGCCTGGAGCGGCGCGACTTTACGTAGTGCGCAGCAGAGCGTCGGGTCGCGCGAGAACAGTTCCGCGCCATACTGCGCATCCTGTTCTGCGACGGTCTGCTCGGGCAGTACGTCCACGACGCGAACGTTGAGTGACTTCGCTACCTCATCGCGCGTGACGTAGGTTTCGGTGAAGTGGTACCCGGTGTCGAGGAACAGCACGTCAACGCCCGGCAGTTGCTGCGAGACGAGGTGGGGTAGAACTGAGTCCGCCATCGAGCACGCGACCGCGACCGCCCCCGTCGCGAAGTTAGCCGAAACCCACTCGACGACCTGTTCTGCCGTAGCCCCGAGGAGCTGGGCGGCGCCCTCCTCGGCAAGCGCTCGCAGCTCATCCCTGCTGCGTAGTTCAGGCTTGCTCTGATCGACGGAGGTGCTCATTGCAGTGCCTCTTCCTCGGCCCGGTGGGCCCATTCCGCGAAGGTCTCATCGGCGGCACGATCGGCGAGGAAACGCCGCACGAGCCTCTCGACATAGTCGGTGAGGCCCTCCGCGGTGACTTTCAGGCCGCGAACCGTGCGCCCGAGCCCGGCCTCCTCGCGGCCGATGGATGCGAGCCCGCCACCGAGGTGAACCTGAAACCCCGGCTCCTGGCCGCCCTTCCCGTCAGGAAGGAGCTGACCCTTCAGGCCAATATCGGCCGTCTGGATGCGAGCACAGGAGTTGGGGCATCCGTTGATATGAAGGCTGATCTGCTGCGGCACCTCGATGCCTGCGAGGCGCCGTTCGAGTTCGAGCACGGCGTCGGTTGCCGTCTGCTTGGTTTCGACGATTGCCAGTTTGCAGAACTCGATCCCCGTGCACGCGATCGTGCCACGGCGGAACAGGCTCGGCTTCGCGGTGAGGCCGAGAGCTTCGAGCTCGACGAGCAGCGTCTCGACGTGTGCCTCGGGGATGTCGAGCAGCACGAGTTTCTGGTGCGGAGTCGTGCGCAGTCGGGTCGACCCGTTCGCCTCGAGCAGGTCGGCGAGACTGGTGAGGATGCTCCCCGACACCCGGCCAACGAATGGCGTCACTCCTATGTAGAAGCGCCCATCCTTTTGGCGGTGCACGCCGATGTGGTCACCCGGGGTGGTCGGGGTGGGGGCCGCCGGACCGTCGGGGAGGGCGTAGCCCAGATACTCCGTCTCGAGCACGCTGCGGAACTTCTCAATACCCCAGTCGGCGACCAGGAGTTTCAGACGCGCCTTCGCCCGCAGGCGGCGGAACCCGTAGTCACGGAAGATCGCCGCAACGCCGTACCAGACGTCGGCAACGTCGGAGGGAGCAACGAAGGCGCCTAGCCGCTCGGCCAGGCGGGGCGCGGTGGAAAGGCCGCCACCGACCCAAACGTCGTAGCCGATACCCAGTTCGGGATGCTCGACCGCGACGAATGCGATGTCGTTGATCTCGTGAACGACGTCCTGGCTCGGGTGCCCGGTGATCGCGGTCTTGAATTTGCGCGGCAGGTTTGCCAACTCAGGATCACCGATGTACTTGGCGGTGATCTCGTCGATCACGTCGGAGGGATCGATCAGTTCGTCGGCCGCGATGCCGGCGACGGGTGAGCCGAGGACCACCCGCGGCACATCGCCGCAGGCTTCGGTTGTTCCGAGCCCTACTTCCTCAAGCCGACGCCAGATTTCGGGCACGTCCTCGACGCGGATCCAATGCAGCTGGATGTTCTGGCGGTCGGTCAGGTCGGCCGTGTCGCGTCCGAATTCGGTCGAGATCTCGCCAATGACCCTCAGCTGCTCTGTCGTCAGCTGGCCCCCGTCGATGCGAACCCGAAGCATGAAGTATTTGTCTTCGAGCTCGTGCGGTTCGAGCGTGGCGGTCTTGCCGCCGTCGATGCCGGGTTTGCGCTGCGTATACAGGCCCCACCAGCGAAAGCGACCGTGCAGGTCGGTGCCGTCGATCGAGTCAAAGCCGCTCTTGGAGTAGTTGTTCTCGATGCGCTCGCGTACCGCCAGGCCGCCGTCATCCTGCTTCCACGCCTCATTCGCGTTCAGCGGGGTCGTGCCATCGACCTTCCACTGGCCGTTCGACCGTGTCGAGGTAGCGCGTTGCGGCGTGGCCGCGCCTGTATCCGTCTGCGGCATTGTCACTCTTCCCTGGTCGGAGTACTGCTGGTTCGACGGTATCGATGTGACGACCGGCAGGAAACTTCTCCGGCAACGACGCGAAACATGGCGTCATCGAACGAAATATTCTGGAGATCAAGCTCGATTGTGTGTAGGCGTGCTTAGTCCGCTCGCGTACCGGTGGCCATTCAACTCTGCGCGGTACCGGTCACCGACCAGCTCGACGAGAGCATCCGCAGGGCCGAACGTCGGCGACAGGATCGGCTCCGTCACGATGTCAGCGTCGCTGTTCTCGGCGAGCGACTGGAAGTATCCGGGTGCAAGCAAGTAGGAACTGATAACCACGCGGCGTTCCGGAAAGCGCGCTCTCGCATCGGCGATCGCCTCTGGCAGGGTCGGCGAGTGGGCGGAATGGAATGCGAGCGTGACGTCATCCCCCAGCTCGGTTGCAAGCTGGGCAGCGACTATGCCGCAGTCCTCGATCGCGCGCGCATCGCTCGAACCCGCCGCGGCCATGATGACGTGGTCGCCTGGCCGGGAGCCGGCATCTCTCAGCCTGTTACGAAGGATGCGTGCAAGTCGAATGTCGGGACCAAGCGCCCCCGCGAGCGTCACCCGCGCGCCACCCGCGCGCACCTCCCGCGCGAGGTCGACGTGCACGTGATACCCCGCGGACAGCAGGAGCGGCACGACGACAATCCCCGCATCCCCGCGCACGAGGCCGAGGGCTTCGGGCACGTTCGGGCGTTCGACGTCGACGAAGCCGCTCCGCACCTCGATTTCGGGATGCCGGGATTCCACGGCGTCCATCAGGCTCGCGATCGCGTTGTGACCGTCGACCGAGGAAGTGCCGTGGGAAATGCCGACGAGCGCGGGACGATGATCGAGAGCAGTGGTCACCGCGGGAACACCGCTTCGGCGGTCTCGCTGATGTGCCACCAGTGGCTTTCATCATCGCGGCATTGCACAGCGGCATGGCGTTCGTCGACGACCGTGTGGGTTCCGCCCTCGCCGGGTTCCGTGTGCCAGCGCACCGGCTTGTTGTAGAACCGCAGCGCCGACCCGCAGCTGGGGCAGTCACCGCGATATTTCTCGAGGTGGAGGCGGTCGCCGTATCCGGCAGCAGCGGGCAGGAAGCTCCACGCTGTGAGCGACCGCTGGTTGCGTGCCACGATGCGATGCACACGGAGGGCGACGATCGAGAGGCCCGTCGCGGCCAGAAACAGAATGAACAGGGTGACCGACTGCGCGCTGAGATATCCGAGCGGCGCGCCAAGCGCAGCGGGCTTATCGAATCTCAGAGTGGTGATGAACAGGGAGAGAACCGCGACCGCTGCCGCCGCGCTCACCACACACAGCAGCGTGTACGCCCGCCTGCCGACGGGAATTGTCATGCCCCAGCTTCGCGTGAACTGTGGCCCGGTCGCGTCCATAGTGTTGAACCCTAGGCAGCGGCAACGGTCGGGGCGATGGCGACCGCAACAATACGTCATGTGAATACCCCGTCGGTTACGGGATCGACGTGTGGCCGCGACCCCCGATGCCTGGGCAACCCGCAACTCCGGCTACGGTACCGATATCGAGACCAACGAACCTGCCAGGGGAGGTATGTGATGAGCAACGGTCGCCCGAGTCCTCGGGATGGCGTCGGAAGCGTGGTCCTCGTCGGCGGCGGTCCCGGCTCCGATGACCTCCTGACCGTATCGGCAGTCAAAGCGCTCGCGGGCGCCGACGTCGTGTTCTTCGACCGTCTCGCCCCGCACGAGAATCTCGCCGCCCTGGCACCTCGCGCTGAGCTCGTCTACGTCGGCAAGACCCCCGGGCACCACACGCTTGGCCAGCGCGATATCGAGAACGCGATGGTCGAACGCGCCCGCGGCGGCGCCCGCGTCGTGCGGCTCAAGGGCGGAGATCCGTACGTTTTCGGGCGTGGCAGCGAAGAAGTCATCGCGTGCCAGGCCGCGGGCATCCCGGTGACCGTGATTCCGGGCGTAACGAGTGCGGTATCCGTGCCCGCCAGCGCAGGCATCCCGCTGACCCATCGGGGGATGAGCCACCTCTTTACCGTTGTGTCCGGGCACGCACCGCTGACCGACATCGAACTTGCGAGTCTCGCGAAACTGGGCGGCACCCTGGTGATCCTCATGGGGATCGGCACGCTTCCCCATGTGGTCCAGGGCTTGCAGCGCTTTGGTGCGGCCGCTGATCTGCCCGTCGCGATCATCGAACGGGGGTTCAGTGACTCCCAGAAGACCACGATCACATCTCTCGGCGCGACGGTGCAGGATGCGGCGCTTGCCGGAGTCAACTCGCCTGCCGTCATCGTGATCGGCGAGGTCGTGCGACTTGCTCACCACGGCGATGACGACGCTTCAGCCCAGATGGCACGCGCCCGACGCCTGGCGACGCTCGAATAGCGACGACGGGAAGACGCCGGCGCACCGGTCAGCTCGCGAGCGGTGCTCCGAGCAGTACGGCCACAATGCCGATCGCACCTGAGGCCACGATCGCGGTCACCACGCCCCGGCGTAGCGGGAGCAGCCAGACGGCCGCGACGAGCAGCACGCCGACCTGCCACCATTGGCTGAGCGCCAGCCCAAGAGGCACGGCGGAGCCGAGGATCGCGCCAATCACCGCGGCGCCAGCTCCGGTCAGGAACGCCTGGATTCCCGCGTTGCCGCGCAACCGGTCGAAGTGCCTCCCTCCGGCGATGACAAAGACGAATGAGGGGGCGAACGCGACGACGGTCGCAAGCAACCCACCGCCGAGCCCGGCCGCCGCATAGCCGATCGCAGCGACCGTCAAAACGACCGGCCCCGGGGTGACCTGGCCGAGCGCGACGGCATTCAGGAACTGGGTGTTCGTCATCCAGTGGTACGCGGTCACCGCGTCGTGTTGCATGAGCGGGATGATGACGAACCCGCCACCATAGGACAGCGCCCCCACCTTCAGCGCAACCCAGGACAGCGCCGCCAAGCCGCTCACGCCACCCAATGGAATGAGGAACGGCAACGCGATGCTGACGGCGCCCCGCGGCGGATGCTTCCGCCAGTCGTGCTGGGAGATCACTTCGATGACGCCAAGAGCGATAAGCACGATGACCAGGTACGAGCCAATGGTTGCGCCGGCCGCCATCCCGATGAGGAAGTAGAGAGCCCAGCGGATGCGGGGACCCCGGCCTGCCTCAACCCGTTTCCAGCTTGCCGGAATCAGCCCTGCACCGGCCTTGATCGCGACAGCGGGCACTGCGGCTCCAGCCCCGGCCGCTGCCCCCAGAATCCACGGAGCAGGATGCCCGGTCAGGAACAGCACGGAAAGGATGAGGATCAACACCAGCCCGGGGATGATAAAGCACAGCCCACCGATGATGCCCCCGAGCGTCCCGCGAAGCCGCCACGCGCAGAAGATCGCCAGCTGCGTTGAGGCGGGCCCCGGCAACAGGTTCGTGGCGGCGATGCCGTCCTCGAACTCTTTCGCGTCGATCCATCCGTACTTTTCCACGCACAGCTTGCGGAGGAGGGCGATATGGGCTGGCGGCCCCCCGAAGCCGGTGATCCCGATCCGTCCCCATTCCCGCACGATGGTGGGAAGCGAGACCCGGGCGGCCGTTTCGACGGGTGTCACAGGATGTTACGGTGCGAGGCGGAAGATACGCCCGGAGTAGCGGCGCCAGATTGCCTCGATTGCCACGAAGGCTGCAGCGGCGAACACGAGGGATGCGATTGCATCCGTCGGGTAGTGAATGCCGAGGTAGACACGCGATGCCGCTGTAACAAGCGCGAGCAGTACGGCCAGGACCCCGACGATGGTGCGAACGCGTGATTTGGCGATGACCATCGCGATAGCGAATCCGAGTCCGATGGCGAAACAGATGTGGCCGCTCGGGTAGCTGTCGGGATCGGGGTTGGGCACGAGGGTGTCAGCGAGGGCGGCCGTCGGTCGCGGACGGTGCACGATGATCTTCACCACCTCGCTGCTGAGCCAGGTCCCGAGTACCAGGAGCATGAAATGAATGGTGGTACTCCACCGCCGCGTCACAACGTAAATGATTACCGCCGCGACGACGGCAATGATGAGGGCGATCGTCGGGCTGAACAGCCAATCCAGGGCAAGTGAAACATCCACCAGCGTTGCGGTTCTGGAAGCCGCGATATCCGCCAGTATGCGGGTTTCCGCAGCCGTTACTGAATGCCCCTTCGCGACCGCCAGTCCGAAGACAATAACCACGATAGCGACGACGAATGCGGCGACAAGGATGCCGACAAAATGCGCGGTTCGATCTCGAGAGATCGATTTTCGGGCCTCGGCGCGAGACTGGCTCATAGGGTTTCCTTACGTCCTTAGGGGCATGGGTTGTCAGCGTGAACCTACCGCAGCCTACCTCCGAGATCGCTGGCCGAACCGCGAGCAATGTGGATTGCTTCGCGGATTGCGTAGAACACGATGATCAGTGCTGCGACGGGATCAGCCCACCACCAGCCAAACGCCAGATTCAAGGCCAGTCCGACCAGGACCGCGACGGCCAGCAAGCCATCGATGAAGGTCACCTTTCCCTCGGTGGACAGAACCGGGTTTCCCAGCGCTCGACCGGTGCGCGCCTTCCCTCCTGCGAGAGCGAACATGACTGCCGCCGTGACCGCAGTCCAGGCGATCCCGGCCGAACTCTGCCCGGCGCGGTGCTGGCCGATGAGCGCGATGGTGGATGCGACCAGCAGGTACAGGGCCAGGGCGATGAACGCAACGCCGATAAGCCGCAACGCCACCCGCTGGCGGTGTTCGCCGGTACCCGAGAGCTCCCAGAGAACCACCACCGAGGCGCCGATCTCGATGAGACTGTCGAGACCGAACCCGGCGAGCGCGACTGAGGATGCCGTGAGCGCGAGAATCGCGAGGACGACGACCCCGACGATGTTCCACGCCAAAGTCATCCACTCGAGCATCCGGCCTCGCCGCAGGAGTTGTGCGTGGGGCGTCGGCGCGAGAGTCATCGCGGGGTGGTGGGCGTCGGGGCCGGAGCAGGCGTCGTAACCGCGCGGATGACCACGTCGTCCAGGTTGGGCAGGGCGTGTCCAAGGTGATGTTCGGCCTCGTGTGCGATGTCCTCCGCGGCTGACAGCGAGGTGTCGGCAACCTGGATGCTGGCGACGCCATGAAGTCGGTGCCCCACCCAGCGCAACTGCATTCGGGGTATCGAGATGACACCTGGAGTGCCAGCAAGTGCGGCTTCGGCTCGCTCGAGGAGCTCGGGATCGATGCCATCCATGAGTCTGCGACCGATGCTGCGCACTGTTCCCCATAGGAGGGCGAGGATCGACGCGGCGATGAGGAGTCCGATGATCGGGTCAGCGAGGGGGAAGCCGAGCATCACCCCGATTGCTCCGACGACAACGGAGAGCGAGGTGAATCCGTCGAGACGCGCATGGACCCCATCCGCGACGAGCGCCGCGGAACCGATCTGCCGGCCAATCCTGATTCGGTAGATCGCGACGGCTTCGTTTCCGACAAAGCCGATGACACCTGCGACGACCACCCACCCCAGATTGTGAAGCGTCTGCGGATGTATGAGGCGGCTGATCGCCTCCCAGCCGGCGACAATTGCGGAGAGCGCGACCACCGCGACGATGAACAGGCCGGCAAGATCTTCCGCCCGGCCATAGCCAAAGTTGTAGCGTCGGGTCGCGACCCGACGGGCCAGAACGAACGCGATCCATAGCGGGAGCGCCGTGAGCGCGTCGGAGAAGTTGTGGATCGTGTCCGCAAGCAACGCGACAGACCCGCTGATGATGAAGATAACGAGCTGCAGGATCGTCGTGCCGAGGAGGACGAAGAGGCTGATCTTCAGGGCGCGGATGCCTGCCACGCTGGCCTCGAGAGCGTCATCGATCGAGTCGGCGGCGTCATGGCTGTGCGGCACGAACAGTGCGTAGATGTATCCCTTGATTCCGGACGGATGGGTGTGGCCGCCGAGCCCATGGCTGTGATCGTCGTGCTCGTGCTCGTGCTCGTGCTCGTGTTCGTGTTCGTGGTGCGACCTGGGCGTGGTCATGATGCCTCTCCCCCGTCGGCATGGTGGTGGCGAGGAGTGCCGCCGAGGGAGTGCTCGGCCTGGAAGATCGCATCGGCGACCAGCTTCGACGCGTGCTCGTTTTCCAGCCGATAGAACACCCGCTGTCCATCCTGTCGGGTCGACACGATGCGCGCGAGGCGGAGTTTGGCGAGATGTTGCGATACCGCTGCCGGACTCTTGTCGACGACGTCTGCGAGGTGGTTCACCGACAACTCGCCATCGCGCAACGCCAGGATCAGCCGCACTCGAGTCGCATCCGCAAGCATCCCAAAGACTTCGACGGCGAGCTCGACGAACTGGCCGTCCGGTTCCCGGCCACAAACCTGCTTATCCGCATCCATACGCAGATTATTTCACAATCGAGCAACCTGAATTGCGTCGCGAGCTTCGAAGCGCGGTTCGGTGGCCACCGACCATCGAGCGTTAGTGCGAGCGAAGATGGGAAGGTGGAAATACTGCACATCGACGACTGCGCCAACTGGCAGGAAGCCGGCAGGCGGGTGACCGTGGCGCTGGCAATGACCGGGCACGATGACGTCGCCGTCAACTACGTTCTGCTCTCGACCGTGGAGGATGCGGCGTGGGTTCCGTTCGCCGGGTCTCCGACAGTCAGTGTCGACGGCAGCGACCTGTTCGCGGGCGCGAACCGGATAACCGACCTCGCCTGTCGCATCTATCAGACGCCGACAGGGTTCGCCGGGGTACCCACGATCGATCAGCTGGTGGCCGCGCTCAGTCAGCGCGACTAGCAGGGGGCACAATGGTCTCTGCGCGCTCACGATTTCGGCGCCAGGCGAACCTTGAAGAAACGGTCCGAAGTCCATGTCAGTGCAGGCGCCATCCGCTGTCATCCTCGTTCGCCCAGCGCATTTCACACCTAACGGAGCGACGGCCATCGATAACGCGTTCCAGTCGGTGGATGCCACGCGAACCGCATCCCAGATTGCTCGGGATGCCTGGCTCGAGGTCACCCGCGTCGCCGAAGCTCTCGAGACGGCGGGGGTCACCGTTCACCTCTTCGACGACGAGGAGACCACGCGACCGGACAGCGTCTTCCCCAACAACTGGATTTCGACTCACCAGGGCGGTCGCCTCGCGATCTACCCGATGTTTTCGCCGAGTCGCCGCAGCGAGCGGCGCACCGACATCATCGAGGAACTCAAGCGCGAGTATCGCGTCCAGGATCTCATCGACTACTCAGGCCTCGAGTACGACAACATCTTTCTCGAGGGAACCGGTGCGATGGTGCTCGACCATTCCAACCGCCTCGCTTACGTAGCGCGCTCTCACCGCGCCGATCCACTTGCGCTCGAGCGCTTCTGCACGCATTTCGGGTACGAGCCGATGGCCTTCGACGCGACGGATGCGAGCGGTGTCGCTGTCTATCACACGAATGTCATGATGTGTCGCGACCGACTTTGCCATGATCGGTCTCGACATGATCCGGGATGCGGGCCGCCGCGCCGAGGTCGCCGAGCGCCTGACCGCTCCCGGTCGCGCCTTGATCGACCTGAGCCACGACCAGGTCGCGTCATTCACGGGCAACGCGATCGAACTTCAGGGTCGGGATGGCCGCATCCTCACCCTGTCCACGCGGGCGAACGCCTCCCTGACGAGCGAGCAGCGCGCGATCATCGAGGGCAGCTGCAGCATTCTCGCGGTGGACGTGCCGACTATCGAACTGGCCGGTGGATCCGTGCGGTGCATGATCGCGGGCATCCATCTGGACCGGCGGCCGAAGCGCGCCCAGACTTCCGGTGTTGGGCGGTCGATAGCCGCCGCAAACTAGTCGTTGGCGATCGAGCGCGCGAGCGTTCTGTCGGAGCTGAGTGCCTCGACGAGCGAGTTGTACGTCTTCACGAATGCGTTGTTTGCCATGTTCGCGCCGAGCACGCCACCGCGCAATGCGGCGCCGGTGAGGTTGCGGTTGAGACGCGCGACGAGCGCGCCGGCCGGGTCCACGAAGAACGTGATCTCAAACGTCACCCGGAAACGTTTGCCTGCCATTGCGCCGAGCCAGAAGCTCCAGCTCGCGCTGCCGCGAGCTGCGACCCAGTTGCCGTCGGGGCGAGTCTGGACAGTGAAGCCGTCCCGCTCGAATGCACCACCGAGCTTGCGCTTGGCCTCATCGTGGTCGCCGGCAAAAAACAGGTCATAGCTTGTCGCCACGGGAGGCCTCTCCGTTGGAGTTAGAAGAAATCGGGACTCGGCGTCGACGCGTGGCGAATGGATACGTCGGCGTGACGGTCGAAACGATACCCGACTCCACGGACGGTACGCACGATGTCTTCGTATGCGCCCAGCTTCGAACGCAGGCGTCGCACGTGCACATCGATCGTGCGCTCGTTCGGGATGTCTTCGTCCTCGCCATCTGCCCACAGGGAGCTGATCAGCTCCGCACGGTCAATTGTGCGGCCCTCGCGCAGCACCAGGTACTGCAGGAGTTCGAACTCCTTGTACGTGAGTGCTGCCGTTTCGCCGTCCAGGACGAGGCGCTTGCGTGAAATGTCGATGACCACACCGCCGCGCACCTTGGGCGTCGTTTCTTCGGCCTGGCGGTGCTTGGCGAGGGCGGCTGGGTCTTGCAGTGCGAGCCGGACGACGTCGACATCCCGTCCGCCCGCGCCACGCGGCGCCAGCGCGACGGCTGCATAGGTTTCGGATGTCGGAGCCAGCTGTTCGGCCAACTGCCGAAGCTGGGCGACGATGGCACCGAGATCGGTGCCGGCATCGGCGGCCTTCGCCTCATCTAGACCGACGTAAAGCACGAAGCCGCGAGCTTCGGTGCCGGTCGGAACGGCTCGGAGGCGGGGTGCCGCTTCGGGCGCAGGAGCCGGAACGGCCGCGATGGGTGAACGATGGGCGGTGATCGGAAGGTCGAGAGTTGCGAGAGACATGGTGTCTAGTCCTTTGAAGCTGCGAAGGGCCTCGGAGTCGAGGTCTGATCCTTCTGAAGTGAAGTCGAGGGGTGCGGTGCTGGATGCGTCCTGCTGAGCCGCGTTGATGGCGGGCGGGACGGCATCCGGGAGTCCGGACGTCACAGCATCTGAGGAGTTCATCGACTCAGATTCTGTCGGTGCGGACTCGGCGACGGTTGGCCGATTAGGCACACATTCGACAACACATGACAGCGCTGCTCGGCATCATCATGCCGGCAGTCCCAGAGGCCTCGAGGGAGGTCAGGGCGTGCGCGTTCAGAGTCATGGTGCAACTATCTTGCATGAACGCGCAATATGTCAAGTAGCGCAGGGGCAATACGCAGGTTTACACCGCAGCGGCTCGGACCGTGCCGACTCAAACGGTGCCGTAAAGCCGGTCGCCCGCGTCGCCAAGGCCGGGCACGATGTAGCCGACCTCGTTGAGCTTCTCATCCTTCGCGCCGACGACGATGGTGACCTCGCGGCCCTTGGTCGCTGCCTCCACGGCTGCCAGGCCCTCAGGGGCAGCGATCAGGCACACACACGTCACGTCGACCGCGCCACGGTCGAACAGATAGTTGATGGCGGCGATGAGCGAACCACCGGTCGCCAGCATCGGGTCGAGTACGAAGCACTGGCGGTTGGAGAGATCATCGGGCAGCCGTTCGGCGTAGATGTCGGGCTGCAGCGTCTCCTCGTTGCGAACCATACCGAGGAAGCCGACCTCTGCGGTCGGGACCAGCTTGACCATGCCCTCCAGCATCCCGAGGCCGGCCCGGAGGATCGGCACCACGAGCGGGCGCGGCTGACTGATAGCAAGACCCTTCGCCTCGCCGACCGGGGTCTGCACCGTAACTTCTTCGACCCGCACATTTCTGGTTGCCTCGTACGCGAGCAGGGTTACCAGCTCTTCGGCCAGTGCGCGGAACGTGGGCGAGGGGGTTGTGGCATCCCGCAGCACCGTCAGTTTGTGGGTGATCAGGGGGTGGTCGGCTACATGCACTCGCATAGGCTCAATCTATCGAACGGAGGGCCGTGAACAGGTACGAAGAATGGATGCTCGCGGCCATCTCCGAGGCGAGTCACGCGCCAGAGACCGGCGACGTCCCGGTCGCGGCGATCGTCTATGGCAGCGATGGGCAAATCCTTGCCGTCGGACGCAACGAACGTGAGAAGCTCCAGGACCCGACGGCGCACGCCGAAATCGTCGCGATCCGTGCCGCGGCCGAGGCTCTTGGCGATTGGCACCTGGTTGACACGACGCTCGTCGTGACGCTCGAGCCGTGCGCGATGTGTGCCGGCGCAATCGTGAATGCGCGTATCCCGCGCGTTGTATTCGGGGCCTGGGATGAGAAGGCTGGCGCGGCCGGCAGCGTGCACGACCTGCTGCGGGACCGCAGTCTCAACCATCGCGTCGAGGTCTTCGCGGGCATCCAGGCCGAGGCCTGCGCCGCGCTCCTGCTCGACTTCTTCGGTGAGCGCCGCTAGCTCACCCCGGCGGGCACTCTTGTGCTCGCCCGCGGCGCGGTGAAGAGCACGATCGCGTAGGCGAGAATTGCGATCCCGGTCATGATGCCCATCACTCGACCGCCCGGTCCCATCGGATCGCTCGCCGTAGCTGAGCCCGCAAGCCAGGCCAGCACGATCGCGACAGCGGCCAGCGCATTCAGGACGACCATCGCCGGGACGCGGGTCTCAATGGCTCGCACGAGTGACATGATTCCGCCGAGCACGACTGCGGTTCCGAGCAGCGCGTGAATGATGAGGGTCACCGGGCCACTCGCAATCGCGATGCCGAAGGCGGCGAACAGCGTGGTGCCGTGCGCCGACTTTGGGGTCGTTCCAAACAGGAACAGCCCAAACCCGTATTCGACCAGCAGGACGGCGACGGTGGCGAAGGCCGTCCGACGCAATCCGACGATCAGTCTCAGGCTGGTGTGTTGATCAGTGTTGCTCACGACGGTGCTCCTTATTCGGTGATGAAGACGGCGCGGTCAATCCACGCCGGGTTGGCCAGTGCGTCCACCGCGGCTCGGCCAACGGTGTCGAACGTCGTGTTGTAGTGCCACCACACCGCGCGCTCGACGCCGACGCGATAGGTGGACTTGCTCGTCCCGGAGATGAGCCGAGATGGCCTGAGGATCGTCCACTTGGCGACGCTGGCTCGAATGACATGCTCCATCGCCCGGGTATCGGCGAACCCGGCGCCTAACGCGCGCGCAATGATGGGTTTCGCGATGAAGCGCGACAGCGGATCGTCGCCCTGCACGTATGCGCCGGCCGCCGATACCGCGACCAGTCGTGACACCTGCGCGCTTTTCATGGCAGACAGGATGGCGACGGCCCCGTCGTGCAGCACCGCGCGGTCAACCTCGGTCGACTTCGTCCGCGCGTGGCCCAGGCAGGAGATCACTGCGTCGACCCCGCTGATCGCGGCGGTGAGCGCGACTATGTCACGTGCGTCTGCCAGCCTGACGGTCGTGCCCGCTGGCGCGCTGGCCGCGGAGCGCACCACCGAGACGACGTCGTGACCTGCAGCAGTGGCGCGTGCCGCGGCGGCCGCTCCGCTTCTTCCTGACGCTCCGAGTATGGCAATACGCATGGATTTACCTCGATGTGTTGGGGTTAGTGAACACTTACTAACTATAATAGTAAACATGCCATCAGCTGCAGAAGTCAAGCCGGCTCGTGAGCGGATCCTGGATGCCGCCGCCGCAGTCATGCGCGAGCGCGGCGTTGCGAACACGACAACCAAGGCGATCGCCGCGGCTGCCGGATACTCGGAGGCGATGCTCTACAAGCACTTCACCGACAAGCAGGAGCTGTTCCTGCTCGTCCTCACGGAGCGGCTACCAGCGCTTCGGCTCGCGCTGGCAACCGTTGGCACGGGCGAACTCGGCGCAAATCTCACGACCATCGTCGAGCAGCTGATGAGCTATTTCGCCGAGTTGTTTCCGATGTCGGTATCGATCTTCAGCGCTCCCGACCTGCTGGTGCAGCATCGCGAGGGCATCGCCAGGCACGGCGCCTGGGGGCCGAGCGGTCCGATTCGGGTGCTGGCCGGCTACCTCGACGAGGAGCGTGCCGGGGGTCGCATCCGTCCGGACGCCGACACCGTCGCGGTGGCACAGTTGCTTGTCGGAATCGCGTTCCACCAGGGCTTTCTCGCGGCTTTCGAGGGCAACTCCACGGTGAGCGACGCACCCGCGCTGGCATCCGCGGCCGTCGCCACGGTGCTGCCCGCCCTTACCTGACCCACCCCCCGGCCCCGACCTGACCCACCCCACTCCACCCACCCACCCCGACCCACCCACCCCACCCCGAAACCCGTGAGGGGCGCCATATCGACGTTCCCGGCCGTCCGGAACGTCGATATGACGCCCCTCACTTAGAAGCTAGGGAGGGGGGAGGGGGGCGGCGAGCGGGGAGCGGGGAGGAGCGTGGGAGCGGGGAGGCGGGGCTAGTCGGCAGCCCGGATGATGATCGACTCGGTGGGCGGGTTGGCGCCCTTCGGCAGGTAGACGTCCGGCTCGAGGTAGATCACGCGCGCGATCGGCACGACCTCGCGGATGCTGGCCTCAACCGCGTCGATGGCGGTAGCGACATCCGCCAGCTTCTTCTTGCGCGCGAAGGCGATCTTCGCGCCGACGAGCAACTCGTCGGGCCCGAGGTAGAGCGTTCGAATGTGGATGAGCGCCTCGACCTCGGGATGCGCATTGATCGAGTCCCGGATGGCGGTCAGGTCGGCGGGCGACGCGCCTTCGCCCACGAGCAGGCTCTTGGTCTCGGCGCCGAGCACCAGCGCGACCAGCACGAGGAGCACGCCGATCGCGAGGGTCCCGATGGCGTCGAACACGCCGTTGCGCGTGATGATTGTGAGCCCGACCCCGAGGAAGGCGAGCGTGAGGCCGATCAGCGCCGCGAAGTCTTCGAGTAGAACGACCGGAAGCTCGGGGGCCTTGGCATGTCGAATGAACTGCACGAGAGACTGGCTGCCGCGCAAGTGGCGAGATTCGCGGATCGCGGTGCGGAACGAAAACGACTCGAGCACGATCGAGGCCAGCAGAACCCCGATCGGCCACCACGGGTTCTCCAGCGCGTGTGGTTGCTGAAGCTTCTGGATGCCCTCGACCACCGAGAACACCCCGCCGACCGAGAACAGGATGATCGAAACGACGAACGCGTACACATAGCGCTCGCGGCCATAGCCAAACGGGTGCGCGTCATCCGCCTGCCTGCGCGATTTGCGGCCGCCGAGAAGCAGGAGCAGCTGGTTGCCGGTGTCCGCGAAGGAGTGCACGCTTTCGGCGAGCATCGAGCTCGAGCCGGAAAGGAAAAACGTCAGCAGTTTGACCAGCGCGATGCCAACGTTAGCCAGGAGTGCGGCGACGATTGCGCGATTGCCGCCCGAAGTGCTCATGCCCCAATCCTAGGATGGGGCTCATGGTCACCCTCCCGTCAATCGCAATTCTCGGCACCGGCTCGATGGGCGGTGCAATCCTGAGCGGGCTTACGCAGCCGTCCGTCTCTGTTGAGGGCGGCATCCGAGTCACGAACAGGACGATCGCAAAAGCGCGACCGCTGTCATCCGCCGGGGTCGATTCATTCGCGCTCGAGGAGACCCCGGATGCCAGTGCTCAAGCCCTGAAGGGCGCGCGCCTCGTTCTTATCGGCGTCAAACCCGCGATGGTGCCCGACCTGCTGCGCGAAATCGCGCCAGCGCTCGAACCGGATGCCATCGTGGTCAGCGTCGCCGCCGGCGTCACGATCGCCACCATGGAGTCGCTCATCTCCGGCGTCGTGCTGCGCGCCATGCCCAACACGCCGGCCGTGGTTGGTCGCGCCGTGACGGGACTGGCATCCGGGTCACGATCGACGGAAGCGGATGTCGCCCTCGCGCGGACCCTGTTCGAGACGGTCGGCACCGTGCTCGAGGTCCCGGAGAACAAGATCGACGCCCTCAGTACCATTAGTGGCTCGGGCCCCGCCTACGTGTTCTACCTCGTGGAGGAACTCACACGCACTGCGGTCGGCATGGGTTTCAGCCCAGATGAGGCCGCGGCGATGGTCAACGGAACCTTCCTGGGTTCCGCCGAGTTGCTGGTCTCGAGCGGGGTCGACCCGGCCGAGCTGCGTCGTCGGGTAACGAGCCCGCACGGGACGACCGAACGCGCGATCGAGGTCCTCCAATCTGCGGATCTGAAAGAGCTGTTCGACCGCGCCACGGCATCCGCCCTCGCTCGGGCGAAGGAACTCGCTGCCGGTTGATGCCCCGGGCGTAGCATGGGGAACAGGCGCTCGCCGGACGCCTGGACTTCCGCGATCGTGCTCGGGTTCTCCGAATGGCCAACAGCACGTCGAGGGTTCTCGTGGAGAACGCAACTGCTTTGCCCGGTGGTGCCCTCTGCGCTCCCTTCGTCGATGGGCTCCCCGTAACGGGTGCATCCATCTCCGTCTTTGGCGCTGACGGTCGTCAATCGACCGTGAGCGCGAGCGACCCGATCGCGTCGCGCGCTGAAACCCTGCAATTCGAGCTCGGTGAGGGGCCGCACTGGCAGGCGCTCGCCGACGGCGTGCCGGTGCACTGTCCCGACCTCTCGGTCGAGGATGGTGGGTGGCCGGTTTTCGGGCAGGCAGCTCGCGAACTGGGAATCGCAGCCCTATTCGCATTCCCGATGGTCCTGGGAGCCGTCACCGTCGGTGTGGTCGATCTCTACCGTCTCACGCCGGGTCGACTTGACCCAGAGGCGATCTTTCGCGCCACCTCGATGGCTGGGAGGGTTGCCAATTCCGCAGTCCTCCAAGCGACGGCATCCGCGGACTCCCACGATTCTGAGGAACGCGCCATGGCTCCGGCAATGCGCCGGGAAGTACACCAGGCGACGGGGATGATTCTTGCGCAACTCGACATCCCCGCGACGGATGCGTTCTCACGACTGCGAGCCCACGCCTTTGCTTCTGGGCGTACCGTCGAAGATGTCGCACATGATGTTGTCATCCGCCTGCTCGATTTCAGCGCCCTGCCCGACTAGACCCAGCCTCACCTGATCAAGGAGATCGAGACACATGGACGGAACGTCCCGCGAAACGCGAATCAACGCAGCGTTCGTTACGGTCGCGGATACCCTCACCACCGATTACGACATGGTCGACCTACTGCACACGCTGGTCGAGGAGTGCGTGGAGATCCTCGACATGCAGGCCGGCGGCCTGATGCTTGTCGGCTCGGACGGCGAGTTGCAGCTCATGACCTCGACCAGCGAGGGAGCCGATTTCGTTGAGGTAATGCAACTCAACGCGGCCGCTGGCCCGTGCATTGAATGCTTTAGGACCGGTCTCGCTGTCTCTGTCCCGGACATCAGCGTTGCCGATCAGTGGCCGGCGTTTCGCGCCGCCGCCCTCAAGCAAGGTTTTCTCGCCGCACACGCTACGCCAATGAAGCTGCGGGGGCAGATCATCGGCACCATGAACCTCTTCAGTTCATCGGTCGGCGAAGTGGACGGCCGGGATGTGGCCCTTGCCCAGGCGCTCGCGGATGTCGCGACCATCGGCATCCTTCAGGAACGTATGATTCGCGAGGGACATGTCTTGTCAGAGCAGTTGCACCACGCCCTCGACAGCCGAATCGTCATCGAACAGGCCAAGGGCGTGATTGCGCACTCGCTATCGACGACGATGGACGAAGCGTTTTCGATCCTGCGCCACTACGCGCGCAGCAACAACCTGACGATCCGTTCCGTCGCAGAGGGAATCAGCAACCGCACGATCAGCGTGCCCAGTATTCAAATGAACTAGGTGACCGGGCCGAACAGGTGTTGCAGCTCGCTGGCCACCTCGAGCGACTCGCGGGTCAAGGATGGCCATGGTCGAGCCGACATCGAGTTCGGGCGAGAGCCAATCGTCGTAGGCCTCGGGAGTGAGGCTGGCGGTGGGCGCAACGTTCTAGTCGTCTTCAAGACCCAGGCCTGCGATGAGCCCGGGAAGGTCGACTTTCTGGTTGACAACGAAACGACCGCACATCGTCACAAACCCGATGACACCCGTGAGGGGAGGGTTTCGCCCTAGTAGATGGTGGGAACGTCGTTCTCCGGGCCGGCCGCGCGCTCCGTCACGAGATGCAACCCGGACGAGCTGTTAGCGGAGTCCATCAGGTCTTCCAGCCACAGCTTGTTGAGCGCCGGTTGCCTGCTGCCAAAGAACTTGAACTGCATCGGGATCCCCGGATGCAGCCAGACAGTGTTACGGCCGCGCTCGACCCGGGCCTTCGGCGGGTCGTCCCACGACAGTGCAAATCCTTCGCCACGACGCAACTTGGCGATAATGACGACTTTGAGGTGAGCGAGAGCGCGATCATCGACTTCAACCGTTGCGGGAACGGAGCCGTAAATGAACTGGCCCATGGCCTGGCCTTCTGCTGGGAGTGACGCCGAGCATCCGGCTGGTGCCGATCTTATCCGCAAGCCGGGGCCAAGCCGGTGATAGCCCGTACATGGCTTCTGCGGCTAGCCTGTCTGCATGGCCGACATCTTTGACGTGGTCGCCGACCCCACCCGTCGCGACCTGCTCCACCTGCTGCTCGAAGTCTACGTTTCGCCGCAGTCCGGCAGCGGTGAGTTGAGCGTTGGCGAGATCGTCGAGCGTCTGTCCCTCACCCAGCCGACCGTTTCCAAACACCTCAAAGTGCTGCGGGATCACGGCCTGGTGAACGTGCGCGAGGAGGGCCAGCATCGCTACTACAGCCTGGACGCCTCGCCGCTCGAAGACCTGGAAGACTGGGTGGTTCCCTTCCTCAGCGCCGATTTCGATCCCTCGCCAGCGGATGCGGAACGGTCTGGTGTGAGTGCCGCATTCGCCGCCTGGTCGGGCACCGAAGTCGGGCAAAAGGTTGGCCGCGCAGTCGCAGACCGTTCCCATCGCGCCCGGTCGGCCATCGAGGATGCCCGCGACCAGCTGAATCGCGGCATCCACCGCATCACGGGCAGGTAGACGCGGAGTCACATCTGCCCCTATATTTACGATTTAGCACTCCAGTAACAGCTGCGGAGTGATTTCCACCGGACTCAAGGGGCGTACGCAATGGCAGATCTGTCTGGCGTGCGGTTTCTGACCGTTGCGGAGGTCGCCGACATGATGCGTGTGTCGAACATGACCGTGTATCGGCTCGTGCACTCGGGCGAGCTGCCCGCGGTGCGATTTGGGCGCTCGTTCCGCATCCCCGAGTCGGCAGTTGCGGCGGCCATCGAAACTCCCGACTCCCGCGTGGGGTAAAGTAGTCCAGTTGTGTCTTCCGCGGTTCTGACCGGACCGGTGGGTCCGTTTCAGCATTCAGCGAGGTGATTTATGGGTTCCGTCATCAAGAAGCGCCGCAAGCGCATGGCGAAAAAGAAGCACCGCAAGCTGCTTCGCAAGACGCGCCATCAGCGTCGTAACAAGAAGTAGCGCGCTGGAGCTATGGCAATCGCGCGAGCGATTGTGCGACGCCAGCGCCGACTGAGCCTGCGAAGTCGGTGAAATCAACTGAGCGCTAGTCCTTCGGGATTAGCGCTTTTTTGTTGCCCTGGGTGGCTTGTTGGCCGTGGTCGTCTTCGCCTCGCGTCGAACACGCTTCTGCGCCTCTCGGATACTCGCGCGCTTGAGCTGGAGTATCGGCCAGCCGAGTTTCTTCGCGTGTGCGGTCAGCCGGGAGTCCGGGTTCACGACAACGCGATGACCCACAAGAGTGAGCAACGGGATGTCGTTGCGGGAATCCGAGTAGGCCCAGCAGTCGGCGAGATTGGCACCCAGTTGCGCCGTGAACTTCTCGGCGGCTACGGCCTTGTGCTCCCCGTGCAGCACGGGGCCATCGAATGCGCCGGTGAAGACGCCATCCCGGGCCTCGAACATTGTGCCGAGTGCGCCGGTCAGACCGAGCCGCCTAGCGATCACCCGCCCGACAATCTGCGGGGTCGCGCTGATCAGCCAGACCTGGTGACCTTTGGCGATGTGCTCCTGGGTCAGCCCAACAGTTTCTGGCCAGAGCCTGCTCTCGATATCACGCTCGAACACTTCATTGGCGAGATCTTCCAGTTCGCGTTCGGTGTAACCGCCAATGAGAGTTAGTGCGCGATCCTTGATCGACCCGAGGTGGCGATCGTTCTCGCCAATGAACAGGAATATGGCCTGATGCCAGCAGAACTTGAGGATTTCGAGGGCGCTTACCATGCGCATGCGACGCGCGGCTTTCGCCATGTGGAACATGCTCGCACCGCGCAGAAGGGTGTTGTCGACGTCGAAGAACGCAACGATAGGTGCATCGCTGGGGGCTTCGGGTACTGCGTCGGACATCCGTTCAGTCTAGGCAGCCCACCTGAGCGGCATAGCCATCCGACGCATAGGCTGGACGGGTGCCGACCGCAGCGACCGTGACCCTGCTCACCCGTCCGGGCTGTCACCTGTGCGATGCAGCACGCGAAATCGTGTCTGCGGTCGTTGGCGAGACCGCACACGTCACGCTCACCGAATTCTCCATCGCGGACGATGCCGAACTGGCCGATCGTTACGCTGAGGAGATCCCCGTCGTACTCATCAACGATCGCGTTCACAACGTCTGGCGCGTCGACCCCGACCGGCTTCGTGCCGCACTTCAGGAGGCAACACAATGATCAGGCACGTCGTGATGTGGAAATTGAAGGCTCAGGATGCCGAAGGCAAGTCGGCCGCGTTCACTGCCATGGCGGAGGCGCTGGGCGCGCTCCCGCAGACGGTCACAGAGATTCGCCATCTGACGATCGGCCAGGACCTCGATGCGATCGAAGGCAACTGGGATGTCACGCTCATCGCTGACTACGAAACGCAGGCGGATCTTGCCGCCTACCAGGTGCATCCCGACCACGTGGAAGCGGCAAAGGTCGTTCGCGCGAATACGTCTGAGCGGGCGACTGTCGACTTCGAGATTTAGCGGCCGAGTATGGCTGCGCTGCGAACGAACTCGCTCAGTCGAACCAATAGTTGGCGTCGAACTCTGAGCGACTGAGAAGCTGCTCGCGAGCCGGCGCGAGATCCATATCGGAGAGCGTCGCCGTCAACGGATCGTTCGCGAGCGTCTGCCGATCGAGGCGAGCTTCGGGCCCCCAGTCGTTCGTCTGCAACGATTCCGGTAGAACCACGCTGATCTTGTCGGTCGCCGGAAAAGTGTCGTAGTCGAACTCGTCGCTCGTGATACTCATCGGGGATACCTCCAAGCGGACGCAACATCCGCTGCTGTACTTCGACCGTACGCCCAGCGCAGGGGCACTGTCGTGTCCCCCTTTCAGGGGACTCTAGGGCAGCAGGCGGGTTGGACCGCGGAACAGGTAGGTCGTCTCGCGGATGTTCGTCTGGTGCAGCATGAGCATCAGAACGCGAGCGAGACCCATGCCGAAACCGCCGTGCGACGGCACGCCGTAGCGGAAGAAGTCGAGGTACGTCGCCAGTTCTTCGGTGTCAAGGCCCTTAGCGGTGGCCTGCGCCTCGAGCACCTCAACGCGGTGTTCGCGCTGAGCACCGGTGGAGATTTCGACGCCGTTGAAGATCAGGTCGTAGCTGTTGGTAAGGGTTTGGTCGTCCTCGTGGCGCATGTGGTAGAACGGCCGGATTGTCGCTGCGTAGTCGGTGAGGAAGACGAACTCGTGGTCGAAGGTCTCCTTGACGTACGCCGCGATCTGGCGCTCACCCTCGGGGTCCATGTCGTCGTCCGCGCGCGGAACTTCATAGCCGCGCTTCGCCACGATCTCCTTGGCCTCGGCCAGCGGGATGCGCGGAAACGGCACGCTCGGAACCGTCACCTCGACGCCGAACAGCGCCTCAATCTCGGCGCCGTGCCTGTCTTTGACAGCCTGGAACCCGGCAACCATGAGCTCCTCGTGGAACTTCATGACATCCTCGTGGCTATCGATCCAGCTGATCTCGGAGTCGATGCTGGTGAACTCGGTGGCGTGGCGCGAGGTGAAGCTCGGGTCGGCGCGGAAGGCCGGACCGATCTCGAAGATCTTGCCGAAACCCGCCGCCTGCGCCATCTGCTTGAAGTGCTGCGGGCTCTGCGCGAGGTAGGCGACAGTGTCGAAGTAGGGCACCTGGAACAGCTCGGCGCGCGATTCGGACGGCGATGCCATGAGCTTCGGCGTGTGCACCTCGATGAAGTCGTGCTCAACCCAATAGGTGCGCCAGGCGTGCTCAAGAGTGGTCTGGATGCGGAAAATCAGGTTCGCTTCCGGCCGACGCAGATCGAGAAAACGCCAGTCCATCCGCTTGTCGACGCCCGAGTCGTCGGCGATGGGGGTCTCGGCGACCGATCGGCTGGACACCGTGAGCGCATCCAGCTTGACCTCGACGCCGCCGAGTTTGACGCGCTCGTCGTGCTTGAGCTCGCCTGTCGCGGTGAGGAACGTGCCCTGGCTGAGCCCGGAGATGGTGTCGGCGATGGGGTCTTCCTCCGGAGTGCCGTCTTCCGCGAACTGGCGCGGGTGAACGAGCTGAACCGCCCCGGACTCGTCACGGAGGACGACAAACTGCACCTTCTTCTGATCGCGGACGGTCTCGACCCAACCGGAGACCGATATGTCTCCATCGGCTGCGGCGGCAAGGTTCTTGATCAGGGTGCGAGTCACGGTCCCCAAGTTTAGCTGCGCGCCCGAGGGGACTCCCGGCATACCCTGAATGGATGGCCGAGGTCGAGACGCGCGTCGCATCCATTGAGGTGGCCGGCCGTTCACGCAGTTACATCCAGGTGCGGAGGGTCGGTTTGCGTGCGGGTGCTCCGCTGCTACTCGTCTTTCACGGCTCCAACCAATCCGCGGAGAAGCTGCGCGCATTCAGCGGACACGTTTTCGACGAGCTCGCCGCTCGCGAGGGTGTGATCGTGGTCTACCCGGACGGTCATCGCGGCCACTGGAATGACGCCCGCATCCGGAGTGATTTCGCGGCAAGGGTCGAGGGCTACGACGACGTCGCCTTCGCCCGGGCGCTCATCGATCTGTACGTCGACTCGGAGGCCGCGGATGCCGAGCGAGTGTACGCGGCCGGATATTCCAATGGCGGCCAGCTCGTCATCCGGTTGCTGCAGGAGATTCCCGACCGGCTCGCCGGTGCCGGGCTGATCTCGGCCACGATGCCGGCGCCCGAGAATCTCCTGCCGGCTGTATCGGTCGCGCCCGTGCCGGTGCTGCTCATTCACGGCACCAAAGACCCGCTCGTTCCCTATCGCGGCGGCATGGCCAGCCTCTGGGGTTTCCGTCCGCGAGGACTCGGGATTTCGCTGGTCGCCACCGCACAGGCGTTCGCCGCGCGGAACGGGATTACCGCAGCGCCGACCGCGCGCGACCTGCCATCGACCGCACCGACTCGTACCTCGGCGCGGGTCATCGAGTTCGCGCAGGCCAACACGCCATCTGTGCGCGCGATCACCATTGTCGGAGGCGGCCACACCATCCCGAACCCGACAGCGGCCGCGCCACGCATCATGGGCCGCACGCATCGGGGGTTCGACACGGCACGCGAACTCTGGGCGTTCCTGACGAGTGCGAAGCCGTCCGCCTAACGGAAAGTAAACTCGTGGGGTGCCAGCGTCCCTCATTCACCTCGTGCGACACGGCGAGGTCTTCAACCCAGACGGCATCCTCTATGGGCGCATCCCCGGTTTCGGATTGAGCGAACTGGGCAAGCGCATGGCGAAAGAGTCGGCCGATTCGAAGGTCGGGCATCCCGTCAGCCGGCTGTATGCGAGCCCGTTACAGCGCACGCAGGAATCGGCGGCACCCTGGTCGAAGAACTTTGGCCTCGAGGTCAACACCGACGATCGCCTCATCGAGCCGTGGAACAGCTTCGAGGGCACTCCAGGGATGAGCGCGAGGGTTCTGCGCAATCCGAAGTACTGGCCCATGCTGCGGAACCCGTTCAAACCGAGTTGGGGCGAGCCGTACATCGCAATCGCCGAAAGGATGCTCGCCGCGATCGACGACGCCTGGAACGCGACAGAATCCGGCGAGGTCGTTCTCGTCAGCCACCAGCTCCCGATCTGGATGGTGCATCGCGCGCTCGCGGGTAAAGCGCTCTTCCACGATCCACGCAAACGCCGCTGTGCGCTCTCCAGCATCACGACGCTCGCGCTGCGGGAGCCGGGATCGAAACCGGCCTCAAAGTTTGTTGAGGTCGACTATCAGGATCCTGCAGCAGACTTGCAGGCATCCGCCATCGACCAGGGAGCCGTGTGAGGCCGAAGAGACTTCTGGGTGCGTTCGTCGCAGCACCCGTCGCCGCCGCCGTGATCGGTCTCCTTCTCGCGGGATGCACGGAGACCCCCGATCTCGGGGCCTCGACGCAGGGGTACATCTCTGGGTCCGGTGTCTACAAGGAGATCCTTCCGGCCGACCGCAAGAAGCCGCTCAGCTTCACCGCGAAGCTTGACACCGGCGGCACGGTCAGCAGCGCGGCACTGCTCGGCAAGGTGCACGTTCTGAACTTCTGGTACGCGGGATGCGTGCCGTGCAACTCTGAGGCATCGCGGCTCGAATCGAGCTACAACAAGTACAAGTCGCAGGTCGGATTTCTGGG
This sequence comes from Glaciihabitans sp., assembly GCA_025463785.1. Classification (GTDB taxonomy): domain Bacteria; phylum Actinomycetota; class Actinomycetes; order Actinomycetales; family Microbacteriaceae; genus Galbitalea. Next base: position 328,956 of record JAODBD010000003.1, read on the forward strand.
CGTCAACACCTACGACCAGGCTCCGACCTCGCTCACCTTCGAGCAGACCCATGGCGTCACGTACCCGTCGGCGATCGATGCCAACACCGCTTCGGTGCAGTTCGCTTTCTCGAGTTACATCCCGCCGTCAGCCGTGCCGACGACGCTCGTGCTGGATCGCGAGGGCCGCGTTGCCGCTCGCGTGACGGGCGAGATCGAGAGCACGGACATCCTGAACTCGCTCATCAAGACCGTGCTTGCCGAGGGCAAGTAGCGTGGGGTGGATCTATAGCGTCGAAACCAGCGGCAACCTTCTGCTGGCGCTCGCCATTTCGCTCGCCGCCGGGTTCGTCGCGTTTGCGTCGCCGTGCGTGCTGCCGCTCGTTCCCGGGTACCTCGGCTACATCGGCGGCTTCACCACGGAAGCGGATCGCCCCCGGCGGGGCAGGATGCTGCTCGGCGTTCTCCTCTTCGTTCTCGGTTTCTCCCTCGTCTTCGTCTCACTCAACTGGGTGCTCGGCGGCGCGGGCTTCGTGCTCAAGGCCCACCTCGACCTGATCACGCGGATTGCCGGCGTGATCGTGATCCTGCTTGGACTGGTCTTCATCGGGCAGTTCGGCTTCCTGCAGCGCACGTTCAAGCCGCGCTGGACCGCGGCCACCGGGCTCGCGGGAGCGCCGCTGCTCGGCATCATTTTCGCCATCGGCTGGACCCCGTGCATCGGCCCCACGCTGAGCGCGGTCCTGGTGATCGCGGCGGATGGGGGGAGCCCGTGGCGGGGCGCGATCCTGGGGCTTGCCTTCTCGCTCGGGCTGGGCATCCCGTTCCTGCTGGTCGCACTCGGGCTCAATTGGGTTACCGGTTCGATGTCGTGGCTGAAGCGTCACATCCGCGTCATCAACATCGTTGGCGGATCGCTGCTCGTCGCGATTGGCATTCTCATGGTCAGCGGACTGTGGCAACTGCTCATGTCGCAGCTCACCGCGGGGGTGAGCAATGGCCAGTTCACGTCGCTCCTCTAGCGATTCCGCCAGGCCCGATGACGCTCCCGATGCCGAGCTGGAGCCCACCCAGACCGACCCGAGGCGCCCATCCGACCACTTCGACTCTCCGGCGCCGCAGAAGGGGATCGTCCAGCCAACGCTGGGCCTCGTCGGCTACCTGCGTTTCTTCTGGCGTCAGCTCACCAGCATGCGCACGGCACTGTTCCTGCTCTTGCTCGTCGCGTTCGCCGCCGTGCCCGGGTCGCTCGTTCCCCAGGTCACCTCCGACCCGAACGGCGTCATCCAGTACAAGGAGGCCAACCCCGGCTGGTCCAAGGTGCTGGATGCGCTCGGGGTCTTCAATACCTACTCGTCGGTGTGGTTCTCGGCCATCTACCTGCTGCTCTTCATCTCGCTGGTCGGCTGCATCATCCCGCGCACCATGCACCACATCAGCGCGCTTCGGGCCGCACCTCCCAAGACACCGGCGCGCCTTGACCGGCTGCCCGGCTACGTTTCCACCGAGTCAGCGCCGGCAGAGGTGGATGTCGAGAAAGCAATTCAGGACGCCCGCGGCATCCTGAAACGGCTCGGCTACCGGGTGCGGGTTTTCCCCGGCGAATCCGTCAGCGCGGAGCGTGGCTACCTCCGCGAGACCGGCAACCTGATCTTCCACATCGCGCTCGTCGGCATCCTTCTCGCGGTGGGAGTCGGCGGTGGCTTCATCTACACCGGTCAGAAGGTCGTCGTCGTCGGGCAGTCGTTCGCGAACACCGGTTCCGACTACGACTCGCTCAGTCCCGGCCGCTGGTTCAGCGCGGACGCACTGTCGCCCTACGTGCTGCAGCTCACGAAGTTCACGGCCGTCTATGAAACCCAGAACCAGAGTGCGCTCGGCGAACCCATCGACTACACGGCGAATGTGCGTACCAAGGTTCCTGGCGGCAGCTGGCAGAACCAGACCATCAAGGTCAACTCGCCGTTGCGAGTCGGCGACACGGATGTCTACCTGCTCGGCAACGGCTACGCTCCAACGCTCACCGTGCGGAACCCGGCAGGCAAGGTCGTGCTGACTCAGTCCATCCCGTTCCTCGCGCAGGATGCCAACCTCACCAGCACGGGCGTGCTGCGGGTGCCGTTCGGTCTGAAGAAACAACTCGGCATGATCGGGCTGTTCCTGCCGACAACCTGCGCCGACCTCTGCACCTCATCGCTGAGCTCGCTCTATCCCGGGCTCACCAATCCGGAGCTTTCGCTGCAGGTCTACGAGGGAGACCTCGGGTTCGGCAAGAGTGCGCCGATCAACGCCTTCACGCTCGACACGACCAGCCTCAAAGAGATCGCCGGTCGCAACTCAGGCAAGCCGGGGCTCATCCTCACGCCGGGCAAGACCGTAGCCCTGCCGAACGGCCTCGGCACGATCACGCTGGAGAAGAACATTCCCCGGTATGTGTCGCTCGACATCCACCACGACCCGACGCAACTGTGGGTGCTGTCGTTCGCGATCCTCGTCTTCCTCGGGCTCGTCACCGGGCTGTTCATCCCGCGCCGCAGGATGTGGGTCAAAGCGGTGCGCGCAAAGGACGGCGTTACCTTCGAATACGCCGGGCTCGCACGTGGCGAAGATGGCCGACTGGACGAGGCAGTCGCGGCCCTTGCGCAGAAACATTCCCAGCTACTCGGGCTTAGCATAAAGCCGTGACCCAAGCAGACATCGTGACCTACAGCCTCGTGGCCATCTACTCGGCCATGGCGGTTTACGCGCTCGCTTTCATCTCCTTCGCGCTCGACCTGGCGCGGCGCGTGTCTGAAGCCAAAGTGCAGGCGGCAGCACCGGCAGTGTCGGTCGCCGCCGCATCCGGTCGCGGGTCGACGGCTCTGCTCGAGCGAACGGATGCCCCTGCCGCGACGCCCGCGCGTGCGTCCCGTTCCGTCCGGCTCGCCATGGCGCTCACCGTCATCGGCTGGGTACTGCACGTCGGCGGAACGATCCTTCGCGGTGTCGCTGCCGGCCGCGTGCCATGGGCCAACATGTTCGAGTTCTCGCTCACCATGACGGCCATCATCATCGGCGTTTTCCTGGTCGTTCAGTTCTGGCAGGATCTCCGGTTTCTCGGCGTCTACGTCACCGGGTTCGTCACTCTGTTCCTCGGAGTCGCCACTACCAACTTCTACGTCGCCGTCGCGCCGCTGCCGCCGGCCCTCCAGTCATACTGGCTGGTCATCCATGTCTTCGTCGCCTCGCTCGGAACCGGGTTCTACGGGCTGGGCGCAGCGCTCTCGGTCGTTCAGCTGCTCCAGGCCCGCCGCGAAAGCAAGGGGCAGCGGCCGCTGCCTGCCGTCCCGACACCCGAACGACTCGAAGCGCTCGCCTACCGACTTATCGTCGTCGGCTTCGTCTTCTGGACCTTCACCCTCATGGCCGGTGCCATCTGGGCAGAACACGCCTGGGGTCGCTACTGGGGATGGGACACCAAAGAGGTCTGGACCTTCATCATCTGGGTCATCTTCGCCGGCTACATTCACGCCCGGGCTACCCGGGGATGGCGGGGGTCGCGCTCTGCCACCCTCGCGATAGTCGGATTCGGAGCGGTCATGTTCAACTTCACGATCGTCAACCTGTACTTCAAGGGTCTGCACAGCTACTCGGGCCTGTAGGCGCCCGAGTCGGGCCTTGCAGCCCGGGACCAGCGGCTAATCGGTCGGCAGTAGCGCGTGCACGCGCGTGAGCCGCTCGCGCCACCATGCGATGCGCTCAGTGCTTGCCGCGTTCTCGTCCAGCAGCCGATCACTCACGTCTACCCTGCGCACGTCGATCTGGCCGTCGGTCGGTGCCAGCGGCTCCTCGGTGACATCGGCCGCGAGTAGCGCGGCCGTACCCAGGCCGCAGTCGAACTGAAGGTCGGGCACGCTGGCGGCGAGGTACGCACCCATCGAAAGACCGACCGAGGTGTCGATGGCGCTCGAGACGGCGACGGGGAGGCCGGCATCCCGAACTATCTCGAGCGCCCTGGCAATTCCGCCGAGCGGTTGTGCCTTGATGATCAGGATGTCTGCGGCCTTCGCGCGTGCCACCGCGATCGGGTCATCGGCCTTGCGAACGCTCTCGTCCGCCGCGATCGGGATGCCCATGTACTTCACGCGCTTGCGGATCTGGGCCAGTTCGTCGACCGTCGCGCAGGGCTGCTCGACATACTCGAGGTCGTAGCCAGCCAGAGCGTGGATCGCGTGCTCGGCTTCGTCGAGGTTCCATCCGGCGTTCGCGTCGATGCGGATGCGGCCGTCGGGTCCCAGAATCTCGCGCACCGCGGCGACCCTGGCCACGTCATCCGCGAGCGGCTGGCCGAGTTCTGCAACCTTCACCTTCACGGTGCGGCAGCCCGGAAAGCGGGCGAGAACGGAGGCGACCTGATCCACCGGGACCGCCGGCAGGGTGGCGTTCACGTAGATGCGGGACGGTGCCTTGGCGGGCAGGCTCGGCTCGCGCCAGCCGAAGTCGATGGCAGCGGCGAGCCAGGCAACCGCCTCCGCGTCGTCGTACTCGAGGAACGGCGAAAACTCGGTCCAGCCGGCCGGGCCCCGAAGAAGCATCGCCTCGCGGGTGTCGATACCTCGAAAACGCGTGGCCAGGGGAAGTGAGACCACTCGCGCCGTCGCGAGCAGTTCCTGCAGGGGAACTGACATGAGCCCAGTCTGCCATCCGCGGGCCGGGCATTTGCCGCTGAACGGCAGGTTGGTTTGCCGAACGCGGCCCGGGCTGGCACGCTGGAAGGACATCCGGTTAGGGGCCACATGGCGAGCGAGTTCGGCGGCATCGAGGTGTTCGACCGACGTCGGCGGGCATCGCCCCGTCGGTCACCGTCGCGGGATGCTCGCCAGCGGCCCGGCACGGCGCTCGGCGTCATCGCGGTACTGGCCAGCGTCGTGACAATTGTGATCGTGTGCGCCGGAATCAGCTCCGCGATGTCGGGCAAGTACGCGGTGGGAACCAGCCTCGCCTACTTCGCAACAGGTACCTCGATTGTCGCCGTGCTCGGCGGAATCTGCGCAATGGTCCTCGACCGAGGCCGGGGCTGGGGAGCGGTCGCAATCGTGGTGGGGCTGGCGGCGAACCCCCTCGTGCTCACCCGCGTTCTTAGCTGGGTTGGCGGCTTAGGCTAGGCGCATGAGCCCAGTCGTGTCCGATCTTTTCGATCCGAGCGTATGGGTCGATGTGCCCGGTTTCGACGGCCTCACCGATGTCACGTACCACCTGGACACCACGGGTAGGATTGCGCGCATCGCGTTCAACCGGCCCGAGGTGCGCAACGCATTCCGGCCGCATACGGTCGATGAGCTGTACCGCGCGCTCGACGATGCCAGGCAGAATTCGCGCGTCGGGGTCGTGCTGCTGACGGGCAACGGGCCGAGTCCGAAGGACGGCGGCTGGGCGTTCTGTTCGGGCGGCGACCAGCGCATCCGCGGGCGTGACGGGTATCGGTATGAGGGCGGCGATGGCGCTCAGCCCGTGAATGGACGGCTTCACATCCTGGAAGTCCAGCGTCTCATCCGGTTCATGCCGAAGGTCGTCATCGCGGTTATCCCGGGCTGGGCTGCGGGCGGCGGTCACTCGCTGCATGTCGTCTGCGATCTCTCGATCGCGAGCCTCGAGCACGCCAGGTTCAAGCAGACGGATGCCGATGTCGGTTCCTTCGATGCAGGGTACGGAAGCGCGTATTTCGCTCGCCAGGTGGGGCAGAAGTTTGCCCGCGAGGTCTTTTTCCTTGCCCGGGAGTATTCGGCGGAGCGCGCCCTGTCGGCCGGCGCGATCAACGCGGCGGTTCCGCACGCAGAGCTTGAGGCGACGGCCATCGACTGGGCAAACACCGTCCTCGGCAAGTCGCCCACGGCCATCCGCATGCTCAAATTCGCGTTCAATGCCGTCGATGATGGGATGGTCGGCCAGCAGGTTTTCGCGGGCGAGGCGACACGGCTCGCCTATGGAACCGATGAGGCTGTCGAGGGTCGTGACGCGTTCCTCGAAAAACGTGAGCCGGACTGGTCGCCCTACCCATGGCAATACTGACCGCCACCCCCTCCCCGAGTTGCCCACATTTGTCGGGTTTGGGCGCACAAACTCGGCCAAAGTGGGCAACTCACGAGGGTGGGGCGTCGTGGCGCGCGAAACGCAGGCAGGTAACACCCCGTGACGCGTGAGTTGCGAGCGGTGCCGCCCGATGCCGGCGGCGTGCTCGTGGCGCTGCGCGAAGCCCTGAGCGGCAGCGGTCCCGCAGTACTCGTCGGCGGCCCGACGGATGCCCCTGCCGAAGTGCCCAAGCGCGTCGCGCTGGTCGTCGAGACCAGTGGTTCGACCGCGAAGCCGAAGCGCGTGGCGCTGAGCTCCGACGCTCTGCTGGCGAGCGCCGCGGCGTCGGCCTCGGTCATCGGGGGCCACGGGCAGTGGCTGCTCGCGCTCCCCGTGCACTACATCGCGGGCCTGAACGTGCTCGTGCGATCGATCGCGAGCGAGACCGAGCCGGTCATCCTCGGGGACGGCTCATTCGATCCCCTCGCCTTCGTCGAAGCCGCGGACCGCATGGATGCCGACCACCGGTTCACCTCCCTCGTGCCCGCCCAGCTGGGTCGCCTGCTCGACACCGAGACGGCGCTGCCCGCACTGCGACGCTTCGACCGCATCCTGCTGGGCGGCCAGTCGACGCCAGTACCCCTGCGCGATCGTGCTGAACGACTCGGCATCCGGCTGACCCGCACCTACGGGTCGAGCGAGACGTCGGGCGGATGCGTGTACGACGGCCGGCCGATCGGCAACGTCGAGGCGCGCATCGTCGACGGCGAGATACAACTGGCGGGCGCGATGCTCGCCGAGGGTTACCTGGATGACGACGATCGCACTGCCGCGACTTTCCCGGTCGAGGACGGCAAGCGCTGGTATCGCACGGGCGACACTGGCGAAGTCGTTCGCGGCACGCTGCGGGTGACCGGACGCCTCGACGACGTAATTATTTCTGGCGGAATCAAGGTTTCGCTCGCCGACGTCGAACGGATTGTGCGCGCCCTTCCCGGCCAGACGGATGCCGTGGTCGCGCGGGCGCCGAGCGACCGGTGGGGCGAGGTCCCCGTCGTCATCACCACGCAGGAGGTTGCGCTCGAATCCGTTCGCGCGGTCGTCGCCGCTGCTCTCGGTGCGGCGGCCGCTCCCGCGCGGGTCGTCGTGGTCGACGCCATCCCGATGCTCAGTTCGGGCAAACCCGACCGCGTCCTGCTTCATCGACTCGCTCAGTAGGATTCTCTCCGTGGCTAACCGTAAGCAGCAGCGCATCGACCCCAACAAGATCGAGAAGATCCAGGTCCCGGCAGAGCTCGACCCGCAGACGCGGATCGAGACGGATGCCAAGGTGCGGCCCGTGCCTCCCAGGGCGGGCAGGAGTGGTCGACCGGGTGGCCGTCCGCCGTCGGCTCCGAAGATCAAGCAGGCTGGCGCTCGGGAATGGATTGGCGGCGCGCGGTTGCGCACGCTTCCGCTGTCGATCGCGCCGGTTCTGCTCGGCACGGCTGCCGCGCACTCGACGCAACAGCCCTGGCTGTGGTGGAACGCCGGGCTCGCTCTCGCGGTGGCTGTGCTGCTGCAGATCGGTGTCAACTACGCCAACGATTACTCCGACGGCATCCGCGGCACCGACAGGTACCGTGTCGGGCCCTCGAGACTTACCGGGTCGGGCGCCGCAAAGCCGCGCGCCGTGCTCACGGTGGCCCTGACGTTTCTGATTCTCGCGGCCGCGGCCGGCGTTGGGCTCGTCGTCATCACCGGCCAGTACTGGCTCCTGGCGGTGGGTGCTGCGTGCCTCCTCGCTGGGTTCTTTTACACGGGCGGCAAGCGTCCGTACGGGTACTACGGCCTCGGCGAACTGTTCGTGTTCGTCTTCTTCGGGCTGGTGGCAACCGCTGGCACGACCTACGTCCAGCTGAAAACGGTCAACTTTGAAAGCTGGCTCAGCGGTGTCTGTGTCGGGCTGATCGCGTGTGCCGTGCTGCTCGTCAACAACCTGCGCGACCGCCCGCAGGACAAGCTTGCAGGCAAGCGGACGCTGGCTGTTCTGATTGGCGATCGGGCATCCCGAATCGTCTTTACGGTGTTCATGCTCTTGCCGTTCGTGCTCATCACCTACTTTGTGATCACGCAGACCGATGCCTACCTGACGTACCTGGTGCTGTTCCTGGCGATTCCGGCCTGCCTCATCACGATCACCGCAAAGACGCCGAAGGAACTCGTGCTCTCGCTTCAGCTGGCAAGCTTCACGGCGCTGGCGTTCGCCATTGTGCTCGGGTTCTCGCTGGTCGTCTGACCCACGGCTGTGCGTTTCGCTACTGCGGGTCTCGCTTAGGCAGAGTTGTCGCTGTCGGAACGGTCGAGGGCTGCGTCTTCGGCGTCGGTGTCGCTGTCCTGGGTGACGACCTCGTCGCGTGTATTTCGGCGACCCCGGTGCGCCAGCTCGAGAGCAACCTGGTCGCGCGTCGTGCGGAAGAAAATGTACGAAATCGCGAAACCGGCAAGGGCGGCGATGGGCGTTGCGAAGTACCACGGAACGGCAATCAACAACAGGACCGCCAGAATCACGGCAAAGACCACGACCCGGATCACGGTGTACTTGATGGTCGCTCGCACGTCGCCAGTTTAGGCGCTGTCGTCCCGGGCAGCCTGCGAGCTTACAATTGCCGCATGGTCAGATTCGACATCGCGATTGGTGTGATCGCGATTGCGCTGTTCATCTACGCACTCGTCGACGCAATTACGATTTATGAGTGGCGCATCAAGTCGCTGAACAAGATCTCCTGGGTCTTCATCATCATCATCCTTTCTGCATTTGTTGGACCGATTCTCTGGTTCACACTGGGCAAAGCACGCAAGAGCGACCCAGACACACCGGTACGCAACCATCAGGCCAAGGCACCGGTCGCACCCGATGACGACCCTGTTTTTCTGCGCAACGCGACGAGGTTCGAACAGCAGGAGGAGCGCATCCGTCGACTCGAAGCGGAGCTCAAAGCTCTGAACGATGAAGACGAGAAGTGAGTCGCCGGCTACCGCGTTCGCCGTAGCCCTGCTCGACGAATTCGCTCGCCTTGGGCTACGGGATGTCGTGCTCAGCCCCGGCTCCCGTTCACAGGCTCTCGCGCTGGCGGCCGCAGAGTACGAACGCCTCGGCCTGCTTCGCCTGCGTGTGCGCATCGACGAGCGCGTCGCAGGTTTTCTCGCCCTCGGGCTCGCCGTTGAAACCCGTCTACCCGTCGTCGTCGTAATGACCTCCGGCACTGCCGTTGCCAACCTGCATCCCGCTGTGCTCGAAGCTCATCACTCAGGTGTACCGCTCATCATCGTGAGTTCGGATCGTCCGGTCGAACTCCGTGGAATCGGCTCCAACCAGACGACTGTGCAGGAGGGGATCTTCGGCGCGGCGGTCGCCTGGAGCCGCGATGTCACGGCACCCAGGGGCGAGCCGGGCGAGACGGATGGCGCTGCCGCGCTCGCGAGGGAAGCCTGGGGCGCCGCCCGCACCGTTCGCCCGCAACCGGTGCACCTCAACATCGCGTTCACCGAACCGCTGTCGAGCCTCACCGAGCTGCCCGTTTCGGACGGCGACTGGAGCGCCGAGTCGGACGAGCCGATCGAACCGGCCGCGCACGTGATCACGTCAAGCCCGGGCACCGTCGTTGTCGCGGGCGCGGGCGCCGGTCCGCGTGCCGAGGAGGTCGCTCGCGAGCTGGGTGCCCCGCTGCTGGCTGAGGTTTCGAGCGGCGCACGGTTCGGCCCGAACCTCGCGGTCGCCTATCGGGAGTTATTGAACGCGGCCAATTTTGGGGACAGGGTCGAGCGCGCGATCGTGTTCGGACATCCCACCCTCAGTCGCGAAGTGCCCGCGCTGATCCAGCGCGACGGCGTCGAAACGATCGTTGTGCGCACGCCCGGCGTCGACGACTACAACCCTGGCCGACGGGTGAAAACGTTCGCGGATGCCCTGGTCGTCTCCGGCGCGCCGAACGACTCCACGGCGGCCCGGTCGTGGCTCGGACGCTGGGTCACGACATCCCGCACCCTGCTCGAACCGCCGGTCGAACCGAGTGCCGCTGAGCTGGGCAATGCCGAGTTTGCCAGGCGCGAGCTGGCCGCGATTCGAGAGCCGGTGAATCGCCGGATGCTGGTCGAAGCCGTCTGGCGCGCCACCTGGCCGCACGACCGGCTGGTGCTTGGCGCATCCCGACTCATTCGCGAGGCCGACAGTTACGTGCCGGGCAAGAAGATCTCCGTACACGCCAACCGCGGGCTCGCGGGCATCGACGGCACGATCGCGACGGCGATCGGCATCGCGCTCGGGAGCGAGACGGACGGCACGACGCGTGTTCTGCTCGGCGATCTGGCCGCGCTGCACGATGTGGGTGGGCTGCTGTTCGGCGTTCGCGAAGAGCGGCCGCGTATTCAGGTTATCGTCGGCAACGACGGTGGCGGTACGATCTTCGACGGGCTCGAGGTTGCGGCATCCGCCCCGCAGGATGCCCTCGACCGCGTGCTGCTCACGCCGCAGTCGGTCGACTTCGCCGCGCTCGCGGCAGCCTACGGCTGGACCTACCTTCGCGCGACCAACCGCGGCGAACTCGACCAGGCGCTGACCGCGGCGAGTGGCCCGACGTTCATCGAGGTCCCCCTCCCGCGCTAGCCGCGTGCTCGCGCACCGCGCGCCGGGTCCACCTTCCCCCGGCGCCGCGTGCCGCGTGCCGCCAGTGCACCGCGTGAGGGGCGCCATATCGATGTTCCGGGGCCTCGGGAACGTCGATATGACGCCCCTCGCAGGAGAACGGGACGGGGCGTGGGACGTGGGACGGGGGGAGGTGGACGTAGGACGGTGCGCCGGCCGCGGCGCGCACCCTCCCTCAGGCGAACGCGTCGATGATCGGGCGAAACTTCATGCGCGTCTCGGCGAGTTCCGTCTCCGGTACCGAATCCGCAACAATTCCCGCGCCCGCGAAGGCTGTGACCGTACCGTCATCGTCGACCTGGGCGCTGCGCAGTGCGATCGCCCACTCGCCGTCGCCGTCTGCGCCGACCCAGCCGACTGGTCCGGCGTAGCGGCCGCGATCAAAGGGCTCGAGCTCGTCGATGAGAGCGAGCGCCTTGTCGGTCGGCGTTCCGGCAACCGCGGCAGTCGGATGCAGGGCCGCAATCAGATCGAGCGAGGACGAGCCATCCGTGAGGTCGCCCTCGACGTCGCTGGCGAGGTGCCACAGGTTCGGCAGTTTCAGCGTGAACGGTTGTTCGCTTGAGGTGACGTTCCTGCTGTGTGGGGCGAGCGAGCTGAGGAGGCTGCGGAGCGCGAAGGCGTGTTCGTCGAGGTCTTTGGTCGAGGTGGCGAGCTCGGCAGCGGCATCCTCGTCGGCGAGAGTGTCGGCGCCTCGGGGCGCGCTTCCGGCGAGCACCCGGGCGGTCACCGTTCCCCGGTGTGCGGTGACGAGCGTCTCAGGGCTCGCCCCGATGAGGCCGTCGACCGCGAAGGTCCAGGTGCCCGGATATCCGGATGCGAGTTCGCCAAGCAGCACACGAAGGTCGGCGCCCTCGGGCAGCCTGCCGACCATGGAACGCGCGAGGACGACCTTGCTGAGTTCGCCCGATCGCAGGTGCACCAGCGCATCCTCGACAGCGTGAACGTAGCCCGGCCGATCGAGCGCACCGAAGTCGAACTTCACAGTGAGTTCGCCGCCGAACGGCTTCTCCTCGGGCAGCGGGTCCTCGCAGTTCACGCGGGTGATCCAACTCACGCCATCCCGCCTGCCGATGATGATCGACGGGACGATCAGCACGCTCTTGCGCGCCGACCTGTCCGAGAAGGCGAACGCTCCGAGGGCGACCAGGCCGGTACCCGGAAGCGCAAGCGGATCGGTGACCTGTGCGGCCGCGGCGACGCGCTTCCAGGCGGCAGCGGCATCCGTCATTCTGGTCGGTCCGGCGAATTCGAGCCGCAGTGCTTCACCGATGCCAGCGATGCCGTGACCGCGCTGAATGAAGACCAGTGGATGCCGCGAATCGACCAGCGGGACGAGCGGCCGGATGTCGTCGATGGCCTCGGTCACGACCCGCAAGCCGGGCGTAGCGCCCGCGATGTCATCCACTCCTTCACAGTAGTAGGCGAATGAACGCGGGGCCTTTCTCAGTACACTGGAACGCGTGAGTAAGGCGGATCTGAACAAGCAACCAGACGAGGTCTCTGGCATGTTCGACGGCGTCGCCAAGCACTACGACCGCACCAATGCGGTGTTGTCTGCAGGCAACGCCTACCTCTGGCGCATCGCGACCGTTCGCGCGGTTGCTCCCCAGCCCGGCGAACGCATCCTCGACCTCGCGGCCGGTACTGGCACCAGTTCGGTCGCGCTGTCGCATTCCGGTGCACGGGTTGTCGCCGTCGATTTCTCGCCCGGCATGATCGCCGAGGGTCGCCGCAAGCACAAGAACATTGAGTTCGTCGAGGCAGACATCGAGAAGCTGCCCTTCGGCGACGACGAGTTCGACGCGGTCACGATCAGCTTTGGGCTGCGCAATGTCAACGATCCAAAGGTCGCGCTGGCCGAGATGTACCGGGTGCTGAAGCCGGGCGGGCGGGTCGTCATTTGCGAGTTCTCGAAGCCTCCGCGTGCGCTGCTCCGTATTGGTTATCAGGCGTACCTGAACTACATTCTGCCGGCCGTCGCCGCTGCGACCAGCTCAAATCGGGAGGCCTACAACTATCTGGCCGACTCGATCAAAGACTGGCCAGACCAGGGGCAGCTCAGCCAGTGGATTCGCGGGGCCGGCTTTATTCGCGTCGCCTACCGCAACCTCACCTCGGGCGTCGTCGCCCTGCATCGCGGGCGCAAGCCGGTGGATGCCGCCGTGCTCGCATCCGTCGCCAAGCGCACTCGTGCAACCACGAGGAGAACGTCGTCCAGTGCCGCGAAGTCCGCCGTGGCGAAGTCGTGAAGTAGTCAGCCTCTCAGTGATCCCGCGAAGCGCGAGCTTCCCAACAGAATCGACAGGTCAGTGACCCCGAGCGCACCTACAGCTCGCCGCAGCAACACCCTGAGTTCCTCCCTGGGCCTGGGCGAGAAACTCTTCGCATCCAGCGACGAACGCAAGCTCGCAAAAGCGATCGACTCGGGGCTGGCCGAGGTGGAGGCCGGGCTGCTCGAGCAGATGTCGTTCACCGACGATCTCGCGGATGTCACCAGCCGCTACCTGCTTGATGCCGGCGGCAAGCGCATCCGGCCCGTGCTCACTCTGCTGACCGCGCAGCTCGGCAGTGGCAACAACAAATCGGTCATCCTTGCCGCAGAGGCCATCGAGATCACTCACCTGGCATCCCTGTATCACGACGATGTGATGGACGAAGCGCAGGTGCGCCGCGGCGTGCCGAGTGCACAGACGGTGTGGGGCAACTCAGTCGCAATCCTGACCGGTGACCTGCTGTTCGCCCGTGCGAGCAAGATCATCTCGTCGCTGGGCGAGCGGGCGATCTCGATCCAGGCCGAGACGTTTGAGCGGCTGTGCCTCGGGCAGTTGCACGAGACGATCGGGCCGCGGCCAGGGGATGACCCCATCCAGCACTATCTGCAGGTTCTCGCCGATAAGACCGGGTCGCTCATTGCGACCGCCGGTCGAGTGGGTGTGCTGTTTTCGGATGCTCCGCAAGAGTACATTGAGCCCGTTGTGCAGTTCGGCGAGAAGATCGGCGTCGCGTTCCAACTGATCGATGACGTCATCGACCTCGCCCCGCAGGTGGATGTCACGGGAAAGACGCCGGGCACGGACCTCCGGGCCGGTGTCGCCACGCTCCCGCTGCTTTACCTGCGCCGGCTCGCCGAGACCGACCGTGATGCCGCGGCACTGCTGAAACGCATCGACGACGACATCACGACCGCGTTCTATGCCGACGGCGACAGCGATTCTGCCGAACTGACCGCCGCTATCGCTGAACTGCGTGATCACGAGGTCACGAGGCAGACCCTCGAGGACGCCCATCGCTGGGCAGGCGACGCGATCGCGGCTCTGGCACCACTGCCCGACGGCCCGGTAAAGATGGCGTTGACCCGTTTCGCGGGCACGATTGTCGACCGCTCTCACTAGCCGTGCACAAGGACTGGAAACGGGAATTGGTATGACCAAGCTCAGACTGGCCATCGTTGGCGCGGGCCCCGCAGGCATTTATGCGGCCGACATCCTGCTGAAGGCAGAGACCCACTTCGATGTGTCGATCGACCTGTTCGAGCAGCTGCCAGCCCCGTACGGATTAGTGCGCTATGGCGTCGCGCCCGATCATCCCCGCATCAAGGGCATCGTCACGGCCCTGCGCGAGGTGCTCGACTCCGGTCGCATCCGGCTGTTTGGCAACGTCCGGTACGGCCGCGACATCACGCTTGACGACCTGAAGACGCACTACAACGCGGTCATCTTCTCGACCGGTGCGATTCGGGATGCCGACCTCGACATCCCGGGGATCGATGCGGCCGACAGCCACGGCGCGGCCGACTTCGTGAGTTGGTATGACGGGCATCCCGACGTGCCTCGTGATTGGTCGCTGAATGCAACGTCTGTCGCGGTCATCGGCAACGGCAACGTCGCGCTGGATGTTGCGCGCATGCTCGCGAAGCACGCCGACGACCTGCTGCCGACGGAGATTCCCGACAACGTGTATCAGGTGCTGAAGTCATCGCCCGTCACCGATGTGCACGTCTTTGGTCGCCGCGGGCCGATGCAGGTCAAGTTCACGCCACTCGAACTTCGCGAACTCGGCGAACTTCGGGATGTCGACATGATCGTGCACGAGGAGGATTTCGACTACGACGAAGCATCGCGAGCCGCGATTACGTCGAACAAGCAGGTGCTCGTGATTGATCGCGTCTTCACGCAGTGGCGGGCGCGCGAGACCGGTTCGGCGTCGCGCCGGCTGCACCTGCATTTCTTCTCGAGGCCGGTTGAGGTGGTGACTGGTGACGACGGTTCGGTGTCGGCGTTCCGCTGGGAGCGCACGGAGCCGGACAGCGGGGGTGGCGTTCGCGGCACGGGCGAGTTCCGCGAGGTTCCGGTGCAGGCCGTGTACCGCGCAGTCGGGTACTTCGGTTCGCCGCTGGATGGGATTCCGTTCGATGAGCGGCGGGGGGTCATCCCGAACCGGGAGGGCCAGGTGCTCGATGACTACGACCGGCAGGTGCCGGGGGTCTACGCCACCGGGTGGATCAAGCGTGGGCCCGTCGGGCTTATTGGCCACACCAAGAGCGACGCGATGGAAACGATCAAGCACCTCGTGCGCGACCAGGCCAACTGGTGGTCGCCGGCTTCGCCTTCCGAGGAGTCGGTCGTCGAGCTGCTGGAGTCACGCGGCATCGAGTACACGAACCTCGACGGCTGGCACAATTTGGATGAATACGAGCAGTCGCTCGGTGCGCCTCACGGGCGTGTGCGCATCAAGGTCGTGCCGCGGGATGAAATGGTGAGGGCGTCGAACTCGCCTGCTGTTGCGGCGGTACCCGCGGCGGAGTAGTGCACGCGAGCGTGTGCGTGTGCCTGTGCCTGTGCCTGTGCCTGTGCACGCGCCGACGGCCAAACCGCGTGGCCCGCTCCAAGCCCGCCCGCCGCCTGGCCCGGGTGTCCGTTTCGGCTATGTCAACTCGCGCCAACGTCTGTGTCTACTGACGCCATGGTTCGGCCCGTGGCAGTTTGCGCAGACGTTGGCGCGAGTTGACATAGCTTAAACGCACCTTCCTCGAAGGTAGGCGTTGCCGCTTCGAACGCAGCGGGCGCAACTGGCACTGCGAAGCGCAGCGACGTCCAGCTACACCTTGATCGTCGCGGGCAACACCTTGCGCGCGAGCTTGCGCGACGGCTCCTCGATGAAGCGCCACAACACCCAGGCGAACGCCCACGCGGCGATGACAACGCCTACGGTCACGGCATCCCGAGCTGGCACGCTGCTCACGCGTGCGAGCACGGCAAGACCAAACCCGATCACGAGAGCGTGCGACAGATAAAGCGCATATGACGCCCGCCCGCCAACCTGCAGCGGCTTGGTCGAGAGCAGCCAGACGAGTGGATCACGTCTGCCGATCGCGAGCCCCGCGATCACCAGAACGAACAGCGGCAGCACGATGATGGTCGACGATCGGGCGATCATGTCGACTCCGCCCGCGAACTGCTGCGAGCCATCCCGAATCCACGGCGTCGTGTCGACGGCGGTGACGACATAAATGACGGCGATGGACGCGACGGAAGCCACGGTTGCCAGAGGAAACCTGATCGGCCGATTCTCGGCGAGCCGACCGCGCAGGAGGATCGCCAGCAGGGCGCCAATCCAGAACTCGGTGATCACGCGAACCGGCGAGACCCCAAACAGCATCGTGTCGCTGTTCTTCGCGAACAGGAGGATCGTGTCGTCCTGCATGGTGCATCCGATGATGATCATGGGCAGAGTCAGGATCGCGATCAGGATGATTGTCGTGCGCCGCGACGCCACCAGCGCAAACCGCGCCAGCACGACGACACCCACCGAGAAGACCAGGTAGGCGAGCCACTCGGCGCTGATCGACCAGTCGAGGCCGTTCCAGGTGAGCGGTTGCGGGAACCACGCCTGGATGAGCAGCAGATGCTGGATCAGCTGGCCGGGGTCTGCCTGCGCCGCGTATGCCGGGTTGCCATGCGTTCCCGGCTGCGCCACAAACTGGAACACAAAGTAGAGCCCGAACAACAGCAGCACGAAGGCGGTCAACGGCCAGACGCGGCCGATGCGCAACCACAGAAATCCGAGCGCCTTGCGCCAGTTGTAGCCGTCGCTCAGTCGGTCGAAATGGGTATAGGTCAGGATGAATCCGCTCAGGATGAAGAACAGATCGACACCCAAATAGCCGGTGTTCATGAGCGGCGCGAACACGCGAAGGGGCGGAAACGCGTCGATCAGTTCAGTGCGGAAGTGCCGGGCGAAAACCCAGAAGGCCGCAAATGCGCGGATGCCGGTCAGCGCGGGGAGCTGCATTCGCGGGAACGGGCTCTGGGACAACGGCTTCTGCACCCGGCGAGTCTATCCAGCGATCTTGCCCTTGCCGCGCCTCACTGCACGGCCGCCGTCAGACGGGCCACGTTGTCGAGCACCTTGCTCCGGAGCGGTCGCCGCATCCATTCGTCGAGTGTCAGTTCGCGCGAACGTTTGCGGTAACTGTCCTCGACGCGACGAAGCGACTGGACGAACTTGCTGCCCCTGACCATCACCGAGATCTCGAGGTCGAGGCTGAACGAACGCATGTCCATGTTGCTTGAACCGATGACCGCCACCTGATCGTCGATCGTGATGTGCTTGGCGTGCAGGATGGTAGGCGAGCGGTACAGCCAGATGCGCACGCCCGCCCGCAGCAGTCCCTCGTAGTAGCTCCGCTGCGCGTGGTAGACGACGGCCTGGTCACCGATCTCGCTCACGAACACCTGCACGTCGATGCCGCTCTGCGCCGCAGTCGTGATGGCGTAAAACATCGACTCGTCCGGCACGAAGTACGGGGTCGTGATGATGAGTCGTTGCTGCGCCGCATAGATGAGCGAGTTGAAGAGGCGCAGGTTGTTTTCGCCGTCGAATCCGGGTCCGCTGGGGACGACCTGGGCATCCAGCAAATCGCTGTCAGTGATTACGGCAGCCCGCTCGGCCTCGCGCAGAAGCAGCTCGTTGGTTTCGCTGTACCAGTCGGTGACGAAGAGGGCATTGATGCCGGCAACGATCGGCCCCTCGAAACGCACCATGAGGTCTTTCCAACGAAGGCCGCGCCTCAGATTGCCCCGCTTGTTGTACGTCTTATCAATGACATTCTGCGAGCCGGTGAATCCGACGATCCCATCGATGATCAGGATCTTGCGGTGATTTCGCAGGTCGGGTCGCTGAAATTTGCCCCTCAGTGGCTGCACCGGCAGCATGAGATGCCAGTCGGCGCCGATCGCGGTGAGCCGGCGCAACGTGCGGTGGTAGCCCTTCGACCTCAGGTTTGCGATGTGGTCGAGCAGTACGCGTACGGTCACACCGCGCTTGACCGCGGCCTCGAGTTCATCGAAGAACGGCCGTGTCGTGCGGTCGAGACTCAGGATGTAGAACTCGACGTGGATGTACCGCTCGGCCTGGCGAAGCGCCGCTGTCATCGAAGTCAGCGACTCGTCGTAGTCGTCGTGCAGGGTCGCGCGGTTACCGCCGACCAGTGGCATCGCGCCCAGATTGCGGTTGAGCGCGACGATCGGCTCGAGCCAGGTCGGCCAGGCGTGGTCGCGGCGCACGAGATCCATGCCCTCGGTGGTTTCGAGGATGTACTGGTTGATCTCCCGCTGTTTGGCCCGCCGCTTCTTGGGCAGGTGGCGGCTGCCGATCAGCCAGAACAGGATGATGCCAAAGTACGGCAGGAAGAAAATTGCCAGCAGCCAGGCCGTCGCCGTCTGTGGCCGACGATTGCGTGGCACGAAGATGACCGAGAGCACGCGCACGGCGAAGTCGATGAGTACGGCGAGCACGCCGATCACCAGGGCGAGGGTGGTCCCGTCGAACTTCACCGGCAGCGGCGGTCAGCTAGCGGAAGTTGACGAACTGCAGGTCGATATCGAGGTCTTTGCCCTTGAGCAGCGCCATGGTGGCCTGAAGATCATCCCGACTCTTGGACTGCACTCGCAACTCGTCGCCCTGAATCTGCGACTTGACGTTCTTCGGTCCCTCGTCGCGGATGATCTTGGAGACCTTCTTGGCATCCTCGGAAGAAATGCCGTTCTTCAACGACACCTCGATGCGGTACTCCTTGCCGCTGGCGAATGGGTCGCCCGCGTCGAGGCTGCGCAGGCTGATGCCGCGCTTGATGAACTTCTGCTCAACGACATCGAGGACCGCCTTGACGCGTTCCTCGGCGCTGGCCTTGAGCAGCAGTTTGTCGCCGCTCCATTCGACGGATGCGCCGACATTCTTGAAATCGTACCGTTGCGCAATTTCCTTCTGCGCCTGGTTGACCGCGTTGTCGGCCTCCATTTTGTCGACCTTGCTGACGATGTCGAACGTGGAATCTGCCATGCCCCCAGTTTAACGCGGTGCCCGCCCCTCGCGGCGGTTACGGGAATGCCAGACAGCTAGTATTCTTATTCAGCGCCTCCGGACAGGTGATCACACGTGGTCGGAGCGTCACGGCAAGTTACCCAAGCGGCCAAAGGGATCTGACTGTAAATCAGACGTTTTCAACTTCGGGGGTCCGAATCCCTCACTTGCCACACCGCTAGGAATAAGGGATCCGAGGCCATCGCCCGGATCCCTTTCCTCTGAGCATCCACACCCATAACCTAGGCCTAGTTGCGCGTGCCCAGGTAACCCTGAACCTCCGGTGCCCCATGGGAGCGGATGAACACTCGGTGCGCGGCGGCAGTCGCATCCTGCGACGATGTGAACGGGCCTGGCTGCACGCCATTCAGACCGGTAGCTGTGTACTGCGCTCCATTGAAGCGCACGTCACCGTAGAACTGCCCGTACTGGGCGACCATGCGCCAATGACCCGGCTCGACCTCGACGGCCGCAAGAATAGGGTGCCAGACGGGCACTGTGCTTCTCCACTTCGGAGCAGCCGGCCCTGCATGACGGTTCTAAGGCGCGGTAGCAACTTGAGGCGCGGCCGGTCGGTGAAGCCGGTATAGGACTGCGGCAGCTCCGAGATGCACCATCGCTGCGACAATACCTAGGTTGAAGAACGCGCCTCCCCAGATTATGAGTGCCACGCCGTTGTCTGTGTGGTCCGAGAACAATGTCGGGTCGTAGCTGGCCACGTTTGCTGCGCCGATGCCGACGAGCATCACGCCCAGTGCGAACGAAATCACGTAGATCGTGACCAGCGCTTGAGTGAACGGATTGCCGGGCTGCGCCGGGCGCGCACTCGCCGCGGCGGCGCTGTTCCCGGTGTAGGCATGCACGCTGGCCGTGGGGTCGTCGCCGATGTCTTCAGTCCCGGGCGCAACAGGGGAAGACTTCTGTGCCTTCGCTCGTTCTAACTCTTGCTCGACCGTCGTGCCGTTGTGCTTGGCAATGCGGGCGTATACAGCATCTTCTGATTCGGGCATGGCCCGAGCGTAGTGGCAGGGATGGCGTAAGGCGATGCCCCAATCGAAGTGACAACTCGCGCGAGTCTTCGTGCGAAGCGAGGCCAAGCGCCCGTGAGATAGGGCTACGGCGTGTAGTGCCTCACGAGGCCGTTGAGCGATTTGGCGACTGATTTGGCTGCGGCCTGTTCCCCGTTGACGTCGGGCGTCGGCTGCGAATTCTCAAACGCCGACTTGAGGAGTGCCGCGGCATCATTGGTGAGTTGCAATTGGATTTGCGAGTCGTCCGCATCGAAGGCACTCCAACCGACACCTTCCGCCCAGTATCGCTCTGTCTTGTTCGCCGCCATAAGGGCTGTCATGTCGGCAGAGCTGGCATCGTTCCAACTATCGATAACGACTTTCCGCCCAGCGAGCCTGCATGTAGCGGAAGATGCCATCCCCGCTTTTGCGCCAGCACCGATGTCAGCTCGCACGACACCGTGGCACCCTTTGATGTGATTCGCCAGCGTCACGGCACTCTCGCCGTAGTGCGTCCTGAGCGGTTTGGCCGGTGGGGTCGAACACGCCGCCAACGCGACGAGCACCAAAATGGTGACGGGTAACGCGGAGTACTTCACGGCCTGAGCGTATCGAACTGATGGGCGGCGTAGGCGTTGCGCGAGGAATTTAGCGTGCCGGAGATACCCGTCATGCGCTCGCGTGGCGTTCGCGAGAGATCGCGCACAGGACGCCTCTATTGTTCGATCCGATAGTCGCTTCTTGCGGTGACGGAACAGCCTGCCTCAACAAATCGCCGTCTCTTTGTCTGGTACTACTCCTCAACCGCATCGATGTCACGGGCGCGCGTCGTTAGCCACCTCTCTCGTGTGCACCGTCGTGTGTGCAATCTGGTTGGGAGTCGTTGGGAACGGACGTGACGGCCTCGTCTATCTGGCCGCTGGAACCCAGTAGATCCGGGCTGAAAGGTAACGTCTGAGACCCGTTGGGATGGGGGTCGTTTCTCTGTAAATCAGACGTTTTCAACTTCGGGGGTCCGAATCCCTCACTTGCCACTCCGTCCGACACAGGACATGGGAAAGTCCCGAAACCTAAGGTTCGGGACTTTCCTGGTTTTGAGCCCGGTAGCCCCAGGCGCGGGCGACTAGATCAGCGGTCGGTCGAAGCGGGCGCCAGAGGGGTCGGAGGCGCTGGCAAGGAAAACGATCAGGATGATCGGTCCAACCAGCGGGATAAAGCCGAGGAAGTAGTACCCACCGCTTCGGTTGGTGTCATGCAAGCGTCGCCAGACGACCGCAAGGTTGGGAACCAAAAGGCCGAGCGAGATAACCCAAATTACCGCGATGACGACGAAATACGCAGGGCTGTAGGCGACGGCGCCTGTGCTGGACACGGCGGCTGCGCTCGCGCCAACGCTGACGAGGACAATTTCGAGGACGAAGCTGAAGATGAAGTATGCGAGTGCCCACCACCAGTACTCGCTCCGGCTGGCGCGGCCGCTGAAGGTTGCGTATTTCTTCCAGAAGCGTGCGATGGCGGCGCCGATCGGGGCGCCATAGTACGGCGCCCACAGCGGAGGCTCGGACGCAACAGTCAGCGGCGGGGGCGGTGGGATTGACATGGAATCTCCTGCGGTCGTCGTCCACGAATGTGGTCAACGACAGTAAAGCGGAACGCAAAACCAATCGGGCCGATCAACACACCCGACTTAGCCTGCGGAAAAGCTCAGAGCGCACAAACCCCTTGCTTTCGTGCTGCGGAGGCTATGCGAGCTCGCGCTCTAAACTCGGAGGATGGTGCCGAAGACCATTTCCGTAGTGCCTTGAGTTTCCGCATTGCCTTCAGCGACGGCGGGTCGGCGTAATCACCGTCATCCCTGGTCACCGACTACCCCGCCCCGAACGAAAGGTGAAACGGTAGATGCCGTCGCACAGCGAACTGCTCCAGGTCGCCCGCACCGTCGCGCTCGCCGCGGGTGAGCTGGCCTCGCGTCGCCGCCGCGAAGGCGTCACGATCGCAGACACCAAGTCATCCCCGGTCGACGTCGTGACCGCCGCCGACCGCGAGACGGAGGCGCTCATCCGCGGGATGCTGGCTGACGCCCGCCCCGAAGACGGCTTCTTTGGCGAGGAGAGCGGCGCCGAACGCGGTTCCAGTGGTCTCACCTGGCTCGTCGATCCAATCGACGGCACCGTCAACTACCTGTACGGCATCCCGCACTATGGCATCAGCATCGCGGTGGTTGAGGGTGAGCCTGATCCGCTCACCTGGACCGGCATTGCCGGCTGCGTCGTCAATCCTGCGATCGGCGAGGTGTTCACTGCAGAGGTGGGCGGCGGCGCCTTCCTGGGCGATAGCGCCATCCACGTTGCTCCCACCGTCGACCTTTCGCAGGCGCTGGTGGGAACGGGCTTCGCGTACGACTCCGGGATGCGGGCGCGGCAGGGCGAAATTGTCGCCGGGCTCCTGCCACAGGTGCGCGATATCCGTCGGGCAGGCACGGCATCCCTCGATCTCTGCTTTATCGCCTCAGGCCGGCTGAACGCCTACTTTGAGCGCACGCTGAACCCGTGGGATCACGCGGCTGGCGCGATCATTGCGCGTGAGGCCGGTGCGCGGGTAACCGGATGGGATGGCGCTCCGCCCAGCATCGACTTCATCCTCGCGGGTGAGCCCAGCGTCGCAGAATCGCTCGAAAGGCTATTGCGCAGGCTCGGCGCCTGAACGGGTGACTTGGTCGAATCCATTCATACGGATAGGCTTTGGAAGTCCGTTATCTGATCGTGACTGTTGTTTCGCATCGGGTCGGCCCCCGGATTTAGTCCAAACCCGCAACCCGAATTCTGGATTCGCGTCGAGAGGAGCGCCGTCGTGTCGACACCCGACCCCTTCGACGAACTCGGTCTCGGTACACCGAATCTTCGCCGAAGGGATCTCCGGGAGAAGTCGACCCGGCGCTCGCGCAAAGCCGCCCGAAAGCGCGCGGCTGTGGCGCGCACGACCCCGCCAACCCGGCCGAACAGCGGTCCGCGCACCGGCAAACTGAACGCTGTCGCTGCGCGCAAGAAGCCGTTGCGTCGTCGCGTTGCGGCCAAACTGTTCGCGATCGTGGCGCTGTCATTTGTGCTGCTGCTGGTTCTCGCTCAGACGCTCCCGTACAACCTCTTCCTGCCGGCCGCAGCTTCGGCTTCGTCCGCGATTGGCACCGGCAATCACACGGCCACCATCGGCCAGAACCTCACCGCCAGCGGCAATGGAACCATGATTTCTCGCGATCAGATCCAGGCCATGTCGAGCAACGAGCTGGCTCAGTTGCAGGCTGGCACCGCCAGCGCTGGATACATCGTCAACAACAGCGGCCCGATTCGGTGGCCGTTCGACTTCGCGGTGCCATTGGGCGATCGCTTCGGCAAGCGCGCCGCGCCCTGCGCGGGCTGCTCGACATTCCACCATGGCACCGACTTCGAGACCGGGGATGCCGCACCCATCTATGCGGTCGCCGCTGGCACCGTAACGGTCAGCAACTTTGATGGCAGCCTCGGCCAGACCATCTCGATCGACCACGACGTCAACGGGCTCGTGTTCACGAGCGTGTACGGCCACATGACGGCGGGATCGGAAAAGGTCCAGGTCGGCGACAAGGTCACCAAGGGCGAACTCATCGGCCTGACCGGGTCAACGGGAGCCTCGACCGGCCCTCACCTGTTCCTCGAGATCGACATCAACGCTGTCGCCGTCGACTCGTTCGTGTGGATGAAAGCCCACACCGCGCACTAGTCCAGCCGCGCACTTAACCAGCCAGGCACTAAGCCAGCCAGGCCGTCACGTTCGGCGGTAGTTCGCGACCACTGAGCGGCTCGCTGGACTGGACGATGGTGCCGGCAGGCAATGCCACCCGGGTTTCGCCGACATTCGAGATGATCGTGACGGCTCCGTTGCGAAACGCCACTATGTCGTCGGCATAGCCGGTAAGCCATTCGACCGCGCCGCTGCCGAGCTTCAGATCCCGACGGAGCGCGATCGCGTCGCGGTACATCCGGAGGGTTCCGTTCGGCTCGGCCTCCTGCCGGTCGCGGGCGAAACGCGCCCACTCGGCGGGCTGCGGCAGCCAGCTCTTGCCCGTGGGCGAAAAGCCGAACCCTGGGGCATCGGCTTCCCAGGGGATCGGGACCCGGCATCCGTCGCGCCCATAGACGGCCCCGTGAGTGCGATAGAAGGCGGGATCCTGGCGAGCGCTGTCCGCGAGCTCGGTGTCCTCGGGCAGGCCAAGCTCCTCGCCCTGGTACAGGTATGCGCCGCCGGGGAGGGCCAGCATCAGCAGCGTCTCGGCACGAGCCCTCCGCAGGCCGAGGGCGGCATCCGGTTTCGGCTCGGTTCCCCGGCCAATTCCGACGCCCTGGGGCGGCGGCGGGTTCATCCCGAGCCGGCTCGCGTGACGCACGACGTCATGGTTCGACAGCACCCAGGTCGGGGCTGCGCCGACGGTGTCGAACGCCTCGATCGAGTCAGCGATCGCGTCACGGATTGCGGGCGCCGACCACGGAGCTTCGAGAAAGCGAAAGTTGAAGGCCTGCTGCATTTCGTCCGGGCGCACCCAGTCGGCAAGCTTCGACAGCGGCTCGACCCACGCCTCGGCGCACAGGATGCGATCGGGGCCGAACTCGGCAAGCACGCTGTGCCACTCGCGGTAGATCTTGTGCACGCCGGGCTGCGCCCAGTACGGCACGTCGCCCGGCGCCGTCATCGAGGCGCTGTCGTCGTCGGCTGGCGGCGAGTAATCGGGGAGCCCAACCTTTTTCACGAGTCCGTGGGCGACATCCACCCTGAATCCGTCGACGCCGCGACGAAGCCAAAATCGCAGGATGTCGTGAAACTGTTCATGAACCCAGGGATCCGTCCAGTCGAGGTCGGGTTGTGACACGTCGAAGAGGTGCAGATACCACTGCTCCGGCGTGCCGTCCGGGCCGGTCAGGCGCGTCCAGGCCGGGCCGCCGAACACGGACTGCCAGTTGTTGGGCGGCTCGGTGCCGTCGACCCCGCGACCGTCGCGGAACAGGTAGTGGGAGCGCTCAGGGCTGCCCGGGCCGGCCGCGACGGCATCCCGAAACCACACGTGATCGCTCGAAGTGTGGTTGGGCACCAGGTCGATGATGACGCGCAGGTCGAGCCGCTTGGCTTCGGCGACGAGGTAGTCGAAGTCGTCGAGCGTACCGAAGACCGGATCGACGTCGCAGTAATCGGCGACATCGTATCCCGCGTCCCGTTGTGGGGATGTGTAGAACGGCGAGAGCCAGACGGCGTCGATCAGGAGTTCGGACAGTTGCGGGAGGCGGGCGCTGATGCCGGGCAGATCGCCGAGACCGTCACCGTTCGAGTCGGCGAATGACCGCGGGTAGATCTGGTAGATGACGGCGCTGCGCCACCAGTCGGATTTCGCGGTCGAGTCGGTCACGTCAAGACCCTAAGGGCAGTTGTCCAATGACGTGAAATCTGCCCGCCACATTCGTGTGCAAGGGTGTTTGACATGGCGACCTTCGTGCCCGGATCCCTCCTCGAGCCGCATCACGACGGCTCGCCGCTGTTTGTCTCCAATCCGGCGCCCGTCCTCGGCGAACACGTGCGCGTTCGAATCAGGATTCCGCACGAATTTGGGCCGGTCACCGCGGTTCGTACACGCTCGAACCCCAACCGCGAACCGCGCTTTGCCGTCGCATCCCTGGTCACTACCGTCGATGGCTGGGACTGGTGGGAGGCCGAGATCGAGGTCGAGAATCCGGTGCACGGATACCGGTTCCTGGTGAAGATGGGCGACGGCCGCAACCTGTGGGTCAACAGAACGGGCGTGCACACGGTCGAAACGCTCGACACCGAAGACTTCAAGCTCATCACCTATGCGCCGCCGCCCGAGTGGTCTTCGTCGAGCGTGATGTACCAGATCTTCCCCGATCGCTTCGCGAGATCGGAGCAGGCGGATGGCCGTCCCCTGCCCGACTGGGTGGAGCCCGCCGAGTGGTCAGACCCGGTCACCCACATCGGCGCATCCACGGCCACGCAGTTCTACGGCGGCGACCTGCTCGGCATCGAGGAACACCTCGATCACCTGCAGCAGCTCGGCGTGAACCTCGTCTACCTCACGCCCGTCTTCCCGGCGCGCTCGAACCACCGCTACGACGCGCTGTCGTTCGCCGAGATCGACCCGTTGCTCGGAGGGGATGCCGCCTACGTCTCCCTGATCGAGGCTGCGCACGCGCGGGGCATGAGGGTGATTGGCGACCTCACCTCGAATCATTCAGGGGATGCGCATGAGTGGTTCACGGCATCCCATCGCCACCCGGGAACTCCCGAGAGTGCCTTCTACTACTGGCTCGACCGGGAGCAGGAGACGTACGTGTCGTGGCTGGGCGTGCCCAGCCTGCCGAAGTTCAACTGGAACTCCGAGGAGCTTCGCTACCGCTTCATCCAGGGAGAGAACTCGGTGGTCGCGAAGTGGCTGAAGCCGCCGTACAACCTCGACGGCTGGCGCATCGACGTGGCCAATATGACCGGTCGGTATCTCGACGAGGACCTCAACGGCGACGTTCGGCGCGTCATTCGAGCGACCATGATCGACGTGAACCCCGACACCATTCTGCTGGGGGAGTCGACCAACGATGCGGCGAGCGACTTCCAGGGCGACGCGTGGCATGGCGCCATGACCTACACGAATTTCACGCGGCCGATCTGGGGCTGGCTATCGACCGGTCAGCGCGATTCGAGCTACTTCGGGCTGCCGTTCGGCACGATTCCGAGCTACAGCGGTGGCGAGGTGTTCGAGGCACACACCCGCTTTGCCGCCGGATTCCCGTGGCGGGTTCGGCTGCACAACATGAACGCGCTGGACACGCACGACACGCCACGGTTCCTCACGCACGCGGCGCCTGGGACAGTGCCGGTCGCGCTGGGCCTCTCGGTGACGATGCCTGGCATCCCGGTGATCTTCGCCGGCGACGAGTTCGGGCTGGTCGGGGATGACGGCGAGCACTCTCGAACGCCCATCCCCTGGGACCAGCTGGATGCCGCATCCGATCGCATCGCCCTCTACTCGACGCTGATTCACCTGCGACGCGATCACGAGGTGCTGAACACGGGCGGCGTGCGCTGGCTCCATGCATCGGATGACGTGCTCGTCTATGTGCGGGAGAGTGCGGCCGAGAGCATCCTGCTGGTGGCCGCGCGTGACGACTACGAGCTGACCCTGGCGGCCAACGCTGTCGCGGGGGTACCGTCGCTGCTGTTCGGGCCGGGCGAGGCGGAGTTCGACCCGGCCATCGGCCTCGTGCTGCGCGGGAGTGGGCCGTCGTTCACGGCCTGGTCGATGCCGGGGGTCACGCTGCCACCGTTCTCGCCCGAAGGCACAGTGTTGGAGCTTGAGTAGTCGCTGCGGGTGGCGGGATGACGGTGCACGGGTGTTGGGTGGAGGGATGGCATCCAAGCTGGGGAACATCACCTTTGACTGTGCAGACCCGACCGCGCTCGCAACGTTCTGGGCCGACGTATTTGGCTACCCGCGCCCGGAGTGGCCGGAGGAGTTGCGGGCGCAGCTGTTGGCATCCGGCCTGACTGAGGAAGACCTGGCGAATCGGAGCGCCGTTGAGGATCCGGATGGCGTCGGCCCGCGCTTCTACTTCAACCGAGTTCCCGAGGGCAAGACGGCGAAAAACCGGATGCACATCGACATCCAGGCGGTGCCAGGCAGGCACCCGACGACTGAGGAGCTCGAGACCGAGAAGGATCGCATCGTCGCGCTGGGTGCGACGGTGATCGTCGATTATGACCGGCCCTGGGACCCGGTTCAGGAACACCACTTTGTCAGGCAGGACCCCGAGGGCAACGAGTTCTGCCTGCAATAGCGCGCGCGTAACCGCGCCGTCGCGGATGCTAGTCTCTTACGGTGCCAAAACGGCGCCGCGTTCAGGCGCGGGCTGGTTTGTGCGCCCCCTTAGCTCATTGGTAGAGCACTTCCTTGGTAAGGAAGAGGTAGTGGGTCCGATTCCCACAGGGGGCTCCAGCATCCCTCACTCGGATGCGCCCGGCGGGGTAGCTCAGGTGGTTAGAGCACACGGCTCATAATCGTGGTGTCGCGGGTTCGAGTCCCGCCCTCGCTACAAAAGTGCTGGTCAGAGGGATGTTTCTAATTTGGCACATAACGTCGCAGCGACAGTAGGGACGATTAGAACCCCGATAGCGCCATTTCGATTTGCGGGGCAACCGCGGGTTCAACTACAAAAGTGCTGGTCAAATCCCCTTTCTTGGTTATGTATTTCTAGTGCGGCCTTGGCAGGCTACCCCGCACATTCGATTCCTTCCCGTCGATATCGGTGAAGCATCGACAATCAAACGCGCCAATCGAACAGACCTGACGCGGTCCGGATAACCGGGGCCGACTAGATGTCTATTAGCGGGGGCGAGGGATAGCCGCGGGCGCGCCCTTTTCCAGACGCTCGGCCAGGAAACGCAGTTCGGGTAAGGGCGATTTCAAGTTGCGTCTTAGTGTCTCCGCAATTCGTGCGCTCTCCGCTGGGCCCAATTCGTGCGTGGATTCTTCAAATGCCCAGTACAGGGTCGCCATTTCATATGAGTACGGGTTCGAGTCTGTTCGCAAGGATTCCACTGCCCGCTGATACAGGTCTCGGCCTATCGTGACGTCGCCGCTCCGGTAGGCGAGTAGGCCGGCGGTAGCTTGCAGGATGGATATTTGGAATCCGGATGACAACGGTATTGCGCGATTGATTTGATTCGCCGCCGCACTCAGGTCTCCAAGGTGAATCGCTATGAACGCACTGTTGTTGAGCAGCATCTCGTCGTCGTGGTTCGCGCGAAGTGCAAGGTCTATCAAGTCGCGTGCTTCCGAATATCCTTCGCCCATGATGCCGGCCGCCCAACCTGCAAATATGGCGGCCAACGTGGAAAAGGGCTGGTCGGCGTGCCAGCGCTGTGTCGCGCCCATGACCTGCGGCCACTCGAGATTGAATGCGCCCATGCGCGCTTGGGCTTCGTCGGAGAGCGGTGTTGTGTCCACCAGAGAATCGGAGGGTGCCTCGACCCCGAGCGAGACAATGGATGCCGCTTGCGCAAGCACATTGCCGTTCGGCTGTGTCAGAGATTGGTTGATGAACGCGCGTCCTTGTCGAACACGACCGTGGCGCAGTTCGAGCGTGCCCAGTTGGCTCGCGAGTTCAGCGACCGAGGCTGGCGCGAAGCTACCGTCTACTAGCATTTCCCGCGCGGTTCTTGAGTTGGGTGCACCGTTGCCATTAATCTCCGCCGCAGCCATGTGAGCTGCCGCGACCCAAGGGTCGAGGTTCGATTGGCCGCTCGCTCGTAGTAGGGTGACGGCGCGCTTCGGGTCCCCATTATGTACAAAGAGCCGGCTGGCGCAGCGCAGGACATAGCGATGCCTGGGTTGCAGTTTCAGCGCAATCTCCATCGCGCGGATGGCGGGCTGTCGTTGTCCGAGGTTCGTGTAGACGAGGCTCATGTCGACCCATGTCAGCGCATCCCGTGGATCTGCTGCTAGACGCGCTCGAAATGATCGAATGGCAGATCTCGAAGCACGAGCCTCCGACGTAGTCGACTGCGCTGAGGACACGCTCTCCAAGGCGCCCGTGGTCAATCGGTAGCCGGCGACTTGCCGCGCGCTTTCAAGTTGTGAGTCTTCGATGCCTAGAACGGAGGCAACCGTGAGGAAGTCGAGCGCAGTGTGTAGCCCAGGACTCCGAGCGAAGGCAGATGCCGGTTCATCGAGCTCGGTAGCGGATACGTCAGTTCTGCGAATCACTAGTGGGTTTAGATCCCCAATTTGTGAGCTTCGACTTGTGGCTCGCCAGGTTGGGACAACGTTGCGAGGTTCCGCCTCTGCTGGGGCGCTCACGCTACCTTTGCTCCGGCGATTCTGGCACGCTTCTCTAACACGTCCAGCCGCGTGATCAACTTACTGAGAATCACTGACGGTGAGGGCGACCTGCCCTGAACCTGCTTCCCGCGACGTTCGGGATCCGGGTCGCACAGGTCCCGCACCACTTCGACCACACCGTCAGCGATCGCCGGGTCGAGACGGGTCCACAATTCTTCAAACACTTCGTCCATTTTTGTTCGTATGAGTGGATAAATTGCAGAGTACGAGTCTCCCCATTTTCGCCATTGCTGGTCTTCGGTGAGGCGCGACGTGAGTTCGAGGTTGATCGACATATCGGCCAACATGAATGCAACAAGGCAACCCAGCTGATAGAGGTCGCAGGCCTGACGACGCTGGTAAAAGTCGGCTGCAACCTGCCCGTATAGCAACTCCGGTGGCGAATACCCCGCGGGTCCGGCAAATGGCAACTCATCGTGCACGGCAACGGTTCCATCTAGGCTTGCGCGTCCAAGATCCGCAATCTTGGACTCGGGAAGCGTAGCTGCCGAGCCGAATACCAAAACGTTGGAGGGTTTCAAATCCTGATGCGCGATCCGCATGTTGTGTAGTTCACGCACCCCGAGGGCGACGTGACGAAGGGAACGGAGACGCAGAAACAGATCGTCCGCCAATCCCTTGTCGAGATACGTTCGAGCGTCGTCGTCAGCGTCTTCAAAGAGAATGAACATCACAAGTTCCAGCGGTACTCGCTCATCGCGCAACTCACCACTCTTGATGGCGAAGACGACCCGTCTAGCACTAAGGGAGCCGCACAACTCGATCAACTGCGCTTCAAAGTTGAACGCGGTCACTGCGATTTGAAGGTTGATGCCCGCGTTTGGCTGCTTTCCCGCGGTCACAAGATCAAGTACTTTGCAGAATGCTTTCGCGCCGTCCGCACGACTTGCCGCGAACTGCACTGAAAAATGGCCGCCAGTTGAGCCTGATTCCTTGGCGTCGGGGCGGATCGCGCCGAGCGTCCATCCGCCTCCAAGGTCGAGACCTTCGAGCACAGCATATTTCTCGGTGCTATCGCTCATTGGTGTGCTCCTGTTCGCGAGTTCGGGTGTGGATAGATGCTAGCGAGCGGTACTGACGAACGTCGCCCGTCACGTGGTATTCGTCACGTGACGGGCGACATTTCTTAGCCGCGCGGCGGATAGGGATCGCCCTCGTAGGTGCGCTCGTCCTCGATGGTGCCGTCCAGCTTCTGGATTTTCAGCTGACTCGGCTGATTCTTCTTGGCGGCGGCCACTCCAGCGTCAATAGCCGGCTGCTTTGTCGCGTGGGTGGACAGACTAATGCCGCCGTGGGTTACTTTCCAACCGCCCACGATTGGCGAGACGAAGTATTGTGCGCGTGCCATTACTTCTCCTTCCGCACACCCTTGAACGGCTTTCCATCGGACTTACCGTCCATGAACTGCCCGTTCGAATCGTTGCGCTTCGTGAACGTGCCCGAGCGTGGGTTAAATGCCTGAGAACGACCGCGAACTGCGCCCTCGCGATATCCCTTACCTGTGTTGGTGGCCATGACTGCTCCTATTGGGACTGCGCGGCCCCGTTCGCTTGCCCGCGTGTACGCTGACACGCGTACAGAGTATCACAGTTCGGGGGTGGTGTACGCTCGTAAGCGGACAGCTATTCGGGAGGCATAATGGGGACATCATTCGGAGAACTCATCAGTTCGGCCAGGCAGGAAAAACAACGATCCCTTAGGGATCTCGCTGCCGAACTCGATCTCTCTGCCTCGTACCTTAACGACATCGAACACAACCGAAGAGTGCCCGCAGAGTCCAACGTCGTAGCAATTGCCGGTGCCCTTGACCTGGATGCCGACGACCTGTTGGCGGCTGCTGGTCGCGTGGGTGCAGACGCTGAGGTGTATTTGAAGGTGGAGCCGGCTGCCGGGGTGCTCTTGAGGACCGCGGCAACCGCGAGCATGAGCAACGAAGAACTTCAAGAACTCATCCGCAACGCGCACCGCATTATTGGGAAGCGTTCACTGCCCCAAACATAGGCTGCTGTAGGCTTCGAGTCGGCGAGGCACCAGTTCGCGCTGGACCGCCGCGCGCGCCAGCGCGAACGTGACCGAGCTACTTCGATTGAAGCTCCGTAACCAACCGAGTCAGACCGTCTTCGCTGACGATTGTGATTCCGTAGTCGCGTGCTTTCGCGGCTTTCCCGGAGAGGGTGTCGGGGTCCGCGGCGGCTAACAGTGTCACTTTCTTGTTGATGTAATTGATCCACACGAGCCCGAGCCCCTCCAGCTCGACCGCCCAGTCCTCTCGAGGACGGACCATCGCGCCGGTCAGCACAACAATGTCGCCGGCGTGGAGCTTGAATTGCGCGAGCTCGGTCGTCGGCACGTTCTGGAGCGACGGCGATGGGCCGCCTACTGGTGGTTGCAGTGCAGTTTGGACATCCGTTTCCGAGACTCGAAGCAGCCCCGCGAGCTTTGCGAGGTCGGCACATTCGGCGTTGGTGAGGATGTTGTCGGCCCAGGCGATCGTTGCGACGGCCTGGAAGTAGGCAAGATGTAGTCGTGCACAGGCTATGCGGCCGAGCTCGAGAGAATCCGCCAGCTTCACCAGGTCGTCGGCTTCGTGTGCCGAGATGTCGCGGTCGAGCAATACCCGGTCGAGGAGCGCGAGGTAATCCTGTTCCGCCTCCGGTCCCGCGTGCTCCGGCAGACGAATCGCAATGCGTTCTAGGAAATGCGGTGGCACGTGGCCCTCTTCCGGGCGCGGTTTCCACGGAACATGGTCGCCAGTGAACGGCGCCCACGGTGTCCGAGCGCCAGCGACCGCGTTTGCCCACAAATGTTCGTTCGGTGTCGCGCGAATGTATTCGCCGAGGAGGTGGGCTGTTGCGAGGGCGTCGGCTACGGCGCGGTGTGCGCCGGTGAGGTCGATGTCGAAGTGGGCGCAGCAGTCGGCGAGAGATCGTCCGGCGCCCGGGATGATGTCCGCTGCGAGCTGCATCGTGCACAAAACGGCCACAGCGGTTCCGGGACCGTAGCCGATGCGTTCGAACTCGCCGTCGAGGAAACCGCTATCGAACCGTGCGTTGTGAGCCACAAGAACTCGACCCGAAAGCAGCTCGACAAGTTGCGGAGCCACCTGCGCAAAGGTTGGCGCATCGAGAATGTCGGCGGCTTTGACGTGGTGGATCGACTGCTTCCCCAGGTCGCGCTGGGGGTTGACCAAGGTTTCCCATTCGCCCTCGATCGCACCGTGAGGATCGACAAGCACGACAGCCAGTTCAACTACCCGGTCCTGACCGGTCGCGAACAATCCGGTCGTTTCGAAGTCGAGGACGGCGAACCCCCCTGGGGCATGGTCGAGCGCAGCTGTTTGCGCTTTCTCGGTGTGCTGATGGTCGTGCCCGCGTAGCCGTCCAAGAATATTTCGCATGCCCGGATGTTACCGGTGCAGGCCCGTTGTGACTCGCGTGGCCTGTGGTCTCGGTTGGCGCAACGCATCGATGGGTTTTGCGCCATGATGGCGTCACCATACTGAGAGGTATCCCATGGGGTTCTATGTCCGCAAGAGTTTGAGGGCCGGGCCGTTTCGCTTCAATCTGAGCAAGTCCGGTATTGGTGTGAGCACGGGCATCCCCGGGTTCCGCGTCGGTTCCGGGCCACGTGGCAACTATGTCCACATGGGCACCCATGGCCTTTACTACCGCGCGTCGCTGAATGGCGCGCGCCCGGTGACTCGTAGTCGGACCCAATCTCGGCGGGCCGTGTCCGGGTATTCGCCAACTCCTCCACCTCGGCCGGTCTGTGCGCAATCGGTTGAGATGGAGGACATCACCGGAGCGGACGTTCAAAGCCTGCAACCCACCGGGGGTGGCGACCTCGTTCAGCAGCTCAACGACGCGTCGGGGCGTATTCGCCTCGCGTTGCCAACGGCAATCGTCCTGTTCATAGCCGGATGCTGCTTCTTGCCCTGGGGTCTGATCTTGTGGGCGCTCACGGTGCCATTGGTCTGGTGGTTGGCGCTGCGGGACAACGCCCGCAAGTCGGTTGTGGTCTTCTACGACGTCAACGATGCGCAGGCGGAGTGGTACCAGCACATGGTTGACGCGTGGAACGGGCTCGCGTCCGCCCAAGCAATTTGGCGGATTGTTCAGCAAGGTCAGACAGCTAATCCGTACCAACGGAAGGTCAACGCGGGCGCGGGCACTCTCGTCAACCGAATTCCTAGCCATGCGCATTTGACGGGGCCAAAGGTCCTCGTCACGAACGTCGCCGTTCCAACGATTGCGGCAGGGAAAACGAGTGTCCATTTCTTGCCGGAGCGAATCCTCGTGCGCGACCAGAAACGCTTCACCGATGTCAGCTATGACATTCTCACCGTCACTCCTTCGACAACGCGGTTCATCGAATCCTCGACGCCTCCCCGGGATGCGGCCCAAGTGGGAACGACGTGGCAGTATGTCAACAAAAACGGTGGTCCTGATCGACGGTTCTCGAACAACCGACAACTCCCCGTGATGCAGTACGGCGAACTTGCGCTGAGCACCTCGGGTGGATTCCGGTGGGAACTCCAGGCTTCGCTCGTCACTGCTTTGCAACAGGCCGCCCTCGTACTAAAGCAACACCGTCCGATTCCGCTGATCGCAGACGACGCAGCCAATGATCAACCGCCTGCCACTATTGCGCCCGTTGCTTCCAAGCCAGAGATTCACCCGCAGCTCTCATCCCACCCGACCGCAACCATTCCTGAGGTTGTCGTCCGAGAAGACAAGACGATCTCGCCGCGGCCGGTTGCGGTGCCAGCCCAAACGGCTGCAAGCGTTGCTCCGCCGATGCCGACGCCGTCAGCCCCGATAGCCGAAAGCGACCAAATGGCCCCTCAGCCGATCTCGGCGCCTCCCGCTCCGACCGGCACTGCGGAGCCTTCCACGGGCGGCAGGCAAAATCAGAGCAGCGATGGAGCGCGCGCGCCCCCAGTTGATATATCGGGGCGTCGCTCCCATCGCGCGCTGACACTCGCCCTTCTTGCCCTCAGCTTTGCCGTTGCCGCAGGTTTGATGTTTTGCATCGGTGGCGTCGTCACCTCGCTGAATTTCCTGCTTGTATTGGGACTGATTCCGACCACGGTCGTTTCGGCAGTCCTTTCGGTGCTGGCCATTGTTTTTGCAGCGACCAGTATGCGGTCGAGGGTGATGGGTGTGTCTGCGGTCCAAGCACGACGAGGGCTCACAAT
Organism: Glaciihabitans sp.; assembly: GCA_025463785.1. Taxonomy (GTDB): domain Bacteria; phylum Actinomycetota; class Actinomycetes; order Actinomycetales; family Microbacteriaceae; genus Galbitalea. Next base: position 364,169 of record JAODBD010000003.1, read on the forward strand.
CGGGATAGTTGCATTTTGTTTGCCCGGGATCGCGCTCGTCACGGCCGCGATCATCGCGGGTGCGCTTGCGACTCACGCGAGCTAATTGGCCAACTCGCGAGGCTTGACCTTTTTCGCTCTTCCTCGTTTTCGCGGTCCTGCGTCGGGCGGGGCGAAGTCAAATGTCTGTGGCCCCGACAATTATTGCCTCAATCAGGAAAGGTGACCGATGACCACATACATCGTGACTTACGACCTACACACACCCGGTAAGGACTATAAGGACCTGATCGCATACCTGAATTCGTTCGCAACGCATTTCCACGCTCAGGGGAGTGTTTGGTTCATCGTCTCGGACTTGTCCGCCACCAATTTGCGGGACGGTTGCACGAAATACATGGATGCAAACGACAAAATCATCGTTAACAAAGCCGCAGCTCCGGGAGCTTGGCGCGGCTATTCAAGCGATGTTGACGAGTGGCTCAAAAAGTATCTTCTTTAGGCGCAACTGCCGCCCGCCGCGGACACTATTTGCAAACGAAAGCGACCTACACCATGACCGTGGATGCGGAACTTCAGCCAAATCTCAAGAGTCTCAATACTGCGCTTCGAAACATATTGAGCTTTAGGACTGTATCAAGTGGCGCTCTCCCGCCCTGGTATGGCCGGGTGCTGTCAAACGTTCTCCTGCTAATCGGGGAAGACAAAGTCGAGTACGTGTCAGGCACCATTGACTCCGGTGCGCACTCTGTGAAAGTCGTTGTATTTACACCCGAACTGGTAATCAGGGTCGACGTCGCGGATTGGGAAGTGGATCTCGCGACCCTGTCCGCGACGGCAACTCCACGAGCGTCGCTAATCGGGATTCAGGTTGAGTCCGACGAAGGCGTCTTCAGCGACGACGTGTTTTCAGCCTGGCCAACACGCATACGATTGGCGCTTTCGTACGCTGACGAAGTCGAATCCCTGCGGGTCCCGCTCGAGCGGGAGATGAACGGCGATCAGCTCGGACCACTGCGGAAGCTGCTCGCCGATCTGCTACACGATCTCAAGAGATCAAGCTAACCACCGCGTCGGTTCGGGCGCGCGCGTCGTCGGTGTGTGGTCGAATGGTCTCGTGGAATCGCCACTGCCCTTTGCTTTCGACAGGCAAGCTGCCGCTGTCGTGCCTGACATGGCGGACATTCGAGCGTGGGGAGGTGCGCAGCACGTTTTCGTGAGCAGCCTGATCACGGATTTGCAGGCGGAGCGTGCGGCGGTTCGCCTCGCCATTCAGAGCGTCGGAGCAATTCCGGTCATGTTCGAGAGTGACCTTGGTGCTCAGGATGTTCCCGCCGAGCGCGCGTACCTTGACGGCGTCCGTCAGTCGGGCATCTATGTCGGTATTTTCGGACCACGGTATGGCGTGCGGCTCGCGTCGGGCAGGTCAGCGACTCACCACGAGCTCGTCGAGGCGGAACGTCTGGGACTTCGATTGTGTGTGTTCACCTCGGGGTTCGGTGACCCGGGGATGGATCGCGAACAGCGTGACGTCGTCGACGGTCTTCGGAACCTCTACACAACGAGCGGATACTCCAGCCCCGATGATCTGCATGATCGGCTCGTGCAGCGCCTGACGGACATTGCTGCCGAAGAGATCCTGCCGTGGGTTCGCCTGGGTCAACTGTTCGTCAGGGCCCGTGCGATCACGACGTCGGGTGAGACGGTTGCGATCACCTCGACAATTTACGATCGCTCAATCCTCGCCGAGCTCAAGCAGATGGAGGATCGCCGTCAAGTTGTCCCGTTTGCCAGTCACTTGGACGCTTTCGACGCCCAAGTCCAACAGGTTGCCTCAAGCGTTACCTCTGCGGCCACCACTGAGGTGACCGTTACTCTTTCGCGCCGACAAGGCCAGGGGAGTTCGTCGATGCCGCGGATGACTATGAATGGGGTGAGCCCGGACGAACTCGTCACCCGGGGCCTCTCCGATGGAATGTTCGGAACGACACTTCTTCCACAAGACCGAATGATGAGCTTGACACGCCCGGTGAATCCTTTCGAACCGCTCTTCGGTCTGGGACTTCCTGAACGTTCAATTCGACCTCTCGCGCAGTTGTTACTCACTGAGTTCTTGATTCGTAACCAACACGCGTCGGCCGTTGAACCGGTCGTGCTGGGGCCAGATCACCAAGGTTCTCGCCAACTCAAACTGACATGGTTGCCGCCGCGACCATATGTAAATTCGCCCGCGTCGACGCCGATCGCTATTGCTGGGCCACTACGCGGCCTCTGAGAGTGGCCAATCAAAATCGACCTCCGTCGCGCGTCGCGGCTATCCCTCGTTGATTCGCGATCACTGGCGCAAGCCGACCGGCGAAGCATGACTGACCGCTCCCTGCCATGCATTGAGCTGTGCTGAGCTAGGGGTGTGCCTTACTGAAGTCCCACTTAATACCTCTCCAATACGCCGTCTTGTCGTGGATTTCGGATGGCTGTCCAGACGGGGTGATGAAAGACATAAACCATCGCATCACCGCTCGTGCTTTGGCGAATCGTGGTTTCGTGCTCATCCACGGACACGGCCTGAGCTGGACGGCGACGATTACCGCCGCCGGAACCGCAGCGCTGCAGGAGGCAGCGAAGCCAGAAGAGGATGCGAGGTTGGCCGAGTCCGAAGCTGAGGTGCTGCTCCGCGCAGTGATTGACGCTGGCGAATCGCTCCCGTTCTCCGGGAAGCGGGATCACGAGAAGGAAGTTCGCCTGCTCGCGGCCGCCCTCAGGGTGCCGTGGCGGCTAGTGGGAAAGAAGCTGGAACTTTACAATCCGTGGGACGGGGATCCGGAGTGGCGGATCGTCGACCATTTCCCCGACAGGGTCACGGCAACGCCGGTGCCCGTACCCGATACACTCCGAAAACCTCACCCGGCCGTCGTTGCGTATGAAGAGAACAAGGACTGGCAGCAGGTCAGTAAGCCGCACCTACGTCGTGCGTCCCTGCTTCTGCAAGCGATTGCGGTCGAGGCGGAGCATCGCGGTTACACGGCACGACCTCGGAAGAAGTCGACCTCGCCCTGTGGCCGGTCAAACGATGACGAGCCGGCCGATCGGCATCTGGTGATCGAGATCGAGGGGTTCGCCTACCCGATCACGATCAAGGAGATATCTGGGTCTGGTGGGGGACCGGTCGATTATCACGCGCGGGCGAAGCTCCCCGGATGGCAACAGCGACGCCAGACCGCGTTCATCTCAATCGGGCGACTGCAGTTCAGCCTCGATCACGCCTGGAACGGGAGACAGCACGAATTCCGAGACAGCAAACGATCCACCCTCGACGACTCGTTGCCGCAGCTGTTGCGGGAGATCGAGATCCGGCATCTCGAGGATCAAGCACGACGCACTGCCAAGGAAGAGGCAGAGGCACGGAAACGCAAACAGTGGGAGAAGGCGATGCGGCAAGCGGAAGCCGACCTGCAGTTCGATCACAAAGCCACCCGCCTCCGTGACCAGATCTCGGCATGGCACGAAGTCCGATCGATCCGCGGATACGCCGAAGCGATGAAAGCTACCCTGACCGGGATGCCCGACGACGCACGGGGTGAAGCGGAGGCATGGATCGAATGGGCTGAGGCCTACGCAGCACGGCTGGACCCGCTTATCCGAAAGCTCGCCGTGCCCGCCGATCGGTCATTTACCGTGTCTGACCTCACACCGTATTTGGGTCGACTCAGCCCATATGGGCCGTAAGTTGGGAGAGCGGACTCGCCATTAAGCGGCGTGATTCGTGTAGAGCAGGACTCGGCAGTGCGTCTTATTGATCGGCCAGACGTTGTTTCCTTGTCGAACGTAACCGTTGTTTATAGGAGACAACTTCATTGTTTCCTTCTAGAGTAACAACCATGGAAACCGGAAACAATCTGGCACAATCAATCTTGCTGCGCGTTCTTCCGGACGATTTGCAGGCCCGTCTCGACGGGACGTTGGTTGTAGGGAACGTGGCTCAGCGACAATTGCGGATGCGCCCCGTATGGTCCGGTCAGGGATTTCCGGCAGACGTGAAGCGTGCACTGTCGACCGCAGAGCCCGACGACGGGGCGATAACTGTAGTTGTTGCTCGGAAGATGAGCGACGGCGCGAAGAAATATCTGATAGATCACCATGTGGCATGGGCAGATGCCTCAGGATACGCAGACATAGCGGTGCCGGATTGGTTCTACCTGGCGCGGCTGCGCCCGGCGAACGTGATAGCCGCACAGCCGCGAGAGTTCAAATGGTCGCCGTCGATCGCCATCGTTGGCGAATATATCCTCTCTCGCAGATTGGAAATTCCGCAGCTACGCGAAGGAGTCTGGGACACCGTTGATCGCGTTGGATCGATCTCAGAGGCGACGAACATCTCCTACGGCCAGGTGGCAAAGACGTTGTCCGCTCTGGACAGCGAGGGATACACCGCAAAGGTCGGTCCAGAACGTGGGCCTAATTCGTCGCGTGAGATTAAGGACCGTGGTCGACTGCTTAGCGATTGGGCAGGCAGTTACAGCCGCGCGGGACGACGAGGGCGGCAGGCCGAGTTGCATGTGCCTTGGAGGGACCCATTCGAATCAACCGACTTGATCGAGCGAACGCTTAGATCGGACCGTTGGGCTGTCTCGGGATGGGCTGCCGCAGATGCCATCGCGCCATTTACGACAAGTTTGCCCGACCTTCTCGTTTACGTACCGGACTCCGACTTCGATACCTCGTTGGAGGCGGTCAAAAGCGATCCAAACGTGACTCCCGTTGAGCGTGGAGGTCGAATTCGCTTCTGCTCCGCTGAATCGTTCGCGTTTCAATTCGTGAAGAGGATTAACGGGCGGCCAGTGGTTTCGCCAATCCGCGTCTACGCTGACCTTGTTCGTCTCGCAGGCCGTGGTGCTGAAGCCGCCGACCATCTCAGGGAGGTCGCCATTGGTTTTTGAAGCCAGGACTCGAGAGTCGCGTGCCCGGGCGGAAGAGGCGCTCGTGCGCTTCGCGTTGCTCGCCGGTGAACACGCGCGCGACTTCGTGGTCATCGGTGGCCTCAATCCCGACTTTCTGGCACCAGAATCCCCGGTGCCTCACCAAGGCACCACCGATGTCGACCTTCTATTCGAGCTCGGATTTGTATACGATCGCGACGATCTCAACTTCGCGTGGCTGGACGATGCGCTGCTCAGGGGAGGTTTTGTCGAATCGCAAGGATATGCCGGCTGGCAGTGGACCGGGATCCTTGGCGACGCCAAGGTTCGCCTCGACCTACTGTGCGACGTCGCAGACAGCCCAGGTCAAACCGTCGAATTGCCCGGGGCTACGGAAGCCGCTGCGCAGAACTTGAACGGGCCGGCAGCGGCCTTGCATGATCCGGTGAGTCGCTCATTCGCTGTGCCGAACAGCGTTCGCGACAACTTCCCAGATTCTCCGCAGCAGGTCGATCTACGGTTCGCCAGCCTTGGAGGCTACATCGCCGCGAAGTCCGCTGCCCTTCTCGCGCGTCAGAAGGAGAAGGACGCATACGACCTGATGTTTGTCATCATGTATGCGCCGGGCGGCCCGCGCGCGGCCGCAATAGCTGCGCGTCAAGCTCGAGTTCCGGATGGACGCCCTCAGGTTTCGGAAACCATTCGCTCGGCAGTGTCCCAATTTAGTGAGTCGTCCAGCGACATGACTAGCACTGCAGTCCGCGTTCTAATGGACGCAGGGGATGAATCCGAGGAGGAACAGCTGCGTTCGGATGTCAGCGTCGCGTCAAGACGATTTCTCGAATCGTTCGACGCAAACGGCGTCGAACGATCCATCCCAGATTAGCCACGTTACCGTTAGCGGAATGGCAAGAGCCAACTCCGCATTTACCCCGCACATTGAGAACAAACGAGGCGCTCTCTAATCGGGTGTACCGACCGTGATTCCGTGCGTTTTCAGCCCAATCGGTTGTATTAATTCCCGATAATTCCTAAGGCAAGGATTCGTGGTGTCGCGGGTTCGAGTCCCGCCCTCGCTACTTCCCTTTATCTATAAGGAAATTTGGCTCAATCGGTCGCTCAATGGAGCGGTGTGATGTATCAAGACATCCCTGGCATATCTGCATCAGGACATCGGTGACAGTTTCTGTATCAGTACATCCTCAACTGCCGCGGTGGTCAGCGTTGGTTCCGGGGCCGGACCCGGCGGCCAGGAACGCAGTCCCGAAACAGAACTCAGTCCAGGAAGGATCAGCCAGTCCTTCCTGCATGGCCGCGCGGATCGTCTCCCACGGGCGGCGCATGATCCACTCGTCGAGCGAGGCGGAAGTCCCCACCGCCGCGACTCCGAGCCGCGACAGCCAGTCAGGTGTGCCGTCGGGAATCTTGAGGTCAAGGACTACCCAGCGACCGCCCACCGCGAGGGCCGCGGCACCGTGAGCGACTACCTTTCCGCACTCGGGCACCTGTGTCAGGGCGTAGGTGGACAGGATCGCGTCGACTTCGGCCGGGAAGGCGAATTCGGCCGCGTCGGCCTGCACGAGGCTGACGTTGCTCCAACCATGCGCCTCGACCCGGTCCCCGGCACGGGCGAGCATCGCGTCAGTCAGATCGACGCCGACGACCCGGCCGCCAGGACCGATCGTCTCCTCGATCAGGCGGAAGTTCAGGCCCGTGCCACAGGCGATGTCGACTACGGTATCGCCGGCGTGAAGGCCGAGTGCCCGCACGGCGCGCAAGCGCTGCGAGCGCTGCGGGTAGCCGGGCGTTGGGTAGAGCCGGGAGGTGAAATCGTAATGCTTGGCCTTTTTGCGGTATGTCTCGATCAGGCGGTCTCGGGTACGGTCGGCGTCGCTCACGGTGACCCCGCGCCGGCCTGCATGTCGGACTCGACCGCGGCCTTGATCGCCGCCATCTCGATATTGCTCACGCGCTGAATCTGCCCCTGGAGCGCACGGCCGGGGACCACAAGCATGATGTTGGCGAGGTCGACCTCAACCCACATCATGGCGTTTGTGTACCCGGCGTCTGCCGGCTCGAATTCCATTCCCCAGCGCGCCACGGACGTTCCCATCGTGCCGGCGAACGCCATGGAGCGGGGCGGGTCGACGGCGGTTACCTGCTCACGCCGTCTGTGATTCAACCCGAGGTCCTTTGCCCGCTGTTCCACCCACGCGCCGGGCTGCAGGGTACCGCCGCCGCGAACCCGGCATTCGAGCACCGTCGGCGCCCACTCGGGCCAGCGTCCGACGTCACACATGTAAGCCCACACGTCGCTGACGCTGCAGGCGACGGTGATGCGACTCTCGGTTCTGATTGTCATGCGGTCGGCTTCGGGTAGACGCGTATCGGTTGCTTCGGGTCCCGCGGCCAACGACCTCCTTAAAGGGTTAAACGAGTGGGAAGCGTACCTGGTTCAACCGCCCCACGTTTCGGTCCGCGCGGCCCCCGCGCGATGGCTCGAAGAAGGGTATTCCACTCTCGGTGGCGCTGAAATGGAAGTTCGAAGACTGCCGCAAACAGGCGTGCAAACAAGATTGTCGTGGGCACAAGAATCGCGACGAGCACAAAGAACGTTGCAGTACCGGAGGGGACTCGGGGTAACACGAGGCCGTACGCTACGGCGATCACGATCGGGAGGTGGGACGGGTACAGGCTGTATGAGAAGGACCCGAGCCACAACCCATCAGGGAGCGGTCCGAGCGGGTGCCGCGTCCTCTGAACACCGCACCCGGTTTCGTAGGCAACGTCCGGGGTACCGAGGCCGAGTTCGCCGCGTGCCCGGGTATCAGCGCACTGGGGCGAGGCGAGCACTGATGGGAACGGAGACCGCTACGACAACGAGGTGCATGAGGACGAGTGCGATCACGGCAGTCGGGGACGTACCGGGGATGAAGCGCGTGATTGCGAGAATCGTGTCGGGTGCGAAGGACAGCACAGTGATCAGCGGAACTAGCAGGCGAAGCGCGGTCGCCGGGCGACGTGCGCGGCGCCGCACGATGCGCCACCCGACGTAAGCGGCCAGCAATCCGATGACGGTGAAGGGCCCATAGACGTAGATCGCCAGCGGCGCAAATGTGTCACTCGCTCCTGCGGCAAGAGCAGCGACAGCGATGCCCGAGTTCGCGATTACTGCGATCACTGCGCCGCCCGTAAGGGTGACAACTGTGCGCGGATTGATGGTATCTGGGGCGGCGAGTATCGCCGGATCGGTGGCGGGCATGAGAATTACCTTTCGCTATTTAGTACGACCGTCGTACTAATCGCAAATTAGTACGTGAATCGGACTATGGTCAAGGCCAATCATCACAATTGATCCGAGTGTCGTAGCCGCCGGGCCGGGACTACTCCTCGGGTAGTAGAAGAGGTCAGTGTGAGCGAAGCGCTGTCAGCTCTCGACGTGGGTGCAGCGATCATCCGACTGTCCACCGCGGTCGGTGAGCGCGTTCTCGAAGTGCGCGAAGCATCCGGCCTGTCCGCCTTGCAACTGCAGACGCTGCGCGTCGTGGCTGACGGCGCGAACATGAGCACTCTCGCGCGAGCCCTTGGCGCGCCGAAGTCGACCGTGACGAGCGTGGTAGACCAGCTCGAGGCGATGGGTCTCGCCGTGCGCGGCACCGATGACGAGGATCATCGGAGGCAAATCGTGCGGAGCACCGCCGCCGGCAGGGCGCAACTGCGTGATTTTGACCTGGCTCTTGCTGGTCGAATTGACCGGCTGCTCGCAAGTCTCAGCCCGGCTCGCGCGCATCGGCTGCGCGAGTTGATGAGAAGACTGCCGGAGCCGGCTGCGCCTATGCCTCTCGCCGGACCGCGCTGACTACGGCTCGATCCCCGCAAGCACCTCGTTCAGGATGTCGGCGAGCTCGACCTGCTCGCTGGCGTCCAGTAGGGACAGCGCACCGTTGACTCGGCTGGCGAGATCACGTGCGAACGCGGTCGCCACCGAAGTCCCCCTCGGAGTTGGCGTAGCGAGCAGGTTGCGGCGATCGCGTGCATCCGGCTCCCTCGCGACGAGGCCAGTAGATTCCATTCGAGTGATGAGCCCGCTCATTGTCGACTTCGGAACCTTGAGTGCCGAGGTCAGGCCGAGCATGTTGCTCGGTTTGAGGCTCAGGATGAAAAGCAGCCGTGCCTCCTGGACGCTCAGCCCGACCGCAGTCGCGCTCGCGTAGTAATGCTCGCCTATGGTCGTTGTGGCCCTGATTACCTCCGCGGTAACTAGCTCGGACTTCGAGGTCGCCATGCTCAGTCCGGAGCGCTGTCACGCTGGATTGTCATGTTCAAAATGATAAGTCGACGCAGCCACCATTCGGCGGACAGAGCCGGGTGATGCTGAACGGCGTCGCCGCACTGCCGTTGCGGATTGCAAGCAGCGCACGATCGAGATATAGGACTACGAGTTCGACCGTCTCATAGGGTCACGGACCGGGTTTTGCCTTGGACTACACCCTCATTTACCCCGCACATTGACCCCAATTCTCATTAGCGTCGATAAGTCGCAGTGACGGAAAATCGCGGAATATCAACCGAGGTTGGTTCTGGTCACTCCTGATAATTACTTGAACGGACGGGGGCTGTTCTGGCCTAGGTTAATGGTGCCATATATGGCACCATTGACCCGATGGCATCAGTCGACAAACTCGCGAGCAAGGCGCGCAGTTCGCCCGCCTCACTCTCGTTCACAGACGCCGTGAAGTTGACGACGTCGTACTTCGGAGAACCAGGATCAGGATCCGGAAGCCACGTCGCGATCTTCAAGATGCCTTGGCAAGGTGATCCTCGCATCAACCTGCAAAACAAGGACGGAAAAGCCAAGCCCTATCAAGTCACCCAAATTTTGAAAGCCATCGACCGATTGAAGGAGGAACAATGAGCGCATCATCGCGGACAACCCACGTGGACCACTATCGCTATTCCGTGCAGTGGTCCCCGGAGGACGGCGAGTTCGTCGCCACCGTCGCGGAGTTCCCTTCACTGTCTTGGCTCGCATCAGACCAAGTTGAAGCAATTCGTGGCTTGGAAGCTTTGGTCCAGCAAGTCATCGACGACATGGTGGCAGGTGGCGAGCTAGTTCCCGAGCCGCTTTCGGAGCGTTCGTATAGTGGGCGCTTGAATCTTCGGGTCTCGGAGGGGCTGCACAGGAAGCTGGCTATCGAAGCCGTCCAGCACCGGACGAGTCTCAACGCATATGCGACTCAACTCCTGGATCGTCAACTCTCCGCGTAGGCCTACCCGGATCTGCCGGCGGCGAGAACTTCACTCTCACGAGCCCCGCATTCGACCACGGCACGCCCGTCCCGGAACGGCACCGCGGCAGGACAGGTGACCCCGCGGGTCGTCCTCAGATCGCCGTGCGGCCGCCGTCGACGGGGATGACCGCGCCGGTGATGTAGCTTGCGCGGGCTGAGGCTATGAAGCCGACGACTTCGGCGACCTCTTCCGGCTGGGCTGCCCGGCCGAGGAGTGTTGTTTCACCGCGGGCCTTGATTCTCGCCGCGTCCGCAGCCGTGTAGACCGGCCCCGGGGCAACCGCGTTGACGCGCACGCCGCTCGGGCTGTATTCGGCAGCCCACGCTCGGGTCAGCGCCACGAGCGACAGCTTGGTCGCACCGTACGCGGCGCCGCCGGTGAGACCGATGGTGCCGGCCATGCTGGCGATGTTGATGATGCTGCCAGCGCCCTTGGCCACCATCGAGGGTGCGAACGCAGCTGTCAGGAGGTAGGGCGCGCGCACGTTTGCGTTGAACAGCTCGTCGAACTTCCCGGCGTCGAGTTCGGGTGTCGGGCCGAACCAGGCGAAGCCGGCGTTGTTGACGAGGATGTCGATGTCACCAGCCTCGGCGGTCAGCGTCTGGATTCCTTCAGGACTACTGATGTCGGCGGAAATGAATCGCGCGTGACCGGCCGACAGCTCGATCTCCTCGATTACCTGCGTGGCCCGGACGGCATCCCGACCGTGGACGAGTACCGTTGCGCCCTGGGCGGCGAGCTGGACGGCGACGGCGCGTCCGATGCCGGATGTCGCCCCCGTAACGAGTGCGATTTGGCCGTCGAGATCGTGGTTCGGTGTGGCTGCCATGGTTGCTCCAATTTTTGTACAGGTCTGTCTAATTAGGGTTAACTTTATACCGCATTGTCTAAGACCGCAAGCGTCTTTAGACAGATCAGTCTGATAGAGTTATGGCATGGCCGGAACGATTGAGAAAAAGGCATCCCCTCGACAGAAACTGCTCGCGGCCGCTGACGAGCTGTTCTATAGCGAGGGCATCCACTCGGTGGGAATCGATCGCGTGATCGAGCGGGCCGGTGTTGCTAAGGGTTCGCTCTATTACAACTTCAGCGGCAAAGACGACCTCGTCAGGGAGTACCTCGTCGGTCGCCACGCGGCCTGGACCACCCGCATCGATGCTGCGATCGCGGCGGAATCGGATCCGACAGCCAGGATTCTGGCCATTTTCGATGTACTGGGCGAGCTTTTCGCAAAACCCGACTTCCACGGTTGCGCCTTCATGAACGCGATGTCCGAGGCTCCCGAGGGCGGACCCGAGCTCGCGGCCGCTGCGCACTTCCGTATCTGGCTGCACGGGATGTTCGACGACCTGGTAGCTGCGCTCGATGTAAAGAATTCATCGTTCCTCGCCAGCCAACTGGTCATTCTCTACGACGGCGCTGTTGCGGCCGCCCAGATGGATGCGTCCCCGGCGGCAGCTCAGACCGCGAAGTCGCTCGCGGCGATGGTGATCGGGGCCGCTCCGCGCCGTTGAATTGACCGCGAAATCGCGGAAAAGGCAATCGCGCGCTCGCCTCATCATCTGCCATACTCGACCAAACCCTTAAAGCACTTCTTCTGGGCGACGTCTGTCGTGCAGGGACGAATGCGATTCACGGGCTCAGAGACTCACGCTGGAGAAGAATTGAAACTGTCCGTTGCAAAGAAGACGACGGCGCTTGCTGCCGCCGCAGCAGTCGCAGGTTTTTCGAGCGTGGTGATGTGGGCTGCGCCAGCTAGTGCTGCGCCCGCTCCCTGCGGTTCCGGTGGAACCCTGCTGACCGGCAATATCTGCGAGCAGACATTCACAGCTCCCGGGCCGGCCGTCTTCACGCCCACGGCACAAATGACCAAGCTGCAGGTGTTGCTGGTTGCTGGCGGTGGCAGTGGCGGACAGAGCCAGGGATATGGCCCCGCCGGCGGTGGCGGCGGCGAGGTCAAAGTGGTTGATTTCAGCGGCGACACATCCACTGATTTGAATTTGATCGTTGGTCCTTCAGGCGGCGACAGTTCCGCGGCTGTGGGCGCGGCGGTGCCCGTTGTCGCCACGGCCGGCCACGACGCCTCGTTCTCCTCGAGCCAGCCAGGCTCGAGCGGTAACGGCAATCCCGGTTATGCCAACTGGGCCGCGGACGGGCATGGCGGCGGTGGCGGCGCCGGCGCATCTCCGTCTGCCAGCGGGAATGGTTATGACGGTGGTGCCGGCGTGATCGTTGCCAATATTGCCCCGAGTGGATCTGTGTTCAGCGGTGACTCGAATTGCTACGGCAGTGGTGGCGCGGCCGGCAACGGTACGACTAACGGCGTGGCAACGTGTGGGGCCGGTTTCGTCTCGGCCGGTCCGCCTGCAGCCATCGTCTCACCCACTGCAAACAGTGGTGGTGGTGGTGGGTCGCTGGAATCGGTGAGCTCACCCGAATCATCTGGCGGCACCGGACTTGTCGTCGTTCGTTGGATCCCAACCGTCACTCTTTCGTTTGCCCTGGATGGGCACGGCGCAGCGATTGCTCCTGAGGCAGTTCCCTACGGAACCGCTCCCACCAAGCCGGCGAATCCCAAGGCGGACGGGTTTGTCTTCAAGGGTTGGTATTCGGATGCCGCACTCACCACAAAAGCGGATTTCTCGGCTCCCATCACGGCCTCAACAACCTTCTTTGCATCCTGGGGTCCGGCGTTGGCAGTGACCGGCGGCACACTGAACCCGCTAGCGGCCCCACTGGGAATGACGGGGTTGGGCCTGGGCCTGGCTTTGATCGTTGTCGCTCGGCGTCGGACACGCAGAGCGATCTGATCCTTTCGACAGGGAGAGCTGGCCGAGATAGCTCGGTTAGCTCTCCCTGTGCGTTTCTGCCAGCGCCAGGCGCATCGGTTTGCCCATAGCGTTGCGGGGGATTTGTGCGACCCGCGCCACCAGTTTTGGGGCGGCGGTACCAAATTCGCTGTCAAACTCTCGGATGAGTGCCTGAACATCGAGACCTTCCTCTGTGACCAGCGCGATCCCGATCTGCTGAAGACCCGAAGTGGACGTGTATCCAAAGCTTGCTGCGTCAAGGACCTGCGGACGTGAGACAGCAAACAAGTCCAGCCGTGCCGGGTCGATCTTCACGCCGCCCGCATTGAGAATCTCCGACGACCTTCCGCGCAGCGCGAGTCCCTTGTCCGGGCGGATCATCCCCAGGTCTCCTGGATAGAACCAGCCGTCGCTGAAATTGTCGCGCGTGCCCTCCGGGTTACCCAGATATTCATGGACCATGACAGGGCCCTGAAGGCGGATACGACCCGTCTGCCCATCCGGCAACACCTGATCATCGTCGTCAACTATCTGAATATGCGCCCCGGGAAACAGCTGACCGACATCAAACGGGTCATCCGTTTCGTAATATCGCACGAAGGCCATCCCAACTTCGGTGGCACCGTAGAGGCCGTAGATTTCACAGTCATCGGTCACTCGACGCAATCGAGCGGCCAGGGCCGGCGCCATTGCCGTGCCGACGGTGTACACCGTTTGGATGCGGGGCAGCGTACGGTTCTGCGCCTCAAGCTCGTCGACCAGGCTCGCAAGCTGCACGGGGGATGCCTTAAGGGAAGTCACCGAGTTTCGTGCGGCGAGTTCGATGGTGGCCTTGGCATCGCTGGTTCCGATCGCCAAAAACGGCTGGTTCTTTCTGACGCTGATGTACACCGCATACAACCCGAGTGGCGTTGCGGCGCCCATAAATGTCAGGAAGGGATCGCCTTGCATCCAGGTGTCGATCGCGGTGACCGCGTAGTCATCCAGCTTCCGAAGTGTCACCGCGATCGCGTTCGGTCTGCCCGTTGTGCCGCTCGAGAACATTACCCAGACCAGGCTCTGATCGGACTCGTAGGCGCGGGGACTGATGCCGTAGGGGTTCTGTTCGACCCTGTCAAGAAACCCGGCATCGACGGTTATGACGCGACCGCCACCCTGGGGTTCTTCGGCCGCGCCACTGAATGTCCAGTCGATTGTGAAGGCCCCGTCCGTGACGAACCCTTTGGGTAGCACCGTGCTGGCGGCCGCTTCATGAAAGACGGCTTCGGTGAACAGGATGCTGAGGGACTCGGGCAAGTCCAGTGCGACCAGGTCACCCGGCTTCATCCCGAGTCGACGAAATTCGTAGGCAAGCTTCTTGACGTTGGTGAGTGCTTCAGAGTTCAGGATTGTCTGCTCACCGGACTGCATGAAGACCCCGGAAGGGTCCACCTTCGCGTTGCGCTCGAGGTAGAGAAAGGGGTTGGTTTCGGTCGCGGAGTCCACCCCGAAAGAGTAGCGGGTGGAGCAGTAGCGGCAGCAGAACCAGGGTCAGGCAGATCTCAGAAGTTCTTGCAGGGCCCACGAGTTTCCGTCCGGGTCCGCGAAATAGGCGTACTTGACGCCTCCCATGTCATTGACATGGCTCACCTGGACTCCGCGCGTCACGAGTTCCTGCCTTGCGTCGTCGATGTTCTCGACGACCAGATGGAGCCCCTTGACTGCTCCGACTTTGCTCTCCGGGTCAGTGATTCCGATACCGAACACGATTGAGCACGCTGAGCCCGGGGGAGTGAGCTGAACCACCCTCATCCCGTTACCCGGCTGTACATCGTGATCGAGATGGAACCCGACCTGATCGCTGTAGAACGCGATGCTCTGGTCGACATCCGAGACGACCAGGGGCACAACTTCAAGTTTCATATCCATGTCGTAGCTCCGTAATTATCTCGATGACCAAATGGGCATGCTCAACTTACCGACTTGACGTCGACATCGGCGACTCGAAGCTCGCCTGGCCGGATGTTGCGGTCATCCCCGGGCCCGCTCGCCCGTCGGAGCGCCCTCAACCGTGGGTGTCTGGGGTCAGGACATCGTTCACCCATGAGTCGAGACATCGTTAACTCGCGGCGGCCGGCCGGCAACGTGGCCGCCTGGAGGCGACCCGTGAGGTGCGTTTAGCCTGTGTCAGTTCGCGTCAACGTCTGCGCGAATTGGCACAGATAAAACGGATCCCCGGGACAGGTCAGCGACGAAATCGGGCCCGGCAAGAACTCACCCGACAACAACTAGGGAGCCAACCCGGCAGAAGTATGAACGATGTCTCGACCCATCACATGCTCAGCCGAGAAGCTCCCGAACCCGCGGGATCACCTGCGTTCCATAGAGCTCGATGTTCGTCATCAGCTTCTCCTGGGACAGGCCACCCATCGCGTACTTGAGGTCGAACCGATTGGCCCCGAGCGCGGGGAGATTTGCGGCAATCTTCTGAGCGACCGTTTCCGGCGAGCCAACGTAGAGCGCGCCCTCCGGCCCGATCTCGTGGTCGAACGACGCCTTCGAGGGCACGGCAAATCCGCGGGTCTTGCTGACATGGCTGATGACCTCAAGATACCGAGGCCAGAATTCGGCTTGCGCCTGTTCGTCGGTTCCCGCAATGTGGCCCGGAGAATGCACTCCGATCGGCAGCAGGGGGCGGCCGAAATGTTCGAGCGCTTCGTGGAAGAGGCCGGCGAACGGAGCGAATCGTGCCGGGGACCCACCAATGATGGCGAGCATGAGCGAGAAGCCGTAGCGAGCGGCGCGGACGACGGATTGCGGGCTGCCGCCGACGCCGATCCACGTGGGAAAGGGTCCATGCTCGGTGTGCGGAACGACATCCTGGTTGGTCAGCGCGGCACGGGTTCGTCCCTGCCAGGTCACAGGGCTGCCTTTCAGCAGCTCGGCGAAGAGATTCGTCTTCTCTTCGAAGAGTTCTTCATAGTCGCTGAGGTTGTAGCCGAACAGTGGAAACGAGTCGACGCTGGACCCGCGCCCCAGGATGACCTCCGCGCGGCCGCCGGAGATGGCATCGAGAGTCGAATAACGCTGGAACACGCGCACGGGATCGTCGGAGCTGAGAACCGTAACGGCCGATCCAAGCCGGATTTTCTGTGTGCGCGCCGCGATCGCCCCGAGCACCACATCGGCGGCCGAGAGCGGAAAGTCATCGGTGTGATGCTCACCGATGCCGAAGTAATCGACTCCCACCGAGTCGGCGAGGACCCCCTGTTCCACGATGTCCCGGATGGTTTGGGCGTGGGAGAGAGGGTGACCATCGGCGTCAGACGTGACGTCGCCGAAGGTATCCAGACCCAGAACGAGCGGGAAAGTGGATGGGGTATTCATTAGGTTCCTTCTTTACGCGGCCACGCGGCGCTCGACCGCGTCTTCGAATTCCTCGTAATTGACGAGCACCCCGAAGACCGGACCGCCCGGCTCGAATACCCGGCCGGCGCGCAGGCTGTCCAGGCGGATGACGTCATAGCCGATCCGGTCGACCAGGGTTGCCACGGTGTCGAGCGCCGCCGGGTCGTCGCTGGCAACTCCGAGCGCCCTGCGGTCTGGCGAACCCGGCTCCCGCCGTTCGCTTTCGAGTTCGTGATAGCCGATGTGATTGAAGGCTTTGACGACCGTCGAGTCGGCCAGCCGATGCTGAACGATCTCGCTGCTGCCATAGCGAGGGTCCTCAAACATGGTCTGGACTCCGTCGATGGGAGCCCAGTAATTCATCAGGTCAATGACGATCTTGCCCCGCACGAGTGATGGATCGAACGCGGCGAAACGGTGCAGTGGGATGGCGAGAACCACGATGTCGGAAGCGGTGACCGCGTCGACAGCCCAGCGCGGCGCAGCACCCGGCGTCAGAATCTGGGCGATGAGCGCGATGCGCTCCGGGTCGCCGGATGCCGCGATCGAAACGTCGTATCCCGCGTCAACGGCCACTCGCGCGAACGCTGTGCCCACGTGGCCGGCGCCAAGAACGGCGATGCGCGGCCGGGCCGGTGAAATCTGAGTTGTGCTAGCCATTGTTGGCCTCCGATGAAAGGTTCAGGTGGTTCTGCACGGCCGCGAGGATCTCGGCAAGCGCGTCAAATTGTTCGGGACTCAGAGCATCCGCGAAATGTTTCTGGATCGCCTTCAGGTGAGGCGCCGAGGCGTGACGGAAGGCAGCTGATCCATCGGTCTCAAGCACGATTACCGCACCGCGGTTGTCGGTCAGGCATTCGTCGCGGCGGATCAGGCCGCGACGCTCCATGCGACCAAGGTGATGCGACAGTCGGCTGCGATCCCACTTGATCGTGGATGCCAGTTCAGACGACCGCAGCTCGCGCCCGCTGGCTTCGGTGAGGGCGAGCAGAACCTCGTAGTCGGCGGGCGAGAGGCTCGTCTCCTGCAGTTGATCGCTGAGTCGACGGCGCAGCTCGGACGTCGTGTCGAGCAGCGCTCGCCACGTCGCGAGCTCGCTCGTCGTCAATCGTCGGCGAACGACCGGGTTCGCGTTGGATGTCGTCATCATGGCGTCCTCATTTCGTTGACATGTCAATAATAGTCAATATGATTGACATGTCAACATTGACGCGTCAATTAGATTTGGAGAGACAGTGATGGTCAGTCGACTGGAAGAGCATCCCGTCGTGATCGGAATCGACAGCTTCGGCGAGATCACGCTGGGCGTCGACGGAGCGCCACTTAGCCAACCACAGAACATCCGCGCCCTCGTCGACGAAGGGGTTCTGGCTGAAGAGTCGGGGCTCGACTTCTTCGGGCTTGGCGAGCACCATACAGAAGAGATCCCACTGCCCGCCCCCGACCTGGTCCTTGCCTCCGTGGCAGCGAGAACCTCCCGCATTCACCTCGGATCCGCTGTGACGGTACTGAGTTCGGATGACCCGGTCCGCGTGTTTCAGCGCTATGCCTCCCTCGATGCCCTCTCGTCGGGGCGCGCGGAAGTAATTCTCGGCCGGGGGTCGAGCAAGGAATCCTTTCCGCTGTTCGGATTCGACCTCGCCGACTACGACATCCTGTTCGAGGAGAAACTTGAGCTGTTCGCCCGGTTGCGCACGGAGCAGCCCGTCACGTGGTCGGGCACGACGAGAGCCGAGTTGCGTGGCCTCCAGGTCTTCCCGCGTACCGATGGCGGCGCGCTCCCGACCTGGATCGGCGTCGGAGGCAACCCCGCATCCGTCGTGCGGGCGGCGAAGTATGGCTTCTCGCTCATGCTCGCGCTCATCGGAGGCAACCCGGCGCGGTTCGCTCGCCTGTCGGAGCTGTTTCGGCGCGCAACCGAAGAGTTCGGGCACGCTCCCCTGCCGATCGGAGTGCACTCACCGGGACACGTGGCTGCGACGGATGAACAGGCGAGGGATGAGTACTGGCCCACCTACGAGACGTTCATGCTCGAAGCCCGCCACGAGCGGGGCTTTCCCGAGATCACTCGCGGCTACTTCGAGCACGAGGTCGAAGCCGGGTCACTGTATGTCGGGTCACCGGAGACGGTCGCTCGGCGGATAGCGAAGACCATGACGGTGCTCGGAGCCAATCGCTTCGACCTGAAGTACGGAATGGGGCCGATGCCGCACGACCAACTCATGGAGAACATCCGACTCTTTGGAACCGAAGTGGCACCGCGAATCCGCGAACATCTCGCGGCGCAGCCCTAACGCCTGGCTGGCCCTGTTGGCCGACCCTCGACGCGGCCGCCAGCCAGTCGGTAGAACAAGAACGGCACCGCAGACAGCAGGCAACTGATCGCCGGGATGACCGTGATCGATACCCACACCGTCTGCTGCATCCCGGCCGTCACGTGTACGCCGTCCTGGTATCCCGCGAGAACGATAAACAGCCCGAAGACCAGCACCGCGCCAGCGGCCATGATCTTTGACACGAAGGTGAGCGTGGCGAACGAAATGCCGTCGTTGCGCAACCCCGTGCGCAGCTCGACATCATCGACGGCGTCGGCGATCATGGTCGCCTGCACGACGAGGAAAATCCCGAGAGTCAGCCCGGTGAGGAAGATGAAGACGACGACGGCGATGAGGTTGTGGAACCCGACCAGGAACATGACCAGATAGAGCACGGCGCCAGCGACCGAACTGCTGACGGCGAGTGCCCTTCCGGTCGTCCGTTTCAACACCGTGGGCGTGAAAAACGCGGCCAAAACGATGCCAAGGATGATGGCGGCGCCAATGAGCGTAAACAGGCGCTCATCGTTGTACGCAATCACGGCGAAGAGCGCGCCGCCCGCCTGCACGATGTTGCGACCGAATCCGACAATTGACCCGATCAGCACCATCAGCAGTGGGGTGTTGTGAAACAGTGTGCCGAACAACTGCCGTGCAGTCAGCCTCGCATGCTCCTCGGCGACGGGTCGCTCCCGCACGAAGAAGAACGCGAGCAGGTACAGCCCCATCCCGATCACGGAAACGACGAGCACCGCCCGGGACCACCCGCTGCCCGTTGCCCTCGCGGAGAAGCTGAGCGCGACCGCGAGGAATGGCATCCCCAGGGTTGCAAGCCCCAGCGCGATCGCGCCGAATGCCCGAACGTTCGAGACGACCCTTGTGCGCGCGGTCTGGTCGCCGAACGCCGATCCGATGAGGCCCCAGAGCGGCACATCGCACGCGGAATATGCGATTCCCCACAGCAAATAGCACACCCCGAAGAACAGGACCTTCAGCGGTTCGGATGTGTTCGGCACCGAGAACAGCAGTGTCGTGAGGACCGCCACGGGCACGGCCGAGAACAGGATGAAAGGCCTCAGCTTGCCCCAACGGGTGTGGGTCCGATCGATGATGCTGCCCACGACCGGGTCGCTGATGGCATCGAGCACCTTGGCGACGGTGATGATGGCAGTCACGACGGCGATTCCCTGTGTGCTGATGCGGGCGTACTGAACCAGGTACACGAGGATGAATGTGGTGACGATCGTGAGCACCGCGTTCTGCCCGAATCCGGCAGTCACGATCGCGACACTCTGCACCCGGGTGGAGGGAATCCTCTCCGTTCTTGTCGGTGCGGCAGTCATCGCGGGCCTTCCAGGTGAATCGTTGTGATCTCGAAGGGAGTGAACTCGAGCCGCTCGAGATCGGCGGTGGCGATCGGGTTCTCCAGAAGGTCGGTGAGGTGTGCCGTCGAGTGGTCGAATGTGACTCGCAGCGCGGTCTTCGTGTACCGACCCAGGCTCTCGTACATGCGGATGACCACGCCGTTGCCGTTTTCCGCGGGCTTGATGGTCTCGATGATGATGCCGGGATCGTCGACGGAGGCGACGCTTTCGAAGGCGACATCGTCTGTGACCAGCAGCGGGTTGTTGAGGCGGTATGCCTCGCGGACGACCTTGGCCAGGTCATCCGACTCGAATGGGCAGAAGGCGTAGGTGAACCGGTGCGATCCGCGGTCGGCGCTCTTGTCGGGGAAAGTGGGCGCTCGCAGGAGGTTGAGGCTGATCAGACCGTTCTTCGCGCGGTGCCCATATTTGCTGTCGTTGAGCAGGGCGAAGCCGCTGCCATCATCCTCCGTCGCGATCCATTTGTGGGCGCAGGTTTCAAATTGCGCCGTCTCCACCGCGTCGTTCTCCGTCGTCGGGCGCTCGATGTGCCCGAACTGGATCTCGCTCTTCGCAGTCGCCCCGTAGTGCGCGGGGAAGAACTGCGCCCGCAGCATCCGGTGGCTCTCGTGCCATTCCACCTGCGTGTCGAATCGCACGACGTCGCTGCCCGCTGTGAGGATCACCGATTGCTCGATTGTGAATTTGCGTGAGCGATACACCTGGCGGCGGGTAACCGTTGCGCCGTCGATTGAGCTCTCCACCCTGGACGCCTTGAGAGTGCGCGGCGTCGTCTTTGCGTAGTCCTGTTTGATGTCCCACGCATCGAAAGGGAATTGGTACGGATCGCGATGCAGCACGAGACGGTTGAATCCCCCTGCAGCATGCTCTCCGCCGCTGGCATCGAGGCAGGAGACGATCTCGCCCGTGCCACCGAATCGCAGCGTCAGCATCCCATTGGTCATAGTGTCGTCTGAGTAGCCGAGCTCCGGAAAGGCACCGGCGAGCTCGAGGTGCGCGGCGGCGTATGGTGCGACTTCCGCGTGATACCAGAGGTCATCCACTTTGAGATGTTCGTCGCGATGCAATCCCGTGAGGTTGACTCCGGATGGCCCGCCAGCGGTCTGCGGCAGCCTCGCCGTCAACTCGCCGAGGTAGCTATCGAGCGCCCTTTCGATGCGCTGATAGGTCTCGACGGCCTCGCGGTTGACCCGCTCAATCGACGAGCCGGGCAGGATGTCGTGGAACTGGTTCAACAGGACGTCGCGCCAGTGCTGCGCAAGCGCCGCCCGGCTGTCCTCCCCCACAATCGCGGCCAATGCCTCCGCATTGTGGAGTTTGCGCTCGATCAGCCGGTTGTATTGCTTGATCCTCGCCTGCGTCGTGTACGTGCCCTGGTGGGTCTCGAGGTAGAGCTCGCCGACGTGCGTGTACGGGATGTCGAGCTCCTCAAGCTTCCGAAAGAAGTCGCCCGCCGTGGAGTACTCGACGCGGGGCAGCCCACGCAGGTTCTGTTCGCGCTCAAGCAGCTCTAGGTGGATCTCGCCGGGACCGCCGCCGCCGTCTCCCGAACCGTAGACGAGCAGGGCGGTATCCAGGCTCTTTTCGGGATACTTCGCGAGGCCCTTCAGGAGACCGTCCGCCGCGCCCCGGCTGTTGTAGTCGCCCTCGGGCGGCATGTGTACGAGTACCGTCGAGCCGTCGATGCCCTGCCAGTGGAAGGTGCGATGGGGGAAGTCGTTGACCTTGTTCCAGGCGAGCTTGATGGTCTGGAACCAATCCATCCCGCTCTTCTTCAGGATCTGCGGGAGGTTGCCGTTGTAACCAAACGTGTCTGGAAGCCAGCACAGCCGCATGTCTTCTGGCTCCAGGCCGAATTCGTCCGCGAGGAACCGGCGACCCACCATCGCCTGCCGCACGAGCGACTCCCCGCCCGGTAGGTTCGTGTCGGGCTCCACCCAGAATGAGCCCTGAAGCTCCACCCGTCCTGCTGCCACCGCCTTCTTCAGCCGCTCGAAGAGGGCCGGATGCTCCTGCTTCATCCACAGCATCTGCTGCGGCTGGCTGGTGCCGTAGAGGTATCCATCGCGCTGCTCGATCGTATTCAGTGCCCGGGTGTAGGTGCGCGCAGCCTTACGATGCGTCTCGCGGAGGGGCCATAGCCAGGCCATATCCAGGTGACCGTGGCCGATCGCGCTGTACACAAAGTCGCTGGTGGATTGCATTGCCAGCGAGTCGGCGAGAACTGCCCGCGCCGCGCGCGCGTCTCCGGCGACAAAATGCGCATACGCTGCGCGCAACTTCTGTCGCAGCGCCGATTCGAGCCCGGCGTCGTCGGTCGCCCCGGCGAGGACGACGAGGGTCATGTAGTCGTAATACAGACCGAAGACCTCGTCGTCTCGCACGGCGACCCGGGCACCGTGGTAAACGGCGCTGCCGTACTCATAGAGCAGGATGCCGTTGTATGCGACGTCCGCGTAGAACTCGATCCTGCCCGTTGAGACGTCGATCTGCTGCAGGGGCCGGTACTTGCCGCCGCTGTGTGGCAGGTCGGCCTGGATCCACACGGTGCTGGCCGAATCGACGGGGTCGCCCTGGGGGGAGTAGATCAGCCCCTCACCGCGGATGCCCAACAGCACGACCGCGGCGTCGTGGCCCGTCGGCACCTCGCCGGTGATCCGCAGCCAGGCGCAATCCATCTTCTTGCCCCAGGCAGTGCCCGGGCGGATGGGAACGAAGGCCGAGCGGTCGATCTGATCGAAGGGGATGGGTTCGTCCGAGCGAAGGATCTCGGCGTTGAGCTGAGCGATCGGGGTGTAAATCTTCCGCCGGATGCGCAGGAGTCGGCGGTACTCACGCGGCTGCTCGGCCGCGATCCCGAACAACCAGGCTGCGAACCCGCCCATGCGCATTCCCTCCTGGTCACCCACGACCATCGCGGTTTGATGCCGCAGGTTCCAAGCATATGGACTACCTCGACATCTCGAGACGCGAGCGATACCCGTTCGCCCTCCCTGGGCTCAGCCGTCGTGCATCAGCGAATGTACGAATCGTCGCCCGCGTATCGATGTCGGTGTGATTCGCACGTACACGTATGGATCGGTGGGAATCCAGACGGGAAGTGGTGCCCGATCGGCGATCGCGATTTCGTCTGCGTTCGTCACCCTGTGCGCAGTGCCGTCGATCACGATGCTCCAGGCCTCGGTTCGCGTCCTCAGATCGACTTCGAACGCAACGGCAGGGTTTCCCGTGAGCGCCTCAAGCTTGCCGCCGGCGGCGGTGCGAAACAGGATGTCCCGGCCATCCGAGTGGAAGTCGACGGGAAATATCTGCGGACGGTCACCGACGGATACGGCCAGTCGGCCAAATGACTCGAGCGCCAGCAGAGACCAGCATGACTCATCGGACAGCTCCTCGACCGGTCCCTGCGGCGACCATCCATCGAAGTCGCGGTGTCCAGTCATGGTGGTTCCCTCCGTTGACTCCACTCTGCTCCAACCCGTCGCTGTCGCACAGGGCCCAAAGTCCTGCCATCGCGACCTACCGGAGTTGGACGATTGGGACTTTGGGCTCTGGGCACCGGAACGCGACCGGTTTAGTCTCGGAACAGCCCCGAAATCGTGGCAGAGGGAGAGTGGCCTGTGCCCGCAACAACTACCGAAGCGGCAATCGGCGCGCTGAAGGAGAGCGAGGCCGGCGAACGTCGGGTTGCGCTCGACCCGGCCGCCGCGGCGTCCCTCGCCAAGCTCGGCCACGTGGTGCTCATTGAATCCGGGGCGGGGGATGAAGCATCCTTTCCGGATGCCGCCTATGTCGCATCCGGGGCGACGATCCTCTCGAGGGCAAACGTCATCGCCCGAGCTGACGTAGTGGCAGTCGTTAGGGCGCCGGGCGCCTCCCTGCTATCGAAGCTCCGAAGCGGGCAGACGATCGTTGGCCTGCTTGATCCGTTGAACAATCTGGCGACGGTGAAAGACCTGGCCGCGCGGCGCGTGACGATGGTCGCCTTCGAGCTGCTGCCACGCACGCTGAGCCGAGCCCAGTCGATGGATGCCCTCAGTTCGCAGGCGAGTGCCGCAGGCTATCGAGCAGCCATCGTTGCCGCTGAAGCATTTGGCCGCTATCTGCCGATGCTGATCACGGCTTCGGGCACCGCGACACCAGCCAAAGTGATCGTCATCGGAACGGGCGTGGCTGGCCTGCAGGCCATCGCGACGACCAGACGTCTGGGCGCTGTCGTCACCGGCTACGACGTTCGGGCCGCTTCACGGCACGAGGTCGAGTCGCTCGGGGCAACGTTCCTGACGTCGACCATCGCGCAGGCAGAGGGCAACGGGGGCTATGCGAAGGCATTGACGCCCGAGCAGCAGGCCGAGCAGCAGAGCGAACTGGCCGCTGCGCTGAAATCCTTTGACGTCATCATCACGACAGCAAAAGTGCCTGGCCGCACTCCACCGATGCTGGTGACAAAACAGACCCTCGACGCACTCCGCCCTGGAAGCATCTGCATCGACCTCGGATCAAGCGAGCGGGGCGGAAACGTGGATGGCTCCGTCGTCGGAACGAAGACGCTCACGCAAGGCGGGGTGACGATCATCGGCGCCGGCGAGCTGGCATCGGACCTGCCAACATCCGCTTCGCAGATGTATGGCCGAAACGTCGTCGCCGTCATTGCCTCTCTGCTGCCGAGCGGTGTGTTCGCTCTCGACCCGAGTGACGAGGTTCACCGAAACATTGTGGTGTGTACGGATGGCGAGGTGGTCAACGCCGCGATCCGCGCGGCGCTGGGGCTCGCCACGAATCCGGCGGAATCCGACGATGGAAAGGTGCTCGCATCATGACCTCGGAGCTCTTTGGCAACCTGGCAATCTTCGTCCTCAGTCTCCTCGTAGGGTTCGAAGTGATCAGCAAGATCCCTACCACCCTCCACACTCCGATGATGTCCGGCGCAAATGCGATCCACGGCGTCGTCTTCGCTGGCGCGATCGCCATCGCCTCCGTCGCCAACAGTCCGGTGAGCTACGTCCTGACCTTTGTTGCTGCGGCGCTGGCGGCCGCAAATGTGTGCGGTGGCTACGTCGTCACCGATCGGATGCTCAGGATGTTCTCCCGACCGAAGCAACCGTCAATTCCCACCACACCGAAGGACCCATCGTGACTACGTTCGCCTTCGTCATCGGGCTCGCCTATCTCGTCGCCGCGACCCTCTTTGTTCTGGGCCTCCACCAGATGCGAGCACCGTCAACTGCGCGTCGAGGGAACCTGACCTCGGTGCTCGGGATGGCGATTGCCATCGCGGCAACCCTGGTGGTTGCGCTCGTTACCAGCGGAGGCAGCGTGTGGGGCTGGCTTGCGCTGGTCCTGGGTGCGGCACTCGGCGCCGTGTACGGCGTCGTTCGGGCGCGCACGGTGAAGATGACGGACATCCCGCAACTGGTCAGTGTCTTCAACGCCGTGGGTGGCGGGGCCGCTGCTGCTGTCGCCTTCGTAGACTTCGTGCTGTACCGCAGTGCTACGCCGTTGAGCCTCACCAGCTCGATCCCGATCGTGCTCGACGTGCTGATCGGGTCGGTGACCTTCTCGGGCTCGTTGATTGCCGCGGGAAAACTGCAGGGCGTCATCCCCGGCAGGCCGATCACGTTCCCCGGCTCACGGGTGGTCAATCTGGCCGTCGTCCTCGTCGCTGTGGGTGCGGCCGTGCTCACCGTCATCTTCGGACACAGCATCCTTCTCTTGATCATTGTGCTGATCGCGGCGCTCGTATTCGGCATTCTGATGGTGCTTCCGATCGGCGGGGCTGACGCGCCCGTCATCGTGTCGCTTCTGAACGCGTTCACCGGTCTCGCTGTGGCAATGGCCGGATTCGCGATCGACAACCAGGCCCTCATCATCGCAGGCGCGCTGGTCGGCGCCGCCGGCACCATCCTTACCCTGCAGATGGCGAAGGCCATGAACCGATCCGTCGCGAACGTCATCCTCGGCGGATTCGGTACCGGCGACGCTCCCGTGACGAGCGCGCTGGCCCAGGATCTCACCGGCGTTCGACAGCTCACAGCGGATGACATCGCGGTACAACTCGCGTATGCGCAGCGCGTTCTGATCGTTCCCGGATTCGGGCTGGCCTCCGCCCAGGCCCAGCACGAGGTCGCCGAACTGGCGAAGCTCCTCCTCGACCATCACGTGGATGTGAAGTACGCCATCCATCCTGTCGCCGGGCGGATGCCTGGGCACATGAACGTGCTCCTCGCCGAGGCAAACGTGCCATACGACCAGATGCTGCAACTCGACGAGGCGAACGCGGCCTTCGACAACTGCGATGTCGCGCTCGTGGTCGGGGCGAACGATGTCTGCAATCCCATGGCGCGGCAGAAAGGCAATCCCGTCTCGGGCATGCCCATTCTCGATGTGGATCATGCAAAGTCCATCGTTGTCGTGAAGCGATCCATGAGCCCCGGGTATGCGGGAATTGCCAACCCCCTCTTCACCGACCCGAGGACGGGGATGTTCTTCGCAGACGCGAAGCAGGGGCTCGCCGCTATCCTCGCCGCGACCAAGGACTACGTGACCGCGTGAGTGTTCTCGCCCCGATGTCGCGCAATTCAACGGGATGGCCACCGCAGTAGCGGGCGACCGAACGGGATTTTGTCCACTGGACGAACCGTCGCCGCAGTGGTTGGTTGGATGCATGAGCAACGAATCTGTTGGAGCTGCACCGCAACACCCCGGCGAACAACACAGCGGCGGAATCGCGCAACGACTGAACTGGCTGCGCGCGGGCGTTCTCGGCGCGAACGACGGCATCGTATCCGTTGCTGCGATCGCGGTCGGGGTCGCCGGCGTGACCACTTCCACCTCCGCCATCCTGACGGCAGGTATAGCGGGACTGGTGGGAGGAGCGGTGTCGATGGCGCTGGGCGAGTATGTCTCCGTCAGCAGCCAGAGCGACAGTGAGCGGGCCCTCATCGAGAAGGAACGCGGGGAGCTCGCGAACATGCCAGACGAGGAGTTGGCCGAGTTGACCGGACTCTACCGGGCAATGGGGCTGAGCCAGGAGACGGCCAGCCAGGTGGCGCTTGAACTGACTCAACATGATGCCCTTGCTGCACACCTCTCCGCTGAGCTCAGAATCGACCAGGCCGACGTAGTCAGCCCGTGGCACGCTGCACTCGCGTCGGCGCTCGCGTTTACTATTGGCGCGATTCTGCCTCTACTGGCTATCCTGTTTCCGCCGCCGGGATGGCGGGTTCCCGTGACCTTCGTCGTGGTGCTTGCGGCCCTCGCGTTCACGGGCGCCCTCGGTGCGTACCTCGGCGGCAGTTCCCGCGGGAAGGCCGCACTGCGCGTCGTGATCGGGGGAGCGGTTGCCCTCGGCGCGACCTACGGCATCGGACACCTGCTCGGCGCTACCGGACTCGTGTGACGGAAGCCAGGACGCCATTCCCACGGTGTTGCGGGATCGGCGGCACGACAGCGACCGGACACCGCGCCGCCACGAGTGCCCCGTGGCTCACCGAGCCGAGGATCAGCGAGCCGATCATCCCGCGGCCGTGACTGCCCACGACCAGCAGGGATGCGTACTCCGCTGCCTCCAAGAGCACTTCAGCAGGCGGTCCAAATTTGAGTACCTGCGAGATTTCGCTACGCGGCGCAATCAGTTTCGCGCGCGCGATCGCGACATCCAGGATCTGCTGGTGAACCGCGTCGAGTGTCGGGTAGGTGGTGTTCAGCAGTCCTTCAACAATGGAGAACGGCGCTGGCAATGACCACGCGTGTACGAGAACGAGCGCCCTGCCGGTGCGGTCTGCCTCGGTCGCGGCCTCCTCGATGGCTTCGGTGGACGATTCGTCGTCTTCCACTCCGACGACGATCGGGCCGGGTCGGGGCGCCCAGTTCTGCGGCACCACTGTGAGCCGGCAGGGTGTGCGCGGCGCGAGGTGCAGCGCGAGTGTGCCGCGACGTGCACAGACTGCAGCGCCGGTCAGTTTGGATCCGATCACCAGCTCATCCGCAAGTCGTGCGACTTTGGCGAGCTCTTCGGCCGGCCGCCCGGAGAGCATAGTCTTTGCGACGAGCGAGACGCCGGGGCGATCCGCGAGGCGATTCCCCGCTTCATCGAGGATGTCGATGTACTTGCGTCGAAACTCGGACTCATCCCCTCCGACCGGCAGCCACTCGGTCTCCTCGACCGTGACTACCTCGACTTCGATCGGGCTGCGCGACCCTCGGTCGACGACCCAGTCCAGTGCGGTGTGACTTGCCGCGCCGCCGTCGGATGCGACGACGATTCGCTCAGCTCTTCGGTTCTGTTCCATCTGTCAAGACTCGTCCTGTTCGCCGCCGATGCTTAGGGCCGAAAGTCCCGGGTAGGCCCGCGTGAGCGGCGGCATAGGGACCTTCGGCCCTGTGTTCGGGAGGCGCAACCGAGCACGCTGGGTTCATGGCCACCCCCTGAGGCCGCCCGAAAGGATCGAACTGATGGAGTCAACTCGACTTGCGAATGGATTTCGTACGGGACTACTCGTTCTCGAGTACTTCGCCGCGCTGTCAGCTCTTGGTGGCGGGGTTCTCGGCGTGTTCGCGAACGGAGCTGGCGTGCCACTGAGCTATCTCGCTGGCACCCCGTTCGACTCCTATCGGGTTCCTGGGGTGATTCTCGCCGTCGTGGTCGGCGGTACGCAACTCGCTGCCGCGATCACACTTCAGCGGCGTACGACGTGGGCCCTGCGGATTTCGACCGTGGCAGGTTTCGGAATGCTCATCTGGATCTTCGTGGAGCTGGCAATCATCAGCCAGTATTCGTGGCTGCAGACCCTCTACTTTGCCGTTGGCGGACTCGAGGTGATTGGCGTGCTGTTGCTTCTCGGAGTCCTGCCCCGCCCACTGGACCAAGTCGCCCATCCGGTTAGCGTCCGCGCAGGAGCCGTCCGAGAAATTGACTGACGCGGCCGGTGGCGGCGTCAGTATAGCTGTTCGAGAGCGCGAAGAGGTCGCGGGAAAAATTCTGCCCGGAGCTGATCGAGCGGATGATCGTCTCGGCCTGCACCTGGCGGGCCTCCTGATCGGAGGCGATGCCGAGACCCAGCTCTGCCGCAATCTCGGCGACGAGCGCAAGACGCACACCGGATGACGCCTCTGTCGACTGTGCGAGAGCTCGCGCGTTCGCGGTGTCAGCGCCTTCAGCGATCCAGCGAGTTGCGCGCTCGGGCAGATGGTCGGTCACCAGGAGCTCCAGCATCCTCGCGGCTTCGGCTCGGCGGATGTCGTCGCGGGCATCTGGCGTCAAGCCTGCCGACCGCACCGAGTTGCGTTCAAAGACCATGTCTCACGATAAGCCCGAACCTGTACCCAGCAGTCCGCCCAACCGCGGCGGTCATTCGCCGCCGCTGCCGCCAAAGTTTCAACGCCGCCGCCGTTTGTTGTGGGCGCGACCCTGCATGAAGGCCACGCCCACAACAAGCGGCCGCGCTAATTCCCCATCGGGCCGGGCGGCGTGACCACGTACTGGCCGCCGACGGAGGTTAGCTCCCCAGGTGCCGCTCGTCCACGCCGTTGTACACACTGAGTGGGCGGATGAGCGCGTTGGATGCCAACTGCTCGGCGATGTGCGCGGTCCAACCCGTGATACGGGATGCCACAAACAGTGGAGTAAACATCTCGGTGTCGAAGCCGATCAGGTGGTATGCCGGCCCGGACGGGTAGTCGAGGTTCGGCTTGATCGACTTGGCGGACTGCATGGCATCCTCGAGCGCGTCGTACAGTTCGAGCAAGTCTGGCCGGTCGTACTCGACGATGAGGGTATCCAGCGCGGCCTTCATGGTCGGAACCCGGGAGTCGCCGTTCTTGTAAACCCGGTGGCCGAACCCCATGATCTTGCGCTTCTCGGCCAGCGCCGCATCCAGCCAGGCCTTTGCGTTGTCGGCAGAACCGATCTCGTCGAAGATGTGCATGACGGCCTCGTTGGCACCGCCGTGCAGCGGTCCCTTGAGGGCGCCGATGCCGGCGACGACCGCCGAGTAGAGGTCGGAGAGGGTGCTCGTAACAACGCGGGCCGTGAACGTCGACGCGTTGAAGGAGTGCTCGGCGTACAGGATCATCGACACGTCGAACGCGTCGACGACGACCTCATCCGGCACCTCGCCGAAGGTCATGTGCAGGAAATTGGCCGAGTAGCCGAGGTCGTCGCGTGGCTCGACCAGGGCAAGCCCGCGCTTCCGGCGCTGCTCGTACGCAACAATCGCCGGGATTTTGGCCAGCAGCGAAATCGACTTGGTCAGGTTGGACGCTGGGCTCGCGTCTGCCGCGGCCGGGTCGTTGGCGCCGATGACGCTCACGGCGGTGCGGACGACATCCATCGGATGCGCCGTCGCCGGAAGGTCGTCGATTACGCGCTTGACGTTCGGGTCGAGCGCGCGTTGCGAACGCTCGAGCGTTTCGAAGTCGGCCAGCTGCCTGTCGGTCGGAAGGTCGCCGTTCCAGAGCAGGTAGGCGACCTCTTCGAAGGTCTTCTGTGCCGCGAGCTCCTGAACCGGGTAACCGCGGTAGAGCAGGGAGTTGGTGTCGGGGTTGACCTTCGAGACGGCCGTGTAGTCGACGGGTACGCCGGCGAGGCCCTTATAAATCTCTTTGTCCTCGAGCATGTTCGCTCCTTCCTGTTCTGGTATCTGTTCTACAGCGTGAAGTTGAACACCGACGCGTCGAACGCGTTGTAGCCCGCATAGTCATTGAGTTCGTAGAGGCGCGCCCGGGTCTGCATGTTCGCAACTTCGCTGTTCAGCGACCCTGAAGCGACCAGCGTGTCGAGGCCCCGCTCGGCTGCGCCCATCGCGAGGCGCAAGAGCGACACCGGGTAGATGACGATATTGAGGCCGACGCTGGCAAGTTGCTCGTTCGTGAACAGCTCGCTCTTGCCGAACTCGGTCATGTTCGCCAGCAACGGGACGTCGATCGCCTTGCGCATGGCCTCGAACTCCGACAGGTCTCTCATGGCCTCAGGGAAGATGGCGTCTGCGCCCGCATCCACCAGCGCTTTCGCGCGCGCGATGGCGGCATCCATCCCCTCGACCGCGCGGATGTCGGTGCGGGCCATAATCAGCAGGTTGGGATCGCGGCGGGCATCGACGGCTGCCCGGATGCGCTTGATGGCCGTGTCTGCATCCACGACTGCTTTGCCGTCGAGGTGACCGCAGCGTTTCGGATTGACCTGGTCTTCGATGTGCAGGCCGGCGACTCCGGCATCCTCGAGCGTTTGCACTGTGCGGGCGACGTTCATGGGCTCGCCAAAGCCCGTGTCGGCGTCGATGATGGTCGGCAGGTCGGTCATGCGCGAGATCTGGCTGCCGCGGGTCGCGACCTCGGTCAGGGTCGTGAGGCCGATGTCGGGTAGCCCGAGGTCGGCCGCGATGACCGCGCCCGAAATGTAGACGCCCTCGAAACCCTTGTCCTGAATGAGGGCCGCGCTCAGCGGGTTGAAGGCGCCGGGGAAGCGCAGCAGTTCGCCGCTGGCAAGTCGGGCGCGGAAGGCCGCGCGCTTCTCGGCGGCCGGAATTCTCGAGTACAGCATGGCTTAGAAGATGCCCTTCGGATTGGTGATGTCTGAGAGGTCTGCTACGACCGTGAGGCCCGACAGTTCCGCGGCCGTCAGCTCGGGAAGCCGCTGGGCCACGTCGAGGAATCGCTCGGTCTCGGCTGGGGCGAGTACGCCATCCGCCAGCGTCCTGAACTTCTGGATGTACTGCTC
Source organism: Glaciihabitans sp. (assembly GCA_025463785.1). GTDB lineage: Bacteria > Actinomycetota > Actinomycetes > Actinomycetales > Microbacteriaceae > Galbitalea. The sequence continues at coordinate 395,969 of JAODBD010000003.1, forward strand.
GCGAGCAAACGGATGAGCGCCGAGCGGATGCGCGTCGGCGACCGCGATCTCGTCGATCAGGCGGGTGCCGTCGGCGAGGTCGATCTCGACGCGACCGCCGAACGCCTTCTCCGCCGGGTCGAGCGAGTGGTAGCGGCGCGTCCAGTTTGCATCCTCCTCGGTTGTGACCTTCTGCCACAGCGCAACCGTGTCTGCGCGACCGGCCCGCTCGGGCGAGTAGGAGTGGTTGTGATCCCAGGCGCCGTCCTGGAGGGCAACCGTGAAGATGTACGGAATCGAGTGGTCAAGCGTTTCCCGACTCGCCGCAGGTGAGTACTTTTGCGGATCGTTGGCGCCAGACCCGATCACGTAATGCGTGTGGTGGCTGGTGTGCAGGACCACTCGGTCAACGTTCGCGGGGTCGCGAAGTTCGGGATGTTCGGAGCCGAGCCTGCGGGCAAGGTCGATCCACGCCTGCGCCTGATACTCGGCCGAGTGCTCCTTCGTGTAGCTGTCGAGGATCGCGAGTCGAGCCTCGCCGGCCTCCGGTAGCGGCACCTCGTAGCGGGCATCCCTGCCGCCGAGCAGCCACGCGATCACGCCGTCCTCGCCCTCGTAGATCGGCGTTGGACTGGTCTGACCCCGCATTGCGCGATCCACGGATTCGACGGCCATCTTGCCCGCGAAGGCCGGCGCGTGCGACTTCCAGGTGGAGATCTCACCCTTGCGCGACTGCCGTGTCGCCGTGGTCGTGTGCAGTGCCTGACCAATGGCCTGGAAGATGATCTCGGTCGGCAGGCCAAGCAGGGTTCCGATGCCGGCCGCGGCACTCGGACCAAGATGCGCGACATGGTCGATCTTGAACTCGTGCAGGCTGATGGCCTTCGCGAGGTCGATCTGAATCTCGTAGCCGGTGACGATGCCGCGCAGCAGTTCGGCGCCGCTCTTGCCGGTGTGCTGCGCAACCGCCAGGATCGGCGGGATGTTGTCGCCGGGATGCGAATACTCGGCGGCGAGGAACGTGTCGTGGTAGTCGAGCTCCCGTACGGCCACGCCGTTCGCCCAGGCCGCCCACTCGGGGCTGGTGAGTTCGGTGGTACCGAAGACGGTCGAGCCGTGTCCGCCACGGGAGACGGGGTGCGCCGCGGCCTGCGAACGCGACGAGACAATCGGACCGCGGCGGAGGGATGCGGTGGCCACACTCGCGTTGTCGATGATGCGGTTGATGACCATGTCGGCCACGGCATCCGTTGCTTCAATATTTTCGGATGCGACTTCCGCGATCTTCCAGGCGAGCTGGCTTTCGCGGGGCAGCGGCTCGTCGCTCGCATAGACGCGGACGGGGTGGAGCTTCACGGGGTGTTCCTTTCGAGGGAGCTGAGGATGTTGCGCAGGCTGCGGTGCAGGTGCAGCTGGGTGGCGTGTGCGGCCAGGGTTTCTTCGCCTTCGACGATCGCGTCGATGATCTGGAGATGCTCGCGGGCGGCATCCCGCAGGCGGTCGACGTTGTCGTGCGCCATGCGACGGATGCGCGCAATGTGAGTTCGCACCCCGTCGAGCGCCGAGACGAGGAACGGGTTGCCCGCCGCGTCGTCGATTGCGGCGTCGAGGCGTGCCACCAGTGCGTAGTACTGGTGCTTGTCGGCGAGGAGTGCTTCGACATCCTGAAATTCGCGCTGCAGCTCGAGGAAAACGCGCGGATCGCGTCGGCGGGCGGCGAGCCGGGCCGCCTGCTCTTCGAGCGCTTGTCGAACTTCGAACAGCTCGATCACGTTCTCGGCCGAAATCTCGGTGACAATGACGCCCCGGCCGGAGTGTGGCGAGACGAGCCCCTCGGCCGCGAGCCTCGACAGCGCCTCGCGCAGCGGGGTCCGGGAGACGCCGAGCCGGGTGGATTGCTCGACCTCGCCGAGGACAGTGCCCGCTCGCAGGTCGCCGTCCAGGATCTCGCTTCGCAGCGCGAGGTAGGCGCGATCGCTCGCGCGCATCCTGTCGTCCGCGATCGTGCTCATGTATACACAGTAGCTCGATGTCAAGGTTCTTGGTGACTAATGGGCGTTCAGTGTATACATTGGACTGTAGAGACGGTCGCTAGGGATGAACCTCCGGCCCGCCGCTCAATGAGGAGAAGGCAGTGACGAAACGCATCGATAGCGCGGAACGGGCCATCCAGGACGTTATCAGAGACGGGATGACGATCGCCGTCGGTGGGTTCGGCCTGAGCGGGATTCCGGTGGATCTCATCAACGCCGTGCGCGACTCGGGCGCGAGGAACCTCGTCATCGTTTCCAACAACATGGGGGTCGACGGCAAGGGCCTCGGCGTCCTGCTCGAAAACAACCAGGTGGCGAAGGTCATCGCCTCGTACGTCGGCGAGAACAAGCTCTTCGCCCGTCAATTTCTGGATGGTCAGCTCGAGGTCGAGTTCGTACCGCAGGGCACACTCGCCGAGCGACTGCGAGCGGGCGGTGCCGGGATCGCGGCCTTCTACACGAAGACCGGTGTCGGCACGCAGGTGGCCGAGGGCAAACCAATAGGCGAGTTCGACGGCGAGCTGTACCTGCAGGAGCGCGGGATCGTGGCCGACCTCGCGTTGGTTCGCGCGCACATCGCCGATACGGCGGGCAATCTCACCTATCGATACACCGCCAGAAATTTCAATCCGGTGGTCGCGACCGCGGGCCGAATGACCTTCGCCGAGGCCGAGCAGATCGTCGAGCCGGGGGAGATCGATCCGAACGTGGTCGTGACGCCGGGCATCTTCGTGCAGGCGGTCGTGCTGGCATCCGAGCGCGAGAAAGACATCGAACAGCGAACGGTTCGAGTTCGCCCGACCGCATGATGGCGAACGGCACCACGAGTAGCAACAAGGAGCACGCAATGGCATGGACTCGGGACGAGATGGCGAAGATCGCCGCCGCTGAGTTGCGCGACGGCGACTATGTGAATCTGGGAATCGGCATCCCGACCCTGATCGCCAACAACATCCCCGACGGCCTGACGGTCACGCTGCAGAGCGAAAACGGGCTGCTCGGGATGGGGCCGTTCCCCTGGGAGGGCGAAGAGGACGCCGACCTCATCAACGCCGGCAAGCAGACCGTGACGATTTTGCCCGGCGGCAGCGTTTTCGATTCTGCGGCATCGTTCGGGATGATTCGCGGCGGCCACGTCGACATCGCGTTCCTCGGAGCCATGCAGGTTTCGGTGGCCGGAGACCTGGCCAACTGGTCCATCCCTGGCCAACTGGTCAAGGGGATGGGCGGAGCTATGGATCTCGTCGCCGGCACGAAGCGCGTAGTCGTCCTGACCGATCATGTGGCGAAGGATGGCACGTCAAAGATCGTTCGCGGCTGCACGCTTCCCCTGACCGGTGTGCGGGTCGTGCAGCGCATCATCACCGACCTCGCGGTCTTCGACGTCACCGAGGACGGTCTCGTTGTCACGAGCATCGCGCCCGGTGTCACGGTCGAAGACCTGCGCGACCGCACCGACGCCGACTTCGTGGTTAGCCTGACGGGCTGAGGGCGGATATGCGGCGCTTCTCCGGGAACTCGCTCGGGGAGGACGCACGATACCCCGTGGCTCGCGAAGTAGCATCGAACGATGGCCACTCGATCCGATCGCTATGAGGGGACCCTCGCCAACTGGAACGACGGCCGCGGTTTCGGGTTCATTTCTCCGGATGGCGGCGGCCCGCAGGTCTTCGTCCACGTCCGCGCGTTGCCGCAGGGCTCAACGGTGCCGCCGATCGGCGAGAAGCTGTCGTATGAGGTCGAACTGACCGCCGAGGGCAAGACCAGGGCGCGGTTCGTGCGGGTTGTCGGCACAAAGGAGTTGCCTCGGTACGGGCGGTCGACATCCAGCCTTGTCAGCTATCTGGCGATCGTCGCTTTCATCGTTCTCTACCTCGTGGTCTCTCTGTTGTGGCATCCCTCGATCTGGATCGCTGCGCTCTACATCGGGGCGAGCCTGCTGTGCTTCGCGATTTATGCCATCGACAAGTCGGCGGCGCTCGAGGGGCGCTGGCGGGTGTCGGAGAGCGCGCTGCTTCTGCTCGGACTTGCCGGGGGATGGCCGGGCGCGATCGTGGCGCAACAGCTGCTTCGGCACAAGACGAAGAAGCGCAGCTTCCAGGCCGCCTTTGCGGGAAGCATCATCGTCAACATTCTGGCGTTCGTCCTGCTGACCTCGCCCGCGTTCGCCTCACTGCTTGTGTCGACCTACTAGCGCCGGGGAACGTGCAAATTCGATTTGCGCGTTAACCTTCATGCGCGACAATGGCTCCATGTCCAAGAAGATCGATTCTGCGCTGAAGGATCTCATCAAGGCCCTCCGCAAGCACGCCGCAGTCGCAGGGGAGCGCCATGTGTCGCTCAAGCGCTCGCAGCGGGCTACCGCACGCGTTCGCGCGGCGGCCACGGCATATGCCGCAGCAGTGCACGCACGCAGCGGTCTCGGCAACCCGTTCGATGACGTGATCGACCCGGCTCTCGACGCCGAGACGCTGCAGTCCCTCAGCGCGGAGCGCGACGCCATCGCGCGCACGCTCACGGGCCCGATCCCGCAGCAGACCGCGGCGCTCTAGCCGATTCGCTCCCGCCTCCGTCGGCCGTGCCGGGCCTTGGGCGGAGATGTCCTGCCGTTGGCGGTGTTACGACTCTGCCCAAGGCGCAGTTTCTCCGCCCACTGGCGGGCGAGACGGGTTCTGATTCGGCGAAGTTGGCCCGCACAAATGTCGGTGGCTACCCCTAATCTATTAATAGTTCGCGACACGCCGGAAACACTAGATGTAGTGGAATGACAAGAGTGTCATTCCGGTTATATAGTGGGGACTCACCGCGAGTAGCGGACACAGATTTTGTACGGGAGGTTGCAATGGAAAACGACAACGACACGATCGGCGGCTACGCAGTACCCGTCGACCCAATGGATCTTCTGCAGTGCGACAGCTGCCAGTAGGCGCCGCACGCTAAAGACACAAGAACCACAGAACCCCCGCCGGCCGATGAAGGCCAGTGGGGGTTTTCTTGTGCCCGGCGGTCGTCCTATACCGAAAGTCCTGGGTCGACACAATGACTCCGACCCGCGCTCCGGCACGTCAAACGGCCGCCGCTAAGCTGTTGGCGTGCCAGTGAACCCCGACCTGCAGGGACGCGAGTTCCCGCCAACGGAGCCCTACCTTGTCGGCCGCGAGAAAGTGCGGGAGTTTGCGCGAGCCGTTTTCGCATCCAGCCCGCTGTATTTCGATGTTGCGTCCGCGGCATCCGCGGGGTACTCGGATGTGGTCGCGCCGCCCACGTTTGCCGTCGTCGTGCAGGAGCACACGCTCGCGCAGCTGCTCGCTGCGCCGGATGCCGGGATCGATTTTTCGAGGGTCGTCCACGGCGACCAGCGGTTCAGCTACACCCGGCCCATCGTCGCGGGCGACGAACTGACGGCGACACTGACCGTGTCGAGCATCAAGTCGCTGGGTGCGCACAGCATGGTTACCGCCGAATCGTCCATCGTGGATGCCGAGGGCAGGCACGTCGTCACCGCCATTTCGACCCTGGTTGTCAGGGGCGAAGAGTGAGCGAGCTCACCGTCGGTGACATCGTCGCCGAGAAGACCTATCACCTGACCCGGGATTCGCTGGTTCGCTACGCGGGCGCATCCGGCGACTTCAACCCCATTCACTACCGCGACGACGTGGCGACGAGCGTCGGTCTCGACGGCGTCCTCGCACACGGGATGCTCACCATGGGCATTGCGGTGCAGCCGATCGTCGAGTGGCTCGGCACTCGCGGAACGGTCGTCGACTACCAGGTGCGGTTCACCAAACCCGTCTTCGTCGACGCGACGGATGGCGCGACCATTGCCGTCACCGCCAAGGTCGGTATTGTGGATGACGACGGCGCGCGCATCGACCTGACCGTCACGTTCAATGGCGCCACCGTCCTCGGCAAGGCGCAGGTACGGGTGACGCTGGCGTCGGCATGAGGCTCGCCGACCTGACCACCCTCCGCGTGGGCGGTGACGCCGAACGCATTCTCTCGCCCGCGACATCCGTCGACCTCGTTGCCGCCCTGCGGGAGACCTGGGCGGATGGCGACGAGTGGCTGCTGCTCGGCGGCGGGTCCAACGTCGTCGTCAGCGATGACGGATTCGACGGCACGGTCATCCGCGTGCTGACACGAGGTATCGAACGTGTGCATCCGCCGACTAATGCTGTGCGGCCGTCCGCGTACCTCGGCGACCGCGGGGTGCGGCTGCGCGTGCGGGCCGGGGAGCCGTGGGACGCCGTGGTTGCTCATGCAGTCGCGAACGGTTGGGCGGGGATCGAGGCGCTGTCCGGCATCCCGGGTTCGACGGGCGCAGCCCCGATACAGAACATTGGCGCCTACGGACAGGAGGTGGCATCCAGCCTCGTCAGCGTGGAATTTCTCGACTACCTGTCCGGTGAGATCGAGCAGGTGCCCGCACCCGCGCTCGGACTCGGCTACCGCACGTCGACGCTCAAGCAGGGCCGCGAAGGCGCCGTGCTGTCGGTCGAGCTCGAACTGACCGAGAGCGTGCTGAGTCATCCGATCGCTTACGCACAGCTGGCGGCCGCCCTGGGTGTGCGCATCGGCGATCGAGCGCCGGTCGGCGAGGTGCGCGAGGCGGTTCTGTCGCTGCGCGCCGCCAAGGGCATGCTCTGGGATGAGAACGACCCCGACTCGTTCAGCGCCGGCTCGTTCTTCACCAACCCGATCGTGAGCGAGAACTTCGCACGACGGCTTCCGGCCGAGGCACCTCGCTGGCCGACTGCCCCGGAGGAACAGGATGTCGCCGTGCCGCTGGGCGAATCGCCGGCCGTTCCCAAAGTCGCGGGCGAGTACCGCGTGAAACTGAGTGCGGCCTGGCTGATCGAGCAGGCCGGTATCCACCGCGGGTTCGTTCTGCCCGGGTCTCGCGCCGCCGTTTCCCGCAAGCACACGCTCGCGATCGTGAACACGGGCGGGGCTACCGCGTCTGAGATTCTGCAACTGGCGCGGTACGTGCAGACCCGGGTGTTCGCTGAATTTGGAGTGCGCCTGCAGCCCGAACCGGTGCTTGTGGGCGCGGCGCTGTAGGGGTCTCAACTACAGCAACTCCAGCCAGCCCGTGCCCTCAGCGTGCTCGAAGATCAGGTTTGTCTGGGTGCGCTTGACCGCCGGATGCGACGCCAGGTGCGTCAGGACGAAATCGCGCAGATCCGTGGCGCTGTTTGCGGCCACGTGCAGCAGGTAGTCATCGGCACCAGCCATGTGGAAGAGCGAGCGCACTCCCGGCCAGGTTGGGGCGGCATCCCGAAATCGGTCCACCTCGCCACGGGCGTGCTTGGCGAGCCGCACCGAGATGAGCGCCTGCAGGGGCGCGACCCGGTCGAAGTCGAGGTCGACGCGGTAACCACGGATGTCCCCGGCAGCCTGCAGTCGTCGGATGCGTGTCGAGACGGTTGACTCCGCGATGCCGACCTCGGCGGCAAGCGCGGCGCCCGATGCGCGCGCATTCCTGGACAGGGCGCGAACGAGCGCGCGGTCGACATCATCGAGCGGCAGATGCTGCGGTTGCATGGGATCACCGGACCTTCCATCCGAAGCATATCCACCCCGGGTCGTAATTACACTAGATTCTGCGCTCAGACTTATATAACAGCGCAGAATCTGCTTCGATCGACTTATGGATGCCCCGAAGATGCGGATCGAAACTCTCGCCGTTCACGCCGGAATGGAGGGTCTCACCGAGTCCGGATCGCACGTCCCGACCATCGACCTGTCGACGACGAATCCGCTGCCCGACATCGAGTCCGGTGGCGATTCGTACGAAAATCTGGCGAACGGCGGCGACCTCATCGCGGGTCAGTCCGCCGTCTATCGCCGCCTCTGGCAGCCGGGAGTCGCGCGCTTCGAAGACGCGCTCGCCGCGCTCGAAGTCGCCGAAGGAGCGGTTGCGTTTTCCTCCGGGATGGCCGCCCTCACCGCCTGCCTCATCGCAACCGTCGCGGCGGGCAAGCCGCACATCGTCGCGCTCCGCCCGATCTACGGAGGCACCGACCGTGTGCTCGACACCGGCCTCCTCGGCACCGAGATCACGTGGTGCGAAGAGGAAACTGTCGCCGCCGCGATTCGACCGGATACCGGCCTCGTCATCCTCGAATCGCCGGCCAATCCGACGCTCGAAATGGTCGACATCCGGCGCATCGCAGACCAGGCTGGCGACGTGCCGGTGCTGGTCGACAACACGTTCGCGACGCCCGTGCTGCAGCGCCCGCTCGAACATGGCGCGACCCTTGTCCTCCACAGCGCGACGAAATACATCGGCGGCCACGGCGACGCGATGGGCGGGATTGTGGCCACCAACCGCGACTGGATGACCCGCCTGCGCCAGGTGCGCGCCCTCACCGGCGGGCTGCTCGGCCCGTTCGAGGCGTACCTGCTGCACCGCGGCATCCGCACTCTGCCGGTTCGCGTTCGCGCGCAGCAGGCGACCGCGATGGAACTGGCTACCCGGCTGACGACGCACCCGATGGTCGCGAAGGTGCACTACCCGGGCCTGCCCGGACAGGACCCGCGGGGGCTGCTCGGCCGCCAGATCGAAGGGCCGGGCTCGCTGATCGCGCTCGAGCTGGTCGGCGGATACGACGCCGCAGCACAGTTCATCGCGGGATGCCGGCTCGTGACCCATGCGGTGTCGCTCGGGGGCATTGATTCGCTGGTGCAGCATCCGGCGTCGCTCACCCATCGGCCGGTTGCCGCTCACGCCCGACCCGATGGCGGAATCGTGCGGCTCTCGATCGGCCTCGAGCACGTCGACGACCTCACCGCAGACCTCACCGCCGCCCTCGACCGCCTGGCGCTGGCCGTCGCGATCTAGACCAGCGGCCAGGGAGCTAGAGCAGTCCGAGCTCCATCGCCTTGGTGACGGCACGCGTGCGATCGCTCACGCCGAGCTTCTCGAAGACGTGGATGAGGTGCGTCTTCACGGTGGCCTCGCTGAGGAACAGGGATGCCGCAATCGACGGATTGCTCTGCCCGGCCGCGACCAGCTTCAGCACCTCGGTCTCACGCGGGCTGAGCGTCGGCGTCGGCGACTTGAGCCGTTGCACCAGTACTGCGGCGATCCTCGGTGCCAGCGCGACCTCGCCACGCGCGACGGAGCGCACCCCCGTCAGGATCTCCTCCTGTGGCGCAGCCTTCAACAGGTACCCGCTCGCGCCAGCTTCGATAGCCGTCAGGATGCTGTCATCCGTCTCATACGTGGTCAGGATGACTACCTTGATGCTCGGCCGCGCGGCCAGGATGCGCGCGGTGGCTTCATCCCCATCGATCCCAGGCATGCGCAGGTCCATCAGCACGAGGTCGGGGGTGAGGGCGAGGGCGAGGTCGACCGCCTCGAGTCCGGTGGTTGCCTCGCCGACGACCTCGACATCCGGAGCCGTCTGCAGCAACGCGACAATGCCGCCTCGCACGACGGGATGATCGTCGGCAACCAGCACGCGGATCACGCCGTTACCTCGTGCGCGGCGGGCAGACTGGCGACGAGCGTCGTTCCGCCGCCTGCCGAGGTCACGACCGTGAGCGAGCCGTTGACGAACGAGAGCCGCTCGCGCATGCCGTCGAGCCCGAATCCGTGCGAGTCGGTTGAGGGGTCGAACCCGCGCCCGTCATCGGCAATCTGCAGTTCGATCTCTTCGCCCCGAGCAACGAGAATCAGGGATGCCGTGGCCGCCGCGGAGTGCTTCCGCACGTTCGCGAGGGCCTCCTGGGCGCACCGCAGAAGTACCACCTCGGCATCGCGGTCGAGGGCGGCGGTGTCATCCGCGGTGACGGTCACCGCAATTCCTGTTTCGCGCCCGAAGCGCTCGCCGAGGCGACGGAGCGCCGTAGCCAGGCCGCCGACGGCCCCGACGGCCGCACCCGACGCAACGAGGGCGCGGGTTTCAACAAGGGCATTCCGGGCGTTCTCTTCGAGGATCTGCAGCTGCGTTTCCACCGCATTCGTGTCGCCCGCCTTCAGCTCGCGCATCCCGCGTTGCGCGGTGAGTACGAGTCCGGCGAGATCCTGGGCGATCGTGTCGTGGATTTCGCGGGCGAGATGCTCGCGCTCACTGGCGGCGCCCGCATCCCGGCTCAGGACTGCCAGCTTGGACTGCGCCGCCTCGAGCGCGTCAAGCAGCCGTTGACGTTCCTTGCTCTGCTCGGCGATCGCGGTAATCCAGAGGCCGAGCGAGAGGCTGAAGACGAGCGAGAGCCCTTCGATGATTGCGGCCAGAGCGAGCGCCGATGGGCCACCGCCGTTGCCGATGTACATGCCGACGCCGACCGAGACTGTCAGCGCAATGTTGCCGATGATGGCGTCGCGACGGCGATCGAGAACGGTCCAGACGAGCGGGTACGCGATGCACTGGATCGTCGCCATCGATGACGAGAACCCGGTCGCCAGCCCCGCCAGGATGACAACTGCAACAACCAGCGGGATGCCGATCCGCACGTCACGGAGCCCCCGAGCGCCCAGGGTCGACCAGAGGATCGCCAGGAGGACGGCACACACCGCCGCGCCAACGACCCGGGTGACCGTGAGCCCCTCAACGAGGAGCAGCGTCGACAGCACAACGGCCGTGCCCCACACGGCGGAGTGCCACCAGCGCAAACTCTGCATGGTCTAACTATCCTTGCGAATCCATCGGAATGTCACGCGGCAGAGCACGAGCCCGACGACAAGCCAGATCGCGGTCGCAATGAGAACGCCTGTGAGGTTCCACTCGTGTCCGTTCTCGAGCACTGCGAAGCCGTCCGGCAGGAACACCGAACGCATCCCCTGTGCCAGCCACTTCAGCGGGAACAGGCTCGCGAAGTTCTGCAGCCAGATCGGCAACACGTTGAACTGCAGGTAGACGCCCGAGATGAACTGCAAAATAAGGGTGATCGGGATGATGACGGCCGTCGCGCTCTTTCCCGTGCGCGGCAGGGCGCTGAGTGCAATGCCGAGCACAGCGCAGGTCGTAACGCCAAGCAGGAACACCCAGGCAAACGTGAGCCACCTCGATGGGTCGGATGGCAGTCGCACGCCGAACGCCGTGGCCGCAACCAGAATCAGGAGAGCCGCCTGCAGAAGGCCGGTGACCAGCACCTGGCCGATCTTGCCGATGAAGTAGCTGAACACCGGCAGCGGCGATCCGCCGAGGCGTTTGAGTGTGCCGTCGCTGCGCTCGCCCGCGATGTCGATCGACATGTTCTGCAGACCGCTGAGCAGCAGGCCCGCCGCGAGCATCGCCGGAAGGTAGTAATCGGCCGCGGTGACGACGTGACCCGCGGCATCCTTTCCGAAGTTCACATTGCTGAAGGCGACCGAGAAAATCGTCAGGAATACCAGCGGAAACAGGAACGTGAAGAACACCGAATCGCCCTGGCGAAAGTAGGTGCGCACCTCGTACGCGACGCGGCTGAGGCCGAGGCGCAGGGTGCGGCCGGCCGGAAGCGGCGGCGTTGTCATGACAGTCGTTGCGCTCATTTCGCGTTCTCCAATACACTCTCGTTCCCCTGGCGGGCTTCATGGGATGCGACCAGGTCGAGGTAGACGTCCTCGAGACTCGGGCGCACGATTTCGAGGCCGTCCGGTTCGATGCCCGACTTCATGAGGGCCGCGACGACCGCCCCTGGTTCGCTCGTTCTGCGCTCCTGGAGGCCGGCGGCATCCCGCCAGCGGACGATCGGGATGCGCGAATCGGCACCGCCAATCTCGTCAATCCTGCCGATGTCGATGAGCTTTCCAGCGGCGATGATGCCGGCCCGGTCGCTCAGGTGGGCGGCCTCATCCAGATAGTGGGTGGTGAGGAGGATCGTCGTGCCCTCACTCTTCAGCTTCGTGATGAGGTCCCAGAAACTGCGTCGCGCCTCGGGGTCGAAGCCCGTGGTCGGCTCGTCAAGGAAAAGGAGTTCGGGGCGCCCGATGATGCCGAGGGCGACATCCACCCGCCGGCGCTGGCCTCCCGAGAGCTTGCGGATGAGGGTTTTACTCTTCTCCTCGAGCCCGACGGAGGCGATGACCTCATCGACGCTGCGCGGATTGGCGTAATAGCCGGCGAAGTGCGCCAGCTGTTCGTGCACGGTGACGTTGCCGCTCTCGCCGGTGTTCTGGAGGACGATGCCGAGCCGGGCCTTCCAGGCGATGCCACCCCGGTGTGGATCGAGGCCAAGAACGCTGACTTCGCCGCCCGAGCGGTCGCGATAGCCCTCGAGAATTTCGATGGCCGTGCTCTTGCCCGCACCATTCGGGCCGAGCAGGGCAAACGTCTCACCGCGGTGGATGTCGAAACTCACGCCGTCGAGGGCCGTGAAACTCCCGTAGGTTTTGCTCAGCGCTCGTACCGAGACCACCGCATCAGAATCTGTCATGCTGCAATGCTCTCGGGTTGGCACCGATTGCGGCAGCGGCGGATCGGCTGAGTTCGGCATCAACCGACCGGTTGATCCGGCTCCTCGGTTATCTTCTGCTTGCGTGCGGCTCGAACTATCCCTGCCGCAACAGCGACGACGACGAGCGCAGCCCCGAATCCGATGACGCTCCAGAGTCCAGCCGCCGCGCTGAGTGGGCCGCTCAGGATGATCAGCAGCGAGAAGACGGCGACACCGACGAGGATGGCGCCCCAGACGATCGTGCCGATGCGGACATCCCGACGCTTGATTGGTTCGGTCATCAGTTCTTTCCCATCTCTGACGGTGCCTTGATGATGCTGATGGTGCCCGAGCCGACGTTGAGGTTGACCTCAATCGCGCGGGTTACATTTTGCCAACCGGGGTCATTGCCGACGGCGAACATTCGATCCGCGTAGTGGGAATCTGACTGCAGCACGAATGAGTTGACGTTCACGTACTCGCCCTCGGGAACGATCAGCGTCAGGTTGCCCTTGCCGACAAGCACCGTCACCTGGCTGGACACCCACCCGTTTGGCGCAGTCGTGGGACGCGCGCTCGAGAAGTATGAGGTGAGGTCGACCGTCACGTTTCCGGTGCCCTCGACGTAGGTCTCACCGCTGCCGGGCGAGCCGTGCGGCGTGAAGGTGGCGTCGCCCGCGTACCGGAGATTCGCGCTCTGCGGGAAGATGCCGGCAAGCGCGAGCGGGATGAGCAGCAGGATCGCTACCCCGGTAGCTCCGCCGCTGCGTCGGCCGAGCGCGCCATTGACGATAATCCCGAGGCCGAGGACGCCGGCCGCCACGGCCGCGCCATCCAGAACCTGCAGTGGACCGGGCGCGTTATTGCCGAGAACCAGAGCCGTGATCGCGCCTGCGATGAGCGCACCGCCGATGAGCGCCGCCGAGTACAGGGGATTCGATCGCGTGCGCAACCGGACTTCGCGATACGCAGCCGCGCGTGCAAGCCGCTCGGCGCGAGCGACCGCCGACGCCGCCTGGTTCGCGGCCTGCTTCTGTGCCGACTGCTGCTGGCGAAACGCCTCGTGCTCGGCCTTCCACTGGGCCTGGCTTTCGCGCCAGGCCTCGACCTCGTCCGCGGGGGCGCCGGGGCCGGGTGGAGGGATCGGGGCTGTCGGTGCGGGGACGATGGGCGAGGGGATCGTGTCCGGGCGATCATCCGTCGTAGCCGGCGTCGAGGTCGGGGCTGCGGCATCCCGTGCGGTTCGCCTTGAGAACCAAACGACCAGCCAAACGAGGAGGCCGAGGATGACGATGGTCCAGAGGGCGCGACCAACCGAGTCGCTCCACTGCGGCTGGCCCCAGTACAGCGAGCCAAACCACCAGAAACCCTGCGCGACCGGCAGGAGCGAAAGCGCCACCAGGACCGCGATCGCGATGACGGGCGACTCGATCCTGCCCCGGAACAGGTCCTCGAGGTGGATGCGATTCTTGGCATCGGGCAACAGGAGCCAGGCCACCGCGTACAGCAGCACGGCGGGGCCGCCGAGAACGGCAATGACAACGAGGATGCCGCGCACGATCAGCACATCGATGCCGAGTCGGTCGGCGATGCCCGCACTCACGCCACCGATCCAGCCCGGCTGGCGGATCAGACCGAGAGAGCGGATCCAGGCGAAGAATCGGCTGCCCGTCCGCTCAGGTTGTGGTGGCTCGGGAGCGGGAGGAGTTTCGGCTTCGGGGAGTGCTTGCTTTGGCATGCTTTGATCGTGGCGTCTCCGCTGAATCGCTGCCATGGGGGATGACCCCGACTGAACCCTGAATTCGGGATGTCGCGCCCGGTCGGGGTGCTTGGATGGGGTCGTGACCACCGCATCCGCAAGGCCGCCGCTTCTGCGGCCGCGACGCGCGCTGCTGGGCGGCGTGTCCGTGGCGCTCGCCGTGCATCTGCGCTGGCCGGTGCGCGTCGTGCGGATCGCGTTTGTCTGCCTGGTCTTCGCTGGCGGCGCCGGCATCCTGTTCTATCTGTGGCTCTGGGCTTTGACGCCGCTTGAAGCGAGTGCGGATGGCGTCGCCCCGGTCAGCAGGCGCACCCCGGTGGCAGCGCTGCTCGCCGCCCTCGCCGCGGGTTTTGTCGTCGCCGAATTCGTCGTGTCGGCGGACGGCCGGTATACCGCAGTCAACCTCGCGCTACTGGCGACCATCGCCCTCGCCGGTAGTGCTGTCGCCTGGACCCTCACCATGGATGGCTCCGACCCGACTCGCTCGGCGAGGTATGGCACGGTCGTTCGAACCGCCGCGACGGTCGTGCTGTTGCTCGCCGGGCTCGTCGTGCTGCTGTCGCGGCCGAGCGCTTACAACGCGGTGCTCGGAGTGCTTGCTATCGTCGCAGCGGCCGGAGTGCTGCTCGCGCCGCGGATCGTCACGCTCTGGACCGACCTGATGACCGAGCGCTCGGCGCGCATTCGCCAGGAGCAGCGGGCGGAGATAGCGGCGCACCTGCACGACTCGGTGCTTCAGACGCTCGCACTCATTCAGACGCGTGCCGGCGCATCGAGCGAGGTCGCGCGCATCGCCCGGGCGCAGGAGCGCGAGCTGCGTGACTGGCTGTTCGCGGAAGACGTGCCCTCCGCCGCAGACCTCGCGACAGAATTGCGCGAGATCGCCGCCATCATCGAACTCGACTACGCGGTGCGCATCGAAGTGGTCACCGCAGGCGCACCCGTCGTCGCATCGGCCGCACTCGTCGGTGCTGCGCGCGAGGCCATGCTCAACGCGGCGCGGCACGCGGGCGGCGAGGTCTCCGTGTACGTCGAAACCACGGCGGGAGCGATCGACGTCTTCGTACGTGATCGCGGCCCCGGCGTGGATTTGGCGACGCTTCCGGATGACCGGCTCGGCATCCGCGAATCCATCATCGGACGCATGACCAGGGCCGGTGGCGCCGCAACCGTCGGGCCCGGCACCGGACCCGGCACCGAAGTGCACCTGCACCTGGAGGCCGCGCGTGACTAGCGTGCTCATCGTCGACGACCACTCCATTTTTCGTTCCGGGCTGCGGGCCGAGCTGGATGCCGGGCTCACCGTCGTGGGCGAAGCCGCCAGTGTCGATGAGGCTGTCGCGCGGATTGAGGCGCTGCGGCCATCCGTGGTCCTGCTGGATGTGCACCTGCCCGGTGGAGCGGGCGGCGGCGGTGCCGAGGTTCTCACGCGCAGTGCTGGGTTGCTCGAGAGCGTGCGCTTTCTGGCGCTCAGCGTCTCGGACTCGGCCGAGGATGTCGTCGGCGTGATCCGCGCCGGCGCTCGCGGCTACATCACGAAGGGCAGTTCCGGCGCAGAGGTGAGCGCGGCGGTTGTCGCCGTTGCGAGCGGGGATGCCGTCTTCTCGCCTCGTCTCGCGGGCTTCGTGCTCGACGCGTTCGGGGCGGTCGCGGGCGAACGGGCGGAACGCAGCGACGAACTCGACCGGCTCTCGGCCCGGGAGCAGGAGGTGATGCGGCTGATCGCGCGGGGGTTCTCGTACAAGGAGGTGGCATCCGAACTGTTCATCTCGATCAAGACCGTCGAAACCCACGTCTCGGCCGTGCTGCGGAAGCTGCAGCTCTCATCGCGCCACGAGCTCACCGTCTGGGCCCAGCAGCGCAAGCTGCTCTAGCGCGCCGCGCCCCACCCCGCCCCGCGCGCCGCGCGCTCCACCCCGCGCGCCGCGCCCCCACCCCACCCATCCCATCCCCGAGGGGCGTCATATCGACGTTCCCGGAGCGCCGGAACATCCATATGACGCCCCTCAGGGGTGGGGATAGCGCTCACGTTTGGAGATCGCGGTCGCTACTCGCGCGACGATTTCGGCGGGAGACCTGAGGTCGTCGGCGTTGAACTCCAGGTAGTGCCAGCCGCTCGACTCGATGCGAGACCGGCGCGTCATATCACTCCGCCACTGAGCTGGGTCGCGGTGGTAGTCGCCCTGATATTCGATGTCGATTTTTAGCCGAGGGATGGCGAGATCGAGCCGATAGCGATGCCCCCCGCACACAATTGGATGGTTCGAGACAATCCCCTCAATCCCCGCGAGCTGGAGGATCGCCCGCAGCTCGGATTCCTTGGGCGACTCGGCCCGTGGGTCGAGCAGGCCAAACGCAAGCTGGAGGCGAGGCTTACCGCGACGATCCGGATACCGGTCGATCGCGTCAGCGAGGACATCCACGGCGACCAGCGGTGATCGCCAGTGAATCAAGTGATCTCCAACCGCGACAAGCTCCGGCGCAGTCAACAATCGGCCCAATTCGCACCATGCTCGTTCAGGAGTGCTCAGCCGAACACCTCTGAATTCCCAACTGTCGTTACCCATTAACCGGACTTTGTGGCCAACCACGCCCTGGCCCTGAAGTCCCCGATGTGGCGCGACGATTGCGACATGCAGATCTTCGGATGAGTCGATCCGTCGAGGTAGAGGCGCGCCCATCAAACGCGCGGCGGTTGCAGAACTGAAGAAGGCCAACGGCGACATTTTGGTCGCGTAGGCGAGACACCGTGCCAGCAAGTCGTGTGAGGCAGTGGGGTCGCGCACGCCGTGAAACGGTCTGGTCAGATCCGAGCCGCGAAGGCGGGTTGCGCCCGCGCCGGCATCCCGACCATACCGATAGGTGAAGGGTGCGCCGCTGAGTGGCGGGGGAAGCGGCACACGAGGTCTCACACCAAGACAATGCAACAACCGCGAACTCGCGCGCCGATATTGTCCAAAACCCATCCTTGAGGGGCGTCATATGGACGTTCCCGGGGCGCCGGAACGTCCATATGACGCCCCTCGGGGAAATGGGTGGGGGTGGGTGGGTGGGGTGGCAGGCGGGTGGGTGGGGAGACGCGGCGAACGGTGGCCGGGGAAGTACCCTGGGTGGTCCTTACCCGGCCACCGAGTTATCGGGGCGTCAGCCTACATACTGTGGCGGCCGTTTCGCCGATAACCCTCCCGCACCAGATAGGCACCCGCTGCCAATAGTGCGAGGATCGCCGCCACGAGCATCCCGATCCCCACGCCCGTGAAGGCCAGGTTGCTGAATGCCGCCGGGGTGATGGGGTTGCTGGGGCTCCCGGGAGCACTCAGGCTTCCCGGCGAGGTCGGGGTACCCGGGTCACCGGGGCTGCCCGGAGCGACAACGGTCGTGACGTTGGGTCCGACGGTCGCCGCCGCCAGGTTGACCCTCGCGAGGCCGCCCGTCGCGGAGCCGCCCGGCAGAACACCGACACGAAGCGCCGTCTCGGTGAATTCCCCGGTCGGGCTCGTGTCATGGTTATTCAGCGTGACCGACAGGGCGCCGGTGAGCGCATTTCCGACCGACGCATTCGTTCCCAGCAGTCCCGTGACTGCCGGGTCGATCAGTTGTGCCTGCAACGAGTTGTCGAGTTGGCTGACCGCGCTGCTGCCGTCCAGCAGGTGGTTGGTCAGCTGACCGCCCATGCCCGACAGGATGTTGTCGACATTCACCGAGACCGGAACGCCAAGCAACTTCAGGGTGGCGGTCGCCTGGTTGGCGGTTCCGTCGACGATTTGACCGACAGTGCCGTGGACGTGAACGTCGAGGCTGGTGCCCAGGTTGGGCAGCAGCTTTGTCGTGTTGGTGCAGAGCAGGGCGCCGACGGTGCCGCTGAGAAGGTCCCCGAGAGCACCTCCGGCGCCTCCCGTGACGCAACTCGTACCGAGCAGCGGAGCCTGGGCCGTCGATTCGTTGAGTGCGACATCCACATCGACTTGAGCATTGTTGAGAACGTTCGTGACCTTGGCCTTGATCTGGTCGCCGAGCGTCGCAATCGTTCCCGTGATCCCCTTCAGGATTTCGTTCACGACTGCGTCAGAGAGCACCTGCGTGCCGACCGGCTCGCTGTTGAGCTTGCCGCCAAGCAGTGCTGCCAGGTCGACAGACACGGCGCCGGTCTGCAGGTTGAACGTCACGGCACCATTTCCGTAGATTCCCGTCAGCAGCGGTTTGAGTGCCGCATTCAGGTCTGCGCTGACTTTGGCCGAGACCGTCGCGTGAGCACCCGGTAAGTCGAGGGTCGGGCTGATCCCAGACACGACACCATTGACCGAGCCAGCGAGATCGCCGTTCGAACCGTTCAGTTCTCCGATCTGGGCAGCGACGGGGGCGAGTGCGCTCGATACCTTGCTGCCGAGGTTTGCGATAGCCGGGCTCGTGAAGTTGAGTGTCAGACCGGCGAGCGCGTACTTTCCGGATGCCGTGTTCAGCTTCGCACTGGCCTCAGCCGCTACGGCATCGGCCTTCAGGCTCATGTCGGTGAGGACTTTCGCGAACCGAGCGTTCAGCAGCGAGTCAAGGTTGATCGACGTCGAGCCCGACCCGTTGGTGCCGACCGTGCCGACCCCGATCCCGCCATCGTTGCTGATGGCTCCGCTCGCAGCCGTCGATGAGCCATCACTGTTGGCTTGTGCGTACTGGCTGAGCGCACCGAGGTCGATGACGTCGCCCAGGTTTAGTTGCACGCCGCCCGGCTGGTTGATGAGCGTGGTGCGAAGCGCGCTCACCGACAACGGGTCTCGAGACACCTGCGTGCCCTGGCTGCCGTTGTTGTGAACGGACGCCGCGCCAACGGCCGCGATGTTGTCGAGACTGACGCCCCCGATCGCGCCAGACAGAAACTGTCCGGAAGCCATCGAGGTCGGCACGGTGTCAGCGGATGCCGACAGGGGGGCAGTGAGCGCGAGTGCGGTCCCGAGAGCTCCGGTTGCGCTGACGGCGACAACCTTTGTGATGAAGTGGTGTGCCGCGCGCTGTTTGCCATTCCCAGTGTGCGACGTGTTGAGGTTTAACACGGCGGGTACCTTCCTGATCCATTGGGACGAGGAAGCATTGCTCAGGTCTGCGTTGACCTCAACTCGGGATATTGGGGCGAGAAACACTGCCGAACTCAGCTTCGCTTCGCCAAATAAGTGGTGCGTGTGGTTACCTGAAGAGACCCCGGACATACCGTTCTATGACGCGGTTTTGGGGATTTCCGTCTCGCTTTTTTGCGGGGTGCGGGGATGACGTACACTGGTCGAGGTAGTTGAAATCTGCCAAGCTTTCGCGTGCCCAAAAGTCGTGAGAGTGCAAAGGGCGGTGGCTCAATTGGTAGAGCAGCGGTCTCCAAAACCGCAGGTTGCAGGTTCAAGTCCTGTCCGCCCTGCGCTGTGTTTATTCAGCGCGACCGATGTTCGGTCGCGCTGGGTTGCGAAGCAACTTATGGAAGGTAGATGAGTGGCAAGGAAAGTGATCGACGAGCCCAGCGAGGACATCGTCGCCAATGCCAGGAAGGAGCGCGCCGACAGGCGTAGCCCCTTTGCGCGCATCGCACTCTTCGTCCGTCAGGTATTTGGCGAACTCCGCAAGGTCGTAACTCCGACCAGAAGAGAGCTGTTCAGCTACACAGGTGTTGTGCTCGCGTTTGTCGTTGTCATGATGGCGCTCGTGTACGGCCTCGACCTGGGCTTCAGTGCCCTGGTGAACTGGGTCTTCGGCACAGTTTCCTGATCGCCGGTGCTCCGCCCAGGTTTTTGATTCGGTTCATGCCGAACTCCTATGAAATGAAATGAGATTTACGTGTCTGAGTCTGACCGCCGGGATATTGACCTCGGTACGGCCGCCGAGCAGTCGTCTGAAGAAGACGAGGCCCAGGAGGGCAACACCCTCTCAGCCGATGAGCGTTCCGACGAGAACGCCGAGAGTGGCGCCATCCACGTCGTAGTCGACGATGACGACGAGGACGGCGGCGACCTCGCTGGCCTCCTCGAGGCGCTCGACGCCGCGATCGACCCCGAGGCCGATGCAATCGTCGACGAAGCTCTTGAGATCGACTCCGTTGATGAGGCCGATGCAGCCGTCGCCGCTACCGATGACGAGGAAGAGCTTGAAGAGGAGGACGAAGCGAACGAAGTTCCGGATGTCACTCCTTACGACGGTCCTGAACTCGGCGACGATGACACCCCCGCTTCAGAGGAGGCGGAGGTCGACCCATACGACGCTTTCCGTGCGGAGCTGCGGGCTCAGTTCGGTAAGTGGTATGTCATCCACTCGTACGCAGGTTTTGAGAAGCGCGTGAAGCAGAACATCGAGAACCGTCGGGTCTCTATGGCCATGGAGGACTACGTTTTCCAGGTCGAGGTTCCGATGGAGGATGTCGTCGAGATCAAGAACGGCCAGCGCAAGCTCGTCAACCGCGTTCGCATCCCGGGCTACGTGCTGGTTCGCATGGACCTCAACGAGGACAGCTGGTCTGTCGTTCGTCACACCCCCGGTGTTACCGGCTTCGTCGGCAACTCGCACAACCCGACGCCGCTGCGTTTCGAGGAAGCCTTCAACATGCTGAAGAGCCTCGTACAGATCGTCGAGGCTCCGGTGAGCAAGACGGCCGGCGGGAAGGGAAAGTCCACCGCGCGCGTTATCCCCGCCGAGGTCGACTTCGAGATCGGCGAAACCATCACCATCAAGGAAGGTTCGTTTGCGGGCCTTCCCGGGTCGATCAGCGAGATCAAGCCAGAGAGCGGCAAGCTCACGGTTCTCGTTTCTCTCTTCGAACGCGAGACTCCTGTCGAGTTGTCGTTCGAACAGGTTACTAAGCTGTAAAGCTGCACTATCACCGCATCCGCACTGGATGTCGGGAGCGTCGCCTTCGGGCGGCACGAAATGAAAAGAGAAAAAAATGGCACCAAAGAAGAAGGTCACGGGTCTGATTAAGCTTCAGATCCAGGCCGGCGCCGCTAACCCTGCCCCGCCAATCGGCCCGGCGCTCGGTCAGCACGGCGTCAACATCATGGAGTTCTGCAAGGCGTACAACGCGGCGACCGAGTCACAGCGTGGCAACGTCATCCCGGTTGAAATCACCGTCTACGAAGATCGCTCCTTCACGTTTATCCTGAAGACCCCGCCTGCCGCCGAGCTGATCAAGAAGGCTGCCGGCGTCCAGAAGGGTTCGCCGACTCCGCATACCGTCAAGGTTGCACGTCTCACCAAAGACCAGGTTCGCGCCATCGCGGAGCAGAAGCAGGTCGACCTCAATGCGAACGACATTGAGGCTGCAATGAAGATCATCGCGGGCACAGCCCGTTCGATGGGGATCACGGTGGAGGCGTAATCATGGCTCAGAAGTCAAAGGCATACCGCGCCGCCGCGGAAAAGATCGAAGAGGGCAAGTTCTACAGCCCGACCGAGGCCGTCGAGGTCGCACGCGAGACCGGTTCCAAGAAGTTCGACTCGACCATTGAGGTCGCGCTGAAGCTTGGTGTCGACCCGCGCAAGGCCGACCAGATGGTGCGTGGCACCGTCATCCTGCCTCACGGCACCGGCAAGACCGCCCGGGTTCTCGTGTTCGCGACGGGCGCAGCGGCCGAGGCCGCAATTGCTGCCGGCGCCGACGAGGTCGGTGGCGCTGAGCTCATCGAGAAGGTCGCCGGTGGTTACACCGCGTTCGACTCGGCTGTCTCAACTCCCGAGCTCATGGGCCAGGTCGGTCGACTGGGTAAGGTTCTTGGCCCGCGTGGCCTCATGCCGAACCCGAAGACGGGCACCGTGACGACGGATGTCGCCAAGGCTGTCTCCGACATCAAGGGCGGCAAGATCGAGTTCCGCGTCGACAAGCACTCCAACGTGCACTTTGTCGTTGGTAAGGCTGCGTTCACGCAGGAGCAGCTCGCCGAGAACATTAAGGCGGCTCTCGACGAGGTCGTTCGCGCGAAGCCGTCGAGCTCGAAGGGCCGCTACATCACCAAGGGAACCGTCTCGACCACGTTCGGTCCTGGCATCCCGCTGGACGTCAACGTCCTGTAACACCTCCAGAAAAGGGGTCCGCGTCGTGCTTGTCACGGCAGCGGGCCCTTCTTCTGCATCCGGAGAAAAAACCATGACGATCGAAATCCGCCAGGCAATGCCTCAGGATGCCGGCCTGCTCCACGACGTTGCCGCCGCGACGTTTCCGCTGGCCTGCCCGCCGCACACAACCCGGGCGGCCATCCGCGATTTCATTGCTGACCATCTCAGCGAAACCAGCTTCGACGGTTACCTGGCCGACCCACAACGCGCGCTGTTTCTCGCGGTCGAAGGCGAGGTCGCGATCGGCTACACGATGGTCGTTTTCGGAGACCCGACGGATGCCGATGCCGCCGCGTCGATCACGATCCACCCGACTGCCGAGCTCAGCAAGGTCTACGTGCGGGAGGGCCACCACGGCGCCGGCGTTGCCGGCCGACTCGTCGAGAGCTCGATCGCATCCGCAGCCGAACACGGTGCAGCCGGGATCTGGCTCGGCGTCAACCAGGAGAACGCTCGCGCCAATCGTTTCTACGAGAAGCAGGGCTTCGCGCTCGTTGGCACCAAGCGATTCCTTGTGGGCGGACAGTACGAGGATGACTTCGTACGCGAGCGCTCGATCTAAGGCTCGTCGCCGATACGATTTGCAGAGAAGCTGACGTTCGAGGGGATCACTTGTGAAGAGCACCGCCTATCGGTACGTCATCGCCGCCGTTCGCGTCGCCGTCGCCGTGCTGATTGTCGCCGCCATCGTCGCCCAACTTGACCGCAGCGTCGGCAACTGGCAGAAGAGCGGCCTGAGCGTCGCGTTCGGCATCACGAACTTCTTCAGTTTCTTCACGATCGAGTCGAATGTCGCAACCGTCGTGGTGCTTCTAATCGGTGCCATTTATACCTTCGCGAAGAGGAACGACCCGCACTGGTACACGGTGTTCCGCGTGATCGTCGTCACGTACATGGGCGTAACGGGCATCGTCTACAATCTGCTGCTGCGTGGCGTCGAACTACCGCAGGGCACGACCGTCGTCTGGTCGAATGAGGTGCTGCACGTGGTGGCCTGCGCCTACCTCGTGCTCGACTGGTTTATCGCTCCGGGTCGCACCCCGCTCACCTGGCGAACTCTTCGCGCCATCGTCATTTTTCCGATCGTGTGGGCGATTTATACCCTGGTCCGCGCTCCGTTCACAGTGGGCGACAACCATGGCAAGGCCTGGTATCCGTATCCCTTCCTTAACCCGGCGCTTGCCAACGAGGGCTATTTCTCGGTCGCGTTCTACGTGGTCCTGATCGCCGGGGTGGTCTGCGCCGTCGGTGCGGGCGCCATCTGGGTCTCGCGCAGGAAGTCCGTTACCACCGTATGAGTCGACGTGCCCTGGTTGACGTCGTCGCATCCCTGATCGGTTCCGTACTCGTCCTCGCTGCGCTCATCATCATCTGGGCCGCGCGTCTCACGATCCATGCCGCGATCTATGTCAGCGAACTGGGTGCCACTGGGATGCCGACGGCGAAGGCCTTCGAGCTGTCGCTGTTGCTCATCGTCGCAGGTGGATCGCTGATCGCGTTCGCCGGCAAGGACATCCGCTCGCGTCTTCGAATCCTCGCCGCGTGGACGCCGGCCGTTTCGTTGTGGATTGCATCCGGTTTCTTCCTGGTCGCCTCCCAGGTGACCTGCACGGCGGGCTGCCCGCTTCCCTACGGCCCGAGCTTCGACTGGCAGGATGTCACTCACATCACCTGCGCAACGCTCGCATTCGTCGCCGCCTGCTGGGGGATGTTGCAGACATCCTTCGCGCTCGACCACCGCATGCTCGCGCGCTTCTCGCTAACCATGGCGATCGCCGTCGGCGTAATCGCGGGAATCGGCGGACTGTGCTCGATCACTCGCATCCAGGTTGCCTTCGGCAGCGTGCTTGAGCTCGTCGCAACGACGCTGGCTATCGCCTGGGTTATCGTTCTCGGCGTATCGATTATTGCGGCGAAGGTCCGCGCTCAACGCCCCGTCATGAGTTCGAGCAGCCGATTGGCCAGCCCGACCAGTACGTGAATCTCGTTGTCGTCACGCTCGACCCAGCGCACCTGGGGTTCCGGCGCGACCGGCACGAAGTCAGAGTGCTGCTCCCACACGACGAGCGTGCGATCGGCGCCGAGCACGTACTGCTGCCACCACACCTGCCGCAGATACGACCGCGGGATGCTGCGCCAGGTACTCGACGTCGTCTTGATTTCGCAGAGCACCACAGTGGCACCCCGTGCGCTGACCCCATCCGGGGTTGCCAGATGCAGCGGCTGGCCGTGCGCGTGGTAGAGATCAGAACTGGGCGTGATGCCGTGATTTGCCTGAACCCACCGCGCGATCTCGGGCTCGCGAGCGCGACCGTGGTCGGTGTATGCGTTGCCTCCGAAGCTGCTGCCGGCCAGCTTTTCCACCGCTACGGCCTGAAGCGCGCGGATGCTCGAGAGACGCGCAACGTCGGTGGCGGTGACTCCGCGACTACGCGCTCGAAGCCACGCGATCCGATCATGGGAGTTCGCAACTACGCGCGAACGGTGGTCCGGCAGCGGCTCATCCCAGAGATCGAGAGTTGGCTGCATGAATGTCACCATGCCATTGTCGCTCGCTCCACGGTCGAGGGTCGGTAACGCCGCAGCGGAACCCCCGATTCTGGGGCGTGTCCCCCTCTTGACCGACACGGTTTGTACCCCTATCGTCGAACACGAGGAAGCTACCTAACTTCCTGTTTGAGCGGCGAAACCCGAACCTTTCGTCGTGGGGGATTCATGTTTACCGTTGTCCTGCTCTTCGGCCTTCTGGCCCTGGCCGCATCAGTCGTTCTCATTGTGACGTTCGAGCGCCGCTCGAGATTGCGGCACCGCTGATTGGTGCTGCTGAGTAACGCCGCTGATTGCCGCCGCTGATCGAGCGCCGAGCTCGTCGCGTCCTCTGCCCAGCACGTGAGATTGCTTTGTCGCTCACAGTTGCTTCATAGGAACTTCCCAATACTTGAAGCATGACAACTTTTTCCGCCGAGTCGCGGCACGCAGGAGCCACCGCAGCTCAGCCTCGGTTGCGTCGGCCCGACGGCACCCCGATTCGCGCCGTCGTTGTTGACGACGAAGACTCGCTGACCGACCTGCTTTCGATGGCCCTTCGCTACGAAGGATGGGATGTCCGACTCGCCGCAGACGGGCAGAAGGCCCTCAGCGTCGTGCGCGAGTTTCGTCCAGACATCATCGTGCTCGACATCATGCTGCCCGACATCGATGGACTCCAGGTGCTGCAGCGTCTCCGCGCGGACGGCAACCAGACCCCCATCCTGTTCCTCACTGCTAAGGATTCGGTGGATGACCGCATCGCCGGCCTAACCGTCGGCGGCGACGATTACGTGACCAAGCCGTTCAGCCTCGAAGAGCTGGTCGCGCGGCTGCGTGGGCTCATCCGTCGATCCGGGATGACGGTTGACGACTCTGCCGACTCCCACATCGAGGTCGGCGACCTCGAACTCGACGAAGACAGCTACGAGGTTCGTCGTGACGGCGAGCTCATCGAACTTACCGCCACCGAATTCGAGTTGCTCCGCTACCTCATGCGCAACGCCCGCCGAGTGGTCAGCAAGATGCAGATTCTCGATCGGGTGTGGAGCTACGACTTCGGCGGCAAGTCCAGCGTTGTCGAGATCTACATCTCCTACTTGCGCAAGAAGATCGACGCCGGTCGCACCCCGATGATCCACACGGTTCGGGGCGTTGGGTACATCCTGAAACCAACCCGATGAAGCTCAGGTTCCGCCGAGCGCCGTGGACACTCCGGCGGCGCCTGGTTGTCAGCGTCGTCGCTCTGTTCACTCTGCTGAGCGTCGTCGTGGGCGGGATTAGCGTTCTGGTCCTGTACCGCAACCTGTCTGACCCGATCTCCGACCAGCTGCTGCGCTCAGTGAGCTTTGCGGAGCAGCGCGCCAGCCGCGGATTCCTTCCCACCTTCGACGGCGGAGGCGGCGGGCCGGGTGTTACCGGTCTCCAGCCGGGTTCCATCACCGCATATTCCGCCGGCGCGACGGTCGTTGGTAACCGATCGCCAAATCTCGGCGGCTCGTCCCAGACCCTTACCCAGGCGGAGCTCAAGCCGATTTCCGCGATCACTCGCAGCCACTTTCCCGAGGATGTCGGCATCCCGGGTCTCGGCGAATTTCGCGTGATTCGTACGAATCTGCTTTCCTATCAGGACCCGACCACGGGCGCGCTGGTGAAGTACTACGGCTACACCGCGTATCCGCTCGCGCAAATGCAGACAACGCTCGCCCAGTTCGGCCTGGCCCTCGGCGGGATCTCGCTCGGCGGCATCCTTCTCGTCGCCTTCGCGACCTGGTTCATCGTGTCGTACGCTCTGCGACCTCTGCGCCGGGTTGCAGCGACCGCGACGGAAGTTGCGTCGATGCCACTCGACCGCGGCGAGGTCGATCTTGCCGTCCGGGTGCCAGACGCCGACACCGACCAGCGCACCGAGGTCGGCAAGGTGGGCGCAGCCCTCAACACCCTGCTCGGACACGTCGACAACGCGCTGAAGGCCAGGCAGGCGAGCGAGAGCCGCGTGCGCCAATTCGTCGCGGATGCCAGCCACGAATTGCGAACGCCGCTCGCGTCGATCCGCGGTTACGCCGAACTCACCCGACGCGGCAATTACGACCTGCCGCACGATGTCACGCATTCGCTCGGTCGGGTCGAGTCCGAGGCCGTGCGCATGACCTCGCTCGTCGAAGACCTGCTTCTTCTTGCGCGACTGGACGCCGGCCGCGATATCGAGACCGCTCCTGTCGACCTGTCCCGGCTACTGGTCGACTGCGTGAGCGATGCGCATGTGGCCGGGTCCGACCACGAGTTTGAACTGAACCTCCCGGACGATCCGGTGATGATCGACGGGGATTCCCAGCGCATCCACCAGGTCTTCGCCAACCTGCTTGCGAATGCCCGCGTGCACACGCCGGCCGGCACCCACGTCGCGGTGTCGCTCGCGAGTGTGGAGTCTGGCGGCGCGGTCGTGACGGTGGCGGATGACGGCCCCGGCATCCCAGAGGATCTTCAAGACGACCTGTTCGAGCGGTTTGCCCGTGGTGACACCTCACGGGCGCGGGCGACCGGCAGCACCGGGCTTGGCCTCGCGATCGTGCGCGCGGTCGTCGATGCGCACGGTGGAGTGGTGAGTGTGACGAGTTCGTCTGAGGGAACGACATTTGCGGTGGAACTTCCCTACGTGAGCGCTAACTCATAGCTGGCAGAATGGTCATATGAAAATTGTTGTAACCGGTGGACATGGCAAACTCGGCGCAGAGGTTGTGCGCGGACTCGGGGCTGCGGGGCACGATGTGTTCGTGCTCGACGCGGTCGGTGCTCGGGCGGAGAACTTCACCCGCATCGATCTGACGAACTACGGGTCTGTCGTTGACGCGCTCAGCTCCGTCGACGGCCGCTATGACGGTCTGGACGCGGTCGTGCACCTCGCGGCGATTCCCTCTGGCGGTCTGGAGACCGACTCGGCAACCTTCCAGAACAATATGAACGCGACGTTCAATGTGTTCCAGGCCGCCCGTCGTGTGGGCATCAAATCGATCGTCTACGCGTCCAGTGAGACGCTGCTTGGCATC
This sequence comes from Glaciihabitans sp., assembly GCA_025463785.1. Classification (GTDB taxonomy): domain Bacteria; phylum Actinomycetota; class Actinomycetes; order Actinomycetales; family Microbacteriaceae; genus Galbitalea. Next base: position 423,754 of record JAODBD010000003.1, read on the forward strand.
CCGTTCGAAATCGACCCGCCGTACCTGCCCGTAGACGAGGAGTACCCGTCGCGGCCCGAGTCGATGTACTCGGTGGTCAAGCACCTCGAGGAGGAGCTGGCGACGAAGCTCTGTCGTTGGGATCCGGAGCTCAGCATCACGGGCTTGCGCTTCTCCAATGTCCTCGACGCGAGCGATTACGTCAACCAGCCGACCTGGGACACCGACCCGGCTCTGCGCCGGTGGAACCTGTGGGGCTACATCGATACTCGGGATGCCGCCCAGGCTGTCCTCCGCGCGCTCGAGGCGAAACTCCCCGGCTTCGATACCTTCGTGATCGCGAACGCCGACACGGTGATGTCGCGGCCGAGCGCGGAGCTTGCGGCGGAGGTGTTTCCGAACGTGCCGCTCAAGCACGAGCTCGTTGGCACCGAGACGCTGCTGTCGATCGATAAGGCGCGGCGGCTCCTCGGCTACGAGCCCACGCACTCCTGGCGCGCCGGAGCTTAGAGCGAGAGGCCATTTCTGGCGGTCGCGATTTGCCGCGGCCGCTCAACTCACGTACTCTGTATGAGGCCAAAGACCGCTGGATGTCGCCGCAAGGTGACCGAAGGTCTGGATGACTCGCGCTGGTGTTTCAACAGCAGAGTCAACCAGCATCCCGCGCAGGTGTGTGAAGACTTTTAGTCCGCGAGGATGACCAGGCTCCGTGCGCCAAGTGCCGGGGCTTTTTTCGTGAGAGCGCCCGGTGGTTTCGGTTGAATCATCCACCAATAAAGGAGCGCCATGGCGAACAAGGAAGCTTCGGTTGCCGAGCTTACGGAGAGTTTCCGTAGCTCGAACGCCGTTCTGCTGACCGAGTACCGCGGTCTCACTGTTGCCCAGCTCAAGCAGCTGCGGCAGTCGATCAGTGAGCACGCGACGTACGCCGTGGTGAAGAACACGTTGACCAAAATTGCGGCCAACCAGGCAGGGATCTCGTCGTTTGACGCAGAACTCGCCGGGCCATCCGCTCTCGCTTTCGTTCACGGTGACACTGTCGCCGTTGCGAAGGCTCTGCGTGACTTTGCCAAGGCAAACCCTCTGCTGGTCGTGAAGGGCGGTTACTTCGACGGTAACCCGCTGAGCGCCGCTGAGGTCAACAAGCTCGCCGATCTCGAAAGCCGTGAAGTGCTGCTGGCCAAGCTGGCCGGCGCATTCAAGCAGTCGCTGTTCGGTGCTGCGTATCTGTTCAACGCACCGCTGTCGAAGGCCGTTCGCACGGTCGACGCGTTGCGCGAGAAGCAGGATTCCGCGCAGTAGCGCGGCCCTGGAATCTAGAAAACACTAAGGAGAACCAAATGGCAAAGCTGTCCACTGACCAGCTGCTCGACGCGTTCAAGGAGCTCACGCTCATTGAGCTGAGCGAGTTCGTGAAGAAGTTCGAGGAGACCTTCGAGGTCACCGCTGCGGCTCCGGTCGCCGCTGCCGCCGCGGGCGGCGGGGCTGCTGCTCCCGTCGAAGAGGTTGAAGAGAAGACGGCGTTCGATGTCGTCCTCGAGGCCGCCGGCGAGAAGAAGATCCAGGTCATCAAGGAGGTTCGCGCGCTTACGAGCCTCGGCCTCGGCGAGGCAAAGGCTGTCGTTGACAACGCCCCCGGCGTTGTTCTCGAGGGCGTCAGCAAGGAGAACGCTGAGAAGGCAAAGGCACAGCTCGAAGAGGCTGGCGCCACCGTCACACTCAAGTAACCTCCGTTTAAGTGGTGAGTCGAGACATCATTCTCGTATGAGTCGCGACATCACTCGCAAAGAGCCCGGCCATCGGCCGGGCTCTTTTGCTTTGGTTGGCTCCCTAGTTCTTGTCGGGCTCGATTTCGCCGCTGACCTGTCCCGGGGATCCGTTTTGTCTGTGCCAATTCGCGCAGACGTTGACGCGAACTGACACAGACTAAACGCACCTCCCGGGTCACCTCCAGGCGGCCTCATGGCAGGCTGCCGGCCGCGCGCGCCTAAGGCGACTCGATCGAAGTTGAGATGACCTGCACCAACCCTTGAGGCATGCGAAAGCCGCCGAGAGTGTGAACGATGTCCTACCCCAGACGGTCTCGTATCCGTTTGGGCGCGGCGCCCTTTTTGCGCAGAGCTAGGGGATGAGCATCCTGGGTGGAGCGAGACGGGGCGTTCCGTAACCACTCGGCACGCCCCGCCTCTATGCCGTCGTCGCCGGGAGTCTGGGATCAGGTCCAGACATCCGACATCCAATAACCGAGACAGCCCCGCCGGCTGACTGCTCAGATTCGTGCGCTCACAAGAAGTATGAGTCTCAAGTGAATCAGTCTCACAACCCTTGTGCGTCGCTGTTCATGTCCACCATAATGGGGACGTCCCGCCACTGTACCCCCGGCAGCGGTTCAAACAACCCCCTGATTGAGTCACGTGCCGCAACGCGCGAACTAGACGGCCTTACCCTCCTGCTAGCTCATCCCGATCGCGACCGAACGCGCCTGACTCACAGTCGGTTGGTAGTGCACCTGTGCGCGAAATCGTGTGGGGCCCCCAGGAATTGCGGGCCCCCACGATCCCGGGGGCATCGAAGATCGCCCGGCAACGGCGAGCCCCTCGGCGGAAAGTAATAAATGCTGACTTTTTGCCGCGCGGTGTGCGACCCTAGTCGCACAGCCTGCTTACCTTCGCGCCGAGCCAGTCACCCCAAAGGGGGACTGCACGGGGTACATCGCCCCCGGATAGTCTCTGTGAGCGCTGGAGCGCACCCTGGGGGGAGAACCGAATTGAAGTTTTCAACACGTCGCGTCATCGCGCCGCTTGCCGCGCTTGCGGTCGTTGGGGTCGCGTTGAGCGGCTGCTCGTCGGGCACGACTGGCCCTGCGGGGTCTGTCGGCAAAGCGGACGGCATCGTCACGATCTCGGGTCCCATCACCGATACTGACGCAGCGTTGCTCGAGCAATCGTGGGCCGGTTGGGAAAAGACCAACCACATCACCATCAAGTACACCGGCAGCAAGAACTTCGAAGAGCAGATCGGTGGGGCAGCCCAGCAGGGCAACGCACCCGACCTCGCGATCTTTGCACAGCCTGGCCTCGTCAAAGACCTGGCCACTCGCGGCTACCTGCAGAAGCTTCCGTCACCCGTGACGGCGAACGTAAAGGCGAACTTCCCCGCCCAGTGGGCCGGATACACGACCACAGGTGGTGCAAACTACGCCGCTCCGCTCCTCGCCAGCATCAACGGCTGGGTCTTCTACTCGCCGGCGCAGTTTGCGAAGTGGGGAGTTTCCGTTCCGAAGACGTGGTCTGACCTGTACCTTCTGACGCAGACCATCCAGAGCAAGTCCGGCTCGGCCCCGTGGTGCGAGGGCTTCAGCGCCAACGCCGCGAGCGGCGCATCCGGAACCAACTGGGTCGAAGACCTCGTGCTTCGCCAGGAGGGTCCTGCCGTCTACGACCAGTGGGTCACCCACAAGATTCCGTTCAGCGACCCGCGCATCAAGCGTGCATTCGATGACGCTGCCGAGATCCTTCTCGACAAGAACTACACGAATGCCGGCATCGGCGGCGTCAATACGGTTGACACTGCCACCACTGCGGATGTCGCCAGAGCGATGCTGAGCGGAAAGTGCGCTCTCGCCCACCAGGACTCGTCCTTCGTCGGTGACCTCGCGAACGCGGACACCACCGGTGGAACCCTCTCGAACGTGAGCCCCGAGGGCAACTACTGGGCCTTCCCGCTGCCGCCGTTCACGGACACGTCGATTCCGGTCACCGGTGGTGGCGACTTCGTGGCGGCGTTCTCGAACGACTCCGACACCGTCAAGGTGCAGAAGTACCTTTCGAGTACGGCTTGGGCAATCTCCCGTGTGAAGCTCGGCGGCGTTGTCAGCCCCGACCCGGGAGTTCCGCTGAACGATCCGACCAGTCCATTGCTTCAGCTGTCGGCGGCAACCCTCCAGGACCAGCGGACGGTCTTCCGCTTCGACGCTTCAGCCCTGATGCCGTCGGTGGTCGGCTCCGGATCGTTCCTCACAGGAATGGTCGACTGGGTTAACGGCACGAGCACAACGAAGGTTCTCAGCTCCATCGACGCGGCCTGGCCGTCCCACTAATACTCGGCGACATCCCACAGCATCCCGCTCACCCGAACGCTTAGGGTGAACGGGTGAGTATGCGGGGTGGCGGTGGCCACGGAAGAGTTGGTGGCCGGGATGTCGAATCCCAGCGCGCGCGAAACGCCGACGCCCCGAAGGTCGAGCACCTGCTTCGCCGCATTGGCGAGTTGTTCACACCACACCGCACCAAGCTGACGGTCACGATCATCCTCGTTCTCATCAGCGCGGCGCTCAGCGTTGCACCGCCGCTGCTGACCAAGCAGCTGTTCGATCGCGGACTGTTCCCGCCCGACCGGCAGCCGAACGTGCCCGTGCTCGTGACGCTCGTCGTCATCATGGTCATGCTCTGGGTTGTGTCGGCTGGGCTCGGCGTCTGGCAGACCTACCTCACGGCGACGGTCGGCAACAATGTCATGGGTTCGCTGCGCATGCGGCTGTTCAGTCACCTGCAGTCGATGGAGCTCGCCTTCTTCACGAAGACCAAGACCGGCATCATCCAGTCGAGACTGCAAAACGATGTCGGAGGCGTGGCCGACGTTCTCAGCAACACGATTTCGAGCGTCATCGGTAACACGGTCACGGTCATCGCGGCGCTCGTCTCGATGATTATCCTGAGCTGGCAGATGACCATCGTTGCGGTGATCCTGTTGCCGGTTCTCGTGTTCACTCAGCGTCGGGTTGGCCAGGTGCGTGCGCGCATCGCGACCAAAACGCAGGAATCGCTCAGCGACATGACCGCGATCACACAGGAGACGCTGAGCGTGAGCGGCATCCTGCTCGCCAAGAGCTTCAACCAGCAGCCTGCCGAAATCGCTCGCTACGGAGCCGAGAACCGCAACCAGATCGGGCTGCAGGTTAGACAGCAGATGAGCGGGCAGTGGTTCTTCGCGATGGTGGGGATCTTCCTGTCGGTGATTCCGGCGGTCATCTACCTGGTCGCCGCGTGGCTCATCACCCACAGTGTTCCGGTCACGGCCGGCACAATCGTTGCGTTCACGACGGTGCAGGCGCGCGTGACGTTCCCGTTGATGGGACTGCTGCGCGTGGCACTCGACCTGCAAACCTCGCAGGCACTGTTCGCGCGCATCTTCGAGTACCTCGACCTGCATCCGGCCATTGTCGACAAGCCCGACGCAGGGGCGGTCAACGAGTCCCTGGTGGGCGAGGTCGAGTTTCGGGATGTCGTCTTCCGCTACCCGGACGCCGGCCAGGACACAACGCCGACGCTTCGTACCGTTTCCTTCGCGATCAAGCCCGGACAGTATGCGGCGTTCGTGGGGCCCTCCGGCGCAGGTAAGACCACGGTCTCCTACCTCATCCCGCGCTTCCACGATGTTGAGGGGGGACACGTCGTATTCGCTGGCGACGACGTGCGTGACCTCAGCCAGGACAGCCTCGTTCGCAACATCGGCATTGTGAGCCAGGAGACCTACCTGTTCCACGCGACCATCGCGGAGAACCTGCGGTACGCGAAACCGGATGCGACGGACGCCGAACTCGAGGGCGCGGCGCGGGCGGCCAACATCCACGACACCATCACGACCTTCCCGCTCGGCTACGACACCGTTGTCGGCGAACGCGGCTACCGGCTGAGCGGTGGCGAGAAGCAACGCGTTGCCATCGCGCGCGTGTTGCTGAAGGATCCGCCGGTCCTGATTCTCGACGAAGCGACCAGCGCGCTCGACACCATTTCGGAACGCATCGTGCAGGCGGCGCTGGATGAGGCATCCCGAGGTCGCACCACGATCGCGATCGCACACCGGCTGTCGACGGTCATCGGCGCCGACGTCATCTTCGTCGTGCAGGACGGCGAGATCGTCGAAACCGGGACGCACGCCGACCTCCTGGCGCGCGGCGGCGAGTATTCGCGGCTATTCGCCGAGCAGTCGTCGATCCTCTCCTGACCGTCCTGGTGAGTTACGAGCACGGTCACGAAATCCTGTCCAGTAGATAGTGTTGGCGACGTGAGCTACCGCGGAGAGGTCCCGCATCCGAACGTGATTCGGATCGTTGCCGCCGTCATCCTGAATTCGTCCGGTTCGCTGCTGCTCGTTCGCAAGCGCGAAACGACCGCGTTCATGCAGCCGGGAGGCAAGCCTGAAGTCGGCGAGACGACGGCGGATGCACTCGCGCGTGAGCTGCGTGAGGAGGTCGGATTCGAGCTCGACTCCGCAGACTTCGAGTTCATCGGACGCTACGCCGCGCACGCCGCGAACGAGCCGGACCACCTGGTGGATGCCGACGTGTTCTTCGCGGTCGCCGTGCACGAGGGACTCGCGGCCGCCGAGATCGAGGAACTCGTCTGGGTCGACCCGTGGAACATGGACCATCTGGAACTCGCGCCACTCACCGCGGAGGTCATGCGGCCGTTCATCCTGACGCGGGCGGCGGCGCTGCGCGGAATGGTCGACCCGTGAGTGATGGGGGACCGACCCCAGGCCGGGGGTGGATACCGAACGGCGACGGGTGCTGCGGTTCTGGATCTGGATCTGGCTCGGGCCTCTCACCGTGTTAGCCGGCCTCGTGATATAGATTTGATCTATATGGGAGGTACGGAAATGACAACGAAGAGTCTGGGGACTTTGATCCGGCTCGCTCGTGAGGATGTCGGAATGACCCAGCGCGAACTTGCCGCCGCGGCGGGCATCCAGCAACCGACCATTTCCGCATACGAATCCGGGGCGAAGGTCCCACAGGAGGAGACCGTTCGCAGGCTGCTCAAGGCGGCGCGAACGCGGCCCAGCATCCCACTGATGTTCTTCGCGGACGACATCCAGAATGCAGCAGCACGTGTCGGGCTAAGCAATGTGCGCGTGTTTGGGTCGACGATCCACGGCCGCGATACCGAGAACAGCGACATTGACCTGATCGTGCACGCCGGGGAGCATGCGACGATATTCGGCCTGGCCGATTTCACAAATGAAGTCACAGAACTCACCGGATTCGGGGTGGATGTGCTGACCGAGCGACAGGCGGAGAATCCATTCTTCGCACACATCCTCGATGAAGCAGTGCCCCTGTGAGAGAAGAAGGCGACGCGAGCGGAACCAAACGGTTTACCGCGATCCCGCGGGCGTCGCAGGACACCGGTAGTAGGCTGGTCGATCGCTGGCCAGCGGTCCGCAGCGCTCTCAGAGAGCTGTTGGCCGAATGCGAGAGCGTTACATCCGCGGGCAAGGCCGAGTTCATGCGGACCGGGAGTCTCACGTACCGCGCCGCCGAGGCGATCGTTATGCACTTTGGCGACATTGCGCGAGTGAGGCTGACTGATGAGCGTCGCGCATCGGTGAGACTTGAGATCCCATATTCGGTGATTGTCACGACGCGCAACATCATCGCGCATGACTATCTCGAGGCCGATCGCGAGATCATCTGGAACGTCATGGTCGGCCACATCCCCGCCGCCATCGGCGCGATTCTGGCAACCGATTCCGGTGGCTGATGCTGTGCGCGTCGGATACGGCGGGATGTAACACTCCGGGCTCCCAGATTGCCCGCCGATAGACTGACCGCACCATGAAGTACGCGAATTCGGTGCTCGATCTTATCGGCAATACGCCCCTCGTCCGGCTGACGAAGGTGGCGGAAGGCTACGCGCCCACGATCCTCGCGAAGATTGAATATCTGAACCCGGGAGGGTCATCCAAGGATCGCATTGCGGCCCGCATCATCGACGCTGCCGAGGCCGAGGGCAAGCTTGCGCCGGGCGGCACGATCGTCGAACCGACCAGCGGCAACACCGGCATCGGGCTCGCGCTCGTTGCCCAGCAGCGCGGCTATCGTTGCGTGTTCGTCGTGCCGGACAAGGTGGGCGAGGAGAAGCGCAATGTGCTGCGGGCGTACGGGGCCGAGGTAGTCGTTGCGCCCTCGTCGGTTGCGCCCGAGAGCCCAGAGTCGTACTACTCGGTGAGCGATCGGCTTGCGCGGGAGATCCCCGGTGCGTTCAAGCCGAACCAGTACGCCAACCCGAACGGCCCGCTCAGTCACTATGAGACGACCGGCCCCGAGATCTGGCGCGACACCGAAGGCAAGGTCACGCACTTCGTCGCTGGTGTCGGCACCGGCGGCACGATCAGCGGAGTCGGAAAGTATCTCAAGGAGGTCTCCGACGGCGCGGTGCAGATCATCGGTGCCGACCCCGAAGGCTCGGTGTATTCCGGCGGCACGGGGCGCCCGTACCTCGTCGAGGGCGTCGGTGAGGATTTCTGGCCGAGCGCCTACGATCCGAGTGTCGTCGATCGAATCATTGCGTCATCCGATGCCGAGTCCTTCGATCTGACCCGCCGGCTTGCCCGCGAAGAGGGGCTGCTGGTCGGCGGCTCAAGCGGGCTCGCCGTGAGTGCGGCTCTGAAGCTCTCTGCCGACCTCGGGCCCGACGATGTCGTCGTCGTGCTGCTGCCGGATGGCGGTCGCGGCTACCTCGGCAAGGTTTTCAACGACCAGTGGATGCAGTCCTACGGCTTCACGCAGGTCTCCGACGAGAAAACCGTCGAGGATCTGGTGCGCACCAAGTCGGGCGAGCTGCCCGACCTGGTGCACCTGCATCCGTCTGACACCGTGCGCGACGCCATCCAGATCATGGCCAAGCACGACGTTTCGCAACTGCCGGTCCTCACGGCTGAGCCCCCCGTCGTCATCGGCGAGGTCGTTGGTGCGATCAACGAGAAGAACCTCGTGGAACTGGTGTTCACTGGCGCGGCCAGCATGACCGACTCGATCTCGCAGTTTGTGGGTAAGCCGCTCGAATTGATCGGCGTTCACGAGTCTGTTACGCAGGCACGTGAGGCGTTGGGAACATCCGATGCCCTGCTCGTTGTTGACGACGGTAAGCCGGTCGCGGTTCTGACCCGATACGACCTCCTGAACTACCTCTCCAACTAATCCACAGCAAGGAACTCAGTGCCCGAAATAACTGCGCCCGAATCTCTCGGCTTCTCGACGCGAGCCATTCGCGTCGGCCAGGAATTCGACCCGACGACGGGCGCGATCATCCCGCCGGTCTACCTGACCTCGACCTTTGTGCAGGACGGCATCGGCGGGTTCCGCGGCGGCTACGAATACGCGCGAGGTGGCAACCCCACGCGCGACTCGCTGCAGGAACTGCTCGCCTCGCTCGAGGGCGGATCGCACGCCTATAGCTTCGCCTCGGGCCTCGCCGCCGAAGACACCCTGCTGCGCGCGGTGCTCCAACCCGGCGACAACATCGTCATGGGCAACGACGTCTACGGCGGTACGCACCGCCTCGTCAACCGCGTCTTCGTGCCGTGGGGCGTCGGCCTCTCGACCGTCGACATGAGTGACCTAGACGCAGTTCGGGATGCCGTGGCCGCATCGAAGACAGCGATCCTGTGGATCGAAACCCCCTCGAACCCCCTCATGAAGATCAGCGATATCGCCGCCCTCGCCGAGATCGGGCACGCGAACGGCGCGCTGGTCGTCGTGGACAACACGTTCGCTTCGCCTTATCTGCAGCAGCCCATCGCGCTCGGCGCCGACGTCATTGTGCACTCGACGACGAAGTACCTCGGTGGCCACTCCGACGTTCTGGGTGGCGCAGTCATCGTGAACGACCTCGAACTGGCCGAAAAGGTCGGGTTCCTGCAGTTCGCCGTCGGCGCCGTCAGCGGCCCGCTGGACGCGTGGCTGACCGTTCGCGGCATCAAGACCCTTGCGGTGCGGATGGACCGTCACTCGGCCAACGCCCAGGAGATCGCGGAGGGGCTGGTCGGGCATCCCGCGCTTGATGCCGTGTATTACCCGGGCCTCCCGGACCACCCGGGCCACGACATTGCCGCGCGTCAGATGAGCGCATTCGGCGGGATGCTTTCCGTTGCGCTGACCGGCGGAGCCGTTGCCGCGCGCAAGTTCGCCGAGTCGACCGAACTATTCCAGCTCGCGGAGTCACTCGGCGGCGTCGAGTCGCTCATCGGTTATCCGACGGAGATGACGCATGCCTCCGTGCGCGGCACCGAGCTTGAGGTGCCAGACAACGTCATCCGGCTCTCCGTCGGCATCGAGGATGTCGACGACCTCCTCGCCGACGTGCTGCGAGCCCTGGACCAGGTTTAGGCGCGCTGGTCTGGGCGCGTAGCCTCTGCGCGCAACTCATGCCGAGCGGAGGTCGAGCCGCGCGCCCCCTGCGCGTAACTCATGCCGGGCGGAGGTCGAGCCGCGCGTCTTCTGCGCGTAACTCATGCCGAGCGGAGGTCGAGCCGCGCGACACGCCGCGTGCGGGGTGTGTCCACCCTGCCCAGCATGAGTTACGCGCAGGGGGACAGGGGGACAGGGGGACGGGGGACAGGGGGCAGGGCAGGGAGCTGGGAGAGCAGGCGCAGGGGGGCACGCGGGGGCGGCCGGGCAGGCGGAGTGGGCCGGATGGGTTTTGGGATTCACCAGCGAGCCCCAGACGGCTCATAGGAATGACATAGGGTCGCGGCTTTAGCTAGCCGACATGAAAACACCGACCGAACAACTCGCCCTTGAGGTCGTAGTCCCCGTCTATAACGAGCAGGAGCTGCTCGAGACGAGCATCCGCACCCTGCACGCGTATCTGACCGCGGAGTTGGATGTCCCGTGGTTGATCACCATTGCCGACAACGCGAGCACGGATGCCACCCTCGACATCGCGACGCTCCTCACCTACGACCTCGATCAGGTCGCAATCCTGCACCTCGACGAGAGGGGCCGCGGCCGCGCACTCAAGCGCGCCTGGCTGGCGTCGACGGCGCAGGTCGTTGCGTACGTCGATGTCGATCTCTCGACCGACCTCCGCGCACTGCCTCCCCTGATCGCGCCGCTGCTGTCCGGCCACTCAGACGTCGCGATCGGAACTCGACTCGCCGCATCCTCCCGCGTTACGCGCGGCGGCAAACGCGAATTCATTTCTCGCTCATACAACTTCCTGCTGCGGCGCACCATGGGCGCAGGCTTCACCGATGCCCAGTGCGGCTTCAAGGCAATGCGAACGGATGTCGCCGCCCGGCTTCTCCCCCTCGTCGAGGACACCGGCTGGTTCTTCGATACCGAGCTGCTGATCCTGGCGGAGCGAAGCGGGCTTCGCATCCACGAGGTTCCGGTGGACTGGGTGGATGACCCGGACAGCCGGGTCGACATCCTCTCGACAGCGACGGACGACCTGAAGGGCATGGTTCGTGTCACGCGCGGACTGCTGTCCGGGCGCATCCCCGTCGACCGTCTGTACGCGGAGTTCGGCCGACGGCCGTTCGCGCCGCCACAGCCGCCGTCGTTCTTCGGGCAAGTTGTGCGGTTCGCGGCCGTGGGAGTTCTGTCAACGGCGGCCTATGCGCTGTTGTACCTCCTGTTCCAAAGCGTGATGACCGGGTTTGCGGCGAACTTCCTCGCGCTGCTGCTGACGGCCGTCGCGAATACGGCCGCGAACCGTCGATTCACGTTCGGCCTGCGGGGACGTGCCAGGGTCGCGACGCATCAATTCCAGGGCCTCATCGTCTTTGGGATCGCCTGGCTGATCACGAGCGGGTCGCTGCTTGAACTGCACGCCATCAATCCCCAGGCAAGTGCGGGCACCGAGCTGATCGTGCTCACCTTCGCGAATCTTCTTGCCACGGTGTTGCGGTTTGTCCTGCTGCGGGTGTGGGTGTTCCGGAGCGAGCGACGTGCGGCGCCCGAGGCCGAACCAGCCGACGCACCAGTTGCCTATCCTGCTCTGGAGAAGGTGAGCGTCTCATGACCACGTCGACACTGCCGCTGCGCGGCGAGTCGCGCACGGGCGCGCCGACCTGGGCACGACGCCTCCTATTCGGGTCGGCGACAACCGCGCGCTGGGAGCGCCCCGCCTTCCTCGGCCTGCTCGCTGTCACGGCCATCCTGTATCTCTGGAATCTGAGCGAAAGCGGATGGGCCAACTCCTTCTACTCGGCCGCCGTCCAGGCCGGTTCCAGCAACTGGGAAGCCTTCTTCTACGGATCGTCGGATGCCGCCAACTCGATCACGGTCGACAAGCCGCCCGCGAGCCTGTGGCTGATGGCGTTGTCCGTTCGAGCGTTCGGGCTCAGCTCGTTCAGCATCCTCCTGCCGGAGGCGCTCATGGGCGTTGCGACAGTCGGCGTCCTCTATGCGACCGTTCGGCGCTCGTTCTCGGCTCGCACCGCGTTGCTTGCCGGGGGAGTGCTTGCGCTGACCCCGGTCGCCGCGCTGATGTTCCGGTTCAATAATCCGGATGCCCTGCTGGTTCTGCTTCTGACTCTGGCGACCTATTTCACGGTTCGCGGCATCCAGTCGGGCAAGCTGCGCTGGGTTCTCTGGGCCGGCGCAATGATCGGGCTCGGGTTCCTGACCAAGCAGCTGCAGTCATTCGTGATCCTGCCGGCGCTCGCAGGTGTGTACATCGCGGCCGCGCCCGGCGGATGGTGGCGCCGCATCTGGCACTCGCTGGCAGCTCTTGGCGCTGTCGTCGTCTCGGCCGGCTGGTGGGTTGCGATCGTCGAGCTGGTCCCGGCGAGCATGCGGCCATACATCGGAGGTTCGCAGACCAACAGCTTTCTCGAGCTCACCTTCGGCTACAACGGCTTAGGCCGCCTGACGGGCAGTGAAACCGGTAGCGTGACGGGCGGCGGCGGCGCGACGACCACCGGCGGCCAATGGGGTGCGACGGGCATCCTGCGACTGTTTCAGAATGAGATCGGCGGCCAGATCACCTGGCTCCTGCCTGCGGCACTCGTGCTCGCCCTTGTCGCCTTCGTCGTGATGCGCGGCGGTCGCAGCGACCTGCGACGCGCAACGCTCATGCTCTTTACCGCCTGGCTCGCGATCACGGGGCTGACCTTCAGTTTCGCCCAGGGCATCTTCCACGCGTACTACACGGTCGCCCTGGCGCCAGCGATCGCCGCGGTCGCCGCGATCGGCGCCTCGGTGCTGTGGTCGCGGCGGATGGAAGGGTGGTCGCGCATCATCTCGGCTGTTGTCGTCCTCGGAACGGTTACCTGGAGCTACATCCTGCTCAGCGAAGCGAGCACCTGGCTGCCGTGGCTGGGGCCGGTCGTGCTTGTGCTCGGCCTGGTTGCGGCCGTGCTCCTCCTCCTGCCGCAGGGCGGCAAGCGGCTGATGGTGGCAACCCTCGGTGTGACGCTCACGGCCGCGCTCCTCGGCCCGACGGCGTGGACGCTCGACACGGTTCTCACGGCTCACGGCGGCTCGATCGTGACCGCCGGACCGACCGTCGCGAGCGGAATGGGCGGCGGATTCGGCGGCGGCCGGGGTGGGGGTGCGCCTCCCACCGCGCGTGGCACAGCGCCGACGGGCACCCGTGGTGGCTTCGCTGGCAGGACTGGCGGTGGTGGCGCTCGCTCGCTGCTCAATAGCGCGGCGGTCGGGACTGCCCTGTCCAGCCTGCTGAAGGCGAACGCGACGAAGTACACCTGGGTTGCGGCGGCGGTCGGCTCCGACAGCGCGGCCGGCTACCAACTCGCAACGCAGGAGGCGGTCATGCCGATCGGCGGTTTCAATGGCAGCGACCCATCGCCGACCCTCGCCGATTTCCAGGCGGATGTCGCCGCCGGCAAGATCCACTACTTCATCGGCGGGACGGTCGGCCAGTCGAACGGCGGCTCGAGCAACTCGAGCACGATCGCCTCGTGGGTCGAAGCCCACTACACCGCCAAGACCGTGGATGGAGTAACGCTCTACGACCTGACCCAGTAACCCCTCCCCTCCCCTCCTCCGCCTTCCCCGCCCCTCCGCTCCTCGCTCGGGGAGGGGGCGGGGGAGGGGGCTCGCTCGGGGAGGGGGTGGGGGAGTTGTTCGGAGAGGCTGGCGGGATGTGCTGGTCACCTGACCGTAACCGCGCGGTGCGAGGTCGCCCCCCGCTGCCAGACTGGCGGCATGACAGTCGGACGGGTGACGGAGGGCGCGGCAGCGCCGTCCACGACCGAGACTCACGGCACGATTGGCCTCCTGCGCGGCGCGTCGATGTATGTGGCCGCCGTGCTCGGGACCGGCATCCTGGTGCTGCCAGCGCTCGCGGCGCGCGTGGCCGGGCCGGCATCCATTGTGTCCGTTGCGGCAGTTCTGCTGCTCTCGATTCCCCTGGCTGGCACGTTCGCGGCGCTCGCTTCCCGGTTTCCGGATGCCGGCGGCGTCGCCACCTTCGTGCGGCTGGCACTCGGGCAGACGGCCGCGAGGATGTCCGGCTACTGGTTCTTCTTCGGCGTGCAGGTCGGCGGCCCCGTCGTCGCCATTCTCGGCGCCCAGTACGTCGTCGGCGCGTTCGGCGGCCCAGGCTGGCTCATCGTCGTTGTGGGTGTGGTCATCTACATTCCACCGTTCGTCGTCAACAGCTTTGGCCTTCGTGTCTCCGGATCGCTGCAGCTGGTGCTCACTGCGATCCTGCTGTTCGTCGTCGCCGGTGTCGTTGCGACCTCGCTTCCGGTGGTGCGCCTCGACCGCTTCCACCCCTTCCTTCCGCACGGCTGGGTCGGCGTTGGTGCCGCGATCAGCCTGTTCGTGTGGGCGTTCGCCGGGTGGGAGGCCGTGACGCACATCGCGGCCGAGTTTAGGAACCCGCGCCGTGTCATCCCCCTTGCCACCGCGATCGCTATCGCAACGGTCGGGATCGCGTACCTCGCGCTGCAGTTCGTGACGATCACAGCGCTCGGCCCCAATGCTGGTGCGAGCCCTGTGCCGCTACTCGATCTCGTCTCGGTCACGCTTCCGGCCTATGGCGCGTGGATAATCGCGGGGATCGCCCTCATCGTCTCGATGGGCGTTCTGAACGCTTACCTCCCGGCGCTGTCCAAGCTGGGCGCCTCGCTCGGGCGCGACGGGCACCTCCCGATTTGGATTGCGAAGGGCGCGGAGCGTGGAGCGATTCCCCGTCGTGCGCTGTTCGTAGCGGGTCTGATCAACCTCGCCTACTTCGTCGGGCTGCTGGTGACGGGCCTCGACCTGACTCCGTTCATCCTCATCCACACAAGCTGCATGGTTGCCGTCTACGCGCTCGGGATGCTCGCGGCCGTACGGCTCCTGGAGCGCTGGAGCGCTGGAGCATCGGTTGGTGGATGGCCGTCGTGTCTGTGGTTCTTGTCGGCGGACTGCTCGTGCTCGCGGGCGTCCACCTCGTCGTTCCCGCGGCGCTTGCGCTCGTCGCCGTCGCGGTCATGCTCTACAAAAGGAGGACCCGTGTCGTCGTCTAGCAACCGCGTATTCGTCGAACTCAGCCATGTCATCCGTGAGGGGCTGATCACCTATCCGGGTCTGCCCGCACCAACGATCACTCCGCACCTCACGCGCGAAGACTCGAGAAGCAGGTACGCGCCGGGCACCGAGTTTGCCATGGACATCATCACGATGATCGGCAACACCGGCACCTACCTTGACAGCCCATGGCACCGCTACGAGGGCGGCACAGACCTCGCCGGGCTCAGGCTCGAGACGCTCGTCGACCTGCCGACCGAGGTGTTTCACCTGCAGGATTCAGCGGAGCGCGGCATCCCGGCCTCCGCATTCAATGGTCGGGATGTCGCGGGCAAGGCCGTCCTGCTGGCCACCGGCTGGGATCGCCACTTCGACACACCCGCTTACGCGTCCGGCGCCCCGTACCTGACCGCCGAGGGCGTCGACTACCTCATCGAGCAGGGCGTCGTGCTCGTCGGCATCGACTCGCTCAATATCGACAACACCGAAGGTACAGGGGAGCGGCCGGCTCATACCCGGTTGCTCGCTGCGGGCATCCACGTCGTCGAACACCTCACGAACCTGGGTAGCCTGCCCGCATCGGGTGCACGGTTCACCGCGACACCGCCTCGGGTTGAGGGATTCGGCACCTTCCCGGTGCGCGCATACGCACGGATCTAGCTCAGGAGGACGTCGAGACTACCCATACGATGCCGCTCGCGCCGCTTTCTCGGCCAGGAGTCGTAGAGAGCACATAGGAAAGTCGCGGACTTGCGTTAAGTTCTTGACCGCAATCGAACCGCGGGGCATGATTCGTACATGTCCCCTCTCTCGACTGGAACCGGAGCTCTCTCCGATCAACCGGGATCCCAGTCGGCGCTTCGTCTGTCGAACCAGCAGCGGATCATCCGCAGCCTCCTCGACCAGGGTTCACTGACCCAGGCCGAACTATCTCGACAGACGGGGCTCTCTACCGCGACGGTGTCCAACATCGTGCGCGCGTTACTGGTTCGCGGACTCGTCACGACATCTCCGGTGACGAGCTCGGGTCGCAGAGCGGTTGCCGTGAGCTTCGCGGGTACCGATGCGCTGGCCGTGGGTATCGACTTCGGTCGACGCCACACCCGCATCGTCGTTGCCAGCCTCGCCTACGAGCTCATCGCAGAGGAATCAATTGAGACGGACCTGGATCAGGATGCGCGCGCGCGCCTGGATGCGGCTGCAACCCTCCTGGCTCATACGCTCGCTACGGCGAAGCGACCGCGCGCATCCGTCCTGGGCGTTGGCGTCGGAATCCCGGGATCAATCGACCTCCGGACCGGTACCGCAGCGGAGAGTTCAATCCTTCCCGAATGGGACGGCGTGGGCGAAGCCGCCATCGCCGAGCGCTTGAAACTGCCTGTTTATCTCGAAAATGATGCCAACCTCGGCGCGCTCGCCGAGATCACCTGGGGTCCGCACACCGGGTCGACCGACCTTGTGTTTGTGAAGATTGCGACGGGCATCGGTGCCGGTCTCATCCTGGGTGGCCAGCCGGTGCGGGGCAGCATCGGCGTGACGGGGGAACTCGGGCACACACCGATTCACGATCACGGATTGCTTTGCACCTGCGGAAACCGGGGATGTCTCGAGACGGTGGCCTCCACCAGAATCATGCTCGAACTCCTCGAGCGCTCGACCCCGCCGGCCGCGAACACGGGCGACATAGTGCGCAACGCGTTGGCCGGCGATCGACCAACCCGGCGCGTGATCGAGGACGCGGGACTTGCCGTTGGGCGGTCACTCGCAACCATCGCGAACGTCGTCAACCCGGAGAAATTCATCATCGGCGGCCCGCTTGCGGGACTCGGTGAACTCCTGCTCACTCCGATCAGATCCGGCTTCGAGCGCTACGCGATTCCGGTCGTTGCCGAGTCGACCATCATCCTCATGTCGTCGCTCGGCGACAAGGCGGAGGCTCTCGGAGCGGCTTCCCTCGTGCTGCTCCGGCCCGAGAGTCACAGTTTCGTGATGGGATCGATATCTGCTTTTGCGTTCACTAGTTGACGACAAGCCCTGATCGCGATTGACTGGGTGTCCAGCAGGACAGTTGCACTCCCAGAACCAGGTTCCCCATCGACATGGAGGTCGAAGTGACTCCGCCCGAAAACGAGTTCGCCACCATCCTCGAGATGAGGTCGATCACGAAGGAGTTTCCGGGTGTCAAGGCACTCGAGAACGTGTCGATTCGGGTTGCCGCCGGTGAGATCCACGCGATCTGCGGCGAGAACGGTGCTGGTAAGTCGACTCTGATGAAGGTCCTGTCGGGCGTTTACCCCTACGGCACCTACACGGGCGAGATCATCTACAAGAATGCACCCGTTCGTTTTCGTGACATTGGCCAGAGCGAGGCCGCCGGAATCGTCATCATTCATCAGGAACTGGCACTCATTCCGGAACTGTCCATCACCGAGAACATCTTTCTCGGCAACGAACCGCGCAGCAATGGCGTCATCAACTGGGTCGAGGCTCACCGCCGCGCAATCGAGTTGCTGGCTCGCGTGGGGCTCTCGGATGACCCGGACACCAGGATCAAGAACATCGGCGTCGGCAAGCAGCAACTGGTCGAGATCGCAAAGGCGCTCAACAAATCGGTGAAGCTGCTGATCCTCGACGAGCCGACTGCGGCGCTGAATGAGGCCGACTCCCAGCACCTGCTTGACCTGATCGTCGGGCTCAAGGGTCGGGGAATCGCGTCGATCATGATTTCCCACAAGCTGAACGAGATTGAGCAGATTTCCGACTCGATTACCATCCTTCGAGATGGGCGGACGGTCGAGACACTGAACGTCAAGCGTGACGGAGTCGATGAGGATCGCATCATCCGCGGAATGGTCGGTCGGGTACTCGAACATCGGTTCCCCGAACGCTCGCCGAATATCGGCGAAGTCTTCTTCGAGGTCAAGAACTGGACCGTGCAGCATCCGCTGGCTGCGGAGCGCCTTGTCGTTAAGGATTCGTCCTTCATCGTGCGACGCGGCGAGGTCGTCGGGTTTGCCGGGCTCATGGGCGCCGGGCGCACAGAGCTCGCGATGAGCATCTTCGGTCGCTCGTACGGCAACTTCATTTCGGGCGCACTGTTCAAGGACGGCAAGCAGATCCAGGCCCGCACGGTGGCCGAGGCCATCGACAACGGGATCGCTTACGTGAGTGAAGATCGCAAGGCGCTCGGACTCAACCTGCTCGATGACATCAAGGACTCGGTCGTCGCCGCCAAGCTCTCGAAGATCACGCACGCATCGGTCATCGATCACGTCGCGGAGCACAAGGTCGCGAATGAATATCGCACGAGCCTGCGGATCAAGACGCCCAGCGTCGATGAGGGCGTCAACAAGCTCTCAGGCGGAAACCAGCAGAAGGTCGTGCTGGCGAAGTGGCTGTTCACTGACCCCGACCTGCTGATTCTCGACGAGCCGACCCGCGGGATTGACGTCGGAGCGAAGACCGAGATCTACGGGATCATTCGCGACATCGCCGCGCAGGGCAAGGGCGTCATCCTGATCTCCTCGGAGTTGCCGGAGCTGCTTGGCGTCTCGGATCGCATCTACACGATCTTCGAGGGAGCGATCACCAACAACATCCCGGCCAGCGAGGCGGACCCTGAGACCCTCTTGAAGAGCATGACGTCGGCCAAGAAGAAAGTGACCGTGTAATGAGTGAAATCCAGGACGAACGGAAGTCGGGCTTCCATCTCCGCGACCTCGGCAAAATGTTCGGCGGCGCGCAGTCAAGTGGACGCCAGGTGGGCATCCTCGGCGCGCTCGTCGTCATCGTCATCCTGTTCGAAATTCTCACCGGCGGGCTGACCCTCGATCCGGTCAACCTGATCAACCTGGTCAACCAGAACGCGTACGTCCTGATCCTCGCCATCGGGATGGTCATGGTGATCATCGCTGGCCACATCGACCTGTCGGTCGGATCGATCGCCGCCTTCATCGGCATCGTGGTAGCAACCGCGATGGTGAGTTGGCACTTCCCGCCGATCGCGGCATTCGCTCTCGGCATCGTCATTGGTGTCGTAATTGGCGCGTGGCAGGGATGGTGGGTCGCCTACGTCGGAGTACCCGCGTTCATCGTCACGCTGGCGGGAATGCTCATATTCCGAGGTGCCAACCAATTCTTCGGCAACTCGAACACGATCACCGTCCCGAACGCGTTCACGATCATCGGCGGCGGATCGATTCCCGACTTCGGTCCGCAGTTCGGCTACAGCAATGGAACCCTGATCCTCGGACTCCTCGCCATCCTCGGCCTGGTCTGGCAGGAGATCCGCCAGCGGCGCACGCAAACGCTCATGGGCGCTGAGAAAGCCCCCGTGTGGGTCAGCGCAGTCAAGGTCATCATCCTCATCCTCGTGGTGGGTGGTGCGACCTACCTGTTCGCGACGGGTCGCCCGGGGACCAGCTTTCCTGTGTCGGGCATCATCCTCGGCGTCCTGGTGCTGATTTACTCCTTCGTCACCAGGAACACGACCTTCGGCCGCCACATCTACGCGGTCGGCGGAAACTGGCGTGCGGCGGAGTTGTCGGGCGTGAGGATCAAGCGGGTCAACTTCTTCGTCATGATGAACATGTCGGTTCTCGCCTCCGTTGCTGGCATGGTCGGCGTAGCGCGAGCGGGCGCATCGGGCCCGGGCGACGGTACCGGGTGGGAACTGGATGCCATCGCTGCCGTCTTCATCGGTGGCGCTGCAGTCGCCGGTGGCATCGGCACCATCGTCGGTTCGATTATCGGTGGTCTGGTCATCGCCGTTCTTAACAACGGCCTGCAGCTGCTGAACGTCACGATCGACCGGGTGCAGATCATCAAGGGCCTCGTCCTCCTCATCGCTGTCGGCATTGACGTCTATAGCAAACGGCAGGGTCGGCCCTCGATCATCGGGCTCCTGTTCAAGGACCGGTCAGGCGATTCGGGCGACGGACCGGTTCTGGCTACCGATCCACTCGACCGCCCGACTATCGCGCCGGACGGCGACAGTCCCGAGGCCTCTTCCCGCCCAAAATCCACTACGCCGAACTAATCACTACGGCGTAGCTCCCGGAAACGACGAATGTTTTCGGTCTCGATTGCACCACCACAACAAACGAAGGAAGAAGTAGAAAATGCGCAAAGTTGCGATCACTACGGTGGCTATTGCCGCCGTCGCGTTGATGGCCCTCGCGGGCTGCTCATCGCGCAACACCACCGGGGGCACTACGGCCGCCGGCTTCAAGGCCGGATCCATCATCGGAGTCTCACTTCCGGACAAGACCTCGGAGAACTGGGTCCTGGCGGGCAAGCTCTTCACTGAAGCGATTACCAAGGCCGGCTTCAAGGCCGACGTGCAGTACGCGCCCTCGGCTAACACAGCAGCAGAGCAGGCGAGCCAGATCTCGACCATGAACACCAAGGGTGCCAAGGTCCTGATCATCGGTGCGTTTGACGGCAAGCAGCTCGGCTCGCAGGTAGCGGCCGCTCACGCCAACGGCGCCAAGGTCATCGCCTACGACCGCATCATCCAGGACTCGCCGAACGTCGACTACTACGTGGCATACGACAACGAGAAGGTTGGCGAACTCCAGGGCCAGGCGCTGCTTGACGGAATGAAGGCGCGCTTCCCCACCGCGAAGACGTACAACGTCGAGCTGTTCTCGGGTGCGTCCACCGACCCGAACGCGGCCGTCTTCTTCAACGGTGCGATGAAGATCCTGCAGCCGAAGATCGCTGACGGAACGCTCAAGGTCGTCTCGGGCCAGACCGCAATCGGCCAGACCCAGACCACGGGCTGGTTGGCCGCCAATGCGCAGACCCGCATGGACACGTTGCTCACGAAGTACGGCAAGTCGCAGGTTCTGAACGGTGTGCTTTCGCCGAATGACACCCTGGCTCGCGCCATCATCACCTCGATCCACAACGCCGGCAAGGACAAGCCAGTCCAGCCCGTCGTTACCGGGCAGGACTCCGAGGCAGCGTCGATTCCGCTCATCATGAGCGGTGTGCAGTACTCGACGATCAACAAGGACACGACGAAGCTCGTCGCCCAGGCCATCGCAATGGTCAAGGAGCTCGCCGCAGGCAAGAGCGCCTCGACCAACTCGGCTGCGACCGACAACGGTTCGGTAAAGGTTCCGACGTACTACCTCGCGCCGGAGCTGGTCACCAAGGCGAATGCCGCTGAGTCCTACAAGAACAATGCAACGCTCGAGCCGCTCACGCAGCAGTAACGAGTCAGATCGCTAACGGCGCTTCGGCGTCACCACCACGGGAAGGCCGGGCGTAACTGCCCGGCCTTCTTCGCGTGTCGAAGCTCGCACTGCGCGACTTCGCCCGCGAAGTGCGGGGGAAACAGGCGTACTACGGCCTCGCCGGCGGTCTCTGGATTCGCGGCTCCTGTAGCCATCCCACAAGGTTTCGGATAATCTCGTGTCCGTTCACGACAGCGCAAACGGCGCTTGGACCGGCAGGCTTGGCCTATGACGTTTCCTCGACTGACCTTGTCCGACCTTGCCAGGATCGCCACCTTCGCCGCGATCATCGCCGTGCTTGGCCTTCCCGGTGCGATCCAGGTTGCCGGCGGCGCCGTGCCGATCACCCTCCAGACGCTGGGGGTGATGCTCGCCGGAACCATCCTCGGCTGGAGGCGGGCGCCCATCGCGATTCTTATCGTTCTGATCCTCGTTGCGGCGGGGCTCCCGTTGCTCTCTGGTGGCCGCGGCGGTTTCGGGGTCTTCCTCGGCCCCTCGGCCGGGTACCTGATCGGATGGGTATTCGGCGCCGCCGTGATCGGTCTGATCGCCCGCAGCCCGAGGCGGGCACGACCGAGCTGGTGGCGCGTGGCGCTCGGCAGCGTTGTCGGCGGCATCGTCGTCGTGTACGCGGTCGGCATCCCGGTGCAGTCGCTGGTTACCGGGGTTCCGCTCGGGACCACCGCTCTGCTCAGCCTGGTTTTCGTGCCGGGAGACCTGGTCAAAGTCGTGCTCACCACCCTCCTCACGGTTGCGGTCTGGCGGAGTTACCCGAGGGCATTCGATGCCGGTCGATCCGACCGTTCTCCACGGGATGCGACATCGACCAACACGACCGAACTAGCCGGAGAATAGCCCGCCGTGGTTGCGGGTGCCTCGGTTCTCGAGATGGCCAGCCGTCGGAGCGGGGTGCCGGCCATCACCACCGAACACCGATCGATCAGTTACGGTCAGCTGGCGGCGCGGATCGCGCGAGCCCCGATGGCCCCGGTCGCGGCACAAACCCGTCGCGGCGAGGTCACGGCCATCTCGCTCTCAGATCCGATTGCGGTCGTCACGGCGGTTCTCGCGGTGGAACTGGCGGGTGGGATTCCGCTCGTCTGCGACTCTCGCTGGAGCGCCGAGCACGCGACGGCGTTGGTCGCTGAGCTCGGCATGGGCAATGAAACGTTGTCGCCCGAGTTCGCGTTCGTGAGCTTTACTTCGGGCAGCACCGGTCGTCCTCGTGCCGTCGTGCGGAGTCGAAGATCGTGGGTCGATTCGTTTGGCCCCCTCGCAGACCTACTGGGACTCAGCGCCGACGACAACCTGCTCGTCCCAGGGCCGCTCGTGAGCTCGCTCTCGATGTTCGGGGTGCTCCACGGGCTCTGGGCCGGATGTCGCGTGCTCGTCCCGGCCTCGGGCGGCGACGCTGCCCTGTGCCGCCTGCTTGCCGACGCCACCGTCGTGCACGCGACGCCAACGGCATTCCGGCGCATTCTCGATCTGATCGACGGTGGGGCAGAACATCGAGTTCGGGTCGCTCTGATCGGCGGCGCCGCGCTGTCGTCGGTCGACCGGATTCGGGCAGCCGACCACGGCATCCAGCAGGTCCTCAGCTACTACGGCGCATCGGAGCTCTCCTTCGTTGCGATCGATTTGGATGGGTTGGGCTTTCGCGCGTTTCCGGGTGTCGAGCTGCGAATCGTGGCGCAGGATGATCCCGATCTCGGGCGAGTAGACGTGCGCTCTCCCTATCTCTCCGGCGGATACCTCGGCGGTGCGATCGGACCATTCGAACGGGATGTCGAGGGCTGGGCGACGGTGGGCGACCTCGCCACGGTCCCGGATCCAGCCGGGGAGCAGACCCTCGAACTGCGCGGAAGGGGTGACGGTGCGATCCTGACCGCCGGGGCAACGGTTGTGCCGGAGGACGTTGAGCTGGTCCTCCGGACGCTTCCGGGAATTCGGGAGGCGGTCGTGTTCGGCCTTCCGCATCCCCGACTCGGCGCCATGGTCTGCGCGGCGGTCGAGACGACTGACGACGTGGGATCGGCGGAGCGCGCGCACTGGCAGCGCGTCTGTCGGGAGCATCTCACGGCGGCGCAGTCCCCACGTCGCTGGTTCGCCACGGCGACGCTTCCGCGCACCGCGAGTGGCAAGCCAGCTCGGGCCCAGACCATCGGCGCCGTGATCCGGGATGAGCTGCGACGCCTTGGCTGAGTCGAACGCAGAGACCGCCGTCATCGTCGCGGCCAGGCGGACTCCCATCACGGCCGCGCACCAGAGGCTCCGGGGAGTGAGCGTTTCCGAACTCGCGGCAACAGCGCTTCGGGCAACCGCAGACGACGCAGGCGCGCTCGTCGGTGGAGCAGACGGCCTGGGAGATGTGGTGCTGGGCAACTGCATGGGCCCGGGCGGCAATATTGCACGCGTGGCCGCACTGGCCGCCGGCTTCGGCGAGCGGGTCACAGGCATGACCATCGATCGGCAGTGCGGCAGCGGTCTTGCCGCCATCCTGGTCGCGGCCCAGTCGGTTGCCGCCGGTGACTCCCGGCTGGTTCTCGCCGGGGGAGCCGAGAGCGCATCGACGGCGCCCCTGCGCATCGCACCCGAAGGCGTGGCCTACCAGCGCGCGGCGTTCGCGCCCACCGGCTTTCCCGACCCGGAGATGGGCCCCGCGGCCGAAGCGCTGGCCGACCTGCGTCAGGTCAGCAGGGAGCGTCAGGATGACTACGCGCTCAGAAGTCATCGGCTCGCACTGGAAGCCACTGAGCGCGGTCTCTTCGACGCCGAGATCACGCCCGCCGCCGGCCTCGCGCACGACGATGGTCCACGAGCGATATCGCGGGCCGTGCTCGCGCGCTTCGGCCCGGCGTTTGCGGAGTCCGGCTCGGTGACGGCCGGCAACTCCTGCCGAGTGAGTGACGGCGCGGCGGCGGTCGCCATCATCCCGGACCATCGGCGTCACGGCGCACCGGGCCTCGCGCTGCGTTCGAGCGCGGTCATCGGATGCGATCCGGGCCTCCCGGGTCTCGGCCCCGTTCCCGCGGTGCACGCCGCTCTCGCCCGGGCAGGGATCACTCTTGACGACCTCGGTGCCATCGAGATCGTTGAGGCGTTCGCCGCGCAGGTGCTCGCAGTCACGGATGAGCTCGGTCTCGGTGGCAAGGGCGTCATCGATGACCGGTTGTGCGCGAATGGCGGAGCCCTCGCGCTCGGGCATCCCTGGGGGGCCAGCGGCGCGGTGACCGTGGTGAGACTGTTCTCGCGCCTGGTTCGGGCAGGAGCGCCGGCCGGCACCTTCGGGCTCGCGATGGTCGCAAGCGGCGGCGGCATGGGTCTCGCGGCCGTCTTTCAGGTGGTGCGCTGATGATCGACATCCGCAGTGTCAGCGTCGAACGCGACGGGAAGCCCATCCTCGCGGAGGTCACGGCGCAGCTTGACCAGCGGCGCATCGCCGTCATCGGAGCCAACGGCTCAGGCAAATCGACGTTCGCGAGACTCCTCAATGGGCTGGCAAGCCCCACCGTTGGCACGGTGACGATCGACGGGTTCGACCCGTCGCGTCAGGCGCGCGAAGTACGGGCGCGGGTCGGCTTCGTCTTCACCAATCCGGACGCCCAGATTGTGATGCCAACCGTGGGAGAGGATGTCGCGTTCTCGCTGCGAGGCAAAGGTCTCACGCGGTCAGAGATCAACGCAAGGACGAGCGAGGTCCTCCACGAGTACGGCCTGGCAGACTTCGTCGATCTGCCGGCCCACGACCTCTCGGGCGGTCAAAAGCAGCTGCTCGCGCTGTGCTCGGTGCTGGTGGCGCGCCCCAGCATCCTCGTGGCCGACGAACCGACCACCCTGTTGGATGCCCGAAATACGCGGCTGGTCGCGGACATCCTGATGGATCTCCCGCAGCAGCTGGTCGTGGTTACGCATGATCTGGCACTGGCCGCGCGCTGCGATGTCGCACTGCTCTTCGATGGCGGGCGCCTGCTTCAGCATGGCGACCCTGCTGCGGCCATCGATCGCTACGAGCGGGAGCTCGTCTGATGAAGGCGGGACGGGGCGGTCGTCTCAGCAGGCTGACGGGGCTCTACGTTCCCGGGCGGAGCATCCTGCACCGGGCGCCCGCGTCGGTTAAAGTCGTGGGCCTGCTCTGCGTCACCCTCGCCGCGAGCGTTCCGCCACCGAACTGGTGGCTCCTGTGCTCGCTCGGTGGACTGGTGCTGGGGATGTTTCTCGTCACGCGGCTGGCCGGGCGGTTGGTCATCCAGTTGTGGGCGATGCGCTGGATGCTCGTGGTCGTCCTCATCCCGCAGCTGGTATTTCTCGCCTGGCCCGTCGCCGTCGCGACCACGGGGCGCATCGTGATCGCGATCACGGCGGCCAGTCTCGTAACGCTGACGACGCGCACGAGCGAACTGCTCTCCGTGTTCGAGCGTGCACTCATGCCGTTGCGGTGGATGGGCGTGAATCCGGTGCGGGTGAGCCTGGTTCTCGCGATGACGATTCGCACGGTTCCCGTCATTGCAGACAGGGCGGAGCAGGTGCGAGAGGCACAGCAGGCTCGCGGTCGGTACAGCCTGCGAGCGTTCGTTGTACCGTTGTTGGTCGGTTCCATTCGCCACGCCGACGAGCTCGCCGATGCGCTCGCCGCTCGCGGGGTCGAAGACTAGGGGTGCCAGTGAAGGTGTACGGCAGGACCATCGACGCAGCCACCCGATGCGTGCACTACGGCACTTCGAAGGACGTCATTGCCATCCGCTTTCGCTGCTGTGATCGGTACTATCCCTGTTTCGAGTGCCATCGGGAAGATGCGACGCACGCGGCTGAGCGGTGGCCCGAGATCGAATGGGACCAGAAAGCCATCCTGTGCGGCATCTGCACGCGCGAGCTCACCATCGCCGAATACCGCGGCGTTTCGCGCTGCCCGAGTTGCGACGCAGAGTTCAACGAAAACTGCGCACTCCACGCGCACCTCTATTTCGAGGTCGCGCCCTCGGCTTAGCGGGAGTATTGCTCCCGGATCGCGTATTGCTCGCGGATGAGGGGGCGCACATCGACTGCGGGCTCAGCGGTAACCGTGATCGGCCACGTCGGCCGCTCGCCGGTCAGCGCCCACGCCGCCTGAACCGCCGCGCCGAGCGCAACATACTCGGCGGGCTCGGGCACGACGACCGGCACGTCGAACACCTGAGCCGCGATCGCGCTGACCGCAGGGTTCTGCGCGGAGCCGCCAACGAGCAGCAGTCGGGATGCGGTGACCCCCTGCGCGAGGACGGCGTCCAGTCCGTCGGCAAGACCGCACAGCATCCCCTCGATCGCGGCGCGCGCGAGGTTCTCGCGGGACGTGGATGCGAGGGTCAGCCCCGACAGCGTCGCCGTTGCGTTCGGCAGGTTGGGCGTTCGCTCACCCTCGAAGTACGGGTGGAGAACGGCGCCGCCCGCGCCCGGTTCCGCTTCGAGGGCGAGGGTACCGAGGGCGTCGTGATCGACTGCGAGCAGTCGGGCAATGGCGTCGAGGACGCGCGCAGCATTCAGGGTCGCGACCAGCGGCAGGTAGCCGCCTGCGGCATCCGCGAAGCCGGCGACCGTGCCGGTTACATCGCGTGACGGGGTGTCGGTGACGGCGAAAACCGTGCCGCTGGTGCCGATCGAGATGACGACGTCGCCCGTACTGGCGCCGAGCCCAAGCGCGGCGCCAGCGTTGTCCCCCGCCCCAGCCCCCACGAGCGTCTCTTTCGAAAACTCAGGAGATCCGTCGAGACGACCGGCGACATCCCCCGGATTCAGTACCTTCGGCAGGATGATTCGCGACCGATCTCCTGAGTTTCCGAAAGGGCCACGGCGGAGGGCGCGGTCGACGAGGTCGTAGTCGTACTCGTTCGTGACCGGGTTGAAGTACGAGGTGCCGCTCGCGTCGGAGCGGTCGGTGGTGAGTTCGGTGAGTATCGGGTTGTGCGGGCCGAAACCGCGCAGGCGCCAGGTCAGCCAGTCGTGGGGGAGCGCGACCGCGGCGACCCTTGCCGCGTTGGCGGGCTCGGCGTCGGCGAGCCAGCGCAGCTTCGTCAGCGTGAAGGACGCCACCGGCACCGACCCGGTGCGCTCGGCGAACTCCGCAGCACCTACCTCATCGATCAGGTCGAGGGCGGCCTGCGCCGAACGCGTGTCATTCCAGAGCAGGGCGTCGCGGATGACCCGGCCGCCTGCGTCGAGCGCGACCATCCCGTGCTGCTGGCCGCCGATCGAGACTGCGGCGACATCCGCCAGGCCACCGGCGTCCGCGATTGCCGCCAGCAGGGCATCCCACCAGAGGTCAGGGTCGACTTCCGTGCCCACGGGATGCGGCGCCCGCCCGGTGCGCACGATCGCGCCCGTCTCAATGTCGCGAACAACGACCTTGCAACTCTGCGTGGACGAGTCCACCCCAGCCACGAGCGTCATCGGTACCCCTTTCTACTTCCCCTGGGGGGCGTCAAATCGACGTTCCCGACGGCGCTGAACGTTCATTTGCCGCCCCTCAGGGAAAGACGGACGGAGGAGACGGACGGTTAGCGGGCACCGAGCAGGTGCTCAGTGGCGAGCTGCTGCAGACGCACGAAGCCGAAGCCCTTGCCGTTGAAGTACGGCTCAGGGTCGAAGTCTTCGAAGGATGCGCGGTCGGCCAGCAGGTCATCGTACGTTTCGCCGGCTGCGAGCGTAGGGGTCGCGAGCTCGGGAACGCGCGAGGCGATGAGCGCCTCCTGCACCTCGGGGTCGGCCCGGAATGCCGCGGCGCGCTCCTTCAGCAGCAGGTAGGTGCGCATGTTCGCGGCAGCGGAATCCCACACGCCGGTCTCGTCTTCGGTGCGAGACGGCTTGTAGTCGAAGTGGCGCGGGCCGTCATACGAGGGTCCGCCGTTGACGCCGCCGTTTTCGAGCAGGTCGACGAGAGCGAACGCGTTGTGCAGGTCGCCGTGCCCGAACGCGAGGTCCTGGTCGTACTTGATGCCGCGCTGGCCGTTGAGATCGATGTGGAACAGCTTGCCCTGGTACAGCGCCTGCGCGATTCCGGAGGCGAAGTTCAGCCCCGCCATCTGCTCGTGCCCGACCTCAGGGTTGACGCCGAAGAGGTCCGGCTTCTCGAGTGTCGAAATGAACGCCATGGCGTGCCCGACGGTCGGTAGCAGGATGTCGCCGCGAGGCTCGTTCGGCTTCGGCTCGATCGCGAAGCGGATGTCGTATCCCTTGTCGGTCACGTACTCGGCGAAGAGGTTGACCGCCTCACGGTAGCGCTCGAGAGCACTGCGGATGTCTTTGGCCGAGTCGTATTCCGCGCCCTCACGGCCGCCCCACATGACGAAGGTCTTGGCACCGAGCTCGACGCCGAGCTCCAGCTGGCGCATCGCCTTGCGCATCGCGAAACGGCGCACCTGGCGGTCGTTGGAGGTGAAGCCGCCGTCTTTGAAGACGGGCGCGCTGAACAGGTTGGTGGTAACCATCGGGACGATGAGGCCGGTGTCGGCGAGCACCTGCTTGAGGCGATCGATCTGCTTCTGGCGGTCTGCGACGCTCGACCCGAACGCGAACAGGTCGTCGTCGTGGAAGGTCAGTCCGTAGGCGCCGAGCTCGGCGAGCTTCTCGACCGCGTGCACCACGTCGAGTGGAGCGCGAGTCGGGCCGCCGAAGGGGTCCGCGCCGTTGTATCCGATGGTCCACAGACCAAAGGAGAACTTGTCTTCGCGAGTGGGGGTGATGGCCATGGAATGAAGCCCTTCAGCATCGATGACGATTTGTTGTTAGGTAAAACATATTACCTGCGACGCGCTCGCGCAAGGCGCCACCTATCTCCGGTAACGTCAGGACATGATCGAAGGCGAAGACGACTACCGCGATTCCGGTCTCGAATTCCCGGCTGATTTTGTGCTCGGATCCGCGACCGCCGCATACCAGGTCGAGGGGGCCGTTCGTGAAGACGGTCGGGGTGTTTCCATCTGGGATACCTTCAGTCACACGCAAGGCCGGATCCTGAACGGTGATACGGGCGACATTGCCGACGATCACTATCACCGGCTCGAGAGCGACCTCGACCTGATGGCCAGGCTCGGCCTCGAGTCGTATCGATTCTCGATCGCGTGGCCGCGCATCCAGCCCGCCGGATCTGGCGCCATCAACGAGCGCGGGGTGGATTTCTACGCGCGTCTGGTCGATGGCCTGCTGGCCCGCGGCATCCGCCCGATTGCGACGCTCTATCACTGGGATCTTCCGCAGGCGCTCGAGGATGCCGGCGGCTGGCCGAACCGCGATACCGCCTCTCGCTTCGCCGAGTATGCATCTCACGTGGGAAACATTCTCGGCGATCGAGTTTCTGTCTGGACGACGCTCAACGAACCCTGGTGCTCGGCCCACCTCGGCTACGGGTCGGGTGTTCACGCTCCCGGTATCTCGAACGACCTCGCGGCGCTCCGTGCGGCACACCACCTGAACCTCGGCCACGGACTCGCGCTGCAGGAGCTTCGTCGCGCGGTGACCAAGCCCGACGCCGAGTACTCGGTGACGCTGAACTTCCACGTACTGCGCGGCGAACATGAAACGTCGCCCGAGGCCATTCGCCGCATCGACGCCGTCGGCAACCGCATCTTCACCGGCCCCATGTTGCGCGGCGCCTACCCGGAGGACCTCTTCGAAGACACCGCGAGCATCACCGACTGGTCGTTCGTCAAAGCAACCGATCTTGCGAACATCAGCCAGCCCCTCGACTTCCTCGGCGTCAACTATTACTCGACCAACACGGTAAAGATGCGGGATGCCGCCCCAGCGACCGCGGACGACTCGCGCGACCCCGCGATCACCGGTTCCACCTGGCCGGGCAGTCGCGACGTAGAGTTCCTCGACCAGCCGGGCCCGTACACCGCGATGGGGTGGAATATTGCGCCAGACGGCCTCGAGGAGCTGCTGGTCTCGCTGCATGAGCAGTTTCCGAAACTGCCGCTGATGATCACCGAGAATGGCGCCGCCTTCGACGATGTCGAGATCGACGGCGAGGTGCACGACCGGGACCGCATCGATTACCTGCGAAGACACTTCACGGCCGCTCATCGGGCGATGGCACGCGGGGTCGACCTGCGCGGCTACCTGGTCTGGTCGTTTCTCGACAACTTCGAATGGAACCTCGGCTATGCCAAACGATTTGGTCTGGTTCGCGTCAACTATGAGAGCCTCGAGCGCACCATCAAAGACAGCGGTCGATGGTTTTCCGAGCTCATCGCGACGCGCCGCATCCCGGCCCCACGCGGGTCGGAACGGTGACCGTAGTCGACTCCGTCGACGGGCGGGGCAACAGCAACGACAGGGTGCGACGGCACAACCTGTCTGTCGTGCTTCGTCTCGTGCACCGCTCGCGGGGCATCCCGAGGTCTGCGCTGACCCGCCAGACCGGCCTCAATCGTTCGACCATTGCCGCTCTCGTTGGCGAGTTGGTCGAGCGCGGCCTCATCGTCGAAGCAGAGCCAGACGCGAGTAACCAGGTCGGTCGCCCGAGCCCGATTGCGCTGCCAGCGCCACGGGCCGTCGCGATCGCGATCAACCCCGAGATCGACGCCGTCACGGTTGCGGTCGTGGGGTTGGGCGGCACCGTGCTTACCCGGGTTCGGCGGCCAACGCCGACGGTGCCGTCGGTCGCCGAGGCGGTCTCGGTCGCAGCGGATGCCGTCGCCGAGCTGCGGGCGGAGTTCGAGAAGTCGCACACGATCGTGGGCATCGGGGTCGCCGTCCCCGGGCTGGTCAGGGCCCGGGATGGCGTGGTCCGGCTCGCGCCGCACCTTGGCTGGATCGATGAGCCGGTGGCAGGCGCGCTGGAGGCCGCGACCGGCTATCCGGTTCGTGCGGCCAACGATGCCAACGCGGGAACGGTCGCGGAGAGCATTTTCGGCGCGGGTCGCGGGGTCGCCGACCTCATCTACCTGAACGGTGGCGCGAGCGGAATCGGCGGCGGCATCATCTCGGCCGGCCGGGTGATCGTCGGCGTCGAGGGCTACGCGGGAGAGTTCGGACACACCCTCGTGAACACGTCAGGAACGGCCTGCCACTGCGGAGCCAGCGGATGCCTCGAGACCGAGGTGCGCCGCGATCGACTGCTGAACCTGCTCGCGCTAACCGATGTCGACAGCGACGAACTCGAGGCCACACTGGTTGCGGCCAGGTCCCCTGAGGTGCGCCGCGAGGTCGAGCGCCAGCTCGATTTCCTTGCGGTCGCTCTGCGCAACGCCATCAATACGCTGAACCCGTCGAAGATCATCCTGGGCGGATTCCTGAGTTCGCTCTACGCCGTCGCCCCGCAATATCTGGATGCCATGGTCGCGACCCAACCTCTCCTCGCGCCGCGCGAGGCGGTGTCGGTCGTGCGCTCCGAACTGGGCGCGAACCGCCTCATGATCGGGGCCGCGGAGTTGGCGTTCGAGGGGGTTCTGGATGATCCGGCATCCTTTGGTCAAGTAGGCTGAGTTATCGCTCACTCCCGCGCTATTCTGGACTTTCTTCTGTGACCACCTTTTCTCATCCTGGCGATGCACTCTCGCGTCGTGAACGCCTCGTCTATGTCTTCGTTCTCGGTGCTCTGACCGCGCTCGGACCGTTCTCGATCGACCTCTATCTGCCGTCGCTGCCGAGCGTTCAGTCCGACCTCGCCACCACCACAGCAGCGGTGCAGTTCACGCTCAGCGCCACGACGATAGGGTTTGCGATCGGGCAGCTTCTGGTCGGTCCGTGGAGCGATCGGGTCGGCAGGCGGATGCCGCTGATCATCGCGACCTCGGTCCATGTGCTCGCCAGTATCGCGATCGCTTTGAGCCCGAATGTCGAGCTGTTGATCGTGTTCCGTGTGCTGCAGGGCGCGGGGGCGGCCGCTGGTGGTGTCGTTGCGGTCGCAACGGTACGCGACCTCTTCGGCGGGTATCCGCTGGTTCGGATGCTGTCGAGACTCTCGCTCATTTCGGGCCTCGCGCCCGTGATCGCCCCGCTCGCGGGATCGGCGCTGCTCCTGATCATGCCGTGGCGCGGAATCTTCTTCATCCTGGCCGCCTACGGACTCATCATCCTCGCGATGTCGTACATCCTGATCGTGGAGACGCATCCGCTTGAACGCCGGATCTCGATGGGTCGCTCGAGCACGGGAGACCGGTATCGAGCGCTACTGACCGACCGCACATTCATCGGCATCGCAATCTATGGCGGCATGGCGTTCTCGGGGCTGTTCGCCTACCTGTCGTCGTCATCCTTCCTGTTCCAGGATCAGTTCGGGTTCAGCTCGCAGCAGTACGGCCTGCTGTTCGCGATCAACTCCGCCGGAATCATCATTGGCGTGCAGTCGAGTTCCCGCATCGCGAAGCACATCGGTCCGCAGTGGATCCTTGCGGTCACAAGCGCCGTGCTGTTGTTGTCGGCGGTCTCGATCGTCGTGCTCGCGTCGATGCATGTCGGCATCTGGGGCATCCTGATCCCGTTGTGGTTCTTCATCTGCGCCTGCGGGTTTGGCTTTCCCTGCGTGCAGGTCATCGCCCTCGCGCATCACGGTGCCGAGGCGGGCACGGCCGCGTCGTTACTCGGCGCGGTCAACTTCGGGCTCGCCGGTCTCATCTCGCCGCTGGTGAGCGTGTTCGGCGCGGTGAGCGCAGCGTCAATGGGCGCGACCATGGCGTGGACGGCTCTCATCGCCATCCTGTCGCTCTGGATTCTCGTGCGGCCGAGGTCGGTTCCTGCGCTCGTGCACTAGCGCGCCTCGTGCTCACGGTGTCGTTCGTTGCGGGCCCGGGGAGGCCCGATATCGCTATGTCAACTCGCGTCAACGTCTTCGCAAACTGACATAACCGTTTTGGACCTCCGCCCGCGTGCCCGGCGTGAGGCGGGGTAGGTGGCGCCGCGACGACCGGATAGCGTGTAGCAATGAGGATTCTGCTGGTCGGTGCTGGCGGTGTCGGAGACGCCATAGCCAAGATCGCGGCCCGCCGCGGATTCTTCGAAACCATCGTTGTGAGCGATTACGATCTCACCCGCGCCGAACGCACGATCGCGTGGATAGAGACGAAGCACGGAGCGCAGAACGGGCGATTCGTTGCCGCCCAGATCGACGCATCCGATCCCGACAGCGTGACCGCAGTGGCCCTGCAGCATGCGGTGACTCACGTCATGAACGCCGTCGAGCCCAGGTTCGTTCCGACGATCTTCGCTGGCGCGCTGGCCGCCGACGCCGACTACCTCGACATGGCGATGAGCCTGTCGGAGCCGCATCCGACCAATCCGCACGAGGAGACCGGCGTCAAGCTCGGCGACGATCAGTTTGCGCAGGCGCCCGACTGGGAGACCGCCGGCCGTCTTGCGATCGTCGGGATGGGCGTCGAGCCGGGGCTCTCCGACGTGTTCGCGCGCTATGCGGCCGACCACCTGTTCAGCGAAATCGATGAGCTCGGAACGCGGGATGGCGCCAACCTGGTCGTGCGCGATGAGGCGGGCAACGAGATCTTCGCGCCGTCCTTCAGCATCTGGACCACGATCGAAGAGTGCCTGAACCCGCCCGTGATCTGGGAGAAGGAGCGCGGCTGGTACACGACCGCTCCGTTCAGCGAGCCGGAGGTGTTCGTCTTTCCCGAGGGAATTGGCGCGGTCGAGTGCGTGAACGTTGAGCACGAAGAGGTGCTGCTGATGCCGCGCTGGGTCGATGCCAAGCGGGTGACCTTCAAATACGGGCTTGGCGACGAGTTCATCGGCATCCTGAAGACCCTGAACCAGCTCGGTCTCGACAGGACGGAGCCGGTTCGCGTTCGTTCGGCGAATGGTCCGGTCATGGTCGCACCTCGGGATGTCGTCGCCGCCGGTCTGCCGGATCCCGCAGCCCTCGGACCGCGGATGACCGGCAAAACCTGCGCCGGACTCTGGGTGACCGGCACCGGCACCGATGGCCAGCCGCGCGAGGTGTACCTGTACCACGTGAGCGACAACGAGTGGACTATGTCTGAGTACGAGTCGCAGTGCGTCGTGTGGCAGACCGCGTTGAACCCGGTCATCGCGCTTGAGCTCCTGTCGAAGGGCGTCTGGTCGGGCACGGGCGTGCTCGGACCGGAGGCGTTCGACGCCAAGCCGTTCCTCGACCTGATGGCGCTGACCGTCGCCGAAGGCGGCTACGGCCAGCCCTGGGGCCTCGAAGAACGCTGACCCGCAGCATCCCCCCACGTGGAGACAGAAGGGTGGAATTCGCTTTCCGAAATCGGGTAATTTGGGAATACACCTTTCCCCTTGGCAGAGTTTCGAAGGAGCACGATGGCTCGCGCCAATGAGGAAAATCGCCGAAAGCCTGTGACCCTGTCGGATGTCGCGAGAGCTGCGGGCGTGTCGCAGGCCACCGCATCCCGTGCCATCAATGGCAGCCAGCGGACGGTCAACGAGGAACTTCGGCAGCGCATCTTCACCGCCGCCGAAAAGCTCAATTACACGGCAAACCTGTCGGCACAGACCGTCGCCAGAGGTACCTCGACGACCGTCGCACTGCTCGTCAGCGACATTGCAGACGCGTACTTCTCGTCGATGGCGGCGTCGGTCATGACCGCGGCAGAGGCCGCAGGCCTGCGGGTGACGATCGCGGTAACTGAGCGCAGTGTTCAGCGTGAGATCGAACTCGTGCGCGAGTTGCGCGGACAGCACGCGCGGGCGATCATCCTCGCGGGAAGCGGCTATCTCGACTCAGACCTCACCGAGCCGCTCGTGCGCGAACTCGAGATGTTCGAAGACATGGGCGGCCGCGTCGTGCTGGTCAGTCGCATGGACCTGCCGTTCGCGGGTGTCGACCTCGACAACCTCGAAGGCGCCAAGCGGCTCGCGTCTGCGCTCGTGAGGCTCGGGTACCAGTCGTTCCGCGTGCTCGGCGGCGAGCGCGAACTGGTCGCGACACGCGACCGTGTCGCCGGCTTCCGCGCCGGGCTCGACGGTCACGGCATCACCCTCGGCGACGACCGGGTCATCTACTCCAACTTCAGCTGGGAGGGCGGCTTCGACGCCATCCAGGCGATGGATGATCGTGTCCTCGCCGACACCGGACTCATCTTCGCCGTGAACGACGAGATGGCTCTCGGCGCGCTCGCCGGCCTGCGCAACCGCGGGATGCGGGTGCCCGGGGACGTGGCGCTGGCCGGCTTCGACGACATCCGTTCACTGCGCAATATCGTGCCGACCATGACGACCGTGCGTGTTCCGATCGAGGAGGTCGGCCGCGAAGCCATCGCCCGGGCGCTCGAGGTGGGCGACGGTCACCAGCCGCGCGTCGTCACGGCAATCGTCGTACTGCGGGAGAGCACCCCCCGCCTGAACTGAGCGCGTGTGTCGTTGGAGTCGACGTCGAGTCCTGCTAGATCTTCACCCCGCCGGAAATCAGGTCGATCTTCCAGTAGCGCTGCAGCGACAGGAACAGGATGGCCAGCGGCACGATCGACACCAGCACGCCTGCGATCACAATCGAGTACTGCGCCGCGGTGCCGCCGGTCACGATCATCAGGCTGAACAGGCCGAGCGTCAGCGGGTACAGCCGGTTGTCGTTGAGCATCACGAACGGCAGCAGGAAGTTGTTCCAGATGCCGATGAACTGCAGCAGGAAGACCGTCACGAGCGCCGGCATCATGAGCCGGGATCCCACCGACCAGAAGATGCGCCACTCGCTGCCGCCATCGATTCGGGCTGCCTCCATGATTTCGTCCGGGACGGATGCCTCGGCATAGATCTTGCAGAGGTAGATGGCGAACGGGCTGACCAGTTGGGGCAGGATGACGGACGCGTAGTTGTTGGTCATCCCGAACTTGGCGAGAAGCAGGAACTGCGGGATGGCCAGCATGATCTGTGGCAGGAGCACGGCGGCAACAATGAGCCGGAAGATCCACTTGCTGCCACGGAAGGTGTACTTGCCGAGCGCGTAGCCGGCGGCCCCCGCAATGATGGTCGACAGAACACCGCCGCCGATCGCGTAGATCACCGAGTTGAGCACCCACTGGCCGAAGATGCCGTTCTGGTCGGCGAACAGCGCCTGCATGTTGGCGATGAACCCGCCGTCGAACCTGGGAAGGAATGGCGCGGTTGAGAACAGTTCGTCGTTCGTCTTGGTCGATGCGATCAGGATCCAGAGCACCGGCAGAACGCAGTACAGTGCGCCGATGATCAGGATGATCGTGGGGACAAGATTCACTCGGCGAGTCGACCCGAGCTTCCGCTCACGTCCCCGTCCGCGGAGCTGGATGGCGGTCACTTGGATTCTCTTCCCACGATGCGGCGGCCGATGAGGTTGACGATGACGGCGAGGCCGACGGTCATGATGATGAGGATGAACGACGTGGCCGCTCCTCCGTAGATGTCGTTGTTGACGTTCGCCTGTGCGTAGACCCGCATGAGCGGCACCCAGGTGGAGGTGATCGCGTTGGTGAGCGGCTTCAGTGTCGTCGGCTCGTTGAAGAGCTGCAGCGCGCCGATGACCGAGAACAGCGCGACCATGGTGATGGCGGGCGCGATGAGTGGCAGCTTGATCCGCAGGGCGATCTGCAGTTCGGATGCGCCATCCAGTTCCGCAGCCTCGAAGAGGTCAGGCGGAAGGCTGCGAACGGCCGTGTACAGGATGACCATGTTGAACCCGACGACCCCCCAGACGGCAACGTTGGTCACAGAGAAGAACACACCCGTCGTGCCGAAGTAGTTGATGATCTGTCCGCCGATGGGGCTCGTGGCCGGCAGGTACATGAATCCCCAGAGGAGGGATGCCACGACACCGGGCACCGCGTACGGCAGGAAGATCGCGAGCCGGGTGAAGCCGACCAGTCGGGCGCGCTTGACGTCGAGGCAGAGGGCGAACAGCGTCGCGAAGAAGATTGTCGCGGGCACGCCGATCACGGCGACGATGAGCATGCGTCCGAGGCTCGACCAGAACTCGGGGTCGGTGAGCGTCGCGATGTAGTTGGCGAAGCCGGCCCACACCTCCTTGGGCGCCCCGATGCCGAGCAGGCCGCCCGAGATCTTCAGGTGCAGGAAGCTGAGATCGATCGCGTAGATGGCGGGCGCGATGGTGAAGAGGAGCAGAAGGATGACCGCGGGGGCCACCAGGAAGATCGGCAGCGAACTGCCGCGCTTCGTGCGTCGGCGTCCGGACTGGACTGCGATGGCCATGGGGTCACTTCCTAGGAGAAACGTGGTGGGGGATGTCACACCCACGGGCCCGGAACAGATCGTTCCGGGCCCGCAGGTTCACTAGCGGAAGGCTAGTTGGCGTTGGTACTGACAGTGAAGCCGATCTTCTTCATGTCGCCGACCGTCGCGTTCTGCATCGCCGTGAGCGCGCCAGAGAGCGGGGTCTTGTTCTGAAGAGCGGAGCCGAACGCGTTCGAGTACGAATCGAACGTCACGTTGGCATCCGGACCCCAGATTTGGAAGGTGCGAACACCCTTCGCGGCCGTGGCCATCAGCGTGTTGTAGTCGGCCTGGTTGGACATGAACGGCGGAGGCGTCTGCAGCGAAGGAAGCGCCTGGCCAGGCGTCGAGGCCGGGAAGACCTGGACGTTCTTGATCAGCGAGTCGATGCCCTCGGTTGAGCCGTTCATCCAGTTGACGAACTTCGCGGCCTGCGCCGGGTACTTCGAGTTCGAGGTCACTGCCTCGGTCTCGCCGCCCCAGATGCCTACCGTGTTGTCGCCCGCGGTCCAGGCGGGCAGCTGTGCTGCAACCCACTTGCCCGCGGTGTCCTTCGCGATGGAGGGCAGCTGGTTCGGACCCCACTGTGCTCCGACCCAGCCAACGAGGTTGCCCTTGTTCATGTCGGTCGACCACTGTGCTGACCAGTTCGGCTCGGGGCTAACGAGGCCCTTCGTGATGAGACCCTGCCAGTAGTCGGCGACCTTGACGCTTGCGGCATCGTTGATCGCGACGTTCCAGGTGTTACCGCTGGTGGTCCACCAGTTGGCTCCGGCCTGCTGCGCGAGGCCGGCGAACCAGCCGGGGTCCGCTGCTGTGAAGTTGCCGATCTGCTGCTTCGGGTTCTTCGCGTGGATGATTGCGGCATCCGCTGCGTACTCGGCCCACGTGGTCGGCGCGGTAGTGATGCCGTCCTTGGCGAAGATGTCCTTGCGGTAGAAGAACACCATCGGGCAGATGTTCTGCGGAACGCCATAGGTCTTGCCCTGGAACTGCACCTGGGCGAGCGCCGACTTGCTGAAGTCGGTCGACAGGTTCGGCAGGTACTTGTCGAGACTGACGACCACCTTGTTCGAGATCAGCGCGGGAAGCGCTTGGTACTCGACCTCGGTCACGTCAGGGTTCGTACCGGCCTTGTTGTTGGTGATCAGCTTGTTGTACAGGGTGTACCCGGTACCGGATGGCTTGATCAGCTTGACCTGGATCTTCGGGTTGGCCTTGTTCCAGGTGTCGACGACGGTCTGCATGCCGCCATCCCAGTTGGTGAAGGTCAGGTGCACGGTCTTGTTCGAGTTGGCCGACGGGGTCGTACCGCTCGAAGAGCAACCGGTCAACGTCGCGCCGGCTACGGCAAGAATGCCGGCTGCCGCAATGACGTTTCTCAGTGTGGACTTTCTCACTGTGGACATCTCCTTTGATGGGTTGGGTGGTGCTGTGGTGGGTTGGGGCGGTGCGCTGCGCGCGCGGAGTCAGCCTTCGGGGCTCGCCTCCGCCCACGCCGGATATCTGGTCGGGGTGGTCTGGATGCCGATCCACTGTCGGTGTGTGTAGCCGTCGAGCTGGCCTTCTCCGCCATGACGCGCGTAGCCGTCGTTGACGTGGACCTCGTTGCTCTTGACGCGCTGTGCGAAGGCAAGCCCACGCATCTGGTCACCGGTGAATACGGAGTTCATGAGGGTGCGGTGCCGATTGACGAGTTCGAGGGCTTCCGCCTCGGTCTCGACGATCGTGATGGGCATGACCGGGCCGAAGATCTCCTCGGTGAAGATCGGCATCTCGGGTGTCACGCCCGTGAGCACCGTCGGCTGATAGAAGAGCTGGTCGTAGCTCCCCCCGATCGCGACCTTGGCGCCCGCATCGATCGAGGGGAGTACGAGTCCGGTGTGGAAGCGATCGCGCTGGACCTCGCTGATGATGGGTCCGAGGTTGACTGCCTCCGTGAGGGGATTGCCGACGGTGAGTTTCTCGACTCGCGCCACGACGGCATCCGTGAATGCATCGGCAACCGACCGCATGACGATGTGACGCCCGGCCGTGATGCAGGTTTGGCCCTGGTACCAGAGCGCCGACCAGACTGCGGCGCTCGCCGCCTGGTCGAGGTCTGCGTCGTCGAGGACGACGAATGCGTTGTCCCCGCCGAGCTCGGTTGCGACCGCCCGGAACGAGCGGGCCGCGAAGTTCGCGATCTGGTGGCCGACCTCGTAAGAACCGGTGAAGTGGATGAGGTCGAGATCCGGGTGCTCAGAGAGCGTCCGCCCCGTGGTCGGCCCGTCTCCCGGAACCACCGCAAACACGCCTGCCGGGAAGCCCGCAGCGTGCGCTGCTTCGGCGAGGATCTGGCCACCGGCGATGGGCGTCAGCTCAGCCGGCTTCAGCACGACGGCATTGCCATACGCGAGCCCCGGGGCGAGAGCACGCATCGCGAGGCTCATCGGGTAGTTCCACGGAACGATCAGGCCGATGACCCCGAGCGGCACCGAGCGGGAGAGCGAGATCTTGCCCTCCTTGTAGGGCGGCAGGATCGCTCCAGCGTTCTCGGTGACCTGCGTCGCCGAATTCAGCAGCTGGTTGATCGACTGCCCGAGCTCCTCTTCGGCCTTCTCGCTGGTTCCACCGGTCTCGCGGATGATGAGCTCGATCAGTTCGTCATGACGACGTTCGAGCTCGGCTGCGAACGCGCGAAGCAGGTGGGAGCGCTCGGTGGCGCTGGTGTCTGCCCAGGCTGGCTGGGCATCCTTGGCTGCGCGAACCGCGCGGTCAACCTGCTCGGCACTCGAGTCGGTGTAGCGAGCAAACGGGATGCCCGTCGATTTTTCGAGCACCGGGATCCAGTCGCCGGTCGGGTCTTCAAAGCGTCCCGCGATGTAGGCGCGCGCTTCGTAGCTCTGGTGTGTGCCGGCAGTGGCGCCCATCGGGTTCTCCTCTGTGAGTTCAAAAAACGGAGTTGCGAAGCGGGGATCGGGTGCGAAATCAGTTCAACACGGAATGCGCATTCCCAACAGATTAAGCGTGAAGCCCCGCACTGTCAACCTACGTCAGTTCGCTAGGCGCTTGCCGCGAGATCGGACTTGTGCACGGGGAAGGCCGGTGGGCGGCCGCGTGCGAACAATTCGGCCTCGAGGAGCGCACTCTCGCCGAGCCGGTGCAACTCGTTGCCGAGGGCTCCGGCGATGTGTGGCGTGAGCAGCGCATCCGGAAGCGAGCGAAGCGGATCCGTCAGCGGGAGCGGCTCCGGGTCGGTGACATCCAGAATCGCGCGGATGCGTCCCTCTGCGATCGCGGTCGTCAGCGCGGCCTGGTTCACGATGGGTGCGCGGGCGGTGTTGATGAGGGTCGCGCCTCGGGGGAGCAGGGCGAGCTCTGCGGCATCCACCATGCCCGTCGTCTCGGGCAGGAGTGGTGCGTGGATGCTGACGATCGAGCTCTTTGCGAACAACTCCGCGAGTTCGACCCGTCTGGCTCTCGTGAGGATCGGGTCGGTCTCCTCGATCACGGGATCGTAGAGCAGGATGTCGAAGGAGAAGGGCGTCAGCAGCTCAATGACCAGGCGACCAACGGTCGAGGCGCCAATGATTCCCACGGTTCTGCGGTAGTTGCCAATGGCCGGATAGCTGCCAGGCACATCGAGCGCAGCATCCACCCGGTAGTCGCGAACGATCGGCAGGACACCCTTGCCTGCCAGCAGAATCATCGCGAGCGTGTACTCGGCGACGGGATACGCGTTCGCGGCCGCCGCAGTCGTCAC
This sequence comes from Glaciihabitans sp., assembly GCA_025463785.1. Classification (GTDB taxonomy): domain Bacteria; phylum Actinomycetota; class Actinomycetes; order Actinomycetales; family Microbacteriaceae; genus Galbitalea. The sequence continues at coordinate 465,155 of JAODBD010000003.1, forward strand.
GAGGATGCCGCTGTCCCACACCTCGGGCGCAAGATGGGCTTTGACCGTCCCCGCGGCGTGGAAGATCGCGCGCAGCCTCGGCAGGCGGGCGAGCTCGTCGGGGCCGATGGCGGGAGCGCCCCATCCCGTGATCAGGATCTCGAGGTCGGCAAGCGTCTCGTCGGCGATGTCATCAAAGTTCTGGATGCTGAAACCGGGCTCGATGGACGTCACCGCGCGGAGTCTCCGCAGCGCGCCCTCGTCGAACAGGTCGAACTGCAAGCCGCTGTCCATGGCGAACGCGGCACGTCGCAGCACAGCCCTCTCGCCCTCATCGGAGTCGCCCATGTGTGTCTTCCTTGCCAGTTTTCGTCGTGCGGCATACAGTATCGGGCAACCGCATTCCCGACGTAAGAGACATTTAGACAGGAAGTTGGTCCCGTGTCAAAAAAGCGTGCCCTCGGGCACACGGGTCTCTTCGTGACACCGGTCTCTGCCGGCTCGGGCACCTGGAAGACGTTTGAGCAGGGCAGAGACGTTCCTGTTCGCGACTCCCTCGAGCTTGCGAGCGCGCTCTTTTCGAGCTCGTTGGTGGGGTGCCTCGACACCTCGAACAACTACGGTCTGGGCGAAAGTGAGCGCCGCATCGGACTCGCGCTCGCTGCAAACGGCGGCGTTCCCGAGGGCTTTCTGCTGCAAACCAAGGCCGACCGCGACATGACCACGGGCGATTTCTCGGGCGCACGGATGCGTCAATCGCTCGAAGAAAGTCTCACGCGACTGGGGCTCGACAGCCTGCCCATGGTCTACCTGCACGACCCCGAGAACACGACCTGGGATGCGTCGATGGCCGATGATGGACCGGTTGCCGCGCTCGTCGCCGCACGCTCGGAGGGGCTCATAGGTCATCTCGGAATCTCGGGCGGCCCCGTCGACATGCTCGCCCGCTACGTCGAGACCGGGCTCTTCGAAGCGCTCATCACCCACAACCGATACACGCTGGTCGACCGGACCGCGGATGCCCTGCTCACGCTCGCGTCATCCCGGGGTCTCGGCGTCTTCAATGCCTCGCCGTACGGCGGCGGCCTGCTCACCAGCTGGCCGGTCGAGCCGGGGTGGTATGCCTACGACCAGGCACCGGCGGCGCTCATGGCGTCGGCGGACGAGATCGGCGCGATCTGCGCCGAGTTCGGCGTCTCGCTCGCGGCCGCCGCACTGCACTGGTCGGTGCGCGACGCTCGCATTACCTCGACGATTGTGGGGATGCGAACCGTTTCAGACCTGCGCGCGACGGAGCAGTTGCTGGCTGTCGACATCCCGAGCGGCCTGTGGGATGCGATCGCTGAGGTGCCGCTCGACGAGTCAACCTGGCAGGACGCCAGCTCGTCTCTACCGTGAGGGGCGTCATATCGACGTTCCCAGCGCGCCGGAACGTCGATATGACGCCCCTCAGGGGTTACCGAGTGGCGGGTTACCGAGTGGCGAGTAGCCAGGTTGCCGCCTGCCTGATGATTGCGCGGTGGCCCTCCGCCTCGTACGAGTGCTTCTCGTGGCCGAGCGCGTCGTAGACGATTCGCGCGTCGCCGTACTGCTTCGCCCAGAGGATCGGATGCTCAATTCCGTCGTGCTCCTGGGTGGCCAGCGGCACGATCGAGGGGTCGACGCGCAGGTAGCTGTAGCGCTCATCCTCGATGTCGAAGTCGGTGATACCGGCGACGATGGGATGCGTGTCGGTCGCCACGTGGATGCGGCCGAGATCCCAGTCCGGATGCATGGTCGTGCCGCGAACCCAGCGCCCGCCGACGATGCGTTCCCAGTCGTCGGTTTCGGCGTAGAGGGTGGCGGCGACGTGCAGCACGAGCATCGGGCGCCCGGCGGCCAGATAGGACTCGATCCCGGCGATGGCTGCGGCGTCAGTCGGCAGGGGCAGTTCGGCGTTGCCGGCATTCACGACCAGCAGGTCGGGCAGCGCGCCGTCGCTGAGAGCGGCCAGCGATGCGCCCGCCTGGGTCGAGACGGTGACGTGGTGGCCCATCCCGGCCAAAATCTCGCGCAGCTGCGCCGAAGTCGCCTCGAACGGATGCCACGGATCGGTGTAGTCGTCGCCGCCGGAAACGATGAGAGTCTGAGTCACGGTCTCAACGTTACCCCGACGGAATGCGCTTACCAGTGGCGAAAACCGGCCAGCTCCGGTTCTTCGCGCCGTTGATGCGATCCCGGTCAGCGTCCTTACAACGGGAGAGCGAATCGTCCGATCGCTACGACCACGACGAGGATGAACAGCACGAGGTTCACCGCGGCCGACCTGCCTTCCTTCCGGCGCGCGTGAGTAACGACTGCGCCGATCATGATGATCGCGAGCCCACTAGCTGCTACCGGCGTGAGGATGGGGGCAATTCCGGTGGCACCCGGCAGGATCAGGCCGAGCGCGCCCAGTATTTCGGCCACCGAGATCAGCCGGATTACGCCCGGGTGAAACTCGGGCAATCCAGCTTTCAGCCTCTTGCTAGATCGAGTGACCTTCGTGATGCCGCTCACCAGGAAGGCAGCGGCGAGCAGGATTTGGATTATCCAGAGAGCGACATTCATTGCGAGGTTCCTTTTCAGATGCCTATAGTTACTACTAGTGCGTTACCCATCATGGGTTAGTTTTGGGACGCTTACAAAAGGCACAATTGTGTGCGTGAGCAACCAGAAAGGTCATCATGGCAATTCATCCACTGAAGCTGGAGGAGACGATCGCTGTCGAATCAAGTGAGGTTCGGATGTCCGACTACGAGAGCGCGTGTATCGCCGGGGGCCGGGGTGCGGCGATCCGGGATGTGCTCGGTCACATCGGTGACAAATGGGCGCTTCTGATCGTCGGCGCGCTATCCGTAGGGGTTCGACTGCGATTCACCGAGCTCCATCGCCACATCCCCGGGATCTCGCAGCGGATGCTCACGGTGACCCTCCGCCATCTCGAACGGGACGGCCTGATTCGTCGCACCATGCACGCCGAAGTCCCACCCAGGGTCGAATACGAGTTGACCGATATCGGCACAACACTTATCGAGCCGGCACGGGCACTGGGGCGCTGGGCAACAGGCAGCTATCTCGGCGTGCTCGACAGCCGCGAACGCTTCGATGCCGCCAACTCCGCAACGAAAGCGGCACGAAGGTCGGAAGCAGCCGTCTAACTCGGGGCTCAAAATGCTTGAAAACACGTGGAAAAACGGGCATGAAATCTGCGGAAAGTGGGTGTGTCTGAGGTCAGGACATCGTTCACCCATGAGTCGAGACATCGTTCACTCGCGGCGGCCGGCCGGCCACGCGGCCGCCTGGAGGTGACCCGTGAGGTGCGTTTAGCCTGTGTCAGTTCGCGTCAACGTCTGCGCGAATTGGCACAGATAAAACGGATCCCCGGGAGAGGTCAGCTACAAAATCGAGCCCGGCAAGAACTTACCCGGCAAGAACCAGGGAGCCAACCCAGCAGAAGAGCCCGCCCGCCGGCCGAGCTCTTGCTAAATATGAACGATGTCCTGAGTCATCTATCAACGATGTCTCGACCCATCACACTGCGGAGAATGGGGGATTCGAACCCCCGAGGGCTTGCACCCAACACGCTTTCCAAGCGTGCGCCATAGGCCACTAGGCGAATTCTCCTGGCGCGGATCCGGGATGCGGCTCCCGGGCCATAGAGAATCCTACCGGCATCCTGCTGTGTCGCCATTCGTCTGCCATGCCTAGGCTTGGGCCTGTGCCCACTCGTATCTATGTGACCTCTGCCGAGGGGCACACCGGCAAGTCCACCGTTGCGCTGGGCGTCCTTGAGACGCTGGCGCGTGAGGCGGGACGGGTCGGCGTCTTTCGTCCGATAGCGCGGTCGACGACCGAGGCCGACTATGTTCTCGAGCTGCTGCTCGCGCATGCGACCGCGGACATCCCGTACGAGGATTGCATCGGTGTCACTTACGACCAGGTTCACAATGATCCGGATGGCGCGCTCACCGAGATCGTTTCCCGTTTCGCGGCGGTCGAGCGGCACTGTGACGCTGTCGTCATCCTCGGTTCGGATTTCACGGATGTCGGCAGCCCGACCGAGCTTTCGTACAACGCGCGGATCGCTGCGAACCTCGGCGCCCCGGTGCTGCTCGTTCTGGGCGGCCGCCGGTCGGAAGGTGAGGGCGGCCGGTCCGCCGACGAGATGCGGCAGATCGCCGAGCTGACAACGGCCGAGCTTCGCGGCCAGCACGCGGGGCTGCTCGCGGTCATCGTGAACCGGGCGGATACCGCCCAGCTCGCGGAAATCCAGGCGTCGGTCGCGACCTCGGTTGGTGCCGCAGGCATTGACGTTCCGGTCTGGGCCATGCCCGAGGACCCGTTCCTGGTCGCGCCGACGGTCGCGGCGCTCCTGAAGGCCACGGATGCGCGGCTGCTGTGGGGCGACCCGGCTCTGCTCGAGCGCGAGGCGCTTGGCATCGTCGTCGCCGCGATGTCGATGGAGAATGTGCTGCCGCGGCTCACCGAGGGCGCCGTGGTTATTGCCCCGGGGGATCGGGCGGACGTCCTCGTCGGCGTTCTGCTCGCGCACGCGTCGGGCACGTTTCCGTCGCTGGCCGGCGTCATCCTGAATGGCGGTTTCGAGCTGGCACCCGCCGTGCAGCGCCTGGTGTCGGGCATCGGCACGACACTTCCCATTGCCATGAACAATTTGGGCACGTTCGACACCGCCAGGCGAATCACGCAGACGCGCGGGCGTCTCGCGGCCGACTCCCAGCGCAAATACGACACCGCGCGCGCACTGTTCGAGGAGCACGTCGACGCGGCAGTTCTGCTCCAGCGGCTGCAGGTGAGCCCGTCGAGTGTGGTGACTCCGCTGATGTTCGAGTACGGCATCCTGGAGCGCGCTCGCGAAAATCTCAGGCACATTGTCTTGCCCGAGGGGGATGACGACCGCATTCTGCGCGCCGCCTCGACCCTCCTGCAGCGCAGGGTGGCGAAGCTCACGATCCTCGGCGTCGAGGCGACAGTGCGGGCGCGCGCGACCGAGCTCGGCATCGACCTCAGCACGGCGACAATCATCGACCCCATGGATGCCGTGCTGCGTCACAGGTTCGCCGAGGAGTACCAGAAGATTCGGGCGCACAAAGGCATCACGATCGACCAGGCCAGCGATACCGTCACTGACGGCTCCTACTTCGGCACCATGATGGTGCACCTCGGGCTGGCCGACGGGATGGTGTCGGGCGCGAAGCATACGACGGCGAACACGATCCGGCCGGCGTTCGAAATCATCAGGACGCGGCCTGGCGTTTCCGTGGTCTCCAGCGTGTTTCTGATGGCGCTGGCCGACCGGGTGCTCGTCTATGGGGACTGCGCGGTCATCCCCGATCCCACTGCGGAGCAGCTCGCCGACATCGCGATCTCGTCATCGGAAACGGCGTTGCAGTTCGGCATCGAGCCGAGGGTCGCGATGCTCAGCTACTCGACCGGCGAGTCTGGCAGCGGCGCCGATGTCGAAAAGGTCCGGGCAGCAACGGCTCTCGTGCACTCGCGGCGGCCGGAGTTGCTGGTCGACGGGCCCATCCAGTACGACGCCGCTGCGGATGCCACGGTCGGCGCCGCGAAGATGCCGGGTTCAGTCGTGGCCGGCCGCGCGACCGTGTTCATCTTCCCCGACCTGAATACGGGCAACAACACCTACAAGGCGGTGCAGCGCAGTGCCGGTGCGGTCGCGATCGGACCCGTTCTACAGGGGCTCAATAAGCCCATCAACGACCTCTCGCGCGGTGCGCTCGTCGAAGACATAGTCAACACGGTGGCCATCACCGCAATCCAGGCGGCGAGCTCGTGACCGAGGTTTTCGTCGTCAACTCGGGTTCGTCATCCATCAAATACCAGCTGGTGGATGTCGAAACCGGCGCCGCCCTCGTGAACGGGCTCATCGAGAGAATCGGTGAATCGGGCTCGCCGGTCGCCGACCACGTCGCGGGCATGAAGCTCGCGCTCGAGGCACTCGGAACGGGCCACGACATCGTGGCCGTCGGCCATCGCGTCGTGCACGGCGGCACGCTGTTCACCGAGGCAACCGTCATCACCGACAGGGTCGAGAAGCAGATCGAGGGGCTGTCGCCGCTCGCACCGCTGCACAACCCGGCCAATCTCATCGGCATTCGGGCCGCGCGAAAGGCGCTGCCGTCCGTGCCGCACGTCGCAGTGTTCGACACGGCCTTTCATCGCACGCTCCCGCCCGAGGCATACACCTACGCGATCGACGCTGACGTTGCCTCGAAGTATGCCGTGCGCCGCTACGGGTTCCACGGCACCTCGTACAAATTCGTGTCGGAGCGCGCGGCAGAGTTCCTCGGGCTCCCTCTCGCCGACACCAAGCTCATCGTGTTGCACCTCGGCAACGGCGCATCCGCGTGCGCCATCGACGGCGGCCGCTCGATCGACACCAGCATGGGGATGACGCCACTCCAGGGGCTCGTGATGGGAACCAGGTCGGGGGATATCGACCCGGCCATCCTGAGCTACCTGTATCACGAAGCGGGGATGGGGTTCGACGAACTGGATACTCTGCTCAATAAGCAGAGCGGACTTCTGGGCCTTACCGGCGAGGGCGACATGCGCGATGTTCAGGATGCCGCGACCGGCGGCGACGAGGTCGCGGAGGCGGCGCTCGCCGTGTATCGCCACCGCATCCGGCACTACATCGGTGCGTACTTTGCGCAGCTGGGCCGACTTGATGCCGTCGTGTTCACGGCCGGCGTCGGCGAGAACAGCGTCGCGTTGCGGGAGCAGGCGCTCGCCGGCCTCGAAGGCCTCGGCATCTCGGTCGACCACGTCCGCAACGCCGCCAAGGCTCGGGATGCCCGCTACATCTCTCCGGACGGCTCGCCCGTCGCCGTGCTCGTCATCCCCACAAACGAGGAGTTGGAGATCGCGCGGCAGGCCGTTGCGGTCCTCTGACCGGTGCCCTTGTCCGGTGCGGCGCCCTTTAGCAGACCGGGGGATGACTTTGGGCCGCCATCCCGTAAACTGGCTGACGGCTCCTCGCGTGGCGCCATCCAGGCCAACTCCCCCAGGGCGGAAACGCAGCAAGGGTAACCGGGCTCTGGCGGGTGCGCGAGGGGTCATTTTTGTTTCGCGAGGCGTGCGGCTGCCGCGCGGCCGTCGCTGCCGTGCCGCGCACGCTGCTGTCGCTCAATTGCATCGCCCCGCTCGACGGTGCGACGGTGGGTCGGAGTTTCGGGCGACACTCCGTGCTGCGAGGTTGGCGCGTCTGCGTGTCGGCCGAATCTCCGACGTTCGGTACTCACAGCGGGTCATCGAACGCAATAACTACGCGTCCTCGCCGTCGCATCCGCTCGCGCTGTGCATCCCGAACAGCGCGTTCGATCACGGCGAGAGTGTGCGGCCACGTCTCGAAGATGTGGCTCGTCCGCAGTCGGAGCACGTGCCGCCCAAGCCCTTCGACGTGGATATCGCGGTCCCGATCGTTTGCGAATCGGTCCTGACCCTCATGCCATTTCCGTCCGTCAACGTCGAGGCCGAGGCATTCGTCGACGAGAAGATCCTGGCGGCCCATTCCGGGTACGTGCGCCTGAGCCTCGACGCGGTATCCCGCCCTCTGCAATCGGAGTCGAACGATCGTCTCGTTGCCCGACCCACTGTTCATGATCAACCCCCGAAATGCGGGACGCAGCCGCCGGGATGCCAGGCGACCGATCCGCAGGACCTCCGCAGCGGGCAGGTACCGCTCGTGGATGGCCGACTCCATCGCAGCAAGGGCGTTTTCTTCGTCCAGGCAATGGATGGCACGCCACAGTGCCTGCGATCTGCCGGCACGCCAGGGGGTTTCCATCTCAAATCGCGGATGTTCCCAGTGGCGCACGAGGTCGGACGCCGCCGCGCTCCGCGCACTCGGTGTCAATTGGATGTGTAGCTGCCGAGAGTGGCCGGCCCAGACTCCAGCCTGGGCGAGGGCTGAGACGCAGGTCACCGCGCCACCTGCGAGTGCGGCTCGTCGGGCCAGCGCATCTGCGTGAGGGCAGCCGTAAATGCCGCGCCTGATCCTCACGATTCGACCGTCCGCAACTGCGGCGCTGACTCGGGACCGACTTGCGCCTCGCGAGAGCAGCAGCCGCGCCGTCGCGATGTGGCCCAGCGAGCAGAGGAGTGGCAGCGACATCCGTAAATCGTCATCGGTTTTGCTCGTGGTCACGCGTCAGATGGCTCGCGCTGGGAGGTCGGCGCGGGATGACCGCCGGTGGAGGAGTAGACGGGCGTCGGAGTTCTGGCGAACACGCCGCGCTCGGGCCCGGTTTCCCGCGGCGGGTCGCAGTTTCTCCGATTGTGCGAACCTGGTCCGGTCGACTTTGCGGATGCCGGTCGCGGACCGCGGGAGGTCGGAGGCGACAGCTATCCTGTGTAGGTGGTCACCGCCCTGTATCGCCGGTATCGTCCGGAAAGTTTTGCCGAACTGATCGGCCAGTCACAGGTGACCGATCCGCTTCGCACGGCGCTTCGCACCGATCGCGTCAACCACGCCTACCTCTTCAGCGGCCCTCGCGGCTGTGGCAAGACGACGTCCGCCCGCATCCTCGCCCGCTGCCTCAACTGTGCCGAGGGCCCGACCGACACCCCCTGCGGCAAGTGCCCGAGCTGCATCGAGCTTTCACGGGATGGCAGCGGCTCCCTGGATGTCGTCGAGATCGATGCCGCATCCCACAATGGCGTGGATGACGCTCGAGACCTTCGCGAGCGCGCCGTGTTCGCGCCGGCCCGGGATCGCTACAAGATCTTCATCCTCGACGAGGCACACATGGTCACGCCGCAGGGCTTCAATGCGCTGCTGAAGATCGTCGAAGAGCCGCCGGAGCACGTCAAGTTCATCTTCGCGACCACAGAGCCCGAGAAAGTCATCGGCACGATTCGCTCGCGCACACACCACTATCCCTTCCGCCTTGTGCCACCGGCGCAGATGCTCGAGTACACGCAGACACTGTGCGACGCCGAGGGCATAACCGTTGCGCCGGGCGTTCTTCCGCTGGTAGTTCGCGCGGGCGGCGGTTCGGTTCGCGACACTCTCTCACTGCTCGACCAGCTGATGGCCGGCAGCGAGGGCACCAACATCGAGTACGAGCGCGCGGTGGCGCTCCTCGGCTACACGCACGGTGCCCTGCTCGACGAGGTCATCGACGCGATTGGCGCGCGTGATGCCGCTGGCGCGTTCCGCGCGGTCGACCGCGTCATCCAGACCGGCCAGGATCCCCGCCGTTTCGTCGAAGACCTGCTCGAGCGCATGCGCGACCTCATCATCGTGAGCGCGATAGCAGCAGGGTCGACCACTGCGGAGGGCGCCGCGGCGGTTCTTCGCGGCGTCCCGCAGGACGAACTCGATCGCATGGCCGTCCAGGCTCACAAGTTCGGTGAGGCCGAGCTGTCGCGGGCCGCGGATGTCGCCAATGCTGCCCTGACAGAAATGACCGGAGCGACTTCGCCCCGGCTGCACCTCGAACTCATGGTCGCGCGAGTGCTCGTTCCGGCGAGTGACGAGACCGACCGCGGCGCGCTTGCCCGCGTCGAGCGGCTCGAGCGCCGCATCGGGGTAGACGGGCCGGATCTCGTCGCGCCAATGGGTTCGACCGCTCCGCCCGAGCGAATCGCTCCAGTACGGGCGGCGCAGGTCGCCGAACCGCCCAAGGCTGTAGCGCCCGACTCCGCGCCGGTCGCGGCTGCGCCTGCCGCGGTTGCGCCTGCGGCTGTTGCACCGGTTGCCGAAGCCAAGGCCGTCACGTTCGAGCAGGTGCGTGATTCCTGGCCAGAGATTCTCGAGTTGACGAAGTCGAAGCGCAACGCGTGGATGGTCGTGTTCAACAGCCAGGTTCGTGCGCTCGACGTCGACGTTCTCACCCTGACGTTCCCGAACGAGACCGATGTCGCCAATTTCAAGCAGCCGCAGGGCGCAGGGGAGGGTGTGAGCGAGATCCTCCGCAGGGCAATAGTCGACGTCCTCGGCCTTCGTGTGAAGTTCATCGCCCGCGTCGAACCAACGCTCGCGGCCCCACCCGCACCATCGGATGACGCACCAGAACCGATCGAACCCGACCTCGAGCCGGATACTGCGGAGGGCGGCTGGGCCGTCGCCGCGATCCCAGGAGCTGAGTCCGTTGCACCCTCGCCAGCGGTGACGCGGGTCGAGGGTAAGGGCGGGTCGTCGGCATCCCCTGTGAAGCCTGCTACGACATCCGAGCCGTCGAAGTCATCGGCGGCAGAACCGTCGAAGACAGCAGCGGCCCAGCAGAAATCGACCCCCGCAAGGTCGCCTGAGCCGCAGCGCTACGGCGAGTCCGTCGTACGTGAGATCCTCGGCGCGAGTTTCATCGAAGAACAATCGGTCGTCCCCCGCGTCACCCCGAGAGACGACGGCTAAGTGTACGAGGGAATCGTTCAGGAACTCATCGACGAACTGGGCCGCCTGCCCGGTATCGGGCCGAAGTCTGCGCAGCGCATCGCGTTCCACATCCTGCAGACCGAAAGCTTCGATGTCACGCACCTCGCCGAGGTCCTGATGACGGTCAAGGAGAAGGTACGTTTCTGCGATATCTGCGGCAACGTGACCGAGGAGGAGACCTGCAACATCTGTCGCGATCCGCGGCGCTCGCCGGCGACCATTTGCGTCGTCGAGGAGGCGAAGGACGTCCAGGCGATCGAGCGCACACGCGAATTCCGTGGGCTGTACCACGTGCTCGGCGGCGCGATTAGCCCGATTGACGGCGTCGGCCCCGACGATCTGAACATCCGCAAGCTGGTTCAGCGGCTCGCGGATGGCATCGTCACCGAGGTCATCATCGCGACAGACCCGAACCTCGAGGGCGAAGCCACCGCGACCTACCTGACCCGGCTGCTCGTGCAGCCGAACCTGCGCGTCACGCGCCTGGCATCCGGTCTTCCGGTTGGCGGTGACCTCGAGTACGCCGACGAGATCACCCTCGGTCGGGCCTTCGAGGGCCGCAGACTCGTCGAGCTGTAACGGCGCGCGGCCTCCGAGCCGCCCCACAGGTGGCCAGCCGGTAGAATCGTTGGCTGGGCCCACCCACGGCGCCCAACAGTCCTTGAACTCCAGGGGAGCGCCGCGTGAGCTTGATCGTACAGAAATACGGGGGATCCTCCGTTGCTGACGCCGAGAGCATCAAGCGCGTTGCCAAGCGCATTGTCGCGACGCGCAAGGCTGGCAACGACGTTGTAGTCGTCGTCTCCGCGATGGGCGACACGACCGACGAGCTCATGGATCTCGCCAACGAAGTCGTCCCCGGCCCGAGCGGCCGCGAACTCGACATGCTCCTGACCGCCGGCGAGCGCATCAGCATGGCGTTGCTCGCCATGGCCATCAAGAGTCTCGGCGTCGAAGCCCGCAGCTACACCGGCAGCCAGGCGGGCATGATTACGGATGCCCAGCACGGCTCCGCGCGCATCGTCGACGTCACCCCCGGTCGCGTTCGTGCCGCGCTGGACATCGGTGCCGTAGCGATCGTTGCCGGGTTCCAGGGCTTCAACCGCGGCACAGGCGACATCACGACGCTGGGTCGCGGCGGGTCCGACACCACTGCCGTTGCACTCGCGGCGGCACTGAAGGCCGACGTCTGCGAGATCTATACGGATGTCGACGGCATCTTCACCACCGACCCCCGGATGGTTCCGACGGCACGCAAGATCGATCGCATCACGAGCGAGGAAATGCTCGAGCTCGCGGCCGCCGGAGCCAAGGTTCTCTATATCCGTGCCGTGGAATATGCCCGCAGGCACGGGGTTACCCTTCATGTACGGTCCTCGTTCAACGACAACGAGGGAACCCTCGTCATCAACCCAGTAGACGGAGAGAGCAGCGTGGAAGAGCCACTCATCGCGGGCGTCGCAGCCGATTTGAGCCAAGCCAAGATCACCGTCGCTGGCGTGCCGGACATCCCGGGCAAGGCTGCCCAGATCTTCACGATCGTGGCGCAGGCCGGCGCCAATATCGACATGATCGTGCAGAACGTCTCGGCCGCGGCAACGGCGCGCACCGACATCTCCTTTACGCTGCCGAAGACCGACGGCGCTCCCACCCTCGAGGCGCTCGAGGCAGCCAAAGAAGTCATCGGGTTCGAGACGCTGCAGTATGACGACCAGATCGGCAAGCTTTCGCTGGTTGGCGCCGGTATGCGCACCAACGCCGGCGTATCGGCGAAACTGTTTACCGCGCTGTTCGAGGCCGGTATTAACATCGAAATGATTTCGACGAGCGAGATCCGCATCTCGGTCGTCACCCGCGCCGACACCATCAAGGAGGCTGTGCGCGTGGTGCACTCAGCCTTCGATCTCGACGGCGAAGAAGAAGCGAAGGTTCACGGAGGCACTGGGCGATGAGCGGAGTAAGAATCGGCGTCGTTGGCGCCACAGGCCAGGTCGGCGCTGTCGTGCGCCAGCTGCTCGAGGAACGCAATTTTCCGGTCGCCGAGATTCGCTATTTCGCGTCGTCACGGAGCGCGGGAACGACTCTTCCGTGGAAGGGCGAGAACGTCGTCGTCGAGGATGCAGAGACGGCAGACCCGACGGGCCTCGATGTCGCGATCTTCTCGGCCGGGGCATCCATGTCGAAGGTCCAGGCGCCGCGGTTTGCGGCCGCTGGCGTTCTCGTGATCGACAACTCGTCGGCCTGGCGCATGGACCCAGAGGTCCCGCTGGTGGTGAGCGAGGTCAACCCGCACGCGATCGACCAGGCGCACAAGGGCATCGTCGCAAACCCGAACTGCACGACCATGGCGGCCATGCCGATTTTGAAGGTCCTGGATGCCGAAGCCGGCCTGCAGAGACTGATCGTTTCGACCTACCAGGCCGTATCCGGTGCCGGTCTGGCGGGCGGCGAAGAGCTGCTCCAACAGGCCCGCGCGGCCGTTTCACAAGACCTCATTGGCCTCGTGCATAGCGGCAAGGCCGTCGACTTCCCGGAGCCGTCCACGTTTCCGAAGGTCATCGCCTTCGACGTCATCCCGCAGGCCGGCAACTTCGTCGACGACGGGCTGTTCGAGACCGACGAAGAGAAGAAGCTGCGCAACGAGAGCCGTAAGATTCTCGAACTGCCCGACCTCCTGGTGAGTGGAACCTGCGTTCGGGTGCCCGTCTTCACCGGCCACTCCCTCTCGGTCAACGCCGAGTTTGCTTCCGCCCTGTCGCCTGCGCGCGCCAGGGAACTGCTGAAGGATGCCCCCGGCGTCGAGCTCATGGATGTCCCGACTCCGCTCGCCGCGGCTGGCACCGACCCCAGCTATGTGGGTCGTATTCGCCAGGACGAGGGCGTGCCCGGCGGTCGTGGTCTTGCGCTCTTCATCAGCAACGACAATCTGCGCAAGGGTGCCGCGCTGAACGCTGTACAGATCGCGGAACTCGTCGCCGCGAAGCTCGTCCGTGCCTAGCCGCAGGCGCCGTCCATCACGGCAGTCCGACAGGCTGGGCAATGCACCCGGGATAAACTACCCCGGTGACTAAACCCATCGACGTTGCCCTCATCGGTGGCGGGATCATGAGTGCCACCCTGGGAACGCTGCTGAAGCAGCTCGAGCCCGAGTGGGACATCCGCATATTTGAGCGCCTGCCCGCCGTTGCCATGGAGAGCTCGAATCCTTGGAACAACGCGGGCACCGGCCACTCCGCGCTGTGTGAGCTCAACTACACGCCCGAGCTGGCAGACGGCAGCATCGATATCTCGGGTGCCGTGAAAGTCAACGAGCAGTTCCAGGTCTCGCGCCAATTCTGGGCACATCTCATCGATACCGGCGCCCTGCCTGACCCGGCGGCGTTCATCAGTGAGACGCCGCACATGAGCTTCGTCTGGGGTGGCGCGAACGTCGAGTACCTCCGTAAGCGGTACGAGGCGCTGAAAGACCACCCACTGTTCGTCGGTCTTGAGTTCAGCGACGATGCATCGGTGATCCGGCGCTGGGCGCCACTCCTCATCCCCGGGCGCAAGAAATCGCAGCCCATCGCTGCGACCAGAATTGCAGCAGGAACGGATGTCGACTTCGGCGCTCTGACGCGCCTTCTGACCGACTACCTTCGCGACAATGGCGCCGAGCTCATCCTCGAGGAACGTGTCACCCGACTCCGACGCAAGAACGGCAACTGGCGCATCACCTCACGTCGCACCGTTGGCAATACTCCGAGCGAGTACGACGCCCGGTTCGTGTTCGTCGGCGCCGGCGGCAACGCGCTCAACCTGCTGCAGAAGTCGGGCATCAAGGAAATCCGCGGCTTCGGGGGTTTCCCGGTGAGTGGCGAATTCCTGCGCACCGATAATCCCGCGGTCGTCGCAAAGCATCAGGCCAAGGTGTACGGGAAGGCGGCCATCGGTTCGCCGCCGATGTCCGTCCCGCACCTCGATACCCGAGTCGTCGATGGAACTGCGAGCCTGATGTTCGGGCCGTACGCCGGGTTTAGCCCCAAGTTTCTGAAGACCGGGTCGTGGTTCGACCTGTTCAAGTCGATCCGCTGGCACAATCTCATTCCGATGATCGCGGCGGGCGCAAGCAACCTCAGCCTGGTGCGATACCTGATCGGCCAGCTCGTTGCGAGCAAGTCGACGAAGTTCGATTCCCTCCGTGAATTCTTCCCGGAGGGCGACCCGGCAGACTGGTACCCGATCACCGCTGGGCAGCGCGTTCAGGTCATCAAGAAGGATGCCAAAAAGGGCGGAGTGCTCCAGTTCGGCACCGAGGTGGTCGCCGCGAGCGACGGCAGCATTGCCGGCCTGCTTGGCGCCTCCCCCGGCGCATCGACGGCCGTGCCGATCATGCTCGGGCTCATCGAGAAGTGTTTCCCGGACCGCATGGACGAGTGGCGCCCGGCGCTCACGGCAATGGTTCCGACGCTCGGCAAGCAGCTCACCGACAACCCGGCGCTCGCCGACAAGACCATGACCTCGACCGCGGAAGCCCTGCACATCGCACGCTGAATGCGTCCACGCTCGCCGGGCGGGAGGGTTGCGTTCGACTAGAACATATGTTCGAATGTACGAATGCGATGGGATGCCCAGGCACTGGATTCGGAGAGCGATCAGGCTCTGCCGGGGCTGGCGCGCCTGAACAACCTCGTGCGAACGGTTCGCACCCCCGAGTTTGCCGGTATCACCTTCCACGAAGTGCTCGCGAAGTCGGCGCTCAACCATGTTCCGGGCCAGAGTGCGATGCCCTTCGGCTGGACCATAAATCCGTACCGCGGCTGCAGTCATGCCTGCGTCTACTGTTTCGCCCGCAACACCCATACCTATCTCGACCTCGATGCTGGCAAAGATTTCGATAGTCAGATCATCGTCAAGGTGAATGTGGCCGAGGTGCTGGGTAGGGAGCTTGCGCGGCCCAGCTGGGGGCGGCATCCCGTGGCTCTTGGTACGAACACCGATCCGTACCAGCGTGCCGAAGGGCGATACCAGTTGATGCCCGGCATCATCGAGGCGCTCAGTACCAGCGGCACACCGTTCAGCATTCTGACGAAAGGCAGTCTGATCAGGCGCGATCTGCCGCTGCTGGCGAAGGCGAACGAGCGTGTTGCCGTTGACCTCGCAATGTCGATAGCAGTGTACGACGACGAATTGCAGCAGGCCGTTGAGCCCGGCACCCCGACGACGGCGGCCCGGCTTGCGACTGTCACGGCGGCGCGCGAGGTCGGCCTTCCGGTGACGGTTTTCCTCATGCCGATCCTGCCGTATCTCACCGACTCCCGCGCACATCTCGATGGCGCTCTCGAGCGCGTCGCGGCCGCCGGGGCGACCTCGGTGATGCACACCGCGCTGCACCTGCGACCGGGTACAAAGGAGTGGTTCATGCAGTGGCTGGCGCGGGAGCATCCCGAGCTGGTTGCCCGGTACGAAGCCATGTACAAGTTCAGCGCATACGCGCCGAAGGAGTACCGCAAGTGGCTCGCAGACAAGTTTCGGCCGCTGGTGCGCAAGCACGGGCTCAATCGTGGCGAGATGAATCCGTCTACCGGCACGGCGGGGGCAACGGGCACTGTGCGCTCAACCGGCATTGCGCGCTCAAGTAGCTCTGGGCGCTCGCAGGCGTTGCGGCCCGCGGCAGAGTACGTTCCGGAGCCCACGCTGTTCTGATTGTGGTGCGCCCAGAAAAAGGGGTACACGCTTTGTCCCCCGGGTGGCATACTGCGTTAGCGCGTGATTCTAGCGCCAGCCGTCGGCCCGTCGGAGGAGGAGTCGTGTCACTTGACCCCTCGCAGCGTGTCGGGCCGCAGATGCTCAACCGCGCTTTCACGCGACTCGCACACGTGGTCGGCTACATCTGCCTATGCGGCGCGATTCTGGATGTCGTCGGTTACCAGACGAGCGCCCCGACCGCGCTGATCTGGCCGGCCGTATTTCCGCTCTCGTTCGCTCTCGCTGCGCTCGTGTTGCTCGACCGGTTTCGCACCACCGGCTATGCGGTGGCGTTCCTCGTTATTGGTGGGCTCAGCCAGTACTGGTTCGCTGAGACGCTGCTCTCGCATGAGCCGTCGCTTTATTCGAGCACACTGACCATTTCGCTCGTGAATGTCGCACTGATCATGGTCGGTGGGTCGGGATTCGTGGCGCGCACGGGCATCCTGTGGTCACTTGCCGGTTTTTCTGTAGGGCAGGCGGCTTCGGTTCTCGCGGCCCTCCAGACCCGGGCGCCCATCGGTCTCGACGAGGTGGCGTTCGAGATCGAGGCGGCTCTCGTGCTGGTTCTCTGGATTGGCTCCCGATCTCGCGCCCGCCAACGTACGCGGCCACAACTTGATCGTGCCGCCATCGACGAAGAGGTATCTGCGCTGCGCTACCGCATCGAGGGACGGGCAGCGGCACTCATGCACGACACCGTGCTCGGGCATCTCGCAGCCATCGTTTCGGCTCCGGAGGCCTCGCTGCGGCCTGCGCTCAAACGGGCAATCGAACGCGACCTTGAAGTGCTGCTCGGTGAGGGCTGGCTCAGCGACCCGTCGCCTGAGCTGGACGCGCAGGGACGAAGCGACTGGCGCCGCAGTGCGGTGTTCGCGGCAGTGCAGGAGGCACGCGAGCAGTCGTTGACAGTCGAGGTCACGGGTGACCTCGCTGCCGTCGGTCGGTTGGATGCCGAGCGCGATACGGCCGCGGGCCTCGCCGTGAAGCAATGCCTCGTGAACGTGCTGAGGCACGCGCAGGTCGAGCATGCCGAGGTCGTGATCATCGGCGCCGAGCAGGAGATCTCGATCATGGTGATCGATTCGGGTCGCGGATTCTCCGAAGAACACGTCGGCGTCGACAGGTTGGGTCTGCGCCAGTCGGTGCGCCGCCGCATCGAGTCGGTCGGCGGGGGAGTGAAGCTTTGGTCAACGCCGGGGCGAGGCACTTCGATCATGCTGCGGTTGCCGGCGAGCTCCGTGTCGACTGAGCCTGCGACGGTGCCCAATGGTTAGCACCAACAAGTCGTACCAGCAGCTCGACCCCGTCGGCGGCTACAGTACGCGGCCCATCACCCTCGTCTACTGTTTGGCGATTGCGGTTTATGCCGGCGTGCAGTCCTATATCGGCCGGGACGCCGTCGAAGTTCCTGTCCTGGAATGGGCCGCGCTCGCAGCCATCCTGCTGGCCATGGCCGGCGTCGCGTTCTGGTCGAGTTCGCTGCGGGCGCCCTTCCCGCTCGGTGGTTTCATCGTGATCATGGTCCTGTCCATGAGTGGAATGATCCTGGATGCCGCGGCCACCTGGCGAGGTCCGAGCATCCCGCCCGGCGAATGGGGCCCCACCGTCGTGGGTTTCACGATCCTGCAGCTCGCGCCTTATCGTCCCACGCGGGACATCGTCATATCGACGGTGCTCGGAGCCCTCGAGGCTGGGTTTATCGCAGTGCTGCACCCGGCGTCGAACCTCCCGGGAGAACCGTGGCTGGTGAACATCGTGACGAGCACGCTCCCGCTCATAGCATTCGGGTTTGGCGGTGCGGCCCACGCCGCGTCGCTCGGAAAGGCGCTCGGACGCATGCGGTCTGCGTCGGAGCTCGCGAGCCGTGCCGCGAGTCTCGAACTGCGCGACCGCGTGGTTGCGGCCGTTATGCACGACAGGGTCAGCATCCTGAATCACACTGTCGTTCCGTTCTTTACGGATGTGTTGCTGAGTAACCGAGTGACGCAAGACGTGCGGGAGGGGGCACGCGAGATCTCGTCATCCATTCGGTCGATCATGGTGGCAGAGGCGGATCGTAGTTGGCTCGACACCGTCGTGGACCAGATCGGCGGCGCCCAGGACGGCTCGCTGCCGGGGTCTGAGGTCGTTCAGGATGACGATCGCCTTGCGGTCGGGATGAACACCGAGCAGCGCATCGTCATTCGCGCGCTGCTTGTCGCGCTGTTCGAGCATCCAGGGTTTGACGCCGATGGTTTCGGCATCATGCTGGAGCGGCATGGCACTCGGTGCCACGTCCTGCTGACGGCGAAACTCGACCACGATGAGTCGATTCCGCGGTCGGGGCTGGCGGCCTATCTCGCCGTTTTGCGCATCGTGTTCGGCGACCTGCTGGTCACGTTCCAATCGCCCACGCTCACACTAAGGTTTTCGTATGAGCACAAGTGACGTCGTCGATTCGGCCCCGACAGCGGGCGCCGCGAAGACTCCCGCTGTGCGTCTCGCGATCCTCGATGATCATGAGGTTCTGCTCGACAGCCTGAGCAGTTGGATCTCTGCCAACGCCCCCGACTTCGACCTGGTTCTCAGCGCGAGCACCTGGCTGCAGCTGGTGCACAGCGACAATTTCCCAACCGATCTTGTCTTCATCGACTTCCAACTGAAGGAGCCGGTCTCGATCGAGGCCCGCGTTCGCACCTGCCGTGCTGCTGGAGCAAAAGTGATTGTCTTATCGAGTCTCGACTCGCAGGAGTCGCGTGACCGCGCGCTGGCCGCCGGCGCTGCCGCTTTTCTGTCGAAGTCGTTGCCGATGCGCGAGGTAATGGATGCCGCGCGCGGGGTCATGGGTGTGGCTCGCGACGCGAGCGTTCCGGTCGACTGGCGACCGCTGCCCGGCGGTGCCATAACGCACTCGCGCCCGAAGCTGAGCGCCGGCGAGATCGACGCACTCAAGCTGTACGTTGCTGGCTACAGCACCGGCGAGGTGGCCGCCCAGCTCAACGTGCAGTACGAAACCGCGAAGACCTACCTGCGTCGCGTGCGCGAAAAGTACGCGAAAGCCAATCGACCGGCTAGCAAGAAGGCGGATCTTATCCGTCGCGCTGCCGAGGACGGATATCTGCACTAGTGTCAAAGCTTTACTTCCGCCACGGCGCAATGAACAGCGGCAAGAGCACAGCGCTGCTCCAGGCGGCGTTCAACTATGAGGAGCGCGGGCAGCAGGTGCTGCTCGCCAAGCCGCAGATCGATACCAAGGGCGACGCGCTGATCGTCTCGCGCCTGGGCGTGACGCGACCGGTCGACTTCACCGTTGCTCCCGCCGACGACATCTATGTCGCATTCACGATCGAGCGCGAGCGGGTCCGCCGTGAGACCGGACTGGATGTCAGTTGCCTGCTGGTGGACGAGGCTCAGTTCCTGACGGAGGGCCAGGTGGACGACCTGCTGCGCATCGCGATTCTGGAGGGCGTGCCGGTGCTGGCCTACGGCATCCGCACCGATTTTCAGACCGTCGCATTCCCCGGCAGCCGTCGCCTGCTCGAGATCGCCCACTCGCTCGAGGAGTTGAAGACGATCTGCCGTTGCGGCCGCAAGGCCATGTTCAACGCCCGCAAGGTGGGCGAGCGCTTCGTCTTCGACGGCGACCAGGTCGCAATCGACGAGGGGGATGTCACCTACGAGTCGCTGTGCGGAGCCTGCTATCTCGAGGAGAGCGGCGGCGTCCTGAACAACGGATGGCGCCCCAAGGTCGACTTCAGCTACACGGGCGGGCCCGACGCGGACTTCACCTAGCTGGTCGGCTCGCAGCCTTGTCCCTATCGGAGGGCCCTGAGTATCGTGAGAGCCAGCGCGCCGCGTGACGCGCGACCGATTCGCGAAGGGCTTGAACCATGCCAACGATGATCTTTGTCAATCTCCCGGTCTCTGATCTCGAGCGCTCGAAGTCGTTCTATTCCGCTCTGGGCTTCGCGATCAATCCGCAGTTCACCGATGAGAACGCGGCCTGCATCGTCATCAGCGACACGATCTTCGCCATGCTCCTCGTCAAGCCGTTCTTTTCGAACTTCACCACGAAGGAGATCGCCGACACCTCGACGACGGTCGCAGTCATCAACTCGCTGTCGACAGACAGCCGAGAAGAAGTGGATGCCCTGGCCGACAAGGCGCTCGCCGCGGGTGGCACGCAGACCAATGAGCCGCAGGACCTCGGATTCATGTACAACCGCAGCTTTCAGGACCCAGACGGCAACATGTGGGAGACGCTCTGGATGGATCCCGCGCACGTGCAGTAGCGCGCGGCGTCAGCCTGAAGCAGAGACAGCGCTGGTCTCCGTCACCGAGCGAGGTCTAGTTTGGCTGCGGTTGGTCGACCCAGGGGTTGATCAGGGTGATGCCCAGGTCGTCGAAGTCTTTGGTATTTCTGGTTGCAAGAGCGAGGCCGCGGGCTCCGCAGATCGCAGCGATCATGCCGTCTTCTACGCTGAGCGCCTGCCCCGCTGATCTTCGCGACTCCTGCATCGCAGCGTACGTGTGCGCTGCGCGCTCGTCGTATGGCAGGACCTGGTCTGCGTAGATGGCCAGTGTTCGTGCGACCGCCGCCATCAGCGCGTCGCGCCGCCGCCCGGGCGGTAACGCGCGAACACCGGCCAGGATTTCGCCGACACTGATGGACGTTAGCGCGACGTCATCCGCGACCCCGTCGAGCCACGCAAGGACCGTGGAATCCGGACGGGTTCGCAACGGCTCTGAGAGCACATTGGTATCGAGAACGATCATGAGAGATCGAGGTCGCGTGCCCGTGAACGGGGCGGCAGCTCGATGTCATCGCCACGGAATTTCGACATAGCCGCGACCCAGGCGTGCGCGAAGTCGCCGCCGGTCACAGCGGCGCTCAGGATCGCGCGAGCCTCAGCCTCCAGCATAAAGTGCTGTCGGTGCTAGCACTCGTTGGCTAGTCGGCCGGGTCGTCGGGAACGAACCGGTACCCCATCCCGAGCACGGTGACGAGGTATCGCGGTTCGGAGGGAACGGGCTCGAGCTTCTTTCGGAGTTGGGCGAAGTAGAGGCGCAGGTATCCGGTGTCTCGCGTGTGGTGCGGTCCCCAAATCTGGGTGAGCAGCGATTCCCTGGTGACGAGCTTGCGCGGGTTGTGCACGAGAAGGTCCAGGATGCGCCATTCGGTTGGGGTGAGCCGGACCGGCACGGATGCAGGGCCGTTGCGACGAAGAACCTGCTTCGCCGAGAAATCGACGCTGATCGCGCCGAACGAGACGATCGGTTCGTCGTCCGCTGAGACGACCCGGCGGGTGAGCGCCCGGATGCGAGCCAGCAGTTCGTCGATCGCGAATGGTTTGGTGACGTAGTCGTCGGCGCCGGCGTCCAAAGCGTCAACCTTGTCGGCGGCGTCCGTCCTCCCGGACACGACCAGAATGGGCACCTGCGTCCAGCCGCGGAGTCCCTGGATCACCTCGATTCCATCGAGCTTCGGCATCCCGAGGTCGAGCATCACGAGATCCGGATGATGGATCATGGCCTCATCGAGGGCCTCGGCTCCGTTGTCGGCCGTGACGATCTCGTAGCCGCGGGCGCGCAGGGTCACTTTTAGGGCGCGAAGGATCTGCGGGTCGTCATCCGCGATGAGAATTCTCATGACCGACCTACGTCTCCTCAGGAATCTGGATGGCGGGCAGCGCGATGACCATCGAGAGGCCGCCGCCCGGAGTTTCCTCGGCGGAGAGCGTTCCCCCCATGCCCTCGGTGAATCCCTTCGACAGGGCAAGGCCGAGCCCGAGGCCAGTGAGGTTGTCTGTGTCACCGAGGCGTTGGAAGGGGACGAAAATGTCTTCGCGCCGATCGGCTTCCACGCCCGGTCCTCGATCGGCGATTCGGATCTCGATGGTGCCTGCGAACTCGCTTGCGGAGATGCGGACGGCTCGTTCGCCCGGCGAAAACCGCCTCGCGTTGTCCAGGAGATTGACAATAACGCGCTGCAACAGGCCTGCATCCGCGATGACGGGCGGAAGATCCTGAGGCAGGTCCAACTCGACGTCTGCGGGGCCGAGCCCGAGTTCGTCGAGGGCGGGCAGAACCACCTCGGCGACATCGACCGGCACGGTCGTGACCGCGAGCGCGCCCGCCTGCAACCGGGTCACATCCAGCAGATTGGTGACGAGCGCGGACAGCGACTCGAGGCTCTCCTGAGCGGTGGCGAGGAGTTCATCGCGGTCAACATCTGACCAGACAATTCCCGGCGAGCGCAGACCGGTGACCGCGGCGGTCGCGGCGGCTAACGGTCGCCTCAGGTCATGCCCGACTGCTGCAAGAAGTGCGCTTCGCACACGATCGACTTCGGCAAGCGGGCCGACTTCTCGCGCAGTCTCCGACAGGTCGCGATACTCGAGCGCCGCGTCGATCTGGGCGGCGATGACGCTGAGCAGTCGCCGCTCGGATGCCTGCAGGTCGGCTCCGTGTAGCTCCAGCGTGCCGCGCTCACCTGCGGGGATCGACGTCACCTGATCCCCGGGTTCCGGAACGCCGTCGGACAGGATCACCTCATCCTTCGACAGCAATTGCACACTCGTGAGCGAAAATGCCTCTCTGGTTCGCGCGACGAGCGCCTGCAGAGCATCCTGTCCGCGGAAGACACTGCCGGTAATCGTCGCCAGCAACTCGGATTCGGCCTGGGCTCGTTGCGCAGCGCGCGATCTGCGCGCGGCCTGGTCGACCACATAGCTGACCAGAACCGCGTTGAGGACGTAGAGCACCAGCGTCAGAAAGTGCACCGGCAGGGCAATCGTGAGGCTGAAATACGG
This sequence comes from Glaciihabitans sp., assembly GCA_025463785.1. Lineage (GTDB taxonomy): Bacteria > Actinomycetota > Actinomycetes > Actinomycetales > Microbacteriaceae > Galbitalea. Next base: position 488,096 of record JAODBD010000003.1, read on the forward strand.
TTTGACGAAGACGTAGTCGAGGGTCAGCCCAGACAGGATCGCGGCGAGCAGGGCCGGCCAGATGCCGCCGATGAGCGCGACCAGCACGACCAGCAGCTGGAACCCGAGCACATCGGCCGTGATCGAGTCGGCACTCCGCGAGGCGAACAGCACTGCCGTCACGAGCGGTCCACCCAGCAGCGCAAGAATGAGACCACCGACGCGGCGCCGAAGGGTGAGTGCTCCACCCAGCCGGGGGAGTGCGAACCGTCCGCCCGCCGCAGCGTGGTTGACGATGTGAACGTCGATCGCACCAGATGTTCGGATGACCGTGGATGCGGTGCCCGGCCCGGTGAGGGCGGCCGACAGCCGACTCCGTCGACTCACACCGATCACCAGTTGCGTCGCGTTCAGCCCCTTGGCAAAGTCCACGAGCGCCCGCGGGATGTCGTCGCCGATCACCTGGTGGTATGTGCCGCCGAGTTTTTCTGTGAGAGCCCGTTGTGCTGACAGCGCGCCGGGATGCGTTTCGCTCAGCCCGTTCTGGCTCGTGATATGGACGGCGATGAGGTCGCCGCCAGCGGAGCGCGCCGCGATTCTCGCGCCTCGCCTGACCAGCGTCTCGCCCTCGGGCCCACCGGTTAGGGCGACCACAACTCTCTCGCGGGCCTCCCACTTGCTGTCGATGCCCTGCTCAACCCGGTAGGCCGTAAGCGCGGTGTCGACCTCGTCGGCGAGCCAGAGCAGCGCGAGTTCGCGCAGGGCGGTCAGATTTCCGAGCCGGAAGTAGTTCGAGAGCGCAGCGTCGATTCGACTCGCCGGATAGACGTGGCCCTCGGCGAGGCGATCGCGCAGTGACTGGGGCGCTAGGTCGATGACCTCGATCTGGTCGGCGGTGCGGAGCACGGCATCCGGAACCGTCTCTCGCTGCGGTGCTCCGGTGATCTGCTCGACTACATCGCGCAGGGACTCGATGTGCTGCACATTGACTGTCGACATGACATCGATGCCGGCGTCGAGAAGAGCTTCGACATCCTGCCAGCGCTTGTCGTTGATGGAACCCGGCGCATTGGTGTGCGCCAGCTCGTCAACGAGCGCGACTTCGGGGTGGCGGGCGATCACGGCGTCGAGATCCAATTCGGAGAGCTCGACGCCGCGGTGCGTGACAGTTCGTCGGGGGATCACGTCGAGACCACCGAGGAGGGCTGCGGTTTGTGCTCGGCCGTGGGTCTCAACCAGCGCCACGACGACATCGCGACCCTCGTGCTTCAGGCGCGTGCCCTCCTCGAGCATGGCGTACGTCTTGCCCACCCCGGGGGCGGCACCGAGGAGCACGCGGAGCCGCCCCTTCTTCATGGCTCAGCCCTTCAGCTTCGACAGCGCGATGTTGAGCTCGAGGACATTGACCGTCGGATCGCCGATGTATCCGAGTTCGCGCCCGACGATGAACGAGTTGACGAGGGCGGTGACCTCGGCCGTGGGGAGGTGACGTGTGGTCGCAACCCGATCGACCTGTTCCAGCGCGTAGGTCGGGCTGATGTCCGGGTCGAGTCCGGATGCCGACGCCGTCAGGGCATCCGGTGGGATGGATGCCGGGTCAACGTTGTCGCTCGCAGCGATCGCAGCCTTTCGATCCTTGATGGCCTTGATCAGGGTCTGGCTTTCTGTGCCCTGGTTGCTGCCGCTCGAAGCGCCGGCGTCGTATCCGGTTCCGGCTGCAGATGGCCGCGACTGGAACCACTGCGCGAGGGCGTTGCCCTTCGCGTCGGTGAAGCTCTGCCCGATCAGGGCCGAGCCGACGGTCTTGCCGCCGATCTTGATGAGCGAGCCGTTCGCCTGCGACGGGGCGAGCAGCCCAATTCCCGTGATGACGAGCGGGTAGGCGATGCCGAGAACGACGGTGAAGATGATCATCGTGCGAATTGCGACCCAGTATTGCCTGGTTGTGCCGCGGAGTGAACTCATTGTGAGGTCCTTGTCTTGTTTGGTGAGAGCTGTCTAGAAACCGGGGATGAGTGAGATCACGAGGTCGATGAGCTTGATGCCGATGAATGGCGCGATGAGACCGCCAACGCCGTAGATACACAGGTTGCGCCCGAGGATTCGGGACACGCTCATGGGGCGGTATTTCACACCGCGCAGTGAGAGCGGAATCAGGATGATGATGATGATCGCGTTGAACACCACCGCCGAGAGGATCGCGGATGCCGGAGAGTGCAGCTGCATGAAGTTCAGGGCTCTGAGCCCGGGATAGCTCGCAACGAACATGGCCGGGATGATCGCGAAGTACTTTGCGACATCGTTGGCGATCGAGAAGGTGGTCAGTGCGCCGCGCGTGATCAGCAGCTGCTTTCCGATGCCGACGATGTCGATGAGCTTCGTCGGGTCCGAGTCGAGGTCAACCATGTTGCCTGCCTCCTTCGCCGCGGAGGTGCCCGTGTTCATTGCGACGCCGACGTCGGCTTGCGCCAGTGCCGGGGCATCGTTCGTGCCGTCTCCGGTCATGGCGACCAGGTTGCCGCCGAGCTGCTCCTTGCGGATCAGCTCCATCTTGTCTTCGGGGGTGGCTTCGGCGAGGAAGTCGTCGACGCCCGCTTCCGCTGCGATTGCTTTGGCGGTGAGCGGGTTGTCGCCCGTGATCATGACGGTGCGGATGCCCATCCTGCGCAGGTCGGCGAAGCGAGCCGCGAGGCCGGTCTTGACGACATCCTTCAGATAGACAACGCCGAGGACGGTGCCCTTGCCCGCAGAGTCGCGTCGCGCCACCACAAGCGGAGTGCCGCCGGCTTCGGCGATGCGGGTGACGTGGGCGTCGATCTCTGCTGCGATCCTGGCCGGGAGCTTTCCCGACTCCTCGACCCAGGAGATCACCATCGAGCCGGCGCCCTTTCGCACCTGGCTGCCGTCGGCGTAGTCCACGCCGCTCATCCGGGTCTGTGCGCTGAACGGCACAGCGGTGCTGCCGACGGACTCTTCAATGGTGACGCCCTGCGCGAGCGCGAGGTCCAGGATGGACTTGCCCTCGGGCGTTGGGTCGCTGAGCGATGACGCGCTTGCGGCCTCGGCGAGCGCGCGCTGCGCGATCCCGCTGATCGGGCTGAATTCGGCAGCCTGGCGGTTGCCGTAGGTGATTGTGCCCGTCTTGTCGAGGAGCAGCGTCGTCACATCTCCGGCAGCCTCGACGGCTCGACCCGACATCGCGAGCACGTTGTGCTGCACCAGCCGGTCCATTCCGGCGATGCCGATCGCCGAGAGGAGCGCGCCGATCGTGGTCGGGATCAGGCATACCAGAAGGGCGACCAGAACGGGCACGCTCTGCGCGGCGTTCGAATAGCTCGCGATCGGGTTGATGATCAGGACAACGACCACGAAAATGATCGTCAGGCTGGCCAACAGGATGTTCAGCGCGATCTCGTTCGGAGTCTTCTGTCGTGACGCACCTTCGACCAGTTTGATCATCCGGTCGACGAACGTTTCGCCTGGCCTGCTCGTGATCCTCACCACAATGCGGTCGGACAGGACGCGAGTTCCACCGGTAACCGCGCTGCGGTCGCCACCGGATTCGCGAACAACCGGGGCCGACTCGCCAGTGATCGCGGATTCGTCGACCGAGGCGATACCCCAGATGATGTCGCCGTCTCCTGGGATCAGTTCGCCTGCCGTGACCACGACGGTGTCGCCGAGGGTCAGGTCGGCCGACGCGATCTGCACGAAGTCGGCGCGCTCGGCTCCCGCATCCCCGGCCTCGTCGTAGTCGGTGACCCTATTGGCCATGGTGCTGGTGCGGCTGTCGCGGAGGCTCTTGGCCTGGGCTTTGCCGCGACCCTCAGCAACCGCTTCCGCCATATTCGCGAATAGGACCGTGAGCCAGAGCCACACTGCGATCGACCAGATGAACGCGAGCGACGTCGGGGATGCGCTCGAGTGCACGGTATTGCCGAGAAACGGTTGCGCGATGGCCAGCACGGTGGTCAGCGCGGCGCCGATCTCGACGACGAACATGACCGGGTTGTGCCACATGAATCGCGGGTCGAGCTTGCGCAGTGCTGCGGGCACGCTCGAGATCAGCTGTCGTACGCCGAACGAGGATGCCACCTTTCGCGGACTCGGCAGCGGACTGTCGGTGGGTGTGATGAGTGTTGTTGACATGGTTGTTACTTGAGTCCTTCTGCTAGTGGACCTAGCGCTAGAACGGGGAGGTACGTGAGGGCCGAGACGATGATGATCGTTCCGATGAGGAGTCCGATGAACTGCGGGCGATGGGTTGGCAGCGTTCCGGCCGTGACCGGCACCCGATCCTGGGCACCGAACGAGCCGGCCAGCGCCAGGACGAACACGATGGGTAGGAATCGCCCGAGCAACATGGCGACCCCGAGCGCGGTGTCAAACCACGGCGTGCTTGCGGTCAGGCCGGCGAACGCCGATCCGTTGTTGTTGCCGGCCGAAGTGAACGCGTAGAGCACCTCTGAGTAGCCGTGCAATCCCGTGTTCGCCATCGAGGTGCCGGTGACGGAAGCCTCGACGGCCGGTATCGCGAAGCTGAGCGCAGTGCCAAGCAGAACGATTGTCGGCGTGATCAGGATGTAGATGCTGGCCAGTTTGATTTCCCGAGCGCCGAGCTTTTTGCCCAGGTATTCGGGTGTGCGACCAACCATCAGGCCTGCGACGAAGACGGCGACGACCGCAACCATCAGGATCCCGTAGAGCCCCGATCCGACACCGCCGGGAGCGACCTCGCCGAGCATCATGTTCAGGATGGCAAGTCCGCCACCCAGGGACGTGAAGCTGTCATGCATCGAGTTCACGGCTCCGGTGGAGGTGAGGGTGCTCGAGGTACCGAAGAGGGTCGAACCGACGATGCCGAACCGAACCTCCTTGCCCTCCATTGCGCCTCCAGCCAGTTGGCTGGCCGTGCCGGACCCGACGCTTTCGAGCCAGGTCAGCAGTGCGGCGGAGGCGATCCAGAACAACCCCATGACCGAGAGAACCGCGTAGCCCTGACGGTTGTCGCCTACCATCCGACCAAACGTGCGCGGCAGGGCGAACGGAATGGCGAGCATCAGAACGATCTCGAACAGGCTCGTCCAGGGCAGCGGATTCTCAAACGGGTGCGCGGAGTTGGCGTTGAAGAATCCGCCTCCGTTGGTACCGATCTCCTTGATGGCCTCCTGGGATGCCACAGGCCCACCGGGGATGACCCCATTTGCACCGGTGATCGTCGTGTAGTGCTCGAACGGATTGAAGTTCTGAATCACGCCGGAGACGATCAGAATCACCGCGGCAACAATCGAAAGCGGCAGGAGAATGCGCAGGATGCCGCGGGTGACATCCACCCAGAAGTTCCCGATGGTCAGTGACTTGCGACGCGAGAGCCCTCGAACCAGGGCGATCGCGACCGCGATTCCCACGGCGGCCGACGCGAAGTTCTGTACGGCGAGCCCCGCGATTTGAACCGCGTAACCCATCGTCAGTTCCGGCGAATACGACTGCCAGTTCGTGTTAGTGACAAACGAGATCGCCGTGTTCCAGGCGAGTCCCTGCTCCACCGGCGGTAGGCCGAGGGATAGCGGGAGCCACTCCTGGATCCTCTGGATCAGGTAGACGAAGAGGACGCCAATCAGCGAAAAGGCCAGCAGGCTCCTGAGGTAGACCGGCCAGGTCTGTTCCGATGCGGAATCGACGCCGATCAGGCGATAGAAGCCCCGCTCGACCCTGAGGTTCTTTTCCGTCGTGTAGACGTGGGCCATGTAGTCGCCGAGCGGCCGGTAGATGAGCCCGAGGACGACGATGAGAGTGAGGATCTGGAGGATGAACAGCCAGGTGTTATTCATCAGAAACGCTCCGGCTTAAGGAGGGCGACGACGAGATAGACGAGGACTGCGACGCCGAGTACGAGGCTTGCGACGGTGAAAACGATCACAGTTTCTCCACCCCCCTGGCGACCAGAGCGATGAGCCCGAAAAGCGCTATCGCCGCAGCAACATAGACAATGTCGAGCAAGGCAACTCCATCCGAATGCGAATCACAGCCGTCCGATCGGGCGGCCAGTGTCACTGGGACACAGCGGATTAGTAGACACCTCAGGGAGGGGGTGCGACGGGATGCTCACGCACTCCTTACGCGGGACGGCCAAACCCTAACGTTTTTCTTACAGCGGCCGGCGCCCGCGAGGGATCCGTTATATCGGCGGCAATCCGCGTACTGAAAGCGTTAGGAACCTGCCGGGTGGCATGCGCGTGCGCGAAGCTTTTTTCATGCGCACGAGTCACGAGAATCAGATTGGCGTTGCGTCGTGTTCCGGGTGAGGAGCCGGGCGCCCGAGTTGGATTTCTGGCCCGAAGCCACCGTGTTTTCCGAGTCCGACATAGTCGTTTCGGGCACCTCGCTGCTGAGGCTGGTGGAGGTGTACGGAACCCCAGCTGTCCACAGCGCGGCGGCCGTCATCCCGGGAAGCGGAGGTCGACCCGCAAACGATGCCCGCGTGGCCGTGCTGGTCGTGCGAATCGTCGCCGTCGAACGCAACGCCTCCCGGATGACCATCGCGCAGCCCGACGCGCGCCTCGATAACCTCCGGCTGATCTGGTCTGAGGCGCGGATGTTCGGTCGCCCCTCGTCCGGCAGGCACACGATCGGTCTCGTCGTGCGGAAACCGGGAACGACGGACCTCGCGGCGACCGATGACGCGTTCGCGGTCGACCTGCCGGTCGACCTGCGAACCGGGGACCTGCTCGCGATCCCCAGCCGAGGCATCCGGACCGACTCGGTCGGGTCGCTACACCCCCTGACGGGCCGCCGCGACGCGCGCCCCGATTCAGTCCTCGAGGCCGCCGGGCGCACGCCGGCGCCCTTGTGGGAATCGATCGACTGAGGCTCAGTTCGGGACTTTCGGCCCTGCTTGCGGCGGTCGGCCACGCGTATGGTCAATTTAGACCCACTCAGTGGTCCACCTACAGGAGTGTGAGGGTTGAAATGACCGAGCGCCGGGGAATGCAATCATGATCGGGATGCTTGTTGCGGGTGCTGACCTCAGCCCCGCCGGGATTTTCCTCAGGTGGGGGATTTTCTCCATCCAGCTCGGAAATCTGCTCGTGATCATTGCGATGCTCGTGCTCTTCGCCGTGGCGCTGGTGTTGCCGTTTCCTGGCGGGAGGCGCGACAAGTGACTCATCTCGACGGGATCGAAACCGACAACACCTGGACCGGGCGGACCCGGCGCTGGCTGCTGAAGCGGCTGCCACCAGACAAGCTGCTCCCGAACACGCAACCCAGCTACGTCGCATCCTGGATCTATGTGTTCGGGATGGGCGCGATCGCCTCCCTTCTGTTCATCATCGTCTCGGGAGTGGTTCTCAGCTTCAACGGTCCGATGTGGTACCACCTCAGTGTGCTCGGGCATTTCGTGAACAGCGTCCACCTCTGGAGCGTCGAATTCTTCTTCTTCTTCATGGTCATCCACATGTGGGGAAAGTTTTGGATGGCTGCCTGGCGAGGTCACCGGGTCCTCACGTGGATCACCGGGGTCGTCTCGTTTGCCGTCTCGATTGTTGCCGCGTTTACCGGCTACCTGGTGCAGACGAACTTTGACTCGGAGTGGATCGCGTTCCAGGCGAAGGACGCACTGAACGCTGCTGGCATTGGCGCGTGGTTCAACGTCACCAACTTCGGGCAGATGTTCATGTGGCACATCCTGCTGCTGCCCGCAGCTGTGTTCGTCATTGTGGCAATGCACATCGTGCTTGTCCGCGTGCACGGCGTCGTTCCGCCCCTCGAAGCGGACGACACGGATGCCCAGCTTGTCGGCCAGGAGGCTTCACATGTCGCTACTCACTAAGCCGAATCCACCGGATGACTCGAAGTCAGCCGTCTTGACCAAAGCAGAATCAGCCGACCGCCGGACGCGGCTGGCGGGTCGTCCCTGGAAGGGCGCGGAGCGGGAATACGACCTGTTCAAGGAACTGACCGTTGGAGTCGTGGTCGTAGGCCTCCTCGTCCTCGGCGTTGCCGGACTCGCGGGCTCACCAGACGAGGCGACCGTCAACCTGCAGACGTGGGCGACCGCAAGCCCCTCTGATTTCGTCGCCACTGCCACCGCCGAACTGGGCAAGACCTCGGATACGGCCAGCTATGGCCCACCGTACTCAACGACCAGGGGCGCGACCCAGACTTTGGGTGCGATTGACTTCCAAAGCCTGTCGGGAACACGTATTCCGATCAATACGGCCGCTGATTTTGTGACGACACCCCTCCGCAAACTGCACAGTGAGACAGCGGCTCTCGCCACCTGGGATGCGGCGGGTGCCGCGCAACAGGGTCAATGGACGAGCAACTATTCGGCTGCCCTCGCGAAATCATCCGGCGGCAATCCCGCGACCGTGAAGTCAGGCTCATACGGCCCGGTGCCAGCGCTTGTCTCCGGGCTTCTGGCCGAGGCGCGCCGTGGCGCTCTGGATGGAACTATCCAGGCCGAAGGCGGCCTGTTCAACACCGACTACACGCGAACGATCCTGTTCCTGGGCGACGGTGCGTACTTCCCGGGCCTCGCGACCGCTCAGCACCTCACGGGTGACCAGTGGGGGATGATGAACGAGACAGGCAACTACCCCGGCCAGTCCTGGTTGTGGCTGTTCTCGTTCTGGTACCAGGTACCCGCGATCGGGAGCCTCGGAAACGCAGACCTCGTGGTGGTCGGCCTGATGCTTGTACTCACGACGCTGCTGGCCTTGGTGCCGTTCATCCCGGGCCTGCGCTCGCTGCCACGGTGGATACCGATTCACCGGCTGATCTGGCGCAACTATTACCGGCGTCGTTAGTTGTTGTGTGTCGGGGTAGCGGGATTTGAACCCACGACCTCTTCGTCCCGAACGAAGCGCGCTACCAAACTGCGCCACACCCCGATTGCTTCACCCGCTTGCGCAAATGAACCTCGACAAGAATAGCCGATAACTTCGTGAGTCAGCTCACTCCGCAGCGGTCAGTGTGACAAGCACGGCTTCAGGCGGACAAGCGAACCGCACCGGTGCGTAGATTGACGTGCCGAGCCCCGCCGAGACGTTCAGCCAGGACGTGTGACCCGCATGGCTCCAGGTGCTGGCGCCCTGCGCCTGCTGGCGCGGGATGTCGCAGTTCGAGACCAGCGCGGGAAGCCCCGGGATGCGCACCTGCCCTCCGTGAGTGTGCCCGGCAAAGATGGCCCTGGCCCCATACGTCACGAACGCATCGAGTACGCGGCGGTAGGGCGCGTGGGTGACGCCGATGGTGAGGACCTCGCGGTCGGAAGGGGCGTCATCCCACTCGATGTTCTCGCGAAGGTCCTCGATCTCGCCCGGGAGCTTCTCCAGACGATCCCAGCCGCGGTGCGCGTCGTTCACGCCGAACAGCTCGAGCCGAGTTCCTTTGATGAGCAGCGCGCGCGCATCATTGTTGAGATTCAGCCAGCCGAGGGTGTTCTCGAAGAATCCCTCGAGGGCTTCGGTGTCGATGTCCGGCGGGTCGTAGTCGCGCTTTTTGGTGGGGGTCAGGTAGTTGAGCGGGTTCTTGAATACCGGCCCGAAGTAGTCGTTCGACCCGTTTACGAAAACACCGGGGATGCCGGCAAAAGCACTCAGCGCACGTGCGACCCCCGGGAGGGCATCCAGGTGACCCATGTTGTCGCCCGTGTTGATCACGAGGTCGGGTTCGAGGCTCGCAAGGGATGCGATCCACTCCTGCTTGGCCGTCTGCCATGGCGCCATGTGCAGGTCGGACAGGTGCAAGACCGTGAGGGGCCGCGCACCTGCGCCAAGAATGGGCAGAGTCTCGCGTCGAACCGTGAACCTGTTGCGCTCGACCAGACTGCCCCAGGCAAAGGCGGCGAGCCCCGTGGCTGCCACAACGCCGAGCGCTGCGGCAGCCGCAGAAGCGGGACGTCGGGTCACGGGCAGGTGACCTGGCCAATATTGACCGTAATTTGGGTGGACGCACTCGCCTGCGAGCCCTTGGCCGGCGACGAGCTCACGACTTTGTCGATCTGTGGGTTGGGGTTGCCTGGGGAACCCGGCGGCACCACACTGCAGCCCTGCACGACGTTGTTGAATCCCTTTTTTGCCAGGATCTTTTGCGCGTCGCTGTAGGAATTGTTGCCGTTCCCAACCACGTCGGGCACGGTAGGCAACGAATTGTTACTCGGATATATACCGATCTGGTAGTTGGGACTGAGCAGCGTGCCAGGGGCCGGGTTGGTCTGGGCAATCTCACCCGCCGGGAGTGACGAGTTGATCGCCGGCTCGACCTTGACCGTGAAGCCGGCTGCCTGCAGCGTGTAGGTCGCAGCCGCTGTGGTTTGGCCGATGACGTTGGGCAGCCGCGTTCCGCTGCCCAACAAGAGGGTCGAGCTCGGTGCCGGGAACGACGTGGCGGGATGTACGGTCGAATCGACTGCGCGTTCGATGTTGTGGAACAGGGAATGTCGGAGCACTGCCGCTTGCATCCCGCTGATCGTCACGCTTCTCAATGGCACCTGGCCCGTGTAGTTGCCAACCCAGACCGCGGTGGCAACCTTGCTGTTTCCGCCGACGGTCCAGGTCTGGAGGGAGTTGTTCGTCGTTCCGGTTTTACCGAAGACGGCGGTGCCATCGCCTGGGTTCGACGCGCCACCGGTACCGGTAGTCAGCGGCCCGCGAAGCGCCCAGACGGCGGCCGTCGCGACATCGGTAGTAAGCGCCTTCGTGCACTCCTTCTGCTGGCCGGGAAGGGTCTGACCCTGGCTGTCAACAATTGAGTCGACAGCGATTGGCTTGCAGTAGGTTCCCTTGTTGCCGATTCCCGCGTACGCCGCAGCCATGGTCAGAGGCGAAACCGTGTTGGTTCCCAAGACAGACGATGGGTTGGTCTCCGGGGAGTTTCCGTAAACGCCGTCTGTGCTGTTGGTGTAATTCTCGGCCGTGTGAACGCCGAGGGACATCGCAGCTTTCTGAATGTCGCACAGGTCCAGCTGCTGCGCCATCGAGATGAACGCGCCGTTGATCGAGAAGGCCGTTGCTGTCATTACGCTGACCGGACCCGGGGCCTGGCCGGCATCGTTGCGGAACGGATATGGACCGGCGAACGGTCCGTCAGGACAGGTGTCGCGGAAAGCGGACTGCTGGACAGTGCGCGCGTTGCCGTTCACGAACTCATTGAGACCGTGACCGTTCTGTAACCAGTCGACGAGAGTGAATGCTTTGTATGTGGACCCGCCCTGGAATCCGCCCGACCCGCCGTATTGGTAATCGGTCGAGAAGTTCACGGCAATCGAGTTGTGCCCCGCACCTTTCTGGCTGTCGTTGAAGTCCTTGTTCTCAGCCATGGTCAGGATCCGACCGGTGCCCATCTCGACGCTCGTCGATGAGGCACCGAGTTTCAATATCGGCGTGAATTTGGGTATGTACTGCCACACAATGCGTTGGGCCTTGGTCTGCAGGTCGTAGTTGAGGGACGTGTAGATCTGGAATCCGCCCTTAGCCCAGGCCTGCGTTCGTTGTGCCGGCGTTGCTCCGAGCGAGGTCAGTTCGGGAATCAGCTTGGTCACGTAATCGCAGAACCACTTGGCGTACTGCGCCGCAGCAATACATCCGTTCTTCGGTGTGTGGTTCTGCACCGTTTTGGGGCCTTCGACGACTGCATGGCCGGCGACATTCTGCGCTGCCGTGATGTCGCCAGCTGCCTGCATGGCATCGAGAATGTGGTTGCGGCGGGCTGTGTTCTGGGCGTAGCCAGACGCGCTGATCGGCGCACGAGCGCTCGGCTGCTGCACGATGGCGATCAGCGTTGCCGCCTGAACGTAGTCGAGGTCTTTTGCGTGCACCCCGTAGTAGCGCTCGGCCGCGGCTTCGATGCCGTAGGTGGTGCCGCCGAATCCCGCGATGTTGAGGTAGGCGAGAAGGATCTGCTGCTTCGAATATTTCTTTTCGAGAGCGATTGCAAGCTTCATTTCCTTCAGCTTGCGGTCAAGGGTTGCGGCCTGGGCAGCCTTGATGCCGGCGTTCTGAAGCGCGAGTTGCTTGGCTGGGTTCGGGTTGGTGATTTGCAGCGCCTGCTGGATCAGGATGTTCTTGACCAACTGCTGGGCGATGGTTGATGCGCCCTGGATCGAGCCGCCCGTCGCGCCAACAACGATGGCACGAACGACACCCGTCGGGTCGACGCCCCCGTGGCTGTAGAAGCGGCGGTCTTCGCCGTCAACCGCGGCATCCTTGGCCGCCTGCGCCACTTCGGCCCAGCTGACTTCCTGCCGGTTTTCGTTGAACACGGTCGCGATCTGGATCTTCTTGCCGTGCGGTCCATTGGCGAAGATCCTGTTCTGCTGGGGCTGGGTACCGATCTCGATGTAGGTAGGGAGACTGTCGAAAATGCCGATGGCATTCTGTGCTGTGACGCTGGTTACGGCGATGGCGGGTGTCACGAGTGCTGTGACCAGAATTCCGGCAATCGCGCTAAACGCAAGGGTGCCGAGCACGGCCGTAATAACGCCTCGGCGCGGGGGATTTTGGGCAGACATAGAGTAGAGGGTACGCGATTGATGCAATTTGACCCTGAACGAGAGCCGATAAATGCCTTTATGGGAGTACCTCACAACGCCGTTGATCGTGCACAACACGTCGGCGATCCTGAACAACTGGGGCTCCGAGGGCTGGGAGCTCGTACAGGTTGTCACCGGTCCGGAAGGCGGCCTGGTCGCCTACCTGAAGCGTGAAAAGAAGGAAGAAGCCTGATGTCAGCTGTGGATGACCGCCTCATCGAACTCGGGATAACAATTCCGGATGTCGCCAAGCCGGCCGGAGCCTACGTGCCAGCGGTGATCACCGGCAACCTCGTCTTCACGGCGGGCCAGCTGCCCTGGGTCAACGGCGAGTTGCCCGCCACAGGCAAGGTCGGCGCAGCCGTTTCGCCAGAGACCGCCAAGGAGCTCGCGGGCCACTGCGTACTGAACGGTCTGGCCGCAGTCAAAGGCGTGATTGGCTCCCTCGACCGCATCACCCGAGTCGTCAAGGTCGTCGGTTTCGTCTCCTCCGATCCGTCGTTCTCGGCGCAGCCCGGCGTCATCAATGGCGCATCCGAATTGCTCGGCGAGATTTTTGGCGAGTCCGGTCAGCACGCACGCAGCGCTGTAGGCGTGGCAGTTCTGCCGCTCGATTCTCCCGTAGAAGTTGAGTTCATTTTCGAATTTGCGTGAAACGCCGCGCCAGCAACGCTCAGCCTGAATGACCGCTGGCAGTAGGCTCACAATGCGCGGCTAACCCTTGCGTTTCTCTTGCTGTGTCGGCCCTCTTTTGGGCTACACTGTTTCGTAGTCAAATGAGAGTTTGACGCGCAACGCCAAGCGATTCCCCCCAATCCGGCGTTGCTGTGGCGGCGCCTGTTCCCCCCAATAGGCGCCGCCCCTCTGTTTAATTGACGCTTCACTTTTGTTGTGCGTTTAGCCGGGGATTTACCTGCACTTCGGCCGCCGCGGGCGGCCGGGATGGTGCGGAATTTAGATCCGTATGGGTGAGAGTGTGGTGTGCTTGGGTTGAGCGCGGTGCGCATGGATTGACCGGCACGCATGTGCGGAACGTGGCGCTCCTGGGTTGAGCGCGGTGCGCATCGTTTTCGTTTCGGATCGGGTGTCTGGTCCTTCACAGGCGCGCCGGCCGCGCGGTGATGCACCGTGGTTGCCGTAGGCCGATTCGCCTGGCGCGACGGCGAATAGCTTGCTGGGATGGATGACGGTGCAGAGTTCGGGGTACAGGGCTATCCCTTGGGCGACGGGCCGACGGTGGCCGCGAGGTTTGTCGCTCGGCGGGGCGGTGGCGAGACGGTCGAGTTTGCCGCGCCAACGGCGCCCCTCAGAGATGGCAGCCACATCCGCGAATTCGGGATTTTGGCTGGGCTTGTCGCTGACGGCCAGGTCACGGACGTGTTCGTCAACGGGAGTGGCGGCGTGTGGGTCGACCGCGGGGGTGGGCTGGAGCGACACGCAGACATCCGAATCTCCGAGGAGGAGCTTCGCGAGCTCGCCATTCGCCTCATGTCGTTGGGCGGTCGGCACATCGACGAAGCGACGCCGTGCGTTGATGCGCGTCTTGCCGACGGCATCCGGGTGCACGCCGTACTTCCGCCTATCTCGCCCCAGGGCACGCTGCTGTCGATACGACTGCCCAGGCTCGAATTTTCAACGCTCGACTTCCTGAGCGAGGGAGGCTTTTTCGCCAGCATCTCGCGGTCACACGTTGAGGCGCTCATCACGCGGCGCGAAAACCTCCTGGTCACGGGTGCCGGCGGTAGCGGCAAGACGACATTCCTTTCTGCACTACTCGCGAGCGCGGCCGAAGACGAACGCATCATCGCGATTGAGGATGTCGCCGAGTTGCGAGTTCGGCATCCACACTTTTTGGCGTTGGAGGCGAGACAGCCCAATCTGGAAGGTGCGGGCGCACTGGGCCTTGAACGACTTGTGCGCGAAGCACTCAGGATGCGACCGGACCGACTTGTCCTCGGGGAATGCCGCGGCCCCGAACTGCGTGAACTGCTCGCCGCCCTCAACACGGGTCACGACGGAGGCGCCGGCACGCTGCACGCAAATTCGCTCGAGGACGTTCCCGCGCGGCTTGAAGCCCTGGGTGCGCTTGCCGGGATGTCACCCGTCGCCGTAGCCAGGCAGACCGTCAGCGCGATCGGGACGGTCCTGCACCTTGAGCGCACGCGCGAAGGCCGACGACTCACGCAGATGGGTCGCTTCACCCTTGATCATCGTGACCGGCTCGCAATCGCGACTGCCGCATGAGGGCGCGAGCACCGGATGTCGCCGCTATCGCCGCCGTTGTGCAGCGGCTTGCTGTGCTGCTTGCCGCAGGAGTTGCGCCTGTCGCGGCGTGGGGATACCTCCGGGAGGGCGAGGTTTCGGCGCGAATTGCGGCAGCGGCATCCGACGGTCGCATACCTGCGGCGATCATCACCGTCGTTGACGGACTGCCGCCGCCAGAGGCCCTCGCCTGGCGCGGGCTCGCAACGGCCTGGGCGGTCGCGCTGGATGCCGGCGCACCGCTCGCACCCACGCTGCGGGATTTCGCCAGTTCGCTTCGCGACCTCGCCCAGGCCCAGCGGGAGATCGCCGTTGCGCTTGCCGCACCCGTCGCCACGACGCGACTCGTGATGGCGCTTCCGGGCATCGGGCTGTTCTTCGGTTTCGTGTTGGGGTTCAACCCGATCGGCACGCTGGTTACGACGCCAGCGGGGTGGGTCTGCGTCGGAGTTGGCGGGGGTCTCATGTTCGCGGCGTCTCGCTGGAATCGTCGACTCGTGCGGTCGGCGCAACCGCAAGACCTCACACCGGGGCTCGAGTATGACCTGGTTGCGATTGCCGTTGGGGGCGGTGGTGCTCTCGACCGCGCGCGGCACTCGGTGGCTCTTGCCATGGAACAGTACAGCGCAGGAGTTCGGCTCGACGAGGCGGGGATCGAGTCCGTGCTCGACCTTTCGCGACGGGCGGGGGTTCCCGCAGCAGAACTGCTGCGAAGTGAGGCCATGGAACGGCGGCGGAGCGCCCGGGCCGATGTACAGCAACGAGCCGAGACCCTGTCTGTTCGGCTCATGCTGCCGCTGGGCATCTGCGTGTTGCCCGCGTTCATGGTGCTCGGCGTTGTGCCGATGCTGCTCACGGTCATCGGATCCACGAGCGTGAGCTGGTGATCCTCTCGCTCACATGTCATCGCATCAATCGTCTCGGTACTGCTTTCGTGGAGTGACCGGCCGACTCGGGCCGCGAGACGAGACTGATCTTGCTCGTGCCCAGACCACCGATTCGGGGACAGATGAAACTACTGATGATGCGAGTGCGCTCGATCGCGAGCGACGAGGGATCGGCTACTGCCGAATATGCGATTGCAACCCTGGCGGCCGTGGGGTTCGCGGGGCTGCTGGTCGTAATCCTGCGCAGCGACGAGGTGCGTGGGCTACTGACCGGCCTGATCCGCCATGCGCTATCGTTCGCGAACTGAGGAGGGCAGCGTCACGGCAGAATTTGCCGTCGCGCTTCCGGCCGTCATTCTCGTGCTCGCCATAGCGCTGGGCGGCATGCAACTCGCCGGCGAGCAGTTGCGGTTGCAGGGTGCCGTCGCAGACGCTGCGCGAATCCTGGGCCGTGGCGGCGCCGGTGCGGCGGCGGTCGTCCATCGAGTGTCGCCCAGGGCGCGGCTAACCGATTCACGGCACGGCGACCTGGTGTGCGCTGCGGCTAGCGCACCCGGTTCGCTTGGGCTGCTTCCTGCCGTCACGGTGCGGGCCAGGGCCTGTGCCCTGTCCGATGCGTCGACTTCGGGCACTGCGCCGGCGAGGGCATTCGGGTGACCTGGCGCGGGGATGCCGGGTCGGGTTCGCTGCTGGCCGTGGCGCTCGCGGGGAGCGTCGCGGCCGTCGCGATGGTGACGCTTCCCTTATATAGAGGTCTCAGCATCCGGGAGTCTGTCGGGCGCACGGCGGACGCCGCTGCACTTGCCGGAGCGGATGTTGCGGCAGGCATTTCACCCGGCATACCGTGCGCTGTGGCCGGGTCGGTTACGGCGGCCAACGGCGATCTATTGGCAGGGTGCCGTGTCGACGGTCTCGTAGTTTCGGTCACCGCGCAGAGCACTTTTCTGGGGATCCCGCTCACCTCGTCGGCAACTGCGGGTCCGCCCGGCGCGGTAACGAATTAGCAGATAGAAGGGTTGACCTGTGTATGGTGTCGCTGACGGACAGCACCGTTACGCACCATTTCGCACCCTTAGCAATCACAACAGCACCGAACAAACGAGTGGAGTCACGTGCCTGGCACGAAGAAGCTGGTCATCGTCGAGTCGCCCGCAAAGGCGAAGACGATCGCCCAGTACCTGGGGGATGGCTACGAGGTTCAGGCCTCCGTAGGTCACATCCGAGACCTCATCGAGCCGAAAAACCTGCCTCCCGAGCTCAAAAAGGGCGCGATGGGCAAGTTCTCGGTGGATGTCGACAACGGGTTCGAGCCGTACTACGTGATTTCAGACGCGAAGAAGAAGACGGTCGCCGACCTGAAGAAGGCGCTCGCCGGCGCCGACGAACTCTTCCTCGCAACTGATGAGGACCGCGAAGGCGAGGCCATCGCGTGGCACTTGCTGCAGGTGCTGAAGCCCAAGGTTCCCGTGCACCGCATGGTGTTTCACGAGATCACCAAAGAGGCTATCCAGGAAGCCAAGAACAACACTCGCGAACTCGACACCGCACTCGTCGATGCGCAGGAGACCCGCCGCATCCTCGATCGGCTCTACGGTTACGAAGTCTCGCCGGTGCTCTGGCGCAAGGTTGGCCCCGGGCTCTCTGCGGGTCGAGTTCAGTCTGCGGCAACGCGACTCGTCGTCGATCGTGAGCGGGAGCGTCTCGCCTTCGTCGCCGCGAGTTACTGGGATCTCATCGCCCAGCTCGGCACCGCAGAAGACACGCAAGACTTCGAGTCTCGCCTCGTGCGAGTCAACGGCACTCGCACCGCAGTCGGCCGCGACTTCGACGACAAGGGCGCACTCAAATCCGACGCCTTTGCGCTGGATGAGGCCGCAGCGCAGGCCATTGCCGCAGCGCTTCGCGAGCCGGATGTCACCATCACGGTGAGCGCCGTTGAGTCGAAACCGTACACGCGGCGTCCGGCGGCGCCATTCACAACATCCACGCTGCAGCAGGAGGCCTCGCGCAAACTGCGATTCTCGGCGCGGCAGACCATGAGTGTTGCGCAGGCTCTGTACGAAAACGGGTACATCACCTATATGCGTACCGACTCGCCGACGCTCTCGCAGCAGGCGCTCACGGCGGCGCGCACGCAGGCCGCAAAACTGTATGGTCCCGAGACCGTTCCAGACAAACCGCGCCTCTACTCGGGCAAAAACAAGAGTGCGCAGGAGGCCCACGAGGCGATCCGCCCATCCGGCGAAACTTTCCGCACTCCGACCGAGCTCCAGTCGACCCTTCGGGGCAACGAATGGAAGCTGTACGACCTGATTTGGAAGCGCACAGTCGCATCCCAGATGGCGGATGCCAAGGGTTCAACCGCAACCGTGACGATCGCGGCCAAGCGCGAGGCAGGCAGTCTCGTCACGACGGAAACCACTGGCGCGATCGAGGTTGCCGAATTCTCGGCGAGTGGAACGGTGATCACCTTCCGCGGCTTCATGCACGCGTACGAGGAGAGCCGCGACGAAGAGCGCAACGAATCCGCGGAGCCAGTGGAAGCGAAGCTGCCGCCGCTCACCGAAGGTCAGAAGCTGACCCTGCTCGAAATTGAGGCTAAGGGTCACGAGACCAGCGCGCCGCCGCGATACACCGAAGCGAGCCTCGTGAAGACGCTCGAAGAGCTCGGTATCGGGCGGCCGTCCACGTACGCAGCGATCATTTCGACCATCATCGATCGCGGCTACGTCACGCCGCGCGGCACCGCCCTTGTACCCAACTGGATCGCATTCTCGGTCGTTCGACTGCTCGAGGAATACTTCAACGACCTGGTCCAATACGACTTCACCGCCGGCATGGAAGACGACCTCGACCGTATTGCGGGAGGGGAAGCCGACCGGGTTGAGTGGCTCACGGGCTTCTACTTCGGCAGCGCAAACCAGCGCGGGCTCCGCACCGTGATCGACAACCTCGGTGAGATCGACGCGCGCGAAATCAACTCGATCAGGATTTCGGATGAGATCACGCTCCGGATCGGCAAGTACGGCCCCTATCTTGAGGCACCCAGTGAGGACGGCGAGCCGCCGCGACGGGTCAACATCCCGTCCGAACTTGCTCCAGACGAACTGACCGCAGCCAAGGCGCAGGAACTCATCGACGCTCCCGTCGTCGGGGATCGCGTGATCGGCATCAACCCCGAGAACGGCAAGCTCGTGCTCGCGAAGGACGGTCGATACGGTCCATACGTGACCGAGGCCGACCCGGAGCCGGCTGCGAGCGAGGCGCCCGTCGTCGAGCCCGAGCCCGAACCCGCCGCCGAGGTCGTGGACCCCGAAACCGGCGAGGTTATTGCGGCCAAGCCCAAGCGCAAGGCAGCGGCGAAGAAACCCGTCGTCGTGAAGCAGCGCACCGCATCCATTTTCAAGAGCATGGATCTTGCGACGATCGATCTCGACACGTCGCTGCGACTGCTCAGCCTCCCGCGCGTCGTTGGTGTCGATCCCGAGACCGGTGTCGAGATCACCGCGCAAAATGGCAAGTTCGGCGCGTACCTGAAGAAGGGCGTCGACACCCGGTCCCTGCCGAGTGAAGAGCTCATCTTCGACATCGATCTTCCGGGCGCCCTCGAACTCTACGCGCAGCCCAAATACGGCGGCCGGGCAGCGTCGAGCGCCCTCAAAGAGTTTGATGCAGACCCCGAAAGCGGCAAACCGATCAAGATCAAAGACGGTCGGTTCGGCGCCTATGTGACGGATGGCGTGACCAACGCGACGATTCCCCGCGGCGAAGAGGTCGAAGACATCGACTTCGAACGAGCCGTGCAGCTGCTCGCAGACAAGCGGGCGAAGGGACCAGCGAAGCCGAAGGCCAAGGCCCCGGCCAAGCGTGCGGCGCCGAAGCGTACGCCCGCCAAGAAGAAGTAACCGTGGCGGGACTGTTCATCACCTTCGAGGGCGGCGACGGCTCCGGCAAGTCAACGCAGTCCGGATTGCTCACAGCCTGGTTGCAGGGGCAGGGCAGAACGGTCCTCGCATCCCGTGAACCGGGCGGCACAGACCTCGGCCTCGAACTTCGCAACATCGTGCTGCACCGACGCGGCCACATCACACCTCGTGCCGAGGCGCTGCTGTATGCCGCCGACCGAGCGCAACACATCGCGACCAAGGTTCGTCCGGCGCTCGCCCGCGGCGAGATCGTCCTTCAGGATCGCTACCTCGACTCGTCGGTCGCCTACCAGGGCGCCGGTCGCATTCTCGACCCGAATGAGGTGCGCGGGCTCTCGATCTGGGCGAGCGAAGGTCTGCTACCCGACCTCACCATCCTGCTCGACCTCGATGCCGATCTCGGCCGCGGTCGGCTCAGCGAGCGCACACAGTACGACCGGCTTGAAGACGAGGAGCACGAGTTCCACGCACGGGTTCGCGCCGCCTATCTCGACCTCGCGGCAGCCGAGCCCGAACGTTTTCTGGTGCTTCCGGCCACGGACAGCATCGAGTCGCTCGCCTCCGCAATTCGCGAACGTGTCGCTGGGCTCCTGTGAGCTGTGCACTTTCCCGGCTCGCCGACGCCACCGGGCTCTAGGCTGACCGGATGGGCGTGTGGGACGAACTGACCGGGCAGGCCGAGGCCATCGCGGTCTTCACTGCCGCTGCGGCAGCGAGTTCAACCGATTCGTCGATGACGCACGCCTGGCTGATCACCGGTCCGCCGGGCTCTGGTCGATCGAACCTCGCATACGCGTTTGCGACGGCGCTGCTGTCGAGCGGCGCCGATGACGAGGCGACCGCTCGCCAGGTGGCGGCGCGTACGCATCCCGATCTCGGTGTTCTGAGCACGGAGCGCGTCATCATCAGCATCGATGAGGTGCGCCAGCTCGTGTCGACGTCGCAGTTCTCGCCCTCCGTCGGGCGCTATCGCGTCATGATTATCGAAGATGCGGATCGCATGAGCGAGCGCACGTCGAACGTCCTGTTGAAAGCGCTCGAAGAGCCGCCTCCTCGCACGGTCTGGATCCTGTGTGCGCCGAGCGAGGCAGACCTCATCCCGACCATCCGATCCCGGGTTCGCAGCGTAAGACTTCGCGTTCCGTCAATCGACGAGGTTGCCGATCTCATCTCCCGCCGCGATAGCGTCGACCTTCCCACCGCAACGCGAGCCGCGCGGGAGGCGCAGAGCCATATCGGCATGGCACATCGGCTGGCCACAAACGACGAGGCTCGCGCGAGACGCCAGCAGACCCTGCAGATTGCTCTCGGCATCCGCTCGGTGGGCGATGCCGTGCGAGCTGCAGCCACCCTGCTCGAGCTGGCGGGCGACGACGCCAAAGCCATCACCGAGGAACGGGATGCCGAGGAGCGCGAGAGTGCGCTGCGCTCGCTCGGCATCGAGCCGGGTGGCACTATTCCGCCGGCGTTGCGCGTGCAGTTGAAGAACCTCGAAGAAGACCAGAAGCGACGCGCGACGCGCAGCCTCCGCGACGGACTCGACCGCATCATGGTCGACCTGCTGTCGCTCTACCGCGACGTTCTCCTGTTGCAGTTGGGGGCGACGGTAGAGCCAATCAATCTCAGCATCGAGCCGCAGTTGATCGCGGCGAGCGAGCGATCCACACCCCCAGAAACTCTTGCAACAATGGATGCCATTGCCACAGCCCGCCGCCGCATCGACGGCAACGTGAGCCCGGCGCTCGCCCTCGAGGCGATGCTCATTTCGGCCACGAGAAAGGAATCCGTGCGATGAGGTCATCCACAGCACGCTCACTGCGTCGAAGCGCGCTTGTCGCCGTGATTGCGATTGCCGCGCTACTTCTCAGCGGATGCTCGTCCTGGTTCCTGCCTCCCCGCGCGACCTCGGCCCCCACCGGTGAAATCGTCGCGGCCGACCTCGCGCCCTACTACCACCAGCGTCTCGTGTGGACGGCATGCAATGGCGGCTTCCAGTGCACCACGGCCAGGGCGCCGCTCGACTGGAGCAAGCCAGCGGGCGGTTCGATCAAGCTTGCGCTGATTCGCAAGGTGACATCCGGTCACCGTCTTGGGTCACTTCTGGTCAATCCCGGTGGCCCCGGCGGCTCGGGCTACGACTTCGTTCGCGATTCGCTCAGTTTCGCCGTCGACTCACGCCTGCAGTCAAGTTACGACATCGTCGGATTTGATCCGCGCGGGGTCAATCACTCGACTCCGGTCACCTGCTATTCAAATCCGAAGAGTCTCGATTCGGTGATCTTCGACATCCCGAACGGCGCGATTGGCTCAAATGCGTTTGTGAGCGGCACCGAGCAGACGTACAAGAAGTTCGGCGCGGATTGCGCGCGCTACACGGGACCGCTGCTGGGGCACGTTGATACGGTCAGTGCAGCCCGTGACCTCGACCTCCTGCGCGCCACACTGGGAGACAAGAAGCTCAACTACCTCGGCTACTCCTACGGAACCCTGCTCGGCCAGACCTACGCCAACCTGTATCCGAAGAACACGGGGCGGCTGGTGCTCGATGGGGTCCTCGATCCCACGGCAACGCTGAACGACATCACAGAATTGCAGGCCAAGGGGTTCGAGCACGAGTTGCGGGCATTCCTGGCGGAGTGTCCGACGATCAAGGGATGCCCGTTCGGCACGAATGTCGACACCTCGATGGCGACCGTCCGCAGTCTTCTTGACTCGCTGGAGGCGAGCCCAGTTCGCAACACGGACGGGCGTGAACTCGGCGGCGAGTCGATGGTCTCGGCGATCATCGACCCGCTCTACAACGTCAGCAACTGGCCCGCGCTGGTCGACGTGTTCAGCACGGTCATGAAGGGAGATCCGCGCTACGCGTTCCAGATCGCCGACGACTACTACGACCGCGACACCAAAACCGCCACGTACATCGACAACAGCTACGAAGCGTTCAACGCGATCAACTGCCTCGACTACCCGACAGACACCAACCTGACCGCTATGCGCCAGGAGGCTGTGCGACTAAACCAGGTGGCTCCGGTCATCGGTCATTTGATGGCCTATGGGGATGCTCTCTGCTACGGCTGGCCGTACAAATCGGTTGAGACACCCGGCCCGCTTCCCGCCATCGGGTCTGCGCCCATCCTGGTCGTCGGTACGACGGGCGACCCCGCGACGCCGTACGCGATGGCGCAGCACGTGGCGAAGCTGCTGCAGAACGGTCACCTCGTGACCTACCACGGCGACGGTCACACGGCGTACAACAAGGGCACGAGCAAGGGCAACGTGTGCGTAAACAACGTGGTCGATAACTTCTTCGTCGACGGCACTGTGCCGGCGACCGATCCGAACTGTTGAGTGGCCGGCTGTAAGAGTACAACGCCGGTGCAACATTGCAGACTATGCAATAATTGAGCCATGTCGATTGCCGAAGCCCCGGGACTTCGCGAGCGAAAACGGATCGCAACCCGCAAGGCGATCCAGCGTGCCGTTCTCGAGCTGGCGCTTGAGCGTGGCCTCGAACGGGTCACAATCGAGGAGATCAGCAGGGTTGCCGACATTTCGCCCCGCACGTTCTTCAACTACTTCGTCTCCAAAGAGGCGGCAATCGTCGGCGATTCGCCCGACTTCATTGACGGCGAAGCCCTGCAGCACTTCGTCGATGGCGGCCCCAATGGCGACCTCATTCGCGATCTCGGTTACCTCCTCGCCGACGCGGCCGAGCGCGCATCCGAGGACCGCGACACACAGATCATGCGCAAAGAGCTGCACAGCAAATATCCGCACCTGTTCGCGCTGCGGATGGCGGGCATGCGCGTGTTCGAGGACGAACTTTCGGCGGTCGTCGCGCGGCGACTTCTGCGGGAGGACGCCGCCTACGCGAAAGACCAGGCAACCCTGGCCTCGCGCTCCCGACTCGTCACCCTCGTAGCGATGGGCGCCCTGCGCCACGCATGGACGTGCTGGGCGGATTCAGCGAACAAGTCGGGTGAACCGCTTGCCGGCAGGATGCGAGACACGTTCGACCAGCTCGAGTCTGTCTTCGTGAAATCCCGCCAATCCTGATCGGCTAAGCTTTCTTGCTGTGCGACCGGCTATGTCGGTCTCACGCCGCCTTAGCTCAGTCGGTAGAGCATCTCACTCGTAATGAGAAGGTCGTCAGTTCGATTCTGACAGGCGGCTCCACGAAAATCCCGCGGAATTACGCGGATGTGGCAGTCTTCGATTGCTTCAGCATTGCCGGAGCGGCAGGTTTTGCCCACATCTGTTGCACGAGCGCGGGCGTCCAGGGCGTCGGCCACAGCGTCCAGGTCGTCGTCGAAGAGGTCGCTGTAAACGTCGAGAGTCATGGCCGCGGATGCGTGGCCGAGCATCCGCTGGACTGCCAGGACTGTGGCGCTAGCCGAGATGGCCAGCGATGCATCTGTGTGACGCAGCGAGTGAGGGGTGATTTTCGGCAGCTCGGGATACTTCGTTTGCAGGGTCTCGACAGCAGCGTCGAAACGGCGGCGGCGGAAATTGCCGTTGCGGAGGACATCGCCCTTCGGTGACGGGAACACGAGGTCGTCGGGCTGCTTGCCTTCGGTTCGGCTAGTCATCGCATCTTTGAGAAACGCAGGGAACGGGACCGAACGGCGCTCGTGATTCTTCGGGGTTCCCCAGATGATCTCGCCCTCCGGTTCAGTGACAGCTTCAGCAACGTCGAGACGCCGACGCTCGAGGTCGACACGCTTGACCTTGAGCGCAGCCATCTCGCCCCAGCGAAGGCCGGTGTAGGCCAGCAGGTAGATGATGTCGGAGTCTGGCCCGCAGCTTGCTGCCAGCTCGTCGACTTGCTGAGGCGTCAGGTATCCGCGGCTGCTCGCCCCGACTCGTGGCAGGCGGATGCCGTCGCATGGATTGCGGGGGATACGGCGATCGTGGACGGCGTACTTCATGAGGCCCGAGAACACGACGTGGATCTTGCGCACACTCGACGGAGCGAGCGAGTCGCTCATCTTGGTCACCCATGCCTGAACGTCTGTGTGATAGACAGCAACGAGTGGTGTCGTTCCCCACTTCGGTAGAACGTGCTTGGTGAGAATCCACTCGTACGCCGATCGCGTCGACGGCTTCAGGTTGGCGTGAGCGGCGATCCATAGGTTCGACCAAGCGCTCACCGATACGCGCGACAGGGTCGGATCGACCCACTCGCCGCGACCCATCGAAACCTCGACGCTGGCGAGAAACTGCTCGGCGTCGTGCTTGGTCCGGAAACCGCGCTTGTCCGTCTGACGTTTATCCGGCGTCCGGTAGCGCACTCGGTATCGTTTGCCGCCGTTGGTTGTGTACGCAGTCACGCTCCCCATGCGGAGATTGTGCGACAGGCGTCTGACATCAAATTCGAGAACGCTCCTAGGAGCGAGCGCGAGCGTCTTTGTCGAGTGAGTGCTTCAGCCCTAGGCTCGAGTTCTGATGGAGGCCGAGCCAACATACCCGCATGACTGTCCGACCATGGTCAACGCTGTGGAACGCAACAGTTCGCCAATCGTCTACAGCCCGCGCTTCCGAGAATTTGGCGTCAGGGATGTAGGCCCAATGGCTGAAGGCGCGTACACATTCGCGTTCTGTCCGTTTTGCGGACTCGAGTTGCCTGCAAGTCTGCGGTCCGAATATTTCGACGAGCTCGAGGCGTTGGGTTTCGACGATCTGGATATCTTCACCAGTGACGATGACCTGCCTGCGGCATTCCGGGACGATACGTGGTGGCGAGCCACTCCTGCCTAGCTGGTCGAGAGTGAAACGACGGGTTCAGGCTCTGGATCCCTTTCACACCGTCGATTCTGCGTAGGGCGCAAATCCCAACCCCTCTCTCTCCACATGCTTCGAGAAAGGGGTTGGGATACAAGGAATCGACGGTGTGAGAGGAATCCGGTTGAGTGTTGTTGATGATGCGTGCTGGCAGCCGAATAAGCTCCAAACATGCCGAGCCCAGAGATGCTTCGAATAGCCAAAGGGTGGTGGACTTCGGACGGCAGTGACGATGTCTTCGGCGAGGTCGAAGACATCCTTGACGAGCAGCCGACCAGGGTTGCGGATCTGCTTCGGGCGTTGGTCGACACTGCTCCGGAAGGTCAACTTCCCGGATTGGAACGGGCTCGATCGAGACGCTCGAAATGGGTATCGAGTTCGGGAAGCGAACGAACCCAGCGACGATGGAACTCCTATTGGCCGCCAAGCTAACCGCGCCTGAGTTGTTCGAGGTGCTCAGGGGCGCGTGGCCGAGCTACATCGTCGAGATGGATGTGGCGCGCTGGCTCGACGGGACTTTGACGAACGAGCAGCTCGAGTGGCTTCGGACCGAGGACGCGCTGGGCCGTCACGATTGGCTCTAGACCGGTCGTTTACCCGGTCGTTGCATGCGACCGGGTAAACGACCGGGTGCTCAGATTTCGAACCGCAGTTTTCTGATTACTGAGCGTGCTGATCGATGGTCTCCATGGCCTGAGTCCCTGTAGTCGAAGTTGGCGCAGGTACGGCGTTTGGTACGGCGTTTGACCCGGCACTGATCGCGCCGTATCAAACGCCGGGGTAAGGGGCTTGGATCCCTGTCATCCCGCCGCTCCTTCGCGGGGCGAAAATCCCAACCCCCCACACACAACAGCACTGTGCGGGGGGTTGGGATTCAAGGGAGCGGCGGGATGACAGGGATCCAAAAAATGCAGCTGAAGAACTGCGGGTGACCGGGTCGAGGTGCCTGATAGGAAAACTTGCGAATACGTCCTACGGGGGCTTGCTGGTCGCTGCGGAGTGCGAGAAATGGAGAGGGCGGATGAGTCCTGGGGGTCCCCACTGGATGCTCGTTTGGGGCATCTCGATCTGGTGACAATCGCGCGTGCTCGTGACACCCGGCAATACGCTGTGGACATGCTCACGAGCCGCGCGCACCTCAGGCGATTGGTCACGGGCTTGGGGCTGGGAATCGTGCTCGCGGTGGTGCTGTGCGGGTGTTTTCCGTCCGATCCCGCTCCACCCACGGGCGTCCGGCTGAACCGTAATGGCACAGTGGACTTCGTCTCATGCACGCCATTTTCCAAGGTCACGAAGATTGAGGGTACGACCTACCGTCGTCACGGTGGCGACGGGACTGTTGACGACACGACCAAAGTGGACCTGAAGGTGGACACGCCCGCCATTCACTCGCTCGCAATCGGGCAGATCGTCACTTTTTCAGGCATCCCAGCGAAGTGGGCCTCCATGTACCTGGACGTGGCTGCCGCCGGGCACAACGGGACCGAGGCAGCTATACAAAACGGCGACCTCCACGTGGGCGAATGGACGTGGCAGGGCGAACTCAACGCGAGCAAATGCCTGGCTGGCAAGTCTTCATTCTGAGCGACTGCTCGACATGACCGACGCGGACGAGGGCGAAGCGTGTGTTCCCTCCGCTCCTCGTCTCGGCGCTGGGCAATCGCTGACTTGACACAAGTATTTCCCTAGCGAAATACTTGTGACATGGCTTCGGTGGAGGAATATGCCCAGTGGCGCGGGATAAGCGTGCAGCGGGTGCGAGAGCTACTGCGCTCGGGTGAGCTCCCAGGCCGCCGAGTCGGGGCAAGACAATGGGAAGTCGAGGAAACGGCCTATAAGGCGAGGCCTCGACTGGGACCACCGATGTCACCTCCAATGGCGTGGGCATTGATCGCATTGCTCGGCGGGGAGGATAGGCATCCCGATGTGCCTCCGGTACGTCTAGACCGGTTGCTCAGGAACAGAGAGTACGTCTCGGCCGCAGGCAAGGACGCGCCCGCGATCCTGTCTTCGTGGCTCCGGCACCGTGGCGAGCGTCTGACATATCGGGCAGATCCTCGCGATTTGCCCGAACTCTTGGCGGACGCTCGTGTAATGCCATCCGGACTGTCTGACGAGAGGTCTGGAATCAGTGCGAACGACGTCGCCGAAGTATGGTTGCGAGACTTTTCCCGACTCTATGAGTTGATAGGCGACTACTTGTTACTCCCCGATGAGAAGGGCAATGTAGTTGTACATCGAGGCGGGCTGGAACATACCGAGACGATCGCTCCGCTCGGGCTGGTGATCGCGGACCTTGCCGATTGGAATGGGCCGCGCGAGGACAGCCGAGTAATCGACTTGCTTGCGAGGGTTCGATGACCGAAGTCGTGTTTCCCCCGATGTCAAACGCGCAGACGCAAGCTTGGCACGCTCTTCTCGAGCTTGGACGTCGGTTCGAAACCGGCTGGACCCTCGTTGGTGGCCAGTTGGTGCATCTTCATTGTCGAGAGAGGGGAGCAACCCCATCGAGGCCAACGGATGACGGTGATGCTGCACTTGACATTCGTGCTCGGCCGCAAATGTTGATGGAGTTCACAACGGCACTAGCAGAGATGGGATTTGAGGCCGAAGCGCCCTCCGGGTTCGGGGTTCAACATCGGTGGATCAGCAGTGATGCAGTAATCGACGTGCTGATTCCCCGCTTTCTCGGGGAACGTGCGGAGGGCCGAGCTGGAGCGGGCGGAAATCCCACGCTAGCTGCTCCGGGCGCACAGGGTGCCCTGGATCGCACGGAGCGGGTCGAAGTCGTTGTGGGCGATCAACGGGGTTACGTTCCACGCCCCACTCTCGTCGGCGCGATTGCCGCGAAGGCCGCGGCGCTCGAGATCATTGATGACCCATATTGGAAGCGACACGTTCAGGATCTGACGATCCTTTCCACTCTTATTCGTCGAACGGACGACTTTTCAACGTACTCAACCCGCGACTTTCAGCGCGTACGAAACGCCATCGGCCGAACGGTGACAGATCCCTCGATCATTGCGTCAATCAAAGATGGGGTTAGCGGTCTTGATCGCCTTCGGCTCGCTCTCAATCGGACCCAGGTCCTGCCTGTAGGGGGGACTGGGACCGAGGAAAACGAGCGTTGAGGCTGGCCACCGTGCCCACATTTTGCCCACACTTGAGGCAAATCACCTTCATTCACTGTGATCACAGCAAACGACATAGCCGCATGAAATTAACGAACTAGACCCAAACCACGCCCAGATGATGCCGTCCAAGCTCACTCGTAATGAGAAGGTCGTCAGTTCGATTCTGACAGGCGGCTCCACAATCCATTCATTTCAAGGGTTCTTAGTGACCCTTCAGTGGTACGCCATCAAGTACTACTCACGGGAGGCGACCACGTCGGCGATCACCGCGACTGAAGCACGCAAGACCCTGTTCGGGCTGATCCAGCAGGTGAACGACGACCACACCGCTGTCGAGGTTGTGTCCCGGCACGGAAACGCAGTCATCCTCTCGAAAGACGACTACGACGCGATGACCGAGACGGCTTACCTGCTGCGGAACCCCTCGAGCGCGTCAACCAGCTGATCGTCGATGCGCTGCGCGATCCCTTCGCTGGTATCGGCAAACCCGAGCCGCTCAAACACATTCTCTCCGAAGCGTGGTCGCGCCGCATCGACGACGCAAACCGCCTGGTCTACTACGTCACCGACGACCACATCGTCATCCTGCAAGCCCGCGAACACTACTGAACCGACGTCGATGCTTGCTGTAAGAGGTTCCGCTTGCGGCCGGCGTGAGGGGTCATTCAGCTACCGGTCCAAGGCGTTGTTCTTCTGCCGCTTGACAAAGGTTCATCTCAGCAGGCGCGCCCGGCCGTTTGGTGCCCTCCCAGCGTGATGGCGCTTGATAACGAGATTTACACCACGTCCCTCTATGCACAGGCTGAAGCGGACAATGGATGTGTGACAGCTGCTGCCGACTTCATCGACGCAGCGCTGCGGTACGAGTCGTCGTGGGAGCGCGCCGAGAGCGACAGCGAACGCCTGAGCAGCGGACTGAGCTACTACGGTGCGTCGGTGGGGGCCGTGCGGGGCACGATTCGGGATGCGGCTCGCCGCTACTCCGGGATGACCCACGACGAGATCACCGCCCTCAGTTCGGAGCTGTGGCTGGCTCCTGTATTCGAGCGACGACTCGCCGCGATCGTTCTGCTGCAGTCGACCGTGTCGATTCTGGTGGCGACCGACCTCACGAGGCTCGAGGGCTTCCTGCGGGACGCCCGAGTGAGGGAGCTTGCCGACCCGCTCACGACGGACGTCGTCCGCCCGCTGTTGCAGGGGATGGATGCCACGAGTCGCGCCAAAGCGGACGTCGTCATCCGCCGCTGGGCCAGCGGCGACAACGAGTTCCTCCGAATGGCGGCCGTGGCCCTGCAGAAAGACAGTTGAACGGCCGCCAGACCAGCTTCGCCATGGCAGGTCGTCCCGTCTGTCTCGCTCGCGGCAGTTCGACGTCGTCTGACGCAATGGACGATCGCGACTGATGGTAGATCTCCGCGCCTCGGCCAGCGATTTGGGGCACGCCGTCGTCTAGGCGCAGACGGTGCCGCCCCAACCGTCATAGGAGCCGCCGTGCGCAGCGACGATGCCGTACACCTCGGTGACGAAGCGAGCTGGGTTGTCAGAATCCAAAAGCTCGATCCTGTGTGCTTCCAATGCCCATCGGAAGATAATTCCGCCAACGGTTGCTCGGTAGCCGAGATGGATGAGGTCGTCGGCAGCATCCTGCGCCGCCGATTTCCGCCAGAAAAAGGCGTTGTGATCAATCTCACGTGGGGTGTCGAGGATGTCGCCCATCGTTCGCCGTGTAGCGATTCGGACTTCATTTCTGAGAAGCTGCGCACCGAGGTCGTTGGCCATGCAGTCACCCTAGTTTGCGGGAACCTCAGCCTGCAGCGCCGGTGGGTGCGAGTTTCACCCCGTCGCCCCGAGCGCCAGGCTGTGCAGCACGCGGCTGGCAAGCGCCGAGTGGGTCGCTATTCCCACGTGGATGCCGTCGTCCTCGAATGCGTCGACGCCAGCTGCGGCGACCGCGGCCGCACTGTCGACCACCGTGCCGCCAAGTTCCGATAGCGAGCGGGATAGCGCTGCGATGTCCGCGTTTGCCCACGAAATGCCGCCGCCGCGGAAGAACGGGAATTGCGCGACGCGCGCTTCATCCACCGGAGTCGGCGTTATCCATATCCAGTGCGCCTTCTTTTCACCGGATGCCTGTGCGCGCACCTCGTCCAAATTTCGCAGCGATTCCGGTCGGCTCACGAGCAGAGCTCCCGGGGCGCCGAGGCGTTGGGAGTCGTTCGTGCCGAGCAGGCACAGGATCCAGTCGGCCGACTGCCGCCGGATGGCGGGAACACTCGCCAGGGCCTGTGTCGTGGTCGACCCGGTCACCGCCAGATTGTCGAATCGAAGCTGCAACTCCGGGCGCTCACGCTCAAGCAGCGCCCGAAGAATCTCGAACCACGACAGCCGGTCTGCCGTGGTGCTTTCGCCGAGCGCGACGATGTGTGCGCCCACCTCAAATGGCATCCGCGCGAGGTCGACGCGGACATCCGGGTCCGCCGCCAGCTCGCTCGCCGCACGAGTTACTTGCGACCCGAGTCGCTCGAGCGTCGTTCGGTAGCTGGCCTCATCCGTTCCGAAGATGCTCGCCATTGTCTGGTCGCTCAGCCCCCGCGCGAAAGGAAGCACCCGATCGGGATGTTGGAATCGCACAAGTTTGTCGAGTAACGGATTGTTCATGACTCCTCCCCAGCGCGTGCGCCAGCCCGCGAGGCTGGCAACAGAAACGCCGCGGCGATGAGCCAAGCAAAGGCAGGGAATCGCACGATCGGCAGCAGGATCGAAAGGCCTGGCAAGGCAACGGTCAGGGTGGCGACGAGTGCGAGTCCCGCGATGATGAGTCCGGCCCACGCCAGCCAGCGGGGGAGGAGTCGCACGATGAGCGAGGGAACGGCGATGCCGGCGATCAGCAAACCGATCGGCACGACAAACCCGGGGCCGCCGGTCATAAATCCGAGATCATGCACCAGCCGGACGAGGTCACCGTGAGCCAAGATCTCCGGGCGCGTCAACGTCCAGGTGAGAAGTGCAGACAGCGCCATCGAACTTGACGCAAGGATGCCGCCAACCAGTGCAATGGTCGCCCCCGGCGCCCTGACCCCCAGCCTGTTCAAGCGCACCGACGCGGTCGCCGCGAAGATCGCCAGGGGCAGGGATGCCGCAAACTGCAGCAGCGCCGTGATGAGA
Source organism: Glaciihabitans sp. (assembly GCA_025463785.1). Classification (GTDB taxonomy): domain Bacteria; phylum Actinomycetota; class Actinomycetes; order Actinomycetales; family Microbacteriaceae; genus Galbitalea. The sequence continues at coordinate 519,765 of JAODBD010000003.1, forward strand.
ACCGGCCCGGAGTTCGCCTGGAAATAGCCCACGACGACGGAATTGCCTGAGTAGGGCGAGGGATAGGTAGCGCCGCTCGCCAGGATCGTCGGCAAGGCCAGCGACACGAGAAAGAGCGCGGCGGTGGCGATGGCAATGGGTGGCAGGGGTGGCCCCGCCTGAGGGACCCTGCGGGTCGGGATGGTGGTGGTCATAGTGTCATTCCTCCGGTGATATCGAGCGTGGTTCCTGTGATCCACGATGACGCGTCTGAGACGAAGAAGGCGATTGCGGCGGCGATGTCCGCTGGTTGGCCGATTCGGCCGAGCGGCACCCGAGCGCCGAGTTCCTCGAGTTGGGCCGCAGGCATCCGGGACCGCAGCTTCGCAGTCTCGACGATGGACGGGGCGACGCAATTGGCCCGTATGCCTGATTCCGCATATTCCCTGGCGATGTGCTCGGTGAGCATGATGACACCCGCCTTTGCCGCGCCGTACGCGACGTTGGCACCGGATGGTCGTCGACCCGCGCTGGAGGCTACCGTGACGATACGGCCGGCGCCCAGTTGCAGCATCCCGGGGAGCACCGCATGGATGGCAAGGAATGCCGACGTCAGATCGGTTTCGATGACGCTGCGCCACCGTTCGGGTTCGAGTTGCACTGTCGGAGTTGGTGCGCCATCCCCCCCGGCAAGAGTGACGAGGATGCCGACCGTGCCGATCGTGGACGAGACATCGGCGACGACCGTTGCAAGATGTCCGGCGTCGCGCGCGTCGCCAACGTAGGCCGTTGCTGCACCGCCGTCGTGCCGGATTCCGCGGGCCAAATCGTCGAGTACATCCTGACTGCGGCCGTGAACCGCAACTGCGGCACCGAGGCCAGCGAGCACGCGGCTGACCTCCTCGCCGATCGATCCGGAGGCCCCGGTCACCAGGGCCACCTGGCCCTCGAGTGGTTTCGTTTCATTCATAAAATCATTCATAGCACAGAACGATTACTCCGCTGGTAGTATTTTTGGATGACCGAACCCGATACAACCCCGGCGTGGCGTACGGCACCACATCGCGTCGGCTTCCTCCTGTCGCAGGTCGGCGCCTTCGCCACGAATCGGTTCACGGAACGTCTTTCGGCGCTTCACCTCCAGCCGAGTGATGTCGGGATCCTTCGACTGATTGCGGTCGATTCCGGCCTCAGTCAGCGCACCCTCGCCGGCCGTCTGGGTGTTGGTGCCAGTCGTGTCGTCGTGCTGATCGACGAACTCGAGGAGAAGGGCCTGGTCGTTCGTGATCGCAGTACTCAGGATCGACGCAACTACGAACTGCGGCTAACCAAAGCCGGTCAGAACGTCATGTCGCAGATGCGAGAGCTGGGCGCGGCCCACGAGAATGACGTCGTAAGTGCCCTGGATGCTGACGAACGTCGCACGTTGGGCATCCTGTTGGCGAAAATCGCAACGAGCCATGATCTGGCCCCGGATGTTCACCCGGGCTATCGGAGTCCGCCTCCCGCTGCAGGACACCCGAGGGTTCTGTCCTCCGAAAGGCCGACCCAGCCGGAATGACACGCCCCCAATACGAGGGGAGACTTCGCTGTTTTGACCACCGCGCGGGTTGTTTTGCCTGACCAGCAGGCATAACGTTGCAGTAAGCACCGGTTCTGTGGGGGACGGTGCCACGTTGTATGGGGGTACAAACGTGTTAAAGCAATCCGTTTTTTTGGCGACGGTTTTGGCCGTCACTATTGCAATGGCGTTGCCGGTGGGGGTAACCGGGGCTGCCACTGGCGCGCCCGATTTGCCCGCAGGTTCCACCTTCGCCTTTGTCGGCGGATCGAACGTGCCAGCGCCGTCGCGTGCCGTGGTCGGCTCGTCTGCCGTTCACGCCGGGGCTGGCGCCGCCACCTCGTCGACCGGCGTGCAGGCGAACGGCTCGACCGCGTCATCCGGTTCGCACAGTGACGCGCCGGTGGGTAGCAGTAACGCTTCCACGCAGTCGAACGAGCGTGTCATCCAGAACAGCAGGCAGCGTTCCGTTCCGGGTGTCGCTGCACGACTCGCCGCCGCAACCGGGTCGGGCAAAGTCGTGACCCGCGGCCCCGCGGCATCGACGACCACGTCAGGCAGCGGATGCCCGGCCAACGTCACGGGCGACACGACGAGCGCCCCCGGCAACGTTTCGAAGGGCGGCGTGCAGGGAACAACGTCTGCCGACATCGCTTCCTTCGCCCTCGAGTACAACTCCATTCGTGTCGCGCACTGCCTGAAGCCCGTGCCGCTCGCCAACATCAGGTTCAGCTCCTGCCTCGAGCAGCGCATGTTCTGGATGGCTGAAGACCCGAGCACCAATCCGGCAAGCGCCTGGGGCCACACCGGCACGGCCAAGCGCAGCGACGGCGTCGCGATCGTCGGATGCGACGGAGACATCGCAGGCGGTATGAATGACACCGGAGCGGTCGACGCGCAGTCCTGGTGGGACTCGCCGGATCACCGCGATTCCCTCTACCAGCCGCTGTACAAGGGCGGCACCTCGAACATCTGCATTGCGTTCGGCATGGCGCACGGCGGCATCCCGAACGACCCCGCTGCGTTCACTCGCGCGGCCGCTGTCTGGGAGGACTGCTAAACCTCTGCCGGTAATATTGCCCTCGGCTCTCGCGAACAGGCGTATGCCGAAGGGATAGATGACGTGACCGATTCACTACGCTGGGGCATTCTCGGAACCGGCGGCATCGCCACCTCGTTTACCCAGGATCTGATTGCAAACGGGTTGACCGTAGCCGCGGTCGGGTCGCGCACACAGGGGTCGGCCGACGCGTTCGCGGCGACTCACGGCATCCCCAATGCGCACGGCAGCTACGAAGACCTGGTCGCCGACCCGACCGTCGACGCGATCTATGTCTCAACACCGCACCCGTTCCACTACGAGAGCGCGAAGCTCGTACTGAACGCCGGCAAGCACGCCCTCGTCGAGAAGCCCTTCACTCTGAACGCCGCGGAAGCGCGCGAAGTCATCGAGCTTGCCGCTGCCCGGAAGCGCGTCGTGCTTGAAGCGATGTGGACGCGCTGGCTTCCGCACATGGTGCGCGTGCACGAAATCATCGCGGCCGGCACGCTTGGCGACGTGCGAACAGTCATCGCCGATCACAACCAGAATCTTCCGGATGACCCCGGGCACCGCATCAACAACCCGGATCTGGGTGGCGGTGCGCTGCTCGACCTGGGCATTTACCCGGTGTCGTTCGCGTGGGACATCTTTGGGCGGCCCGCGTCGATTGCCGCGATTTCGAGTCCCACGGTGTCGACCGGCGTGGACCGGCAGACCGCGATCCTATTCGGTTACGCGGGCGGGCAGCAGGCCGTCCTGCACACCGCACTCGACACTCTGGGGCCGAACACGGCATCCGTCATCGGCACTGAAGGTCGCATTGACATCGACTCGGTCTGGTACACGCCGACCAGCTTCACCGTGTACGACGGCGAGGGTACGGTCATCGAGAAGTTCGACCAGCCGGTTGTCAGTCGCGGCATGCAGTTCGAGGCGTGGGCGCTGGAGAAGATTGTTGCTTCCGGCAAGCTCGAGGGCGCCGAACTTCCTCTGAGCGACACCCTCGGCATCATGGAGACGCTCGATACCATTCGGGAGCAGATCGGGCTGGTTTACCCCGGCGAGCGCTGAGGGTGCGCCGATAGGATGCTCTGGTGACGGACCCCCAACAACCGACCAGTCGTCGGGCTGCTCGCGACGCCGCATCGGCGCCCCGCGGCCACGACGGGGGCACTCGCACTGGTGGCAGCGGCGATGGCGGCCCGCCACGCGTTCGCATCGGGCTCATTGCTGCGGCGCTCGCGGTCGTATTCCTGCTTCTGGGAACGGGTGCGGTGTTCGCAGGGATGGCCGTGGGCAAGAAAAACGTGGCGGCCTTGACCCCGACCGGCACGGCGACCAACACGCCGACACGGGATCTCCCGGGCGATGTGGTTGCCGCCGCCGTCATCCCGACCTGTTCGATCAGCAAACTGGTGAGCGCGGGCGCGCTGAAGAAGCTGTACGGGTCGGTCATCAACTCGAGCACCGGCGGCTCGCTCTACGCAAAGCTTGACGGGGATGCCCAGCCGCCTGCCAGCGGCGAGAAGGTTCTGACGGCCGCCGCAGCGATCGCGAAGCTCGGGCCGAATTTTCGCATCACGACGAAGGTCGTGGATGGCGTGACCCCTGGCTCCATCACACTCGTCGGTGAGGGGGATGCCACCCTCAGTTCTGGCGCCTCCAATGTCTACCCGGGTGCGCCAACGATGGCGAACCTGGCCGCGAAAACACTCGCGGCGTACAACAGCGCGCACCCCGGCGTGCCCATCACTCAGCTCGTGCTCGACGCGTCCTACTGGGATCCGGGCGACAACTGGGACAGCACGGTTCCACGCACCGAGCAGACCGGCGGATATCTGTCGGAAACCACTGCGCTTCAGGTGGATGGCGACCGGGCCAACCCCAAGGCGCAGATCAGTCCGCGCGGTACCGACCCGGTGATGCACGCGGGCCATGCGTTCGTCGCCGCGCTGGGGCTACCCGGCATCAGCATCATCACCGGCCAGGAGGAGAACGGGGCTCCCACTCTGGCATCCGTCCAATCGCAATCGGTCTCCGTGCTCGCCAGGCAGATGCTGCTCAACAGCGATAACACGCTCGCCGAAATGCTGGCGCGGATCGTGTCGGTGAAGGAGGCGCTCGGTGGTTCATCGGCCTCGCTGACACAGGCCATCCCGACGGCGTTGACGAAGTACGGGCTCGACACAGCCGACATCTCCGTGCAGGACGGCTCGGGCGAGAGCAACGGCAACGCGATCACGCCACTGTTCATGGCCAAGTTCATGGGGCTGGTGAGCCAGGGCAAGAACGGGCTCCAATACGTCGCCGCCGGTCTCCCGATCGCGGGCAAGTCTGGCAGTCTGCTGACTCGATTCACTGGCGCAAATGCCAGTGCCGTCGGCAAGGTCCATGCGAAGCCGGGCTTCATCGCGAGCGCCTATTCGCTCAGTGGTTACGTAACCGCCAAGGACGGAACCAAGGAGGCGTTCGCGTTTTTCGCGGTCGGCAGTGGCATCGGTGCTTCTGCCAACCCCGCCCTCGATTCACTTGCAACCGCCGTCTACCAGTGCGGTGCGAACCTGACGAGCAACTGAACCGCTCATGCGCGCGCTGTTTGTCATCGACGTCCAGAATGACTTCACCGAGGGCGGATCGCTGGCTGTTGCTGGGGGCGCGGCAGTAGCCGCTGGCATAACCGGATATTTGCGTGCGCACGCTCGTGACTACGATGCCGTGTTCGCATCCCGTGACTGGCACGACGCCGCAAACGACAACGGCGGCCATTTCGCCACGGATGCCGCCCCAGACTTCGTCACGACCTGGCCGTCGCACTGCGTGGCCGGCACCCCCGGAGCCGAGTATCACCCTGCGCTTGACGCATCGCTCATCGACATCAACGTGCGGAAGGGCCAGGGCAAGCCGGCGTATTCCATCTTCGAGGGCACGACGGACGACGGCAGCACGGTTGAGCAGAAGCTGTCCGAACTGGGCGTCACCGACGTTGATATTGTCGGTATCGCGACCGACTACTGCGTGCGCGCTTCGGCCATTGACGCACTGCACTCGCACCGTCGCGTGCGCGTGCTGACCGACCTCATTGCGGGCGTTGCTCCCGACTCGAGTGCTGCGGCGCTCACAGAATTACGGCTGGCCGGTGCCACCGTAGTCGCCGCGAACGGAGAATAAGAACATCCGAATCCTCGGAGGCTGAACTGCTTGCGAAAGTGCCCGACCAGCTGTTCATCGGCGGCGAGTGGGCCGGCCGGGAGGGCGGACTCGAGGGCCGTCGATGAAGTATCTGATGACGCCGAACCCGTTCGCGTAGGCGCCAGCCACTCACGCAGCCCCCATCCACACCGCATCCCACCCGTGCCCCGGGTTGCATAACTCATGCCGATTGACGCCGGGAGGCCCGCGTCGCCGCGTGTCGCGGCAAAACCGTGGCAACTGTCAGGAGTTATGCGCGGCCGACGTCGACGGGTTGCGATGGTGACCGCGGCGCGCCAATCAGATCTCGGCCGGGCGACCGTGGGCTGGAATTCTGGCGCGGTCGAGTCGGCCACCGTGCATAACTCCGGCTAGTTTTGCTGCGGGAGGCTCTGCTGCCGCGTGTCGCAGGTGTTCCGTCGCGGATGACAGGAGTTATGCACGTGGGAGGACGGGCACGGCTGGGAGGACCGGGAGGACTGGCACGGCTGGGAGGACGGGCACGGCTGGGAGTACTGGGAGTACTGGGACTACCGGGAGGGACGGGATGAGCGTCATCGAGATCGACTCGCTCGACGATCCGCGGTTGGCCGACTACTCGCACCAGACCGACGTCGCGCTCAAGAAGTCGGGCGGCGGCCTGTACATCGCAGAGTCGCTGCTGGTGCTCCAGCGTGCGATCGCCGCCGGGCACGTGCCGCGGTCGGTGCTTGCGCTCGGCAACTCGGTCACCGAGGCCGTCGCGGCGACCATCGGTTTCGACATCCCGATCTTCAGCGGGCCATCCGACCTGCTGGAAGAGCTCACCGGCTACCTCCTGCATCGCGGCCTCATCGCCGCCATGAACCGTCCGCCGCTGCCCGAACCCCGTGAGTTGATTCGGGATGCCCGCCGCATCATCATCCTCGAAAACGTCGCAGATCCAACGAACGTCGGCGCCATCTTCCGCTCGGTCGCCGCGATAGGTGCGGATGCTGTGCTCGTCACTCCGCGCTGCTCCGACCCGTTCTACCGTCGCGCCATCCGCGTCAGCATGGGCACAGTGCTGCAGGTACCGTGGACGCGCGTCGGCGACTGGGCCGCGACCCGGGAACTGCTGACCACATCCGGATTCCAGCTGGCTGCGCTGGCGCTCTCGGATGACGCCGTCGACCTGAAAACGTACGCCCGGTCTGCGCCCGCCCGCGTCGCCCTCGTGCTGGGTGCCGAGGGCGAGGGATTGACTCCGGAGGCGATCGCTGCCGCGGATGTGGTGGTGCGCATCCCAATGGCGCACGGTATCGACAGCCTCAACGTTGCGGCGACCGCGGCCGTGGCAATGTACGCGCTGGTGGATTAGGGGTCAAACGACGCTTCTCACGAGAGGGGCGCGAGGGGTAACCGCCTGCCACAATGTTCGTCCGCCTCACCTGAAAGCAGGCGAGGCTCAGACGAGCAGCTGGTGCTTCGCGAGTTCACGGTAGAGCGGCGTCGATGCGACCAGCTCGGAGTGGGTGCCGACGCCGACCACGAGGCCGTGGTCGAGCACCACGATTTGGTCGGAGTCGACGACGGTCGAGAGGCGATGCGCGATGACGATCAGGGTGCGATTCTCGGCGACCGCATCGATGGCCTCCCGAAGCAGCTGCTCGTTGAGCCCGTCGAGCGACGACGTCGACTCGTCCAGCAGCAGGATGGGCGGAGCCGACAACAGGGTTCGCGCGATCGCCAGGCGCTGGCGCTCGCCACCGGAAAGCATGATGCCGTCCTCGCCGACCTCGGCATCGAGCCCGAGTTCGTTGCGCTCGAGGACCTCGGTCAGGTTGACGGCGTGCAAAACCGAAATGCACTGCTGGTCGGTCGCGTCGGGCGAGCCGAGCGTCAGGTTTTGGCGGATTGTCCCGGCCAGAACAGGCGCATCCTGCTCGACGTAGCCGATCTGTGCGCGCAGCGCAGTGCGATCGAGGGCACGGATGTCGACGCCGCCCAGTCGCACCACGCCGGCGGTCGGGTCGTAGAATCGCTCGATCAGGGCAAGGATCGTGCTCTTCCCGGCGCCGGATGGCCCTACCAGCGCGGTGCGCTTGCCGTGCGGAACCGTGAACGAGACGCCGTGCAGCACCGTGAGATCGTGGGCAGGGAGGGCGTCGGGAGCGACCTCGGCGATGGCCTTCTCGGTCTCCGACTTGTGCGCCTTCTCTGGGTAGGTGAAGACGACGTTCTCGAAGCTGACAGCGGCGTCCTGTTCGATGGCGGCGACCGGGGCGACGCCGGCATCCGGCTCGGATTCGCTCGGCAGGTCGATGATCTCCTGGATGCGACCGAGTGCGCCGAGCGCCTGGCTCACCGAAGTGACGGCCCCGAACGCGGAGCCGAGCGGCGCGATCATGGTGAACAGCAGGATGATGAACGCGATGAGTGAGGCGATCGACAGCGCGCCACTCGCCACGCGGAAACCACCGACACCGAGGACGACCAGCACGGAAACCTGGAGCGCAACACCCGCAATCGGCACGACCAGCGCCGAAACCTTCGCGACCTTGATGCCCATCGTCCAGGCGCCCTGCGCGTCCTCCTGCACGGCGTCGATCTCACGCTCGGTCGCGTTCGACGCGCGAATGGTGCGGATGGCGCCGAGCGCCCGCGAGACACTCGCGGCCAGCTCGCCAACCTTGGTTTGTTGGGCCTGGCTTGCGAGCCGAATGCGCCCGGACAGCGTGCCGACGCCCACGATCGACACCCCGATCACGAGCACTGTGAGCCCGAGCAGGATCGGGTCGATGAACGCCATTGCGATGAGCGAGCCGATGAACTGCAACGCCCCACCGATCGAGTCGATGAGGCCCTGCGTCATGACCGAGTAGAGCAACGTTGTGTCGGAGCCGACACGGGAAACCAGGTCACCCGTGCGGCGCGTGTCGAACTCGCTGATCGGCAGCCCGAGCAGTCGTCGGATGAGTCGCTTGCGCACCGACAGCACAACGGTCGTTCCCATGCGCTGCAACAGGTAGTGCTGCACGCCGCTGATGAGGGCGGATGCCACCAGCAGGATGATCACGGTGGCCGCGATCCACCCCCACGGCTGCTTCGCCTGGAACACGGTGATGCCCTGCCGAACCAGCAACGGCTGTGCAACGGTCGTGAGCGAACCGATCACGCTGAGGATCACGACGACCGCGACCATCGCCTTGTTCTGCAGCAAATAGGGGAGCAGCTGGCTGAATTTCGCCCGCGGTCCCTCGCTCGACTTGCCGCGACCGAAGAGGCCGCGCCGCGCTGGCGCCGCCTGGGTATCTGTGCTCATGGGATCAGCTTCGTCCGTACTTCTTGTGAACTGCCTGTTTGGATACGACGCGGATGCGCGCTTTCCGCGGCAATCCGGCGGGTCAGTCGTCTGGTCTAGGCTCTTATCCCGTGCCACAAGCCGTGATTACAGCATCGTCGCTGACCAAGAAGTATAAGGATTTTGTCGCCGTCGACGGAATCTCGTTCGAGGTTGCGCCCGGCGAATCCTTCGGGCTCCTCGGGCCGAACGGTGCTGGCAAGTCCACCACGATGCGCATGGTCGGCGCCGTGTCGACGCGGACGAGTGGCGATCTCAGCATCCTGGGTCTCGACCCCAATGACCACGGCCCTGAGATCCGGTCGCAGCTGGGTGTCGTTCCCCAGCAGGACAACCTCGACCAGGAGCTTCGGGTTCGCGACAACCTCATCGTGTACGGCCGCTACTTCGGCATCCCGGCCAGGCAGGTCGCCAGGCGTGCCGATGAGCTGCTCGAGTTCGCGCAACTCACCGATCGGGCGAAGTCGCGGGTGGACGACCTCTCCGGGGGGATGAAGCGGCGGCTCACGATCGCGCGCGCTCTCGTGAATGACCCCCGCATCCTGTTGCTCGACGAGCCGACGACGGGGCTCGACCCGCAGGCTCGGCACATTCTGTGGGATCGCCTGTTTCGGTTGAAAGAACAGGGCACGACCCTCGTACTCACGACGCACTACATGGACGAGGCAGAGCAGCTCTGCGACCGGATCGTGGTCGTCGACAAGGGCGCAATCATGGCCGAAGGATCGCCGGCCGCGCTGATCAAGCAGTACTCGACCCGCGAGGTTGTTGAGGTGCGCTTCGGATCGGACCGCAATGCCCAGGTCGCCACACAGCTCGACGGGATTGGCGAACGCAGCGAGGTGCTGCCCGACCGCATCCTGATTTACAGCGACAATGGCGAGGCCGCTCTCACGAGGATCGTTGAGCGCGGCCTCAGCCCGATGACGAGCCTCGTGCGCCGGTCGAGCCTCGAGGATGTATTCCTTCGGCTGACCGGTCGGAGCCTGATCGAATGACCACGGCAGTGGAGCGCGACGCCATCATCGCGGCCGGCAGCAAGCCGCGCCGGTGGGGGTCGTTCTATGTCGCTGAGCACCGTATCCGTTCCATGCGCGCATACCTTCAGACGCTCGTCGTCACCAGCTTTGGCAACCCGCTGGTGTACCTCTTCGGCCTTGGCGTCGGCCTCGCGCGCCTGGTGCCGACCGAGATCGGACACGCGACCTACCTCGAGTTCGTCGCACCCGCACTGCTCGCTTCGGCTGCGGTGACCGTGGCGGCGGAGGAGTGCACCTACCCCGTGCTGATGGGCTTCAAGTGGAATCCCATCTTCTACGCCATGAACGCTGCGCCCATCTCTGGCACGCAGATCGTCAACGGCCTGGTGCTCGCCGTTGGGGTGCGTATGCTGCCGACCGTCGGCATCTACTTCGTGTTCATGCTGCTGTTCGGGGCGGTGCCCAGCGCGCTCGGTGTGCTCGGCATCCTCATCGCCGTTTTTACCGGGATGTCCGTCGGCCTGCTGATCATGGCCTACACCTCGACGATAGTTGAGGATCGCGGCCAGATGGCCCTCATCCAGCGCTTCGGAATCATGCCGATGTTCCTCTTCTCGGGTACGTTCTTCCCGATCACCCAGCTGCCGGTCTACCTGCAATGGATCGGCTGGATCTCGCCGCTCTGGCACGGCACGCAGCTCGGGCGGGATGCCAGCTACGGGCAAAGCGAACCAGTCTGGCTCATCGCGGTCCACATCGCGTACCCGCTCGCGCTCGGTGCCTTCGGCTGGTGGTCGACGGCCCGCACCGTGACGAGGAGGTTGAACGCATGACGACAACGCCAGCCGCGCCCAGCACGTTCACGCCGCCGTCGCGCGGGCGGTTGCTCGGCTCGATCTATGCGGGCAACTCGCGCGCCGTTCTCGGTCGCGGCCTTCTCGCAACGCGTACCTCCAACTATTGGATCATCCTCAGCGGCTTCTTCGAGCCCGTGTTCTACCTGTTGTCGCTCGGTATTGGGCTCGGGTCACTCATCCACGGCGTGACTACGACGACGGGGCAGGTGGTCTCGTACCAGGCGTACATCGCGCCTGCGCTGTTGGCGGTTTCGGCCATGAATGGCGCCATCTACGACTCCACGTGGAACGTCTTCTTCAAGATGAACTACGCGAAGCTGTACGAGGGGATGCTGGCGACATCCATTGGTCCCTTCGATGTCGCGCTCGGCGAAATTGCGTTCGCTCTGCTGCGCGGGCTGCTGTACGCCATCGGATTCATGGTCGTCATGCAGGTGTTCGGGCTGAACCTCGCCTGGACCGCGCTCCTCGCCCTGCCCGCAGTTCTGCTCATCGCCTTCGGCTTCGCCAGCCTCGGGATGGCCGTGACAAGTTACATGAAAACCTTCCAGCAGATGGACTGGATCAACTTCGTGATGCTGCCGATGTTCATCTTTTCGGCGACGTTCTACCCGATCACGGTCTACCCGCAGGCTATCCAGTACATCATCGAGGTGCTGCCGCTCTGGCACGGGGTCGAACTCGTGCGGGGGCTGACGACGGGGTCACTCAGCTGGGGGCTTCTCTGGCACGTGCTGTATTTTGCGGTGATGATCACAATCGGACTGATCTTCACGACCAAGCGGCTCAAGGCGCTGTTTCTCAACTGATGGCCGTTCGCAAGTCGAGATCTCCTGGTCGGCCGCGGCATCCGGCTCGTACCCGCGCCGATGGGCGATCTCGAGCGGCACGGGCACGGACCGTCGCTCGCTATCGCGCCGCTCGCCGCAGTCGGAGGCTTGCGGCAATTCTCGTTGGCGTCGGGCTTTTTGCTGTCGTGATCGTTGTCGCCGTCGTCCTTCTGCGCCCGACCCCGACGCTTGCGCCACCGCGCGCCCATCCGCTTGCCGTGAGCTGTCCGGATGTGCTGCCGGTCATGGTCGGCAAGCTCCGCGTGCCCGCTGGCCCCATCGGCGGCTATTGCCAGCCGCAGCTCATCAACGCCGCCCTGATCATGAACGCGGGGCGCCAGTACGTCCTGCCCATCCGCAGTCAGGAGATCGGCGTGATGACGGCCATCGGTGAGTCCGGCCTGCGAAACCTCACCTTCGGTGACAAGGTAGGCCCCGACAGCCGCGGCGTGTTTCAGCAGCGAAGAAACTGGGGGCCGCTCTCGGAGCGGATGAATCCGTACATCGCCGCCCAGAAATTCTTCGGCCGGATGCTCGGTGTCCCCGGTTGGAACACCCGGCCGCCGACCGAAGTTGCGCACGCCGTCCAGGCCAACGCCGATCCCAACTACTACACGAAGTTCTGGGCGAGGGCGCAGGAGATTGTGGTGGCGCTCGCCGCCGACGAAGTGGTGATTCACCGGCGTGGAGTCGTGTAGCGGGTGCAGTCGCGCGCGACCTACCGGGTGAGCGGCGGCTGTGCCCCAACGTACTGCACGGCCGCACCGCCCGCGACGATGCCGGCCTTTACCGCCTCGGCGAGGCTTGAGCCATCTGCCAGAGCGGCCGCCAGGGCACCCGCAAACGCGTCGCCGGCACCGGTCGTGTCGACCACCGGAACGCGTTCCGCCAGAATGTGCTGCACTCCGCTGGCGTCGGCGACTACCGCGCCATCGCCTCCCAGCGTGATTGCAACCGAGCGGCTGGAAGCGAGCAGGCGCTTCGCGACGATCTGGGCATCCACGGGGCTGTCGATGATGCTGCCGGCGAGTTCAGAGGCCTCGGTCTCATTGAGGATGAGCGGGTCTGCCCAGCCGAGGGTGTGCGACGGCACTCTTTGGGAGGGCGAGAGGTTGAGCACGAAGCGACCACCGAGTTTCTCGGTCGCGGTCGCGGCTGCGGCGACAACCTCGACGGGAATCTCGAGTTGGGCGAGTACGACCGATCCCGCGGTGACCAGCTCGTTCACCCGCGCGACGACGGCGTCCACCTCGAGGGTGCCGTTGGCCCCGGCGGAGACGACGATCGAGTTCTCGCCATCATGGGTCACGGTGATCAGCGCGACACCGGTCGCCGTGGTCGACCTCACGACACACGAAACGTCGACACCGACCGCTTCGAGATCAGCAAGGATGTCCGCCCCGGTCGAGTCGTCGCCGACGGCTGCCAGAAACACGGGCTTCGCTCCCGCACGCGCCGCGGCGGCAGCCTGGTTGGCGCCCTTGCCGCCGGTGCCGGTGGAGACCTGCCCGCCGAGTACCGTCTCGCCGGGCAGCGGATGCCGGTCGACGAGCACCGTGTAGTCGCGGTTGGCCGAACCCAGGACGATGAGGCGAGCCATCCCGTTACTCGGCCATCGTCGTGCGGTCGGCATCACAAGTTTTCTTGCTGGTCACCGCACCATGCTAGTAGCGACGCTACTGGTGAACCGCGCCACCGCGGCGGAGTGACCGCAACAGGACGGCCGTCGCGACGGCGGCCTCTGCGGCCTCTTCGCCCTTGTCTTCCTTTGAGCCGGGGAGACCTGCCCGGTCGAGACCCTGCTGCTCGTCATCGAGGGTGAGCAGCCCGAAGCCGATGGGCTTGCCCGTCGCGATCGAGACCTCGGTGAGGCCGCTGGTTGCGGCATCCGACACGTACTCGAAGTGCGGGGTGCCTCCACGGATTATGACGCCGAGGGCGACCACGGCATCCGCCCCTGCTTCCAGCACCGCCTTCGAGACCACGGGCAGTTCGAAGCTGCCAGGCACGCGCACTTCGGTCACCTCGACGTTGGATGCGGCGAGCGCACGGTGGGCGCCGGCGAGCAGTCCGTTCGAGATCTCTTCGTGCCATTGGCCGGCGACGATCGTCACCTTGAGTCCGGTGCCGTCGGTGTGCTGGATGCTGGGTGCGCCCGAGCCGCTCATTCTGTGGATCCCTTCTGGTTCGCCAGCACTTTGCCGTCGAGGGTGTCATTGTCTGGAAGAACGTGGCCCATGCGGTCACGCTTCGCTTCGAGGTACTTTTCGTTGAACTCGCCGACGCCGACGACGAGCGGCACGCGGTCGATTACCTTGATGCCGCGCTCCTTCAGCTGGCGCAGTTTCTCAGGGTTGTTTGTGATCGCCCGAACCTCAGAGATGCCGAGATCCTCAAGGATGGCGACGGCGGCCCCATAATCGCGCCCATCTGCCGGGAATCCCAGCGCCAGGTTCGCGTCCAGGGTGTCGAGGCCGTCCTCCTGGAGGCGGTAGGCCTTCAGCTTGTTGATGAGGCCGATGCCGCGACCCTCGTGGCCGCGCATGTAGATGACGATGCCGCCCTCTTGCTGGATGGCGTCGAGCGCGGCGTCGAGCTGTGGGCCGCACTCACACTTCTCCGAGGCGAACACCTCACCCGTCAGGCACTCGGAGTGCACGCGCATGAGTGTGCCGTTGGTGGGGTTGCCCGAGATGATCGCGAGGTGATCTGCTCCGGTCTGGCGGTCGCGGTATGCCCGGAAGCGGAACGCGCCATGCTCGGTCGGCACAGTCGTCTCGACCTCGAAGATCACGCGCGAGGATTCCGGAATCTCGACGGAGAGCGGAACATCGGTATCGCAGTGCCATTCCTGCAGGTACTCGATGAGGGCGCCAACGGTCGTGACGACGAGTTCTTCGCGCTCACCAAATTCGATGAGCTGGGGCAGTCGCATCATCTCGCCGTCATCGCCGACAATCTCGCCGATCGCTCCGACCGGGATGAGGTCGGCCAGCTTGAGCAGGTCGACCGCCGCCTCGGTGTGGCCGCCTCGCGAACGCACTCCGCCATCCACCGCCCGAAGGGGGAGGATGTGGCCCGGCCGGTTGAGGCTCGCCGGCGTCGACTCCATGCTGGCCAGTACGCGCAGGGTATGCGCCCGGTCGGCAGCGCTAATGCCGGTGCTGAGGCGATCGGCCGCGTCAACCGTGACCGTGTACGCGGTGCCCAACGGATCCTGGTTGTCGAGCACCATGAGCGGAAGCTCGAGGCGATCGGCGATCTCGTGCGTCATGGGGGCACAAATGAAACCGGAGGTGTGACGGATCATGAACGCCAGCCACTCCTGCGTCGCGAACTGGGCGGCGATGATGAGGTCGCCCTCATTTTCGCGGCTCTCGTTGTCGACCACGATGACTGGCCGACCCTCGCTGAGTGCTGCCAGGGCTGTGGGGATGTCGGCGAGACTCATGACTCGCTCCTCTCGTTTGAGATTGAAAACCCGATAGGTGTGCGGGGATCGCGGATGGAGCTGGGCTCGTCATCCGCACCGAACTGGATGAGACGCTGAACCTGCCTCGCGAGGATGTCGGTCTCGATGTTGACCCGGTCGCCGACAACCTTGCTTCCGAGGGTCGTCGCCTCGAGGGTTTCGGGGATGAGCGAAACCTCGAACCAGTCGCCGCCGACGGCGCTGACCGTGAGCGAGATTCCATCGATCGCGATGGAGCCCTTCCGCGTGACGAGTGGGGCGTGCTCGGCATCGAGGCTGAGGCGCACGACGCGCCAGGCGCTGCCATCCTCGATGCGCAGGATGCCGCTGGTGCCGTCGATGTGACCCTGCACGATGTGGCCGCCGATGCGGTCGCCCACCTTCGCGGCGCGCTCGAGGTTCACCCGGGTACCGGGTGTGAGCCCCGAAAGCGTGCTGGCGGCGATCGACTCGGCCATGACGTCCGCGGTGAACCAGTCGTCGCCCTGGTCGATGACCGTGAGGCAGACGCCGCTGACCGAGATCGAGTCGCCGTGTTTGGCGTCAGAGACCGCAATGGGTGCCTTGACGGTGACGCGGGCGGCGTCGGCCGTTTGCTCCCAGGCGATGATCTCGCCGAGTTCTTCGATGATTCCGGTGAACATGGCTATGCTCCTGTTCTCTCGTTGGCTTTGCGGCGCGCAGAGGCGCGAGTATCGAGCCCAGCCCCGCCGCGCACCGGCCGTGCCGTGAGTAAAAGATCGCCGCCCAGCTGCTCGACGCTTCGGACATCCAACCTCTTGATGCCGGGCATGCTCGTTACGCCGATGTCGCCGATCGCGAGCTTGTCGCCGCCCAGCAGTGTCGGCGAGAGGTAGATGGCGTACTCGTCGACCAGGTCTTCTGCGACGAGGGCGCTTACCAGCGTCGGGCCACCCTCGACGAAGGCGCGACGGATGCCGCGATCAAACAGCGCGCCGAGGATCGCGGGCAGATCCCGGCTCGCCGTCTCGATCAGGCCGGCCGGGTGTCGCCGGAGTTTCGCAGCCGCCGGGATTGCACGCTCACCGACGACAACGGGAACCGGCTGGTGCTCCATGAGCTCGCCGGCATCCCCGCGTGCTGTCAGCGACGGATCGTCGGCGAAGACAGTGCCGGTGCCGACCAGGATGGCATCGTTCGCGGCGCGCTGCTCGTGCACCCGCTGGCGGGCGGCCGTGCCGGTGATCCACTGGCTGGAACCGTCTGCTGCTGCGGCACGGCCGTCGAGCGTCGATGCCCACTTCACTGTGACGTAGGCGCGGCGAAGGCGGGTCGAGGTGAGCCAGACGCGGAGGAACTCTGTCGCCTCATCGGCGAGCAGGCTACCCGTGACGGTGACGCCCGCCTCGGCCAGGCGCTCGGCGCCGCCGCGAGCAAGCAGGCCCGGGTCGCTGACGGCGAAGAAGACCTCGTGGATGCCGGCGGCGATCAGCGCCTCGGAGCACGGCCCCGTACGCCCGGTGTGATTGCACGGCTCGAGCGTCACCACGGCGGTGAGGCCGCGCGCGTCCGGGCGGCCGTCGACCTGGGGGAGTTGGGAAAGGGCATCCACCTCGGCGTGTGCTGTTCCGGCGCCGCGGTGCCAGCCCTCGGCGACCGTATTGCCGTCGGAGTCGAGGATGACGCAGCCGACCTGCGGGTTGTCGCCGGTTGCCGGGCCGCGCGACGCGAGATCGAGGCCGTGGCGCATCGCCTGCTCGAGTTGCTGTCGTTCGATCATCCGGTCCTCAGTTCTGAGGCTCCGGGGATTGGTCGTGTGAGACCTGGTGCGTGGCGACGCCAAACACCGTGTGCTGCCTCCCATCCGGACTTTAACCGTCGGTCTCGGAGTTTCACCGAGTCAACCGCGTCGACTTTCGTCTGGACGGCTCGTGGACTATCACCACCGGTTCGGACTCTCACCGACCCCGGAGCACGTTTCTACTGTACTAAACGCCACCGGCGCGTGGGTATTCCCGCGTAACACCGCCGCCCACCCGCCCCGCCGCCCACCTCCCGTCCCGCGCCGCCATCCGCTCGTAACTCATGCTGCGCCGCGCCGCGGGGTCTCCTTACCGGCGTGTTGCATCCAGCTGCCAGCTCGTGGCATGAGTTACGCACGCCAGCGCCGCGCGCGACCTCTCCTCGGCAGGGTGCCGATAGCCGGGAGTTTTCACAGAAACGGCCTCGGGTCGTTCCGGTGGCGCTATGCAAGGAACGATTTTGGGATGGCGTGGGCAGAGACGTTCGAATCCGTCGGCCTGGTGATCGCCAGCCGGAACGAGCTTGTCAGCTGCGGCGCGCGACCGCGGAGCCTCACGGCGGCCGTGCGAAACAACTATCTGATCAGAGTGCGTCGCGATCACTACGCGCTGCCGGGCACCGCAGAAGACATCGTTCAGGCCGTACGCGTGGGTGGCAAGATTGCCTGCGTCACGGTGCTCGCACGTGCCGGGATTTTCGTCTTCGACGCGACGTTCCCCCATGCTCACCTTCGCAAGGCCGCGTCGCGGAGCCGGTCGCCACGTAATCGATTCGTCCCATTGACGGTCGACAACCGCGACGGCGTGGAGTTGCACTGGGTTCCCCTCGCAGAGCCCGAGCGCGCGAATGAGTTTTCGGTGGGGCTGCGCGACGCGCTGATCCAGGCGGTTCGATGCCAGCATCCATGGATGGCGGTTGCCTCGCTCGACAACGCCCTCTACCTTGGCCTCGTCGACCGGGGCGACATCCGTTACATCTTTCAGCAGCTGGGTGCGAAGTATTCGTACCTCGAGAAGCGGCTCAACGGTCGGAGCGAGTCCGGCCAGGAGTCGGTGCTGCGAATGATCCTGGACGAATTGGGGCTCGACTACGAGATCCAGGTGACCTTCCCGGGCATCGGACGAGTCGACTTTCTCGTCGAGAATCGCTTGGTGGTCGAGGCCGACAGTCGGGTGGCTCACGATGGGTGGGAACTCCACGTCCGCGATCGTGATCGCGACATCGACCTGGCGCGACGCCACCTTATGAGCATCCGCCCCGCTTATCGGCGCACCATGTTCGCGCCGGATGACGTTCGGGATGCGATCCTCGGTCTTCTGACGGCTTAACCAGGGCTCTCGGGGCTGGCTTGCCTGTGGCTGTTCCGCGGGCGTTCGCGCCGCCGGATGGTTCCCGCGCGCGCATAACTCATGCCGCTCTGGTGATTTGCTCGGCAACACGCCGCCAGACAGCCCATTCGACCGTTGTCAGCATGAGTTGCGAACCACACAACCCGGGCGCGGTGGCGGGGCGGGGCGGCGGGTGTGGGGCAGTGGGCCGGCGCCGGGGCCGGGGCCCGGGGCCGGGGCCCGCGGCCGGGACCGTGCCGGTGGCGGGGCGGCGCGCGCGGGCGCTACAGCGCCGCGAGGAGCGGCGGCAGTTCGGCCAGCGTCGTGATCGTGTGGACTCCGGATGCCGCTGCCGAGCGAACCTCTTCGGCCGAAGCCGCTCCACCGCGGTTGACCCACACGCCCGCAAGCCCCGCGGCGGCCGCGCCGATCGCGTCGGTGTTGAGCCGATCACCCACGTACGCAGCGGAAGCGGGAGACACGCCGAACAGGTCGCACGCGTGCAGGAAAATGCTCGGGTCGGGCTTCACGGCACCGAAATCGCCCGATGTCACGATGTGCTCGAACCACGGTGTAAGCCCGAGCACATCGAGCTTGGGCTGCTGAAAGTGGGTAACCCCGTTCGTGATAATCCCGAGCCGCAAACCGCGGAGCGCCGCGAGCATGGGCACCGCGTCGTCGTGCAGCGTCCACGCCGCGCGATAGTGCGCCAGGTAGTCCTCGAACCAGGTCTCGGCCGCGAGGTTGTCGGCAAAAGTGATTCCGTACGGTTCCATGAAGTCTCGCGCGCGGGCGTGACGCTGGCCCAAATAGTCGAGTTCGCCGCCCAGATACCGCGTGTAGTGCTTCTCTTCGAGCGCGGTCCACCGTGTGGCCTCGGCGCCCTCATCGAACGGACCCGGCAGTTCGGTGAGCGATTTCAGGTGCGCAACCACCCCATCCTCAACTGCCCGCCGGTGGGCGAAAAGCGTATCGTCGAGGTCGAAGAGCACTACGGAGATCACGTCACTATCTTGGCCCGTGGAGGATGAGTGGATATGACCAGACCGCACGATGACGGCAGCGCCGGCGATGTCGACTACGCGAACCTGGCATCCGGTTATCTAAATTACCGCCGACCGGATTTCAGAATCCAGCTCCAAATCGACCGTGCGCTTGGCGATGCCTTCACCGTGCTCAACGTCGGTGCAGGCGCGGGGGGATATGAGCCCGCCCAGTGCGATGTCACGGCGGTCGAGCCATCGGCATCCATGCGGGCTCAGCGGCGGTCGGCGAAACCGGCGATCGATGCGACAGCAGAAACGCTTCCCTTCGCGGACGCGAGCTTCGACGCGAGTATGTCGACGATGTCTGTGCACCAGTGGCCGGATCTCGAGGCCGGGCTTGCGAACATGCGGCGTGTCACGAAGGGTTCGGTGGTGATCATGACCGCTGACCCTGCGCTCGTCGAGCGGTTCTGGCTGAACGACTACGCGCCAGAGGTCATGTCGACGGAGGCTCGTCGATTTCCGGCGATCGACCGCGTCGCGAACGCGCTCGGTGGCGAAATCGCCGTCGAGGTGGTGCACATACCACTTGACTGCACCGACGGATTCAACCAGGCGTACTACGGCCGCCCGGAGGTGCTGCTCGACGGCGGCGCGAGGCGCGCGAACTCGGCGTGGAGTTTTGTCGGACCCGAGGTCGAAGATCGTTTCGTACACGACCTTCGGGTCGATCTCGCTTCGGGCGCATGGGATGAGAAGTACGGACACCTCCGCATCCTTCCGACCTTCGACGCGTCGCTCAGGCTGGTGGTTTCACGGCCGGCCACCCCGGCTGGGCTTCGCGCGAGTCGCTCGCGCTGATCTCCCCGTGCCAGGCCGCTCTCGGCTTGCCATCGCGGTGCAGGTGCGACGAGTCATACTCTCCGCGATAGCTAAAGCCCGCCTTTCGAGCCACGGATGCCGACTGCGTGTTGCCGACGAGGCACTCCCAAACAACCCGCTGCACACCCGTTGAGAACACCCAGTCGAGGATGCCGCCAACCGCCTCGGTCATGTAGCCGTTTCCGCGATGCGCGGCGCCGATCCAGAAGCCGATGTCGCCACGGGTGCGGAAGCTCGCGGCGCCCAGATACTGCCCGTCCAGCCGGAGCGCCCAGCCGTACTCGACGTCGAGCTTCCAGCCGTTCGGCACAAACTCGGTCACGTACTCGAGCCCGTTGTCGCGCGTGTACGGCCACGGGGTCGTCAGCACCGTTTCGAACACCGGGTCCTGGCAGTGCGCGACGATCGTCTCCACGTCGTCGAGCGTCGGCTGATCGAGCACCAACCGTGGCGTCTGCAGAACGACGGGCTTCATCGGCGCGGCAGCAGGCCGATGCGGTCGTACACCTCGTCGAGCTTGGGTTGCGCAATCGCCTCGGCGCGGTCGGCGTTGGTTGCGAGAATCCGGTCGAGCTCGGCCGGGTCGGCCAGCAGCTCGAGCGCTCGCGACCGGATCGGCTCGAAGGTGGCGACCACGGCATCCGCCACAGTCGATTTCAGATCGCCATACCCGCGGCCCTCGAACGATGCCTCGAGGTCGGCAACGGGCGTCGAGGTGAATGCCGACAGGATGGTCAGCAGGTTCGAGACGCCCGGCTTTGCGGCGCGATCGAAGCGAACGACTCGATCGTCGTCTGTCACCGCCGCTTTGATCTTCTTCGCGGTCTTCGACGGCTCGTCGAGCATCCAGACGACGCCGCTGTCGGAGGCGGCCGATTTGCTCATCTTGGCCTCGGGGTTCTGCAGGTCGTAGATGCGCGCAGTCGCCTTCAGGATGACCGGCTCGGGAACAACGAAGGTCGTGCCGAACCGCGAATTGAACCGGTTGGCGAGGTCGCGCGTCAGCTCGATGTGCTGCTTCTGGTCGTCGCCGACGGGCACGACGTTGGTGTCGTAGAGCAGGATGTCGGCCGCCATGAGCGTCGGGTAGGCGAACAGCCCAACGGATGCGGCATCCGTGCCCTGCTTCGCCGCCTTGTCTTTGAACTGGGTCATCCGGCTGGCCTCGCCAAAGCCGGTGAGTGTGTTCAGGATCCAGGCCAGCTCGGGATGCGCGGGTACATGAGACTGGATGAACAGAATCGAGCGCTCCGGGTCGATCCCCGCCGCAATGTACTGGGCCACCGTGCGGCGGGTTTGCTCGCGCAGCAGCGCAGGGTCTTGCGGAACGGTGAGTGCGTGCAGGTCGACCACGCAGAAGATCGCGTCGTTGGTCGACTGCATCTCCTTCCACTGGAGGAGCGCGCCGATGTAGTTGCCGATCTGAAGTGAATCGGCGGAAGGCTGCATTCCCGAGAAGAGTCGTGGCTTGGTGCTCATGCGTACAGTCTTTCAGAGCGACGGAGCCGCTACAGCGCGTAGTCGACGACGACCGGTGTGTGGTCGCTGAAGCGCTCCTCGTAGGTCTCGGCCTTGTCGACCGCGTAGTTCGTCACGGTCGCCGCCAGCGCGGGGGTTGCGAGCTGATAGTCGATGCGCCAGCCGGTATCGTTCGCGAAGGCCTGCCCACGCCAGGACCACCAGGTGTAGGGGCCGTCTACCTCGCCCGCCCACCGGCGGCCGACATCCACCCAGCCGAGGCCAGCGCCAGCGTTGTAGGCGGGGTCGTCTTCGGCGCCGACAAAACGATCCCAGTAGGCGCGCTCGTCGGGCAGGAAGCCCGCGGACTTCTGGTTGCCGCGCCAGTTGCGGATGTCGAGCTTGCGATGCCCGACGTTCAGGTCGCCCAGAATCACGGCGTACTTGCTGTGCTGTTCGAGCTCGGGCATGCGAGCTTCCATCGCGTCAAGAAACGTGTACTTCTCGACCTGTTTCGGAGTATCGGCCTCGCCCGAATGAACATAAGTGGACACAACCGTGACGATGTCGTCGCCAACCTCGTAGTCGGCCTCGAGCCAGCGGCCCGCCGAGTCGAACTCTTCGGCCCCGAGCGTCACGCGATGGATCGTCGCCCCACGGTGTTTGGACGAGCCGGCCCGTGAAGCAATCGCGACGCCCGCGCGACCCTTCGCAGTCGCGGCGTCGTGCAGGATGTCCCAGTCGGGCCCGAGCAGGCCTTCAAGATCTGCCGTGGATGCTCGCACCTCCTGAATGGCAAGGATGTCGACATCCCGAGAATCCAGCCACTTCGCCATGCCGCGGCGGTAGGCGGCGCGCACGCCATTGGTGTTAATGGTCGCGATGCGGAGGGGTTGGGCCATGGAAAAAAGTCTAGTGACGGGCACCGACTTCGGAGCCCGGCATCCCGCTCACGGGTACGTGGCGGTCATCGACGGCGACCCTGATCCAGGATGCCGAAATCAGGATCACCTGGCAGACGAAGTTGAAGAAAATGAGCAGCCCGAGGATGACTGCGAACGAGGCGAGCAGCGGATTGCTCTTCGACACGCCGAGCAGGCTCCCGCCCAGCACTTTCAACGCTCCAAGGCCGAGCGCCCCGGCCAGGACGCCGCCGCGCAGTCGCTTCCACGGGATCTCGACGCCCGACAGCACGCGGAACAGCGCACCGAGGATCGTCGCATCGAGCGCGAACATGACGGCGAGCGTGACGATGCGCCCCGCTATTGCCCCGAGCACCGAGTTCGACGAGACTCCGATGAGCGGCAGCAGCGCTGTCGTCCCAGCCGAACCGGCCACCGAGAGGGCCGCCGAGACGATCAGCAGGATCCCGAATCCGACCGCGACCCCGAGGTCTTTGAGCTTCAGCATGACGAAGTTGGTCTTCGGCTGCGGCAGCCCAAAAATGATGCGGATGGCCGCCCGCGCCGACGCGAGCCAGCCGAGCGCCGTGACCAGGACGCCGACCAGGGCGATCGCCCCGGTCCAGGAGAAGACCCCGGCGTTGAGGAGTACCTTCGGATCGATCGCGCCCGAGGATGAACCAGGCTGCTTGATCAGTCCCGGAATGCTGTTCGAGAGCGCATCGATGATGGGCTGCTGGAGCTGGTGGTTGCCGGCGACGACCAGTCCGGCAATCGAAAACCCCACCCAGACGCCAGCGAACACGGCGAAAATGGCCTGGTAGGCGAGGCCGCTGGCGAGAATCGGCCCCTGCACGGCGCCGTAGTTGAGAAACACGCGCACGGCAAACAGTTTTTGCACCCGAACGACCAGAACGCCGAACTTTCCTGACTTTCTCGGGTGCCTGATTTCATCCTGCGTCACCGTTCCACCCTAGGGCGCCCATTCGCGGCCCCGGATGGGGTTGCGCGCGTCGGAGAATTGCCCCATAAGTGGGGGCAGGCGGTGGAGTCTGTGAGTATCTTTCGCTGTTACCTTCGGAGAACCTGTGCTGCATCCGAGCGCCCGGTAAGTGTGCGGCACGTTCTGCCGCTGTAGTCGAGGTATGCCATGTCAGCGATCAGTACCCGCCGCGCGACGTTCCCGAAGCGGAATCTCACGAAATACCTCGGACTCGCCACCGCTGTCATTCTGGGCGTCGGACTCCTGAACGGCCTCGCGGTTTCAGCTGCGCAAGCCACCCCAACGGCGTCGCTGGTGGTTCGCCTGCTATCGCCAACGGGCAAGGTGGTAAAGGATGGCGATGTCGTCGCGTTCCCTATGACCAATGGCAGCTATGACGCTTCGCGACCCATCGTCGACCTCCCGCCTGTCGCACACCACCCCGGCACTTACGCAGCAGATGGTTTTGTGGCGGGAGACACCGAGACGCTGGTCCTGTTTGGTTCTCCCTCGTCCTCTTTGGCGGCTCAGTTCCTCGGTGGCGGCCAGGACCCGGACTCGGCAACTATCCTCACCCTGACGGCCGGCGCGAATTCCCTCGACGCGTCATTCGCGCCGTCCGGAACAATTAGTGGAACCGTCAAGAATGCCAAGGGCAAGGCCATCGCAAATGTCTGCGTCGAGCCCTACCAGTTCGATGGCAAGAATTGGAATTCCATCGGCGGGTCCTTCTTTGGTTGCGGCGCTTGGACGAACTCGAAGGGCAAGTACAGCTTCAACCCTGGCAGCGCTGGCAGCTACAAGCTCGAGTTCTTCGACCAGACCGGAAAATATCTGCCACAGTTCTCGAACGGGGCGGCGGACGTTGCGGATGCGACATCCATCTACCTGAATGACGGAAAGTCGGCGACAGTAAACACCATCCTGTCGCTTGGCGGCAGGATCAGCGGCAAGCTGGTCGCCCCCGGCGGCGTGCCGCTTGACCTCCAGGTCGACGCGTACCAGCTGACCGGAAATCCGACTGACGGCTTCACCGCGTCGTCGCGGGTCGGCATCTACACGGAGTCGAACAGCCACGGGTCCTTCACACTCACCGGTCTTCCCACCGGATATTACGCACTCGGCTACGAGGACCCGTTCGACGGCTCGGGCGCCGGATTTATCGGCGGCGACCACCCGACGGATGCGACGCCGTTCCTCGTGACCGCGCCGGCGACCACGGCTATCGGCACGACGACGATCGGCGCTGCCGCGACCGTGACCGGAACGCTCGGCGTAACGCTGACGGGCCCAAGTGGTGTACCGCTGCAAAACGAAGATGGTTCTGTCTGGCTCACCACGTCGGATGGTGCCGACTACTATCCGGCCAGTTCGACCGGCAACGTCTACCACTTCACGCAACTCCCAGCCGGTGACTACCATCTTGTCGCTGACATCGTGGGAGACTTCGGCCCGCTATTCGAGCCAGTCGTGCAGGCCATCACCACCCATGCGACCAACGAAACCCGGAGCCTACAGGTCGGCACCTATGCGCCGGTCGCTTTCACCTCGGATGCCTCGCTCTCGACACTCTCTCCGATCGCGGGCAGCCAGCTCAGCGTTGACCCGGGCACCGTTAGCAAGACGGCCCCCAATTCGACAACCGGTTACCAGTGGTTCCGGACGGTGAACGGTGTTCGGCTGCCGATCCGCGGCGCGAAGTCGGCTACGTACACGCCGACCACGGGCGATGTTGGCGACATCCTGAGCGTGCGGGTTACCCAGATCTACGAGCTCGATGCAGACCGGGAATACATCAGCCAGGAGGAGACCGATCAGCTGGTCGCCGCGTCGGATGCCGTCGCCAACGGCCCGCAGATCACGTCATCTGGCCAGCCACAGTTGACCACCGAGGGAGCCGCGCGTGTGGGCTCACCGATCGGCGTCGACCCTGGCAACTGGAGTGTCGCCGGGGCACACTACGCGTACGAGTGGTTCCGCGGGACCGACCCCATCATCGGCCAGACGGGCTCGACCTATACGCCGGTGCCAAGCGATCTCGGCGACTCGATCTCCGTTCAGGTCACCGCATCCAAGGTCGGATTCGTGACGTCGGATGCCGCCGCGAGCGGCCCGGTCACGATCGGCAAAGGCATCCTGACCGCAATCACGTTGCCCAGGGTCATGGTGACGAAGTCGCACGGCATCCGCCACTTTGCGGTGACCTCGGGCACCTGGTCTGCCCCAGATTCCACTGTCAGCTACCAGTGGAATCTCGACGGAAGTCTTGCCGGCACTGGCAAGACCTTCACCTACTCCGGGAAGTCGGCTGCGGTGACTGCCGTAGTGACGGCGGCGAGCGATGGTTACGCGGACAGCTGGCAAACGGTAATTGCAGCGAAGGGCGTCTTCGCTGCCGGTGCGAACTGCAGCCTGCAAACTCAGTCGCCCCTGCTCTTCCAGGTGAACCTGAGCGTCGGTGTACTCTGCCAGAGCCTCAACCTCCCGAGCGGGAGCGGAGAGATTGTTGTGGCGACGAATTGGCAGCGCCTCGTGTACGGCAAGTGGGTCACGATCTCGCACTCGAAGTCCGGCGCATACACGACCATCGCCGCCGACATGGGCAGAACCATTCGAATCGGGATGGGCGTCCACTCCGACTACTACACGTCGCCTGTCAACTACGAAGAGACGACCTTCACCGGACGGACGGATCTGCAGGGCAACGCAACGGCGACCATCTCGCCGTCGCAGGTCGCGCTCGGGGATGTTGCATCCGTATACGTGACCGGCCTGCCCGTACCCGGAATCACCCACAGCTACCAGTGGCAGTACCAGCACAACGGCGGAGCATGGACCACGATTTCAGGCGCGACAAAGTCGAGCCTGAGCGTGAAGTCGCCGGTATCGACTGGCGACCAGCTGCGCGTTGAGGTCACGAGCATCGCGCCGGGGTTCATCTCCGCGACGATTGACAGCTCAGCGGTTTCGGTGGTCGTCAAGACCGTCACGAACCTGACGCCACCGACTGTCTCGCCGGATGGCGTCCCCGCGGGTGGTACGGCCACGGCCAAGCCGGGAACCTGGAACGCGAAGAGCCTTACCTTCACCTACCAGTGGCAGCTCGATGGCACCGACATCCCGAGTGCGACGGCCATGACCCTCATCACCGACCTGTCGCAGGTTGGTCATCAGCTGACGGTCACCGTCGTCGGCCACAGGTCTGGCTACCTGGACTCAGACGCGGTTACCTCGGCGCCGGTCGACGTGCTCGCAGCCATCCAGCCGCCGCTGACCCCGGCCGGTGCCTCGCTCACGGGCGTCAAGTACCTGTCGACTGCGACGACACCGGACCCCAACACGGCGTTCGGCTTCCCGTCGACGTTCCACTCCTTCGCAACCACCTACAAGTGGACGTTGTCGGGCAAGACTCTCGCTGGAATCACGGGGCCAACCTACGTGCCGAAGTCGAGTGACATCGGCAAGTCGTTGAGCGTCACGATGTCGTACAGCTCGGCGTTCTACCAGTCGGGGAGCGAAACTTCGCCGAAGTACACCGTGCAGAAGGCCGACCCGGTGCAACTCGATGCCCAACTCGAGCCGTCCAGCGGGTCGTATGCGCCAGGAACCGTTCTGACGGCGTTCACTGATTCGACGAGCGGTTCACCGGTCACCGTGCAGTGGCAGTCCTCGCTCGATGAGTCGACCTGGACCAACATCTCGCACGCGACGAAATCGACGTACACGCTCGCTCCCGCGGATGCCGGCAAGTGGATTCGCGCGGTTGTCACCTCCCACACGAAGAACCACCTGGACTCCATCGTCACCACCGGTGACGTCTCGGTTGACTACCTCGGTGCCCTGACGGCCCTTTCGGCGCCGACCATCTCAGCACCGCAGGTTGGCGTGGCTACGACGATCAACAGTGGTTTGTGGTCCGCAGGCGGCGTGACGGTTGCATACCAGTGGATGCTGGACGGCCAGGCGATCCCGGGCGCAAGCTCGGCGACCTTCACGCCGACCGGCACCCTGGTTACCCAGGACCTCTCGGTTGAGATCAGTGCGAGCAAGGTGGGTTGGTCCGGGCATCCCGTGGTCGAATCCAATACCGATGCAATCGCGTTTGGCGCCGTCCTGACCGTGGTGACCAAGCCAGTTATCACGGGAAGCGCAAAGACCTGCTCGACGCTGACGGTCACCCCGGGGAAGTGGAAGGTCGGCGGCACGGTCGTCACCTACCAGTGGTTCGCGGACGCCAACCCGATCGGTGGCGCGACGGGATCGACGCTGACGATCCCGTCGAATGCGGCTGGCGTGAAGTTCCACGTCGAATTGACGGCTAACGCTCACGGCTACTTGCAGGGCGTATACGACACGGCCAGCACGGCGGCGACTACCGCAGCGGCGACCTGCCACTAGGGATTAGGGCCGGAATAGCCCGCTGAAACTGGTGCGGTTATGAGACGACCGAAGGTTTTTCGCGCCCCGGCGTCATAGTAGGTAGACCTGTCAGTCTCTATCAGCGAGGGATGCCACTAGGCAAACCCCACCCCACGCGGGACAATATAGAGGCCCGAGAATGGATCAGGGGGATGAGCGAAGCTGACGAGAGCCTAACCAGCTCAGACGAAACACTCATTGCGAATGCCCGGTCGGGGGACCAGGGCGCATTCGCGGAGTTGTGGCGTCGTCATTATCGCTCGGGGGCGCGTGTCGCCCGCCAGTTCACGTCGTCCATAGATGCCGACGACCTCGTTTCTGAGGCCTACACGCGCATCTATCAGCGTGTTCTGGCGGGCGGCGGCCCTTCCGGAGCATTCAGGCCATACCTCTATACGACCATCCGCAATCTGGCTTCGAGCTGGGGTGCGGCTTCCCGTGACGTACAGGTGGATGACATTCAGGATTTCGAAGACCCGACGACGATTGACGACCCCGTCGCCGTCGCCCTCGACCGCACGCTCACCGCGCGAGCGTTTCGCTCGCTGCCCGACCGCTGGCAGTCCGTCCTTTGGTACACCGAGGTTGAGGGGATGGACCCCCACGAGGTCGCTCCGCTGCTCGGGATGAGCGCGAACGGCGTTGCTGCGCTGAGCTATCGTGCCCGGGAAGGGCTGCGCAAAGCCTGGCTTCAGGCGCACGTGTCCGAGCCCGGGACCTCGGAGTTCTGCAGGTGGACGATGTCGCGTCTCGGCGAGGCGGCCCGCCACAGCCTCACCACGCGCGAGCAGGAGAGGATCGACGAGCATCTCCAAACCTGCGCGAAATGCGCGATCGTCAGCGAGGAGGTCGAAGAAGTCGGATCGCACCTGGCGATGATTCTGCTGCCGATCATCCTCGGTGGCGTTGCGGGTGGAGTGTTGCTGTCGACGTTGGGTCACGCCGGCGCTGCCGTCGCAGCGAGCGCAGCAATCCCTTCGGTGCCCGCCTCCTTCGCGGTTCTCTCGGCGCCTGCAGCATTCGCTCCAGCCGTCGGATCCGGACTGGCCATGGGCGCGGCGAGCGGTGTCAGCGCCCTCGTCGGCACCCTTGCGGTTGTCGCCACCATCGGCGGCAGCATCGCGATTGGGCTTGCGCCGTCGCAGGGTGCGCAGGATGCCGGGCAGACGACCTCGGCATCCGCTCCGCACACCAACTCACCCTCGAACGGCACGTCCTCGGCGGGCCACAGCGGCTCCGGTCTGACGCCCATCGGTACTGCGTTGGGCGCGCTGTCCACCCCATCGGCTACCGACCCCTCGAATCTTGGCGGCACCGCTGGCGTTGGTGGACTGGCTGGCGGCCTGACGAACACTGTCGGCAGCGTCGCGGGCGGGCTCGGCAATGACGTCAGCAAGGTGGTCGGCGGTGTCAAAACGGTGATTGTTGCTCCCTTAATCGGCGCTCTCACACCGAGCGCTCCTCCGGCCGGTCACACTGCCGCGGGCGGCGCACCCGTCACAGCAAAAGTGCAACTCGCCGGTAAAGGCACGCCAGGTGCAACCGTCTCGGCGCAAGCGGGCGGGATGCTTTACGGCACTGCGAAGGTCGCATCCAACGGCAGGTGGTCACTTCTGGTGACCGCTCTTCCCGCTGGGACCGGCACTTTACAGCTGCAACAGCGACTGAGGGTGCTCGGTATCGAGCTGCCAATCAACATCCCACTGACCCTCAATACCGCCGCACTGGGGATCGTAATCCAGCTTCTTAACTAGGTTTTGGGTTCTCTCGCGTCATAGTTGGCTGTCTGCTGGGTCTCTTCTGGGGGAGCCCAGAACTCCCGCGCTCGCGGATAGGTGCCGCGTGCGTGCAGCAGGCCCCGCCGTGGCCGAGGTCGCGGCGGGGTTTCGCTGCGTGCGGGCGACTGGCTCTTCGGCAAAAAAACCCCGATTTCAACCGAATTGCCAAAATTGTTACCGTGTCCCAACTAATCACCCCCTTTTGGGGTGCGATGAATCCTCGGGAACGCTGGTACGTTTCACATCGAGCGACTGCATACCGTGCGTTGACGTCTGGGCCGTCTTGTCGTTTTTCGCATCAAATGTTGGGTCGATCATCGTGCTTTCTCGCTTCTCCGTGTCTTCTTCTTCGCGTTTTCTCACCGCAGCCGTTGCTGCTCTCGCGATCGGGGCCATGGCCGCGATCGGGATTGTTGTGATCCCCGCTCAGGCGACCGTGTCGAATCCGTCCGTCACCGTGACCGTGGCTGACGATCTGCACGGATTGGTCGGCGGGGCGCAGGTGACCGCGTACGAGCAGAGTAACTTCGACCCGTCCTGGAACTACCACGAGGCTCAGACAACGAGTTCCGCTGGCACGGTAACTTTCACGAATCTCGACAGTGCCTCGCACTTCAAGTTTTTCGTCAATATCGCTCAGGCGGATCCGGGCCAGGTAAACAATGACGCGGGTGGCTGGATTAACGGGGCGAATTCGCCGACTCTGGTCCCCGACTCGACGGGAGCCGCAGACGTAATTACGGCCTCGAGCGCGATCTCGATTCCCATTACGCTAGCCGTCGGCAACGTCGCATCCGGCACCGCTCTCCTTCCAGACAACAGTGTGCTCGTCGGCGGCAGCGCCGACGTTTCGGCCTACCGGCTGACCTCGAATTTCACGACATCCACTCCCGAACTCGACTATGTTGCGAGGGCACAGGTGGCCGGCGACGGCAGTTACACTCTGCCCGGGCTTCAGGATGGCAGCTACTACTTCCGTCTCGATGACTACGCAAGCCCCGCTGACGGGTTCGCCCAGATCACTTACAACGCGGCAGGCGTCCTTGCGCAGGGCAGAACAGACGGTCTCACGGCGGTGGATGTTCATGGCGCCGTCGTTCAGTCTGTCCAGTTGGCCGCGGCCTCCTACATCACCGGAACAGTGTCGGCCAACCCGGCGCTCAGCGGCATCGGCTCGGGAATCACCGTGTACGCGAACCCGGTGAATGACAACGGCACCCTCGACACCACGAGCCTCAACGGCATCGCGCAGGATCAGGCCAACGTCGACCTCACAAACGGCAGCTATTCCATTGCCCTCGTGCCCGGCAAATATAAGGTGCAGTTCTACCCGTACAACGTGACCAACTCGTACCCGCAGTGGTACAACAACGCATACGACTCCTCGACCGCGACGACGGTGACAGTGGACGCGGGCGGCACCACAACCGGAATCGACGCGGCGCTGACTAACGGATTCACCCTGAAGGGTACAGTCACGGCCGGGAACGGGCATCCTGTCGCCGGCGTCACCGTCGCGCCGGTCGGCACGCTGAACTTTCAAGATGTGACCCCCGTCGTAACAGCGGCAGACGGCAGCTACGAGTTCGACAACCTGGCACCGGATGCCTACCAGATCGAGTTCAATGGACAAGCTGCCGGGTACCCGGATGTCTACCTTTCGAGCGGTCCGCACGGATCATCGAACATCACCGATGCGGTGACGGTCGGCTCAGTATCGGACACTCAGACAGTCAACTTCGATTACCGTGCGATCTCGACGCTGACCGTCCACCTCGCCAACAAGGCGGGCGCACCGATTAAGGGTGCGACCATCTACGCCGAGTCGGTCGTCGCTGGCCAGCCGGTATACGACTCGAACCTCGTGATTTCCGTGCCAGTTGTCGGCAAGATCGGCAGCTACCGCATTGCGGGGCTCGCAATCGGTGACCCGTACACGCTGGAGATCTTTCCGTCGACAAGCACCAAGGCCGAGGGTTACTTCCCGCAGTATCTGGGTGGTAGCCCGGTCAATGACTCCGCGGATGCCGAGGCCTTCGTCGCTACCGACCCGACCCAGTCGCTCGACGTGACAGTGCAGGCGGCGGCGGCCATCGGCGGAACCGTGACCTCGGCATCCGGCGTCGCGCTGAAGGGTGTCGGAGTATTCCTCTATCGATTCGATGGGACCTACTGGAACGAGATCGACCAGATCAGCACCTCCTCGACCGGTAAGTACTCCTACCCGAACGAGCCCGTCGGAAGCTACAAGCTCGAGTTCTTTGCGGGCTTCGGGGTTTCGGGGAAATACACCAACTCGTATAACGGCGGGGCGTCCACTCTCGATCAGGCGAAGCCGCTGTACGTCAAGCCCGGATCTCCTCTGACCGTCAACGCAAAGCTATCGACCGGCGGCTCGATCTCCGGTGTGCTGAAGGCTCCAGACGGTTCTACCCAGTTCGGCTATGGTGTGACGGCCTACCGTCTCAGCGGAACGCCGGGCGCATTCACCTCGTCGACCATCGTTGACGGCACCGGAGGCGAAACTGGCACGGGTGGAAAATACACCGTGACAGGTCTGGCATCCGGTTACTACGCGCTGAGCTTCTCGCAGGGCATTGGCCCGACATCGACGTATGGGGATGCCTTTGACCCAGCCCACCCTGGCGCGCACTACGTCAAGGTGACCGCCGGCAAGAGCGTCAGCGCGGGAACCTCGACGCTGACCGCGCTCGGCAGTGCCGCGACCGGCATTGTCAACGGCCAGATCGTCGGCGGCCCGTCGAATGCGACCGGCACAGTGAGCTTCAGTTCGAGCGACTATCGATACAACTTTGCGTTGTCGATCAATTCGGATGGCAGCTTCTCGGGCGCGCTCGTACCCGGCACCTACACGTACAGCGTTTGGGTAAATGCTGACTCGTCCGGCACGACGTACGAGCCGGAGGTCGGCACCATTACCATCGCGGCCGGCGCGAACGCGGTGCAGGTCGTCACGCGGCCAACGGTACCGCTGAGCTTCACGACCTTGCCGGTCGTTTCATCGCCCGGCAGCTCGACCGAGGTCGGCACAACCTTTACCGTTGACGCGGCCTGGACGCGTGCGTCGACGGCTTATGTGCAGTATCAGTGGCTGCGCGACGGTCACGCAATATTCGGTGCAACCGGGACAAGCTACACGGCCGTCGGTGGGGATGCCGGATCCACGATCGCCGCTCGCGTTCTGGTTCAGGACTACACGATCGATATCTCCACCATCGTCGGAGTCGCCGAAATCGGTGGCGATGGCACGGTGGCTCCGTCCACTGCCCTCGCGAGCGATTCATCGAATCTGCCGAGCATTTCGCCTTCCGGAGTCGCGTTTGCGGGACAGACGTTGACGGCATCCCCTGGGCAATGGGGTGTTTCGGGCGCAACGTTCGCCTACCAGTGGTACCTCGACGCAACGCCCATCAGCGGCGCTCGCAGCCGCACGTACAAGACTCTGCTGTCGCAGGCGCATCACGGCATCACCGTGACCGTGTCGGCCACCAAGCCCGGGTACGTTACGCCGCCCGTGGCGACTTCTGGGGATGTAATCATCGATGACCAGCTGGGGTTGCATTCCACGATCTCGCCCGTCGTCACGGCAAAGAAGGTTGGCGGGCTCACTCAGTACAGCGTCTCAACGGGTAGCTGGTCGGTCGCGGGAGTGACGTACGAGTACCTGTGGCGCGCGGATGGAAGCGGAATTTTTGGGGCCGAGAGTAAGACGTACACACCTGCGGCCGGAAACGAAGCCATCACGGTTGACGTCTCCGCGGTCAAGCCCGGGTACGTGACCGCACAGAAGACCGTGCTCGCACGGCGCGGCATCAATACCAACATCGAGCCGGCACCGGATGTCTATGTCGGGACCACCCAGGTAACCTCGGACACCCAGCCAGTGAAGGCAGGCGAAAGCCTCACCGTCGATCCGCACGCGGACCAGTGGAGTGCGGTGCAGAACCAGAGGTTCACGTTCGGCTACAAGTGGGAACGCCAGACCGGCAGCACGTGGGCCGCAATCACCGGCGCCACCAAGTCGGCGTACACAGCATCCACGTCGGATGTCGGGCACAAGCTCAAGGTCATCGTCTCGACGGCGTCCCCGTACTACGCGACGCGTAGCTTCACCCAGGCGGCCGGGCTCGGCACCACCGGCGCTCCGACGAACTTCGCCGGACAGGCAGGGATGAGCTACACGGGCACGTTCCAGCCGGGCACCACAGTTTCGGCGAAGCTGAGCGAATTCCCGACGGGTGAGACGTACACGTATCAGTGGCAGAACAGCCTGACGAGTGTCGACAGCGACTTTGCGGACATCGCAGGGGCGACGAAGTCGAGCTATGTCATCCATTCGGGCGACGCCGAGAAGTATCTTCGAGTTGTCGTAACGGCTACCCACGCCGGCGCGCACTCGACGGCTATCTCGGTCTCTCAGCAGGTTTCGGACCTGACAACGTTGGCCACGGTGTCGCCCGCCAGGCTGTCGGGGTCTGGCGCGGTGGGAACCACGCTGACCCTGGATCTGGGCGTGTGGAACATCGCGGGGGCGACCTATTCGTACCAGTGGTACCGCGGCGACATCGCGATTCCGGGGGTGACCGGCACGACGTATAGTCCCATCGGTAGCAGCCTCGGCGATGAGATCTCGGTTGTCGTCCATGCGACTCGGAAGGGTTACACCTCAGGCACCGCGACCACCAACACGGTCAAGGTGATTGCCGGTGCTCAACCGACGGCATCCACGAAGCCGAAGATCACGGGCACGCTGAGTGACGGATCGACCGTAGCTGCGACGACGGGCATCTGGAGTTTGGACGGTCTGACCTTCAGCTACCAGTGGATGGCCGGGACGACTCCGATTGCCGGCGCGACCGCAGACACGTACCTCGTTAACGCGAATGACCTGTGCGGAGCGTCGCTCAGTGTCGTGGTAACCGCTACGCGCCCCGGGTATCTTTCGGGCGGGAGTCAGAGCCTGGCATTCGGGACACTGCCGAGCGTCTGCTGATTGGTTGAGACAACTCTCGCGCCCCCGTTCTGGGGCGCGAGAGTTATCCACAGAGCGCCTATTTGGGTATCGAACATATATTCGAACCTCGATAATTGAGGTATGGATTTCATCGACACCTCCATCCGGCTCCCGGAGCAGTTAGCCGCAGCTTCTGCTGCCCTGTCTGCGGTGTCGAGTGACGTCATCGAGTATCGCGCAGTGGACGATGCGATGTTGCTCGCTCTCAACAGCTCGAGCGCCGACGTTCTGCGGCTTGCGCAGGCGACTGCGGCGCTCATTGCGGGTGAGATCGCGCGCAGATCGGCTCCCGGCCTGGGTCAAAACGGGCTCGTGCAGCGTCTGGGCCATCGCACGCCAGAGCAATTCATGAAGAAGTCCACCGGTGCGACGGGGCAGCAGGCGGTCACCGCAGTTCGAGTCGGGCGGATGGTGCAGGATGCCGCAGATGCCGGCGTTGTGGACGTCTCAACCGGTGAGATCACTGCTGCCGTCGAGCCATGGTTGGCGCCCGTGGCTGCTGCCATTGTCGCGGGCCCGATGACCACTTCTGCTGCCGAGGCGATTGCCCGCGGGCTCGGGCAGCCAACGCCCGGAGTCAGCGAGGGCGATCTTCTGGTTGCTGCCCGCGCTCTCTGCGCTGAGGCCGCTGCGGGGGTTGATCCCGACCTGCTGTTTCGCCGGGCGCGACAGCTTCGCGACGAGATCGATGTGGATGGCATCGGTGAACGTGAGGCCGAGCGTCGCAAGCAGCGCTCCCTCACGTTCGTCCAGCTGCCGAGCGGGATGTCGCGGCTGACCTGGGTCATGGACCCAGAAACCGCTGCGACCGTGAAAGACCTCTATGACCGTGCGACCTCGCCGAAGCTCGGTGGGGTGCGCTTTGTCGATCCCGATCAGTCGACCCTGGCTGAAGCGATTCGGGCCGATGACCGCACTCCGGCGCAACTGGCATCCGACGCGTTCGAGCAACTGTTACGGGCAGGAGCTGACGTTGGCGGGATTGGTCGGGTTGGCGGCGCGGGCGGAGCTGGTGGTCATGGTTCTGCTGGTGCTGGTGCTGGTGCTGGTGCTGGTGCTGGTTCGGGTTCGGGTTCTGGTTCGGGTTCTGCTCCGCGTGCGGGGATTCTGCTCGGCTCCGGGGCACCGGTCATTCACATTGCGGCAACGCGCTCCGCCGTCGAGCGCCGCCGCGGTGCGGCGTACATCCGGGGTCAGGCAGACCCGGTTTCGATCGAGACGCTTGAACGGTTGGTCTGCGCGGGCAGTCACAGTGAGACGGGGTTCGATCCCGCGGGCATCCCGCTCGATCGTGGTCGCGACCAGCGGCTATTCACCGCGAAACAGAAGCAGGTGCTCGCGCTGAGGTGGGGTGGCTGCGTTCATCCGGGATGCGAGCGGCCGCCGTCCTGGACGGAAGCTCACCATATTGACCACTGGGTCAGGGATCACGGCAAGAGCGACATTGCCGACGGCGTTCTGCTCTGCAAACACCATCACCTGCTGCACCACAACAAACGGTGGGAGATTCGGCGCGATGAGGGCGGGCGGTATTGGTTGATTCCCCCGACGGAGGTTGACGCGGCGCAGGCGCCCATCGAGCTGCACGGCAACAGTCGCGTCATGCGAGAACGCGCGCGCGAAGAGCAGTACGCCTAGAACGCGAGAGCCCGCCGGCGTATTCGCCGTGCCTGCCCGCCAAGCCCTGCGCCTGCCCTGCCAAGCCCCGCCCCGCAAAGCCCTGCGCCCGCTCTGCCAAGCCCTGCCCTGCCAAGCCCAGTTGCGACGATGACGATGACGACCACGATCACGCAGTTGCTAACCGGCTGCGCTAAAGCGCGATGCTAACCCGATCAGGCGAGCCCTTCAAGATGGCCTGCTTAACCTCAGCGATCGCCTTGGTGACCTCGATACCGCGGGGGCAGGCATCCGTGCAGTTGAAGGTCGTGCGGCACCGCCACACGCCCTCCTTATCGTTGAGAATGTCGAGACGAACCTGAGCACCCTCATCCCGAGAATCGAAGATGAAACGGTGCGCATTCACGATTGCGGCGGGTCCGAAGTACTGGCCGTCGGTCCAGAAGACCGGGCAGCTCGAAGTACATGCCGCACAGAGAATACATTTCGTCGTGTCATCGAATCGCTCGCGCTGAACGACAGACTGCAGGCGCTCTTTCTCGGGCTTCGACGAAGCCATCAGGAACGGCTGTACGGCCTTGAAGGACTCGAAGAACGGGTCCATGTCGACGATCAGGTCTTTCTCAAGGGGAAGGCCCTTGATGGCTTCAACGTAGATCGGCTTCGAGATATCGAGGTCTTTCAGCAGTGTCTTACACGCGAGCCGGTTGCGACCATTGATGCGCATGGCGTCCGACCCACAGACGCCGTGAGCGCAACTGCGGCGGAATGAAAGCGAGCCATCCTGCTCCCACTTGATCTTGTGCAGCGCATCGAGCACGCGGTCGGTGCCGTGCATCTCGAGATCGAAGTCCTGCCAGTGTGGCTCGGCATCGACATCCGGATCGAAGCGTCGGATGATGAGGGTCACCGTAAACGACGGGACCTCCGCGATCGGGGCGGCTGGCGCACCTTCTGCGGTCGCTGTGCTCATTGTTAATACTTTCTTTCCATCGGTGGGTAGTTCGTAATCACGACGGGCTTCCAGTCCAGGGTGATGTGGTCTCCGGCTTCGGCCGACTCGGGGTCTCCGGTGCGGTACGCCATGGTGTGAACGAGGAACTTCTCGTCGTCGCGCTTCGGGTAGTCCTCGCGCATGTGACCACCACGCGACTCGTGTCGCGACCGGGCTGAGTAGACGAGCACCTCGGCGAGGTCGAGCAGAAAACCGAGTTCGACGGCCTCAAGCAGATCGGTGTTGTACCGCTTGCCCTTGTCCTGGATGCGAATGTTCTTGTACCTGGCACGCAGCGTCTCGATGAGGTCGGTAACCTCTTTGAGACTCTCCTCGGTGCGGAAGATCTGCGCGTTGCGATCCATCGAATCCTGCAGTTCCTTGCGGATAACGGCGATCCGCTCGGTTCCGTCGCCAGCACGAACGCTGTCGAGGAGCGCACGGATGTCGTGTGCGGGGTCCGCCGGAAGCGGCACCCACGGAGCGGTCTTCACGAACTCGACCGCGTTCCTGCCGGCACGCTTACCGAAGACGTTGATGTCGAGCAGAGAATTGGTACCGAGCCGGTTGGATCCGTGCACCGAAACACAGGCACACTCGCCGGCAGCGTAGAGGCCAGGAACGATGTCGGTGTTGTTTTGCAGCACCTCAGCGTTGTTATTGGTCGGAATGCCGCCCATCGCATAGTGGGCCGTAGGCAGAACCGGAACGGGCTCCGTGTAGGGCTCGACACCGAGGTAGGTGCGCGCAAACTCGGTGATATCGGGCAGCTTCTCATCGATGACAGCGGGCTCGAGGTGCGTGATGTCGAGGTAGAGGTAGTCCTTGTTGGGACCGGCACCACGACCCTCGCGAATCTCGAGCGCCATCGAGCGAGCAACGATATCGCGAGGTGCGAGGTCTTTCAGAGTCGGCGTGTAGCGCTCCATGAAGCGCTCGCCCGACGCGTTGCGCAGAATTGCACCCTCGCCTCGAGCCGCCTCAGACAGCAGGATGCCGAGCCCGGCGAGCCCGGTCGGGTGGAACTGGAAGAACTCCATGTCTTCGAGCGGCAGACCCTTGCGCCAGATGATCCCGACGCCGTCACCGGTGAGAGTGTGGGCATTGGATGTCGTCTTGAAGATCTTGCCGAAACCACCGGTCGCAAAAATGACCGCCTTGCCCTGGAACACGTGCAGGTCGCCCGTGGCCAGTTCGTACGCGACGACACCCGAGGGGACGTCCTTGCCATCGACCTTCGACATGACCATGTCGAGCACGTAGTACTCGTTGAAGAAGTTGATGCCGAGGCGAACGCAGTTCTGGAACAGCGTCTGAAGGATCATGTGCCCGGTGCGATCGGCCGCGTAACAGGCACGGCGAACCGGCGCCGCTCCATGCTCGCGAGTGTGACCACCGAAACGGCGCTGGTCGATCTTGCCTTCAGGCGTTCGGTTGAACGGCAGCCCCATGTTCTCGAGGTCGAGGACGGCATCGATGGCCTCTTTGGCGAGGATCTCCGCGGCATCCTGATCGACCAGGTAGTCGCCACCCTTGACGGTGTCGTAAGTGTGCCACTCCCAGTTGTCCTCTTCGACATTGGCGAGGGCCGCAGCCATGCCGCCCTGTGCCGCGCCAGTGTGGGAGCGAGTCGGGTAGAGCTTGGAGATGACGGCGGTGTTGGCGTGCGGTCCGGCTTCGATTGCCGCGCGCATCCCGGCACCACCGGCGCCCACGATGACGATGTCGTGCTGGTGATAGTGAACACCGTCGATGATCTCGCCGTCGGGAATCATCTGCCGCTCGGGCTGCATCGGCTCGGGCTTCGTGGATTTGGCCGACGTCGATGTACCCGTCGTGGACTTTGGCGACCTGGGAGTGCGCGGTTCCGCCATCAGTGCGCCTTGCAGAATGCAGGCAGCGTGCCAGCGATCGCGTTCGATGGACAGGGGTCGAAGGTGTAGATCACGAGGATTCCCAGCACGAGTAGAACAACGGTTGACACGAGGATGGCGCCGAGCAACGTCTTGCGAAGGATCGGACGGTGCGCGTAGTCATTGGTGACAGTGCGCATGCCGTTGGCGCCGTGGATGAGTGCGAGGACGAGCATGAGGGTGTCCCACACCATCCAGAACGGGTCCGCCCACTTACCTGCGACGAACGCAAAGTCGATTGCGCGAACGCCGGCGCCGGAAACCAGGTTGACGAACAGGTGACCGAAGATGAGGACGACCAGGAACAGGCCACTGACGCGCATGTACAGCCAGCCCCATTTTTCCCAGTTCACGCGACGCTTACGCGGCGGCGTATAAGAGGAGCGGGGTGCTGGAATCGTTTCGGTCGTCATGCTGATCCGTGCCCCTGCGCCTCGAGGATGATGTTCATGATCTGGCGCGGAGCAAAGCCCGCAACAAGCACGATCCACAGCAGAATCACGATGACGAACATCAGGCGCTGGTGACGAGCACCGACACTCCAGAAGTCGATCAGGATGATGCGCAGGCCATTCAGGGCATGGAACCCGATGGCGATTACGAGAGCAAGCTCACCGAGACCCATGAGCGGCGTCTTGTACTCGTTGATGACACCGTTATATGCCTGCGGGGAGATGCGCACGATCGAGGTGTCGAGGATGTGCACGAGAAGGAAGAAGTAGATCGCGATACCGGTGATGCGGTGCAGGACCCACGACCACATCCCCTCACGACCACGGTAGAGAGTTCCCGCGAAGCGTCGCGGGGGTTTGATCTTGGGCTTGGCGGCCGGCGGCGGCGCCAGGGTACCCGCCGAATTCTCTGGCACGAGCAACCCTCCTTGGCGGATGATCTGGACCGCGATGCTGCGATCGTGGGACGTTCTCGATGTGATGCACGAGGTCTGACGTTCTGGATGCGAACGTCTTCCAGTGTATTCCGGCGACCAGCACGTCGCTGCCAAGGTAAGCCTAATTATCTCGACTTCAAGATAGATTTTGGCTCTGAGTTAAGAACGCCCGAACTTACCGACCGGTAGTGCCCGATCAACTCGTCGCAGACACTCTCCCAGGTGCGACCGAGAACACCCCGCCGACCGGCCTCGCCCATGCGTCTCCGGAGGGCAGGGTCGCGAGCCAGCAGTTCAACGGCTCCCCTTAGTTCTCTCGCTGACGCCGGATCGTAGAGAAAGCCGTCCACTCCATGGTCGATGAGATCGATGGGTCCACCGGCCCGCGGGGCTACGACTGGGAGCCCGGCGGCGTGCGCCTCCTGCACCGTCTGGCCGAACGTCTCCTCCTCACCCGTATGCAGGAAGACATCGAAACTGGCATATGCCGCAGCGAGCGCATCACCGTGCAACTGGCCGAGGTAGGTCACGGGCATGCCGGTGAGTGCGCGTCGCACCGCAGGCATCCCCGGTCCGTCCCCTACGACGACTATTCGGATGCCGGGAACGCCACGCAGCGCGGCCATCTTCTCGAGCTGCTTCTCCGGCGCCACGCGGCCGACATACCCGACAATGACCTCGCCTCGGGGTGAGAGGTCGGCGCGGAGCAGCCTCGCCGCATCCCCGTCCCGATTGCGCGGGTGATAGCCAGTGAGGTCGACGCCCCGGCCCCACCGTTCGAGGCGGGTCATTCCGGCGCGCTCGAGGTCGGCCATGGTCGCCGACGACGGCACAAGAGTCAGGCTGGCGTCGCGGTGAATACGACGCATGAGTCGCCAGGCCAGTGCCGAGGCGGCGCCGAGGCGATTTCTGCGGGCGTAGCCGGCGACATCCGTTTGGAATATCGCGACAGAGGGGATGCCGAGCCGCTTCGCAGACGCGATCGCTTCGGCCCCGAGAAGAAACGGTGAGGCGACGTGCACGATGTCGGGCCGAAAGTGCTCGATCGCCCGCTGCACGTGGAAGCCGGGCAGACCAACGGGAAACTGGCGATAGGGAAGGCTCGGAACCTCGATGACCGGGAACCCTGCGTAGCTCGCGGGTGCACCCGCCGTCGGCACCATCACGATGGCATCGTGTCCGCGCAATGCGAGGTGTTCGAGCACCTTGCAGACGCTGGTAGTCACTCCATTGACCGTGGGCAGAAAGCTTTCCGTCGTCACCAGAACGCGCATGTTCGTCACGTTACGGACGTGCGCTGGCTGGGCAATGACTACGCCGTGGCCGCGCGGTGGCTGGCGAGTGAACGCGGCAGTGTCCCACTGCTGCATCGCACTGCTCGCGTTGGTCCGCACGTTTTCCGCTGGTACGCACCGTCTATGGTTATTCGCATGACAGAGCGGCAAAGCGGCCTTGACCGGTTTTACAGTGTGATCCCGGCGGGCGGCATCGGTTCCCGGCTCTGGCCGCTGTCTCGGGCGGATGCCCCCAAGTTCCTGCACGATCTCACCGGCTCGGGTCACACGCTCCTGCGCGACACCTGGGATCGGCTCGCGCCGCTGTCGGGCCCCGGCCGCATCATGGTCGTCACGGGTCGCGCGCATCGCGCAGCTGTTGAGGCGCAGCTGCCCGAGCTCGAAGACCTGAACGTTGTTCTCGAGAGCGAGGGCAAGGATTCGTCCGCCGCCATCGGTCTTGCGGCGGCCATCCTGCTCGAGCGCGAACCCAACGTGATCATCGGCTCGTTCGCCGCGGACCACGTCATCGGCAACACACGTCGTTTCAAGCGTGCGGTGATCGAAGCGGTCGCGGCGGCCGACGCCGGATACATCGCAACCCTCGGCATCTCGCCGACGGAACCGGCCATCGGTTTCGGCTACATCAGCTGCGGGGAAGCCCTCACCATCGATGGAGCGCCCAGCGCGCTCTCGGTCGTCAACTTCGTCGAGAAACCCAACCTCGAGACCGCTCGCCGCTACCTGAGCGAGGGCAGCTACCTCTGGAACGCCGGAATGTTCATTGCCCGAGCGGATCGACTCCTCGACCAGATGGCCGAGTCCGAGCCGGAGCTTGTGGCCGGCCTGCGGGAACTCGCCGCCGCCTGGGACACCCCGCAGCGTGGAGCGGTCGTCGACCGCGTCTGGCCGGGGCTCCCGAAGATCGCGATCGACTACACGGTTGCGGAACCGGCAGCAGCGGCGGGCAAGCTCGCGGTCATCCCCGGCGACTTCGACTGGGATGACGTCGGCGACTTCGCGTCGATCGCCAAATTGCATTCCGCCGGCCGCAATTCCGACCTCGCGATCCTCGGAGAGGGTGCCCGCGTCCTCGCCGACTCGTCGACGGGCGTCGTCGTCAGCCAGAGCAAGCGGCTGATCTCGCTGATCGGCGTCACAAACATCGTCGTCGTCGACACCGATGACGCCCTTTTGGTGACAACGACGGACAACGCCCAGCGCGTCAAAGCGGTCGTAGACGCACTTAAGTTGTCCGGACGCAACGATGTCTTGTAAATACCGCGACTAATCCGGTCGAAACCGCCGGATTTCGGGGGTAATCATTTCGGCTTCATTACAAGACAGTCGCGGCTTTGTAACCTTTGGCTACCCAGTCCAAATCTGGTGCTAGTGCGCACCGTAACATTCGGTAACGTGTATCAATCACGCCCGGCAACCGCTGCCGTGGCTGCTCTATGGAGGCCCTTTTGAGAATCACATCTCGCGCAGCCGTTTTCACCGGCGTAGCGATCGCCAGCATTGCCCTCCTCGCGGGCTGTGCCGCAGCACCGACCACGACGCCCCAGGCAAGTGCGCCTGCCAAGTCGAAGTACCTGCCCTGCATCGTTTCTGACGCCGGCGGATTCAACGACCACTCGTTCA
This sequence comes from Glaciihabitans sp., assembly GCA_025463785.1. Lineage (GTDB taxonomy): Bacteria > Actinomycetota > Actinomycetes > Actinomycetales > Microbacteriaceae > Galbitalea. The sequence continues at coordinate 562,862 of JAODBD010000003.1, forward strand.
ACCAGCTCGGCCTCCAGGGCGTGCAGGAGGCTGCCAAGAAGATCGGCAGCAGCTCCAAGCAGGTCCAGTCACAGACCGCATCCGACTCCGTTTACGAGTCGAACATCACGAACCTCATCGGCCAGGGCTGCAACATCATCGTTGCATCCGGCTTCAACCTGGTGACCGCGGTCAAGACCGACGCAGCGACCAGCGCGAAGACGGACTTCGCCATGATCGACGACAACTCCATCAAGGCTCCGAACGTCAAGCCCGTTGTCTTCGAGACGGATGAGGCCGCGTTCCTCGGTGGCTACGCAGCAGCGGCATATAGCAAGAGCGGCGTCGTTGCGACGTACGGTGGCGCTGCCTACCCGTCGGTCACCATCTACATGGACGGCATCGCTGACGGCGTCGCGTACTACAACCAGCAGAAGAACGCTCACGTCAAGGTTCTCGGCTGGAACGTAACGACCCAGAAGGGCACCTTCGTCGGTGACTTCAGTTCGCAGAACAAGTCGAAGACGATCGCTCAGAACTTCATCAACGACAAGGCCGACGTCATCATCCCGGTTGCCGGCTCGCTCTACGAGGGTGCTGCCGCTGCGATCAAGTCGTCTGGTGGCTCCGCAGTGCTCGAGGGTGTTGACGCTGACATCTACAACACCGACACCAACGGATACAAGGGCCTGTTCCTGACGTCCATCCTGAAGAACATCCAGCCGTCTGTCGCGGCTGTCGTCGAGCAGGCCGCCGGTGGCGGAACCTTCGACAACAGCCAGTACGTCGGCACCTTGAAGAACAACGGAGTTGGCATCGCGCCGTTCCACGACTTCGAGTCGAAGGTTCCCGCGACGCTGGCTGCAGAGCTCGCCACGATTAAGGCCGGAATCATCTCGGGCTCGATCAAGGTCACCTCGCCGTCCACGTTCAACAAGTAATCAGATCGCGCTCGGTCACCTGATCGAGACATACACGGACCCGGCCATCTGGTCGGGTCCGTGTACGTTCTGCGGTCGCGTTACCTGCGCATCGCTATCTAGAGTGAGTCCCATGAAGCTCGAACTACGCGGCATCACCAAGCGTTTCGGAGCCCTGGTCGCCAACGATCACATTGATTTGGTCGTTCAGCCGGGCGAAATCCACTGCCTTCTCGGAGAGAACGGGGCAGGCAAATCAACGCTGATGAACGTGCTCTACGGCCTCTACCAGGCCGATGAGGGCGAAATCCTGCTGGATGATGTCGTCCAGCATTTCGCCGGGCCAGGCGACGCAATGCGCGCCGGAATCGGGATGGTGCACCAGCATTTCATGCTCATCCCCGTCTTTACGGTCGCTGAGAATGTGATGCTCGGGCACGAAGAGACCAAGTTCGGCGGCACGCTCGATATTGCGGCCGCACGCGCAAAGGTGCGCGAAATCTCGAGCCGTTTCGGTTTCGACGTCGATCCGGATGCGCTCGTCGAAGACCTTCCCGTCGGCGTGCAGCAGCGGGTCGAAATCATCAAGGCGCTCTCGAGGGATGCCAAGGTTCTGGTGTTCGACGAACCCACCGCTGTCCTGACTCCGCAGGAGACGGACGAGCTCATGGCGATCATGGAGCAGCTGAAGAAGACGGGCACCGGCATCGTCTTCATCACGCACAAGCTGCGTGAGGTGCGTGAGGTCGCAGACAGGATCACGGTCATCCGGCTCGGAAAGGTCGTGGGGGAGGCATCCCCGACAGCCTCGAACGAGGAGATGGCGTCGATGATGGTCGGCCGCGCCGTCGAACTCACGATTGCCAGGACGGCGCATGAGGAGGGCGGCCCCGCGCTCGTTGTGAGCGGTGTTTCCGTGGTTGACGTTCGCGGGCAGGTCGTCGTCGATGACGTCAGCTTCGACGTGAAGGCAGGCGAGATCCTCGCGATCGCCGGCGTGCAGGGTAACGGCCAGACCGAGCTCACCGAGGCCCTGTTCGGGCTCGAACACAACGTGACGGGGACGATCGCGCTCAACGGCAGGAACCTGCGCGGGCTGAGTGTTCGCAAGGTTCTTGATGCCGGAGTCGGGTTTATCCCGGAAGACAGGCAGGATGACGGCCTCGTGGCCGAATTCACAATCGCGGAGAACCTGATGCTCGACCGTTCGGACGGCGAACCGTTCGTCAAGTTCGGCAACCTGCAGCGCGCGTATGTCAACGAGTTCGCGGCGACCAAGGTCAGAGAGTTTGACGTGCGAGCGCAGGGAATCACGACCCCGGTCGGCCGGCTTTCCGGTGGCAACCAGCAGAAAGTCGTGCTGGCGCGCGAGCTCAGTCGCAAGCTCAGCCTCCTCGTGGCGGCCCAGCCGACCAGGGGACTGGATGTCGGATCAATCGAGTTCGTTCACGAACAGATCATTGCGGCACGCGACTCCGGCATCCCGGTCATCGTCATTTCAACCGAGCTCGACGAAGTCGTCGCGCTCGCCGACCGCATCGCAGTGATGTACCGCGGCACGATCATTGGGATCGTGCCCGGTACAACCTCACGAGAGGTGCTCGGCCTCATGATGGCTGGCGAACTGCCAGCAGGAACGGAACTCGCAGCATGAGCGACGATAAGGGCACGGGTTCAGGCGGCGCGGCAGATGATGCCTCGGGCGGAGCCGGAGTTTCCGACCAGCTCGAGGCGGGCCAGGCACCCATAGCTGCACCTCTCACCGCGGTGGATGTCGACCAGATCCCGGAAGAGCAGCGCGCACCCGAGGTCGACTCGTCGACATCAAGCTCGGACTCGCGGTTCGCCGAGATCGCGCGGTCGATCGCCACCGGCAGCGGGCTCCTCTCGATCCTTGCCGTCGTCATCGCCCTGGTGGTCGGCGCGCTTCTCATCATCGTGACCAATCCGGAGGTGCAGACCGCGTCGACCTACTTCTTCGGGCGACCGGCCGACACCTTCGCTGCGATGTGGCATGCGGTGTCCGGCGCGTACGTGTCGCTGTTCCAGGGCGGGGTCTTCGATCCGACCGCAACGTCGTTTGCTGGCCAGGTGGCACCCATCCTGAACAGCATCGGATTTGCCACGCCGCTGATCGCGGCCGGTCTCGGCATCGCTCTCGCGTTCAGGGCCGGCCTGTTCAATATTGGCGCGCAGGGCCAGCTGCTGATTGGTGGGATGCTTGGCGGCTGGGTCGGCTTCGGGCTGCCGCTGCCGCCCGTGCTTCACCTCATCGTCGCGGTGCTCGCGGCCATCGCCGGCGGCGCTCTCTGGGCGTTCATCGTCGGTTTCCTGAAGGCGCGCACGGGCGCTCACGAAGTCATCGTAACGATCATGCTCAACTACGTCGCCGTCTACCTGCTGGCCTATCTGCTGACCACTCCGTTCCTGCAGGCGCCGGGGTCGAACAACCCGAAGAGTCCGGACATCCTGCCGACCGCGCAGTTTCCGAATCTGCTCGGCACGGGCTTCGATCTGAACCTTGGCATCGTGCTCGTAGTCGTCGCAACCGTGTTCACCTGGTGGCTGCTTGGCCGCTCGAGCCTTGGGTTCAAGTTTCGCGCCGTCGGTGAGAACCCGAAGGCGGCCCGGGTGGCCGGCATCGACGTGCCGCGCATCTACATCTACGTCATGGTGCTCTCGGGAGCGCTGGTCGGACTCGCGAGTGCTTACCAGGTGCTCGGCCAGGGTCCGGGCGGAATCACGGGCGGACTGGATGCAGGGATCGGATTCAACGCGATCACGGTTGCGCTGCTCGGTCGTTCGCGTCCGTGGGGAGTCTTTGCGGCGGGCATCCTGTTCGGGATCTTCGAGGCCGGCGGATACCGGATGCAGGCCGCGTACGGGGTCAACCTCAACATCGTTTCGGTCGTCCAGTCGGTCATCGTGCTATTCATTGCAGCGCCGCCGCTCGTGCGGACGATTTTCAGACTGCCAGCCCCCGGGTCAACCCGAAAAAGTTCCCGCTCGACACGGAAGGGTTTGGCCACCAATTGACCAGTCTCGACTCAACGCCCCTCATCGCCAAGCTTCGCTCGTCCACTGTCGCATCGCTTCCACGGAGCTGGAAGGCGCCGATCACTCTCGGCATCTTCGCGGTCATCTGCATCCTTCTGTTCATCGTTTTCGGGCGAAGCGGCTCGACGCACTTCTCCTTCACCGCGGGGCAGACGGGTGCTTTTCAACTTTCATTGCTGACCGTTCCCACGCGTGCAACCGGAATCGCCGTCACCGTCATCGCCGTGCTCATGGCGCTCGTCAGCATCCGATTCGCCTATGGCAAGCGCAAGACGCCACTGTGGTTTGTCACGATCTACGCGATTGTCGTCCTGGTCGGATTTCTGACCTGGGTGTCATCCGGGCCGCAGCCGCTCGCGGTCACCGGCCTGCTCGCGGGGTCTCTCGCCCTCGCGACACCGCTGATCTTCGGTGCGCTCGGCGGAGTTGTGTCTGAGCGGGTGGGTGTCGTCAACGTTGCAATCGAGGGTCAGTTGCTCGCCGGAGCGTTCGTCTCCGCGATTGTGGCATCTGTCACCCAATCGCTCGTGCTCGGTGTGTTGTCTGCGATGGTCGCGGGTCTGCTTGTGTCATCCGTCCTCGCGGCGTTCTCGATCAATTACCTTGTCGACCAGGTCATTGTCGGCGTCGTGCTCAACGTTCTGGTACTCGGGCTCACGAGCTTCTTCTACTCGACGACACTCACCGTAAATGCTGCGCTCAACACGCCGCCGTCGTTTTCGCCGCTGGCCATACCGGTGCTGAGCCTGATACCGGTGATCGGGCCGGTGCTGTTCAATCAGACGATCATCGTGTACCTCATGTACCTCGCGATCGCGGGTGTGTTCTACGCGCTGTTCTTCACGCGGTGGGGCCTGCGCGTTCGGTCGGTTGGCGAGCATCCACAGGCCGCGGACACCGTTGGCATCAATGTGGCGCGCACCCGACTCTGGACCGTCTCGCTGGCGGGCGCGATCGCCGGCCTCGGCGGCGCGTACTACACGCTCGGGTCTGGCCTCGGGTTCACGATCAATCTGACCAACGGTGACGGATTCATCGCACTCGCTGCGGTGATCTTCGGTCGCTGGAATCCCATCCGGGCGACTCTGGCTGCCCTCATGTTCGGGTTCGCCGAGAACCTGCAGTACGTGATTGGCGAGAACTCGCCGATTCCGAGTCAGATCCTGCTGATGTTGCCATACGTGGTCACCATCTTCGCCGTCGCTGGCCTGGTCGGGCAGGTGCGGGCGCCTGCGGCATCCGGCCGTCCGTACATTAAGTCGTGAGTGAAGAAGTCGTGCGTGACGAAGTCGTGAGTGAAGAAGTCGTGAGTGAAGATTTGAGTGAGAAGTCTCGAGTGAAAAATCGTGAGTGAGCCTGTGAGCGATTCAGCGATCACATCCATCGACTGGGATGCCCTTCGGGCGGTCGCGCTGGAGGCCATGGGGCACGCGTACGTTCCCTACTCGCGCTTCCCGGTGGGGGTCGCCGCGATCGTCGACGATGGCAGAGTGATCTCCGGATGCAACGTCGAGAACGCCTCGTACGGTCTGACCCTGTGCGCCGAGTGCGCCCTCGTGTCGTCGCTGCACATGACGGGTGGCGGCCGGCTGGTCGCGTTCACCTGCGTCGACGGCAAGGGTGGAGCGCTCATGCCCTGTGGCCGCTGCCGGCAACTCCTGTATGAACACTCGGCCCCTGGGATGCTGCTTGAGACGGTGTCAGGCATCAAGACCATCGATGAGGTCATCCCTGACGCGTTCGGGCCGCGCACCCTCGAGGAGTTTCGCGCGTGATTGAACAGTTCGACGTGGTCGACCTCATCCACACAAAGCGCGACCGCGGCATCCTGTCCACAGATCAGATCAACTGGATGATTGACGCCTACACCCGCGGATACATTGCTGATGAGCAGATGTCGGCCATGACGATGGCGATCTACCTCAACGGCATGGAGCGGTCGGAGATTCGCGACCTCACTCTCGCGATGGTCGCGACGGGGGAGCGGCTCGACTTCTCCGGGCTATCGAAGAAGACAACGGATAAGCACTCGACGGGAGGCGTTGGCGACAAGATCACGCTTCCGCTTGCGCCGCTGGTCGCCTCGTTCGGGGTGGCCGTGCCGCAATTGTCGGGGCGTGGGCTCGGGCACACAGGGGGCACGCTCGACAAGCTCGAGAGCATCCCGGGCTGGCGGGCGCACCTGTCGACCGAGGAGTTCTATTCCCAGCTTGATGCGGTCGGTGCTGTCGTCTGTGCTGCCAGCGCAGACCTCGCCCCGGCCGACGGCAAGCTGTACGCGCTGCGCGACATCACGGGCACGGTTGAGTCGATTCCGCTCATCGCTTCGTCGATCATGAGCAAGAAGATCGCTGAGGGAACGGCCGCGCTCGTGCTCGACGTAAAGTTCGGTTCCGGTGCGTTTATGAAGGATCCCGCGCGCAGCCGAGAGCTCGCCGAGACTATGGTGCGACTCGGAACGGATGCCGGGGTAGCGACGGTCGCCCTGCTGACGAACATGAATGTTCCGCTTGGCCTTGCAATCGGGAACGCGAACGAGGTGCGCGAATCGGTCGAGGTTCTGGCGGGTGGTGGCCCGGCGGATGTCATCGAGCTCACGCTCGCGCTTGCTCGCGAGATGCTCGCGCTCGCCGGACAGCCCGACGCGGATGTCGAGGCAGCCCTCGCGGACGGCCGCGCCATGGACACCTGGCGCCGGATGATTTCCGCCCAGGGTGGTGACCCATCCGCCGCACTGCCGACGCCGCGCGAAAGTCACGTCGTTCTCGCCCCGTCATCCGGGGTTCTTGTCTCGCAGGAGGCGCTGCCGTTTGGCGTCGCGGCATGGCGGCTCGGAGCCGGGCGAGCCCGACAGCAGGATCCGGTACAGCATGCCGCCGGCATCGACCTGCACGCGAAGCCCGGCGACCTCGTGACCGCCGGTCAGCCGCTGTTTACGCTGCACACCGACGAGCCCGCACGCTTCGATCGCGCGCTCGAAGTGCTGGAGGGTGCATACACGATTGGGAGTGTGGGGGATTCGGTCGACGACGGTGGTCCGCTCATCCTGGATCGGGTGACCGCGTAGCTGGGTAGAACCTGTGCCGACGTCGACCTGTGCTGACGTCAACGTGTGCTGACACCGACCTGCGCCGACGTCAACCTGCGCTGACGTCAACCCGCGCCTACTCCGGCCTGAATTGACACGATCGACAGCATCAACCAGACTGCGTATATGAAACTCGATCTCATATATGAAACAGTGCAACGATGAGCCGGGCAGAACACAGCGACAGCAGCGGCAACGATGTCGGGATCTCCGCCCGCCCGGACAGCGCCGCCGCCGAGGAGCTCGCCGCGCGCGGCGCCGCACGCATCGAGTGGATCCGTTCGCGCATGCCGCTGCTTGCAGACGTCCGCACGGAATTCACGGCAACGACACCGTTTGCCGGCCACCGCATCGGAATGTCGCTGCACCTCGAGCCAAAGACGGCGGTCCTGCTTGAGGTATTGAGCGCGGGAGGCGCCGAGGTCGTCGCAACCGGCAACCACGGTTCGACCCAGGATGACATCGTCGCCTTTCTTCGAAGCCAGGGGATGACAGTGTTCGGCTCGCGCGCCGACAGCATCGATCAGCACCACAGGAACGTTGCCGCCGTGCTCGACGCATCGCCCAGCATCCTGCTCGACAACGGAGCTGACCTGGTAGCCGGAGCAATTGCGCGCGGCCAGACCATCTTCGGCGGGACCGAGGAGACCACCTCGGGCGGCACCCGGCTGCGTGGCGAACTCGCCGGCGACATCCCGTTTCCGATCATCGTGATCAACGACAGCCTGCTCAAGGCGATCGGAGAGAACAAGCACGCCGTCGGCCAGTCGGTCGTCGAGAGCATCATGCGCATCACGAACCTGCGCATTCCGGGCCGCCGGTTTGTTGTCGCGGGCTACGGATGGTGCGGCCGTGGCATCGCTCACTACCTTCGCGCGATGGGCGGAAAGGTTGCCGTCGCCGAGATCGACGAGATCAAGGCCTTCGAAGCAGCAATGGACGGCTACCGCGTGGATGACCTGGTCAACCTGGCAAGCTGGGCGGAGGTGCTGGTCACGGCGACCGGGCATCCGGATATCGTGGCTCCCGACATCCTGGACAGGCTGGAGAATGGCACGGTTCTCGCGAACGCCGGCCATTTCCCGTGGGAGATCGACACCGCCGCCCTCTACGCGAGTGCGCTGTCAACCACGATGCTCGATGACGCGATCGAGCGGGTCGAGCTGCCCGGCGGTCGGCATGTGATCCTGCTCGCGAACGGTCGCATGGTCAACCTCGCCGGCCGCGAACCCAAAGGCAACTCGCTCGAGTCGATGGATCTCGGCTTCCTGCTGCAGGCGCTGTCGCTCGAGCGAGTCGCGACCGGGGCTGAAACGCTCGTGCCCGGCGCCCAGGCTGTTCCCGATGACCTCGATCGCGAGATAGCACGGCGGATGCTGCGCGCAATGGCGGCAGGGCGATGAATGAGACGGCGCCGGAATATTCCGTTCCGGGCCTCGAGAAGGGGCTCGACATCCTCGAGGTCCTCAGTGCGGAGGCCGGCGGGCTGACCCAAAGCCAGCTGGCCGACGCCGTTGGCAAGACCGTCAGCCAGGTCTTCCGGGTGCTCGCCACCCTCGAGCGACGCGGATTCATCGCACGCGACCGGCAGTCCGGCCTCTACCTGCTGTCGACCCGGATGTTCGACCTGGCACACCGCCATCCACCGCTGCGAGGGCTGATCCAGCTCGCCATCGGCCCGATGCGCGAACTCGCGGACACGCTCGCGCAGTCCTGCAATCTGAGCGTGATCGACGAGGATCGCGTGCGCATTCTCGCCCAGGCCGAATCACCGGCTGACTTCGGCTACCGGGTACGGGTGGGCGCGACGTTCCCGATCGAGTCGACGGCGTCGGGCGCCGTGCTGCTGAGCGGGGCGCCGACCGACCTGCGCGAGCGCTTCGCGGGCGTCGACACAGCCGGGATCGCCGAGCGCGGCTACCTCAGCCGGCCGGATGCCATGCAGGCCGGCGTCACGGATGTCGTGGTCGCGATCCGAGACACCGTCGGTGTCACGATTGCGGCACTCACGATCCCGTACATCGCAACGAGCTACAGCGAGACGGCACTCGCGGTCGTTATCGAGTCGGCGCTCGACACAGCGCAGGCCATCGAGGTCAAACTGAAAGGCATACCCAGCTAAGCGACCGGTAGATTTGACCCATGACCACACCCCCCGCCGACCATCTCAATGCCGACGACTTCCTGCTGCCCGGCGGGGGTGCAAGCATCACGGCTCTCCCCAAGGTTTCTCTTCACGACCACCTCGACGGCGGACTGCGACCGGCCACCATTCTCGAACTCGCTGCCGAGATTGGGCTCGAAGTTCCGGCATCCAGCCCGGCGGCCCTTCAGGAGTGGTTCAACGAGAGCTGCGATTCCGGCGATCTGGTCGCATACCTGAAGACGTTCGACCTCACCATTGCCGTGATGCAGACGCCCGAGAACCTTGCGCGCGTCGCCCGCGAATTCGTGCAGGATCTCGGCGCTGACGGCGTCGTGTACGGCGAGATTCGCTGGGCCCCCGAGCAGCACCTGACGACCGGGCTGTCACTCGATGAGGTTGTTGAGGCTGTGCAGGCGGGGCTGGATGCCGGAGTCGACGATGTGCGCGCGGCCGGCCACAGCATCCGGGTCGGCCAGCTCATCAGTGCCATGCGCCATCTTGATCGCGGGCTCGAAATTGCCCAACTGGCCGTGCGGCATCGCGATCGCGGTGTGGTCGGATTCGATATTGCCGGCCCGGAGGACGGCTTCTCTCCCGAGCGGATGAGGGACGCGTTCGATTATCTGGCGCGCGAGTACCTGCCGCGCACGGTTCACGCGGGCGAGGCGGCGGGGCTCGCAAGCATCGAGAGCGCGCTGTTCGACGGCCGCGCCATGCGCCTCGGCCACGGCGTGCGCATTGCGGAAGACATCCAGACCGAGCGTGAGGATGACGAGAGCACGTTCGTGACGCTCGGGCCGATCGCCCAGTGGGTCAAGGATCGTGAGATCGCGCTGGAGACGAGCCCGTCATCCAACCTGCAGACCGGCGCGATCGCCCAGTGGGGAGACGAACTGATTGATCACCCCTTCGATCTGCTGTATCAGCTCGGCTTCAACGTGACCGTGAACACCGACAATCGTCTGATGAGCAACACGACTCTCAGCCGCGAACTATTCCTGCTCGCGGAGACCTTCGGCTACGACCTTGCCGATCTTGAGGTGTTCCAGCTGAACGCCGCCGCCGCGTCGTTCCTCGCCCTCGAAGACCGGGAAGACCTCGCCGCCCAGATCTCCGAAGGTTTCGGGCGAGCCTGAATGGCGCTTCCCGCCCTCCCACGCGATGCGATCGTTCTCGGCGCCGAGGCGACCGACTGGCGCGATGCCGTGCGCCTTGCCGGTGCAGCCCTCACCGCGGCCGGAATCGCGCGGCCGGGCTATGCGGGAGAGATGGTGCGGATGATCGAGGAGCACGGCCCATACGTCGTGATCGCTCCGGGGCTGGCGCTTGCACACGCGCGGCCGGGGCCTGAAGTGCTGGCCGACGGTCTCGCGATCGTTACCCTGGCGACGCCTGTCGACTTCGGACATCCGTACAACGACCCGGTCAGCGTGGTTTTGGCTCTGGCCGTTGCGTCGGGGGATGCCCATATCGCGCTCGTCGCCGAGCTCGCCAACATCTTCAACGACTCATCCGCCGTCGCCGACCTCGCCGCAGCGCGCAGTGTCGACGACGTGATGGCCATCATGGGGGCTGCAAAGTGAAAATTGTTGCGATCTGCGGCGCCGGGATCGGGTCGAGCGGCATCCTGAAGGTCAACGCCGAGCGCGTACTTGGCCGGCTCGGCATTCAGGCGGAGGTCACGGCGGCGCACCTCGCATCTCTGGCCCAGGATGCTGCGAACGCGCAGGTGATCCTCACGAGTCCGGAGTTTGTGGATGCCATCGGCAAGACCAACGCAGACATCGTGATCGTGGAGAACTACTTCGATACCGCTGAACTCACCCGCAAGCTGGAAGCCGCGCTCGGGTAGCGACCAGTGAGGCTAGCCGCTAGTGAGGTTAGCCCCGAGTGAGGCCCGATTTCCCGCGCGTTCGCAGCGCGGGCACGCCGGAGGTTTGTCCGTTGAGCCTCACGCGAGCAGCGCTCGCATCCCTGCATCCAGCGCTGCGACCTTTGCGGCGGCGGCGTTCTGGCGTTCCCGCGCAGTGCCGTCGATGCTCGACGCGTCGATGTAAACCTTAAGCTTCGGTTCGGTGCCGCTCGGGCGCACGATGACACGGGATCCATCTTCGGTCCACATGCGAAGGATGTCGTTCGGTGGAAACTGCGCGAAACCGTTCGCGAAGTCATCGATCGAGGTGATGGCGACCGAGCCGATCTGCGTTGGCGGGTTCGACCGCATCCCGTGCATAAGTTTCGGAATCTCGGCGAGATCGCTCACGCGAACCGAGATTTGGGATGACGCATACGCCCCAAACTTGGCGGCAAAGTGGTCGGCGTGGTCGGCCAGTGTCTTGCCTGCGGCTTTCAGTTCAGACACGAGTGCGAGCAGTTCGACCGCGGCGGAAATGCCGTCCTTGTCGCGAATCTTGTCGGGGTCAACGAGGTATCCGAGCGCCTCCTCATACCCGAACGCGAGGTCGGGAACGCGCGAGATCCACTTGAATCCGGTCAGGGTCTCGGCATGCTCGAGGTGGTATGCGCTGGCGACCGCGGCCAGCGCCGGGCTCGAAACCAGCGAGTTTGCAAGGGTTCCGTCTTTGTCGGTTACGGTCAAGCGGTCTGCAGCGCGCCATCCGAGCAGCCAGCCGACCTCGTTTCCGCTGAGTCTGCGCCACCCGTCAGCCGTCGGCACTCCGACGGCCAGTCGGTCGGCGTCTGGGTCGTTCGCGATCACGACATCGGCGCCGACAGATGCCGCAACGGCGAACGAGAGGTCCATCGCGCCCGGCTCTTCCGGGTTTGGGAACGCCACCGTCGGGAACGCGGCATCCGGCTCGATCTGCTCGGTCACCACGGCCGGAAGCGAGAATCCGGATGCGGCGAAAACGCGTTGCGCCGTCTCCCATCCCACCCCGTGCATAGCCGTGTAAACGAATTTCACGTCCGCGGCCGCCCGCCCGATGGCGGCCGTCGTAGCGACGTAGGCATCGAGCACCTCCTCGCCCGCGAGCTCGTAGGTCGCAGCTCGTGGCAGAGAACGGATGTCTCCCGCGGCAACCCGCTCGATCTGCGCCGCGATCTCGCCGTCGGCCGGTGGCACGATCTGCGATCCGGCGTCGATACCGCCCAGATAGACCTTGTATCCGTTGTCGGCGGCAGGATTGTGGCTTGCGGTCACCATGACGCCAGCGCTGGCATCCAGATGACGAACGGCGAACGCGAGAACCGGGGTTGGCAGCAGGCGGGGGAGGAGAATCGCCCGGACTCCGGCACCGGCCATGAGCTCTGCGGTGTCGGTCGCGAAGACGTGCGAGTTCTTGCGTCCGTCGTAGCCGATCACGACCGAGGGATGCGGCTCCCGGGCCAGCAAAAATGCGGCAAGTCCCGCGGCCGCCTGCGACACCAGCACGCGGTTCATCCGATTGGGGCCGGCACCGAGTGCGCCGCGCAAACCCGCCGTTCCGAACTCGAGACGGGTGGCGAAACGGTCTTCGAGCTCGGCGAGGGCTGCGGCTGAACCCGCTTCGGTGGCATGGGCGTCTGCCGTACCGGCGTCGGCTTCGGCACGACCCGCTTCGGCGGCCGTGATCAGGCGATCGAGCTCTGCGCGGGTTTCGTCATCGGGATCCTGGTCGCGCCAGGCTTTGGCCGCGGCGAATCCGCTCACAACTCCACCACAATGCGCGCAAGGAGATCACCGATCACAGCTTCGGCGTTCTTGCCGGCTTCGAGCACCTCGGCATGGCTCAATGGAGTCTTCTGGATGCCCGCAGCGAGATTGGTGATGAGTGACATACCGAGAATTTCCATACCGGCCTGGCGGGCCGCGATCGCCTCCAGGGCCGTCGACATCCCGACGATATGACCGCCGAACGACTTTGCCATCTGCACCTCGGCCGGGGTCTCGTACTGCGGGCCGCGAAACTGGCAGTACACGCCCTCATCCAGTGACGGGTCGACCGATCGTGCGATCTCACGCAGGCGCGACGAGTACAGGTCTGTCAGGTCGATGAACGTCGCGCCCTCGAGAGGGGATGCCCCGGTCAGGTTGATGTGGTCGCTGATCAGCACCGGGGTGCCGGGCTTCCAGGTCTCTCGGATGCCGCCGGCACCATTCGTCAGGATCATGGTCTTCACACCGGCGGCGGCAGCCGTGCGCACGGAGTGCACGACCCGACGAACGCCGTGACCCTCGTAGAAGTGCGTGCGTGCTCCGATGACGAGCGCCCGCTTGCCGTTCGGGAGTTCAATCGATCGCAGGGTGCCGACGTGGCCTGCGAGCGCAGGCGTGCTGAAGCCGATGATCTCGGAGGCCTGGACTGTTGCCGTAGTGGCGCCGATGAGATCGGCGGCCTTGCCCCATCCGCTTCCGAGAGTGAGCGCGATGTCGTGGGATGCGACACCGGTGCGTTCTGCGATCTCGGCCGCCGCCTGGGAGGCAATTTCGAATGGATCGACCTGCGGATCGTCAAGTGGGTGCTGAATCGGCGCTGACATTCCTCAACCCTAGAGGCTCGCACCCGCCGAATGGCCGTGGTTTTGTGCCCGCATACATACGAGCGAGAATTGCTGCATGGCCTATGAGTTCGAGCGCAAGCAACGCATCGCGATCGTTGGTGGTGGGCCAGGAGGGTACGAGGCCGCGCTGACCGGCGCCCAGCTGGGTGCAGAGGTGACGCTCGTCGAACGCACGGGCGTCGGCGGCTCGGCGGTGCTGACCGACGTTGTGCCATCGAAGACGCTCATCGCGACTGCGGAGGCAACGAGTGCGATCGGCGAGGCAACAGAACTCGGAGTCCAATTCTTCACCCGCGGCGAGAACGGCCGCCCTGTGCGGCCGGAGGTCACGGTCAACTTTGCCGCGGTCAACGACCGTCTGCTGCGGCTGGCACGCCAGCAGTCCGAAGACATGAAGTCGCAGCTCATCAAGGCTGGCGTGCGGATCGTCGCGGGCGAGGGTCGTCTCGACGGTCCACAGCGCGTCGTCGTCTCGACCGGCAAGGGCAGCAAGGGCGGTACCGACTTCGACGAGATCGACGCAGACACTATCGTCGTGTCGGTCGGGGCCAGGCCGCGCATGCTGAAGACGGCCATGCCGGATGGCGAGCGCATCCTGACCTGGACGCAGCTCTACACCCTCGATCAGACGCCCGAGCACCTGATCGTCGTGGGTTCCGGTGTGACCGGCGCGGAGTTCGCTTCCGCCTATATGTACCTGGGTTCGAAGGTGACGCTCATTTCGAGCCGCGACCAGGTTCTCCCGAACGAAGACGCCGACGCCGCCCGGGTCATCGAGGACGTCTTCACCCGCAACGGGATGACAGTGCTCTCGAAGAGCAGGGCCGATTCCGTCAAGCGCACCAAGACCGGCGTCATCGCAACCCTCTCCGACGGACGCACGGTCGAGGGGAGCCACTGCCTGCTCGCCGTCGGCTCGATCCCGAACACGACCGGCATCGGCCTTGAGGAGGCGGGTGTGCAGCTCACCGAGAGCGGCCACATTCGGGTGAACCGGGTGGCACGCACCTCGATGCCGTCGATCTACGCAGCCGGCGACTGCAGTGACTTTCTGCCGCTGGCATCCGTCGCATCGATGCAGGGTCGCACGGCCGTTTTCCATGCAATGGGGGATGCCGTCAACCCCACCGAGCTGCGCAATATCACCTCAAACATTTTCACGAACCCCGAGATTGCGACGGTCGGCTGGAGTCAGAAGCAGATCGAGGACGGCGTTGCGCAGGGCGAGATCTACAAGCTGCCACTGTCATCGAACCCGCGCGCCAAGATGATGGGACTGAAAGACGGTTTCGTGAAACTGTTCGCGCGCACCGGTTCCGGCACCGTCATCGGCGGCGTGATCGTGGCACCGCGCGCATCAGAACTCATTCTGCCGATCGCACTGGCTGTCGAGCACCGGCTCACCGTCGACCAGTTGGCCAGCGCCTTCTCCGTGTACCCCTCGCTCACCGGCAGCATCACGGACGCCGCCCGGGCGATGCACATCGTCAACTAGGTTTCGGTCGAACCCGGTTGCCGCGAAAGCTGCGAGTTCGATTTGGGATGCCGCATCCCGACCCCGAGTAATTGTTACCTACGCGGCCGTCTCCGCCCGCTGGCTAGTCTCGGCACAGCCATTTCGAACGGGAGAACCCCATGAACACGCCCAAAACACTCGCCATCGTCGCAGCGTTCGCACTTACGCTCGGGGTGATCGCAGCGCCATCTGCCGCATTTGCGACCGCAACCGGTACCGTCACGGTGCAGCTGGTGAAGCCGTCCGGAGCGAAGCTCGCCGTCGCAGGTATTGATGAAACCATGCTCTACCGCCACAACGGCACCGTCCTGTGGGCGCACTTCGCGGTCAGCGACGGTACGGGCAAGGCGACGTTTCCCGGCGCACCGGCCGGAGTACACCTCAATCTGAGCACGTCGAGTAACTCCACCTACCTTTCAGCCTCCAAGGGTGGCATCGTCGCTAAGGCAGGCAATTCGGTGTCGGTCAAGTTGTCGGTCGCCGTGGGCGCGACGATCGGTGGCATTCTCACGAAGACGGGTGGGCTTCCGGTTCCCGGGGCAACTGTCGCGCTCTTCAACTCACACGGCAACCGCGTCGGTCTTGGTACGACGAGCGCCACCGGCGCCTACCAGATCGCCCCGATCCGGAGCGGCAAATACAAGGTGCAGTTCAATTCGCGGGCGGTCACCAGTCTGTCGCCGGCCGCGACCAGCATGAGCTGGTCGTACTGGAAGAACAGCACGAGCTGGACGACAGCGACCTACGTGACGGTGAAGCAGCAGACGGCGTACGCTTCGGCATCCCATCCCGCCAGCATCAACGGCTTCGTCAGCGGCCAGTTCGTGCTCACAGTAGACGTGAACCTGACGGGTAACCACGGGTCGGCCGACGTGTTGTTCGTCAGCCAGCGCAAGGCGGAAAACTTCGTGACCAAGGTGGATGCCGCAGGCACGAGCTTTCAGTCGTACCTCAATGCGGGCAAGTATCGCATCGCGATCATCGGCGCCTACGATCCGATCGTTGGGGCATCCCCGGTCTACTGGTACCGCGGTGATTTGACCGGGCCGACCCTGAGCGAAAGCAAGGCGACCTGGGTCAGCTTTGGCGCAGCCAACAAGACCATCTACTTCGAGGATCAGCCACCGACGTTCTGACCCTCGGCGGGTCACTCGCCAATGTGATGGGTCGACCGGCGCCGCCCGCCGCGCGCCGCGCCGCGCGCCCGCCGCCCGCCGCCCGCCGCACCAGCGTGTGCGCGTAGGTTTGTCGTGAGCGCTGACGTGTGTACAGGCGCGCTCGCGGCGAAACACCGCGCCACTCACAACGGGACCCCGCTGCGCCAGTCCTCACCAGCGGAAGTCCGCAGTCATCCATCCCCAGTTCCCGCTGTTGGCATAACCCTGATCCGATTGATTCGGGATGCTGAATCCATGCAGGATGCTCCGTATCAGGACTGGAGGGACGAGTTCGTTCTCGCCCGTGATGTGCGCTCGCGCGGTGGCCATGCCGAACTGGTGCAGGCCGTGCGCGCGCGGCGCCTGGTGCCGGTAATCCGGGGGGCGTATCGCCGAATCGACGCCGTGCGCCGGGCGATTGTCGCCGAACATCCCCGTGACGATGCCTTTCGCGCGAGAATTCGCGCAGCGCACCTGCTCGCCAGCGCACCTCCGACCTTCGCAGGTTTCGCGGCGGCAGCGATCTGGCGATTGCCTATCCTGGGCGACTGGCCACCGATGATCGACGTTCTCGTTGACCCGTCCACTGGTGGACGTTCGAACGCAACACTTCGACGCTCGTACGTTGGCTGGCCGGGGGAGTACGTGGAGGTTGACGGGCTGAGAGTCACTCCCCTGTCCCACACCGTCGTGGCGACGGCGCGCACCGCCTCGTTCGCGCAGGCGGTCGCGTTTGCCGATGCCGGGTTGCACGGAGCCGACCAGCGCGGGTCAATCCCTGCGCGAAAGCCCGTTACGCGCGCCGATCTCCTCACCCAGCTCACCCGGTTCGGCGGTGGCCGAGGGGTGCGAAAAGCTCGCGGGGCGCTGGACTTTGCGGATGGCGCATCGGGTTCTGCGGGCGAGTCGGCGAGCCGGGTTGGAATCCGGCTGCTCGGCATGCCAAAGCCGCAGTTGCAGGTTCCGTTCTCGGATGACCGCGGTCATATTGGCACCGTCGACTTCTGGTGGCCGGAGTTCAACCTCATCGGGGAGTTCGACGGCGAAGGCAAGTACCTTCGCGATGAGTTCACCCAGGGCAGGACGGCAGCCGAGGTCGTGATCGACGAGAAGAATCGCGAGAATCGACTGCGTGCCCTCGGGCCCTCGTTGACACGGTGGGACTGGCCCGTTGCGCGCTCCCTGATCCTGCTGCGGGCACACCTCGCGGCAGCAGGCCTGCGGTAACGCGCGCGGTGCCCGCCCGGCCGGGCCTGCCGGGCCTGCCGGACGGTGCCCGCCCGCGCGGGCACCCCCCGCTTGCGCGCAGGTTGGTCGCGGGGGCGGCGGTATATACATGGGCGCTCGCGACAAAACACCGCGGCAGAGCCTTCGCGGCGGTGCGGCGCGGCGGCGCGTCCGTGGGCCCCGCGGCTCGCGGGACCTGCCACCCGCGGCTCGCGGGAGCCGCCAGCGCGCGCCGCGGCCAGCGCAGCCCGGGAGCTCAGTCTGCGATGTTGAGCAGCAGGTGCCCGGAGGACACCGTCGCACCCAGCGTCGCGTTGAGGGAGGTTACGACGCCGTCCTTGTGGGCGACGATGGGCTGCTCCATCTTCATGGCTTCAAGCACGAGCACCAGGTCTCCCTTGACGACCCGATCGCCCTCTGCGACGGCCAGCTTCACGATGGTCGCCTGCATGGGAGCCTTCAGCGAGTCGCCCGTGACCGTGCTGACAGTGCCGCCGCCGCGACGCTTGGGCGCAACTGCGTTGGCAATGCCGCCGGATGCCGGAAGCAGCTTCGAAGGAAGCGAGACAGCGATGCGCTTGCCCTCAACCTCAACCACGACTTTATGGCGGGGAGCGCCGCCGGCCGCGTCGTGTTCGAGCTCGCCACTCCACGGCTCGATGTCGTTCACGAACTCGGTTTCGATCCAGCGCGTGTACACGCGGAACGGCGACGAGGTGAACGCCGGGTCGCGCACGATCTTGCGGTGGAACGGCAGCACGGTGGGCAACCCGGTCACCTCGAATTCGTCGAGGGCGCGCCTGGAGCGTTCGAGGGCATCCTCGCGGGAGGAGCCGGTAACGATGAGTTTGGCGAGGAGCGAGTCGAAAGCTCCCGTGATGACGTCGCCTGTGGTGACGCCACTGTCAACGCGAACACCCGGGCCGCCGGGCAGACGCAGTGTATGGACGGGGCCGGGTGACGGCATGAAGTTCAGGCCGGCATCCTCACCGTTGATGCGAAATTCGAACGAGTGGCCGTGCGGTACGGGGTCGCCGTACTCGAGTACGCCGCCCTCAGCGATCCTGAACTGTTCGCGCACGAGATCGATGCCCGTCACTTCTTCAGACACGGGATGCTCGACCTGCAGCCGCGTGTTCACCTCGAGGAACGAGATGGTGCCATCTTTGGCGACCAGGAACTCGCAGGTGCCGGCGCCGACGTATCCGACCTCTTTCAGGATGGCCTTGGATGAGGTGTACAGCGCGAGATTCTGCTCATCCGTCAGGAAGGGTGCCGGTGCCTCCTCCACAAGTTTCTGGTGCCGACGCTGCAGCGAGCAGTCGCGGGTGGAAATGACGACGACGTTGCCGTGCGAGTCCGCGAGGCACTGGGTCTCGACGTGGCGCGGCTGGTCGAGGTACTTCTCGACGAAGCACTCGCCGCGACCGAAAGCAGCGATCGCCTCACGGGTTGCCGACTCGAACAGTTCGGGGATCTCCTCGCGGGTGCGAGCGACCTTCAGGCCACGACCGCCGCCGCCAAACGCAGCCTTGATGGCGACGGGAAGCCCGTGGATGTCGACGAAGTCGAGCACCTCGTCGGCACCCGAGACGGGGTTGAGTGTGCCCGGTGCGAGTGGCGCCCCGACCTTTTCCGCGATGTGGCGTGCACTGACCTTGTCGCCGAGCTTCTCGATGGCGTCGGGCGACGGCCCGATCCAGATAATCCCCGCGTCGATAACCGCCTGGGCGAATTGGGCGTTCTCGGCAAGGAACCCGTAGCCCGGATGGATGGCGTCAGCGCCGGCCCTCCGAGCGACCGAGAGGATCTTGTCGATGACCAGATACGTCTCAGCCGATGTTGTGCCCTCGAGCGCATAGGCCTCGTCGGCGAGCTTGACGTGCCTGGCATCCCGATCCTGGTCGGCGTAGACGGCAACGGATGCAATGCCACTGTCGCGCGCGGCACGAATGACGCGCACCGCAATCTCTCCGCGATTGGCAATCAAGACCTTGGTGATGCGAGCCATAATTACCCCAGCCTATTGGGCGGCCCGCACGGTTCTTTTGTCCAGAGGCGACAAAACGGATGCCACAACCCGGACGATGCCTACAACCCGCGATTCCAAAGGTCTGGCCAGCTCACCCCGAACTCGAGCAGAAGCTCACGTGTGAGTGCAAGCGAGAGCCCGACGACCGCGTGCGGATCGCCGCGAATTTCGGCGATAAACGCGCCGCCAAGACTATCGATGGTGAAGGCGCCAGCGACCTCAAGCGGTTCGCCGGTTGCAACATACGCATCGATCTCGTCGTCGCTGATGTCTGCGGCAAATCGCACTGTCGCGGTAGAAACGCCGCCCGTCGCGCCGCCGATCCTGCCGCCCCTGTGGTCGATCAGCCAGTGCCCCGAGTGCAGCTCACCCTCGCGTCCGCGCTGCGCCAGCCAGCGTTCGCGGGCGACGGCGGGCAGGTGCGGTTTGCCGTAAACGATTCCGTCGATGTCGAACGCGGAGTCCCCGCCCAGGATGAAGCCGTCGATCTGCTTACCGTCAACGATCTGCCCGGTCACTGCCTCGGCTTTGAGGCGTGCGAGCAGGAGGACCATCTCGCGGCCGGTCAGCGGCCCGGCGGCTTGCACTGCGGCATCCTCGTCCACTCCGCTGGCCAGCAGGATCGGCTCGATGCCCGCAGCACGCAGTGTCGCGAGACGTGCGGGCGACGTGGAGGCCAGATAGAGGCGCACGGTGCTCCTATGCTCGGTGTGTGGGTGATACGCGTGGGTGAAATGCTGGGGCAGGAACTAGAACTCGAGGTTACCAACGTCGCACATGGCGGAATCTCTGTCGCCCGCACCGACGGTCGCGTTGTCTTCGTCAGCGACGCCATCCCGGGGGAGCGCGTCGTTGCGCGCATCACCGAGGATTCGAAGAAGTCGTTCTGGCGGGCGGAAACCGTTCGGGTCATCACGCCGAGCGAGCACAGGCAGCCCCACATCTGGTCGGCCGCGAGCATCGACCGTGCTCCGGAAGACCGCGCGGGCGGCGCCGAGTTCGGCCACATCGAGATCGGTCACCAGCGCGAACTCAAGCGCCAGGTACTCACCGACTCCCTCAAGCGCATGGCCGGGGTCGACGCCGACGTCACCGTCGAAGCTCTGCCGGGCAACGCAGACGGCACGGGATGGCGCACCCGCGTGCGCCTGCACGTCGACGAAAGCGGGCGGCCGGGTCCATTCGCCGCCAGGAGCCACCGCGTAATCGAGGTGCGCGACCTGCCGCTCGCGACCGCAGCCCTGCAGGAGGTTGCGCCGCTCGGCGACCTGTTCCCCGGCGAGGAGCACATCGACGTGCTCGACCCGTCGACCGGCGGCGCTCGCCTGATCGTTGGCAGGCAGAAGTCGATGCCGATTCGCGAGCGGGTCGGCGATCGCGAGTTCCGTCTCGACGACGATGGATTCTGGCAGGTTCACACTCATGCCGCGGAGACGCTGAGCCGAGCGGTGCAGGATGCCATCGACGAAGCGCTGTTCGACCCCCGCGCGCACAACCTCGATCTCTACGGAGGAGTAGGGCTGCTCGCCGCCGCGGTGGGCGACCGCTTCGGAGAAACCACGCGAATCACGAGCGTGGAGAGCGACCCGCGAGCGACCGAGTATGCCGGCGAAAACCTGAGCGAGTGGGTCGGCGCGAGAGCCGAGACGGGCCGGGTCGAGCGCTGGGTGGCTGCCCTTGCCGCATCTGCTGGCGCAGGTGAGAAGGCACGCCTGCGTGAGGCGACCGTGGTGCTCGACCCGCCGCGTTCGGGCGCCGGTAAGGAGGTCGTCAATGCGCTCGCCGGCCTGCAGCCCGCCCAGCTCATCTACGTTGCCTGCGATCCTGTCGCGCTGGCTCGGGATGTCGGACTCCTCCAGGAGCGCGGCTATCACCTCGACCGTCTTCGCGCGTTCGACCTCTTCCCGAACACGCACCATGTCGAAGCAGTCGCGAGGCTGGTTAGGGCTTAAGCGGGCAGGCAGCAGCAAGCACCTACCAGCTGCCACCACCGCCCCCTCCGCCGCCTCCGCCACTGAACCCACCGCCTCCTCCGAAGCTCGAGAAGCCCGTGCCACCGCCTGAGCTGACGGTCGCAGGCGACGAACTCATGGCCGCATTGGCGACCGCGCTGAAGCTCGACACCGCTGCCCCGATCGACGAGATGGCAGCGATCGAGTTAATCGCGTTCAGGGTGGCAAAGTTGCCGACGTACCAATCGGGCGTCGCGGTGTAGGACCCCTTCTCGGCGAGGCTGGCAAATACCCTTGCCCAGTGCTCCGCCTGACCGAAGGCGATGGCCCATGGCATGTACCGGCTGAAGACATCCGTACCCTCTTCGAACCGAATCTGGTCGGCCTCGGCGGCCCCGATATACATCCTGAAGCCTTCGAGCTGGATGAAGATGGCGTGCCCGAGCGCACTGCGCCGCACCGCGCGCTGTCCCTGCGCGAGCGCAATGACGGCGCCAATGAACGCCCCGACCGGGATGAATGCCCAGGCTTTGTCGACGAAGAACATCCCGATGAAGACGGCTATGGAGAGCGCGATGGTCCAACCGAGGACCGGATGCGACCGGTGCAGCCTGTCGGCGAAATACTTGCCGGCATCGACCCAGGAGTCGATTGCCGCCTTGATAACCGTGAGGTTGGTCGAAAACGTGTTGTTCAGCGCCGAAAGCGTGACCGACTTGCGGCCGCCGGCGAAGAGTTTGTCGAGCAGCAGGGTCTCGTGGGCGAACAGTTTGGGGTCGCTCACCTTGACCAGCTCGGGCGTTGCGACCAGGTTGTAGTCCTTGGCCTTGCGCTTCGCGACGTCACCGATCTCTTCGATGCGCAGGTGATGGCGCACGGCGAGGTCGATGAGCGTCGCCGTGATGTCCACCGTCCTGCGTTGCTTTGTCAGCAGCAGATTCGCGGCGCCGACGGGGAAGCCCGCCGGCGGCTGGTATTCGACGACGAGCGTCTCGTGCATGGGCGCCGTACCGACCGGAGCATTCGCGTGGTCCACCGGAACCGTGCCGGGCGTCGCGACCGTGAACTCGAGGTCGCGCCGACGGGTCGTCACCAGCAGCAGGTAGCCGAGCGGGATGAGGACGAGCAGCGCGAGCCCCGTTCCCCAGTTCCACGGAGTCCAGAACGGGTCGGGTCCATCGTTCGATCCCGCGTACCGGACGGGGGCATCCGCGGGCAGATGGGCGGCCAAAATCGGGGCGGTCTGCGAGAAGGTACCAGCGGGCCAGCCGGCGTCGACCGTGAGACCCTGGCCTGCCGGCACGAACCCTGTCGCGAATCTCGCACCGGAACCATCGGCGCTCTGCGTCGGGCACAGTGCGGTCGAACCGGGAGCCCCCTGGTAGCAGGCCGTGAGCGAGGGGCTCGATGGGCTGTGGATCGCCACGGTGATCTTGTTCATGCCTACGGGCCAGTCGTAGCCGGTGACATTCCAGTAGAACTCGTCAAGCGTCGAACCATCGGTCTGCTTGGTTGCATTCAGTGCGCCGCGGATGTCGTAGCTGATCACATAGGTCTGCTTGCCCATGAGCGTGGCATTCGCATTTCCCACTTTGATCTCGACGCTGCTCTGCGTCGCGGTCGAAAACAGCGCGGAAGCGCCGCTTGGACTCGTCACCTGGATGTTCGTGTAGTCGTAGATGCGGTCCTGGCCGTGCGGCCCAGGAAAGTGCGAATAGAGGTACCGGAAGATGCCGTGCTTGCCCGACTCCCCGGCAAAATCGTAGTGAATCGTCTCGACCGTGTGGATGACGCCGCTCGGCGCAATCGTGTAGTCGACGGCGAACGAATCGATGTGTTCGGTGTCGCCAGCGTATTGCGCCGAGCACCCGGCGAGGCTGAGCGCGAGTCCAGTGAGTACGACGGCTGAGAACGCGACCCTGGAGCGCATGTGCAGACTCTATCGGTCGCTAACGGCCCGCGACACCGCATTCCCGTTACCATGGATTCGGCGGCGGCTGGTGCCCATCGCTCAGGAAAGCAGGGGAACGAGCATGGTGCAGACAACGTGGCACGAGGCAGATACCGATCTGCGGCCGAGCGGCGTGCGAGTCGCCGTGGTTGACGACCACGAATCCGTGCGTCTCGGGCTCAAGGCCGCCTTCCTGGATGAGGGCTACGACTTCGTTCTTGCGGCGGCAACGGTCAACGAGCTCATAGCCGAGCTGAAGGGTCGTGAGGTCGATGTCGTCGTGCTCGACCTGTCACTCGGCGACGGTTCGACCGTGACCGATAACGTCAAGCGCGTGCAGGCCATCGGCTCTGCCGTGCTCGTGCACAGCATCGCGGATCGAGTTGCCAGTGTGCGCGAGGCTCTGGCCGCTGGGGCCGCCGGCGTCATCCCGAAATCGTCTGCGACGAAGACCGTTCTGCAGGCCGCAGCAACTGTGGCCCGTGGTGAGGTGCTCAATAACCTCGAGTGGGCTACGGCCATCGACGCGGACCGTGACTTTTCGAAAGCCCAACTCGGTCGTCGCGAGCGAGAGATTCTCCACCTGTACGCGTCCGGGCTACCCCTCAAACTTGCGGCGGAGCAGCTGGGCATCGGGTATTCGACCGCACGCGAGTACTTGGACCGCATCCGTGTGAAGTACGTCGAAGTGGGTCGCCCGGCGCCGACCAAGGTCGATCTCCTGCGCCGAGCCGTTGAAGACGGCATCCTGCCCGGCCTCGATCCGGATGGCGGGGATGCCCTCTAACACTGCGCCGAGGAGCGCGCCCCAGCCGAAGCAGCCGCGCAACCCGATCAGCCTCAAACAGGTTGAGACGATCCTCTCGCGCTCCGTCGCAGTTGTCGGCTTCGTGTTTGGCGCGCAGACGATTCCACCCCTGCTCGGTCAGATCAAGGATGCCGACCCGATTTGGGCCGTCGTGATCGTCGTCGCCCTGTTTGGCAGCGTCATCGTCGCCCTGGTGTTTTCATTCCTTCGCCGGTTCGTCAAGATCGGGCATGGGCTTGTCGCTTCGGTCTACGTGCTCGCCCTGATTTCCTGGCCGTTCGCTATTCATAACGTCCAGCCGCATCCGATCGACAACTACTGGCTGTACTTCCTGCTCACCGTCGGCACATCTACGGCCGGCATCGCCTTCTCCACCCGCGTCGCATCCATCTATCTCTTCGCGGTCCCGGTCGTCTACGGCATCATCAGGATGACACCCCCGGGCGGCAGTGAGAGCCCCCAGCATGCGGCACTCGACTCGATCTACGCGATCATCCTCGGCGGTGCGGTCAATATCGTCATCACGATGCTCAGGGCCGCAGCACGCAACGTCGACAACGCCCAGAGCACGGCACTCGAACGCTACGGACACGCGGTACGCCATCACGCCACCGAGGTCGAGCGCGTGCAGGTCGACTCGATCGTGCACGACAGCGTTCTGACCACCCTCATCTCGGCGGCGCGCGCCTACTCTCCCGAAGCGATGGAACTCGCGGCCGTGATGGCAGGCAACGCGATCGGGCACCTGCACGACGCGGCGCTCATGCAGCCGGACGACGGCACGATGGTGCGCCTGCGTGCCGTTGCCAAACGCATTGCGGATGCCGCCAACGGGATGTCGCCGCCCTTCCAGATTCGCAGCAGCGACGTCGGTTCTCGTTCCATCCCGGTGAGCGCGAGTGAGGCCGTGTATTCGGCCGCGGTCCAGGCGATGGTCAACAGCATCCAGCATGCCGGGGATTCGCCCAATATCGAGCGCTGGATTTCGATGAAGAGTGTTCGCCCTGGCGGCATCGAGGTGGTGATCGGTGACACCGGTCGGGGCTTCACCGCCGCCGCCGTGCCGACCGAGCGCCTGGGCGTTCGCATCTCGATTATCGAGCGCGTTACCAATGCCGGCGGCTCTGCCGCAATTGATTCGTCGCCCGGCGAGGGTGCCCGCGTCGTGGTGCGCTGGCCCATTGCACCTGGCGCCGCCGATCAGGTGCTGATCACGAGGGACGAGGCTTCGCGATGAATATCGGCATCCCGCGCTATCTGATCGTCGGCATGGCCGCCCTGTTCTCGGCCTACCACCTGGTGCTGGCCACCTATTCGCTGACCCAGCACATCCCGTTTCACGACGGGCCGATCTTTGTCGCGATGGGGTTATACGCGGTCGCGTCGATCGCGAGTCTCCTGCCATGGGGACCGTTTCGCATGCCGATCTGGTTGGCGGCATTCAATCTGGCCGTCGTTATCGCCCTCCCGCTCCTCGTAACGAACGAGCTGGATCACACCAAGTCGAACGGCTACGGCACCTGGTACGTCGCCGCGGTGGGAACTCTGATGACCATTACGTCGACGAGGCGCAGGCACGCCTTCGCCTGGATCGGTTCGGCCTTTCTGGTTGTGCAGACGGTGCTGTGGGCGGGGCCTGGAGCACTCGCGGGCATCGGAGTCATCGGCAGCGTCGTGTGGGTCGCCGTTGCTCACGTGCTCAGCACGGGCATGGCGAAGGCCAGCCGGGATGCGCAGCGTTTCGCCCTCGCGGAGCGCGAGGCGACCGACTGGCAGGCCGCGCAGGAGGCTCACGTGTTCGAGCGGCAGTTCCGGCTTGGGCAGACGAGCAGTATGGCGCTCGACATGCTTCGAACGGTTGAGGAGAGCAATGGGCGCCTCACCGAAGATCAGCGCCAGGAGTGCCTGCACCTCGAGGGGGCGATCCGCGACGAGATCCGCGGTCGCAAGCTGCTCAACGACTCCGTGCGCGACCAGGTGATGTCGGCGAGGCGTCGCGGTGCCACGGTAACGCTCCTCGATGAGGGCGGCATTGATGACCTCTCAGACGATGACCTGGAGCGGGTGCTCAATCGACTCGCGGACGCCCTCGCCGGGACGGATGCCGACAAGGTCATCGCGCGTACCGTGCCCGAGGGATCGGATGTGGCGATCACCGTCGTCGGCCTTCGAACGGTTGGCGACGGTAGCGCCAGTGCGCTGGGCCAGGAGGCTCTGGAGGACGACGAGGTCAGTCTCTGGCTGGAGATCCCGCGCGCTGCTGTGTGAGTGGCAGGCGAGGGCTCGCGATAGCACGTGGCGCGCTGAGTTCGCAGCGCGACTGAACATTGTGTGGCTGAACGCAGTGTGGCTGAACGTTGTGTCGCTGAACGCCGTGCGACTGAACGCCGTGCGACTGAAACAGAGTGGTGCACGCAAGAGGGCTTTGCACGCGACAGTGCCGTGCACGCAAGAGGCCGTGCACGCAATAGGGCCGGAGAGGCTGTAACAGCCAATTCTCCGGCCCCATGCAAGACCCGGGTCAGGGCACCAACCCGAATAGTGCCCTGACCCGCCCCCAAGCAATTGGCCCGCTTACCCTAGTCGGCCAATTGTCTGGTGGTGTAACTCAAAGAGAGACACCTAGCACGATCAATAGTGCCGTGTTGTGACGGTACTGCAAAGTCGTCATTTAGGGGGACATCCGGGGGACAATTTGCCAATCGGGGTACGAATTGGGTCCCTTTTTCAGCCATTCTCGGCTCCTAACACAACGGAAACCGGGGTACATTTGGCGCAATTCGGAGGTTTTCGACGGTGTGACGGGAGTAGAACGACCTGTTTCGCACCGTTTACCTACGAAATCAGTGTATTTTTGCGTACCTCCGCGCTGAATCCGCTGAGTGAGCGATATCACGCCACTTTTTTGCGGGGTACGCTCAATTCTGGCGCCGGATGTTCGGCAGGCGCTTTCCCACCACCCGACGTCGCGCGGTCCAGGCCAGCGGTCCACGTGAGCGGGCCGACGCTACCCGCCGAAGCTGCGCCAAGCTCCGCGGCCGGGGTTCAGCGGCTCGCGGAGAGCGCGCTGCGATCGCTGCCACGCGTTCGGCCCGAAAAGGTCGCGACGGCCGTGTTCCGCAGCCAGTTCGTCGAGCACGCCCGAGAGCACCGCCGTGATCGCTGCCATCTCTTCGGCATCCGGATTTCCCGAAATGACGACGACCTCTGGCTCGAGTTCTGCTGCCGCTTCGTCGATCACAGCGGGATGTTCCCGTGCTTCTTCGGCGGCTGGCTGGCGCGCTTGGTGCGCAGGGCCCGCAGCGCCTTGACGACCGCGACGCGGGTCGCGGCCGGCTCGATGATTCCGTCGAGCTCTCCGCGCTCCGCAGCAAGGAACGGGGATGCCACGTTGTAGGTGTACTCGTTGGCGAGGCGTGTGCGCACTGCGGCGACATCCTCGCCCGCCGCCTCGGCGGCCTTGATCTCGTTGCGGTACAGGATATTGACGGCGCCCTGTCCGCCCATGACGGCGATCTCGGCGGTCGGCCACGCATAGTTGAGGTCTGCCCCGAGCTGCTTGGAGCCCATCACGATGTATGCGCCCCCGTACGCCTTCCGCGTGATGACCGTGACAAGCGGCACCGTGGCTTCTGCGTACGCGTACAGCAGCTTCGCACCGCGGCGGATGACGCCGGTCCACTCCTGGTCGGTGCCCGGCAGGTAGCCGGGCACATCGACGAGCGTGAGGATCGGGATGGAGAATGCGTCACAGAACCGCACGAAACGCGAGGCCTTCTCGCCAGCCTCGATATTGAGCGTGCCAGCCATGGCCTGCGGCTGATTGGCGATGATGCCGATCGAGCGCCCCTCGACCCGACCAAAACCGATCACGATGTTCGGCGCGAACAGCGGTTGAACTTCAAGGAAGTCTGCGTTGTCGACAATGTGCTCAATAACCGTCTTGACGTCGTAAGGCTGATTCGGCGAATCCGGGATGATGGTATTCAGCCTGCGATCCTCGTCCGTGATCTCCAGGTCGACTTCGCTCTCGTACACGGGGAGTTCGGCGAGATTGTTGTCCGGAAGGAAGCTGAGGAGCGTGCGCGCGTAGTCGAGCGCGTCATCCTCGTCGCTGGCAAGCCAGTGCGAGACGCCCGAGATCTTGTTGTGGGTAAGTGCGCCGCCGAGTTCCTCCATGCCGACGTCTTCGCCGGTCACGGTCTTGATGACGTCGGGGCCGGTCACGAACATCTGCGAGGTCTTGTCGACCATGATTACGAAGTCGGTCAGCGCGGGGGAGTACACGGCGCCGCCCGCCGCCGGTCCCATGATGATCGAGATCTGCGGGATGACGCCGGAGGCCTGCGTATTCCGGCGGAAGATCTCGCCATACTTGCCCAGCGCGACGACGCCTTCCTGAATGCGCGCGCCACCCGAGTCGAGCATCCCGATGATCGGTACCCCGGTCTTCAGTGCGAGGTCCATGACCTTGATGATCTTCTCGCCAGCGACCTCGCCGAGTGAGCCGCCGAAGATGGTGAAGTCCTGGCTGTAAACAGCGACCTGGCGGCCGTGGATTGTGCCGGTTCCGGTGACAACAGCGTCGCCGTACGGGCGGTTCTTCTCCATGCCGAAGGCGTGCGTTCGGTGACGAACGAACTCGTCGAGTTCGACGAAGGAGCCGTGGTCGAGCAGCTGGTCGATGCGCTCGCGGGCGGTCTTCTTGCCCTTCCTGTGCTGCTTCTCGATCGCGGCTTCGCCGCTCGCCGTCACGGCCTCGTGATAGCGCACCTTCAGGTCGGCCAGCTTGCCGGCAGTCGTGAACATGTCGGGGTTGGTATCAGACGGCTGCGGAGTCACCACGGCGTCGGGGGTGTTGTCAGGGGTCACTCGAGTCAGCCTAGCGACGGATGGGGGGCCACACCCGTTGTCGGAACCCTCCAAATAACGGTCCACGCCCTAGCGGCGACTACCAAAGCGGCGGCGCAGACCCCATCTCGTGACGCCCATCATGGCTTCGATCACGACGCTGCGACTCATCTTGGAAATCCCGGCCTCGCGGTCATGGAACATGATTGGCACCTCGAGAATCGGATACCCGGCGTCGAACACCCTCACTGCCATCTCGATCTGGAACGAGTAGCCGCGCGAGTCGACTCCGGGAGCAAGCTCGGTCACGACGTCGACGGGGTACGCGCGGTAGCCGGCCGTGACATCCCGGACGGGGATGCGCAGCGCAACCCGGGCATACGCGTTCGCAGACCGGCTGAGCCACATGCGGCGGCGTGGCCAGTCCGAGACTGTTCCACCGGTGACGTAGCGCGAGCCGATGACGAGACCCGGTTTCGGCGACGCAGAGACCAGGAGGTCGAGCATTGCGGGCAGCGCCTCTGCCGGATGCGACCCATCGGCATCCATTTCGACCACAATTTCGTAGTCGTGCTCGTTCGCCCACGCGAAGCCGGCCAGGTATGCCCGCCCGAGACCTTCTTTGCCCGCGCGGTGCAATACGCGGATGCGCGGATCGGATGTGGCGAGGCGATCGGCAATCGCGCCCGTCCCGTCCGGGCTGGCATCGTCGACGATCAGGACGTCGACACGGTGGACGGTTTCGACGAGATGTCGCACAACGCGTTCGATGCTGTCAGCCTCGTTGTAGGTCGGGGTGATCACGAGAACACGGCCCCAGGACCGCTTCGACCCGTCGGGCACCGCGTCTGGCATGGTTTCAACTTACCCGGTCAGCGGGGTCGATTATGCTCGTGCCGATGGACCTCGATCGAAGCAGTTCACTCGTGCCAGACCTCCTCATACTGCCGGAGGCCGGGTCGACCAATGATGTGCTCGCGGCGCTCGCTGCGGAGGGTGAGGCCTCGAACTTCCAGACCGTTGTGACGCTGAACCAGACCGGTGGCCGAGGCAGGCTTGGGCGGGTGTGGGTTGCCCCGCCGGGCAAGACGGTCGCCGTGTCTGTGCTGCTTCGACCGGTATCTCCGTCAGGGGTGCCGCTCGGCATCGAACAGTTTGGCTGGCTGCCGCTCATCGCGGGCGTCGCGATGTCCCAGTCCATCGACGCCCTCGTCGGGGCGCGCAGGACGCGGCTCAAATGGCCCAATGACGTTCAGATCGATGGACTAAAGGTGTGCGGCGTCCTCGCCGAACTCGTGCCGTCGGCAGACGCGGTAATCATCGGCGCGGGCGTCAACCTGACCCTTGAGGCCGACGAGCTGCCCACACCGACGGCTACCTCGCTGGCCGTCGCCGGCGTCGGTGTCCGGGGAGACGAGTTGGTCGACCTGGTTCTCAGTGGATACCTCGGGGCGCTTCGTGAACTGGTCGACAGGTTTGTCGCGGTGGGCCTCGGGGGCGGCGGTAGCGGCATCCAGCAGCTGGTTTCTACCTGGTGTGTGACGCTCCGCCAGGAGGTGCGCGTGCAGTTGCCGGGAGGCGACGACCTGGTCGGCACCGCGATGAGCATCGACGACACCGGCAGGCTCGTGGTGCGTCGATCAGTGGATAGCGTGCTTCAGGCTGTCGCAGCAGGAGACGTGACGCACCTGCGGTATGAATAGGACATGTCCGCAGACGGTCAGGTTCCCGAGAGTGTCGTGGCTCGCCTGCGCCCACACGGGCGGGCGATGTTCTGGCCGAGCCTTGCGCTCATCCTGATCGTTGGGTTCGCCGCCTACTTCTACGGGCAGTTTCCCCAAACCTGGGAAAACCTGGGGGTGCTCGTCGGCGCTGCTCTGCTTGCGCTGCTGCTGTGGGTTATTCCGCTGTTTGCGTGGCTCGGCCGCAACTACACGCTGACTACTCGCCGGATCGTGCTTCGGAGCGGATTCCTGGTGCGAGTGCGGCAGGAACTCCTGCACAGCCGCGGGTATGACGTGACCGTGCGTAAGACGGCACTGCAGAGTGCCTTTGGCAGCGGCGACGTGCAGATCAATACCGGGCTCGATCATCCCGTCGTCCTTCGCGACGTGCCCAACGCCGATCTCGTTCAGGCTGCGCTTCACGATCTGATGGAGGAGAGCCAGAACAGCGTTTCGACGCATCGGCAGCAGGAGGCTTCGCGGCCGTCCGACGAAACCACGATCTGGGGTACGCGCTAGCGATCGACGTTTGTTCAGCGCCGGTTAGTCGAAGCGGCGCGCGCTTCCTAGGATGGTTCCGGCGTTCTCGTCGCGGACGAAACGTGATCACCGAACGGAGTCGCTGTGAAGATATCTGTCATTGGCTGTGGGTACCTGGGTGCCGTCCATGCTGCGTGCATGGCTGAGCTCGGGCACGAGGTCATTGGGGTCGATGTCGACCAGTCAAAGATCGACGCGCTCACGGCGGCACATGCGCCGTTTTTCGAGCCGGGTTTACCCGAGTTGCTGGCGTCCGCCAACGCGTCCGGTCGGCTCCGGTTCACGACTGACATTGCCGAGGTTTCGGATGCCGACGTGCATTTCATCGCGGTTGGTACGCCCCAGAAGAAGGGCGAGTACGCGGCCGACCTCACCTACGTGAATGCTGCCGTAACGGCGCTGCTGCCGCATCTCCGCGATGGTGCGCTCGTCGTCGGCAAGTCCACGGTTCCGGTCGGGACGGCCGCCCGGCTCGCTGAACTGGTCGCGTCCGCGCCCGTCAGCGCTTCGCTGGCGTGGAACCCCGAATTCCTGCGCGAGGGCTTTGCGGTCAAAGACACTCTTGGTCCTGACCGCCTCGTTTACGGAGTGCCAGCTGGTGAGGCGGGCGAGCGCGCGACGGCCATCCTGGACGAGATCTACGAGGTCGCCCTTTCTCGCGAAACCCCCCGAATCATCACCGACTACGCGACGGCCGAACTCGTGAAGGTCTCGGCAAACGCGTTCCTGGCCACCAAGATCTCCTTCATCAATGCCATGGCAGAGATCGCCGAGGCAACCGGCGCCGACGTCACCCAGCTTGCGGATGCGATCGGCCACGACAACCGCATTGGACGCCGCTTCCTGAACTCCGGTCTCGGATTCGGCGGCGGTTGCCTTCCCAAAGACATCCGCGCGTTCCGGGCTCGGGGCGAAGAGCTGGGCCTCGGGGCCTCGCTCGCGTTCCTCGGCGAGGTCGACGCGATCAATCTTCGCCGTCGTGACCGGATGGTCGAGATCACGCGCGAGGCGCTTGGCGGCGACGTGCGAGGTAAGCGCATCGCGGTGCTTGGCCTCGCGTTCAAGCCGGACTCCGACGACGTTCGCGACTCGCCGTCGCTCGATGTGGCGATGCGACTGCGGGCCGAGGGCGCAACGGTCGTCGCGACCGACCCGGAGGCCGTCGAGACGTCGCGGCGCCAGCATCCCGAACTCGACTACGTCGCGACCGCGCAGGAGGCCGCGACCGGGGCGGATGCCGTGCTGGTCCTGACTGAGTGGAAGCAGTTCCGTGATCTGATGCCCGCAGATCTCGAGGTTGCTGCTGGCCGGGTCATCCTCGACGGCCGTAATTGCCTCGACCGCGACCGATGGCGTGCTGCCGGTTGGCTATACCGGAGTCTCGGCCGCCCCTAGTGCGTCTTCTCGTACAGATATTTCGGTCGCAGACTTGTGCGGGCGCTTCCCGGCCCCCGTGCGCTTGGGATTGAACACCCACAAGCGGTAGAGCGCGAACCGGAAGAGCGTGCCGAGTGCCAGGCCGACGACGTTCGCCGAGATGTTGTCGGCAAGCTGCGATGTGTAGCCGAGAACGTAGTGCGAGATCCACAGGCAGCCGAGGCCGATGCCCATACCGACGAGGCTGACGACGAAGAACTCAATCGCCTCGGAGAGCGGATGCTTGCGCGCCTCCTTGCGGAAGGTCCAGTACCGATTTCCCAGCCAGTTGATGACAATGGCGATGCTGGTCGACACGACTTTTGCCCACACCGGGCCCTCGTGAATCTGCGTTGGGCTGAAGACGGTGACGCGAAGGACGTTGAAGATGCCGACATCCACCACGAAACCGACCGCGCCAACGACACCAAACCTGGCGAGTTGAGCTATCAGTGTGCGCATGCGATGGCCGAATCTTTGGGGAACAATGGGGTACGAACCTAATTAGCCTAACCAGCGAAATCCGCAGCTTTGCTGAATGGCGGCAGAGCACAATCGAGAGGTTTTCTGCGATGAAAGTCGGTGTAGTTGGCGGCGGACAGCTCGCTCGCATGATGATTCCACCCGCAATCGCGCTCGGAATCGAACTGAGAGTCCTTTCAGAAACCGACGACAGTTCGGCCAATCTGCTTCGTTCAGGCTCTGTTGGTGACTACCGGGATGCCGAAACGGTGCTCGAATTCGCCCGCGGTGTGGACGTAATCACCTTCGATCATGAGCATGTACCCCAGGACGTTCTGGCTCGACTGGTCGAGAACGGCGTGGCCGTTCATCCGTCGCCCGCTGCATTGGCCGTTGCCCAGGACAAGCTGCTCATGCGCGAAAAACTTGCGGAGCTGGGGATGCCGCTGCCGGACTGGGCGCGCATCTCGTCTCCCGCAGACCTGGCGGCGTTCCTCGCCGAGCACGGTGGCGCTGCCGTCGTCAAGACACCCCGCGGCGGCTACGACGGTAAGGGTGTGCGAGTCGTACGGGATGTTGCTGAGGTGGAGGACTGGTTTGTCGCGGGCGACGATTTGCTCGCCGAAGAGCTCGTGGAGTTCCGGCGGGAGCTTGCGCAGTCGGTCGCGCGGCGTCCCTCCGGCGAGATCAGCGTGTGGCCAGTGGTCGAGTCTGTGCAACGGGATGGGGTGTGCGCCGAGGTAATCGCGCCGGCGCCGGCCTCGAGTGGCGCTGTCGCCGATCTCGCCGCCGACATTGCCGTCACGATCGCCGAGAAGCTTGACGTGACCGGGGTTCTCGCCGTTGAGCTGTTTGAGACGACGGACGAGCGACTGCTGATCAACGAGCTCGCCATGCGGCCGCATAACACCGGCCATTGGACCATCGACGGCTCTCGCACCAGCCAGTTTGAGCAGCACCTTCGGGCGGTACTCGACCTGCCACTCGGCGCAACGGGGATGCACCGCAACTGGAGCGTCATGGTCAATATCCTGGGCGGGCCGATCAGCACCCGATATGCGGCAGTCATGGCCGAACAGCCGACCGTGAAGTTCCACGACTACGGCAAGGTGGCTCGCACGGGGCGAAAGGTTGGGCACGTAACCGCCATCGGCAACGAGCTGGATGAGGTCGTTTACCAGGCGCGGGCGGCTGCCGTGCCGGTTTCTTTGACTGAGTGAAGGTCGTGGACACGCAGTCATCCATGAGCGCTCTCGCCGGACCGCACGCTTAGCATTGTCAGCATGCAACCCCGTGCCGACTCCCCTCGTGTTGCTGTCGTTATGGGATCGGATTCCGACTGGGGCGTCATGCAGGCCGCCGTCGCCGCGCTCGCCGAGTTCGGCATCGAGGCCGAGGTCGAGATCGTGTCTGCGCATCGCACTCCGGACAAGCTAATCCGTTTCGGTCGCGCTGCGGCCGGTCGCGGCATCGGTGTCATCATCGCCGGAGCGGGCGGCGCCGCCCACCTGCCAGGGATGCTCGCATCGGTTACCACGCTCCCCGTGATCGGCGTCCCCGTCCCGCTGGCCAATCTGGATGGCCTCGACTCGCTGCTGTCGATCGCGCAGATGCCCGCAGGAATCCCGGTCGCAACGGTGTCGATCGGCGGCGCGCGCAACGCCGGGATCCTGGCCGCGCGCATCCTCGCCGTCCACGACAACGCGCTCACCGTGAGGCTCGCCGCTTTCGCCACATCGCTCGAGCAGCTTGTCGAGCAGAAGAACGCCGCGCTGAAGGCCACGCTGTAGCGCGGACTTGCCCACAACGATGAGCAAGAACTACACCCCGAGTGTGGCCCAGCGTCACACTCCGGTGCGCTCCCCGAACCTCTCCTCGCGCAGCGAAATGACCAGGCGCGCCTGGTGGCTCGTTGTACTCAACATCCTGATTCCCGGTTCGGTCCAGGCGGTCGCGGGTAGCAGGCGTCTCGGCAGGTTTGGGCTGAGCTTCACCCTGCTGCTCTGGCTCTTCCTCGTCGTCGCGCTGGTCGTCTGGTTGGCTGCGCCTGCCACTGTCTTTACGGTGGCTACGAATCCGATCGCACTGACTGCCGCGCAGGTGTTCCTCGTGTTCTATGCGATTCTCTGGGTCATCCTGACACTGGATGCCCTGCGACTGATGAGGCTCGTCAAGGCCGGACCCGCCGCTCGAGTCGCCGTCGCAGCGCTCGCGTTCATTGTCATGGTAGGTGTCTCTGGTCTGGCGGCTCGTGGGGCGTTCCTCGCGGGTGTGACGCGGTCGACCATTGGCTCGATCTTCTCCAGCAACAGGCTGTACGCGGATCCGGTCAACGGCCGATACAACGTGTTGCTGCTCGGCGGCGACGCCGGCCCCGACCGTGTCGGACTTCGTCCGGACAGCATCTCGGTGGCGAGCATCAATGCGCAGACCGGCCAGACAACCCTCATCGGAATCCCGCGCAACATGCAGAAGGTACCGTTCGTCAAAGGTTCGCCGCTTTATGGACCGTTCCCGAACGGATACAACTGCGGTGACACGTGCCTCATCAACGCGATCTACACCTACGCCGAGGCGCATCCTGGTCTCTATCCGAACGCCGTCAGGGATGGCAGCGGTCCCGGAATTGAGGCGACGAGGGATGCCGTCGAAGGAGTCCTTGGCATTAGCGTGCCGTATTACGCGCTCATCGACATGGAAGGTTTCTCGAACCTTATCGATGCGCTCGGTGGAGTCACAATCAGTGTGGCGCAGAAGCTTCCGATCGGTGGGTCGATCGATGCCAACGGGCGGCCTATCAACGTCAACCAATGGATCAATCCCGGCGTCCAGCGCATGAACGGGTTTACGGCCCAGTGGTACGCGCGGTCGCGGCACGGGGATAGCGACTATGCACGCATGGAACGCCAGCGGCAGCTTCAAGCCGCCATACTGGCGCAATTTCAGCCCTCAGTCGTGCTGAGCAAGTTTGAGGCCATCGCGAGCGCGGGCAAACGGATCGTGAAGACCGACATCCCGCAGGCAATGCTGGGACGGTTCGTCGAACTGGCCAATCAGTCGCGCTCGAAGACCCCGGGACAGCTCGAGCTGGTGCCGCCCGTGGTCTACGAGCCGAACCCGGACTTCGCGAAGATCCGCCAGATGGTGCAGGCCGCTCTCGTCACATCTACCCCGACCCCAACCTCGAGCCCGACTGGCTAGTACCTTGCTCCGATAGACTCTGCGGGTGTCGACGCGTTTCCTGCCCCATGATCTCGGCGATGTAGCGACGAGGTTCGGCTTCAACCCGGGGCTCGACGGGCTGCGCGCAATCGCCGTAGGATTCGTGCTCGCTGAGCATGGCGACTTCCACGCGCCGGGCGGCTACCATGGCGTCGAGGTTTTCTTCGTCATCAGCGGATACCTCATCACGAGCCTCCTCCTTAGCGAATTCAGGAGCACCGGCCGGATCCACTTCCGGCACTTCTACTGGCGCCGCTTGGTGCGTCTCGGGCCTGCGTTCGTCGTGATCGTGCTCGTGACAGTGGCATGGCTGTTCGCGACCGGCAGGCCGCTCGTCGAATGGTGGGCAGGCGCAGTCGGCAGCCTCACCTACACCACGGACATCCTCTCGCTGTTCCCGACGGTGCCGGTGAGTCACTACTTCCAGTGGTCATGGTCGCTCGGCATCGAGGAGCATTTCTACTTGCTCTGGCCGTTCATCATTGTCCTGCTGGTCCGTTGGGGCAGATTCGTGCCGTCGATCGTGATCCTGACGCTGCTGGCATTGACGGATTTCCTCGTCCGGCAGTGGTCGCTCGGTCACGGCGCCTCGGTCAACGCGATCCTGTTCGGCCCGTTTTCGCACTATGACGCCCTGCTTCTCGGGTGCATCCTGGCCCTCGTGCTGGCGCGGTTCCCCAGTAGCCGAGTGCTCTGGTGGGCGAGCAACATCCTCGGTCCCATCGGCGCGATCATTCTGGTGAGGGTCATCGTCACCGGCCATGGTGTCATACAGGGCTTTCCGGATCCGTACGCATTCGGCCAAACGGCATTCGCGGCACTCGCCGTCGTCGCGTGGGTAGCCCGCAACCCGCTTGGCTGGTTTTCACGGGTGATGGCCTTCCGCCCGCTCGCGTTCCTTGGGCGGCTCTCTTACAGCATCTACCTCTGGAACATCATCTTCCTCTGGGCTTTCGTCGACCTGGTCGGGCTGCGCCCCGCGTCGAGCCACTGGGGCGTGCTGTGGGTCGTCATCGTGGTTGGTGTTGCCTGGCTGTCGTACCGGTTCGTTGAGACTCCGTTGCGTCGTCGCTGGGCGCCACCGCGCTCGCACGCCGTTGTCGAGCAGCGCGAGACGCAACCGACACTGTCCGGCTGAGCCGCGCTACAGGTCGGCGTGTAGCTGCCAGACCTTCTCGGCCGAGGCACGCCAGCTGAACGCGTGCGAGCGGTCGATACCCTGGTAGCCCATGCGCGTTCGCAGGTCGACGTCGGAGACCACCCGACCAATCGCGTCGGCGAGGCGCTCGGGGTAACCTGCAGCATCCTCGCGTTCGACCACGATGCCAGCGTCGGAGGCGACCTCCAGGACGGCGGCGTCGTCCGAGTGGATGACGGGAGTACCGAGACTCATGGCCTCAAGCACAGGCAGCCCGAACCCTTCGGCCAGGCTCGGGAAGACAAAGATGGTCGCCCGCGACAGAGCCGTGGCAAGGTCCGCGTCGCTCAGATACCCGATCGGCGTGACGCGGCCCTCGGGGAGCCCTGCGTCAGCAGCGATGGACTCGACATCCAGCTCACCCCAGCCTTTCGGACCGACGATAACGAGCGGGATGTCGCCCGCCTGCGGTAGCGCGAGCGAGCGGATGAGTGGTTCGAGGCCCTTGCGCGGCTCCAGCGTTCCGACGGCGAGCAGGTAGTGCTCAGGGAGTCCCAGCCGCTGTGCCCGCTCATCGGCGTCATCCGGCAATTTCAATGCCGAGCCAACCGCGGCACTCACGACCCTGACGCGGTCGCCGAAATCGAAGTATTCTGACAGCTGCTGGGCGACAGCATGGGTGTCGACGACGACGGCATCCGCGTACTTGTACGCGCGCGCCGCCATGGCCTTGTGCCAGCGCACTCCACGCGGAGTGAGCGTTTCGGGGTGGGTCCACGGCACGACGTCGTGGATGGTGATGGCCGTCTGGTTCTCGCGGTCGTTGACTCGATCGTGGCTGTAGAGCGGCGCCAGCATGCTCGTCGCATGAACCATGCCTTTGCCCGGAAGAACCGTGAACCCATGCTGCCAGGCCAGCGAGAGCTCCCTGCGGGCCAGGGGTGACTTGTAAAGCTCGGTAAGCTCCGGAAGCTTCGCGGCCAGTTTGGCGTACTGCTCGTCGGGGGATGCCGAGACGATGCCGGCGACCGAGGCACCGACAGGTGCCGTCGCGATGAGCGCGCGCGTGAGCTCCTCGGCGTACCGACCGATTCCGCCGGGAACCGGTGCCAGAATCTGGTCGACGATCACGCGAAGCGTGGACATTGTTCCCCTTACAGCTCGTACATGAGGATGCTCTGGCGAGAGTGGGTCGACTTTATCAGGATGGCGAGTCGAGAACGCCGTGTGCGGCGGCGTCGACGAGGGCCTCGCGCCATGACCGCAGGGGTGGGAATCCGACCCTGGCCCAGCCAGCATGCCCGAGCACAGAGTACGCAGGCCGTGGCGCGGGCCGCGTGAACTGGTCGCCCGCAGCAGGCACGATCCGCTCGGGATCGAGGCCGGCGAGCCGATAGATCTCCCGTGCGAAATCGAAACGGCTGGT
The DNA here is from genome assembly GCA_025463785.1 of Glaciihabitans sp. Lineage (GTDB taxonomy): Bacteria > Actinomycetota > Actinomycetes > Actinomycetales > Microbacteriaceae > Galbitalea. Next base: position 601,977 of record JAODBD010000003.1, read on the forward strand.
GCTGCCAGAGTTGGTTGCGTGGTAGATGCCCGGGGGAAGATCCGCGTCCACTGAGGCTACGATCTGGCGTGACAGGTCGACCGTCCAGGTGGGCTGCCCGAGCTGATCGGTGAGCACCGGCACCGTGTCGAGCCTGCCCGCGAGGCGAAGCACGGACGTGACAAAGTTGTCGCCGCCCGCTCCATAGAGCCAGGCCGTGCGAAGAACGAGAGTCCCGGCCGGATGCGCCGCGATCGCGAGCCGTTCGCCATCCGCCTTGGTTCTGCCGTACACCGAAACCGGGCTGACCGGCGCGTCCTCGGTGTACGGCGTGGTAGCGGTGCCGTCGAAGACGTAGTCGGTCGATACCTGTACGAGCTTTGCCCCGATGCTTTCCGTCGCGATGGCCAGGTTCTCTGCACCCGTGGCGTTCACGGCGGTGGCTGTCTCGACATCCGTTTCGGCGTCATCCACGCGCGTGTAAGCGGCCGCGTTGACCACGACGTCATGGCCCGTTACTGCTGCGATGACCGACTCGATGTCAGCGACGTCGAGCTCTGCGTGGCCGAGGAAGGTCGCATCCCGTCCCTCAAGCTCCTGGCGAAGGTCCTGCGCGAGCATGCCGGCACCACCGGTCACCAACCAGCGCATACCTAGCCGAGCCAGGCGCGCTGCTTGAGCGGTTCCCACCATCGGCGGTTTTCGCGATACCACTCCACCACTTCAGCCAACCCGTTCTCGAACCGCACCTGCGGTTCGTAGCCGAGTTCGCTCGAGATCTTCGTGATGTCAACGCTGTACCGACGGTCGTGGCCCTTGCGGTCTTCGACGGGAGTGACCAGCGACCAGTCGCGTCCCGTGGCCTCGAGAAGAAGCTCGGTCAGGTGGCGGTTGGTCAGCTCGGTGCCGCCACCGATGTTGTAAATCTCACCCGCCCGGCCACCGGACAGGACGAGCGCTATTCCGCGGCAGTGATCGTCAACGTGCAGCCAGTCGCGAACGTTCTCGCCGTCGCCGTAGAGCGGAACCGGCCTGCCGTCGAGGAGGTTAGTTACGAACAGCGGGATGAGTTTCTCGGGGAAGTGGTACGGCCCATAGTTGTTCGAGCAGCGGGTGATCGAGACATCGAGCCCGTGGGTTCGGAAGTACGCGCGAGCGAGCAGGTCACTGGATGCCTTGGACGCCGCATACGGAGAGTTCGGCTCGAGCAGATGGTCTTCGCGCCAGGATCCTGTCTCGATCGAACCATAGACCTCGTCGGTCGAAACGTGCACGAAGCGGCCGATCTGGTGGCGCACTGCGGCGTCGAGCAGCTGCTGCGTGCCCCCGACATTGGTCGAGACAAACGGGCCAGCGTCGCGCACAGAACGATCAACGTGCGATTCCGCGGCGAAGTGGATGACGGCGTCGATCCCGGGGAAGATCTGGTCGAGAAGCGCGGCGTCCCTAATGTCGCCGTGCACGAAGCTGTACCGCGGCAGGGCGGTCACCGGAGCGAGGTTCGCCAGGTTGCCCGAGTACGTGAGCGCGTCGAGGACGGTGACTTCTGCGCCCTCGAGCCCCTTATACGTGTCGGTGAGGACACGACGAACAAAGTTCGACCCGATGAACCCGGCGCCGCCGGTGACCAAAATTCTCAACTAACGGATTCCTTGCGCTCATCGATTACCTGGACTGAATCATCTTACCGGCCCAGCAAATTTGTGCCCCAGTACGCCCGCCTTGCCGTCAATACCCGCTTGCTAGACTCTCGTCTCGTGCAGATCCGCCAGCTTGGTATCCCCGACGCGTACGAGATAACGCCAAAGCAGCTTGGCGATGAGCGTGGCATCTTCCTCGAGACATACCGCTTTGACAAGCTGGCAGAGGTCGTCGGGCACCCCGTGGATCTGCGGCAGGGCAATACCTCGGTTTCGCACCGCGGAGTGATTCGTGGCATCCACTACGTGGATGTCCCACGCGGCCAGGCCAAGTATGTGTCGGTCGCACACGGTGCGGCGATCGACTACGTCGTCGACATCCGGCTCGGTTCACCCACCTTCGGCACGTGGGAGGCAGTCCTCCTCGACGAAATAGACCGTCGCGCGGTCTACGTCGCGGAAGGTCTCGGCCACGCTTTCGTGGCGCTCACAGACAACACCGCCGTCAACTACTTCACGACGGATGTGTACACCCCGTCGCGCGAGCACGGCATCAACCCGCTCGACCCGCAGCTCGAGCTGGTGTTCCCCGCCGAGGCAGGCGAGCCAATCCTGTCGCCCGCCGACGCCGCCGCGCCGACGCTCGCCGAAGCGGAAGCCAACGGCACCCTTCCACGGTGGGACGGCCTCCGTGCGTATTACGCGCAACTCGATGCCGAGTACCAGTCGTCCCGACCAGTGGCCGGCTGATGCGCGGAATCGTACTCGCGGGCGGCAGCGGAACCCGCCTCTGGCCGATCACCAAGGGCATCTCGAAGCAGCTCATGCCGATCTTCGACAAGCCCATGGTCTACTACCCGCTTTCGACGCTCATGATGGCGGGCATCACCGAGGTCCTTGTGATCACGACGCCGGAATACAACGCGCAGTTCCAAGCGCTGCTCGGCGACGGCAGCAGCCTCGGGATGCGCATCGAATATGCAGTGCAGCCGTCGCCGGACGGACTCGCGCAGGCCTTCATCATCGGCGAGGAGTTCATCGGCGACGAGCCGGTGGCGCTGGTGCTCGGGGACAACATCTTCCACGGTGCCGGTCTTGCACCGTCGCTCTCCCGCCGTGGTGAGATCGAGGGCGGCCTCATCTTCGCTTACCAGGTGGCCGATCCGGCCGCGTACGGCGTCGTGGAGTTCGACGACAACATGAGGGCAGTCTCGATCGAGGAGAAACCGGCGCGGCCGAAAAGCAATTACGCAGTGCCCGGCCTCTACTTCTACGACAACTCGGTCATCGAGGTCGCAAAGTCGATCACGCCGAGCGAACGCGGCGAGCTCGAGATCTCAGCCGTCAACGAACATTACCTGTCTAAGCGCGCGCTCCGGGTTGAGATCCTCGATCGTGGCACCGCGTGGCTCGACACCGGGACGTTCCAATCGATGATGCAGGCCTCGGAGTATGTGCGGGTGATCGAAGCCCGGCAGGGATTCAAGATCGGCTGTATCGAGGAGGTCGCATGGCGGCAGGGGTGGATCACGGATGCCCAGCTCGAGGCACTCGCGGAACCTCTGACCAAGAGCGGGTACGGCGAGTACCTGCTCGGACTCCTGGCCACTGCTCGAGGCAGGGGATCGCGTTCGTGAAACGTGCGCAGTCGCTATCGCTCCCCAGCTCGGCGAGGTAGCTCACGACCTGAACTGCTCGGGCGCCCTGGTCCTCCTCGTTCCCATAAATGTGCGTGCGCCGTGGCCTGTCCTGGCCCACGTTGGCTACTGCGCTGAGTCGTGCGTGCGGCGGGCCTTGCGCAGGATCGCCCACTGGCGCACCTTGAGGCCTGACCAGATCGCTACCCGCACCGGGAACAGCCACCACTCGGGATGCTTCTTGGCGATGTATCGGTACGCGCTGTCGTGGTGAGCCGTGAGCGTTCGCACCGGGAACCTCGCGGCGGTGGTGCCGCCGATGTGCATGATGCGCGCCGATGGAGCGTAGATGTTGCTCCAGCCGGCTTCGCCGAGCGACTTGCCGAGGTCGACATCCTCGAAATACATGAAGTAGCGGTCGTCAAAACCGCCGACCTGGTTGAAGGCGACTCGGCGAACCAGCACGCAAGCGCCGGACAGCCAGCCGGTCGGAACCTGCTTGCCCTGCTCGATCACAGCATCCTGCCGGTATGCGCGGCTCCACGGGTTGTTCGGCCAGACGCCAGAGAACAGTGCGTGGATCACACCAGTGCGGAAAGAAGGGAGCGCCCGAGCTGACGGATACGGGACGCCATCCTCGGAGACGATGAGCGGGCCGACCGACCCGATGGCCGCATCGGACTCCGCAACGGCGAGCAGCGCGTCGACAGACCCTTCGCCAAACTCGGTGTCCGGGTTTACGACAAGGATCCAGCCGATGCTGTCGTCGAGTTCGACGACGGCTGAGTTGATCGCGCCGCCGTAACCTGCGTTGCCCGGATTGCGATGCAGCTTCGCGAACGGGAACTTCTCGACGGCCGCCTCGACCGAGCCATCCGTGGATCCGTTGTCGGACAGGATGACGGTCGGGTTTGACTTCGTGGCCGACGGGATGGATGCGAGCATCTCGTTGATCGTGTCACCCGGCGAATACGTGACAGTGATGATCGCAAGGCCGTCGCCGTACAACGGTTCGGTCGCGCGCTGGGCGGGAGTCCTGGTCATCGTCTCGTGTCCCTCATTGCGACGGAAGCGAAGACCGCGGAGTGGGCGTCGGCCGTTGCGTTCCAACTGAACGTCTCCGCGCGCTCGCGTGCGAGCACTGACAGCGTCCTGCGCTCATCCTCATCCAGTGCGAGCGCAGTGATCGCGGCCGCAAGCGACTTTTCGTCTGGCTCAGAGTACCGTGCGGCATCGCCGCCGACTTCCGGCAGGGCGAGCCGCCGGGTGGTGAGGACGCTCGCTCCACAAGCCATGGCTTCGAGCACGGGCAGGCCGAACCCTTCGCCGAGGCTCGGGTAGCAGACGAGCACCGAGCCGCCGAGGATGCCGGTGAGGGCCTCAAGAGGCACGTAGCCCGCTTGCACGATCCGGTCCGCCCGTGGGGACTCGCTGATCGCGCTCGCAAGGCTGGTGTCCCATCCGTTCGCACCCGCAAGCACCAGTCGCAGGTCGGGGAATCGCTCGAAGACCTCGTCGCCGAGGTCGCCGAACGCGCGCACCAGCGAACCGACGTTCTTGCGCGGTTCGAGCGTGCCGAGGAACGCTATCCAGTGCGCTGCGCCGACCAGGTCGGCCGCGGCGCCCCGCTCGGCCGGTGTCGGAACGTGGAACTGGTCGAGGTCTACGCCGTGATGGATGACGACGACGCGGGCTGTCCTGCCCGGCAGGTAGCGTGTGAGCTCATCCCGTGTCGCCGCGCTCGGCACGATGCTGACAGCAGCGTGCTTCAGCGAATAGCGAGTCCATGCGCGGAAGAAGACTCGCTTGCCTCGGCTATGGACGCCCGGGTCGGAGAAGAACGTCGCATCGTGCAAGGTGACGACGACCGGCCGACCTGCGAAGACAGGCATCGTGTAGTGAGGGGAGTGGATGACGGATGCACCCAGCTTCCTGGCCAGGCGCGGCAAGGCGAACTGCTCCCAAAGCATCCGAATGGGGCGACTCGCGATTCGACGCGGGGCAGCCACGACCGTCACGCCGGGCGCTATGGACTGCAGGCGACCTACCGCCGCCGCCTGAGCCACGACCGCGTACTCGAGCGACCCGTTCGGGTCATAGCGGGCGAGCAGCTCCTCCACGTAGCGACCGACACCGCCGACCTCCGCGGGGATCGCAGTCGCGTCGAGAAGAACGACAGGACGTGAATTCACACTTCTAGACTTTCGGCTGCGAGCTGCTGGCGGTAGGCGATCAGACCATTATGTCGCGGCCTGCATTGGAGCGCCGGGTAGACTGCTCCGTGGTTTGCAGCGATTCCGATGGGGTTCGCCTATGCATTCGCACGGCGGTGCCGGCCAGGCAATCGGGAATGGAGTTTCATGAAACGCGCGCTTGTGACCGGTGTGACCGGGCAGGACGGCTACTACCTCAGCAAGCTCCTGCTGTCGAAGGGGTACGAGGTCTACGGTCTCGTTCGTGGGCAGAACAACCCGAAGATCGAGTTCCTGCACGAGCACCTTCCTGAGGTCAAGATCCTCACCGGCGACCTCCTCGACGTGTCGAGCCTCATGCGTGCTCTCGCGGCCTCGAAGCCGGACGAGGTCTACAACCTCGGTGCGATCTCGTTCGTCGCCTACTCCTGGGAGAACGCGTTTCTTACAAGTGACGTCACGGGCAAGGGCGTGCTCAACATCCTCGAGGCCGTGCGCCTCTACGCTGGCGACAAGCCGGACTCGGTGCGTTTTTACCAGGCATCGAGTTCCGAGATGTTTGGCAAGGTGCAGCACGTTCCGCAGTCTGAGTCGACGCTACTCTGGCCGCGTTCGCCCTACGGCGTCGCCAAGGTTTTCGGTCACTACATAACCATCAATTACCGCGAGTCCTACGGCATGCACGCTTCAAGCGGCATCCTCTTCAACCACGAGTCGCCGATGCGCGGGCCGGAGTTCGTCACCCGCAAGATCAGCCTCGCAGTCGCGAAGATCGCCGCCGGCCAGCAGGATCGCATCTCACTCGGCAATATCGAGGCCAAACGCGACTGGGGCTTTGCCGGCGACTACGTGGACGCCATGTGGCGGATGCTGCAGCAGGACGAAGCAGACGACTATGTCGTGTCGACGAACGAAACCCACTCGGTGCGCGAGTACCTCGAAATCGCGTTCAACCGCGTCGGGATCACCGACTGGGAGAAGCACGTGTATCAGGACCCGCAGTTCTTCCGGCCCGCCGAGGTCGACCTACTGATTGGCGATGCGTCCAAGGCCCAGGCGAAGCTGGGCTGGAAGCGCGAGGTCGACTTCCCGTCGCTCGTCACAATGATGGTCGACGCCGATGTCGAGCGCGTTGCCAACAATCTCGTCTGATTAGAAGGATGCCTACCGCCTTCGTCACAGGGATCACCGGCCAGACCGGCAGCTACCTGGCCGACATCCTCCTCGCTCGTGGGTATCTCGTAGTCGGCCTCGTCCGCGGCGGGGACGAGACCAGGCAGGCGCTTGAGGAGCGAACGCCAGGGCTCGATCTGGTCGAAGGCGATCTCGCCGACGAACAACACTTAGCCCGGCTCGTGGCCGAGGTCGCGCCCGATATGATCTTCAATCTCGGCGGGCTGACCTCCGTCGCCGCGTCGTGGGACCACCCGCTCGACACGGCGAGGATCACGGCGCTCCCTCCTGCCGTGCTGCTGGATGCCGCGCTCGCGGTGCAGCGGCGCGAGGACCGTCCCGTCGCATTCGTGCAGGCCTCGAGCGCGGAGATCTTCGGGTCCCCGACTGTGTCACCGCAGAACGAGGAGACGCCGGTGCGGCCCGTGAACCCGTATGGCGCCGCGAAGGCGTACGCGCACTACCTCGTCGCTTCGTACCGGTCGATGGGGCTGGCCGCGTCGTCGTGCATCCTCTATAACCACGAATCCCCGCGGCGCCCCGAGACCTTCGTGACGAGGAAGATTACTCGCACGGTCGCCCGGATCTCGCTCGGCCTGGAGACCGAGCTCGTGCTCGGTTCCCTGGATGCTCGCCGCGACTGGGGCTGGGCACCGGACTACGCTCTGGCGCTCGCCATGGTCGGAGCCGCGGCGACGAGCGATGCTACTGCTGCCAACGACTACGTCATTGCGAGCGGGGTGTCACACACCGTCCGCGACTTCGTTGCTGTGGCCTTCGCGGCAGCAGGCATCGACGACTGGGAACCATACGTGAAGCAGGACCCCCGCTTCCGCAGGCCTGTCGATGCCACCGAACTGGTGGGGGACTCGAGCAGGATCAGAGCCGCGCTGGGCTGGAGGCCCACCGTGGGCTTCGACGAGCTCGTCGGCTCCATGGTGCGACACGACATTGAGTTGGCCGGGGCAACGCCCCCAAGCGAGCAAGGATAGGCCAGTGACAACTGCGACAGCCATAGGCCGCCCCGAGACGACGCTCGACCGCGCGATCGGTGGGCGATCGCACGCGGTGGGGCGCGTTCGCGGACTTATCGCGCTGCCCGACCGAATCGTCTTCATCGCCTGTACGGTCTTCGTGCTCGCGGGAACGCTCGCCGCGTTCCGGGTCATGTTCTGGTGGCTGTTCCTGCCACTTGTCATCCTGGTCGTGATCGCAACCTGGCGGTTCATGCCGCAGTCGACGGGCGTGACGAAGGCCCATCGCAATGGAGCTGTGCTTGCCACCGCGCTCGCGTTCATCTGGTTCGTAGTGCAGATTCCCTTCGCGAGCCAGTACCTCGTTCCGATCCGTGACCCCGGAATCTATATGGTCGTGGGGGCGGTGATCGCCCACACAGGCGGTTCGCCGATGGACATCACGGGCGCCCACGCGATCGCAAGCCACGTGTCCGGCCTGTCAGCCCAGCTAGGCCCGTTCGGCACGACAAACAATACTGACATCCGGTTTCAGGGCAGCAACGGCGTGCCAGCCCTCATCGCGATTGGGTTTTGGCTGGCTGGAGTGCAGGGCGGAATCGTGGTCGACCTGTTGGTCGGTGCTGTCACGCTCCTTGCGGTCTACGCCCTGAGCCGTCGCTTCATGGGCCCATACTGGGCGCTCCTGCCTGCTGTGATCCTTGGAGCGGCGATGCCGTTCATCTACTTCTCGCGCACCTCCTACACGGAGATGATGGCGACCCTTCTCGTGGTGGCGTCGGCCATCTGGATCATCTCCGCCTTCAATACCGCCCGCTATTCGGATTTCATTGTCTCCGGCGCGATGTTGGGCGCGAGCGGCCTCACCCGCATTGACGGTGCGCTCGAGGTGGTCGGTGCGATCGCAGGGTTGCTTTTGGTGGTCATCGGCGTCGGCCGGATCAGAACCGACCCGAGGATGCGCTGGCGCGCGCTGGCCTGGACCGCTGCTGCCTGGGTGACCCTCGCCATCGGCATCTTCGACCTGCTCCACAACAACCCCCGCTACGTGTCAGACCTTGGCGCGCAGGCGTGGCGGCTGTGGGAGGCGACGGTTGCGGCATCCGCCGTTCTCGTCATCGTCAGCCTGACTCCGTTCGGGCGGCGAACTATCGAATTCACGCGCGCTTCCAGGATTATTGCAATCGCGGCGTCGGGAGCACTCGCAGTCATCTTCGTGTACTGGCTCTCGCGCCCACTATGGCTCATCGACCACAGCGTGAAGGGCGCGCCTTACCTGGAGGCCGTCGCCAGCCTCCAGGCGCAGGATGGGCTGACGATCGACCCGACGCGTGGATACTCCGAATACTCGCTCTGGTGGTTCGCATGGTACTTCGGACTTGCCTTCCTCGCGCTGGCACTCGTCGGCATGTGCGCGTGGATCTACTGGTCGATCACGCGCAAGAACGCAGCGCACATCGTCATCCTGACCACGGTCGCCGTCGTCGCGCTCCTTTATATCAACACCATCACCATCACACCCGACCAGATCTGGGCGTTCCGCCGGGTGCTGCCGGCGATTACCCCCGCACTCGCGATCGCGGCGGTATTGTCGCTGCGATGGCTGTGGAAGTCGCGACGGCGGCTGTTCCGGGTCGTCGCCGTGCTCGCGCTCATCGGCTGTGTCGTCGGCACGTTGCTGCCCTGGGGGCGCATCATGTTCACCGTCGACGGCGGCGGCCAGGCTGCTGAGATCGAACACATCTGTTCGGCAATCGGCAATGCGAAGGTGGTCGCCTTCGTTGCGCAAAGTGCGCCGCCCAACTATTCGCCGACGATCCATGCCGATTGCAACGTGCAAGTTGTCACCATCGGCGATACGTCCACCTTCTCGTGGAAGTCCCTTGCTGCGGCGAGTCCTTCGGTGGCAGTCGTCACCTGGAATGACCAGCTCGTTCCCTGGAAAACCGCGCCCCAGGTGCCGACCGAGACCGCAGTCGTTACCATGTGGACACGGCATCTGCTGGAGTCCCCGCGAACGTCGAGCATCAGCGTTCGAAGCGCGTGGGTCGGCAGACTTCAGCCGGATGGCACGGTCGCCTTCCGTCGATAGCGCCCAAACTCGCAGTGCTCAACCGTGATTTGCGACCTATACTTTCCCGAGAGGCTGCTACGGGATCCCGCCGCGTGTCGGCCGCGTGTAGGGGACACGGATACTTGGGGGCACGAACATGCGGAATCTCGTCATCGACTTGAGTACGCGCATGAGTCGGCTACGTCGGGTCGCGCGCTCAGCCGCCGTCGGCCGAGTGGTCGCGGGCATTGCAGCGCTCGCGCTGGTCGTCGTGACGTTCGTCGCCGGGGCGCAGGCGGCAGACGCCGCCGACGTCTCAAGCTTCAATGCGGGCAACCTCATCACCGACACGGTCTTCTACGACGGTGGAGGCACACAGGAGCAGACGATTGCGGCACTTCTCAATTCGAAGGGCGCCGGGTGTCACGCCGCCGGAGGTCTGCCGTGCCTGAAGGATGCGACGTTTGCGATCACGGCGTCAGCGGCAGACCAGTACTGCGCAGCCATTGGCAAGCTGGCTGGCGCGACGGCCGCCCGGATCTTCGTCGCGGTCGGCTCTGCCTGCAACATTAACCCAGCGGTTCTCGTCGTGCTCGTGCAGAAGGAGCAGTCGCTCGTTACGCGAAGCTCGCCGACGGCGTCTGCCTACGACCATGCGACGGGATACAACTGCCCGGATACCGCCAAATGCGCAGCCGGCACTGCGGGTTTCTATACCCAGGTGTTTCACGCGGCGAAGCAGTTCCAGCGGTACCGCCAGAACCCGGGTAGCTACAGTTTTCGGGCCGGGGCATACAACTCGATCACCTATCATCCGGGCGGCACGCCCAGCTGCGGATCTTCGAAGGTCTACATCGAGAACGCGGCGACCGCGGGGCTCTACGATTACACGCCCTACCAGCCCGACAAGGCGGCGCTCGCGAACCTGTCCGGAAGCGGCGACTCGTGTTCTTCCTACGGCAATCGCAACTTCTGGCGATATTTCAACGACTGGTTCGGTAACACGGGCAACCTCCTCCGTGCTTCGTCATTCGAGGGATCGGTGACCGGCTGGGCGTTCGGCAGCGGCGTGGCGAGGGCGCTTCGAGGCCCAGCGGCCAATACCGTTTCCACGGCGCAGGCGGGGCAGGATTATCTCGCCGCCAACACGCAGGTGGCTGGCCAGAGTATCTACCAGTCGGTCGCAAAGAAGCTAGCCGTCGGGACGACATACTCCGGGTCGATCTGGCTTCGGGCAGCACCGGGGGCGACCGCGCCATACACGGGAAAGCTGGTCGTCTGGGGGTTGGGCGGCCACGCGGAAAACGTCGCGGTTCCGTTCTCTGTCGGGACGGACTGGACTCGGGTGAGCGCCGACCTTCTCGTCGCATATGCCGGGCACACGAGCATCCGACTCCAGCTGTACCTTGGCACTACCGGGCATGATCTCCAGCTCGACTCCGCCAGCCTTTCGCCACTGCCGCCGCGGGCACAGGCTGGTCCAGTCACCATTTCATCGCCCTCATTCGAGCAGGGCCTCGGCGCCTGGACGTTCAAGAACGGATTCATGAACCGTGTCGTCTACACGCTGCCCGCGCTTGCCGAGAACGGCACCCGATTCCTCGCATCGAACACTCAGGTAGCTGGTCGCTCCATCGGCCTGGATGTCAGCCGTGTGCCGCGCTCCGGCGATGACTACACGGCAACCGTGTGGATGAGTTCTGGTAGCGCGCAGCCGTTCAGCGGAAAACTGGTGCTCTGGGCTCTCGGCGGGACTTCCGAGCAGGCGGCGACTCCCTTTTCGGTCGGTCCGACCTGGACACCCGTCACCGTGAACCTGCCCATCGCACGCTCAGGCCACACCCGCCTCCGGCTCGAGACATACCTGGGGTCGACCGGATACGACCTCAGGTTGGACAATGCGTCGTTGACCGGCAACCTGCTCAGCAATGGATCCTTTGAGACGGGCACGAGCGGACTGGCCGCATCCAACGGTACCTCGACGATCAGTTCGGTAGCCTCGGATCCGACCATTCCCGGTCTGATCGCCGGTGCGAAGGCTGCCGAATTCTCTGTTCCAACCGCGGGTAACTCGGTTGCGGTAAGTGTCAACCGCCGAATCGTCGCTGGTGAGACATATACGGGGACCGTATGGCTGCGTACAGCCGATCCGACGCAAACGTTCAGCGGCAAGCTGGCGATCTGGGCGACCGGAGGAAGTTCGCAGGTCGCAACGACGGTCATCACCGGTGTCAGTGGTACGTGGACCCAGGTATCTGTCTCGCTGACAGTTGCCGATCCGACCAACACGCACCTGAAGCTCGAAGTCTATGACAGTGCGGTGTCTGTTCCGGTGATCATGGATGGCATCGTCCTGCAGTAGCCGCACCGTGGTTTAGTCACAGCTCGACGCGGTGCTCCGAGGCGACCGGGAGGAAGACCGCTCAATCCGGCAGCGTAGGATTGGTTTGGGTGGTCAGGGCTTCTGCGGAGTGCGTCTCACCCGATGATCTCCAACACCGGAAGGCACGACGTGACCCAGTCCACGCCGCGAACGCTGAGCGGCCGCCCATCTGAGCAGGCACAGTTCGAGGCAGAACTCGCCTCATGGCTTGACTTCGTAAGCCGCGCAACACGTAAGCGCCTTCGCCTCGAGAAGCTGATCACGGCCCGCGGCATTCTGAAGCCAGTGACGCTCGCGCAGCGGTTCGTCATCAAATCGCGCGAAGTCGGATTCATTCCCACTGTCAAACTCGTCAACACCAGATTGAGGCAGATGAAGCAGTCCGACCAGTGAGCAGTCACATTCCCGACGACGCATTTCCCGACATACTTCGCCAGCGCGTGTTGGCCATACACGAAGTATTGTTCGACGACACAGAGGCCGCGGAAGCGCAGGAGTTAACGGCATCCACTGCCAGTCTCCTCGCTGCCGTCGCAGGGCGAGCCCGAGCTCTCGGCGACTCCCGTTCGGCCTGGCTGCTGTTTACTGCGCTGGCCGGCGCGCTGCCTGAACCGGATGAAGTGCTCGCGCTTCGGCGTCGGCTCCAGCTCTCGTCTTCAGCGGAGGACGCGGCCACTGAGGCGCTCGCCGCAACGCGGTCGATAGCATCAGTGCGCGGGGTATGGAACCGGCGCATCAGGATCCTGCGGGGCAAGACCGTGGTCGACGTTAATTTCTGCGCGAAGTTCGAGCACAACACGGGCATCCAGCGCCTGGTACGCGAGACTATTTCGCGGTGGGTATCGCTCGAAAAGGGAATGGATCTGGTCGCGTGGGATCACGACCAGATCACGCGCGCACTGCATCCGGGCGAGTTCGAACGAGTGGTCCACTGGTCGAATCCAGGGCGCAACCGTAGCGAAGTCGAAGAGGAATCAGACGTAGACCTGATCGTTCCGATTGACTGCGACATGCTGTTCGTGGAGGTCCCGCCGGAGGCGGTGTGCGCGCGGTTGGCAGCGCTGGCCGAGTTCTCGGGCAACCGGGTATCGATCGTCGGCTATGACGCCATTCCTCTGGTCAGCGCCGACCTCGTGCCCGCGCGCGAGAGTGAACGCTTCGCTCGTTATCTCGCCTACGTGAAGCACAGCGACAGGGTGTTCGCGATCAGCGCTGCGGCCGCCGGTGAGTTCCGTGGCTTTGCGTCCGCCGTTGCTGCACAGGGCATCACCGGTCCGCAGGTGTTCGAGTTGTCGCTGCCAGTGGACCTACCGGAAATCTGGGAAACCCATGATTCGCTCGCGGCGACGCCGCTCGTCCTCAGCGTCGGCAGTCATGAGCCTCGCAAGAACCAGGAGGCCGTGCTGTTCGCGGCAGGACGCCTTTGGGATGAGGGGCTCGACTTCCAGCTCATTTACGTCGGTCGAGGAGATTCGAGCCTCACAGGACCGTTCGACCGAAGGGTTGCCCGCTTACGCAAGAAAGGCCATCGCGTCGAAGCGCGACGCTCGGTGCGCGACCAGGAGCTTTCCGCGTTGTATCACTCGGCGTATGTCACCATCTTTCCATCGCTTCACGAGGGCTACGGCTTGCCCGTTGCCGAATCGCTCGCGGCCGGCACCCCTGTCATCACTTCCGACTTCGGGAGCACAGCAGAGATCGGAGCTGATGGTGGCTGCCTTCTCGTCGATCCGCGCGATGACGATGCGATCACCAACGCGCTGCGCCGTGTGCTCACGGATTCGAAGTACATGGATTCACTGCGCAACCAGATAGAGAAACGCAAACATCGTACGTGGGCCGATTATGCCGACGGGCTTTGGAATGGCGTCCAGAGCAGGGAAGCACAGTGACGAACACACCGCGCATTCTCGAATCGGACAGGCTCGGCTCCCACTGGGGCCTGCTCCATGCACTCCTCGTCGAACCGACGGGTTCACTGACCGGTGCCGCGGCACGCACCGCGCTAATCGATGGGCTGCCTGCGCCGTCACGGCGCGACGTCTGGCTGATTCTCGCCGTGCTCGATGGAATGCTGCCGACATCCAGCCGCGTGGTTGAGTGGCACCGCCGCATCCGCACGGACGGTTTGTCGGAGACCCTCACCGCGCTGGTTACCGGGCGCAATCGCCGCTCCCACGCGGTCCGCGTGATCGCGGGTGGTGTCATCGTTGACGCGCACAATACTGTGAGCTCTGAGCTCTCTACGGGGATACAACGGGTCGTCCGCAACCTCATCGACAGATGGCAGGGAAACCGAGAGTTTACTCTGGTGGCTTGGAACTCGGACTATAAGATACTGCGGCAGGTTCCGGCCGGATCTCATCGCAACGTGTCGCTCGCGACCCACGCTCCGAACACGTCGATCATTCCGTGGGGAGGGGTGTACCTGCTGCCCGAGCTGGCGGTCGAGCGCCCTCGCCTCGAGCGGATCCAGGCGCTCGCTGAGTTCTCGGGCAACGCGTCAGGGGTGATTGGTTACGACTGTGTTCCCATCACGAGCGCCGAGACGGCTGGGCCGGGCATGCCTGCGGCCTTCTCCGAGAACCTCGCGGCCGTCGCTCGCATGGACAAAGTCGCGACAATTTCCGGTGCCTCGGCGACCGAGTACACCGGATGGCGCGCGATGATCGAGTCTGCGGGGTTGGTGGGACCGGATGTCCGCGCCATCGATCTGCCGATGGAGCCGATTCCGGACGCCGATCCCAACACAGATGCGCGCGCGGAACTCCACCTATCGGCCGCCCCGATCGTGGTGTGCGTCGGCAGCCACGAGCCGCGCAAGAATCACCTCGCCGTGCTGCACGCGGCCGAACTCCTCTGGCGCTCGGGGCTCGAATTCCAGTTGGTGTTCTGCGGGGGCAATGCCTGGCACTCTGAGCGTTTTACTGAGCGGCTGAACGAGCTCCGCAAGCTTGGCCGCCCGGTCTCCACTCACAGCCGGGTTAGCGACACGGTGTTGAACTCGCTCGTGCGAATCGCCCGCTTCAGCGTTTTCCCATCACTGAACGAAGGATACGGCCTGCCGGTCGCCGAGTCCCTGGCAGTGGGTACTCCCGTCGTAACATCGCGTTTCGGCAGTATGGCCGAGATCGCCGCGCAAGGCGGCACGCTGCTGGTCGACCCGCGTTCCGATGACGACATAATGGATGCGATGCGGCGCATGCTCGTTGACGACGACTTGGTCGAGCGGCTGGGCGCTGAGGCGCTCGCGCGCCCTCACGGCAGTTGGACAGACTACGCCGACGAACTCTGGAAGTTCCTGGTCGACTGAGCACGACGCGTGAACGCGAGACCGACATGATTGTGCGCACGGTAGTATTTGACCGACGAAGCTGGCAACGAAAGGACAGTCGTTGGCTAACGAGCCTTCCGCTGCGGCGAAGCGAACAGGGGTGCTGAAGCGCAGACTTTCCGTACGTTCACGGTGGACTCTCGGCATCATCATCGGCGTCATCGTCGCTCCGGCACTCTGGCTGGGCATCCATGCGTTCGTCGCATACGATGCGCTCGTGAACGCGGAAGCTGACGTGCAGTCCGTTCAGGGCGCCGTTTCGGCGAACCAGTTCCAGGCGCTTCCCTATATCTACTCCGACATGAAGTCGGACACGATGGCTGCCGCGGCGGCGACATCCGACCCCGTGTGGCTGGCTGCCGAAAACCTGCCCGTTGTCGGCACCGACCTGCGTGCGGTCAGGCAGCTTGCCGGCTCGGTGAATTCGCTCGTGATAAAGGGCGTGGGCCCGATTGCTACGACCGCAAAAGGGTTCGATTTCGGACAGTTTCGCCCCCACAACGGCACCATAGACATGGCGAAGATCGAGTCGCTCCTCCCCATCTTGAATTCGACCTACAGCGGCATCCGATCCGCGCAGATCTCCGCCAACGCGATCGACACGACGCACACGCTCGGGCCTGTCACGGGGGCCGTCACCACCGTTCGGCAGGCACTCGATAAGGCGCTCACCCTCGTGGCATCCGTACGCACGGCCGCGCGACAAATTCCGCCCGCCCTGGGCAGCACGGGTGCCCGAAACTACCTCGTGGTCCTGGGTTCCAACTCACAGGATCGCGCGAACGGCGGAGCGGCGAGTGCTCTCGCTCTTGTGACCATCGACAACGGTGTTCTGTCGATCATTCGCACGGCCCCGGCATCTGGCCTCGGCCTCGATTCGTCGGCCGCCGGTGGCCCGGCAACCCTGCCGCCATTCACTAAAACCTCTTCTGCTGCTGCCGCGGACGCTGAGCGCAGCCCTGTCTTTTCGGACTCCGCCGCCCGGACGGCCGCTCTGTGGACGGCACGTTTCCACGACCGGGTCGATGTGGTCGTCTCCATCGACTCGACGGGCCTTGGGGAACTAGCATCCGCAACCGGCGATGTTTCCGTTTCGGCCGGTAAGACCGTATCCGCCACGAGCCTGGCCACGTACCTCGACGTCACATTGCCGAAGACGGCTTCGGCAGTCGAGCTGGAGGCCGCAAACGTCGCGGCGCTCAACGGTGTGCTTACCGATATCATCTCGGGCGCCGGGAGAACTCCCCCGTACCTCACCGCCGCGAACACCCTGCTCGGTGAGAAGCGGGTGCAACTGTGGAGCGCAGATCCAAAGCTGCAAGCCTTCCTGGCGGCGACACCGATGGCGGGTGCGCTCTCGACCAGCAATGCGACTGTGACAACTTACGGGGTGTTCTTCAACGCCGTGGGTTCCGGGTCGCTTTCAACCGATCTGACCGCGACAGCGCACCTCACTCCGGCGCTATGCACCAGTGCTTCGCAGAGGCAGTCCTCTGTGGGCATCACTCTGGAGTCGCGGCAGCCCAGCGGCTCGGTCAGCGAGGATGTCCTCGTCTACGGCCCGGTCGATTTCGCATACGCGAATTACACGCTGACAGGCGCGACGGTTCTGGCCACGCACTTCACGACAATTGCGCACAGACCGGTCGAAGCGTTCCGTATCCGGATCGACTCGGGGGCGACCGCCTTACTGACCGTCGACCACACCGTCGGCGGACCAACGCCGTCCAAGGTCGTCGAGATCAGGACATCTCCGCGCTGGATTGTCACACAGATCGGGTTCGCTGCGTGTTCATGAGAACGGCGTTCGCGAGCGCCAGGCCGTTCCGGGCCCTAATGTTAGACGTTGCGTGATGCCCGTTGCCGGGCCATCGAGGAGACCAGTGAGAGTATTCATCCAAGTGCCGTGCCTCAACGAGGAGCACACCCTGCCTCTCGTTCTCGCGAGCATCCCGAAAGAGATTCCGGGCGTCGATGACCTCCAGATCCTGATTATTGACGACGGATCCACCGACCGTACGGTTGAGGTCGCGGCCGAGTTCGGTGTCACCCACTTCGTGCATCACGTCCGCAACATGGGGCTGGCGCGTTCCTTCCGCGACGGCGTGGACTACGCCCTCCGCCATGGCGCGGACATCGTCGTCAACACCGACGGCGACAACCAGTATCCGCAGGAGCGTATCCCCGACCTCGTGCAGCCGATCATCGCCGGGGAGGCCGATATAGTCATCGGCGACCGACAGACGCACAAGGTCGCGCACTTTTCCCCGTTCAAGAAGCTGCTGCAGCGCATTGGCAGCCAGGTCGTCAACTTTGCGGCGGGCACCGACCTGCCCGATGCCGCAAGCGGGTTCCGTGCGTACTCGCGCGCCTCGCTCTACCGGATCAACGTCGTTACGCAGTTCAGCTACTGCATGGAGACGATTATCCAGGCGGGAAACAAGCGACTGCGGATTGCAAGCGTCCCGATCGATACCAATCCGAAGACGCGTGAGTCGAGGCTGTTCTCGTCAATGGGACAGCACGTCGTGAAATCAGCCGAGGCCATACTTCGCAGTTACATCATGTTCAAGCCATTCGCGCTGTTCGCGTGGTTGGGCGGTCTCCTGTTCGTAGGTGGACTCGTGCCGTTCGTCCGTTATGGGATCCTTGCGGCGTCGGGCGACCACAGCAATCACCTCCAGTCGCTGATCCTCGGTGTCGTGCTGTTCTCGGGTGCTCTCATCTCGTTCGCGTTGGGGGTCATCGCCGACCTGCTGCGTACGAACAGGATCCTGATGGAGGAATCTCTCGAACGCGTCAAGGAGCTGCAGTACGACCGCACAACCTTCCTGACTTGATCGGGCGAAGCACTCAGCGAGGTACGCGCCTCAGGCGACGTTGAAGCTTGCGTCGATTGCAACCACGCCGCGGTTGCGTGACCCGTCAGCGGACTCGAATGTTGCGCCTTGGGCGACGCGCACCAGCGACTCATGCTCGTGTGTTCCGAGCGATGCGTTGACCATGTATTGGCCGTGCCCGAGGCGCACATCCGGGAGTGTGAACGAGATGGTCCGGATGCCCTTGAGTGGGGCGTCGCTTAATCCGTCCAGCAGTCTTGTATTCGTCGCGAATACGTTCTGCCCCAGCGGGGTGTCGATGCCCATACCGACCACCCAGTTAGCGAGGTCGGAATCCGCACGCACAGTCACGTCCACCCGAAGGTGCTGCCCCGGGGTCGCGATTTGCGCGCGTGTGCTCGACGCGGCATCCACAACCTCGACGCTCTCGATCGCGAGCGTGGAGGTGGTCCTGATCTCGTCTTCGCTCTGTTCCTCGATCGCCGCCGCCTCGAACCCACTCCTCAGCACCCGCAGGGCGCCGACCGGGTCGCCGTCGAACTCGATCCGACCGTGGCGGAGAACCAGTGCCCTGTCACACAACTCGCCGATCTGGTCGAGTGAGTGCGTGACCAGGATGATGGTCTTGCCCTCCTCCTGGAATGACCTGATCTTGTCCATGCATTTGCGCTGGAACGGTTCGTCGCCGACCGCGAGTACTTCATCGACGAGCAGGATGTCGGGATCGACATGCACGGCGACCGCGAATGCGAGCCGCACGTACATACCGGAGGAATAGAACTTGACCTGGGTATCGATGAACTGCTCGATACCGGAGAACGCCACGATCTCATCGAACTGCGCATCGGTCTGCGATCGGCTGAGTCCGAGCACCGCAGCGTTCAAGTAGACGTTCTCGCGACCGGTCAGGTCGGGATGGAAGCCCGCGCCGAGTTCGAGTAGCGCTGCCAGCCTGCCGCGGCCGAGTACGGTGCCAGACGTTGGGCTGAGGATGCCGCCGATGATCTTCAGCAGCGTGCTTTTGCCCGACCCGTTGGGCCCTATGAGGCCGACGGTTGTGCCCATGGCGATGTCGAGTGAGACGTCTCGCAGCGCCCAGAAGTCGTCTTTGTGACGGTTCGAGCGACCGAAGTTGACGATGCGCTCTTTGAGCGACTTCTCCTTGCGAATGACGAAGCGTTTGGATACGTCGCTCACCCTGATGACGGTGGTGTCGCTCACTGGCTCGTCGTCGCCCCTGTTCAGAATCCGGCTCGGCCCGTGGGTTAGGGTCAGTTCATCATACGGGTTGGTACCGGTGAACTATCATTGCTGAATACTTCCGGGCGCCGCCCGCGACCAGACCGATTGAGACCTGTCGTGCCCCTATTAGACGAACCCCTGGTCAGCACTCTGCCCCCCAAAGGCCTCTTCGCCGGAACGGCTTTCAGCGTCCGTGCCGTATGGAGGCAGCGCGAGCTCCTTGTCCTGCTCGTACGTCGTGAGCTCAAGGCCAAGTACAAGGACAGCTCGCTCGGGTTTGTATGGAGCCTCATCCGGCCGATCACCCAGCTCATCATCTACTACGTCGCGGTTGGTCATTTCCTCGGCGCCGCCGGCGCCATCCCCGACTACGCCGTGTATATCTATACCGGACTCACCGTGTGGACCTTCTTTTCGGAGGTGGTCAACACCTCGACGGCGTCCATCATTGCCAACGCCGGCCTCGTGAAGAAGGTCTACCTGCCGCGGGAACTCTTTCCGCTCGCGGCCATCGGATCCGCCATCTTCAATTTCATCACGCAGTTCGCCGTCCTCCTGCTCGCCATCATCGTCTTCCAGGGGCCCCCCTTCGTTACGGGGGAGGTTTGGCTCGTGCCCATCGCGTTCGTCGTACTCGTGCTTTTCTCGCTCGCGCTGGCGCTCTTTCTGTCGGCGGCGAACGTGTTCCTTCGCGATATCAAGCATCTCGTCGAGGTCGCCATCCTCGTGCTGTTCTGGGCGTCACCGATCGTCTATTCGTATACCGCGGTGCACTCGGCACTTGGCAACGGAATCCTTGAGCAGCTCTACCTGGCGAACCCGGTCACTGTCGTCGTGCTCGCCTTCCAGAAGGGCCTCTGGTACGCAGGGTCGGTGACGAATCAGCTGAACGGGCAGACGATCCTGCCCGCGACATACCCACCGGACATGCTCCCGAGACTCCTGATCACCGGCGTGGCCAGCCTCATTCTGGTCTGGATCGCGCAGCGAATCTTCTCGCGCCTCGAAGGCAACTTCGCGCAGGAGATCTAGCGGCGACTATTCGGTCAGCGGCCTGCGCCAACTCAGGTGCTGGGCGACCTTGACCGCGCAGACGACCGTGACGAGCCAACCCCATTCGATGAGGATGGTCGACTCCATAATTGAGGTCGCGAGCAACGCAACGAGCACGAGGGCCGGCCATACGAACACCCGGCTCCGCTTCTGGGTAGCAAGCACCCATGCCCGGATGATCGCGAGCGCGATGAAGACCAGGAACGTAAACAGCCCGATGACGCCGAGTTGGAACCAGACATCGAGATAAGCGTTCAGGGCGGACGCGTGCTGAACTACGTCGATTGCATCGAAGGGATAAATATTGTTCGGCCAGATGCCGGACCACCCCCAGCCCTCGAGCGTGTGCAGCTGGATGAATGGGAACAGATGGTTCCACAGCGCCAGTCGATACTTGAAGTCGCCGGCCGCACCGATCAGGCGCAGCAGGGTGTCGCGCTGAGCGAACGCGATGATGACGGCGATGATCGCGGCGGTGCCCAGCCCCCACAACCAGAACCTCCTTACCCTGGCGGGCACCCGGCGCAGCGCGAGCAGCCCGAACGATGCCACGCCAAGAATGCCGAGCACGCCGAGGTCTACCGGCGACTGGCTAAGGATGATTGTGCCGGCCGCCGCGATGATCGAGGCGATACCCCAGCCGCGTCCGATCGAACGTGTCAGCACCTCTGTTCCGAAGGTGATGAGGGCTAGTAGCGCGACCAGGCCGAGGTCGTTGCGGGAGCCCATGACACCCTGGATCGGGCCGCCATATGCGAGGTTACCGACGACACCGAGGAAGGGAAACGATGTATCGAACAGGAGCCCGACAAGGATCTCGACGATGAGAGACACCACGATGAGCGCCCGTAATACATCGCCGACGGTGCGGACGATCTGGATGAAGTCCCGTGCAAGCGCAACATAGATGCCGAGCAGCGCGAATGTCACCTGGTAGACGATCGCGCCAACCGTCACCCACTGGTACTGGCTGAAGAAGATGGAGACGGCGGTCCAGCCGATGAATACGGCGAGCGAGATGGGAATGAACCCGCGCCATTCGAGACTCTCGCGCTGACCGATTAGCCCCAGCGCACCGAGCACGATGAGTGAGGCGAGAATAGCGAAGAATCCGGCCTCTCCGATGAGGTGGCGCAGCAGAAAGGAAAAGAACGCGGCGCCGACGACTGCTCGCGACAGTGCACCCGAGAATCGCGGCGAGCCCAGGAACTCGAGCACCGCGCTTCCTGGTCGCACGGGCGAAGCCTGTGTGCTCATCGTGCCGGCGGTTCCAGGAGTTCGCGCTTCGTCGAGACCGCGAACAGGGCAAGCAGGAACATCCCATATTCGATGAGGAGGCGCGACTCTGTGAGGCTTTGCACGAGCAACGCCACCAGGAGCAGGACCGGCAGTAGCGTCAGGGGAGAACGTCTGAGGCCACGGCGGGCGCCGTCGATTGGGCCGTCCTCCGGCCCGGTGACCGCAGCGATCCACGCGCGTACCAGCGTCGACAACGCGAACGCGACGAAGATCACAAGGCCGACGACGCCGAGCTGGAACAGCACGTCGAGCCATGCATCGTGCGCCTGCAGGTACTGGACTCCGTGGATGACGAAGTGATACTTCGAGTTGTCGAACGGCGAAATGAACGGAACCCAGTAGCTGATCCATCCCCACCCGGCCACGGGTCGCTGGCTGGCCAGGTTCGCGACGCTTGACCAGATACCTGTGCGCCCGGTAAGACTGTCGCTCTTGCCGAGGAGTTCGAGCACCTGGCGCTGGAACACGAGGATGCCGACGATCGCGGCGATGGCCAGGCCGCCCGCGGCAGCATAGACCGCGTTGCGCCCAGTTCTCGAGCGGGCGCGACGGATGGCAAGCAGGACAACAGCGACCACGGCGACGACCACGAGCGCAACCGTCACGGTCGCCGAGCGCGTGAGCAGGATGCACGTTGCCGCGACCACCAACCAGAAGATGCCCCACCCGCGGATAACAGCGTGGGAGCAAAGCTGGAGCGTGAATACGATGAGGCCCAGGAGCGCGACGAATCCGAGCAAGTTCGAATTGCCCATGATGCCCTGGATCTGCTGCCCTTTGAACAGCAGGTCGCGCGACCAATAGTCGGCGGCATAGACGTGAAGGCCCGTGTAGTTCGTCCAGAACGGCAGGATCGGATGCCGGATGAACGTCGCAACGAATAGCTCGAAGAGCAGGGAACCCGCAAGGATGATGCGCAGTGCCGTGCCCAACGCCCAGAGCAGCGCCGCCTGGCTCAGGTTGATGGCGAAGTACGTTGCCGTGCCGACCGTCATGATCGTGGTGAGCGCAGCGGCAGCCGTCCACGGCGGGTAGTCCGACCACACGATCGAGACGACGACGAGTGCCACGAACACGAGCATCGGGTACGGCAAGCGATTGAACGTCCAGCGGCGCCGGCCACGAAACAGCAGGGCGATCGCCGTTGCGGAGATGGCGAGCGCAATAATCGTGAACCCGACCCATGACACCGAGTATCGCCAGGCGTCACCGGCGAGCACGGTGAAGAAGGCGACAACCGCAAACCACCGGCGGAACTTGGGGCTCTCGACCATGAAGACGAGGCTATACGACGGGGGCCGGGTGGGGCGCGAGGTGATGGTGGAGGTTACACGAACGCGGCCTTGCCCGTGATCGCGCGCCCGACGATGAGCGTGTTCATCTCTCGGGTGCCCTCGTAACTGTAGATCGCCTCCGCGTCCATGAAGTGCCGGATGACGTCGTTGTCGAGAACGATGCCGTTGCCGCCGAAGACTTCGCGTGACCACGCGACTGTCTCGCGCATCCGCGATGTCGTGAACTCCTTGGCAAGCGCGGAATGCTCATCGCGCTGAAGACCCTCGTCGAGCATTTCTGAGACGCGGGTGACGACGCCGATCGACGAGGTGATGTTCGCGAGGCTCTTGGCCAGGAGTTCCTGCACGAGCTGGTGCGAGCTGATGGTCTTGCCGAACTGGATGCGTTCGCCCGAGTACCTGACTGCGGCCTCGTAGGCGCCGATCGAGTTGCCCACCGCAGCCCACGCCACCTCGGCCCGAGTCAGGCGGAGGACGGCAGCCGTCTCTCTGAACGAGTTCGCGTTCTGCAGTCGGTTGGCCTCGGGAACCACGACATTGTCGAGCAGGATGTCGGCATTCTGAACGATGCGGAGCGCCTGCTTGTTCTCGATCCTTGTGCCCGTGTAACCGGGTGTGCTCGTCGGCACGAGGAAGCCCTTGACCTGGCCGTCCTCCGTGCTCTTGGCCCAGATGACGGTGACATCGCTGATCGAGCCGTTGCCGATCCAGCGTTTGGCTCCGTTCAGTACCCAGTTGTCGCCATCCCGGTCCGCCGTCGTGCGCAGCCCCTGGGCGGAGTCGGAGCCCGACAGCGGTTCGGTCAGGCCGAAGGCGCCAAGCAGCTCGCCGGACGCGAACTTCGGCAACCACTCGGCACGCTGCTCGGGCGAACCGGCGACGGCGATGGAGCCCATCACGAGACCGTTCTGCATCCCGACGAGGGTCGCGACGCTGGCATCGACGCGGGCCAACTCGAGCGCGACCCAGCCGCGAAATACGGCGGAGTTCTTGAACGGCTGCGTCTCTTCCCACGGCAGCCCGAACAGGCCGAGGTCTGCGAGTCCCTGCACGGCCGGGTAGATGAATTCTGCCCTGGCCCAGTGGTCATTGACGAGCGGGCGGATCTCGGTCTCGAGGTATTCGCGAAGGCGCATGATGACGTCCTTCTCCTGGTCGGTGAGCGAGTTCTCGTAGCCGTAAAAGTCGCTGGGAAGTAGCTCGAATGACATATCAATGCTCCATTTGCTGTCGAATACCTACCAAACAGTACGGTGGCGTCTGGGCACCTCGCAGGCCATTGGTACTTTGGTCTAATTCATCGACGAGGAGACAGCCGGATGTTTGTAGGCATTGCCAATACCCCGAGGGATTACGCCTGGGGCTCGACTGACGACATCGCCAGCCTGTTGGGACGCCAGGCCTCCGGTGGACCCGAGGCCGAGTACTGGCTCGGAACGCATCACGGCTCGCCGAGCACGATCGTGGGTCAGACGGGTACCCTCGCCGAGGTCACCTCGCTTCCGTTCATCATGAAGGTGCTCGCGGCCGAAACACCGGTGTCGCTGCAGGCGCATCCGTCTGCCGCCCAGGCCGCGGAGGGGTTCGCTCGAGAGAATGCGGCGGGCATTCCTCTGGATGCGCCGCATCGCAACTACAAGGACGCCCACCACAAACCGGAGCTGGTTTACGCCATCAGCGACCGGTTCGAGGCGCTCTGCGGATTTCGACCCGTCGCGGCAACTCGCGGCATCATCGAGCGGTTCGGAGACGATCCACTGATCGCGGGGCTGCTCGATCGGCTGATCGACGACTCGTCGCTTCCGGCCGTCTTCGAGTGGTTCATGTCGGGCGGTGAGGATGTCGCCAGCCTCCTCGCGCGTGTTGTCGAGTTGGCTCCGGGCGTTGATGGCATCGAGGCCGCGACGGTTGTCTCGCTCGCCGGGTTCTACCCGGGCGACCCGGGCATCCTGGTATCGCTGCTGCTCAACCGGGTGACCGTGCGCGAGGGCGAGGTGGTCTACCTGCCGGCAGGCAACATCCACTCGTATCTCCACGGTCTCGGCATCGAGGTTCTTGCCGCATCGGACAACGTGCTTCGGGGCGGGCTCACCCCCAAGCACGTCGACGTTCAAGAACTGCTGCACGTGCTCGACTTCACGCCGCTGCCGGTTCCATACCTGGAGCCACTTCGGCCGAGCGCAGGTGTCGAGATATTCAGCCCGGGTATCCCCGACTTCCAGCTGGTGGTCGTGACGCCGGGGGGTGGAGAGGCTGGCTTTCTGCTCACTTCGGATGCCATCGCACTCTGCATCGACGGCCCCATCGAGATTCGTGGCACCACCGCCCGTCACGCGATGCGACCGGGCGACGCGGTATACGTCAGTGCGGACGAGTCGAGACTCGAGTTCACGGGAGCGGGCAGGATCTTCCTCTCAACCTCTGGAGTGCGTTAGGCCTTCTCGGTCAGCCGTGGTCGGCGGCGATAGCAGGAAACGGCCAGGCTCGTGACCGTATCCAATACGGCCGACTGCCTAGCGCCGCACGAGCCCGCCGAGAAGGGCGCGGTATCGCGCACCGACACTTTCGGTCGAATATCTCGCGGCGGTGACGGCCGCCGATGCGCCGAGCTGCGCGCGTCGAGCGGAATCGGTCGCGAGTGTCTCAACCGCCGAGGCGAGGCGCGCGACGTCTCCCGGCGGAACGAGAATGCCGTTTTCACCGTTCTCGATCGCCGCGTTGATCCCGGGCAGGTCGGAGGCGACGATCGCGCATCCCGTACCCATCGCTTCGAGTAGCGCGACGGGGAGTCCATCCTTGTCACCGGACGCGGCCAGTACCGACGGGAAGACAGCGATGTCGGCCGAGGCGTAATGGCGCACCAGCTCGATGCGGCCCAACTGGCCGACGAAGGTGGCGGGAAGAGCCGCGCCCGCCAGTTCGAGCGATGCCCGAAGCGGACCGTCGCCGACGACCGTGAGCTCGAAATCGAGGTCCGGGGGAAGCAGGGCGAGCGCCGAAAGCAGCACGGCGAGGCCCTTCTTCTCCACCAGCCGGCCTACGAAGAGGATGCGGACCGGTCCCGTCCTGGCGCGGGGACCCGCCTCTGCCACAACACCGGCGATCGTGGTCAGGTCCGCGCCCAGGGGCATGACCTGCACTCGATCCGCCGACGCTCCGAGCGACCGGACGCGCTGCGCCATTTCGTCATTCATGACAGTCACCGCGCCCGCGCCCCGAATCACCCGGCGCTTCATCGCGGTGAACGGTGCCGCATTCAGCGCGTACAGGTCGCCGCCGAGGGTCGTCACCAACTTTGGGACGCGTCGCGCGGCGAAGAGGGCGATAACGCCCTGGGGGATGATCCAGTGCACGTGGATGACGTCGGGCTTGAAGTCACGCACGGCACGGCGCACCGCGAGGTACTGGGCGATGAAGAAGGTGGGCACCTGCAGCCAACGAGTGGGGCGAGCGCGGAGATTTTCGATGATCGCGCCGTCGGCGAGCGACTCAGAACCGGCGAACCAGTACGCGTAGCGCCGGACGAGGAGCGGGCCATCGCTTTCCTTCTGCTGGCCATGGGCCACGCGGGGCACGACGACCATGACGTCGAAGTCGACCGCCTCCTGGATAGCGAGGTCCCGGACGAAGCCCGGGGTGCCGTCTCCCGGCCGGGCCGGGTAGGTCGACGCGACGACGAGAAGTCGGGGGCGCATAGATGGCAGCCTTTCGTGGGACGGGCGCTCCCAGTCTAGGGATGCCCGTTGCGCACCGCTCCGGCGATAATAAGTATGACCATGGGCACACTCGCGCGACTCCGCAAACCACTCCAGTACATCCTCGCGATCGTGGCGGTGGTCTTCATCGCGATCGTCGTGAGCCGTAATTGGGACTCGTTTGTCGCCGCGATCGGCCGCATGTCGCCGGGCTGGATCGCCGGATCGTTCGTCTTCGGTGTGCTCGGTGTTCTGCTGTCGATGATGTCGTGGCGCTCGGTTGCCCATGCCTTCGGACACGACGTCGGTATCGGTCGCGCGGCGAACATCGTCTTTATTTCGCAAATCGGAAAGTACATCCCGGGCGGCGTGTGGCCGATCGTGACGGGGAGCCGCCTCGGTCTTGAGGCCGGGATGCCCGTGTCGACTACCGCGATCACACTCATGGTCCAGCTCGTCACCAGCGTCGCCACCGGCAGCGTCATCGCGGTCGGGGTGCTGTTCACCTTCCCCGCCCTCGCCGGACACTACTGGTGGCTGGTTGCCCTCGTCATCCTCGTGGGGGTTGTCATGCTCCTTCCCCCGGTGATGAACCGGTGGCTCGCGCTCACATTTCGCCTCATTCGCCGGTCGCACCTGCTCCCCGCCGGCATTAGGGGCGCGCACCTCGGGAAGGCGACGCTGTGGTCGATCGCGAGTTGGCTCGCGTTCGGGGTGCACCTGTGGTGCATCCTCACTGCGCTCGGCGGCGTCGACCTCGGCACCCTCCTGCTCTGCATCTCCGGTTACTGTCTCGCGTGGGTCGCCGGGTTCCTCGCGATCATCACCCCGGCCGGCGCTGGCGTACGCGAAGCCGTTCTCGGTCTCGTGCTCGTCGGAAGCCTGTCGACGAGTGAACTGCTGGGCGTCGTTCTCGTCAGTAGGATGATCCTGATCGTCGTCGACGTCATGCTGTTCCTGATCGCGCTTGGCACGTCACACCGGCTGCGGCCGATGCGGGCGAGCGAGCGTCCGGTCGCCGTCGACCCGACGCTCTAACGGCGCTTGGGCAGTCGCTGAAGGTAGGTGGCGTTGCCGCCGTTCGGGTTCCCCGGCTTCTCCTCGGTGGAGACCGCGGTTATGTCGTCATAATGGATGCGCTCCGTCCGTTCACCGAAGAGGTCAATGTTGTTAATATCGCCCATCCCGTCGCGACCGGCGCTCGACGAGTGAAGTGCCTCGTCGTCGGGGGAAACGGATTCCTCGGTTCGCACCTCGTCGAAGCCCTGGCGGCCGACGGGCATACCGTCACCGCGTTCGATCGGTACGGCTCATCGGGGCCGGTGTTCGACGAGTCGATCGCGAGAATCGTGCGCGCCGATTTCCTGGACAGGGATGCCGTGGCAGCGGCCGTCGCCGGGCAGGACTACGTCTTCCACTTCCTGTCGACTACGACCCCGGCCACCGCGGACAATGACCCCGCGACCGACCTGCGCACTAACGTCGAGCCCACGGTCGAGTTGCTCCAGGCCTGCGTGGCCGCTGGCGTGTCGCGGGTCTATTACGCCTCGACCGGCGGCGCGATCTACGGCAACCAGCCCAAGGGCGACTACGCCGAGGTGGCGCGCACGCTCCCCCAGTCGCCGTACGGCATCGGCAAGCTCACCATCGAGCAGTACCTCGGGTACTTCCGCGTCAAATCAGGGCTGGACTATCTCGCGCTTCGGATCTCGAATCCGTACGGCCCACGTCAGCGCATCGGCAAGCCGCAGGGGCTCATCCCGATCGCCCTCCGCGCACTCGACGCAGGGACCCCGATCACCCGGTTTGGCGACGGTTCGATGATCCGCGACTACATCTACGTGACGGATGCCGTCGACATGATCAGCGCGATCGTGCGCGCCGACACCCACAAGCACCACATCTACAACATCGGCAGCGGGCAGGGGCACTCGGTCACCGAGGTGCTCGACACGCTCGTCGAGGTGACCGGTCGCAGCGCCGAGATTATCGAGATGCCGGTGCCGCCGACGTTCGTCGACCACGTCGTCCTCGACACCGCGCGCTTCAGCCTCGAGTTCGGCGCTCCGAACCTCGTGACACTGCGCGAGGGTATCGTCCGCACGTGGGCGACCGTAACAACCCAGCCGACCGGCTAGCCGACGAGGCGCTCCCCGAATGCGCGCCGGTAACTCGTCGGCGTTGTCTGCAGCACCTTCAGAAAGTGGTGCCGCATCACGGCGGCGGTGCCGAATCCTGTCTCCTGGGCGACGCTCTCGAAGCCCAGGTCACTGGTCTCAAGCAGCTGCTGGGCTCGAAGGATGCGCTGGCGATTCAACCAGGCCGCCGGCGTCGTACCCATGTCTGACCTGAACCGGCGGGCGAACGTGCGTGACGACATGAGCGCCTTGCGCGCCAGGCGATCGATCCTGAGGTCCTCGGCGAGATTGTCTGACATCCAGTCGACGACCGCGGCAAGCGAGTCTGTGCATCGCTCCTGCACCGGGTACGGGATGTACTGCGCCTGCCCGCCGTCCCGTTGCGGCGGAGTGACCATCCTGCGTGCAATCACATTGGCGGCGGCGGCCCCGTGCTCCTTGCGCACCACGTGCAGCGCGGCGTCGATGCCCGCGGCGGTGCCCGCGCTCGTAATGACGTGGCGATCCTCGACGAACAGCACGTCGGGGTCGACGCTGGTGCGGGGAAACTGCTTCGCGAGCCGGTCTGCGTGCATCCAGTGCGTGGTCGAGCGTCGGCCGTCGAGGATGCCAGCCTGCGCGAGAACGAACGCACCGCTGCAGACGCTGAGGATCCAGGCGCCGCGGGCCTCGGCATCCCGGATGACCTGCAGGTAGCGCTCGTCTGTTCCCGTGATGGTGTGCGCGGGAACGGCGATGAGGTCGGCGTCGGCTGCCACTTCGAGACCCGTGGTGATGACCATGTCGTAGCCGAGGCTGGTGCGAACGGGTCCGGGGTCGGCGGTCGCAATCGTGAAATTAAATTTGGGGCCACCCGTGTCACTTCGATCAACGCCGAAGACCTCGCACACCACCCCGAACTCGAATGGGGCTGTGCCGGGAAGAGCGAGGACGACGACCTTGTTGAGCATGAGACCTCGATGGCAGTTATTGGTGGTTTGGCATCATCCTGCCACAGGATGCCCACATCCCGACGAGAGCAAACCGCAGTGACCGACCCGCTAGCGTTGGAGCATGAGTTGGCTAGTTACCGGCGGCGCCGGATATATCGGGGCACACGTGGTCAGGGCGCTTCAATCCGCCGGGCTCGACACCGTCGTAATCGATGACCTGTCGAGCGGTCACGCCGATTTCGTGCCGGCCGAGGTTCCATTCGTTGTGGGCACGATCCTCGACCGGGACCTGCTGCTCCACACGATCGCGGAGCACAGCGTGACGGGCGTCATCCACGTTGCCGGGTACAAGTACGCGGGCGTCTCGGTTCAGCGACCACTGCACACCTACGAGCAGAACGTAACCGGGATGGCCACGCTCCTCGCCGCGATGCAGGAGCGCGGCGTCGACCGCATCGTGTTCTCCTCAAGCGCGGCCGTCTACGGCACGCCCCCGGGCGAGATCGTCACAGAAGAAACCCCGAAAAGCCCGGAGTCGCCCTATGGCGAGTCCAAGTTGATCGGCGAGTGGCTGCTGCGCGACCAGGAAATCGCCGTGGGCCTTCGGCACACCTCGCTGCGCTACTTCAACGTTGTCGGGAGCGGCGATCCGTCGCTTTACGACACCAGCCCGCACAACCTGTTCCCGCTGGTGTTCGACGCGTTGGTCGAGGGCAGGACGCCGCGGATCAACGGAACGGACTACCCGACGCCGGACGGTACCGCGGTACGCGATTACCTGCACGTCGCGGACCTCGCCGTCGCGCACGTTGCCGCAGCGCGCCGGCTCGATGCTGGCGAATCCCTTCAGCCCGCATATAACCTCGGCAGCGGGGACGGCGTGTCAGTTCGCCAGATCATGACCACCATCTCGGAGGTCACCGGCATCCCGTTCACTCCGGAGGCGGGTCCTCGTCGACCGGGCGATCCCGCGCGCATTGTGACCAGTGGCGAGCTGGCCGCACGCGACATCGACTGGAAGATGCGCCATTCGCTTCGAGACATGGTCGAGAGCGCCTGGGAGGCGCGGAGCGGCGCGGAAATTCGCCACAACTAAGCCGACTGCGTCATCCGTATTCGAGGGCAACGGCCGCCCGCGATTCATTCGCCGCTTTCGGCGCGCCCTGATGCCGCAAAACTGGTTGCAGGTTTTATGATCTGCGACTTGACTCTCGCGAACTACAACGGTGTAATTATCACTAACGCGATTTGGGCAATTCGGCCAGACACGGGTGCGGAAGCACAGCAATTGAGTGCGAAAGCACGTAAGCAGGGGAGGCTTCAATGGCGAACAGTGAATATCGCCCGGCCGTCCCCGACAACTGGTTCGTAGATCCAGTTCGCCTGGGGGTACCGGGGGTCAGGCAGCCAGAGGCTGATGACAACCCGCTGGCATGGCAGTCCGATTCGCTCTGTGCGCAGACCGACCCGGAGGCGTTCTTCCCCGAAAAGGGCGGATCAACGCGAGATGCCAAGAAAATCTGTGGTTCGTGCGAGGTTCGCGCGCACTGCCTCGAATATGCGCTCCAAAATGATGAGAGATTCGGCATTTGGGGCGGATTGTCGGAGCGGGAGCGGCGCAAGCTTCGCAAGCGCGCCTAGTCTCGACTAGATGCAGCCGAGAGTTACCGCGATACTTGTCGCCCGAAACGGGGCCGACTATCTCGAGAGAACTCTCTCGTGCCTGCAATCCCAAACCCGGCGGCCCGAAGCCCTCGTGCTGGTTGACGCCGGCTCGAGCGATGCGACCCCGACCATGCTTGCCGAGGCACAGCCGACGCAGCTGGTGACGACATCCGGCAAGGTCGGGTTTGGCGCGAGTGTTGGGCAGGCCATACACGTCGCGGTGCCGTCCAGCACCGAGGACGACTGGATCTGGCTGCTGAGTCACGACAGCGCGCCGCATCCGCAGGCGCTCGCAAGCCTCCTTGGCGCTGTCGAGATCGCGCCATCCGTCGCTATCGCCGGCCCGAAGCTCATGCGCTGGGACACGCCAGACACCATCGCCCGCTACGGCGAGACCATGACGAGGCTCGGATCATCCGTGATCCTGGTCGAAAACGAACTCGACCAGGCCCAATACGACGCGCAGAGTGACCTGCTCGCGGTATCGGCCGCGGGGATGCTCGTGCGCCAGTCCGTTTGGGCCGCGCTCGGCGGCTTCGACCTGGGTCTGCCCTCGGTGGATGCCGCCCTGGACTTTTCGATTAGGGCGCGGCTCGCGGGTCATCGCGTCGTCGGCGTGCCCGCCGCACGTGTTGCGAGCGCTGGCGGCCCAGAGATGTTCGGGCGCAAGTCGGTGTCGATCGCGACGAGCCAGCGGCTGGGTCGACGCGCCCAGCTACACCGGCGCATGGTTTATGCCCGCGGCCTCGCTGTCCTCGTCAACTGGCTGGCGCTTGTTCCGATCGGTGTTCTGCGAGCCGTGCTGCAGCTCATCCGCAAGCAACCATCGGCGATGGGCGGTGAGATCACCGCGGCCTTCGGCGCG
Source organism: Glaciihabitans sp. (assembly GCA_025463785.1). GTDB lineage: Bacteria > Actinomycetota > Actinomycetes > Actinomycetales > Microbacteriaceae > Galbitalea. Next base: position 634,366 of record JAODBD010000003.1, read on the forward strand.
GCATTCTCCGGGTCTGTGGGGCCAGCGCGTCGCAACCTGCGTCGCACACGCAAGCTCGGTTGGGCGTCGATCGCACCGCTGCGGGTTTCGGCTGCAGAGGCACGTGAGCGGCGTGCCAATCGTGCCGTGACCGTCGATGACGACACCGAATACAGCGCGCGCAGCAGAGCCAGCTTCATCTCAGGTGGCGGCCTCGGCATCACGGTCTTCGCCGCGATCATCGGCGTTCTTACGTTTAGCCCCCTGCTCGGTGCTGCGTCGGCTGCGGGGGGCGCGCTCCTGCCGTTGTCGCAGACCGTTGGCCAGCTCTGGGCCAATGTCGGTTACGGCTGGCACGATGTCGGTGGCGGATTCGTCGGGGCGTCCGATCCGTTTGCTGCGGTGCTGGCCGTGCTGGGCTCGCTCACGTTCTGGGCCCCGTCACTCAGCATCGTCATCCTGTATCTGATCGCATTGCCCGTCGCGGCAATGGGGGCATGGTGGTGTGCGACCCGGCTTTCTGAGCGTGCGTGGCCGCCCGCTATTGCGGCAGTGCTGTGGTGCCTCGCGCCGCCGTTTCTCTCGTCCATGACTTCTGGACACCTTGGAGCGGTCATCGTGCACGTGCTTCTGCCGTGGTTTGTGCTGGCAGTTCTCCTCGCCGCGCGAAGCTGGTCGGCGGGGGCAGCGGCCGCACTGCTGTTTGCGGTAATCGCGGCATGCAGCCCGAGTGTCGTGCCCGCACTGGCAGTGCTCCTGCTGGCCTGGATCATCGTTCGCCCGACGGCCGTGGTTCGGCTGGTGGGAATTGTCATCCCCGCGGCGGCGCTGTTCGCACCCCTGGTGATCGCGCAGATTATCCGAGGCGACCCGCTTGCTGTCTTCGCCGATCCCGGGGCGGCCACTCCGAGCTCCGCTGCGTCGGTTGGCGGGCTGCTACTCGGGTCGCCGGATGCCACGCTCGGCGGCTGGTCGAGCATCGGCAATCTGTTTGACCTCGCGGCCCTTCCCGGGCCCGTCGTGCTCGCCCTGCTGCTTGCGCCGCTCTTCGTCCTCGCGCTGGCCGCAACATTCCTGCCGGGAACCCGGCGCAGCGTTCCCGCCATTGTCATCGCGCTTCTCGGCTTCGCGACAGCCGTCGCTGCAACCCACCTGTCGTTTGCGATTTCCGGAGTGAGCGCGGTCTCGGTCTGGCCGGGAGCGGGACTGAGCCTGCTGTGGGCGGGGCTGGTCGGTGCCATCGTGGTTGCGCTCGATACCTTCGGGCGCGGGGCGGTTATCCCGGCCCTCGTTGTCGCGATTACCGCGACCCTTGCGGCCGCTCCATTGGCGGCCGCGCCGTTGGCCGGGCACTCCAAGGTTGTCGCGGGTTCCGGCGTCCTTGCGCCCGCGTTCGTCGCGGCGGAGTCGCTGACTCGGCCCCGCATCGGCACCCTGGCTTTGACGCCCGAAGGCGACGGCGGACTCGGTGCCACGGTCGAGCGCGGTGCGGGCGCGACGCTCGACGACCAGTCCACACTCGCCTCGACGTCGCTCGCGGCAGGGTCGGCCGCAGCGTCGAACTCGACCGCATCGCTCGCCGCGAATCTCGCCTCGCGCAGCGGCTTCGATACTTCCACGGCACTCACCTTGCAGAAGGTCGGATTCATTCTTCTCGGTCCCGCTGACTCTGCCGGAGCGCAGGCCGTCAGGCAGCGAGCCGCGGATGCGCTCAACGGCAACCGCGCGCTGACACCGGTCGGCGATACCGCGCTCGGCCTCCTGTGGAGGTTTGGCGCCCTGCCCTCGACCGGTCTGGCAAGCCCCACGCCCGATCCGGGACCGCTGCGCACGCTCATCCTCGTCGGACTCGGCATCGTGTTCTTCGTGACGCTGTTGTTTGCCATTCCGACGCGCGGCCGACGGCGGCGCACTGCCGTGCGCGGCGACCAGGTCGAACACGCGAATCTCGGGGAGGACGACGATGCCTGAGCCGGAGGATGCCGTGCCGGAGGATGCCGTGCCAGAGGGTGCCATGCCAGACGGCACCGCGCCCGACGACGCCGCGCCCGACGACGCCGCGCCCGAAACCGCACCGCGAGACACGGCCCCGCCCGCACCGGCGGCCGCTGCCTGGAACGATGAACCTGACGAGATCGAGACCGCGCCCGAACCGCGCCCGCCGGGCTCTCGACTGCGTGCAGCTGGCCTCGTGAGCGCGCGCATCGGAACGGGTGTCATCGTGGTCGCGGCAGTTGCCGCGACGATCGCGGCGTCCCTGTTGCCGCTGCCGAGCATCCATCGGTCCGCCCTTCAGACGACAATCACGCCGGTGCCAACCGCACAGCAGCTGGTCTGTCCGGGCGGTCTGCTACGCCTCGCGTCGGCCTCGGGCAAGGGTGCGACTACGGCGTCCACACTCGGCCCGGGAGCAGTGACGAGCGGCTCGACAAGTGGATCGGTGACGCAGAAGGCATTCGCAAGGTCGGATGCCGCAACCAACGGCAGCGCCGCGGCCCCGCAGCTGCTCAGCTCGGTCGCGCCGACATCCGGTACTCAGACCCTCATCGCGGGCGGCCAGTCGGAGAGCATTTCGACCGCTGAGTTCTTCGGGCTGTCGTCGGCGGCATGTGGTTCGCCATCCGGTGACGTGTGGCTGTCCGGAGGCGCGACTTCGGTCGGTCGAACGACGCTGCTTCTCCTCGCAAACCCCACGGACGTCACCGCAACCGTCAGCCTCCAGATTTTCGGCGAAAACGGCGCAGTGACGGCCCCCGGGATGGACGGAATTACGGTCGAAGCCCAGGGCCAGCGGATTCTGTCTCTGGCCGGCTTTGCCCCGGGCCTCACCTCACCCGTCGTCCACGTTGTGAGTAGCGGCGGCCAGATCGCAGCATCCCTCGAGCAGTCGACCGTCCGCGGCATCGAGCCCGGGGGCATTGACTTCGTCGGAGCCCAGGCGCAACCGTCGACAACCGTCGTGATTCCAGGCGTCGTACTGTCTGGCACCTCGACCGTGCAATCCCGTCTCGGCCAGACCGGCTTCGATGACTTGCAGACCACGCTTCGGATCTACACCCCCGGCAGCAAGTCAGGCACCGTCCAGGTGAGCATGGTTGCGGAGAACGGCAAGAGCGCCGGCGCGGCGATCCGTGCAGACATCGATCCGGGTGCCGTCACCGATCTTCCGCTCGACCAGCTCTCCGACGGCAGTTACTCGATCATCGTCAAAGCGAGTGTGCCACTCGTAGCGAGCGTGCGCGTCTCGACGGCCGGGTCGGTGGCCGTCGCCAACCGCACCGACTTCGCGTGGCTCACAGCGGCGCCGCTGCTGACCTTGTCGGCACTCGTCGCTGTCGCCCCCGCCATGACCGCCGTTCACCTCGAAAATCCGACCGTGAAGAGCGAGCGAGTGACGCTTCACGCGCTCGGGGGTGCCGACATCGTCGCGACTGTGCCCGCGAGTTCGGCGGTGTCCGTCGCCGTCGTACCCGGAACCAGCTACCAGCTTTCCGGATACAGCGGCCTGTACGCGGCGGTCACCGGAATCAGCGACGGGGGAGTGACCGGCTACGTAGTGAGCCCCTCCGAGCGCGGTTCGACTCCGCTACGCATCTACGACTAGCTGCGCAGTGACAACGCCCGCCTGGCGCTATAGGTGCCGGAAGCGCTCCGGCGCCAGGTCCCACGGGTCTTTGCCCAGCAATTCGGCGACCGCTCGAAACACGCAGCTCTCGATCATCATCCGGCGGTGCAGATCGTCGTAGCGGTGCAGCCGTGACATGCGTTCGATGGGCAGTCGGTACAGGATGATCCTGCGTTCGGTACGCATGACCCGCCAGCGATCGAGACCAGCCGTGCCGACAAGAGCCGAGGGCAGGACGGCGACCTCGAAGCGAACGTCAGAGAGCTCATCCGGCCACAGATCCTTCAAATACTCGGCGGTGGATGCGACCGTCATATCGAACAGATCGGCTCGCGACCGGAGAAGCGGCAGGTGTGGGCCCGTTACGGCTGCGCGGATGCCCCTGCCGTGCCGATCGCGCCAGCCCGGCCGAGCCGAAACCTGCGCAGTGCGACGTCGCGGTGTGGCCATGCTCCCATGCTAGACCGGCGTGCCAGCGCCCGCCCGACGTGTTCGCAGCCTATGGTTTAGCTACCATGACCGGTCGACCCTGTAGCAAAGTCGCCTGCATTGACGAGGCAGTATCGACGCTGACCTACGTGTACGCGGACTCGATGGCCGTTCTCGGCCCGCTCAGCCAGACAGCAGAGCCACACAGTTACGACCTGTGTGCGCGGCACGCGGAAAGGCTTTCTGCGCCGAAGGGCTGGCAGGTCGTTCGTCACGTGGTCCTCGGCTCGGCGTAGTAGACGGACGCGGCAGTGGGCGGCCATCGCAGTACGGCGAGAACCGGTCGGTGAGCTAGTTTTGAGGTCATGAACTTTGACCTAACGCCCTTCGTTAAGACCTACGACGTGCGTGGCCTCGTCGGCTCGCAACTGACTCCCGAGATCGTCTCGTCCCTTGCCGCCGGATTCGTTGATGAGATCGACGCCGCGGGCAAGGAGGTCGTCGTCGGCCACGACATGCGGGACTCCTCGCCCGAGTTCGCCAAGGCATTTGCCGAGGGTGCCCGGGCACGCGGGGCGAATGTGGTGTCCATCGGACTGTGCTCGACAGACGAAACCTATTTCGCATCCGGAGACCTGAACGCGCCGGCCGTCATGTTCACCGCCAGCCACAATCCGGCGATCTATAACGGCATGAAGTTCAGCCGGGCCGGTGCCCAGGGCATCAGCCTGAACACCGGGCTCGCGGCAATTCGTGATCGCGCCACCGACTACCTCAACAGCGGCGGCGTCGTCGCGGTCGAGACCCCTGGTTCGTTCCGCGAGGTCGATGTGCTGCCGAACTATGCGGCCAAGCTGCGCAGTCTCGTTGACCTGTCTGGCATTCGCCCGATCCGCATCGTTGTCGACGCGGGAAACGGCATGGGCGGGATGACCGTGCCGGCCGTCCTCGGCACCGCCGCTGGCCTACCGCAGCTGCCGATCGAGATCATCCCGATGTACTTCGAGCTTGACGGAACCTTCCCAAACCACGAAGCCAACCCGCTGGAGCCGGCGAACCTCGTCGACCTGCAGAAGGCCGTTGTCGAGCACGAAGCAGACCTCGGTCTGGCATTCGACGGCGACGCCGACCGCTGCTTCGTCGTCGACGAGAAGGGGGATGCGGTCAACCCGTCCGCGGTCGCGGCCATCGTCGCCCTCCGCGAGATCAAGCGCGTCCGCGAGTACCAGCCCACCGGCGACATCGTCGTTCTGCACAACCTCATTACCTCGCGAATCGTGCAGGAGACCATTGAAGGTGCCGGTGCCATCGCCGTGCGCACCAACGTCGGTCACTCGCTCATCAAAGACAAGATGGCCGAAACGGGCGCGATCTTCGGCGGCGAACACTCGGCTCACTACTACTTCCGCGACTTCTGGGGAGCAGACAACGGGATGCTCGCGGCCATGCATCTCCTGGCGGAGTTCGGCGCCCAGGACGAGCCGCTTTCGGCCATCAGCCACCGCTACACGCCGTACTCTCTCAGTGGCGAGATCAACTCGACCGTCACAGACATCCCGGCCGCGTACGCGCGCATCGTCGACGCCTATTCGAGCATCGGCGAATTCGACGAGCTCGACGGCCTCACGGTGTCGAGCACCCAGGGCGACGGTGACTCGTTCTGGTGGTTCAACGTGCGCCCGTCTAACACTGAGCCGCTTCTCCGACTGAACGTTGAGGCGTCGACGCCCGACGAGATGGTGAAGATCCGCGACGCCGTGCTCGCGCTGATTCGGGCCTAACCGCGCCGCCAGCGCGGGCTGCACCTGCGGATTTAGCCTCGAGCGGCGGCACCCCCAGTTCGAGGTTCATCGCGGAACGGTTTGATCCGCGGGCCCACCGAGCGGCTATCATGTCGCCTGACCCTGATGGAATTGCTGTCGCCGGCGCACGGGATCGGCCCGGAGGCAGCTATGTACGCACGCGTCATTAGTTCAGCAGCAGCGCTGGTGCTGGTGCTCGGAGCCCTGGCGGCGCCTCTCAGCGCACAGGCGGTCGACACACCGACTCCGACACCAACGCCTACGTCGACGGATGCGCCTTCCGCGACGCCCACTCCGACCCCCACGACCACGCCTGGCCCGTCGCCAACGCCCACTCCGACCGACGCGCCGACGCCGACCGATACGCCGGTGCCAACCGATTCTCCAACTGCAACCCCGACGCCCACGCCAACCCCAACGCCCACGCCGACCGCGACGCCCACTCCGACCGCGACGCCCACTCCGGCCCCGACGGTAGCCCCCCGGCGCTTCTCGGCGCAGTTGTTCCAGACCGCCGTGGTGACCCCGACCACCAGCACTTACACGGTGCCCACCGGCATCACCGCCGTGACAGTGACGGCCTGGGGCGCTGAGGGCACCGCGGGATCCGCCGGCGGTACCCCCGGAACCGGCGGTGGCATCACATCCGTTCTCGCTGTTACGCCGGGCCAGGTGCTTGAGCTGGTCACGGGATCCAAGGGCGGCAGCGCGAGCCTCGGCGGTACGGGAGGCCAGTGGGGTTCGTCCGGTGCCGGCGGTACTGAGTCGGATGTGCGGGTGGGCGCCTGCGCCACGACCCAAACCTGTGGCCTGACCGATCGCGTTGTGGTTGCTGGCGCTGGCGGCGGCACCGCCGGCGGTTCGGGACCGGCCGGTCTGGGTTACTACATCGAGTGTGGTGGAAACGGCGGCGCTGCCGTCGACGGTTCCGGTGCGGATGGCTGCGCTCGTGGCGATGCGGGAATCTCCTGGCCGGGAGGCGGCCGAGGCGGTACGCCGACCGCTGGTGGCGCCGGCGGCCCGGCATCCGGATACTACGGCGGCGCGGCGGGTTCGGCGGGCTCGTCCGGACTTGGCGGCAACGGCGCAAACGGACAGTCGCCCGGTGGTCCCGGTGGTGACGGCTACTTCGGCGGTGGTGGTGGCGCCGAGGGTGGGGGCATGAATATTCCAGGTGGTGGCGGTGGTGGTGGCTCGTCGTGGGCGATCGCAACAGCGCTCTCCACCAAGTTCCTCGGGGCTGGCCGCACCGGCGACGGAAGCGTTACGGTCGCCCCGGTTGCCGCCTCCACGCCTTCGACAACCGCGCTGGTGCTATCACCGACTGCGGCGGAGGCGACCGCATCCGTCACCTTCACGGCAACGGTCTCCCCATCAGGGTCCGCGGGAACCGTCGCGTTCACCGCGAACAGCGCGTCGATTTCGGGATGCGACACAGTCGCCGTCGTGTCGGGCGTTGCGTCCTGCACCACGTCGTTCACCACCGTGGGCGCGCGCACCATCGGTGCAATTTTCTCCGGGACGAGCACGGTGCTGCCGAGTACAGCATCCTCAGCGACGGAAACCATCACCCAGGCGACCACGGCCACGAGCGTCGTATCGAGCCTCAACCCGGTCACCGCTGGAGCAGCGGTCACGTATACGGCCACCGTCGCACCCGTTCCCACGAGCGGCACTTTCACTTTTCAGGACAGCTCGGTGGCGATCGGGGCGTGCACGGGCGTCGGCGTCAACACGTCGACCGGCAAGGCCACCTGCACGATCATCTACCCGAGCTCGGGCTCGCACTCCATCACGGCCGTCTATTCCGGTGACACCAACTACGCGACGAGCACCTCGTCCGTGCTTGCCCAGGCCGTCAGCGGAACGGCGACGACGACGGCACTGACCTCCGATGCCAACCCGAGCGGCCTCGGCGGCGGCATGACGTTCCGGGCGACCGTGAGCCCTGCGCCCACCGCCGGAACGATGAAATTCACCTCCGACGGCACCACGATCACGGGCTGTGGAACGGCCTCGGTCAGCTCGACGAGTGGTCTCGCGAGCTGCACAACCTCGTACGCGACGGCGGGTACGCGCACCATTGTTGCCGTCTACTCCGGCTCGACCGACTATGCGACCAGCACCTCGAGCTCACTGGCGCAGGTAGTCAATCCCGGCGCATCGCAGTACACCAATTCGGCCCAGTACTACACGGTGCCGTCGGGCGTCACGGCCGTGACGGTGACGGCGTGGGGTGCGGCGGGGTCGGCGGGTTCTGCTGGTGGTACGGCGGGTTCTGGTGGTGGGGTTACGTCGACGATTGCGGTGACGCCGGGTCAGATTCTTGAGGTTGTGACGGGTGCGC
>JAODBD010000012.1 GCA_025463785.1 Glaciihabitans sp.
GCATCGTCACCCCCTCGGCGACGCGGATGCCGATCGCGGCGATCTTCTCGTCGCGCTGCACCCCGCGGATCCAGACTCCGGAACGCCCTTGCACGCGTTCACCCGTGACGCCGAGATCGGCGAGCACGTCGATGAGGATGCCCTCAAGCAACCGCACGTAGCCCACGACGTCGATCGGTTCGGAGAGACGGAGGATCGGGTACCCCACGAGCTGCCCTGGCCCGTGCCAGGTGATCTTCCCGCCGCGGTCGACATCGATGACGGGGGTTCCGTCGGTCGGCCTTTCGTCGGGCTCGGTGCGTTTGCCGGCGGTGTACACCGACGGGTGCTCGAGGAGGATGACGGTATCGGGCGCCCGGCCTGCAACGACAGCGGCGTGCAGTGCACGTTGCTGTTCGAGGGCCTCGGTATACGGCACGGAGTTGGCGCTTAGCCCCGTGACGACGATGTCGACCACGTTCCGAGTCTAGACGACGTCCGCTCCTCAACAACTCGTGTCGCACGGGGTGGATCACAGATTTCCTCTGCCCCGAGCTACCGCCACGATCGATCGCGACCATGGATGCATGCGTGAAACTGAACTCGCCCCGTCGACGGTCGGCGGCTATCGTCTGGTTCGACTTCTCGGCGCGGGCTCACGAGCCGACGTGTATTTGGGTGCCGGAACGCTTGGCAGCGCGGCCATCAAGGTGTTTCATCCCGATATCCTGCCTGGCGACTTCGGGCGAGAACTGGATGCCCTCGGCCGGGTCCCACGGCAACACTGCGTTCGCCTACTGGACATCGCGACCGGCCCCGATGGCCTCCCGGTGCCAATTCTCGAGCGAGTGCATCGCGGCACTCTGTCTTTCCTGCTGCGCGAACGGGAGAACATCCATCCGGGGGAAGCCGTGACGCTTCTCGCGCCGCTGGCTCGCACGGTCGCGGCGCTCCATCGGTCGGGGGTCGCCCACAGCCGCATCGGTGCAGGCTCAGTGCACCTGGGCAGCGCGGGCGAGCCGGTCCTTCTCAGATTCGGACATTGTGACTTGTTCGAGAGCGGGTCATCCATTGCTGCTCTCGAAGCGAATGAGGCAGTTCATCGCGACCTGGGCGATCTCGCGGCTCTCGCTCTGTTGGTGCTCGGCGCAACGCCGCATACGACCGCGGATACTCGGGTACGCACAATGCTCGACTGGCTGTCCGCGCCGGCGATGACTTTGCTGCCAGGGTTCGCTGCGGAGCTTGAAGAACGACTGTTCGATCTGGCGGAGCCTCTGCCGATCTCCTTCGAGCGAGCGGGCCTGGCGGTCACCGGGGTACCGGCACGGTTGACGCCCGTTCAGGCCAGCTACGTGACCGACGCAGGCGCGTTTGCCAGCGACCTTGATCGCGCTCCGTCGACGCCGGTGACCGAGGCCAGATCGGGCGCGCTCCATGGCATAGTCCGCCATGCGATTCTCACAAGCCCGGTCGAGGCGGTTCGCACACGAGTGCTGGCGCTGGTTCGTGGGGTCAGAAAGCCGGTATGGGCCGTCGCGGGAGCCATTGCCGTGGCCTTGACGCTCGCAATCGCCTTTGTTCCGCAGGGTGGGTCGTCGCGGGCGACGGTCGTTCGCGCGCCACCGGCGGGCGATCCGATTCCCGCGGCCCCCATCCCGACCCAGTCGGCTCTGCCCGATGACCCGGTTTCGGCGCTGAAGCTGCTGCTGGCCGCTCGAGCCGCGTGCATTCGTGATCGCTCTGTGTTGTGCCTCGACGGCGTTGACGAGAAGTCTTCCGGAGCGTTTGCGGGCGACGCAGCAATCATCGAATCCATTCAGGCCGGCGGTGAACTCCCGGCGGATGCCGTCCCTGCTGCGGCGAGCCCCAAACTCATCGAGCTTCTCGGGGATTCCGCACTGATTAGTCTGGGTGCCAAAAGCAATCCAGCCTCGGCCCTGATGATCAAAGACGAGGCCGGATGGCGAATTCGTAGCTTCCTGAGCGGCAAGCCGGTCACGAAGTGAGCGAAAATCCCGCCCGGGTCAGATGCCAAGGCGACTTTCGAAGCTGCCGTTCTCGAGACGGTCCTTGACGGCAACGAGGAAGCGAGCAGCATCTGCACCGTCGACAACCCGATGGTCGTACGACAGGGCCAGGTACACCGTTGAGCGGATGGCAATGGCATCGAGCCCGTCGTCTGTCACAACGACCGCCTTTTTGGTGACGATGCCGGTGCCGAGGATCGCGACCTGAGGAAGGAAGACGATGGGTGTGTCGAACAGTGCACCACGCGATCCCGTGTTGGTCAGGGTGAAGGTACCGCCAGCGAGTTCGTCCGGCTTCAGCTTGTTATCGCGCGTGCGACTGGCCAGGTCAGCGATCTCAACGGCAAGGCCAGCCAAATCGAGTTCGCCGGCATTCCGGATGACAGGAGTGAGCAGCCCACGTTCGGTGTCGACCGCAATGCTGATGTTCTCATGATCGGGGTAGACGATCGCGTCACCCTCGATCGTGGCGTTGACCACCGGGTAGGCGCGGAGCGCTTCGGCCGCCGCGAGGGCGAAGAATGGCAGGAAGGAGAGCTTGACGCCGGTCTTCTCAAGGAACTTCGCTTTAACGTCGTCGCGGAAGTTGGCGACACGAGTGACGTCCACCTCAACCACGGAGGTGAGCTGAGCGGATGACTGCATGGACACGACTGCGCGTTCGGCGATCACCTTGCGCAGGCGCGACATAGGCACGGACGTACCTCGCAATGGCGACGTCACAAGCTCGGTCCCGGAAGTGGAGGTCGGCGGGGTTGCAGCGGTCTCGGCCTCGACGGGGGTCCCGGCAGAAAGGACATCCTGCTTGCGGATTCGACCACCGACTCCCGTGCCCGTCAGGCTGCCGAGGTCAACCCCCTTGTCGTGCGCGAGCTTGCGCACGATCGGGGTCACATAGCCGGCGTTCGGTGTCGCTGGGGCAGGAGCTGTTGCGGACGTCTGCGCTGCCTGCACAACAGGTGCCTCGGATGCCGGGGACGCTGTCTCGGTGGACGCCGTCGGCTCGGCAGCCTCAACGGTCGCTGGCGCTGGAGCAGACGCCGCCACTGGAGCTGACGGCGGTACAGGCGCGGCTGGCGCATCCGGCGCTGCTTGCTCGGGTGCGGGTGCTTCGGTCGAAGGAACTTCGTCAACCGGCTCGTTCGCCGGTGCTGCGGCAGGCTCTTCGGCAGGCACGGCCTCTGCAGCGGGTGCGGCATCTGCGGGTACTGACTCCGCCGGCACCGAATCGGCGGGCGCCACCTCTGCGGGGGCTGCGGGAGCGGCATCCGCTCCACCAGAGCCGTCGCCAATGGTGACGAGCGCAGTACCGACCTCGACGGTTTCATCCTCGGCGACCAGAATCGCCTCGATCACGCCAGCGATGGGCGACGGGATTTCAGTGTCAACCTTGTCGGTGGATACCTCGAGCAGCGGCTCGTCGATTTCCACCCGGTCCCCGACGTTCTTCAGCCAGCGGGTAACCGTGCCCTCTGTGACACTCTCGCCGAGTGCCGGGAGGTTGACGGATTCGCTCATCAGTGATGCTCCTTTATTGCCGAATGCTGCGTGTCTAGCTTAGTTCTGGGGTCTGCTCGCGCGCCTAGATGGCGTGCAGTGGCTTGCCCGCGAGGGCCAGGAACGCCTCGCCGAGCGCTTCGTTCTGAGTTGGGTGGGCGTGAATCAGGGGAGCGATGTCTTCCGGGTACGCCTCCCAGTTGACGGCCAGCTGTGCCTCACCGATCAGCTCGCCGACGCGGGCACCAATCATGTGAACGCCGACAATCGGGCCGTCGTTGACACGGACGACCTTGACCGAACCGGAAGTACCAATGATGTGGCTCTTGCCGTTGCCCGCAAGGTTGTAGTCGTACGCCGTGACCTTGTCGGCGCCGTACTTTTCGACGGCCCTGGCCTCGGAAAGGCCAATGGATGCCACCTCAGGATCGCTGTACGTCACCTTCGGAATGTTCACGTCGTCAATCACGACCGGGCTGAGCCCCGCGATCTCTTCGGCGACGAAGATGCCCTGCTGGAAGCCCCGGTGCGCGAGTTGCAGGCCGGGAACGATGTCGCCGACGGCGAAGACGCCGGGGACGCTGGTCTGAAGCCGTTCGTTCGTGATCACGAACCCGCGGTCCATGGTGACGCCAGCCTCTTCGTAGCCGAGGTTTGCCGTTGATGGACCACGGCCTACAGCCACGAGCAGAAGCTCGGCCTCGACGGTTTCACCGGTCTCGAGCGTCACGACGACGCCGTCATCGTTCTGGGTGACGCTCTGAAAGCGAACGCCTACCTTGAACTCGATGCCGCGCTTGCGGAAAGCGCGCTCGAACTGCTTGCTGATCGACTCGTCTTCGTTAGGAACCAGATGCGGCAGCGCCTCGATGATGGTGACGTCTGCGCCCCACGACTTCCACACGCTTGAGAACTCGACGCCGATGACGCCGCCGCCGAGCACGGCAACCTTCTTCGGTACGAAGTCGAGTTCGAGTGCCTGCTCCGAGGTAATGACTCGCCCGCCGATCTCAAGCCCGGGCAGTGAGCGCGAGTATGAGCCTGTAGCGAGGATGACGTTCTTGCCCGTCAGCGTCTGGTCGCCCACCTGCACCGTGGTTGGAGAGGTGAGCTTGCCCTCGCCCTCGACGACCGTGATGCCGCGAGCCTTGATGAGACCCTGCAACCCTTTGTACTTGCTGGCGACGATGCCCTCACGATAGGCCGTGACGGCAGCAATATCGATGCCGCCGAAAGTGTTGGTGACGCCGTACTTGGCTGACTCGCGGGAGACATCCGCGACCTCGGCCGAGTGAAGCAGCGCCTTGGTTGGGATGCAGCCGACATGGAGACACGTGCCACCGAGCTTGCCCTTTTCGACGAGGGCTACAGAAAGGCCCAGCTCGCTCGCGCGCAGGGCAGCAGCGTAACCGCCACTTCCTGCGCCGAGTATCACGATGTCAAAGTTCTGCTCAGACACGAATGTGCTCCTTGGTGCTCAGCGTTGTGGATGCGTAAGCGTTGTGCTCGCAGCCGTCTGGCGGGATGTGTCAGCGGCCGATTGGGCAGGTCATCGCCCGCCTTAAAAACCTTACTACGCGACGGATAATTCCTCGGCCAGCGCGATCAGCGCGCGCACAGTTACGCCGGTTGGTCCCTTGCCGACGAAGCCGTATCCGGCGCCGTTGTTGTTGGCAGGACCCGCGATGTCGAGGTGCGCCCACGGGATGGTGTGGCGCAGGTCTCCCTCACCAACCGATCCGACGAACTCAGACAGAAATACGCCAGCCAGGAGCATCCCGGCGGCCGTATGGCCAGGTTTGGTGTTCGCAATGTCGGCCACGTCTGAGTTGAGAATGGCGCGAAGCTCGCCGGGCAGAGGCATGGGCCAGATCGTCTCGCCGACACGCCTCGCGACACCGACTACCTGCTGGACGAAGTCTGTGTCACCCATGGCCGCCGAGTATCGATCACCGAGCGCGACCCTCTGCGAGCCTGTGAGGGTGGCGACATCGATGATGTAGTCGGGTGACTCTTCGCTGGCCGCGACCAGCCCGTCCGCAAGAACCAGACGACCTTCCGCATCCGTATTGAGAACTTCCACGGTCTTGCCGCCCTTAACGCGCAGCACGTCATCCGGTTTGATTGCGTTGCCAGATGGCAGATTCTCGGCGATGCACAGCCAGGCGGTGATCTTGATGTTGAGCCCAAGGCGGGCGACAGCAAGGACGACCGCGAGAATGCTCGCGGCCCCAGTCATGTCGTACTTCATGCCAACCATTGACGCGCCGGGCTTCAGCGAAATGCCGCCGGAGTCGAACGTGATGCCTTTCCCGACGAGAGCAAGATGGGTGGTCGCTTCGATGGGGGAGTAGGTGACTTTGACTAGCCTGGGCGGACGCGCTGACCCTTTGCCGACGCCGATGATTCCGCCGAAGTCTCCAGCGAGCAACTCGGCTTCACCCAGGACCACGACCTCGACCGGTGCGCCCTCGGCCAGGTGAACGGCCGCATCCGCAAACGTCTCCGGGTAGAGGTCGGACGGTGGCGCGTTCACGAGATCGCGCACATCGTGCATCGCCGTCGCAACGACCGCCGCTCGCGACACCAGCTCTGACGCGTCAAGCGAACTGACGACGATGATCTCCGTCGCCGGAAGCTTTGTGGCATCCGGCGGCCCAGAGCGGTACTCGTTGTAGGCGTAGGCGCCGATCGCTGCGCCCTCAAGGACCGCTAGGAGGTCATCGCGGGTCTCCGTCGGCAACACGAAGGCGAGGGATGCCGCGCCTCTCAGCAGCCTCGCGGCAGCCCCACTCGCGTAGCGCAGTTCACTCGCCCCCAGCCGGCTCCCAACCCCGACGAGAGCGATCGAACGCGCCGAACATCCGACGGCCGGCAGCCGACGTACTTCATCCTGGGCGCCCGTGATCCCGATGCTCGCGAGCGACTCTTGAAGCACGAGAAGTTCGGGCAGCTCAGTGAGCAGTCGCGGTCCATCCGGTGTCTTCAGAACGCCGATGACGAGCGCGTCGACGTCAAGGTGGAGAGCGGAATCTGAGGTTACACGGAGCGACGACACGGTCATTGGGCCATGCTACCCAGCCATTCGGCTCGTGTTCGCTCTGGGCATGTCACCAAGCAACGCTTCATCCCGACCTTCGCAAACCTGCGCGAATAGAGTTGAGCCATGCAGAATCCGGCAGGTCTCTACGACCTCATCACCGACCTCGCAGAGGTCCCGACCGGCCTGCCGCTGGTGGCGGCTCTCACCGGCTTTGCGGATGCTGGGGGCGCTGTCTCGCAACTCAGTGAGTACCTTCTCGACACGCTGGAGCACACTTCGGTTGCCGAATTCAACAACGATGAGCTTCTCGACTATCGCGCCCGCCGCCCCACGATCTATTTCGACCAGGATCACATCGCCGACTACACGCCATCCTCTCTTGGCCTCTACCTCGCCCATGACGAGATCGGCCAGCAGTTCCTGCTGCTGACCGGCTACGAGCCCGACTTCCAGTGGGAGAGGTTCACGGCAGCCGTCCTCGAGTTCATCGACCGGCTTCAGGTGAGGTCGACGACCTGGGTTCACGCAATCCCGATGCCGGTTCCGCATACGCGCCCGATCAGCGTGACCCTTAGCGGCAATCGCGCCGATTTGATTGAGTCGATGTCAATCTGGAAGCCACGCACGCAGGCTCCGGCAAACGCGCTGCATCTCGTCGAGTATCGACTGCAGGAGGTCGGGCATCCCGTTGTGGGTTTCGTGCTGCTTATCCCGCACTATCTTGCTGATACCGAGTTTCCGATCGCCGCCGTCACCGCGCTCGAGAGCGTGAGTGCGGCGACTGGTCTCATTTTCCCGACCGACAGCCTGCGAGAATCGGGCCGGGAATTCCTGGCCAAGATCGATGACCAGGTTGCGAATAACCCGGAGCTTGCCAAACTGGTTGCCACGCTCGAGGAGCGTCACGACAGCTACCTGCAAGACAATCCGCTTCGATCACCCCTCACGGACATCGATGGAGAACTGCCGTCGGCCGACGCGATTGCGGCCGAGCTGCAGAACTTCCTTGCGATGCGACGTGACGATGACGGGCCCGCGATCTAGCGTTCGACCGGTGGTTCGGCGGCCCAGCCTCGATACACTTTCGACGTGAACTCTCGAAGGTCCTGGCTCGTTCTGGGAGCCGCGACCTTCGCCTACATCGTTGCTGTGCTGCAACGTTCGTCGCTCGGTGTCGCGGGCGTCGCGGCGACCGACCGCTTTCACGTGTCGGCTGCATTGCTGTCGAGCCTTGCTGTCATCCAACTGATCGTCTACGCCGGACTGCAGATCCCGATCGGCGTCATTCTCGACCGCGTGGGTTCGCGTTTCCTCATCGGCCTCGGGGCGGCGTTGATGTTGGTTGGTCAGGCCGGCCTCGCGGTTGCTCCGACAATCGGGGTCGCGATCGTTGCCCGAATCCTCGTCGGGGCGGGGGATGCGATGACATTCATCTCCGTGCTTCGGCTGCTTCCCAACTGGTTCGGCGGTCGAAAGCTGCCGATCGCGTCCCAGTGGGTCGGTACCTTCGGCCAGATCGGGCAGATCCTGTCAGCCGTTCCGCTGTCACTCATCCTTCATTCCGAAGGCTGGTCGACGACGTTCCTGATTTCATCGGGAGCGTCCGGTCTGGCATTGCTTGCCGTGATTTCGCTGGTTCGAAATGGCACCTCGCCCGTGACATCGTCAATTCCGACAGCTTCCGGGGCACCCACCGCACCGCTGAGACAGCTTCGGGATGCGCTCGGCCGACCAGGCACGCGCCTCGGGTTCTGGTCGCACTTCGTCACGCAGTCATCCGGGACCGTCTTCAGCCTGTTGTGGGGCTTCCCTTTCCTCTCGGTCGCGCTTGGCTACGGACCGACCAATGCCTCACTTTTGCTGGCCCTTATGGTCGTCACTGCAATTGTTTCAGGCCCGGTGCTCGGATTGCTGACCGCGCGTTACCCTCTGCGGCGCAGCACGATTGTTCTCGGCATCGTGGTCGCGATGGGTGTCGCCTGGACCGTGGTGCTGGCCTGGCCGGGGCGCCCCCCGGTCTGGGCCGTCGTGCTCCTGATTGTGGTCATCGCTATTGGTGGGCCCGGCTCGCTCATCGGTTTCGACTTCGCACGCACTTTCAACCCGCTGCGCAATCTTGGATCTGCGACTGGCATCGTGAACGTTGGCGGGTTCCTCGCCTCGTTCGTCATGATGTTTTTGATCGGAGTGGTGCTCGACACGCTCAATCGTGGTGGGCCCGCGACGCTCTATTCACTGCCTGGATTTCGAATCGCGTTCCTCGTCCAGTACCTGGTGGTGGGCGTCGGCGTGGTCTTCCTGATCGTGGCACGACGGCAAACCAGGCGCAGGATGCATGAACAAGAGGGAATAGAAGTGGCCCCGCTCTGGGTTGCACTAATGAGAGAGTGGCGTAGACGACGCACCAACTGACAGCGGCAGTGGCTGACGACGTGACTGAGTTGGTTTGCACTTGCTGTGCCGCCAGCCCATGCACGCGCATGTTGGCAAGAGCCTTCGGCGAAACGTGCAATAATTGAATCTGAGACCCGGTTAGGGCCTGATTGACGTAGTCACTATTCGTGGTGGTTTGTCGCAGGACTTGACAAGGGTCTTAGTGCTGCCCCGAAGTCGCTGAGCGCAGAAGGAAGAGTTGAAACGACTCGCCTCTTGGCTACGAACAACTTGTGCGGCATCTGAGCCCAATACCCCGGAAAGGTGTTTCCATGGCAACCCGGACCAAGAACGCAACGATCGAGCGTGAGGACGAGGTCAGCGTCGATCCCGCCGCGGCCGCTGTAAAGACCAAGGCTGCCTCCGCCGCAAAAGCCCCAGCGGTCAAGGCGCCCACAGCGAAGTCAGCTGCGGTGAAGACAGCTGCACCGAAAGCTCCACGTGGTCGTAAAGCGGCCGCCGCCGCGAGTGACGACGATGAGACCGACGACGATGAGGTCGAGGTTGAAATCGATGATGATGTCGAAGTGGTAGTCGACGTCGAAGAGGTCGTCAAAGATGTCGTCGTCGATGGTGAAGAGACCGCAGACGACACCGACGACGAGGACGAGAAAGAGAAGCCCGAAGAGGAACTCCCGCAGGGCGCGCTCGTTCTCTCTCTTGTTGATGACGAAGACGAAGTGCCGGTGTATTCGTCGGCGATCACGGGTGCAACCGCTGACCCGGTCAAGGACTACCTGAAGCAGATCGGTAAAGTCGCGCTACTGAACGCGGCCGAAGAGGTCGAGCTCGCGATGCGGATCGAAGCCGGCTTGTTCGCCGAAGACAAGCTCGCCCAGATGACTGACGCTGAGAAGCGTTCAACGCTTGGCCGCGAGCTGCTCTGGGTTGCCAAGGATGGCCAGCGAGCGAAGAGCCACCTGCTCGGCGCCAACCTTCGTCTCGTGGTTTCGCTCGCAAAACGCTACACGGGTCGTGGCATGCAGTTCCTTGACCTCATCCAGGAAGGCAACCTCGGCCTCATCCGTGCCGTCGAGAAGTTCGACTACACCAAGGGCTTCAAGTTCTCGACGTATGCCACCTGGTGGATTCGCCAGGCCATCACCCGCGCCATGGCCGACCAGGCTCGCACCATCCGCATTCCGGTGCACATGGTCGAGGTCATCAACAAGCTGGCGCGCGTTCAGCGCCAGATGCTGCAAGACCTCGGTCGCGAGCCCACGCCGGAAGAACTCTCCCGCGAACTCGACATGACCCCTGAAAAGGTCGTCGAGGTGCAGAAGTACGGCCGCGAGCCGATTTCGCTGCACACTCCGCTGGGTGAAGACGGCGACAGCGAGTTCGGTGACCTCATCGAAGACACCGAAGCGGTCGTTCCGGCCGACGCGGTGGGCTTCACCATGCTGCAGAAGCAGCTGGAGTCGCTGCTCGATTCATTGTCTGAGCGTGAAGCCGGCGTGATTCGCATGCGCTTCGGTCTCGGTGACGGCATGCCGAAGACGCTCGACCAGATCGGTGACACGTTCGGCGTGACGCGTGAGCGCATCCGCCAGATCGAGTCGAAGACGATGGCCAAGCTTCGCCACCCCTCACGGTCGCAGTCTCTTCGCGACTACCTCGAGTAAAAAGCGTGGGTTTTCGAACCACGACGGCCGTTCTCGTGGGTCGCGCCGTACGCGTCGCTGCGCGTGCGCGCGGCGGCGGGTCGGCGATTCCCGGCAACATCGCGCTGAAAATCAATCCGCGCTTTCTCGAAGACACCATCGCGCGCATTCCGCTCGGCGTGGTCGCGGTGTCGGGCTCGAACGGCAAGTCGACTACCACGAACATGCTGGCGGGCATCCTGCGCGAGCACGGCCTGAAGGTGTTCACCAACCCCTCAGGCGGTAACCTGCCGCAGGGTATCGCGTCGTCGGTGCTTTCGAGCGTGTCGCTCTCGGGGGTGCTCGACGCCGACATCGCCATTCTCGAGGTCGACGAGGGCTACGGGCCGAAGATCACGAAGATGCTGCAGCCGTCGACGGTACTGCTGCTGAACATCCAAATCGACCAGCTGAACCGCTACCACGAACCCGACCGGGTGGTGCGGATGCTCGAAGAAGTGGCCAGCACGGCCACGCGGTCGCTCGTGCTGAACCGCGACGACAATCACCTCGTCGACCTCGACACCCGTCTCGGATCGGCTTTCACCGGCTCACGCGCGGTCACCTTCTTCGGGGCCTCGCCCGAACTCATCGGTGCGGCGGCCCACGGGCTCGCTTCGGCCGACAGGTTCGGCGACGATTCCCGCGGCGACGGCTCCAGTCGCATTGCCGTTGGCGGCCGCGAAGCCGATGTGACCGTCACCGACATCGGCGACAGCCAGGCCGTTCTCGGCATCGACGGCCGCGACATCGCCGTGCGACTGCCTGCGCGGGGCCTGCACTACGCGCTCGATGCTGCGGGAGCCACCGCGGCAGCGCGTGCCGTGCTCGGCGATCGCTTCAGGCCCGGGCTCGTGACGGCAGCGCTCAACGGCCTCACCACGGTGTACGGCCGGGGTGAGCTGCTGCAGGTCGCCGGCGAAGACATCGAGATCATCATGATGAAGAACCCGGCGAGTCTGCAGCTGAACCTCGACTCGCTCGAGTCGGCGCCCGAACAGGTGTTCATGGCGGTCGACGAGGGCACGCCCGACCCGTCATGGGTGTACGACATCGACCTCTCGAGCCTCGACCACGTCGACGTGATCACGGGGTCGAAGGCGTGGCAGTTCGCGGTGCGGTTCGGGTACGCGAACATCCCCGTCGGTACGGTCGACCTCGACGTGCGCGCCGCCGTGAAGCAGTTTCTGGCTCTGCCGCGCCCATCGAAAGGCCGCAAGACGATGATTCTGAACTATGAGCAGATGATGGCGATCCGCAAGATTCTAGGGTTCAAAGAGCTCGAAGGCGGGGGGCAGTAACCGATGGCCGAGCAGGCGGGCTCCCGGCCCCTTCGACTTCTGCACCTCTTTCCGACGACCCTCGGCCTGAACGGCGAGAGCGGTAACGTCGACATTCTGCGTCGGCGTGCCGAGTCCCGCGGTGTACCGGTCGAGGTGACCCGTCTGGAGGCGGGAGCCGTCGTTCCGGCCGGGGTCGATCTCGTATTCATCGGCAGCGGGCCGGTTTCGGCCCAGATGCAGACGCAGGCCGCCGTGCTGGCCGTGGCCGAACCCTTACGCGCTCTCGCTGCGTCGGGCGTTCCGTTTCTCGCGATCGGCGCCGGCTTTCAGCTACTGGGGCAGTCGATCACCCTCGCCGACGGCACGGGGCTCACCGGCGCATCCGTCTTCCCGGTGACCACGATCGTCGCGGGCGAACGCGTGGTGGGCGACTTCGTGGTCGAGTCGCGCCTCGGCATGCTTGCTGGGTTCGAGAACCGCGGTTCGTACGTCGACATCGGGTCGAACGCGCCGATCGGGCACGTCGTCTATGGTCGCGGCAATGTCGCGGCCAGTGGCCCAGGCGCTGGTGCGAGTGCGGCCGCCATCGCGGCGTCGGGCGCGACCGCCGAGGGTACGGTGCTGGTGGCTCCGGATGATCGGGTCGAGGGTTTCTGGGTCGAAAACCTCATCGGCACCCATCTGCACGGGCCGGTGCTCGCGAACAACCCCGCGCTGGCCGATTGGCTGCTCGAGGCTGCGCTGGTTCGGCGCGGCCAGACGCTGCCCCTGGCGACACCCGATCTCGTCGAGATCGATCGCCGGGCATCCGAGGCGCGTGCGACCATCATGGCCGCGCCGCTTTCGGAGTAGTACCGCCTGACAGCGACCAGTCCGCCGGGTGCTGAGACAATCTCGAGTATCATGAGGGAATGTCGATGGTGGTCTGGATTGATGCGTGGCAGCAGCAGTGCTGCGGAGATTCGTTTTCGGTTGGCGACGATGTTCTGTGGGATTGCCGAAAGCCAGACACGAAATGGCTGTCGACTGTTCTGGGTGATCGCGAAGCTCAGGCCGTTGCTTACGCTGAAGAGCACCATGATGGAGGAAGCACGTATCGACTCGCCGGCACTATTCTCGAGATCGACGCCCTCTATTGCACGTATGACGTAGACCCTCGCACTCGAGTTGCGACTCCTGTGCCCGGTTCGGGCATCAAGCAAGGGCTCATCTCGGTCACCGGCCAGGAGCCCGACCGTGCTCACGCCTCGTTGTCGGGCTATCTCGTCGCAGTGGATACGCCGTCATCCCGGTAGGGCGTCGTTCTCAGCTGATCGACACCGTCTAGGTGTCGATGCGGTCAGCGCTGAGGGTGGCCGAACCCGCGATGATGAACTCCTTGCGAGGGGCCACGTCGTCACCCATGAGCAGTTCGAACGTGCGTTCGGCGGCCTGAGCATCCGTTACGCGCACGCGGCGCAGCATGCGGTGCCGCTTGTCCATGGTGGTGAGGGCGAGCTGGTCGGCATCCATCTCGCCGAGGCCCTTGTAGCGCTGAATCGGGTCTTGGTACTTCTTGTTGCTGCGCTTCAGGCCGGCGAGAACGCCGTTCAGCTCGTTCTCTGAGTAGGTGTAAATGGTCTCGTTCGGCTTGGTGCCGGGGTTCATGACCACCACGCGGTGCAGCGGCGGCACGGCGGCGAACACGCGACCGGCGTCGATCATGGGTCGCATGTAGCGGAAGAAGAGCGTGAGCAGCAGGGTACGGATGTGCGCGCCGTCGACATCGGCGTCGCTCATCAGGATGATCTTGCCGTACCTGGCCGTGTCGATGTCGAACGAGCGGCCGGAGCCCGCGCCGAGCACCTGGATGATCGACGCGCACTCGCTGTTCGAGAGCATGTCGGCGACAGAGGCCTTCTGCACGTTGAGGATCTTGCCGCGAATCGGCAGCAGCGCCTGAAACTCGCTGTTGCGGGCGAGTTTGGCGGTGCCGAGCGCCGAGTCGCCCTCGACGATGAAGAGCTCGCTCGACACCACATCGCTCGACCGGCAGTCGACGAGCTTGGCCGGCAGCGACGAGCTCTCGAGGGCGTTCTTTCGGCGCTGGGTCTCCTTGTGCGCACGTGCGGAGATGCGCGATTTCATCTCGGCGACGACCTTGTCGAGCACCAGCGAGGTCTGCGTCTTGTCGTCGCGTTTCGACGAGGCGAAGCGCTCACCGAGCGCCTTAGTCACCACGCTGGTGACGATGTTGCGCACGGCCGGGGTGCCGAGGATCTCCTTGGTCTGGCCCTCGAACTGCGGTTCGGGCAGCCGTACGGTCAACACGGCGGTGAGCCCGGCAAGCACGTCTTCCTTGTCGAGTTTGTCGTTGCCCACCTTGAGCCGGCGTGCATTGTCTTCGACCGTTTTGCGCAGAAGCCGCAGCAGCCCCGCCTCGAAGCCGGCCAGATGCGTGCCGCCCTTCGGCGTCGAGATGATGTTGACGAAGGTCTTGAGTTCGGTGTCGTACCCGGTTCCCCAGCGCAGGGCGATATCGACCGAGCAGTCGCGCGTGAGTTCGGTGGGCACCATGGCACCCTCGGGGCTCAGCACGGGAACGGTCTCAGTGAAGGTGCCAGAACCTTCCAGGCGCCAGGTATCGGTGAGCGGAGCATCCGGAGCCAGAAAATCGACGAACTCGGCCAGCCCGCCCTCGTAGGTGAACGACTCGTGCTGTGGCTCGTCGCCGCGATTGTCGGTGATGTCGAGGGCGAGGCCCGAGACGAGAAAAGCGGTCTGGCGGGCACGATCGACGAGTTCGTCGGTCTGGAACGCGGCGTTCTCGGTGAAGATCTGCGGGTCGGCCCAGTAGCGGATGCGCGTGCCGGTGACTCCGCGGGCAACCTTGCCCACGACGCGCAACTCGCTCTTCTTCTCGAACGGGGTGAACGTCGACGTCGGCGTCGGAGCCTTCGCATCGGCGTCGTCGAACAGACCAGGCTCCCCGCGGTGAAACGACATCGCCCAGGTCTTGCCGTCGCGGTCGACCTCCACGTCGAGCCGCTCGCTCAGGGCGTTCACCACTGAGGCGCCCACGCCGTGCAGACCACCGGATGCCGCATACGAACCCGAACCGAACTTTCCGCCGGCGTGCAGTTTGGTGAACACCACCTCGACGCCGCTGAGGCCGGTTCGAGGCTCGATGTCGACCGGGATGCCGCGGGCCCGGTCACGCACCTCGACGCTGTTGTCGGGGTGCAGAATGATCGAGATCTCGTTGCCGTGACCGCCGAGGGCCTCATCGACCGAGTTGTCGATGATCTCCCAGAGGCAATGCATGAGCCCTTTTGGGCCGGTGGAGCCGATGTACATTCCGGGGCGTTTGCGAACAGCTTCGAGGCCCTCCAGAACCGAGAGGTGTCTGGCCGAATAATCGGACGATGCCAAAGAATGCTCCTCTTCAGTTCACGAAATGCGGGTTGCAACGACTAAGACTACTTTCTGCGCCCAGGTCAAGCCCCCAGCCACACCGTGACCAAACCCTCGGTACGCGCACAGCGAAACACAGGAGAATGTAACCTCGAAGGAACATCCGCATGCTTGAATCGGTTATACAGATTGTCTGAGGTACGAACCCGTGAGGAGCCATAAGATGCAATCAATTGCAACAGAGACCAGCGTGGTAGGCGATCTGGAAGCGAGCCGTCAGCTGACTGGCGCCGACCGTTGCGACAGCTGCGGCGCCCAAGCGTACATCCGTGTGGAGATGGCGAGCGGCGAGTTGCTGTTCTGCGCCCACCACGGTCGTGAGGTTCACGCGAAACTCTTCCCCATCGCCAAGAGCTGGCACGACGAGTCGGCCCGTCTTCTCGAAGACCACCGCTCGTAAGCTGCCCAAACAGCACGCGCCGGTCGGCTCTCGCGCAACTCCACTTTCGTCGGAGCTGACCGCTGGTGATCTGGATAATGCAGGCGAACCGGCTCTGCTCC
>JAODBD010000001.1 GCA_025463785.1 Glaciihabitans sp.
ATGTCGGGGCGACAGGATTCGAACCTGCGACCTCTCGGTCCCAAACCGAGCGCTCTACCAAGCTGAGCTACGCCCCGGGAAATAAACCTCGGCAAGCCTAGCGCACAAGCCCGGGGATGAAGCTCAGTTGGCGGCAAGACCCCGCGGCGCATACATACACGGCCGCGAACCTGTACAACCATGTTCGGGTGCCACTACGGTCCGAGGCGATGAAGCTCAATGGTAGAGCCTCAGTCTTCCAAACTGATGACGCCAGTTCGATCCTGGTCATCCCCTCCATTCACGCACCGCGGATGAACGCCAGCGCCTCGTGCGCCAACTCCAGCCACGACTGCCCCGAGTCGGCACCGAGCACGAGCCACTCCTTCATTGGCGTGCCCTTGTTGGCATCGAAGCGCACGCCTTCGCCGGCATCCACGAGCTCGTCGACTCTGTGCTTCGGCAGTTTCAACACCAACTGCCCGCGTACCAGCATCGCGAAGATCTTGCCCTCGAACCGCAGCGCCGACTTGCCGAATCCCGCGCTGGCTTCTGGCGGCACAACCCCGGGCATTCCCGCAAACTGCGCGACGAGGTCGTCGAACTTCTCATCGACGCTCAGGGCATCAGGACTCATGCTCGCGATCATCCCCGAATTCACGGTGCTCGGCAACCTAAGCTGAAGTTGCGAAAACGTCGTCGATTTCCACGGAGGCCATCATGAGCGACACCGACCCGATCGCCTACTCGGCTCTGCCGAATGGTGCCAAAGTTCTGAGCTCTTCTGGCAATGAGATCGGCATCGTCGAGCACGTCCTGCAGGATTCCGCGCTCGACCTCTTCGACGGTCTCGTGGTCAAGACATCCGAGGGCCTCAGATTCGTGGATGCTCGCCAAGTGGGCACGATCACCGCCGCCGCAGTCCAGACCACGATCACCGACGACCAGGTCGCGTCCCTCCCCCGGCCGACTGGCAACGAGGTCCTCGCCGCCGACCCCGACGAATATCAGGGCAATGGGTTGAGCGCCTGGTTCGGTCGCATGTTCCTGCGCGAGCACTGGAAGCAAGACGACAAGCGCGACGAGTAGCGAACTGTTTTGCCCCGAAGTGGGCACATGGCACCAGAAGTGGGGTACAACATCCGATTGTTCTGTCCTCTAAAATGAGGACAACCGCGTAATCCGAAAGCCTCGCGGCTGGCAGTTGCCGCACCCGAACGCCCCGCGGCAGGGCAGTCCAGGATGAATCATGTCTCTCACAGTTGAGACGGATATTGCGTGTGGTTGGTACCGAGACCCGGCGGGCACAGGGATGCTCCGCTGGTGGGACGGTAGTCGCTGGACCCACGAGCTTGAGCGACCACGGCCCGAAGTTCAGCCGGCAACACCGCGCGTGCCCGACTACGTAGCAGCACCGCAGCGCCGGTTCTAAAATAGGCTCCAAAATGACCCCCGAACGGGGGTCACGCGCATGGGCTGGTTGTCCCCTACACTGGGGACACCGCACCACCCCCCGAACAGCCCGCGGTGGCACGAATGTCGCACCCGAAACGCCCAGCGACAGGGCATTTGCAGGATTACCCCATGTCTCTTGCTGTAGAAACCGAACTCGCCCCCTTCGGCTGGTACCCAGACCCCGCAGGCAGCGGAATGCTGCGCTGGTGGAATGGTGGCCAGTGGACGGACCACCTCGAGTATCCTCGCCCTGAGGTTCAGCCCGCAGCGGGCTACTCGACGACTCCGCTGGTTGCGCGTCGCCGCTTTTAGTTGGTCGCGCGTCGCCGCTGGCAGCCGCTGCTTCTCCATCCCCTGGTGTGACGTGACAGTCCGTTCGCTCGGGGTAGTCTGACCGCCACGCCTCTGGCGCGCCTTCCGGCCGCATTACCCCCCAATTGGGGTGTATTAGCGCTCACAATGGCGCCGTAGAATCGGCTTACCGTAATCCGAATCGGCCTCCGCGGTGGGCCATACGTCGCAACCCGAAATTGCCTCGCGGCGGGGCAGACGGCGTCATCATGACCCTTGCATTGCGAGAAGTTTTCGCGCCCGAAGGTTGGTACCCAGACCCGGCGGGCAGTAGCCTCCTTCGATGGTGGTCCGGCACGTACTGGACCGTCCACCTCCAACCCAACGCCGCGGCCGTCGCCACGGTCTACCCGCGCCATCGGCTCCCCAAACCCGGCGCCTAAGGATTCCGCGAAGGCAGTCCTGCGACCTCGTCGCGCGCGGCGTAGAACCGTCGCATCTCGGCGGCGAGGGCATCCGACCGATAGGGGCCGTCGGCTTCGAGAGCGGCGATAATGCGTTGCGCTACCTCGGGCGGCTGGTTCTGGCTGAGCTTCAGCCTCGCGTCGAAACGGGTCACCCTGATTCGGATGCCAACCGTCCCGGTCGCGATCTGCCTGGCGAGGTGCTCATATGGCGCAAGGCTGACCGGTTCAGGCAGGCGCTTCTCAAAATGGTCGACCAGGTTGCCGAGGACGGCGAAGTTTTCGTCTTCCGGCAGTATCTCGGGCGTGCCGTAGAGATGTGCGGTGACGTGGTTCCAGGTGGGCACGTATGCTCCGGTCTCATACCAGCCGGGCGAAATGTAGCCGTGGGGGCCCTGGATGATCACGAGCACCTCGTGCTCGCCGAGTTCGTGCGTGCGCTCATCCGGTCGTCCGACGTGGCTGACGATGCTGATGCCCTCGGTATCCTCTTCGAGGACCACCGGATAGTGGGATGCGACCAGCCCCTTCGCAGTGTTCGACACGATTGTCGCCCACGGATTTTCCTGGATGAGGCGCTTCACCTCGGCGACGTCGAGGAGCAGGTAGTCGGGTGTGTATCGCATGATGCGACTTTACTGCGGGCGCTGCGCTACCTCCGGAAGCCCACGATCAGCGCCGCCCTACTTCTGGTCGACAGGGCAGTAGTAGAGCTTGCGGCTCGCCACAATCTCCATGACGATCGGCGTGCCACAGACCCGGCACGGCAGGCCCGTGCGGTGATACACCCAATGGCGGTCTTCGCGATTCGCGAGCGCTGCCGCGTACTGCGTCTTACTGAGGCCGTCCATCGTGAGCATCTGACCGGTCTGCACGCCGATCTTCAGGAGTTTCGTCCAGTCTTTCCAGAGCGCTCGAACCGTTTCCTCCGGAACATCCTTACCAGGTGTGTGCGGATCGAGCCGCGCACGAAACAGCAGCTCTGCGCGGTACACGTTGCCGATGCCGCTGACAACGGTCTGGTCCATCAGAAGCAGCCCGATCGGCGTTGATTTCTTGCGCACTGCCGCAACGAACCGTTCCTCACCCTTCTTGAGCGGGTCGACGAGCGGGTCGGGGCCGAGCCTGTCGATATCGGCTTGAACCTCGTGGGCGGTGATGACTTCGCACGCGGTAGGACCCCGGAGGTCGCCGACGGTGTCTTCGGTTAGCAGTCGCACGCGAACGGCGCCGATCGGCTCCGGTGGGAACGTGTAGGAGCCCGGCTCAAGCTTCTCGGATTCTGACATCCGCAGCCTGGTCACTCGCGGGGCGCCCATGCTGGCAAGCGAATCTTCGCCGCGTGAATCCACAATCACGCTGCCCTCCACGGTGCCTCGCTGGTTCGTCTGCCCCATACGCCCGTTCGCGGATGCCGTGGTTGCGTCTGCAGTGAAATCGCCGGCGAAATCCCAGGCCCCGTACATCCCGAGGTGGACTCGGAGCCATAGACCGTTGTCGAACTCGAGGAACATCTGCTTGCCGACCGCCTTGGCCGCGATCATGGCGTGGCCGTCGATCTTCTGCGCGTCGCCAGCGAAGCGCCCCTGAGGCGATGTGACTGTGACCTTTTTGCCCACGAAGTGGAGTGCGAACTGGCGCGCAATCCGGTGGACGGAGTGACCCTCGGGCATCCCGCGCCTCAGTCGATCTCGTGGCCGGCGATCGCACCGGTCTTCTCGTACTCGGCCAATTGGGCGATGCGTCTCACGTGCCGCTCTTCTCCGCTGAATGGCGTGGCAATGAAGGTGTCGATGTAGAGAATGGCCTCCTCGACGGTGTGCTGGCGCGCGCCGATCGAAATAAGGTTTGCGTCGTTGTGCTGGCGGGCGAGCTCGGCGGTAGGCACACTCCAGACGAGAGCAGCTCGTGCGCCGAGTACCTTATTTGCCGCCATCTGCTCGCCGTTGCCCGAGCCGCCGAACACGATGCCGAGAGTTTCGATGCCCGCGGACTGGTCACGCACGACCGCCCGCGCGGCGTTAATGCAGAAGCTCGGGTAGTCATCGACGGGATCGAACGATTTCGGACCGTGGTCTACGACCTCGTGCCCGGCATCCGCCAAATGCTTCTGAAGGTCTTTGCTGAATTCGAGGCCGGCATGGTCGGTCGCGATGTGAATGCGCATGGTTTCAGTTTAGAAGTCGCCACCGACGGTACTGGGGAGCATGGGCTGCTGTAGAGCGTGGCTGCTGGGGATTGGTTGGATGTCTGGCCCCGGGACGCCGTCGAAACTCATCCCCGCGAATGACGACGATTCCCGGCCCTGTCGCACAGGCTGGAGGCATGAGTTCGCCCGTGCTAACCACTCCCTCGGTCCCGAGATACCTGCGCGCGGCCGCCCCATACGCGTTCGTCGTCGCCGTCGCAGCCGTCACCGGGGCGCTGACCCCCGTCGGGATGCACCTGTTACCGCACTCGATCCGGTCGATGGCGAACTCGTCCGGCCCATGGACCCTGATCACCTTCACCGCGGTCTACCTGAGCGGACTTCGCGGCGTGCGAGCGGCCGTTATGGGAGCAGTTTCATTCCTGGGGATGGATGCCGCGTTCTACATCGTGTTTGACGGTATCGGCGGCTATTACCCGCATCACTATCTCGTGTTCTGGAGCGTGATTGCGATTCTGATCGGCCCGATCGTGGGGTTGTCTGCGTCCTGGCTTCGGGCATCCCGGGGCGTATTGCAGGCGATTGCGGTCGCCGCGCCGAGCGCTGTGCTCGTCGGCGAGGGCGTGTACATGCTGGTGGCGATTCCGGGCGAGAGCACGGTGTACGCGGTCGCCTCGATTGTCGTTGGTACGTTGCTGTTCGTCGGGCTGGCGGCCTTTCGACTGCGTCGTCGGGCGGCCGTGTTGGTCAGCCTCACGATGAGTGCCGGCGGCGGCGCAGCGTTTTTTGTGATCTACGGAATGACCCCACTAGTGCTCAACAAGGTGGTGCCGTAGCGCGGGATTGGCTGCTGGCTACGGCTTCCAGAACCCGGTCATCCCGAGCAAAAGTGTTTCGCGATCGGAACCGTCTGGCACCTCGATCGGCGGACCGAACACGTGAATGGCACGCAGTTGCTCGATCTGCGGTTCAACCGCTGACCACAGCAGGTCGATGAGATCGTCGGACATGGCGAACCGGATGCCGACGAGCTTCGCAATGAGCGGCGCCTGGAACCCTCGGTAGTAGCTCGTGTGCTCGAAATAGGTGCCGACTGGGAAGTCGCCATAGCTCAGGTGTGCAACCTGATCGTCTTCGAGCGTGCGCGAGACGGCCGCCGTCGCGAGGTCGTTGTAGCGGTTGTAGCTACCAATGGGGTCGTCACCGAGGAGGTCGCCCTTCCAGGTGTCACCGACCTCGTCCATCGTCTTGCCTGCGATGACATCCGGAACCCATGCCTCGTCACGCGTGTGCGCCGCCAGCACGCCGCGCAGCGTCGAGTTCTTGTCTGTCGTCCATTCCGTGGGCGCGGCGAGATCGAGGTCGACCGTCTTCAACTGGTCGATGACCTCCCGCAGTGCTGCGTCTGCGGCGAGAAAGAGACGTTGTTCTGCGGTGAGATCGGTCATATTCGGAAGCTATCAGCATCCGCCGACGCTGGATAGGCGCTCGGCACGGGCAGCAGCGGCGACGCCACAAGCAGCGGCACCGGGGGCACAGGCAGTTGCACCGAAGGCACGGGCATCCGCATCGACGGCACAGGCAGTTGCACCGAAGGCACAGGCATCCGCATCGACGGCTCGCTGAGGTACGCACGACCGCTCGGCGAAGTCCACTGGATGTCGCCGTCGCCCACGTGTTTCAGCCTCCAGCCGGTGTGGTGCTTCTCGGCGTGGTGTTTGGGGCACAGGTGGGCCAGATTGTTGTGAGCCGTCTCGCCCAGATGCTGCCATTCATGAGAATGATCAATGTCGCAACGGACCGCAGTACGGCTGCAGCCCGGTTTTCGACAGGTTCCGTCTCTCAGTCGAAGCCAGGTCTTCAGGTCGGCGGGCACCGAGTAGCGATCCCGGCCGACCGACAGCACAGCGCCGGTTTCAGGGTGCGTCAGGATGCGGACGAAGCTCGTCGCATCTCCTGCCAGCCGTCGGGCCGTCTCGATGTCGATCGGACCGTATCCCTCCAGCGTCGCGGGCTCGTCGCTGTGGCCGAGGAGGGACATGACCGGGACGATGACCGCGATCCACGGCCGGATGCCGCTGGGGGCCTGCCCCGGTATCTCGCCGCCGAGCAGTAACTCGGTTGCGAAATCGGAGCGACGCTGCTCAAGCGTTCGATCGTCGCCTTTCGCGCGGGCCGTCGCGGCCTCAGTTGCTCGATTGTAGATGGCGTGCGCGTCGGTCGCGGGCAGGTAGTGGTGCAGCCACGCCATGCCGTCTCGGGGGTTCTCGATCGACAGCTCGCGGTCGGCGACCGACTTCGTGTGTCGCTCGGTGATGGTTGCCGGGTCCATCCGCTCGCGCACAGTTCGCGCTTTGCGATCGAACTGCGACACGGATAACTTCGCGGCATAGGTCAACACCGCAGCCTCGAACTCGGCGCGCTGCGTCTCAGGCAGCGAGTTCGCATGGTCGATGATGGACTTCACGTGCCGGTAACTGATATCGCCGGCGCGCAGGGTCTCGAGCGTGGCGGGAAGCTCATGGACGAGCATCCGGCTCTCCATCACAAGGGTCTCGACCGTGCGCTCAGGCAGCCGCAGTGCGCACGCCAGCTCACTGACCAGCGTGCGTCGTGCCGTGTCGGCCTGGCTCCACGGCGTCATGCCTCGGGATGTCGTGACGGGCACCGTGACCTCGGCGAACCGTCGGCACTGGTCGATCTGGTCGGCACGCGTTGCCGCGATCATCGCGGCCATTCTCTCCGTCTCGACCACGACATCCACCATGCCGCCCAGCGCGTCGGCGGCGACCGCGTACAGCGTGCGCTCGTCGACCGTTTCGGTCGTGTCGATTTCCATGACTCAACTCAACTACGAGCCACCGACATTCCGTTATTGCTGATCAGGCTGCCCATTCTCTGTGGATAACTTGCTCGTCATACCTCCTGTTAGTGAGATGATGAGCGCGGGCACGGGCAGAGAAACCGCCACCGCATCCGCGATGCTCGATCACGAGCCTCACCCGACAGCACGAATTCGATCTCGACACACTCCCCCGCGCAGGAGCAGACTTGGTACCACCGGTCGGATGCTCCAGGAGGCCACAAAATGGATGCTGCAGTCGAGAACTTCATGCCCGTGCTTTCGACGGGCCGCCACAGGAACGCCCGCCGCGGCGCCTGTTTCATGGAGTACGCCTCCTACCTCGCGGGCCTGCGCTGGAGCGATCACCCGCAGTGCACGCATCCGAGCCTCGCGGCGCTCGCGCGTCTCGTCAACGACCTCACCTCAGACTCGAACAGGTCGCGGCTCACCGTGCATGTCACTTCCGTGATCGGGCTCGTCGGGGACGACCCGCGCCTCCCCGTCATCCTGTCGTCGCTCGCCGCCGCGAGCGCTCTCCCTGTCGCAAACCAGTCTCGACAGCGTGCCCTTGCGACCGCGCTTATTCGTTGCGAGCGCCTGCTGGCAAAGTGGGACGGCCCCGAGATCGACCGGGCGCGAATGCGCATCCGAGTCGCATTCCTGATGGCGCCGGGCACCGAGGAGTGGGCACGCGCCTTCGTGGGCGAAACCGCCCTCGCCACGTTGCCACCGGTGTCGGTGAATGAGGAGGCCATCCTGCGCACGTCGGCGATTGGCATTGCCGACGCCTGCGTTCAGGATGCCGATGCCAGGCTCGAGAGACTTCTCAGCCAGGCGATCGACGAGTGTGCCGTCATCCTTGCCCCTGCGCAATCGCAGTATGGCCAACCGCGCCGCGAGCTCCAACCCGCCTGATTGCTGGCCCACAGGGGGCCACAACTAGACTCCTTCTCGGACACAATCCGTACTTGCGAAGGAGCATTCAGTGCCAGGAGAGAACCTCACCAGAGTCGAGGCCCAGGAGCGCAAGGCGCTCGTTGACGTTGCCAGTTACGGGGTCGTTCTCGACCTCACGACCGGCGAGACGACCTTCGCGAGCACCACGACAGTGGCGTTCACCGCGAAGGCCAGGTCATCCACTTTCATTGACGCGATCACTCACACCGTGCACTCGGTGACCCTCAATGGTGTGCAGCTCGATCCCGCGCAGGTCAGCGACGGCATTCGCATCCGCCTCGACAATTTGGCGGCAGACAACGTGCTCGTCGTCGTCGCGGATGCCGAATACACGAACACGGGCGAGGGACTTCACCGCTTCGTCGACCCGGTCGACGGCGAGGTGTACCTGTACACGCAGTTTGAGGTTCCGGACAGCCGGCGCGTGTTCGCGGTGTTCGAGCAGCCCGACCTGAAGGCGACGTTCCAGTTCACCGTGACGGCGCCATCCGCCTGGGAGGTTGTGAGCAACCAGAAGTCGCCCGCCCCCGTTGTCGACGGCGACAAGGCCACCTGGATTTTCGAGCCCACGCCGAGACTCTCCAGCTACGTGACCGCGCTCATCGCCGGCCCGTACGCGGTCGTGCGTGACTTCCTGACGTCGCGTGACGGGCGCCAGATTCCGCTCGGGATCTACTCGCGCAAGTCGCTCAGCCAGTACCTTGACGCCGATTACATCTTCGAGACAACCCGCAAGGGGTTCGCCTATTACGAAGCGAAGTTCGACTACGCGTACCCGTTCGACAAGTACGACCAACTCTTCGTGCCAGAGTTCAACGCGGGCGCGATGGAGAATGCGGGCGCGATCACGTTCACCGAGACCTACGTGTTCCGCTCGAAGGTGACCGACGCCATCAAGGAGCGCCGGGTCGTCACGATCCTGCACGAACTCGCCCACATGTGGTTCGGCGACCTCGTGACCATGAAATGGTGGAACGACCTCTGGCTGAATGAGTCGTTCGCCGAGTGGGCATCGGCCATGGCGACCGCGGAAGCCACCGAGTGGACCGAAGCCTGGACGACATTCGCAGCGATGGAAAAAAGCTGGGCGTACCGACAGGACCAGCTGCCATCCACGCATCCCGTGTACGCCGAAATCAATGATCTCGAGGATGTCCAGGTCAACTTCGACGGAATCACCTATGCCAAGGGCGGCTCGGTTCTCAAGCAGCTTGCCGCCTGGGTCGGGATCGACGCGTTCTACGCCGGGGTCGGCGCGTACTTCAGGAAGCACGAGTACGGAAACACGGAACTCAGCGACCTGCTTGCCGAGCTGGAGACGACATCCGGACGCCAGCTCGGGGAATGGTCGAAGCTCTGGCTCGAGACTGCGGGCGTGAACACGCTGCGCCCCTCGATCGAGACGGATGCCAACGGCGTCATGACCGCATTTTCGGTTCTGCAGACGGCAAACGCCGACTACCCGACTATCAGGCCGCACCGCCTGGCCATCGGGCTGTATGACCTGGATGGCGGCAAGCTGCGTCGTACGCATCGGGTTGAGCTGGATGTCGCGGGCGAGAGCACCTCCGTCAACGAGCTTGTCGGGCTCAATAAGCCTGCCCTCGTGCTGCTCAATGATGATGATCTGGCCTACGCGAAGATTCGCCTCGACGACGAATCACACGCGGTCGCGCTCAAGCATCTGGCAGCCATCGAGAACCCGCTCGCGCGAGCTCTCGTCTGGGGCGCCGTCTGGGACGCAGTTCGGGATGCCGAAACCAAGCCGTCCGACTACGTCGCGCTCGTCCTCGGCAACATCGCCAGCGAAACGGAATCGACCACGATTCGCACGACGCTCAGCCAGTTGGTGCAGACGGCTCGCGTGTACGTCGCGCCTGCCAACCGTGCCGCGACGATCAAGGCGATCGGCGACGAACTGTGGGGGCTTGCTCTCGCCGCGGAGCCGGCATCCGACGCGCAGTTCCAGTTTGTGAAGTTCTTCGCCAATATCGCGTCGACTCCGACCCATGTGGCGGCGCTGCAGGGGCTCCGCGATGGTTCGGGCGAGCTGTCCGGGCTCGAGATCGACACCGACCTCGACTGGGAGCTTCTCGACGGCCTTGTGCTCAATGGTGCCGCCGGCCAGCCCGAGATCGATGGCGCGCTCGCCAAGGACAACACGGCCAACGGCCAGCAGGCCGCCGCCCGTGCGTCGGCGACCATCCCCACAGCGGAGGGCAAAAAGGCTGCTTTCGACTCGCTTGTGGCGAAGGATGAACTCTCAAACGTCATCGTGCGCAGCATCGGGGTTGGCTACCAGCACACCAACGATCCGTCGTCGCTTGCGAGCCAGATCGCGCCATACTTTGCCGCGCTGAACGACATCTGGAAGACGCGCAGCTACAAGATCGCCGAGTACATCGTCGACGGACTTTACCCGGCGGCTCTCGCCTCCCAGGAGGTCGTCGATGCAAGCAAAGCGTGGCTTGCCGCCAACCCTGACGTTCCCGCGCTGCGTCGCCTGGTGATCGAGAACCTTGCTGGAGTCGAACGCGCGCTGCTTGCGCAGGCGCGCGACGCGCAGTAGGCCCCGGCCCTCCGCCGTTCCAGGCCCGAGTTGCCCACATTGGTCGTGTTCTCGTCGTGAATCGAGACCATTGTGGGCAACTCGCCGTTTAAGGGGATGCCAAGGAGCCGCAAATAGACTGGTGCGGCTATGAAATTTCTGCTCGCATCTCCCGCGCTGTCGCCCTGGGACGCCTTCCTGAAGTTTGCGTCCGCCGCATATGCGCCCTGGCACATCCTTGTCAACATCATCTTCATCCTGGCGATCGCATTCATCGTGCGTGTCGTTCTGCGCTTCGTGATAAATCGCGTGGTGCGCCGCATTGTCAACGGTGTGAAGAGGAAGCAGGGCGCGGAGGATACTCAGGCGCTTCTCGCATCACCGCTCAGCGCGGTCAGGGTCGTGCAGCGTACACGCACGCTGGGCAGCGTGTTCAACAACATTGTCTCGACGCTCATCGTGATCGTCGCGCTTCTGTTGATTGTCAGCAACCTCGACACGAACATCACGGCATCGTTTGCGCTCATCACGGGCGCTCTCGGAGCCGGTCTCGGTTTCGGCGCGCAGAACATCGTCAAGGATGTGCTCAATGGCCTGTTCATGGTTGCCGAAGACCAGTACGGCGTGGGTGACGTGGTGGATTTGGGGGCCGCGACGGGCGTTGTTGAGGCCGTGGGTATCCGGATCACGCAGATTCGCGACGTGAACGGAACGGTGTGGTTCTGTCGCAATGGCGAGATTCTGCGGGTGGGTAATGTCTCGCAGGGGTGGTCGCGCGTGATTGTCGACCTCGGTGTTCCGTATGACACGGATGTCGCTGCCGTGCAGGACAGGATGCTCGCGACCGCGATGGAGATGGCAACGAACTCGAAGTGGCGCGGTCGGGTCGTGGACAGGCCGGAGGTGTGGGGAATCGAGTCGATAGCCGCAGACTCGATCGTCATTCGCCTTGTCATGAAGACCCGGCCCGGGAGCAAGGATGACGTTGCACGCGAGTTGCGCGCACGCCTGAAGGAGTCGCTCGATTCGATGGGCGTGAAGCTGCCGTCGCTGGCGAGCGTGGTGCTCAGCGGGTTCGATGGTGCGGAGAGTGTAACCGGCGCACGACCACCCCGTACGGCGCCAAACCCGGTCGTGACCACGGAGGATCCGAAGCCCGTGCGCCCTCGAGCTGCAAGGGCGGCGAAGTCGGACGCTCCGAGGCCCGCCGCCAAGGACCCCCGCGCGACGACACTGCCCATCCCGAAGCAGGCGAACGATGAGTGAGACTGGCGTGCCGGGCCTTGGCGTGCCGGACGCGGTTGCGCCGGACGCGGGGACGTCTCAGACTGCGGCGCCGCCGAGCCCGATCACGTTGCGCGCCTCGGAGAACGGGGAAGCCGCAACCGGCAACTTCTGGCGCGAAATCGGTGGTCGGCCAACGTTCGAGAGATTGGTGCGTTCGTTCTACGAGGGCGTTGCGAGCGATCCTGTTCTTCGCCCCATGTATCCGGAAGACGACCTCGAGGGCGCCATCCAACGGTTGACTGGTTTTCTCGAGCAATACTGGGGCGGACCGGGCACCTACTCCGAACAACGCGGCCATCCGCGACTGCGAATGCGCCATCAGCCATTCAAGGTGAACCCGGATGCCCGCGATCGCTGGCTACTCCACATGCGAACCGCAGTTGACAGCCTCGCGCTCGCACCCCTCCAAGACGCCACGCTCTGGGGCTACCTCGAGCGCGCTGCGCACGCAATGGTGAATACGTTCGACGCGTAGTCATTCGCGGTGTAGCAGTTCGCGGTGTAGCAGGTTCGTAGCGCAACAGTTCGTAGCGCAACAGACTGCCGCAACGTGGTGCGTCTTGGCGATCGCGCTGCTGCATACGCTGCTGCATACGCTGCCGCACGCTGCACGTGCTGCTGCTCGCACTGCGGGTGGAGCCGCTGCTTGCGCGACTCGAACAACTCAAGCTTGCTGACCTGCTGAAGCCGCTGAACTCACTGAACTCCCTGGACTCCCTGGACTCCCTGGACTCATTGAACTCACTGAGCTGCTTGAGCTGTTCGTGTTTTTCAGGAAGCGCTCCTTTTTAGGAATGATTCCTGAAAATCACGAGCACCTCGGACGTGCCTTAGTGGTGAGGTCTTGGGGTGGTGATGGTGGTGGTGGTGGGGTGCGGTGTCCGGGTCCGCCTGTGTGCACGGTGCACGGTGCACGGTGCGGTGCGGTGCGGTGGCGGGGCGGGGCGGTGGCCTGGCTTAGCCGTGCCGCCGGTAGCGCAAGTAGACGACGCCGCTGGTGAAGCGTCGCTCGTCAATCAGGTCGAGGTCGACGTGGACGTCGGGTGGCAGCCAGGCATTGCCTCCGCCCACGATCACGGGCGAGACGAACTGGTGGAACTCATCGACTAGGCCTGCTCTCATGGCGACGGCTGCGAGGTGCGGGCCTGCGACGCTCACGTCGGAGGCCGACTTCAGGAGCCTTCGCACGGCATCCGGGTCGAAGTCATGCTCGATGCGAGTACGCGGAGTCGACGGCACCTCAAGCGTCGTTGAATACACGACCTTGTCGGCGGCACGCCAGAGCGTGGCAAAATCCTGTACGACCGACGGCTCACCCTCGAGCGGCAGTGTCTCCCAGACGGCCAGGACCTCGTACATCCTGCGGCCGAAGAGGTAGGTGCCGATCGACCGCTGCAGGTCGTTGACGAAAGCGTGCACCTCCTCGTCAGGTGCGCTCCAGTCGAAGTTGCCCTGCGCGTCTGCGACATATCCGTCGAGGGATGTGATGGCGACGTAGATCAGCTTGCCCACACGAACAGTCAAGCACCAGACGAGTCGAAATAGGATGCCTCGCGGCGCTACGAGTCCCTCAGAAGTTGCACCGCTCAGCGGCTGCGCGGCTAGCGGGCGCGAGCGAGAACCGACCGCGCATGCCGCAACACCGGCTCGTCGACCATGCGACCGTCGAACTG
Source organism: Glaciihabitans sp. (assembly GCA_025463785.1). Taxonomy (GTDB): domain Bacteria; phylum Actinomycetota; class Actinomycetes; order Actinomycetales; family Microbacteriaceae; genus Galbitalea. The sequence goes on from JAODBD010000001.1 coordinate 13,649, forward strand.
GAAAACACCGCGCTCCGTCGCCGCAGCAGCGAGAATCGCGCGCGCATCGGCAACCTCGGTCGGTGTCGGTGCATAGGCGCCCCGAATCACCTCAACCTGCGACGGATGGATGCAGGCCGTCGCCGCAAACCCGCTTGCAGCGGCATCCGTCGCCTCAGCCCGCAGCCCCTCCAGGTCTGGGATGTTCAGGAACACCGAATCGATCGCCGCCGTGTCGTTCGCTCCTGCTGCCAGCAGAACGGTTGAGCGAGCGAGCGCCGCAACCCCGCGATACGAACCGTCGACAAGGCGGCTCGATGTGCCGCCCAGCGACGCCACCAAATCCTCCGCGCCCCACATGAGCGCCACAACGTGCTCGACCGCGGCAATAGAGCCGGCGGCCAGCACGCCCGCAGCGGTTTCGCACAGTGCGATGACCTCGAAACCGCGCAGCGCCTCCACCTCGGCTGCACTTGTCGCCTTCGCGAGCATTACTGTCCTGTACGAGGTGTGTGCGAGGGCCTCGAGATCCAGCTCGAAGTCGGCAGTCTCGAACGCGTTCACGCGCACGATCGTCTTCGCCGGATCGAGCGGATGCGACACCAGAGCCGTGCGAGCGGCAATCTTGTCTGCGGGTGCGACGGCGTCCTCGAGGTCGAGGATCACAGCATCCGATCGCGAAGCCGCCTTGTTGTAGCGATCGGGCCGGTCCGCCGGGCAGAACAGCAGCGCAGGACCAAAGCCGAACGTCACGGTCGCGCCCCCTCGCGCCACACCAGCGCCGAGCGCCCGGCGGTGGCCACAATCTCGCCGGACTGATTGCGAGCCGTGTGCGTCATCACGACGATGCCCTGCCCCGGCCGGGAACCGGAAAGACGTTTCGAATCGATCAGCGTCTCCGAATACATCGTGTCTCCGAGGAACAGCGGAAGCGGAAACACGACCTCGGTGAAGCCGAGATTCGCGACGAGCGTGCCCTGGGTCAGCTGCGCCACCGAGCTGCCGACCAGCGTCGACAGAGTGAACATCGAGTTGACCAGGCGCTGGCCAAACGGCTGCGTCGCGGCCCACGCGGCATCCAGATGCAGAGCCTGCGTGTTCATGGTCAGAGTCGTGAACAATACATTGTCGGCCTCCGTCACCGTGCGACCGGGGCGGTGCAGGTAGCGGGTGCCAACCTCGAATTCCTCGAAAAAGAGGCCGCGCTGTTCGACGACCCGCTCATCCGTATCGCCGTTCCCACTCACACCGAGAACCCTAGCTCGCGCGTGATCACCATGAGCTGCACCTCGGTCGTCCCCTCGCCGATTTCGAGAATCTTGGAGTCGCGGTAGTGACGTGCGACCGGGTTCTCGTTCATGAAGCCGTAGCCGCCAAAGATCTGCGTCGCGTCGCGGGCGTTGTCCATGGCCGCCTCGCTGCCGATCAGCTTCGCGAGGCTCGCCTGCATCTTGAACGGGATGCCGGCGTCGATGCGACGGGCCGCGTCATAGTAGGCAAGACGGGCGGCGTGAACCCGGGCCTGCATCCGTGCGATCTTGAACGAGATGTGCTGGTTGTCGCCGATCGGATGTCCGAAAACGTTGCGCGACTTCGCGTACCGAATCGACTCCTCCAGGCAGCCCTGGGCCGCCCCCGTGCAGAGTGCGGCGAACGCCACACGACCCTCGTCAAGCGACAACAGGAAGTCCGCGAAACCCCGGCCACGCTCGCCGAGCAGATTCGCCTGGGGTACCCGAACATTCGAGAACGTCAGCGGATGCGTGTCTGAGGTGTGCCAGCCGACCTTGTCGTAGCTGGGCTCCACCGTGAAGCCCGGAGTACCGTTCGGGACGAGAATCGCGGAGAGTTCCTTCTTGACCGTGCCGTCGGGCCGAGTGGACTCCCCCGTCACCGCCGTGACGGTCACGAGGCTCGTGATCTCCGTGCCGGAGTTCGTGATGAACTGCTTGGTTCCATTGATGACCCACTCACCGTCAACGAGCTCGGCCGTGGTCTTCGTGCCCGCGGCATCCGACCCGGCCTCGGCCTCGGTCAAACCGAAGCCCGCGAGTGCGCGGCCCGAGACGAGGTCGGGCAGCCAGCGCTGTCGCTGCTCCTCAGTACCTCGTCGGTAGACCGGCATGATGCCCAGCCCGACGCCCGCCTCGAGCGTCACACCAATCGACTGGTCTGCGCGGCTGAGCTGCTCGATCGCGAGGCAAAGCTGCATGTACGTCTTGCCCTGGCCGCCATACTCCTTGGGGAACGGAAGGCCAAAGAGTCCCATCTCGCCCATCTGCGCGATGATGCCGTACGGAAGCTCGCGCTTCGTGTCGTACTCGTAGGCCGCGGGCGCGACGACGGTGTCGGCGAAATCCCGCACTCTGGCCACGAGCTCCTGCTCCTCATCGGAGAGCCCGTAGGTGGTGCTCGGCTCGAGCAGTGTGGTGTAACTCATAGTGTTGCTCCTTCGTGAGGACTGACGGATGCGACGATCTGATCGAGTGAGACCAGGTCGCCTTCTACGACGTCGACGGTGACGACGCCAGCTATCGAAGCGAGCAATTTGTGCTCCATCTTCATGGCTTCAACGGTGACGAGGAGTTGCCCCTCCTCAACCGAATCTCCCGATGCCACCGCGACTGCGACGACCGTGCCGGGCATGGGAGTGCGGATGTCGGGGTTGGCAGCACCCGCGACACGGGTCAGCGTCGCGCGGTGGTCGCGCAGTTGGTCGGCGCGTGATCGCAGCTGGGCATCCCAGCTGCGGCCTGCCGCGGAGACCCACAGTCGTCCGTGGGACTCGATGATCGCGAGCGAGCGCGCGCGATCTGCCAACTGGAGCGTTCTCTGTGGGCCGTGGCCGGACATCCGCGCGCTGTAGGTGCCGTTGGCAGTCGTGACGACGTCGTCGAGTACTGAAACGTCGGCGACCTCGCCGGGACCCCGCCGAAAGCTATAGCGGAACGGGCGATGCTCGCCGAGGCGCCATCCGGTCGGCTGTTGCCATGGGCTCTGCGGAGTGTTCTTCAGAACGGCACCGTGCACGAACAGCGCCGCCGCAACGGCGAATTCGTCGGTCGGCGCGGACTTCAGGATGTCGTCCAACCTGCGCTCGATGAGTCCGGTATCGAGGTCGCCGGCCTGCACCTCGTCGGTGGCCAGCAGCGTGAGGAGGAACTCGACGTTGGTTCGTACCCCGAGCACGACGGTGCTCTCGAGCGCGGCTCGGAGGCGGCGCAACGCCTCCGCCCGGTCGGTGCCGTGAGCGATGATCTTTGCCAGCATGGGGTCGTAGTTCGCGCCGACCCTGAGGCCACTGACGAGCGAACTGTCGACGCGGATGCCCTCTCCCGACGGCTGCCGTAGGTAGTCGACCGTTCCGGTTGCGGGCAGGAACCCGCGCGCCGGATCCTCCGAGTACAGGCGCGCTTCGATCGCATGGCCGGTGAGCTGGATGTCGTGCTGCGCCAGCGCGAGCCGTTCGCCAGCCGCAATGCGCACCTGCTGCTCGACGAGATCCAGCCCGGTGATCATCTCGGTCACGGGGTGCTCGACCTGCAGTCGTGTGTTCATTTCCATGAAGAAGAAGTCGTCCGGAGCCGCCGCACTCACGAGAAACTCGACCGTGCCGGCGCCGCGGTAGTCCACGCTGCGGGCGACCTCGCAGGCTGCCTCGCCCATCCGCGCGCGCTGCACCGGGGTCAACAGCGGCGATGGCGCCTCCTCGATGATCTTCTGGTGGCGCCGCTGCAGCGAACACTCGCGCTCGCCCAGGTGAATCACGCTGCCGTAGTCGTCGGCGAGAACCTGCACCTCGATGTGGCGGGGCTGGCTCACGTAGCGCTCGAGCAGCAGGGTGTCGTCGCCAAATGCGCTGGTCGCGACGCGGCGGGTCGCAATGAGGGCATCCGCGAGGTCCTCTGCACGCTCGACAACTGTCATCCCCTTGCCGCCACCGCCGGCCGAAGGCTTGATAATCAGTGGGTATCCGACCTTCGTCGACGCAGCGATCAGCTCGCTGTCGCCCATTCCGGCCGTGCCGACGCCGAGGATCAACGGCACTCCGCGAGCGCCAACGTGCTCCTTCGCGCGAATCTTGTCGCCCATGATCTCGATCGCGGCGACGGATGGCCCGATGAAGACGATGCCTGCTTCGGCGCAGGCGCGCGCGAAATCGGCGTTCTCCGACAGGAATCCGTACCCGGGGTGGATCGCGTCGGCGTCGGTCGCCTGTGCCGCCGCCACAATCGCGTCGATGCTGAGGTAGCTCTGCGAGGGTGCGGCCGGGCCGATGCGGATGGCGATGTCTGCGAGCGTGACGTGGCGAGCATCCGCGTCGGCATCGCTGTACACGGCGATGGACCGGATGCCGAGCTTTCGCAGCGTTTCGATAATGCGGCAGGCGATTTCGCCGCGATTGGCGACCAGGACACTCGTGAACATTGCCGTCACATCCTGAAGAGGCCGAAAGCTGGTTCGGGAAGCGGAACGGCGGCGCACACCTCGAGCGCCAGGCCGAGGATCGTGCGCGTGTCTGCCGGGTCGATGATGCCGTCGTCCCAGAGGCGTGCGGTCGAGTAATACGGGTTTCCCTGGTGTTCGTATTGCTCGCGGATGGGCGCACCGAATGCTGCCTCGTCGTCTGACGACCACTCCTCACCACGTGACTCCAGCTGTTCCCTTCTCACGGTTGAGAGCACTGAAGCAGCCTGCGCTCCCCCCATGACGGAGACTCGACTTGCCGGCCACATCCAGAGGAATCGAGGGGAATATGCGCGACCGCACATCGAGTAGTTACCAGCGCCGAACGAGCCACCGATCACCACCGTGAGCTTGGGCACGCGGGTTGTCGCGACAGCCGTGACCATCTTCGCGCCGTGCTTGGCGATGCCGCCTGCCTCGTAGTCTCGCCCGACCATGAAGCCCGAGATGTTCTGCAGAAACACGAGCGGGATTCCGCGCTGGTCGCACAGCTCGATGAAATGGGCGCCTTTCTGGGCGGATTCGCTGAACAGCACGCCATTGTTCGCGATGATCCCAACGGGATGCCCGTGGATGTGAGCGAATCCCGTGACAAGCGTCGCACCGTACTCGCTCTTGAACTCGGAGAACTCGCTGGCGTCGACGAGTCGTGCGATCACCTCGCGTACGTCGTAGGGGCTTTGGACATCCGTGGGGACGACTCCGTAGAGGTCCGCTGGATCGACCGCGGGGTCTCGGCTCTCGATGACATCCCACGCAGGCGCGATTGGTCTCGGGAGCGTTTCGACGATGTCGCGAACGATTTCGAGGGCATGGATGTCGTCATCAGCCAGGTGGTCGACGACGCCCGAGATTCGGGCGTGCAGATCGCCGCCGCCAAGCTCTTCTGCCGTGACGATCTCACCGATCGCGGCTTTCACGAGTGGGGGTCCGCCGAGGAAGATCGTGCCTTGATTGCGTACGATCACCGTTTGGTCGCTCATCGCGGGAACGTACGCGCCGCCGGCGGTGCACGACCCCATCACGCTCGCGATCTGCGGGATGCGCTTCGCCGACATCTGCGCCTGGTTGTAGAAGATTCGACCGAAATGGTCGCGGTCGGGGAAGACCTCGTCCTGCATGGGAAGGTATGCGCCACCCGAATCGACGAGATAGATGCACGGGAGGCGATTCTCGAGCGCAATTTCCTGGGCACGGAGGTGCTTCTTGACCGTGACCGGGTAGTAGGTTCCGCCCTTGACGGTCGCGTCGTTGGAGATGACGAGCACGGGGCGCTGGTGAACGAGCCCCACGCCCGCGACCAACCCGGCACCTGGCGCCTCGTCGCCGTACATGCCGTTGGCCGCGAGCGGAGCTATTTCGAGAAACGGGCTGCCCTCATCGAGAAGCTGATCCACCCGGTCTCTCGGCAGCAATTTGCCGCGAGCAATGTGGCGCTCGCGCGACTTTTCCGGGCCCCCGAGCGCCGTCCTCGCGAGCCGTTGGCGCAACTCCGCAACGAGTTCGCGCTGGGCTGCGTCATTGGCACGGAACTGGTCGCTCGCGCGATCGACGTGACTCACGAGCGCATCCATGCGACGATCCGTTCAGTCGGTGATGTCATTCAGTTAGTGATGCTTAACTGACTTTAGGTTAGTATGCACTAACTGAAATGTCCAGCCTGAACGTCAGCATCGGAGGGGCCATGTCGGGGGTGGAAACCGCCCGGAAGCGCGCCAAGGCCAACCGGCGCGCCGCCCTTCTCGACGCTGCAGCGACCCAGTTCGCCGACCGCGGGTTCGCGCGGGTCTCCCTCGAAGACATTGGTGCCGCCGTTGGCGTGAGCGGTCCAGCCGTCTATCGGCACTTCGCGAACAAACAGGCGGTGCTCGCGGCGATGCTCATCGATGTATCGCGAGACCTCGTGGCCGGCGGCAACGCGGTCATCCGGCACGCACCGGACCACGATTCGGCTCTCCGCGGGTTGATCGCGTTCCACGTCGAGTTCGCGCTGTCGAACGCCGATGTCATCGTTGTTCAGGATCGCGATCTCGACAGCCTGACCGCCGCCGACCGGCTGGCCGTGCGAACCCTGCAACGGAGCTACATTGACGCGTGGGTGGGGGTGCTGGGCGGCATCCACCCGTCGACGCCGGTCAGCGAGCTGCGGATTCGGGTGCGCGCGACATTCGGGCTGATCAATTCCACGCCTCACAGCGCGCGGTCGTCACCGAAGTCTGCCGTGCGCAGTCTGCTCGAAACGATGGCGCTCGCAGCTCTGACGACTGTGTAGCTTGCGCCGCGAGGTCGCAGCTAGACCATCGTCAGGACGATCGCCGGGTTTGCGAGGATCGCCCCGACATCCGTCAGGAACCGCGACCCCTGCTCGCCGTCGACGAGTCGATGGTCGAAGCTGAGGCTGAGCGTCATGACGTCGCGCAGCGCAACCTCGCCGCGGAACTCCCACGGCGTACGTCGCACGGCACCCATCGCCAGGATCGCGGCCTCGCCGGGATTCAGGATGGGAGTGCCCGCGTCGACGCCGAAAACTCCGACGTTCGTGATCGAGATCGTTCCGCCGGAGAGCGACTGCGGAGTCGTCGTGCCCCCACGAGCGGTTTCGGCGAGCAGGCCCAGGGCCGCGGCGAGGTCGGCGAGGCCGAGTTGGTCGGCGTCCGGGATGTTCGGAACCATGAGCCCGCGAGGCGTCGCCACCGCGATTCCGAGGTTCACATAGCCGAACTGCACGATCTCGCCCGCCGCGTCATCCCACCGGGAATTCAGCGACGGATTGCGCCCGACCGCGATGCAGAGCGCCTTCGCAACGACGCTCAGCATTGTGATCCGCTGGCCGGCGAACGCCTTGCTGTCGCGCAGCGTTGCGAGCAACTCGACCGTCGGCGTCACATCGATCGTGAGGAACTCCGTCACGTGCGGCGCCGTGAACGCGCTGCGCACCATGGCGTCGGCCGTCGCCTTGCGCATGCCCTTGATGGGGGTGCGAGTCTCGCGAGCGGCGGCACTGGTCGCCCGGTGCGCGGCGGTAGCGACCGAAGGCGGGGCTGAGTGCATGGCCGAATGCGAGGTCGAGCCCGGAGCAAGCACAGTGGATGTCGCCGCCAGCACATCGGCCCGCGTGATCGTGCCGTCGCCCCCCGTTCCAGCCAGGAAGGCGAGGTTTACGCCGAGATCGCTCGCGAGTTTGCGCACAGGCGGGGTCGACCGCGGGGTCTCCTGCACGTTATTGGCGGGCGGCGGCTCGAGCGGCTGCACCCGGGGAGTGGGCGGGATTGACGCCTTCTTGCGCTTCGGCCGGGTACCACCCTCGACAGGTGGGCCGTAGCCGACGAGAACAGGGGTGCGCTCGACGGGAGCTGGTTGCGCAGGCGCAGCGTCAGCACGCGCAACGGGCGCAACCTCAGCAGGCGCAACGTCAACTGGCGCAACGTCAACGGGCACGACGTCAACAGGCGCCGTGTCCGCCGGATCCTCCTCGAGGTCGAACGCGACGAGTCGGGATCCCACCGTGACGGTCGTGCCCGGCTCCACATACAGCTCCGAAATTACTCCGGCAAAAGGCGACGGCAGTTGCACGATAGCTTTCGCGGTCTCGACCTCTGCGATCGGCTGGTTCAGTTCGACCAGTTCGCCGACGACAACGTGCCAGGCGACGAGCTCCGATTCGGTCAGACCCTCGCCGAGGTCGGGCAGAACGAAGTCGCGCGTCATGACGCACTCCACCCCGTGAGCGAATTCTCGCGGCCCATCACGCGGTCGACGGCGTCGAGGATCCGGTCGAGGTCGGGCAGGAAATGCTCTTCGAGCTTCGCAGGCGGGTACGGGATGTCGAATCCGGTCACCCGCTGCGGCGCGGCCTCCAGATGATAGAAGCAGCGATCCGTGATGCTGGCCGCAATCTCTGCACCGATGCCTCCGGACTGCGCGGCCTCATGCGTGATGACCAGTCTCCCGGTCTTACGCACGGACGCCTCGACGGTGTCAAAGTCGACCGGAGACAGCGAGCGCAGGTCGATGACCTCCACAGAGAGGCCGTCGTCTGCGGCCGCGAGTGCGGCATCCAGAGCGGTTGCGACGAGCGGTCCGTAGGCGACGAGCGTGACATCCGAGCCGGTAGCGACGATGCGCGCGCTCCCGAGCGGGAGCGCCTCTTCCTCGAAATCGACGTCACCCTTGACCCAGTAGCGACGCTTCGGTTCGAAGAACAGCACCGGGTCGTCGGAGGCGACCGCCTCTCGGATCATCGAGTAAGCATCCTGCGGGTTCGCGCAGGTGACAACCCGCAGTCCCGCGGTGTGTGCGAAGTACGCTTCGGGCGACTCGGAGTGGTGCTCGACGGCGCCGATTCCACCGCCGTACGGAACCCGAATCGTGATAGGCAGCACGAGGTTGCCGCCCGTGCGGTAGTGCAGTTTCGCGACCTGGGCGACGATCTGATCGAACGCGGGATAAATGAATCCGTCGAACTGAATCTCGCAGACGGGACGGTACCCGCGGTAGGCCAGGCCGATTGCCGTGCCAACGATGCCGGCTTCGGCGAGCGGCGTGTCGATAACCCGGTCGGCGCCGAACTCTGCCTTGAGCCCGTCGGTCACCCGAAAGACACCACCCAGTGTGCCGATGTCTTCTCCCATGAGAAGTACCCGATCGTTGTCTGCCAGCGACCGCCGAAGCCCCGCATTGAGCGCACGAGACAGGGTGAGTTGCTCGGTCATCGCGTGCCGCCCTCAACGTATGAGAGATAGGCCGCATACTGGCGCTTCTGTCGCTCGAGACCGCTGTGCGGTGCGGCATACACGTTCTCGAACACCGACAGCGGCTCAGGGTTTTTGAGTCCAACGCACTCAGCGCGAAACTCCCGAGCAACCTCGTCCGACTTGGTCTTGACGGCAGCGCGAACCTCGTCGGTCAGGATGCCTGCGCTCTCGAGATACCGCTCGAGTCGCAGAATCGGGTCTTTGGCGGCCCATTCCTCATGCTCCGCGCCGTCTTCATAGCGCGACGGGTCATCGGATGTCGTGTGCGGCCCCATCCGGTACGTGACGGCCTCGATGAAGGTTGGCCCGCCTCCCGTCCGCGCCCGATCGAGCGCGATGCGAGTCGCCGCCATGACCGCGAGAACATCGTTGCCGTCGACCCGCATGCTCGGGATGCCGAAACCGGGCGACCGGTCGGCGATCGGACGCACCGCCTGCAGCCCGACCGGCTCCGAGATGGCCCACTGGTTGTTCTGGCAGAAGAAGATCACGGGTGCGTTGAAGCTGGCCGCAAAGATCATGGCCTCGCTCACATCCCCCTGGCTGGTGGCGCCGTCACCGAAGTAGGCGACTGCCACGGAATCGACGCCGTCTTTCTGGCATCCGATGGCGTAGCCGGTTGCGTGGAGCGTCTGGGCACCGATGATGACCTGCGGCGTTGCCATTCCGACATCGAACGGATTCCAGCCGGAAAACGCGGTGCCGCGCCAGACCCTGACGAGGTCGACAAGCTGCACGCCGCGTGCATACGCGACCGCGTTCTCGCGATAGCTCGTGAACACGAAGTCGTCTTTTCGCAGCGCACGGGCGGAGCCGATCTGCGAGGCCTCCTGGCCAAGCAGCGGAGGCCAGAGCCCCAGTTCGCCCTGACGTTGCAATGCTGTGGCCTCGACGTCGATACGGCGCACGACGACCATGTCTTCGTAGAGTGACACCAATTGGTCGCCGTCAACATCAGCAACCCAGGTGTCGAGCACCGGTTGACTGATCCGCTCCCCCATCGGGGTCAGAATCTGGACCAGTTCTTCTTCGGGACCGCGTTCGTCCGGACCCCCTCGGTCGGAACCACCGAGACCCGGCAGATCGGAGCGAGGCTCCTCGAACTGCTTGTGCGCAAGCTCGGGCTTCTCGCCATCGACGGACTTATCAACAGATGTGGCGCTACTCACGACGCAACTCCTTGGGACGCGCCCCGATTCGATAGGTAAACCGAATGCCGAGACGATCTCTGCGGCCGTAGCAGGTGAGCCCTAAGCCGCCCCAGGCGCCATTGCCCGGACATCTGCGACGTTACCAGATAGAACCCGACCTACAAGGGGAACGCCCGGTCTGTAGGCCAGATGAACATAGCTTGGGGCGTCCAGGATGACGAGGTCTGCGCGCTTTCCCACAGCGATTTCTCCCACGTCGTCCCGGCGAAGCGCAGCCGCTCCGCCCGCGGTCGCGGCCCGGAGGGCTTCGGCCGGTGTCATGCCCATGTCACGTACGGCGACGGCCATGCAGAACGACATCGATGTGGTGTAACTCGAGCCGGGGTTGCAGTCGCAGGCGAGCGCGACCGTGACGCCAGCATCGATCAGGAGGCGGGCATCCGGGTAGGGCTGGCGGGTCGAGAATTCGACGCCGGGAAGCAGCGTTGCGACTGTTGTTCCCGCCGCGAGCGCATCGACATCCGCGTCAGAGAGGAACGTGCAGTGATCGACCGAGGCGGCACCGAGTTCTACCGCGAGCCGCACGCCGCCGGATTCCCCCAACTGGCCCGAGTGCATGCGTGCACCCAGCCCGCGAGCGATTCCTACGGTCAGGATGGCGCGCGCCTGGTCGACATCGAACGCGCCATCCTCGCAGAAGACGTCGATCCACCGGGCGTGCGGCGCACAAGCCTCGAGCATCCGCCCGGTCACCAGGTCAACGTACCCAGCGACATCGTCGGCATATTCGACTGGCACGACGTGCGCGCCGAGATAGGTGGTCTCGGACGTGAGCGTGGATGCCAGTGCGAGCGAGCGGCTCTCGTCGTCGACGGTGAGTCCGTATCCGCTTTTGATTTCAACCGTCGTCGTGCCCTGCATGCGCATTTCTGCAATGAGGCGAGTCGCATTGGCCAGGAGTTGTTCGTCGGTCGCGGCACGGGTCAGCGCTACCGTACGACGAATGCCGCCAGCAGTATACGACCGGCCGGCCATGCGTGCTTCGAACTCGTCGGCACGATCCCCCGCGAACACGATGTGGCTATGGCTGTCGACGAAGCCGGGGATGACGCATCCGTTCGCGGCGTCGATGCGGTCGTCGGCGGCAGGCGCCGAAGCGGCAGCCCCAACCCATGCGATATACCCGTCGTCGATGAGAACGGCGGCGTTTGCCAGTTCGGCCTCCGGCGTCACGAGCAACCCGATGTTGTCGATGATCGTGCTCATCGGCTGGCCAGACCCGCGGCAGCCTCGAGCACGCAGAGGGCGACCAGCCGAACGGTGCGGCCATCTGGCGCATCCGCGGTCGCGTCGACCTCGGTGAAGTCGATCGATTCCACGGAGGCGTGCGCACCTGCGACTCGCGCCGCGGCTCGCAGCTCGTGAGCCGCGATGCCTCCTGGGACGGATGCCGGGCACCCCGGTGCCACGCTCCGATCACACACGTCAACGTCGAAGTCGACGTGAACCGGCCCACCGGCTGCGCCCGCCAGATCAAGGGCTTCGGCCACGACATCGGCAATGGGACGACGAAGCAGTTCGTCCCGCCGAACAACCGTGATCCCATAGTCGGCGGCTCGCGCAGAGTACTCGGCGGAATTCGCGAAGTCGGCAATGCCGACCTGCACGACCCGATGGCCCGCGAGCCCGGCTTCGATCAGACGGCGAACCGGTGAGCCGTTCGATCGGCCGTCCCGGAGGTCGTGGTGGGCGTCGAGCGTAACGAGTCCTGCGCTGCCAAGGCGGCTTCCCCAGGTGCCCAGCGCTGCGGGTACCGTGGCCGAGTTGTCTCCCCCGAGGGCGACGACGAGCCGGGATGACGCCGCGGCTTTTGCAATGAGTGCGGTAGCGGCATCCTCATCGTCGTCTGGGTCGATGGCGTCGCCGTAGTCGGCAAATCGGAGGTCGAGGGGTCGGTCGGTGAATTCGCTGTAGTAGCGAAGGCCCGCTCGCACAGCGGCAGGCGTTGCGTTCGCGCCGGTCGCCGAGAGCGAGGTTGCGTAGGTCGGTAGCCCGACCAGCGCGAGGTCGACCGCTCCCGAAGCTGAGGGCGCAGGCCAATCGCCTGAGCGCGGCCAGCGAAGGTCAACCGAAAGCGCCACTCAGCTCTCCCTCATCGGAATCCGAACGCCGAGGTGGTCGGCGACCGTGATCGCCTCATCGTAGCCAGCGTCGACGTGACGGATCACGCCCATGGCCGGATCGTTGCTGAGAACGCGCGCCAGCTTCTCGCCCGCGAGTGCGGTCCCGTCTGCGACGGTGACCTGTCCGGCATGAATGGAGCGACCGATGCCAACTCCTCCACCGTGATGGATCGAGACCCAGGTCGCGCCAGACGACGCGTTGACGAGGGCGTTGAGGAGCGGCCAGTCGGCGATGGCATCCGAACCGTCCTTCATGGCTTCGGTCTCGCGGTAGGGAGACGCGACCGACCCCGAATCGAGGTGGTCGCGACCGATCACGACTGGCGCAGACAGCTCGCCCGACGCGACCATGTCGTTGAATTTCAGCCCGGCCCTGTCGCGTTCGCCATAACCCAGCCAGCAGATACGCGCCGGCAGGCCCTGGAAGTGAACCCGCTCACCCGCCAGCCTGACCCACTTCGCGAGCGACTGGTTCTCGGGAAACAGCTCGAGCACGGCGCGGTCGGTCTTGTAGATGTCCTCCGGGTCGCCGCTGAGGGCAGCCCACCTAAACGGCCCCTTCCCTTCCGAAAACAGGGGACGGATGTACGCGGGCACGAACCCCGGGAACGCGAACGCATCTGCATACCCGGCCGCCTTCGCCTCCGTGCGGATGTTGTTTCCATAGTCGAAGACCTCGGCCCCGGCCTTTTGAAAGCCGACCATGGCCTCAACCTGGCGAGCCATGGAATGACGGGCGGCATCCGCGAATCCGGTGGGATCCGCATCTCGCCTCGCCTGCCACTCATCAAAGGAGTACTCGACCGGCAGGTAGGCGAGCGGATCGTGCGCGCTCGTCTGATCGGTCACGATGTCGATCTCAGCCCCCAGTTCCAGCATCGACGGAAAGACGACGGCTGCGTTACCGAGCAGGCCAATCGAGAGCGCCTTCTTCGCATCGCGGGCAGAATATGCCAGCTCGAGCGCGTGCTCAAGGTTGCGCGCCTCTACGTCGAGGTAGCCGTGCTCGATTCGGCGCGCGATACGTGACGGGTCGACATCCACGCAGATCGCGACGCCGTCATTCATGGTGACGGCAAGCGGCTGCGCGCCACCCATGCCGCCGAGGCCGCCGGTGAGAGTGATGGTGCCGGCAAGGGTGCCATTGAACCTTTTTGCGGCGACGGCCGAAAACGTTTCATAGGTGCCCTGCAGGATGCCCTGGGTGCCGATGTAGATCCACGATCCGGCGGTCATCTGGCCGTACATCGTCAGCCCGAGCTGCTCGAGGCGACGGAACTCGTCCCAGTTCGCCCAGTCGCCGACCAGGTTCGAGTTGGCGAGCAGCACACGCGGCGCCCACTCGTGCGTCTTCATGACGCCGACGGGCTTCCCGGACTGCACGAGCATGGTCTCGTCGCTTTTCAGCGTGGTCAGCGTGCGCACGATCGCGTCGAAGCTGTTCCAGTCGCGTGCTGCTTTGCCGGTGCCGCCGTAGACGACGAGTTTGTCGGGGTGCTCCGCGACCTCGGGATCGAGGTTATTCTGCAGCATCCTGAGCGCCGCCTCCTGCGGCCAGCCGAGGGTGTGCAACTCGGTTCCACGCCAGGCTCGTACTGGCCTTGGTCCACTAGCGCTGGCCGTACTGGTTTTGACCGTATCGGGCCGAACTGGCTCGCTCATACGAGAACTCCTCCTGCTTCTGAAACGACGGATGCTGCGGCCGCGAGCAGCGACCCATCCAGAACTCCTGCCACCGCGCTGGCGATATCCGGCGCGAGGTACCGATCCGTCGAGGGTCCGGGCACGCTCTCGCGCAGCTTGGCTACGACCGCGGCCGAGACCGGCGACGGCACGATCGGCGCCCGCATGTCCATCGCCCGCGCCGACGTGAGCAGTTCGATCGCGATCACGCGACTCACGCCATCGATGGCCCGACGGAGTTTGCGAGCAGCGCTCCAGCCCATCGACACGTGGTCTTCCTGCATGGCAGACGACGGGATCGAATCGACGGATGCCGGAACCGCCAGCCGCTTCAACTCGCTCACGATCCCCGCCTGCGTGTACTGCGCAATCATGTGCCCCGAGTCGACACCCGGGTCATCCGCGAGAAAGGCGTTCAGGCCGTGGTTACGCGACACATCGAGGAACCGGTCGGTGCGCCGCTCGCTCATGCTCGCGAGGTCGGCGACGACGATCGCCAGGAAATCGAGCACGTACCCGACCGGAGCACCGTGGAAGTTGCCGTTCGACTCGACCCGGCCGTCGAGGGTAACCACGGGATTATCGACCGCCGACGCAAGTTCACGGCCAGCGACCAGTGCGGCGTGGTCGATCGTGTCGCGCACGGCTCCGTGCACCTGTGGAGCACAGCGCAGCGAGTACGCGTCCTGAACGCGCGTGAATCCCTCCGGCCGCGAAAGCATGGGTGACCCAGCGAGCACGGCCCGCAGATTGGCCGCGGAATCGTGCTGCCCGGGATGCGGGCGAAGCGCCTGCAGATCCGCCGCGAACACCGAGTCGGTACCTCGCAACCCTTCAACACTCATTGCTGCGGCGAGGTCTGCAGTGGTGACCAGCTGGCGCAGATCGTGAATGGCCAGCACGAGCATCCCGAGCATGCCGTCCGTGCCGTTGATGAGGGCGAGGCCCTCCTTTTCCTGCAGCACGAGCGGTTCGATGCCCGACGCTGCGAGTGCCTGCACTGCCGGCAGAAGTGTGCCGTTCGCATCTCGCACATCGCCCTCGCCCAACAGCGCAAGCGCGCAATGGGCCAGAGGCGCGAGATCGCCGGAGCAGCCGAGGCTCCCGTACTCGAAGACGACCGGCGTGATGCCGGCGTTCAGCACTGCTGCGTAGGTCTCAGCGACTATCGGTCGAACGCCCGTGCGCCCGGTGGCGAGCGTCGACAGGCGGAGCAGCATGAGCCCGCGAACGACTTCCCGCTCGACCTCGGGGCCGGACCCTGCCGCATGGCTGCGCACGAGAGACCGCTGCAGCTGTGCACGGCGCTCGACCGGGATCTGCTTGCTCGCCAGAGCGCCAAAACCCGTCGAGATGCCGTAGTGCGGCGCGGTATCTGAGGCCAGGGCGTCGATGATGGCGCGGGTCCTTGCCAGTTCTGCCAGGGCATCCCGAGTCAACTCGATTTGCGCGTCGTGCCTCGCAACGGCAACGACGTCGGCAAACGACAGGGCACCGATGCCGACCTGGACGGGTGGATTCGTGGTGGTCATTCCGCCATTGAATCGCGTGAGGGCATGTCGCGGGAGGTCGCCTGAGCATAAGCTGTCTGCAATCGCAGACGCTGACTCGCCGAAACTGACTGGCGGACACAGAATGACAAACAGCAGAATGACAAACACAGGGGCGACGTGAAAGACATCCCCGCTTCGCGCAGCACTCTGCGCGTGCTGAGTTACCTGTCCAAGCGCGGCGGACCGGTTCGCGCGACGACGCTAGCTCGCGATCTCGGCCTGCCGAGGTCATCCGCGTACCAGCTCATCGGCGTCATGATGGATGAGGGATTTCTCGTTCACTACCCGGAAGATCAGGCTTACGGGCTGAGTTCGCTGCTCTCCGAGATTGGAACCTCGTCGCTCCGTACGACGCGGCTGGGGCGACTCGCGCAGCCGCTGCTCGAGAAACTCGTCATGGATGCCGGCGTGCCGGTCGTCGCACATCTGGCTGTCCTCAGCGGCGCGGACGTCATGTACGTGTCGAAGGTTCAGGGTTTCAGGGCGCCGACGACCGTCTCGATCATCGGTGTGCGCCTCCCCGCTCACCTCACCGCGACCGGACGGGCGATGCTCGCGCTCCTGCCCAGCGCACAGATCCGTGCGCTGTATCCCCATCGTGATGACCTCATCAGTCGTCACGGCAACGGCCCGCACTCCCTGGCGGAGCTCGACGCGATTCTGGCCGAGAGTCGCACCCGCGGCTGGTCGCGTGAGGATGGCGAGATCACCCCCGAATATGCGTCTGTCGGTGCATCGGCCCTCGATCACAACGACTACCCGGTGGCGGCGGTCGGGATCACCTTTCGTGCCGACGCGATCGATGCCGACCGCTGGGAGTCGCTCGGGTCTGCCACGACCGCGACCGCGGCATCCCTCACGGCGAGACTGCTGGGGCGTGGATAGCCAGTGCCCACCTCGCGAGAACCGCATGCGGCGGCCGGGCGGCCCTGCCGAAATGTGCAGACCGTGCCGTACGCTCGAGCCAAGGAAACGAAGGGGTTTCAGTTATGACGGGTGAAGCAGATGCGATCATCATCGGCGCGGGACTCGCCGGCCTTGTCGCCGCGGCGGAGCTCATCGAGGCGGGCAAGCGGGTCATCCTGCTGGAGCAGGAGCCGGAGGCCAGCCTCGGGGGGCAGGCGTGGTGGTCGTTCGGCGGCATCTTCCTGGTCGACTCCCCCGAGCAGCGTCGGCTTGGGGTGAAAGACAGCCTCGACCTCGCTCGACAGGACTGGCTGGGGTCGGCGGGATTCGACCGCGACGACGACGCCTGGCCGCGCAAGTGGGCTGAGGCCTACCTCGAGTTTGCGGCCGGAGAGAAACGGGCCTGGTTGCGCGAGCGGGGCATCCGCTTCTTCCCGATTGTCGGTTGGGCTGAGCGTGGCGGGTATACCGCGACCGAACACGGCAACTCGGTGCCGCGCTTCCACATCACCTGGGGCACCGGCCCCGGCGTCGTCGCGCCCTTTGTCGCGAAGCTTCGCGAGGGCGTCGAGCGCGGGCTGGTCGATCTGCGGTTCCGCCACCGGGTCGATGAGCTGGTCGTCGAGAATGGCGCTGTCGTCGGCGCGCGCGGTGCGGTTCTCGCTCCCGATGATGCCGAACGCGGGGCCCCGAGCAATCGGGATGTCGTCGACGATTTCGACCTGCGAGCCCCGGCCGTCATCGTCACGAGTGGCGGCATCGGCGGCAACCACGACCTCGTTCGCGAGTCGTGGCCGAAGCGAATGGGACCGGCACCTGCCAACATGCTCAGCGGCGTCCCGGCACACGTCGACGGCCGCATGCTCGGCATCAGCCAAACCGCGGGTGCACGGCTCATCAACCAGGACCGCATGTGGCACTACGTCGAGGGCATCGAGAATTACGCGCCGGTGTGGGCGAAGCATGGGATCCGTATCCTGCCGGGGCCGTCATCCCTGTGGCTGGATGCGACGGGGCATCGCCTGCCCGTGCCGCTGTTTCCCGGATTCGACACACTCGGGACTCTCGAGCACATCGCCGCGACCGGACACGGCTACAGCTGGTTCGTGCTAACCCAGAAAATCATCGAGAAGGAGTTCGCGCTGTCCGGCAGCGAACAGAACCCCGATCTCACCGACAAGAACCTGCGACTGCTACTGAAGCGCGTCGGCAAGGGCGCGCCCGGCCCGGTCGAGGCATTCAAAGAGAAGGGCAAGGATTTCGTCGTCGCCGATACCCTCGATGAACTGCTCGCCGGCATGCAAAACCTGTCACCGGATGTCGACCTCGATATCACGCGCGTGCGGTACGAGGTCGAGGCCCGCGATCGCGAGATCCTGAATAATTTCACCAAGGACTCGCAGGTCACTGCCCTGCGGCAGGCGCGTCGCTACCTCGGCGACAAGCTGATTCGTGTGGCGAAACCGCACCGCATCCTCGATCCGGCGGCCGGCCCGCTCATCGCAGTCAAGCTGCATGTGGTCACCCGCAAGAGCCTTGGCGGTATCGAAACCGACCTCGCCGGTCGTGCCCTCGGCAGCGACGGTGAGCCCGTGCCCGGCCTCTACGCGGCGGGCGAGGCGAGCGGATTCGGCGGCGGTGGCATGCACGGGTACCGGTCACTCGAGGGCACGTTCCTCGGCGGTTGCCTGTTCAGCGGGCGGGTTGCCGGGCGGGCCGTCGCTGCGCTCTAGACAGCGATCGCGTCGCGGCTCCACATAGGATCGAAATCACTAGCCACACCGTCAGGAGTAAGCGTGCCCAACTGGAATGACAACATCATCGCGGAGTTTCATGACAACAACGGAGTCGTCGGTGGCCCGTTCGCAGGCGCGCATCTGCTGCTCCTGACGACGACCGGCGCGAAGAGCGGTGAAGAGCGCGTGAGCCCGATGATGTACTTCCAGGATGACGACGACCGCATTGTCGTGGCATCCAAGGGTGGTGCTCCGACGCATCCGGCCTGGTACCACAACCTGCTCGCGAACCCCGAGGTACACGTTGCCGCATCGATCGTTGGCGGCGTCGAGGAATACGACGCAACGGCGACTCCGCTGCCCGAAGAGGAACGCGCGCCACGCTACGCGCAGATCGCGATTACGAATCCCGGCTTCGGCGAGTACCAGAAGAAGACCGACAGGCTGATTCCTCTGGTCCGACTCACACGCAAGTAGCGACCTGCAGCGCGCAGACTCGCTAGCGCGCCAGCGTCCAGGCTTTGCGCTTGATGAGTACGTGGCCTCGGGATGTCGTGAGCCGGGTCCACGGGCCCGTCTCGTAGATCCTGACTTCGTCGGCTGGTGCATCCCCCAGAAAGCCCAGCGAGAGCGCCGCGAACGCGCCACCGGCTGGCACGTGCTCCAACCCGTCGATCGGTCGGCCCCAGACCTCTGATCGGACGCGATGAACGAGTTGCTGGCCGGTGCTCGCGGGAACCGCCTCCGCGACCTCGTCGATGCCCGACCTGGCCACGCCATCCAATAGTCCGGAAACAGTAGACGTGTGCGTGACCCAGCCGCCCTTCGGCGGTGAAATCGCGGCCCAGGTCACGGTGTTCACTTCCATCGGGAGGGTCACGATGACGTCGGCGGCTTCATCCGTCATGGCATCGGCGAGGCGGTTGATGCGTTCAAGCAGCGAGCGCACCGGAACGACCGCGTCGAAACCGTCGGTCTCTTTCAGGGCAAATGTGCGAAGGCCAAGGACGGTTGGCGCTTCGTCGAGCAGTCCGATGGGATAAATGACCGCGACATAGACGGCCAGAACTCCGCCCGCGGAGATCAGGCGCACCGATCCTTCCTCGATGCGGGTGGCGCGAGACAGGTACACCTGGAGGTCGCGAAGCGCGAGGGCGTCAACAAGGGTAAATGTTCTGCTCATCGAGGTTCTAAACTACAGGGCATGAGCGACCCATTGTCGGGACTGTTGGCCGCACTCGATCTCACCGATACCGGTGCGAGAACAACTGAAGACATCTTCACCGGTCCGAGCCAATGGATGCCGCACGGTCGCGTCTTCGGCGGCCAGGTTCTCGCGCAGTCACTTGTCGCCGCTATGCGCACCGTTGGCGACGACCGTTTCGTGCATTCGATGCACGGCTACTTCCTGCGACCGGGCGACATCTCCCTGCCGATCACGTTCTCCGTCGACCGCATTCACGACGGCCGGTCGTTCTCCACACGACGCACGCAGGCCTATCAGAGCGGCGTGCCCATCCTGTCGATGATCGCGTCATTCCAGGATGACGACGAGGGACTCGAGCACCAGGCGACCATGCCGGACGGCATCCCTGATCCCGAATCACTGCCCTCGAGTGCGACGAGCCTCGAGGGCATCGACCATCCGGTGGCCAAGGTCTGGGCCTACGGCCGGCCGTTCGACATGCGACACGTGCCATCGCCGATTTACTTCTCGGTGGAGGGTGAGCACGTTCCACACCAGGCAGTGTGGCTGAAGGCCATCGGCGATCTGCCCGACGACCCCAACCTCCATCGCGCAGCCCTCGCTTATGCCAGTGACTACTCGATCCTGGAGTCGGTGATGCGGGCGCACGGTGTTCCGTGGGCGACACCCGGGCTGAAGATCGCGAGCCTCGACCACGCCATGTGGTGGCATCGATTCGGCCGGGTCGACCAATGGCTGCTGTACGTTCAGGAGTCGCCGAGCGCCACAGGAGGCCGCGGTCTCGCGCTCGGGCGCATCTACGACCGCTCGGGCGTACTTCTCGCGAGTGTCGCCCAGGAGGGCACGCTGCGAGTGCCAAAGGGCTGAGCTTCGTAGTTCTCGGGCGCGGTGCAACTGTCGTCGGTCGCCGATAGCCTCCCAGCAATGGACGCGCCTACCCGACTCGACCGATCCGCCTACGTTCTCGACTTCGACGAGTCGTTTGCCGCGCCTAATCTCGATCGCAGTCGCTGGCTGCCGCACTATCTGCCGCAGTGGAGCACTCGGGCGCAGAGCGCGGCTCGCTACGAGATTCGGGATGCCACGCTGCGGCTCCGGATCGACGAAGACCAACCGCCGTGGTCGCCCGAGTACGACGGCGAGCTTCGCGTGTCCAACTTGCAAACGGGAGTGTTTTCCGGGCCGGCCGGCAGCACCGCGGGGCAACACCGCTTTCGGCCCGGTCTTGTCGTGACCGAAGCCCAGCAGACCGTGCAGTTGTACACGCCGAAGTACGGGCTCGTCGAGGCTCGCGCGCGCGCCTTGGACGACCCGCGATGCATGGTCGCCCTGTGGATGATCGGGTTCGAGGAGGTGCCCGAACAGTCGGGCGAACTCTGCGTCTTCGAGATTTTTGGGCGGGATGTCGCAGACGATAGCGCCGTGATCGGGATGGGCGTGCATCCATTCGGCGATGCCGCTCTCACGGAAGAATTCCTGAGAATCTACGCGAAGATCGACGCCCGAGAGTTCCACACCTACTCTGTCGAATGGATGCCGGGAGTTTCCCGGTTCTACCTCGACGACGTCCTCATCGCGACGATCGATCAGGCGCCCGGCTACCCGATGCAGCTCATGTTGAACGTGTACGAGTTCTCTGCGGACGAGGGCGCCGCCGACGGCCCTCTCGTGTACCCCAAAGAGTTCGTCGTCGACTTCGTTCGGGGGTACCGACCGCGCGGCTGACCCCAGCCTCGCCCTACCTGCGCTTGGTAAATGCGACAGGCTCTTCGGTGTATGGCTGCCACGCCTCGCGAAGTTCCGCGGGCACGCGGGTCGGGCGATTGGTCTCGGCCGACACCATGACCACGGTCGTCGCCGCGCGTGTGAACAGCACTCGCGGCTCAACGCCAATCGGCGTGAAGATTTCGTAGCAAACGTCAAGGCTTGCCCCGCCGATGTTGCCCGCCCACATCTCGATATCGAGCGGTGCACGCATGTATGGGATGGGAGCCAGGTACTCGATTTCCTGGCGCGCGATCAGGGCAAGCGTGTCGGCGCCGGGGCGGACATCCATCACCGCGGTGGGTACACCGCCGTCGACGCCCTCATCCGGTCGCCACATGGCCTGGATGCGCGCCTCCTCGAGCAGCCGCAGCATCTCTGCATTGTTCACGTGGGCGTAGGCGTCGAAGTCGGACCACCGCAGCGGAATCTGAACGTGGACGCGGGTCACGGTCGCGGCACTAGTCCCTGGTGAGCTTGCGGTACGCGGAACGATGCGGCTTGGCGGCATCCGGCCCAAGGCGCTCGACCTTGTTTTCCTCGTATGCCTCGAAGTTGCCCTCGAACCAGTGCCAGTAGCCCGGGTTCTCTTCTGTGCCCTCGAACGAGAGGATGTGAGTCGCGATTCGGTCGAGGAACCACCGGTCGTGAGTGATGACCACGGCACAACCGGGGAATTCGAGCAGCGCGTTTTCGAGGCTGCCGAGAGTTTCGACATCCAGGTCGTTGGTCGGCTCATCGAGGAGCAGGAGGTTTCCGCCCTGCTTGAGCGTGAGCGCGAGATTCAGCCGGTTGCGCTCACCACCCGAGAGCACACCAGCCTTCTTCTGCTGGTCGGGACCCTTGAATCCGAATTGAGACACGTATCCGCGTGACGGAATTTCGGTCTTGCCGACCTGGATGTAATCCTGGCCGTCTGAGACGACCTCCCACAGCGTCTTGTTCGGGTCGATGCCGCCGCGATCCTGGTCGACGTAGGAGATGTCAACCGTCTCCCCGATCTTGAGGTCACCACCATCAAGCGGCTCGAGGCCGGTGATGGTCTTGAAGAGCGTGGTCTTGCCGACGCCGTTCGGACCGATCACACCGACGATGCCGTTGCGAGGCAGCGTGAAGGTTAGGCCGTCGATGAGAACGCGACCGTCGAACCCCTTCTCGAGCTTCCTCGCGTCGATCACCTGCGAACCGAGGCGGGGACCAACCGGAATGACCAGCTCTTCGAAGTCGAGCTTGCGCGTCTTCTCCGCCTCGTTGACCATCTCCTCGTAGCGCGCCAGGCGAGCCTTCGATTTGACCTGGCGACCCTTGGCGTTGCTGCGCACCCACTCGAGCTCGCTGGAGAGGCGCTTGGCGAGCTTGGCGTCCTTCTTGCCCTGAACTTCGAGGCGTTCGCCCTTTTTCTGCAGGTAAGTCGAGTAGTTGCCCTCGTACGGGTAGAGGTGACCGCGGTCGACCTCGGCGATCCACTCGGCAACGTGATCGAGGAAGTACCGGTCGTGAGTGACGGCAAGAACGGCACCGTGGTACTTGGCCAGGTGCTGCTCGAGCCACAGCACGCTCTCGGCATCCAAGTGGTTGGTTGGCTCGTCGAGGAGTAGAAGGTCGGGCTTTTGCAGCAGCAGTTTGGTGAGCGCGACTCGTCGCTTCTCGCCGCCCGAGAGGTTCGCGACAGCCGAGTCGCCCGGAGGAGTACGCAGGGCGTCCATGGCCTGCTCGAGCTGGGAGTCGAGATCCCAGGCGTCGGCCGCATCGATCTCTTCCTGCAGCGAACCCATCTCGGCGAGCAGGGTATCGAAGTCGGCATCCGGCTCGGCCATGGCCATCGAGATCTCGTTGAAGCGATCGACCTTGGCCTTGATCGGGCCGACGCCCTCTTGCACGTTTTCGAGAACTGTCTTGGATTCGTCGAGCTGCGGCTCCTGCATCAGGATGCCAACGCTGTAGCCGGGGCTCAATCGCGCCTCGCCGTTGCTCGGGGTGTCGAGCCCCGCCATAATCTTCAAGATTGTTGACTTACCGGCGCCGTTCGGCCCGACAACTCCGATCTTCGCGCCAGGGAAGAACGACATCGTGACGTCATCGAGAATGAGCTTGTCACCGACCGCTTTTCGGGCGCGGACCATCGAGTAAATGAATTCGGCCATGGCATCCAGTCTATTGGCCGGGGATGTGCGCAGTTTGTGCGCGGCCTACCAGCGCTCGGACTACCAGTCGATCTTGCGCGTGGTACCGACCAGGCACTTTCCGGAGGCCAGGAGTGGGGCCGCGAAGGAGTTGAAGCCGACGTTGCCAGCCTGGCCGATCAGGCACGTGCCATTGAGCTTCACCGAGAATTCGATGTTCCAGGCGGCCAGGCCGATCGAGGTTTTGTCTGGCGTGATCTCCATCGCCTTTTTGTCGAAGCCCGCGGCGACCAGGTCATCCACGATCGCCTTGCCCTGAATGCTTGGATGATTGCCGATCTTCGTGCGCCCGATGGCGTTGAAGTAGGCGAGGTTCTGCAAGGCGGTGCCCTTGGGGTCGTAGGTGGGGGCCGCAATCGGCGTGCTCGGCGTTCCCGACGGCGAATTCGTCGAAGTCGAAGGAGGCTGAGTCGAAGGGGGCTGTGTGCCAGGGCTCGTCGCGGGTGGCGTGCATCCGGCAAGCCCAACGGCCAGCGCTGCCGCAACCATGGCCACGAGAGTGCGGTGGACTCCCATCCGGATGTTCATCATCCGAAATTCTAGACGCCAACGCCCGCAATGCTCTGCGCGCTAAAACGGTGTCTCCGGTTCGTCGCCGGCGCCGACCCCTGTTCCAGCACCTGCGCCTGCGCCTGCGCCTGCACCTGCACCTGCACCTGCACCAGCCCTGGTGCCGCCGCCCGCGAAAGTTCCGACAGATGCCAGGCCATCAGCGGTCGCCTGCTCGGCTGCCGTCGGAAACTCTCCCGTCGTGACCTCAACCGGTGCCGTCGAAGTCTGCTGGCTCTCGGTCGGGCCGGCGATCGTGTTGCGAGAGAAGGATGCCGTGCCCCAGGACAGGTCGTGACCAACGGCATCTGCCTCAATATCGACAGAAGTACCGGCCTTCTCACCGTTCGACCAGTCGCGAATGCGCAGGCGACCGGTGACGACGACGCGCTCGCCCTTCTTCACCGACACGGCCGAGTTGGCCGCCAGCTGACGGAATGTCGTGATCGTGTACCAGTTCGTGTCGCCCTCCACCCACTTTTCCTGGGTGCGATCGAACCGGCGCTGGCTCGAGGCAAGGCGGAAACTGGTGATCGCCAGCCCTTCGCTCGTAGTCAGCGAACGGGGTGGAGTCGCAACGACCCCGGTGAGCGTGATGATGTCAGACATAGTTCCTCCGTGGCACCGTGATTGTGTGCAGTACTCGTGTGATGACGAAGCCGGGACCGCACTCGTGCCGGGAAAGCCGCCCCGGCTTCGTCGTCACAAGTGTCGGCGAAGGTGACAGACAAAAACGTCGGCCGACTCCAACTGGGGAATCGACCGACGTTTGCTCGGGTGGGAGGGACTAGTGGAGGCGGGTACTTCTCAAAGCTCAGTGCTCCTAAAGCTCAGTGCTCCTTGAATTCCGGCCAGTCCGATCCCGGAACGAGCGCCGCGTAGAGCGCGCTCTTGGCAACCGCAAGCGTCGGATACGCTCCTCTGGGCGCCGAATCCCCCATCAGCCGGAAGGCGAAACCGCCGTCCGCAGCACTGATCGAGCCAATAGCGCCTGCGGGCCCGAAGGCCACCCAGGTGTGGGTGTCAACCGTTGTGTTACTCATCATTGAGTCCTTTCGTGCGTCTGGTTTCACCAAACACTCGACTCTACGACGCCAGCACGTACTCCGCGTAGGACTTGCGGATCTTATTCACCTTTGGCAGCGCGACTGCGAGGCAATAGCCCTGGCCAGGGTTCTTCGCGAAGAAGTCCTGGTGGTACTCCTCGGCATCCCACCACGTCGTCAGCGGCGCGATCTGCGTGACGATTCCGCCATCCCAATAGCCGGATGCGCGATCTCGTGCGGCCTCGAACTCCGCCTTCTGCGCATCGTCTGTGTAGAACATCGCTGAACGGTACTGGGTGCCGACATCGTTGCCCTGCCGGTTCAACTGGCGGGGGTCGTGCAGGCTGAAGAAGACGTCAAGGACCACGGATGCCGGAATCACCTTCTCGTCGAAAACGACCTTGACCGCCTCGGCGTGGCCGGTGGTCCCGGTGCAGACCATCTCGTATTCCGGGTAGTTGGTGTGTCCGCCGGTGTAGCCGGACACGACATCCGAGACGCCTCTGAGCGTGCGATAAACCGCGTCCAAACACCAGAAACACCCACCAGCGAGAACGAACGTTTGCATGAGCAAAACCTGCCTTCCGTGCCTGAGGTTCGACCCCCAGAATCCTCCGAGTGCAACCGCCGGAAGGCCCCGACCATTCCGCGAGCGCGCGCCCACTTAGGCTGGTGCAATGCCATACTCTGCCGCGGATACCCGCTACGACTCCATGCAATACCACCGCGTCGGAAAGAGCGGCCTCACGCTGCCCGGCGTCTCGCTTGGGCTCTGGAACAACTTTGGAACTGACCGCCCCCTTGATACCCAGCGGGCCATTATCCGCCGCGCATTCGATCTCGGCGTCAACCACTTCGACCTCGCGAACAATTACGGCCCTCCCGGTGGTTCGGCCGAATCGAACTTCGGCCTCATCTACGCGTCCGACCTGAAGCCCTACCGTGACGAGCTCATCATTTCGACCAAGGCCGGCTTCGAAATGTGGCCGGGTCCATACGGCGAGTGGGGATCTCGCAAGTACCTGCTGGCATCCCTCGACCAGAGCCTCGAGCGGATGGGCCTCGACTATGTCGACATCTTCTACTCCCACCGGCCAGACCCGGAGACACCGATCGAGGAGACGATGGGGGCGCTCGCCACTGCGGTGGACTCGGGCCGCGCACTATACGCGGGCATCTCGAACTACAACCCCGAGCAGACGCTGGCGGCGGCCGCAGCGCTGGCCGAGCACAAGATTCCGCTCGCGATTCACCAGCCGCGGTACAACATGTTCGACCGGCACATCGAGAACGGGCTGTTCCCCGTGCTCGACAAGATCGGGACCGGAGCCATCGTGTTCTCCCCGCTGGCCCAGGGCCTCCTCACCGACCGCTACATTGACGGCACTGTGCCGCCGGATTCGCGTGCGGCCGAGGGTCGCTGGATCGACTCGACCAGGATCACTGACGAGTACCTGGCACGCGTGCGCGCTCTCAATCACATCGCGAATGATCGCGGGCAGAGCCTCGCCCAGCTGGCGCTGACCTGGGTACTGCGGCACCCGCAGGTGTCGTCAGCCCTGATCGGCGCATCCAGCGTCGCCCAGCTCGAGAACAACATCGGGACACTCGCGAAGCCGCCGCTTAGCGACGAGGAGATCGCTGCGATCGAGCCGTTCGCAATCGACGGAACCAGCCTCAGATAGCTGATGGGGTATGTCTATGCCCTGCTCGCATCCGTTCTATTCGGGCTCAACGGAAGCGTCACGAAGGTCATCGTCGACGCCGGAGTCACGCCGACGCAGCTGACACTGTTTCGCGTGCTCGGCACGGCAGTGGTCGCGGGATCGCTGCTTCTCTTCACCAACCGATCCGGCTTTCGGGTGACGCGGCGGCAGTTCGGCACGCTCGCGTTCCTTGGCGTCGTTGGCGTTGCGCTGCTGCAGGCCAGCTACGCCTCGGCGCTCCAGTTGCTGCCCGTCGGCATCGCACTCCTGATCGAATACACCGCGGTTCTGATGGTGGCGCTCGTTGCGTTCTTATTCCTGGGCGAGAAAGTGCGTGCACGGCTCTGGGTTGCGATCGGATGCGTTCTACTCGGACTCGCGATCGTCGCGCAGATCTGGTCCGGGTCTCTCAACCCCGTCGGCGTTGTGTTGGCGTTCGTGGCTGCGGTCACGCTGACCGTCTATTTCGTGGTCGGGGAACGACAAACGGCATCCACCCCACCGCTTGTCGTATCGTTCTGGACGATGGCGTTTGCTGCCGTCTTCTGGGCGATATTCAGCGGATGGTGGACGCTCCACCCGCAGACGCTGGTCGCCTCAGTCTCGCTCGGCGGCAATCTCGCCGGGGTCGTACTACCGCTCTGGGTCCCCATCGCGTGGAACGTGCTGCTCGGAACATTCGCGCCGTTCCTGCTCTCGTTTCGGGCGCTTTCGAGGCTCAGTGCAACCGCTGCCGGCGTCGTGGCGACCTCTGAGGTCATCTTCGCGTTTGTCATTGCCTGGTTGTGGCTCGGAGAGGGCCTCGACGCTATTCAGATCGGCGGGGCGGCCGTCGTCCTGGTGGGAATCGTGCTCGCGCAGACGGCACGGTCGAATGCAGTCGTTGACGCCGATCTGGCGATTCGGCCGGATGTCGGAGGTCGACTTTAACCTGAAGTTGTCCTTATCAGTCGGGCCGGCTGTACTTACGGAGAACCCTCATGACGACCTTGGATTTCGTCGACACCACGTCAATTTCACGCAGCGATCGTTCGGACGGTGCTGGTTCCGACGGCGCTGCCGCTTCCGCTTCAACCCTCGCAACACTCTCCCGCTTCGGGATAAGGCTCATCCAACTTCACGACGAGCTGTGGCGAGTCACCCGCAATTCGGGTGAAGTGCTCGGCTACATCGAGTCATTCATCGACCGCGGCACACCGCGTTACCGGGCCAAGCGCATGTTTTCTGCGCAGCGTCCGTCGCTTCCGCTTGGTGAGTTTTGGGTCATCGACGACGCGGTTGACTGCTTTCGTTTCAGTTGAGCCTCAGCCGCTGGTTTCCAAAGCTCTGGCCGCCGGTTTTCCAAAACTCTGCCCTCCGCTTCCTAAAAACTCTGCCCGCCGCTTTCCAAAAACTCTGCGCGGGGCCTTGCGCATTGAAATCTCCTCGGTAGGGTGCGAAATATGCAGTGGTGGAACGATGTGGTGACCTGGTTCAATTCGGCGGCCGGTGCGCGGGTCATTTCGACCGCAATCCTGCCCTTCATAGCGATAGTCGTCGCCGGGCTGGTGGCAGCGTGGATCGCCGGCGGTTTTGCCCGGCGCATCATCGAGCACCAGGACCGCGAGATCAAAGCGGCCTCGATCATGGCGCTCATCGGGGCCGGGCGGCGAGCCGCCATCTGGTCATCCCTGGGCGCTGACGAAAAGCAGCATGTCGACAGCCTGATCAGCGAAGCAGACCTGCGGATGAGGCTCCTCCCGGTGAGCGGCGCAATCGCCGCGGCCGACTGGGCCACCCACGAACTGAATGCCATGAAGAAGAACTCCGCCAGCTTCAGCTACCAGGCCGAGCAGACGTTTTTCGACTTCCGCGACCGCCTTCTCGACTGGCAGAGCAGGCCGAAACGCGCGAAGAAGCTCTTCGGCTTCGACCTGGTTCAGTGGCAATACGACGACGACTCGGCATCGCAGAGCACGCTTGTTGCCCAGCAGCAGGAGTGGGCGGCCGAACACGTGCAGCCGTCGACCGCATCCGTGCCATCGATGCCCTCCGCGGTGGCAACCGGGCAGAGCGCGACCGCGGCATCTGCCCCGAGGATTGCGCCAACGACGACACCAACCCCGGTAGCAACGCCGGCGAACGGTGAAGCGCAATCATCCGGCTCGGACGACGTTGACGACGAGGCAAATCCGCTCGCTCCCCCGGTGACGGCCGGCACCGTACGCAATCGCACGGCACCCGAAACCACGATCTCGGGCAGTTAGGCGCTTCGGTCAGGCCCTACGACTTCCGACCGATCACTACGGTGCTGTCGTAGTCGTCGGAGTGCTCGACGCTCGTGACAAGCCCAGCGGCCTCAAACGCTGCACGTGTCGCTGGTGACTGTCGAACGCTCGTCTCGATGAGCAGATGTCCGCCGCTCGCCAGCCACTCCGGCGCGTCGGCGGCAACACGCCGCTGAATATCAAGCCCGTCTGACCCACCGTCCAGAGCGACAAGCGCCTCGTGGTCGCGAGCCTCGGTCGGCATCATCCGAATCTCATCCGTCGGCACATACGGCGCATTCACCATGAGGATGTCGACCCGGCCACGAAGACCCGTCGGCAACGCGTCGTAGAGGTCGCCCTCGAACACTCGCGCAGGCGCGAGGTTGCGCCGCGCGCAGCGAACCTCGGCGGGGTCGAGGTCGGCGGCAAACACGTCTGCCGTCGGCAGTGCGGCGTGCACGGCGGCCGCCATCGCACCCGTTCCACAGCACAGGTCGACCACGACAGAATCCGGGCTGGCCAGCCCAAGCGCCAGCTGAACGAGAAATTGCGTGCGGTAGCGCGGTACAAACACGCCCGGCTCGACGACGATGCGGAGACCGCAGAACTCCGCCCATCCGACAATCACTTCGAGCGGTTCGCCCGCGACGCGACGCACGACGAGCGCCTCGAGTTGCTCGGGCGTGGTCGCAGCCTCGACCAACAGCGCTGCCTCGTCCTCGGCGAACACGCAGCCCGCGGCCCGTAGCCGCGAAATGACTGACTCAGAAACGTCGATGGCTGATGCCTTCCCTTGATGGAACTCGAGTGGACGTGACGATGAGAATATCCCGCGCGGGCCGATCAGCACAGCAGCGGGACCTACCAAGCCGACCGCTCGTGGAGGAGGATGAGAGGCGGTCGGATGAGGCCGCGGGAGCAAGGGAGTCGTGGGATGACGCGGTACCTGATTTCGTTCCCCAGCGCAGCGATGGACGTTTCCGAGGACGAGTTGCCCAAAGTGGCCCGGGACGCACATGCGGTCATCCAGGAAGCCAGGGATGTCGGCGCGTACATCTTCAGCGGCGGGCTGAACGACGACGTCGAGCCTGTTCTGGTGGCCGGTGACGGGACGGTCACCCCCGGCACCTATCCCGAGTCGAAGGAGCTGAGCGGCGGCTTCGCCGTTCTCGACCTGCCGTCGAGGGAGGCCGCCCTGGAGTGGGGCGCGAAGATCGCGGTCGCCTGCCGGTGCTCGCAGGAGGTCCGCGAGTTCCAGTTCGACCCGCTCACGTAACCTGAGCAGGCCCGTCGCGGCCTATCCGGCCCGATACTCGTAGCTGAAGCTGCCCGTGTAGCGAAACCAATCGCCGAGCAGCGGAGTATGGAGGCGCACGTCGACATGCTGGTGCTCGCCGGCCCAGGACTCTGAGACGGCAACGGTCGCGAGTTGCGGAATCCGCACGCGCATCCCGAACACTCGCACCCACTGCCGATCAGATCGCATTTGCAGGACACCGTCGGAGATCGACAGGGCCATCCGCACTTCGAATCCCCGCTTGTTGCCCATGAAGTCGTGCAGGCGTCCGTTGGTGACCCGCATGGTGTCTTCGAGCCGCCGGTCGCGCCCTGGCAGATGAAACGTGCGGACAGCATCAAGGCCACCATCAGCTGTCGGGGTGTTCACGATTTCGAACGGCACGTCGTGGGCGTACTCCGGGAACAGGATGCACTGCCGAGCCAGGTATGCGAGCAACGGCCGCAGGATGAGCAATCGACACCCGGCGACCTCGAAAACGCCGTTACCTACGCCGACGCCGTGACCTCCGGAAAAGTATCGGCGAAGTTCAGGGGCTAGCAAGCCAATGTCGGAACCGAGCACCCGTTCATACACCGAGTCGGTCATACCCGGCCTTCGTGTCGTATGGGCTTCAGTCGCTCTGGCGCGTCGCTCGCTTCAGGGAATTCACAGTGAAACTCGCCTTCGTAGCCGAACAGGAAGCCGAACATCCGGTTTCGGACTTCCATCTTGATTCTGTAAACGCCAGCCTCATCGTCGAACCGCTCGTGGAGTTCGGCTCGACCGCTGAAGAGCATTGGGAAAGGGAATGCGATAAATCGCCCCTCGTAGAACCGCTGTGCGTTGGAGGTGAGGCGCAGAGAGCCGTCGTCCTCAACTCTGAGGTCGAGATCGACTGCCAGGTGCTGATGTGTGCCGAGGTAATCGAGTATTCGACCATTGCTGAGAATCATGGTCGCGTCGAATCGGCTCGGCTTGCGCCGTACCCGATACTCCCGCACGAACGTCACAGTCTCGCGGCCGAGTGGATCTCGGTATGGGAAGTTTTCAATCGTGAAAGGGACGTCTTCGCCGACATCCGGGATAAGGATGTTGCGCAGCTTCCCGATGTGCAGGAACGGCACAACCCACCAGTGCCCGCGCCGGATGCGAGACATCGTCCCCGTGCCGACACAGGCATATCCGGAGTCGAGGCCGACGCCGAATCGCTTTTGCATCATCGGCGAAAGTCGAGCGAAATCATCGCCCAGCGCGCTTTCGAATATCGAGGTCATGGCGCTTCGAGGGTATCGAGTGTGGCGGGCGAATCATCCATCGCGCGCCCGCGACGGGGAACACGGCGACTACGAGCTGCACGCGGCCTGTCGTGCTTCCAGAAAAGCAACGCCGACCACAGTGGCCAGGCCTCCGGCTCGACTCCGGTCTCGGCCCAGATGCGTAGCCGGTCAAAGCTCCATGCGGTCATCCAGCCAATAAGTCGGCGAAGGATGATCGCATCCAGAATCCGCCCCCATCCCGGCTCATAGTCATAGCCGGTGATGAAGGTGACCCCGTCAGAGTTCGGAACGTACCGCCAATAGCCACGCCCCTCGCCGAGCGGCGACAAACGGTCTGTTGTCGTGAACCGAAGTGCGGAGGTTCGCGTGCCGTCGGGCCTGCTTCGCTCGCCAAGCGAAGTGCCAGTCCCGACGATCGTGTGTAGCGGAAACCGTCGTTCGTAACGGAACCCGTAGCCTCCACTCGGGAGTTCAGTCGTGGGCACTATCGAGCTGAATCGGAGATCCCAGCGCGGATGTTGCGCCGGCTCTTGAGTGAGTTCCCACACGCGGTCGATGGAACTGCGAATCTCAATCTCGACGTATATTGCCGATCGCCCCATGCGCCCATCATTGCGCATGCGTCACGCCTGGACGATCTTGACGCTCAGTGCCCCCGGCAGGATTCGAACCTGCGGCCAAGACATTAGAAGGGTCCTGCTCTATCCCCTGAGCTACGGAGGCGACGCGCCGAGTCTATTACGAGCGGCTCAAAATCGACGGCTCGGCCAGGCTTCCGCAGGAGAAAATGCGACGCGCCGAGCTATTCGGCTCGATAGTGCGGTGTGTTGCAATTCGTCCGATTTTAGGAGAAGCGGGCGGTTCGCGAAAGGCGAGTTCGCGTAAAGAAAGACCAGGACCGCGAAACTAAGAACATAGAGTGACATCGGCCTCGCCGAGCCCTACGAATGGCTACTGCCAATCGCACCGCCCGGCACCAAAAGTTAGGACATTGGTCCCGTGTCGGGCCCATCGTCCGGCCATAGTCTTGATTGATGACCGATACCGCGAACGGCACTGAAGCTCCGACCACTCGCAACCTCGACGTCGTCAACAAATGGTGGCGCGCAGCCAACTACCTTTCGGTCGGGCAGATCTACCTGCTCGACAACGCACGGCTCAAGCGTCCACTCACTGTCGATGACACCAAGCCGCGCCTCCTCGGCCACTTTGGCACGACGCCGGCACTCAACCTCGTCTGGGCGCACATGAACCGCCTGATCATCGAACGTGATCTCGACGTCGTGTACATCGCCGGTCCCGGTCACGGCGGACCCGGCGTCGTCGCGAACGCCTGGCTCGATGGCACCTACACCGAGCTGTTCTCCGAGATCACCCGCGACGGCGACGGCATGCAGAAGCTGTTTCGCCAATTCTCGTTCCCGGGCGGCATCCCGTCGCATGCGGCTCCGGAGACCCCCGGTTCGATCAATGAGGGTGGCGAGCTCGGCTACTCGCTGGTGCACGCGTATGGGGCAGCGCTCGACAACCCGAACCTGCTTCTCGCCTGCGTCATCGGTGACGGTGAGGCCGAGACGGCTACGCTCGCGACGAGTTGGCACCTCAACAAGTTTCTGAGCGCGAAGACGGATGGCGCCGTTCTGCCGATCCTGAATCTCAATGGCTACAAGATCGCCAACCCGACAGTCCTGGCGCGGATCCCCGCTGAGGAGCTCCTGACGCTGATGCGCGGGTACGGCTACCAGCCGGTCATCGTGTCGGGCGGGTTCGACGGTGAAGACCCTATGGCCGTACACGCGAGGTTTGCCGATGCACTCGAGAATGCGCTCGACGAAATTGCGGGCATCCAGAAGTCCGCCCGGGTGGACGGCAACGCTGAGCGCCCGCTCTGGCCCATGATCGTGCTGAAGACACCCAAGGGATGGACCGGCCCCAGGTTCGTCGACGGGCTGCCGGTCGAGAACACCTGGCGCGCGCATCAGGTTCCGATCGCGAATGTTCGTGACAAGCCTGAGCACCTGCAGCAACTCGAAGACTGGATGCGCAGCTACAAGGCCGAGGAGCTCTTCGACGCCGACGGCAAACCGATTGCCGCCCTCGACGCGAACAAGCCGAAAGGTGAGAGGCGGATGTCGGCGAACCCGAACGCGAACGGCGGACTCCTCCTGCGCGCGCTTTCGCTCCCGCCACTCGACGATCACGCGGTGGACCTTGGCGCGGGGCGTGGTGCCGTCATCGAACCGACTCGCGTTCTGGGCGGCTGGCTGCGGGATGTCATCTCCGCCAACCCGGACAACTTCCGCATCTTCGGCCCGGATGAGACGGCATCCAATCGCCTCGACGACGTTTACCAGGTCACGGCGAAGGCCTGGCAGGGATCAACGCTGCCAACCGACGAGCACCTCGCCCACGAGGGCCGGGTCATCGAAGCGCTCAGCGAAAACCTCATGCAGGGACTGCTTGAGGGCTACCTTCTGACTGGTCGGCACGGGCTGTTCAACTCCTATGAGGCGTTCATCCACATTGTCGATGCGATGTTCAACCAGCACGCCAAGTGGCTGGAGTCAGCCGCAGAGGTCGACTGGCGGCGCTCGATCGCGTCCTTCACCTACCTGCTGTCGTCCCACGTCTGGCGCCAGGACCACAACGGCTTCTCGCACCAGGATCCGGGATTTCTCGACCACGTGATCAACAAGCGGGCAAGCGTCGTGCGCGTGTACCTCCCGGCCGACGCAAACCAGTTGCTCGTGACCATGGAGCACACCCTCGCAACCCGCGATTACGTCAACGTGATAGTCGCAGGCAAGCAGCCGACGCCGACGTTCCTGAGCCTTGAAGAGGCACGCGAGCACGGCGCCCGCGGCGTGAGCGTCTGGGACTGGGCCGGCACCGAGGTCGAGGGCGAGGATCCGGATGTCGTGGTTGCCTCCGCAGGTGACGTCCCGACAATCGAGGCGATGGCCGCCGTCCAGATTCTGAAGCACGAGGTGCCGGAGCTGAAGATACGTTTCGTCAACGTCGTCGACCTGCTTCGCCTGCAGGACAGCACCGAGCATCCACACGGGCTCGAGTCCGACCAGTTCGACGCGGTATTCACGCGTGACAAGCCCATCATTTTCGCGTTCCACGGCTACCCGTCGCTCGTCCACAGGCTCACATACCGGCGCACCAACAACGCGAACATTCACGTGCGCGGATTCAACGAGCGCGGCACCACTACGACCCCGTTCGACATGCTGATGCTCAACGATCTCGACCGGTTCAGGCTGGTCATGGACGTCATCCGGCGCGTGCCGTCACTCGGCACGAAATACGCCGCGCTCAGCCAGCGCATGGACGACGAGCGGATGTCGCACCGGGCCTACACGCGCATCCACGGCGAAGACCCGGAAGACGTCTCGACCACCGAGGGCCTGCCGTTCGAGGCAAGCGCGGTGCGAGTAGATGCGACGGGCGACGACAACGCCAAGGACTAAAACGTCAGGGGCTAACACGATTGCCAGTCGGCCCGTGCGCTGCTGCGGGCCACTCCCGCGCTAACTCACATTGCTTTCGCGAGCGCCGAGAGCACCTGGTTGAGCGACGGAATCCCCTCGGCACGGAACACCTCGTCGCCGGACTTACCGCGAACAATCACCGTGGGTGTCGACCGGATGCCGAGCCGCTCGGCTTCACTCTCGTCGCGAACGACATCGCGTTCGACAATGTTCATCGCGCTCACGAGTCGCCCCGCCTCGCCGAGTACCCGGCGCGTCACCATGCACGGTTCGCAGAATGCTGAGCTGAAGAATTCGACGTCCACGTTGGGTGCAACGCGCCATCGTGCGGCACGATTCCCCGCACATGGCAGCGTTTAGGTGTCGTACCGCTCTTCGGTCGCCTCGAGGCCGTCGGCATCCTTCGGGTCCCAGACGTAGGTGACGTGTACGCGGTCGCCCACCCGCTTGGCACTCACCGCCGTGTACGCGAACTCTGCGGCAGCAGCCGACTCGAGTCCGTTGACGATGATTTCGTCATCCCACCCCGACTCTGTCGCAATGCGCTTGTCGGTCTGCGCGTCGTTGGGCCCGCCGGAGAAAATCACGATGTACTCATCGCCGTGCTTGAGAGTGGGCTGATCGTTCGTCATGACCCCAGCTTAGAACTGCGGTCGGGGAGGCCAGCGCCGTCGTTGAGTCAGATGCCCTCGTTAGTATGGTGTCGTGGCTTCAGCGGATGACCGGTTGGTCTGGATCGATTGCGAAATGACCGGCCTCGACCTCTCGGTCGACGAACTCGTTGAGGTGGCCGTCGTCATCACCGACTACGACCTTGTGCCGGTTGATCCGGGGTTCACGATTGTGATCAGACCCGATCAGACCGCGTGGGACAACATGGGCGACTTCGTTCGCGCCATGCACACGGCGAGCGGGCTTCTTGACGAGATTCCCTCCGGCAAGAGCCTGGCCGAGGCCGAGTACGAGGTTCTTGAGTACATCCTGAAATTCGTCCCAGGCGCGCAGAGCGCCCCGCTCGCCGGCAACACCATCGGCACCGACCGGATGTTTCTGGCCAAGTTCATGCCGCGAGTCGACTCCCACCTGCACTACCGCAGCATTGACGTCTCCTCCATCAAGGAACTCGCTCGACACTGGTTCCCTCGCGTGTACTTCAATGCGCCGGCGAAGAATGGCGGGCATCGCGCGCTGGCCGACATTCTCGAGTCGATTCGTGAACTCGAGTACTACCGTGGCGTTGTTTTCGTGCCGGAGCCTGGCCCGACATCCGATCAGGCGCAGGGTGTCTCCGCAGCCGTAGTGACCCAATGGGCATCCCGGCTGTAATAGACTTTCCGGTTGTAAGAGGCCGCTGGCAGGAAATCTGCTCGTAGAAAATGCGGTTTGTTGCTGCACAGCGATCGTGGCTGCGTCAAGCGACAGCATGGTGGGCGTAGCTCAGTTGGTAGAGCACTGGCTTGTGGTGCCGGGGGTCGCGGGTTCAAGCCCCGTCGTCCACCCCAAAGAATCACGAGGAATGCGGTCAGGCCCAGGGTCTGGCCGCATTCCTCATTTGTGGGCGCTTCATGCGGCGGTACCGGGTGAAACTTGCGCAGCCGTGAAATGCTGAAGTCGTGGCTGACACGCTTGAGCGCACGGATGAGCGCACCGAACAGTGGCAGCAGACCGTCCTCGAGCGGCCGTGGGTGACGATCGTGTGGAACGATCCGGTCAACCTGGTCTCCTACGTGGAATGGATCTTCCGCACCTATTTCGGGTTCGACCGCACGGAGGCCCACCGCCTGACCATGCTGGTGCACAACGAGGGCAAAGCCGTGGTGGCGTCCGGCACGCGCGAAGAGATGGAACGCCATGTCACCGCGATGCACGGTTTCGGACTCTGGGCGACGCTGCAGAAGGACGAGGCATGAACGGGTTCCGCCGGAGCGGCGACGATGTCGTCGCGAAATTCGGCCTCGAGGATGCGGAACTGCTCGCAACCCTGGCGCGCCAGGTGGCCGTGCTCATCGCCGATCGTGGCGAGCCCGGCGATGATCCCGTGCTCGACCGGCTTCTTCCCGACGCATATCGTGACAGCGCAGAGGACGCCGCCGAGTTTCGCCGCTTCACCGAGTCCGAGCTCGGCGATCAGAAGGTTGCGAACGCACTCGCGATTGCCGAATCCCTCGACACCAGTCCCGGTAGCAAAAACGTGACCGTGCGACTGGATGCCGGCGACGCGATGTCGTGGCTGCGGGCTCTCACAGACATCCGGCTCGCTCTCGGCACCCGACTCGGCCTGACCGACGAAGGCGTACCCGACCTGGGCGGCGGCGGCAGCGGCGGCGGCAGCGAGCACGACGCTGACCAGTCCGCGCTCACTTACGCGATCTATTCCTGGCTGAGCGCCGTGCAGGAGTCGCTCGTGCACGCCGTGGACCGCTGATGTACGGCGGGCGATTCTGATGAATGGAGTTGATGCCGCAGAGTTCGAGCGGCTGGTGACGGCTGAGCTCGATTCGCTGCCGGACGAGATGGTCGACGGAATCGAGAACGTCGGCTTCGTCACGCAGGATCGACCAGATGACGGATCCCTCCGCCTGCTCGGCCTCTACACCGGCATCGCCCTGACGCGGCGAGGTCACTACGGATTCGGCGAGCTGCCCGATCGCATCGTGCTGTACCGCGAGCCGCTGCTCTCGATCTCGCGGGATTTGGATGATCTGAAGCACAACATCCACGTCACCATGGTGCACGAGATCGGCCACTACTACGGGCTCGACGACGATGAGCTGCAGAAACTGGGCTGGGGCTAGCGGTAGCAGTAGTCGCGGCTGTCGCCGCTGATGGTCAGGTCGGCCAGCAGGTCGGGGCGTTCGCGCTCGAAGTGGATGCGCTCCTGAGCAGCCCAGCGATCCCAGTACGGCTCGTAGGTGGCGCCGTCGCGCGCGAGTGCGCGGCGCTTGCGGGTCGGCTCATGGAGGTCGACCCAGATGCCGAAGGTTGCCGCGGGACGAGTCGCGCGAGTGAGCGCGCCGCTGCCCTCGACCACGAGCGGCCGAGTTGGATCGACTTCGTGCCACTCCGCCGGGGCATCGGCGAACCAATCCCACCGACGCCACCGATGTCGTGTCAGGATTTCGCCGCTCACCATCGCGCTGGCGGCCGCCAGCCCATCCCATCCTGGGTAAAGGTCGTCCAGCCTCACGAGTTGCGCGCCTATCGCGGGGGCGAGTCGTCTGGCCAGTTCCGTCTTACCCGAGCCAGACTTTCCGTCAACGAGGACGACGGGTCGCGTCTGGTTCGCGAGGGCGTTGAGGATCGGCGCGAGCTCGGGCTCTGGGCCCAGCGCGTGGCCGGGCCTTGGGTCAGAAGCCACCGGCGAACCTCCAGGTTCCGGCCGCGATTGCCGCGACGATAGCGATCGACGCCACCGCAAATCCGATCAGAATCAGCAGAATCTCGGGCGCGCCGAACCGCGATTCACGCGCCCAGGTGCGCTTGGTCTCGCCGCCGAATCCGCGGGCCTCCATCGCTGTCGCGAGCTTGCTGCCCCGCCGAATCGACAGGACGAGTAGCGCGAAGGCCTGACTCGCGAGCCGTCGCAGTCGCCCGCGATCGGAGATACCGCGCGCCCGACGCGCAAGCTCCAGCGAGCGCCAGTCGTCGACGAACAGGCTTGCCAGGCGAAGCGCCGCGAGCGCCCCGAGTACGAACCGTGAAGGCAGGCGCAGAGTCTGAGCGAGCCCGTCAGCCAGGTCGGTCGGGTCAATTGTCAGAAACAGCACGAGCGCCGGGACTCCGATCGCGAGAATCCGCAGGACGGTCGCGCCCGCGAGCCCGAGCGACCCGTCGGTCACGTGAGCGAACAGAAACTGCAGGTAAACCGCGCCCGAGGCCTTGCCGTAGAGGGCAATCGTGAGCCCGGCGAGCAACGCCCCAATCAAAATCGGCGAGCCGCGCACCAGAAATCGCCGGATGTCAACGCCGGCCCACGGGCAGAGAACCAACTCGCAGGCGAGCGCCGCTCCCGCCGAGACGGGATCAAGCGACAGCAGCAGAGCGACACCGACGACGACCGCAGTCGCCAGCTTCGCGACCGGGTTGATGCGCAGGATCGGCGCTACCCGCGCGCGCTGTGCCACCGGTGTGTCCGGCACCCCCCGTGTGCCCTTCTTTACCACCCGCGCGCCCTGTGCACTCACGCCGACACCAGCTGACGGGTGATGCGAAGTTCGTCGTCGGCGATGGCGTCGACGAACGCGGCATCGTGCGTGATCGAGACGATTGACCTGCCCGCGTTGAGCAGTTCGGCGAGGAGTTGCACCAGCTCGGCCCAGGTACGGGCGTCCTGGCCGAACGTCGGCTCGTCGAGCACGAGGAGGGGGGGCGCAGATACCAGCGCCGTCGCAACGGAGAGCCTGCGTTTTTCGCCCCCCGAGAGAGTAAACGGGTTTACGGCGAGGAGTCGGTCGAGTCTCAGTCGGGACGAGACCTCGTCGACCCTGCGTGCGATCTCCGCCGGAGCGACCTTCGCCGCACGCGGACCGACCGCCAGCTCTTCCCGCACGGAGCCGGTCACAAACTGATGCTCCGGATCCTGGAACACCGAGCCGATGCGCGATACCAGATCACGCGACTTCCAGGCGATGGGCGCGGGCGGGAGGCCGCGGGCGAGACCACTTGCGTCCAGCGTGCCGCTGACGGGTGGCAGGAGTCCCGCGAGCGTGAGGCCGAGGGTCGTCTTGCCCGCACCGTTCGGGCCCGTGACTGCCAGCGAGCGCCCGCTCGAAAGTGCAATATCTAGATGGGCCTGGATGGGCATCCCGCGTCGTCCGATTGTGAGGTCGGATGCCAAAACTAGCTGCGTCGACTCGAACGGGACGCGCTGCGGTGCTGCGGGCGTCCTACCGGGCACCCACACCCCGCTGGCGGCGAGGCTCGCGCCGTGACGCGTGAGCACCTCTCGGGGCGTGCCATCGGCCAGGACTCCCCCGCCGGGTTCGAGCACGATGACGCGATCGACGAGTTCGAGCCAGACGTCGACCCGGTGTTCGATGACGATGAAGGTGGACAGGGTGTCTGTGAGGATCGAGCCGACGGCATCCCGAACCTCGGTAACGCCGTCGGGGTCGAGGTTGGCCGTGGGCTCATCGAGCAGCACCAGGCCTGGTCTCATCGCGAGAACCCCGGCGAGTGCGAGGCGCTGCTTTTGACCGCCCGAGAGCTGATTGGTGGGATGGTCCAGTGGCAGGTTGAGGCCGACCGAGGTGAGCGATTCGTGAACGCGCCGCCAGATTTCGTCCCGCGCCACTCCCAGATTTTCGCAGCCGAATGCGACGTCGTCACCGACCTTCGCGAGGATGACCTGCGAGTCGGGGTCCTGTAGTACGAGCCCTACCCGCCCGCGGGATTGCTCGGCCGGCCGGCCGGCGACCAGCAGCTGCCCCTGTTGCTCGCCCTCGTCTTCGCCGCCGAGCACACCGGCGAGCGCGTGGATCAGCGTGGATTTTCCTGCCCCGGATGCCCCCAGCAGCAGCACGCGTTCGCCCGGCGATATCGACAGGTCGAGCCCGCTCACGGCGAACCCACCGCGCCCGGCATGCCGCCAGCCCCAGCCCCGCGCCTCGACGGACGCGGGACTCTGCGGAGCCGCCGTCCCGGACGTGATCAGGCCGCCAGGTTTGCGGTGCGACCGGACGCGAACCTGGACAGAGCGCCGGTCTTGGCCAGCGCTCGCACCAGCAACCACGAACCGAGGCCTGCGATTACTGCGCCCGAGATGACCGCGCCGGTACCGTAGGTCAGCCGGAATGCGAGCCCGGTGCCCGGATAGGAATTCACGAAGTCGTTGATCGCCATGCTGAGGCCGCTCGCGGCTCCGGCAACTACAGCAACCCAGACGCGCCAGGTCGAGTAGAGCAGGATGGCAAACACGACTTCCGCTCCGAGTCCCTGGATGACGCCCGACAGGATTGTCTGGAATCCTCCCCACTGCGATCCGGGGCCAAATGCCTCGATGGTTGCGGCAACGACCTCGGTGAAGACGGCCGCGCCGGGTTTGCGCACGACGAGACCACCGACGACCGCCGGGATGAGCCACACGCCGTATACGAGCGAGCCGGATCCCTGCAGCAGGAGATCGAGCGGTTTGCTCGGGATGGCGTAGACAAAATCCCATCCGAAGAACACCACTGCGAATGCGACGCCGAGCACCGCGGCGACCACGATATCGACGACGCGCCAGCGGTAGTTGATCCGTCGTTTGGACGGAGTTACGGGACTGGAAGGGGTTGAAACTGTTGTCATTCTTCGTGCCTTTCGCTATGAAATGGCACGGGAGCGTTCTGTCACAATGCTCGAGAGATTGGCCTCCCTGCGCTGGCATGATCCAGATCAGGTTCGACGGTCGGAGCTTGGAGAAGCTCCCTCTCAGCCCGGCTACACCGGACTCCCGTGTTCACCCACCATGCTAACCGACCGACACGATCCATCGCACACCTGTTGCGTAATCCCCGTGAGCTTTGCGCAATCCTTTTGCGGCGGGCACGTTTCCCTTTGGCTGCGACAATCCACACCCAGCGCACAGCGCATAGCGCATAGCGCACAGCGCATGGCAACAGCCAGAGCTGCGCCAACCATTCGTGATTTTCAGGAGGGTTTCCTTTTGCGGATGACATCCTGAAAAACACGAACGTGCGAGGAGGCGCGACGCCGAGTCGGTCCCGTCAGCGAGGTCGGCCAGATCGGCTGCGTCGGCCAGGCCAGCCAATCCAGCCGGATCGGCCAGGCCAGCCAGATCGGCCAGATCGGCCAGGCCAGCCAATCCAGCCAAACCGGCCGGGCCCACCACGCCACACTTCCGCGGGCAGGTGAGTCAGCGGCCCGACGCCGGCTCAGGTCACTCCGGGTCGCGGGTGAGGATGACGACTGGAATCTGACGGTCGGTCTTCTTTTGGTAGTCGGCGTAGTCGGGATACAGGCCGACCATGAGATCCCAGCGGACCGGCTTCTCCTCGGGAGTCGCGGTGCGGGCCGTCGCCCAGAACGTCTCCGCGCCGACCTGCAACCACACCCGCGGATTTTCGACCAGGTTGAGGTACCAGACCGGGTGCTTAGGAGCACCTCCAGTGGACGCCACCACGAGGAACTCATCCTCGTACGACGACCCGATCAGGCAGGTGCGCCGCCACTCGCCCGACTTCCGGCCCTTCGTCGTCAACAGGAGCAGCGGGGCGCCATAGCGGAAAACGGGCCTGGACCCATCGGTCGCGATGTACTCGTCGATCTGCTTCTTTACCCACTCGGAGTCGTTATCGATAATCGGGGCGGGAGCTACAGAAGTCATCTAATTACGTTAGCCGCGACTCGGCAGACTCGTATCGCGTGAGCGTCGCAACCGCCTGATCGAGAAACTCGTCCACCTCGTCCTGCTCGTAGCCGCTGCGAAACTTCGTCCTCTGAAACCGCCTGTTCACCACATCGTGCGATGTCAGCATGGGAGCGGTGCGACCCGCCTCCCAGTCGGCGAGCGCCGCCCTGACACGGTCGAGAAACTCGTCGACCTCGTCCTGGTCATAACCGTCACGCCACTTCGTCGGCGCGAACCGCACGGAGTCAATGTCAGCAGCCTGAACCATGGGCCAATTGTGTCAGTCCGAAGCGGCTGCATCGAGGATGCGGTTCACTGTGCGCACATTGCGTGTCGTCGCCACGGGAGCGAACTGGCGCCACCAGGCCGGCTTCAACCGCGACTTCAGGATGCCGTCCGGGCACCACTGATAGATCGCGCGACCCTCAATCACCAGGCGTTCGGGGGCGAGATCCGAATCCGACGGGCGCTCGACCTCGGCTGGCACAACATCACCATCGAGGAACGTGATCACCAACTTCGACAGATCATCGGAGACCTCGAGAAGCGGGTTGGCATCCGCGATTCGACGAAAGTCCTCGAGGGACAACACCACCGCACGCGACTTCACGCCGGTTCGCGATGCGATCGCCGACTCGAGGGCGGCAACATCCGGAACAATTGCAGACTCGAGGATGACGTTGCCACTCTGCAGCAGGGTCCGAACGCTCGAATACCCGGCGTCGCTCACGAGCTCACGCAACTCCGACATGGCGACCCGCGTGGTCGGGTTCACGTTGATACCCCTCAACAGGAGCACATATTTATCAGTCATCCACCGAAAGTGTAAGCACCCCAGCGCATTAGAGCCCAGCGGCTACGGTTGAAAGACCATCCTGAGGGGAACCAATGAACACCTGGCCCGGATCTGCATACCCGCTCGGCGCGACATTCGACGGCAATGGCACCAACTTCGCCCTCTACAGCGAAGCTGCCGAACAGGTCGAACTCTGCCTTTTCGATGAAAGCCTCGTCGAGACCAGGGTTCCGCTCACCGAGGTCGACGCCTACGTTTGGCACGCATACCTACCGCAGGTACAGCCGGGCCAGCGCTACGGCTACCGTGTCACCGGCGAGTACGACCCGAAGTCAGGCAAACGGTTCAACCCAAACAAGCTCCTGCTCGACCCATACGCCAAGGCGACCTGCGGCGAGATCACGTGGGGCCAGTCGATGTTCGCGTACAACTTCGGCGACCCGGAGTCCGAGAACAACGCCGACTCGGCCGCAGACATGATGTACGGCGTTGTCATCAACCCCTTCTTCGACTGGGCGGGAGACCGCGCGCCTAAGATCCCGTATGCAGACAGCGTGATCTACGAAGCGCACGTTAAGGGGCTCACGGAGCTCCACCCGGCTATCCCCGAAAACATTCGGGGTACGTACAACGCCCTCGCGCATCCCGCAATCACCGAGCACCTGCAAAAACTCGGGATCACGGCGATCGAGCTCATGCCGGTACACCAATTCGTCAATGACTCGACGCTCCAGGAGAAGGGCCTCTCCAACTACTGGGGCTACAACACCATCGGCTTTTTCGCGCCGCAGAGCACCTATTCCTCCAGCGGCGACCTCGGCCAGCAGGTGCAGGAGTTCAAGGGCATGGTGCGCGCCATGCACGCCGCGGGCATCGAAGTCATCCTCGATGTCGTTTACAACCACACGGCTGAAGGCAACGAACTCGGGCCGACCATTTCGTTCAAAGGCATCGACAACCAGTCGTATTACAAGCTGGTGGATGCCACACCCGAGTACTACATGGACTACACGGGCACCGGCAACTCGTTCAATGCGAGCAACCCGCACTCCCTTCAGCTCATCATGGACAGCCTGCGGTACTGGGTGACCGAGATGCACGTCGACGGATTCCGGTTCGACCTGGCCGCAGCACTCGCCCGAGAGTTTTACGACGTCGATCGGCTGTCTGCGTTCTTCGAGCTCGTGCAGCAGGACCCCATCGTGTCGCAGGTCAAACTGATTGCAGAGCCGTGGGATGTCGGTCCCGGCGGCTACCAAGTCGGCAACTTCCCACCCCAATGGACCGAGTGGAACGGCAAGTACCGCGACACCGTACGCGACTTCTGGCGCGGCGAGGCGTCGACGCTCGGGGAGTTCGCATCCCGTCTCACCGGCTCCGCTGACCTGTACGAGCACGACGGCAGGCGGCCCGTGGCGTCAATCAACTTCGTGACCGCACACGACGGTTTTACCCTGCGCGATCTCGTGTCGTACAACGAGAAACACAACCAGGCCAACGGCGAAAACGGCAAAGACGGCGCCGACGACAATCGCTCCTACAACTGCGGCATCGAAGGTCCGACCAACGACCCCGCCGTGCTCGCGCTGCGCGGTCGTCAGCAGCGCAATTTCATTGCGACTC
The DNA here is from genome assembly GCA_025463785.1 of Glaciihabitans sp. Lineage (GTDB taxonomy): Bacteria > Actinomycetota > Actinomycetes > Actinomycetales > Microbacteriaceae > Galbitalea. The sequence continues at coordinate 58,588 of JAODBD010000001.1, forward strand.
TGCTGCTCTCGCAGGGGGTGCCAATGGTGCTGCACGGTGACGAGCTCGGTCGCACTCAGCAGGGCAACAACAACACCTACGCCCAGGACAACGAGCTCTCCTGGGTGCATTGGGACGAGGCAGACCAGCCTCTGATCGACTACACCGCAGCCGTTGCGCGACTGCGGAAGGAGCATCCGACGTTTCGGCGCTGGCGGTTCTTCGATGGCCGCCCCGTCGTTCGGGGCGAGGGCGAACCGCTGCCCGACATCGTCTGGCTGCAGCCGGATGCCGCGGTCATGGCGCCGAAAGACTGGGACTCCGGGTTCGGCCGAGCCATCGCGGTGTTCCTGAACGGGGAGGGCATTCACGGGCGCGATGCCAGGGGCGAACGCGTGACCGACCGCAACTTCCTCATCCTGTTCAATGCCGGCGACGACCCGGTCGACTTCGTTCTGCCACCGGATGAGTACTCAGACGTGTGGGAGATCGTGGTTGACACCGCGGGTGCGAGTGCGGACTCCGCGCCTCGGGATGCCGGCAATACCATCCCGGTCGAGGCCAAATCACTGATGGTGCTGCGTGCCCACATTGCCGCCGAGGCCGAGGCCGACCATTCGGTGGCGGCGTCGCTATCTGCACCTCAGCCGCCCGTCGTCCCGAGCGCCGTCGAGCCGCCGGCCAGCCAGGCCAAGGGTCAGACCAAGGGCGAGGTCCAGAGTCGGGCCAAGGGCCAGGAATAGGACGAACACGGATGTCTGTCCCCGTCTCCACCTACCGCCTCCAAATCCGAGAGTCGTTCGCCCTCGACGCCGCTGCCGAGATCACCGCCTATCTGCACGACCTCGGGATCGACTGGGTCTACCTGTCACCGCTGCTGCGCGCATCGGCCGGGTCCGATCACGGATACGACGTGGTCGACCACTCCCTCGTCGACCCGGCCCGTGGCGGCAACAACGCGCTCGACCGCCTGGCCAACGCCGCGCACGATCGCGGCATGGGCATCCTGATCGATATCGTGCCGAACCACATGGGCGTTGCGAATCCGCGCGAGAACTCGTGGTGGTGGGACGTGCTGCAAAATGGGCGGCAGTCGAAATGGTCTGAAGCTTTTGACATCGACTGGGAGTTCGGCGGCGGGAAGGTGCGGATCCCCGTGCTCGGAGGCGACGTTGCGGAGGCCATCGAACGCGAAGAGCTGCGGGTCGTGGGCGAGGAGCTTCACTACTTCGACAACCGCTACCCGCTCGCGCCCGGCAGCTCCGACGACGATGCCTCGATCGAAACCATCCTCGATCGCCAGCACTACGAACTCATGAACTGGCGGCGAGAAGACGCCGAACTCAACTATCGGCGGTTTTTTGCGGTGAGCTCACTTGCGGGCATCCGGGTCGAACTCCCATGGGTGTTTGAAGCGAGTCACACCGAGATCGTGCGCTGGGTTAGAGATGGAATCGCCGATGGACTGCGGGTTGATCATCCCGATGGCCTGGCAGACCCGGGCGGTTACCTGGATGCTCTCGCGGCCGCGACCGGTGGCACCGAGGTGTGGGTCGAGAAGATTCTGGAGGGCGAGGAGAAGCTGCCCCCGTACTGGGCTACAGCCGGGACGACGGGCTACGACGCCCTCGCGGATCTCGACCGCGTGCTGGTCGATCCGGCGGGCAAGGCTGCACTAGATGCGCTCGACAGCCGGCTGCGCGGCCGTGCGCAGCCGATCGACTGGGGCACGCTCATCCACGGCACGAAGCGTGCGATTGCGGACGGCATTCTGCGATCCGAGGTTCTGCGACTTGAACGCGAACTGCCCGACCGTGAAATCCCAGACAGCGAACTGCCAGACGACGAACTTCCCGACCGCGAACTGCCAGACAGCGAACTGGCCAACCGTGAACTGCCAGACAGCGAACTACCCGAGCCAACTGACAGTGCCGCCGACGCCATCGCGGAACTCCTCGCCTGCTTCCCCGTCTATCGTTCTTACCTGCCAGCGGGAGTCGAGCACCTCGAAACAGCAGCAACGCTGGCCCGCAAGCATCGTCCCGAGCTCGTTGACGTCATCGATGCGCTTCTGCCGATCCTGTCCGACCCCGAGCAGCCCGCGGCACGGCGTTTCCAGCAGACGACCGGGATGGTGATGGCCAAGGGGGTCGAAGACACCGCCTTCTACCGGTACACACGGCTGTCATCCCTGACGGAAGTTGGCGCAGATCCTGAGGAGTTCTCGATCGGGGTCGACGAGTTTCACGAGCGGCAGCTCGCACGCCAGGCGGGCTACCCCGCGTCTCTCACGACGTTGAGTACCCACGACACCAAGCGCGGCGAAGACACTCGCGCGCGCATCAGCGTGCTGTCCGAAATCCCGGAACGCTGGGAGGCGACACTCGGTCGCCTGCGCGAGTTGGCGCCGTTGGACGACGGCGCGCTCGAGAACCTGCTCTGGGAGTCCATCGTCGGGGCGTGGCCGGTATCCCGTGAGCGACTGCACAACTACGCAGAGAAAGCGGCGCGTGAGGCGGGCTCCTCGACACGCTGGACCGATCCGGATCTCGACTTCGAGAAGCGGATGCACGTCACGGTTGACGCCGCATTCGACGATCCGCAGGTGGCCGCGATGCTCGACGCCTTCGTCGCACAGATAGCACCGGCGGGGTGGTCGAACTCGCTCACGCTGAAGCTCATCCAGCTCACGGCGCCCGGCGTTCCCGACGTCTACCAGGGCAGTGAGCTGTGGGAGACGAGCCTTGTCGACCCCGACAATCGACGTCCGATCGATTTCGACATCCGCCGCCTCTATCTCGCCGCCATCGACGCGGGCGCGCATCCGCCCGTCGATGACACGGGTACGGCCAAGCTGCTCGTCACCACACGCGCGCTGCGGTTGCGCCGCGATCACCCGGAACTATTCACGCGGTACGCGCCGTTACCCGCACTCGGCGAGGCGGCGAGGCATGCCGTCGCCTTCGACCGCGGCGGTGCCATCGCCGTCGGCACACGCCTGCCGGTGAGCCTGAAAGACCGCGGAGGGTGGGGCGACACAGTACTGATGACTCCAGGCCACCCGTTCATTGACGTGATCTCAGACCGACGATTCGGTGGTGGCAGCATTCCGCTTGCAGACCTGCTCGCGAGCTATCCGGTGGCGCTTTTGGCGCCAGCGCGGTGAGCCGTCCCTCGGGAAGAAGGCGTCGTGATCGAGATCTGGGCACCGCTCGCGACGAGGGTCGCGATTCGCACGGCTGAGGCCGACATCCCGCTCACTCACGCAGCCGAGGGTCTCTGGACAAGCGATGTCATCCTGCCGGTCGGCGCCGACTACTCGATCATCCTCGACGACGCAGACCCGGTGCCAGACCCGCGATCGCTCAGGCAACCGAGCGGAGTTCACGGCCCCAGCCAGGCGTTCGATCCCTCGGCGCACGAATGGGCTGACACGGCCTGGACGGGCCGCCAGCTCGCGGGCAGCGTCATCTACGAACTGCACATCGGCACGTTCACGCCGGACGGCACACTTGACTCCGCGATCGCACGTCTCGACCACCTCGTTGATCTCGGCATCTGCTTCGTCGAGCTGCTGCCCGTCAACGGGTTCAACGGCACGCACAACTGGGGTTATGACGGTGTGCTCTGGTACACGGTGCATGAGGGATACGGCGGTCCGGCGGCGTATCAGCGCTTCGTGGATGCAGCTCACTCGCGCGGTCTCGCCGTGATCCAGGATGTCGTGTACAACCACCTTGGACCGAGCGGTAACTATCTCCCGCGCTTCGGCCCGTACCTCACCGACGAGAGCGCCAACACCTGGGGCTCGTCGGTCAACCTGACGGAGCCCGCGGTGCGCCGCCACATCCTCGACAACGCGGCGCTCTGGCTTCGCGACTACCACGTTGACGGCCTGCGCCTCGATGCCGTGCACGCGCTCGTCGACACCTCGCCCAAGCACATCCTGCAGGAACTCAGCGAAGAGACGGATGCCCTGAGCGCCTTCATCGGTCGGCCGCTGACCCTCATCGCGGAGTCCGATCTCAACGATCCGAAGCTCATTCTTCCTCGCGAAGCCGGCGGGTATGGGCTGACAGCGCAATGGAGCGACGACTACCACCACTCGGTGCATGTGGCAGTGACGGGTGAAACCGCCGGCTATTACGCCGACTTCGCGTCCCTCGGAGCGCTGGCGAAGAGCGCAACGCAGGGCTTCTTCCACGACGGAACGTACTCGTCATTCCGGGGCCACCCCCAGGGGCATCCGATCGACCCCGCGGTACCAACCTGGCGGCTGGTCACCTTTGCTCAGAACCATGACCAGATCGGCAACCGCGCCACCGGCGACCGATTGACGGCATCCGTCAACTACGGCCAGCTCGCGATCGCCGCAGTGTTTACCCTTGCAAGCCCGTTCACACCGATGCTTTTCATGGGCGAGGAGTGGGGCGCGACGACTCCGTGGCAGTTCTTCACGTCGCATCCCGAACCCGAGCTGGGGCGGGCCACAGCCGAGGGCCGCATCGCCGAGTTTGCCGAACTGGGATGGGATCCGGATGTCGTGCCAGACCCGCAGGAGCCGGAAACCTTCCAGCGCTCCAAGCTCGACTGGCGCGAAAGCTCAAGCGGCCACCACGCCAGCCTGCTGGAGCTCTACCGCGAGCTGGCCCGCCTGCGCCGAGAAGTACCCGAGCTGACAGACCCGAGGTTCAGCCGCCTCGCCGCGACCTACAGCGATAACGAGCGGTGGTTCAGACTCGACCGCGGTGGTATCAGCATTCTGGCGAATTTCGGGCTCGAAGTCGTTACCCTGCCGATCACCGGAAACATGCTGCTCTCGACCAGCACCGAATCCTGGCTGAGCGACTCCGAGGCGACGCTTGCTGCCCATTCGGCGGTCATCCTGAGGCGTCATTGATGCACCATTGACGCGACATTGAGGCCGGTCGACAGCCGCTTCGGCTTGTCCCCCGAACACAGTGAGCGACGGCTATCCAAGTTGCGGATTTGTCAAGGGGTAGGCCGGAGATCAACCTTCCTCTTGCCGCCGAATGTCCCCCGTGTTTCAATGAGGGAACCCCCGAACGGGGGACGCGCCCGGGGCGGGGTGCGAATCCTTTTTGGGGAAGGAAACGACAATGGTTTTACTCTCTCCAGTTGCTCGCGGGCCTGTGCTTTCACCGGCCATCCGCGACCACCGCATCGAGTCAACCATCGCGCTCGTCACTGATGACATCTACAGCGTGATGACAGACCTGGAGACCCTTGGATTCGTCCACAAGGTTGGCAATGTCTATGTCGCTTTGAGCGGCGACGTTCTTAGCCACGCGGTTGAGATCGGCCAGTCGCTGTCCTGGGACCGCGCCGTGCACATGGTTCGATTTCCGTAGATTTCTCTATCACTAATTCTCTGGCCGCGGTTTCGGTTAAAGTAGTCTGCGATACGTCGGTGCTGCGCAGATCGAATGGAACCCCATGGGCAAGATCCTCTACGGCGACGCGGGTACGGAGATCATCTTCGATGACCGCGACATGGCTCACCTCCAGCTGGTAATCGGCGCGAAGCTTCGCAGACGCGAGAGCTTCTTCTTCACCTGGAAAGAAGACCCGAGCGTCGGCGAAGGTCGGGCGAGTATCTGGATAGACGCCGCAATCCCGATGTACTTCAAGTACTACGGCAGCAAAGCGCCGACCATCAACCGCGACTGGCTCGAGTTACTAACCCTTTCCGCCAACTCGGCGCAGGGTATGCAGTTCATGAGTGAGCCCCAGGGCGCCCCCGACGTGCCGAAGCTCAAGGTCTAAGCCGACATTCCGGCGTTAGGCCAGGTCGTGAGCCAGGTCGGGAACCGGCATCCCGAACTGGCTGGCGAGTGCCCGTCTGGCGGCATTGAATCCGCCCATGCCGTGCACGCCGGGTCCCGGCGAGGTTGACGCCCCACACAGGTAAACCCCCGCAATCGCGGTCTGCCACGGGTCGACGACCTTCGGCCGTGAAAGCAACTGCGTGAAGGAGACATCACCCGAAGCGATGTCGCCGCCAACGTAGTTGGGGTTATATGCCTCGACCTGCTCGGCCGTCTGGGTGGCAGATGCGATGATGCGATCCCGAAACCCCGGCGCAAACCGCTCGATCTGCGCGGCCACCGCATCACCGCGGTCCGCGGCTGAGCCTGCGGCAACGTGAGTGTAGGCCCACAGCACGTGTTTGCCATCGGGCGCCCTCGTCGCATCGACCACCGACGGCTGTGACACGAGAACATAGGGCGACCCAGGCGTTCCCCCGACCCCAACCTCGCGCTCCGCGGCAGCGATCTCGGCTCGGGTCCCACCGAGATGCAGTGTGCCAGCGCCGGCAAGCTCGGGATGCCGCCACGGCACCGGCCCGTCCAGCGCGTAGTCCACCTTGAACACGGCATTGCCGTACCGAAAGCGCTCCAGCCGCCTCCGGTAGCCGCTGCTCAGCGAATCGCCCGCCATCGCGGCAAACGCGCGCGGAGTGACATCGAGCAGGGTCGCTTTCGCGCGCGGGAGTTCCGCGAGGGATGCGATGGGCGTATCCGTGACGATCGTCCCTCCATGCGCTCGGAAGTCGCCCGCCATGGCGTTCACGATCGACTGGCTGCCCCCGACGGGAATCGGCCATCCGGCTGCGTGCGCGTGCGTCGCGAGCACGAGACCCGCAGCAGCGGCGGCAACATCCGGCAGGGGTCGATTCGCGTGAGCGAATACTCCCGTGAGCATGGCGGGGGCGACGTCGCCGGCGAATCTGGCGTTCCAGGCGCCGCCGCCCTGCTCAAGCGCAGCAAACCCGAGCGCGGCGAGCGCGATCGGATGCCTTGGAGAGCGCACGAGCGTCGACGCGCTTAGCTCACTGACCTCATGTGCGCGGCGCACGAGTGGTCCAAGCAGCCTGCGCCACTCCGGGCCGTCTGCGCCAAGCGACGCCGCGGTTCGGGCCAGGTCGCGGTAGGCGATGCCGGCGTCACCGTTATCGAGGGGATGCGCGTAGGAAATCTCCGGGACGACGAACTCGATGCGTCGCTCAATACCGAAAGCCGTGAAGAACGGTGATGCCAGAGCCATCGGATGCACGGCAGAACAGACATCGTGCAGGAAGCCGGGCAGCGTGAGTTCGGCCGTGCGGGCTCCCCCACCGATGGTTGACGCTCGTTCGAACAGTGTGACCCGCAGGCCGGCCCTCGCAAGGATCACGGCCGCAGCGAGGCCGTTTGGCCCCGCACCAACGACGACAGCGTCGAGCTCAGCCATCGACGCTCACTCGCCCGAGCGCGCTCGAAGTGCGGCGACGCGACGGGTCGCGTAGCTCTCGCTCGTAGACGGCCTGCCCAGAAGGCGACCGAGAAGCGCCAGAAGCCAACCGGTGATCGTGATTGCCGGCCACCAGGCACGGCGAACGCCCAGCATCCGACGGTACTCGGGTGGGATGGTCGCAATCGCTCCTGCGAACACGATCGAGTACCCCACCCTGGTGAGTCGACCACCGTCGGAACTATGCAGTGGTGGCTTGCGGATGAAGCGCACGGCATCCCGAACCCGCTCCCCCGCCTGCAATTCGGGGCCGAAGGCCGAGAGCTGATCGCGCAATTCGGCCTCAGACTTCGGTGGATTGTGCACTCCCATGAGCCCGCCGGCCGCTGCCCATTCGGATACATAGGCATCCGCTCCCCCGGGAATCGGCTTGCCCCACGTCTGGTGACAGCGCAGGAATGAGTCGGCGAAGGCCACGTGAACCCAGCTCAACAGGGCGGGATCCGCGGCAGAGTATTCGCGCGTCTCTCCACCGCGTTCGTAGTTGCCCTGCACCCGAGTGTGGAGATTGGCCACGAAAGCACACGCCTGCTCGGCCTGTGCGCGATCGCCGAAGCTGGTCGTGAGCACCCAGCGAACCGTGCCAGACAGGCGCCCGAGCGGGTCCTCGCGATACCGCGACCAGTCGTGCACGCCGGCCATCGCGCCCGGGTGAAGGGTCTGCATCAGCAGCGCGCGCATCCCCGCAATGAGCACAGGGATGCCGCCGTGCACGACCCATACAGCGGATTCCGGCCCGAAATACCCCTCGTCGTCTCCCTCGGCCAGCGCCGTGACCCAGTCGGGCACCCCATCCGGTGCGCCCGACAGCATCTGTAAGAGCTGCTCCCGCAGGCGACGCATTCGGGGCGCCATCCCTACACGCCCGATGCGTGGAACAGGAGCCCGAGCAGGTAGGTTGCGGCGGCCGCGCCGAAGCCGATGATCAGCTGCCGGAGCCCTCGGCGCAGCGGCGACCCGCCGGAGAGCAGCCCGACAACCGAGCCCGTGCCAAGAAGTGTGAGGCCAACCAGACCGGCAGCGACCAGGGCGGCGGGAATGCCGCGCAGCCCGAAGAAATAGGGGATCACAGGGATGACCGCCCCGCTCGCGAAGAAGCAGAAACTGGATGCCGCCGCCCCGAAACCGGTACCTATCGCTTCGTGACTCTCGGCCCGCACGCCGGTCGCGATGCTTGCGGGCGTTTCGCCGTGCGAGGCCAGAACCTCAGCGGCGTGAGTGGCCGCTTCATCGGCGCCCATACCGCGAGCGCGATACACGAGCGCAAGTTCGTTCGCGTCGACGTCGAGGTTCGGCAGCACACGGTCGGCTGCGGGGTTCGGCGTCGACGCCTCGAGCAGCTCGCGCTGGGAGCGAACGGACACGTACTCGCCCGCGCCCATCGACAGGGCGCCTGCGAGGAGCCCGGCGATTCCGGTGGCGAGAACCGCGCCCGCCGGGATGCCCGCGGCGGTCACGCCCAGCACGAGCGACAGGTTGCTCACCAGTCCGTCATTTGCCCCGAACACCGCGGCTCGGAAGGTACCGCTCAGCCGATTGCGACCCCGCGCCGCGAGGCCGCGGACGACCTCCTCGTGGATCGCCTCGTCCGCTGCCATCGCCGGGAGGGCATCCAGATCAGTTTCATAGGGCGAGCGCGCCTCGGCCCGCTGCGCGAGAGCGAGCACGAATACCGAACCGAAAACGCGTGCAAGCGCGATCAGGAGGCGTGTGCGCAGATCGCTGCGCAGTGGTTTGCCCACCCGCTCGCCGAGCAGCTCCAACCAGTGCGCTTCGTGACGACCCTCGGCGTCGGCCAGCGCGAGCAGAATTTCGCGCTCCTCGCCATCGCGGCGCTTTGCGATCTGGCGGTAGACGGCCGCCTCGGCACGTTCGTCGGCAAGGTACTGCCGCCACCTCCGGATGGTTCTTGCGCTGGGAGCTGTCAACGAGTTCACGCCTCCAGTGTGCCATCCCGGCTTGAACCCACCCGTACGACAGACTTGGGGCATGCCGATCATTGACAACGCTGTGTACGTGGATGGAAAGCGCACGGCAAACCCGGATAACCTCGAAGAAACCTACGAGGTACTGCGTGCCCGCCACGGAATGGCCTGGATCGGGATGTACCGTCCGACGCCCGATGAGGTCCAGTCTGTCGCAGCCGAGTTCAACCTTCACCACCTCGCGGTCGAAGATGCGCTTGCGGGCCACCAGCGACCCAAGCTCGAGCGCTACGGCGACACGCAGTTCATCGCGCTGCGTCCCGCCCGTTACCTCGACGCATCCGAGGAGGTCGAGTTCGGCGAAGTGCACATGTTCATCGGGCCGGACTTCGCCATCACCATCCGACACGCTGAATCCCCCGATCTCGGTCGCGTACGCAAGCGCCTCGAAAACTCCCCCGATCTTCTCGCACTCGGTCCCCTCGCCGTCATGTACGCGGTTCTCGACCAGGTCGTCGACGAGTACTCACCCGTCGTCAGCGGCCTCGAAAACGATATCGACGAGATCGAAGACCAGTTGTTCAGCCAGGACACCAACGTGTCGCGGCGCATCTACGAGCTCTCCCGTGAGGTCATCGCCTTCCAGCGCGCGACACAACCACTCGTCGGGATGCTCGGCGTGCTGCGGGAACGCATCGGCAGCGACGACCCGCGAACGCTTGAACTGCATCGGGATCTGCGGGATGTCGAGGACCACGTCGTCACACTCGTCGAGCGGGTGGACAGCTTTCGGAGTCTCCTGCAGAACGCGCTCATGGTGCATGCGACTCTGGTTGGCCAGAGGCAGAACGACGAAACCAAGGCGCTCACCGAGGCGAGCCTGCGCCAGGCTGACCAGGCGAAGCGCATCTCGTCCTGGGCGGCCATCCTGTTCGCCCCGACGCTCGTCGCCGGTATCTACGGCATGAACTTCAAGTCCATGCCAGAACTCAGTTGGACGTTCGGCTATCCGTACGCACTCTGCCTGATGCTGGTGCTCGGCATCGTGCTCTACACCGTCTTCAAGAAGGCGGGCTGGCTCTAGTCGCTGTCGGTCGATCCCGTATCCGGTGTTGGCTCGCCACGAACCACGCCAGGCTCAGGCTGTGACGAAGTCGATGAGTTGCTCGACCCGGCCGAGAAGCTCGGGTTCGAGGTCTGCGTAACTGTCCACCCGGCCGAGAATCTGCTTCCACGCCCTCGCGATGTCAGTCTGGGTGGCGTGCGGCCAGCCGAGCGCTTCGCAGATCCCGTGCTTCCATTCGACTGTGCGTGGAATCTCCGGCCACTCGACGAGGCCAACCCTCGACGGTTTGACGGCCTGCCATACATCGATGAATGGATGCCCGACCACGAGCACGAAGCGACCGAACGGACCGCCTGTTACGGCATCCGCGATTCGACTCTCCTTGGAACCGGGCACGAGGTGATCGACCAGCACGCCGATGCGCCGGTCGTCGCGCGGGGCGAATTCGCGCACAACGGCATCGAGGTGATCGACACCCTCGAGGTATTCGACGACCACGCCTTCGACCCGAAGGTCGGCGCCCCACACGCGTTCCACCAGCTCGGCGTCATGCCGACCCTCGACAAAGATGCGACTGGCGCGGGCGACGCGCGCACGATCCTGTTCGACCGCGATGGAACCGGATGCCGTTCTCGCGACCACTTTTTGGGCCTTCGGCGGGCGCAGCGCGACCGGTTCGCCGTCGAGCAGGAAGCCCGGTCCCAGCGGGAACAAACGAATCCTGCCGTGCCGATCTTCGAGGCGCATCAGTCGACCCTCGAGCCCCAGGATGGCGCCGACGAATCCCGTCGCCGCCTCCTCCAGCACCAGACCCCGCTCGGCCTCGACGACGCGCGGTTGCACCTTCGGCGTGCGCCGACTGAAGTTGGCCAGAACGTCGCTGCCGTACGGGTCGAAGTCCCTCACCCGGCGAGGCTACGCGACAGCACCGACGGAGCTCGGCAGACTCCCCCAAGTCGCGCGCATTGTCCCGCCCCGATTCGCTACGTTCCCCCGCCCCGCAATCGTGAGTTGCCCACTTTGGTCGGGTTTTTCGCGGGAATCCCGACCAAAGTGGGCAACTCACGATTGTGGGGTGGCGACTCGGGATGTGGGGTGGCGACTCGGGGATGGGCTATGGGTTAGCTGCGGGAGAGGGCGCGGCCCGTGATGGCGGAGATCAGAGCATCCGTCGGTTCCCTGGGCGCGCTCGGGTTTGCGAGGAGGGTGAAATCCACCTCGCCGAGCACCGGCAGGTTGAAGCGGTTCGTGACCTTGACCAGGTCTTCCGGGATGAGGCTCTGCGGAAACACCGCGACCCCCAGCCCCGCACGCACGGCGGCGAGCAATCCGCTAACCTCGCGTGAATTGCAGGTGATCCGCCAGGTGCGTCCGGCTGCCTCGAGCGCATCGAGGCCGATCTGCCTGCTCACCGACGGAGCCTGGTAGGCCACCACCGGCACGGGTTGGTCGGGTTCGAGCACGGTCTTCTCATGACCGACCCAGACCATGGTGTCTCGGCTTACGCGCACACCGCTCGGCTCCTCGCCGGGCATTTGCTTGACGAAAATGAGGTCAAGCTGGCCGGCCTTCAGACGCCGATAAAGCGGCCCGGTCTGAGTCACAGTGAGCTCGAGGTTGATCTGCGGATACAGCTGACGAAAGTGCCTCAGGATGCGTGGCAGTTGCGTGATCGCCAGGTCGTCGCCTGCGCCGAACCGAAGACGTCCGCGCATTGCCGACCCGCTGAAGTAGCTCGACGCGGCCGTGTGCGCGGCGAGGATGGTACGGGCGAAGCCGGCCATGGCATCCCCGTTGTCGGTCAGGCGGACGTCCCTCGTGTCGCGCGAAACCAGCGTCCTGCCAGCCGCGTCTTCGAGTTTGCGGATGTGCTGGCTGACCGTCGGCTGGCTCAGGCCGAGCTGCACACCCGCGTTGGTGAAGCTGCGCGTGTCGGCAACGGCGAGAAAGGTACGGAGCAGAACGGGATCGAACATGATCAGCCTCATTACAAAGAGCAATGCCAGATATAGCTTTGATTCTCTCATGGAATGGATGTCTGGCCGCTACCGTTAAGGCTTACGCCACCGACTTCGATACATAACCAGACAGCCTTTCAGGATTCCTTTGACCGCCGCTCCAACCTCGTCCACTTTTCCGCCCACTGAGCCAATGCCGGTGATCAACGGCCGCGCGCCGTGGAGTGAGAGCCTTTCCTCACTTCGAGTGCCGAACTTTCGGCTGTTCACGGTCTCCAACATCCTCGCCATGTCTGGCACCTGGATGCAGCGCATCGCGCAGGACTGGCTCGTGCTCCAGCTCTCCCACAGCGTCGCCGCCGTCGGCATCACGGTCGCAATGCAGTTCACGCCCATGCTGCTGTTCGGCCTGTATGGCGGCCTGATCGTTGACCGATACTCCAAGCGGATGCTGCTGATGCTGACCCAGGGCACGGTCGGTCTCCTCGCGGTCCTGCTGGCGGTGCTCGCGCTAACCGGCACCATCCAGGTGTGGCACGTCTACGCGATCGCCTTTGTTGTCGGACTGGTCACTGTCGTCGATAACCCGACCCGCCAGGTGTTTGTCAACGAGCTCGTCGGCCCACGAAACCTGCGCAACGCGATCAGCGTGAACTCGTCCGTGTTTCAGCTTGGCGGCCTGATCGGTCCCGCTGTCGCCGGAATTCTGCTGGATGCCGTCGGCGCCGGCTGGGCATTCGCCATCAATGCGGCCACCTGCGTCGTCACCGTGCTGACCCTCGCTGCGCTGAAGAAATCAAAGCTGGTCCGCAGCCCGGCGGTGCCCCGTGCGAAAGGCCAGCTGCAGCAGGGCCTCAGATACGTGGTACGGAAGCCGGCCATCCTGTGGTCAATCGTGATGGTGGCGATTCTCTCGGTGTTCGCGCTGACGATGCCCGTGATCCTTGCCGCCTATGCGAACGATATCTACATGGTGGGGGCGTCCGGCTACGGGCTGTTCAACACGCTCGTTGCCGGGGGTGCGCTGGCCGGCGCGATCCTGTCCACGCGGCGGACGGGCGTGCGCCTTCGTACCGTCGTGCTCATGGGCGGTCTCTGGGGTGCGCTTCAGGCTGTGGCCGCGTTCATGCCGAGCGAGATCAGTTTTGGCGTCCTGCTGGTCGCGCTCGGCGTTGCGAACCTGCTGTTCATTACGGCCGCGAACTCGCTGGTACAGATGTCGTCGAATATCGGCATCCGCGGGCGCGTGATGTCCCTCTACGTTCTCGTTCTGCTCGGTGGCCAGGCGATTGGTGGGCCCATCATGGGCTGGGTCGTTTCGAGCTATGGGCCGCACGTCGGCATTGCGATCTCCGGTATCGTGCCTGCGATCGCTGCGGTGATCATCGGCATCCACCTCGCACGTCGTCACCAGCTGCGCATCCGCGTGAGCGTCGAGGGTCGCACTCCACGCGTGACCATCGTGCGGCGGATCGATGGCGGGTTCACGGCCTGAGTGGTGTCAGGTTCTCTGCCTGGGGTGACCCGGCCGGCCCGACGCAACCTTGCCCAAGCAACATGGCTAACGCGACCGGCCGGACGCGACCGGCCTGACGCAATACGGCACCACGCGGCATGGCACTACGGGATACACACATCACGCCGCGACCGCTCTCCGCATACGACTTCGCCCGACCGCCCGCCAATCGCCTGCCCCCTCGAGGTAGGAGTGCAACCGCAGCCAGGGTCTCCCATCCCGAATCTCAATATCGAATGCTTCGGAATGAAGCGCGTGATGGTGCGCCGAACAGAGCAGGACGCCGTTATCGACATCGGTGGGGCCGTGTGCCTGCCACGACTTGACATGGTGCGCGTGACACCAGGACGGTGGCGCCGTGCAACCCGGCCCGACGCAACCTCCGTCGCGCACGGCGAGGGCTCGTCGTTGCGCTGGCGTGAAGAGCCGTTCCCGTCGTCCCTGGTAGAGCGGCTCGCCTTTGCCTCCGAGCACCGCGATGCGCAGCCCGGCATCGCACACCATCTGCTGAACGACCGATGCCGGGATGGGCTCAAGCTCGCCGTCAAGAAGGTCAACTCCGACGCCACTCGCGAGTTCGGCGAGGCTGATCACGGCGGTGACGCTCCCGGTCGTGCGCAGGTGCGCCTCCGAATCGCGCGTCTCGCGAACTCCGGCCTGAATCACGCCGAGCAGAATGTCGAAACGCTTCTGTTCGGTCGTTCGAGGATCCATCGGTGATCGAGGATCCATCAGAGCATCGGGCTCGCCACCAGACGCGTCCGTGAGCAATGCAGCGCGCTGCCTGTCATCTTCACTCAGGAAGCGCGGAACCGCGCCGGGAACGGTCGAGTCGGCAAGCGCTGCCCTAATCAGCGCGGTTGATACAGGATCGCTGGAAATGTGGATCTCGGTGAGCCCGTTACGCTCGCGGCCCATCCTGAGACCTCGCCGTTTCAGGATGTCTTCGAACCGCGGCTCTGAGCCGTCGGGGTCGAGCGCCTCCCGCCAGACTCTGCCCTCGAGCGCGACCAAATCCGCACTGTCGACCAGACCGGTGTCGACGAGCGATCGTTCCGCGGCATCCATTCGATCGGGCGTCGCATCGCAGCCAGCGGCGGTCTGCTTCAGGATGGCGACGATCGAGTTGGCACAGTCGAGACCGAGCGAACCATCGAGCAGTGCGGCGGCGACGTGTGGGCGCTCGGCCGGCATCCATTCACCCGTGAACGAGAGACGAGGTCGGATCGATCTGCCCAATCGCATGCGCCGGAAGGCCTCGGCCTGCGACACCCTCGTGCGCTCCTCGATCAGATGAACCGGCTTGCGGTGACCGAGACGCAGGGACAGACCGGCCACGCCCAGTTCGAAGCGTGACCGATCTTCAACCTCGCCAGCCACGCGAACTCGAGCGGTATCGACCAGGCGCCCTGCGGCCTCGATAGCAACGAGCAGACCACACACCTCGTCGTCGGGCAGCGCGGCGAAATCGACCCCGGCAACCCGCGCGAGGAGGGCCGTAGCCTGCCGCAGGATGATGAGGTTTTCGGTCATGAAAACACTGTCGCAGAGTGCACCGACATTCGAATCGGGTGCGCCAAAATGTGTGGAAAACCAACGAACCTGCCGGTGTGTTGAGAAAGAGAAACCTCACGCCAGGACGACGAGCCGTCCGTCATCCGGGATCACACGAGGCGCACCGAAAATCCAGGTCAGGCATGCAACCGAAAGCGCCCCGGCGACCAGGATCGATGCCAGCACGAGCATTTGGAATTCCGCCGCCTGAACCACTGATGCTCCCGCGAAGATCGCACCGACGAACGCGCCCGGCAGCGTCACGATGCCCGTCGTGCGAGTCTGGTCAGTGGACGGAATCAGAGCCGTGGATGCCGCAAGCCGCACCACCCGTCGCGAAGCCTGGCGCGGAGTGGCTCCGAGGGCCAGCCATCCCTCGATCTCATCGCGGTTCGTGCCGAATGAGGCGGCGAGCGAGCGTCCCATGAGCGTACTCACGGTCATCCCGTTGCCGATGATGATGCCGCCGACTGCCAGGACGTATCGCGGGGTGAAGTCCACCGCGCCGGTGACGAAGACGACGGTCGCGGGTACCGCCGAGGCGACCGCAATCACGGCCGCAATAACGACACCGGTGACCATCCGCAGCTGCAGCCGCCGAATAACAACCCAGGTCGCCGCAATGATCATCACCGCAAGAAATACCGCGACCCAGCCGGCATTGGAGATTACCCCGTTCAGGATGACCGTCAGGATGGCCAGCTGAAGCACAGCCCGCGCTATCGCGATCGGCTGCAACCACGGGCGCTCGAGCCGAAGCGCAAAGACGATCCCGAATCCGATGACGGCGAGCAGCGCGACAGCGCCAACCGTCAACCAGATCTGCATGCTCCCAGCATGGCGGGCAATCGCCGACCCGCGCTACTCGGCGCGGCGCGACCTGATCCGGCGACGCAGTAGGCCAATTGCAATGGGCAGCACTGAGACGATCACGATCGCCACGACGATCAGGTCAACGTTGTTCGCAACGGCAGGAATCTTGCCAAGCCAGTACCCCGCGAGCGTCAGGATGATCGCCCAGACGAATGCGCTCACGATGTTCCAAGGCAGGAATACCCGAAGCGGCATGCTGGACGACCCGGCAATGGGTGAGATGTATGTGCGAACGACAGGGACAAACCGCGCGAGCATGATGGAACCTGGACCGTACTTGGTAAAGAATTCGTGGGCCTGGTCACGATAGGCGGTCTTGAACACGCGCGCGTCGCGTTTGAACAGCCGCGGCCCGAAGCGCCGTCCCAGCGCAAAGCTGGTCTGGCTTCCGAGACTCGCCGAAACCCCGACCACGAGTATCAGGAGCCACAGCGGTATACCGATGCTTCCAATCACGATCGCGGCGGCGAACACGAGGCTGTCCCCCGGCAGAAATGGAAACAGCAGCCCGGTCTCGATGAAGACGATGAGCACCACAACGATCAGTGAGTAGGGGCCCACCGATTGCAACAGGGGGGTTGGGTCAAGGAAACCGCCAGCGGGGGCGTGCCCCAGAAGATGCCACATGCAACCAACTCTGCCCTATCTGACCGTTAAGTTCCGGCGAGTTGTCGATCGTTGAAATGAGATTCCTTACATGTTACGGATGTCAGTTGTCAGGGATGCCTGCAACCCTCATCCCACCTCCGGACGTTGTAGAACGCCCACAGTAACCAACTCGCGCACAACGGGCAGCACTTCGGCGAGCAGAGCCCCCGCGACAGCTTCGAGCAGGTCACCGAGCGCGGCACAAATGGCAGCGACGCTGAGCTCACCGTCGCACGCGCCAACGACCGCGGCGAGTGCAGTGTCGAGCGGGTAGCTGCGTGCGAACCCGCCGCCCTGTTTGAGATTCATGACTGCAGGATGCTCGTCCCCGGGCCAGTAGTGGCGCTCCTCTGTGACATCCGGAGCAACCGTCAGTAGCGCGCGTGACAGAGCGTGATCGTCGAGGGATGCCTGCCAGTCGTAGGCAGAAAGCGTGGTCGCCACGTGCGCCCCGAGCCCGGTCGCGACCGGACCGTCGAGACGCTCGAGCCGGCGCAGTCGCGGCCCGCGCAGGCCAACCGGCTTGCGGAGGGTGAGGTAGCCGAAGCCGACTCGCATGACATCGCGCCCCTCGAAATCCACGAGCCAGGCCTCCGAGAGACGGTCGAATTCTGCGCCCGCGAGCGTGCCGCCGTCGCGGATCCAGGTCTCCGCGTACAGCGCGGCATCCTGCACCTCGCGCTCAACGATCCAGGCGTCGAGGTCGGTCGCGTCGAGCCAGCCGCTCACCCGGTCGAAGGCGTCCTGCGTGCCGCGATACTCCCAGTTGCCGAGCAATTGCGCGATGCCACCCGGCCGGAGGTGCTGGGCGGCACCGGCAATGACCTCGGCGACCAACGCGTCCCCGACGAGTCCACCATCGCGATATTCGTACGCCGGAATGCCCTCGCCCCGCGGCGTGATGACAAATGGCGGGTTCGAGACGATGTGGTCGAATAGCTCGCCCACAACCGGTTCGAACAGGCTGCCGAAACGAAACTCGATGTTCGTCACGCCGTTCAGTGCCGCATTGAACCGCGCGTAGTCGAGCGCGCGCTCCGAAATGTCGGTCGCGATCACCCGGCCGGAATGTCGGGATGCGTGCAGCGCCTGGATGCCGCATCCGGTTCCGAGGTCAAGTGTGCTGCGCGCGGAACTGTCGATCATCAGGCCGCTGAGCGTGAGGCTCGCACCGCCCACGCCGAGGACGTGGTTCTCGCTGAGTTCACGCCCGGTGCTGAGCTCGCCCAGATCGCTGGCGATCCACCAGTTCGCTTCGCCCCAGGCGTCTGTGAACGAGTAGGGCCGGAGGTCGACGAGGGGTGTGAGGATGTCGTCGCAAAGCCCCAGTTGCTCGGCTCCTGCCACCCCGAGCGACGGCAGCGCGCGAGCCAGGTCGGCGGCGGCGACCGGGAGCCCGAGCACGAACGCACGCGCCAGGACAGCGGCAGGGTCGAAGCGTATTGCGTGACCGAGCGCGCGGATTGCGGGGACGCGGTGCCCCCTGTGAAGTGCGGCAGCGGCATCCTCTCCCCACAGTTCGCCGAGGTGGGCGACCGTGAAGTCGGCCTCAAGGAGATCGCTGCGAAGCAGGGCGATGAGGTGCACGTCACTGCGCGGAGCATCCATGTGCCAATTCAATCGTGTCTAGGCTGGAGAAATGAAGACAGTGCAACTCGGCGATAGCGGTTTGGAAGTCTCTGCGGTCATTCTCGGCTGCATGACGTACGGCGATCCGAACCTTGGCAGCCATCCGTGGAGCATCGGCCTCGACGAGAGCAGACCGTTCTTCCGACAGGCGCTCGAACTCGGGATCACAACGTTCGACACCGCAAACGTGTACTCGCTTGGCGCGAGCGAGGAGGTCACCGGCCAGCTCCTGGGTGAACTCGCGAAACGGGACGATGTCGTCATTGCCACGAAGGTGCACGGTCGGATGCGGCCGGGGCCGAGCGGTGCCGGCCTTTCGCGCGGGTCGATCATGCACGAGATCGACGCCTCGCTTACCCGGCTGAAGACCGACTACATCGACCTCTACCAGATCCACCGTTTCGATCCGAAGGTGCCGATCGAGGAAACCATGGAGGCCCTGCACGACGTCGTTCGCGCCGGCAAGGTTCGCTACATCGGAGCGTCATCGATGTTCGCCTGGCAGTTCGCGAGGATGCAACATGCCGCAGACCTGAACGGCTGGACTCGGTTCATTTCGATGCAGGACCAGTACAACCTCCTCAGCCGTGAGGAGGAGCGGGAGATGCATCCGTTCTGCATTGAGGACGGTATCGGCGTGATCCCCTGGAGCCCACTCGCTCGCGGCCGACTCGCCCGCCCCTGGGATGAGACGACAACCCGCGGTGACACCGACCAGTTCGGCCGCACTCTGTACCGGCAGTCCGAGGAATCAGATCGACAGATCGTGGATGCCGTCGCCGCGGTTGCATCGGCCCGCGGCGTTTCGCGTGCACAGGTCGCACTCGCGTGGGTGGCACAGCAGGCGGCTGTTACTGCGCCAATCGTTGGAGCAACAAAGCCGAACCACCTCGAGGATGCCGCCGCAGCGGTCGAACTCGAGCTGACGAATGATGAATTGGCGAAGCTTGAGGAGCACTACGTTCCGCACGCGCCCGAGGGGTTTTAGGAGCTCGTTTGTGGAGTCGCTGACCGAGGATCAGATTCGCGCGTCGTTCGTGAATGCGTCGTCTGATGTGATCAACCGGATGCCGCTACCTGGCCTCCACGAGACCGTTTGGGGCGAGCGCGAGTACCTCGGCTGGCTCGACCCGACGTTTCCGCAGCGCGGGTACATCGTCTATTGGCGAGACGGGACGCCGTTTGGCATGGTCCTGCGCTCGGCGTCATCGACGATGTCGCGCGGCATCTCAGCCATGTGCTCCCTGTGCCGCACGCATCAGCCGGGAAGCCAGGTTTCGCTGTTCACCGTGCCGAAGGCCGGCCAGGCGGGTCGCGATGGCAACACGATCGGTACCTACATCTGCTCTGATCTGGCCTGCTCGATGATCATCCGCATCGTCCCGCCGCCGTCGGCGTTCCTGCCCGACCCGTCGGAGGTCGTGTCTGATCGCACGTCGGGCCTGCTCGCGCGGCTCGACAACTTCACGAAGGATCTGCTGCCGGCCGATCGCTAGGGGCGAGTGCTGGTCGCTGGGGGCGAGTGCTGGCTAGCGCTGCTCGCCGTGGCCGAGAATGTGGAACGGAATGGCCAGTGAAATGGACACCAGAATGATGCCGCCCACGAACATGACCGCTTCAAACGACGGCACCGTGAACGCGAAACCGAACAGCACCAGGCCAGCGACGAAAATGACGAAAGCGATGATGAAGCCGAAAACGTTCATGGGCCTATTCTCCACGAGATTTTGGCCCGCCGCACCACGAACCGGCGCGGCGAGCCAAACACTCTGCGCGTTGGACGCGCTAGTGGCCTGACGCTCTCGTCGTCACAGACTCTGCTCGCCCAGGTCAACGACAGCGCGCACCTCGATGCGGCCAGAGCGCGCCATGGGATGCCGGGACGCGTAGTCGATCGCTTCGTCGATGTCCTTGCACTCAAGCAGGTCGTAGCCCACAATCCATTCCTTCGACTCGGTGAAGGGACCGTCGGTGACGAGCGTCTCACCGTCACGAACTCGAACGGTGCGAGCCTCTGACCTGCGCGCCAGCGGGTCGCCCTGCTTCCGGATGCCGCGGCGTGCGCCCTCGTTGACCCAGTCATCCACGTCAGGCAACGGCTCTGTCGACGTGTCTGGGCTCTGATCGCTAGCGATTAACAGCATGAATTCCATGTGTGGATCCTTTCTTGTCTGAACGGTACGTGAGTACAACGAACGGCGATACGACAAAACGACACACTTGACAAATTCGTTTGATGGAGAATACTTAAGCACGTGCTTAAGCAATTGGACCCTCTGGATGTTCTTTTCCAGGCATTGGCAGACCCCAGTCGCAGAAGCATGATCGATCGCCTGAGTCGTGGTTCGGCATCCGTCAGCGACCTTGCCGCACCCCTGGAGATGTCGCTTCCCGCGGTCGTGCAACACCTGAACGTCCTTACGGCGAGCGGAATCGTGAGCACAAAGAAAATTGGCAGGGTGCGCACGTGCATGCTCGAGCCCCAGGTACTCAGCCTCGCCCAGCAGTGGATCGCCGATCGACGGCTGCTGTGGGATAAGCGCCTTGACCGCCTCGGCGAGTTCCTGGCAGAAGACCAGACCGACTGACCGGCCGGGCTGCAGAACAACACAGCTGCACAACCAACACAGGGAGAAAACCCATGACCGAACAGATCACCCGCAGCGTCGAACACGCCACGTTCGTACTCGAACGGGAATATCCGGCGACGCGCGAACGGGTATACGCCGCCCTATCGAGCAAGGAGCAGAAGGGCAAGTGGTTCGGTGGCGGTGGGCCCGGCATGAAGTGGGACTTCGATTTCACCGAGGGCGGGCGCGAATACAACCACGGCGAGCATGAGGGTCACAGTTACACGTTCGACGCGATCTACCTCGACATCGTCGAGAACGAGCGCATCACCTGGAGCTACAAGATGTACGTCAATGGAGTGAAGCTGTCGGCATCCCTCACCGTCGTCGAACTCACTTCAACCGCTGGCGGGACCCGGCTCACCTTCACCGAAACCGGTGCCTACTACGACGGCCACGAAGACCCGAAGCTGCGCGAGACAGGCTCGGACGAACTGCTGGATGCGCTGGGCGCGTCACTGGACTAATCCCGGGGTGTTGATCCCTGGGTGTTGATCCTCGGGGTGTTGATCCTCGGGCCTTGACTTTGATCGCCGCCCCGTTACTCTATAACCAAGGCATTACATAACCATTTGGTTTGGATAAGCGCAAACGGCAGGGCGAGGTGAACGCCGACCACTGGCAGGCGAGTTTCCGTCGGCTGGACCGCGCTCTCGCATCCGCCATGGCGTCCCTATTGAGGAGAAAGACAATGACAGAAATCATGCCGTCCGAGGTCACGGACCGCGACGTCTACGTCACACGCGCATTTGATGCGCCACGGGATGTCGTATGGAAGTTCTTCACGCAGCCAGATTTGTTAGCCAAGTGGTTTGGTCCCACGAGCGTCTCCGTTCCGGTCGAGAGTGTGACCGTTGAGCTTCGCGTCGGCGGGCTCTGGAAGCTCGTCATGGTCGACGACGCGACTGGCGCGCATTTCCCCATGGACGGCACGATCAGTGCCTGCGAGCCACCCGAATACCTCGAGATCACGGCCACGGCACACGGCGCCGATGGAGACATGGACAACATCAGGCTGCGGCTGCAATTTCACGACCATGGTGAAAAGACCCGGGTGACCCTGCACCAGGGTCCCTTCACTGACGAACAGCGCGAGCAGACCGAGGAGGGCTGGGGCCTCTCGTTCACGAAGCTCGACGCCTTGCTCGTCAGGTAGCGCTGAGCTCCTCGATAAGGGTTCGAGCAGTCGGCGTCCAGCCCAGCGACCGAGCCTTCGCTCCGGTCGCCTGCTGGTCGACGAACAGCGCATCGGCGAACTCCGCCCCGAGGCGGCCGCGCGTCGCGTCCAGATCATCGGATGCGACCGCGCCACCCGCGCCGACCACAGCCTGACCGAGTTCCCGAACGCTCGGGCAGTCGCCAGACACGCCGAGATACACCTCGCCGTTGCCGCCCTTGTCGAGCACGAGAACGTAGAGCCGTGCAAGGTCGTCGACGCCCACTGTGGCCCAGTGCTGATCGCCCGTGCCAACGAGAGTGAGAGCACCGTCGGCGGTCCGCGGAGCGCCGGAAATGACATTCGGGATGCCCTTGCCATACCCATAGACAATCCCCGGCGCGACGATCCGGGCCGCAATCCCGCTTGCAAGCAACCGGTTCTGACGCTCTGCACGCCACGCGGTGATCGCAGGCGAGTCGATGCTCGAGGCTTCGGTGACGTCGCTGCCGTCACCGTAGATCCAGATTCCGGTCGTATAGACGAATGGCTTGTCAGTTCCCGCAAAGGCGGCGACGGCAGCGTCGATGACGGCGTCGTCGAAGGCAGCCGCCGACCCATCCGTCGGGACGGCCGTGTGGATCGCGCCGTCGACATCCCGAAGCTGGTCTGCGAGCCAGGCCGAATTGGTGATGTCGCCGACCAGCGCGGTCGCTCCCGCGTCGGAAACCGCCCTCGCAGAACGGTCACTTCGCACGAGTGCAGTGACCGAGTGCCCCGAGTTCAGAAGCTCGGTAAGGATCGCCGAACCGATGAAACCGGTGCCGCCTGTGAGTAAAACCTGCATGAACGCTCGTTTCTCTTGATACTGGGTCTTCTCCACTTCTAACGCCGCGGCGATCATGTCGCATTCCATGCGTCCCCCGAAAGTGGAATATTGCAATGCAGGTTTGCGTGCGAAGCTGAGATATCCATCCCTTGATGGAATGACTTATTGGACGCACGTACGGCACGCTGGGAAGCTGAGGAAGCCATGACTGCGGGAACGTCCGCGGGCATCGAGTCACGCAGGCAGTTGATGCTCACCGAGAAACGAGAGCACGCTGCCGCGCTGGCACGACGCGCCGCCGCCCGTCACATGGTGCCCGCGCGCGTCGAGCGAGACGTGGCTGCCGCGCTTGCACCACTCGCCGAGGTTGGCTACCACCTGCTTCCGAACCGGGGATGGCCGGGCAGCCGCATTGCGCAGATCGACCTCGTCGTGGTCGGGCCGAGCGGCCTGTACATCGTCGACACCAAGTCGTGGAGCGATGTCACGATCGACCAGACCCGCATCTATCGCCAAAACGTCGATGTAACCGACGACCTCGCGACCCTGGCCGATCTCGCCTACGCGACCGAGGCAGAGATGGCCGATTTGGGTTTGGCCCCGGGTGAGATCCATCCGCTGGTGGTGCTGGCCGGGAGATCCGGCATCCGTGCGCGCATCGGCACGGTCGAGATGGTCGGCGAAACCGACGCCGCGCGCTACATTCTCGAGCGCGGCATCCGACTCTCGCGCAAGCAGGTCGACAAGGTATTGTCTGCCGCCCGCGACTATTTCCCGATCGTGGGGGCGCCGGGGCAGTTGCAGCTCGCGGCCGAGGCGACCGAGGCTCGCGTTGCTTCCGAGGGTTCCGAGGGTTCCGTCAACGAGGAACCCGACCACGACACCATCCCGCTGCTGAGCAACGCCGCGCTCATGCGTCAACTGGATTCGGCTCTGTCGGCGACCCCCATCGAAGACTGGATGTCGTTTCTCGACCCCGAGCAGGCTCGCCTGGCGCGTCGCAGCTTCAACGGTCCGTCTCGCATCCGCGGTGCCGTGGGTACGGGCAAGACCGTCGTCGGCCTTCACCGCGCCGCGTATCTCGCGCGGTCTCAGCCAGGCATCGTGCTGGTGACCTCATACGTGAGCACACTGCCCGCTGTGCTTTCTGCTCAGATGGATCGCCTCGCTCCCGATATCAGCCGGCGCATCGAGTTCGTCGGCACCCACGCGTTTGCCAAGCGCCTGCTGAGCGACCGTGGCATCCGCGTCAACCTTCAGCCAGCCGCGGCCGACGCCGAGTTCGAGCACGCCTGGCGCGCCGTAGGCAAGCCGGGGCCGCTCGGGCGACTCGAAGCGAAGTCGACCTATTGGGAAGATGAAATCGAACACGTCATCAAGGGTCGCGGTATCACCACCTTCGATCAGTACGCCGAGCTTGCGCGTGCCGGTCGTCGGCGGGGGCTCACACTCGACCAGCGTCGCGCCGTGTGGGAGTTGTACTGCGCCTACCAGGCGCGGATGACCGCCCGTGGCGCCCGCGACGAGGCCGACCTCATCCTGCTCGCCGAGGAGTCTCTGCGGGAGTACCCGCTCGAGCGCTACAGCGCGGTGATCGTCGACGAAGCGCAAGACCTCTCGTCGACCATGATCAGGATGCTGCACCACCTGGTCGGCAACGCGACCGACGGACTCACCCTGATCGGCGACGGCCAACAGTCCATCTACCCTGGCGGCTACACATTGGGCGAGGTGGGCATTTCGCTCGCGGGCCGCGGAGTTGTGATGAACACGAATTACCGCAATACCGCCGAAATCCTGCACTTTGCCGAAGGCGTGGTTGCTGGCGACGTCTACCTTGACATCGAGGGCGCCACGGCCGAGGACGATGATGTGACGAGCGTTCCTCGCTCTGGCCCCTCTCCTCTCGTCGTGCGGTTCACCAACCGCGCGACCCACGACGCGGAGCTGCCGCGACGCGTACGTGAAATGGTTGCGGCTGGCGGCGCGGCTTTCGGTGACATCGGCATCCTGTCGCTGACGACTTTCGGAGTTCGGGCCGCGGTCGACGCACTGCGCAAGGCGAATATCCCGGTCATCGAACTCAACCGATACAACGGCAAGGCAGTGGATGCGGTCAAGATCGGCACCGTCAAGCGCGCCAAAGGGCTCGAGTTCAAGCAGGTTCTGCTGGCGCAGGTGCCGTCCACGCTGCTGCCCGGTCAGAACTCGATCGCCATCTCAGAAGAGGGCGCGGCCGCCGAGCATACCGAACTGCAGAAGCGCGAACTCTACGTCGCAATGACGCGTGCGCGTGACGGGCTCTGGATCGGCACTATCCCGTAGCTCCTGGCCGTCGGGCTAGGCCGTGCGGCCACGGCGCGGCCGCGTGACCAGTCGCGCGATGGCGCGCCAGCCGAGCAGGAACACGGCCAGCACGATCGCCGCGACGACGACGAAGCTCAGCTGAAGTCCCTGTCCGCTGACGGCTCGGAGGATCATCCCGAACAGAATCGTCATGAGCCAGATGCCGAAGCCGTTCCAGAACACGCGCAGCGGTGTGTTCCAGGATCGCGTCACGAACCAGCCGAGCAGGAGGCCGACGAGAAACGGCCACAGCGTCGTCAGGATGCCCGCGAGAGACAGGTCTTCCTTGTGACTGACTCGGCCAATGAGCACGAACACGACCACGAGGATCACGTCGACTAGCAGGGCAAGCAGTACTCGCGGTCGCAGAAGTTTCACGTCACGAGCGTAGCGGCGGCTGGTCGAGGAGCGCGGCGACAGCGTCTTTCACGACCCGACGGCGTTCCGCCCGGCTGTGGCCGATTGCCAGCGAATAGTACTCGGGTGTCGAATTTGCCCACACCGATGACAGTTGCAGGATGAGCCCAAGAAGCTCGACCGCCGAGAACCGAGTCGGAAGCGCTCCGGCATCCTGAGCGGCCTGGATGGCGGCTCGCTTGTCGACCATGCTGGCAAGCGACGCCGCGTGGAGGTGCGCCGAGCCCGACTTCTCGAGACGGTGCCATGAGGCCAGACGCTGCACCTCCGGGTACTTCTCGTAGCCGTCGAACAGCCGCGCGGCGTACTCAGGAAGGTCGTCAGTCGTGATCGGTGTCGTACTCAGAGTGCGATCGACGATCAAATCGAAGACCGCGTCAAACAGCTCACCCTTACTGCCGAAGTAGGTGTAGACCAGCCCAGCGCTGACGCCGGCAGCAGTGGCGATGCGATCGACTCGTGCACCCGCAATGCCATGCTCCGCAAACTCCGCGCGTGCGGCGTCGAGTAACTGCTGCTTCTTGGATTCCGGATCTCGAGTCACCATGAGATCGATTCTAATTGAATGAGTGTTCATTTGACACGAGGCGGGGATGGGGGTTAGCTGATTGAAGTTATTGAATGAGTGTTCACTAAAGAGTGGGCGCAGGAAGGAACGTCATGACGGAGCAAACACGCTCCCAGATCTGGCTCGTCACCGGCGCAGGCCGTGGCCTCGGCAGAGACATCGTTGAAGCCGCCCTCAAGGCCGGCCACACGGTGATTGCCGGTGCACGCAAGCCGGAGGTGCTCAACGATCTCTTAGCGAAATACGGCGATCGCATCGTGCCGGTCGCCCTCGAGGTCACTGACCCGGATGCCGCCACCGCGGCCGTACAGACCGCTGTCACCACATTCGGTCGTCTCGATGTCCTCGTCAACAACGCGGGTTACGCAAACCTCGCATCCATCGAAGACATCACCATTGAGGATTTCCGTGAGCAGATAGAAACCAACCTGCTCGGCGTGGTTAATGTGACCAAGGCAGCGCTTCCGATCATGCGCAAGCAGAAGAGCGGACACATCATCCAGGTCTCGTCTGTCGGCGGTCGGTCGGCATCCCCCGGGCTCGGCGCATACCAGGCCGCGAAATGGGCGGTCGGGGGGTTCTCCGGCGTGCTGGCAGCAGAGGTCGAGCCGCTTGGCATCAGGGTGACGACGCTCGAACCAGGCGGCATGCGCACTGACTGGGGTGGGTCATCCATGTCTATTCCGCCCATCAGCGAGCCATACCAGCCAACCGTTGGCGCCCGTGCACGAATGATGGAGAGCTGGGTGCCATCCGGAGACCCGGAGAAGGTTGCGAAGGTAGTGCTCGAGATCGCCGCCATGGATGAACCGCCGCTGCGACTGCTGCTCGGCTCCGACGCGTACAAGTACGGCACTGCGAACGGACGAGCACTCGCCGAGAGCGACGAGAAGTGGCGCGACCTCAGCGAGTCAACCGATCACGATGACTCAACCGGGTCCGACCGAGACCCCCTGCGCGGCACGTCCTCTTAGCGATGCCGAGCCGCACGACGATCGTTACCAGATTGCCATCGGCATCCCACAGTGAACAGGGGTAATCTCGACGTACCGAAGCCGACCGTGCTTCCGAGGGAGGGATGCCCTATGGCAGACAAATCGCCAAAGAAGAACAGCGCCAAGACCGCTGCGTCCAAGTCTCTGAAGGAGAAGCGCGCAGACAAGAAGTCGAAGGCTTCTTCCAAGAGCAACGGATAGCGGTCATTGCCGTAACTTCGTCGAGCCGGGCCGTTGAGCCCGGCTCGATCTCGTTAACGGCCTCGATCTCGTCAACGGCAGAGCGCGTTAGCCGCTATACGAACCGGATGACGTCGTCGTGCTTTAGGCGCGGCAGGCGGTCGCGGTACGAGTCGGCGACCGGGTGTCCAAGGTTGACGACCATGAAGGAGGCCCAGCGGCCCTCGGGGAAGAAGTCGGCGTCGATTGCGGCGGGGTCGAAGCCGCCCATGGGGCCGACAGCGAGTCCCTCGGAGCGGGCGGCGAGGATAAAGTAGCCAGCCTGCAGCCAGGAGTTATTGCGAGCGAGGTCGATACGCAGGGTCTCGTTCTCGGCGAAGTAGCTCTGCCGTGCGGCAACGTGCGGCGCGACCAGCGGCAGGTGCTCCTGAAATTGACGGTCGTACGCGAGCACGGCGACGGCGGGAGCCGCCAGGGTCTTCTCCTGGTTGGCCTCGTGCAGGTGTCCAACGAGTCGCTGACGCGCTTCGGGGCTTTGCACGTAAAGTACGCGCAGCGTCTGGAAGTTCGCGGATGTCGGCGGCCACTTCGCGAGGTCCCAGATCGAGCGCAGCTCGTCGTCGCTCACGGGGGTCGGTGCAAACCGGTACGCGGTCTTGGCGTCGGTGAAGAGCGCGGCGAGACTTGCGGCATCCAGTCGATGCAGCGGGGCGAGGGCTGGAGCCTCAGCGAGGTTATTCATGACTTCCATTCCTGATGTAACTACTAAAAAACTAGTGACTCGTTTTAGGTTAGCACGAGTAGAGTGATGGGTATGAACGACGACGACGACGACGAACCGCGCCTCTGCGACTCGGCACTTGTGCGCGCGTTCGACTTCCTGGGCAAGCGCTGGAATGGCGTGCTGCTCGGCACCCTGTTGAACGGCCCGGCGAGTTTCTCCGAACTGCGCCGAAACGTCGCGGGAATCAGCGACTCCGTTTTGTCCGAACGCCTCACCGAACTCGCGAACGCCGGTCTCGTCGCGCGAACGGTCGACGAGGGTCCACCCGTCGCGGTCAGCTACGGGCTCACAAACTCGGGCGCTGCACTATTGCCGGCGCTGCGTGAGTTGACCACGTGGTCTCAAGCCAATCTCGTCGCGCCGAACCTCGGCGCGACGAACCTGACAGTCGTCTAGCCCAGCGGCACCGTGCCCACCCAGTAGCTCTGTGCTAGCCCAGCAGCACCGTGCTAGCCCAGCAGCACCGTGCTAACCCAGCAGCTCACTGATCGCGCTGTCGAAGACCGCGTGGTGCGCGAGAACATCCTCGCGCGTGGTCGTCGGTGCCATAAGCGCCATGTTGTGAAACGGAGTCAGCAGGATTCCGCGATTGGCGAGGTACAGGTGCAGAAAGTCCTCGAGGTCGCCGTCTGACGCAGCATCCGACGCGGTCCCGGATGTCGGATACGGTTTCG
Organism: Glaciihabitans sp.; assembly: GCA_025463785.1. Classification (GTDB taxonomy): domain Bacteria; phylum Actinomycetota; class Actinomycetes; order Actinomycetales; family Microbacteriaceae; genus Galbitalea. The sequence continues at coordinate 87,629 of JAODBD010000001.1, forward strand.
CAAACCGGTATTCGGCCCGCGCGCCCAGCTGGTTGATCGACCAGGGCAGGTCGTGGCGATCGATCACATCCTGTATGCCCGCGGAGAAGACAGTCGCGTTCGCAATCATCCCCTCGAATGCGTCATCGGTGAGCACGAGCTCGAGGGTCGCGCGCATGGCTGCGACCGACAGCGGGCTACCCGCGAGCGTGCCGCCGACACCGCCCATGTCGATCAGGTCGAGATCCTCGCGCGCCAGGATGCGGTCGGCGATCTCCCGCGTAAGACCGTACGCACCGCTCGGGATGCCGCCTCCGATGGCCTTACCGATCACCACGAGATCCGGCTGAAGGTTCCAGGCCCTCGTTGCTCCGCCCGGACCGGCCGAGAAGGTGTGCGTCTCATCGATGATGAGCAGCGCGCCGTACTTGCGCGTCAGTGCTCGTACGCCGTGGTGGTAACCCGGTGCTGGCAGCACGATGCCAATGTTCGTCAGAGCCGGCTCGATCAGAACCGCGGCGACATCCCCCTTGGCGAGTTGGCGCTCGAGCGCATCGAGGTCATTGAACTCGGCAACGCGGCTGGTTTCTGTGACATCCACAGGCGCGCCGACGTTGCCGGGGCGGCTCATACCTTCGCCATCCGGACCGACCACGATGAGCGACTCATCGACGCTGCCGTGGTAGCAGTACGCATGGAACAGGATCTTCGATCGACCCGTCAGAGCACGAACCAGCCGGATCGCCCAGCGGTTGGCGTCCGTCGCGGTGAGCGCGAAGCTCCAGACGTCCATACCGAAGCGGCGCGTGAGTTCGGCGCCCACCCACTCGGCGTCCTCGGTCGGCATCATGGTCGTGAGGCCGCCCTGCACGTCGATGCGCCGCGCGATCGCGTCGACCACCGGCTGTGGCGAATGTCCGGCCATCGCGCCCGTGTCGCCGAGCGCGAAATCGAGATACTCGTTGCCGTCGATGTCGTACACGTGATTGCCGCGAGCGCTCTCGAAATAGATCGGGAACCCGCCCGCTTTCTTGTTCATCCACGTCATGGGCACTCGGCCAAAGAGGTGCGTCGCGTTCTCGAAAGCGGCCCGCGAACGCGGATGTCTGGCCACGAAATCCCGTTGTTCACGCGCGTACAGGTCGGCGAGGCGGGTGCGGTCGATCACAGGGATCCTCCTTGGCGGGTCGGCACGCCAGCGCGCGCTAACCCAGCATGCCACTCGAACCGGGCACGGTGAGTTAGCCTGTCGCTGCGCCCATCGAAGCGGAGAACAGATGACCAACGCGGAAGACGCGGAACGCGCTGTTTCGGATGCCGGATTCGTGCTCGCACCGCCGGACCGGCTCTACACACCGGCCGCGCTGTACGACGGATTCGACCCCGACGACGACCTGTCGATCGGTCGCTCACTCGACTACCGCACCTACCTCGCGACGCTCGCCCAGGGCATGCCGATCGCGCGTTCCGCGGGCATCGTCAACACCAGAGCGCTCCACGATGCCGCGATCACCTATTCACTCGCGGCGCGCGTCGTCGACAGCCGCTCTGTTGGCATCCTCGGCGGCCACGGCGAACCCCGGGGCAGCGAGACATACAACGCGGTCGCCGAGATTGCTTTCGAGCTGACGCAGAAGAATTACACGATCCTGACCGGGGGCGGCCCGGGTGCGATGGAGGCGGCCCACCTCGGCGCGCGCTACGCGACGCTGGGGCGGCACGCCTTTGACGACGCGCTTGCACGCATCAGTGCGCCCGCGATCAGCCGGTTCCCGTTTCACCGCAGCAGTGAACTCGTCGTAGACGGCGGCTTCGACTCGGGGGCGATGCGCGCCCTGCACGCCTGGCTGGCCCCTGCGATCAACCTTGCCCGCGAGAGCGAAGGCGATGCTGCGGCATCCATTGGTATTCCGACTTGGGCATATGGACACGAGCCGAGCACGCCGTTCGCTACCGAGCACGCCAAGTACTTCGAGAACTCGATTCGCGAGGACGGCCTGCTCGCGCTCGCCCTCTACGGCGCCATCTATGCGCCGGGCAGTGCCGGCACCCTGCAGGAAATCTTCGAGGATGCCAACCAGAACTTCTACGCACCGCCGACCGAGGGCGTGAGCCCGATGGTGTTTCTCGACCTCGACGGCTGGTGGACGAAACAGTACCCGGTCATCCCGGTGCTGCGCACGCTGTTCGGTGACCGGTTCGACCAGGTCGTCGCCGTCGTGACAACGCCTCGAAATGCCGTGGCCGCAATCGAGGAACGATCGGCCGCGATCGCCACCTGGGCTGACACCGCGGCCGACCGCAAGCTGCGCGCGTAGGCCGCACGCGCCCTACGCGGCGAGCAACTCGTCGAGGCGCTCGTAGCCCTCGACGACACCGTGCTCCATGCCGCTGGCGATCATGCCGTCGCGGTCCTCGACCGACTGGAAGACCGAGTGCGCCTTGATGAGCGTCTTGCCTCCGACATCCTCGAAGTCGACCGATTCGAGGCTCACGTGTCCGGGAACGCCGAGGAACTCAAACGTGCGAATGACCCGCTCGTTCAACAGGAAGCTGTGGAATGACCCGCGGAACTCAAACTTCTGGCCCTCCGGGTCGGTGTGCACGAATTCGTACGCTCCCCCGTCGACAGGCTCGTACCGGGTCACTTCCATTTCGTAACCGCGGGGTCCAACCCACTGCGCCATGAGGGCGGGGTCGACATGTGCGCGGTACACGGCATCTACCGGGGCATCCACGAGACGCTCGATGTCGAGAATGGTCTGCCCCGGGAGGGCCGTGATGGTGGTGGGATTAGTCATTTCTTCTGTCCTTCGCTGAGATTCTTGAGTAGTGCGTCGAGCTGGCGATACCGCTGCTCGGCCTGAAGGCGATAGGTGTCGATCCATGCGGTGAGAGATTCGAGCGCCGCGGGATCCAGGTGGCACGGTCGCTGCTGGCCGTTGCGGGTCCTGGTGATGAGACCAGCCGTTTCGAGCACCTGAATGTGCTTCGAGACGCCCTGCTTTGACATCGCGAACGGTTCCGCGAGTTCGTTCACAGTGGCCGGTCCGCGAGACAGCCTCGCGATGAGTGCACGTCGCACCGGATCGGCCAGGGCAAGAAATGCCCGGTCGAGTTCGGCATCCGACTGTGCTGGCATTGCTTGCTTCCTCATTATCAACCTATCGCTTTATCAACTGTTTAGTTGACTATCTTAATTTAGAACCGCCGGAGCCCCCTGTCAAGTAGCGTTGGGCAGATGAGCGCATGGCGGGAATCGGCTTCGGAGGAAGCACAGAATGATCTCGACTCGCTCGCCGACGCGACCATCGCGGCTGCCCGCAATTTTCTCGAGCGCAATGGCGACTTCATCCCGTTTCCCATGGCTGTCAAGGCCGATGGCGAGCTGGCACTGATCGGCCTCAATCAGCCGCAGTCGGCCGACGTGCCCCAGGCTCAGGATGTCATCGACGGCATCATCGACCTCTTCCGGGATCGCCGCGACTCAATTCGTGCACTCGCCATCGGAACCAACGTGCAGATCCCGTCAGAGGCGATGGATGCGATTGAGGTACGGCTCGAACACCGCGAAGGCATCTGTATCTCGGTGCTCGTGCCTTATCGACTCGACTCCCTCGACGACAGTTATGAGTATGAGGAGCCGCGCGCTCAGGCCGGCGATCCGGCGATCTGGGTGTAGCAAACCTCAGCGGGCGTAGTCTTCGAACATTCAGGTTGGGGGATGATTCAGGTGATCATGAGCGTTCAGACGACGGTCTTCGGCTGGATCGCGGGCAGCTACATTGTGCTGATCGTGATTGCGGGGTTGCATCTGCTGCTTGCGATTGTGCTGATCGTGCAGATCATCGCAAGCGGGTTCTCGCGCGTCGCGAAGGCGGCCTGGATCGTGCTCGCCGCGCTCATCCCGCTCGTCGGGCTGATTGGTTGGTTCTTCTATGGACCGCGACAGGCAGCAACTGCTGAAGAGCGTGAGACGGCCGAGAACTGGCTGGCGGAGGCTACCGCAGACCGCTAGCTAAGCGCGCGCTGCGAGGTAGTCCCTCGCGAAGTCGAGGTAGTTCTGCGCGATGCGGGCGCGAGCGACATCCGTCGGGATGGTGCCGGCCAGCAGGTCACTCAGCGGATCCCACCAGATGCTGCGGCCGATCGCGAAACCGACGTAACCGGCGAGCGGCGCCGCGACCTCCAGCCAGTGGTCGAGGTCTTCCTTCGAGGAGTGGCGTCCGAGCACAATACAATCGGCCACGCGCCCGCCGCGACGGGCAAGCTGTGCGACGGCAGCGGCATCCTCGGTCGTGTCCATGCCTTCGACCTTCCACAGTGCCGGGTCAGCGCCGTTGTCCTGAAGGAAACTGATGACCTCGAGCGTGAGTCTCGGGCGCAACTCGTCGTCGTAGCGCTTCTTGTCGCCACCGACGGATGCGAGGTCGGCATCGGTCGCCGGCACCAGCAATTCGACAATCAGGCTGTGCCGCGTCTCGCCAGCCCACGCCGACACAACCATGAGTCGCTCGGCCTGCTGGAGCCGATCTGAGAACGGCAGGGAGGGGTTATCGCGAATCAGTACCTTCGCGTGGTCGGTCGCGAAGAAGCCCGCGTGCTGTCGCCACTCGTCCCCGTAGGCGAACTCGAACCAGTCTTTGCCACTGGCCTCGATGGGCATAGACAGGTTGATCAGGCCGTTCGAATTGGCGGCCCGCTCCGCGACATCCGCTCCGTATTCTTCGTCGACCAGGATGCCCGCCTGCGCTCCACTCGGCAGCTGCTCGGTTGAGTCAACGAGTGCCTCGTAAACAAGCATCTTGTCTGCACGAATGCGGGCGGCCTGGGCATCCGTCGGCGGTGCCGTCAACCTGTACAGCTCCTTCTCGAGGCTGTCGCGGTGGTCGTCGGCGAGGATCAGCAGCGCGCGCGGTGGGTTCGTCATCGTCTCCCCAGTCTTGCCGGTCGTGTCGGCCTTCGCCAGCGGTCTCCGCCTGCGAGCGTCTGGCGGGAAGTCTGAGACCTACCAGGGGATGACGCCGCCGCGGTCCTCGAACCGACCGGTTGGGCCGTCCTTGGCGATCGTCGCCATGCGAACCATCGCATCCGTGCCCTCGGTCACGTTTTGCGTGCCCGAGTTTCCATTGAGGTCTGTCGCAGTGTAGCCGGGGTCAACCACGTTGACGCGAAATTCCGGAAAGGCCTTGGCGTATTGGATGGTCAGCATGACCAACGCCGACTTCGATGACGCATAGCTGAGCGACGCATAGGTCGACTCGCCACGCTTCGGGTCGGTGACGATCCCCAGCGACCCGAGGCCGCTCGCGACGTTCACAATCACTGGATTCTCCGATGCACGCAGCAGCGGCAGCATGGCATGGGTCACGCGCACGACCCCAAACACATTCGTCTCGTAAACAGCTCTGATGGTGTCGGCTGTGACGTCCTCGGGCTTGGAGCGGCCACCCGTGATGCCCGCGTTGTTGATGAGAACGTCAAGGCGACCATCACGCCTGCGGATGTCATCGGCCGCAGCGGCGACGGAGTCATCATCCGTTACGTCCAGCTGCACGAAGCGAACACCGAGGGACTCGGCCGCCGCAGTACCGCGGCCCTTGTCTCGCGCGCCCAGATAAATGCTGTGCCCTTCGGCCTTGAGACGGCGAGCGGCTTCATAGCCGAGGCCCTTGTTAGCGCCCGTGATGAGGGTGATGGTCATGCCTCTATAGTGACACCGTGACGGACGACCACCACATCCCTGTGAATTCACAGCAGAGTCGTGCCGTCGCTACGGCGCCGATCGATCTCTCGAAGCGCGACCTCACGGTTGACCTCATCCGGGTGTTCTGTGTGCTTCTCATCGTTGTGATTCACCTGCTTGAGGTAGGCATCGGCACCAGCGCAACCGGTGCGCTCGTCGTCTCTCGCACGCTCGAACTGCAGCCCTGGTTCAATGGCGCCAGCTGGGCCGGCCAGATCATGCCGCTGTTTTTCGTGGTCGGAGGGTTTGCCAGCCTGACTTCCTGGCACCGACTTCGCGCGCGAGACGGGCGCGCCGCCGACTTCGTGCGCGGACGCATCCTCCGGCTGTCGCTGCCCGCGCTGCCCCTGTTCCTGTTTTACGTCGTCGCGATCGGCGTCGCGACGGCGCTTCACGTCGATCCGGCGCTGCTGCAGACTGTCACGACCGGTGCTGGCGCTCCGCTCTGGTTCGTTGCCGCGTACACCCTGGTTCAGCCGCTCGTCCCGGTCATGGTGCGGATGCACGAGCGGGCGCCCAGGGCCACTCTCGGCATCCTGTTGCTGGCTGCAATCGCGGTGGATGTCGCTCGGTACAGCACGCACACCGTGCCGCTCGGGCTCATCAACCTCCTCTTCGTCTGGCTCTTCGCGCAGCAGGTGGGCTTCTGGTACGCCGACGGCTGGTTCGCGCGACGCACGTGGTTGCAGCTCGTGGTGCTCGCGACGGTGTGTTATCTGGCACTTGTGCCGCTGACATCCGTCGGCCCGTACTCGCGCGACGCGCTAACCGATCTCAATCCGCCAACCGTTCCGCTGATGGTGCTCGCGGTGGCACAGGCCTGCGTGCTCCAATTGGCCAGGCCTGCCCTTGCCGCCCTGATGCGCACGCGCGGCGCACGCGCATTCGTTTCCGTCGCAGGTACACGCCTAATGACGATTTACCTCTGGCACTTGCCGCTCATCATCGCGCTCGCCGGGATTGCGTTGCTGATCCCGGGTGCCACGCCCGAGCCGGCGAGTTCCGCCTGGTGGTGGAGCCGCCCGATTTTTTACGTGCTTGCGCTCGCTGGCGTGTACGCCCTGTCGATCCCGCTCGGCTGGTTCGAACGACCGCGACCGCTGCAAGCCGCGCCGTCGAATGCTGTTGTCGCGATCTGTGCCGTACTGACGTTTGTTCCGGCCTTCGTGGTGCTCCAGTGGTACCTCGACTTGGCGAATGCGATCATCGGGGCGGTGTGTCTCGGCGTCGTTGCGATCACCCTCAATCGACGTCCGGGCGGTTCTCCGAAGCTGCCCAAGGTACCCATAAAAATGTCAGTGGAATAAGCCAGACTGAGAAAACGCTGTACCTGTTCACGGCCCTCACGCACAATGGTAGTGCGACCTCCACTCCAACCTCCCCAGGAGATTGCTTTGTCTGAAACCGCAGTACTGTCACCCCACCTGGTCGACCACGACGCCTCCGTGAGTGCACGCAACCGTCTCGTTATCGGCATTCTGATGGTGTCGACATTTGTCGTCATCCTCAACGAGACCATCATCGGTGTCGCGATCCCGCAGTTCATCCGCGTCTTCAACATCGACGCGGGCGCGGCGCAGTGGCTGAGCGCGGCGTTCATGCTCACGATGGCGGTGGTCATCCCCATCACCGGCTTCCTGTTGCAGCGGTTCAACACGCGGCCCATCTTCATCGCGGCGATGTCGTTCTTCAGCGCTGGCACGCTCATTGCAGCCCTCGCTCCCGGGTTCCAGGTGCTCCTGATCGCGCGGGTTGTTCAGGCCTGCGGCACGGCGATCATGTTCCCGCTGCTCATTACGACCGTCATGACACTCGTTCCGCCGGCAACGCGCGGGCGCACGATGGGCAACATCTCGATCGTGATCTCGGTCGCTCCGGCGATCGGCCCGTCCATCTCCGGGCTCATCCTGAGCGTCTTCGACTGGCGCTGGATGTTCATCCTCGTGCTCCCAATCGCCGTTGCTGCGCTGATCGTGGGCGGCATCAGAGTGAAGAACGTGACGCATCCGAAGCCCACGCGGTTCGACGTGCTCTCGGTCATCCTGTCTGCATTTGGTTTCGGCGGGCTCGTCTACGGCATCAGCAACCTTGGCACCGCGACACCAAGCAATATTGGGATGACCGGCTGGCTTCCGCTCGGAGTTGGCGTTGTGGGCATCGCCGTGTTCGTGGTGCGGCAGCTCTTCCTGCAGAAGCGAGACGGCGCGTTGCTCGACCTGCGTACATTCAAATCTCCGACCTTCACGATCTCGATCGCCATGCTGGTCGTCAGCATGATGGCGTTCTTCGGCACCATCATCGTTCTGCCTATCTTCATGCAGTCGGTGCTCGGCATTTCCGTTCTCCAGACGGGTTTGCTGCTGCTTCCCGGTGGTCTGCTCATGGGTTTCCTGGCGCCATTCGTTGGCAGGTTCTACGACAAGCACGGGCCAACGGGTCTGCTGACCACGGGCGCGATCATTACGAGCGCGACCTTCTGGTTGATGACCCTCATCAACCAGAACACCTCGGTCTGGTGGATCTTCGTCGCGTACCTCGCACTGAGCGTTGGGCTCGCACTCCTCTTCACGCCGATCTTCACGGCGAGCCTGGGGTCGCTGCCCGAATCTCTGTACTCACACGGCAGCGCGATCGTCGGCACGATCCAGCAGGTGGCCGGTGCAGCAGGCACCGCGCTGCTCGTCACGATCCTGTCGGCGCATCAGATTTTTGTGGCTCCCGCGAACCTGGCAACGGCATCCTCAACTGCGGACGGCGTTCACTACGCGTTCCTGACGGCGGCGATCATCTCGCTGCTTGCCATCCCGGCAGCCTTCTTCATCCGGGCACCCGCGGGCGGCGGCGAGGTGCCTGTGGGGCACTAGCCTCCTGCTGCGGGCAGGCGACTTTCTCTGCGACTCCCTGATCGGGGCACCAATGAAGCACTGAGAATCGCATGGCTAGCGCTTCTGACAGCTGCCATATTCACAAGCCTGATCGCGTGGCGTGGCCCATCCTTCGCGTCGGAGTCTCAATCCCCGCACCTGACTTGGATTAATCTTGGTTGCGGGAGCCTTTACGACATCGACCACTACGCAAGACATCCAACATTTGACAGCACCGGTGTTGCTCCATGGCAGGGAGTAGATGACGCCGGTTGCCTCCACACAGATGCGGAATACCGGCGATATTGCCTTGCGAACGCTGCCACCGCCCGCACCGTGCTTGCGGTCTCAGGGATTGTTGGGTTGGCCCTCCTGGGGGCGGGGGTTCCGATTGTGATTTCATGGACGCGTCAACGCCGCCTTGCAAAAGGAGAAGTTTCGTTCAAATGAGAAAGAGACGAGGCAAATGGGCGACGTTTGCACTTCTGTCCTGAAGCTCTGCGTATTGCACTACAACTTCTGATGACACGAGGCAGCATGAAAACCAAGCCGTGGAGCATCTGGGCGACCCTGGCCGTGAGATTGCGGGATTGATCAGTCTCAACGCGTGGGCGGGCCCGCTGTTCGCGACTCGAACCAATATTGTGGACCCCAATTGGACTGAATTGAGTTGCGGGAGCCTGAAGGACATATGGCACTACTCGAAGGATCTCCAGGCTGACAATGTGGACTTCCCTCCGTGAGCTGGTCCGAACGATACGCCAGTACCCGAGCCCGACGCGCTGTTTCGTGACAGCTGCAATTCCGACGCGGCCATCGCCCAGACCATACTGATCGTCAGCGCGCCGGTCTTCGCCGGATTGGCGGCTGCTGCGGTCGTCGTAGCAATCCGGCGCCGGAAGAATCGATTGGTTCCACCGGATCAGCCCCCGACCGCGGTGGCGGCCAAAAAATAGCAAACGGATGCGAGCGGTGAACGTTGCGTCGGCCGGCGTACCTCGTATTTGGGTCGAGACTTGGCAACGCTTGGTGCAGCATGGGGACATGGCGAACGTTCGAAGCGCGGGCATCCTGTTGTGGCGGCGCCGTGGAGGCGATCTCGAAGTGTTTATCGCGCACATGGGCGGCCCGTTCTGGGCAAAGAAGGATGCCGCAGCCTGGTCGATCCCGAAGGGCGAGTACGTCGACGGCGAGGACGAACTCATCGCCGCAGCTCGCGAATTTGAGGAAGAGATCGGCGTGGCGGCTCCCCCGCTTGACTACGTGGGGCTGGGCGAATTCCGGCAATCATCGGGCAAGGTCGTCGTTGTATTCGCCGCGGAGTCGACCCTTGAGGTCGAGGTCGTGGTGAGTAACACGTTCCCGCTGGAGTGGCCACCGAGGTCGGGCCGAATCCAGCAGTATCCCGAGGTCGATGACGCGCGCTGGCTCACGGTCGATGACGCCCGCGAGAAACTCGTCAAAGGCCAGCGCCAGATCCTCGACGCTCTGATTCAGCGACATTCTGACTGAGTAAGAGTGGTGACCTCGCGGTGCCGTCGGTCCGAAGGGAACAATGAGCGGCGCGGTTGTTCTTATCGATGCAATGTACCTTGTGTTAGCATTCACTAACGTTAGTGTCAGGTGACTAAGGAGGAGAACACGATGGGTCAGCCGGTTGCAATGTTCGAAGTTGTCAGCAAAGACCACGAACGCGCGCAAAAGTTCTATGCAGAACTGTTCGATTGGGCTGTGCAGCCCGATCCGAGCATGGGCGGGTACGGGCTCGTCGACACGGGTGCGGGCGCCTCGGGAATCGGCGGTGGAATCGGTCCGTCAATGGGAGAGGGCGACACCGGCGTCAAGGTCTACGTTCGCGTGGACGACCTGGCTCGGTACCTCGATCGCGCCGTCGAGTTAGGCGGTACGCGGCTGGTCGAGCCAACCGTTCTGCCCGGCGATTATGGCAGCTTCGCGGTCTTCGCCGATCCGGACGGCAATCCGGTCGGGCTATGGGCGTAGGCGCGACAGCGCGGGACGACGCGACCGACATCGCACTACGGGCGCTGGTCGAACCGCGACGACGCGCCATCCTGCGTCTGGTCGCAGACACGGAGCTCCCAGCCGGAGCGATCGCAGACGCATTCGAGGTCACTCGCACCGCGGTAAGTCAGCATCTCACCGTGCTTCGGGATGCCGGGCTCGTAACCGAGAGACGCGACGGCACGCGAAGGCTCTATCGCGCGAGGCCGGAAGGACTGGCAGAATTGCGAAGCTTCCTGGATGACATGTGGGCGACATCCCTGCTCACGGCAAAGAACCTCGTCGAAGCGGATCGAGAGCGGCAGAGTGAGTCCTGAATCGAACCTCACGGCGCTACGCAGACCACCGGTACGGCAGTCGGTCTCCGTAGCAAGTTCGCGGGAACACACCTTTGACGTATTCGTTCGCGAGATCGGAAGCTGGTGGCCACTTCAACCGTTCTCGATGGGCACCGATCGAGTGCGCGCGGTGACTTTCGAGCGTGTACTCGGCGGCCGCGTATTCGAAACCTGGGATGACGGAACCGTTCGTGACTGGGGCACCGTACTCGAGTGGTCGCCGCCCGAGCGTTTCGCAATGACCTGGAACATCACCGGCACCCCGACCGAAGTTGAGTTGAGGTTCACCTTGGAAGCAGACGACCGCACCCGCGTCGACCTGGAACACCGCGGGTGGGAAAAACTCACCGAGGCGCAGTTGTCTGAGGCCTGCGCGCTGCCGGGGGGCTACCTGGGTGGCAGTTTCTCGGCGGGCTGGACGCGCATCCTCACCTGCTTTATCGACTTCGTTGAATCAACTTTCACAACATCAGCCGACTAGAGAGTGACCATGTCAACACCCACAGACGTCAGTGGCATTTCCGACGACTACATGCACAGCCTCATGCAGCAGAGCGTCCCGTTCACGATCGTGGTTCTCACAAAGACCGAAAGGTACGCCAACGAGGGCTCTGACCTGGTGATTTGGGAGCACGGCCGGCGCAACTTCGCGCTTCGGGCAGACGGTCGACTTGCGATCGTCTGCCCGGTGCGCGACGACAGTGCCGTCAGCGGCATCGGCATCTTTACGACGGATGCCGCCGAAACAGCCGCGATCATGGACGGCGACCCCGCCGTGAGGGCGGGCATCTTCCACTACGCGATCCACCCCACGCGAACCTTCGCAGGCGATTCGCTGCCTGGTTAGAACCCGCGCCGGCAGACGCTCCCAGGGATCGTCGCTAGCTCGGGATCCAGTTGAACTCGTCCGGGTTCGGCCCCGTGCGCTCGTTCTTGTTGAGTGCCGTGATCGCCGCGATGTCGTCATCCGTGAGTTCGAAGTCGAACAGCTCGAAGTTCTCGACGACGCGGCTGAGGGTCACCGACTTCGGGAAGACGATGTCACCGCGCTGGATGTGCCAACGCAGTGTGACCTGCGCGCTCGACTTGCCAAGGCGGCCTGCAATCTTCTGGATGACCGGGTCGCCGAGTACGCCACCCTGCGCGATGGGCGACCAGGCCTCATTCGCGATGTCATTGTCGAAGTCGAAGGCGCGCACGTCATCCTGAGTCAGGTACGGGTGGATCTCGATCTGGTTGACGGCGGGCACTGTGTCGGTCTCATCGAGGAGACGACGGATGTGGGCCGGCTGGAAGTTCGAGACGCCAATCGCACGGGCGCGGCCCGACTGATGGATCTCCTCGAGCGCCTTCCACGTCTCGACTAAGTCCCCAACGGCAGGCAGCGGCCAGTGGATGAGGAACAGGTCGATGTACTCGAAACCGAGCGCCGCAAGGGTTCCGTCGAAAGCGGTGAGTGCTGCATCGTGCTCGTGGAAGCCGTTGTTCAGCTTGCTCGTGACGAAGACGTCCTCGCGGTTTAGGCCGGATTCGGCTATTGCCTGGCCGACCTCCTTCTCGTTGCCGTACATCTCGGCGGTATCAATGTGTCGGTATCCGACCTCGAGTGCGTCGAGCGTGGCCTTCTTCGTGTCGGCCGGGGGGATCTGAAACACGCCGAATCCGAGCTGCGGGATTTCGACGCCGTTATTGAGGGTGATGATGGGAACTTGGGTCATGGGTTAACGCTAATCCCTTTGGCGCCAGCGCCTATCGTGGAATCTTGTGAACATCACATTTCCTCGCACCAGTCCAGACAGCCTCGGCATCGATCCCACCGCCATCACCCGATTCGAGGAGGCGCTCGAACGCCTGGATCACGTCGACAGCTACATGCTGCTGCGAGGCGGACAGGTGATCGGAGAACGCTGGTGGGGGTCGGCCGCGCCCGAGATTCCACACGTGATGTGGTCGATCAGTAAGAGCTTCACATCCACCGCCGTGGGAATCGCGATCTCGGAGGGTCTCTTCTCGCTGAACGATCGCGTGATCGACCTCCTTTCCGAAGCAGCGCCCGACAGCGTCGGCCCACTGCTTGAACGGCTGACCGTGCGACACCTGCTGACCATGACGACAGGTCACGCCACCGAATCCCTGCCGGATGCCGAGCGCGAAAACGACGTCGACTGGGCCACGCACGTGCTATCGCAACCCCTTGAATTCGAACCGGGTACGCACTTCGTCTACAACAGCGGTGCCAGTTACCTGCTCTCGGCAATCCTGCAGCGCACCAGCGGCCAACTGCTTGTCGACTACCTTGTGCCCCGGCTGTTCGGACCACTCGGTATCGAATCGCACAGTTGGGAGGTCTCGCCCCAGGGCATCAATACGGGCGGCTGGGGGCTCTCCCTTCGAACCGAGGACCTCGCAAAGTTCGGTCAGCTCTACCTACGGAGCGGCCGCCTCGGTGACGTCGCTGTCGTACCGAGCGAATGGGTTGCGGAGGCCACGTCCTGGCAGGTCCCCAATGGTGACCCGGCAACACCCAGCGATTGGAGTCAGGGCTATGGCTACCAGTTCTGGCAGTGCCGAAATGGGGCATACCGCGGCGACGGGCTCGGCGGCCAGTTCTGCATCGTCATGCCAAAGCAGGATGCCGTACTCGTCATCACGGCCGACCTCATCGACATGCAGCAGGAGCTCGATGTCGTATGGGATCACCTGCTGCCGGCGCTGCACGTTCACTAAGCTTCGGGCAACGCATTCGAAGCTTCAGCGGAAGGATGATCATGCTCCCCCACATCAACTACTGGGCGGTTCTGCTCGCGACACTTTCGAGCATGATCGTCGGGTCCATTTGGTACACGCCGAAAGTGTTCGGCAATTACTGGATGAAGGCAGCTGGCGTCACGCCTTCCGGCAACGCTCGGGATGCCGTGCGCCCGATCATCACGACCGTCATCGTCAGCTTCATCACGGCCTGGGTTCTCGCGGGTGCCGTCTTCATCTCGCAGCACTTCTACGGCGGCGGGTTTCTGGGTAACGCCATCATCACCGCGATTGTGCTCTGGGCGGGTTTCACTGCCACCCGGTTCATCACGCATGACGCGTTCGATCAGCGCCCGACCGGATTGACCGTGCTCAACGTCGCGCACGAGTTCGTGACGGTCGTGATCATGGCCGTGCTCATCGGAGTGTGGCCGCCAGCCTGATCTGGCCACCGGGGAAGCGGGCTCGCGAACGGCACGCTTGCACCTAGCCGAGGACGAACTTTGCGTAGGCGGTGGCGGCGCGTGCGAATCCACTCCGTTCAGTCTCGCTGGCCTCCCCGAAATAATCGGGTTCGATACCGGCTTGCTTCGACCTGGGAATGCGACGCCAGGTGCCGACGACGCGCCCCTTACCAACGATCGTCGGCAGAAAGATGCCGTTATTACCCGGCACGATGCGCGGTGAGTGCTCGGCAGCCAGGGGCAGCGCACGGTCCTGATAGCCGAGCAGGTACTCGTCGAAACCGGGCAGGACGTGCACGCCCGCACCGGCTCGGGATGTCGCCGCAGCATCCATTTCGCTCGTCGCGATCAGATAGCTCGTCTCGCCCAGCGTGAGCTCGGTCAGCGCGTCACCGGCGGCCGCGACCCCGGCACGTGCGTCGGCCAGCGTCAGCTTGCTCCACCACGCAAAATCGCGAACCGTCGCCGGACCGTGGCCTTCGAAGTACCGCAGGGCGAACTCCCGCAGGGCCTCGTCGCCGGCCAGTGCTCGCGGCCGACCGATCCACTCGTCGACAAGCACGAGCGCCTGCTGGGTTCCCCTCGTCGGACCCCAGCAGATCAGCCTGAGCTGCGAGAGGTAGAAGATGATGTGGTAGCCGCGCTGCCCATCGGGTGCGATGCCGTTCTCTGCCAGAACGGTCATGAACTCGTCGCGCGACAGCGACCGACCACCGGTGAGCGCCGCCCGGGCCGCGAGCTCGGCTCTGTCGAGTGTCGCCTGGTCGAGACCGAGGTTGCGGAAACGAGTCGTGGCACCCTGGAGCGAGCGCGCGGAGGTGAGCGACAGCATCCACCCCAGATCTCCTGGTGCAACGAAGTGCAACGTGCCGCGCATGGGTAAGGTGCGAACGATTTCACCGGCGTCAAGTGCCGCCAGAACGTTAGAGCGGCCCGAACCGGGGGATCTCACGCCGACCGCCCACAGCGCCTGCGCGAAATCCTGGGCCTGAACGGCCAGGAGATGCCGCACGGTCCCAGCAGGCGTTGCGGCGCGGGTCGGGTCGATCCGCTGCGTCCACGACCGCAGCCGCAGGATCTCCCTCGCCGTCACGGAGTGCGCCATCCAGCCAGTATGCCGGGCGCCACCGACGTGGGTTGACGTGGCCTTCCAGATGACGCGAAGGCGGTCTAGCCGAGTTCGCCGAACGCGGTAACGACAGCGGAGACATCCTCTCCGTCGTGTCCGCTGGCGCTCGCTTCATGGAAGACGTCTCGAACCGCGGTCAGCACGCCCTTCGAGGTTTCTGTCGGCGCGACGGCGTCGAGCATGAGGTTGAGGTCTTTCAGTAGGCCGCCAAGAGCGAAACTTGGCGAGCGGTCTCCCGCCAGCATGAGTTTGCCCTTCAGCTGGATATACGGTGCATTCGACGGGCCGCCATCGAGCGCCTCGAGGAAGAGCTTCGGGTCGACGCCGAGCGCCTCGCACATCACGAGCGACTGGGCGGTTCCCGCAGTGATCATCGCAACCCAGGCATTGCAGGCCAGCTTGAGCGAACTAGCGTCACCGACCGTTGCACCCGCCATGACGGTCTTCGACCCGATCGCATCAAGCACCAGGTTTACGCGGTCGAGAATTTGGGGCTCGCCCGCGACCAGGACGACAAGCGTGCCGCCCTCCGCGGGTTGCCGCGTTCCCACCACGGGAGCGTCGAGAAAGCTCACGCTGTGTTGCGCTGCGAGCGCCGCAAGTCGGCGAGCGCCCTGTGGACCGACCGTGGCCGACTGCATCCAGATGGCGTCAGCCTTCATGGCGTCGAGAAACGTTGCGGCGGAATCGCTGGTCGCCGCTTCGTCAAACAGCATTGTCAGCACGACATCCGCGTCGCGCACGGCATCCTCGACCGATTCCGCAACCTTTGCGCCGTCGTCGGCAAGCAATCGAGCCTTATCGGGATGCCGGTTCCAGACGGTGACATCGAGCCCGTTTCGCAGGAGGCTGTGCGCCATCCCCGTACCCATCATTCCCGTTCCCACGACAGCGACTCGCATGATCTTTCTCCTTGGTTAATTCCTGATCCTTCAAAATTACGCCTCGGAACCTGAGACGTAACCCCCCGCTCTCCGCGATGTTCGCCTAACGAGAACTCGACGGTTTTCGTTAGCACTCTCGACCCCCGAGTGCTAGATTCGGTGATGTTGAGTCATATCGACTCAACTTTGAGACAAGGCGTGACGCTGCCGATCGGCGGCCCCACCAAAGGAGAGATGAACATGACTGTTCAGTTCAAGATGCCGATCGACCTGTACCGCGACGGCGACCACTACACGCTCAACGCCGACCTCCCGGGCATTGACCCGAGCACGGTCGACCTCGATGTCGACGGCCAGCTGCTGACCATTCGCGCCGAGCGCGTCGCCCCGAGCGCCGAAGGCGTTCGCTGGCTCGCTCGCGAGAACCGCAGCGGTTCATTCCTGCGTCGCCTCACCCTTGGTGATGGTGTCGACCGCGAGAACATCAGCGCAACGTACGACGCTGGCGTGTTGAGCGTGACGATCCCCGTCGCCGAGAAGGCAAAGGCGCGCAAGATCGAGGTCGTGACCGGTGCATCAACGCCGGTGAAGAAGGCTTCAGTCAAGAAGGCTGACGCACCCGTTGCCGCAGCCGCGTAGGCAATAGCCCGCAGTAATACCCACGAAGAAAGCGGATGCCGCGTCGAGAAATCGGTGCGGCATCCGTCGTTAAAAGGGACGGCGGTTAAGAGGGACGACCGTTAAGAGCAATATCCGTCATGAGCAATAGCTAGGCGAAAAATCTCTGCAGGATCGGCGCGATCACTTCCGGATCGACATTATGGTTCTGGCCCTCGACCGTCAGTCGCACCGCATTCTGCAGCGCTGCGCTCAGGACCTCCGCGGCGTTTGCCGCCCAATCCGGGCTGTCGCCGCCATCCATGACAAGCGTCGGGATGGAGATCGTCGACAGGCGCTCGGTCGGGATACTGCCATCACCCGCAAGCGCGAGGTCGTGTGGCAGGGCGTCAGCCACTGCCACGAGAGATGGCCACCACGGCGACTGCGCGAGCGCATCGACGTTCTGCGCGCCGGTGCCGCGCATGAACACCCGCGCGGCTTCGCTTGGATCGCCGGCATCCAGGGCAACCTGCACACCGTCCATCGGATCGTGCCCTGGCACGACGGGCACGTACGGCGGCTCGTACAGGGCGAGCTTCACGATGTTAACGTTCCGGGCGGCCGCCTCAAGCGACAGGATGGCACCGGACGAATGACCGTACACTCGCGCTCCCCCGCCGGCGGCCGCGATCACAGCGGCCAGGTCTTCCGTCTCGCGCTCGATCGCATACGGCGAGGTGTTTCCGCTGTCGCCACGACCCCGGCGATCCCACGTGATGACCGTAAACGCGTCAGTGAGCAGCGGAACGAGCTGCCCGGGCGAATGGCGCGTATTGAACGCACCGCCGACGATCACGAGGGTCGGGCCATCGCCTGCCCGGTCGAACGCAATGGAAGTTCCGTCTGCCGATTTTGCCGTTTCGAACATGCGCCCAGTCAAGCATCGGACTTCGGCCGTGTGAAGGCTAAACCAACAATGACCTGGAGGATCGACAACGACTTCACTGCACACGAGAAGCAGGTCAGGGAGGATGGTGGTGTGCAGAGTGCAGAATCACCCCGGCCAGTGTTCGTGATGTCGCACGACGGTCTAAAGATCGCCACCTACGAGTGGGGACCGACGGATGCCCAGACGGTCGTGTTGGTGCACGGCTTCGCGTCGAGCGCCATCCTCAATTGGGAACGCACCGGATGGGTGCGAGACCTCACGCGCGCCGGATTCCACGTCATCGCGCTCGATCAGCGCGGGCACGGTGCCAGCGACAAGCCGCATGATTCGTCGGCGTATTCGATGAGGAACCTCGTGGCCGACCTGCTCGCCGTCATGGACACGTACATGATCAACGTCGCCAAGTTCGGCGGCTATTCGCTGGGCGCCAGGGTCGGGTGGCAGGCCGCGCTCGATCTGCCGGATCGCATTTCACGGGCGGTTCTTGGCGGCATCCCGGACGGCGATCCGCTGACGCGCTTCCGCGTCGACGATGCGCGCGCGTTCATCGCGGATGGGAGTGCAGTCGACGACAAGCTGACGCGGGCCTATCTGGAGATGGCCGACGGCATCCCGGGCAATGACCTCACCGCGCTGGTCGCGCTGGTGGAGGGGATGCGCGGAGGACTGCAGCCCGATCCCGCGAACCCGCCCGGACAACCGCTGCTGTTCGCGACCGGCAGCGAAGACCGAATCGTCGAGGCGTCGCGGAACCTCGCGGCTGCGACGCCGCGCGGCAGGTTCTTCGAGATCCCGAAGCGCAACCACTTCAATGCGCCAACTTCGCGCTCATTTAGGGATGCCGCGCTCACCTTCCTGCGCGACGAACTGTAGTTCCCATGGACGTTGTGATCGCGCCCCCAAAGCGTGAGGGGCGGCATATCGGCCTTCCGGGGCTCCGGGAACGTCGATATGCCGCCCCTCACGCATAACTACTCGGCGAGGCCATCGCGGACCGGGCGGTCACCACTATCCGCGTTCGTCGCACAGAGACCGTGGTCCAGATCGTGGAGATGTGTCGATTGAGGCGTCGACTACTCGTCATAGAGGTGTCAGTATCAACCAATCGAAAGGAACGACCATGCAGTACTCACTTCTCGTGATCAGCCAGGAAGCCGCCGACGCCCAAA
Organism: Glaciihabitans sp.; assembly: GCA_025463785.1. Classification (GTDB taxonomy): domain Bacteria; phylum Actinomycetota; class Actinomycetes; order Actinomycetales; family Microbacteriaceae; genus Galbitalea. The sequence goes on from JAODBD010000001.1 coordinate 106,521, forward strand.
TCGACGAGGAGACCATGGAATGGGGTCGTGCCGCCTTCGATGCGTACGCGAAGTCGCTCGATGCCGCGGGAGTTCTTCTCACCGCAGACATCCTGCAGCCGGTCGCGGCATCCACCACGGTGAGTGTTCGCGATGGCGCGACCCAGATTCAGGATGGCCCGTTTGCCGACACCAAAGAGCGCCTGAACGGAACTTTCGTCATCGAGGTGCCCGACCTGGATGCCGCAATCGCGTGGGCGGAGAAGTGCCCTGGCGCGCAGTACGGAGCAATCGAGATCCGTCCGTCGGCGATCATCTTCCACGACGGCGCCTGGCACAGCCTGGTCTGAAGCTACGGATCGTAGAAGGCGAGCAGGATGCCACCGAACGCCGAAGCGCGCGCGGCCGAAAACGTGGCCCGCGCGTCGTACGGGCGGCTTCTCGCCGTCCTCGCGGCGCCCGCCGGCGACATCCCGGCCGCCGAGGATGCGCTGGCCGATGCCTTCGAACGCGCACTTGCGAACTGGCCGGCCAGCGGCATCCCCGATAACCCGGAAGGGTGGCTGCTAACCGTGGCACGCAACAGACTTCGCGACCTGTTCAAATCGTCTGCGTTCAAGACCGGCGTCAAACTCGACGACGTCCACACCGCGTTCGACGACCTCGACTTCGATGCCATCCCCGACAAGCGACTCGAGTTGCTCTTCGTGTGCGCGCACCCGGCGATCGATGCCGGCATCCGCACTCCCCTGATGTTGCAGACGGTGCTCGGCTTCGATTCGGCCCAGATCGCGGCCGCCTTCGCGGTGCCGGAGGCTGCAATGGCGCAGCGTCTGGTTAGGGCTAAGCGACGCATCCGGGATGCCCGCATCCCCTTCACGATCCCCCTGCGTGATGACATGCCAGCTCGACTGCCCGCGGTTCTCGAGGCCATTTACGGCGCATACGCGATCGACTGGATGGCCGTAGCCGGTACGACGGAGCGCGACTCTCTGGCTGCGGAGTCGTTGTATCTCGCGATCACTCTCGCTTCGCTTCTCGACACCGAACCGGAGGCGTACGGCCTCGCGGCGCTCATCTCGCTGTCGATGTCGCGCGCGGCCGCTCGAGCAGACGGCGTCCCGCTCGACGAGCAGGACACAGCGCTCTGGGATGCCGCCCTCATCGCCCAGGGCGAGAGCCTGCTGAGACGGGCCCACGGCTTCGATCAGGTAGGAAGGTTTCAGCTGGAGGCAGCCATCCAGTCGGTGCACTGCGCGCGGATCGATGGCGGCGAAACCGACTTCATCGCGCTTCGTAAGCTCTACGAAGCGCTCGTCCTGGTTGCTCCGACCCTCGGCGCGCGCGTCTCCCTCGCGGCGACGATCGGAGAAATCGATGGCCCCGACGCGGGGCTGGCCGTGCTCGAGACAATCGAGGCGCCACGGTTCCAGCCGGCGTGGGCGACACGAGCGCACCTGCTCGCTGCGGCCGGGCGGGTTGATGCGGCGCGTGAGGCCTACGCGAAGGCCATCTCGCTGACTACGGATGCGGTGACGCGGGCGCGGCTGCGCGAGAAGGAACGCGGACTGTAACTGCGCAGCGCTTTCGGTCGACTGGTGGCCCGAACACACCTCCGGCCGCCTCGGTATTCCGCGGCGGCCGGGTCAATCAGATGTGAAGTAGTTGCTCCGAGATCAGAGTGGCCTGCCCGGCTGTTACCAATTCGTGATCTTGCTTAGAGTTCGCCGAGAACGCGGATGCGGGCGGCCGCGGACCAGCGACGCGGCGTGCGGCATCCAGCAGTCGGCACCTCGCACAGCGGCACCGGCGGCGGGCACACGAAGGCAACAGCACCCCGAAGTGGGGTAAGCGCCGCCGCATACCGAGTCGTAACGTGGAATTCACTAGGAATTCGATTAGATTTTTGAGGCCATGGCGATCACAGCAGACATCGCACACCGAATCCCGGCCGGGTGGTATCCCGACCGTGATGATCGGTCACGCCGTCGTTGGTGGGACGGCACCGAATGGACCGACTACTACTCGGCCGCACCGGTCCGCGCGCTCACGCTCGTTGAGACTCTGAAATCCGACGAGCCCACCTTGCACAGCCTCCGCGCGGCGCTGAGCTTCCGCGATCGGGTTGCTGGATTCACCGTCGTAGGCATTCTCGTCGCCAACCTCGTCGCGGTTGCCTTCCTGACCCACCTGGTCTGACCCGGCCGGTCTGACCCGGCCGGTCTGAAGTTCCTCTCGGCCTACAGTTCGGCGCCTCTCACCTGACACCAACCCAGCACTCGATGACCGTGTTGTCGTGTGTCCAGTCGGTCGTCGACGGGTAGTACGGATAGGTCGTGTGCGTCTTGTTCGAGTACTTCGACTTGCAGTCCTGGTTGTAATCGGAGGTGAGGGCCGCCTGCCCGGGGGATGGCGCGCCGACATCCTGCGGCGGGAAGACGAACTTCTTCAGTATCCACTGGGGGCTATCGCTGCAGTCGGCATAGACGGCTCCCGAGCCCTTGGGACCGCCGGCCCCCATCCCACTCGGGTCGGTCACACAGAAGTCATACTCTGCCGGGTCCGTCGAGATAGACGATTTCAACGCAGCAATCGTAGGCAGTGACTCGAAGAGTGGATGAGCGACCGAACTTCCAACCGCCAGAACGCTGACATCGCAACGTACCCACCTGGCCCCGGCATTCCAGGCCCGCTCGGTCGGCAAAAAGGTCTCGAGGTAGATTCGCTGGGCGGCATCATCCAACTTGGGCAGATCCGACGTCTCGGCATCGTCGCAGGTCTTGAAGGCGTCATCCTGGACGTCATTGGCCACGTACCCCTTCGAGTCGTAAAGTTTGCCGTCGTGCACGTACGCCAGCAGTGGCACCGCAAAGGTGTAGAGCTGGTGCGTGCCTGCGCAGTTCACCGGTGGAGTGTCATCCCAGCTTGCGTAGTTCTCTGCGTTGTAGAAGCTGCTCGCCCTGTCACGCGGCGGCCTAGCAGGTTACTCGCGGAACGCAAGCCCTACGTCTGCGCCGACCGTTTGCTTAGCGTGGAAAGAACGGGAGTACATCCCGCATCCGTACATCAGGCAAAGGAGGAGACCGTGGCACAAGTCATCGAAAGCGTTGACGTCGAGGTTCCCGTCACCACTGCGTACAACCAGTGGACCCAGTTCGAGGACTTCCCGAAGTTCCTCGATTTCGTCGAGGCGATCACGCAGAGCGACGCCACTCACACGCACTGGCGGGTGAAGATCGGTGGCGCTGAGCGTGAGTTCGACGCGGAGATCACGGAGCAGCATCCCGACGAGCGCATCGCATGGAACAGCACAGGCGGCGACGAAAACCAGGCCGGGGTTGTCACATTCCACAAGTTGTCGGACATGACCTCGCGCGTAACCGTCCAGTTGGACTGGCAGCCCACTGGCGCCCTTGAGAAGCTTGGAGCGCTCGTCGGAATCGACAACCACGCCATCAAGAAAGACATGAACAACTTCAAGAAGCTGGTCGAAGACAAGGGCGAACCGTCCGGCGCCTGGCGCGGCGACGTGAGTAACTGATGCGCTGACGAAGGCACGAAAGCGCCGCAGCAGGATCTGCCGCGGCGCTTTCGAATGCCTGCTAGGAGACGAGCTCTGGCTCGGCGGCACCCAGGTTGACGCGTGTTGCACCGTCGATCTCGAGTGGCTCGGGAAGGACATCCCGTTCGATCGTCGTCGCCAGCGGCTTCTCGATGACGAAGAACAACAGCACGGTCGCGACGAGCATCAACGGCACCATGTAGAGGAACACCGGGGTCAACGCGTCGTTGTAGGCGCCCACGATGATGTCGCGTACGGCCGCCGGAAGCGCCAGCACCTTTTCGGGCGTAAACGAGTTCATGTTGCCACCCGCCGCCGCTCCTCCGGAACTCGGCAACTTGGTCGAGAGCAGGTCCTTCAGGTTCGCAACGAAGAGACTGCCCACAACGGCTGACCCAATGGATGCCCCGATCTGGCGGAAGTAGTTGTTCGACGCCGTCGCCGTGCCCACCTCCGCGTTCGGGAAGGTGTTCTGTACGATCAGGATGAGGATCTGCATCGCCATGCCGAGCCCGATTCCCATGATCGCGAGGTAGGCGCAGATCTGCCAGACCGGCATGCTCGGCGTCATCGTGGACAGCAGCGCGAGCGCGCCGGCCGTGATGATGGTGCCGATGATCGGCAGCGCCTTGTATCGCCCGGTCTTGCTCACGAACTGCCCGGAGCCGATCGAGGTGACCAGAAGGCCAGCCATGAGGGGGATGAGCAGCAGTCCGGCCTGCGTCGCGTTCACACCGGTGACCATCTGCAGGTAGGTCGGCAGGTAGCCGAGCGCACCGAACATGGCGACACCGATGATGAGGCCGGCGATCGTGGTCAGGTTGAAGTTGCGATGCTTGAACAGATGCAGCGGCATGATCGGCTCGGGAGCCTTGCGCTCGACCACGACAAACAGTACGCCAGCCACGACTGTTGCCGCGATGAGCGAAATGATCGTCAGTGAGTCCCACTTGTACGTGGTGCCACCCCAGACTGTCGTCAACACGATCCCGGTCGACGTGAGCGCGAGCAGGGCCATTCCAGCGAAGTCGATGGTCGGCTTGCCCTTGGTGTTCTTCGGCAGGCGAAGGAAGAAGGCAGCGGATGCGATGGCCAGGATGCCGAGCGGAACGTTCATCCAGAGGCCCCAACGCCAGCCAGGACCATCGGTGAAGTAGCCGCCAAGAAGCGGCCCCGCGACCGACGAGAGCGCGAAGACGCCACCCATGATTCCCATGTAGCGGCCGCGCTGGCGAGCCGGGACGACATCCGCGATGATCGCCTGCGAGAGCAGCATGAGACCGCCACCACCAAGACCCTGGACTGCGCGACCGACGATGAGTGTCGTCATGTCTGATGCCATGCCGCCGACGATCGATCCGATGATGAAGATCGAGATCGCGCCGATGAACAGCCCCTTGCGACCGATGAGGTCGCCGAGTTTGCCATAGACCGGCAGCATGATGGTCGACGCCAGAATGTACGACGTCGTGACCCAAAGCTGCTGGTCGACTCCGTGCAGCTGGCCGACGATCGTCGGAAGTGCGGTCGAGAAGATCGTCTGGTCGAGGGATGCCAGAAGCATCGTCACCATGAGGCCCGCGAAGATCAGCAGGACGTGGCGTTTCGTGGCCGCGTCTGCGGCGATCTGTGTGGCATCTTTCGGCGCCGTGATTGTCTGGCTCATTTCAGTCTCTCTACCGTCTTCCTCACGAGCGCGATCGCTCGTTCTTCTACCGCCTCGATGGGCGCTTTGTTTCCTGTGGTCGCCCACTCCTTCACAGCTGCGCGCGCGGCGCCACTGCAGAGGGCGAGCACTACTTCTGCCGAAAGCTGGAAATCTTCTGGGGTGTCGTCGCGAAACCCTGGTGCGCTGTTCAGAACCGGTCGGATCGCCGCGGTCAGTTGTTCGCCCATCCGCTGGAACTGTGAGGCGAGACGACCAAGAAGCTCGGGATGCTGCTTCACGATCTTCATGCGCGACTTGAGCAGCTTGGAGGAGGTGATCGACGGGTTCAACACCTGGAACATCAGGCGAACCGCCAACTCCACGGGGTCGGCGCCAGCATGCTCTTCGAGGACGCTGGACACTTCCTCGTCGGAGATCGCGGAGTCTTTCAGACCCAGGATCGCGTCTTCCTTGCTGTCGAAGTAGTTGAAGAACGTGCGAGTGGAGACGTCGGCCGCCTCGCAGATCGCGTCGAGCGTTGCATGCTCGACCCCGTCACGCAGCGCGAGCGTGACGGCCGCGGTCTCAAGCTTGTCGCGAGTCTCCGCCCGCTTGCGCTCGCGCAGCCCGGGCTCAGAAGTTTGCATACCTGCATTCTTGCATGATGTGCATTTTTACGCAAATGCAAGTTTGCACCCGTGCACTATTGGTGCGAGGCTCGGATTGAGTCGAAGGCACCTTAAGGGTTATAGTCAAGTGAACCTTTAGTCGACAGGGGCACCATGGATCACAGCGGAACCGTTGCGCTAGCCGTCTCGACCGTGATCTTCGCCCTTGGCTCCCAACCCGACACCGGGCGCGTGGGCCTGCGGCTGCCACTCGTCCGCCGCATCCGAGAGCCGTACGAGGGGCAATGGGCGCTCCCCGGCGGACCGCTTCGCGCCGACGAAGACCTCGCCGAGGCCGCCCGGCGCAACCTGCGCGACACGACCGCGCTGACCCCGCGCTATCTCGAACAGCTCTACGCCTTCGGCACGGTCGATCGCTCGCCCGACGACCGTGTGGTGTCAATCGTCTACTGGGCGCTCGCGGAGTCTGCCGAAACTACGTCTGGTGAGCACGATAATGTGCGCTGGTTCGAGGCGGATCACCTGCCGACGCTCGCGTTCGATCATGCGACCATCGTGGACTACGCCCTCTGGCGACTGCGCACGAAGATCGAGTACAGCCGAATCGCGCACGCATTCCTCGGTGAGACCTTCACTCTGACGCAACTGCGCGAAGTTCACGAGGCCGTATTGGGCAAGCCGCTTGATCCGGCAAATTTCCGCCGGATGATCGAGTCCTCCGATGCCGTCATTCCTACCGATCTGCGCCTCACCGGCACTTCGCATCGCCCGCCGCGGCTCTACCGCTACAACCGCGACTTTGCTTTCGCCGACCGCGGGCCGCTCACGCTGTCCTAGCCAGGCATCCTTCATCCATCCGCTATCGCACCTCAGGGAGACGCCGCAATGGCTTCCGTCGACACCACCATCCAGCTGATCGAGCGGGGCACGATGCCCGGCCAGGCCTGCGCACCCGAACTCGCGGAGCCACCGTGGACGTTCGACGGCATCGCCCCCACGTACGGTCCTGGGGCGTCGATGTTCGACGTGATTCCCGAGAGTGCGCCGCGCCAGGGCGAACTGCCCGCGACGTACCGCGAGGCGACCGCATCCGAACTCCACCACCGCATCCTTGCCGCCAAAGAGACCCTGGGTGACCGAGTCGTCCTTCTGGCGCATTTCTATCAGCGGGATGAGGTGGTGCAGTACGCCGACTTCGTTGGCGACTCGTTCCAGTTGGCCAACGCCGCCAAGGCGTCTCCGCGAGCCGAGGCCATCGTCTTCGCCGGGGTCCACTTCATGGCAGAGACAGCGGATTTGCTTTCTCGTCCTGACCAGGCCGTCATCCTCCCGAACCTCGCCGCGGGGTGCTCGATGGCCGACATGGCCGACCTCGACTCGGTCGAAGAAGCGTGGGAGCAACTCGGCGAGCTGTATGGAACGAGCGCGGATGCGAGCGGGCGTCTCCCGGTCATCCCGGTGACCTACATGAACTCGTCGGCCGCCCTCAAAGGATTTTGCGGCGAGCACGGCGGCATCGTGTGCACCTCATCCAATGCCGAAGCCGTGCTCGCCTGGGCCTTTGAGCGCGGCCAGCGCGTGCTCTTCTTTCCTGACCAGCACCTCGGTCGCAACACCGCTAAGGCGATGGGCATCCGCGAAGAGCACATGCCCATCTGGAATCCGCGCCGGCGCCTCGGCGGGAATTCGCCGGAAACACTCACGGATGCCCGGGTCATCCTCTGGCACGGCTTCTGCTCGGTGCACAAGCGCTTCACACTCGACCAGATCGCCCGAGCTCGCACGGCCCATCCGGAGGTGCGAGTGATCGTGCACCCGGAGTGCACCGCGACTGTCGTCGATGCGGCCGACGCGTACGGGTCGACCGACTTCATCGTCAGGACGATCGCCGCAGCACCGGCCGGATCGACGTTCGCGGTTGGCACCGAAATCAACCTCGTGCAGCGCCTCGCGGCAGAGTTTCCGCAGCACACAATTTTCTGCCTCGATGACGTGGTGTGTCCGTGCTCGACGATGTACCGCATCCATCCCGGCTATCTCGCCTGGGTGCTTGAGGCTCTCGTGGGCACGGCCGAACGACCGAGCGAGGTGCTGAACCGCATCGCGGTCGATGACTCGGTTGCCATTCCCGCGCGAATCGCCCTCGAACGGATGCTCGCGACCCGTCCGGGTGAGGCAGTGTCGGTATGAGCCTGACAACCGAGGCGATCGATTCCGTCGTTCGTGCGTCCCTTGCCGAAGATGCACCATGGGGCGATCTGACTTCTGAATTGCTCATCCCAGAGATGGCCGTTGCCGTCGCATCAGTCGTCGCCCGGGAACCCGGGGTGCTGAGCGGCGCCAGGGTCTTTGCTGCCACGATCGCCGCCGTCGACCCATCGGCAACCGTTGACCAACGCGTCTCCGACGGCTCGCGGTTTGCGGCTGGCGACACGATTGCCGTCGTCAGTGGATCCGCGCGCTCCATTTTGCGGGCGGAGCGAGTTGCCCTCAACCTGCTGCAGCGGATGTCGGGAATCGCGACGCTGACCGCGGAGTACGTCGCGCTCACCGAGGGCACCAAGGCGCGCATAGTCGACACTCGCAAGACGACCCCTGGGCTCCGCGCGCTCGAACGGGATGCCGTTCGAGCCGGCGGCGGGCACAACCACCGTTTCTCGCTGTCGGATGCCGTGCTGGCGAAAGATAACCACCTCGCGGTCATGATGGCCCACGGTGGGCTCAGCCTCACTGACGCCCTGCTACAGCTACGCGACCAGGTATCGCACACCACCCACCTCGAAGTGGAGGTCGATCGGATCGACCAGATCGCCCCCGCGCTGGCGGCCGGCGTCGGCACGATCATGCTCGACAACTTCGGTCTGGAAGATCTGCGCCTCGGCGTCGACCTCATCGCCGGTCGTGCGCTGATCGAGGCGAGCGGCGGCGTCACCCTCGCGACAGTGGCCGACATTGCCCGCACGGGTGTCGACCTGATTTCGGTCGGCGCCCTCACACACAGCGTGCGTTCGCTCGACTTCGGTCTCGATATCGAGATCAACGCGAAAGCCGGAACGACATGATCTATCTCGACGCTGCGGCTACGACTCCGGTGCGTCGTCAGGTGCTCGAGGCGATGTGGCCGTACCTCACCAACGACTTCGGCAATCCGTCGAGTCACCACACGGTGGGCGAGTCCGCCGCACACGCGCTGCGCGAGTCGCGGGGCACGGTCGCGCGGTGGCTGGGGGTGCGCTCGAGCGAGGTCACCTTTACCTCCGGTGGCACCGAATCCGACAACCTGGCCATCAAGGGCATCGCGCTGGGCGCACCACGCGGACGCCACCTCGTGACGACACGCCTCGAGCACGCGGCCGTGCTCGAATCCTGCGATTATCTGCGCCGCCATCACGGTTTCGAGGTCGGCTTCGTCGAAGTGGATGCCACGGGTCGCGTGACCCCGGATGCCCTGGCCGCGGCGATCCGCCCCGACTCGACGCTGGTCAGCATCGCCCACGCAAACAACGAGGTGGGCACCGTGCAGCCGATTGCGGCGTTGGCCTCGGTGTCGCACGCATCCGGAATCCCCTTCCATACCGATGCAGTGCAGTCGGCCGGATGGCTGGACCTGGCCTCACTCGGAGTCGACGCCATCAGCGTCTCGGGCCACAAACTCGGTGCGCCCAAGGGAATCGGCGCGCTCTTCGTGCGCGGCCGGGTTGCGCTCGAACCCCTTGTGCACGGCGGCGGCCAGGAACGCGGAGCGCGTTCCGGCACCGAAAATGTCGCGGGCGCTGTGGGGATGGCCGCGGCGGTGTCCCTCATCGATCTGAGTTTCGCGAGGCAGGTGTCGGCTGCCCGCGACGCGTTCGTCCTCGACGTGCTGGCGCGAGTTCCCGCGGCGGCGCTGACCGGGCATCCGACGGAGCGCCTTCCCGGCACGGCATCGTTCGTGTTTCCCGGTACGCATGGCGAGTCAATCCTGTTGCGACTCGAGGAACACGGAGTCGTTTCCTCAAGCGGTTCGGCGTGTGCCGCGGGCAGTGACGAACCGTCGCACGTACTGCTCGCACTTGGCTACCCAGCCGAGATTGCGCAGACGGCGGTGCGATTCAGCTGGGGCGCCGATGTGAGCGCAGAACAACTTGCGAGCGTCGCCGCGGCCGTCGCGGATGCTGTGGCCGTGTTGCGCGATCCCTTGCGAACCTCCACTCAAGCAATCAGACTGTGACCGGTCGAAAGGGGATTTCATGGCTGATCCGACCGACACTCGTGTTGCGGTATACATCGACTTCGACAACATCGTGATCTCTCGCTACAACCAGTTGAACGGGCTCAATCGCTTCCAGACCGATCGCATCCGCAGCTTCGACAGCACGGCATCCACCGCCAATGTCGAGACCAAGTCTCGCCTTGAGCGGGCAACGGTCGACGTTGGTGCAGTGCTCGATTTCGCGTCCTCGTTCGGAACGATCGTCCTCAGTCGCGCGTATGCCGACTGGTCGGCGGCCGCGAACTCGCAGTACCAGAAGCAGCTCATTGGGCGGGCGGTAGACCTGACCCAGCTGTTTCCGACCGCAATGTATACGAAGAATGGGGCGGACATCCGCCTGGCCGTCGACGTTGTCGAGGACATGTTTCGCCTGCCCGACATCACGCACGTTGTGATTGTGGCCGGCGACTCCGACTACATCGCGCTCGCCCAAAGCTGCAAACGCCTCGGTCGGTACGTCGTGGGCATCGGCGTTGCGGGCTCGACGAGCCGCTACCTGGCGGCCGCCTGCAACGAGTTCAGCGACTACGACGACCTGCCCGGAGTTGACACGGTCGCCGCAGTTTCGCCGCCCGCCGAGGCGCCCGCGGTCAAGGCGCCGACGAGAACGCGGGCCAAGCCCGAGCCCGAGTCGGATGCCGCTACCGCAGCAGCAGCTGCCGCCGCCGGTGCCGCCGGTGCCGCTCCTGTCGCCGAGCCGACCGCGAAGGACACGCAGGCGTTGAACGACGCTGCCACCAACCTGCTGGTGCGCGCACTCAGACTTGGACACGCCAAGAACGATGACGACGAGTGGCTGTACGGTGCGTTCGTGAAGAATCAGATGAAGCGCATCGACCCGTCGTTCAACGAGAAGTCGCTCGGGTTCAAGTCGTTCTCCGATTTCATCAAGTCGCGCAAGAAGGTCGTCGAACTCGTTGAGGACGGCCAGGAGCGCCGGCTCAAGCTGAGACCAGAGTTCGCGACCAAGTCGTAGCCGGTTCCGCTTCCGGTTCCGGCTTCCGCTTCCGCCTTCCGGTTCCGGGTGACCCTAGTTGTCGTTTGGATGTCCGCGATACGACAACGACCGTCAACTCACCGTGCAATCGATGCGAAAAGGAGGTCAAAGCGGCCGGTGCTCCCGACCCCGTACCGCCGCCGGCAGGAGCAGCAGCCGCGGCGCGGTGCGCGTTCAGTATCCGACCGTAAACCGTTGCCGGTGGTGCGCTGGGGTCTCAAATTCGTCGACGAACGCCCTCGCGAAGTCGGCGCCGGAGATGTACGACTTGCCGTCCGCGCCCACCACCAGTTCGTTGTCGCCGACGCGGTAGATGCCGGTCGCCTCACCGGGCGAGTGACTGCCGAACTCGGCCGCCGGACTCAGGTAGAACCAGTCGACGCTCGAGTTGGATGCCCGCAGTGTCTCAAAGCTGCCGATCGCGGCGAGGGATTCCGATTTGTACAGTTCCGGAAACTCGGGGGTATCGACGAGTCGCGGACCACCAGGAGCAACGTTCAGTCCACCGGCGCCGCCCACGATGCCGAGCCGTAAACCGCGGTCGGCGGCGACGTCGAGAAGTGTGGGAACGGCATCCTGTAGTGCCTTTCCATCAATCGCACGCGCAGGGATGGCGACGACGATCGCATCCGCCCCGTCGGAGACCCCGCGCACAAAGCCGTCGTCGTGGATGGAGCCTTCGACAACGGTGACCCCGTCGGGCGCGGCGGTTGAGGCCGCCCTCGCGACACCGACAACCTCATGACCTCGTGCAATCAACTCTCGCGCGATGGCACTGCCAACGAAACCCGTGGCACCAAACAAAATGACCTTCATGGATGCTCCTTCTCTTTCGCATCTATGATCCCGCAGGGTGCTCGCTTACCCTTGAAAGATGTGCCGAAACATCCATACTTTGCATAACTTCGAGCCGGCCGCAAACGACGACGAGGTTCACGCCGCCGCACTTCAGTACGTGCGCAAGATCAGCGGATCGACCAGGCCGTCCAAAGCTAACACCGAGGCGTTCGAGCGCGCCGTGCATGAGATCGCCCACATCACTCAGCATCTCCTCGAAGATCTGGTAGCGACGACTCCCCCAAAGGATCGCGAGGTCGAGGCAGCGAAGGCGCGCGCCCGGTCTGCGGCTCGGTTCGCCAGCGCATAGCGCCGAGCGCTTAGGCTGCGCCTGCTAGCGACGTGCGGTAGGCAATAACCCCTATGCCCATTCATTGGCGTTTCGGAGATTGCGAGGTAACCTGATGAAGGATTCTCGGTGCGGTGCCCGTACGTGCCGGGCAGAACCTTGCCTCGATATGTAATGGCGCCGCAAAAACCTACTTAGCGCTAATCTCTGATTTCTCATGAATTGTCCCGACACAGAATTCACTGCAACAGGTAGTTCGCCCGATGGCGACACGTGTGAATTGTTATTGCCCGCGCCCCCCGACGCGGTTGCAGAGTGCTCCCGGCACTGACGCCGAGCAGCACAGCAAGGGGTCCCGAATGCCCAATGCCCGAATACCGAAACCACCCGATGCCCGCGCAGGAGCGCGACACCAAATTGCCCTCGCGCCGCCGATCCTTGAACACGCGAACGAACTCGGCGAGCTGCTTGAGAGTGCCGCGACGCCCGGCTCCGCCATCCTTGTCGTGGGCGTACCGGGATCCGGACGCTCGACACTCCTTGAGGGCGTTCGCGCCAACGCCCCCGTTCACTGTGTCTGGGTTGCGCCGCATCCCTGGGAGCGCTTCCAGCAACTTGCTGGCCTGTCAATGGTGTTCAACACCATCGGGGATCCGCGCATAGCCAAGGTCATCGCCCGGCTCAAGCTGGTTGATTCCACGGTCGATGAAACACTCGCGACCGCGCTCGAACTGCTCGTGCTGCTGAGGTCCGGCGGCCGCGAAGAGACTCTCCTGCTCATCGACGACGCCGACAAGTTCGATGAACACAGTCAACTCACTCTTACCTACCTCGCGGGTCGTCTCGCAGGAACGGGGCTGCGACTGGTGATGGCGGTAACCCCGGAGTCCGCGTACACGGCGTTTGCCGGCATCCGCAGCGTGTCAATCTCGCGCCTCGACGGCGAGCACGCGATGGCATTCGCCCGCGCCATCGCCCCGGCTGATGCCGACCCGCAGACCCTCGCCATGGTGTGCGACGGATGCGGCGGCCTGCCCGGCATGATCAGCTCCACCCTCGCGCACCTGACCCAGGGCCAACTCGACGGTTTCGCACCGCTCGCGCTCCCCCTCTATCCCGGGCCCGCTCCCCTCGATCTGGGCGGGTGGGAGCCCGAGACGGTGCTCCTGTTGCGCCGACTATCGACCGCGCCGCTCAGCAGTCTTTCGGCGCTCCCCGAGATCCACGACGGCAACCGCGATCGTTTCGAGCGGCTGACCTCACAGGGCGTGCTTGAGGTCAATGGGCCGTTCGTCTCAATCCGGGATGGCGCACTGCGATCGGCGCTCTACTGGTCGATGACGACCGAGCAGCGCGAAGAACTGCACCGCGGTGCGGCGATCGAAGAGACCGGGATCAGCAATGCCCTCGCCCTTTGGCACGCCGATCATGGCGACAATGCGCCAGATGCAAGCGAGGCGCTCATCAGGGAAGCAGGCGACCTCTTTCAGAGGGGCCTCGTGAACGCGGCGACCGAGCTCACCGAGCGCGCGCTGCTTCTGAGTCCGGGGCTGGATGGCATACTCGACGACCTGCTTGCCCTCTGCAACCGCCTCACGATCGTCTCCGAGTTCGGCCTCGCGCGCCGCTACCTCGCGCAGTGTCGACGTGCGGCACAGGAGCCGGCGCAGCTCGCAGAATGCCTGCGGCTCGAGGCCACAATCACCTCCCTCACCAACGAGAGCATCGATATCGGAGCGATCGACGTCTACGCGCGGCGTATTCGAAAGGACAGCGCACACACCAGCGCCGAGCTGCTGTCGTTCGCCTCGATTGCGCTTGCGACGGCGGGCGACATCGGGTCGGCGCGGACGCATATCGACCTGGCGTATGACATTCAGCCCGCCGATCGCGTTGCCGCGAGCAGCGTGCAGAACTGGTCACGCCGCTATCTCGACGGAATCGACGGTGCGGGAATCGGCCTGACAACGGCGGATGAGGTGGAGCCTGACCTCGAAGAGCTCGCAATTCACGTTCAGCTCGTCAGAGGCCGCGCCCTCATGATGGAGGAGCACTACGAAGAAGCGCGTCATACCTTCCGCAGCCTCGCACTGGCGTCACCGAGTCGCGACCGTGGATCGGCCTGGACGGCTCGTGTGCTCGGGCTCTCTGCCGAGAATGAGATTCGCGCGGGGCAAATCGCCGAAGCAGGTCGCACCATCGACGCCCTCGCCGAACTCGCACCCGTGCAGAACTTTCACAATCTGATGCTGTTCGCCTGGAACGAGGCAGTCGTCCGAGACAGGCCGGATGCCGGGCCGCTGCTGCTGGAAGCTCGAATCCAGGCGACGCGGTCACCCCAGGTCGTGCTTTCGGCGCAGCTGCTCGCGTTGGAGGGATCGCTGGCGCTCATGCACGGAGACCTCGACGAGGCGCGGTTCCGACTGGCTCGGGCGTACGAACCGTCGCTCGACCTGCGGCCCGACTTCCTTCGGGTGGAGGGCGACTTCATCGAAGTCCTCGCCCGTCGCGGTGAATGGGATGCCGCGCGCCGAGTCACTGCGCGGTTCGCTGAGCGGGCGGCCGAGCATCCGTCACGCTGGTCAGAGACCGTCCTTGCGGGCAGCCTCGCGATCGTCGCGCCCGAAGACGAGCTGCTTCGCGAATTCCAGCAGGCTCTCGCGGTTGCGAAGGGGAATGGCGCCGGGTTCGAGATGGCTCGCGAACGTCTCAGCTTCGCGATGGCGCTGGAGCGGTTCGGCCAGGGACAGCGCGCGGGCGAACAGCGCCGGGCCGCCGAGTACCTGTTCGAATCACTCTCCGCCACCGGCTGGGCAACGGCCGTGCGCGATTCGGCCGCGGCCATCGAGCCTCCACTGAAGAATTCGCTCCTGTCAACGCTCACCGAAAGCGAGCTCGCGGTCCTGCGGCTGATGAGGAAGGGTTTGCGCAACAAGGACATCGCGGGCGCACTGTTCGTTTCGTTGCGCACGGTTGAGGTGCGAATCACCCAGATCTACCGCAAGCTCGAAGCCCGCTCACGCTCGCACCTGCTGACCATGCTGCCCGCCGACATCGATCAGATCGAGTCCTTCTGAGCAACGGCAGCTCGCCGTTGCGGGCTCTGCCAGACACCGCTCGATGAACCGCTGAGCGCACGACGGAGCGCGACCAGACAGAGCACAGCGTCGAGAACGCGCAGTAGCGGGAATACCGGCGCATAGCCCAGGAAACGGGCATTCCTGGTGAGGATGGCCGTCACGATCGAGAGCGCGAGGTCGGGAACAAGGATGCCGAGCGCGAGCACCCATCCGGGAAGCATTGTGGAGAAAACCCGCAGATCGCCGGTCGCATCCCAACCCAGGCCGACGAAGAATCCCGACAGCCAGGACAGCAGGGCAACGGGCGGCGTGACCACGAGCATGACGCACGCAATGACCAGTTCGACGACCGACAGCCAGGTCACGAGAAAGAACAGTCTCGCGTGCCAGCCGTGCCGCAGCAGCGTCTGCCAGAAGCCGAGCGACCATCGGCGCACCTGCTTCGAGTACTCCTGGAGGGTATCCGGATCCTGGGTGCGAGCGATCGCGGCCCGCGGATTGAAGGCGATCCGGCCGAGGGACTTTGCGTGGATCTCAAACGTCATGTTGTAGTCCTCGATGCTGAGGCCGGGTGCATCGATGTCGATCGAGCCGATAACCCTGGTTCGATACATGCTGGCGAAGCCGGGAACGATCGAGACTACGTTCACAAGTCGGGATGCCTGCCCATACTTGAGCAGGTACTGCACTGCGATGTACACCCGCTGCCGATACGTCACCAGGATGCGCCCGATGAGGGTCTCGGGCGGCGGAGTGAAGATTGTGGAGGCCCTGCCTGCGACCGCGACAATCTCGGGATCGTCGAAGAGCGGCAGACCGGAATCCAGATAGTCGTCGGCAAGTACCGTGTCGGCATCCAGCAGCATGACGACGTCGTAACGCTCCACCAGGTTGAAGTGATCGATGGCGGCCACGATCGCGCCTGCCTTGCCACGATTGGGATTGAGGTCAAGCACATTGGCTCCGCGACGGGTGGCGAGTTCCGAGGTCGCATCCGTCGAGCCATCTGACGCGACGTAGACCTGCCCGCGCGGAACCTGAGACATCGCGGAGTCGAGAGTCTTCTCGATCACGAGTTCTTCATTGTGGGCCGCGATGACGATTGCGACCCCACCCTTCTCGACCACCGAATGATACGAATCCGGGACCCGGCGAAACACGCCGGCGATCGCACGCACTATCCCGGCACCAGACCAGAACAGCGTGCCAATGCCGACGACTCCCACGATGGTGACGAGCAGGACAATCGGTACCGGTTGCACTGGGTCGTCCTTTCACCATTTCGGATGGGTCGAATTGCGCTGTCGCCGAGAGCCTTCCGCTGTCAGGCTATTGGCCCCGGAATCCCAGGCAAATAGCGATCTCCGCAGGATTTTGCGGGTTGTACGGTGCCCCGCATTCCCTGCCCGCAATTCCGCACAGTCTGCCGCCCACTATCGCCGTTGGCTGCGGAAGGGGACCAATGTAAACGCCAGCCCCCTCCCCCGAAAGAAGGCGCCCATGAGCACGATCACCCCCACAGTCCAGGACGAACAGGACGAAACGCGCCACCCCAAGCCGCAACTCCGTGCCATCACCCGTACCATCGCCGACACCGACTTCGATTTCGATGTCGCCATCGTCGGTCTCGGCTATGTCGGTCTGCCCACCGCAATCTCCTACCACGCGGGCGGATCCCGGGTACTCGGACTCGATGCCAGCGAGGCTCGCCTTGCGACCATCATCCGCGGCGGAGCCGACCTCCTCGACCGCGACCAGAGCCGGCTGTCGAAAGCGCTGAAGACGGAGCGACTGCTACTGACATCGCACCCGCAGAGCCTCACGCGCGCCGCCGCCGTTGTGATCTGCGTGCCAACTCCGGTCGACAACTACCTGACTCCCGACCTGCGGATGCTCGAGGCGGCCTGCGAGACCGTGGTCGCGAACGCCGTGCCCGGCCAGCTGCTGTTGCTCACCTCGACCACCTACGTCGGGTGCACCGAAGACCTCCTCGTGCGCCCTCTGCGGGATCGCGGCTTCGAGATCGGCGAAGACATCTTCGTCGCCTTCAGCGCCGAGCGGATCGACCCCGGAAATGACGCGGTCGACCAGGAAGCGATTCCGCGAGTCGTCGGTGGCGCAACGCAGCAATGCGGCGTCAAGGCCGACATGCTGCTGCGCCGCTACGCGAACGAAGTGCATCACGTCGATTCACTCGCGGCTGCGGAAATGACCAAACTCCTCGAGAACACCTTTCGCGCGGTCAACATCGCTCTCGCCAATGAGTTCGCCGACATCTGTGCACACCTCGGAATCCCGGTCAACGATGTGATCGACGCCGCCGCAACGAAGCCGTACGGCTTCATGGCGTTCCGGCCCGGCCCGGGCGTTGGGGGGCACTGCATCCCATGCGACCCCCACTACCTGCTCTGGCAACTACGCAAGGAACGCGTCTCCGCCCCGATCATTGAACGCACCATGGCCGAGATCGCCAATCGCCCGGGGCGGGTGGTCGATGCGGCGCGCGCACTGCTGTCGGAGAACGGCGTGCCGCTCAGCCGCGCCCGCATCCTCGTCGTCGGCATTTCATACAAGGCGGATGTCGCCGACCTGCGCGAATCACCGGCCCTCGAAATCCTGTCCACGTTCGCCCGCGCCGGCGCCCACGTCGGATTCGTAGACAGTCACTTCGATCAGGTGACACTCGAATCGGGTGAAATCGTGCCGGCGACCCGGCGACCCGAATTCTTCCAACCCGATCTCGTGCTCATTCACACCCGGCATTCTGACGCCGACCTCGACTGGATCCAGGCATCGCACCTGGTGTTCGACCCGCGCTTTCCCGACGCTGTGTCGGGGGTGACCTCGTGAAATCGCTTGTCACCGGTGGAGCGGGTTTCATCGGCAGTCACCTCGTCGAGTACCTGCTTGCGCACGGCGACTCGGTGATCGTGCTCGACGACCTCAGTACGGGCAGCATCGCGAATCTCGGTGCGGTACGCGACCATCCTCGATTCCGGCTGGTGGTCGGCACGATTCTCGATCCGGCTGTCGTGCTGGACTGCGTCTCGCAGTGCGACCGGGTGTTCCACCTGGCTGCGGCAGTGGGCGTGAAGCTTATCGTCGAGGAGCCACTCACCAGCCTGCGGGCGAACATCCACGGAACCGAGAACGTGCTCATGGTCTGCTCCGAAACCGGTGCGACACTGCTGCTTGCCTCGACGAGTGAAATTTACGGCAAGAACGAATCGGACAGCCTTTCTGAGGAGTCCGATCGCATCCTCGGTTCGCCACTCAAATCGCGCTGGGGTTACGCCGCCGCAAAGGGCATCGATGAGGCGTTCGCGCACGCCTACTGGACCCAGTTCCGCCTTCCGGTCTCGATTGTTCGACTGTTCAACACGATCGGTCCGCGGCAGAAAGGTCGATACGGCATGGTCGTGCCGAACCTTGTCGGGCAGGCCCTGCGTGGTGAGCCGCTGACCGTCTTCGGCACCGGCAGGCAGACCCGCTGCTTCTCGTCGGTCGTGGATATCGTGCCCGCAATTGTGCAGATCGCCGAGTCGACCAGGGCCTATGGCAAGGCATACAACCTGGGCGGCGCGGACGAGATCTCCATTCTCGACCTGGCCGAGTTGATCATCCGCGAGACCGGCAGCACGAGCGAGATCACACTTGTGCCATACGCGAACGCCTACGGCGACGGTTATGAAGACATGCGCCGCCGAGTGCCAGACAACGCTCTCGCCCGGGAGCTCGTAGGCTTTATCCCGCGCACCCGCATCGACGCGATGGTTCGAAGCGTCGCCCAGAGCCTGACCACTACCGTCGACCGGGATGACTGGATCATGACACAAGCGCACCCCGCTCCCGTGGCGTCCGTCGCGGTGTCCTGATGTGCGGAATCGTCGCGTGCCGCACCACGGACTCGGCACCCGAATACCTGTGTGAAGCGCTCGAAGCGCTCGAATACCGGGGGTACGACTCCGTCGGCATCGCGGTGCAGACGGTGGGCGGCGGCGCGCTGCGGTTGCGTAGCGTCCACCGTGTCGCCGAGTTGGTGGAACGGATGGCCGACCTTCCGCCGCGCGATCTCACCGGCGCCGGCATCGGTCACACCCGCTGGGCAACTCACGGCGGCGTCTCAGAGCGCAACGCGCATCCCCACACCGACTGCACCGGCTCGGTGCATGTCGTGCACAACGGGATCATCGAGAACTGCGAAGAACTGCGCACCACCCTGGTGTCCGCGGGGCATCTGTTCTCCTCCGACGTGGACAGCGAGGTGATCGCGCACCTCGTGGAAGACGAGCTGGTACGCGGTGTCGACCTTGCCGCAGCGCTCGGTCACACGATCGAACTCTGTGAGGGCTCCGGTGCTATCGTGGTAATGGATTCGCACTCCGGGCGGATCGTTGGCGCCAGTCGCCACGCTCCTCTCGTAGTCGCGGCATCGCCGAACGGAACGTTCCTCGCGAGCGACATCAGCGCGTTCGGGCCGCGAGTCGCCTCGTTCCAGGTGCTCCGGGATGGCGATGTTGTCGAATTGGCCGTACCGGTCCGCTGGACGGGGACAAACACCGACTGGCCAGTGGCGGTCGCGCATACGTGGGCGGGGACCGAACTCGACCTGCACGGCTACCCCGATCACATGGCGAAGGAAATCGACGAGCAGCCCGAGCTTGCCGGGCGAATCCTGGATCGGGTCGGAGCCGATGCGACGAACGGCGCACTGTGGCGCTCCCTCGAGTTGCCCGACTTCGACCGGGTCGCCATCGTCGGATGCGGTACCTCCCTCAACGCTGGCGGAATCGTCGCCGCGGCCTTCCGCAGATTCGGCATCATGCCCGCGGAGACGGTGATCGCGAGCGAAGCCGCGGATGCCGTTCTCGGCCCACGCACGCTCGTCATCGCGATGAGCCAATCGGGCGAGACCGCGGACATCCTGCATGCCCTCGACGGAGAAAACTTCGCGCACTGCCAGGTGCTCGCCATCACCAACAATCCGCACTCGAGTCTCGCCCGCCGGGCGAACGCGATCGTCGAGTGCAGTGCTGGGCACGAGATCGGAGTCGCGGCAACCAAGACGTTCGTCGCACAGGTGCTCACGGGAGTCGCGGTAGCAATCTCCGCGCTGCATGAGTTGGGCCGCGTCAATCGCTCGAACACCCAGTCGATCCTGGACGACCTGCGCCGGATGCCCGACCTGCTGGCGCAGTCGCTCACGGTCGCGAAAGATATCGTGCCCCCGCTCGCGGCCGAGCTTGCCGATTCGCTCGGTGTGATCTTCCTGGGCCGTGGAGCTGGCGTCGTTTATGCGGCGGAAGGCGCGCTGAAACTCAAGGAACTCACCTACCGGTGGGCCCAGCACTATCCGGCGGGCGAATTGAAGCACGGCCCCCTCGCGCTCGTCGAGGAGGGAACCCCGGTGGTAATAGTCGACAGCGGAGGTGCAAGGATCGCGGGCAACATCGCCGAGGTTGCAGCCCGTGGCGCGCGGCTCATCACGATTGGTGGCGCCGGCAGCACCATCCCGGCACTCGGCCGCAGCCTACTAGCGCCGGTCGACAACGGGTTCCAGCCGTGCGGCCCGCTCGAGTGCGTCATCCCGATGCAGGTGCTCGCCCGCGAGCTCGCCCTCGTGCTCGGCCGTGATGTCGATAAGCCCCGAAACCTTGCTAAATCGGTCACAGTGGAGTGACCTTGACCACATGAGAGCACGGAGGTCGGTCACACTGCTGACTTTCGCGATGGCGTTCGCCGCGACCGCCGCGCTTTCGTCGTGTACCAACAAGCCTTCCCCGGTCCCTTCGAGCAGCCCCAGTGTCGACGTGTCTGCCCCCTTGCCAACGCTGACTCCAAAGCTCACACCCCAATCACACCCGAAGCCAAAGCCCAAACCGAAACCGGTCAATCCGTACCCCTGGCACACGAAGATCGTCTCGACGACGTTCTGGGTGGGCGAGATCTTCGACCCCAACGCTTCCGACGGCAGCCAGGTCATCTCCACGTATGACACCAACTGGTACGCCAACTACGGCGGCTGCGACGGCGTAATTGCGTCGAACGCCTGCGGCACCGAGAAACGTACGTCGTCAAACGGGTACTTCCCGCTCAAGATGACGCCGAAGCAGAATCCGTTCTATCTCGACCTGCCGTTCGACGACATCAACGACCCCGGCGCATATGCGCGTCGTGGCACGGTCATCCCGTGGGCGAAGTCCGCAACCTATGCGCGGAACATCCACAATCCCAATGTGAGCCTCATGAAGAACCAGTGGGTCGAGCTGACGAAGGGCGGTGCGACCTGTTATGGGCAGATCGAGGATGCCGGCCCCGGCCAATACAACGATGCGAACTATGTCTTCGGCAAGAAGAACGCCCGCCCCGCGAACAAAGAGTATGGCGGAGCCGGACTCGACGTCTCTCCCGCACTCAATGGATGCCTCAAATTTGCCGAGCTGGATGGCGACACCGATCACGTGTCGTGGCGTTTCGTCCCGACCTCCCAGGTGCCCGCCGGACCGTGGAAGCGCATCGTCACGAGGACTCCCGTAGAGGAGTAGCCGTTCGGATGCTGCGGACATCCGCAGATTCCCGATGAACCCCGCAGGGTTGCCCGCAGGCCGTTGACCGCTACAGGCGCGGACGGACAGATTGGCATCGTCAGGCGCACCCCAATTCGAGGGTTCTGTGCGCGTCCGTGCAACCCGAGCGCGGCGCGGCCTCGACGAGCCTGTGCGACGAGAGGAACACCGTGAAGAGCACGCCAGGATCATCCGCGAACCACCCGACACGTCGTCCGATGGCCTTAGCATCGGCGACGGTGGTCCTGGCGCTCGCCACAGCCCTGTCGTTCGCGGCGCCCGCGCGGGCGGCTGATCCGAGCACTCCGGCGCCGGTGGTAAGTACGGCGCCAGCTGACACGTCATCCACTCCCTCGGACCCGACGACCCCATCCAACCCAACTCCGGCACCATCTCCGGCACCAATTACAACGCCGGACCCGGTGACTACGCCAGCACCGGTAACCTCGCCGGCCCCCGTAACAACTCCGACCCCGGTGACGACACCTGACCCTGTCACTACACCAGCCCCCGTCACTACACCGGCCCCGGTAACTACGCCCGACCCGGTGACAACACCTGCCCCCGTCACGACGCCCGACCCGGCTATAACCCCAATCCCCACACCGCTTCCGGTGAAGGCAGCGGCGCTCGCGGCAGCGCCCCTGCCCCCGACGGTCGTGACCTTCACGTTCGATGATGGCAACGCCGACACGGTGGCCGCCGCTTCCGTCCTAAATGCCGCGGGCATGCACGGCACGTATTACACCAACTCGGGAACGATCGGCCTTCCGGGATACCAGACCCGATCCGATCTCAGCGCGCTCTTCGCTGCGGGGAACGAGATCGCTGGTCATACCGTCAGTCACCCCGACCTCACGACGCTCTCGAGCGACGCAGCCAAGCGTCAGATCTGCCTGGACCGCGACACGCTGCTCGGCTGGGAGTTCCCCGTGCAAAACTTCGCCTACCCCTTCGCGGCGACCAACGCTTCCGTAGACGCACTCGCCCAAGCATGTGGGTATAACAGTGCGCGCAATCTTGGTGACATCCAATCGAAGTTCGGATGCGCCGGATGCCCGTTCGCCGAGAGTATTCCACCCGTCAAGCCATACGAGCTCGCGGCGCTCGACGAGGTCGACGCCACCTGGACTCTCGCAGACCTCGAGTCGACGGTGACCAACGCGCAGAGTAACGGCGGCGGATGGGTCATCCTCACGTTCCATCACCTTTGCGACAGCGGCTGTGATTCACTTGCCGTGACCCCGGCGCTCTTCAGCCAGTTCGTCTCGTGGCTCAGCACGCAGTCCGCCAACAACACGGCGGTTGAGACCGTCGCGCAGGTCATTGGGGGCACGACCCAGCCCGCAGTGGTGGTGCCACCGGCCACAAGTTCCGCCAGCGTGACCAACCCCAGCTTCGAGACAACCAACACCACGACAAACCTGCCAGATTGCTGGGCGCAGGCAGGCTTCGGTACAAACACGGCGACCTACGATACCGTTTCTCCCGGACACACCGGCAACGTTGCCGCGCGCCTCACGATGAGCGCATATACCGACGGTGACTCCAAGGTCATGCCTTTGCTCGACCTCGGCACCTGCGCGCCCTCGGCGATTGCTGGCGCGTCATACCAGCTGAGCGCGTGGTACACCTCGACCGCGAACACGCAGTTCGAGGTCTACCTGCGAACTACGACCGGCGGTTGGGTCTATTGGGACGCAAGCCCCTATTTCGCCCCTGCCACAGCGTGGAGCCCGGCGACCTGGGTTACCCAGCCGGTGCCGGCCGGCTATGACGGCATCGACTTCGGCCTCACCCTGTTCTCACTCGGCACCCTCGTGACGGATGACTACTCGCTCACCAGCGTCGCGGCAGCGCTCACCACGACAGCATTGGTCAGTCCAGCGACACCCAACGGCACTTCTAACTGGTACATCAGTCAGCCGACCGTGACCCTCACCGCATCAAACACCGGCGTCGCAACGACGACCCAGTACTCGCTCGACGCTGGCACGACCTGGCTGACCTACACGGCGCCCGTGACGATCGCGGCGGGAACCTCGACGTTCTCGTATCGGTCGACGACGGCGACCCAGACCGAGGCGACGCACACCCTGCCGTTCACGGTCGATGTCGATCTGCCGATTGTGACAGCATCATTCAACGACACCACGCGTACGTTCAGCGCCAGTGCAACCGATGCCACCTCGGGCGTAGCCGCCATCCAATATCGCACCCCCGGCGGCGCCTGGACGACCTACACGGTGCCAACCACGATTGACAACGGTTCGATCGCGCTCGAGTTCCGGGCCGTCGATGTCGCGGGCAACATCTCCGCGTCTGTGAACATCAGCGAGGGTGCCATCACCACCGCGATCGTGTCACCGTCCTCGGCGGACGGCCTCTCGGGCTGGTATGTAACGCCCCCCACCGTCACGCTGTCGGCCGGCACCCCCGGCACCGACCAGGTGACCCAATATTCCTATGACGGCATAGCCTGGAGCACCTATTCTGCGCCGATCATCGTGCCGGACGGAATCTGGACCCTCTACTACCGAACGACCGGCGCCGGGCATACCGAGGCAACACAGACGCTCGCGTTCTCGGTCGATAGCACGGCCCCCGTCGTCACTGCGTCCTTCGATTCGACGACGCGCACATACAGCGCAGGCGCGAGTGATGCGGCATCCGGTGTCGCCAGCATCCAGCAGAGCATCTCGGGCGGCTCCTGGACGACCTACACCGGTCCCACCGTGATCGGCGCGGCCTCGCTGTCGCTCGCCTTCCGGGCAACGGATGTCGCGGGCAACGTCTCAGCGAGCGTTCCCCTCGCGATCGGGGCGATCACCACGGCGTCCGTGAGCCCGGCCTCCCCCAACGGGCTGCTCGGCTGGTACACGGTAGCCCCGGTTGTCACACTCTCGGCAGGTACGCCACCGGCCGGGCAGGTCACGCAGTACTCGTTCAACGGAACGACCTGGGTCACCTACACAGACCCGATCACGATTCCGTCAGGACTCTCGACGCTCTCCTACCGCACCGTAGGAGCCGGTATTACTGAGGCAACCAACACCCTGCCGTTCTCGGTGGATCTCGATTCGCCGCAGGTCTCGCCCGTCTTCGACAGCGGCACCCGTACGTGGAGTGCGACGGCTACGGACGTGACATCGGGTATTGCCAGCATCCAGGTGCGCATCCCGGGAGGCGCCTGGTCGCCGTACACGGCGCCGGTGAGCATCGGCAACGGATCGCTCTCGCTCGAGTTCCAGGCCACGGATATCGCGGGCCACGCCTCAGCCGTAGTCGCATTGACGGCGGGTGCGATCACCACCGCATCGGTTTCGCCAGCATCGCCCAACGGCGCGGCCGGATGGTACAAGACCGCACCGGTTGTCACCCTCTCAGTGAGCGGTACAGCGTCGCTCGGTTCGCCGAGTTCGGGCCAGGTGACGCAGTACTCCTTCACCGGCTTGGCCTGGAGCACGTACACGGCTCCCATCACGATCCCTAATGGAACGACGACATTCAGCTACCGCACCATCGGTGCCGGCACCACGGAGGCGACGCGGTCGCTGACGCTCATGTCCGACACAGTGGCGCCGCACGTGACTGCGACGTTCCACTCGAGTACACGCACGGCGACCGCGACGGCGAGCGATAGTGGTTCCGGAGTGGCGTCCATCAGTTGGCGCGTCGCGGGCGGCAACTGGGCAACATACGCCGGCCCCGTGCACCTCGGACGAACCGCGATCACGCTTCAATTCAGGGCTACGGATGTCGCCGGGCTGGTCTCCACCGTCGCATCCCTCTCGGTGCCCAAAGGCTCGGTCCGCTCGGCAGCTGCGATCACGCTGAAACTCAGCCCATCGACGGTCGCCTATCTTCACTCACCCAGCGCCCGCATTTCGGTCGTATCCGGTGGCAAGCCCGCCACCGGCGACATCACGATTCTGGTCAGCGGTAAACCGTACGCGACCATTCCCCTCTCGCTCGGTCAGGCGATGGTGCCGCTCTCCAACCTGATTTCCGCCGGCAGGCACACCGTGGTCGCGGAATACCAGGACGGCCTCACCAATGCGGCTGGAGCATCCGCCCCCGCAGCGATGACCGTGACCAAGGCGCCCACGAGCATCAAACTGAGCAAGGTCTCCTCGACTGTCGACCCAACGAACAGGACGATCCAGGTGAAGGTGGCGGTGACGGTCCGCATCGTCGGCAGTGCACTACCGCCCCAGGGCAAAGTGGTCATCGTGGTCAACGGGCACATTGCACGGATTATGACGCTCACGGCGGCGAACGCCGGCAGCGTCACGGTTACGCTGCCGGCGTTCTCGAACAAGACCCGAGCGGCCACCATCCGCGCATACTTCGTGGGGACGGCCAATCTCAAGCCGGCGACAACCAGCAGCATGGTGATGCGCCTGGTTTAGCGGAGGTGGCGCGGCGCACCCCCTGCCGCAGCTCCCGGTCACGCCTAACGGGCGTCTTGCCTGACTCGCGAGCGGCAGTACCTTCGGACGTGATTGCGCGCGCAGCCCAAAGGTCACACGCGAGGCGCGTTCCACTTCCTCGGAGATACGATTCCGACATGAATCTGAATCCCGACGAGTACAGAGCCGTTCTCGACCACGCGACCGCACGGTCGATGGAGTGGATCGACTCGATTCCCTCTCGCCGTGTCGCCCCCTTCGCGAACGTCGATGAGATGAAGAAGGTTTTCGGGCATCCTCTGCAGCATGCCCCGATGGATGCGGTGGCTGTGGTCGATGAGCTGGCGACGCTGGCCGGGCCTGGGTTGATGGCCATGCCATCCGGACGCTTTTTCGGTTGGGTGATCGGCGGAACGCTGCCTGCCGCGCTCGGCGCAGACGTGCTGGTGAGCTCGTGGGACCAGAATGCCGCCATGCGCTACGCCTCTCCCGCAACTGCCGCGATCGAGGAGGTTGCCGGCGAGTGGCTCGTCGACCTGCTCGGGCTGCCGGCCGGCTCGGATGTCGGTTTCACGACCGGCGCGACGATGGGCAACTGGACATGCCTGGCTGCGGCGCGAGCATCCGTTCTGGATGCCGTGGGCTGGGACGTGAATACGCGCGGTCTGCAGGGCGCGCCGGTGGTGACCGTGATTGCTGGCGCCGAGCGGCACGCATCCGTCGACCTGGCCCTGCGATATCTGGGGCTGGGCCTGCCGACCGTTGTCGATGCTGACGCACAGGGGCGCATTGTTGCGTCCTCGCTCGCTGAGGCTCTCGAAGCGATCTCCGGCCCAGCCATCGTCGTCCTGCAGGCGGGTAACCTGCACTCGGGCGCGTTCGATCCGATGCGCGAGGCTGTCGCGCTGGCGCATGCTCGCGGTGCCTGGGTTCACATCGATGGCGCGTTCGGACTCTGGGCCGCGGCAAGTCCCTCGCTGCGCGGCCAGTTGGACGGCGTCGAGACCGCGGACTCCTGGGCGACGGATGCGCACAAGACGCTCAACGTTCCGTACGACTGTGGCGTCGCAATCATCGCGCGGCCGGGCGTCGCGCGTGCCGCACTCGGTGCGCAGACGAGCTACCTGATCAAGGACGGCGAGGCTTCGGACCCGTATGACGTGACGCCGGAGATGTCCCGGCGAGCGCGCGGTGTTCCGGTGTGGGCGGCGCTGCGGCAGCTCGGGCGGTCGGGCGTGGTTGCGTTGGTGGACGGGCTCGTTGCTCGCGCACGCGAGTTGGCTGCGGGGCTGTCCGCGCTACCGGAGGTGACCGTGCTCAACGATGTCGTCTTCACCCAGGTGTCGCTGTACTTCGGATCGGATGAGCGCACGCGCGCGGTGACCGCGGCGCTGATCGCCGATGGGGCCGTGTGGATGTCGGGGTCGAAGTGGCAGGGGCACGACATCCTGCGGATCTCGGTGAGCAACTGGGCGACGGATGCCGACGATGTTGCGTTTGCGGTTGCGGCGGTGGGGCGCGCTATCGCATCCGTGGATTCAGTTCGCTGAGCCGTAGTGCCATGTCGGCACTGATCGCTGCTACTGCCCGGCCCGCTCCAGCACCAGCTCGCGCACCCGCGCCGCATCCGCCGTGCCCTTCATCGCCTTCATGACGGCACCGATCACAGCGCCTGCGGCCTGAACCTTGCCATCCCGAATCTTCTCCAGAACGTCAGGCTGAGCGGCGAGGGCCTCGTCGATCGCGGCGATAAGGGCACCGTCATCCGACACGACCTTGAGGCCACGCGCGGCCACGACCGCTGACGGGGTGCCCTCGCCGGCGATGACACCCTCGAGAACCTGACGCGCCAGACGATCGGTGAGTTCGCCTGAGTCGATCAGGGCGATCAGCGAAGAGACATCGATGGGGGTGACGAGAGTCGCGGCATCCACCCCGCGCTCGTTGGCGATGCGTGCGATCTCGCCCATCCACCATTTGCGGGCAGACTGCGCCATCGCACCCTCGGCGACCGTCTCCTCGATCTCGACGAGAAGGCCGGCGTTGACGACATCCTGAAACTCGAGGTCAGAGAAGCTCCACGCCTCCTTGAGGCGCTTGCGGCGAATCGCCGGTGCCTCGGGCAGGGCGGCGCGAAGTTCCTCGATCAGGGCGATGCCGGGCACGACCGGCAGCAGGTCGGGCTCCGGGAAGTACCGGTAGTCATCCGCATCGCTCTTCGGACGGCCGGCGGATGTCTGGCCCGTGTCCTCGTGCCAGTGGCGGGTCTCCTGGATGATCGTTCCGCCCTTGGCGAGAATGGCCGCCTGGCGCTGGATCTCGTACCGGATCGCACGCTCGACACTGCGCAGCGAGTTGACGTTCTTCGTCTCGGTGCGAGTACCGAGCTTGCCCGAACCGCGGGGGCTCAGCGAGATGTTGGCATCGCAACGGATGTTGCCGCGCTCCATCTTCGCGTCCGAAATTCCCAGCGAAACAATGATGTCGCGAATGGTCGATACATACGCCTTCGCGAGCTCCGGAGCATCGTGCTCGGCGCCCGTGATCATCTTCGTGACGATTTCCACGAGCGGAACGCCAGCCCGGTTGTAGTCGACGAGCGAATACTCTGCACCCTGGATGCGACCGGTCGCACCGCCGATGTGCGTCAGCTTGCCGGCATCCTCTTCCATGTGCGCGCGCTCGATTTCGACAGTGACAACGCGGCCGCTGGCGAGCTCGACATCCACGCTGCCCTCATAGGCAATCGGCTCATCAAACTGGCTGATCTGGTAGTTCTTTGCGAGGTCGGGGTAGAAATAGTTCTTGCGGGCGAAGCGGCTCGACTCGGCGATCTGGCATCCGAGAGCCAGGCCAAGGCTGATCGAGTAGCGGATGGCTGTCTCGTTCACGACCGGCAGCGAACCCGGCAGTCCGAGGTCTACGGGGGTGATGTTCGTGTTGGGCTCGCCGCCGAAGAAGTTCGGGGCATCGCTGAACATCTTCGTCTTCGTGTTCAGCTCGACGTGCACCTCGAACCCGAGCACGGGCTCGAAGAGTTCGAGGGCCTTGTCGTAGTCCATGAGTTCTGCTTTGGCCATCAGAGCACCACGCTCCCTACTCGAGTTGCCCACAATGGTCGGGTTACGGATGTTGAACTAGGCAAAAGTAGGCAACTCGCGGTGCGGACGGCACTCACAGCGCACCGTCCTTTACCGCGAACATTTCTCCACCGGTCAGGCTCGGCGCCTGGTCCAGTAGCGGGCCGCCCCACTGCTCCTCGAGCAACCGCTCGAGGGTTGCGCCCAGTTTGTAGAGGCGGTCATCCGCACGCGCAGGAGCCATGATCTGGATGCCCGTCGGCAGTCCGTCCTCCGGGGCGAGCCCCATCGGCAACCCCATGCCCGGGATGCCCGCCAGGTTCGCCGGAATCGTCGTCACGTCGTTCAGATACATGGCCAGCGGGTCCTCGAGCTTCTCGCCCAGCTTGAACGCCGTCGTCGGCGCCGCCGGGCTGACCAGCACATCGGCCTGGCTGAATGCCGCCGCGAAATCGCGCTGAATGAGTGTGCGCACCTTCTGCGCACTGCCGTAGTACGCGTCGTAGTAGCCGGCACTGAGCGCGTAGGTGCCCAGGATGATGCGGCGCTTCACCTCGGGTCCGAAGCCGGCCTCACGGGTGGCGGCCATGACATCCTCGACCGTCCCTCCCCCCACAGGGTTGATGCGCAAACCAAATCGCACAGAGTCAAACTTCGCGAGATTGCTGGATGCCTCTGCCGGAAGAATCAAATAATACGCAGCGACCGCATATTCGAAGTTGGGGGCCGTGACCTCGACGATTTCGGCGCCGGCACCCTCGAGAAGCGCAAGCGCCTCGTGGAACCTCTGACTAACCCCGGCCTGGAAGCCGGGCGCATCAAGCTCCTTGACAACACCAATACGCAAACCCCTGAGCGACTCCTGGCGCGCACCCGCTCGCGCAGCCTCGGCGAAACTCGGCCATGCATCCCTCAGGCTGGTCGAGTCTCGCGGGTCCCACCCGCCGATGATGTCGTGCACGAGAGCGGCATCGAGAACGTTGCGGGTGACCGGGCCGACCTGATCGAGCGATGACGCCAGCGCGATCGCGCCATAGCGAGACACTCCCCCATAGGTC
Source organism: Glaciihabitans sp. (assembly GCA_025463785.1). Lineage (GTDB taxonomy): Bacteria > Actinomycetota > Actinomycetes > Actinomycetales > Microbacteriaceae > Galbitalea. Next base: position 136,910 of record JAODBD010000001.1, read on the forward strand.
GGCTTCACTCCCACGGAGCCGGTCACGGCGGCAGGCTGGCGGATGGAGCCGCCGGTGTCCGACCCGAGCGCCAGCGGCGCCTCGAATGCGGCGACGGCTGCTGCGGAGCCACCGCCAGAGCCCCCAGGGATGCGATCGAGATCCCACGGGTTGTGCGTCGGGCCGAATGCGGAGTGCTCGGTGGACGAGCCCATCGCGAACTCGTCCATGTTGGTCTTGCCCAGGATGACCATGCCCGCGGCCCGGAGCCGGGCCGTCACGGTCGCGTCGTAGGGCGGCCGCCAACCCTCCAGGATCTTGGAGGCGGCGGTGGTCGGCATGTCCCTGGTGGTGAAGACGTCCTTGTGGGCGATCGGCACCCCGGCCAGCGGGCCGAGCCGCTCCCCCGCCGCACGCCGGGCGTCCACGGCCCTGGCCTGCTCGAGTGTGATGTCGGCGTCGACGTGCAGGAACGCGTTGACCTGGCCGTCGACGGCGGCAATGCGGTCGAGGTGCTCCTGGGCGACCTCGGTGGCGGACGTCTCGCCGGAGGCGATCAGCCGGGCGAGCTCCGCGGCGGTCTTACGGGTGAGGCTCACGCTTCCTCCTCGAGGATCCGAGGCACCCGGAACCGGTCCCGCTCCGTGGCCGGCGCACCGGAGAGCGCCTCCTCGGCGGTGAGGCCGGAGCGCACCTCGTCGGGCCGGAAGACGTTGGTCAGCGGCAATGCGTGCGAGGTGGCCGGGATGTCGCCGGCCGCAACCTCCTGGACCCGCGCGACAGCGGAGATGATCCCGTCGAGCTGGGCGGCGAAATGGTCGAGCTCCTCGTCGCCGAGCGCCAGCCGGGACAGCCGGGCGAGGTGAGCGACCTCGTCACGGGTGATAGACATAGTCGGAAACCGTTTCGGAGATCAATGGGTTCCAGCCCATCCTATGGGGAACAGGCTGGTCTGGCCGACTTACCAGGCACCGGCGCGCGCCGCGCGGGCACCTTTGCGGCCCGGCTGCGCGGTCTCCCGGCGCTAGGCGGCCGGCTCCGGTGCCCGCTCCATGCGGCGGCGCAGCCACTCGGTGGCGTCCGCCGCGTCCATGGGCCGGCCGAAGTGCCATCCCTGCGCGGCGTCACAGCCCATCTCGCGGAGCAGCTGTGCGGTCTTGTGGTCCTCCACGCCCTCGGCCACCGACCGCAACCCGAGGGTCCGGACCAGGTCGATGACCGACCGGACGATCACCGCGTCGTCGCACGACTCCGTCAGCCGGTGCACGAACGAGGAGTCGATCTTGATCTCTTCGACCGGCAGCCGCTTCAGCCGCACCAGCGAGGAGTAGCCGGTGCCGAAGTCGTCCAGGCTCAGCGGGATCCCGAGCTCCGCCAGGGCTCCGACCGTGTCGCCGGCATAGGCCGGTTCGTTCATCAGGATGCGTTCGGTGATCTCGAGCTGCAGCATCGCCGCGGGCAGGCCGCGCTCCATCAGACCCACTCGGATGGTGTCCGTGAGCGTGGAGTCGAGCAGGTCCCGGCCCGAGATGTTGATCGAGACCTGGACCGTCAGCCCCTCCCGCCACCAGGTGGCGGCCTGCGTGAGGACGCAGTCGACCACGTAATGGGTGATCGACCGCATGAGGTAGGTCTGCTCGGCGATGGGGAGGAACTGCGCAGGCCCGATCAGGCCCTGCTCGGGGTGGCGCCAGCGCAGCAGCGCCTCCATCCCGACCAGCTGGCCGTCGATCAGGCCGATCTTGGGCTGAAAGTGCAGCTCCAGCTCCTTGCGGTCGATCGCGCGTCGCAGGTCTCCCAGCATGCCGAGTCTGGCCGGGGAATTGCGGTCCTTGGCCGGCGAATAGATCTCGACCCCCGAGCGGGCCTCCTTGGCGACGTACATCGCCACGTCCGCCCGCTGCAACAGCATTTCGAAGTCCGGCGCGTGGTCCGGGTGGAGCGCGATGCCGACGCTGCCCTCGAGGTCGAACGACACACCGTCCACCCGTACGGGCTCACCCAGCGCCGCCCGCAGCCGGACCGCGACCTCGCGGGCCGCCTGGCCATCGCGTACGGACGGCAGGAGCACCGCGAACTCGTCGCCGCCCAGCCGTGCGACGAGATCGCCGGGACGCACGCTGTGGGCCAGCCGGTGCGCCACCATCTGCAGCAGGCGGTCACCGGTGTGGTGCCCCAGCGTGTCGTTGACCTCCTTGAACCGGTCGAGGTCGAGCAGGAACAGGCCCACCCGGTCCTGCGGACCCCCGCCTCGGGGCGCGTGGTGGCCGGCCTCCGACAGCGCCGCCTCTGTGCGCATGGTGAGCAGCTTGCGGTTGGGCAGTCCCGTCAGGACGTCGTGCAGCGCCTGGTGCTCGCGGCGCACCGATCCGGACGCGATGAGATAGACCGCGATGAACGGCAACACGATGAGCGGCACGAAGGCCGCTGACCTGTTCATGGCGACGACCACGAGGGGCGACAGGCTCAGCAGGGCGAGGTTGACCAGCACCTGATAGCCGATGTCCCGCCGCAGGACCTTCACCAGCGAGACCCGCTCGTGCAGTGCCACCGCACCGCAGACGAGCGTGTCGTTACTGAGGAAGTAGACGACCGCGGCGCAGGCGATGGCGATCAGATCGGATCCGCCGGGCACCCAGACCTGGGTGGCCGACGGGTGGACTCCGAAGCCGCCGAGCGCGATGTTGGCGGCGGTGATGCTCAGCGCGTACTGGGAGACATTGAAGGCCGTACGATGCGCGGCCCGGCGCCGGAAGACCCCGTAGGTCACCGCCGCCACGACCTGCAGCAGAATCGCGACCGGCATCCCCGCGTAGAGCAGGGCGGCGAAGACGAACGTTGTCGAGGTCGCCGCGCCACTGGTCTCCGTCGAGCCCGGGGTGATGATGGGCCTGAGCTCGCCGAAGAGGACGAAACAGCCCAGGATCCAGAACACCGGATTGCCCAGGAGTGCCTCGAACTCATGGCGGAACAGGCCACCGAGCGCTATGGCGCACACCACGGCGCCGGCGCCTATGACGCTGACGAGGTATATCCACAAGGGGGAGCCCCGCCGGGGCAGGGTGTCCCGCGTGTTGTTCGGGTCCTTCATCACTTCCCTCGGGAAGGTTCCGGGGATCGCCCCCGTTTCGCCAGTCGAGGACTGCACCGGAGGTCCATTTTCAGGTGATGAGGAGGAGACTACGACCTTCGGTGAACTTCGCGAAACCGATTGGGTACGTTCCGTTACGTCCTGGTTCCAGCGGTCAAGTGATCTCTGTGTGACTAGGTCCTACCTCACGGTAACTTGCTGCTGGTCCAACGCACAACAACAGGCGCACGTCATCCATCCGTCGGGAGGGTTACGGCTTTGGCCGCTTCTGGCCCTTCTTCGAGCAGCACTTGGAACCCGTCCTCATTCAGGATAGAGAGGCCTAGTTTGAGAGCTTTGTCGTATTTGGAGCCTGGATTGTCTCCTGCCACGACAAAGCCCGTTTTCTTGGAGACCGAACCGGTCACCTTGCCACCGAGGTCCTGCACCGCCTCGGTGGCCGAGTCACGGCTGAAGCGCTCGAGCGAGCCGGTCACCACCACGGTGACCCCCTCGAGCGGACGCGGGCCCGCGGCACCTTCGTCCTCCATCCGCACGCCCGCTTCCCGCCACTTCGCCACGATCTCCTGATGCCAGTCGACGGCGAACCAGTCCTTGAGCGACGCGGCGATGGTGGGCCCCACCCCCTCGACCGCCGCCAGTTCCTCCTCCGTGGCGCCGGCGATGGCCTCCATCGAGCGGAACTCCCGGGCGAGGTCCTGAGCCGCGGACGGCCCGACGTGCCGGATGGACAGCGCCACCAGCACCCGCCACAGCGGTTGCTGCTTGGCCTTCTCCAGCTCCTCGAAGAGCTTCTCCACCGTCTTCTTGGGCTCGCCCGTCTTGTTGGCGAAGAACGTGACGACCTTGGGCTCGCCGGTCTTCTCATCCATCTTCGGCAGGCCGGTGCGCTGCTCGCGGACGATGCTCTTGATCGGCAGTAGCCGGTCCACGGTGAGGTGGAACAGGTCCCCCTCGTTGCGGACCGGAGGATCGTCGGGCTCGAGCGGCTGGGTCAGCGCGGTCGCCGCGACGTATCCGAGCGCTTCGATGTCGAGCGCGTTGCGGCCGGCGACGAAGTAGACGCGCTCACGCAGCTGGGCCGGGCAGTACCGGGCGTTGGGGCAACGGATGTCGACGTCGCCCTCCTTCTGGTAGGCCAGCTCGGTGCCGCACTCGGGACAGTGGGTGGGCATCTCGAACTCGCGCTCGGTGCCGTCCCGCAGGCCCGTGACGGCGGTGACGATCTCGGGGATCACATCGCCCGCCTTGCGGAGCACGACGGTGTCGCCGATGAGCACGCCCTTGCGCTTGACCTCACTGGCGTTGTGCAGCGTGGCGTAGGCCACGGTGGACCCGGCCACCTTGATCGGCTCCATGACGCCGTAGGGCGTGATCCGCCCGGTCCGGCCCACGCCGACCTTGATGTCGAGGAGCCGGGTGTTGACCTCCTGGGGCGGGTATTTGTAAGCGATGGCCCAGCGTGGCGCCCGGCTGGTGGAGCCGAGCCGGCGCTGGAGCGCCCGCTGGTCCACCTTCACCACGACGCCGTCGATCTCGTAGTCCGGATCATGCCGGTGCTCACCATAGAACCGGATGTAGTCCCCGACTGCCTCGAGATCCTCGACCACGCGGTAGCGATCGCTCACGGGCAGTCCGAACTCGCCCATCCGCTCGTAGGCCTGCGACTGGCTCTGCGGCTGCGGGGCGCCCTCCCAGGTGCCGAAGCCGTGCACGATCATGCTGAGCGGCCGCTGGGCCGTGACCCGCGGGTCCTTCTGCCGCAGGGAGCCGGCCGCGGCGTTGCGGGGGTTGGCGAACGGCTCCCGGCCACCCTCGGCCAGGGCGGCGTTGAGCTCTTCGAAGCTCTTCACCGGGAGATAGATCTCGCCCCGCACCTCCAGCCGGTCCGGGATGTCCTCACCGGTGAGCCGGTCGGGGATGGCGTCGATCGTCCGGATGTTGTTGGTCACGTCCTCGCCGCTGCGGCCGTCGCCGCGGGTGGCGCCACGGACCAGCCGGCCGTTCTCGTACAGCAGGGCCACGGCCAGGCCGTCGATCTTGAGCTCGCAGAGGTAGCCTCCGGCCGCGCCTGCCTCCTTCTCGACCCGCTCGCCCCAGGCACCGAGCTCGTCGGAGTTCATGGCGTTGTCGAGACTGAGCATGCGCTCGAGGTGGGCGACCGTCGCGAAGTCGGTGGTAATGGGCGCGCCGACCTTCTGCGACGGCGAATCCGGGGTCACCAGCTCGGGGTGACGCTCCTCGATCCCGTGGAGTTCGCGCATGAGCCGGTCGTAGTCCGCGTCACTCAGCGTCGGATCGTCGAGCACGTAATAGCGGTAGTTCGCGTCGTCGATGTCCTGGCACAGCTCAGCGTGTCGCCGCGCCTCCTGCCCCGGTGCACCCTCGCTCAAACTCATAGGCCCAGTGTCCACCGTGCCGCTGACATTTGTGGCCGCCGCACCAGGCTCCCAGCAGCGCCGACAGCTGCGAGACCACCGCGGTGAGTGGCGGGCCGGGGGTCAGGCGTCCGGCGTGTCGCGCATGACCCGGCCGGCCTCGCGGCACCGGGCCAGGGCCGTACGGGCGTACCGCGGCGAGGCGCCGGCGAGGCCGCAGGACGGGGTGGCGACGACCTGCTCGGCCAGCCGGGCGAGCGGGAAACCCAGCCGCCGCCACAGCTCCCGCACCGGACGCACCGAGCCGGTGACCGGCGGAAGCGCGGAGTCGTTGCCCGCCACCACGCCGAGGAAGAGCCCGAGCCCGGCCTCGACCGCCTCCCCGATGGCCTCGTCGGCCCTCGCGTCGATGAGTCCGGCGTCCACGGAGATCGCCTTGGCCCCGGCCCCGCGCAGCAGGCCGTACGGCACGCCTGGCGCGCAGCAGTGCACGACCGGATAGGCGTCCCCGGCGGCGAGCACCCGCGACAGCCCCTCCTCGGCGGCCGGCGCCTCGACGGCGGCGAGCCGGCCGAAGCCGCTCGCCGTGGGCACGGTCCCGGCGAGCACGCCCGGGAGTGCGGGCTCGTCGACCTGCAGGAGGATCTGGGCGTTCGGCAGCCTCCGGCGGACGTCGGCGACGTGCGCGGAGACACCTTCGGCCAGCGAGGCGATGAGGTCGCGCACCGCTCCGGGGTCCTTGAGGGTACGGTCGCCGTGCTGCAGTTCGATCGAGGCGGCCAGCGTCCACGGCCCCGCGACCTGGACCTTGAACGGTCCCGCGTACTCCGACGCCTGGTCCTCCAGGGCGTCCAGGTCCCGGGAGAGGTGGTCGTGCGCGCGCCGCAGGTCGCGGCCGGGCCGGTCGGCGAACCGCCACCCGGAGGGCTGCAGTCCCACGGGCAGCTCGACCAGCAGACCGGCCGTACGGCCGATCATGTCCGCCCCGGGCCCGCGCCCGGGCAACTCGGGCAGGTGTGGCAGATCCGGTAGCTCATCGAACACCAGGCGCAGCGCGTCGGCGGGATCGTCGCCAGGGTAGGACCCGATCCCGGTCGCGGTCGCGGCGGGCCACGGAAAACTCACAGGTTCTGACACAGGCGAAAGCCTAACGAGCGCCTGCCGGTACGCCGGCGGCGGCCGGACCCTGTGGCGCTCAGGCGAAGACGCTGTCCGTGGCCGCGATGGTGGCCGAGCCGAGCACGGTCTCGCCGTCGTAGAGCACGGCGGCCTGCCCCTTGGCCACGCCTCTCGCCGGCGCGTGCAGCCGGATGCGCAGCGCGTCGCCCTGCACCCAGGCGACGCAGTCGTGCACCTCTCCGTGGGCGCGCAACTGCACCTGGCACTCCAGCGGCCCGGCCGGCGGCTCGGTCAGCCAGAGCGGCCGCTCCCCGGTGATCTCGTGGACGTCCAGGGCCTCCCGCGGCCCCACCGTGACGGTGTTGGTCACCGGGGAGATGTCCAGGACGTAGCGCGGCTTGCCGTCCGGCGCGGGCCTGCCGATGCGCAGCCCCTTGCGCTGGCCGACGGTGTAGGCGTAGGCACCGTCGTGGTCTCCGATCACGTCGCCCGCGGGGTCGACGATGGGGCCGGGCGCGGCGCCGAGGCGCTCGGCCAGGAAGGCGCGCGTGTCCCCGTCCGCGATGAAGCAGATGTCATGGCTGTCCGGCTTGTCGGCCACCTGCAGCCCTCGGCGCTCGGCCTCGCGCCGGATATCGGCCTTCGCGGTGTCCCCGAGGGGGAACATCGCGTGCGAGAGCTGCTCCTTGGAGCACACGGCAAGGACATAGGACTGGTCCTTGCCGTCGTCGACGGCGCGCCGGAGCACGCCGTCCTCGAGGCGGGCGTAGTGCCCCGTGCAGACGGCGTCGAACCCGAGCGCGAGCGCTTTGTCCAGCAGCGCCGCGAATTTGATCTTCTCGTTGCAGCGCAGGCACGGATTAGGGGTACGGCCGGCGGCGTACTCCTTGACGAAGTCCTGGACGACATCGCGGTCGAACCGCTCGGCGAGATCCCAGACATAGAAAGGGATGCCGATCACATCGGCCGCCCTGCGGGCGTCCCGGGAATCCTCCAGGGTGCAACAGCCTCTCGCACCGGTCCGGTAGGACTGCGGGTTGCTGGACAGGGCCATGTGCACGCCGGTCACGTCGTGACCGGCCTCGGCCGCCCGGGCCGCGGCCACGGCCGAGTCGACGCCGCCCGACATGGCGGCAAGTACGCGCAAACTCATAACGCTACGAGGGTACGCGTCTCCGGCCACTCCGGCCGCATCCGAGGTGCCGGTTCGCCGCCGCTCCGCCTCCGGCGTGTCCGGCGCGACACGACGTGTCCGCCGCACCGCGCGCTGCGGGACGACGTACGATTGGGCGCGATATGGGAATCTTCCGCCGCCCCCGCGATGCGTCCTCCCCGTCGGCCCCGGCCATCGCCGAGTTCTGGGCCTGGTGGGGACAGACCCGGCCGTCCATCGAGGCCGCCCTCACCGACGGTCTCCCCACGGAGCTCATCGAAGAGATGTCGCGGCGCACCCGCAAGATGCATTCAGAGCTGCAGTGGGAGATCGGCGAGGGTGACGCCTCGCCCGTCCTGACCGTGACCGGCGGTGGGGCGGCTGAGCTGCGCGGACTCGCGGAGCGCTGGCGGCGAGCCGCGCCGCAGGACGACGGGTGGGCCTACCACGCCGCGCGCCAGGCCGACCCGGAGATGCTCGCCCAGAAGCTCACGCTGGCCGACCACGAGCTCGACCTCGGCTACGTCCGGCTCGGCATGCGCGCGGACGAGAGCCGGGCGCGGGTCCACATCACCGTCTATCACCCGGACTTCCTCTTCCTCCCCCAGGAGTCCCAGCTCGAGGTGGCGCTGCACATCCTCGACTGGGCCCTCGGCGAGGACGACGTGGCGCGCTGGGTGGGCGACGTCAAGGTGGTGACGGATCCGCCCATCGACTCGCTGCCGCCCACCATGCTCTCCGCGGTCGTCGAGCAGATCGCCGAGCCTTTCCTGGAGCCGAACTGGCTGGCCGGCGAGGGACGGACGCCGCGCGGCCATCCGGCCAGGCTGGAGATCCGGTTCCCACTGCACCGGCAGGACCATCCCCTGTGCGACCTGCATGTCGCGGTCTCGTTGCCCTATGCCCACACCAACCCCGATCGCCTGCCGGTGGAGCCCTCGGCCTCGGCGCTGCGCGACTTCGAGCGACGGCTGACCGCGCTCGGCGATGGGGCCGTGCTGGCCGTACGGGAGACCGGCGACGGGTTGCGGGTGTTCCACCTGTACGCCGACCCGGACTCCGGGGTCCTCGCCGAGTTCGACCAGCTGGCCGCGGGCTGGGCGGAAGGGCGGGCCAAGGTGGCCTCGACGCCGGACCCCGGATGGCGTGCGCTGACGCCCTACCAGCCTTAGCCCGGCTGGACCCGGCGCCACCGCGCCTCGCAGAACGAATAGACGGCGTAGGTCACCAGGCCGAGCGCCACCACGACGAGCAGCCAGGGCCCGGCTGGTGTCTGGGCGAACTGGCGGAGCGTGCCGTCGAGGCCCTGCCTTATCGGAGTCGAAGGTGATCGCGGCGTTGGCCAGGAAAACCCCACGCCGCCGAAGACGAGGCCGCGGGCACTTCGCCCGACGATCCCGAGCTTCTCGACCACCTTGCGCTCCCCACACGGCCAGCCCGAAGAAACCGAGCACGAGCAGCCAAATCGCCAAAGGTGACCTGAACGGCCAGCGAGGCCAAGCAGGCTTTGCCCCATCAAACTGGCACGCCGGGCGAGGGAGGATCTCATTCCGCAGCCGCTTTGCCGGCTCAGCTCAGGCCGGCGCGGCGGGCCCGTTCGACCACCGGGCCGATGGCCTCGACGAGCGCGTCGACGTCGGCCTCTGTGGAGGTGTGGCCGAGGGTGAACCGCAGCGATCCGCGCGCCCGCGCGGCGTCGGCGCCCATGGCGAGCAGCACATGGCTCGGCTGGGACACCCCGGCGGAGCAGGCCGACCCGGTCGAACACGCGATGCCCCGGGCGTCGAGCAGCATGAGGAGCGCGTCGCCTTCACAGCCGGGGAAGGAGAAATGCGCGTTGCCGGGCAGGCGCAGCTCCGGGTCCCCGCTGAGGATCGCGTCCGGCACTGCCTTGCGGACGCCCTCCACCAGCCGGTCGCGGAGCTCGGTCAGCCGCGCGGCGTGTGCCGCCCTGCCCTGGACACCGGCCTGTACGGCGGCGGCGAATCCGGCGATGGCCGGGGTGTCCAGCGTGCCGGACCGTACGTCCCGTTCCTGGCCTCCCCCGTGCAGCACCGGCGTCGGGTCGACCCCCTTGGCGAGCAGCAGGGCGCCCACACCCAGCGGGCCGCCGATCTTGTGCCCGCTGATGGTCAGGGCCTGGGCACCGCTGGCGGCGAAGTCCACCGGCACCTGGCCCGCCGCCTGCACCGCGTCGCTGTGGAACGGGACCCCGTGTTCACTGGCCACCGCGGCCAGTTCCGCGACGGGCTCTACCGTGCCCACCTCGTTGTTGGCCCACATCACCGTGACCAGTGCCACGTCGTCGCCCAGCATGCGGCGCAGGGTGCCGGGGTCTACACGGCCGTCCTTGTCCACGGGGATCCAGTCGACCTTGGCGCCCTCATGGTCGGCCAGCCACTGCACGGCATCCAGGACGGCATGGTGCTCGATGGCGCTCGCCAGCACCCGGATGCGGCGCGGGTCCGCCGCGCGACGCGCCCAGAAGATCCCCTTGACCGCGAGGTTGTTCGCCTCGGTCCCGCCCGATGTGAAGATCACCTCACTTGGGCGGGCGTTGAAGGCCTCAGCGATGATCTCGCGGGACTCCTCGACGACGCGGCGGGCGCGGCGGCCCAGCGCGTGCAGCGAGGACGGGTTGCCCACGCGGCCGAGTTCGGCGGTCATCGCCGCAATGGACTCGGCGACCATCGGCGTGGTCGCGGCGTGGTCGAGGTAGCTCACCATGGCGGCTTCAGCCTAGCCGCGCGGGATCGCCGGCCGGTGCTCCGACCCGGGGTCTCTCTTTGCGACTGTACCGTCCGGACGGTACAGTCCTGTCACGTGAAGAGAGAAGCCATCCTGGACGCAGCGGAGCTGGTGCTCTGCGAACGGGGCGCACAGTCCCTCACGCTGGCCGCGGCCGCGGAGCTGGCCGGAGTCAGCAAGGGTGGCCTGCTTTATCACTTCCCCACCAAGGAAGCCCTGCTCAAAGGCCTCATCGACCGGGTCATCGAAGAATTCGACGCCCTCGTCGCCTCCTATGACGACGGCTCACCCGGCTCCTACAGCCGCGCCTATGTCCACGCGACCTTCGCGGTCGTGACGGGCAGTGAGGGCGCCAGGACCCGCCGGCGGTGGGCCGGGATCACGGCCGCGGCGGCCGAGCCCGAACTGCTGGCCCCGCTGCGCGCGGCGATGACCCGCTGGCACCGGCGAGATCCGGCGCAGGATCCCGACCCGGTCGCCGCGATGGTCGTACGGCTGGCGGCCGAAGGCCTGTGGGAGGTCGTGGCGCACGACCCTGAGGTCTTCGACCCGGGCCAGCTCGCCGCACTGCGCGAACGGCTGCTGAGCCTGCTCGGGTCCTAACCACCTCACCTTCATTCCCCCTCGCCAAGTCTCTTTCACCGTTCCCCCCGGTTCCGGGCTGACGAACGCCCCTGGACCCTCTCCGGCGTGATCAGCACGCCGTCTTTTCGCTGGGAGTCACTCAATGCTGTTGCGCGCCCGCGTGGGCACCTCTCTGACCTTCGCCCTCGGTGGCCTGCTGTGCGGCCTGTGGGTCGCCCGCATGCCGGCCCTGTCGGCCAAGTTCGGCATCGGCTCCGGCCAGGTGGGGATCGTGCTCCTCACCTGGGGCGTCGCCGCTCTCGTGGCGATGCAGGGGCTGCGCGGGATCATCTCGCGCGCCGGCAGCCGCAGGGTCCTGCGCATTTGCGCGCCCCTGGCCGCGGTGGGCGCCGGGCTGGTCGCCGTGGCTCCCACGTACGAACTGCTGCTGGCGGCCGTCGCGGTGTTCGGCATGGCCTTCGGCGTCATGGACGTCTCCATGAACGCCCAGGCCAGCGTGGTGGAACGTGCCCATGGACGGCCGCTCATGAGCGGCATGCATGCCGGGTGGTGCGTCGGCGCGATGAGCGGCGGCCTGTTCGGCTCCCTGACCGCATCGCTCGGCCTGTCCTTCACCCAGTCCGTGCTGGCCTCGGCCATCGTGGCGTTGCCCGCCGCTCTGCTGATCGGGCCGGCCTACCTCGCCGACCCGGCCGCCTCCGCCACGGCGGCAGGGGGCCGCCGACAGCGGCTTCCCATGGCCGTCTATGTCCTCGGCGGGCTGGCCTTCCTCGCCTTCATGGCGGAGGGGGCGGTCGCGGACTGGAGCGGTCTGCTCCTGCACGACGAACTGCGTGCCACCGAGGCCGTCGCCGCGCTCGGCTACCCGCTGTTCGAGCTCGCCATGCTGTGCGGACGGCTGGTCGGAGACCGGGTGCGCCTGCGGCTCGGCACGCGCCGGTTGCTGATCGGGTCGGGGCTGTGCACGGCCGTGGCGGTCAGCGTGGTGGTGCTCGCGCCGTCAACGCCCATCGCGCTCGCCGGATTCTTCCTCACCGGCTCGGCGGTCTGCACGGTCGTGCCAACGATGATCTCACTGGCGGGCACCGCCGCACCGGGACGGTCGGCCGCCTCGGTGGCCCAGGTCGGCGCCATGGGGTACGGCGGCCTGCTGCTCGGGCCGATGGTGATCGGATTCCTCGCCGAGCGCACCTCGCTGCGTCTGGGCCTGGCGATCGTGGTGGTGCTCGCGCTCACGATCGCGCTCGGGGTCCGGTTCCTTCGGGTCACGGACACCACGACGGACCTGGCCGCGCCGGCGACAGAGCCCGCCGGAGAGGAGCCTGCTCCGGAGCTCATCGCCGCGTGATGTGACGCGACGAAGCCCCCGGCGATGGATCTCCTCGCCGGGGGCCCGGTTATCGGCGGGGCACGCGGGCTCGTGGCCCGGGTACCCCGCCTCAGCACGTCACTTGCGCTTGTTGACCTCTTCGGTGAGCTGCGGGGCGACCTGGAAAAGGTCGCCCACGATGCCGAAGTCGACCAGGTCGAAGATGGGCGCCTCGGAGTCCTTGTTGATCGCAACGATGGTCTTCGAGGTCTGCATCCCGGCCCGGTGCTGGATGGCGCCGGAGATGCCCACCGCGATGTAGAGCTGCGGAGACACCGTCTTGCCGGTCTGCCCGACCTGGAACTGGTGCGGGTACCAGCCGGCGTCGGTCGCGGCACGGGAGGCGCCGACGGCCGCGCCGAGCGAGTCGGCCAGCCCTTCGATGATCGAGAAGTTGTCGGCGCCGCCGACACCACGGCCACCCGAGACCACGATCGCGGCCTCGGTCAGGTCCGGGCGCTCGCCCTTCTCCTGGACGACCCTCTCCACGATCTTCGCGGACTTGGCGGCGTCGGACAGCGTCACCGAGACCTGCTCCTCGGCCGGCGAGGACTGCGAGGCCTCCACCGCGATGGCGTTCGGCCGTACCGCGATGATCGGCATACCGGACTTGACCTTGGCGTGCGCCACTATCGCGCCACCGAAGATCGAGTGCTCCCCGGTGAAGTCGTCGGCCACGTCCACGACGTCGGTCAGCACACCGGTGTCCAGCTTGATCGCAAGGCGGCCCGCGACCTCCTTGCCCTCCGCCGTGGCGGAGACCAGCACCGCCGCCGCGGACTTCTCGCGCGCCAGCTGAGCCAGCACCTCGGCCTTGGGCGCGACGACGTAGGAGGTCAGCTCCTCGTCGGCGGCCACGTAGACCTTGGCGGCGCCGTACTCGGCGAGCTTGTCCTTGGCTCCTTCGTAACCCGGACCGATCCATACCGCCGCGGCGTCACCGAACCGGCGGGCGAGCGTCAGCAGCTCGAAGGTGACCTTCTTGACCTCACCGTCGAGGTGGTCGACGAGGACGAGAATCTCAGACATTTCCAGCCCTCCCTCAGACGAATTTCTTCGACGCGAGGTACTCGGCGATCTTCGTACCGCCGTCGCCCTCGTCCTTGACGATCTGACCCTGAGCCCGCGGCGGCGCCTCGGCGAAGTCGACGACCTCCGTGGCCGCGTTCGCCAGGCCGACCTTCCCGGCGTCGATGTCCGCGTCGGCCGCGGACAGCGACTCGACCGGCTTCTTCTTCGCCGCCATGATGCCCTTGAAGGACGGGTAGCGGGGCTCGTTGATCTTTTCCACCACACTGACGACGGCCGGCAGGCTGGCCTCGACCCGGTCGAATCCGTAGTCGGTCTGGCGCTGGATCTTGATGGCGGAGCCGTCGATCTCCACCTTGTTCGCCTGCGAGAGCTGCGGCACGCCGAGACGCTCCGCGAGCATCGCGGCGAGGACGCCGGTGCGCGCGTCGGTGGACTCGGAACCGAGGATCACCAGATCGAACCCCGTCTTGCCGAGCACCTGCTGGATGGCGTAGGACGTCTGCAGCGCATCGGAGCCGACCAGGGCGTCATCGATGAGGTGCACCGCCTTGTCCACGCCCATCGCGAGGGCCTTGCGGATCGAGTCGAGCGCCTTGCCGGGGCCCATGGTCAGAACGGTCACCTCACCGCCCTGAGCGTCCCTGATCTGTAGCGCCTCCTCGATCGCGTACTCATCGAGCTCGTTGATGACACCGTCGGCGGCGCCACGGTCGAGCGTCTTGTCGTCGGACTTCAACTTGCGCGGGCTCTCGGTATCGGGAACCTGCTTAACGCAGACGACGATGTTCATGGCCGGTGGCCGACCTCCCTGCACTCAGTTGGCCGCGGCTGTGCGCCGCGGCCAAAGGGGCGCCGCCCTGCCGGGTCGACGCGGGGCTATGCCTTTCGCACCTCACAGCTTCCCAAAGACCCGAACGTACTTCGGCTTCGGGGTGTGGCTGCACCCAAATGTTACCGGTCGGTAGCGAATGGGCAAACCGCAGCCGAGCGAAGGTTACCGAGGTCGCACCGGGGGGTGACGTCCGGGCTCCCGTGGCAGTCCGCAACGCCCGTGGTGACGCAGATCATAGGACGGAGTCAGTCGAGCGCGTGCACGAGGCGGTCCAGCGGCTTGGCGAGCGCGTACTCCAGCCCGTACATCGGGGCGAAGCTCGGCGTCAGCGAGACCGCGCCGACCACCGCGACGAAGGCGAGCGTCCCGAGGAGCACGCTCACCAGAGCGATCCGTCCGGGTTCCGGGGCCACCGCACCGAAGACGCGCACGAGATGGCGCCGCGGGGCATGCACCCCGGGCCCCGCCCAGAGGACGTAGACGGAGGCTCCCGTCCCCCAGGCACAGGCGCCGAGCACGTTCGGGTGGACACCCACGACGACGAGGGCGATGAGCCCAAGGGTGATCAGCACTGCGAAGACCGCCGCGTAGGGAACGGTCAGCGCAGTCAGCACGGCGGCCCGCAGAAGGGCGGCCGGGGCGGACAGCGGCGCGGTCAGGAGGCGGAATGCCCCCGCGTCGGCGCCCGGCCGTCCCGAGGCGGCGTCACCCGCGTGCAGGACGAACACCCCGGCCAGCGCCAGGACGATCCCGGCGACCGGCATCATGATCGTGATGCTCACCACTGTGGCGACGACGAGGTAGGCGAACAGCCGTGACCAGGCCGGTGCGACGGCGAGCCGTCCCGCCGAGGCCGGGGGCGCTCCCGCCGGGCCGCTCGGCCGCGGTGATCCCGGAGCCCGCCGCGGGCCCGGGCCGGAGCCCTCGGTGTACGGCGGCCCGTGCGGATGCCGCCCCGGCGGTCCAGGCCCCTGCCCCAGGTCCAGGCCGGAGATCGTCTCCACGAGAGCCGCGGCGCTGGGGCGGCTCCGCGGATCACGGGCCAGCGCCGAGCGCAGCACCCCGAGCAGCGGCTCGGGCACGCCCGTGAGCTCCGCACGCCCGCTCAGGATGTTGGAGAAGACCGCCTCCAGGCTGCCCTGTCCGAAGGCCGGCCGGCCCGTCGCCGCGAAGGCGACGGTGGCCGCCCACGCGTGCACATCCGAGGCGGACGTGGCCCGCTCGTCGTCCAGGACCTCGGGAGCCACATAGCCGGGTGCGCCGGTGAACATGCCGGCCCGCGTGAGCCGCGCCGAGTCGGGAGCCTGGGCGATGCCGAAATCGATCACCACGGGCTCGCCGTCGACGATCATCACGTTGCTCGGTTTGAGATCGCGGTGCACGGCCCCCGCCTCGTGCACGGCCACCAGCGCCTTCGCCAGGCCAAGGGCCAGCAGGTGCAGATCGCCCGCGCGCAGCGGCCCTCGCAAGGCCACGACCTCGTCCAGCGGCCGCCCGGGGACGAACCGCGTGACGACGTACGGGTGGTCCGCCGTGACATCGGCATCGAGGACGTCGGCGACATGGGGACTGCGCACCCGCCGCATCATGTCGACCTCGCGGGCCAGGCGACGAAGTGCCGTGGGGTCATCGGCGATGTCCGGTTGGAGGACCTTGATGGCCACGTCCCGGCCGGCCGGATCGGCTCCGCGGTAGACGACCCCCATGCCTCCCTCGCCGAGGCGCGCGATCTGACGGTAGGGACCGATGCCGCCCTGGAGACCATCCTCGGCCGGGCGACCGACCCGTGCGGGTCCCTCGCCCCGGCCGTCCCGCGTCACATCCCCGCTACTCATCGCACCCGACACCCTATCGACAGCAGGATCACTGGAGTCGTCACCGATCGGCCGGCCCGGGGGACGGCCGTCAGGGCCCACGGCGGCCCACGGACCGGACTACAGGCCCCGTATCCAGCCGGCGAGACCGGAGAGGTCCCCGCTCAGCGCCGGGAACGGCCTCGTGTCAGGTGTCTGCCCACCCGCGAGCGCGAAGACCAGGAGCGCGAACAACCCAAGACCCAGTGCCACCACCATCGCGATCTCCCGGCGCGGCAGGAGCGCACCCCAGACGCGGGCGAGCTGACGGCGCGGGGCCCGGCTCCCCGGTCCGAGGCACTGCAGCATGATGATCGCGAGCGCACTGTAGGCCACCGCCTGTGCCGCACCCATGTCCGGCCGCGTGGCCATGAGGAAGATCAACACCACCGCGCCGGCCAGCAGGCCGAGGGGAACGATCCACAGCGAGGACAGCAGGGCCCTGGGCACACCCAGTGGCGACTTCAGGACCGCGCCGGCCACGTCCCCGGACCTCGGCCCGGTGCGGGCGCGCTTGGAGGTGAGGCTCTGGCCCGCCCGGTCGCCCACCCTGAGCACGAAGACGACGACGGCCACCACCATCAGGGTCATGATCGGGAGCTGGAGACCGAAGGCGGCGGCGATCGCGAGGAGCATCAGGCTGACGAGGCGATACCACCCGTACGGCTTGGGCGGCGCGGGCGGCTTGGGCGCGTCCGGCCGCTGCCGGCCGTACGGCTGCGGCCGCCCTGGCGGCGGCTGCCGGCGGGCCCGTGGGTCCACCTCGCCCGGCCGGGTCTGCGGCGGGTTGTACGCGGGGTAGGCCGCCGGCGGATAAGGGCCCGGAGCGGGCGGGGGCGCCGCGGGGGGCAGCAGCCCCTTGAAGTCCCTGGGCTGCGCCGGCACCGGTTCGGGCCGAATTGGCACGGTGTGCGGCCGGGCCCGGCCGGGCGCCGCCATGGGTGCCGACGGCTGCGGGCTGTACATCGGCAACGCCTGCTCCACCCGCGGCTGGTCGACGAGTGTGGGGTTCAGGTCGATGAGCCGGCACAACTCGGCGAGCTTGGCCGCGGTCGGCCGCTCGGCCGGGTGACGGGCCATCGCGGCCCGGACGATGGGAAGCAGCGGCTGCGGGACGCCGTCGAGGTCCGGCGTGCCCTGCATGATCTTGTAGAAGATCGACTCGAAGGTCCCCGTGCCGAAGGGCGGCCGGCCGGTGGCCGCGAACACCAGCGTGCCCGCCCACGAATGCACGTCGGCGGTCGCGGCCGCCTCCTCACCCTCGATGATCTCTGGTGCGAGATATCCCGGGGTGCCGACGACCATCCCGGTCGCGGTGAGCCGGCTGGAGTCGACGACCTGGGCGATGCCGAAGTCGATCAGGACGGGCTCGCCGTCGAGGAACATGACGTTGCCCGGCTTGAGGTCGCGGTGGATCACTCCGGCGCCGTGGATCGCGGTCAGCGCGGCGGCCAGGCCCACCGCCAGCCGCTGCAGCGGCCGGCGGCGCAACGGCCCGGCGTCCTCGAGCACGATCTGCTCGAGGGTGCGCCCGGGCACGTATTGCGTGACGATGTAGGGCCGCTCCGCGGTGACGTCGGCGTCGAGGATCTCGGCGACGTGCGGGCTGTGCACCCGCCGCATCGTGTCCACCTCGCGGGCCAGCCGGCGCAGCGCGGTCGCGTCACCTGCCACAGCCGGCTTGAGCACTTTGACGGCGACCTTGCGCCCCTGGGGATCGACCCCAAGGTGCACGACCCCCATGCCGCCCTCACCCAGAACGTCGAGCAGGCGGTATTGGCCGACCTGGTCCCCGGACGTGGCAACCCCCTTCATCGCACCCGAAACCCTAACCGTAGTGTCCCTACGTAGACGGATCTATCCGACATGTCACCTGGTACGGGCAAGAGTCGACTCGACCTCGCACGAGGCCAATTCGCTCTCGGGCCAGGTCACGGCGGTCGGACGTCCGGATCGCGTCGCAACGCGAGCCGCGGCGGCGACGCCGGCGGCTCATCGGCCCCCTGGAGAATCCGCCGCCCCGCGAAGGATACGGAAACACACCCCGGTCGGCGACCCGGTCCCGGACGGCGGGCCCCCGGTGGCGGCGAAGCCGGCGCCGGCAGGCGATATCGACCCAGTCGCTCGACCGCCGCCATGACCCCTTCTCCGTCGTGTCCCCGCTCTTGGTCGATTGGACGGGGCCGGAGAGGCAGTGGTTCCTTTCCTGCGGTCGTTTCCCGGTCGCTACTGCTTGGCGGCCTGCCGGGCACGGCGTTCGGCGCGGCGCTCGACGAACCGGGCCGCCGCCGTGTCCAGCCCTTGGAGGAACTCCGACAGCTCCTCGCGGGCCTTCTCGCCGTCGTCGTCCAGGCCTTCCATTTCGAACACGTTCCACTGGCGCAGCACCGGGGACAGCACGTCGTCGAGGTGCAGGCGGAGGTCGTAGATACCGGCGTTGGCGATGGCCACAGACTTGCGCATGAAGCCGTCGATGGTGTGCCCGGGCATCTGGAAGTTCTTCACGACGTCGGTGACGGCGCGCATGGTCTCGCCGGGGGCCAGCTCGAAGGCCGCGGCGAGCAGGTTGCGATAGAAGAGCATGTGCAGGTTCTCGTCCGCAGCCACCCTGGTGAGCAGGCGTTCACAGACGGGGTCGCCGGAGGCCTTGCCGGTGTTGCGGTGCGAGACCCGGGTCGCCAGCTCCTGGAAGGAGACGTAGGCGAGCCCGTGGAGCATCTTGTCGCCGTGGTCGGCCTCGTAACCGCCCTGCATATGGGTCATCCGGGCGCGTTCGAGCGCGACCGGGTCGACGGCGCGCGTGACCGTGAGGTAGTCGCGGATGACGATGCCGTGCCGGTTCTCCTCGGCGGTCCAGCGGTTGACCCAGGTGCCCCATGCCCCGTCACGGCCGAAGAGGGTCACGATCTCGCGGTGGTAGCCGGGCAGATTGTCCTCGGTGAGGAGGTTCACCACCAGTGCGTCACGGGCGGCTGGTGAGACCTTGGAGTCCTCGATCGACCACGCCTCTCCACCGAACACACCGTCGTAGTCGCGGCCCTGGCTCCACGGCACGTACTCGTGCGGGAACCACTCCTTGGCCGTGGCGAGGTGACGGTCTAGCTCGGAGCCGGCCACCGGTTCGAGCTCGATCAGCAGCTCGGTCGTGGTCTTCGGGCGGGACGTGACTGCCATTGGCGAACCCTCAGCGATTCTGATAACGGATTGGTCACGGGCCAACTTACGGGAGCGTAGGTAATCAGGCCACGCGACGAGCGACAAAGATGCGCCTTGTTTGTTTGTGGCCAGCCAATACTGGACCGGACCGGCTGAAGGCCCGGCCGGCTAGCGGCCGACGAACTTCGCCTTGCCGGGGCCCTCCTCGGCGAAGCTCTTCATCCCGATCTTCTGGTCCTCGGTCGCGAACAGCCCGGAGAAGTGAAGCCGCTCGATCTCAAGTCCCGTGTCGAGGTCCACCTCCAGCCCCGCGTCGATGGCCTGCTTGGCCGCGCGCAACGCGAGCGCCGGTCCGTTCTTGAAGCGCTCCGCGAGCCTGAGTGCCGCGGCGTACACGTCGGCGTCCGGCACCACACTGTCGACCAGGCCCACCTCCAGGGCCTCTCCGGCCTTGACATGCCGCCCACTGAAGATCAGGTCCTTGGCCCGGGCGGGCCCGATCAGCCGGGCGAGCCGCTGGGTGCCGCCGGCGCCCGGGATGATGCCGAGCTGGATCTCGGGCTGGCCGACCCGGGCGCTCTCCCCCGCCACCCGGAAGTCGGCCGCGAGCGCGACCTCGAGGCCCCCGCCGAGCGCGTAACCCGTGATGGCCGCGATGACCGGCTTGGGGATCGCCGCGAGGGCGGTGGTGAACTCCTGGAGGGTCCGTGAGTGGGCCGACATGTCGGCATAGGACATCTCCGCCATCTCCTTGATGTCTGCGCCGGCGGCGAAGACCTTCGCGCCGCCGTAGATCACGACCGCGCGGATCTCGTCGTCATCGCCGACCTGCCGGGCCGCCTCGGCCAGCTCAGCCTGCACCTGGGCGTTGAGGGCGTTCATCTTCGGCCGGTCCAGCCGGATGGTCGCGATGCCGTCTTCGGCTTCCACACGTACGAACTCGCTCACTTGACCTCCTTGATCCCGCAAAGTCTTCCGGTCGCGAGCCTACGCGCCGGCCCCTCGATGGTGAGGTCGGCCGGGCCGATACCGATCACGGCTCATCAGGGCTGGTCACAGCCACGACACCGCGCGCCCGAAGCCATATGCCCAAGCCGATACGGCGTTCTCGGCAAATACTGACATTTCCGTATAGATCCTTTTTTGTCACTGTCCCTTCGTGTTCCGCTCATCCCGCTGTTGGGCGAGATCGTCACGCTCGCCCCGGAGCGATCGCACTAGGAGGACTTGATGAGCCGCAGGAAACGCATCACGGGTCACGGGTTGCTGGGGACGGTGCTCATGGCACTGACCCTCACGGTCGGACTGGCCGGGCCCGCCGCGGCCGCCCCCCCGACCCCACCCGACACCGCGACGTCGCGTACGCATCTCAGCGCGATCACCACGAGCCCCGAGGGCTCCTCGAGCGGGTACAGCCGGAGCCTGTTCCCGCACTGGATCACGATCTCCGGCTCGTGCAACACCAGGGAGACCGTGCTCAAGCGCGACGGGTCCAACGTCTCCGTCGGCTCGGACTGCTATCCGACCTCGGGCTCGTGGTACAGCCCGTACGACGGCGCCACCTGGACCAGCCCGTCGAGCATCGACATCGACCATATGGTGCCGCTCGCGCAGGCATGGCGCTCGGGCGCCAGCTCCTGGACGACCAGCCGCCGCCAGCAGTTCGCCAACGACCTATCCTTGTCCCAGCTCTGGGCCGTGACGGACACGGTCAACCAGGCCAAGGGTGACAAGGACCCCGCGCAGTGGAAGCCGTCGCGCACGGCGATCTGGTGCCTGTACGCCCGGTCCTGGATCGACGTGAAATACAACTACAGCCTGACCGCCGACAGTGCCGAGAAGTCGGCGCTGTCCTCGATGCTCAACTACTGCTGACCCACGCCGCTCAACCCGTACAGGGCGCAAGGTCACCTCGCCCGGGCGAGGTGACCTTGCGCCGGCCGGCCGGGACTGCTCAGCGGAGATCGCCGTTGGTCATGCCGATGGGGGCGGGCGGGAAGGCCACCAGGCCCATCTCGGTGCGGCTCGCCAGCATGTCGTGGCGGGGCACCACCCGCACGCTGTAGCCGAACGCGCCGGTGCGGTCCAGCGGGACCTCGCCCGCATAGCGCAGGCGTCCGTTGTCGAGCACCTCGGTGGCGGCCAGCTCCTCGTGGATCGGGTCGATCAGCGTGTCCGTCTCGTCCACGCGGCCGAACACGACCTCGACGGCGACGTCCCCGGGCCGCAGGTCGCCGAGCTCCACCGTGGTACGTACGGTCAGCCGCCCGCCGATGTGCCGGCTGTCGTCGGCACCGGTGGACTCGACATGGCCGACACCGACGCCGGGCCAGCCCTTGGCCACCCGGTGCTTCCAGTCCGCGAGCTCCCGCGCTCCCGCGCAGGCGTCGGCGCTCATCGCGGCGGCCGCGGTGGCGGCCGGCGTGTAGAGCCCGGTGACATAGTCGCGCAGCATCCGGGTCGACAGCACCTTCGGCCCGAGCGAGGCGAGGGTGTGCTTGACCATCTCGAGCCAGCGGCGCGGCAGGCCGTCGCCGCCCCGGTCGTAGAACATCACCGAGACATGCTCCTCGATGAGCTCGTAGAGGGCGGCCGCCTCGAGTTCGTCACGCCGGTCGGCGTCGTCGACGCCATCGGCCGAGGGGATCGTCCAGCCGTTCTGGCCGTCGAACCACTCGTCCCACCAGCCGTCCCGGATGGACAGGTTGAGCCCGCCGTTCAGCGCCGCCTTCATGCCTGAGGTGCCGCAGGCCTCGAGGGGACGCAGCGGGTTGTTCATCCAGACGTCGCAGCCCTGCACCAGCATCTGGCCGAGTGCCATGTCGTAGTCCGGGAGGAACACGATGCGGTGACGCACCCCGGCCTCGTCGGCGAAGCGGACGATGTCCTGGATGAGGCGTTTGCCCCCCTCGTCCGCCGGATGGGCCTTGCCCGCGATGAGGATCTGCACCGGCCGCTCGGGGTCGAGGAGGAGCTCCCGCAGACGCTCGGGATCGCGCATCATCAGGGTCAGCCGCTTGTAGGACGGCACCCGGCGGGCGAACCCGATCGTGAGGACGTCGGGGTCGAGGGCGTCGTCCACCCAGGACAGCTCCGCCTCGGCGGCTCCGCGCTGACGCCACGACTCACGGAGCCGGCGCCGGGCGTCCTGGACGAGGCGATCCCGCAGCGTGCGGCGGACCTGCCAGATGTCGGCCTCGGACAGGCTCTGAGCGTGTTCCCAGCCGTGCCCGGACGAGAGCGCGTCCGAGAGGTCCGGAGCGGCGAGCTCGATCATCTCCGGGGCCACCCACGTCTCCGCGTGGACGCCATTGGTGATCGAGCCGATCGGTACCTCGTCGACGTCGAAACCGCCCCACAGGCCACCGAACATCTCGCGGCTCACCTCGCCGTGCAGCCGGCTCACTCCGTTGACCCGCTGCGCGAGCCGCATGCCCATGACCGCCATGTTGAAGACGGCCGGGTCACCGTCCTCGTAGGTCTCGGCGCCGAGGGCGAGCACCCGGTCGACCGGCACGCTGGCGGTCTCGTTCGGGCCCCCGAAGTACTTCTGGATCAGCTCCCGCGGGAAGCGGTCGATCCCGGCCGGCACCGGCGTGTGCGTGGTGAAGACCGTGCCGGAACGGGCCGCCTCCAGCGCCGCGTCAAAGGTGAGGTCCTGCTCGGTCACGAGCTCGCGGATCCGCTCCAGCCCCAGGAAACCGGCATGGCCCTCATTGGTGTGGAACACCTCGGGCGCGGGATGGCCGGTGATCCGGCAGTAGGCGCGGATGGACCGCACGCCGCCGATGCCCAGCAGCATCTCCTGCAGCAGCCGGTGGTCGGTGCCCCCGCCGTAGAGGCGGTCGGTCACGTCCCGGGAGGCGTGGTCGTTCTCCTCCACATCGGAGTCGAGCAGCAGCAGTGGCACCCGCCCGACTCTGGCCAGCCAGACCTGGGCGCTCAGGTCGTGGCCCTCGGGCAGTGCGACCACGACACGCACGGGTGTGCCATCGGCCTCGCGCAGCAGGGCGAGCGGGAGTCCGTTGGGGGAGATCGGCGGATAGCGCTCCAGCTGCCAGCCGTCCGGCGAAAGCGACTGGGAGAAGTAACCGTGACGGTAGAGCAGTCCGACGCCGATGATCGGCACGCCGAGATCGCTTGCGGTCTTGAGGTGGTCGCCGGCCAGGATTCCGAGGCCGCCGGAGTACTGCGGGAGCGCGGCGGTGATGCCGTACTCAGGTGAGAAGTAGGCGATGGCGCCCGGTTGCGAGCCGGTCAGCGACTGGTACCAGCGCGGGGAGCTCAGATACTCCCGGAGGTCGTCTGCCGCGTCCTGCAGGCGGCGCTGGAAGCGGCGGTCCCCCGCCAGGGTCGCGAGCCGCTCGGCGGAGACCTCCCCGAGCAGCTTCACGGGATCGTGCCGCACGGTCTCCCAGAGCTCAGGGTCCACCGAGCGGAACAATTCGATCGTCTCGTTATGCCATGACCAGCGGAGGTTGAGGACAAGCTCCTCGAGCTGCCGGAGTGGTTCGGGCAGGACGGTACGTACGGTGAATCGTCGGATGGCCTTCACGCTGGGCAACGCTATGCGTACGGCCGGGGTGCTCGCGACCCAAACCCGCAGACAAGATCCCTTCAGGTTGGTCAAGAGTGTCCCGGCATCCGCGCCCGCGCCGGACGGCCCCCGCGGCCCGGCCCGCCGCCGCCGCAGGAGGCGGTGGAGACCCAGGATCCCGACGGCGGCGAGCCCTCCCGCGGCGACTCCCGCGGAGTTGTACGCCCAGTCCCCCGGGTCGCACTCCCGTCCGGGGTCGAGCGTCTGCAGGAACTCCACGAGCACGAAGGACCCGGTGAGTGCCGCCGTCGTGAGCGCCGGGCGGCGGGTGGCGAGTACGCCGAAGAATCCGGGCGGGACCCAGAGCGCGACGTTCGCGACGTCCTCCAGGCCACGGCCGCCGAAGGCCCGGACCGACCGCGCCATTTGGGCGGCCGGATCACTGAGGCACCAACCGAGCCGCTCCGCCGCCCCGGCGCCGACGGCCTGGGGCAGGGTCAGGGCCGCGCAGAGCGCCACGGACAGGCACATCAGCAAGGTGGGCACCGGCGCCCAATCGGTGCGCCGCACCAGTGCCCGCCATATCGGCACGGAGCCCCACCCGAGGATTCCCAGCAGGATCGGCGTGTGCAAGGCCTCGACCGGCAAGGCCACTCGCACCTCCGATGCGGGTCGGTCCGGGCCTCCGGCACGAGGGAGTCCCAGGGGTTCGTCCGCGGTCGTGCCCCCGCGACGCATCCTGTACGCCCGCGCGACGTCGCGTGTCCAACTCCTTGCGGAAAGTTAAGCCTTCGTATCCGAAGGCAAGCCGTCGATGTTGGGCATGAAGACGCTTGGATAGACGCACCTGGATCGGACATTGCACCCGTTCCGATAACGCAAGATGGGGCTCGGCAGCAGGGCGAGCAGAGGTGGGGTATGCGCGTAGGACCGGATATCACCCGCGACATCGGTGATCGCCAGTTGACCGAAGTCCGTACCGAGTCGGAGAATCCGCCGGTAGCGTTGCCGACGATGATCGAACGCATTCCCATCCTCGACATAGAACCCGTGGTCAACGGCGGGCGCTGGCCCGCGAAGGCCTCCATCGGCGAGTCATTCCCAGTGAGCGCGACCGTGTTCCGCGAGGGGCACGAGATGCTCGGCGCCGGGGTGGTGCTGCGCGCCCCGGACGGGACCACTCGCCCCCTCGCGCACATGAGCGAGCCGGTGCCCGGCACCGACCGCTACACCGCCGAGGTGACCGTCGGCGGCACCGGCATGTGGCACTTCCGCGTGGAGGCGTGGGGCGACCCGGTCGCGCACTGGTGGCACGACGCGGACATCAAGGTGCCGCGCGGCCAGGACATCGACCTGATGTTCAAAGAGGGCGCGTCGCTGTTCGCCCGCGCCGCCGAGGTCGTTCCGGCCGCGGAACGGTCCCCCCTCACCGAACTGGCCAGGGACCTCCTGGACACCACGATCCCGGAGATGGTCCGGCTCGCCGCCGCCGAGACACCAGAGGTCCGCCGGCTGCTGCGCGCCTACCCGCTCAGGGAGCTGGACACGGCCTCGCCGTGGTACCCGGTCGTGGTCCACCGCGAGCGTGCGCTCTACGGGTCCTGGTACGAGTTCTTCCCACGCTCCGAAGGGGCCTCCTTCGATCCGCAGGGACGCAGAGCTCCGATGTCCGGAACGTTCCGAACCTCGATGAAGCGGCTGCCGGCCGTCGCCGACATGGGCTTCGACGTCGTGTATCTGCCGCCGATCCACCCGATCGGCCGGACCTTCCGCAAGGGCCCGAACAACACGCTCAACCCCGGCGCGGACGATCCCGGGTCCCCGTGGGCCATCGGGTCGGAGGAGGGCGGGCACGACGCCGTCCACCCCGACCTGGGCAGGCTCGCCGACTTCGACGCCTTCGTGGCCTATGCCCGCGACCTCGGCATGGAGGTCGCCCTCGACCTGGCCCTGCAGTGCTCCCCCGACCATCCCTGGGTCAAGGAGCACCCCGAGTGGTTCACCACCCGGGCCGACGGCACGATCGCCTATGCCGAGAACCCGCCGAAGAAGTACCAGGACATCTATCCGCTCAACTTCGACAACGACCCCGAGGGGATCTACGAGGAGATCGAGCTCCTCGTACGCCACTGGATGGACCACGGGGTCCGGATCTTCCGGGTGGACAACCCGCACACCAAGCCCGTGGCGTTCTGGGAGCGGCTGCTCGGCGAGATCCACCGCACCGACCCTGATGTGATCTTCCTGGCCGAGGCGTTCACCCGGCCGGCGATGATGCACACACTCGGCAAGATCGGTTTTCACCAGTCGTACACCTACTTCACCTGGCGCAACACCAAGGTGGAGCTGGAGGAGTACTTCGCCGAACTGTCCGGCGACGTCGCGAAGTACATGCGGCCGAACCTCTTCGTCAACACCCCGGACATCCTGCACGAATACCTTGTCCACGGCGGCCGGCCTGCGTTCGAGATCCGCGCCATCCTGGCCGCCCTGCTCTCCCCGACCTGGGGCGTCTACTCCGGGTACGAGCTGATGGAGAACATCCCCGTACGCCCGGGCAGTGAGGAGTACCGCGACTCGGAGAAGTACCAGTACCGGCCGCGGGACTGGGAGCGGTCCGAACGGGAGGGCCTCAGCATCGCCCCCCTGATCACCCGGCTCAACAGTGTGCGTAAGGGCCATCCGGCCCTGCATCTACTCCGCAACCTGCGGTTCCACCAGGTCGACCAGCCCGAGCTGATCTGCTTCTCCAAGCGGCTGCCCGGCCCCGAAGGGGACACGCCCGCCGGCGAGCTCGGAGACGTCGTGCTGGCGGTCGTGAACCTCAATCCGCATCAGGCGCGCGAGGCCACGGTCCATCTGGACCTCCCCGCGCTCGGACTCGACTGGTCGGAGGAGTTCGTCGTGACCGACGAGCTGACCGGTGAGTCCTATCCGTGGCGGCAGGCCAACTACGTGCGCCTGGACCCCCACACAAAGCCCGCCCACATCTTCACGCTCCGGAGAAACGAGAGTTGACCACGCCGCCTTCCCCCGGCTCCCTGCCGGAGGCCGACACCGCCGCGCTCGACACATCAGTCGCGGAACCGGTGCCGGACACGTTCACGTACGACAAGCCGAACGACCCGCGTTGGTACAAGCGCGCGGTCTTCTATGAGGTCGCGATCCGAGGTTTCAGCGACTCCAGTGGAGACGGCACCGGGGACATCCGCGGTCTCATCGGCAAACTCGATTATCTGCAGTGGCTCGGCATCGACTGCATTTGGCTGCTGCCGATGTACCAGTCGCCGCTGCGCGACGGCGGATACGACATCGCCGAGTACACCAAGATCCTTCCGGAGTTCGGAGACCTCGGTGACTTCGTAGAGCTGATCGAGGAGGCGCACCAGCGCGGCATCCGGGTCATCGCCGACCTGGTCATGAACCACACCAGTGATCAGCACCCCTGGTTCCAGGCGTCCCGATCGGACCCGGACGGGCCGTACGGCGACTTCTACATGTGGTCGGACACCGACGAGCCCTACGCCGACGCGCGGATCATCTTCGTGGACACCGAGGCGTCGAACTGGACCTACGACCAGGTGCGCGGACAGTACTACTGGCACCGGTTCTTCCACCACCAGCCCGACCTGAACTACGACAACCCCGATGTCCAGGACGCGATGATCGAAGTGCTGCGGTTCTGGCTGGACCTGGGCATCGACGGGTTCCGGCTCGACGCCGTCCCCTACCTCTACGCGCGCGAGGGGACCAACAGCGAGAACCTGCCCGAGACGCACGACTATCTCAAGCGGGTCCGCGCCGAGATCGACCGGCTGTACCCCGACCGGGTGATGCTCGCCGAGGCCAACCAGTGGCCGGCCGACGTGGTGGAGTACTTCGGCGACCCGGCCACGGGCGGGGACGAGTGCCACATGGCGTTCCACTTCCCGGTCATGCCGCGGATCTTCATGGCCGTACGCCGGGAGCAGCGCTATCCGATCTCGGAGATCATGGCGCAGACGCCGAAGATCCCGGAGAACTGCCAGTGGGGCATCTTCCTGCGCAACCACGACGAGCTGACGCTCGAGATGGTGACCGACGAAGAGCGCGACTATATGTACACCGAGTACGCCAAGGATCCCCGGATGAAGGCCAACATCGGGATCCGGCGCCGCCTCGCCCCACTGCTGGACAACGACCGCAACCAGCTCGAGCTCTTCACCGCGCTGCTGCTGTCCCTGCCCGGCTCGCCGGTCATGTACTACGGCGACGAGATCGGGATGGGCGACAACATCTGGCTGGGCGACCGCGACGGGGTCCGTACCCCGATGCAGTGGACCCCGGATCGTAACGCCGGGTTCTCGACGTGCGATCCGGCCCGGCTGTACCTCCCCGTCATCATGGACCCGATCTACGGCTATCAGGCCATCAATGTCGAGTCGCAGCAGAACAACCCCGGCTCGCTGCTGCACTGGACCCGCAAGATGATCGAGATCCGCAAGCGCCACCCGGTGTTCGGGCTCGGGTCCTATGTGGAGCTGTCCGCCTCCAACCCGAGCGTGCTCGCGTTCGTACGTGAGTTCGGCGACGACCGCGTGCTGTGCGTCAACAACCTGTCGCGGTTCCCGCAGCCTGTGGAGCTCGACCTGCGCCGGTTCGAGGGCTCCACTCCGATCGAGTGCATGGGGGGCGTGCAATTTCCCGCCGCGGGCGAATTGCCGTATCTCCTGACGCTTCCTGGGCATGGCTTCTACTGGTTCCTTCTGCCTCCCGTCCCTCCGGCCAACGAGACAGAAGGCGAAGAACAAGAAGAGGTGAAGTAGGCAGTGCGGTCGCCTGACCCCACCGGGGCATCGAACCCAGCCGATCTCGTCGACATGCGGGAGCTCCGTGAGCTTCTGGAGGATTGGGTGCCCCGGCAACGGTGGTTCGCCGGAAAGGGGCGGGAGCTCCGCGGGGTCACGACCGTCACGGATACCGAACTGTGCGGCGGAGATCCGGCGCTGCGGCACGTCGTCATCGGCGTCGGGCACGACACGGTGCCCGGGTCGCCGGACGGCGGCACCACCGTCGACCGCTACCAGCTGCTGCTGGGGATGCGGACCGAGCTGCCCCACCGGCTGGAGTACGGCCATATCGGCCGGGTCGGCGGCTGGCACGTTTACGACGCCGCACACGATCCGGAGCTCACGCGGGCGCTGCTCACCGGCATCGCGTCCGACGCCGACACCGGCCCGCTGCGGCTCCGGTCCCTGCCGGGCGCGCCGATCGACACCGAGCTGGTGAGCCTGGCGAGCCCGGCCGAGCAGAGCAACACCTCCCTGATCTACGGCGAGACCTACATCTGCAAGCTCTTCCGGCGGATCACGCCCGGGATCAACCCGGACCTGGAGCTGAGCCGCGGGCTGTCGCGGGTGGGATGCGAGCACATCCCGGCGGTGTACGGCTGGATCGAGATGGACCTGGACGGCGAGCCGACCACGCTGGCCATGCTCTCGGAATACCTGCGCACCGCCACCGACGGCTGGCGGCTCGCCGCCACGAGCGTCCGGGACCTCTACGCCGAGGCGGACCTGCACCCCGACGAGGTGGGCGGCGACTTCGCCTCCGAAGCCAGGCGGCTCGGAGCCGCGACGGCCGCGGTGCACGGTGACCTGGCGCGGGCGTTCGGCGTCTCCACGCTGGCCCCGGACGAGGTGCGCGCCATGGCCGAGCGGATGCGCGAGCGCCTGGACCGGACGGTCCTCGTCGTTGCGGAGCTCGAGCCGTATGCCGCGATGATCGGTACGGTCTTCGACGAGCTGGCCAAACAGGACGAGCCGCTTCGCGTGCAGCGCGTCCACGGCGACTACCACCTCGGTCAGGTGATGCGGACCGAACGCGGCTGGATGCTGCTGGACTTCGAGGGCGAACCGCTGCACACGCTGGCCGACCGGCGCCTGCCGAGCCACCCGCTGCGCGACGTCGCCGGAATGCTCCGCTCGTTCGAGTACGCCGCGCTCCATCTGCTGTCGGGACAGCGCCAGATCGCCCCGGAGGCGGGTGAACAGCTGGAGTTCCGCGCCCGTGAGTGGGCCGACCGCAACCGGGTCGCGTTCTGCCGCGGCTATGCCGAGGGCGGCGGCGAGGACCCGGCCGCCCATGGGGTGCTGCTGCGCGCCTTCGAATTTGACAAGGCCGTTTACGAGGTCCTGTACGAAGCGCGAAACCGGCCATCCTGGTTGCATATCCCGCTGAGCTCCCTGCGGCGTTTCGCCGGCTGATCCGCGCCCGGCGCAGACCTGGCGGTGCGGCGGCTCATATCTGTATCCGCCATGGCTTTTCGCCGCGCCGCCGGGGCCCGGTGGCGTCTTTGGCATAGGCGGCCGTCCGGCGGCGGAGGATGCCCCCACCTGGCCGGACGAGGGGCCATTCCGTTCCGCCCGGGTCCAATGACCTCGCGGAACCTGGCTCATCCGGGGCCCGAGACCGGCCGTCGCCCCAGGGGCCGTCATTCGCCCGCCCGTACGGGTGAGGCGCCGGTGTTCCTTCACGATAATGCTTCGCGGTGATGAAGGGACAGCGGCGAAAAGCATGCGCCGGGTCATGGAACCGCTCCCGGAATTCGATGCCCAGGATATCGGCCCGCGCTTCGGCACCCGGGCGGCTCATCGGCGACGCCGGCCGGTCCCGCACCTCCGAACAATCCCCGCGTGCCGACGGCACGGCCCAGTTGAAGCGGATCATCGACCACCTTCCCATCCCCGCATTTGACTGGGCACGGCCGCGCGAATCCGCTAGCTTACGGTCGCATGAACAGCCCGAACCCCCAAAACCGGGTATTGACCATAACTTCGACTTACAAGGCATATCCGCTATTTATCTCCGCTGCACCATAAGCCAGTAATCGCCCCAAGCGGACACGAATTCGACCCTTACCTCGAAGCCATCCATCGGTAATCCGCACCTCATGTTTGGGTAAAGCCGCGACCAGCCGCGACGGCGTGGCCCAAAGTCAAAACCAAAACGACATACGTGCCCGGTCACAGTTGTTGTGGCCGCCCCCTTAACCGACGGAGCGGTACGGCATGAATGGTTAGCACTGCGTCACCTAAGGGAGTGGTTGCGTGAGCATTCGACACAACGCGGGGACGGCTGGCGTCAAATAGGCATACACCACTCCCACGGGGGCTACTATGCAGACTCCTGACCCCCTCGTGCGCGCCGATGGCGCCTCGAGCGCACCGACAACAGGACACGCACAGCGCATCGACCTGGGCCGGCACCGGACCCATTGGCCCACGGTGACGGCCGTCATCCCGACCCTCAACGAGGCCGACAACCTCCGATGGCTCCTGCCGCGGCTGACCGCGGTCGATGAGGTCGTGGTCGTCGACGGCGAGTCCACCGACGGCACGGTTCAGCTCACCCGGCTGCTGCGGCCAGACGCTGTGATCATCATCGAACCGCCGGCCGGCAAGGGCCGCGCGGTGAGGACCGGAATGTCCGCCGCGAGCTCGGACGTCATCATCATGCTGGACGCGGACGGCAGCATGGACCCGGCGGAGTTCGGCGCCTTCCTCGCCTTGATCGGCCGGGGCTTCGACTTCGTCAAGGGCACCCGCTACGGCTGCGGCGGCGGCTCGGACGACCTCACCCTGTTGCGCAACAAGGGAAACCGCTGGCTGACCCGGCTCGCCAACCTGCTGTACCGCACGAAGTGGACCGACCTCTGCTACGGCTACGTCGCCGTACGCCGCTCCGCGGTCGAGCGGCTGCAGCTCACCTCGACCGGCTTTGAGATAGAGACCGAGATGTGCGTCAACGCCGTCCGTTCCGGGCTGCGGATCGCCGAGATCGCCAGCCACGAGCGCGACCGCCGGTTCGGTGAGTCCAATCTCAAGACCTTCCGGGACGGCTGGCGCGTGCTCAAGACGATGATCCGGCTCCGGTTCCGCGGCCGAATCCAGCAAGATCCGGCTCCGCAGGCGCTGGAGCCTCTCCCGGTGGGCTGGCAGTCGACCGCCCTCGGCCGCGCAGAGAGCCGGTGAGCCAGATGAAGATCACCATCGTCCACCCGGCCGACCTCGGCGACACCGAGCTGCGCACATGGCGCGCGCTCCAGCAGAGCGACCCCGCCCTGGTCAATCCGTTCCTCGCACCGGAGTTCACCCGCGGAGTGGCACGGTGCCGCCCAGACGTCCGGGTCGCCGTGGTCGAGGACGGCCCGGACGTCCTCGCGTTCTTCCCGTACGAGCGCAGCGCGCTGGGCGTCGGGCATCCCGTGGGATTCGGGCTCACCGACCTGCAGGGCCTCATCGGGCGGCCCGAGCTCAGGCTGGACGCGCGGGCACTGCTCAAGGCCTGCCGGCTCAACGTCTGGGCCTTCGACCACCTGCTCGCCCATCAGGCGACCTTCCAGCCGTACCAAACGGTCGTCCGGGCGGAGCCGATCATCGACCTGACCAGCGGGTTCGAGGCCTACAGCGCCGACGTACAGGGCGAGGGGGCGAAACGCCTCAAAGAGGTCCGCTACAAGGAGCGAAAGCTAGCCCGCGATGTCGGGAAGCTGCGTTATGTCTTCGCGTCCGCCGATCCGGCCGCGCTGTGCCTGCTCATGCGCTGGAAGTCAGACCAGTACCGGCGTACGGGCCGCATGGACCGGTTCGCCCGGCCCTGGATCGTGCGGCTGGCCGAGCACTTCCACCGGACCGGCTTCGGGCTCCTGAGCATCCTCTACGCCGGCGAGCAGCCGGTGGCGGCCAACTTCGATCTGCGCTACCGCACGACCGTCGCAGGCTGGTTCACCGCCTACGACCCCCGTTTCGCCCGGTACTCCCCGGGGATGATCGGCAACCTCAGGCTGGCGCAGGCGTGCGCCCAGCACGGGGTGACCGAGATCGCCATGGGCCGCGGCGGAAAGCAGTTCAAGGAGCGGCTGAAGAGCCGCGAGATCCGGATAGCCGAGGGCCGCGTCGCGCGCGCGTCGGCCGGTGCGGCCCTGCACTGGCTGCACACCACCCCGCTCAACAGCGCACGGAACGCCGCGCTGGGTGATCCCAGGATCTATGACCGCGCCGACCGGATGCTGAAGACCTACGCGCGGCTGAGGGGCCGAGCCCGATGAGGGCCGCGGCGGCCGCCCCGCAGCCCGTGATCAGCGTCGTGATCTGCTCCTTCACCGAACGGCGGTGGGACGACGTGCACGCGGCCGTGGCCTCACTGCGGGCTCAGACCCACGCGCCCCACGAGATCATCGTGTCCGTCGACCACAACCCGGTGCTGCACTCCAGGCTCAAGGCGTCGTTGCGGGACGTGATCGTCGTGCCGAACCGGCACGGTCGCGGGCTGTCCGGCGGCAAGAACACCGGAGTCGAACTGGCCCGTGGTGACGTGGTGGCCTATCTCGACGACGACGCGGTGGCCGATCCGGGCTGGCTCGCCTCGCTCGCCGCCGGCTATGCCGACCCGTCGGTCATCGGGGTGGGCGGACTGACCCTCCCGCTGTGGCCGGGCTCGCCCTCCGCCGTCGACCTCGCCACGACTCCGCTCCGCCGCGACGGTGCCGCGGCCCGGCTTACGGGGCGGCGGCCACGCTGGTTTCCGGAGGAGTTCGACTGGACGGTGGGCTGCACCTACCGCGGTCTGGTTCCCGGGCCCGTCCGCAACGTCATGGGAGGCAACTGCTCCTTCCGCGCCGAGGCGTTCGACCTGGCCGGCGGCTTCACCACCGGCATCGGGCGGAGCTCCCACCGCCGGCCGCTGGGCTGTGAGGAGACCGAGTTCTGCATCCGGCTGAGCCGGTGCGCCCCGGGGTCCGCGCTGCTGTTCGACGATCGCGCGGTGATCTGGCACCGGGTGCCCGAGGAGCGGGCGGGCTTCGGCTATTTCCGGGCCCGCTGCTATGCCGAAGGGCTGTCCAAGGCGCTGGTCACGCGCAGCGTCGGCGCCGGCGCGGGGCTGGCCAGCGAGCGCGCCCACGCCTTCCGGACACTGCCACGGGGCGCGCTCCGCGGCCTGCACGACGCGCTGCGCGGTGATCTCGCGGGCCTCGGCCGGGCGGGCGCCATCGCGGCGGGTCTCGTCTGCACCGCCTCAGGCTATGCCGTCGGCTCCCTCCCGTCCCACCGCGACAAGCCGCCGGGTCACGCCCGGACCCCGGGCGGTGATCTCGCGGTCGATCCCGCCCGCGGGCCGGACGGGGGCGTCTCGCGGGGGCCCGGGCGATGAGACCCGTCCCGATCCTGATGTACCACTCGATCTCGGCGCGGCCGTCCGCGGCGACGGCCGCGCTGTCGGTCCGCCCCGAGGCCTTCGCCGACCAGATGGCGCTCCTGCGGGACCGCGGGTTCACGCCGATGACCCTCACCGGCCTGCTGCGCGGCGCCGCACCGGCCGAGCGAGCCGTGGTGATCACGTTCGACGACGGCTACGCCGACTTTCATCAGGAGGCTCTACCCGTGCTCGACCGTCTGGGGTTTCCGGCGACCCTCTTCGTCACGACCGGATGGCTTGCCGACGCCGGGCGCGAGGCCGCCGGGCGGCCACTCGATCGGATGCTGACCTGGACTCAGACCCGGGAGGCGGCCGAGCATGGCGTCGAGATCGGCGGTCACGGCCACAGCCACGCCCAGCTCGACCAGCTGTCCGGCGGGGCGCTCCTCGACGAACTGACCCGCAACCGGACCCTGCTGGAGGACCGGCTCGGCGTTCCGGTGCGCACCA
Source organism: Glaciihabitans sp. (assembly GCA_025463785.1). GTDB lineage: Bacteria > Actinomycetota > Actinomycetes > Actinomycetales > Microbacteriaceae > Galbitalea. Next base: position 171,428 of record JAODBD010000001.1, read on the forward strand.
TGGCCTACCCGTACGGCTATTCGAGCGCCCGGGTGCGGAGGGCCGTGCGGCAGGCGGGTTATGCGTCCGCGTGCGCGGTGGCCGACCAGGTCGCCGGGGACGGCCATGACAGCCTGGCCCTGCCCCGGCTGACGGTACGGGCCACGACCTCGCTCGACAGGTTCGAGGACATCGTGGCCGGCACCGCGGCCTTCCGCGTGAACCACGCACTCACCAAGGGCTACGCGATCGTGCGGCGTTCGCGCTACGCGCTCCGGCGGATGCTGCGCGATGTCTGAGCCGGCCACCGGCCGTGACCGACTGCGGGGCGAGCTCGCCGATCCGCTGTTCCGTAACGCCTATGCGTTGATGGCCAATGGCGGCCTCACCGGCCTCCTCGGCCTCGGCTACTGGCTCCTGGCCGCCCGGCACTACGACCCGGTGGACGTGGGGCGCGACTGGGCCGTCATCCAGTCCGTGATGTTCGTCGGCGGCCTGACCGCCCTCAATCTCGTGCTGATCCGCTTCATCCCGCAGACGGGCCATCGGACCGGGCGGTTCGTCGCCGCCGGGTATGCGGCGGGCGCGGGCGCAGCGCTCGTGATCGCGTTGGGCTTCCTGCTGACCCTGAACTGGTGGGGCCCCTCGTTCGCACATCTGCACGGCCTCGGCCCCGGCCTCTGGTTCCTGGCCATGGCCTTCGCCTGGAACATCTTCACCCAGCAGGACGCCGTCTTCACCGGCCTCCGCCAGGCGCACTGGGTGCCGATCGAGAACACGGTCTTCGGCCTGACCAAGATGGCCCTGCTCGTGGCCTTCGCCGGCGTCCTGCCCGTCCACGGCGTAGGCCTGTCCTGGATGCTGCCGGTGATGGTGTCGTTGATCCCGGTCAACCTCTTCATCTTCGGCCGGCTGATCCCCGCCCACGCCCGCGAGACCGGACCGCACCGCCCACCTCCCACAGCCGGCGAGATCGGCCGTTATGTCGGCGGCGACTACGTGGGCGGGCTCTTCGCCCACGCCACCATCAACCTCATTCCCGTGATCGTGGCCGCGCAGATCGACTCGCGGACGAACGCCTACTTCACCATGGCCTGGGTGCTCGGCATGATGCTCAACCTGTTGTCGGTCACCATGGCGACGTCGCTGACCGTGGAAGGGGCCTTCGACGGCGCGCGGTTCCCCGACAAGGTCGCGGGCGCGCTACGGCGCACGATCATGCTCCTGGTGCCCGCGTCCGCGCTCACCGCACTCTGCTGCCCGTTCGCACTCCAGGTGTTCGGGCCGGGCTACGCCGTCAAGGGAGCGACATTGCTGCAGCTCCTTGCCCTGGCCACGCTGCCCAAGGCCGTCATCGAGCTCTACCTCGGCGTGCTCCGCGTCCGGTCCCGCACCCGGCAGATCGCCCTGATCCAGGCCGCGCGATTCCTCGGCACGCTCGCCGTCGTGCTGATGGTGCCTTCCGGGTCTCTGCTCACCGGCACGGGGGCGGGCGTGCTCGCCGTGCACCTGATCATCGCCGCCGCGGTCCTCCCCGCGCTTCGCCGTGCGGCCGCGCCCGCCGGCGACCTGACCGCGGACCGGTCCGCAGACCTGTCCGCGGGTCCGCAGGCCGGCCGGTCAGTGGACCCGTCCGTGCCGGGACGCGGGAGAGGGGCCGGTCGATGACCACCGTCAGCGGTCCGGACAAGACCGGGCAGCCGGCCCCCCGCACCGCCGACCACACCGCCGGGCCGCCCACCGGCCGGCGGACCATCCCCCGCCGCCATGGCGCACGCCGCGCCCTCGCCCGATCCGTCGGCGACCAGCCGGTGGGGGCACTCTGCGTCGTCGTCCTGCTCATCACCGGTCTGGCACTGTTCTGGATACCGCTGCGCGGGGTGCGGCTCGACGCCATGACGGGCTACGGCCTCATCTCGGTCCTTCCCGTCACCACCCTGGTCGGCGCGGGTGTGCTCGCCATCGCCTTCGTGGCCACCTTGGGGGCGGCCCGGCCACGCCGCACGCTCCTGGCCGTACAACTCCTCTCGACCGTGGTCTCGCTGCACGGGCTCGCACCGGTGCTGGAGCCGGTCGCGCGATTCCCCACCACCTGGCAGCACGCCGGACTGATCGAGTACATCACCCGTACGCATGGCGTGGACACGCTGCTGGACGCCCGTTTCAACTGGCCGGCGTTCTTCGCGCTGGCCGGCTTCGTCACCAAGGCGGTCGGCCAGGACCACCTGGATCCGGTCCTGCGCTGGGCGCCGCTGGTCACCAACCTGGCCTATCTCGGGCCGCTCTGGCTGATCCTGCGCACCCTGCGGGCGAACTGGCGGGCCAAATACTTCGCGGCCTGGGTCTTCGCGGTCGCGAACTGGGTCGGCCAGGACTATCTGTCCCCGCAGGCGTTCGGCTATCTGCTCTATCTCTGCTGGATCGCGATCCTGGTCAACTGGTTCCGCCCGGACGCCGGCACGGCCCGCAAGGAGGGCCGGCGCAGGACTCCGAGGGCACGGCCCCGAACCGGCCCGTTCTGGCGCTGCTACGACTGGGCGTTCGGCCCCACGGAGCCGGGTGAGCTCCCGCCGCGGCCCGCGAGCGTCCAGGACCGCTCGGTCCTGTTCCTGCTGCTTGTCGCGATCTTCATGGTGGCCACGGCCGCCCACCAGCTGACCCCCTTCTTGATGATCGCGGTGACGACCGGGCTCGTGCTCGCGCGCCGCTGTACGCTCCGCGGCCTGCCCGTGCTCGGCTGCGTGATCTTCGCCTCCTGGGTCAGTTTGATGACGCGCGCCTACTGGGCCGGACACCTCGACGAGGTCTTCGGCGGTATGGGCCGGCTCGGTGCCAACCTGAGCACGAGCGTCGCCGGACGCATCACCCAGGGCAGCCCGCAGCTGGCCGGCGTACAGACCGGCCGGGTCGCCCTGGCCGTGCTGGTCGCGATCCTCGCGCTGCTCGGCCTGCTCCGGCGGCACACGGCGCGGATGAACGACCGCGTGGTCGTCGTGCTCTTCCTGGCGCCGTTCGCCTCCTTCGGCCTGCAGAGCTACGGCGGCGAGATCGCGCTGCGCACCTACTTCTTCATGCTCCCCGGGGCCTGCGTACTCCTGGCCTACTTGTTCTTCCCGGACCCGGTGTCCGTCCCGGCCGTACGAACGAGGCCGCGGCGGCGGAGGCTCCGGCGCTGGCGGCCGGCCATCGCGGCAGGTGCCTTCGCGCTGGTGCTCATCTCCGGATTCCTGCTCGTACGGTTCGGCAACGAGAAATTCGAGCGGATCCGGCCAGGCGACCTAAAGGCGTTCGACGCGATGCTGCAGCGGCGGCCGAAGGGCCCGATCGACGTGGTCTGGCTCACTGCCGAGGACACCACCGGGAGCGGCTTCCCCGTGATGCCGTGGAGCTACCGCTCGTATGAGCGGTTCAGCTACCCGGTCGTCTCCACCAGCCGGGTCCCGGGGACCGACGTCCTGACCGTCGCGGCGAAGCTGCACGATCACGGGGCCGACGGCTTCTTCGTGACCACCCGTGGCCATGAGGCCTACCTCGAGCTCAGCGGCGGCCTGCCGGCCGGTTATGGCACCCGGCTGCGCGAGGCGCTGTCGCGTTCCGCCGCCATCGCCGTGGTCTACGCCGACCGCGACGCGGCGGTGTTCACCCTCCGCTCACCGCCGTCCAGCCCGGACCCGCCACCGCCGACGGCGACGCCGGTGACCGTCGGCATGACGCCATGGACCCCGGCCTGCCTGGTCTATCTCCCCGTACTCCTCGGTGTGCTGATCGCGAGGGAACTGCGACGGCTGCGCGCCCCTCGGGGCGAACGGCGCCCGCTGCGGCCCTACACCGTGCTGGCGGTTCCGCTCCTGGTGGGACTGATCGCCGTTGTCGTCGAACGTTTCCTCACATTGAGGTGACATGTCCGTACTCATCCTGCTGCTGCTGACCGGCGCGCCGGCGCTGGCCTTCGCCACGCTCGTACCAGGCCTCGATCCCGCCGCCCGAGTGGTGGTCTCCGCCGCCGCAAGCACCGTCATGGCCGGTCTCGTGGCCGAGGTCATGCTCCTGACCGGGCTGTGGTCCCCGGCCGGAGGCGTAGCGGCCATGGCCGGCGTCTCGGCCGTACTCGCCGGCGTGTCCTTGGCGATCCGCCGGCACCGCCGGACCCGATGATCAGGCGGCTCACCGCACCGACGCGAAGGGCAGCCGCCTGATCCCATTGTCGAAGCTGGACAGCAGCCACCGCGGCTCACCAACCGCGCGTACGTCCGGGAGCCGGCCGAACAGCTCCCGGAACATGATCTTCAGCTCCATCCTCGCGAGGTTGGCCCCGAGGCACAGGTGCGGGCCGGGCCCGCCGAAGCCGAGATGGGGATTGGGCGAGCGCGTGATGTCGAAGACATCCGGTTCGGCGAAGACGGCCTTGTCCCGGTTCGCGGAGATGTAGAACAGCACCACCTTGTCCCCGGCCGCGAAGGCGTGCCCGCCGAGTTCGTACTCCCGCGTGAGCGTCCGGCGGAACTGGATGATGGGCGAGACATACCGGATGAGCTCCTCGATCGCCCCTGCCGCGCGCCGGTCGTAGTCCGACAGCAGGAGCGCCCGCTGGTCCGGGTGGTCGGTGAACAGCTTCAGCCCGTGCGCCAGGGCGTTGCGGGTGGTCTCGTTGCCGGCCACCAGAAGCAGATCGAAGAACGAGCCCAGCTCGCGCACCGACAGGGCCTCACCCTCCACGTTGGCGTTGACGAGCGCGGACACGAGGTCCTCACGCGGCTCCCGCATCCGCTGACGGCCGAGCCGTGCCACCAGGCGGTGCAGTTCCACGATGGCCTTGAGGTTGGCGCCGAGCAGCCGGAGCGTCCGGGCGCTGGTCAGCGAGCCCCGCACCCCTGAATAGGCGGTCATCGCGTCGATGTGCCCGAGCACCCGCGGCCGGAGTTCGTGCGGAATGCCCATCATGGCGCAGATGACATGGATCGGAAGGCGGGCCGCGACCTGTTCCACGAAGTCCCCCGCACCGGCATGGACCACGTCGTCGACGATGCGTGCGGCGGTGGTCTCGATGTCCCGCTCCAGCCTGGTGAGCATTTTTGGGCTGAAGGCGCGGGACACGATCCGGCGCAGCCGGGCATGGCGCGGATCATCCATGTTGACCATGGGGGTCCCGAAGACCAGCGAGATCCACGGGGGCGGTTCGGGGGACGTCGCGGCGGGCTCACTGCTGAAGACCTTGGCGTTCCGGCCGGCCTCGGCTACGTCGGCGTGCCGTACGAGGGCGTGGAAACCGCGGCCGGCCCGGACCAGCGGCACCCTGGGCTCGGTGAAGAAGACCGGGTGGTCGAGCGCACGCAGCCGGGCGAAGGCGGCGAGCCGCTCCGCGGGAGGCCGGGCCCAGAACGCCATGCTGACGAGATCGATGTCCGCGACCGCGGCGTCGAGGTCCATGGCCCCTCCTACCGGTCGATCCAGCGCACTTTGTAGCCGTCCAGCCGCAGCCGCTTGCCCGCGACCGTCACGGTCGTCGACTTGGACCGCGTGTTGACGACCACCATGTGGTCCTTCTGGGCCAGCACCCGGACGGTCCCGTGGCTCGCGGCCACATTGACCAGCGGAGTTCCCGGAGGAAACCAGCGGGAGAACCGCTGGAGCATCGCGAGGGCGGTGGTCTCCTGACCGCCGGAGCCGTTGCTCCACAGGCACCCGGGGCAGTCGCCCTTCTTGCGGCGCTGCGGGTTCCAGTACAGCGCCGTGGCGGCACCGCTGCGGACGAACTCCATCATGGCCGCGGTTTGGACGGCGTCGCGTCGCTTGTCCGACCAGCTAACGCGTTCAGGGGCGACGTACCACTCGGCCCACCACACCGGTAGCCCCTCCGCCCGGCCGCGCAGCCAGGTCGTGATGGCCGAGAACTTACCTAGCGCGGTGAACTCGTCGCGTTGCAGCCCCCGGTCCTCGGACAACGCGGAACCGTCGACGACGACGAAGTCCGCGCCCTTGCCGTGCTTGAGCCAGTAGTCGACCGCGTCCAGCGCACGCTGGTCGACGCTGCCCCACGGGCCCCGCACCGCCGACGCGGGGCCCTTCCAGGCGGGCGAGTATCCGTTCATGGGAACGTAGGGCCCGCCGACCTTGATCTCGCGATCCACCTTCTTCAGCGCGGTGTAGACCTTGTTGTAGAGGTCGGTGTACAACTCGGCGTCCCATCGCTTGCGCGACTCGTCGAAGAATCCCTTGAACTCGTTCCAGACGGCGTAGTACTTCACATCCGGATAGCGCCGTGCCACCGTGGCCGCGAGCGCTGCGTAGTCGTCGAAGTAGCGCTGCAGCGGGGCGACCTCCAGTCGTGACCAGTCCGTCTGGCCCTCTGGGCCGCCCTTCATCCAGTCAGGTGCGCAGCAGAGCGTGATCACCGGGGTGCCGTGGGTCTCCCGGATGAGGCTCATGCGCCGATCGAGGGAGTCGAAGCTGAAGTGGTCCCGCGCCGGCTCGGGATTGTCGACCCCCCACCCCATGATGGCCTGGGCCTGCGCCATCGGCTGACGCGAGATGGCTCCCCGTACGGCGTCCGTGGCGCCCGGCTCGCCCGGAGCGGCACTGAATCGCGTGTGGGTGAATCCCCAGGCCGGCCAGGACGTGGGCACGTCGCCGCCCACCCTGCCGACCAGAGGCTTGTCGGACAGCTGGGGCGGCTGCGCGTTCAGGGCATCATCGCGCCCGACGACCATCACGACCACGGCCGTCACTACGGCGCCGATGGCCACGATCGCGGCGATCGTCCACAGCCGGCGGCCGTGGCGGCCGTGCCGCCCGTTGCGGTTGCTCAGTAATCCCACGTGGGTCACCGTAACGTGACGATCCCTGCACAGAGGGTCGTCCTGGAAAAGATTCACCGGCCCGGTCCGCCCCCGCCGACGGACCGGGCAGGCTCAGTCGACCTCCGTCGCCTTCCGGCTCTGCTCGAGCAGCAGCTCACACAGGCCGCCGGAGTCATCGGACGCGACGGTCATCGCGTGTCCGGCCTGGAGCTGGGCGTCGGTGAGATCCCCGCTGCGGGTGGCATACCAGCGCCCCGCGTCGCTGCGCCAGACGAGCCAGCCGGGGAACTCCTCCTCAATGGCCGCCTTGAGGTCTTCGAAGTCCCCCATCGTGGCCCCTTCCCGAGGTAACGCCTTCCGTATACGAAAGTGATACACAAGACGATAGGAGTCAAGCTTGACGTAAGTGGAACGTCTCTCTGGCGCAAGAGGAGGTGACGCCCGGTGCAGGCTCGGCCGGCCTATCTCAGGATCGCGGAGGCCCTCCGGGACAGGATCCGAGACGGCGGTCACCCGCCCGGCTCCAGACTCCCGACGATGGCCGCGCTGTCGCAGACCTATGGCGTCTCGGACATCGTGGTCCGGCAGGCCATCGCCGTGTTGCGGGGCGAAGGCCTGGTGGAGACTCGCCGCGGCGGGGGCACCGTGGTTCGGGTCTATCCGGCGGCCCGCCGAGTCGCGATGGACCGCTACCGGGCCGAGACTTCGCCGCAGCCGCCCGGTGCGCCGGCCACGTCCTTCACCCGCGATCACCGCATCGGCTGGGAGGACTATCGCCTGGACCGGACCTACACCCGAGTACGCGCCGACGCCGGCCTGGCGGCCCTCTTCGAGCTCCCCCCGCGGACCGAGCTGCTCCGCCGCCGGTTCGTCTTCCACGCGCGCGGTGAGCCCCAGCAGCTCTCGGTCAACTTCCTGCCGTGGGCGATGGTGGACGGCACGCCGGTCGCGGACCCGGAGCGGGAGCCATGGCCCGGTGGCACGCCGGCGCAGCTCGCGTTCCTGGGCCACCCGGTGACCCGCGTGGAGGAGTCCGTACGTTCGCGCATGCCGGCGCCCGAGGAGCTCGAGGCCTTGCGGATCGGCCCCGGGGTCCCGGTGCTCACGATCACCCGCCGGATGCTGGCGTGCGATCGTGTCCTGGAAGTGTGCCGTGACATCGTGATCCCGGCCGACCGGGTGATCCTGGACTACTCCATAGACCTGTGACGCGGGCGACGAGACCGTCCCGTGAAAGACGGCGTTCGTTGGGGAAAGGCATAGGTTGGACCCTGCATCCCAGCGATCGAGGAGGCCCGCACCGCCATGGCAAGGGTGACGCGGCAGGAAATCGACCGGCTCATCGGCGGCGAACATCATGATCCCCACGCGATCCTCGGGGCCCACCCGGGCCGCGACGGGATCGTGATCCGGGCACTTCGGCCGCTGGCCCAACGAGTCGAGGTGGTGCTGCCCGACGGGCGCCGCCACCCACTCGGCCACGAGCACGCGGGCGTCTTCGCGGGCACGCTCCCGGGCGACGCGCCACTGGCCGGCGTCGAGGGCGACACCGCCCCGCTGGCGGTGCCGGACTACCGGCTGGCGGTGCGCTATCCCGGCGGGCCCGAGATCATCCAGGACGATCCGTACCGCCACCTGCCCACGCTGGGCGAGCTGGATCTGCACCTCGTCCAGGAGGGGCGTCACGAGGAGCTGTGGCAGGCACTGGGCGCGCACGTCCGCACGTACGCCTCGGCGTTCGGACCGGTGACCGGGACCTCATTCGCGGTGTGGGCGCCGTCGGCGCGCGGCGTCCGGGTCATGGGTGACTTCAACGACTGGGACGGCCGGGCGCACCCCATGCGGTCGCTCGGGTCGAGCGGAGTCTGGGACCTGTTCGTACCCGGGGTCGCCGACGGCGCGACGTACAAGTACGAGATCCTCGGTGCCGACGGGGTGTGGACGGGCAAGGCCGACCCCATGGCACAGGCCACGGAATGTCCTCCGGCGACCGCCTCGGCCGTATTCACCTCGAAGCACGAATGGTCCGACGGCGAGTGGATGGACCAGCGGAAGGGCCGGGACTGGCTGCACGAGCCCATGAGCGTCTATGAGGTTCATCTCGGCTCCTGGCGCCAGGGCCTGGGCTACCGTGAGCTGGCCGAGGAACTGGTGGCCTACGTCAGCGAGATGGGCTTCACGCACGTCGAGTTCCTTCCGGTCGCCGAACATCCGTACGGTCCGTCGTGGGGCTATCAGGTCACGTCCTACTACGCCCCCACCGCCCGATTCGGAGACCCCGACGGACTGCGCCATCTCATCGACCGGCTGCACCAGGCCGGCGTCGGTGTGATCATCGACTGGGTGCCGGCGCACTTCCCCAAGGACGAGTGGGCGCTCGCGCGCTTCGACGGCACGGCGTTGTACGAGCACGCTGATCCGAGGCGAGGTGAACATCCTGACTGGGGGACCTACGTCTTCGACTTCGGCCGGTCGGAGGTGCGCAACTTCCTCGTGGCCAACGCGTGCTACTGGCTGGAGGAGTTCCACGTCGACGGCCTGCGGGTCGACGCGGTCGCCTCGATGCTCTACCTCGACTATTCACGCGAGGACGGCCAGTGGAGCCCGAACGTCTACGGCGGCCGGGAGAACCTCGAGGCGATCTCGTTCCTGCAGGAGATGAACGCGACGGCCTACAAGCGCTCCCCGGGCATCATCACGATCGCCGAGGAGTCGACGGCCTGGCCGGGCGTCTGCCGCCCTACCCACCTCGGCGGGCTGGGGTTCGGGTTCAAGTGGAACATGGGCTGGATGCACGACACGCTGGCCTATCTCAAGCACGAGCCGGTGTTCCGGGGCTACCACCACGGCGAGATCACGTTCTCGATGGTCTACGCCTTCTCGGAGAACTACATACTTCCGCTCTCGCACGACGAGGTCGTGCACGAGAAGGGCTCGCTGCTCGGCAAGATGCCCGGCGACTCGTGGCAGAAGTTCGCCAACCTGCGGGCCACGCTGGCGTACATGTGGGCGCACCCGGGCAAGCAACTGGTCTTCATGGGAGGCGAGTTCGGCCAGGGGGGAGAGTGGGCTGAAGGGCGCTCGCTGGACTGGTGGCTGCTGGACGACGACCAGCACGCGGGGACGCAGAAGCTCGTCCGCGACCTCAACCGGGCCTACCGTGAGGCTCCGGCGCTGTGGACCGGTGACGACGATCCCCAGGGCTTCCAGTGGATCGACGCCAACGACGCGGTCGGCAACGTGCTGTCATTCCTGAGGTACGGCTCCGACGGCTCGGTGCTGGCCTGCGTCGTCAACTTCGCGGGAATGCCGCATGAGGACTACCGGATCGGGCTGCCCTTCGCGGGCGCGTGGCGCGAGGTCGTGAATACCGACGCCTATGAGTACGGCGGCAGCGGGGTGGGCAACCTGGGTCGGGTCGAGGCGACCGATGAGCCATGGCATGCCCAGCCGGCCTCCGCCACCCTGCGCGTTCCCCCGCTCGGCGCCGTGTGGCTCGCGCCCGAGCAACCCTGACCTCCGTTACCGCATGATCTTGCAGTCGCTCGCGCGAGCGACTGCAAGATCATGCGCGGGGTGGGTCAGTGCAGGAACCGGTCAAGGGTCCGGGTGAGATCGCGCTGGCCGGCCTCCTGGTGAGGCCAGCCCTGGTTCAGCGCGACCCGGGCGAGCCGGATCGCCGTCTCGCCGACGCGGAACACCGAGTGCCGCTCATCCGGGCCCGCTCCCCACATGAACCAGTAGAACTGGGCATACTCGCGGTATTTTGGCCGATCAGGCCTTTGACCTGTGTGTGAACGGCGGCTGCGATCACTGCGACACCGCCCGTTCCGTCTGTGTTCCGCTAGCCGGATGATCTTGGACCGCGCGGAGCCGGAACAGAGACCGGTCGATCGCGGTCCGGGCCTGCTCGAACGTCTCCGCGGTCACGTGCCCGTACGTACCGAGAGTGATCGGGGCGCTCTCGCGGCTGTGACCCATGAAGTCCATGACTCCGGCCAGCGAGACACCGGCATCGAGCAGCGTCGTGGCGTAGTAGTGCCGTAGCGCGTGGGTGCCGTCCTCGCGAGCCTCAGCGTAGGTGATCC
>JAODBD010000009.1 GCA_025463785.1 Glaciihabitans sp.
ATACGCCGCGCGCCGGTACCCGGGTCACGCCAGCGCCATTCTCGAGACGACGGACGCGGTCGCTGAACCGCCGCACCCGAAAAGAGATGCCCTCCCCGACGTGGGGGAGGGCATCCGTCGTTCGAGCCGGCGCGGGGCCTAGTGGTGGTCGTGCGACTGGCGTTCGAGCTCAGATCGGGTGACCGGTGCAATGCGGTCTTCGAAGAACCAGCGTGACATGCGTGCGCGCACGCGCTGGGTGCCCGTGATCTTGCCTTTGGCGTTCGGGCGGATCATCAGCGGCTTGTACTCGTTGAAGCTCACCAGGCGCCAGCGCTCGTACTCGTCGACGGGCTGGTGCACCTCGATGTATTCTCCACCGGGCAGTCGAACGATTCGGCCCGACTCGAACCCGTGCAGGGCGATCTCGCGGTCTTTCTTCTGCAGCGCGAGACACACTCGCTTCGCGATGAAGTAGGCGATGAACGGGCCCAGGATGGCTGCGGCCTGGATGGCGTGGATCACGGCCTCGATCGACAGCTGGAAGTGCGTGGCGATGAGGTCGGAACTCGCCGCCGCCCAGAGTGCCGCGTAGAACGTGACACCGGCTGCTCCGATCGCCGTACGCGTCGGAGCATTGCGCGGGCGGTCGAGGATGTGGTGCTCACGCTTGTCGCCGGTGACCCAGCCCTCGACGAGCGGATAGAGCGCAACAGTCGAGATGAAGAGACCGAGCACCACGATGGGGATCAGGATGTTCCACGAATACGTGTGACCCCAGATCACCGACTCGAGGCCCGGCGGAATCAGGCGCAGCGCCCCGTCGGCGAAACCGATGTACCAGTCGGGTTGGGTGCCGGCAGAGACGGGGGAGGGGTCGTATGGCCCGTAGTTCCAGATCGGGTTGATCGTGAAGAACGACGCGATCAGCGCGATCACACCGAACACGATGAAGAAGAACCCGCCGGCCTTCGCCGCATACACCGGCAGTACCGGGTAGCCGATGACGTTCTGGTTCGTCTTGCCGGCGCCGGCGTACTGGGTGTGCTTGTGCACGACGACGAACACCAGGTGCAGCGCGATCATCGCCACCAATATGGCGGGCAACAGCAATATGTGCAGCGTATAGAGGCGGCCGACGATCTGTTCGCCGGGGAACTCGCCGCCGAAGATCAGATACGAGATCCAGGTACCGACGAAGGGTATGCCCTTCACCATGCCATCGATGATGCGCAGGCCGTTACCGGAGAGCAGATCGTCGGGCAGGGAGTACCCGGTGAAGCCCTCGGCGAGAGCCAGGATGAACAGCAGGAACCCGATGGTCCAGTTCAGCTCGCGCGGCTTGCGGAAGGCGCCGGTGAAGAAGATTCGCAGCATGTGCAGGCCGATGGACGCGATGAACAGCAGCGCGGCCCAGTGGTGGATCTGGCGGATCAACAGGCCGCCGCGAACCTCGAACGAGATCTTGAGGGCCGAATCCATGGCCGCCGACATCTCGACGCCCTTGAGTGGAACGAAGGGACCCGAGTACGTCACGGGCGCCATGGAGGCCTGGAAGAAGAACGTCAGGAACGTGCCCGTGAGCAGAATAACCACGAAGCTGTAGAGCGCGACCTCACCCAGCATGAACGACCAGTGGTCGGGGAAGATCTTGCGGCCGAGCTCCTTGACGAGGCCCGAGATGCTGGTGCGCTCGTCGATGTAGTTCGCCGCGATGGCGGTTGCCGAGCGCCGTTTTGCCACTTCGCCACCGCGTCCCGCTGCTGATGTGGACGCGCTCTGTGTCGACGTCATAGCTCACGCTCCCAAAAATCTGGTCCAACCGGTTCGTGGAAATCGCTCCTGGCGACGAGGTAGCCGTTGGAATCCACCGTGATCGGAAGCTGGGGCAGCGGTCGACGTGCCGGTCCGAAGATGACCTTTGCCTCCTGCGTGATGTCGAACTGCGACTGGTGGCACGGGCACAGCAAATGATGCGTCTGTTGTTCGTACAACGCGACAGGGCAGCCAACATGGGTGCAGATCTGTGAGTACGCGACGATTCCGTCGTAGTTCCAGCTCTCCTTGCCCGCGGAGACGTGCAGGTCTTCGGGCTTCAGGCGCATCAGCAGAACCGCGGCCTTTGCCTTCTGCTCGAGTGCGTCGCTCCGCTGCAGCAGGCCCTCGGGGATCACGTGGAAGGCGGAGCCAAGCGTGACATCCGATGCCTTGATCGGGACACCTGTGGGGTCGTGGGTAAGGCGCGTGCCTGTCTTCCACATCGTGTGCTGAAGAAGGTAGACCGGGTCAGCGATCGGTGCGAGGTCGCGGAATAGCGCAATCGCCGGAACCGGCGTCAGAACGAGCGCGCCGATCAGACTGTTGCGGATGAGAGTACGGCGACCGATGCCGGATTCCTCGTTGCCGAGAGTAAAGACTTCGACAGCTTTCTCGCGGGTTGCCTCAGTGCCACGCGTACCGTGGCGCAGTTCGACGCTCTCGTCTTCGCGCATGAGCTGCTTGGCCCAGTGAACGGCACCGAGACCAATGCCGAGCAAGCCCAGCGTGATGCCGAGGCCGAGCAGGAGGTTATTGGTGCGAATCGACCCGAAGTCGCCCGGATTGATCGGAAAGGCAATGTATGCGGCCAACGCGAAAATGCTTCCAATAATCGACAGGAAGAACAGAATCGCGACCTGCCGCTCGGCACGCTTGTCTTTGGCGGGAACGAGGTCAGTCTGACGAGGATTGTGCGGCGGGAATCCCGGGTTGATCACCTTGTCGGTCTGAACCACGCCGATTCCGGGGGATTCATCGCGCTCGGCGGCGACCTGGATGGCCGTGCCGGTGCGAGCGCCCGTGTGAACGGCGTCATCGTCGGGTGCGGTCACACCGTCGTCGTGCTGTGCCATTCGATTCCCTTCACGAGTTCGCTGCCTGAGCGTTGGTTCAGTGTGCTGCGCTGGTTCACGGTCGCGTTAGTTCGCTTTCGCCGTCAGCCAGATCGTCACGCCGACGATGGCACCAAGCCCGAATATCCAGAGGAATAGACCCTCCGACACCGGGCCGAGGTTGCCGAGGTCGATACCACCGGGCGACGGGTTCTTGTCGAGGTACTTCAGGTACGTGATGATGTCGGCTTTTTGAGTCGGCGTGATGTTCTGGTCGTTGAAAACCGGCATGTTCTGCGGGCCCGTTGCCATTGCCTCATAGATGTGCTTGGCCGAGACACCGGTCAACTGCGGTGCAAACTTGCCCTCGGTTAAGGCGCCACCCGCACCAGCAACGTTGTGGCACATCGCGCAGTTGATGCGGAAGAGTTCTGCGCCCTTTGCCGCATTGCCATTGCCGCCGAGGTACTGCTTCGACGGGATGCCCGGGCCGGGGGCCTGTGCCGCGACGTAGGTGTACAGCGCCTGGATCTGCTGCGTGGTGAACTGGGCGGGCTTTTCTTCAGCCTGGGGCCCTGATGCGGCAAGCGGCATACGCCCGGTCGATACCTGGAAATCGACGGATGCAGCTCCGACTCCGATGAGAGACGGACCCTGTTTGGTGCCCTGCAGGTTCAGGCCGTGACAGGTCGCGCAGTTCGCAGCAAAAAGCTTCGAACCCTCCGTCGTGAGTTGGCTGGTTGCCGCTGTCGTATTGGCTGATGCGGATGCCGTGAACAGCGCATAGACGCCGCCGGTTGCGAACAACCCGATCATGATCAGCGCGACGGACGCCATGGGCGACCGACGACCCGCCTTACGGACCTTCGGCTGAGAGGTAGTGGACTTGCGCATACTGCTTCCTGTTCGCACTTCGAGTTACAGTTCCACTTCTTATTTCAGGAGGTAGATGACGGAGAACAGCCCGATCCACACCACGTCAACAAAGTGCCAGTAATACGACACGACGATCGCACTCGTCGCCTCCTTGTGGCCGAAGTTTTTGGCCGAGTACGCCCGCCCGATAACCAGCAGGAACGCGATCAGACCGCACGTGACGTGGAGGCCGTGGAAACCCGTGGTGAGAAAGAACGCCGAGCCGTAAGCATCCGAACTGATCATGACGTGCTCGCTGACCAGGTTTGCGTATTCGAAGATCTGAAGGATAACGAAGACAGCACCCATCACATATGTGACGAAGAACCACTCGACCATGCCCCACTCGGTGAACTTCCAACTCTTGCGCCGCGGTTGCAGCCGTTCGGCGGCAAAAACACCGGCCTGGCAGGAAAACGAGGACAGGAGGAGGATGACCGTGTTGACGCCTGAGTAGGGAACGTTGAGCTTGGCACTCTGGATGGCCCACAGTTCTGGCGAGGTCGACCGCAGGGTGAAGTAGATCGCGAACAGACCTGCGAAGAACATCACCTCACTGCCGAGCCACACGATCGTTCCGACCGCGACAATACTCGGCCGGTTCACTGAGGAGATACCGACCGGGCGAGTAAGAGAGGTGCTCGTCACTGTTCCATTATGTCCGATATCGAGGGGCCGTTCTTCCAATCCCGCCGCCAGTCGCGCCCAATCGTTAGGATTTGCAGCATGTCATCCGAGCACACCTGGCCGTCCGTTCTCAGCCACCTCGTGGAGGGTGCTGATCTCTCGATCAGCGAGTCAACATGGGCCATGCAGAGTGTGATGGCTGGGGAAGCCACAGACGCGCAACTCGGCGGCCTCCTCGTCGCCCTCCGCATAAAGGGCGAGACAGTCGACGAGATCGTCGGATTTCGGGATGCGGTGCTCGCGAATGCGCTCCAGCTGGATGTCGATCCCATGGTTCTCGACATCGTCGGTACCGGGGGAGACCCGTACGGTGCAGTCCTGAACATCTCCTCGATCGCGTCCGTTATTGCTGCGGCGACCGGCATTCCCGTGGTCAAGCATGGGAATCGGGGTGCGAGTTCGGCGTCCGGGGCATCCGATGTCCTGTCTGCACTCGGCCTGAACCTCGACATCGAGCCGGCGCGCGTTGCTGCGGTGCTCAAGGAGACGGGGATCACGTTCGCGTTCGCAGCGCTGTTCCACCCCGGATTCAGGTACGCCGGTCCCACGCGAAAGCAGCTCGGCATCTCAACTCTGTTCAACATCCTGGGGCCACTTTGCAATCCGGCGCGTCCGGAAGCATCAGCGGTCGGAGTCGCGAGCCTTGATCGCGTTCCCCTTGTGGTTGGAGTGTTCCAGACGCGAGGCGCCACGGCGCTCGTCTACCGTGGCGATGACGGTATAGACAAGCTCACCACCACGGGCCACAGCCACATCTGGGAGGTGTCGCGCGGTTTCGTAACCGAGCACGACCTGAATCCAGCCGATCTCGGGATTCCTACGGCCGACATCCAGTCGCTTCTCGGTGCCGATGCCGCTCACAACGCTTCGGTCGCCCGTTCTGTGCTCGCCGGTCAGGCCGGCCCGGTCCGAGACATCGTGCTGCTGAATGCCGCCGCTGGCATTGCCTCGTTCGAGCTCGCGAAGAATCCGGAACTCCTTCGAGTACCGATCGCTGACCGGCTTCGCACGGGCATGGTTGTCGCAGCCGAAGCCGTTGACTCTGGTGCCGCGGCCGCAAAGCTTGACCAGTGGATCGCCGCGACTAACGCCTGACTGCGCTGGTTGGGTTAGTTCTCTGCCCAGTCAAAGGTGCGAGTGATCGCCTTCTTCCAGGTGTGCAGGAGCGCCGCGCGCGCGTCGGCATCGATGGTCGGTTCCCAGCGCTTGTCTTCCTGCCACTTTGTTCGCAGGTCGTCGAGTGTGCTCCAATAACCGACGGCAAGCCCCGCTGCGTATGCTGCGCCGAGCGCAGTCGTCTCGGTCACGACCGGACGAACGACCGGGATGCCCAGAATGTCAGCCTGAAACTGCATCAGGAGCTCGTTCGCGGTCATCCCGCCGTCGACCCGCAGTTCCACGATGTCGGTTCCGAAGTCTGCATTGACCGCATCGAGCACCTCGCGAGTCTGGAAGGCGGTGGACTCCAACGCGGCTCGCGCAAGGTGAGCCCGTGTGATGAAACGGGTGAGGCCGAGGATCGCGCCGCGGGCATCCGGTCGCCAGTATGGTGCGAACAGGCCGGAGAACGCTGGCACGATGTATGCCCCGCCGTTGTCGTCGACCGATCTCGCGAGCGGCTCGATCTCATCGGCGCTGCGGATGATTCCGAGGTTGTCGCGAAGCCATTGCACCAGCGATCCAGTGACAGCGATTGAGCCCTCGAGAGCGTAGCTAGCCGGCGCGCCGCCAAGCCGGTAGGCAACAGTCGTGATGAGTCCGTTCGATGAACGCACGATATCTTCGCCGGTGTTGACGATCAGGAAATTGCCAGTGCCGTAGGTGTTCTTGGATTCGCCGGCTCCGAATGCGGCCTGACCGAAGGTCGCCGCTTGCTGGTCACCGAGAATTCCTGCGATTGGGACCTCTCGCAACAGACTCTCGGATGCCGCGGTTCCGTATATCTCCGACGAGCTTCGGATCTCGGGCAGCATCGCCCTCGGCACCCCAAAATCGGACAGAATCTCCTCGTCCCAATCGAGCGTCTCGAGGTTCATCAGAAGTGTTCTCGATGCGTTGGTGACGTCAGTCGCATGGATGCCGCCCCGCGTGCCACCCGTCAAATTCCAGACAACCCACGAGTCGGTGGTTCCGAACATCAGTTCGCCCGCTTCGGCGCGCGCTCGAGCACCAGCGACGTTTTCGAGAATCCAGGCGATCTTGGTACCGGAGAAATAGGTCGCCAACGGAAGTCCGACCCGATCCTTGTACCGATCGGTGTTTCCCTCAGCCAACCGATCAACAATCGACTGAGTACGCGTGTCCTGCCACACGATTGCGTTGTACACGGGTTTGCCCGTCGCGCGATCCCAGACGATGGTGGTCTCGCGTTGATTGGTGATGCCGATTGCGGCGACGTCGTGGCGGGTGACGTTAGCTCGTGACAACGCGGTTCCGATGACCTCGCGAGTGTTGTTCCAGATTTCGACGGGATCGTGTTCGACCCAGCCGGGCCTGGGGAAGATCTGCTTGTGCTCGAGTTGCCCGGTCGAGACGACTCGAGCATCGTGGTCAAAGAGGATCGCCCGCGTGCTCGTCGTGCCCTGATCAATGGCGATGATGAGTTTGCTCACGAGTGCTCACGCCTCCGTACGGCCAGCGCATCAGGCCCGAGCGAGGAAGCCGAGGTATG
This sequence comes from Glaciihabitans sp., assembly GCA_025463785.1. Classification (GTDB taxonomy): domain Bacteria; phylum Actinomycetota; class Actinomycetes; order Actinomycetales; family Microbacteriaceae; genus Galbitalea. The sequence goes on from JAODBD010000009.1 coordinate 7,123, forward strand.
GCCGGCGAGACCGAGGGCGAGGTCGAATTCGGCGAGAAGATTCCGCAGGACGGCTTCCGCGCCGGCCGCGCCGGCGATGCTGAGTCCGTAGACGTACGGTCGCCCGACCAGGACCGAGGTTGCTCCGAGCGCGAGGGCAATCAGGATGTCGCTGCCGGAGCGAATCCCGCTGTCGAAGAGCACCGGAATCCGGTCGCCAACCGCGTCGACCACGGCGGGGAGTGCATCGAGTGATCCGATCGCGCGATCGAGCTGGCGACCGCCGTGATTGCTGACTATGACGCCGTCCATGCCGTGTTCGACTGCGAGTCTTGCGTCATCCGGATGCTGGATTCCTTTGAGCAGGATGGGCAGTTTGGTTCGCTCGCGAACGAAGCGCAGATTGTTCCAGGTAAGCGACGAACGAGAGAAAACCTCAAGGAACGTGTCGACAGCGAGCCGCGGATCAGCCGAACGCAGGTTGCTCCAGAAGGATCCGGGATAGTGGCGCGTCATGTCGAGCAGGGTGCGGATCACGGCAGGCGTCACCCGGGGAGTGGATGATTTCGGCGCCGCAGCGCGCTCATGAACGAGCCTCTGGAAGATGGGGTCGTGCGTATACTGCGCGATCCCGAGACCGTGCGCGAACGGCAGGTAAGCGAGGTCGAGGTCGCGCGGTCGCCAGCCCAGCATGTGGGTATCAAGCGTGATCACGATGGCCTCGGCGCCGGCCGCCTCCGCGCGCCGGATGAGGCTCGCGACGAGGTCGTCCGAACTGCTCCAGTACAGCTGGAACCAGTGCGGCGAGCCCGGCGTCGCGGCGAAGGTCTCCTCCAACGCTATCGAGGCCTGGTTGGATGCGACGTAGGGGATTCCGAGACGGGATGCCGCCCTCGCGATTCCGAGGTCGGCATCCTTGTGTACCAGTTCGAGCACTCCAATCGGTGCCGCGATCACGGGGGTCGGGTAGGTCTTGCCAAAGAGTTGAATTGAAAGGTCTCGCCTGCTGACATCCCGAAGCATTCTTGGCACGATGTGCCAGGCGTCGAATGCAGCAGCATTGGCGCGCATCGTGTGCTCAGACCCGCTCCCGCCAGCGACATATGCCCAGGCGGCAGGGGTCATTGTGTGCTCGGCCGCAGCTTCGAGCGTTGCCCAGCCTGCAGGAACGACGGGGGAGTGGCCGAGCGCTCCGCCGCGATAGATCGCGGATTGGGTCTCGCGCCCGCTGCTCACCGTCATGGAGCTCCCTTGCCCGGGCTCGTGTGAGCCCGCTTTCATGATGCCAGTTTCTGGCGATCAAACGAGGCAACCTCGGTCGCAACTTGTCCGATTAGGCCGATTCGATCTCGGAGTCGGCGCGACGGGCGGCGGAAAGGGCAGAGGCCCACCAGTGCAGGTCAGTCAGCAGGAGGTCCAGGCGCGGCTCAAGCGCTGCGAAGATGTCGGCGCGAGCGGCCCCATCGATTCGAATCGGCGCCATCTGCGGCCCGAAGATGTGCACGGTGGGGCGCACCGAGACCATGTCGAGTTCTGCGGCAACCTGTCGCAGTTGCTCGATTGCGCGACTCCCACCGACATTGCCGTAGCCGAGAAATGAGATCGGTTTGTGAACGAATTCGACGAAATAGTGATCGATCAGGTTCTTCAACGCCGCCGTATAGCCATGATTGAACTCGTTAGTGATCACGAAGTAGCCATCTGCGGCGTCGAGCCGTTCGCCGATCTCGCGCTGCTGGTCGCTCGAATATGCACGAGGTGCCATGGCGGGTGGCGCCTGGAGGTCGTAGAGCGGGAGAAGGTTCTCGCGAAGATCAAACACCTCGAACGCGAAATCTGTGCGATACGCCGTGCGCTCGAGCACCCAAGCCAGCGGATAGTCCGCGAAGCGGGCCGTGCGAGTGCTGGCGACAATGATGAGGATTTTAGGAACAGAAGCCATGCTTTCGAACCTACTGCCGTAGTCATCCACGCGATTCAGGAATTCACAGCACCCACGTACAACCACTGGCCGCCCTCGCGAACGAAAAGACTGTTCTCAGTCTGTTCGCCTCGAACGCCGTTTGCGGTGTAGCGGGCACGGTACTCGACAGTTCCTCGCTCATCCAGCATGCCGCCGCCTGTCCGTCCAAGAATCTCAAGGCTGAGCCACTTCTGCTCGGGATCAAGTTGTAACGACTTCGGGCGGCCGAGGGGATGCCACGTCTTCAACAGGTAGGCGGTCTCACCGAGCGCGTATGCCGAGTACCGTGATCGCATCAGACGTTCTGCTGTCGGTGCGATGGACTCGCCGCGGTGAAACGGTCGACAGCATTCGTCATACGGAAGACCGCTGAGGCAGGGGCATCCGGCAGTCAGGGGAGAGGGCGTCACCTGCTAAGTATGGCTAGATTGGTGCCCTGGTCGCCGTTGTCGCCGACGGACTGACGTCGCTGGAACATATGCTCCGACAGGCATAGGATGCGCGGCGATAGAAAATTCGCGTTGATTGGGCTTCCGCCGCGAAATCCCACGCGAGCAACACAACATCCTCTTTCGAGTTCGCCGGCGTGCGCCGGTACGTGGCCAGGCAGCGAGGTTGTCTGGTTCGGTGAGGCCTCACATCCTGTGGCGGCCAGCCTCCCTGGCTGTTGCGATCAGCGCTTCGACGAGAGCTGTGGCTACACCGTTGCGGCGAGCTTCCTCCGCAACGCCAAGTTCGTTGAAATACATCTCGGTGCCTTAGCTGGCGGTCAGCCGACAGCTTTCGTGACGAGCGCAGCGATCTGCTTCTCGTTGGCAGCCGAGAGGCTCGTGATGGCGAACGAGACCGGCCACATTGTGCCGTCGTCGAGCTGCGCCGGGTCATTGAAACCGAAGGTCGAATACCGTTCCTTGAACTTGTCGGACGGCTTGAGCGAGCACACGATCTTGCCGTCCAGCGCGTAGGCGGGCATCCCGTACCAGGTCTTTGGCGCCAGTTGTGGTGCTGCCCCGATGACAACGGCATGCACCCGCTCGGCGATGGCGCGGTCGGCGGGCTTCATTGCGGCAATCGCGTCAAGCACGGCTTTGGCGTCTTCGTCGCGGGTCGCGTTCTCTTTGAGTTCTTTCGCCCGCTGACGCATCGCGGCCTTTTCTTCTGCAGTAAAGCTCTCGGATGCTTTTTTGTCAGCCATAGAAGTTCCTTTCGCGGGATGGGGGAGCACCTCCCATGCTACGGAGCCGCCCCCGACGCCAACTTCTTCAGATCTGCTCGATCCAGCCTTGTTCTCACCGTCGCTCCTCGGTCTGTTCGCTCGTCGCTGCGCTCGGCGTTCGAACTGTTCTCGGGCCACAGCAGCCCGGTGAGCTGATCGGCGTTGTAAGCCACCCCGAACGCGGCACCGTCGGGGCCGAGCGCGATCCCGGCATCGAGATCGCCGGCGTCGATGGCGTCGAAACCGAGGTGCTCGATGAGTTGGAGGACCCGGGCGACGGCTTCCGGGTCGTCGCCTGCGGCGGCGACCGCAACCCGATCAAGCGAGCCTGGACCGCGACGGTTCTCCTCGAACTCGTGATAGCCGAGCTGATTGAGACTCTTCACAACCCGCGCCGACCGGAAGTGTTCCTGCACCACGGGGCTTGAGCCGTACGGGGCCGCGGCGAGTTCGGGATCGTCACCATCGATGGGCTCCCAATAGTTCATGGCGTCGACGACGATCTTCCCGGTGAACAGGTCGCGAGGAAGCTTTCGGAAGTGGTGTGTGGGGACCGTCAGGATGAGCAGATCGGCCCGGCGAACCACTTCCTCCGTGACGGTGGCGCGGGCGCCAGGGGCGAGCACATTGACGGTGAGCGCGATCCGATCAGCCGGTCCGGAGCCAGATATGGCGACGTCGTATCCGGCGGCAACGGCGACGCGCGCGATTGCGGTGCCGATCTTGCCAGCGCCAATGATGCCCAGCCTTTTGGAGTGGGTCATGCCCTCGCCTCCGCTGACGAGATGGGCCGCCCGGCCAGCAGCTCGCGGACGCGGGGGATTACTTCGCGGCCGAGCAATTCGATGGACCGTCTCTGCGCCACGACGGGGGCGTCCGTCGCGTCGTACTTGAGATCGAAGCGGCTGAGGTGTAGATCGCGCGCTGCGGCCGCGATCTTGACGGCAACCGTCTCGGGGGAGCCAACGAAGAGGGCGCCTTCTGTGACATCCATCTCGTAGCGCTCCCGAGTCGGTGGCGGGAACCCGCGTTCCCCACCACGGATTCTCATGACTGATTCGTAGGTCGGCCAGTGGACGGCCTGTGCCTCCTCGTCGGTGTCGGCGATCATCCCGAGAGAGTGCATGCCGATGGGAAGCCGAGGGTGGCCGAACTGCCCCAGCGCGCGCTCATAAAGCTCGACATATGGGACGAACCGGCTCGGATGACCGCCGATGATCGCCAGCATGAGAGGCAGGCCGTAACGGGCAGCACGGACGACGGACTGGGGGCTCCCGCCCACGCCGATCCAGGTCGGAATCGCGTCGGGAGCAATCGCCGGATAAACGAACTGGTCCCGCAGCGGCGCACGGGAGGTACCGGACCAGGTGACCGGCTGATCGCGGAGCAGCCGGGTGAAGAGATCCAGCTTTTCCTCGAAGAGGGTCTCGTAGTCGGCGAGATCGAAGCCGAACAGCGGGAAGGACTCGACCGATGAGGCTCGGCCGAGAACGAGTTGCGCGCGGCCACTCGATGCGGCGTTGAGCGTTGCGAACTCGGCGTACAAGCGCACGGGGTCCTGAGTGCTGAGCACTGTCACCGAGGTGCCCAGTCGGATCCGTTCGGTGCGACCGGCGATAACGGCGAGGATGACGTGGCCAGCAGAATCCATGTGCTCGGAGCGATAGTGCTCGCCCATGCTGAAGATGTCAATGCCGACAGACTCGGCAAGTACCGCATCGTCGACGATACGCCGGACGGCTCCGGCATCGGTTTCTCGTCGCCCTTTCTCGTCGGTGGCGTGCTCGCCGAAGGAGTCCAGGCCGAACTCGAAGCCGTGGCCAGTTGGCGAGAAGGTGTCATCGTCTGATGGGTTACTCATAGTGACTGGTGTACACTCCGATAACTGGTTACTTCAAGCGAGCGCGAGTTACCTCGCGGTAACCATGGAGGAGGCCCCTATGGGTCACGCCACGGTCGTAGACCAAACTCTTCGGACGATGGGCAAGTTGTGCGTCGAGACAACCGATCCCGAGATATTTCGGTCGATACTCGAACGCGTCGGCGACAAGTGGAGCCTGCTGCTGATCGGCATCCTGGAGGAGGGTCCGAGACGGTTCACTGAACTGCTGCGCATCGTCCCGGGAATCTCGCGGCGGATGTTGACGGTGACGCTGCGCGCCCTCGAGCGTGACGGACTCGTGACCCGCACGATATTCGCCGAGGTTCCTCCCCGCGTCGAATACCAGGTCACGGATCTCGGTCGTACTCTCAGCGGACCGGTGATGGCCCTCGCGAGTTGGGCGGCCGACCACCAGCTGGAGATCGGTGCCCATCGTTCAGATTTTGACATCCGCAACGATCGCGATTTCGACGGCGACTAGTTCGAACGAGCAGGCAACGCGCCGACGTCGGCGCGCAACATTTCCCGAACCAGGGGGATCACGTCGCGCCCGTAGCGCTCAAGCGTCTCCATTTTCTTCTCGTGGGGCGTGGCTCCGACGCTGTAGACGAGTTGGAATCGGCCAAGGCCGAGGCCCCGCACGTACTTTGCAATTTTGGCCGCGACGGTCTCTGCCGAACCGATGAATTGCGCGCCGGCCGTTATCTCGTTGTCGAACCACGCTCGGGAGGGCGCCGGACGACGGTCGTCCGATCCCCACAGCTTCATGCTGAACGGGATCTGGGTGTCGGCCGCTTCCTGGTCGGTCTCGGCGATGAACCCGTGGGCATGCATCCCCACAGGCTGCGGGCTCTGCCCGAACTGCTCGAGTGCGCGTTTGTGCAGTTCGATCAGCGACGCATACCGCATCGGATCGCCGCCGATAATCGCGAAGACCACCGGCAGGCCATACCTTGCGGCGCGAATGACGGATTGCGGGCTCCCGCCGACGCCGATCCAGGTGGGCAGGTGTCCGGTCGACAGCGGGGGATATACGAACTGCTCGTTCAGCGGCGATCGGAACTTGCCCGACCAGGTAACCGGCTGGTCGTGGACAAGTTTCATGAACAGATCGAGCTTCTCATCGAACAGCTCCTCATAGTCGGCCAGGTCGAGGCCGAACAGGGGGAACGAATCCGTCAGCGAGCCGCGGCCGAGTGTGATCTGTGCACGCCCGTTCGAGATGGCATCGACGGTGGAGAACTGCGAGAACACCCGCACCGGATCCTGGGTGCTGAGAACCGTTACTGCGGTGCCCAGCTGAATCCGTTCGGTCCGCGCGCCGATGGCGGCCAAAACGACCGCGCCGGCGGAGTCCATAAATCCGGCCCGGTAGTGCTCAGCCACATTGAACGTGTCGATTCCGACGCTGTCGGCGAGGACCCCCTCTTCAATCGTGTTCCGCACCACTTGATCACCGGGAATGTCATCGCCGTTCTCGTCGACGGTGACATTCAGTGCGGTGTCCACGCCGAACTCGATCTCGTCAGGGTTCAGCCAAAGGTTACTCATGGTTACCGGTCTACATCCCGGTGACGGGTTACTTCAAACGTGCCTCGGTTCCCGGTTGAGAACTCAGGGCGCACCTGAGTGTCGGAGACTAGACCCAGGTCGACCGGATGCTGCAGTTCGGGATCGCGCCGACTCTCAAGACCGGCTACGAGGGCGGCTCTGCCGCTTGAATCCCGGTGATTCTCCTGCACGGTTTTCCTTACGACGCGCGAGCCTGCTCGCGGGGGAGGGGTTGCGGAAATCAGTGTGCCGGTCGTTCCAAGCCGACGACATCGGCCTGAATCCTGCGAATAATGGACCCGAGCGACCCGGACGCGAGAAGTCCCGGCCCCAGTGGGCCCGCGGAATCCTCACCAAGCGACGGCAACCATGCGAGTGCTGATCTGGTTTCGGCACTCAAGTGCCCGAGTTGCCAGCGGATTTCGTCATCGACCGCGTTGGGCCGCTCGGGCATCCCCAGGCCAGCTGCTTTCGCGGCATAGGCAGCCGCACCAAGGGCGTGAGCTCCCATGTGGGCGACACCAGAGGCTTGTGCGGCGGCCCGGGCGGCCGCCACAGCAGCAGGAGCGGTCACGTCGCGCGCGGCACGGCCAGCGACGAAACGCCCGCGAATCTGATCGGCGGTACCGAGCTCGCCGCGAGAAAACGCTCGGGTTCGAGCGATCGCATCTCGTGGGCGATCATCACCCGGAGCTTCCGCTTCGAACAGGATCAGCACGCGATCAGCGCAGTCGGCGGCCCACATCGCGACAACGCGACGATTGGCTTCGCTCAGAGTCTGTGAAGAGACCACACCGGCACCATCTCACAGGATGGGCCGAGCTGCACGGGTCGTTGGCGACTCGGTAGAGTTTCTCGCGCAGAACGTGATTCTTGCTCGGCGCGTCATCCCTTTTTGCGGGTGCGGTCTCGGCGGTGAGAAACCTCAGCGGAGCGCCCGCCAACCTCAGCGCGATTGTGTCGGAGACGCGCACACGGACGAGCGAAGGGTTCCTCGTTTGCTGAGAATGACGATGGACGTGTTGTGTAAAGCGTGCTTTACTAACCATATGAGTCAAGCAAGCTTTACACCTCGGTACTTCCTCGGGTCCGACCACAAACGCTGGATTCGGTTGGGGCCGCGAGAGGGGTTAGTTACCCACCTCGGCACACACCTGGCTTCGGTGTCGAAGGCACAACCGAGAGGGAGCGAATCGTGAGCAATCAGCGTGTGAACCGACGTGCGCCCGTTTCGCACTACGTGATCGCGATCGCGTTCGGAGCTATCGCGACCATCGCCGTGTCACTTGTGGTTGCGGCGTCGAACCCTGACGGCTTCTGGCTCGCCGCGGGAATCGGCGCGATATGCGCCGGCTATCCATCATTTTCTCTCGGAGCGCGGATCTTCGTGACGAATCACACGGCCACCCGTGATCCTCACGGTGAGGAGAGCGTCGAACTGACATGGATGAGGCAGGCGGCAGCCCGAGCGTTCCTCGACGTCCTCATCACAACGATCGTCGCGACGGTCGTAATGATGCTCTACCGACTCGACGTCGGTGCGTTGCCGGCGTTGCTCATTCTGATCGGCTTGAGCGCGGCCGATGTGGCTCTGCGCTACCTCGTCGTACGCCACCGCGCACTGAAATGAGGAATAACCTCGCAGAACGACGGCTCGAGCGCGAATGGACTCAGGCCGACCTGGCACGGGTGCTCGGCGTCTCCCGCCAGACGGTCATCTCGATTGAACGCGAGCGATTCGACCCGTCGCTACCTCTTGCTTTCCTCATCGCTCAGACGTTCAGTTGCAACATCGAGGACGTGTTCACTGCAGACGTCGAGGCGTGATGGGGGAGCTCCAGACGTCCATGCAATACCCGAGTAACTTATTACTTGACATAATGTACATTATCAGCGATCTACAAACACTAGCCGCGACTGGATGTCGCGACGTTCGGCTGGACCGTTGACGACGCCAGGAATCGGGATGGATTCGGTTTTGCCCAGACCAGCAGTCCGATGTACGCGAGGTCAAAGACGGTACAGAGCATTCCGACGCCGATGACGAACAGTGATCCGGTGAAGAACCCGAGCAGGATGGTCGGCGCCAGCGTGCCAAGCCATTTTGCGATGGCGATGACAAGGGATTGTCCTCGTGGACCGCGCCGAGCTACGAACATTGCGATGAACAGCCCGGACATCAGCAGGTTTTGCAGGAATGCGCTGTATGTCGCTGCCTTGTTGCCAACCAGCCCAAACTCGGCGATGAAAAGCCACTGAATGAGGAACGACGTGACGAGAATCGCGGTACCCCACGCGACGAACAGTGGGCGGGAGACGAAGGCGGGCAACTCCCGGCGGCCATAGCGAAAGAAGGTCACAACGATCAGGACGTCAGCCAAGGCCCAGACGAGGTTTACCCACGCCTGAAGTTGCGGATTGGTCGACAGATCGTGAACGGCGTAGGTCCATTCCCAGGCGATGTTGAGCCCGAGCGCCGCAATCGGCATTGCATATGTCTTCTGGGTGAAACCGATGCGGATGCTCACCACGTAGACGATCGTCCAGGCGAGACCGCTGAGTGCGGTCAGAAATAGATCCATGAGTGTTCTCCTAGTCTTTTGCTGCTTCGAAACGGTGGATTAGGTCGGAAATTGACCTGCGGAGACGCGCCGAATCGGACGACGGCGACCTGGCGAGATGATCGAGCATGAGTCCCTGGATGGACGCAGCAACAACGAATGCGTGGTCGCGCTCCCCCACGTAAGGCGTGAGCAGATCGGCGAGATGCCCGTCGAGTTCACGGATGATGGGTCGGAGGTGCTCATCGTGCACTGCAGCGAGAATCATCTCGAGAACGGCGAGAGTATCGCTGCCGCGCGCATCGACGAGTGCCGCGACATACTCTGCTGTGATTTCCGGAACGCGATCGCTCTGCAGCCCCTGCGCCTCAATGAGTGCGTGAAACGCGAGCCCGACTCGCGCCCCGGCGTGGTTAAACGCAGCCCGCCGCAGATCGTCAATCGAGGGAAAATGATATGTGACGGATGCCAGCGAAACGCCCGATTCTGTCGCCGTTGCCCGCTGAGTCAGCTGCCGTGAGCCGCGAGACGCAATGAGCGCTACGGCGTTAGTAAGCAACAACTCACGGCGCACTCTCCCCCGTTCGAGCCTGCCGTCTTGGGTCATTTCGTCGCCTTCCAAACTTACGGTACATATGTACCGTAACATTGCGAGAGATAATGCGAAAGGGCACCGCCTTTCGCTTCACGAACTAATCGTCGGGCTCAAGGAGAGCGCTGATGAGTGATTCGCCAACGAACTGGCCGTAGCGTTCGGGCGACCATCCACGAGAAAGGACGAGCAGACGGTAGAGCTCGGGCGAGCTGTATGCCCACAGGATGTCTGCGACTCCACGGACCTGCAGACCCGCGCGCAACTTAACCCTGCTGGCCAGGTTCTCGGCCACCTGGGTCATCCGAGTTAGCCTGGCGCCTTCAAGGTCGGCCCTTAGTTCGGCTAGCGCCGGATCGCTGTCTGCTGCTGTGGACAGCAGCAGAAGCAGAGGCGCAATGCGGGGCGCGACTTCGGTCGTTAGTAGACCGAGTCCTCGTAGCACTTGCCGAGGGTCAGTCTCGGAGGCTTGTATCGCGTCTGACCGCTGCTCCGCGGGCACTGGACCGTCGCCAGCCAGTGCATCTTCGCAGATCGCGCGCAGGAGTCCGGCCTTGCCACCGAAGGTTTTGTAGATCGTGTCAGGCGAGGATTCAGCATCGGCCGCGATTGCCGCAATCGTTGTCGCCGTATAGCCCTGGCTGAGGAATCGCTTCCGTGCCGCTCCCAGGATTGCCACCCGCGTGAGGCGTGCCTGTTCGCGCCGTCGACTGGCGTCATACCGTCGCGGGTTGACAGATGTCATAAATGGCTCCATAGTGATAGAACGAATCCAGTGTACTGGATCAGATTAGTCACTCGGGCAGGCCGCCGCAATGGGACGGGCTGCCACCGGGAGTCGTGGGATCGGAGTGAGCATGTCGCACCTGGAAGCCGATGCTCACCCCATGGCGGTCGTTGAGCACCTGCGTGACACAACCAACGCCCACGATCTCGACGGGATTGTCGCCTGCTTCGCCCCCGACTATCGCAACGAGACGCCGCTGCATCCCGCTCGCGGCTTCGTCGGCAACGATCAGGTGCGGCGTAACTGGATGCAGATACTGAGTGCGGTGCCCGACGTATCGACCGAAATAGTCTCGTCCCTGGCGGACGAAACGACAGTGTGGTCTGAGTGGGAGCACCGCGGTACGCGCGCGGACGGCTCCATGCACCTGATGAGGGGCGTGATTGTGTTCACTGTGCATAATTCGATGATCTCCGCCGCCCGCTTCTTTCTCGAAGCGGTCGATGACGCGAATGACCACATCGATGCCGCGCTGCGGCGTCAGATCCTCCCGGAGACATCGTGACCGGTCACGTATTGATCGCCGGGGGTACTGGGCGACTGGGCACGCTCGTCGTACCGGCGCTATCGGCTCGCGGCGTGGAAGTGCGCGTGATGACGCGTGACCCGCAACGCGCTGCTCACCTGGCGAGCGACAACGTCGAGATTGTTCGCGGGGACGTACGTAACCCCGAGGACACGGCCAGGGCGGCCGCCGGAGCCGGGGTCGTCATTTCAGCGGTGCAGGGGTTCGTCGGATCAGGTGGGGTCTCCCCCGCATCCGTTGATCGCGACGGCAACATCAACCTCATTCGGGCAGCCAGCACCGAGGGGGCGGACGTCATTCTCATGTCAGTGGTTGGCGCGGCGGCCGACAGTCCGATGGAGCTGTTCCGGATGAAGCACGCTGCCGAAGCGGTGCTAGCTACCAGCGCGGTGCAAGCGACGGTAGTGCGCTCCACCTCGTTCCTTGAACTCTGGATCGATCTGCTGCAGCAAACCGCCGGTCGCTCGAACCGGCCCCTAATTTTCGGGCGCGGACAGAATCCGATCAACTTTGTCTCGGTGCGGGATGTGGCGGCGCTGGTTGAACAAGTCGTCTTCGATCGCACCACGAGGGGACAAACGTTCGAAATCTGCGGCCCGGAAAACCTCACCCTGGACGAACTGGCGCGAATGGTCAGCGCGAACCGCGGCGGCTCGAGGAACCCTCGGCATATACCCCCGGCAGTACTTCGCGCGATGGCCGCCACCGTCGGTCGACTTCGCCCGGAACTCGGGCGGCAGGCGCGCGCGGCCCTGGTGATGGACAGGTCCGACATGATCGCCGTTGATCAGTCGGTTCGCGCCAGATTCAGGATGCTGCCATTCACCTCAGCCGGAGATCTCCTGACGTAGCCGCTCGTGCACGCAATCGTTCGGACGCGGACGAATCGGACAGGGCTAGGCGCAACGCGGCGCGGCTCAGGCCGGAACGTGCATCCGTGTCTCGACCTGGCGCGTAAAATTCCGGAACAGCTCGATGCCGTCCACAGTCAGAATGCTCTCCGGATGAAACTGAACACCCTCGAGAAGAATCTCACTGTGCCGGATTCCCATTACATATCCATCGTCGTGTGAGCGAGCCGTCACGAGGAGTTCCGAGGGCAGTGTTGGTTCCTCGACGATAAGCGAGTGATATCGGGTGGCTGTAAAACCAGGAGCGATTCCCGCAAACACGCCCGTGCCGTCGTGGTCGATTGAGCTGGTCTTGCCGTGCATTTGATGCACCGCCGGTGACACCCGAGCGCCATACGCGGTTGCGATGCTCTGGAGGCCGAGGCAGACACCGAAAACCGGCTTGCGCCCCGCAAGCTCGAGCACCATTTCGACGTGACCGGAATCTTCCGGGGTTCCGGGGCCGGGGCCAAGCAACACGAAGTCCGACTCGTGTTCGAGAGCTTCGCGCGGCGTCAACTCCCCCGAACGAACTACCTCCGTGTCGACATCGATCATGCGGAGGTATTGGTAAATGATGTGCGAGAAGCTGTCGAAGGCATCGATCAGCAGGGCTTTCATGACAGCTCTCCTCCGGTAATAGCGCGCACCGTCGAGCCCATTTTCGCACGCGTTTCCAACCATTCGCTCTCTGGCGACGAGTCGACCACGATGCCGGCCGACGCACGCGCCGCGTACCCGACCGGCGAGGCAACGATGGTGCGGATCGTGAGCGCCAGATTTGTGAATCCCCCGAACCCGATCACCCCGAATACCCCTGCGTAAATTCCGCGCCGGGTTTTCTCCAACGCCTCGATGATCTCCATCGCGCGAATCTTTGGTGCGCCTGTCATCGTGCCTGCGGGGAACGTTGCCCGAATGACGTCGTAGCCATCCGCCGACGCATCCATCTCGGCCGTCACTGTCGACACGAGGTGATACACGTGTGAATATTCTTCGACATTCATCAAAGCGTCGACGGACACGGTCCCAGGCACAGCGACGCGGCCGAGGTCATTGCGGCAGAGGTCGACGAGCATGATGTGCTCGGCGATTTCCTTGGCATCCTGTTTCAGCCACGCGACATTCTCGGCGTTCGTAGCCTGATCGCTCGTCTTTCGCGCAGTGCCAGCGATGGGTCGCATTGTCAGGTGGTCGTTGTCGATTCGCACATGGAGCTCGGGACTGCCGCTGAGCACGGCCAACTCCCCCAGCGGAATGAACGCCATGTACGGCGATGGATTGATAGCACGCAGTCTGCGGTAGACATCGAGGTCCCGACGTTCCGCCGCGACCATCACCTGGTAGCCGAGTTGCACCTGGTAGATGTCGCCGGCGTGGATGTGGCCCAGAGCGACTTCCGCGCGATGGTAGTACTCCTCGGCGCTCATGGTCAGTTGCGGCGCTACACCTGCTCCGGGCGCAGGGATGTTCGCGTCATCGTCGGTGTCGACGTGCGGGGCCTCGGCAGCGATCCGGACGATCTCTCGAGCATCAACCGCCTTCCAGAACTCGCTGGATGCCACGCTCAGGATGCCGCGGTCGGCGGGCAGGTCGATGTCAACTGTGGCGGCATAGACCCGCAGCACCATGTCGGGCTCGTCGACGCGCTCGGTGATGACCTGCGGAATGGATTCGATGTAGGTAACGGCGTCATAGCTGAAGACGGTCACAAACCCGAATCCGAAGCTGGACTTGTCAACGCCGTCAACTGCGAAGCCGGCCTCCAGGTGTCGAAGCGCGCCCCAGATATCCTGTCGAGCCGCCAGACGAAACCCGTCGGCGTTTCGCGTCAGGGCATCGAATTGCGCGAGCCGGGCATCGGCCCAGTCGACAAGTTCTTTGTTGCCCTCGAGTCGAATCTCGCCCTCATCGACTGTCACGTCGAGCAACGGTGAAATGCCAATCATTGCGCGATGAGAGTCGGCCTCCGGGCCGCCGAGCGATTCGAGAAGGCAGACCTGGTCTTCGCCGAACACCTCTCGCAGCCGGACAAATACCGAAAACGCGCTATCGCCATCGATCGGCCAGCGAGTGAGCTCGACAGCAAGTGTGTTGCTCATCCGTCCGACGGTCGCCTGCTCAGCACTCATGACCCAAGTGTCGCGCACCACACCGCGGGCTTCAAATCGTCCGCCATCGGATGTCAGCCCGCGGCGATGTGCGCAACGTAGCGGTTCACCGCTTCGTTGCACGTTTCGTGGTCGACGACATCCGGCTCACCCGACATCGTGATTGTCGCGACGAGTTCGCCGCCTACATAAAGAGGGATTGAACCGCCGTGCGCCTTCATGGCACCGTGGTCGAATTCGAGGTCGGTGAATGGCACCCCCGTCGCCTCCTGGCGGAGCCTGATCAGGAGCGAACTGTCACCGAAATGCCGTGCAACTGCGGCCTTGCCGGCCAGCCATTCATCGTTGCCTTTGTTCGTGTTCCCGAGCTTCGCGCGGTAGACGAGGTCATCGCCGATGACGATGTCGACCGCGAGGCTGAGACCCCATTCGATGATCACCTGCGCCGCGATCGTGCCGAGCTCGAATGCATCCTCTTTGGTGAAATGCGACAGATTGACGCGCCCGGCAGCCTCGAGGTCGTGTGCAGCGTATTCGGGAAGCGGACGTGTCATGGCAGTTCTCTTTTCGTGTGTTCGGTGATTGAAGCGGCTAACAGGATGGCAGTTCACGCCGAATGAGGCTGATCAGTTCGCGAGGTTCCCACGGCTCGGTCGTCGCTATCAACTCGGCGAGGCTCCACCAGCGGTAATCGAGCACATCAACGTGTTCCTCGGGCGTCCAGCCATCCTTGATCGGCTCGAACCTCTGCGTTTGCACGACGTAGAACTCGGCGTGGCCGGTGTCGTGGTCTGCGTCATCCCAGGTCACTGCGAAGTCGTGCGACCACGCCGGTGTCCCCGGGTCGGAGATCCGTAATCCGGTCTCCTCCCAAAGTTCGCGCACGGCGGCCTCAGCGTGGGTCTCGCCCGGGTCCACTCCCCCGCCGGGCGTGATCCAGCGCGCGAACCCGCTGGTGTCGGGGGCCTTGGTCAGAAACAGAAGAACGTTCGAGCGCTCGTCGAACAGAAGGATGCGCGACGTGAGCCTGTTGCGGACGGTCATGATCTGTCTGGTGCCGACCGCTACTCGAGAACGAAGTCGGAGACATCTCCGACGTAGCGCGTATTGGTATCGGGGATGGGTTCGACGGCTGCCAGGGCAACCTCCGCGGCAAATTCACTGACGTTATAGAGACGGCCGGCGGCTTCCTTGCGCTGGCCGATCGCGCCGGGGTTAGCCCTCTCAAGGAGTGTTGTGGTGATCGTGCCTTCGATCATGTCGCCCGAAACGACCACAAAGCCGATGCCGGCATCCTTGAGGCTCGGGATCAGCTCCCGCAGGGCATCCTCGCCAGCACGCTTGCTCAGGGCGACTTGCAGGTATTCGGGCATGGTTTCGGTCGTCTTGATGAAGTGGGCCTGATGGCTTGTGACGAACACGATGCGTGATCCCGGCGCGAGGAGCGGCAGCGCCGCCTTCAGTACGGCTACTTGCGCGTCGCGGTTAAGGCGCATCGCGTAGTCCTCGCCCATGCCGGACTCCATGCCGCCGGAGGCATTCATGACGAGGATATCCAGCCCGCCGAGTTTCTCCTGTACCTCGCCGAACATGGAGGCAACGGATGAGGGATCGGTGAGATCGGCACCGATAGCGAATGCAGAACCGCCCTCGGCCTCAATCGAAGCGACGAGCTTGAGTGCGCGGGCTTCCTTATTTCGGTAGTTGATGACCACCGACGCGCCCGCTCCAGCAAAGTAGCCGGCGGTATCGGCGCCGATCCCCCGGGACGAACCGGTGACGAGTGCTCGTTTACCGGTGAGTGAATTTGGGGTAAGGGGTCCAGAGGTGGATGTCTCAGTCACGAGACACGACACTACCAACAGGTGTGCCTCGGGGGCGCGCGAGTGATACCGTCAATCGAGCGATAACGAGAGGCGCTGATCTGCCAATGGATTTCATCCAAAATTACGCGTGGATTATCTGGTTCGCCCTCATCCTGATCGCAGTGATCATCGAGGTCACGACAGTAACTTTCATGTTTCTCATGGTCGCGATCGGCAGCCTTGCCGGACTCGTTGTGAGCCTGTTCGGTGCCCCGTTCTGGATTCAGGTGATCCTGGCGGCAGTTGTCGCGGCGCTGCTCCTGTTCGCGGTTCGTCCTCCGCTGATTCGCGCGCTGAAGCGAGGCGGTGACCACACGCGCAGCAACGTGGACGCCCTCATGGGCCAGAGCGGCACTGTCACCATCGACTTCAACGGCAACGCAGGCACGGTGAAGCTGTCCAACGGTGAAACCTGGACCGCGAGGCTGTCAGATTCTTCACATGCACCGCTCGCAGCAGGGGATCACGTGATCGTCACTGCCATCAACGGGGCGACCGCTGTTGTCGAACCCGCCGAAAGGAACAACTAGCAATGACCAACAACGTTTTCCTGCAGGTTCTGGCAGTAGTCGTGATCATCTTTGTGGTGATCTTCGTCTTCGTGACGATCTTCCGCGCAGTCAGGATCGTTCCGCAGGCTACGGCCGGCATCGTTGAGCGCCTGGGAAAGTACCACAAGACGCTCTCCCCCGGACTGAACCTTCTCGTCCCTTTCGTCGACAAGATGCGGCCTCTCATCGACATGCGTGAGCAGGTCGTCTCGTTCCCGCCGCAGCCGGTAATCACGGAAGACAATCTGGTGGTCTCGATTGACACGGTCGTCTACTTCCAGGTGACGGATGCTCGCGCAGCCACCTACGAAATCCGCAACTACCTTGGTGCTGTCGAGCAACTCACCACGACGACTCTTCGTAACGTCGTCGGTAGCCTCAACCTCGAAGAGGCACTGACCAGTCGCGACAAGATCAACAGCCAGTTGCGTATCGTCCTCGACGAAGCCACGGGCAAGTGGGGCGTGCGTGTGGGCCGAGTCGAGCTCAAGGCGATCGAGCCGCCAGCATCCATCCAGGACTCGATGGAGAAGCAGATGCGCGCCGAGCGTGACAAGCGCGCCGCGATTCTGACGGCGGAGGGCACCAAACAGGCCGCCATCCTCCAGGCAGAGGGCTCCCGCCAGGCCGCCATCCTGAACGCAGAAGGTGACGCCAGATCTCAGGTTCTTCGCGCGGAGGGTGAAGCGCAGGCGATCACGACCGTCTTCGGTGCAATTCACGCGGGAAACCCGGACGCCGGACTGCTCGCGTACCAGTACCTCCAGACGCTTCCGAAGATCGCCGAGGGTGAAGCCAGCAAGCTGTGGATCATCCCAAGCGAGCTCACCGAAGCACTCAAGGGAATCTCAGCGGGCTTCGTGGGCAACCTTGGAACATCCGCACCAGCCTCGGCTCCGAAGAAGTAGCGTGGCGACGCCAGAACGACCTTCCGAGAAGTCCACTTCAACCTGGTTCGAGCCCTCGCGACCGCGAATGCTTGCGCATCGCGGGCTGGCAATCGACGCGCCTGAGAACACGCTCCTCGCGTTCCTCAAGGCGCTCGCGCTGGGTGCCCAGTACCTGGAGACGGATGTCCACGCGAGTAAGGACGGCGTTGCCGTGCTCTCTCACGACCCCAACCTGCTTCGCGTGGCGGGGCACAAGGTTCGCGTCAGCGAGCTGACGCTTGCACAGTTGCGCGAGATCGACCTGGGTTCCGGCCAGACGGTCAACACGCTCGCCGAGGCGCTCGAGGCCTTTCCCGATGTGCGGTTCAACATTGACATCAAGTCGCTGGATGCCGCGCGCCCTGCCGCGATGGCGATCCTGGCAGCGCACGCGACGAATCGTGTACTGATCACGTCGTTCAACGCGCGGCGCAGGCACGCAGCGGTGAGCCTCCTCCCAGGAGTTGCGAGTTCTCCGGCACCCGGGCAGATCGTGCTCGCGCTGATCGGTGCGAAGCTCGGCCTACCCCCCGTCGTCAGGTTTGCTTTCCGCCACGTCAGCGCGGTTCAGGTACCCGTTCGCGGAGCCGGATTTCGGATCGCCACCCGGAGGGTCATCTCCCGATTCCACGCGGCAGGGATGGAGGTCCACATCTGGACCGTCAACGACGTCGCCACGATGAAACGCCTCCTCGACCTCGGCGTCGACGGTATGTTCACCGACCGCATCGATCTGGCGCTGGGTCTCGAAACGCCTCAAACCTGAACCTGTACCTGTCAGTTTGCTGGGAACAGACTGTAAACCAGTGGTCGTTGAAAGGTTTCCCCCAGCCAAGGGGTTTATAACTTGGAGTGCATTGCGAGTAAGGAGGCCACACAATGGCAGACCGTAGTTTGCGCGGCATGCGACTGGGAACCCAAAGCTTACAGAGCGAAGAGGGTGTCGAGTTTTCGCCGCGAAAGAAGAGTGTTTACCGTACGCCGGATGGTTCTACATTCGAGGTGGTGTTTTCGGCTGAGGCCGACATCCCCGAGGTGTGGGAATCACCGAAGAGCGGCCAGGAGGGCGTGCTGCTCGATAGCGCAGGCTCGCCGGTAGAAACCGAGCAGGTCGACGTTAAGGCGCCGAGAAGCCACTGGGACATGTTGCTGGAGCGTCGTACGCGCCCCGAGCTTGAGGAACTCCTTCAGGAGCGTCTCGACTTCCTTCGGGCGCGCAAAGGGCAGCACAAGATCGGGGCATAGCTCCGGCCGTCAGGTTGAGCGGAGTCGGAGCATGGCTCCTGTCTTCGGAAGCATAAGAGGGTTAGCGTCGGCGCATCGCGTCGGCGCTTCTTTCTTGCCCTAGACCCTTTTCTTCCGCGAGTGGCGCTTGCCCAGAACTACCGCAACGATCATCCCGCCGAGCCCGAGCACTGAGACGAACTGCTCGACCGGCTCGCCCAGCCAGGTGGCAGGAGTCACGGTCGTGCTGAGCGGCACGGCGAGCACCATGGTCGCTGGCACATAGGTCTTGAGTTGTGAAAGTGTTTTGCCGCTCGGTGAAATGATTGCGCTCGTGCCGACCGTCGATGCGTTGACTACGCTGCGGCCCAATTCCATTGCGCGAATTCGCGCGATCTCAAGTTGCTGAACGCTCTCATCCGTGTGCCCGAAGTCGGCGTTGTTGGTCTGGGCGATGAGGATCTGGGCACCCGAGTTGATGGAGTCTCGCATGACTGTGTCATCGGTGATGTCGAAGCAGATGTCAATGCCCGCAATCACGCCGTTGACGTTGAAGGTCGTATTGGTAGTACCCGGCGTGTAATCCCGACCGATGAGGTCAATCAGACCGGGAGCGAAAAAGCGCCAAAACGGGCGATTCGGCACATATTCTCCGAATGGCACGGGATGCTTCTTGTCGTAATGATCCACGGCACCCTTGCCCGCTTCCCACAGGAGCGACGTGTTGTAGTACTTCGAACCGCGGTGTGTGATGGCGCCGGCGAGAAGCGGCGCACCGACACTGTTGCTTACCTGGTCGAAGGCCTGGGCGGCGACCGCGGACTCGAGTGGATCGATGTCGCTTGCGCCCTCCGGCCAGATCACCATGTCGATACCCATCTTCCCGAAGAGCGGCTTGGTCGCGTTGTATTGCGCTGCCAGGAGATCGCCGTAGCTGTGCGGGTCGAAGTAGCCGGCGGGTCCGTCACCCTGTACGACCGCCACCGTCGTAGACCCGTGAGTGACGACGGGGAAAGCGGGCACCAGCAGCACGAGGGCGACGGCACCGACAACGAGGGTGACGCGTGCGGTCTTGGCGACCGTCGTCATCCTGAACGCCTCGACCGTCAGTGCCACCAGAAAAACCATGATGAACGTGACACCCGAGATGCCAACCCAGGAGAACAGGGTGGCAAAGGGGCTCTGCGATTGCGACTCCGCGGCACGCGCCCAGGAGAAACCGCCGTATGGCCAGACGCTCGCGACGGCCTCGCGGCAGGTCCACAGGCCGGCGATGACGATGGGCAGGAGTGCGAACCGCGCCAGACGTGACGGCCATACCGCAGGAACCCAGCGATAGGCGATCGAAATCACGGTTGCCCCGAGCCCGACAAATAGCGCCTCGAGCGTCGACAGTGCCGTCATCGGAACGGGGCCGAGAAACAGCGACGCCCACGAGATCTGCACCAGGTAGAACGTCATCCCACCGACGAATCCGACCAAAAATGCCGCCCGAGGGCGTCGCCCGATCAGGCTCACGAGAAAGATGCCGATGCCGAGGAAGGTCATCGGCCACCAGTAGACGTCTGGAAACCCGGCATCCATGATTGGCCCGGATGCGGCAGCCAGCAGAATCGCGCTCCACAGCGGAAATGTGGCGAGTTTGCTCTCGCCAACGTCGGTCTGCTGCGTCACGAGAGGAGCTTACGCAACGCTGCTGTACGCGACGATTCCGCGGAAGATGGAGTCTAGCGCTCGGCGTGCCGTTGACCCGACGGGCGAGTCTGCCACAACGGAAAGCTGATCGAGCAGATCGATCGTCTGCTTTGTCCAGCGCACAAAGTCTCCCGCCGCGAGGTCGGCGGTGTCGAGCGCGCTGTCGAGCGGCCCACCGCTCGCCCAACGATGCATCGCGAGCGTTAGCCCGGTTGCGAGTGGCGAGGTTCCGGGTAGCCGATGCTCGCGCTCAACATCATCGAGCGTCGCCCAGAGGGACGTGGTCGAGTCGTAGGCCTCACGGAACGGCCCGCGAAGCAACTGCCGGTCGTCTGGCGTGCCCTCGTCACGCCGCGGCTCGAACACCAGCGATGCCGCCATTGCCGCGAGAGACGGGGCATCCAGGGCATCCCACAGGCCACGCCTCAGGGACTCTGCCACGAGCAGGTCGCGTTCGCCATAGATGCGACGCAGGGTTCGTCCGACAGGCGTGACACTGACCGTGCCATCCTTCGCGGTCGCAAGATAGCCGAGCTCGAGCAGAACATCCGTGACGCGGTCAAAGACCTTCGCCACAGCTCCCGTTCGGGTACGAATCTGAGCTGTGAGCTTGTCAGTCTCTCGCTTGAGTCGCCACCAACGTTCCGCCCAGCGGGCATGCGCCTCGCGGTCGGGGCATCCGTGGCAGGGGTGCTGCTTGAGGCGCCTGCGCAGTGACGTCAGTTGATGCTGGCGCCGTTCGCGTTCCCCACGGGATTGCTGGTCGCCGCGAACGGCTCCCTTACGCTCAAGGTCGCTCAACTCTCGGCGGAGTCCAGAGTATTCGACGAAGTCGCCCAGGTGGCAGGTCATAGATTTCGCGTAACCGTCAAGGGATTCCTGCTGGCTTCGCACCTTGCGCGCGAGGTCGACCACCGCCCGGTCTGCCTGAAACTGTGCAAAGGACGATTCGAGGATCTCGCGCGTGTGGTCACGTCCAAACTGCTCGATCAGGTTCACAGCCATGTTGTACGTCGGCGTGAAGCTCGAATTCAGCGGATAGGTGCGACGGGATGCGAGCGACGCGACCGCCTGTGGGTCGAGCCCGTCAACCCACTGGATGACCGAATGGCCCTCAACGTCGATGCCCCGCCGCCCGGCCCGGCCAGTCAGCTGCGTGTACTCCCCCGGCGTGATCGGAACTCGCGCCTCGCCATTGAATTTCTCAAGTTTTTCGAGCACCACGGTGCGGGCGGGCATGTTGATGCCGAGGGCCAGCGTTTCCGTTGCAAAGACCAGCTTGACCAGTTTGAGCCTGAACAGCTCTTCGACGACCTCCTTGAACGCGGGCAGCATGCCGGCGTGATGAGCTGCGACCCCGCGCTCGAGACCCTCGAGCCATTCCCAGTACCCGAGAACGGCCAGATCCTCATCGCGAAGCGTTCGGCAGCGCGCCTCAACTATGGCGCGGATCTCCTCACGTTCGGAGGCCTGGGTGAGACGCACTCCCGCTCGCAGGACCTGGCGCACGGCACCATCGCATCCGGCCCGACTGAAGATGAAGAAGATCGCAGGAAGCAGGTTCTTCGACTCGAGGAGAGCGACAACGCCCGCTCGGTCCATCCGCGCGGAGTCCTGGCGTCCGCCTCGCGAGTGGTAGCGACCGACATCCCGCGTCTGGCGGGCGTTCTGCGTTCGGCCACCAGAGTGAGCCATCTGCGCGAGTTCGGGATTGACCCGATTGGTCGCCGCAAGCCCCGAGGAATCGAAGAGGTCGATCAGGCGGGTACGCATGAGGACATGCTGTTCGAGCGGCACCGGGCGCTCCTCGGAAACGATCACATCGGTGTCGCCGCGAACTGCCTGAAGCCAGTCGCCGAACTCCTCCGCGTTCGAGACTGTTGCGCTCAGCGAAACCAGCCGCACGGTCGACGGGAGGTGAATGATGACCTCCTCCCACACAGCCCCGCGGAACCTGTCTGCGAGGTAGTGAACCTCGTCCATGATCACGTACGCGAGATTGGTGAGCAGTCCGGAGTCGGCATAGAGCATGTTTCGGAGCACCTCGGTCGTCATCACCACGATGCGTGCACCCGAATTGATATTTGTGTCCCCCGTCAACAGGCCGACGGCATCCGCCCCGTACTCGGCCACCAGCTCCTGGAATTTCTGGTTACTGAGCGCCTTCATGGGCGCGGTGTAGAAGACCTTGTCGCGGGTATCCTGCATGGCGCTGTAGATAGCGAATTCGGCGACGATGGTCTTGCCTGCGCCCGTTGGCGCTGCGACGAGTACGCTCCTGCCCGCCTCAATCGAGCGACAGGATGCGAGCTGGAACTCGTCGAGGTCGAATCGCTGATGCTCACGGAACGCCTCGAGCATGGGTTGGTTGCCTCGCGAGCGGGATGCCTCATACCGCTCGGCTGGCGACAGTTGCGTCATCGGCGCCTAGATCGCAATCTCGGCTTCGAACTGCGCGGCCCGCCTCGCGACCGACCGGTCGTGAAGATGCGCGATGAGCGCAGCAGCGAAGTAGAGCGCAATGATCGGAGCGGCCAGGACCAGCATGGACACGACGTCGGCCGCGGGTGTGACGATGGCCGTAAAAATACAGATGAGCAGGACCGCTACTCGCCAGCCCCGCAGGATCGTTCTTGCGCTCATGACGCCGATGAAATTGAGCATGACCATGAATACCGGGAGCACAAATCCGACGCCGACGGCGATGATGAGCTTGGTGATGAAGTTGACGTAATCGTCGCCGTTGATGAGAGACGTCGACTTGTCTGGGGCGAGGCTGGTGAGCAACTGGACCATGTGCGGCATGATGATCCACCCGGCGCAACAGCCGATGAGGAAAAGTGGAATGGCGGTGCCGAGGAATCCGTAAACGTAGCGACGCTCACGACTCTTCAGCCCCGGAACGATGAACGCCCAGATCTGGTACAGCCACACCGGGCTGCTCACCACGACTCCGATGGTGATCGCGACCTGGATCTCGACGTCGAACGCGCCGGTCAGGAGCTGGAAGTTGAGATTTGCGCTGCGGTGCGCGAGCTTCGCCGCCTCCGTTAGCGGAGCGGTGAGTTGGGAGATGACAAACGGCTGGAGAAACCATCCGCCGACCGACGCGACAATAATCGACACCGCGGCAACGGTGAGGCGCTTACGAAGCTCGACCAAATGCTGGCCGAGCGACATCCGCCCCTCTTTGTTGGCGCTCCGCTTCGGTCTGCCTGCCACGAAACCTAGGGCTTCGGCGTCGTGTTGGTGGTCTCGTCCGATGCGATCGTGGGCGACGCAGCATCTTTCGCCTCAGCCGACTCCTCGCCCTTCTTCATCTCAGACTTGAAAGCGTTGCGGGACTGGCCGAGTGAACGGGCCAGCGCGGGAAGGCGCGTCGCGCCGAAGAGCAGGACCACGATAGCGAGGACGATGAGGATGTGCCAGCCACCGAACAGATCATTCAGCATGATGTTTGTGCGTCCTTTGCATCGAGGCGACCATGTGTATCGCGGTCGCGTTTATTTTACCCCTTGATGCGCTCGAGCCGCCCCAGGCGCTGCAGTTCACAGCAAGCGAGTGGATATTCGGGTCGCGCCCATTCGTCTGCGCCTACGTGTATCGGGCGAAGCCTGCCGCTGCCCAATCGGCAACGACCTTACGGGCATCCGGCGGGTCGAGCACCACGGCGACGCCCGGCATGCCCGAGATCAGGCGTTTAAGCCCGTGATAATGCGACACGCGTACGGACGTGCGGAGCCTGCCGTCGTGCTCGACGGTGATGGCGCCATCCGGGATGTAGTCGGCAAGCAGCGGTGCGGCAGCTGCGGCGACATCAATCGTGACGATCAGATCATCCGCCGACCCCTCGAATAGGGTGTCAGGAAGCTTGACGTCGTCTGCGCCGTGCGTGATGGGTTCTGTGGTGACCCGAGGATGCGAAATCCGATCCAGACGGAACGTGCGCACGGCTTCGCGCAGGTGGCACCACGCGCGAAGGTACCAGTCTGCGTCGAGTGACTCGATTCGAAGTGGGTCGACCCGGCGACGCTCGTGCTCGCCGCGCGAGTTCAGGTAATCGAACTCCAGCTGCACGCCGGCGTCAACGGAGTCGCGGATGAGCGCAAGGGTGTCGTCTGTCTCCGTCGCCTCCACCATCAATTGGCTGGGAGCCGCGGATGCCCCTCGCGACAGCTTCGCCATGAGCGTCGCGATTGCGGCACGGTCGGCGTGTTCCGGGAGCGCGGACAGGTACTGCAGGCCAGCGATCAAAGCAGCGGCCTCCCGCGCCGAGAATCGCGGAGAATCATCGATCGCGACTCGGTGCGTCAGCACGATTTGATCGTTTTCTTCGAGATCGTCCCAGGAGATGTCGAAGAGGTCTTCATGCTGATATTGAGCTGTTTCGCCGGGAATACCGGACACGCCGATGAGCCGCACCGCGTCTCGGATCTGCTCGGGCGACATCCCGAAGTGGTCAGCGACCTCGCTGACACTGATGCGATCGTGGTCCATCAGAAATGGCACGAGAGACAGTAGGAACGTCAGCTTGTCTTGAGCCTGAAGGGGTTGCCGCTTCTCAGCCATGATCTGCCGCCGTTCGGGCCAGGCGCGAGCGCACTGCCGCGCGCATCTCGGGAGGCGAGATGACGAGCACTTCCGGCCCGTAGCCGGCAAGTTCGTCGGCGAACAGGTCGAAGTCGGAGTAGTGGAGCGTCAGTGAGGTTTCGTCGTGACGAACAGTCCCCTTACGCTTCTCCAGCCGCGTGGATGCGTCAGAACCCGGCTCAACTTCGACGGTAGTCGTGCGCTCATCCCAGATCGCCTCGAGCTCGTCGAGTGCTGCCTTCGTTGCCGACTGATCGAATGCCGGATACTTCGTGTTCGTCGTCGTCACCGGCGTGACGATGCGGCGCAGAAGGAAGTTTCGCGTGCCCCCGGCATCCTGGTCTTCCGCGTGCAGCAGCCAGCGACCCTGATGCTGAATGAGCGCGATCGGTGCGACCGTGCGAAGGCGGGCCTCCTGCTCCCCCGGCTTCAGGTAGTTGAAGCGAACGATCACGTTCTTCTCGAGCGCGGTGTTCAGGGGGTCGAATGCGGCATCCCGAACTCGCAGTCGCGGCGCATACCCGAGGACCGGATCGTCCGTGGTCACACCAAGCGATCGGAGCTTCAGGATGGCGCGGCGCGACTCCCCCGAGAGCGAACCCTCGCGCCAGACCATCGCGGCGAGATTCAGAAGCGTCGTTTCTTCCGGCGAGAAGGCGATGTCGGCGGGCAGCTCGTAGTCACCGCGTGGGATGCGGTACCTGAGGCTCTGGTTGTTGCCAACCTGCCCGGGCGACTCGAGCGTTTCGAGCGGCACCCCGAGGTCGCGGATGTCGTCTTTGTCTCGCTCAAACTGACGCTCGAGATTGGCGTTGTCACCCGAGGTGCTGAATCGCTGTCGGTAGCCCTGAACCGTTGAGAGGATCTCGTTCTTGGTGAGCCCGGTATCCGTCGCTAGAAGCGCGAGTACCAGGCTGAAGAGTCGTTCTTCAACCGGAACTCGTGACGCTGCGCTGGTGGCTGACACGAAAGTTATCCCTAAAAGTAGGACACCCGGCCAGTGTCGAAAACTGTGGCTAGTCTGCGTCGCGCGGGGGCACCCTGTGCCTCGCGACACGTCTCCTTACAACACGCCCAGGATGTCGTAGACAAAGATGAGCGTCGACCCGGTCGGATATCCGCTCGGAGCCTTACCTGAAGGATAACCAAACTTTGGCGGCACCACCACGAGCACCTGGCTGCCAATCGTCTGGCCGGTCAGAGCTTTGACCGATCCCGGATCGAGCGAATAGCTGCCATCGGCCGTAGCTGCAAGGCTTTTGAGTGGGTAGAGACGGGGCGTATGCGTCGTCCAGGTCGAGTCGAAGGTCGTCGTTGGGGCTGGCGTGGTCCACTCGACGCCTTCAACCTGGAGAAGAACATTGTCGCCTGCTTGGACCTTGGCGCCGCTTCCCCGGCGAACGACCTCCCAGCTGAGCGTCTTAGGAGGCGACTGCAAGTCAAGTGTCACCCCGGGCGTGCCATCCCCGGAGGTTACGATCGACGGGAATCCGGCCTGCAACGGCTGCAGGATTCCGGTCGCTCGCCCACGGTAGCCACGCTGCACATCGGTGACGATGACGAGCGTCTCCATTGGGTCTGCGCCCTGGGACGTCGCCTTGGCCGTGCTGCCGAAATACTGCGCGGCTGTCATGACCGTAACTGAACGCGTCCCCACCGTTTGGCAGCTCACGTAATGGCCCAGCGGGTTCGACTTGTCGCCGACGGCGAGTTCGATCGCGGTTGTCGCGCTGTACTTGCCGTTTGTGCCCGTCGACGCGCCGACCTTGCCATCGGCACCCGTGTAGATCGTGACCTGGCCCACCGCGATGTCGTTGGGACCGAGGCGCAGGCCCTTACCCGTCTTTAGGACGGTCGTCTCGACCCGAGTGGTCTTGGTCGGAGTCGGAACGCTTGCCTCCGGGTTTGCCCCAAAGGTACCGCCCGCCGTGACCGCGTTGGAGGCGGAGCCCGGCGTCGAGGCCGGCACACAGTTCTGCACCTGCGCCGGCAGGTCACTGCACGCAGCGAGGCTGACAACGAATGCTGCTGCTACGACAATCGCGGCAAACCTACGCACGACACCATCTTTCGATCGACCCGAATTCACGTGGATTACTCTAACGGTTCTGACTCTGACGATTTTCTGTTGATTGGGTATGCACTTGCCTGCTCGGCAGCGCTTGCCGCAGCACGGGCTTCGCGGATCGACCTCCGGAGGCTTTTGTCGCTTGACGTCCTGTCGCCAAGCGCACCCGGAGTCCACACTTCGACGTCGTCGTCTGAATAGTCGGATTTGGACGCGCGCCGCGCAACTTCGGGCAGGCGCGAACCCGGCGCGAGCCGCCGTGCGTGGAGCAAGAAGCCGGTGTGTCCGATCATCCGGTGATCTGGCCTTACGGCCAGCCCCTCGACGTGCCAGGTGCGCACCATGGTCTCGGAAGACTCGGGATCGGTGAACTGACCCGTGGCTCGAATCGCCTCGGCGACCCGTGAAAGCTGTGTCACTGTTGCGATGTAGCAGAGCAAGACACCACCGGGTGTGAGGGCGTCAGCCGCGACCCCGATGCATTCCCACGGCGCCAGCATGTCGAGCACTACCCGGTCGACACTGCCGAGCTCGACGGAACTCGGGAGCGCCTGGGCCAGATCTCCAACGGTGACCGTCCAGTTGGTCGGCTTCGCACCGAGAAATGCTGCCGCATTGGCCTGCGCGATATCGGCGAATTCCTGTCTGCGCTCGAAGGAGGTCAGTTTTCCATCCGGCCCGATTGCGCGAAGCAGCCAGAGCGACAGTGCACCCGAGCCCACGCCCGCCTCGACGACAGTAGCCCCAGGGAAGATGTCGGCCGCGCCGAGGATCTGTGCGGCATCCTTGGGATAAATGATGGCGGCGCCGCGCGGCATAGACATCACAAAATCGGTGAGAAGCGGACGCAACGCGAGATATTCGATCCCGTTGCTGCTCGTAACGACCGACGCGTCTGGCTGGCCGATGACGAGATCGTGGTCGAGGATGCCGCGGTGGGTATGGAAAGTCCCGCCGGCTTCGAGGGTGATCGTGTTCAGTCGCCCCTTTGGCCCCGTGAGCTGCACCCGGTCGCCGATGCGGAACGGTCCGGTCTGGCGGCGGCTGGGGTCGGTCATACATCGCTCGACTCGGGTGTGGCCCGACGTGCGGCTGTGAGCACGGCGCCGAGATCTTCGACCGTGCGGCCAGCGAGTGTATCCCACGTCGTGAAGCTGCCGTCATCGAGAAGGGCGACGTTAAGGGGAACACCGATCGTGGCTGCCCCCGATGCAACGGCGGCGGCGACGCCCGGGCTCGAATCCTCGATCGCCACGCAGTCGGCCGCGTTGACGCCCAGGAGCTCGGCGGCTCGCAGGTACGCCTCCGGGTGGGGCTTCGCGTGCGTGACATCGTCTCCGGCGATCACGAAATCGAATGCGTCGAACTCGATCGCCTCGTCAACCATGGTTGCGAGCCTGCGAATCGACATGGTCACGAGGGCCGTCGGGATGCCTTCCTTGCGGAGTTCCTTCAGGAGTTCTCTGGCCCCCGGTCGCCACGGCAGGCCATCGGCGACAACGCGGTCGACCACGATGCCGGTCAGCCGCGCGATGATTTCGTCTTCGCTGAGAGCGACTCCCCGGGATTGCAGCATCCGTGCGGAATGCCAGAGGCCCTGACCAACGAGCGTCAGGGCATCCTCATGAGTCCAGGTGCCGCCGTAGGAGTGCACGAGGTCGGCCTCGGCTTCCATCCAGAACGGCTCGGTGTCGATGATGGTGCCATCCATGTCCCACAGAACGGCGGCAGGAAGGGTGGTCACAACGCCCGATTCTACGGTGCGGAAGCGACACGAATCGCACTCCGTGGCCGTGCGCGGCCTATTCTTAATGGTGAAGACGCGGCCACCGCGGGCCGTGCAGCAAAGGATTATTCGTGCCAGACACCCCTGTATTCACGACAGGTCGCATCCTCGTCGTGGCTTTTGAGGGCTGGAACGACGCTGGTGAAGCCGCGAGCGGTGTCGTCCAGACTCTGCGGGACCAGCTCGACGTGTATCCCATCGCCGAGGTGGATCCAGAAGACTACTTCGACTATCAGTTCAATCGACCGACCGTTGCGGCCGATGATGAGGGAACCCGCCAGATCGTCTGGCCCGGCGTCACCATCTACGGCCCTACTCAGCCCGGCCTCGCCGCCGGCGCATCCGTGTACCTGCTTCTTGGCACCGAGCCCTCTCGTGGCTGGAAGACGTTCACCGAGGAGATCCTCGAAGTTCTCGACGATGCTGAGATCACGGGCATCGTGTTCCTGGGTGCGATGCTTGCCGATGTTCCACACACGAGGCCTATCTCGGTTTTCACGAGCAGTGAGAACGCCGCCGTGCGCGAGGTTCTCGGGATCGAACGGAGCAGCTACGAGGGGCCCGTGGGCATCCTTTCGGTTCTGTCGGATGCCGCGGAGAAGGCGGACATCCCCACGGTCGCAATCTGGGCATCCGTGCCGCACTACGTGCACAATGCTCCTTCTCCCAAGGCAACGCTGGCCATGATCGAGAAGCTCGAGGAGCTCATCGACGTTGTCATCCCCCGTGGCGACCTGGTCGAGGAATCGGCCGCCTGGGAGAACGGGATCGACGCGCTGGCGGGCGACGACGACGAGATGGCCGCTTACATTGAGCAACTCGAACAAGCGCGGGACACGGTCGATTCGCCCGAGGCAAGTGGCGATGCGATCGCGGAAGAATTCGAGCGCTACCTGCAGCGCAGAGACGGAAAAGATGGCCGCGACGGCCGTGGGTCGGCGGGCGACGATCCCTGGAGACCGCCCGCCGTTTAGCTGAGGTCGATGCCGAGCAGAGCGTCGATCGCGGCGAGGTCTCCGGATGTCGCCTGGGCGCCCTCCGCATAAGCCTGATCGACGATGGTGAGCGCGCTTGCCGTGTTCAGGTCGTTTGCAAGGACAGTTCGCAGACTCGGTAAGAGTAGCGATTCACCCTCGACGACTCGTTCACTCCACGCGATCCAGCGCGTGAGGCGCTCGTTCGCCGCCGTCAGGAGGGCGGCTGTCCATTCCCAGTCGGCGCGGTAGCACTGTGCCAGCAACGCCAGGCGCACTGCGCGCCCGTCAACGCCATCCCTCGTCAGGTCACTTACGAGCACCAGATTGCCGAGCGATTTGCTCATCTTTTCGCCGCGGTAGGCGACGAGCCCGGTGTGCGAATAGACGGATGCCAGGGGCTCACCGCTCATCGCTGTCGCGTGACCGGCGCTGAACTCGTGGTGCGGGAAGATCAGGTCTGCTCCCCCGCCGTTCACGGTAAATGGGTGTTCCAGGAACTCCGCAGAGATGACAGAACACTCGATGTGCCAGCCGGGTCGGCCCACGCCGAGAACGGACTCCCAACCTGGTTCAGGCGGGCTGGTAGCGCGCCACAGCAGTGGGTCCAGTGCATCGCGCTTTCCCAACCGTTCCGGGTCGCCACCCCGCTGCGCACTCAACTCCAGCATGGTGGCGCGGTCGAAGTGGCTTTCGTCCCCCAGGTGCCAGTGGACAGCGCGCGAGGCCGCCGCGCTGTCGAAGTAATAGTCGGTCTCGACCAAATAGGCGATATCGCGTTCGCGCAACCGCTCGATGGCCTCCGCGATCTCGGTGATGCGCTCGGTGACAGCGATGTAGTGGTCGGGCGGAATGATGCGAAGGCGTTCCATGTCCGACCGGAAACGGTCGGTCTGCTCAGCCGCGAGAGTGCGCCAGTCGACTCCCGTCTGTTGGGCCCGCTCGAGAAGCGGGTCGTCGACATCCGTAGTGTTCTGGACATAGTTGACGTCGCATCCCGCGTCCAGCCAGAGCCGAATGAGCGTGTCATACGCAAGGTAAGTGGCCGCATGACCGATGTGGGTTGAATCGTACGGAGTGATTCCGCAGACATAGATTCCGGCAACCCTGCGCGGCTGGGCCGCAATCAGCGACGCGGTTGCCGTGTCCCAGATGACAGGAATGTCGCCGCGTCCCGGTAGATGCGGAACCTCGGGACGGCTCCAGGACTTCACTCCCAAAGCCTAGCTACTGTGCGATCACCAGCAGCACCACGAGCACTGTCCGGGCGGTGATGGTTCAGTAATTCGTGAGCAGGTCGCCGAGTACGCGCCTGCCGAAGACCAGCGCGTCGAGTGGGACACGCTCGTCAACCCCATGGAACATGGCGGGAAAATCGAGTTCGGCGGGTAGCTGCAGCGGCGCAAAACCGTATCCGGTGATCCCGAGCTTGGAAAGAGCCTTGTTGTCCGTTCCTCCTGACAACAGGTACGGCAGCACTGGCGCGCCAGGATCATGGGACTGCAGTGAGCCGACCATGGCGTCGACCAGGGGTCCTTCGAAGGGCGTGTCGAGTCCGATGTCCTGGTGGAGCACAACAATCTCGATGTCCTCGCCAACCAGTTCGCGGACCTCGGCGAGGACAGCCTCTTCTTCGCCTGCCAGCGTGCGGATGTCGATGAGAGCCTCGGCCACATCCGGAATCACGTTGTGCTTGTAGCCGGCCTTCAGGAGCGTCGGGTTGGTGGTGGTACGCAGGGAAGCCTGGATGAACCCGGCGGCGTTGCCGGTACTGAGGACAATCTCTTCTGGCCCTGCCTGCGAGACATCGGCGCCCATGATGCGCGCGAGTTCACCGACGAGCTGCTCGGTAGTCGCGGTCAGGTGGATGGGCCAGTCCCGTCGTCCGACCGCGGCAACTGCCTCAGCGAGCTTCGTTACGGCGTTGTTGTGGATGACCCGGCTGCCGTGCGCCGCAGTGCCGCGGGCGATGAGCTTGATCCAGATGAGGGCTTTCTCCCCCGTCTGAAGAAGGTAAGCCCGCTGCCCGTTCAATGTGACCGAGTAGCCGCCGACCTCGCTGATGGCTTCGGTGGCGCCAGCAAAAAGTTCGGGGTGCGTGTCGACCAGATAGTGGGATCCGAACACTCCGCCGTTTTCCTCATCGGAGAAAAATGCGATCACAAGATCGCGCTTCGGTTGGCCACCTGAACCGAGGATGTCGGTCAACGCGCCGATAATCATGGCGTCCGTGTTCTTCATGTCGACGGCGCCGCGACCCCACAGCATCCCGTCGATGATCTCGCCGCCGAATGGGTCGACCGACCAGTTTGCGGGATCGGCAGGGACGACGTCAGAGTGGCCGTGGACTACGAGCGCGGGAAGGCTCGAATCCGCTCCCTTTACCCGGGCGACAACCGATGTGCGACGTTCGGCGGCGTCAATGTACGTTGTCGAGAGTCCGAGGCCCTCAAGCTGGGATCCGAGGTATTCTGCTGCCTCCGTCTCACCCTTCGACCGCCCCTCGCCATAGTTCGTGGTATCGAATCGAATCAGGTCACGGGCGATTCTCGCGGTCTCTTCGAGCATGCATCAACGCTACCCCGTGGGTTCACGTTGCTCACGACAGGATGCTATTGTCATACGTCGGCAGGTTCGTAAGAGCCGGTCGAATGCGCGCGGATGGCGGAAATGGCAGACGCGCTAGCTTGAGGTGCTAGTGCCCGTATAGGGCGTGGGGGTTCAAGTCCCCCTTCGCGCACAGCGACTACTTCGGAGAATTCCGGGGTACCGGTTCAGAAAATGGGTCGCGACAATCTCGTTGAGGTTGTCCGGCCCATTTTTGTTGCTCGAAACAGCCTCGCCGACGCTGTCTCTGGCGATTCTGGTCTGTCTGGAATGCAGAAAAGGCGCGCCTGAGCGAATTCAGGAGCGCCAGTATGAGGTGGTCAGACAGGTGTTGGAAGCTGGGTTTGGCGCAGGTCACTCCAGCGGCGGGGCCGGGTCGAGAAGTGACGGTGTCGGCTGACCGCGACCTGCTCAAATGATTTGGTACGTCATCGTGCCGGGCACCGTCGTTCCACGGCGAGCGACAGGCATCAGTTCCGCTGTCCAATGTTGCGAAAGAGTTGGATGCGCCCCCGGACCGACATTGACGGTAAGTATGCTCGCGCCAGCGCAACTCCTATTGCGGGCAGAGCAAGCGTGTCCGGGTAAGCCATCGACAGCGGCAGGAATTCGGGCTGGAACTTGCGTTTAAAATTCAGCAACGATCGGAAACCATACACCGGCTCTAGGCGCGTCCCGATGTACTCCAACACTCGCGCGGCTCCAGACGCAGCCTCCATGTCTGGCCTCATTCCACGGGAGAGAGGCGCGGTGGACAGGCTCATGAACTCGAGGCCTTCATCACGGAACCGTTCCGCTGACCTCGCGATGAGGAACTCCATCACCCCGGTGGATCCGTCGGGGATTCGGCGCATGAAATCGAGTGTCCAACCAGTGACGTGACCTCCGCGGTAGGACGGGAGCCAACTTGTGAAAGCCACGACGTGATCGCGGGCATCGCAGGCGATCATGAGGCGCACTGCTGGGTCGCGTAACTCGTCAATGCTGCCCAGGGTGAATCCCAGTTCCGGAAGCTCTTTCTCGGCCACCCACTGCTCGGAGATTTCGACGATCTGGCCGAGATGCCGCGCGCTGAGCTGTCCGAAGCTAGTCCATTGCGCCCGCACACCCGTGCGTTCGGCCCGGTTAATGGAGGAACGTATGTCTTGCCACCGCTTGCCGGTCGTCTCCCACGCTGAGGGATGCACGACTGTCTCATCACCGATGATTGTGGACGACCAGCCCATCCGCTTGCAAACATCCGCGTAAGCGCTGTGGATGGCATAAAAAACTGGCGTCCAACCATTGTCATCGCAGTATCGAGCGAATTCGGCAATCGCCGCGAAGGACGACTCTTCGTCGCCGATCGGTTCCGATGTTGTTAACGCCACCCCGTTGATAACTCGATACGCCACTGCCGCGCGTCCATCCGGCGAGAACCAATAGCTGTTACCCGCCCAGGTCGCAGAATATGCCAGTGAGCCTCCGCCCCCTTCCAGCAGCAACTGCTCAACCCGCGCACGCCCGGCCGAGCTTCCCCGAGTCGGCCGGAGCACCACAAGCAGGGCTCCCACCACCACCAGTAGCCAGAACACGGGGCCGATCCAGAAGTACAGGGTGCTCGTCACCGTCTGGACAGGTGTGAACGTCAGAGGTTCAATATTGAGGAATCCCACCGGGGCGAATCGGTCAGGGAGATCGGATAGCAGGTCAACCAGGCTCACCCGCGGGCGGAAACCGTCCCGAAGTAGCCAGCCCGTTCCGAGATAGGTCGCTGCCAACCCAACCAATGCGATGATGACACCCGTGAGATACAGACGAACGGCCCGCCGTGAGACGCGCACCGTGAAATGCGCGAGATTCGCGAGGACGACAACCGCGATGACCAGCGGGACAAGTGTGCAAATGATGAGGTCGAAGGTCACCTCCCAATAGCTCGGAGTGGCGACTTTGACATGCAGGCTTTGGCCGAACAGCGGCAGCAAACCGTAGAAGAACGCAGCCAGCGCAGCCAACGACACATTGACTACGATTGCGAGCCACGCTCCGAACCGGCGACCACGTAGCAGCGCAAATGCCGCAACCAGCAAAGTGAGCAACGGAAGAACGGTCAGGATAACCGGGCCCACTCCGCTAATTCTCTCTATGGCAATGTCATGCAAACAGGTTTGCGTTACCTGAAGGACTTGGCATTGATCGAGGTTACGCAGTCCCGCGGGTTGCGCGTCTGCCAGCAGCAATCCAAGCGGTGCTAACGGCCCGAGTCGCATCTGGCTCAACAAAGTCACCACGGGACCGAGCGCACTAATCGCGACGACGGCAGCGAGGAGAACCCGTGTCTCGTGATGTGAACTGCGGTGCCAATGAAGCCTGCCACCCGGTGACCTCAACGCGTATCCAAGGCCGAGTCCAGCCAAGGCACCGATAAAACGGTAGAAATCGGACGGTTGACCGGAGTACAGCAGAAACACCACCACGCCCGACAACATCAACACCCTGATCCGTCTGCGCCAAAGCACGCACACAAAAGCACTCGCGGTCATCAGTGTGCCAGCGATTGCGGTCATCGGATCCAGCGTCACAAGCTCACTGACACGCCGGGACCACATTTCTCCGGCAGCGCTTGCTGCCGTCTGAGCGACTACGCCAATTGTGACGCCCAATACCGCGGTGGTGACGAATGCGACAGCAGTTCGCCACGACCCCATGATGCGTTCGGAGACACCGATAAAGAGGGCGGCGGCGAGCACAACGACCGCCAGCTCGATCACACTATGAGTGAGAAAAACCGACGTCAGTGGTGTCCACCATCGATCGCTCTCAACAAGCTGTTCGTAGCCGGTGCCGAGAGCGAAAGGCAACACCAGATCGGGTCCGCCGAACCCGCGGCCGATCACCCCCATTGCGATCAGAATCGCGGTAATCGCAAGCGTGACCGGATTCCGTCGTAGGACGCGCGAAATCACCAAGTCCCCTCGCGGCTCGATGCGGGTGGCAGCGACTCTTGCCGCGCGAATCGGCCGGTGAACCAGTCGTGCGTTGCCCATGGCGAAACAAGTATCCGTAGCGTCATGCCCGTGGTCATTTCTTCGCGGGCATCATGTCGGACAGATGGACAGCGGTTTCTTTCGAGAGCGCCTGAGCTGAATGGCGCGATCGTGTGACTGTATTGACCATGCGCTTTCAAAATGCTCTCGGGTTGCAATACGCCATAGCTGGGCTACCCACTGGGATAGACGATCAGGCGCGGATGGATGTCTGGTTTGAACTGTGGCTCGTGCTCAATTGAAGTCGGATAGTTGAACCGCAACCGATGCCTTGACGGTTACAGAAGATTTCAATCTAGTCGAAGATCGCGTCGCCTAGAGAGCGCGGTGCAGAGGTCGGCCGCGATACCTTCCGCGGTGAGCTCGGGGTCGCCGTCGATGGTGCACCACCCGGCCCCGTTGCGATCGGGATTTCGGCTGGCTGGAAACTGGCCAGCGAATAGGCGGCAAAATGAACTATCCGAATCGCTCACAGCGAGTACTTCGGAGAATTCCGGGGTACCGGTTCAGAGAATGGGTCGCGACAATCTCGTTGAGGTTGTCCGGCCCATTTTCGTTGCTCGAAGCAGCCTCGCCGACGCTGGCTTATAGGCCAAACGCGTAAATGGCAACGCGAACTTCCAGGCGATGTCAGCGCGAAACGGCCGCGACGTGGAAGAAGAACCGCCAACGAATGGAGGGTGGTTTCGCCGATAGTCTTGACGCGTTCGCCATCGAGGTGTCGCGCACCCTCGGTGAGGGCCCATCCGAGCTTCAGCATTGACGGTATGGTCGACTCACTTTCGTCAACTGACAGGAATCGTTTAACGTGGTCACTCGTCGGGTCTTCTTTCTGCTGTTCGGTCTGGTCGTCATCGCGCTGATCGCGCTCGGGACGTTCCAGTTCATCGAGGCCTCTTCCGTTCACGGCACGAACGCGAGTGCCGATGTTCGGACCGGAGCAACGGGACCAACCGGACCAACCGGTCCGAACGGTCCGAACGGTCCGGCGGGGCCGCGGGGTGCCACTGGTCCAAGCGGCGCGCAAGGCGCGACTGGCCTAACCGGCGCGACGGGCGAGCGAGGTGCGGCTGGCGCCGCGGCCTCGAACGGATCGACGGTTAGCGGCGGAACCTATTACGTGAACATCACCGAACTTGTCGACAGCCTCATCGAGATCCCGACGTCGAACGTGTCGATTTCTAGCACCACCCTGGCTTCTAGCGATTTCGTCGGAAGCGCGCCGATCTACAACTCGAGCAACGTCCAGGTCGGCACGCTCTCCGCATCCTTTCTGTCCATTCAGAATCCGGGTGGGATCTCGACGGAGGTAACCGGCCAGTTGACGATCGACCACGGTCCGATCGTCGCTTGGTCAACCTCGGCGACTCCGATCAACCTTGAGCTGGATTCCATCATCGGCTCGCTGGACGGCGAGAACCGCGTGACCGTCACGACCAAGACCGCGTCATCCCGCTTTTACGGCCAGTCGTTCAACCTGGTGGCCACCTCGAGCGGCAGCAGGATCACGTTCCAATTCGATTCGACCAACTGACATTTGACGCTCATGGGCACGCGAAGCCGACGGCGGCTCGACGTCGCAACTCTTCGATGTGATGAGAAAAATGCCTAACTAAGACAACGTCTTAATCAGGGATTCCTAAATCGTCTGGAGAAAATCGGGTTTTGCGCTGGAATAGGATTTCGGTCAGGTCAAAAGCGCCCAGCGTTTAGGCCGCCAAATGAATTTCCCGAATCACCCACGATTGTCCTGTGTCAGGACATAGGAAAGCCCCGAACCCCTCGGGGTCGGGACTTTCCTGGTTTTGGGGTTGATAGTCCTCGCTGGGGTCGAGGTGACGTGGTGGACGCAAGAGAGTGGCCCGCCCACAGCGAGAATTTCGGTGAGTAGCCGGACACCAATTTGAATATGGGCCGCGACAACCTTGTGGTTGTCCGGCCCATATTCGATTCAGGCAACCGCTGTCGCGGCAGCTGGCTTATTGACGTGTCGGCAAAACGCCGGCTCGACTAGTTGGCGCCTACTACCGTGAAGCTCGTGCTCACGAAGATGTGGTGCGGCCAGTTGACACCGATGTAGTGGACCTCATACTCGCCACCGCTCAACTTCACAACGCGGTCGACCACGCCTCCCGGATAGGCGGCTAGCGCGGCTTCCGCCGCCTTGTCTGCCGTCGTTCCGGTGACGATGGTCCCCGAGCCCTCGGTGTAATTCGCCGGGATCTGACCATCCTGCTTTGCCGTGCTCGGCGAACCTTTCTGGAATGAGGCCACTGCCGAGGGCGAGTAGGCGGGAGTTCCGCCGATGCCACTCGGTTGCACGATCACCTGGCTGGCCGTGATGGTCGTACTGCTGGTCATGCCGAGCACGAGAACGGTTGCGCCCTTGGTAACGACAGCTGCCGTAGCCGAGGCCGTCCCCTTCTCGTAGGTCGTTGTGGACGCCGTCTTGACGGTCACCTTCTGACCTGCCGATGTCGTGAGGTCGAAGCCCGACGTGGAGACGCTGGTGACTGTTCCGGATGATCCCCCCTCGGCCGGTCCGGAACGAGCGTTCGATCCGCCACCGCCACTTGCGGGCAGGCCGTGCCCCGCTGTTGTGGGCGACGACGTCGAGGACGTGGCCGCAGGTGTGGAGGTTGTCGCGGCGCAGCC
This sequence comes from Glaciihabitans sp., assembly GCA_025463785.1. GTDB lineage: Bacteria > Actinomycetota > Actinomycetes > Actinomycetales > Microbacteriaceae > Galbitalea. The sequence goes on from JAODBD010000009.1 coordinate 45,151, forward strand.
GGCCAGCCCGATGAGAGCGCAGCTCAGCGCCGCGGCAACGATCCAGCCGTCCCTCCTATTCGACAGCAGTTTGCGCACCCTCCGCTTCTGGTTTGAAGCAGCGTCGGTGGGAACTGTCTCTTGGGAATTGGTTTGGTTGTACTTCATGATGAAGCTCCTCAGTATCTGGAATCTACTGAAAGGATGCCAACCGTTCCAAGGAGCTTTCTATGGACGGTCTGTGATTATTCCAAGACCACCGGGCGTCACGCGATATAGTCCGCCGTGACCAGAATCGGCATGTGGTCGGATGCCCCGCGTGGGAGCGTCTCAACCTTGTCGATGCGAAGGCCCATCGACGTCGCGAAGTCGAAGTGACCTTTGAAAAACTTGTAGCGCGTGTACGTACGCGTCTCGCTCAGGGTCAGGTCGTAGCCGGTCTCCTGCATGTGTTCGCTCAGGTTCTTTTTGAACCAGGGGTAGTTATAGTCGCCCACCATCAGTGCGGGCAATCCTTCGCCCAACCCGCGCAACTCGCCGTGTGCCGCGCGAATCTGATTGCGACGCAGCGAATTGAGTGCTGTCAGAGGTGCAGCGTGGAACGACGCCACGACGATTTCCCGCTTGGTCTCGTTGTCGATAAGACGCGTGCCAAGGAGCCGCTCGTGGGCCGGCGCAAGGATACGGTCGTGCAGCGACTTCTTCAGAGCGAAGGTGCCGGTCTTCAGCGCCGTGAACCGACCCTTCTTGTAGTACAGCGCAAGACCAAGCCGGTTGCGCTTGGTTGAATCAGCCAGCGTGAGGTCGCCAAGTTCGACCGGCAGATCTGCTGTGTCGCATTCCTGGAGGCAGAGAACGTCGAGTGCATTTTCTGCGACGAGGGCTGCGAGTTCCCCACTTGCATGATTCTCGCGGAGGTTGTAGCTGATGACACGTATCACTGAGATTGGCTCCGCTTGTTGGTCGAACTGCTGTGTTCCGAGCTTAGGGTGTCGCTAGGTCGCACTATGGCATCCACGATCCTCGTCACTCTCCCAGTGAAAGACCTGACCGCTTTGCGGCCGTTTTAGGCATCTACGTGCAACGCGATTGCATCCCGGACGGTCATATCGGGAGATTCTCGGCATGAAACGAAGACACATCGAGCCATAGACAATCGGACTGGACTTCATTTCTTCCATCGCGTGCAGGGCACCCCTGACATACACTCGAATAGCCCACGACGGGCTTCGACAATGGGGGTGTGCGCGTGACTGTCAGTGACGGCATTTCTTCCGTACCGGCGGGCTGGTATCCGGATCCAGCAGATGCTGCGCGCTTCCGCCGCTGGGACGGCCAAAACTGGACTTCGGATGTCGCCGCAGCTCAGCCCTCGCCGCCCGTTTCTGTACCTTCCGCGCCGGTTTTCGCGGAGCCCACCCCGCGCGATGAGCCGCAACAAGCGCAGCAGCAGCCCGTGCATGCGGCTCCGACCGCGGAGCGACTCCAGCCTTCCGTCGCTGTGCCGCAGCAGGCACAGTACGCGCCGATGTCGGCACAGCCCGCGTCTCAGTCGATGCCGACAGCGCCCAGCGCTCCCCCGTCGCCGCCGCCTCCGCCGGTGGCCCCAACGCTCAACGCCGAACCGCAGTCCGGGCCGATCTCGATTCCCGACTGGGCGAACCTGCCGGGACTGACTCTGCCACCCGACCTGAGTTCGATTCCGGGTCTCGGCAACAATGCCGTCCTCCCGCTACCGAAATTCGACGATGGCGCACGGGTTTCCCCGGCTTTTGCTCAGATGCAGCAACCCCAGACGCCGTGGCCCCCTTCGCAACAGCCCGCACCATCCGGCCGCCGAGCGTTGCGCGGGCTTCGCTCCGATGACGATGAGCCCCAGCCTCCCCTGGAACCGGCTGCTCCGTACGCGCCGCCGCCCTCCGGTGCCCAATACAGCGCGCCGGCGCCTCACGGCGTTGTGTACTCGCCACCGCCACCCGGCACAGCACTGCCCGCTTCTGCTCTCGGAATGCCGCCGATGTCCGCACTCGCCGTAGATCCGGGCAAGTTCGATTCGCCAATGGTGACACCGCGCTACGACGAGCCAGCGGTCGGTGCCCGTTTCAACACCAGGTCGCCCGCGTTGTCTTCGGCCGCCGAGTATGTGCCGATGGCACGGGCGGCCGGCGTAACGCTGGGCATTACCGAGGCAACGGGCACGAGCACGGTCGGCGAATGGCTCATCGCGGTTTTGCCCCTGATTCATTTCGCCGTCGTCTACGTGGTCTTTGGTGTGCTCGCGGAGCCCGTAGTTCCTGGCATCCAGTGGGGCATCCTTATGGCTCCCGCGGTTCTCTCTCTGATCTTCGCGTCAGTGGATCGGCGAAAGCTCATCAACAATGGTTATGGGACAGTTCCGAGCGTCGTCTTCGCGGTGGTCCCGCCGCTGTATTTGCTTGTGCGCTGTTTCAGCATCGGCTGGAAGTCCGTCACGTCGTTGATCGTGTGGGTGGTGCTGCAAGCGGCTGCTGTGGCCGGTGTCTTCCTCCTGCTCGACCCGGTTCTGAAAGCCGTGATCGCCGGAGGCTGACGGCCGGCGTCGTTGCCTGCGCCGAGCCATCAACGATGGCTAGAGTGAAGTCATCATGGCGGTCATTTCGGTGGTCATTCCTGCATTCAACGACGCTGCGATGCTCGGGCGGGCGCTTGCTGCGCTCGCGGTCCAGCGTCGCCCCGCCGACGAGGTCATCGTGGTCGACAACGGCAGCACCGACGACACTGCTGAGGTTGCCCGTGCGGGCGGTGCTCGCGTCGTCGACGAGCCAAGGCGTGGCATCCCGGCGGCGACCGCAGCAGGTTTCGATGCGGCCCGAGGAACGATCATCGGCCGCCTGGACGCCGACTCGGTACCGCCTCCCGACTGGATCGAGCGACTTGAGCGGCGTTTTGCGGAAGACCCCGACCTCGCGGCGCTGACGGGTCCGGGTGAGTTCTACGGTGCTGGCCGAGTTGTTCGCAGGCTGGGGGAAGTCCTCTACATCGGTGGATATTTCTGGTGGATGGGATGGCTGCTGGGACATCCTCCGCTCTTCGGTTCGAATTTTGCGATTCGTGCCTCAGCCTGGACTCGGATCCGCGAGACCTCGCACCGCGATGTACGCGAATTGCACGACGACCTCGACCTCAGCTTCCAATTCCGCCCTGGCATGCGCATCGTCATGGACAGCACCCTGCGAGTTTCGGTCTCGGCTCGGCCGTTCGGGAGTCTTGCCGGGCTGGGACGGCGGCTCCGCTGGGCTTACACGACCGTTGCCGTGAACGCTCGCGAACAATCGTTACTGGGTCGTCGCGCCGAACACCGTGCCTGGCCGCGCGGCGACCCATTCTCGCCCTTAGTCGCAGCGCCGGACTTTGAAGAACCTGACTTCGGCGCTGACGATTTCGGTCCGGGGTTGGAACAGCACACCTAGGGCGCGACTACTTCGGGCCGCTCGCGTACAACTCGAGCAGATCACGGACGAGTTGGTGCGGTGCTGTTTCGCACGGGCTGTGACCGGTGCTGTACACCGTGAGGCGTGCACCAATGCCCGTCGCGAGATCCTGGTGCAGCGAAAGCGGCCACAGATCGTGCTCGCCGACCGCGACCAGCTTGGGGATCCCGGATGCCAGAAGCTGCGGTCGAACATCCGGCGCATGCTTCATCAGACGAATGATGTCGGCGACGCTCGATCGCCGCGTGAGGTCAAATCGCTGTCGCACGAAAGCGAGGCGCCCAGGGGGCACGTGGGTGAAATTCTCCTTAACGCCCCAGATCATCAGTGCCGCACCGATGCGCCCAGTGGTGAGCCCGGAAAACCATCCGATCCGCTTCACGCCCCGAAAACCCTGACCGGGTTCCGGTGGCGCGCTCAGCAGCGTCAGACTCAGAAAGAGATCCGGACGCCGAACGAATGCGAGTTGGGCCACTGTACCTGCGAAGGAGTATCCCAGAACGTGTGCGGGTCCAGGAATTGAGGTCAGAATCGCAATCAGGTCGTCCACGAAGAGGTCATGGTCGTAGTGCTTTCGCGGCGGACTCAGCAGTTCAGGCCCAGAAAGAGCCGACTCGTACTGGCCAGCCATGTCGTACGCAAGGACGTGGAATCCCGCAGCCGTGAGGAGTGGCAGCATCAGGAAGAAGTCTTCCTTCGACCCGGTCACCCCCGGTACGAGGACGACTCGAGGGTGGCCGGGAACGCCCGCCTCGATCACGGCCAGTGAGCCGCTGGGGGCCGCGAATCGACTCGCGTGCGCGCCGTCGGGAATCAGGGTCCAGTCCAGATCGGCGATGGCCAGATCGAGATCGATGGCGGCGGAACCGCTCGGGGGATCGAGTATCTCCGGTGGCACGCGACCAATCTACGCCCGTCGGTCGCCCTGGATGCGCGACCTCAGCCGCGGGGATGGGCGAATGCCTCGGGCGGGACAACTCCGACAGGTGTCTCAGTCACTCGGCTGACGAAGGCCTGCAGACGTCGATAGACCTCCTGCGACTCCGGGTAGCGATAGTTCTGCTGCCAGGTATGCCTGGTGTTGCGGGCAGAACGGTCGTAGACGAGCGCATCCACTGGCACGCCGCGCGAACGCAACCTGGCGATGAAGTTCAGGTTGGCGCGATAGAACGGATCCTGCTCTGAGGTTGTTACGAACACCGGCGGAAAGGACGTACTTAGCCACTCGATGGGAGACAGGTATCTGGCTGCCTGGGCCAGCGGGAGGCGCCTGGCCCGTTTCGGGAGCAACATTCGTACGAAGGCGAGGCTCAGGATGAAGCCGCGCTCGAAGATCACGGAAAAGTCGACAGCGCTGCAATGCAACACGACACCGCGAAGCCTCCCTGATTGATGCGGGGCGAGGCGGTAGTGGTCGGCAAGCTCACGGTTGTCACGGGCAGCGGCCAGGAGTGCGGCAATCTGGCCGCCCGCCGAGTCGCCTCCGACGACGATTCGGTCGGGGTCGCCACCGTACGCTGCGATCTCGTTGGCCACCCACTCGACCACGGCAGCCGCATCCTCGAGCATGTGACGCATGTGAAAACGGGTAGCCATTCGGTAATTGGCATTCACAACCACGAACCCATTCGCGGCCTGGCTTGCGCAGTACTTCGTGAGAGTGGACTTGTCCCCGGAGGTCCAACCACCGCCGTGGAAGTAGATGTAGACCGGCGCGGGCGACCCGGCTCCGCGCGGAGTAATGACGTCGAGTCGGTTCAGGCGATGGGCATCCACCGTGTACTCGAGATCAAGGTGGTAGTCGACCTGCTCGATCGGTTCCTGGTTGAAGCGCCTGCGTTCGGTCGGCGTCAACTGCGCCATCAGTGCTCGCCACACCCACACTGGCACACGGCGAATCTGGAGGGCGCGAAACTTCACGCTCCGACGATACGAGCGATTTGTCTGAATCCGCTGGGATTGTGCAAAGGCGGGTCGGACTGTCGGATGTCGGTGCCCTGAGGTCAGACTGGGAGCATGGCAAAGACGCGGTATCCCGCCACCCAGACCCAGGCTCGAACGTTTGGCGAATCGGTTCTGACGACACTGCGGAGTTCTCCCTTTGGCGCTCTTCCAAAGGCTGAGCTCGAACTGGCACTCTTTCGCGGTCTGATCGAATCCGGGGTGATCGAGCCCGCCGAGCCGCTCTTTGATCTCGCCCGTAAACTCGAAATCACGCCAGCCCGCGTGCGTGGGCTGGTCTACCGCTATCGGTTACTCACCGAGGATAGCGATGCCGATGTCTTCGACCAGATCGTTGCGGCCCTCGGCCGCACGAGATTCGAGCTCAGCGCCGACACGATCGTGTTCGGTATTGAAGACCCCTACCTGCGCGACTCCCTGGCCGCAGCGCTCAAGCAGCGCGGCGTGTTCGCCGACACGAGCTTCAATCCGGAAACCGTACGCCTCTCCCTGGACGCCTTCGTCGAGTTCGTCACAAGTCGGCTCAATCCATCGGATCGCGAACAGATACTTCGGGCGCTGACCCAGGATACGCACGTCGAATTGGGCAAATTCAAGCGCATTCTGAAATCGACGCTTGCCGCGGTCGGCAAGCGATTCGTCGGGGCGGCGGCAGACGAGGCGGCCGCAAATCTGGTCGACGCCGCCTGGCAGTTCACGACTGACCTAATTCGCGGGGATGCGACGGGCGCGGCCGCCGCGGCAAGTCGCCTTAGCTAAACGCGGGCACCATCTCCCTAGCCACGTCGCCGAACGGATTCCGCGGAATCCTGATCCTCACTACCGTGCCCATGACCTCTGAAATCGCTCGGTGAGATGACCGCACGGGCGGGTTAGGCGAATTACACGGCGGTAGTTCGCCCCCCAGAGAGGGACTGGGAACGCCGCGCCTCGATCCGTAACGTCGAAGCAGGGGAAATCAGGGGATCCACAAATGCTTTTGTCACGCAAATCTTTCGTCGCTGCGCGCTTCGCAGCTGCTCTCATCGCCGGTAGTGCGCTCGTTGCCGGCGTTTTCGTGGCCGCGCCTGCCGCGTACGCCGGTACCAACGACTATCCGTCCAAGTGGAAGAACGTCGCACGCGACTCGATGTTCGACAATTGGGGCGAGTACAACCGGGAATGCACGTCGTGGGTCGCCTGGCGCCTGCACGGTCATAACAAGTTCGAGATGCCGTTCCATGCGAACGCGGGCAACTGGGGCGCGGACGCGAAGAGACTCGGTTACACGGTCAATTTGACCCCAGCAGTTGGCTCCGTCGCTTACTGGGATACAAGCACACGAAGTCACGTCGCCTGGGTTGAGGCCGTCAACCCGAACAAGACCGTGACCATCGAGGAATACAACATCGGAGGATCCGGGAAATACGACGAGGCGACGATCGGGACGTCGACTCCAACGGGCTATATCCACTTCCAGGATCTCGCAACCAGCTTTGCCGACGGTGCCTATGTCACGTACAAGAGCAACGTATATCGCATGGCGGGTGGTGCACCCATGTACGTTTCAAGCTGGGCAAAATTCGGCAAGAAGCCGTCCGGACTTGCAACCGCCAAGCAGTGGGCAGCGCTCAAGGCTCTACCGGCCGACGGGACGTTTCTCGTCGCCCAGCCCAGTGCCAAGATCTACCGCATTGTCGGCGGTGCGCCCGTCTACATCAAGTCCTGGGATGTTGTCGGTGGCAAAAAGGCCAGCGTCTCAGTATTTGATGCGGATATTACCAACGCAGGCGCAGCGGGCACGAGCCTCGGGAGCCACCTCAGGAAATTTCCGGCTGACAAAGAATATGTGGTCACCAGCCCGAGCAGCAAAATTTATCAGATCAATGGAGGCGCGGCAGACCCCGTCGCCGATTGGGCATCCGTCGGGGGGCAGCAGCCAGCCGTTCAGATCGGCGACGAAGACATTGCGAATGCAGGCTCGGCCGCAACGGGCCCGTATTCCCATCTGCTCGGAGCGTTCCCGACACAGGTCATCTCGATCACCGGGACGACCAAGGTTGGCCACACCTTGGTGGCGCATCTCGGCAAATGGACTGGCGACCACGTTGTCATCAACTGGCTACGAGATGGCGTAGCCATGGCTAACCAACACGCGCAAACGCTTCTGCTCTGGCCCCATACTGCCCACAGAAAAATTAGCGTTCAGATCACGGTGACTCGAGCCAACTACCGCACTTTGACTGAAGTAAGCACGGTCACCCCACTAATCCGGAAGTAGCGCGAGACTAGCTGGTCGTCGCCTTCAGTGCTGTGAGCAACTCGGCACCGTTCGGCGTGCCGAGACCCGTGCAGGCGTCCCAGCCGGCCTTCGCCGAAAAGCTGCCGTTGTTGCCCGACGTGACGTCGCGGAATCCCGTGCCAAGTGCGTAGAGTTTCGGCTGCACGAGGCCGAGCGGGGTTCCCAGCGATTGCACGAGGCGGGCAACGAGCGCTGCCCAGAGCGGTGCAACGGCGCTCGTCCCGCCATACACAGCGCGGGTGCCATCTACCAGCACCTGGTAACCGGTGTTTGGGTCTGCGTTGCCCGCAACGTCGGGCACTCCCCTGCCGCCGGATCCGGATGAGGTCGGAACGCCTGCGCCAGCTTGCCAGGTTGGCAACGCGAAGACGTCGCTGACGCCACCGCCGGTCGCACCGCTGCCTGACCCGTTATTCCACACGGTCTCCGACGAGAAGGACGTCGTGGTCGCGTGCAGGGTAGTACCGCCGCAGGCAAGGGCGTGTGGACTGGATGCCGGAAAGTCGGCATGATTCGCGCCATCCGTGCTTCCATCGGAACTTCCGTTATCGCCCGCCGCTGCGGTCACAGTGACGCCCAGAACAGCCGCATCGAGCAGGGCATCATCCAGGGCCGACCGTGCCTGTGCAGTCCACTGGTCTTCGCTTTGACCCCAACTGATACTCATTGCCGTCGGTGCCGGGTCGGCGTGGGATGCGCTCGCGACGGCATCCAGGAATCCCGCGTCGGTATTGGGCGCGAAGTAGACCAGAATCTTCGCTGCCGGGCTTAGCGCACCGACCACTTCGATGTCGAGCAGCACCTCGCCGTCTGCGCCACTCGGGTCTTTACCGGGTTGGTTCTTCGCGCCGTCGACGCTGACCGCCGACACGCTGGGCGCGGTTACTCCGAGGCCCGAGAAGTACGTCTTCAGATCACTTTCTTCGAATCCACCCCCGAGCTCAATGATGGCCACCGTCTGACCGGTGCCGTCGGTGCCCGCAGGAAACGCGTAGATTTCTCCGAGTTGAATTGGCGTGTAACTCACCGAAGCGGCCTGAGCCTGCGCGACGCGAAACTGGGCTCTGGCCTGCGGGCGGTCGTCGAGCCCGAGAACGGCCGTTACAACGCCATCGAGAGCTCGCGGAACGCTGAGCGCACCGGTGCGATGACGGTGGGCAACTCTGGCGCCTGACGCATTGCCGCCCTGAACCGGGCTCGTAACATCTTCGAGTGTCGTACCGAACACCGTGCCCAGTTGCGACACGGTGCCCCTGATGCGAATGCGGCGGGATGCCAAATCCGTGCTGACGACGGTCAGGCCGAGAGAACTGAGCGTCTTCGTCACCAGATCGGCGTCTTCCGGATCAGCACCGAAGCGCAGCTCAAGCTCATCGCGAGAGAGCTGCGATCCGAGCGCGTCCGATGTCGACATGACGGCTCGCCTCCGCAGCACGACGGTCGCTTCGATTTCGCGGTGAGGGGGCTCTGCGGCGGCAGCGGGCTGAACGCCGTCTGCTGCAGGTCGCTCGCTACCCGGCAGCGGCACGAGGTCGAGAGGGCGGGAATCGGACGGGATGCTCTGATCGGTCATAGTTCCGGTCTACTCCCAACCGCCGACTCGAACAACGAGTTCTCCACAGGTGTCGTGAAGCTCTCCCCTTGCGCCCGCGATCGCCCGGTCGCGGCGAGCGAACTCGCAGCATCCGGAGGTAGGTTGCCTATATGGAACTAACCGACATTCCCGTCACGACAATCGATGGCGAGAAGACAACTCTTGCCCCTCACAAGGGCAAGGTGATGCTGGTGGTAAACGTGGCATCCCGCTGCGGCCTCGCGCCCCAGTACGAGAAGCTCGAACAGCTCCAGAAGACCTATGGCGAGCAGGGATTCACCGTCCTCGGCTTCCCGAGCAATCAGTTCCTGCAGGAACTCGGCAAGAACGAGGCCATCAAGGACTACTGCTCGACCACCTGGGGGGTGACCTTCCCGATGTATGACCGAATCAAGGTCAATGGCCACAGCGAACACCCGCTCTACACCGAACTCAAGAAGACTCCGGATGCCGAGGGTAAGGCTGGGAAGGTGAGTTGGAATTTTGAGAAATTCGTCATCACGCCCGACGGCACCGTGCACCGCTTCCGCCCGAAGACGGAGCCAGACGCCCCGGAGATCGTCAATCTCATTGAGGCATTTCTGCCCGCAAAGGCGTAGTGGCACGTGAGCAAGACATTCACGCACGAAACAGATACGAATCGATACGTTCTACGGATCGATGACGAACTGATTGCCGTCGTTGACTACGTCATCAATGGCAATTCGATTTCGTTTACCCACACGTTCACCAACCCGACCCAACGCGGCAGGGGCTACGCGGGTGAGATCGTCGAATTCGCCGTCAACGATGTCGACTCGAGCAGTGATCGGCACATCGTCCCGATGTGCTGGTACGTCGGCGAGTGGTTCGACAAACATCCCGAGCGAGCGGCTCTTCTCGCCCGCGGCACGTGAGCTATTCGCTGGCGAACCAGGGCGGGTAGACCGAGACCTTTGGGCTGAAGTCTGCGCCGAGAAGAATTTCGCGCACTGCCGCACGGGCCTTGTCGTGCGCAACACCAATGAGCGAAATGAATTCGAACGGCAGTCGGTCACGCACGAGAAGTTCGGCCTCGAGGATTGATTCCTGGAGAGGTTCGGACCGGAGCCGTCGCAGGATTCGATCTGAGTCCACGGGTGTCGCGCCAAATTGCGTCGACGGAGCGTCAGCGACGCCATCCGTCACGACGAAGCTCGCACCGGAGTCGATGAGTTCGCGCACGTTGGCCACGAGCAGCACAAAATCTGCCGGGTCAGCAGCCAGGATGTCTCGTGACGCTCGCGGATGAGCGACGTGCGAACGGATGCTCTGCCACAGCAGCGCGTTCGGCGACAGGAAGAACGGGACGAAGCCTGCGAGCGTCGTATCCGGCTCACCGGGGACGGGCGTCGCCTGTCTGTCGGCAACGACCTCGGCGGGTGAGAGGGAAACGGTCGGCGTTGCGCCGCCCATCACTGCCCCGTCGGCAAGGATGGATGCGAGGTTGCTGATGTGGGTCAGATGGTAGACGCGCTGCTGGCGCACATCATCGACGGGTGCCGAGCCCGTTACTCCCCTGGTGCCCGTTCTGACCGTTGATGCGCGACGTGGAGCGCCGACCGTTCGGGGTCGTGTTGCCGCCCGAACGACCGCGGGCGCCTCCGGAATGCTCTTGGGGAAGCACGTTGCGCACAGTCCCGCTTGGAAGCCGTGGATGCACTCGTCGCTCACGTTCACCTTTCATGCCGGACGTCGGTTTTCTGAACGCCCAGACCTCTAGATTACGGGGTTGCTCTGGGCACAGTCGGGCGATGACCGGATTGGGGGACAAATTATGTCGTCCTTTTGGCGGACCGGCAGCAACAGCCGCCCTTTAATTGGGGGCGTCCAGCGCGGTTTGATCGTGCAACACTGGGTTGCACCACCATGTAATTCGGGGTACAACATGGAAAAACAGTTCACGCCCGTAAGTCGCATCGCGACCGGAATCGACCGCGCTCGGAGGGACCTCACGCGCATCGCAGTCGCAAGTGCGGCAGTCGGGACACTGACCTTCTGCGGCGGTCTGGTCACGATCACGCTGAGTGACGGCCAATATCCCGTCGCGATTGCGACAATCGCGGGAGTATTCATGGGAATCGCCATTGACCTCGGCGTTGTGCTCGGCATCTTCGGCGTGGCGACAGAACTTGCGCGAAATAGCTGATCCTGCGCTTTAGTCTCGTTTAGCGGCCACGTGTAGTTGCCGCTGTCAGTTGGTGTGAACCGGAGGTGGGATGTCTGACAACGCGAGCCAGCCGAGGCTGATTCCACCCGGCTGGTATCCGGATCCCGCGAATTCGAGTGGCAAGCGCTGGTGGGATGGCCACGCCTGGACCGCCGATGTGCAGGCAGCAGAGGCGCCCTCGGTCTCAACCTTCGGAACTGCAGCCCCACTCGCACGCGTGGAATCCGCATATGTACCAATGCAGAACGCCCGTGCCTACGCGGCAGCGACCCAGCAGACGGGCATCGCGTATACGCGGTCTGTCTGGTGGATCTGCGCATTCCCACTGTGGGGGCTGGTCAGCCAGGTCATCATCGTCTCGCTGTTCAGCGTCCTCGGCAACCCGCCGATTTTGCCGCTCGCAGCTGGACTGGGCGCCCTCAACCTGGTGTTCTGGGCCATCCTGGTGCGGCTTGCTTTTGTCGATCGGGCCGAACTTCTGAGCGGCGGCAATAACTCCGCTGCATCGGGCTGGTGGATGCTTCTATCACCATTGGCATATCTCATCGCCCGAGCGCTCGAAGTCCGCCGTTGGGAAGTTGGCGGCTGGGCTCCGGTCGTCTGGTGGTCGATCGCCACATTCCTCTCGCCCGGCCTTGGCGCACTTGGCTATTTCGCGGTCTACGGTCTCATCGGGGTGTGACGCCGCTCGGTCAGACGAAGCGGATGGCCGCCTGAAGTCGAGTGCGGATTTCAAACAGTTCAGATCCGCCGACGGCTGGCGTTCCCGGCACCCCGTCTCGAAGGAGCTCCGGCAGTCGCGACGCCTGCACCAGGGCCGTCGGCACTCCCCGCATCCGGCCAGCCAGCGTGAGTCCGGCATCCGTTGCATCATCTGGCACGACGATCACCAGCGCATCAAACCGAATACGGGCCGCACGCGACAGTGACCGCGTGCGAGAGGACAGCGAATGGAAGGGCGCCTCGCTGCCGAGAACGTCGCCGATGAGTTCGCCCTTGCGAACGCGAACCTCGCCGCCCCAGTCTTCGGAGAGCACAGCGAACAAACCCGTCGGCCCGAGAACAACGTGGTCGAGTTTCTCTTCCGGACCGCCGGGAGTGGCAACGTCATGCCACACGGTGTAGGCGATGCCGAGGTTTGCCAACGCGCGGGCGGTCGCCTCCTCGGCAAGCGCGTCCGCGAGAATATGCCGGATGTCGCGGGGCGCCGAACGGACGAGCGCCGGATCGTATGGGCTCTCAAGCGTCACTCCCCTGCCAGCCCACTCACGGATGAGCGTGAGGTATCGTTCGCGACGCCACCCTCCGGGATGACCGTACGAGCGCGCGGTCGGTCGCGTGTCACGACGAGCCCGCGGGGCCTGCTGCTCGAATGTCTCGTGCCGAACCGACGTACTACGACCACCGTCATAGGCCGCTCTCGCGACCGCGGTGCCGATCTGCTCCCAGGCGAGTTGCACCGCCGTGAACTCTGTTGCTCGACCGCCGGTGTCAGGATGCGTCTCCCTGAGCCGGCGCCGATACGCGCGGCGCAGTTCATCCGGGGTCGCCAGGGAACTCACGCCGAGCACCTCGTACGGGCTCGCGGCAATCGGACTATCTGGCATCCGCTCGCTTCCTGGACGGTCGGTCACACGAACGGTGACCAGTACAGGAGAATACCGGCGAATTCCCTTAGGTCGCTGCGCCCCGATCGCGGGTAGCGCCAGCCGCTACTTCTTATCGATCTGGTCGAGGAGAGTTCGTGAAGCCTTCGCGATATCGTCGTGGTCATTTTGGGCGGCGCGGCTCTCGAGGGAGATCACTCCGCCACGGCGCACCTTGGTGAAGTCACCGTACGGAAAGCTGTAGCGGCCCTTGGTATCGTCGGGCTTTGAGTCGTCGACCCCGAGATGCCACTTCGCATACTCGGCAAAGCCGTGTTTCTCGATGAACCGATTTTCCTCATCCGCGGTTGGCGCGGCTTCACTCCAGTCGTCGCGTTCATCCCGCACGACCTTGCCCGACTTGATGAGTTGCTTCGCGTGACTGAGTGCGCTGTTGCTCAATTTGACTGCCATGATTCGGGAATATCAAACCCGCCCACGCGACAGCAAGCCCTTGTGGGCGCCGATGACCGGGATGCGGCAGGATAAGGCCATGCCCGCACCCGCATCCCGTAACCCGACGCCCCGAGTGACGACACCCGCAGGCTGGTGGCTGGCGCTCATGCCGATCTGGTTCGTCGTGCTGGCTATCTTTGCCGGCCTCATTACGACCGCGTCCTGGATGACCGTGCTGGTCTACGCGATCGCACTGATTGTCATGATCGTCCTCGCGCTCGCCGACCGGGAGGCTCTTCTGGCGTCCGGTCATCCCAAGCCTGTGCGTCTTGGCTGGCTGTTCCTGGGCCCGCTCGCGTATCTGATCGTCCGTGCCATCAACGTCTACCGCACCACCCGGAAGGGATGGTCGCTGCCCGTAGTCCTGGTCGGGTCGGTCATCGTGGTCATTGGATTCGAAACCATCCTGCTGGCGGCCGCGCACCAGCTTCGCTAGCCGCTCGGGCGTCCGCGCCCAACGACCGGCTGCCGGCCTTCGGCTAGAACGCGACCTTTCCCGTTGTCGCCGCGATGATGCCAACACAGACCAAGCCGACGATTGCGATCGCGATCATCAGAGTTGCGAGCACCGCGAGCATCCCGCGCCCGGGATGTGCATTGACCCTGACGACGACCATTACGGCGTACAGAGCGACAATCGCACAGATGCCGAATAGCGCGAGCCCAGAAGGCGGGTCGGGCAACAGGGGCACGAGCACAACGACTGCGATCAGGCCGAGAATTCCACCGAACAGTAGCCAGCTACGACCAGATGATGTCGTGAGCGCTGGCTGGTCTCGTACCCGCGGCGAGGTGCCGATGGGCTCGTCTCGCCGCGCCTTATTCATGGACTTACGTTACGCCGAACAGCCAGCCGACATCGAGAGCACCGGCTTGCTTCAGGCTTGCTCCCGTCGGGATCTTCTTCGTCATCGTGGTGAGATATGGCGTTCAGTGCTGGGCGCGTTCGGCATTACGTTCGCGAACGCGGCGCTGTTCTTCGCGTACCGCTGCCTGCGTAGCTCGCTCGCGCACCAGCCATTCGGGCGGAGCCACCAGAAGTTCTTTGATCTGAGCTGTCGTCAGTGCGTCCGTCACTCCGGCTCGAGCTAGCCCGGAAGCAGATACTCCCAGTTTGCCCGCCACAATCTGACGGGGATGTGGCCCGTTCAGTCGAAGCTCGACCAGCCACTCCGGCGGCGACTCAAGAAGCGCGTTCAGCTGTTCCCGCGTGACCGACGCGGTCTGGAACGCCTCCGGGGCCGCGGGCAGGTAGATGCCGAGCTTCTGCGCTGCCGTTGCCGGTTTCATGGACTGCGGTGATTTTGCGGCTGGCTGTGACTTCTCGGAGCTCATCCCGACAGCGTAGCCTGAGCGTCGTGATCGCCCAGACCCCACTTCGTGTCGCCTTCGTGCCCGGGGTGACCATCCGAAAGTGGACGACGCGATGGCAGGAGCGGCATCCGAGACTGCCACTGGAGGTCGTGCCGCTGGCCGCTGGTGAGGGTGTTCCGGCCGTCCGCGCGCACGAGGTCGAGTTGAGTTTTGTGAGACTGCCAATCGACCGCGAGGGGTTGAACGTCATCCGGTTGTACGGGGAAGTGCCCGTCGTCATCGTGCCGCGCGATCATCCGCTCGCCGAGGCCGCGAGCGTGACCCAGTCGCAGGTGCCAGACGCGGTCGAGGCACCAGCGGACATCAAGGATGCCGTCGCCCTGGTCGCGGCGGGCGTCGGGTCGCTCAGGCTCCCCCACTCGCTCGCGCGGTTGCACGCGCGCAAGGACGTCGTCGCGATCCCCGTCTCCGATGCGCCCGAGACAGACATCGCCATCATCTGGCTTGCGGATGTGTCGAGCGACCAGATCGAGGAGTTCGTCGGCATCGTTCGCGGTCGAACGGCCGCGAGTTCGCGGGCAACTCCGACTCCTCCCACGCCGAAAAAGGAAGTGGTGCGAGCCCCGAAACCCGCCCGCAGGAAGCCGCAGCAGCGTCGGCGCCAGGGGCGCTAGCAACTCGGTGTGGCTAGCAGCTGGGTGCCACGAGTGATTAGGTGTCAGCGACCCTGTGTTCTTAGCGACCCTGTGCCACAAAGAGCAACTCGGGCACGAGTGAGTCGACCTCGCGGCTCCACTCCGCGGGAGAACGACGAGACGCCCTGCTTGGACCGCACTCCGATAGGAAATCAATCAGGCGACGGATGTCTGCTTCGCCGAATTCCCGGGGCTGTCTGGGGTCGAGCGTGTCAAGCCACGCATCACGTGCGGTGCGCCACTGTGCCGCTGTTCCCGCGGCGCCGGTCGGATGATCAGCACCGCGCAGAAGTCCGCGGACGCGGGTCGCCAGGTGGTCAGAAAGGGCCATCTCCCGAGGTTATCGGCTGGGGTGCGGCATCCCTCAACCGATGACCCTGTACAGGTCGCGCAACAGGGCAACCTCCGCGAGGTGGTGAATGATCTCGCGGTTCTCCCACCAGATGATGCCGAGGAACGGGATGTGTGGGTCGAGCCCCCACGGATACTGGCCGAACCCCGGGGTCTCGAGTTGTTCATCCGTGAGGCCAAGCAGCCCCTCCCGCCAGAGCTGCATCCAGTCTGAGAGCTGGGCGAGTGCGTGCGTGGCATCCGCGCTGAAGTCGACCAGAGTTTCGGGGTCGGCTTTGCGCTCGCCGAAGGTGTATTCCCAGCGGCCGGCGAGACCGTTGGTGAGGTGCCCGAGCCGCCAGGCGATGGTCGTGAGGGGCGCCGGATCAGGAGTGTCGTCTGGCATGCTGTTGTCGAGTTGCCACTCGCCCGAACCGATTGGATGAAGACTCGCAGCCTTGTCACGGGGCCGAACTGACCACATCGCGGGCCACGGCTCCCACCGGTATTCGCGATCCTCGAGCCCGGCCAGCCGCTCTCCCCCGATGCTCCACGAGGTGTCGAACTGGTCGATGAGTGCGCCGAGTCGATCGAGTGCAATTTCCATTCATCCAGTCTGCCCCGCCCGGATGACACACAGTCTTTTTGCGACACGCCGAGAGGATGTCTGTAGCAATTGACACCATCGAACATATGTTCGAATATGGGGATATGGCCCCGGCATCAGCGACCCTTGCAGCAAGCAGCGCTGTGTCGTCACGGCCTTCTGTGCGGGAACTGCAGGAGCGCATCCGCTCGATGCAGGCGACCAAGCTCGACTCAAGGCTGATCCCGACCCACCCCGCCATCGCCGGCCTGCTACCGGGAGGTGGCCTCAAACAGGGCTCGACCTACTCTCTCGACCACTCGGCGACTCTCATGATGGCGCTGCTTGCTGCCCCATCGCAGGCCGGTTCCTGGTGTGGCGTCGTCGGGGTGCCGGAGTTCGGCGCAGAGGCAGCTTCATCCTTCGGTGTCGATCTCGAGCGGCTCGTGCTTGTGCCAAACCCGGGTGACCAGTGGCTTGCCGTCACAGCGGCGATCGCAGACGTGATGGGTGTGGTGGTGGTCAGACCACCCAAACGCGCCTCAGACGGCAACCTCGCCCGTCTGGCCGGCAGGCTTCGACAGCGCGGGTCGACCCTGATCGTGTTGGGGACCTGGCCACAGAGCGAGGCCATGATTTCGCTCTCGCAGAGCGAGTGGAGCGGTATCGGCGACGGCTTCGGGCACCTGAGCGCCAGACAGGTCACTGTGACGGTGTCGACGCGGATGGGAGGCAGGCCGCGCTCGGCACGGCTGTGGCTCCCAGACCCCGAGCTGCAGTTTGCTCCGGTCGCAATTGCTTCGCACCCTGAGCGATACGGCTCAGAGCGACACAACCCAGAGCGACACGACTCCGAGCAACAGGACTCCGGCAGCTATTTGAGGGCAGTATGAGCACCGCCGCCCCGATCGCGCGCAGCCTGGTGCTCTGGGTGCCGGACTGGCCGATTACGGCATCCATTCGGGTATCGCCGCTGCCAGCGGATGTCCCACTCGCCCTGATCGACAAAGGCCAGGTCTTCGCCAGCTCGGCTGCTGCCCGCGCGGAGGGAGTACAACGCGGGCTGCGGGTTCGAGAGGCACAGGCGCGCTGCACCGAGCTCATCGTGCGGCCATACGAGCAACAGCTCGACCAGCGCACGTTCGAAACGATCGTGGCCGAGATCGAAGAACTCATGCCAGGAGTGCAGCTGGTGCGACCGGGTATCTGCGCCATACGATCACGCGGCCCCGCGCGATACTACGGCGGCGAGAAACCCGCGGGGCTTGCTCTCGTGACCCTGCTCGATGAACTCGGAGTTGCCGGCGCATGCGTTGGCATCGCAGACGGGCCATTCACCGCCGAACAGGCTGCACGCACGGCGACGAACAGCAAACGAGTGCGCGTTGTGCCTGCGGGGGACGCAGCGCTGTTCCTGCGCGACCTGCCGATAAACCTGATCGAGCAACCCAACCTCGTCGTACTGCTCAGACGGCTGGGCATCTCGACGCTTGGCGAGTTTGCGGCCCTGCCAGCAGACGACGTGCTCGGCCGGTTCGGTGAGCTGGGCGCTCACCTGCACGCGTTATCCGGCGGTCTCGACTCGAGACCAATTGTGCACAGGATTCCCCCGCAGGAACTCGATCTCGCCGTCGCATTCGAACCCGCGCTCGATCGGGTCGATCAGGTCACCTTCGGAGTTCGCGCTGCCGCAGATGATTTCGTGCAGACACTGGTTGCAAGGCATCTGGTTTGCACGTCTCTTCGGGTCGAGATCGAAACCGACCTCGGGGACTACTCGGAGCGCAGCTGGCTGCACCCGAGATCCTTCACGGCCGCCGATGTCGTCGACCGTGTTCGCTGGCAACTTCAGGGCAGTGCCGAGGTCGACTCCGGGCTGCGCTCGGGTGTTACGCGCGTGCGCATTGTGCCTGAGAGCGTTGATGCCATCGGAAATCACGAGGTGGGACTCTTTGGTGCCGGCCCGGACGAGCGAGTACACAACGGTCTTTCCCGGGTGCAGAGCATGCTCGGACACGATGGCGTGCTGGTTGCCGTCATGAGTGGTGGCCGCACACTCGCGGATCGAGCGACGACCGTGCCGTGGGGCGACCGACCCCTGCTCTCCCACAGTCCAGGTGAGCCGTGGCCTGGCCGGCTTCCCGCGCCGTTCCCGGGCACGGTGTTTCCCGCGCCGCATCCCGTTCACGTTTTCGGTCCTGGCGGCTCAAGCGTTGGAGTGAGCGAACGCGGGGTTCTGTCGGCGAGGCCCGTGCGGTTCGCAAGCTCGGCATCCGGTCGCGAGATTCGGGAGATCACCGCCTGGGCAGGGCCGTGGCCTGTTGCGGAGCGCTGGTGGGATGCCGAGGTGTCGCGCAACATTAATCGCTTCCAGATCGTTGACGATCGAGGCATCGCGTGGCTGCTGGTACTCGACGGCGAGAACTGGTCTGCCGAGGCGAGGTACGACTAGCGATGGGATGCAGCTAAATGGGATACAGCAATCCGCCGATTTCCTGGTCGGAGTTCGAGCGTGCGCTCTCGAACGGCCGACGCCCGGGCGCGCCACCCGTCGGCGCCGATGGCGGGGACAGTCCGGCCTGGTCGAACAAACGCATGCCATACGTTCCCGCCGTCATTGCAGAGTCAGGCGAGGCCGTCGTGCCATACGCGGAGCTGCACACCCATTCCAATTTCAGCTTTCTCGATGGCGCCGCCTCCCCCGAGCAGCTTCTCGAGGAGGCCAAGCGGTTGGGGCTCCACGGGCTTGCCCTGACCGATCA
Source organism: Glaciihabitans sp. (assembly GCA_025463785.1). Taxonomy (GTDB): domain Bacteria; phylum Actinomycetota; class Actinomycetes; order Actinomycetales; family Microbacteriaceae; genus Galbitalea. Next base: position 64,414 of record JAODBD010000009.1, read on the forward strand.
TGACGGCCTGTATGGCATCGTGCGCATGGCCGAGGCAGCAGAGAGCTACGACATCAAAACGGTGTTCGGCGCCGAACTCTCGTTCGACCTGCGAAAACCGCAAAACGGTAGTGCGGATCCTGAGGGCAGCCACCTCGTCGTGCTCGCGCGTGGCGAGGAGGGATATCACCGGCTGGCCGGCGCGCTCACCTCGGCTCAGCTTGCGGGAAAGGAGAAGGGTCGACCGCTGTACGACCTCGATGAACTTGCCGAGCGGGCCAGCGGCAACTGGACGATCCTGACCGGATGCCGCAAAGGCCGGGTACGCCAGGCGCTCACCACGAGTGCACGGGCGGCAACCCGCGAGCTCGATCGGCTCGTGGACCTGTTCGGCCGCGAAGCAGTGCTCGTCGAACTCTTCGACCAGGGCGATCCACTAGCCAGCAGCGCCAATGATGCGCTCGCTGCGATTGCGGTACAGCGAGGACTTCCCGTGGTCGCGACGGGGAATGTCCACTATGCGATACCGGATCAGTACCGGCTGGCGACCGCGGTTGCGGCAGTGCGCGCCCGCAGGAGCCTGGACGAACTGGACGGCTGGCTTCCGGCATCCCGAGCGGCTCACCTGCGCAGCGGCGCTGAGATGGCAACGCTCTTTGCCCGGTATCCCGGCGCGGTTGAACTCACGGTCGAGATCGCCGATTCCCATGCGTTCGAACTGCGGCGGGCGCGGCCGGGGTTACCAAAACAGACCGTTCCCGACGGCCTGACTCCGATGGCGTACCTGCGAAGACTCGTGTGGGAGGGCGCCGCGGAGCGCTATCCGAACCTGGGCGAAAACGACCGCGCACGAATCGAACGTGAGCTCGCGGTCATCGAAGGGAAAGACTTTCCCGGCTACTTCCTGATCGTCTGGGACATCGTGCGGTTCGCCCGCAGCCAGGGAATCCTCTGTCAGGGGCGCGGGTCCGCCGCAAATTCAGCTGTCTGCTACCTGCTGAAGATCACGGCCGTTGATGCCATCTTCTACGACCTCCCGTTCGAACGATTCCTCTCGAGCATGCGAGACGAAGAGCCCGACATCGACGTTGATTTCGACTCCGATCGGCGTGAAGAGGTCATTCAGTACGTCTATGAAAAGTACGGGCGACAGAACGCCGCACAGGTGGCCAATGTCATCAGTTATCGACCCAAGAACGCCGTGCGCGACATGGCCAAGGCCCTCGGTCACAGCCCCGGGCAGCAGGATGCGTGGTCGAAGCAGGTGGAGCACTGGGGTGCGCTGACCGAGAGCCAGGACCACGACATCCCGGATGCCGTGGTCGCGCTCGCCCACGAAGTGCTGAAGTTTCCGAGACACCTGGGCATTCACTCCGGCGGCATGGTGTTGACCGACAGGCCGGTCGGAGAAGTATGCCCGATCGAGCATGGGCGCATGGATGGGCGAACCGTCCTGCAGTGGGACAAAGACGACTGCGCCTGGATGGGGCTCGTCAAGTTCGATCTCCTTGGGCTCGGGATGCTCGCGGCGCTGCAGTACTGCTTCGATCTCGTGCGCGACCATGTCGGTGAGGTCTGGACGCTCGAGACGATCCCTAAAGAGGAGGCGGGTGTTTATGACATGCTCTGCCGGGCGGACTCGGTCGGCGTGTTCCAGGTCGAGTCGCGCGCACAGATGGGGTTACTCCCCCGGCTGCAGCCGCGACGCTTCTACGACCTCGTCGTCGAGATCGCGATGGTGCGACCGGGACCGATCCAGGGTGGCGCTGTGCATCCCTTCGTGCGAAGGAAGCTTGGCCAGGAGCCCGTGACCTACCTGCATCCCAAGCTTGAAGAGCCCCTCAAGCGCACCCTCGGAATTCCCGTTTTTCAGGAGCAGCTCATGCAGGTAGCCATAGCGGTGGGCGGGTGCACCGGCGAGGATGCAGACCTGCTGCGTCGTGCGATGGGCTCCAAACGCGGCATCGAACGCATCGAATCCCTTCGCGAGAAGCTCTATGCCGGGATGAAAACCAACGGCATCGAAGGGGATGTCGCCGATGAGATCTACGGCAAGATCCAGGCCTTCGCCAACTTCGGCTTCGCAGAGAGCCACAGCCTGAGTTTTGCCCTGCTGGTCTACGCCAGTTCGTGGATGCGACTTCATTATCCCGGCGCCTTCCTCGCGAGTCTGCTGCGTGCCCAGCCCATGGGCTTCTACTCGCCGCAGACGCTCGTGGCCGACGCGCGTCGGCACGGGGTGCAGGTTCTGCGACCGGACATCCAACTCTCCGGGGTCAGCGCCGGGCTGGAGACCCTCGATGCTCGAGTGGGCGGCGGCGGGGCGGCCGTATCGAGGCCCATCCGCGAGACGGGTTCCGCGGTCTGCCTTGAGACCGACCAGCAGCCGGTCCCCGAGTTTGATCGCGATATTCCCTTCGACTCAGACGACCATCGCAGGGACGCCGCGTTTGCGGTGCGGCTTGGTCTCGACGAGGTCAGCGGAATCAGCACGGTTCTTGCGACCAAAATCGTCGATGAGCGCACCCGTGCGGGTGAATACCGCGACATGAATGACCTCGTTCGCCGGGCTGGCCTCTCGACTGCCCAACTCGAACTGCTCTCCGCCGCAGGCGCCTTCGATACCTTCGGCCTCACGCGCCGCGAAGCGATGTGGAACGCGGGCAACGCGAGCCAGGACCGCGCCGAATTCCTCGCCGGAACCATCGTCGCCGTCCAGCCGCCGCTATTCTCGATGCCGTCGGAGGTCGACGAACTCATCGCAGACCTCTGGGCCACTGGGATCTCGACCGATAATCATCCGGTTCGCCACCTTCGCGACCAGCTGACGGAACGCGGTGTGCTGTCTGCTGTTGCCCTCAGATCAGCGGAATCCGGCAGGCGGGTCGAAGTGGGCGGTATCGTCACCCACCGACAGAGACCGGCGACCGCGAGTGGTATCACCTTCGTCAACCTCGAGGATGAAACCGGTCTCGTCAACGTCATTTGCGGGGTCGGCGTGTGGAACCGCTACCGCCGGATTACTCGGGATGCGAGTGCCATGATCATCCGCGGCATCCTCGAGCGTTCGCCCGAAGGCGTCACCAACCTGATCGCCGACAAATTCGAAGTGCTCAGGATGACACCCCAGACCCGATCCCGCGATTTTCGTTGAGAGTTGGGCGCCCGTACCGCAGCAGCAGCAGCTCTGGCTCCTGTTCTGGCTAAGCCGATATCCAGCATCCACCCCCTACAGTCGACCTATGTCCAAGGAATCTGCGCGCGCAAGTGCCGAGCATCGCAAGGCAGTAGTCGCTGCAGCCAGGAAGGCAGAACAGCGCCGCAGGCGGGTCAGAACAACGGGGCTGATTGCCGGAATGATTGCCGTCGCCGCAGCCGTCGTGGTCATCATCGTGATCGTCGTCACAAGGCCCACCGCAACGCCCAGTTCGGCACAGACGCCCTTGGCCGGCAAGCAAATCATCCCCGCGGCATCGGTCGGAGCAAAGACCACGCAGGCACCCGCCACGCGGGTAGCGAACACATCTGGCATCACCGGCGTGCTCGCCTGGGATACCACGGGCTGGCCGGGCGACGGCGCTGCTCATGCCGGAGCTCTCGAGCACACTCACGTCGCAGGACCGGTCAGTTATGACGTGGTGCCACCGGTTGGCGGCCCGCATAACCCGGTCTGGATGAATGCGGGCGTCTACACCACGCCCATCCCCAGCGAGCGGGCAGTTCACAATCTCGAGCACGGCGCCGTCTGGATCACTTACAACCCCAACCTACCCGCGGCGGAGGTCGCAGCACTGACCGCATTCGTCACCAGGCAGACACTGATTGCTGAGCCAGCCAGCGCCGTCGGAATCAGCAACGATTCCAACCGCTACGTTGACCTGTCGCCCTGGGCGACAAATGCTCTGCCAAGCCCCATAGTCATCAGCTCGTGGGGTTATCAGTTGCGCGTCACAAGCCCAACCGACCCGCGCCTGCAGAAGTTCGTCGACACCTTCCGTGACAACCAGAAGTACAGCCCCGAATTCGGAGCGCCGGTCGACGGCATCCCGATCCTGACCGGGGGTCGACCGGCGCTCGATGGTGGAACGCAGCCGAACCCGGCCGGATCTGCTGCGAACTGAGGTTGCCTGACTCGCTACGCAGTCGCTGCGCGCTCAGCCTGCGCGAGCAGGATGCAGGTGCACAAGCCGTCGATGGCCTCGCGGAGTTCATCGAGTGACGGGAAACTCGGGGCGATGCGAATCGTCGAATCGTGCGGATCGTTTCCGTACGGATACGGCGCACCAGCGGGCGTGACCGCGATCCCCGCGTCTCGCGCGAGAGCAATGGCCCGGGATGCGCATCCCTCGCCCGCTTCGAGACTGATGAAGTAGCCGCCTCGAGGCACTGTCCACTGGGCAGCGTCCGTTAGCCGCGCATCGAGGATTGCGAGGACGGCGTCAAATTTCGGCACGAGCAGTTCGCGATGCTTGCGCATGTGCGCGCGAACCCCATCCACATCCTTCAGGAAGCGAACGTGCCGAAGCTGATTGAGCTTGTCTGGCCCGATTGTGCGAACGGATGCGCGGAGTTTGATCCAACGGATGTTATCGGGCGATGCCCCGACAAAACCGACACCGCCGCCTGCGAAGGTGATCTTTGAGGTCGACGCGACGACGATCGGACGATCCGCGTTGCCAGCCGAGGCCGCAAGACCGAGAACGTCGATGACCGGAGCCTCATCCGCACTCAGGTGGTGAACCACGTACGCGTTGTCCCAGATGAGTCTGAAATCGGGGGCGGCGGTGGGCATGGAGACCAGCTCGCGAACCTCCGCCTCTGTGTAGCTGTAGCCGGTTGGGTTCGCATAGGTCGGAACGGACCACATTCCCTTAATGCGAGAGTCGTTCGCGGCGAGCGTCCGGATGGTAGCGAGGTCGAGGCTACCGTCAACGAACGGGACCGGGATCATCCGGATTCCGAGCGCCTCGCAGATCGCAAAATGCCTGTCGTAGCCGGGGACCGGGCACAGGAACGCGACATCTGGCACGTCTCGCCAGGCTTCTGTGCCGCCGGGAACACCGTGCAGGAGGGCGTTCACGACGAAGTCGTGCATGATCGGCAGACTGGTGACGTCCAGGGCGAGCAGCTGTGCGACCGGGATGCCGAGGATGTCACCAAAAATTTCCCGGAGCTCCGGCAGCCCGTCGGTGCCGCCATAGTTGCGAAGGTCGGTGCCGGCAGCATCGCGGTAGTCCTCAGCGCCCGGCAGAACAAGCAGATCGTTTGCCAGGTCGAGCTGGGCCGGTGATGGCTTGCCGCGCGTCAGGTCGAGCGAGAGGCCACGGTCGCGCAGGGCCGTGTGCGCAGTTTTCAAATCGTCGATGTTGCTCACCCTGCAACGCTAACGTCAGACGGGGTCGGGGCACGACCGCCGAGCCTACAAAGTCAAAGTCACGAATGCATGATGCGCCGAAGATAGTCGATTCGGGACTGCAGCTGCGCAACTGTGGCCTGTGCCACTGCTGGGCCACCGCATACCCGACGGAGTTCTGCGTGCACATGTGCGTGCTGGTCCCCGCTCAACTTCGCGCGCATTCCCACAAGCCCGTTGAGCACCGAACGCTGCTCCTTCAGGTTTCGATACAGCGGCTTGTCTTCCGGTTGCTCGCTCGCGGGCCTGGTCGCGGCGTGTCGCGACTGGCGAGCCTGTCGCTGCTGAAGCAGCTCACGGACCTGGTCGGGCTCAAGGATCCCGGGCAGGCCAAGGAAATCGAGTTCCTCGTCACTGCCGACAGACGCGGCGAATCCGAAATCCGTTCCATCGAAGAGCACTCGGTCAAAATTTGCGTCGGACTCGAGCGCCTGCCAGGTGAACTCGTCCTCGAGTTTCTCCGAGGCCTTCTCCTCCCGGTTGGCTTCGTCCAGGAGGTCGTCGTCGAGCGAACCGTCGTCTTCGGCCACTCGATCGAGTGCGTGGTCTCGCTCGAGTTCGAGTTGGGAAGCCAGCGCCATCAGCATAGGAACACTCGGTAGGAAGATGGTCGCCGTCTCACCCCGCCGACGCGCCCGCACGAAACGACCGACCGCCTGCGCGAAATACAACGGCGTCGAGGCGGATGTCGCGTAGACCCCGACGGCCAACCGCGGCACGTCGACACCCTCCGACACCATGCGCACTGCGACCATCCAGCGTGAGTCGCCCTGGGCGAACGCCTCAATGCGATCGCTCGATTCCTTCTCGTCTGACAGAACGATCGAGGGAATCTTGCCGGTGATCTCCGTGAGAATTGCGGCGTACGCCCGCGCGGCGAACTGATCGGTCGCGATGACAAGGCCGCCCGCATCCGGAATCGAATGACGAACTTCGGTCAGCCGACGATCGGCCGCCGTGAGCACAGCGGGGATCCAATCGCCCTCGGGAGACAGCGCTGTGCGCCATGCCTGCGCCGTGACGTCTTTCGTGTCGTCCTGCCCAAGACGCGCCTCGAACTCCTCGCCCATCTTGGTGCGCCAGCGCATCTTGCCCGCGTACGCCATGAACAGGACCGGACGCACTACGCCATCCTCAAGCGCCCGACCGTACCCGTAGTTGTAGTCGGTGCTGGAGAGCCGGATGCCGTGCTCATCGCGCAGGTACGTCACGAACGGGATGGGAGCCGTGTCTGAACGGAACGGCGTACCCGTGAGAGACAGACGCCTGGTTGCAGGTTCGAACGCCTCACGAATCGCGTCGCCCCAGCTCAGCGCGTCGCCGCCGTGGTGCACTTCATCGAGAATCACCAGCGTGCGCGCAGACTCTGTCAGCTGGCGATGCAGTGCCGCTCTCACCGCGACCTGGGCGTAGGTCACGACGACGCCGTTGAAGCGGCGGCCGCCGTACGCGTGACCGTTCTTGAATTCGGGGTTGAGACGGATACCGGCGCGATGTGCGGCATCTGCCCACTGCCGTTTCAGATGCTCGGTTGGTGCCACAACGGTGATGCGATCAACGATTCGGCGCGCCAGCAATTCGGCCGCCAGCCTAAGCGCAAAGGTTGTTTTGCCTGCTCCTGGCGTGGCCGCAGCCAGGAAGTCTCTGGGTTCGGTCTCGAAGTACAGGTCGAGGGCCTCGGCCTGCCAGGCGCGCAGCTTGTCTGCGGTGCCTCTGGCGGCGCGTTCGGGATAGGACGGTGACAGGTGCTCTGCCGCGAAGGTGCCGACCGGTTTCGAAGCCGCTGGCAGGGCCACAGACTCAGCAGATTCCAGCGACGCCAGCTCGTCTGCGTTAGGGGGTGTCGTCACTTGATAAGACATTACCGGGCCCGACTGACACGTCGGGTTGACCAGCGCGGTTGTGGAATCCCGCGATTCAGTGCGCGAAGTGGATGAGAAGAGCGATGGTCACGATCGTCGCGATAACGAGCATCCCGACCAAAGTTAGTGCCCTCACGCGTACGCTCATCTGCCGCCCCCTTGGCCACACTCTATTGGGTAGGCACGGGGTTATGTGCGCTCTGCGGGCTTTTCGACCAGCGCGGCGGGTCGCACGAAACCGCCTCCGAATCGCTCCGCAACGGCGTCGATCGCGTGCTCCGCCTCGCGCCAACCCACGTTGGTCTCCCAGAGGCCGAGCGCAGCGTCGCCCGCCGACGCAAGCTGCTCCATGCGCACGCCGACAAGGCGAATGCGAGACTCCGGTCGGCCGACCGCCCGGTAGATATCGGCAACCTCCTCGTAGATGCGCCGACCGAGGGCAGTGTGTTCATCGAGCTTGCGAGAGCGGGTGATAGTGGTGAAATCGCCGAATCGAAGTTTCAACACGACCGTCCTGCCGACGAGCCCCGCTCCACGCAGCCGAACCCCCACCAGGTTGCTCATTCGAAGCAACTCGCGCAGGACCGTCGCGGGCTCGGTGACGTCGTACTCGAACGTGACTTCGTGGCCGACGCTCTTCTCCTCGCGTTCAATCGACACAGACCGCGGGTCGCGCGCCCACGACAACGCGTGAAGTTTCTCCCCGGCGGCTGCTCCGAGCATCGTCGTGAGGCTGCTGAGCGGGGTGGCTGCGACGTCTCCGATCGTTCTCAGTCCAAGCCGAACAAGCTGTTCTTCGGTCTTCGAGCCGACTCCCCAGAGCGCGCTGATCGGCAACGGATGCAGGAATTCGAGCGTGTCGGCCAGTGGCACCACCAGAAGACCATCGGGTTTGGCTCGGCTTGAGGCGAGTTTCGCGATGAACTTGGTCGCGGCCACGCCAATCGAACAGTGCAGGCCGGTCTCGGCGTAAACGCGCTCCCGGAGCGAGGTCGCGATCTCCCATGGGGAGCCGAGGAGGCGGCGTGCGCCTGCAACATCCAGAAAGGCTTCATCGATACTGAGGGGCTCGACAAGCGGCGTGACATCCCCGCAGAGGCCCATGACGACCCTCGAGAAATGGCGATAGCGGTCGAAATGCGGTTCGAGGACGATGGCATTCGGGCAGCGCCGAAGGGCTAAGGACATAGGCATTGCCGAGTTCACGCCGTACTTGCGTGCCTCATAGGTGGCGGCAGTGACGACCGAGCGCCCACCACGGCCTCCGACGATGACGGGCTTGCCCACCAGCTCCGGGCGCTCAAGCAGTTCGACGGACGCAAAAAAGGCGTCCATATCGAGGTGCATAATCGTCGCAGCCTCGTCGTCAACGGGGACAGCCGAAACCTGCCTGCCGCGACCGTCCTGCTTGCTCACTCCCCCAGCTTCGCAGCAACTACCGACGGATGGGGCGCTTGGCACACCGCGGCGGCAAGCCAGGGCCGGTGGCAGGATGGACGCATGGCCGAGCAACATCCCTGGACTCGTTACGTCGCCATCGGCGATTCGTTCTCTGAGGGCATCGGTGACCCGGAACCCGCAAGCCCGGGCGGATTCCGGGGCTGGGCCGATCGCGTCGCGGAGGTTCTGAGTGCCCAGACCGCTGATTTCGCCTACGCGAACCTCGCCATCCGTGGTCGACTCATGCAGCAGATCTTCGACCAGCAAATCGAGCCGGCGCTCGAGCTGCATCCGAATCTCATCAGCATCTCCGCAGGCGGTAACAACATCATCCGGCCGGGTAGCGACCCCGACCTTATCGCCGCAAAACTTGACGAGGCGGTGGGTCGGCTTAGGCAGGATGGCGCGACCGTGGTCGTCTTCACGGGCCCTGACATTGGGATGACGCCGGTGCTCGGTCGAACCCGGGGCAAGGTCGCCATCTTCAACGAGAACATCCACACCATCGCCCTGAAACACGACGCGGTCGTCGCCGATATGTGGGCGTTGCGGGAGCTTGCCGATCCGCGCATGTGGGCGCCCGATCGTCTGCATTTCTCCCCCATCGGCCACAACACGATTGCTCGAATGGTGCTGGACACCCTGGGCGTCGCCAACGAACTTGAGCCGTTTTCGCCGGATCCGCTTCCGGCAGTGTCGTGGCGCCAGGCCCGGGCGGACGATCTCGACTGGGCGCGCACACACCTGGTGCCCTGGATGATCAGGCGCATCCGTCGCCGGTCATCTGGCGACTTCATCACGCCCAAGAGACCCGGCTACTGAGCTGAGGTTTCGGGCAGCCTAGCGCCCGAAGTTCTGTGCCGCGGGGCAGTCGAACGGGTCTCTGGCGGTGAGGCCGACCCGGTTTAGATAGGAAATGACGATGCCGTAGGACTCGAGAAGCGGCACCTGCGAGTAGCTGATGTCCCGGTCAGCGCAGTATTCGCGAACGATCTCGCTCGCCTGTTTCAGGTAAGGCCGCGGCATGCTGGGGAACAGATGGTGCTCGATCTGGTAATTGAGGCCGCCCATGAAGGTTGTCATCCCGAGGCCGCCAACGTTGCGGCTGGTCAGGACCTGCCTGCGCAGAAAGTCGACCTTGGCATCCCTGGCGACGTGCGGCATGCCCTTGTGGTTGGGCGCAAAGGATGCGCCCATGTAGACGCCGAACACGGCCAGTTGCACGGCCAGGAACGCGAACGCCATCCCGAGTGGAAGGAACGCGAAGACGACTCCGAGGTATGAGATGTTGCGTACGAGGATGAACGTGATCTCCAGCGGGCGCTTGTCGACCTTTCCCGGTGAGAAGACGGTGCGAACCGCCTGAACATGAAGGTTGAGTCCCTCGAGAGTCAGCGCGGGAAAGAACAACCAGCCCTGGCGTGTGGCGAGCCAGGACCAAATGCCCTTGAGTTCACGCGCGTGCTTCTCCTGGAAGACGATGAAATCAGGTTCGATGTCGGGATCGCGGTCGATCGTATTCGGAGCTGCGTGGTGACGGGAGTGCTTCGACATCCACCACGTGTAGCTGATGCCCACGAGGAAGGAGGCGATAAAGCGCCCGGAATTATCGTTGGCTCTGCCCGAAGCCCATACCTGCCGGTGCGAAGCCTCGTGCGCCAGAAATGCATATTGGGTGAAAAGAATGCCGAGGGCTCCAGCCACCAACAGTTCGTACCAACTGCCTCGAAGGAGAACGAATCCAAGTCCCGCGCCCCCGACTGCAAGCGTGACGAGAGCGAACATCCCGATGTAGAAGAGCCGACGCCTTCGCAACAGACCGGCATCCTGAATGGTGCTGAGCAGCGCGGCGAAGTCTGACGTGGGATTCGCGAGACCACGCGGTCCGGTCCGCACGATCCGCACCTCTGGCGGCCGCACGGAAGCGGACGAAGCTGCAGACGCGGCGATTGCCTCGGCCCCAGGAATAGTCACATGTCCCCTAACGTCGGGTCGGCCCAAGGCCGGCGAGAGAGCGGGTGCTCAAGCGATGTCCACAGCTTAGGGCTCCATTGCGGTGAATCGGCTGTTTAGGAGAGTTCTCCCGGGTGGGTCAGGCGCCAAAGCGGGCCGGGGTCAGGGATCGACTGGGTCACCATGAGAGGCACAGAATAGATCTTTCCGTACACCGTGAAGCTCACGTCGCCGACAATTGCGCCCTTCTTCACCAGGGCAACTGGTCGGATGCTGACGGTGCCGGTCACCGGCGTACCAGCCCACACGACGACCGACGCGCTCCTGGTCGCCGTCACAGTGGTGGTGGCCCCCCATTTGGTCGAGTAGCTGCCGAATCGGGTCCCGACGTTCGTCAGTGTTATCGTCCGAAATCCCGATCGCACTTTTGCGATGATGCTGCTGATTTGTTTGTCGATGACCGCGTGAGTTGGTCCGTCCATAATGACGCCGACGAAGGTGATGACCTGGGAGCCGATCCTGTAGTCACTTGCGAACAGGAGCGACGAGCCTGCGCCATTCAGGGTGCCCGTCTTGATTCCGCGCACCCCTGACTTTCCCAGCAACGTGTTCGTGTTGTCGATTGCGCCCACAATAGGGAGCGTGATATGCCGGATCGCCATGACGTGAGCCACGAGCGGGTTCGCCAGGGCGATCTTCCCGAGCGCAATCAGGTCGGTGGGAGTGCTCGTGTTGGCCGCGTTCAGCCCGGTCGAATCCGTGAGAGTTGTCGAGGGCATCCCGTGGGCTTTGACCCAGGCATTCGCCACCGGCAGGAAGTTTGCCTCCGAGCCAAACGCCCAGTCGACGAGCGCTCGCGCGTAGTTGTTGGCAGAGGCCACGAGGGCGGTGGTAATGACATTGCTCTCGGTCATCGAGGACCCGACCTTGATCGGGTAAACGTCACCGTCGCGCGCCGCGTAGCTCGCACTAATCGCCGCGTCAGCCGAGGTGAATGAGATGTCAGGTCCGCTCTGGCCGAGCGTAAGAGGTTTCTTCTCCAACACCACGAGCGTCGTGATTATCTTCGTCATGGATGCCATCGGGAGCGGTTTGCGACTCCCGCCCTGTGCAAGCGGCCCTGCGTAGCCGATCGCGCTGATGGCGCTCGCACCGTAGTTCGGAAGCGTCAGGATCGGCGCAATCGAGGGTGGCGCGACGTACGGCGCCGACGTTGCCGAAACGGATGCGATGGGGGCAAGCAGTGTGATCGGCAGGTAGAACGCGATCGCGAGCACCACGATGGCGGCTCCGAAAACGACCGCTCGTCGCCTGCGATAGACCTGCTTACGAGTGGGGGGCACCGATCAAGGATAATCAGTCTCGCCGATGCCGCCTGCAACATCCCGTCTCGACGACATGCCCGAACGGGCACACGCTAGCGGTGGCGGGCAGCGGTCAACGCATACAGGGCAACGGCACTCGCCGAAGCGACGTTGAGCGAATCGACCCCGTGCAACATCGGGATGGTCACGGTGACATCCGCTGAGGCCAGCGCCGCCCTGCTCAGGCCGTCGCCCTCGGTTCCGAGAACAAGGGCGACCTTCGTGGGTGCTGCCGCCGCAAAGTCGTGCAGATCGACGGCATCCGGTGCAAGGGCGAGCGCAGCGATGGTGAAACCCAGACTCTTCAGGATCGCGGCGCCTTCGGGCCATTCGGGTAGCCGGGTCCAGGGCACTTGCAGCACGGTTCCCATGCTGACCCGCACGCTCCTTCGGTACAGCGGGTCCGCGCAGCGCGGGGTAATCAGCACTGCGTCAGCACCGAGGCCGGCCACCGACCGAAATATCGCGCCGACGTTGGTGTGGTCGACGATGTCCTCGAGCACGACGATTCTGGTTGCATCCCGAACCGTGTCGGCGACGGAAGCGAGGGCCGGGCGGTGCATCGATGCGAGCGCGCCGCGATGCAGGTTGAACCCGGTCAGGTTCTCGAGGAGGGATGACTCCCCCACGAACACGGGAATATCCAGGTCACCGACCAGGGCTTCGATCTCGGGCAGCCACTTTTCGAGCGTCAGCACCGACCTCGGGAGGTGCCCAGCAGCCAGGGCCCTGCCGATGACCTTGGTCGACTCGGCGATATAGAGGCCGCCTGCAGGCTCAGACAATCGTCGAAGCACCACGTCTGTGAGGTTCAGATAGTCCCGCACATCGGCTGAATCGAGCGTGTCGATGGGGACGATGTGCATGCTTAAAGCCCCTCGTGCGTATTCCGCCGGGAGCGGACACTTCCAGCATCCCGAAACATATCCGAAAACTTCGTTGTTTAGTCTTCTCGTATACGACACCAGCGCGGGAGGAGGCAACATGCCGCAATCAACTGCCGCTGCCATGCCCGCTCTGTCTCTGGAACAGGCTGCTCTCGTCGACGAAGCAGCGGGCATCCTGCGTGGTCGGCGCATCGCTGTTCTGACCGGCGCGGGCGTGAGCACCGACTCTGGCATCCCCGATTATCGGGGAGAGGGCGCGCCCGTTCGAATCCCGATGACTTTCCAGCAGTTTCTAGATGACGTCAACTATCGCAAACGCTATTGGGCGGGCAGCCAGCTCGGGTGGAAGAGATTCGACACCGCGGCGCCCAACGAGGGCCACCGGGCGCTCGCCGCACTCGAACTCGATGGCGGCGTTAACGGAATCATCACGCAAAACGTCGATGGCCTGCACCTCAGGGCTGGCTCTCAACGGGTGGTCGACCTTCACGGAACGATGGACCGCGTCCGGTGCCTGCGTTGCGGTCAGCTCTACGCACGCACCGACGTCGCCGCGCGCATCGTCGAACTCAACCCGTGGTTGGCGGACACCGACTCACTCCAGCTCGGTCCGGATGGAGATGTCGAAATCGCCTCGGTAGACGCATTTCAGCTTCCCGCCTGCAGTGCTTGCGATGGCACACTCAAGCCCGACATTGTGTTCTTTGGCGAGTTCATCCCCAAGGAGAAATTCATTGAGGCATCCGCTCTGGTACAGAAGGCAGATGCCCTGCTGATCGCTGGTTCTTCACTGGTCGTGAACTCGGGCATTCGCCTGCTCGACCACGCGACCAGGCGCCGCATCCCTGTCATCATCGTCAACCGTGGTGCAACCAAGGGTGACCCGCGCGCGACGCTCAAGATCGATGCGGGAGCAACCGAGACGATCGTGGCCCTCCGGGAGCGCCTTCTCGGCTGAGTTCTCGGCCCGCTCCTTATCCAGAGCCGCTCGCGCGTGCGCACCTAAACTGAGGCCATGACCTCGCTCTACCTCGTTCGTCACGGAGAAACCGACTGGAACGCGCAGCGACGCATCCAGGGCAACACCGACGTCCCGCTGAATGACACCGGTCGCCAGCAGGCCAATACGACCGCTCGCCTGCTGGCTCGTCGCGAGTGGGACGGGGTCTTCTCGAGCCCGCTCTCTCGGGCCTTTGAGACCGCGAGCATCATTTCTCGAGAGCTCGGGATGCCGCTGCCGCAGGCCATACCGGCTGTCGTTGAGCGCAACTACGGCGAGGCCGAGGGACTCAACTGGGATGAGATCGAAGCACAGTTTCCCGGCGACACCTTTGTGCCCGGGCGGGAATCCCGCGACGAGGTGGCCCGCCGGGTCATCCCGGCTCTCGTGGAACTTGCGCAGCAACATCCGGGTGAGGCTCTTATCGTGGTCAGCCACGGGGGCGTCATCCGATCGGTGCTTAACGTGGTCGATCCGGACACACCCCACGGTTCGATCACGAACGGTTCGATTCACAGCTTCGAGCTCGTCGAAGGTTCTCTTGAACTGATCGCATTCGACGATCCGATCGACGAGCTTTCGCTTGAGTGCGGTACCGAGGACCTCGACGAGCAGAATGCGGTGGAGAGCCGCGACAGCGTCCGCGGTTAGCGCGCGCCCGCCAAGCGCGCCTCGTGAACTGCGTTGAGTGTCGTCAGAAGCGCTTTCGCCGAGTTGTCCCAGCTGAAGTCGGTTGCGCGCGCGCGCGACAGAGCTGAGCGCCGCGCCCACTCCCCCGACTCTTCCAGTTCGCGAACGGCCGCCGCGAACGAGGAGGGGTCTTGCGGATTGAAATACACCGCTGCTTCTGCGCCGATTTCGCGAAAGATGTCGATATCGCTGACAACAACGGGTGTGCCTCCCGCCATCGCCTCGATGAGGGGAAGGCCGAACCCTTCATTGAGGGATGCGGTCACTAGAGCGGCGGCGCTCGACAGTATCCTGGCGTACTCCTCGTCGCTCACGCCCTGATGGAACTGAAGGGATCCATCAGGGGCCAGCGCTGTCAGGGCGGCGACGGTCGCGTCGGAGGCCCTGCTCAGCAGGTGAAGGGTGTAGCCGGGCAGGTGGTGCAGTCCCCGCGCCAGCAGCTCGACGTTCTTGTACGGCATGAATGAGCCCATATACACCAGGTCACGGGTTGGGTTTGTGTCGCGCCCGATCAGGGCCGGCTCGACCGCATTCGGAACGACCGTGATCGGCCGTTTTGTCAGCCGGTGCCGAACCATCAATTCACGAGTGGTGTTCGAAACAGTAGCGTGGGCGTCTGCTCGACCGAGCAGCAGCCGCTGGGGCCACCACGAGAGGTGAAACAGCCGCCAGAGCAGGCGGATGGGCCACGCCAGGTCGCGAGGTGGTGTCCTGTTTTCGTAGTAGATCAGGTCGTGCACCGTGGTGACGAGGGCGAACCGGCGACCGAATGGGCCCATTGTTTGCATGGGAGTGAAAACGACATCCGGTTCCAGGCGATTGAGCCTCCGCGAAATCCATGGCTCACCCGCTGAGGTCGGCGACGGCTCGAGCACCCACGGAAGGTCGGGAAGGAGTGCCAGTTGGCGCTCGTCGGAGATGATCATCGTCAGCGGCTGAAGGCGAGCCAGCGCGCTCACGAGCCCTGCCGTATAGCGACTAATGCCGTCGTGCCGCTCGAGGCGGGTGTAACGGCAGTCGAAGAGAAGCTTCACCGCGCCGCCACTGCCCCGACGCCGAGAAACGCCACAATGAGCTCCGCTGCCTCTCGCGGACGTTCGTAGTGAATGAGGTGGCCAACGCCGTCAAGAACGTGCAGTTCGGCGTCGGGCAACAGGTCGCGAAGCTTTTCCTCGTCTGCCACCGTCGTGATCGGGTCGAGTTCCGCCGCGATGAGCAGGGTCGGCACCGTGATCTTCGCTGCGAACTGCTGGACGTTGTTATGCGTCGATGCCCTGAATCCTTCGAGCAGAGTGTCCCGATCGGAGAACCGGCTGAAATAGGTGTCGTGTTGGAAATGAATCCATCGTCGAAGTGCCTTATCGCGCGTTTTGGCCAGCCCGACGCTCGTGCCGCGGGTGATGGCGCGGTTGGCGAGGAGACCGCGGCCGAGCTTGGCAGGCAGCCTCGCCCCCATCGTGAAATAGAACACAGCAAGAGCCGTCGGCAGTGCCTTGGGGCCTTTCAGGGCGGGCGCTGCGATGGGGTTGATCAGCACGAGTTGCGGGGTCTTGAGGCCACCCGCGACGGCAGCCGATGTCACGATCGAGCCGAATGAATGACCGAGGATAACCGGCCGGCTGCGAAGTCCGAGGGAATCAACGAATGCGGCAAGCCACCTGGCGTACCCATCGATATCGTGGGCGATATCCCGCATGGGTGCCGAATCGCCGAAGCCGGGCAGGTCGGGACTGATCACTCGAAGTCCCTCGAGCTGCGCGATGATGGGTTCGAGGCCATGGTGTTCGCCACGAAACCCGTGCACGGCGACGATGGTCAGCGGGGCATCGAGCGGGCCATAATCCCAGTACCTGGTGTTGCTGCCGAGCACGGCAACGCTCGCCTCGCGCACGGGCGTTGCGGCCACGCGTGCGGCATACGGATTCTCGACAACCATTTGCATTGATTGTATGCAGCGGCGTGATGTGTAAGCGCTTGCGGCCGACCAATAGACTCGTCGAATGACCTTCACTGCGCCTATCCAGTTGCCAGGACTCGCACTTGATCCCGAGTGGTACCGCAGGGCGGTTTTCTATGAGGTCATGGTGCGCAGCTACGTCGACAGCAACGGCGACGGCTCGGGCGACCTCGGCGGCCTGATCTCGCGCCTCGACTATCTGCAGTGGCTCGGCGTGGATGCGCTGTGGCTCCCACCGATCTACCAGTCCCCGCTTCGCGACGGCGGATACGACGTATCCGATTTTCGCACCATCCTGCCCGAGTTCGGCACGGTCGAGGAGTTTCGGGAACTGGTTCGCCGGGCTCACGAGCGCAATATGCGCATCGTCATCGACTACCCGCTGAACCACACGTCGGATGCCCACGACTGGTTCCAGCAGTCACGGGCAGATCCGGACGGCCCGTACGGCGACTACTACGTCTGGAGCGATTCAGACGAAAAGTACCCGAACATCCGCATCATCTTCGTCGACACCGAGGAATCCAACTGGACGTTCGACCCGGTGCGTCGGCAGTTCTTTTTCCACCGTTTCTTCTCGCACCAACCAGACCTCAACTTCGAGAATCCCGCGGTGCGCCAGGAAGTCATTGACATCATCCGATTCTGGCTCGATATGGGCGTCGACGGGATTCGACTGGACGCCATCCCGTACCTGTTCGAGACAGAGGAGGGCAACGGCGAAGGCGAGCCGGCCACCCACGAGTACATTCGCGAGATTCGCGCGATGCTCGATCGCGAATACCCCGGGCGCATCCTCATAGCTGAGGCCAACCAGTGGCCTCAGGAGGTCGTATCGTTCTTCGGCACCGAAGAGGAGCCGGAGTGCCACATGGCGTTCGACTTTCCCGTCATGCCCCGCATCTTCTACTCGCTGCGTGCCCAGCAGTCCGGCGAACTGATTCGTATCCTCTCCGAGACGACGGATGTCCCTCCCGGAGCGGGCTGGGGTGTCTTCCTTCGCAACC
Source organism: Glaciihabitans sp. (assembly GCA_025463785.1). GTDB lineage: Bacteria > Actinomycetota > Actinomycetes > Actinomycetales > Microbacteriaceae > Galbitalea. The sequence continues at coordinate 81,966 of JAODBD010000009.1, forward strand.
ATGACGAGCTCACACTCGAGATGGTGTCTGAGGAGTATCGGCAGGCGATGTACGGCTGGTACGCGTACGACCCCCGCATGCGGTCCAACATCGGCATCCGCCGCAGGCTGGCACCTCTTCTCGACAACGCGCGCGCCGAACTCGAACTAGTGCACGCGCTGTTGTTCGCCCTGAAGGGCAGTCCGTTCCTGTACTACGGCGACGAAATCGGGATGGGCGACAACATCTGGTTGCCCGACCGCGACAGCTCGCGAACGCCCATGCAATGGAACCCCGACCGCAACGCCGGGTTCTCAAGCGCCGACCCTGGCAAGCTCTACCTTCCGGTAGTCCAGTCGCTCGTCTACAACTACAACCTGGTCAATGTAGAGTCACAGCTGGCACAGTCCAGGTCGCTGCTGCACTGGATCCGCAATGTCGTTCACGTGCGCAAGGCACACCCCGCCTTCGGCCTCGGCTCACTGACCGTGCTGCAAACCAATCACGAGTCTGTGCTCGCTTTCGTTCGCGAGTACGAAGGTTCGGGAAGCCAGTTCGGGGATGCCGCCGAGCGCATCCTCTGTGTGTTCAGCTTCGCTCACAACCCGATTTCGGTCGAGATCAGCGCTGCGTCGATCGCAGGAGCCACTCTTTCCGACCTGTTCGGCGGAGGGGCGTTCCCGACTGTCGGCGCAGACGGAGCGCTGACTCTCACGCTCGGGACCCAGGACTTCTTCTGGCTTCACATCGGCGACTAGCATGCCACGGCGCACGCTCGCGCGTGTGCCGTTCGCGGTGTCGGCCGCTGGCCATACAGTTGGTGCCATGAGCAATTCGTGGTTCGACACTCTTGGCGTTTTCGATCTTGAGACGACGGGCATTGACGTCGAAACCAGTCGAATTGTTTCGGCACATGTCGGCGTCCTGGATGCCGGCGGTGCGCTGGTCGAAGAGTGGAATTGGCTCGCAGACCCGGGCATCGACATCCCGGAGCAGGCCAGCGCAGTACACGGCATCACTACCGCTCGCGCTCGAGCGGAGGGCAGGCCCGCCGCGGAGGTCGTAGCGGAAATCATCGCGATACTTACCAGCCTGTTCGATCGCGGTCTTGCCGTGACGATCTACAACGCTCCTTATGATCTCAGCCTCCTGCACTTCGAGGCACTTCGCTACGACCTCGAGCCACTCACCGAGCCTGCGCCGATCATCGACCCGCTCGTGCTCGATCGGGTAGTCGACAAGTACCGCAAAGGCAAGCGCACGTTAGAAGTCGCTGCGGCGGTTTACGGTGTCGATCTCGCCGATGCCCACGACGCGAGCGCGGACGCTGTTGCCGCGGGCCGCGTCGCGCAGGCGATGGTTCGCAAGCATCCCGAGCAGCTTTCGATTGAATCGACCCTGCTGCACGCCCAGCAGATCGCATGGAGCGCGGAGCAGTCCGCCGACTTCGAGGACTACATGCGTCGCACTCATAACCCGGCATTTGTCGCGTCGGGGCTATGGCCAATTCGTCGCTAACAGACGTGGCCCATCCGTCGCAAGCTCGCGGGCCGATCCGCCGCTACGAAGCGCGGAGCCAGCTTGCGGTTGGTGCGATGCCTACTTGCTGAAGCCCTTGTAGCGCGAGTTGAACTTCTCAACTCGGCCAGCGGAGTCGAGGATGCGCTGCTTACCCGTGTAGAACGGGTGCGATGCGGAGGAGATTTCGACGTCAATGACCGGGTAGGTCACGCCGTCGAGGTCGATGGTCTTGGAACTGGTTGCCGTGGAGCGCGTCAGGAACGTCTCACCGGAGGCGAGGTCGCGAAACACGATGGGCGCGTACTCGGGGTGAATGTCAGACTTCATGGCGGATCCTCGGAAAGTAGATGGTTGAAAGAGAAGCTCTCGGCGGAAGCTGGAACGCTCCCAAGGCCGACTAGTCAGCTTACCTCACTCGATTCGTTCTCGCGAGTTCACTTGGCGCGAGCGGTGTACCGACCGTTGTCACGCGCAAGGTCGAGCGGAAGGCCGAAAGTCTCGGTGAGACGCTTCGATGTGATGACCTTCTCGATCGGCCCGGATGCCGTGATCTCGCCGTCGGCCAGCAGCAGAGCGTGCGTGAAACCCTGTGGGATCTCCTCGACGTGGTGCGTGACCATGACGATTGCCGGAGCCTCCGGCGAACTGGCGAAGCCGCCGAGCAGTTGGAGGAGTTCTTCGCGCGAGCCAAGGTCGAGGCTCGCTGCGGGCTCGTCCAGCAGAAGAATTTCGGGATCGGTCATGACCGCGCGAGCAATCTGCACTCGCTTTTGCTCCCCGTCGCTCAGGCCACCGAACCGGCGTTGAGAGAGGTGACCGAGCTTCCACTCGTGGAGCACCCGCTCGGCGCGACGCACATCGACGTCTTCGTACTGCTCGTTCCAGCGGCCGGTCACCGAGTAGGCCGCGGTCAGAACCACGTTCAGTACCGTCTCATCTGCGGGAATGCGTTTGCTCATGGCCGAGGATGCGAAGCCGATCCGAGGCCGAAGTTCGAAAACATCGACGGCGCCCAACTGGTCATCAAGAAGTAGAGCAGTGCCGGAACTCGGGTGGATGAGCGCGGCCGCGATCTGGAGGAGCGTTGTCTTACCAGCACCATTCGGCCCGAGAATCACCCACCGCTCTGTTTCATCAACCGTCCACGTGATGTTGTTGAGGATGGTGTTGCGGTCTCGAATGATCGAAACGTCGTTGAGCTGTAAAACGCTGGCCATGGTCATCCCAGCCTAGATGACTCGCGATCAGGTGAGCGAAGCGTAAATCTGCCTGGTGCGTTCGGCGATTTTGTCCCAGCTGAACATCGCTTCGGCGCGGGCTCGCCCAGCCGCGCCCATCTTCTTCGCGGCCTTAGGGTTGGAGATCACCGCAATCAGCGCGGCAGCGAGGTCTGCCACGAAGCGATCCGGGTCGAGTGGCGTCCCGGTGCCGTCATCCGCCTGTTCGATGGGCACCAGCTTGCCGGTAACGCCGTCATCGACGACCTCGGGGATGCCACCCGTCGCCGTTCCGACCACGGGAACCCCGCAGGCCATGGCCTCCAGATTGACGATGCCGAGCGGCTCGTAGATGGACGGGCACACGAACGTCGTCGCGCCGGTGAGAACAGTGCGCAGTTCGGTTTGGCTGAGCAGCCGGTCGATCCAGACCACACCGCTGCGCAGCAGCTGGAGCGCCGCGACCCCTTCGCGAACCTCCTCGAGGATCTCCGGAGTATCCGGAGCGCCTGCGCATAACACGAACTGAACCTCGGGCGGCAGGAGCGCCGCCGCGCGAAGCAGGTACGTCAACCCCTTCTGTCGCGTGATTCGCCCAACGAATACGACCGATGGTCGGGATGGATCAATACCCAGTGAGCGCGTGATGTCTTCGTCCCGATGAGGCTTCCATTTTTCGAGGTCGATGCCGTTGTAGACGACCTCGACCCTGGTCGGGTCGAGCGCGGGATAGGAGCGAAGGATGTCGCGCTTCATCCCCTCGCTCACTGCGATGATCTTTGCCGCCCCAGCGAATGCGGTTTCCTCGATCCAGCTGGAGAGCCGGTACCCGCCGCCGAGCTGCTCGGCCTTCCACGGGCGCAGCGGCTCGAGGCTGTGAGCGGTGACGACGTGTGGGATTCCGTACAGCAATGACGCGACGTGGCCGGCGGCGTTCGCGTACCAGGTGTGCGAATGGACGAGGTCTGCACCCTCGACGTCGCGCGCAATTTGCAGGTCGACGCCCAATGTCGCCAGGGCAGGATTAGCACCGGCGAGTTCGGCGGGTACCAGGTACGACGTGACACCGTTCTCGTCGCGCGGCACGCCGAATGCGCGGACGACAACATCCGTTCCGGCCTTACGAAGCGCGTGCACGAGTTCGGCGACGTGCACACCGGCCCCACCGTACACTTCGGGCGGATATTCACGGCTGATCAGGTCGACTCGCATCCTTAGACGGTAGTACAGGCGCGACCGCTGTCCTACTCTGGTCAAATGGCGTCCAAGAAGATATTCGGCATCGTTCTGGCCGGCGGTGAGGGTAAGCGTCTGATGCCGCTCACGGCTGACCGCGCGAAGCCTGCTGTCCCGTTCGGTGGCGGTTATCGCCTCATCGATTTCGCTCTGAGCAACCTGATCAACTCAGGGCTGCGGCAAATCGTCGTCCTGACGCAATACAAGTCGCACAGTCTCGACCGTCACGTGTCGCAGACCTGGCGCCTGGACGGCATCACGAGCTCGTACGTTGCATCCGTGCCCGCGCAGCAGCGCTTGGGCAAGCGCTGGTTCAGCGGGTCGGCAGACGCCATCCTGCAGAGCCTCAATCTCCTACGGGACGAGAAGCCGGACGTCGTGGTTGTCGTCGGAGCCGATCACGTTTACCGCATGGATTTTGCGCAAATGATCGACGCGCACATCGAGTCTGGTGCCGGCGTTACCGTCGCCGCCATCCGTCAACCCATCTCGCTCGCGGATCAGTTCGGCATCATCGAGCTCGATGCCGACGACCCGACTCGCATTGCCGCCTTTCACGAGAAGCCCAAGAATGCGGTTGGCCTCGCCGATTCGCCACACGAAGTTCTCGCGTCGATGGGCAACTACATTTTCGACGCCGACATCCTGATGGATGCCGTGATCCGCGACGGCGAGAACGCCGACTCCAACCACGACATGGGTGGCGATATCGTCCCCGACTTCGTGACGCGAGGCGAGGCGGCCGTTTATGACCTCAATCGCAACGATGTTCCCGGCTCAACCGACCGCGACAAGTTCTATTGGCGGGATGTCGGGACGATCGAGTCGTTCTTCGACGCACACCAGGACCTCATCTCGGCGCTGCCGATCTTCAACCTCTACAACCGCGAGTGGCCGATCTTCAGCCAGCAACTCAACTCGCCGCCAGCGAAGTTCGTACGGGATGCGAAGGGCAACCTCGGCACCACGATCGACTCGATTGTCTCGCTTGGCACCCTCGTCTCCGGAGGGCATCTGGAGAGAAGCGTCATCGGCTCGTGGTGCGTCGTCGAGTCGGGCGCGACGATCGTCGACACAGTCGTCTTCGACCGGGTCAGGATCGGGCCAAATGCGGTCGTGCGCCGAGCTATTCTTGACAAGGACGTCGTCATTTCCGAGGGTGCAACCGTCGGAGTAGACGCGGATGCCGACCGCGCACGTGGCTTTACCGTCACCGAGTCCGGCATCACGGTCGTCGGCAAGGGCGTACTGGTTTCGTAGCACGGCATGTTCGAAAGTACGAACCTCGACGGAAGGCATCCCGCCCCATGGCTCGCTTCCTTGTGGTGCTCGACGTCGATTCGACGCTCATCGAAAATGAGGTTATCGAGCTACTTGCCGAAGAGAATGGCACGCTTGAACTGGTCGCGGCGATTACCGCGGATGCGATGAACGGCCTCCTCGACTTCGAGCAGAGTCTCCGGCAGCGTGTATCCACACTCTCCGGGCTCACGTCCGCAGACATCGCCACTGTCGGCGCGCGAGTGACGATCACCGCAGGAGTGCAGGAGATGATCGCCGGGGTGCATGCCGCAGGCGGCCGAGTCGGAGCGGTGTCCGGTGGGTTCCACGAGGTCATCGATCCGATCGCTGAACGACTCGGGCTCGACTACTGGCGCGCGAATCGGTTCGCTATGGATGACGGGGTTCACCTCAGCGGTCTGGAGGGTCCGATCATCGATTCAGCGGCCAAGGCCGCAACGCTGCGGGAGTGGGCCGACGACTTCGGCATCCCCCTGTCTCAGACGATTGCCGTCGGTGACGGTGCCAACGACCTGCAGATGATGGCGATCACCGGCCTCGCGGTCGGCTTCGATGCCAAAGCACCCGTGCGCGACGAGGCTCACGTGCTCATCGACGTGCGCGACATGTCGCAACTCCTGCCGCTGCTCGGTCTCCGGGGTTAGTGGCCCATGCCCAAGCCGCCGTCGACAGGGATGATCGCGCCCGAAATGTAGCCGGCATCGTCGCCAGCGAGCCAGACGATGACTTTGGCGACCTCCTCCGGGGTGGCGAAGCGACCCGCCGGAATCGACTTCCTGTAGTCGGCCTGTTGTTGCTCCGGAAGCTCGGCGGTCATGTCTGTCTCGATGAAGCCTGGCGCAACGACGTTGGCGGTGACGCCGCGCGAACCCAGTTCGCGGGTGACGGAGCGGGCCAGTCCGATCAGTCCGCTCTTGGATGCTGAGTAGTTGACCTGCCCCGCGGAACCGAGCAGCCCTACAACGCTCGAGACCAGGATGATGCGGCCGAAGCGAGCCTTGAGCATGCCCTTGGAAGCGCGTTTGACGACGCGGAACGCGCCCGTGAGGTTCGTGTCGATGACATCCGTGAAGTCGTCCTCGGACATCCTGAGCATGAGGGTATCCCGGGTTATGCCCGCGTTTGCAACCAGAACTTCGACGGGGCCGAGCTTCTCTTCGACTTCGGTGAATGCCGCATCGAGGCTCGCCGAGTCGGTGACATCCGCGCTCACGGTCAAGGCTCCGGCGGGGCCTTCGCCGGATCGCGCTGTGACGGCAACGCGATGGCCGAGGGCAATGAATTCTTCCGCGATTGCGTAACCGATGCCCCGGTTTCCACCGGTGATGAGAACTGTGCGCTGAGTGGTCATGGCTCACAAGCCTAATGTCAGGTCTCGACGTAGGCTGGTCGTGCTAATGAAGAAGCAGCCCACCCAATCCGTCACCTCTCTCCCGCCGTCGCCCGACGAGGAGCGTCGCGGTCGCGTGATCAAATACACGATCGCGATGTCGGTCCGGCTTGTGTGCTTCCTGGCAATTTTTGTTGTCCCCGGATGGTGGCGCCTCATCCCGTTCGTGGGCACGATTATCCTTCCGTACGTGGCCGTCGTCATTGCAAATACAGCCTCCCGGGTGACGGTTGCGCCAGCGGAGGCGCCGGGCGCACTGATGCTCGATCCGGGCCCCCGACCGCCGAGGGACGACGAGTGAGCGGAATGAGCGGCATCGGTAGCGCAGACGGCCTCGGCAGCCTCAGTGGCCTGGGCGCCGACCTCACGCATCCACGGTGTTCGAGGTCCGGGTGCGACGCTGCCGCAACCAACACGGTCAACTGGCGCAATCCCAAGATTCACACGGCGGACCGCGTGAAAGTGTGGCTTGCCTGTGACGATCACGTCGAGTATCTGCGTGATTTTCTTGAAGCGCGTGACTTTCCGGTGCTCGTTGCTCCGCTCGGCACCGTTGTTTCGGTCGTCCCGGATCGATCGGTGCGATGAAGAACTGGCGTTTCGCATTCAACCGCCGCTGGCTCACCTACCTGGGGATGGCTGTGGTGTTCTCGGTTGCCTGCGTGCTGCTGTCACAGTGGCAGTTCGGGCGCAATCAGCAGACCCAGGCCGAGAGCAAGCTCGTTACGCATAACTACACCGCCGCTCCCGTACCGGTCGCGGATCTCCTACAGACGCTGGGGTCCTACTCGCCTTCGACCATCTGGCGGACCGTCAGAGTCGACGGCGTCTACCTGACCTCGAAACAGGTTCTGGTGCGCGACCGTTCGCTCGGGAGCAATCCCGGCTTCGAGGTCTTGACGCCGTTACGCCTCGCCAACGGCTCGAACTTTCTCGTTGACCGGGGTTGGGTTCCGATTGGTACTCACCACGACTATCCCGACTACGTTCCACCGCCACCGGCTGGTGCGGTTCAGGTGACCGCGCGGCTTCAGGGCAGTGAGACTGTGCTGCCCGGCCGCACCGCACCGGCCGGCGAGGTTTCGGAGATTAACCTGCCGACCGTCGCGCGCACTCTCGACGGCGCCACGTACACGGGCGCGTACGGGCTGCTTGCGACGGAATCGCCTACGTCGCCCACCCGCCCTATTGCCGCGACGAAACCGGTCATCGACCCCGGTCCGTTCCTGTCGTACGCCTTCCAGTGGATCCTGTTTGCGATCTTCGCGTTCACGGGACTCGGCTGGGCACTGCGCCAGGAGTACCGCATCCGGAATGCGGCCGACCCGCTCGAGAAGGAGCGCGCCATCGAGCGCGAGCGCAAGGCGCGCCGACGTGCTCCCAGCGATACAGATGTGGAAGATGCCCAAATCCGCGAGGCGCAGATCCGCAACGGGCAATCAAAATCGCCAGAATCCGAGCCCTCCGATCGCGAGACCGTAGGTTCGCGTTAGGCCAGGCTGATCAGATCGGCGTAGTCGGGGTTCCAGTGGTCTTCGACACCGTCGGGCAGGATCAGGACGCGCTCAGGATTCAGCGCCTCCACAGCGCCCTCGTCGTGGCTAACGAGCACCACGGCACCCGCGTAGTTCGACAGAGCGTCCAGGATCTCGAGGCGGCTCGCCGGGTCGAGGTTATTGGTGGGTTCGTCGAGCAGCAGCACATTTGCCCCCGACACGACGATCATCGCGAGGGCGAGTCGTGTCTTCTCGCCGCCGGAGAGCACACCCGCCGGCTTGACGGCGTCATCGCCCGTGAACAGGAACGAGCCGAGCACACGCCGGGCCTCGGTTTCGGTCAGGTTCGGGGATGACGACACCATGTTCTGAAGCACCGAGCGCTTGACATCGATCGTCTCGTGCTCCTGTGCGTAGTACCCGACGCGCAGTCCGTGGCCCGGCTCAAGCTGACCCGTATCAGGTTGGTCTACGCCGGCCAGGATGCGCAACAACGTCGTCTTGCCGGCACCGTTGAGTCCGAGAACGACCACCTTCGAGCCGCGGTCAATCGCCAGATCGACTGCCGTGAAGATCTCCAGCGAGCCGTAACTCTTGGACAGATTGGATGCCATGAGCGGCGTGCGCCCGCAGGCCGCGGGCTCCGGAAAGCGCAGTTTGGCGACCCGGTCGGTCGTTCTAACCTCGTCGAGTCCAGCCAGCATCCGCTCGGCGCGCGCGACCATCTGGTGTGCGGCGGCGGCCTTCGACGCCTTTGCTCCGAACTTTGCTGCCTGCGTCGTCAGGACGGCCGCCTTCTTCTCGACGTTGACGCGTTCCTTCTTGCGACGCTCCTCGTCTGCTGCGCGCTGCCGCTGGTAGTTCTTCCAACCCATGTTGTAAATGTCGATGGTCTGGCGGTTCGCATCGAGGTAGAAGACCTTATTCACGGTCTCTTCGACCAGTTCGATATCGTGAGTGATCACAATCAGCCCGCCTGGAAAGTTCTTCAAGAACTCGCGCAGCCACACCACGGAATCGGCGTCGAGGTGGTTGGTCGGCTCGTCGAGAAGCATGGTATCTGCCCCGCTGAAGAGAATGCGCGCGAGCTCGATGCGCCGCCGCTGGCCTCCCGACAATGTTGACAGGGGCTGATCAAGGATGCGATCCGGCAGGCTCAGATTGCTGGCAATGGATGCCGCCTCGGCTTCGGCCGCGTACCCGCCCAGCGCGGTGAAACGCTCCTCGAGATTGCCATATTTCTTCATCGCCGCCGCGCTGATGGCGTCGTCGGCGCTGGCCATGTCGAGCATTGCCTGATTCATCCCAATGACCAGTTGGCCAAGCCCCCGGGCATCGAGGATGCGCGTGCGTGCGAGGTCCTCTGGGTTTCCGGATCGCGGGTCCTGTGGAAGGTACCCGATCTCGCCGCTGCGGTCGATCTTGCCCGCCGCGGGCGCGAGTTCGCCAGCCAGCGTCTTGGTGAGCGTGGTCTTTCCCGCGCCGTTGCGACCGACCAGACCGATCTTGTCGCCGCGGTCCACGCGAAATGTGACCTCGTCCATGAGGAGCCTTGCCCCGACTCGGAGCTCGAGGTCTTGCACGGACAGCACAGGCATAGTCCAGTTCTTTAGGCGCGCTTCAACAACGCAGAAGGAGGGGGTCAGCGAGATAGTCTACTTCGGTACCCCTTCGTCCGCTGCGACCGATCCCAAGGAGCACCACTTGTCAACCTTCACCCAGGCGCTTGGACGCCCAACTCTCGCTGACCGGCTGATTACTCGCCGAGTCGCTACGGACATTGCACTGGTGGTTTCCGGTGCCGTTTTCACGGGACTACTCGCGCAGGTCGCCGTGCCTTTGTGGCCCGTGCCCGTAACCGGCCAGACACTGGCCGTGCTTCTGGTCGGAAGCTCGCTGGGTGCGCTCCGCGGGACGCTGTCTTTGACGCTTTACGCGGTTCTGGGCATCGTCGGAGTTCCGGTATTCAGCGGCTGGACATCCGGGATCGGCGTGCTGGGAGGATTTAGCGGCGGTTTCATCATCGGATTCATCTTCTCGGCTGCCCTGATCGGCTGGATCGCCCAGCGCGAGTGGGATCACAAGATCTGGCGGGCACTCCTCTCGGCATTCGCCGGCACCATCGTGACCTTCATCTTCGGACTGGTCTGGCTCTGGATCGCGCTTGGCAAGGCCGGCTACCCCAATGACATCAACGCCGTCCTTACCGGCGGCCTGTACCCGTTCATCCTGGGCGGAATCGTGAAGGCGGTCATCGCGGGACTGGTGATCGGCGGATCCTGGTGGATCATCGGCCGCCGCGACCGCGAATCGCTGCCGCAGAATTAATTAGTGTTCGCATGAAGAACCCCCGGCCGTTACAGAGCCGGGGGTTCTTTCATGCGGTGTGCCGGAAATCAGCTACATCGAGAAGCCGAGCGCGCGCATCATGTCGCGCCCGTCGTCTGTGATCTTCTCTGGGCCCCACGGCGGCATCCAGACCCAGTTGATGCGGAAGGCATCGACAATTCCGTCGAGTGACTGGGCGGTCTGCTCTTCGAGCACGTCGGTGAGGGGACACCCTGCCGACGTCAGCGTCATGCTGATGATGAGAGCGTTGTTCTCGTCATCCCATGACAGGTCGTAGATAAGCCCGAGGTCGACGATATTGACGCCGAGTTCGGGATCCATGACGTCTTTGAGCGCCTCTTCGACCGCGTCGAAAAGCGTGGGAGCGAGTGCCGAGACCATGGGTCTAGCTTACGCTCGACGGCGTTAGGTATCGGTCGTAGCCCTCATTCTCGAGGCGGTCGGCAAGCTCAGGGCCGCCCTCCTCGGCAACGCGACCGTCAACAAAAACGTGAACGAAATCCGGGTGGATGTAGCGAAGAATCCGCGTGTAGTGAGTGATCAGCAGGACGCCGACGCCGGTGGCCTCGTGAGCTCGGTTGACACCCTCAGACACGATCTTGAGTGCATCGACGTCCAACCCTGAATCGGTTTCGTCGAGGACCGCAAAACGTGGTTTCAAAAGCTCGAGCTGCAGGATTTCGTGGCGCTTCTTTTCGCCGCCCGAAAAGCCCTCATTGACGTTTCGTTCTGCGAACACGGGATCCATACGGAGGGCCGCCATCGACTCGCGAACCTGCTTGCTCCACCCTCGAATCGCCGGCGCCTCGCCGTCGATCGCGGTCTTCGCCGTGCGAAGGAAGTTCGTCACAGTAACGCCCGGGATCTCAACCGGGTATTGCATGGCCAGGAAGAGGCCGGCGCGGGCGCGGGCATCCACCGTCATTTTCAACACGTCTTCGCCGTCGAGCGTGATCGATCCGCCTTCGACGTGATACTTCGGATGCCCTGCGATCGTGTACGCGAGCGTCGACTTACCTGAGCCGTTCGGCCCCATCACGGCGTGGATCGAACCCTGTTCGATGGCGAGATCGACACCCTTGAGAATGTGCTTGGTGCCCTGATCGGTTTCGACGCTGACCTTGAGGTCTTTGATCACGAGAATTGACATTGCTATTTCCTAAACTGCGATGGTGTCGGTTGGATCAACGTAGACATCGCCATCGACGATCGTCACGCGGTACACGGGCACCGGCTCATACGCCGGAAGTGAAAGTGGTTTGCCAGTCAGCAGCGAGAACTTTGAGCCGTGAGCCCAGCACTCGAGCGTCTCGCCCTCGACAAAGCCCTCCGAAAGCGAGATATCGCCGTGAGTGCAGGTGTCGCCGATGGCATGGACCGTCCCGGACGAGTCCTTGACGATCGCGATTGCGACATCACCGACCTCGACCTTAAGAGCTTCGTCCTGCCCGAGTTCATCGAGCGCGCAGATCCGGATCGCGCTCACGAAGCCACTCCAGCCAACTCGGCCTCGATCGCGACAGCGAGGCGGTCGCGGAGGGCGCCGGCATCCACCTTCTGCACGATCTCGCTGAGGAACCCGAGCACGACCAGGCGGCGCGCTTCACGTTCACTGATGCCACGAGCCTGCAGGTAAAAGAGTTGCTCGTCGTCGAAACGCCCGGTTGCGCTGGCGTGCCCGGCGCCAAGGATGTCGCCGGTCTCGATCTCGAGATTCGGTACCGAGTCCGCGCGCGTACCCTCACTGAGCACCAGGTTGCGATTCTGCTCGTAGGTGTCGGTGCCAGACGCTTTCGTCCCGATCAGCACGTCACCGACCCAGACGGTGTGTGCGCCCTGACCGTTGAGCGCGCCCTTGTAGTTGACGCGGCTTCGGGTGTGCGGTGCGACATGTTCGACGTAGACCCGCTGTTCGAGGTGCTGCCCGGCGTCGGCGAAATACAGCCCGAAGAGTTCGGCGTCAGCGCCCTGGTCGATGAGGTGGGCCGACGGGTTGAGGCGCACCACTTTGCCGCCGAGCGACACGACGATGTGCTTCAGGCGCGCGTCACGGCCGACCGTCACGAAGTGGCTGGAGAGGTGGATGGCATCCTCGTCCCATTCCTGTACAGAGACAACCGTCAGCCTTGCGCCGTCTCCGACGATGATCTCGACGTTCTCGCTGAGCAGCGCCGCTCCCCCGTTCTGAAGAATGACAGTTGCGACACTGTTGGGCCTGGCTTCGATGATGGTGTGACCGGCGCGAGCACTTCCGCCAAGCGACGAGCGGGCGACGGTTAGCTCTACGTGCTCGTCATTGGATACCGTGATCGCCAGTGCTCGCTCGAACGAACTCCACGCGTTCGCAGACGCTTTTTCCTCGGGCGTACCTGTCGTGCCGATGCGGGAGTCCGTTCGCTCGACCCACTCGACCGTTGCGCCGATGGCATCCGTTGCCACGTACTCGTAGGTGGAGCCGTCGAGGTCCCCGACAATCAGCGGCTTGACCAGGGCGAGCGGCGTCAGCTTCCACTCCGCCTCGAGACCGGTGACGTCAGCGAACGCCGTCGGGTCAACTGAGGCAAAACGACCGGAGCGGGTCTGTACCGGAACGAATCCCTTGCCAGCGGCATCCCATCCGCCATCGCTGTGTGCTTTGTTGCCGTGCAGAATTTCGGTGTCTTCGGGTGTTACAACCGCCATCTAGCCGACGCTGCCTTCCATGCTCATCTCGATGAGCTTGTTCAGCTCGAGGGCGTACTCCATCGGCAATTCGCGCGCGATGGGCTCAATGAACCCGCGAACGATCATAGCCATGGCTTCGTCTTCGGGCATCCCACGGGACATCAGGTAGAACAACTGCTCTTCGCTCACGCGCGACACCGTCGCCTCGTGGCCGAGCTTAACGTCGTCGACACGGATGTCGATCGATGGATAGGTGTCGGACCGCGAGATCGTGTCGACCAACAGCGCGTCACAACGGACCGTATTTGCCGAGTGATGCGCGTTCTCCGCCACGCGAACCTCACCACGGTAGCCAGCGCGGCCGCCGCCCCTTGCGATGGACTTCGAGACGATCGAGGATGTCGTGTACGGCGCCATGTGGATCATCTTGGCGCCAGCATCCTGATGCTGACCAGGGCCTGCGAATGCGACCGAGAGAGTCTCACCCTTGGCATGCTCGCCGACCAGGTAGATCGACGGGTACTTCATCGTCACCTTGGAGCCGATGTTGCCGTCAATCCACTCCATTGTCGCGCCCTCGTGCGCAATCGCACGCTTCGTGACCAGGTTGTAGACGTTGTTCGACCAGTTCTGGATGGTCGTGTAACGAACGCGAGCGTTCTTCTTGACAATGATCTCGACGACAGCCGAATGCAGCGAATCGCTCGAATAGATCGGAGCCGTGCAGCCCTCGATGTAGTGAACGTATGAACCCTCGTCCGCGATGATGAGCGTGCGCTCGAACTGGCCCATGTTTTCGGTGTTGATGCGGAAGTACGCCTGCAACGGGATCTCGACGTGCACGCCCGGTGGCACGTAGACGAACGATCCACCAGACCAGACGGCCGTGTTGAGGGCCGCAAACTTATTGTCGCCGGCCGGGATGACCGTGCCGAAGTACTCGTCGAAGAATTCGGGGTGCTCGCGCAACGCGGTGTCGGTGTCCATAAAGATGACACCCTTCGCCTCGAGCTCGGAGTTGATCGAATGGAAAACCACTTCAGACTCGTACTGGGCAGCAACACCGGAAACGAGGCGTTTGCGCTCTGCCTCCGGGATGCCGAGCTTCTCGTACGTGTTACGGATGTCTTCCGGCAGGTCTTCCCAGGTCTGGGCCTGCTTCTCAGTTGAACGGACGAAGTACTTGATGTTGTCGAAGTCGATGCCGGAGAGGTCTGCGCCCCAGGTTGGCATGGGCTTCTTGCGGAACAACGCCAGACCCTTGAGTCGGTTTTTCAGCATCGACGCAGGTTCGTTCTTCAGATTCGAAATGTCGGTGACAACCTCTTCGTTGACACCGCGACGGGCAGACGAACCCGCCGCGTCTGAGTCGGACCAGCCAAACTCGTATTGGCCCAGGTTATTCAACTCGGGGCGGTCGATCAGAACGTCAGACATAATTCCTTCTTCCTACCGGCAAGCAACCGAAATGGCGCTGGCAGCATTCCCTGATGGCCATTGCTGCGGGGAGTTATGCGGGTGTCGCAGCGCACTAAACCTGCAGCTGGCCCAACCTAAACTGGAGCAGAACACGCGTGGATTACGAACCCGCTAGTCGACGCTGACTCCCTGGAATGGGTGGTGTTCAGAGAACCTGTCGATTCTACAGGGGATGTCTGCAAATGTAACGAAAGGCACCATACGTGACGCAATTGACGTCTCCGTCACCGTCGCTCCCCCGTAGCGTATGGAACTGGTTCCCGCGGTCTGTTACCAGGCCGGTTCGCGTCCTCGCCTGGCTTTCCCTCATCCTGCAGGTCGTCCTCATCGGAACGGGTGGCGCGGTGCGCCTCACCGCATCGGGGCTTGGCTGCCCGACCTGGCCCACGTGCACAGCCGGCTCGCTCGTGAACACGCCCCAGTTGGGCATTCACGGAGTGATCGAGTTCAGCAATCGCATGCTGACCGTCGTGCTCTCGATTGTCGTGATCCTCGTGTTTCTGAGCGTGCTCCGGATGCGAAAGTCTCGACGGGACCTGTTCTGGCTCACGCTGGCGCAGGGTCTCTCAATCCCGTTCCAGGCCGTCCTCGGCGGTATCACCGTGCTGAGCCACCTGAACCCGTATGTGGTCGGATTGCACTTTGTTGTGTCGGTGGTGCTCGTGGCGCTGACCACGACGCTGGTCTTCCGCGCGCAGTTCGGGCCGCGAGGCGCCTCCCGGGCAGTCCCGGCGTGGTTCGCGACAGGCGTGTGGATCACTGCGGTGTTCGTCGCGATTACCGTGGTGTTCGGTATCCTCACCACAGGATCCGGACCGCACGCGGGTGACAATTCGAACGCGAAGGCGTTGGCTCCGCGAAACGGCCTCGACCCCGTGACCATCCAGCACGTCCACAGCATCCCGGCGTACATCACCTTTGGGCTTACCGTGCTGCTTGTCATCGCAGCGTGGCTGTTCGCAGACAGGGTAGGCAAATCGCGAAGACTCCGGCTGTTCGTTGCGCTGCTTTTGCTGGTCGAGATCGCTCAGATCATAGTTGGCATCACGCAGGCGGACGAGGGCCTGCCAGTCGTGCTGGTAAACATCCACCTCGTGCTGGCTGGCCTGTTGGTGGCGGCCATGACCGCGGTGGTCCTGAGTCTGCGAACGGCAAAGTCGAACGCCTGAACAGGCTATACGTGCAGCGCGAAGTGAAGGATCGGGTCCACTCCGACAGCTACGAAGATCAGCGTCAGATAGGTGATCGAGCTGTGGAAGACCCGCATCGGCTTGACGTCACCGTGGCGAATGGCGCTCCCATAGAGCCGGTGCGACTCATAGATGAACCAGCCGCCGGAGGCAAGGGCGACGGCCGTATAGAGGATGCCCATGTGTGCAATCGGGATCAGCAGCAGCGAACAGACGACGGTCGCCCACGCGTAAAGGATCACCTGTAGACCGACCACCGTGCGCCCGCGCACGACCGCGAGCATCGGAATGTGAACCGACTGATAGTCGGCGCGATACTTCATCGAGAGCGGCCAGTAATGCGGCGGTGTCCACAGGAACACGATCCCGAACAGGATGAGCGGCGCCCAGCTGATCGATCCCGTGACTCCCGCCCAGCCGATCAGCACCGGCATGCACCCTGCCGCCCCGCCCCAGACGATGTTCTGCGGAGTGCGGCGCTTCAGGAGCAGTGTGTAGACGAAGACATAGTAGAGAATCGCAAACAATGAGAGCGCCGCCGCGACCCAGTTGATAAGCAGACCGAGCCAGGCGATGGATGCGATCCCGGTGATCCAGGCAAACACAAGGGCTTCGCGATCGCTCAGCTCCCCCGTCACGAGCGGGCGCTTCTGCGTGCGCGCCATCACGCGGTCGATATCGCGATCGACGTAACAGTTGAAGGCGTTCGCGGAGCCGGCACTGAGCGTGCCACCCACGAGCGTTCCGAGCACAAGCCAGAGGTTGGGAATGGGGGTTAACACACCGGGCAGCGAACTCTGCGCGAGGATCATGACGGGAGCGGTAGTGATCAGTAACAGTTCGATGACGCGCGGCTTCGTGAGGGCAACGAACGCCTTGCTCTTGCGGAACAAGCCGATTCGGCCACGCGTTGCGGCCGTGTCTACGGCAAGATTCATGGCTCCTCGATCGCTCCCTATCGCGCTTCGATCCTAAGCGATCCCGCAGCGCGCAGCGCACGTCAAGGTGGGGCACAGGCAAGGCTGTTCAGCGTTCTCTATACTTGTCTGTGCTTGCCAATCGCGGCCAGCCATTCGAGATGCCCGCCTCCCCCCAAGCAGGCGATGGTCGTGCCGCGATAGTGCCGATGATGTCAGGGCAGGTACCACCCCGTGTGGCACCGGCTTCTCTGCCGGGCTACCGAAGCATCGAGAAGGGTCATCACTTTCAATGTCAGCTTTCCAGTGGGATCCGATTGACTCCAAGGCAGTCGACACCGTCCGCGTTCTCGCGGCAGACGCGGTTGAGAAGGTGGGAAACGGACACCCTGGCACTGCCATGAGTCTCGCCCCAGCGGCATACCTGCTCTTCCAACGTGTGATGCGCCGCGACCCTAGCGACAGCGCGTGGATCGGTCGCGACCGTTTCATCCTGTCCGTCGGTCACTCGTCACTCACGCAGTACATCCAGTTCTACCTGGGCGGCTACGGGCTCGAGCTGGCCGACCTCGAGGCCCTTCGCACCTGGGGTTCAAAAACACCTGGGCACCCCGAGTACGGCCACACCGACGGTATCGAGATCACAACGGGTCCGCTTGGCCAGGGTTTCGCATCCGCTGTCGGCTTCGCGTACGCGTCTCGTTTCGAGCGCGGGCTGTTCGATCCGGATGCCGCGCCGGGTACCAGCCCGTTCGACCACTTTGTGTACGTCATCGCCGGCGATGGCGACATGGAAGAGGGCGTCACGAATGAGGCGGCTTCGCTCGCCGGTCACCAGGAACTCGGCAACCTCGTCGTCATCTACGACTCGAACCAGATCTCAATCGAGGACGACACGAACATCGCTTTCACTGAGGATGTCCACGCTCGCTACCTCGCACTCGGCTGGGACGTCCAGGTCGTCGACTGGAAGAAGACCGGCGAATACATCGAAGATGTCGCCGAATTGAACGATGCAATCACCGCGGCTAAGGGCGTCACAGATAAGCCGTCGATGATCATCCTGAAGACCATCATTGGCTGGCCGTCTCCGCACAAGCAGAACAGCGGCAAGATCCACGGATCGGCCCTCGGCGCCGACGAGGTGGCCGCCCTCAAACGCGTCATGGGCTTCGACCCCGACAAAAGCTTCGATGTCGACCCTGCCGTACTTGCGCACACTCGCAACGCAGTCGAACGAGGCAAGGCTCAGCATGCCGAGTGGAACACCGAGTTCGACGCTTGGGCGGCGGCCAACCCGGAGCGCAAGAAGCTGCTCGATCGGGTTCTCTCGGGCGAACTACCCAACGGCGTCGAGGCGGCGCTCCCGGTCTTCGAACCGGGCAAGGATGTTTCCACCCGCGCGGCATCCGGCAAGGTCATCAACGCGATCGCACCCCTCATGCCGGAGTTGTGGGGCGGCTCAGCAGACCTGGCCGAGTCCAACCTCACTACGATCGAGGGCGGCGGCTCGTTCGTTCCCGAGAAGTGGTCGACACACGAGTGGGCCGGAAACCCCTACGGCCGTGTCCTGCACTTCGGGATTCGCGAGCACGCCATGGGCGCGATCCTCAACGGCATCGTCCTTCATGGCAATACGCGACCGTTTGGCGGCACCTTCCTGATTTTCAGTGACTACATGCGACCGGCCGTGCGACTCGCCGCACTAATGAAGGCACCGACCATCTACGTCTGGACCCACGACTCGGTCGCGCTCGGTGAAGACGGCCCGACGCACCAGCCGGTCGAGCAGTTGACGGCACTCCGCGCCATCCCGGGCCTCGATATCGTGCGCCCAGCGGATGCCAACGAAACGGCCTGGGCCTGGAAAACCATCCTCGAACGCCGCAGCGGGCCGGCAGGCCTGGCGCTCAGCCGTCAGAACCTCCCGGTGTTCGCGCGCGGCGACGGTGATGCCAGCGGCGACACGTTCGCATCGGCGAGGAACGTCGCCAAGGGCGCGTACGTCCTCGCGGAGGCCGCGGGCGGAATCCCCGACGTCATCTTCATCGCGACAGGCTCTGAGGTGCAAATCGGCATCGACGCGCGCGCGGTTCTTGCGAGGGACGGCATCAACGCTCGCGTCGTCTCCGTTCCCAGCGTCGAGTGGTTCGAGGAGCAGGATGCCGCGTATCGCGACTCGGTTCTGCCGAGTGACGTCAAAGCGCGGGTATCCATAGAAGCAGGCATTGCGCTCGGCTGGCGTGGTTACGTCGGCGACGCAGGCCGGAGCGTCTCGATCGAGCATTTCGGCGCCTCCGCCGACTACAAGACGCTCTATCAGAAGTTTGGCATCACCACGGAAGCCGCCGTCGCGGCAGCTCACGAATCGATCGCTGCGGCGAAGAACACTGCGCAGAACTAAGAAAAGAAGAGAAGCAGAAATCACAATGACAGACACAACGTCCCCCACTGCAGAGCTTTCGGCTCTCGGCGTCAGCATCTGGCTCGACGACCTCTCCCGTGAGCGAATCAATTCCGGTGGACTGCAGAAGCTCATCGACGAGCGCAATGTCGTCGGGGTCACGACCAACCCGACGATCTTCGCCGCGGCCCTCGCCAAGGGCGAGGCCTACGACGCCCAGGTCGCGGAGCTCGCCAAGAGCGGTACCAGCGTCACGGATGCTGTCTTCGAGATCACCACCGACGATGTTGCTCACGCGAGCGAGATCTTCGCTCCTGTCTATGCGACATCCGGCGGCAAGGATGGCCGAGTCTCAATCGAGGTCGAGCCCGGGCTCGCACATGACGCTGCCGGGACGACCGCAGAAGCCAGGCGTCTCTGGGCCAAGGTCAATCACCCGAACGCCATGATCAAGATCCCTGCGACCATCGAGGGGCTCGAGGCGATCACAGAGACCATCGCGGTCGGCATCAGCGTGAACGTGACTCTCATCTTCAGCCTCGAGCGACACCGCCAGGTCATCAACGCGTACCTGTCAGGTCTCGAGAAGGCCAAGGCGGCGGGCATCGATCTGGCGACCATCCATTCCGTTGCCTCGTTCTTCGTCTCGCGTGTCGACACCGAGGTGAACAACAGGCTCGACGCTATCGGCACAGCAGAGGCGAAGGCGCTGAAGAGCAAGGCTGGCGTCGCAAACGCCCAGCTCGCCTACCAGGTGTTCGAGCAAGCATTCGACAGCGAGCGAGCCAGGGTTCTCCTCGATGCCGGGGCCAATAAGCAACGCCCACTGTGGGCATCCACCGGTGTCAAGGATCCGACCCTCCCGGACACGCTGTACGTTACGCAGCTCGCGGTGAAAGATGTCGTGAACACGATGCCGGAGAAGACGCTCGAAGCAACATTCGATCACGGCGTCATCGAAGGCGACCAGGTTACCGGCAGTTACGCCGCAGCCAACAAGGTGCTCGATGAGCTGGCAGAACAGGGCATCTCGTATGACGAAGTGACTCAACTCCTCGAAAAGGAGGGCGTCGAGAAGTTCGTCGTCTCCTGGAACGAACTTCTCGACACCGTTTCGGCAGCGCTGGAGGCCGCAAAATGAGCGTCAGGATCGTAGCAAAAGGTGCGGCGCTCGACGCCGTCAACCGCCTTGTCCCCCAGCTGGTCAAAGATCTGGTTGCGAGTCGCATTTCCAACCTGGACGAGTCACTGTGGGGTCCGGATGCCGAGGCTGAAGCGCTGATCCGCCTCGGCTGGACCGAGTCAGTCGCGATTTCACGCCCGCTCATCCCTGAGATCATCGCCCTCCGCAACGAGCTCCACAAAGACGGTGTTAACCACATCGTCCTGGGCGGAATGGGCGGCTCATCCCTCGCTCCTGAGGTCATCACTCGTACCTACGGAGTTGAACTCACCGTTCTCGATTCAACCGAACCCGGACAGGTGCTGGCCGCACTCACCGATCGTCTCGAGACGACCGCCGTCGTGATCTCCTCGAAGTCGGGCAGTACGGTCGAGACCGATAGCCAGAAACGTGTCTACGAGAAGGCGTTCCGGGATGCCGGGATCGACCCGACCAAGCGCATCGTGGTCGTCACCGACCCCGGCTCGCCACTCGACAAGTCTGCTCGTGCGGACGGATACCGTGTCTTCAACGCCGACCCGAACGTTGGCGGTCGTTACTCAGCGCTCACCGCGTTTGGCCTCGTGCCGTCCGGTCTCGCCGGCGTCGACCTCGAAGCACTCCTCGAAGAGGCCGAAGTCGAGCAACTCGAGCTTTCACTCGATATCGCAACGAACCCGGGTCTCATCCTCGGTGCAGCGATCGCGGGAACCGACCCGCTGAGGGACAAGCTCGCTATCGTCGCAGACGGCACCCACATAGTGGGCTTCGCCGACTGGGCTGAGCAGCTCATCGCTGAGTCAACAGGGAAGCTCGGCAGGGGCATCCTGCCGGTGGTCATTGGGCTGTCCGCACCAGAACTCACCGAGAACCTGCACGACGTGCAGATCATTCGTCTCGTCGGGAGCGCAGCAGACCAACGTCACGTCGCCGATGGTGAGATCGAAATCACCGGATCGCTCGGCGGGCAACTCATCACCTGGGAATACGCTGTCGCAGTCGCCGGCCGCATTCTCGGAATCAATCCGTTCGACCAGCCCGACGTCGAGTCGGCAAAGATTGCCACCCGAGCGCTGCTGGACTCGACCCCAGCCCCGACTGAGGCCGCATTCGTTCAGGATTCCGTCGAGGTCCGCGCCACAGGCAGCTTCCTCGGGGATGCCAAAGACCTGAATTCGGCCGTTGACGCGCTCCTCGCTCAGCTGGGCGACGACGGTTACGTCGCGATCCAGGCGTATGTCGACCGCGTTGCTCACCCACAGCTCGCCGAATTGCGCGACGTGCTCGCGGCGCGAGCCAAACGACCCGTGACTTTCGGCTGGGGTCCGCGATTCCTTCACTCGACCGGCCAGTTCCACAAAGGCGGCCCCGCGGTGGGCGTCTTCCTGCAAATCACCCAGATCGCTGCGAAAGACCTTGCAATCCCGGATCGTCCTTTTACGTTCGGCCAGCTCATCCAGTACCAGGCCGCCGGAGACGCGAGCGTGCTCGCTGACCACGGCCGCCCGGTGCTGACGTTGACGCTCACCGATCCGGCATCGGGTGTTGCCGTCGTCGCTGGCGCGCTGCGCTAGCCGCCGATCACGAGCTAGTCAGGAGCACCATGTCCCCCGTGGAGATCACTCCCACATTCAATCCGCTTCGATTGCCATCCGATCGGCGTCTCAATCGCATCGCCGGGCCCAGCGCGCTCATCATCTTCGGAGTCACGGGTGACCTCGCACGCAAGAAGCTGATGCCGGCCGTGTATGACCTTGCGAATCGCGGTCTGTTGCCGCCGGGGTTCGCGCTCGTCGGATTTGCTCGACGTGACTGGGCCGACCAGGACTTCGCGAAGGTCGTCCACGACGCCGTCGCGCAGTATGCCCGCACCCCCTTTGATGAGGATGTCTGGAAGCAGCTGGCCGAGGGCATCCGGTTCGTGCAGGGCGAGTTCGATGACGACAGTGCGTTCCTCGAACTCAAGCGCACCCTGGATGAGCTCGACACGACTCGTGGCACCATGGGTAACCACGCCTTCTATCTGTCTATCCCGCCGAAGTCCTTCCCGCAGGTTACCGAGCAGTTGCGTCACTCGGGCCTCGCCGATCAGGTCGGCGGCGAGTGGCGTCGGGTAGTCATTGAGAAGCCGTTCGGAAGCGACCTGAAGACCGCGCGCGAACTCAACGCTGTCGTCGAATCGGTGTTTCCACCAGACAGTGTGTTCCGTATTGACCACTATCTCGGTAAGGAGACGGTGCAGAACATTCTGGCGCTGCGCTTCGCCAACGAGATGTACGAACCGATCTGGAATGCCAACTATGTCGACCACGTGCAGATCACAATGGCCGAGGACATCGGCGTCGGCGGTCGTGCCGGCTACTACGACGGGATCGGCGCCGCGCGCGACGTCATCCAGAATCACCTCCTGCAGCTCCTCGCGCTGACAGCGATGGAGGAGCCGGTGTCGTTCGATGCCGCCGACCTCCGCGCTGAGAAGGAGAAGGTCCTTTCAGCCGTTCGACTGCCCAAGGATCTCGGTACCGCAACCGCCCGCGGACAGTACGCGAGTGGCTGGCAGGGCGGTGAAAAGGTCATCGGCTTCCTCGAAGAAGACGGGATGGACCCCAAGTCGCTTACCGAAACCTTTGCAGCCATCAAGCTGGAGGTCGGCACCCGTCGCTGGGCGGGCGTTCCGTTCTACCTGCGCGCAGGCAAGCGACTTGGCCGTCGCGTCACGGAGATCGCCGTCGTATTCAAGCGTGCGCCCCAATACCTGTTCGCGGAGAGCCAGACCGGCGTGCTCGGCCAAAATGCTCTGGTCATCCGTGTGCAACCGGACGAGGGCGTCACGCTCCGCTTCGGTTCCAAGGTGCCGGGCGCCGGCATGCAGGTACGCGACGTGACGATGGACTTCGGATACGGTCACGCGTTCACCGAGGCCAGCCCCGAGGCTTATGAGCGCCTCATCCTCGACGTCCTCCTCGGGGACCCGCCCCTGTTTCCCCGACACCAGGAGGTGGAACTGAGCTGGAAGATCCTCGATCCGATCGAAGAATTCTGGGCAACCCAGGGTCAGCCCGAGCAGTATCGGCCGGGAACCTGGGGGCCGGCATCGGCCGATGAGCTCCTGACGCGTGACGGCCGCGCGTGGCGACGCCCATGAGCGCAACGTCCCTCAACAATTCATCCTGGAGACGACCATGATTGTCGACCTGCCCAAAACGACGACGAGCCAGATCTCGAAGGCGCTCGTCAAGATCCGCGAGGAGGGCGGTGCCGTAGCGCTCGGTCGGGTGCTCACGCTGATCATTTCTACGCGGCTCGGCGAAGAGGAAGAAGCCATCGAGGCGGCAAACGATGCCTCCCGCGAGCACCCAATGCGCGTGATCGTGGTGTCGACCAGCGGCGATGAGAATAATCACGATGACACGCGGCTCGACGCGCAGATCCGCGTCGGTGGGGATGCCGGCGCGAGCGAAGTCATCGTCGTGCGCGCTTACGGTGACACCGCGAGCGATAAGGAAGGGCTCGTTACGGGCCTGCTACTGCCGGATGCTCCCGTGGTCGTCTGGTGGCCAGGCGACGGACCGAAGAACGCGTCACAGTCCGCTCTCGGTCGAATTGCCCAGCGCCGGATTACGGATGCCGCGGCCGTATCAAACCCGCTCGTCGCATTGCAGCACCTCGCGCGTACCTACGCTCCCGGCGACACCGACTTCGCCTGGACGAGACTCACACTCTGGCGCGCTCAGCTTGCAGCGGTGCTCGACCAGCCTCCCTACGAAACCATCACGGCCGTTGAGGTTCACGGTGCAGCAGACTCGCCCTCCACCGTTCTCCTTGCCGCCTGGCTCCAGGAACAGCTACAAGTGCCGGTCGAGCTGCAAATGACGAGCCCGTCGACAGGGTCGAGCGGGATTCAGGGCGTGCGCCTGCACCGCGCATCCGGTGTGATCGAACTTGAGCGCAGCATCCCGAATATTGCGACGCTCAAACAGCCCAACCAGCCGACACACGATATTTCGCTGCCTCGTCGCAGCCTGCGTGACTGCCTGGCCGAGGAACTGCGTCGCCTCGATCCCGATTTCCTGTTTGGCGAGGTTATCCAACATGGCGTTGCCCAGTTGGAGAAGTACGGTACGGGAAGCGGCGGCACCCCACTGAAGGCAGCCCACAGGGGCGCGACAAAATGACAGCGGACAGGCAGGTCCTGGTTCATCCTGATAAGGCGTCACTCGCCGCCAGTATCGCGGCGCGGTTTCTGACCAAGCTCGTCGACATCATTGACCAACGCGGCGAAGCCACCGTGGTGCTGACCGGTGGGACCATGGGGTTTGCGACACTTCAGGCCGTAAACAATTCGGACGCACGCGACAGCGTGGACTGGTCGCGTGTGAATTTCTGGTGGGGCGACGAGCGCTGGCTGCCTGCCGGCGATCCGGATCGCAACGAGACGCAGTCGCGTGAGGCGCTGCTCGATCACATTGCGCTCGACCAACAGCGCGTTCACCCGTTCGCGGCATCCGAGGCCGGGCTCGAACTCGATGATGCCGCCACAGCATATGCGGCCGAGCTGCTGGAGAATGCCGCAGAGGGCTCCGAGCTGCCCCGTTTCGACATTACGTTCCTGGGCGTCGGCCCCGATGGGCACATCGCCTCCCTCTTTCCGGATCGCGGCGGCATCAAGGAGGAAGCCAAGACCGTGATCGCGGTGCGTAACTCCCCCAAGCCGCCGCCGGAGCGACTGAGCTTCACGCTCCCGGTGATCAATTCATCCGAGCGAATTTGGCTTGTGCTGGCGGGCGCAGATAAGGCGTCGGCTCTCGGTCTCACGCTGGCAGACGCAAGCGTATTCGAGGTGCCAGCCGCGGGCGTGCGCGGTCGCCGCCGCACACTGTTCTTTGTCGATCAGGATGCCGCTGCCGAAGTCCCCGAGAACCTCACGACCCCGGGGCTATTCTGGACAGGCGACGACGCGTAGTCACTGAATGCCAGGTCATCGAATGCGGTCGCTGAATGACCGCTCGCTGGGTGCCCGGCCATTGAATGCCAGGCACTGATTGTGCAGCGTTGTGTTAGCTCGTCACCTTGCCGCGGCGGGCGCGAAGCTGCTCAAGCGCCTCTTCCAGGAGCTCAGCGGCTTCCTTTTCGGTGCGACGTTCTTTTACATACGCCAGGTGTGTCTTGTACGGCTCGAGCTTGGCAACCGACGGTGGGTTGTCTTTGTCGCGGCCGGCAGGTAGGCCGGTCGACGGGGAATCGATGGTGTCAGGAATCTCGTCGTCCGGCAGGTTTGCCGCGAAGTTGCGAACCGTTTCGTTGCCCAGTTCATCCCAGTAGGAGACCTGGATGCGATCGGCGTGGAAGCCGCGATCCTGCTCGCCCATGGGGCCAGCGCCGACGCGCGAACCACGAATTGCGCTACCGCCAGAAGCCACGATGTTCTCTTCTCGTCAAAGGAAATGAAGTAATTACGCAGCGAACTTGGTGATTAGGCCAAGAACGATGATGCAAATGAACCAGACCACGACAATGAGGACGGTGATGCGGTTCAAGTTGCGCTCAGCAACACCGGAGGCACCCAGATTGGATGTGACACCGCCGCCGAACATGTCTGACAGACCGCCGCCGCGGCCGCGGTGCAAGAGGATGAGGAGGGTCAGCAGAAGACTCGCGACACCGAGGATGACCTGCAGCACGACCTGAAGAATTTGCACGTAAGACCTTTCGATGCGGCTCAAAGAGCCTCACACAGTATAACTACGCCTGAGCGACCACACGGATACGTTCTGGCGAAGTTCGAATCTGACCCGGTTAGGTTCCCACATGCTTACGGAACTGGGCGATGCTGGCGAATTCGGCAATATCCAGGCTGGCACCACCGACAAGCGCGCCGTCGACGTTGGGCTGCCGAAGGAAACCGGCGATATTCGTCGACTTGACTGATCCGCCGTAGAGAATGCGGGTGGCATCCGCGACTTCGCCGCCGAGGACCTCCGCGACTACGTAGCGAAGTTGTTCCGCAACCTGCTCGGCCTGTTCTGGCGTCGCGGCCTGCCCTGACCCGATCGCCCACACCGGTTCGTATGCGACGACGACGTTCGTCGCACCCTCAGAGAGCGACAGCGCCGCGCGGAGTTGTGCAACTGGCACGGCACTCGGACCGTATAGCTCAAGATCTTCCGCCGTTTCGCCGACGCAGATGACCGGGACGACGTCATTCTGAATCGAAACGGCGACCTTCTCGGCGATCTGTTCATCGCTCTCGTGGTGATACTGCCGACGCTCTGAGTGACCGACGATGACGTAGGGAGCGCCCAGAGCCTTCAGAAAGAGAGCAGAAATCTCACCCGTGTACGCACCTGACAAGTGAGCAGAAACATCCTGAGCGCCGAATCCTAGTTCAAGCTTGTCGCCGGTAATGAGGTTCTGGACCGAACGGATGTCGGTGAACGGTGGAAATACCGCTACCTCCGTCGCCGAGTAGTCATGCCTGGCGTCGGACAGCGTCCACGCCAGTTTCTGAACGAAGGCAATCGCCTGCAGGTGATCGAGGTTCATCTTCCAGTTGCCCGCGATGAACGCGACGCGCTCCCCCGGTTTCACGCCTGCCATCCGAGTACCTCCAGGCCTGGGAGTCGCTTGCCCTCGAGAAACTCGAGGCTCGCCCCTCCGCCGGTCGAGATGTGACCGAACTGGTCGTCACTGAACCCGAGTTCTCGAACGGCAGCAGCGGAATCCCCGCCACCGACCACACCAAGGCCAGTGACCTTCGTCAGGGCCGCTGCGATCGCCTTCGTGCCAGCAGCAAATGGGGCAAGCTCGAACACGCCCATTGGGCCATTCCAGAACACCGTCCTGCCCGCTTCGATCTGCCTGGCGAATTCTGCGGATGTCTCAGGGCCGATATCCAGACCGAGACCGGCGGCTCCGAATGGGGTGTCCTCGATGGCATCCGCTGCGGTGATCGCGGTCTCGGCATCCGCACCAAATTTCGACGCGACGACGATGTCGGTCGGCAGCACGAGATTGACGCCCAACTTCTTCGCCTGCTCGATGTACCCCTTGACGTTGTCGATCTGGTCGGCTTCAAGGAGACTCGCGCCAACCTTGTGGCCCTGCGCGGCAAGGAAGGTGAACAACATCCCGCCGCCCACGAGGAGCGTGTCAACCTTTGGCAGCAGGGCGCCGATAACCGCAAGCTTGTCTGAGACCTTCGAACCGCCGAGAACAACAACGTACGGTTTCTCCGGCGCCTTGGTGAGCTTTTCGAGAATGCCGAGTTCGTCGACGATCAGGAGGCCAGCCGCGCTCGGCAGGATCGCGGCCAGGTCGAACACGCTGGCGTGCTCGCGGTGCACGACTCCAAAACCATCGGAGACGAAGGCATCGCCAAAGCCGGCGAGCTGTTCGGCAAAGGCCTTGCGCACGACATCGTCAGCGCTGGTCTCGCCCGGGTTGAACCGCAGGTTCTCAAGAACAGCGATGTCGCCGTCGTCGAGGCTGTCTACAGTCTGTTCGGCGGAGCCGCCAACGGTGTCGTTCGCAAAAGCTACCGGCGTGCCCAGGAGCTCGCCGAGTCGATACGCAACCGGCTCGAGGCTGTACTTCTCGTCGGGCTTGCCATCGGGTCGACCGAGGTGCGAAATGACCACAACGCGCGCGCCAGCCTTCAACAGGAGCTGCAGAGTTGGGACGGATGCGCGAATGCGCCCATCATCCGTGATCTGTCCGTCTTTCAACGGGACATTCAGATCACATCGGACGATGACCCGTTTGCCGCTGAGATCGCCCAGTGAGTCAATCGTTCGAAGACTCATGTAGGTGTTCCCGACGATCGCCGGGTTAGGACATTCACAGCCGCTCGGCGACGTATTCGGTGATGTCGACGAGGCGGTTCGAGTAACCCCACTCGTTGTCGTACCACGAGGCAACCTTGACCTGGTTACCGATGACCTTGGTCAGCCCGGCGTCGAAGATCGAGGAGTGCGGGTCGCCCTGGATGTCGCTGGACACGATCTCATCCTCGGTGTAGCTGAGGATGCCCTTCAGCGGGCCCTCGGCTGCGGCCTTGTATGCGGCGTTGACCTCGGCCACCGTGACAGGCTTCGTCGACTGAACCGTGAGATCCGTGATCGAGCCTGTGATGACAGGAACGCGAAGCGCATAGCCGTCCAGCTTGCCGACGAGCTCGGGGATGACCAGGCCGAGCGCCTTGGCGGCACCCGTGGAGGTCGGGATGATGTTGGCCGCAGCGGCACGAGCGCGACGCAGGTCGCTGTGCGGGCCGTCCTGGAGGTTCTGGTCTGCGGTGTAGGCATGAACCGTGGTCATGAGGCCGCGCTCGATGCCGAAATTGTCCATGAAGACCTTGGCGAGTGGCGCGAGGCAGTTCGTGGTGCAGGACGCGTTGGAGATGATGTCGTGCTTCGCGGCGTCGTAGGTACCTTCGTTGACGCCCAGCACCAGTGTTGCCACGTCATCACCCGTAGCTGGAGCCGAGATGATGACCTTCTTGGCGCCCGCCTCGATGTGTTTGCGTGCATCCGACGACTTGGTGAAGCGCCCGGTGGACTCGATGACGATGTCGACGCCACGATCTCCCCAGCCGAGAGCCGCGGGGTCGCGCTCGGCGAGAACCTTGATGGCCTTGCCGTTGACGATGATGTTGTCGCCATCGACCTCGATGGTGGCGTTCAACCGTCCGCCAACGGTGTCGTACTGCAGGAGGTGTGCCAGTGCCTGGGGGCTGTCGAGGTCATTGACCGCAACAATCTCGAGATCGCTGCCCTTTGCGAGGGCCGCACGGAAGAAGTTACGGCCGATTCGACCGAAGCCGTTGATACCGATCTTGACGCTCAAAGAAACTCCTGGTGCTCGTGCGTCAACACAGTGACGCTCATGACGGATGGTGCTGATGTGGTGGTGGCAGTTCGGGTATTGATGGGTGTGGCCGGGGCGAAAACCCCGGCCACACTGCCGCTACGAGAGTAGCAGTAGCCCACTTGCGTTATCGCGCGCTGCCTGGAATCGTGCCTGCGCATCAGCCCAGTTCACGATGTTCCAGAAGGCCTTCACGTAGTCGGCTTTGACGTTGACATAGTCGAGGTAGAACGCGTGCTCCCACATGTCGAGCTGGAGCACGGGGATCGTGCCGAGAGCGGTATTTCCCTGCTGGTCGAACAGCTGCTGAATAATGAGCTGCTTGCCAATGGGATCCCAGGAGAGGACCGCCCAGCCGGAACCCTGCAGGCTGATTGCCGCAGCGGAGAAGTGGCCAACGAACTTATCGAACGAGCCAAAGTATTCGTCGATCGCCGCGGCCAGCTCACCGGTCGGCTTGTCGCCTCCGTCTGGTGAGAGGTTCTTCCAGAAGATCGAGTGGTTGATGTGGCCGCCGAGGTGGAACGCAAGGTCTTTTTCGAACTTCGGAACGTTCGCGTAGTCGCCCGACTCACGGGCCTCAGCGAGCTTGGCAAGCGCGGTGTTCGCGCCTGCGACATAGACAGCGTGATGCTTGTCGTGATGGAGCTCCATGATCCGCGCGCTGATGTGCGGTTGCAGAGCCGCATAGTCGTAGGGAAGATCCGGAAGGGTGTACTCAGCCATCAAATATCTCCTAGCAAATTGGCCCCGCGAGGCGCGATTGTGCGAGTACGGGGTGACATTTTCAGTCTACTGACGTCAACCCGGGATACTTTCGGATGCTTCCCAGCTACACGTCATCCATGTCAGGCGGGACGTTTGCATCGGTGCCCGGAATGCCGAGATCGGATGCGCGTTTGTCTGCCATTGCCAATAGCCTGCGAATGCGGCCAGCAACGGCATCTTTCGTCATGGGAGGGTCTGCGTGATGGCCCAGCTCGTCGAGGCTGGCGTCACGGAACCGCAGGCGAAGGTCACCGGCGTAGCGCAGGTGCTCGGGTACGTCGTCACTCAGGATCTCCAGAGCTCGCTCGACTCGTAGGCAAGCGGCGACCGCGGCTTGCGCGGAGCGACGGAGATTCGCGTCGTCGAAGTTCACGAGACGGTTGGCCGTTGCACGCACTTCGCGACGCTGACGCATCTCTTCCCACGCCTTGACGCTCTCGGTCGCGCCCATGAGAACGAGCATTGCACTGATGGCTTCGCCGTCGCGGATGACCACGCGGTGAACGCCGCGAACTTCGCGCGCCTTCGCCGAGATGCGCAGTCGGCCGGCGGCGCCAACGAGCGCCATCGCCGATTCGTTACCGGGGCAGGTCACCTCTAGTGCCGCCGAGCGACCCGGGTCGGTGAGCGTTCCCCGTGCCAGAAATGCGCCACGCCATACGGCGGCAAGCTCGTCGCGAGACCCTGTGGTCAGGCGATTCGGGAGGCCGCGGATGGGGCGCCTCCTGGCGTCCAGCAGTCCGGTTTGCCGTGCAAGAGTTTCGCCACCATCGACAACCCGAACCAGATAGTGGCTTGCAGTTCGTGATCCGGATGCGGAAACCACCGCGACCTCGCTTCGCACGCCATACAGTTCGGCGAGATCCTTGCGAACGCGGCGCCCGAGCAACGCGGAATCGAGTTCGGCCTCAACGGCGATGCGGTTGGAGATCAGGTGCAGGCCACCGGCGAAACGGAGGATGGTTGCAAGCTCGGCCGCCCGCACCGTCGTCTTGCTCACATCGATCTTCGCGAGTTCGTCCTTGACGTCGGCGGTGAGTGCCACGAATAAATCCTCTTCGTTTCTAGTCTTGTGTTGCGTGCCGACGCTCAGCCAGCAAAATCATTCGGCATTAACAGGTCCCGCACTAAAAATACCTGTCACTCGCGGCCCAGATCGCGATGTTTAACACTCACCGCGACGCCGGGCAACCCGCGCAGCAGGGTTGCGAGCTTCTCCGCGACGGCAACCGAGCGATGCTTACCGCCGGTACATCCAATGGCGATCGTAGCGTGTCTCTTGTTCTCCCGCTGGTACCCCGCGAGCACCGGAGCGAGGGCTTCGGAATAGGATGCGACGAACTCCGCGGCACCCGGCGCGCCCAACACGTATTCGCTCACCTCGGCGTCGAGACCCGTTAGTGGCTTGAGTTCGGCGATCCAGAATGGGTTCGGCAGAAAACGCATGTCAGCGACCATGTCGGCGTCGGCGGGCAGCCCATATTTAAAGCCAAAGCTGATGAGCGTGACCTGTACGCCAGGCGCATCTACCTCGGCAAATTTTTCAGCGATGCTCGTCGCGAGTTGGTGGATGTTCAGCTCGGAGGTGTCGAGAACGATGTCGCTGCTCTCCCGAAGCTCCTCCATCCTTCTGCGCTCACGGGCGATGCCGTCGAGCAACGTGCCGTCACCCTGAAGCGGGTGTGGACGCCGCACCTGCTCGAACCTGCGCACGAGGGCAGCATCCGTGGCATCGAGGAACAGCACGCGTACGCGGGCGTTTGCCCGCAGTTCCTGCACGGCACGCTGGACGTCCGCGAAGAGCTTGCCGCCGCGAACATCCACGATTGCCGCGATTTTCGGAAGCGAGTCGCTCGCGCGCTCCCCCAGGTCGACGAGCGGCCTCAGCATCTGCGGTGGAAGGTTATCGACGACATACCAGCCGAGGTCTTCCAGAGCATTCCCGACCGTGGATCTGCCGGCACCGGACATCCCCGTAACGACCAGCAGCTCCTGCCGTTCGTTTTGCGCGGTCATTGTCCCTCAGGCCTTCGATTGCGGTGCGTCGCAGTTCGCGCCCAAGTTTAGTAGCGATCCGGGTAGCGCTAACCGAACCCTGTCGGCTCTCACCCCGTTTGAGCGGCGCTCGACATTAGGAGCGAAGACTCTCGTAGATCTGGCGGGCGAGAATCTCTCCGACGCCCCGCACCTCAGCAATCGCCGCGGCGTCCGCTGCGCGAAGCCTCGTGACCGACCCGAAGTGCTTCAGAATCTCTTTGACGCGAGCCGGGCCGAGCCCGGGAATCTGCGAGAGCGAAGATGTGATGTCGTTCGATCGTCGCTGGCGCTGGTACGTGATCGCGAAACGATGCGCCTCGTCGCGGATGCGCTGGATCAGGAACAGCGCGTCGCTGTTTCTCGGCAGGATGACGGGATAATCGGAATCGGGCAGCCAGATTTCCTCGAGCCGCTTTGCGATTCCGCACAGCGCAATGCCCGTGACACCGGCATCCTCAAGCGCCCGCTTCGCGGCAGCGACCTGCGGCTGGCCGCCATCGACGATGAGAAGGTTGGGCCGGTAGGCGAAGCGCTTGCGCGGCCTGCCCTCCTCCTCGGCTTCGGCTTCTTCGGCCGCGTCGTGCCTGCTGGCTTCCTGGTCGAGGTATGCGAGCCTGCGCGTCAGCGTCTGGTAAATCGACTCGGTGTCATCGGTGGAATCCGGGATGCTGAAACGGCGGTACTGGTCTTTACGCGGCAGGCCGTCCTCGAAGACGACCATCGAGGCGACAATGTTCGTGCCGCTCAGGTGCGATACGTCGTAACACTCCATGCGAAGCGGGGCATCCTGCATCCCGAGTGCTTCCTGGATGTCGGCCAGGGCCTGCGAGCGAGCGACAAAGTCGCCACTTCGACGCGTCTTGTACAGCACGAGAGCGTTACGTGCGTTGGTGGCGACCGTCAACGCCAGCGCTGCCTTCTCACCGCGTTGCGCTATTTTCAGCGCGACGCGGCCAGAGGCGCGAAGCCCCGTCAACCACCGCTCGAGCT
The DNA here is from genome assembly GCA_025463785.1 of Glaciihabitans sp. Taxonomy (GTDB): domain Bacteria; phylum Actinomycetota; class Actinomycetes; order Actinomycetales; family Microbacteriaceae; genus Galbitalea. Next base: position 114,932 of record JAODBD010000009.1, read on the forward strand.
CGAGACGGTCCTCGGGAAGCACCGGCACAACCACTTCGCGCGGTGGAGCCTCAACGTCGCCGTAGGCGTTCTGAAGGACTGTCTCGACCAGTTCGGGCAGATCGAGGTCGAGCTCTTTGTCAACCACCCAGCTCTTGACCCCGCGAATGCGGCCGCCGCGGACGATGAACTGCTGCACGGCGGCCGCGAGTTCGTCGTGCGCGATGCCGAAAAAGTCGGTGTCGACGTCGTCGGCCAGCACGACGGCGTTGCGAGAGAGGGCCGTCTGCATCGCCCCAAGCTGGTCCCGATAGCGGGCCGCGGCCTCGTAGTCCTGCTCGGTCGAGGCAGTCTTCATCCTGCGCTCGATGTCGGCAACAAACGTCGAATCGTTACCTGCCATGAATGAGGCGAAGTCGACCGCTATTGACTTGTGATCTTCCTTGGTGACTCGACCAACGCAGGGAGCCGCGCACTTGCCGATATCGCCGAGCAAACAGGGGCGACCGGTCTGTTGGGCGCGCTTGTAGGTCGTGTCGGTGCAGCTACGCATCGGGAACGCCTTGAGCAGCGTGTCGACGGTCTCCCGGATCGACCAGACCTTCGTGTACGGACCGAAATACCGTGCCCCGGCAATCTTGTGGTTGCGGGTCACAAACACGCGGGGAACGTCGTCCTGGAGGGTTATCGCGAGATACGGGTACGACTTGTCGTCGCGGAACTGCACATTGAACGGCGGGTCGAACTGCTTGATCCAGGTGAATTCGAGCTCAAGCGCCTCGAACTCGTTGCCGACGACAGTCCACTCGACAGAAGCAGCCGAGAGGACCATGCGCCGCGTTCGCTGGTGGAGCGTGTGGAGTGGCGCGAAATAGTTGCTGAGACGCGAGCGAAGGCTTTTGGCCTTACCGACGTAGAGGACCCGGCCCGTGGCATCCCGAAATCGATAGACGCCCGGCGACGTCGGAATCTCGCCAGCCTTAGGCCGGTAGCTCACCGTCTCAGCCATGACCGCCGCCCGCTACTTCGTCTTCGACGTTGAGCTCTTCGAGGCTGAGCTCTTCGTTGCCGCACCGATTCTCAGGATCTCACGAAGGAATGTCGCCGTGTGACTCGCGGCCACTTTTGATACCTGTTCTGGAGTTCCTGCCGCTATCAGCTCTCCCCCGCCGGCACCGCCCTCGGGGCCAAGGTCGATCACCCAGTCGGACGATTTGATGACATCGAGGTTGTGCTCGATGACGATCACGGTGTTGCCTTTGTCGACGAGACCGTTCAACACCAGCAGGAGCTTTCGTACGTCTTCGAAGTGGAGGCCCGTTGTTGGCTCGTCGAGAACGTAGACGCTCCGCCCGGTGGCGCGCCGCTGGAGCTCGGTCGCAAGCTTTACTCTCTGCGCCTCACCACCGGAGAGCGTCGTCGCGCTCTGGCCGAGACGCACATAGCCGAGGCCGACATCCACCAAGGTCTTCAAGTAGCGATGGATGGCCGTGATGGCCTCGAAGAAGTCGGCGGCCTCCGCGATCGGCATGTCGAGCACCTCGGCGATGTTCTTACCTTTGTAGTGCACCGTAAGAGTGTCGCGGTTGTAGCGCGCCCCCGCACAGACTTCGCACGGCACATAGACGTCGGGCAGGAAGTTCATTTCGATCTTGATCGTGCCGTCGCCCGCGCAGTTCTCGCACCGGCCACCTTTGACGTTGAAACTGAACCGACCCGGCAGGTAGCCGCGCGCCTTCGCCTCACCGGTCTCGGAGAACAGCGTTCGGATGCGATCGAATACACCGGTATAGGTCGCAGGATTCGACCGCGGCGTGCGCCCGATGGGCGCCTGGTCGACGTGCACCACCTTGTCGAGTAGCTCAAGCCCTGTAACACGCGTGTGCCTCCCGGGGATCTGTCGAGCGCCATTCAGCGTGTTTGCCAGCACCTTGTACAGGATGTCGTTCACGAGTGATGACTTGCCCGAGCCGCTGACCCCGGTGACGGCGGTGAACACGCCGAGCGGGAACTTCACCGTCACATTCTTGAGGTTGTTGGCCCTCGCACCCTCGACCACTATCTGACGGTCTTTGTCGGTTGGCCTGCGCCTCTTGGGCGTCTCGATTGCGACCCGACCCGAGAGGTAATCGCTGGTGAGGGACCTCGTGTTGGTGAGGAGGTCTTCGTACGATCCGGAGTGGATAACCTCGCCGCCGAGTTCTCCTGCGCCCGGGCCGATGTCGACGACCCAATCTGCGGTGCGAATGGTGTCTTCATCGTGTTCGACGACGATGAGGGTGTTGCCGAGGTTCTTGAGTTTGACCAGGGTCTCAATGAGCCTGCGATTATCGCGCTGGTGCAGACCGATACTCGGCTCATCGAGGACGTAAAGCACGCCCGTGAGGCCCGAGCCGATCTGGGTCGCCAGCCGGATGCGCTGCGCCTCGCCGCCGCTCAGCGTGGCTGCGGCTCTCGCCAGGTCGAGATAGCTCAGCCCCACCTCGATCAAAAACTCAAGTCGGAGGCGAATCTCACGAAGCACGGCGGCCGCGATATGCGCCTCACGATCGGTGAGGGTCAGGGCTGCCATGAACTCGTGCAGCCTGACCAGGCTGCGCTCGCAGGCATCCGAAATCGAATAGTCGTTGACGGTAACGGCCAGGACCTCTGGCTTCAGGCGCTTGCCATTGCACACAGGGCACGGTGTCTCACGCAGGTAGTTGGCGAAGCGCTGCTTGGTCCATTCGGTGTCGGCTTCGAGATTCTTACGAACGATGTACGGGATGACGCCCTCGAACCCGGTCGTGTATTTCATCTCGCGACCGAAGCGGTTCTTCCACTTGACCGTGACTTCGAAGTTGTTGCCGTTGAGCACCGCGTTGCGGGCTTCGTCCGACAGTTCGCCCCACGGGGTGTCTATCGAAAAGTCGAGTTCGCGACCGAGCGCCTCGAGCATCCGGCCGAAATATTGCGCGATGCCCTTGCCAGACTGCGCCCAGGGCAGGATCGCGCCGTCCTGGATGCTGACAGACGGGTCGGCGATGAGAAGGTCGGCATCCACCGTCATGCGGGTGCCGAGGCCTGAGCATTCCGGGCAGGCCCCGAAGGGAGCATTAAACGAGAAGGTACGCGGTTCGATCTCGGTCAACTGCAACGGATGACCATTCGGGCAGGAGAGCTTTTCGGAGAAGTTGCGCCAAGCTGCGTCGCCGGTCTCGTCGACATAGTTGATCGACACGAGCCCGTCAGTGAGCCGAAGCGCTGTTTCAAGGGAATCGGTGAGCCGAGTGAGGATGTCGTCGGCAGCCACCAGCCGGTCGACGACCACCGAGATGTCGTGCTTGATCTGCTTCTTCAGGATGGGTGGTTCGCTCAGCTGGATCTGCTCGCCATCGACGATCGCGCGCGAGTACCCGCTCGCAGCAAGAGACTGGAAGAGATCGACGAACTCGCCCTTCTTTTGCGAGATCACCGGGCTTACGATCTGATACCGGGTGCCGGTCTCAAGCGTCATGAGCTGGTCGGCAATCTGCTGCACGGTTTGCCGCTCGATTTTCTCGCCACAGACGGGGCAGTGCGGGATGCCGATGCGGGCCCACAGGAGCCGCATGTAGTCGTAGATCTCGGTTATGGTGCCGACGGTCGAGCGCGGGTTGCGGTTGGTCGACTTCTGGTCGATCGAGACGGCCGGGCTCAGACCTTCGATGAAGTCGACATCCGGGCGATCGACCTGGCCGAGAAACTGGCGCGCATAGGCGGAGAGCGACTCGACGTAGCGCCGCTGCCCTTCGGCGAAGATCGTGTCAAACGCGAGCGACGATTTGCCCGAGCCGGACAGACCCGTGAAAACCACGAGAGAGTCGCGCGGAATCTCGAGGTCGACATCCTTCAGATTGTGCACTCGAGCGCCACGAACACTGAGCTTCGAGGAGCCCGTTACGGATGAAATCGACACTCTCTATAGTCTACGGAAGCCACCGACATCGCCCTGTCGCGGTTCGCTCTGCGCGAAGGTCGATACGGTTGGCTAGCCCGGGTATCCGCAGGCCGCCGAGAAGTAACGGTAGAACTCGAACTTCAGGGTGTCGTTGAGCACCAGCCCAAAGTATCCATTGCTGGTTGACGGGGTCACGACGTGAAACGGCACAACGGTACCGACCTTGTCCTCCGACAAAACGTGCGTTTCACACCGAGTGGGCGACACGGTCAGGGTGAGCGTGACGGGCGCCGATTTCGCGGTCATGACGAGGGGAAACCTGGTGTTGAACGACATATCGAGCAGGGTCGTCGCGTCAATCTGCTTGATCGTGACAGACCCGGCCGCCCCGGTCGGCGTGAACGTGAAGGCGAGCTGGCCGACCAGTTTCCTGTTCGGCAATCTGACGGTCTTCACGGCGCTGCCGGGCGTGATCCTGACGACCTGCTCGAAGGTGTAACGAGCGCAGTCTTCGACATTGATCTCGTGAAGCGTGTCGTACAAGACCGTTGGACGCACCGTCGCGTGCCCGTGGCCCTGAGCATCGGTGAACGTAAGCGAGACCCGAGGGTCTGCCGCAGACGCCGAGCACGCGGGCTTCGGCAACACCACGGGAAATGACACCTGATCACCGTGATCGAGCGTGTAGGGCAGTGACCCCATCGGGGCAGCAGATGCGAAGAACGCGGAGGAGAACGAGCCCGATCGGAGCGTAATGCGCCCCGCACTTCCGTTGCTCACCTCCACCTGGAGGTGGCGTGGCGCGAAATCAGATCGATTTTGGAAGATGGTCACTGTGACACCGCCCGGAAGCGCCTGTTGAACGGATGCGGTCGAGGTCGGAGTGCCGGGGCCGGGTGTTGTGCAGGCCGATAGCGCCACGACGAGGGCGACGCTGGCGGCGAGGGCAGCGGCGGCGACCAGCCTCACCCGAAACCTCATCACGGCGTGATTCTATCCGGAGGCGGGGCCGCGCCCGCTTGGCACAGTGGCTGGCTAGCGAAGGTGCCCGGCGCTGACCATTTGTCTGAGGTCTTTCTTGAGCTCGGAGACCTCATCACGCAGTCGCGCAGCGAGTTCAAACTTGAGTTCACCAGCCGCCTGAAGCATTTGATCGTTGAGATCGGCGATGATCTTCTCGAGGTCGTTTCCGCCGGCCGCAGCCAGGCCCTCTCGCCGCAGGTTCGGGGTTGGAGCCCGCTTCCTGCCATCCCTGCCCGCGAGAAGCTGGGCGGTGTCCGCGCCCTCGCGCAGCAGGGCATCCGTGATGTCTGCGATCTTCTTGCGAAGCGGCTGTGGGTCGACCCCGCGTTCAAGGTTGTACGCAACCTGCTTTTCGCGGCGACGAGTGGTCTCCTCGATCGCCTGCTTCATCGAATCGGTGAGGACATCCGCGTACATGTGTACCTCGCCCGAGACGTTTCTGGCAGCACGACCGATGGTCTGGATGAGGGAGGTCGACGACCGAAGGAACCCTTCCTTGTCTGCGTCGAGAATTGCCACGAGCGAAACCTCCGGCAGGTCGAGACCCTCACGAAGCAGATTGATACCGACCAGGACGTCGTAGACGCCCTGACGAAGCTCGGTCAGCAGCTCGACCCGGCGAAGGGTGTCGACGTCGGAATGGAGATAGCGCACCCGAACGCCGGCCTCCCCCAGGAAGTCGGTGAGCTCCTCCGCCATCTTCTTAGTCAGGGTGGTCACGAGCACGCGCTCATTGAGCTCAACACGCTGACGAATCTGTTCGAGCAGGTCGTCGATCTGTCCCTTGGATGGCTTGACGACGATCTTCGGATCGATAAGACCCGTGGGCCGGATGATCTGCTCCACAACCGAATCGGTGATGCCTCGCTCGTAGCGCCCGGGGGTCGCAGACAGGTAGACCTTCTGCCCGACGCGGTCGAGAAACTCTTCCCACTTCAGCGGACGGTTATCGAGTGCGCTCGGGAGCCGGAAACCGTGCTCGACCAAGGTACGTTTGCGCGAGGCATCCCCCTCGTACATAGCGCCGATCTGTGGCACCGTGACGTGCGACTCGTCGATGACGACCAGAAAGTCTTCCGGGAAGTAGTCGAGCAGGCAGTTGGGCGCCTCACCCGGCGCGCGCCCATCGATGTGACGAGAGTAGTTCTCAATGCCACTGCAGAAGCCGATCTGCTCCATCATCTCGATATCGAAGGTGGTGCGCATGCGAAGCCGTTGCGCTTCGAGGAGTTTGCCCTGTCGTTCGAGCTCCTCCAGTCGCTCCTTGAGTTCAATCTTGATGGTGACAATGGCCTTCTTCATCGTCTCGGAGCTCGCGGCGTAGTGGGTCGCCGGGAAGACGGAGACGGCATCCATCTTCTTGAGAACCTCGCCGGTTAAAGGATGCAGTGCATAGATGGCTTCGATCTCGTCCCCGAAGAGCTCGACCCGAATAGCGTGCTCTTCATACACCGGGATGATCTCGATCGTGTCGCCGCGCACGCGGAACTTACCGCGAGAGAAGTCGACATCGTTGCGCTGGTACTGCATGTTGACGAACTGTCGAATGAGCTTGTCTCGCCCGATATTGTCGCCGACTTGAAGCGCGACCATCGCGCCCAGGTACTCCTCGGCGGCGCCCAATCCGTAGATGCAGGAAACCGTGGACACGACGATGACGTCGCGCCGGGACAGCAGCGAGTTGGTTGTGGAGTGGCGCAGACGCTCGACCTCAGCGTTGATCGAGGAGTCTTTCTCGATGAAGGTGTCTGTCTGTGGAACGTACGCTTCGGGCTGGTAATAGTCGTAATAGCTCACGAAATACTCGACAGCGTTGTTCGGCATCAGCTCACGGAACTCGTTCGCCAGTTGCGCGGCAAGCGTCTTGTTGTGCGCCAGAACCAGCGTAGGACGTTGCACCTGCTCGATGAGCCAGGCTGTCGTCGCGGACTTACCCGTGCCGGTTGCGCCAAGCAGGACGACATCCGTCTCGCCGGCGTTGATGCGGCCGGCCAACTCTGTGATCGCCTGCGGCTGGTCGCCGCTCGGCACATACTCGCTGATGACCTCAAAAGGACGGACGGCACGAGTGGGCTGCATGCTTACAGCTTAAGCAGAGCCGCCGACATCCCGCTGGCTCGTTCGCTGGCTATTTGGCGGTCAAACGCTCCCACAGCGCGTCAGCCTGCTCAAGCGTGTGCCCGAGCGTGCCGTTCGAGTCGATTACCACGTCGGCGATGGAGAGGCGCTGCTCGTCTGTTGTCTGGGAGCCGAGGCGCGCTTCGGCATCCTCACGGCTCAGGCCTCGCAGCGTGACCAAACGGTCGATCCGCGTGGCGGCATCCGCGTGTACGACGACAATGAGGTCGAAAGACATGGGCCGATCGGACGCGGCCTCGGCCAGGAGCGGCACGTCGTAGACGACCACGGCGTCCGGGTTTGCGCGCTCCGCGGAGTCGAAGAGCTCCTTTGCCCGTCGCCAAATCGCCGGATGAGTGATGGCATTCAGCGCCGCACGCCTGTCTGCATCGGCGAAGATAATCGCACCCAGTGCCGGCCGATTGAGCGCTCCGTCTGCCGCAATGACGGATGTCCCGAACTGTCGCGCAATTTCCGCGAGCCCCGGCGTCCCGGGTTGCACTACTTCCCGGGCGAGAACGTCAGCGTCGACGACCACCGCGCCATGCTCGGCGAGGCGGGCACTCACCACCGACTTACCTGACGCGATCCCGCCCGTCAGCCCAACCAACTTCATCCCACAACCCTATTCGCTCTCGTGATTCGCTCTCGTGAGTTGCCCACTTCGGTCGCATATCACGGTAGAAACCCGGCCGAAGCGGGCAACTCACGAGGTCGCAGGATGCTAAATGGCCGACGCCCCGAAGAGCGCCGGCCATTTCGTGCTGAAACTAGTTCGAGCTGCTCAGCTTCTCGCGAAGCGCTGCAAGCGACTCGTCGTCTGCGAGCGTCCCGGCGTTGGCCGACTCACTTGAGAACGAGGATGCCCCAACAGGAGCCGCCGACGGAAGGTTCTCTTCCTCGACGGCTGCATCGGCAACCTGCTTCTTGTGAGCTTCCCAGCGAGCCTGGGCCGCAGCGTAGTCCTGCTCCCACTTCTCGCGCTGGGTCTCGAAGCCTTCGCGCCATTCGTTGGTCTCCGGGTCGAAGCCCTCGGGGTACTTGTAGTTGCCAGCGTCGTCATACTCAGTAAGCATTCCGTACAGCGCCGGGTCGAACTCGGTGCCCTCCGGGTCAACGCCCTCGTTCGCCTGCTTCAGAGAAAGCGAGATGCGGCGACGCTCGAGGTCGATGTCGATGACCTTGACGAAGACCTCGTCGCCAACCGAAACGACCTGCTCGGCCAGTTCGACGTGCTTGCCCGACAGCTCGGAGATGTGTACGAGACCCTCGATGCCCTCGGCGACGCGAACAAACGCGCCAAAGGGAACGAGCTTCGTGACCTTTCCGGGAGCAACCTGGCCGATCGCGTGGGTGCGTGCGAACACCTGCCACGGGTCTTCCTGCGTTGCCTTGAGCGACAGCGAAACGCGCTCGCGATCGAGATCGACCTCGAGGATCTCGACGGTGACCTCCTGGCCAACCTCTACGACCTCGCTGGCGTGCTCGATGTGCTTCCACGAGAGCTCGGAGACGTGAACCAGACCGTCGACGCCACCCAGATCGACGAATGCGCCGAAGTTGACGATGGAGGAGACGACACCCTTGCGAACCTGACCCTTGGACAGGTTGTTGAGGAAGGTCGTACGGCTCTCGCTCTGAGTCTGCTCGAGCAGTGCGCGACGCGAAAGTACAACGTTGTTGCGGTTCTTGTCGAGCTCGAGGATCTTGGCCTCGATCTCCTGGCCGAGGTATGGCGTGAGGTCGCGGACGCGGCGAAGCTCGATGAGCGAGGCGGGAAGGAATCCGCGCAGACCGATGTCGACGATGAGGCCACCCTTGACGACCTCGATGACGGAGCCGGTCACGATGCCATCGGCATCCTTGATCTTCTCCACATCGCCCCACGCACGCTCGTACTGGGCGCGCTTCTTGGAGAGGATGAGGCGGCCTTCTTTGTCTTCCTTCTGAAGGACAAGTGCCTCAACCAGGTCGCCGACTTGAACGACCTCAGTCGGGTCGACGTCGTGCTTGATGGAAAGTTCGCGGGAGGGGATGACACCCTCCGTCTTGTAACCGACGTCGAGAAGAACCTCGTCACGATCGATTTTGACGACGGTACCCTCGATGAGGTCTCCGTCGTTGAAGAACTTCAGTGTCTTTTCGACTGCGGCGAGAAAGTCTTCAGCAGATCCGATGTCATTGACGGCGACCTGCTTGGGTGCCTTGGCAGTCGTTGCGATTGTCATGTAGTTAGTGCTCCAGTATGGACATAGCTAGGGCCAGCGACGGGGTGATGCAGATGTTTTTCGCCGATGGCAGGCGGATGATAGCCACGAATGTGACGTTCCAGCTTAGCGGAATCAGTCTGCCTGGGACAACACACGGCTCATGTAGCCGCGCTCCGTCTCGTAGATGTGCGCCGACTTGATGATGAAGACCAGCTGACCGACCGGGATACCCAACTCGCTCGCGATGTACTCCTGCAGCCAGGCAAGTTCAACCAGGTTGCCGTAGCCCTTCGAACCGAAGTCGATGCTGTGGGCGTACACGACCTGCTCGAGCGCGCCATCCCTGATCCAGAAATCGAGCAGGCTCACGCACGGAATGTACGACGTGTCGATGAGCGGTTCGAACGTGGTAATCGTCGCTGAACGGCTCGTCGGATCGGTTTTCAGACGATCGATCACCCAACGGACCTGGTCGCGACTCGAACCCGCGTAGTCGAAGAGCCTGCTCGCGTAGCTTCGTGCATCCCCCAGTTCCCTCACCAGGGCGTGGTCGGTGAAATTCGCGTGCATCCAGGCGAGACGCTCGGGGTCCGCGAAACGGGCGATGATCAGGTCGGCCGGGCTTGGATGTGCAACGGTTATGGTCGCCCGTTCAATCTCGAGGATGGGCAAGTGGTCATACTCGCTCATAACCCCGGAGCCGAGAATGTGGTCCGCGATCCGCAGCCACGCCTCACCAATGGTCGTCGTGCTGATCGCGATGTCGTCAACTGCTGAAGTCACACCTCAGCCTAAGCTCGCAACGATGAGCCCACCGAATCCGGTGGCCCATGGCCAGCACCAGGCAACTTCTACTCGGATTCGCGCCGTTTCGGGATGCGGTATCCGGCACCCGGGTGGGATGAAGGTAGCCCGGCCCGGCCCTCCGGAAAGAACCGCTCGCGCAGAGTTCCATCACGATAGCGTTCGCGGTACAGCCCGCGTTTCTGCAGCGCGGGGACCACGAACTCGACGAAGTCCTCGATGGTGCCGGGCGTCAGGAATTGACGAAGGTTGAATCCGTCGATCCCGGTCGCCGCCACCCAGCCCACTATCGCCTCAGCGATCTCGTCGCCGGTGCCAAGGGCAAAAAACGGACCTCGGTCGAACCTGGTGACCTCGCGCAACGCCTCGCCGACGGTCGCGCCCGGCGCATAGCGACTCATGGTTGCTGCTTCCTTGCTGCTCGCGGTCGCCGCAATAATGTCGGCGATGCGCGTTTCGGGCGGGTAGGCGGCCAGATCGATTCCGCTGCCGCCGCCCGCGTAGGCGAGATAGCCTTCGGCACTCGAGTATCGCTCGTACTCCTCGGCTTTGCGCACAGCATCGGCGTGGGTTCGACCCGGAATCAGCACTGCACTGCCGAGCGTGCGGACCGCATCCGGCCCGCGGCCATACTCGTCAGCGAGCCGGCGGATGTCCGCGATGCTCGCCGCGAAATCCTCCAGTGACGCTCCCCCGACGAACACCACCTCGGCATGCTTCGCTGCGAACGCGCGACCCGTAGCCGACGACCCGGCTTGGAAAATGACGGGTGTTCTCTGCGGCGAAGGCTCGGAGAGATGCGGCCCCGCAACCTGAAAGTACGCCCCGTTGTGATCGATCGCGTGCACCCGGCTCGGGTCGGTGTAAACGCCACGGACGGCATCCCGAGTCACCGCGCCGTCTTCCCATGAGCCTTCCCACAGCTTGTACAACACCTGGAGGTACTCGTGTGCCCTGTCGTAGCGCTGCTCGTGCGACAGCTCGTTCTCGAGCCCGAAATTTCGGGCGGCGCCCGGAAGGTACGACGTCACCACGTTCCAGCCGAAGCGGCCCTTGGTCAGGTGATCAAGGGTGCTCGCGCGGCGGGCGAACGCGAACGGTGGTTCGTATGTGGTCGAAAATGTGGCGACGAAACCGAGGTGCTCCGTCACCGCGGCCATCGCCGGTATCACCAGAAGTGGATCGTTGTTCGGGATCTGCACAGCCTCGCGCACAGCAGTTTCCGGGCCGCCGCGGTATCCGTCGTAGGCGCCGATTACGTCTGCGAGAAATACCGAGTCGAACAGGCCGGCCTCGAGGAGGCGAGCCTCGTCCTGCCAAAACGCGAGGTCGGTGTACCGATCACGCGTGTTGGCAGGATGACGCCACAGACCCTGCGAGATGTGCCCAACCGTGTTCATTTCAAACAGGTTGAAGCTCAGCTCGGTGGTCACCCGAGCAGCGCCTTCTTGAGCGTGTCGAGCCCGACGCCGCCAATGTCGAGCGCCTTCTTGTGGAACTCCTTGGGACTGAAGGATGCCCCCTCGCGCGCCTTGTACTCGTCGCGAATCTGTTCCCAGATGCGCTGGCCCACCTTGTATGACGGCGCCTGACCCGGCCAACCGAGATACCGGTTGACCTCGAAACGTACGAATTCCGGGTTCATGTTCACGTTCTTCCCCATGAAGTCGAACGCGTAGTCGCCGGTCCACTTGCCCTGGCCGTCAGGGCGCTCCTTCTCGAGGTGCACACCGATGTCGAGAACGACACGTGCTGCGCGCATCCGCTGGCCATCGAGCATCCCGAGCCGGTCTGCCGGATCACTCAGATAGCCGAGCTCCTCCATGAGGCGTTCCGCGTACAGCGCCCAGCCCTCCGCCTGGCCCGAGGTGCCCGCGAGCAGTCGACGATAGCTGTTGAGCGTCGCGCGGTTGTAGACGGCCTGCGCGATCTGCAGGTGATGCCCCGGAACGCCTTCGTGATACACGGTTGTAAGCTCCCGCCAGGTATCGAACTCGGTGACGCCCTCCGGCACGGACCACCACATCCGACCGGGCCGGGAGAAGTCGTCTGTCGGGCCGGTGTAATAGATGATCCCCGTGTGGCTCGGTGCGATCATGCACTCGAGCGTGCGGATCTGCTGCGGGATGTCGAAGTGGGTCCTGCCCAGCTCCTCAATAGCGTGGTCGCTGGTTTCCTGCATCCAACGCTGAAGAGCGTCCGTGCCGTGAAGTTTTCGCGACGAGTCCGCGTCAAGGAACGCGACGGCCTCCTCGACGGAAGCGCCCGGCTTGATCTCATTCGCGATCGCCGTCTGTTCGTCGACCATGCGCTGCAGCTCTTCGATGCCCCATTCGTAGGTCTCGTCGAGGTCGACGGTTGCACCGAGAAACGACCGGGAGGCGACCTCGTAGATATCGCGACCGACGGCATCTTTATCCCCCGCCTTCGGCAGAAGCTCGCTTTCGAAGAAGTCGGCGAGCTTGTCGTATGCCTCGGCGGATGCTGATGCACCCGTCTTCAGGTCGGCATTCAGCCCGGCCGATATCCCGTCGGCCCGCCCAACGAGTTCAGCGAAGAGACCGTCGGGGTCTGCGGTCGTTCGAGCTTGCAGGATGACCTCGCGCACCTGGCGCGCGGCGGGAACGACGCCCTTCGAAATGCCCAGGCGGAGAGTTTCGATGTACTGGTCGATTGCGACAGGAGCCTTATTGAGTCGCGAGGAGACATCCGACCAGTCCTGCTCGGTCGAGGTCGGCATGATGTCGAATACCTCGCGAATGGTCTGCACCGGGGATGCGATCACATTGACATCGCGAAGATGCAGCCCGACGGCATCCTTTTCCAATTCGAGCGCCAGCGTCTCCAGCAGGTCGACCTTGGTGACCTCGTCGACAGCGTCGCTGGTGGGCACGTCTTTCAGCTCAGCAATTACTGCCCTCGCCGCAGCGGCAAGCGCCTCGTGACCCGCGGGCGAGAAGTCTTCCCACTCCCCCGTCCTGCCGTTGTCTGCGCCGATGTAGGTCGCAAGAGTGGGAACCAGTTCGGCGAGTGTTGTGACCCACCTCTCCGCAATTGCGTCGATCGGCGTGGGTGTACGCACATCGATGTGCTGTTCATTTGTCATAAATCGAGCCTAGAACACGCTCGCGACGAAACGTGGAGCTAACTGGCCAGCAACTCATAGACACGCTCGGCCGTGCTCGCCGACCGCAGGGACGCCGCACGGCCCTCATCGAGCAACACGGTGGCGAGTTGGCTGAGCAGTGTGATGTACCTGCGCCCGTGCGCGGCGATTCCGATAACGGTGGTGACATCGCTGCCGCCCCAGTCGATCGGCGACGCGAGCAGCAGCAGGCTCAGCCCCTCGGTAATGACGTCATTCTTGGCGGTGAGCGTGCCGTGCGGCATCGCAATTCCATCGCCCACAAACGTGGAAACCGCTCTCTCACGATCGAGCATTTGGTCGACGTAGTCTTCGTCGACGCAGCCGGCCGCGACGAGCAGGGCGCCGGACCGCCGAACAGCTTCATCCCGATCGACGACTTGCGCCGCGAAAACGATGGAGGCAGGGGGAAGAAGTTCTCGAAGCTCAACCGCTGAAGGAGCCATAGCTCAAACCTAGCGCCGACCCGGCGCACACCGATCAGGCAATCCGCGCCGCCGTGCCCTGATGCGCTAACTCAGTGCGCTGCTTCGTCCCAGTTGGCGCCGGTGCCGATCTGAACGTCGAGCGGTACCCGGAGATCCGCTGCATGGCCCATCCGGTCACGCACGATCGCCGCCAGGGCATCGAGTTCGCCCGACGCAACCTCGAACACGAGCTCATCGTGCACCTGCATGAGCATCCGGGATTCGAGCGATTGGGTGCGCAGGTCGTCGGCAATGCCCAGCATTGCGATCTTCAGGATGTCGGCGGCAGACCCCTGGATGGGCGCATTGAGCGCTGCCCGCTCGGCATTTTCGCGCAGCACCCTGTTGTTTGAGGTCAGGTCGCCGAAAGGCCGACGCCGGCCAAAAATGGTCTCCGTGTAGCCGTCGACTCTGGCCTGTTCGACGACGTTTCGCAAATAGTCGCGCACGGCGCCAAAACGCGCGAAATAGTCGGTCATCAGCTGTTTCGCCTCGGCGGTCTCGATGCGTAGTTGCTTGCTGAGGCCGAATGCGCTCAACCCGTAGGCGAGCCCGTACGACATCGCCTTCACCTTGGTTCGCATAACGGGCGTGACGTCGGCGGGCTCAACGCCGAAGATGCGCGATCCGACGAACCGGTGGAGGTCCTCGCCCTCGTTGAAAGCCAGAATGAGCCCGTCATCCCCGGAAAGATGCGCCATGATCCGCATCTCGATCTGTGAGTAATCGGCCGTGAGGAGCGTCTCGAACCCCGCGCCGCGCTCGAACGACGAACGAATCTCGCGCCCGACCTCGGTCTTCACCGGGATGTTTTGCAGGTTGGGATCATTGGACGAGATGCGACCCGTACTGGTGCCCGTCTGGTCGTAGGTGGTGTGAATACGGGCGTCAGCCGCGATGCCGCGCTCGAGCGTCTCAATGATCTGCTTCAGCTTCGTTGCATCTCGGTGCTGGAGCAGCAGATCGAGGAACGGATGGGGTGCCTGATCCTGTAGATCGGCGAGTGAGGCCGCGTCTGTGGAGAAACCGGTCTTGTTTGCACGCGTCTTCGGCATCCCGAGTTCTTCGAAAAGCACCTGCTGCAGCTGCTTGGGCGAACCGAGGTTTACCTCGTGGCCGATTTCGGCGTAGGCGCGGGAGGCGAGACTGTCTGCACTCGCGGTCAGACTGGCGTTCAGACGCGCGAGTTCGGATGCGTTCACAGTCACGCCCGTCGTCTCCATGAGCGCGAGCACGGGAACGAGGGGCAGCTCGATGTCATCGAGGACACGTCGCGACCCGGCATCCAGCCGCTCCGCCAGATACTCGGAGAGCCGGAAGACGTACCAGGCCTCGGTCGCCGGGCTGAACGCCTCGAC
Source organism: Glaciihabitans sp. (assembly GCA_025463785.1). Lineage (GTDB taxonomy): Bacteria > Actinomycetota > Actinomycetes > Actinomycetales > Microbacteriaceae > Galbitalea. The sequence goes on from JAODBD010000009.1 coordinate 129,955, forward strand.
ATCAGGGACGAGCTGGTTTGGATCTGCTTGCGGCAGCGTTTCGCCGAGGTGCGAATAGACCTGCGCAGGAAGATTCTCGCTGTGTCCCCCAGGCTTTAGGAGCCAGGCCGCAAGCGTCGTGTCGAACGCGATGCCACGGAGTTCGAGCCCCGAGCGTCGCAGCCACTTGAGCTCGCGTTTGGAGTCGTGCAGGTACTTCGGTGCATCGCTCGCCAGCCAGGCCTCAAGCGCAACGTAATCGGGTCGACCGGATGCCCACGGCACGAATGCCGAGTCGGAGTCGCTGGCAAGACCAAGCCCGGTAACCTCGCCCGCAGTAAATTCAACTCGCAGTCCGAGCGGCTTCGTACCCTTTGCCGTTGTCGTGTCGATCCACTTGGCAAGCTCTTCGTCCACCATGGTGCGGACGGGCGGCACCTCGGTGCCCGCGAGCACGGCGTCGGTCGGCAGCTCGCCGACATCGCTGCCCTCAGCGGCGGCAATCTTGAGGACCCGGTCGAGCAGGGTTCTGAATTGCAACTTGTCGAAGACTTCACGAACTGCAGTGACGTTGATGGGTTTGCGTTCGAGGTCGGTCGGGCCGAGGGGCAGGTCAACGTTCGTGAGCAGGTGATTGAGCTTGCGGTTGCGTACGGCCCGTTCTCGCTGTTCGCGCAACTTCTCGCCGACGACTCCCCCGATCTCGTCGCTGTGCTCGAGCAGCTGGCTCAGGCTGCCGTACTGGTTAATCCATTTGACCGCGGTTTTCTCGCCGACCTTGTCGATGCCAATGAGGTTGTCGCTGGTCTCGCCGACTAGCGCAGCCACGTCGGGATATTGGTGCGGCTCGATGCCGTACCGTTCGAACACCGTGTCGCGGTTGTACCGCTTCAGCTCAGATACCCCGCGCGCGTTCGGGTACAGCAGCGTCACGTCGTCGTTGATCATCTGGATCGCATCACGGTCACCGGACACCACGAAAACGTTGAATCCCTGCTGTGACCCCTCGTGTGCCAGCGTCGCCAGAATGTCATCCGCTTCGAAATCTTCCTTCGACAGGGTCGGAATGTTCATGGCCTTCAGTGCCTCCTCGAGCAGTGGGATCTGACCCACGAACTCCGGGGGCGTCTCGCCGCGGGTGCCCTTGTACTCGGGATACTCACGCGTGCGAAACGAATAACGCGAGATGTCGAACGCCACGGCAACGTGTGTCGGCCTCTCGTTTGCGAGCAGGTTGATCAGCATCGAGATGAAACCGTGGATTGCGTTGGTGTGCTGGCCCTCGCGGTTCATGAAACTGTCGACCGGAAGGGCGTAAAACGCCCGGAACGCCAGCGAATGGCCATCAATGACCATGAGGGTAGGCTTTTCGGAGTCCGTCACGAGGCCAGCCTAGTCGCGGCCACCGACGGTGTTTCCGCCGCTGTTCACGTCATTCGAAAGAAGCCGATGACCATCTATCCCGACAATCTCGACCCAGAGCTTTTCAAGCGATTGATCGAGTCTGGCGGTGGCGACCTCACTTCACGGATGGGCGTCGAATTCCTCGAACTGTCGGCCGAGCATTCCGTCGCCAGGATGCCGGTGGAGGGCAACACGCAGGTCATCGGGCTCCTCCACGGAGGAGCGCACGTCGTGCTGGGCGAGTCGCTCGGGTCGATTTCGTCCGCAATTCACGCTGGCCCCGGTCGTTATGCGGTTGGGATCGAGATCAACGCGACCCACAGTCGCTCGGTTACGTCGGGCTGGGTCATCGGCACATGCGATGCGCTGGTCCTCGGGCGCACACTTGCGACGCACGAGATCGTAATTCGCGACGAGCAGGGCCGCAGGCTTTCGACGGTGCGCATGACGAACATGCTGCGTGATCAGTAGTCATGCTGGATTTGCGTGATGTTGACTGGGGTGACCTGCAGAACGCCCGCGACTTCGGCTGCCTGTCTGCGAATGGGTGGCTGACTCAGCCCGGGCGAAGCTGACCGACTTTCTCGACGGGGTGGACGTCGAGCAGTACCTGCGCAGTGCGGGGGTCACTTCGACTCAAGTCGCACGACCAGGGTCGCGACTGCTTGACAGGTAGCTCGCCCGTCGATCCTCCCCCGTCGGAAAATCTGCGAAACACCGTCGCAGCGGGCTCACAAGACCGGCGATTCGCAATTTCTCCGACGCTGGCACACGCCGCGACTGTGCAGTCGCAGGAGCGAGCTACTTCTTGGCGCTCAATTGCTCGATGATCGCCTGCGCGACGTCGTGCATGGTGAGCCGGCGGTCCATGGATGCCTTCTGAATCCAGCGGAATGCCTCGGGCTCGGTAAGCCCCATTTTTTCATTGAGCAGGCCCTTGGCACGGTCAACCAGCTTGCGCGTTTCAAACCTCTCGACCAGGTCGCTGACCTCGGCCTCAAGCGTAATGATCTGGGCATATCGGGCGAGAGCGATCTCGATCGCGGGCAGTAGGTCGTTCGGCGTGAACGGTTTGACGACGTACGCAAGCGCGCCCGCCTCGCTCGCTCGCTCGACCAGTTCCTTCTGGCTGAATGCCGTCAGGAGGACGACGGGTGCAATGTGGTTCTTCGTGAGGCGCTCTGCGGCCGAAATGCCGTCGAGCTGGGGCATCTTGACATCCATGATGACAAGGTCCGGGCGAAGCTCGGTAGCGAGGGCCACCGCGGTCTCGCCGTCGGCAGCTTCACCCACAACTTCGAAGCCGTTGTCACGGAGTGTCTCGACGATATCCATACGAATCAGAGACTCGTCCTCCGCAACGACAACGCGACGGGGTGCCTGCGGGGCTGTTTCCTGCTCACTCACGGTCCAACCCTACGGTATTGTTTCCCACGTTGTTGTGCGCGCCGGATTGGCGGAATGGCAGACGCGGAGCACTCAAAATGCTTTGTTCGAAAGGACGTGTGGGTTCAAGTCCCACATCCGGCACAACGTCCCGGCGCGGTTTGAACAAAGTGTGGGCATTCGGCTGTGCTCGTCTCAGGCTTCCGGTCGCGCAAGCCCTGCCGGTCACCGGCATCGTGCACTAGTTCGAATCCCGAGCTAGCTGCTCACCCTGGACTTAGACGTTGAGCTCGTCTTGCTGAGGGTCGCATAGCCTACCGCGATGCCCGTCACCTTGACGGTGATTTCCTTGCCCTTGTCCTTGCTCGTGAGCGTGTACGAGGGCGTCTTTGCACCCGTAATGGCCTTGCCGTTGCGCAGCCACGTGTAGGTGAATCCCGTGTAGGTCGGCTTCCACGAGCCCACCGTGACCGTGAGGATATGACCAACCCTGTGCGTTCCCGTGACCTTGGGAGTGACGGAGGTCAAGGTCCCGGTCGCGACTTTCGCGGTGGCATTCGAGATCTCAATCTTTACGGAATGACCCGCAAGATAGCCTGTAACGGCAACCGTGATCCTCTTGCCCCTGTCCGCTGGTCCCACTCTGTAAGTCGACGCTGCCCCGCCGGGTACCGGAATACCATTTGCGCGCCACTGGTAGATGAACTTCACGCCGGTCGGCTTCCAGGTACCCGATTTCGCCGTGAGCATCCTGCCGACCTTGACGCTGCCCGAGATAGTGGGCTTGGGGGTCGTCTGGAGTGCGGGCAATGCCGCGTTAACAGTCAATGCGCCGGTTGCGATCGGCGACGTGCCGCCCTCGGACTGGACGACGAGCGTGTGATCTCCGAGAGCAACCTCGCTCCCAATTGCCGTGTGGATGATTCCTCCCGCACCAACCTGCACCCAGCTGCTGCCGAGCTGAGTTGGAGTGGAGTGCGCCCACGTCGATACCCACGCGCCAGCCAACGACGGATCGACGGTAATAGTTGCTTCGCCGTTCTGATTCACTGTCGTGCCATCCAGCGATGCGCCGCCACTGAGCTCGTCATCGGAGAGCGGCGTCGGCGCCGAGGTCGGGGCACCCTCGGAGAGGGTGAAATTCTGACCGTAAAGAAGCTCGCCCGCAGTCACCTGGATCGGGATGGCCGAGGTGACAGACGAGCCCCCGCCCGTAAACACGCTCGTGAATTGCGGGTAGTAGCTGGGGTCCGCGACGTAACCGATCTTGTACGAACCCGGCGGCATCCCGAACGCGCTGATGTCGCCCGGGCCGCCATTGCCCGCGTATGCGCTCTGAATGACGAACGGCACCCACGAGCCGTCAACGAACTGGTAGATGGTTGGTCCGGGGGTGTCGTTCGTGGAAAGGTCGACTGACCCGTCGGCGGCAAGCATGGTCACGTGCCCGGTGATCGTCGCTCCGAGCCCAAGGTGGATGTTCTCGGTCGCTATTCCGCCGTCCGTGATGTCGAACGTCGTCGCATCCTGAATCGCGGCAGCGCGGCCTAGGTAGAGCGCTTCGTATGAGGGATTTCGTAGTTGTGGTTCCGCGTCGAAGAAGCTGAGCGTGGCGTTCGTCGTCGTGGCGACATTGGGGATCGTATAGTTACCGTCTGCGTCCGTTTCCCCCTGCCCAAGCCCACCGTACGGAGCCGTGCTGAGCACGCTGACCGCGATGTGGTTGATGCCATGTCCTGAGGAATCGGTCACGCGGCCGGTGACCGTTCCCACCGGCTGCACGGCGAGGCTGAAGTCCTCTTCCGGCGTCGAGTTCGCGGCAAGATCGACCTCACGAGTCTGTGGGATGTAACCCACCGCACTCGCATACAGCGTGTAGGAGCCCGCGGCCAATCCGGTAATCGTGAACGTCTTGCCATCCGGATCGAAGCTCGTGACGGCTCCGGATGTGCTGCCAACCTTGCTCGCGAACACCTGAGGGTTCGACAGCACTTCACCGCTCGGCCCCGTGACAGTACCCGTGAATCCGCTGTTCGCGGGAAGCAGCGAGATGCTCGGACGCACGATAGTAATCGAATCGACCACGATCGAATCCCCCGGAGCCGTGTAGCCATCGAGCGATGCGAACACCGTGTAGGGGCCGAACGGGACGTTGTCGAACTCGTAGCTGCCGTCCACGCCGGTGCTACCACCGGCCGCGCCCACCAAATTTATCCCGCTGAGCTCAACACCAACATTTGCTAGCGGGGAGTCTGAGTTCGACCCATCGGTGACCGTCACGACGACCGTACCGCTCCCCGCTGCGAGGGCAGGTGCCGCCGCGAGCCCACCGGCGACCCACACCGTTGCGGTCGCTAGCGCGACGAGAGCGAGTAGGCGGCGGCGAGGACGAGGCGAATCGGTGCGAAGGCTCATGGGACGTCCCTAAGTAGTGCATTCGAGTTGCTACACCATAACAGTCGAATCAGTTTCAGTTACGGCAAAGTAATCAGAGCTACGGCCCCCAATATGGGGGCAACGCCTAATCCCGTTTGCCCTCGGGCGACCAGCTCATAGTCGGTGCCGGCCGATCACCCGCGGTATTGTTTCCCACGTTGTTGTGCGCGCCGGATTGGCGGAATGGCAGACGCGGAGCACTCAAAATGCTTTGTTCGAAAGGACGTGTGGGTTCAAGTCCCACATCCGGCACAACCTGGGAGTCGCACCTTCTGCGCGCCCGCATCCCCCCACAACCGGCTGATAGTCAGAATGCGGCATGTCGCCGACTATGAAGGCAGGGAAGCGCACCGGTCGCTGCCCGTCCAGCTCGTCCACGACGAGGCGGCGTGCCAAATACCGCAGGCAGCGCAGGTCGTGACAGAAGAAGTCCACGTCTGCCAAACCGGGAGGGTGACGAAACGACGAGAGACACCCTAAGTTGCCCAAAATTAGACAACCCGGATGCCTCTCGCCATAAGATCCGCGGAAATTCTCGCTACGTGCTGGCCCACACCGGCGCGGCCGCGTTCTGCGCATCGCCAACAACATGAACGCGAAGGTCGTTCGTGGAACCCGAGATCCCGGGAGGGGACCCGGAGATGACGACGACCTTGTCGCCGATCTCCGCCAGCCCTTCACCGAGCAGCACCTCATCGACCTGGTGGTACATCGCATCGGTGTGGGTGACGCGGTCTACCACGAACGACTCGATGCCCCAGTACAGCGACATCCTGCGACGAATCGCAGGATCCGGAGTAAACGCCTTCATCGGCACGCGGTATCGAAGTCGCGACATGCGTCGAGCTGCGTCCCCGCTCTCAGTGAACACGCACACGTACTTCGCATCGACGAAATCAGCAACCTCGGCGGCAGCCAGGGTGAGGGCGCCACCCTGGGTGCGCGGCTTGGTGCCGAGTGGGGGGATGCGCTCCAACCCGTGATCCTCCGTGGACTCGACGATGCGCGCCATGGTCTGAACCGTGATCACGGGATATGCGCCAACGCTGGTCTCGCCGCTCAGCATGACCGCATCGGCACCATCGAGAACCGCGTTCGCGACATCCGATGTCTCGGCGCGCGTAGGAACGGGAGACGAGATCATGGACTCGAGCATCTGCGTCGCTACGATGACGGGCTTGGCCATGCGACGAGCGAGCTCGACCGCCCGCTTTTGAACGATCGGCACCGCCTCAAGTGGAAGCTCGACGCCGAGGTCGCCGCGGGCGACCATGATCGAGTCGAACGCGTCGATGATCTCTTCCAGGTTGTCGACGGCCTGCGGCTTCTCGATCTTGGCGATAACGGGGATCTTGCGGCCCTCCTCAGCCATAATCTCGTGGACACGGGAGATATCCGAAGCGTCACGGACGAAGGACAGCGCGATGAGGTCGGCGCCAAGCCGGAGGCCCCAACGGAGGTCTGCCTCATCTTTTTCCGACAGCGCGGGCACGTTGACGGCGACGCCCGGCAGATTGATTCCCTTGTTGTTCGAGACCGGGCCGGCAACGATGACCTCGGTCGTCACAACGGTGCCGTCAGTCTCGAGAACCTTGACCTTGACCTTGCCGTCATCAATCAGCAAGAAGTCTCCGGGAGACACATCCTGAGGCAATCCCTTGAATGTGGTGCCCGAGAGTTCCTTCGTGCCGATGACTTCTTCGGTTGTGATCTTGAAGATGTCGCCGACGGCAAGCTCGTACGGGCCAGCTTCGAACTTGCCGAGCCGAATCTTCGGGCCCTGCAGATCAACCATGATCGCGACCGCGCGACCGGAATCCTCGGCGGCCTTGCGAACGTTCTTGTAAACCTCTTCGTGTACGTCGTACGTACCGTGACTGAGATTCATGCGGGCGACGTCAACACCTGCCTCGATAATCGCCCTGATGTTTTCGTAGCTCGACGTGGCTGGGCCTAGCGTCGCGACGATTTTGGCTCGTCTCATTACGTCCTTCTGTGGTGGTTGTGGATCGATTGTGGATCGGTGTCAAATCAGTTACAGCGTGATGGCGCGATCCGTTGGCTTGACCGGGAACGGCAACTCGGTCTCGCCCTCAAGAAATCTGTCGACGGCTGATGCGGCGGCCCGACCCTCTGCAATGGCCCAGACGATGAGCGATTGGCCACGTCCCGCGTCGCCTGCCACGAAGACACCAGACTCGCTCGTCTCATACTGACCATCGCGGGTGATGTTACCCCTGTCGTCGAAGGGCAGGCCGAGTTGCTGCTCGATGGTGTGCTCCTCCGGGCCGGAAAAACCGAGTGCGAGTAGCACCAGGTCGGCCGGGATGTCCCGCTCGCTTCCCGCTTTCGGCACCCGACGACCGTCGAGGTACTCGGTCTCGGCCACACGGATTCCGCGGACCTCGCCGACCTCGTTGGAAAGGAACTCCACCGTCGACGCCAGGTAGACCCGCTCGCCGCCCTCCTCGTGCGCGCTCGACACCTCGAACAGCGTCGGCTGCATGGGCCAGGGTTGGTGGTCAGGACGCTCGCTTGGTGGCTGCAGGCCGATCGCGAGGTTGGTGACCGACAAAGCACCCTGGCGGTGGGCAGTACCGATGCAGTCCGCGCCGGTGTCTCCACCGCCAAGGACAACGACGTGCTTGCCTTGCGCGGTCAGCTGCTCAGCGACGAAATCGCCTGCGCCAACGCGGTTCTGCTGCACGAGATAGTTCATTGCGTACTCGATGCCGAGGAGATCGCGGCCGGGAACGGGCAAGTCGCGGGGCTTCATCGCGCCGGTCGCAACGATCACGGCGTCATACCGTGCCTTGAGATCACTCCAACTGATGTCGACGCCGATCTCGACGCCGGCGCGGAACCGCGTTCCCTCCGCCTGCATCTGCGCCAGACGGGTATCGAGGTGCTTCTTCTCCATCTTGAAATCCGGGATGCCGTAGCGCAGCAGGCCGCCGATCCGATCATCGCGCTCGTACACCGCCACGGTGTGACCCGCGCGGGTGAGCTGCTGCGCAGCTGCCAGCCCGGCGGGGCCCGATCCGACGATGGCAACCGTCTTACCGGTGAGGCGCTCGGGCGGGTGAGGCGTGACCCAGCCATTGGCGAAGGCCTGGTCGATGATCGACACCTCGACCTGCTTGATCGTCACAGGATCCTGATTGATTCCAAGGACGCAGGAGGACTCGCACGGCGCAGGGCACAGGCGTCCTGTGAACTCGGGGAAGTTGTTCGTCGCGTGGAGGCGCTCGATCGCGGCCCGGCCCTCGTCACGCCAGGTGAGGTCGTTCCATTCGGGAATGAGGTTGCCGAGCGGACAACCGTGATGACAGAACGGGATGCCACAGTCCATGCAGCGACCCGCCTGACGCTTCAGGGTCGCCGCGTCGCCCTGCTCATAAACCTCTTTCCAGTCCATGAGTCGAAGCGCTACAGGTCGCCGGACCGGCACTTCGCGTTCGGGGGTCTTCAGGAAGCCCTTCGGATCAGCCACCGGTTACCTCCATGATGCGATTCCATACGACCTCGCCGTCCGGGTCGAGTCCTTCGTCGAGCGCGACCTTTCGCGTCTCAAGCACTGCTGCGTAGTCGCGAGGCAACACCTTCGTGAACCGCGCCATCGATTCGTCGAAGTTGCTCAGCATCCGCTCGGCCACGGTGGAGCCGGTCTCGGCGAAGTGTCGCTCCAGGAGATCGCCAAGGATCTCGATGTCGGCGCTGCCGAGCGGTTCGAGGCGAAGTTCCCCGCTGCCGAGCGACTCGCGGTTGACGTATTGCGTCTTCAGCTCATACACATATGCAGTGCCGCCGGACATTCCGGCGCCGAGGTTATGCCCGGTCTCACCGAGGATGACAGCGAGGCCGCCGGTCATGTACTCGAGCGCATGGTCGCCCACGCCCTCGACGACAGCAGTTGCCCCCGAGTTGCGGACGAGGAATCGCTGGCCAACCGTGCCACGGATAAACATGCTGCCGCGCGTCGCACCGTATCCGATCACGTTGCCTGCGATGACGTTGTCTTCCGCGGCGAAGGTACTGGCCGGGTCCGGGCGAACAATGATTTCGCCGCCGCACAGGCCCTTGCCGACATAGTCGTTGCTATCGCCGATGAGGCGAAGACGGATGCCACTCGGCATGAACGCGCCAAACGACTGCCCAGCAGAACCGTGGAGCGTGACATCGATCGACCCGGCAGGTAAGCCGTGCTCGCCGTGGCGAACCGTGACCTCGTGGCCAAGCATGGTGCCAACTGCGCGCTCGGTGTTGCGAACAGGCAGGTCGATCTCGATCGACCCACCGTGGTCGAGAACATCACTGCTCAGGCGGATGAGTTCGTTATCGAAATGCTTGTCGAGTTCGTGGTTCTGACCGCGCTTGTTACTCCGTGGCTCGCCGTCTGCGAACGTCGGCCCAACGAGAATCGGCGCAAGGTCGAGCCCGGAGGCCTTCCAATGATCTACAGCGCGATCAACGTCGAGAAGCTCGTGGTGCCCTACGGCCTCCTCGATGCTGCGGAATCCGAGCTCGGCGAGATATTCGCGCACTTCCTGGGCCAGGAACTCGAAGAAGTTGACGACGAACTCCGGCTTGCCGCTGAAGCGCTCGCGCAGCACAGGGTTCTGCGTCGCGACACCAACTGGGCAGGTGTCGAGGTGGCAGACGCGCATCAGGATGCAGCCGGATACCACGAGAGGTGCCGTGGCGAAGCCAAATTCCTCACCGCCGAGCAGCGCCGCGATGATGACATCACGGCCGGTCTTCATCTGACCGTCGACTTGCACGACGACGCGGTCGCGCATCCCGTTGAGCATGAGCGTCTGCTGCGTCTCGGCAAGCCCGATCTCCCACGGCGTGCCAGCGTGCTTGAGCGAGTTCAACGGGCTCGCCCCCGTGCCGCCGTCGTGGCCCGAAATAAGTACGACATCCGCCAGCGCCTTGGTGACGCCCGCGGCGACCGCACCGATGCCGGACTGGCTCACCAGCTTCACGTGCACGCGCGCCTTCGGGTTAGCGCGCTTGACGTCGTAAATCAGTTGCTTGAGGTCTTCGATCGAGTAGATGTCGTGGTGTGGCGGGGGCGAGATGAGGCCGACGCCCGCTGTCCCGTTTCGGGTGCGCGCGATCCACGGGTACACCTTGCTCGAGGGCAGCTGGCCGCCTTCACCGGGCTTTGCGCCCTGCGCCATCTTGAGCTGAATGTCGGTCGCGTTCGTCAGATACAGACTCGTTACTCCGAATCGACCGGATGCGACCTGTTTGATTGCGCTGCGGCGACGCGGGTCGAGAAGCCTGTCGACATCCTCACCGCCCTCACCGGTGTTCGACTTGCCACCGATTGAGTTCATGGCAATCGCCAGCGTTTCGTGCGCCTCTTTTGAGATCGAGCCGTAGCTCATCGCGCCGGTTGAGAACCGCTTGATAATCGACGAGATCGATTCGACGTCGTCGATCGGAATCGGCTTGCGAGCACCCAGTTTCAACTTGAAGAGGCCGCGAAGCGTCATCAGGTTCTCGGCCTGCTCATCCACCAGCCGCGTGTAATCGCGGAAGATGTCATAGCGTCGTGCCCGCGTCGAGTGCTGGAGCTTGAACACCGTCTCGGGGTTGAAGAGGTGCGGTGGGCCTTCGCGGCGCCACTGGTACTCACCCCCGGTCGCAAGCCGTTCGTGCACGCTGACGGCGCCGTCTTCGGGGTAGGCGGCCGCATGGCGGGCAGCGTTTTCGGCTGCGATTACTTCGATGCCGATGCCGCCGAGCAGGCTCGTCGTTCCGGTGAAATAGAGGTCGACGAACTCCTGGCTCAGGCCAATCGCCTCAAACGCCTGGGCTGCTGCATACGAACCAACAACAGAGATGCCCATCTTGGACATGATCTTCAGGACGCCCTTGCCGAGCGCCTTGATCAGGTTCTTGACGGCTTTCTCACTCGTAACGTTCTCGATGAAGCCACTTCGAACGAGCTCTTCTGCCGTCTCCATGGCGAGGTACGGATTGACGGCAGAGGCACCGTAGCCGATCATCAGCGCGACATGGTGAACCTCACGCACGTCGCCGGCCTCGACGACAATGCCGACCTTCATCCGGTTCTCTGCCCGAATGAGGTGGTGATGCACGGCCGCGAGCATCAGCAGTGACGGAATCGGAGCAAGGTCCTTGTTGGAGTCTCGGTCCGAGAGCACGATGTACTGCGCACCATTCGCTATGGCCTCGTCGGCCTCGGCGCACATTTTGGTGAGCCGCTTCTCCATCGCCTTCGGCCCCTTGTCGACCCGATAGAGACCCCGAATGGTCGTCGTCAGCATGCTGCCCGGTGTCGGGTCGATGTGCTGGATCTTCGCCAGCTCATCGTTGTCGATCACGGGGAAATCGAGGATGATCTGCTTCGCGTGCTCAGGCGTCGCCGCCAACAGGTTGCGCTCCGGTCCAAGGCCCAGGCTCATCGAGGTGACGACTTCTTCACGGATGGAGTCAAGGGGCGGGTTGGTAACCTGCGCGAACTGCTGCGAAAAGTAGTCGAAGAGCAGGCGCGGACGCTCCGAAAGCACAGCTATTGGCGTATCCGAGCCCATCGCGCCGAGCGGTTCTGCACCGTTCTTCGCCATCGGTGCGATGAGAATTCGCACCTCCTCCTCGGTGTAGCCAAAAGTGCGCTGGCGACGAGTGACGGATGCCGGGGTATGGACGATGTGCTCACGGTCTGGCAGCTGCTTGAGGTTGATACGACCGGCATCCAACCAGTCACCCCACGGCTTCGATGCTGCAAGTTCGGCCTTGATTTCGTCGTCATCGATGAGGCGCCCGGCCTCTGTGTCAACGAGGAACATCTTGCCCGGCTGCAGGCGACCCTTGCGAACGATCTTCTCGGGAGCTATGTCGAGAACCCCGACCTCACTCGCGAGCACGACGATGTCGTCAGTGACGACGTACCGTCCCGGCCGCAGACCGTTGCGGTCGAGGGTTGCGCCGACGAGCGTGCCGTCGGTGAAGACGAGCGCTGCCGGGCCATCCCATGGCTCCATCAGCATCGAGTGGTACTCGAAGAAACTCTTGCGGATCGGATCGATGTCGGGCTGGTTCTCCCAGGCCTCCGGCACCATCATCATGATCGAATGCGGCAGCGAGCGGCCCGTCAACGACAACAGCTCAACGACCTCGTCAAACGATGCCGAGTCGCTCGCCCCGGGGGTGACGATCGGCAGCATGGGGCCGATGTCGCCGAGCAATTCAGATTCGAGTTGCGACTGGCGCGCGCGCATCCAGTTGCGGTTGCCCTGAACAGTGTTGATCTCGCCGTTGTGCGCGATCATGCGGAAGGGTTGCGCCAGTGGCCAGGACGGGAACGTGTTGGTCGAGTAGCGGGAGTGGACGAGCGCAAGCTTCGACTGGAAGCGCTCATCAGACAGGTCGGGATAGAACGGCTCGAGCTGCAGCGTCGTGACCATACCCTTGTAAACGAGCGTCCGGCAGGACAGCGACGGGAAATACGCGCCGAGCTCGCGTTCTGCTCGCTTACGCAGCCGGAACGTTCTGCGATCGAGCGCGATACCCGCCAGCTTTGCGACTGAAGACGACACAAAGAGTTGCTCGAACACGGGCATTGCCTCGCGCGCAAGGTTGCCGATTTGATCGGCGTCGACGGGGACTTCCCGCCAGCCGAGTACGGTCAGGTTCTCGTCGGTCGCGATCGCTTCGATGCCGCGTTTCAGCTCGGCACGCTCGGCATCATCGACCGGCAGGAAAGCCATGCCGATCGCATACTCGCCGACGGGCGGCAGTTCGAAGTCGACGACGGCGCGGAAGAACAGATCGGGGATCTGCGTGATGATTCCTGCCCCATCGCCCGTGCCGGCATCCGACCCGATTGCGCCACGGTGTTCGAGGTGTCGAAGAGCTTCAAGGGCAAGCTGGATGATGTCGTGGCCGGCCGTTCCACGCAGCGTCGCGACCATCGCAAGACCGCAGGCATCCTTCTCGCGCGCCGGGTTGTACAGCCCGGTGGCAGCGGGAATCGCGCTGAAGCTCGACCCAGGCGCTTGCCTGACCGCCGCTGGCGTAGTTGAAACTGATTGTGGCGTGAGAGCCATTGGATGCCGTCCTCACGATGACGCTAGATTCGATGAGCGGGACGTCAGCGGCCCAGAGGAAGTGTGCGGACACATTTGTGCCAGCCGAGACCCGCCGGCATACCCTCGCCGAGAAGTAAATACCGGCGCAGATTATTACAGCAGAGTTATGCCAGCGAAGCGATGCCCAGCGTTAGTGGTGTGCGGCTTCGGGGTCAGACGCCTGCACCGCTTGTGGCGGCGATTTCGGGTGAATCCACGGCGTCATTGCCAGCGTCATCAGTGTCCGAATAGGTCTCGTCAGAGTCTACCTTAGAAGCTGTCGGCACCCACTCGCGACCCGGGCGGTACACGCTTGGCTCAATCCCGGGATGACGTCTGGTCTGCACGATCAGGATCGCGAACCCAACAATAATCGCGATGATCGCGCCCCAAACGTTGGAACGAAGCCCGTAGATGATGTCGCTCGGGTCGATACGAATCGACTCAAACCACAGTCGGCCGATGCCGTACCAGACGAAATAGAGCCCCGCTGTCTTGCCCCAGCGCAACCGATACTGGCGCTCGAGCAAAAGGATGATCGCGATGCCAAGCAGGTTCCACAGCATTTCGTACAGGAACGTGGGGTGAAACAGCGTGCCCGCGGGTAGTCCCACCGGGAAGGCCGCGTTCGATTTCTCGATTTCGAGACCCCACGGCAGCGTAGTCGGCTGGCCGTAGAGCTCGTGATTGAAGTAGTTGCCGAATCGGCCGAGCGCCTGAGCAAGAAGTAGCCCCGGGATCAACGCGTCGGCAAAGCTCCAGAAGCGAAGACCGGTAAGCCGACTCGCGATCAGGATGCCGATGGCACCGCCGATGATGGAGCCAAAGATCGCAATGCCGCCCTCCCAGATGAACAGGAACGACCACGGGTTAACACCGTGCCCGATGTAGTCGTTCAAGTGGGTCAGCACGTGGTACGCGCGTGCTCCGACGATGCCAACGACGATCGCGGCGAGAGCGAAGTCGAGCCCGATGCCCGGTTCACCGCCGCGCTTGGTCAGTCGCTTGGATGTCCAGACGGTCGCGACGATCATGCCGGCGAGGAGGCACAGTGCATAGGTCTTGACGTTGATGACGTAGGTGGTCGGCACGCCGATGAAGTGCAGCCAGGTCCCTAGCGGAATCGCGAAGCCCTGCCATGAGATGGGTGGGCTGGGAATGCTGAGGGGCGCGAACATGTGCAAAACCGACACAGAACCGATCACCTTTCGTTGCGGAAAGAACGTTAGTAAGACTACTTGCCCGTGGCGAGGTAGCTTGCCGCAGCTGCGACGGCATCCACTCCGCCATCGGCGAGGGCCTTTACGAGGAGGGAGCCCACGATGGCGCCGTCAGCATAGCCGAGCACTTCATGAACCTGCTCGGGGGTCGAGATACCGAGGCCGACGCACGCGCTCGTGGCGCCCGCCTCGCGAAGTCGGGATACCAATCCCCGCGCCGCATTGTCGACATCGCTTCTGGCGCCGGTGATGCCCATCGTCGAAACTGCGTAGACGAAGCCGCGACTGCGCTCGACCGCCTGCTCCAGACGGGCCTTCGTGGATGACGGCGCGGCAAGGAAGACGCGGTCAAGCCCCGTGCGCTCCGACGTCGCCAGCCACTCTGCCGCTTCGTCCGGAATGAGGTCGGGCGTGATTAGTCCCGCGCCACCCGCAGCCACCAGTTCGTCGGCAAAGCGATCGACCCCGAACTGAAGTACGGGATTCCAGTAGGTCATCAGCAGAACGGGCGTGCTGACCCGCGCCGTGATCGCGGCAACCGCCTCAAAGCCGTCCCTCAGTCGGAAGCCGTTCGCGAGAGCCTGCTGGGTTGCCTGCTGGATCACGACGCCATCCATCACCGGATCGGAGTAAGGCAGTCCGAGCTCGAGAACGTCGACACCATTCTCTGCCAAAGCGATGGCGGCTTCGATACTCGTGGCAAGGTCGGGGAATCCCACGGGTAAGTAGCCAACGAGTGCTCCCGACCCCTCCCCCTTGCGCGCAGCGATGACGTCGGCAACCCGGCTCACCGCTCCGCTCCATCTATCGGGCCGCGGTCTTCTTCCGCGAGAGCATCGGCATCGAGAATGTCGAAGTACTTTCCGGCCGTTTCCATGTCTTTGTCGCCACGGCCGCTGAGATTCACGAGAATCGTGGACTCCGGGCCCAGCTCTCTGCCGAGCTTGATCGTGCCCGCAAGCGCATGCGCGGACTCGATCGCCGGGATGATGCCTTCGGTTCTCGAGAGGAGTCGCAGCGCCTGCATGGCCTCGTCGTCGGTGATCGGCAGGTAGGTCGCGCGCCCGATGTCGGCGAGCCAGGCGTGCTCGGGGCCGACACCCGGATAGTCGAGGCCCGCAGAAATCGAGTGGGACTCTATGGTCTGGCCGTCTTCATCCTGTAACAGGTAGCTCCTCGCACCGTGCAGGACACCGGGACGCCCCCGGGTAATCGTCGCAGCGTGATGCTCAGTAAGGTGGCCTTCGCCCGCTGCCTCATAGCCGTACAGCGCGACGCTTGAGTCGTCGAGGAACGCGTGGAAGATGCCCATGGCATTGCTGCCACCGCCGACGCAAGCCGTCACGGCATCCGGAAGCGCACCGGTCAGTTCGAGAACCTGCGCGCGCGCCTCTTCGCCAATGATCTTGTGAAAATCGCGCACCATGACCGGGAACGGATGAGGCCCCGCAACAGTGCCGAGCACGTAGTGCGTCGTGTCTACGCTCGCGACCCAGTCGCGCAGAGCGTCGTTGATCGCGTCCTTGAGCGTGCGGGATCCCGTGGTGACCGGAATCACCGTCGCCCCAAGAAGCCGCATGCGCGCCACATTCAGCGCCTGGCGAACCGTGTCGACCTCGCCCATGTAGACGACGCACTCCATACCGAAGAGTGCTGCCGCGGTCGCGGTTGCGACTCCGTGCTGGCCCGCGCCGGTCTCGGCGATCAGTCGGGTCTTGCCGAGCCGACGCGCAACGAGCGCCTGCCCGAGCACATTGTTGATCTTGTGCGACCCCGTGTGGTTGAGGTCCTCGCGTTTCAGGATGATGCGTGCGCCACCCGCGTGCTCGCCGAAGCGCGGCACTTCTGTGATGATCGACGGCCTGCCCGTGTACGTCCTGTGGAGCTCGGCGAGTTCCGCCTGGAACACCGGATCTGTCTTGGCGGCCTGGTATGCGGCATCCAGCTCGTCCAGCGCGGCAATGAGCGACTCAGGAACGTAGCGACCGCCGTACTCACCGAAGTATGGGCCCAGTTCGTCTCGCAGGGACTTCGTACCCTCCGCCATCAGACTGCCCTGAATTCCTGAAGCGTTGCGATCGGATTGCCGTTCGTGACCAGCGCTTCACCGACCAGGACAACGTCAGCACCCGCCGCACGATAGTGCGCGACGTCTGTCGAGGTCTTCACAGCGGACTCTGCGACACGGATGACACCCGACGGAATTGAGCCAGCGAGAGTCCCGAATAGGTCACGGTCGAGACCAAAAGTGCTCAGGTTGCGCGCGTTGACCCCGACAACCGAGGCGCCGACGTCGAGCGCACGCTCGACCTCTTCGGCGGAGTGGGCCTCGACCAGTGCGGTCATCCCCAGCTCACCGATCAGGTCGAATAGTTGCTGCATGATCGGTTGCTCGAGTGCTGCCACGATCAGAAGCACGAGGTCTGCGCCCGCAGCACGTGCCTCAAACACCTGATACTGGTCTGCGATGAAATCCTTTCGGAGTACCGGCACCGAGACGGTAGCGCGCACCTCCTCGAGATCGGCCAGCGATCCTCCGAAGCGCCGACCCTCTGTCAACACACTGATCGCGCTGGCTCCCCCGATTTCATAGGAGGCGGCAAGAGCCGCGGGATCAGGGATGTCTGCCAGCGGCCCACGGGACGGGCTCGCTCGCTTCACCTCCGCGATGATCTTCACCCGATCGGCCGGAGCGAGAGCTGTCATCACGTCGAGCGCGGGCGCGCGAGCGGTCGCTGCCGCTTCGACATCAACGAGGCTGACCAATGCGCGCCGTGCTCTCGCATCTTCTAAGGCTCCGGCAACTAAGTCGGCAAGCATGTGCGCAGCCGTCTACGAATGCGCCTTGGGCTGATATCGGTCTCCGCCGACACCAAAACCCATGACCTTGAGCACGAGTCCGACGATCGCGCCGACCAGGAGAAGAGCTGCGGACGCCCACACGAGCCAGGCCACTGTGAACCAGAAGGCAAAGGTGCCGATCGTAAATGCGACAAGCATGATGATGACAGTGCTCCATGCTGCGGGCGAATTGCCGTGGCCTGGGTCTGAGCCTGCTGACACGATTCTCCTTGGGGTGGTGGGTGGGATGGAAGTTACTTTACCGGTGATCGGTCGGGTCATCGCCGCCACTCAGTGAATCCCAGTCAACGACGGAATCTCGCGGACCGTCAGGCGATTCAAAACGCAGGGCCTGGTATTTGCGCGACGCGCTCGGCCAGCGTCTGAACGTCGCGAGCAACCAGAGCCCGACCAGGAAGCTCAGCGCACCTAAGCCGATGGCGACGAAACCCCAGGGTGTTTCTGTGACACTTCGGATGAGCGCGGCGATGGCATCCTTCCCGGCAACCCCCGTGGCCTTCGAGACCAGGGACTCCGAAGGCTGATCCGGGGCAGCGAGCGAAACGATGCTGCTGAATACCACAGTGAAGCCGATCAGGAGCTGCAGTAGTCCGAGGATGAACCTGAATACTGGGCCAGCGATGGCCAGAGCTGCCGCGAGGGCGAGATCCGACAGGGACAGGGCCGAGAGCGCAGGCGCCGCGACCGTTCCCTGCACGGCAATCGAGTGACCGCTGAGGTTTAGGGTCCACCAGGTCTGAGTCGTCGTCAGAAGCGTCAGCAGCGCGACCGCACCGATGGCGAGGATCGTCCGCAAACGAAGTCGCCGCCCGAAGTCGCCGCCCTGCTGCCCGGCAGCACCGTCTCCGTTTTGCGGCCCACCGGTAGATTCTGGTTCGTCGTGCGTCTGCTCAGCTCGCGTCATCTGGGTGCCCGATCGACGGGTGCAACGGTTCGACGTCGAAGCAGGCGTGGGCGCCCGTGTGGCACGCGGCCCCAACCTGGTCGACGGTGACCAGCAAGGCATCCGCATCACAGTCGAGTGCTGCGGCTTTCACATACTGCCGGTTGCCGCTGGTATCGCCCTTGCGCCAGTACTCCCGTCGGCTGCGCGACCAGAAGGTGACGCGGCCCTCGGTGAGTGTGCGACGCACGGCTTCATCATCCATGTACCCGAGCATGAGAACCTGGCCGGTGCCCTCTTCCTGGATGATCGCGGGAACCAGGCCCTTGGCGTCGAACGCAATACGCTCAATCACCGCGCGTGCCTCGCCCGCTGTGTAGCCCGGGCCGGCGCCGTCTCCGCTACTGTCAGTCATCTCGTCACCAGTCCTGATTGGTCTAGCGCGCGTTTCACGTCGCCCACTGTGAGTTCGCCGTTGTGGAATACGGATGCCGCGAGCACGGCATCGGCACCGGCGGCGACCGCGGGTGCAAAGTCGTTGACCGATCCGGCGCCGCCACTCGCGATCACGGGCACACGGCTCACCGAGCGCACCGCCTCGATCAGTTCGAGGTCAAATCCGCTCTTTGTGCCGTCGGCATCCATCGAATTGACCAACAGCTCTCCGGCGCCGCGATTGATCGCCTCACGCGCCCACTCGAGGGCATCGATGTCAGTATCGGTGTTGCCACCGTGAGTCGTGACGATGAAGCCGGATGCCGCCCCGGCGCGTCGACGCACGTCGAGACTCAGCACGAGCACCTGCGCCCCGAATCGGTCTGCAATTTCTCCGATGAGGTCGGGTCGGGCGATGGCCGCGCTGTTCACGCCGACCTTGTCGGCGCCGCTCGCAAGCAGGCGCGCGACATCCTCGGTGCTGCGCACGCCGCCGCCAACCGTCAACGGAATGAACACCTGCTCCGCCGTCGCACTCACGACATCGAACATGGTCTCCCGGTTGTCGAGGGTCGCCTTCACGTCGAGGAACGTGATCTCGTCTGCGCCCTGTTCGTAGTACTTGCGCGCGAGTTCGACCGGATCTCCGGCATCCCGAAGATTCAGGAAATTGACACCCTTGACGACGCGACCGGCGGCAACATCGAGGCACGGGATAACCCGGACTGCGACGGACACGATCAGATCCTCGCGGCGTGGATCGAACTGACCAGGATGGCGCGCGCGCCCAGTTCGTACAGTTCGTCCATGATGTGGTTGGTGTCGGCCCGCGGAACCATCGAGCGCACAGCGACCCAGTCCGGATCGTGAAGCGGCGAAATCGTGGGAGATTCGATGCCCGGCGTGATCGCCGTCGCGGCCTCCAGCAGGCGCAGCGGTACGTCGTAGTCGACGAGCACGTACTGCCTGGCAACGAGCACGCCCTGCAGCCGCCGTTGCAGAGTCGTGATGCCGGGCAAGTCGGTGCGCGCACTGATGAGGACGGCGGTCGATTCAAGGATGACGGGACCGAAGATCTCGAGCCCCTGCGCGCGCAGCGTTGAACCCGTGGAGACCACGTCAGCGACGGCATCCGCCACCCCGAGTTTGACGGCCGACTCAACCGCGCCGTCGAGAGCAACGAGTGCAGCGCTCACGCCGTTGGCGCTCAGAAAGTTGCCGACGAGCCCCGGATAACTCGTCGCCACTCGAACACCTTCGAGGTCTTTGAGATCTGTGAATCGTCCTGCGGCGGCCGCGAAACGAAACGTCGATTCGCCGAAATCGAGGCTCGCGATTTCGACTGCGCTCGAGCCCGAGTCAAGTAGAAGGTCGCGACCGGTGATTCCGACATCCAGCGCACCCGACCCGACGTAGGTCGCGATATCACGGGGTCGCAGATAGAAGAACTCCACGTCATTGCGTGGGTCGGCGACGGTTAGGGCACGCGGATCCCGGCGGCCGACATAGCCCGCCTCGTACAGCATTTCTGCCGCGGTCTCGCTCAGGGAGCCCTTGTTGGGCACCGCAATTTTCAGCATGAAGAAGTCCTCAGGTCAAAGTGTGTGGGATGACAGGTCGAAGCAGCCAACTCACAAATGTCGGTAGACATCGACCGGCGTCAGTCCCTTTGCGACCATGAGTACCTGGAGGTGGTAGATGAGCTGTGAAATCTCGAGCGCCATCTCGTCGTCCGACTGGTATTCGGCGGCCATCCAGACCTCGGCGGCTTCTTCAACGATCTTCTTGCCGATGGCGTGCACGCCAGCATCGAGCTCCGCCACTGTGCCGGAGCCCTCAGGTCGTGTGGTCGCCCGGTCGCTGAGCTCCGCGAACAGTCCGTCGAAGGATTTCACGTCTCAAGCGTACCGGGCGACCGGCAGGACTACTTGACTGCGATGAGATCTATTACGAAGATCAGAGTCTTGCCCGAGAGCCGGTGACTGCCGCCTGCGGGGCCGTAGGCCAGGTGCGGCGGAACGACGAGCTGGCGACGACCGCCCGCTTTCATGCCGGGGATGCCCTCCTGCCAGCCTTTGATGAGGCCGGACAGGGGAAATGTGGTGGACTGGTTGCGACTCCAGCTGGAGTCGAACTCTTCACCGGATACGAAGTCGACGCCGAGGTAGTGAACGTCAACCGTCGCACCCGAAGTCGCCTCGGCGCCCGTGCCCACCTCGATGTCGGTGATCACGAGTTCGGTCGGTTCTGCACCGTCGTAGAAGTCGATTTCTGGCTTGGTCTTGGACGAATCTGTCATACCTCTAGTCAACCAGACCAATTTCAATGAGCGTGTGAGTGTGCTGAGGCGAGGTCACGCAGAGTGGAAATCTGAGCAGCGGGGTTCTCAGCGTGGAAGACGCTCGATCCCGCAACGAAGGTGTCGGCTCCCGCCTCGGCGGCGATACCGATGGTCTTCTCGCTGATCCCGCCATCCACCTGAAGCCAGATGTCGAGTCCGGATGCTGAAACCGCTTCCCGGAGCGCGACCAGTTTCGGCATTGTCGACTCTATGAACGATTGGCCACCGAAACCCGGTTCAACCGTCATGACCAATACCTGGTCGAACTCGGTGATGATTTCGAGGTAGTCGTCGACGGCAGTGCCGGGCTTGAGCGCGATACCCGCACGTGCACCGAGTCCACGAAGCGTGCGTGCCAGCCCGACGGAATCACCGGTCGCTTCGGCATGGAAGGTCACGGAGTATGCGCCCGCCTCGGCGTAGCCGGGAGCCCAGCGCTCCGGGTCGTCGATCATGAGGTGCACATCGAGGGGCTTGGGCGTGACCTGCTGAAGCCGCTGCACCATCGGCAGTCCGAACGTGAGGTTGGGCACGAAATGGTTGTCCATCACGTCGACGTGAATCAGGTCTGCAGACCTCACGCGCTGGAGTTCGGACTCAAAGTTGGCGAAGTCGGCCGACAGAATCGACGGGTTAATTCTCACTGTCATGCACAGACCCTATCCGCGTTTCTCGATCAGCTGAATGAACATCGCGTCGGTCCCGTGACGGTGCGGCCAAAGCTGAACATGCTGGGACTTTGGCAGGTCGAGCGGGGTGAGGGTTACGGCCCCGAGAACTGCCTGCGTGTCGAGGAGCTGAATCTCGGGATCGCGTAGCACCGACTGCACCGCAACTCGTGTCTCTCCCAGGTGCGGCGAGCAGGTGACATAGGCCAGGATGCCGCCCGGCTTCAGCGCCGCCACGGCAGATCGCAGGAGACGAAGCTGCAGCTCGGCGAGGTCGGCGACATCCCGAGGCTGTTTGCGCCAACGAGCCTCCGGACGACGACGCAGCGCGCCGAGCCCCGTGCACGGAGCGTCGAGCAGGATGCGGTCGAACTCGCCCGGATGCAACTCGCCGATTCGCGTGCCATCGAGTTCCCACACGTCGGGCGCAGGCTCGAACACGGCAAGCGCGTTGCGGACGAGCTGGGCGCGGGCGGGGACGAGTTCGTTTGCGGTCAGAATCGCTCCGCCGATGCGAGCTTCCGCTGCCAGCAGGGCGGCCTTGCCCCCTGGGCCCGCGCAGAGGTCGAGCCACCGTTCGCCCGGAGAAATCGGACGCGCCCGGCTGAGCGCCAGCGCCGCCAGCTGCGATCCCTCATCCTGCACTCGTGCCCTGCCGGTTCTGACGGCCGTCAGGCGCATGGGGTCACCGCCATCCAGCGTCGCACCCACGGGCGAATATACCGCTGGTGATGAGTCGAGGCCGGCGCCCTGCCCCGGCAGAGCCGTGAGACTGACGCGGGGCGGCAGATTGTCTGCTGCCAGGACGTCGGCGAGTTCCGCCTCGCGCTCCTCAGTGGCCAGCGCCTGCCTGAAAGCGCGAATGATCCACTCGGGGTGTGAGTATTCGATCGACAGCCGCGCATCGTCGGTCTTCGTCGTCGCCAGCGCTTGCTCGCGCCATTCTTCTGCTGGCGTGCGCGTGATCGTTCGGAGCACGCCGTTGACAAATCCTGTCGCGGAGTTCGACCCAACGGATTTCGCGAGCGTGACCGCCTCATCGACTGCGGCATGCTGGGCAACCCGCATCGACAGCAGCTGGTGGGTCGCCAGTCGGAGGACATCGAGGATTGCGGGATCGATTTCCGCCACTGGGCGCCGCGCTGCAAGCTCGATCACCCGGTCGTAGTAGCCGCTGAGGCGCAGGGTGCCGTAGGTGAGCTCGGTCGCAAGGGCTGCATCCGCCTCTGATAGCTTCGCGCGCTCGAGCCGCACTGGCAAAAGCAGGTTCGCGTACGCGTCCGACTCTCGCACGGCCATGATCACGTCAAGCGCGATTCGGCGTGCGGGCTGAACGGTGGCCGTCTTCGCCCTCGCCGTGTTTGCGTCCGTATCCCGTGACCGGCCTTCCGAGTTGCCTACGCCGCGGTTCATGACGCGACTCCGCTCGAGTCTGCGCCGCGACCGCGCCACCAGTCTGAGGCAGCCATCGCCTTTCTGCCAGCGGGATGCACGGATATCAGCTCGACCGGGTCAGTCTCGGTGCCGACAACCACCCGTCTGCCGGAGAGAGAAATGGTGCCCGGTGCGAGCGGAGGAAGGTCGTGAGCGATAGCGGCGGCGAGGACCTTCAGCCGAGCACCGTCGACTGACGTGAACGCACCCGGCTCAGGGGTGACGCCGCGGATCTGGTTGGTGATGGATGCGGCATCCCGAGTCCAGTTGATTCTGCCGTCGTCCTGGCTCAATTTCGGCGCCAGGGTTATGTCGCCAACCTGGGGTTCTGCTCGGGCGGTGCCGTCGGCGAGGCCGTCCACGACCCGGAGTAGGAGTTCGGCTCCCCCGTCAGCGAGCGATTCGAGCAGATGGCCCGCCGTCTCAAGCGGGCCGACCCCCTGGGTGACTTGGCCAAAGACGTCACCCGCGTCGAGTTCCGGCACCAGTTGAAAGACGCTGGCACCGGTCAGGTCATCGCCGGCGATGATCGCCCGCTGCACGGGAGCCGCCCCGCGCCAGCGAGGCAGAAGCGAGAAGTGCAGGTTGATCCAACCGAGCCGCGGCACTGACAGCAGCGGTTCGCGCACCAGTCCCCCGTAGGCGACGATTACCCCGAGATCGGGCGCAAGACTTGTGACGGCATCAGTTGCGGTTCCATTCAGGCGGTTCGCCTTGATTGTCGGGATGGCCAACTCGTCGGCTACCGCGGCAGCGGCCGTCGGCGTCAGGATTCCGCGCCGGCCCTGCGCCGAATCTTCACGCGTGATCACGGAAAGGATGCTGTGGTCGCTGGCCGCGAGTCGGCGGAGGCTCGGAACGGCCGCAGCGGGGCTTCCTGCGAAGACGAGGGAGAGAGATGGCATCGTCCCATTCTCTCGTGCGTCGACCTGGCCGGTCGGCACTACGCCCTCCTCAAGAGGCATGGCGCCCTCCTCCCGAGACAGCGCGAGGGGAACGAATCACTCCAGGAACGGCTCGACGTCGTCAAACCGCACGCGCAGATTGGGAGCAATGGGGACCCGCGCTCCCCTCTGCGCAATCGCCCGGCGTCGGCCGGTCGCCGCACGAATCACCTCGGCACGGAGGCTCGAGGCAACACGAGTGCCAGCGGCGTAGTCGAATCGAATGATTGTGCGAACCGACCCTGCCCCGGTATCCACCGGCCCCAGGATGTCGTCGGCGGGCACATCAACCGTGGCAACCGCCTTGGCGACGGCTTCCAGCGCACCCGTCACTGTCGCGACCCGCACAGCTGGCGGAAATCGCAGCCTGCGCCGATCCGCCAGTTCGGCTCGGGCAAAATCGGCCTGACGCCAGGTGGTCAGAGCTGAGGCGAGCGCGCCACCCACTCCGACCAGGTAGGTTGTGGCACCGCGCGCCGCCAGTGCCGTCGCGTTCGACCACCAGCGCAGGCAGTCCTCGGCGACCCGGAGGCTCTCGCGGGTAACCATCCGTTCGCCGTCGAGAAGCAGGATAGCCCGGTAGCCTCCCGCTGCGATCGGTTCAGCGCCACGGGTGGCGATCACAAGGGCCGGTTCGGCGCCCACGCCCAGGATCGGGTGATCCCCGTCGGCGATGATGATGCGAACCCCAGGGAATGCCCGGCCCAGGTCTTCGGCCGTCCGCGTCGCCCCGCTGCCGACCTGGCGAAGTTTTGCGCCACCACAGTTGTCGCAGTGCCAGTCGACCGCGAGAGCTCCACACCACACGCAGGCTGGCACCGACCGAGCGGTCTTCTGCGCGAGCGGACCCTCGCAGCGAAGGCAGCGCGCTGATTGACCGCAATCGACGCAGGCGAGCCGCGGTGCATACCCGGGACGCGCCACTTGCACGAGAACCGGACCGAATTCGAGGGCCTCCCGCGCCGCTCGCCAAGCGGTCGAGGGGATGCGCGCCTGAGCCGCCAGGCGATCGTTGGACGCCTGCTGCGCCGTTGGCACGACTTTCGGCAGTACCGCGGGCTTGGGCGAGACCGAGGCCAGCCAGCCGAGTTCAACCAGCCTCTCGACCTCGGTGCTTCTGGCGTGACCGAAGTAGAGCAGTGCACAACTCTGCTGTTCCTGTCTCAGGAGGGCGGCATCCCGAGTGTGAACGTAGGGTGCCAATGGCTCACTATGCAACGGGTCGCCGTCATCCCACACGGCAATCAATCCGAGGGTCGTGGCTGGCGCGTACACGACGGACCGATTGCCGACGATCGCGAGAGCGTCATCGCCAATGCAGCGAAGGAATGCGCGGTACCGATCGGGATTCGACTGGCGGGCATCCAGCCGCACAATCCGCTCGGGTGGCAATACCGAGGCGAGTGCTGCCTCGAGTTGCTCCTGGTCGCGATAGTCGGGAAGAGCCAGAATCGCGGATGCTCCTGCCGCGATGCTCACGGCCGCTGCGGCGGACATGGCGACAGCCCACTCGCCGACCCATACCCCGGAGGGCAGCTGAGTTACCAGCGGCACGGCGTCGACGGCTGCTCGACCACGGTCGCGGATGACGGCCTCGATGGCGCCCTCCGCATAGCCCGCGACCGAGGGGGCAACCACGGGAGGCAGTGGGGAGGCAGCCTCGCGAACCAACCATGCCTTTTCCACCCGCGCCTGTCTGCCCGGAACGGCAACCCGCACGATGTCGATGGCTGAGCCAGCTGCGCGATCGGCGGTTCGGCGCGCCAGCACGGCAACTTCAGCGGAGAGAACTGGCACGGTCGACACAATGCCTTCAACGTCGCTCAGGACGCCGACATAGTCGCCGTGATCGACAATCTCGATGACATATCCGTCCGCGACCCGGCCAGCCGACCGCAGCGGAACTCGTACTCGAATGCCGGGCACGATGCCAGCGCGGAGGTTATCGGGAATGCGATAGTCGAAGAGTCGATCGAGCTGCGGCAGCGGCGAGTCCACCAGCACGCGAGCGATCCTCGGTGCAGGCACGGAAAGACCTGCGGGGTCGGGGGCAACCGCGAGTCCGGCCACGGCATCGCTGACCGCCGCCGTCACCGCTACAGCCCGACTGCGCTGCGCAGAGCGTCGACGCGGTCGAGCCGTTCCCAGCCGAAGTCGGGAAGCTCGCGACCGAAGTGTCCGTAGGTCGCCGTTTGCGCGTAGATAGGTCGCAGGAGATCGAGTTCGCGGATGATGCTCGCCGGGCGGAGGTCGAACACCTCCCGGATTGCACCGATGATGGCCTCGTCGCCCACGTGCCCCGTACCGAAACTCTCGACGTAGAGACCTACCGGCGCCGCCTTGCCGATCGCGTAGGCAACCTGCACCTCCAAGCGGTCGGCCAGACCAGCCGCGACCGCATTCTTGGCCACCCAGCGCAGCGCGTAGGCCGCTGAGCGGTCGACCTTGGACGGGTCCTTGCCGCTGAACGCTCCCCCGCCGTGGCGCGCGGCGCCCCCATAGGTGTCAACGATGATTTTGCGGCCGGTGAGCCCGGCGTCGCCCTGCGGGCCGCCGATGTGGAACACGCCCGTCGGGTTGATGTATGGGCTGTACTTCGCCGAATCCAGTTCGACGCTGGCGAGAACCGGGTCGATCACCAGGCGCTGCATTTCTTCGCGCAGTTCGCCGATGGAGATCGAAGGCGAGTGCTGGGTAGACAGAACAACGGTGTCAACGGTGCGCGGAACAGCGCCCTCATATCCGATCGTGACCTGGGTTTTGCCGTCTGGCCGCAGGTAATCGACCAGCCCGTCTTTGCGTACCGCGGCGAGTCGCTCGGCCATCCGATGAGCAAGCCAGATCGGAATCGGCATGAACTCAGGGGTCTCGGTCGTCGCGTACCCGAACATGATGCCCTGGTCGCCCGCCCCCTGAGCGTCGTTGACGTCTGTGCTCTGCCCTTCGCGGGTCTCCTGCGCACTATCGACGCCCTGCGCGATATCGGGCGACTGACCGCCGATTGATACCTCGACACCGCAGGATCGACCGTCGAACCACACGTCAGACGATGTGTAACCGATGTCGGTGATGCGCTTGCGAACGATGCCGGGGATGTCGACATATCCCGTCGTGGTGACCTCACCTGCCACGTGCACGAGGCCCGTGGTGACCAGCGTCTCGACCGCGACGCGAGCGTGCGGGTCTTCGGTGAGCAAGGCATCCAGAATGCTGTCGCTGATCTGGTCACAGATCTTGTCTGGATGGCCCTCTGTTACAGACTCGGAGGTGAAAAGGCGCAGATTTGTGCTCAATCGAGGGCTCCAAGGATGGTGGTGGACGTGGCTACAACAGCACATCCAGAATACGATTGGCCACCGTCGTCTTGCTCCCGGTGGCCTCGCCAACTATATCGCCGGACGCCCGGATGATCGTGACAGCGTTACCGTCCGTGGCGAAGCCGGTCGTCCAGCCAACGCTGTTGAGGACAAGATAATCGCAGCCTTTGCGGGCGATCTTCGCTCGACCGAGTACAAGCAGTGCGGCCGGATCTGTTTCGGTTTCTGCGGCAAACCCGATGATGATCTGCCCGGCTCGCTTCGAAAGCGACAGATCGTGCAAGATATCGGGATTCTTCACGAGAGTGAGCTGCAGGATGTCGCCCTGCGTCTCCTTTTTGATCTTGGCCGGAGCAACCGACTCGGGTCGATAATCGGCAACCGCCGCTGCCATGATCACCACATCAGCGTCGGCAGCGGCCAACGCCACCGCTTCAGCCAGTTCGAGCGTTGTCCCGACGTGCAGAACGGCGACCTGTCCTGGCGCGTCGACCTCCAGGTTCGCGCCGATGAGCGTGACTTCCGCGCCCCGGGAGACCGCAGCCATAGCCACGGCGATGCCCTGCTTGCCGCTCGAACGATTGCCAATGAAGCGCACGGGATCGAGCGGTTCACGCGTGCCACCGGCAGTCACGACGATCCGTTTGCCTGCGAGGTCGCCTGACCTGCCAGCCAATGCGAGTGCTGCAGCGACGATGTCGTCGGGCTCGGACATGCGTCCCGGCCCCGAGTCCTTGCCGGTGAGTTGACCGACGGCAGGGCCGATTATGTGAATCCCGCGGCCAGTTATTGTCTGAATATTTGCTACCGTGGCGGCGTTCTGCCACATCTCGGTGTGCATCGCCGGTGCGATGAGGATGGGCGCCGTACTGGCGAGAATGGTGTTGCCAAGAAGGTCAGCGGCGAACCCGCCGGCCAGTTGCGCGATGAAATTCGCGGTCGCGGGCGCGACGACAATGAGGTCGGCCGCCTGGCCAATGGCAACGTGTCGTACTTCCGCAACACCGTCATACAGATCGGTGTGGACGGGATTGCGGCTGATGGCTTCGAGCGTCGGCTTACCGACAAATCGAAGCGCGGCATCCGTTGCGACGACCTGGACCGAATGGCCGGCCAGAACAAACGCGCGAACAACGCCGACAGCCTTATAGGCTGCGATACCGCCGGTGATGCCGACGACGATGTTCACGTGGGTTCGCCTGTGGTCGTCGTCGATACCTGGCTCGGGGAGTTAGCTACTCTTCGATGAGCGAGGTGAGAACGAGGCGGTCGTCATTGATCTCACGCAGCGCCACCGAAAGCGGCTTATCGTCGATCGTCGAGTCAACGAGCGGACCGACGTTATCGAACAAGCTTCCTTCGTGCAGGTCTGCGTAGTAGTCGTTGATCTGGCGAGCACGCTTTGAGGCGAAGATCACGAGCGCGTACTTCGAGTCGACCTTCGACAGCAGCTCGTCGATGGGTGGGTCAATGATGCCGGTCTGCTTGTCAGCCACGGTGTTGTACTCCTGAATATCGGCCCCAGGCATCCGCAGGTGGTGCGAACGATGAGGGAAGGAAGTTGATGCGCCAGAAGGTCGGCCGCTACGACCGGTGCCCAGACACTGCCGTCAATTCTACGACTTCTCGCGCTGCTTCGGCGACGTCGGTATTTACGACGCGAAAATCGAACTCTTCCTGCGCAGCAAGCTCGACTCGCGCGGTCGCCAGCCTCCGTGCCTGATCCGCGGTGTCTTCGGTGCCGCGGCCGGTCAGGCGACGCACGAGTTCTTCCCAACTGGGTGGCAAAAGGAAGACCAAAATCGCGTTTGGCATCGCTTGGCGAACCGAACGCGCGCCCTGAAGGTCGATCTCCAGGAGCACGCGCTTCCCCGCGGCGAGGGCCTCGTCAATGGGTGGCCGAGGAGTGCCATAACGAAATGAGTTGTGAACAGTCGCCCATTCCAACAGCTCATGCTGCGCGATCATCCGGTCGAACTCGGCGTCTTTCACGAAGAAGTAGTGGACGCCGTCTACCTCACCCGGTCGCGGTGGCCGCGTTGTCGCCGAAACGCTCAGGTGCACCTCGGGGTAATTGTCGCGAATGTACGCGGAAACCGTGCCCTTGCCGACGGCGGTTGGCCCGGCGAGCACCACCAGGCGCCCCGGTTCGCTGTCGCCCTCGCGGCCCAACAGATAGTTCCAGAGCCCCGATCGCTGGCGGATGCCAAGCCCCGCTGCCTTCTTGGACTCCGCAATCCCCAGCTCAGCCATGACCTTTGCCGCCCGCGCCGGCCCCAGCGTCGGCACACTGGTGAGCAATTCGCGGACGCGGAGGCCGGCTTCTGCGGACGACGGGTCCCTCCAGGCGACATCCAGGACATCGCGCGCCGATCTCGCCCGCGTGGCAACGTCGTGCTTGACTGCCGCCCTCGCACGGCGCGCTGCAACGGCAGCATGAGACGCCGCTACGCGGTCAACCTCGGGAGGCTCCGGGCGTGGGCTCATGCCGCGAAGACCTCCGCGATCTCGCGCGCCTGGGTGGCGATCGCGTCGGCGACACCGGAGACCCCGGCATCGAGAATTGCCCGCGACGAACTGACGACGAGATTCGGTGCTGCAGCCCCGTAAACGGACGATATGGCGTCATAGCCAGCGCCCTGATGGCCGAAGCCGGGCGCGAGAATCGGCGTCGCCGTCAGATCCGAATCGGAAATGCCATAGTCGGCAAGTCGCACAGTCGCCCCGATAACCACCCCGAGCGAACCAAGCGCGCCGTGATTGCTCCTGTTCACCTCATCCACGATACTCGCGGCAACCGATCGACCCGCGAACTCACCGCGATTCTGAACAGCCGACTGCGGCGCAATCGACTGTGGATTAGAGGTCGCGGCGAGGACGAACAGCCCTTTGCCTGCCTCGCGGGCCAGGCGGATGGGCTCATCGAGGGAGCCGACCCCCTGAAAAGCGCTGATCGTCATGGCATCCGCTTCGAGCGAGCTTCCCGGTCGCAGCCACGCCTCACCGTAGGCAGCGGCGGTCGAACCGATGTCGCCGCGCTTTGCGTCCGCGATGACGAGCAGGCCCGCCTCCCGAGCTGCCGCGAGCACAGTCTCAAGTGCCGCAAAACCGGCAGAGCCGTGCCGTTCAAAGAACGCAACCTGGGGCTTCAGGATGCCGACCCGGCCGGCCGCGGCATCCACCACCCGAAGTCCGAACTCGCGCACCCCGTCCGCCGAGTCGGCGAGACCCCAGTCACTGAGCAGATACGGATGCGGATCGACGCCGACGCACAGGTGGCCGCTGGTCGCAAACGTCGCGAGGAGCCTCTCACCGAAACTTTGCGTCATGCCGGTCTCGCTGAACTCGCTACTCGGTCAGCCAAGCTGGTGTCCTGCCTGGCATCCGATCGCGCGAGACGTTCGGCGCGATCGAGCGCGTAGTCCTGCAGGCTTCGCACATCGAATCCATCCCGGATCGCCTCGAACGAGGCCACAGCAGCAGCGAGCTGCGCAATAGTGGTGAAGAGAGGCTTGTCAGCGGCAACCGTTGCGGTGCGGATCTCGTAGCCATCGGCGCGGGCGCTGCGCCCACTCGGAGTATTGATGACGACATCCACCTCTCCAGCGTTGATCAGGTCGACGATTGACGGCTGGCCCTCATCGGCGGTCTGGCCCAGGTCGTACTTGCGCACAACCCGCGCCTCAATGCCGTTGCGGCCAAGAATTTCGGCGGTTCCCTCGGTGGCGAGGATTGCAAAGCCGAGCTGGCTCAACCGCAGGACCGGCAGGATGATTGCGCGCTTGTCGCGGTCTGCGACGGACACGAACACGGAACCAGTGGCTGGGAGGCCGCCGTAGGCCGCTTCCTGGCTCTTCGCAAACGCCTTGGGAAAGTTAGAGTCGATGCCCATGACCTCACCCGTCGATCGCATCTCGGGCCCGAGAACCGAGTCGACGACGTGACCTTCCTTGGTGCGGAACCGCTTGAACGGCAAGACGGCTTCCTTCACGGCAACCGGTGAATCGATGGGCACGATGGATCCGTCCTGCACCGGAAGCAAACCACTATCGACGAGCTCGCGAATCGTTCGCCCAATCATGACTAGTGATGCGGCCTTGGCGAGCGGTATCCCCAGTGCCTTTGACACAAACGGAACGGTTCGGGATGCCCGTGGATTTGCCTCGAGCACGTAAAGCACCCCCTGGCCGATGGCGAACTGCACGTTCAGCAGCCCGCGCACTCCTATGCCGCGAGCGATGCCGAGCGTCGCCTCGCGAACTCGATTGATCACGTCGCGGCCCAGAGTTACCGGCGGAAGGGTGCAGGCCGAATCGCCGGAATGGATGCCCGCTTCCTCGATGTGCTCCATAATTCCGCCGATGTATAGCTCGTGTCCGTCGAAGAGTGCGTCCACATCGATTTCGATCGCGTCGTCGAGGAAACGGTCCACCAGGAGCGGCGAAGTCGGGCCGATGATTCCGAAGTCTTTGACCCGATCGAAGTAGTCGACCAGCGAATCGGTGTCGTACACGATTTCCATACCGCGGCCACCGAGGACGAAGGACGGCCGGACCAGCACCGGGTATCCGATGTTCTCGGCCACAGCCACGGCATCCCGAACATTCGTCGCGGTGCCATTCTTTGGTGCGAGCAGGCGCGCTTCGTCGAGAATCCTGGAGAACAGGCCGCGCTCCTCTGCGAGGTTGATCGCTTCGGGAGAGGTTCCGAGAATCGGGACACCGGCGTCTTTCAGCCCCTGTGCCAGACCGAGTGCCGTCTGGCCCCCCAACTGAACGATGACCCCGACGAGCTCGCCGCTCCGGCTCTCTGCGTGGACGATTTCGAGCACGTCTTCGAGAGTAAGCGGCTCGAAGTAGAGGCGATCACTGGTGTCGTAGTCGGTCGAGACCGTCTCGGGATTGCAGTTGATCATGATGGTCTCGAACCCGGCGTCTGACAGTGCGAATGACGCGTGCACGCAGCTGTAGTCGAATTCGATCCCCTGCCCGATACGATTTGGGCCTGAGCCGAGGATGATCACCTTGCGTCGGTCGCTGGCGATGACTTCGGTCTCGAGGTCATAGCTCGAGTAGTGGTAGGGCGTGAGGGCGGGGAACTCACCGGCGCAGGTGTCAACAGTCTTGTAGACCGGGCGCACCCCGGTGCTCCAGCGTGCAAGACGGACCTGCTCCTCGGTCAGGCCGCGGAGGTCGGCGATTTGCGCGTCGCTGAATCCGTGGTCCTTCGCGAGCCGGAATAGCGCGGCGTCGAGCGGTCGCAGTGTGCCAATTTCGGCTGCGACCTCGTTAATGAGCACGATCTGGTCGATGAACCAGGGGTCGATGCCCGTCGCCTGGAACACCTCGGCATTGGTCGCACCAGCGCGAAGTGCCTGCTGGACGGTCACGATGCGACCGTCGGTCGGCACGCTCGCAAGCTCGAGCAGCGATGTCTTGTTGCCGGGACTGCCGCTCCAGTGGAAGCTGCTCCCCCGCTTCTCCAGCGAACGAAGAGCCTTCTGCAACGCAGTCGAATAGTTGCGGCCGATAGCCATTGCCTCGCCCACCGACTTCATCGTGGTCGTAAGCGTGGTGTCGGCTGCGGGGAATTTCTCGAAAGCGAAGCGCGGAACCTTGACAACGACGTAATCGAGTGTCGGTTCGAACGATGCCGGTGTCACCCTCGTGATGTCGTTCGGAATCTCGTCGAGGCGGTAGCCGATCGCAAGTTTGGCCGCGATCTTTGCAATCGGAAACCCGGTCGCCTTGGATGCCAGCGCCGAGGAGCGCGACACTCTCGGGTTCATCTCGATCACGATCACGCGCCCATTTGCGGGGTCGACAGCAAACTGGATGTTGCATCCACCCGTATCGACGCCCACCGCCCGGATGATGTCGATGCCGATGTCGCGCAGGTTCTGGAACTCGCGATCGGTGAGCGTCAGCGCCGGGGCAACCGTGATCGAGTCTCCCGTGTGGACTCCGACCGGGTCGACGTTCTCGATCGAGCACACCACGACGGTGTTGTCTGCGGTGTCACGCATGAGCTCGAGTTCGTATTCCTTCCAGCCGAGGATCGATTCTTCCAGCAGAACCTCGGTCGTCGGGCTCTGATGCAGGCCGTCGGTAACCATTCGAACGAGTTCGCCCTCGTCGTAGGCGAAGCCCGAGCCGAGACCGCCCATGGTGAAGCTCGGACGAATGACCAGCGGATAGCCGAGGTCGTTTGCTGCGGCAATCGCCTCGTCAACCGTGTGTGCAATGTGACTTCTCGCGACCTCGGCGCCAGCATCGATGACCAGCTGCTTGAAGATCTGGCGATCCTCGCCCTTATTGATGGCCTCGAAATTCGCGCCGATCAGCTCGACGTCATATTTTTCGAGGATGCCGTGATTGTGCAGCTCGATTGCCGCGTTGAGCGCGGTCTGGCCGCCCAGAGTTGGCAGGATTGCATCCGGCCGTTCCTTTGCGATGATCGTCTCGATGACCTGCCAGGTGATCGGTTCGATGTAGGTGGCATCGGCGAAGTCGGGGTCGGTCATGATGGTTGCCGGGTTCGAATTCACGAGGATCACACGAACACCCTCCTCGCGCAGAACTCGGCAGGCCTGGGTTCCCGAGTAGTCGAACTCGGCCGCCTGACCGATCACGATCGGACCTGAACCGATGACCAGAACGCTGTTGATGTCGTCGCGCTTGGGCATTAGTTCTTGTCCTTCTTTGCGACGACGAGGTCTCTGAATCGATCGAACAGATAGTTGCTGTCGTGTGGTCCGGCTGCGGCTTCGGGATGGTACTGCACCGAGAAGGCAGGAATGTCGAGCGCGCTAAGGCCCTCAACCACGTTGTCGTTGAGATTGACGTGGCTCACCTGTACCCGACCGAAGCCCGCTGGCGATTCGACTACTTCACCGATCGGAGCATCGACGGCGAATCCGTGGTTGTGGCTCGTGATCTCGGTGCGCCCCGTGGCGACATCCACGACCGGCTGGTTGATGCCGCGGTGGCCAAAAGGCAGCTTGTAGGTTCCGAATCCGAGTGCGCGGCCCAGCAACTGGTTACCGAAGCAGATGCCAAAGAACGGCAGACCCTCGCGAAGTACGCCCTGAAGGAGAGCGACGTGTTTGTCGGATGCGCCAGGGTCGCCTGGTCCGTTCGAGAAGAACACGGCGTCTGGACGCTGTTCGAGTAGTTCCTCGAGCGTGATGCTCTGCGGCACAACTCGTACATCAAACCCGCGTGCGGCCAGGTAGCGCAGGGTTGAGGCCTTGACTCCGAGATCCAGCACTGCGACCGAGCCGATCCGCTCGCCCTCAGCTGGTATGAAGTACGCGTCCACCGTTGACACCGTGCCGGACAGATTCTGACCGGTCATTTCGGCCGACCCGAGCACGAGCGCGAGCTGCTGTTCGTGGGAGAGGCCGGCGTCTGGTCCGGAAAACACCCCCGCGCGCATGACGCCCGCGTCCCGGAGCCTGCGAGTGATGGCGCGGGTATCGATGCCACTGATGCCCACGACCCCCTGGCTCACCAGCTGGTCGTCAAGTGAACCAGTTGCGCGGTAATTCG
Source organism: Glaciihabitans sp. (assembly GCA_025463785.1). Lineage (GTDB taxonomy): Bacteria > Actinomycetota > Actinomycetes > Actinomycetales > Microbacteriaceae > Galbitalea. The sequence goes on from JAODBD010000009.1 coordinate 164,919, forward strand.
AAACGATGCGCGAGGGGTCGCGCACGACATACCCCGAGACCCAGATCCGCGAGGATTCCGGGTCTTCGTCATTCACGCCGGTGTTGCCGATGTGCGGCGCCGTCATGATGACGATCTGGCCCGCGTAGCTCGGATCGGTCAGGGTCTCCTGATACCCGGTCATGCCGGTGGCAAAGACCGCTTCGCCAAAGGTGCGGCCGCGGGCACCGTAAGCCAGTCCGTTGTACCGGGTGCCGTCTTCGAGAACGAGAACTGCTGCGTCGAACGTCACTGCGACTTGTCTCCTGGGGTGAGGGGGCTGGTGGGCGACAGTGCTGGCGCCGCGATGGAATCCAGCGCCTCAATCAGCGCGTCGGTTTCGGCGACCCGAAGGTAGCTGTCAAGTCTGGTCGCTCCAAGGGTCCAGGCAACGAGCACCAGGCCGCCGGGCTCGACTACGCGGTCAATCGTGTACTGCGCGCGGGAAATCTCGCGAACGTCTCCTCGGGGGATGAACACGTTGTTGCCAGGCAGGCCGAGCACAATTCCGGCTTCCGTGACAGCAATGGTCGCTCGCGCTCGGAATCCGAGACCGCGCACAGCCACCCGATTGAGCGGCTGCCCGTCGAGGGTGGTTGAGACGTAGAAACCGTCGAACTCGCCGATCAGGGCACCGAGGTCACTGGGGATGGCCGCGGTCGCCGGGATATCGCGCTGACGTCGTCGACGCATGGCCCAGCCGATCGCCCCGAGCGCGATAATCACCGCGAAGCCGATCATCACGAAGGTCAATAGTTCTGCTCTGTTCATGCTTGACTCATTTCACGGGACGATCGCGCGGCTTGCGCGGCCAACGCGACCTCGGCCGCATCGACGAGTTCGCCTTCGAGGACCGTCGGATAGCCGTTGTGAATGGTCGCGATCACGCGGCCGGGAAGCTCACGCCCGAGGTAGGGCGAGTTTGTGCCCTTGCCGCGGAGATCCTCGAGTCCGAATACGTGGCTCACTGTGGCGTCGTACAGCGTGAGGTTCGCCGGACTGCCCGGAACGAAGGCGGCGTCGTAACCAGCCAGCCGACCGATTTCTGCCGGCTTCCTCGAGAGGATGCTGGCGACATCCGCCCAGCCGATGAGACCGGTATCAACCATCGCGAGTTGCACAATGCTCAGAGCCGATTCGAGACCGACCATGCCGAACGAGGCTTCGTCCCAGGCACACTGCTTGGATTCGGCCGGATGCGGAGCGTGATCCGTTGCGACAATGTCGATCGTTCCATCGGCGAGGGCAACGCGGAGCGCCTGCACGTCTTCGTCACGGCGCAGCGGCGGGTTCACCTTGTAGCGAGAGTCGTAGGAACGCGCGAGTTCATCGGTCAGCAGCAGGTGATGGGGTGTGACTTCGGCTGTCACGTGAATGCCGCGAGCCTTTGCCCATCGCACGACATCGACCGACCCGGCAGTAGACACGTGACAGACGTGGAGACGAGCTCCGACGTGCTGCGCGAGCAGTACATCCCGCGCGATAATCGACTCCTCCGCGACGGCCGGCCAACCTGCCAACCCGAGCTCAGCCGAGACAGCGCCCTCGTTCATCTGCGCGTCCTCGGTGAGTCGAGGCTCCTGGGAGTGCTGGGCAATCACTCCCCCAAAGGTCTTGACGTACTCGAGCGCGCGTCTCATCAGGAGCGCATCCGACACGCATTTGCCGTCGTCTGAGAACACCCGAACCCGCGCCCGCGAACCGGCCATGGCGCCGATCTCGCTCAACCGCTCGCCACCCAGCCCTACCGTCACGGCGCCGACCGGCCGCACCGTGACGTACCCGTGCTGATCGCCGAGCGACTGCACCTGCTCGACGACGCCCGCGGTATCGGCGACGGGTGAGGTGTTGGCCATGGCATGGACAGCGGTGAAGCCGCCGGCCGCTGCGGCACGCGATCCGGTAAGAACCGTCTCGCTCTGCTCGAATCCAGGTTCGCGCAGGTGTGTATGCAGGTCGACAAGCCCGGGCAGAACCACCAGCCCGGTCGCGTCGATCACGCGGCTGCCTGCGCCCTTGCCCGCGACGTCCACGAAACGACCGCCCTCGATTGCAAGGTCGGATGACGTGCCGTCCGGCAGCGTCGCACCCGTGATGACGATCATCGCGCTGTTTCCCCTTCGTAGCTGCTCTGGCAGGTTCGGTTTGCGGTTGCACTCACGACTCGGCCGCACCCGCGAGCAGAAGGTACAGCACGGCCATCCTGACCGAGACACCGTTGGCGACCTGCTCGAGCACGGTCGACCGACTCGAATCGGCTGCGCCGGCGGAAATTTCGAGGCCGCGAACCATCGGTCCAGGGTGCATGACCATGGTATCCGGGCGCAGTCGGGAAAGCCGCTCGTCGTCGAGCCCCCACTGCCTCGAATACTCGCGGGGGTTCGGGAAAAAGGCCGCATGCATCCGCTCGGCCTGGATTCGAAGCATCATGACAACATCAGGGTCAGCGTCGATCGACTCGTCAAGGTCGTAGCCGATCGTCACCGGCCATCCCGTCGTATTCGACGGAAGCAGGGTCGCGGGCGCGACCAGGTTGACCGACGCTCCGAGAGTGTTGAGGAGCCAGACGTTCGACCGGGCGACCCTCGAGTGCAGGATGTCGCCCACGATTGTCACGCGAAGGCCAGCGAGATCGCGACCACGAGACGCCTCACCGTGCAGCCGTTTGCGCATGGTGAACGCGTCGAGCAGTGCCTGGGTTGGATGCTCGTGCGTGCCGTCGCCCGCATTCAGAATGGACGCGTCAATCCACTTGCTTTCCGCGAGGACCTGCGCCGCGCCGGATGCCGAGTGGCGCACGACGACCGCATCCGCACCCATCGCCGCAAGGGTTTGTGCGGTGTCCTTGAGCCCCTCGCCCTTCGAGACGCTCGAGCCTTTGGCAGTGAAGTTGATCAGGTCGGCACTCAGTCGTTTGGCCGCGACTTCGAAGCTGGTACGCGTTCTGGTCGAGTCTTCAAAGAACAGGTTGATGACCGTCTTGCCGCGGAGGGTCGGCAGTTTCTTCATTTCGCGAGTGGCGACATCCGCCATGTCCTCCGCAACATCCAGAATGCCAACCGCGGTGTCTCGGTCGAGATCTTTCGTGCTCAGTAGATGCTTCATGACTCGATCGTCACCTCCTCGACACCGTCAATCTCGAGGAGGCGCACGTTAATGCGCTCACCTTCGGTAGTCGGAAGGTTCTTGCCTACGAAGTCGGGGCGGATCGGCAGTTCGCGATGACCGCGATCAACGAGGGTGGCGAGCCTGACATAGCGTGGGCGACCAATGGCGCTGAGGGCGTCCAACGCCGCCCGAATCGTCCTGCCCGAATACAGAACGTCGTCAACGAGGATGACCAGTTTGCCGTCGATGCCGCCTGCTGGCACAGCGGTGCGGCCCGGGGCTCGGGTGGGATTTCGGGCGAGATCGTCGCGGTACATCGTGACGTCCAGCGATCCAACCGCGATCGGGAGGTCGGCCGCACTTACCATCGTCGCGCCGATGCGTTGCGCAAGCACGACACCCCTCGTCGGAATGCCCAACACGACGGTATCGAGCCACTCGCGATTGGACTCAAGGATCTCGTGAGAGATCCGAGTCAACGCTCGCGTTATGTCAGCGGGCTGCAAAACTGTGCGTGCAGTCACTCTGACCTCCTTCCCCGCCTCTCTGGACGGAACTTAAAGGATGTCTGGTGTGACCAGCGTAGCAGGCGCGCCGACCCCGCTCGCCGTGCTGCATCGAGCGGGCAATCGGCACCGGCTGATCAGACCTTTGTGTGAGCGATCCGCCCCAGCAGCCCGTTTACGAACCCCGACGAATCGTCGGTGCTCAACGACTTCGCCGATTCAACAGCCTCCGCGATCGCGACAGCGTCGGGCACCTCCGGATTGAACAACAGCTCCCAGATGCCAATCCGGATGATCGCGCGATCGACCGCGGGCATCCGCTCGATCGGCCAACCCTGAGAATAGGTCTCGATGAGTTCGTCGATCTCGTCTCCGTGGGCGACGACGCCGTCGACGATTTGCTTGGCGTACGCCCAGGAGTTCGCTCGTCGAGTCGGATCGGCGAGCTGGCGGTTCTCTTCCGCGAGCAGCGTCGCGTTGATCGACTCTCCCCGGACATCCGCTCCGTACAGAACGTCGAGTGCGCGCTTGCGCGATTTACTGCGGGCGCTCACTAGTTGATGCGGCCGAGGTAGCTGCCGTCACGCGTGTCGACCTTCACCCTGGTTCCCTGCTCAAGGAACAGTGGGACCTGAATCTCATAGCCGGTCTCAACGGTCGCCGGCTTGGTTCCTGCAGATGACCGGTCGCCCTGAAGACCTGGCTCGGTGTAAGTGACTTCGAGAATGACGGATGCGGGAAGCTCGACGTACAGCGGGTCGCCATTGTGCAGGGCGATCGTCACCGTCTGGTTTTCGAGCATGAAGTTGGGAGCATCGCCGACCTGCGCCTCGCTGAGCGTGATCTGGTCGTAGTCGGATGCGTTCATGAACACATAGCCGTCACCATCCTTGTACAGGTAGGTGAAGTCGCTGCGGTCGACCGTCTCGGTTTCGATCTTCGCGCCAGCGTTGAAAGTGCGGTCAACGACCTTGCCGCTCATGACGTTCTTGACCTTGGTGCGCACGAAAGCGCCACCCTTGCCCGGCTTGACGTGCTGGAAGTCGATGACGGTCCAGAGCTGGCCGTCCATGTTGAGAACGACGCCGTTGCGAATATCGCTGGTCGAAGCCATTGAGAAGTCCGTTCGTGGGAGATGTGCTTGCCCGAAGGCGCAGCCGCGATAGCGCGACCCTCAAGTGTACCCGGGCTATTTGGACCGGCGCCCAACCGCCGAGAGCGCAAGCAGGTAGGACTCGAGTCCGAATCCAGCGATGACACCCGTGGCGACGCCCGAGATGACGCTGTTGTGCCGAAACTCCTCGCGCGCATGCGGGTTCGAGATATGCACCTCTATGACGGTTCCACCCGACTTCGTGACCAGAGCCACGGCATCCCGAAGCGCGTACGAGTAGTGCGTGAATGCGGCGGGATTCAGGATGACCGGAGACTTCGTATCGACGGCACTGTGCAGCCAGCCCATGAGCTCGGCCTCGTCGTCGGTCTGCCTGACGTCGATCTCCATGCCGATTGGCGCCTCCGACTTCAGCAGCAGCGCCAGCGCCGCGAGATCCTGATTGCCGTACACGTCGGGCTCGCGACTGCCGAGGCGACCGAGGTTGGGTCCATTGAGCACGAGCACGGTTGTCATGGTGGTCAAGCCTAGCGAGCGTCAGCCCCGCAGATCGCGACGCTGGAATACGAGAACGGCAGCGAGAGTAACGACAATGCTCACCCCGCCGAGGAGCGCGAGGTGTGCCCCATCCGCGCCATGGGCAAGCGGGTTGGAGGCAATGTAGTAGTACCAGGGACTCAACTTTTGGCCGGCAGCCAGCGCCTTGTTGAGCGGAAGGAAGGTGTTTGCAGCGAACGCAGCGACGGCGAAGAGCGACGGCACGAGCGTCGCCGACCGCTTGTTTCCCGTTGCACTCCCCACGAGGAAGCCGAGCGCGCCGAATACGATGCCGAGTAGCAGCGTGTGCGAAGCGGCGCCGACAATCCCGGCTGGAGACAATCCGAGGGCTCCGATGAGGTTTCCGAGCTCCAGCCCGATGCCGACACAGACGGCCACGAAGAAGACGAGGATCACCGTCGCAATCATCTTCGCGACGAGAAACGTACCGCGACCGATGGGGACACTCAGTGCGAGCCCGAGGGTCTTCTCTTCCTCCTCACCCGCCGATGCCGCGGCAGCGCTCATCACCGCGACCACAATGGCAGCTGCGGGCGCCAGCAGCGAAAGCAGTTCCGCATTCGCCCATCCGGCGCTCGTCGAGAGGTCGGTGCCGCCAGAGATCGCGGCGACGAGGTCGTTCATCCCCCGCGGCATCGCACGGAACACGTCGCGCAGCGGCGGCCAGAGAAGTCCGAGGACCGCACCAATGGCGAGCATATAGAAGGATGCCGCCCCGACAACCTGAGTCCGATCCTTCACCGCCTTCCCGATCAGCGCGACGACTGCGCCGTTTCGAGCGCCTTTGGCCTCCGGGGCGAACGAACCTTGAGCGAGCATGGTTGTCATCGGCTCATCCCTTCAGATCACGACGATTGAAGCCCACGAATGCGGCAGCGCAGGCAACCGCAGCGATTAGCCCAAGCACCAGCAGGTGCCAGCCGTCGACGCCATTGCTCAATGGATTGCTTCCCGCGAAATAGTGCCAGGGACTAAGTCGAGCCCAGTCCGTAAGCTTCGCGAGCGGGAGCATTGCATTGGATGCGTAGGACGCGACCGCGAGGACGCCCGCGGTGCCGATTGACAGCCCCGGATTGCCGGTGAGTCCCCCAAGCGCAACGGCGATCGCCCCAAATGCAACAGCCAGGGCGAGGAGGTGAATGCAGATTGCCGTGAGTCCCCCCAGATCAAGACCGATGCCGTAGCCCGCAGACGATACGGATACCCCGACCCACAGCAGTACGGCAGCGCCCACGAGGCTGGCCAGGAGGGCCAACGCCTTCGACGCGACGATCGACGACCGCGCGACGGGCTGGGCCGACAACATTGACATCGTGCCCTTCTCTTCCTCCCGAGCGATCGTCGATCCTCCAACAACGACGGCGTACCCCACCATTGCTGCGGGCGCAATCAGGTTGAACAACTCCCCCACGGCATAGCCGCCCGCGCTGCCACCGCCGATGAATGCGGTCAGCGCCTGAGGGAAACTGCGAGTCATATCGGCGATCGCCTGGCTCAGCCCCGAGGTGAGAGCAAACACGAAGACCCCCATCAATGCGATAACCAGACCGAGTGCAAGTGCGGACCACGTCCGCGCCCTCAGCTCGTGGCGGAGAAGTTCACCGAACATGAACGGACTCCTTCTGCCCGGGCGCCGCCTCACCCGAGACGGGCCCATCCTTCCGGTAGTAGGTAAGAAAGATCTCTTCCAGATCGGCTTCGCGGCTGGTCAGATTCACCACCTCGTGGGTGCTCGCAGCACGTAGCAACTCGGTCACCGGTCCCTCGTATGAAACGTGTGCGTGAACACCGTCAACTGCCACGTCGCGTAGCCCGCTGACCCCAGAGAACACATCGGGCGCAACCGGCCTGGCAAATTCGAAGTCGAGGCGCCGCACCGCCTTACGCTTCAGATCGTCGATCCGCTCGACCACCACAAGCTGCCCGTCGCGGATGATTCCGACCCGGTCCGCAATGCGTTCTACCTCCGACAGCGTGTGCGACGACAGAAAGACGGTGCTCCCGGCATCCCGAGCCTCGGCGAGTAGTTTGAGGAACTCCTGTTGCATGAGCGGGTCGAGCCCCGCGTTCGGCTCGTCCAGGATGAGCAGCTCCGGTCGGTGCATGAACGCCTGGATAAGGCCAATCTTCTGCCGGTTTCCGGTGGAATACTCCTTCACCTTTTTCGACAGGTCGGCCTGAAGCCGGCCCGCGAGCTCGTCGATGAATACGTGGTCCACGCCACCGCGGAGTCGGGCGAAGTAGCGGATCGTTTCCGCTCCGGTCAGGTTCGGGTACAGGGCGAGGTCTCCGGGCACATAGCCGATGCGTCGACGAATCGCGAGGCTGTCCGCGTGCGAATCAAGTCCCAGGACCGTTGCCGTACCGGCGGTGGGCCGAATCTGGTCCAGCAGCGTTCGGATCGTGGTCGATTTTCCGGCGCCGTTTGGACCGAGGAAGCCGAAGATCTCCCCCCGCTGCACGTCGAGGTTCAGGTCGGCGAGGGCCGTGACCGAGCCGTAGTTCTTGGTGAGCCCAGACGTGTGAATCGCAGAATCAGTCATCGTTGGATCCTTGATCTGGTTGCGCGGTGACGAGCAGGTCGGTCACCGCAGTGAGAAACGTGTCATTGGCATAGAGGCCGTGGGTGTAGATCTCGAGGGTCGGCAGCGCGATGCGCTTCATTGCGGCGGGACCGGAAATGTCGGGACCAAATGCGCGTGCAAGCGCTCGCGGAATTGTCAGCATCGCGAGACTCGTGAGGACGGTCAGCACAGCCAGCGCCCGCGGGTCGGATGAGGGACGCATGCTGCCGTCGAGGATTCCGGCGCGAAGGATCGCCTCGGACTCATTTACCATCGAATCGGCAAATCTGGCGGCAGCGGGAGAATCCTCCGCGATGGCGCGCGCCATGTACTGGACTTCGAGGTGGTACTCGGTGGGATCCGCGAGATATTCGCTGACGACATCCCGCATCCCTGTCACGCTCGAATCGCTGCGGGTGCGCGCGAGCAGCACCTCGAGAACGTATTCGTCGCAAATCATGCGCAGCTTTTCCTTGCTGCCAAAGTGGTGAATTACGAGGCTCGCGCTAACCCCGGCCTCCGCTGCGATCGCGCGCAGGTTGGTCTTCTGGAAGCCGTCGGTGGCAAACTGTGCGATCGCGGCGTTTCGGATCTTGGCCTGGGCAGTGAGGTCGGCGTCGGCCCGATCATCCGGGTGTACTGAACGCATGTTCAACAGACTAAACGCGTGTTCAATCGATTGCAAGGGCGTTCAGCTTGCACTCGGTGGTGACTTGCTGATGCTTCCTAAGACCCGATTTCCTGGTAGGCGAGGTAAAGCATGGATTCGTCCGGGGCCGTCAGGATGGAGGGCTTGGCGATGTCGTCCAGGACGACGAAGCGGAGGTGGCCGGCGCGAGCCTTCTTGTCGCGTTGCATGACGCTGAGAAGGGTCTGCCATCGACCCAGAGGATAGGTCGTCGGAAGCGTCAGCGATTCCAGGATGCTGCGGTGCCGGTCGACCGCCTCGTCGCTGAGAGACCCGGTCAGGCGGGAGAGCTCGGCGGCATAGACCATGCCAACCGACACCGCAGCACCGTGACGCCAGTTGTACCGTTCGGCGTGCTCGATCGCGTGTCCCAGCGTGTGCCCGTAGTTCAGCATCTCGCGCAGGCCCGTCTCCTTGAAGTCGGCAGAGACTACCCGCGCTTTCATCCCGATGGCGAGTTCGATCAGGCGGCGGAACTCCGGCGTCGTCGGGTCCGTTGCCCTGTCCACCGAGGCCTCATAGATGTCGAGAATCTCCGGTTCGGCGATGAAACCCGCCTTCACGATTTCCGCCGAACCTGCGAGGATCTCGTTCTTCCCGAGCGTGTCGAGCAAGTCAAGATCGACGATGACCGCAGCGGGCGCGTGGAAGGCGCCAACGAGGTTCTTGCCCTCAGCGGTATTGATGCCGGTTTTCCCGCCGACAGCGGCATCCACCATCCCGAGCACAGTCGTCGGCACCTGCACAAGGCGAACTCCGCGCAACCAGGTCGCGGCGACGAAGCCGGCGAGGTCGGTCGTTGCCCCACCGCCCAGGCCGATCACGACATCCGTTCTAGTGAAATCGGTCTGACCCATGATCTGCCAGCAGAATGCGGCCACCTCGACGCGCTTGGCGGCCTCCGCGTCCGGAACCTCGGCGAGCAACACCTCGTAGCTGCCAAGCAGGCACTCTCGAACCTCGGCGGCCCTGGCACCCAGCGTCGGCGCATGCACGATAAGCACCTTTGTCGCCTTCTGGCCGATCTGATCGGCAATATCGGCCAGAAGCCCGCGACCGATCAGGATGTCGTAAGGATCTGCGCCCGTCACGCTGATGGTCGTTGTCTCGCTCATTCGCCGCCTTCTTTCGCCCATTGCGCTATTTCGCCCGCGATGGCGTCGAGTGGCCGGTTCGAGGTATCCCAGGTGCGGGTCGCCAGCCGTTCGTAGGTCTCCTTGCGCGCTTCGATCAGCGCCACCCAGCTCTCAATACCCGTCACGAGTGGACGCTTCGTACCGCGAATCCGGGCGGCAACGGCATCCGCGCTGACAGTGATTAGAGCGACCCGGCGGACAGCGAGGTCCGCCTGGGTGGCCGGATCAAGGATGGCTCCGCCGCCAAGGGACACGACGGCGTCGCGAGCCAGAGCGTCAATGACCGCCTGACGCTCGAGCGCGCGAAAGTGCGGCTCGCCGTGGTTCGCGAAGATGTCCGCGATGGCACCGTATTGGGCCACAACCACCTTGTCGGTGTCGACAAACGGCAGGCCGAGCGCCTTAGCGACCCGTTTCCCGAGACGGGTCTTGCCAGAGCCGGGCGGACCGATCAGAACGATGGTCACAGCGAGCTTGAGCCGGTGTGGAGGTTCGCCGGGATCGACTCCAAATATCCGCGCAGGTTACGCCTGGTCTCCTCGATGGAATCGCCGCCGAACTTTTCGAGCATCGAATTTGCGAGAACAAGCGCGACCATCGCCTCGGCAACGACGCCTGCGGCAGGAACCGCGCAGACATCCGATCGCTGATGATGTGCCTCCGCTGCCTCACCGGTCGACACGTCCACCGTTCGGAGCGCACGCGGAACCGTCGCGATGGGCTTCATACCCGCACGCACACGCAGGAGGGTGCCCGTGCTCATACCGCCCTCGGTTCCACCGGCCCGGTCGCTCAACCGGTCGATCGTCGTGCCGTCGGTTACCAGTTCATCGTGTGCCTCAGAGCCGCGGCGGGTAGTCGTCAGGAACCCGTCACCGATTTCGACGCCCTTGATCGCCTGGATGCCCATGAGCGCCGCTGCAAGCTGCGAATCGAGCTTGCGATCCCAGTGCACATACGACCCGAGACCTGGCGGAACGCCGTAGGCGAGCACCTCGACGACACCACCCAGCGTGTCGCCGTCCTCGTGGGCGCGGTCAACCTCGGCGACCATCAGGGCGGATGTCGCCCCATCGAAACAGCGCAGCGGATCGGCATCGAGACGGTCGACATCACTCGGGACCGGGAGCACAGACCCCTCCGGTACCCGAACCGGACCAATCGACAGGGTGTGCGCCACAAGCGTCACACCCAACTCGGCGAGAAACGCGCGAGCGACCGCTCCGAGAGCGACACGCGCCGCCGTTTCGCGGGCGCTGGCCCGCTCGAGAACGTTTCTCGCCTCATCGAAGCCGTACTTCTGCATGCCGACCAAATCAGCGTGACCCGGACGCGGCCGGGTCAGCGGCGCACCGCGGCCCTTCGGAAGGTTCTCGATATCGACGGGCTCGGCGCTCATCACGTCGACCCATCGCGGCCACTCGGTGTTGCCGATTCGCAGTGCAATCGGGCTGCCCATACTCAGGCCGAAGCGGATGCCGCCCGAAATTGTCAGTTCGTCTTCCTCGAACTTCATACGCGCCCCGCGGCCGTAGCCGAGCTTGCGTCGAGCGAGATCCGCGCGGATGCCGCCCATACTCACGGGGACACCAGCGGGAAGGCCCTCCAGGATCGCGACAAGTTCCGGGCCGTGGGACTCACCTGCGGTCAACCAACGAAGCATGTACAGAATCCTCCCACAGCGGTTGTGAGCCCGTCGCTCACAGGCCGACAGCCGACAACATTGCGGCGAGCACCCGATCCTCCGCCGGAAGAACCACCGTTTCATCGCCTCCGACAAAGATTCGCACCTGAGCGAGCGCCTGCAACACGAGCATCTCGAGTCCGCTGATCACATTTTTGCCAGTCCACCCTGCGGCCAAAGTCGATGGCCACGGATGGTATGCCACGTCGAAGAGGGTGGCAGTGCGCGTGGTGTCGGGATCGAGGCTGAGCGAAATACTCGTGCCGTTGGGCAGAGTGCTGATCACCGCATCCAGTCGTTCGTCGATCTGGTCCACCGCGTCGATTCGCCGAACCAGGACTTCGACGCCCTGGGCGCGACCGATGTCGACGAGGCCAGCCAACCGTTCAGGCGAGCGAACGGCCAGGAACACCCTCGTGGCAGACATCCTCGCCGAGGCGACGATCGCGGACGCCGCGGTCGCTCCCCCGCCCAGAATCAGAACCGTCGAAAGCGCTGCACGCCCGTGTCGGTGGAACGCCTCCGTGATGCCATACACGTCGGTGTTGAACCCCAGGACGCTGCCGCCCTCGAAGAGGACGGTGTTGGCTGAACCACTCTGTTGGACGAGGTCTGACCCCGAATCGAGCAGCGGCAGGACGTCGCGTTTCAACGGCATCGTCAGCGACAGGCCACGCCACGAGTCGTCCCTCGAGCGGATGAATTGGGCCAGCGAATCGCCGTCCATCTCGACAGCCTCGTACCGCCAGTCAAGCCCCAACGCGACGTAGGCGGCCCTGTGAAGGGCCGGCGATTGCGAGTGCGCGATCGGTTTCCCGAGGACCGCCAGCCGCGCTGCCGGGGCGCTGGACACTATTGGCCGTAGCCGGGGTGAGCCCGCAACCACGCCTGCCACTGCGCGACCGCTACGTTGTGCTCAGCGAGTGTGTTGGAGAAGACGGTCTGGCCGGTCGATCCGTTTACAAGCACGAAGTACAACCAGGTGCCGTTCGCAGGATGCATTGCAGCATCGATGGCTGCGTCCCCCGGTGCCGAGATCGGGCCAATGGGCAGGCCAGCGTGAGCATAGGTGTTGTATTTGTTGCTCAGGTCTGCACGCTGCGCTCCTGTCGTCGCGATCTTCGCACTGTGCGCACCGTAGCTCACAGTTGCATCCGACTGCAGGTGGATGCCCTGATCCAGGCGGTTCTGGAAGACCCGAGCGACCTTGTAGAAGTCCTTGGTGCTGCCACCCTCCTTTTGCACAATGGATGCCAACGTCAGAACCTTCAATTCGTTCGCCTGCGACACCCCATGGCTCTTCAGCGCCTGGTTCATTCGGGCAACCATGTGCTGCAGAATGGTTTTCGCGGGCAGCCCGGGATCGAACTGATAGGTCGCCGGGAACAGGAAGCCCTCAAGGCTTGGCGCGCCCTTCGGCACACCGAGCGCGGTGTAGTTCTTGGCAGCAGCCTGCAGGTCAGCGATCGGGGCGCCCGTCGAGACGGCAAGCTTTGTCAGGATCTGCGGGAGCGTCATCCCCTCGGGAATGACCACCTTCGAGATCACCCGATTCTTCGGGTCGAGGAGCTGTGCGAGAGCGGACTTCGCGCTCATCTGCTTCTGCAGCTTGTAAGTACCCGGCTCGAAGTTGGGCTGGGTGGTCTGCTTGAGCAGGAGGGAGTAGAAGGCAGTCGAGGTCTTCGTGACGCCCGCCTTGGCGAGGCTCCTGGCAATGTCGCTGCCGATCTGTCCTGACATGATCGTGATCGTGGCGGGCTGGCCGTCGCCCGTGCCGGTGTAGTCGTTGGGGCCATCCCAGCCCATGGCATGCCGGATCTGTGGGCCGAACGCCGACCAGACCACCGCGGAACCCGCAACGCCGATCAACAGAACCACAAGCACGACAATGAGCCCGACGAGTCGACCCCTTCGCCGCGGAGGCTTGCCGCCGCCGCGCGGTGAACGGCTGCGAGAGCGCGAATCCGCTTCGCGAAGGGATCTTCTGGATGCCTGCTCCGGGGCCAGGATCGGGATTGTGGGAGCACCGGGCTCGCGTGGTGGAACACTCGCCTGCGGATGCGAGTGTTCGGATTGACCGAAAAGGTCGTCCCAGGTCGGGTCAGCCATTGTCTTGCCCTTCGTCCGGGTGGGCGATCTCGCCCGGCGGAGTTCCCGCGGAGCGCTCGAAATCAAGCGCGTGCTGCACGATTATAACGGCGGCAACCTGATCGATTACGGAGCGCGACTGCCTGCTCGATCGACCGGATGCCCGCAGTGCCGCCTGCGCCGACACGGTACTCAGTCGTTCGTCGACCAGGCGGACAGGCAGGTCCGTCAGCGCGGCGAGCCGACCGGCAAAGCCAATGGCGTCATCCGTTGACGCTGTTGCCGAGCCGGAGAGTCCAAGCGGCAAGCCGACGATGAGTTCGATTGCGTCGAGTTCAGCGGCTATCGCGAGGATTCGCGCGACGTCGCCATCGCCCCGAGCGACAGTTTCGACGGGCGTTGCCAACAGACCATGCGGGTCGCTCCGCGCAACGCCAATACGGACTTTGCCGACGTCGACACCGACACGCGCTCCCAGACGCACTCCGCCAGCCTCAGTGAACCAGCGACTCGCGGATCGCGTCGAGCGCCGAACCAATCTTTGCGATGTCGGACCCGCCGCCCTGGGCCAGGTCATCCTTGCCACCGCCACCACCGCCGAGTACGCCGGCGGCGAGCTTCGCGAGTGAGCCAGCGCTCGCGCCGGAAGTGCGAGCCGCCTCGTTGGTGGCGACGATGACCGCGGGCTTACCCGCCACATCCGCTGCGAGTGCGACTACCGACGCTTCGGATCCGAGGCGCTCGCGAACGCTCGTCACCAGCGAGCGAAGGTCGTCGGTGGAATTCAAGCCGCCGATATTCTCGGCGACGAGGAGGACGTCCCCCACCTTTGTGGCACTCTGCGCGATGGCAGGCACCCGACCGCTGCGCTCGCTCGCCTCATAGGCGGAAATTCGCTTCTCTGCCGCCCTCAGGCTCGCGACGAGCTCGGAGATGCGCTCGGGTAGCTGATCCCGAGGAGTCTTGAGCGATGACGTGAGAGTCGACACAATTGCGCGCTCCGCGGCGAGATCGTGGAAGGCATCGAGCCCCACCAATGATTCGATACGGCGGTTCGTCGAACCGACGGATGACTCGCTCACCAGGCTGATCAGCCCGACCTCGGCCGAACGACGGACGTGCGTACCAGCACAGAGCTCGAGTGACCAGGGACCACCGATCTCCACGACTCGTACCTCGTTGCCGTACTTCTCGCCGAACAGGGCCATCGCGCCGAGCGCCTTGGCCTCCTCGAGTGGAAGGATGCGCGTCGTCACCTCAAGATTGTCGCGAACCTTGTTATTCGCGATGTTCTCGATCTCACTTCGCGTCGCCAGCGACAGTGGCTGGTTCCAGTTGAAGTCGAGCCGCATGTAGCCGGCCTTGTTGTACGAACCGGACTGGTGCGCTTCCGACCCCAGCGTCTGCCTCAGGGCAGCGTGGATAAGGTGAGTTGCCGAGTGCGCCTGTGCAGCCGCATGACGCCAGATCGGGTCGACGACCGAGGTCGCGGCATCCCCCACTCCCACTTCTCCGCTGCGCACCTGCACTCGGTGGCTAATGAGGCCCTTGACGGGTTTCTGGACATCGAGGACTTCCAGATCGAAACCCTTGCCAACGATTGCACCGGCATCGGCCTCCTGGCCACCGGATTCCGCGTAGAGCGCCGTCTCAGCGAGGATTACCTCGGCGATGTCACCGACCACGGCGCGATCTACCGATTCGCCTCCGACGATGATTCCAAGGATTGTGCTCTCGGTCGTCAGCAGGTCGTAGCCGGTGAAAACGGTCTCACCGAGTGCGCGGAAGTTGCTGTAAACCGAGAGGTCGGCAAGCGCGGTCTTCTTCGCCTTAGCGTCTGCCTTAGCCTTGGTGCGCTGGTCGAGCATGAGCCGATCGAAGGCGGCACGATCGACCGTCAAGCCGGCCTCTTCAGCAACCTCGAGGGTGAGGTCGATCGGGAACCCAAACGTATCGTGCAACAGGAACGCGGTATCGCCAGCCAGCTGTTTGCCGCCGGTCTTTGCCGTCTTGTCGACCGCGACATCCAGAATGCTCGTGCCCGCTGCGAGCGTGCGAAGAAAGGTGTCCTCCTCGCCAAGGGCAAGGCGCGAGATGCGGTCGTAGTCATTCGAGACCTCGGGATACGCGGCCTTCATCGCATCGCGGGATGCCGGGAACAGCTCCGCGAACGTTGGCTCCTCGACCCCCAGCAGCCGCATCGCGCGAACGCTGCGACGCATGAGCCGGCGGAGGATGTAGCCCCGGCCCTCGTTGCTCGGCGTCACGCCATCTGACATGAGCATGAGGCTCGAGCGGACGTGGTCTGCAATGACACGCATCCGAACATCGTCGTCGTGCACGGCGCCATAGCGACGACCCGACAGCTCCGACGCGCGATCGAGCACGGGGCGGACCTGGTCGATCTCGTACATGTTCTCGACACCCTGGGTCAGGAACGCGACTCGCTCCATGCCCATGCCGGTGTCGATGTTCTTTTTGGGCAGCTCGCCCAGAATCGGGAATTCCTTGCCGCTGCCCTCGCCCCGCAGGAACTGCATGAAGACGAGGTTCCAGATCTCCACGTAGCGGTCGTCGTCCGTTGCCGGCCCGCCATCGCGACCATAGGCGGGTCCACGGTCGAAGAAAATTTCGGAGCACGGACCGGCTGGGCCGGGCTGGCCGGTCGACCAATAGTTGGTGTCCATGTCGAGTCGCTGGATGCGCTCATCCGGAAGTCCCGCGATCTTCTTCCACAGCGCAATCGCCTCGTCATCGTCCTTGTAGACAGTCACCCACAGATCTTTTGGCTGGAAACCAAGGCCCCCATCAGACTCGGATGTCGTCAACAACTCCCAGGCGTAAGCGATCGCCTGCTCCTTGAAATAGTCGCCGAACGAGAAGTTGCCATTCATCTGGAAGAACGTGCCGTGACGCGGCGTCTTGCCGACCTCTTCGATATCCAGGGTCCTGATGCACTTCTGCACACTGGTTGCACGCGGGAAGGGGGCAGGCACCAATCCCGTCAGATACGGGACGAACGGCACCATGCCCGCAACGGTGAAGAGCAGAGTCGGGTCATCGCTGACGAGCGAGGCGGACGGCACGATCGTGTGCCCGCGGTCGCCAAAAAAGTTGAGCCAGCGGCTCTGGATATCTGCAGTTTGCATGGTGAATTCCTGTTATCGGTGGTCGATGGCGTCGTTCACGGGCGCATCGAGACCGGCGAAAAGTTACCTGTTGCGAAGGTCGTTGATGGCATCTTCCGCATCGGCAACGGCGGAGCGCAACTCTGCCTCGCGCACTCGGTAACCATCGATGACCGCCGAGCCGAATTCACGTGCCTTCGAATCGACATCGTCGAAGAACTGCCTGCCCCTCGGGGTCTTGGAGAACTGATGGGCGGCAAAAAATCCGATGCCGACACCGACAACCAGAAACAGGATCTTCTTCACGACAGTGCTCCTCAAGGAAGTGGGGTGGGTGCGAGCTTCAAGCTTAGTTGGGCGCGTGCGGGTTCATCGGCGCGGACATCTCTCTGCGCGGACGCGAAGAAGGGCCGGGGATGACTCCCCGACCCTTCTCCCTGACCGCGTGGTTAGCGTGCCGCGTAGTACTCGACGACGAGCTGGACTTCACAGGTCACGGGGACTTCTGCGCGCTTCGGCCGGCGCACGAGGCGCGCCTGCAGCTTGTCGAGTTCGACCTCGAGGTAGGCCGGAACCTTCGGCAGAACGTCAACGTGTCCACCGGCGGCAGCGACCTGGAAGGGCTCCATGCCCTCTGAACGAGCCTTGACGTGGATAAGCTGACCCGGCTTCACCCGGAACGACGGCCGGTCGACGAGTTGGCCGTCGACGAGGATGTGGCGGTGCACGACCATCTGGCGGGCCTGCGCGGTCGTGCGGGCGATGCCAGCACGCAACACGAGCGCGTCGAGACGCATCTCGAGCAGCTCGACCAGGTTCTCACCGGTCAGGCCGGCGGCACGACGTGCCTCCTGGAACGCAATCTTCAGCTGGGCCTCGCGGATGCCGTACTGCGCACGCAGGCGCTGCTTCTCACGAAGACGAACGGCGTAGTCGCTGTCGGCTTTGCGCTTGGTGCGGCCGTGCTCCCCCGGAGCATATGGGCGCTTCTCGAGGTACTTGGCTGCCTTCGGCGTGAGAGCGATGCCCAGCGCGCGCGAAAGGCGGGTCTTACTACGTGTACGTGACTTGGTAGACACAGATTCTCTTTCTTTCAATTCAACAAAGTGGACTACCGGTGTTCTCGCGTCCCCGCAGAGGCGCGCAAAGGCACACCGGTGAAAGTAGAGGGTCAGATTGGTATCTGAGGCAGCCGCGCGACCCGGTCGGCTAAAGACCACAATCGCTTTGCCGGTTCGAAGCAGCAGCCGTGCGCAGAGAACCAGTTTTAGGCAGCCTCAAGGCTACCACGAGCTACTTGCCTCGGATGATCCGCTTCAGCTTCTCCCACCGGGCCGAGACATCGCGCTCGTTTCCATGTTCGGTTGGCCGGTAATAGCTGACGTCGACAAGCTCGTCTGGCAGGTATTGCTGGGCAACAACTCCGAGCTCGGAGTCGTGCGCGTACTGGTACCCCTTGCCGTGGCCGAGGCGCTTGGCCCCGGGATAGTGTGCATCACGCAAGGGCTTGGGGACGCGGCCGAAGTTGCCGGCCTTCACATCCGCAATCGCGGCGTCGAGCGCCATGTATGACGCATTCGACTTCGGCGCGGTCGCCAGATATACGACGGCCTCGGCGAGCGGGATGCGGCCTTCCGGCATCCCGACATATTGGACGGCGTCGGCTGCGGCCACCGCAATCACGAGCGCGTGCGGATCAGCCATGCCCACGTCTTCTGACGCGCTAATCATGATGCGACGGGCGATGAACCGCGGATCTTCGCCCGCCTCGATCATTCGCGCGAGATAGTGCAGGGCCGCATCGGCATCCGACCCGCGGATCGACTTGATGAACGCGCTAATGACGTCGTAGTGCTCGTCACCCTGTCGGTCATACCGGAGCAGCGCCCGATCGACCGCACGAGAGACGATCTCGTCGGTGACGACGGGCTTGCCCTTGCCCGTGAACGAGTTCGCCGCAGAGCTTGCCGCGGCCTCGAGGGCCGTCAGTGCTCGGCGGGCATCCCCGGAGGACAGGCGGATGATGGCGGCGCGGGCCTCGGGGGCGAGCTTGACGGCATCCGCGAGGCCCCTCGCATCGGTGACGGCGCGATCAATCACGACGCCAAGGTCTTCGTCGCTCAGTTGCTCGAGAGTCAGCAGCAGTGACCTTGAGAGCAGCGGTGAGATTACGGAGAACGATGGATTCTCGGTCGTCGCGGCAATCAGAATGATCCAGCCATTTTCTACGCCGGGGAGCAGGGCATCCTGCTGGGCCTTGGAGAATCGATGAATCTCATCGAGGAAGAGAACCGTGGTCACGCCGTACAGGTCACGGTTGGATAGCGCCTGCTCCATAACCTTCCGCACATCGGCAACACCAGCGCTGACCGCGGATAGTTCGACGAAACTCCGACCGGAGCTGTGGGCAATCGCCTGAGCGAGTGTCGTCTTGCCTGTGCCAGGCGGACCCCACAGGATGACGGACACCGCGCCCTGCTCCCCCGATTTGTCTGCGGCGAGATTGACCAGCGGCGAACCGGGCGTCAGCAGGTGACGCTGACCGGCGACCTCGTCGAGGCTGGTCGGGCGCATCCGCACAGCAAGCGGCGTCGCGCCGCCGCGCAGTCCCTGGCGGGTGTCCATAGCCGCAATCGTAATCGCGGCCACCGGCACCCGTCGGCGCGCGCTGAGGGGTCACTGCGCGACTCGCCACCGGCGCGGTCATTTGGCCGCGGTTCGTCCGCGCCCGTAAAGTTCTCTGGGGCACCAGCTACCGCTTGGAAATCGAGGACACGTGGCACCGAGCAAAAACACGGAACGTGAGGCGCGTGAAGCGCGTGAACGTTTGCGGCGCTATAACGCGCGCCAGGCCGTGCACACTCACCAGGTCAAGCGACGCAGGCGAGACAACGTCTTCGCACTCGTCGGTCTGGTTGTGATCGCCGCCCTTGCCACGGTCACGCAGATCTACTATTTCTCGGCTGGCCCTGGGATGCCGAAGGCCGTTCCGTCGTCGTCGGCGTCGCCGAGTGCGACGCCGACCCCCGCAGTCAACACCAATGTTGGTCCTGTTCCGCCGAAGTCGGTCGCGCAGGCCCGAACCTGGACGGGAAGTCTGACGCTCAACAAGGTCAAACTCGGCATCTCGCTTGATGGCAAAGCCGCACCGCAGGCGGTCGCCGCATTCGTCACCGACGTCAAGGACAGCTACCTCAACGGCAAGTTCTGCTGGCGTCTCGCCAATCAATCCGATTTCGGTGTCCTGCAGTGCGGAACGGCTGACGCGGGCGGCGCGGATCCGGCCAACTACAGCTTCGGCCCACTCGAAAACACGCCAAAAGACAACGTATATCCCGCCGGCTCAATCGTTCTTGCCCGAACTTCCAACAACGCATACGGTCAGGGTCACCAGTTCTTCATCACATTCAAGAAGACGATCATCCCGGCAGACAGCGCGGGCGGATACTCGATCTTCGGACACGTGACCAGCGGTCTTGCCGCACTGATCTCGCAGATCACCTCGAAGGGGATCAAGCCGCTGACCGGGTCGACCTCGACCACAGACGGCGCACCCGTTGTGACGACCATCATCAGCTCGGTAAAGATCAAGTAAGCGGTGGGCGCCCCCGGTGCATTACCGGTGCAATAGGCTGGACGGCGGCCGCAGGGGCGTCGAACCGACGCAGCCGGGCGCTCCGACACAATGGTTCAAGCAAGGTAGACAACGTGGCACCTGACGATCAGCTCCCATCGCCGGTCCCTCGCGCGCGCCCGACCGCACCGAGCGGCGCGCGACCCGCCGTCGACGAGGCCCCATGGGGTCGAGTCGACGAGACCGGTACCGTTTTCGTTCGCGAGCCCGACGGTGAACGAGCCGTTGGGCAATATCCGGATGGCACGCCAGAAGAGGCACTCGCCTATTTCCAGCGCAAATTTGTCGACCTCGCCGGTCAGGTCACGCTACTTGAGCAGCGCGCGCAGCGGGGCGCGCCCGCCGCCGACATCGCGAAGGCCGTGGCATCCCTGACCAGCTCGGTCTCGAACGCGAACGCCGTCGGCAACCTCGCCGCGTTGCAGACACGCCTTGACGCCCTCGGCGGTGCCGTGACAGAGCTCACCGAGAAGCAAACCGAAGAGGCGAAGGCGGCGGTCGAAGCGGCCCTCGTGGAACGCACCGCAATCGTGGTCGAGGCAGAGAGGCTCGCTGCCCAGGATCCCGCAAAGGCGCAGTGGAAGCAGGTCAGCGCTTCCCTCGACGAACTGTTCCTCCAGTGGCAGAAGCACCAGCAGGACGGCCCACGACTGCCAAAGAACGAGAGCAACGAGCTGTGGAAGCGATTCCGCGCCGCTCGTGCCACAATCGACACCCACCGTAAGGCATTCTTCGCCGAACTCGACAGCACCCACCGGGATGCGCGCACGCGTAAGCAGGAGTTGGTGACGAAGGCCGAAGCCCTCATTCCGAAGGGGCCGGACGGCATCGCGGCCTACCGCACTCTGCTCGACGAGTGGAAGCTCGCCGGTCGTGCCGGCAAGAAATTTGATGACGCGCTGTGGGCAAAGTTCAAAGCCGCCGGCGATGCGATCTATGCGGCCAAGTCCGAGATCGACGCTAGGGACAACGTCGAGTTTGAGGCAAATCTTGCGCTCAAACTCGAGTTGCTGACCGAGGCGGAGCCGCTGCTGACGGCAACCGATCGCGCGAAAGCGAAAGACGCGCTTGCGTCAATCCAGCGCAGGTGGGACAAGATCGGCAAAGTTCCCCGCGATAAGGTCAAAACCGTCGAAGACCGCATTCGCAAGGTCGAGACAGCCGTTCGTAAACTCGACGACGATCACTGGCAGCGCTCCGACCCGGAGAAGCAGGCGCGAAGTGAAGGTCTTGCGAGCCAACTTCACGATGCCATTGCTCGTCTCGAGCGTGAACTCGCTGATGCCAAGGCGAGCGGCGACAAGAAGAAGGTCGCTGACGCGCAGGAAGCTCTGGATGCCCGCAAGGTCTGGCTGAACGCACTCGGTTCCTGAAGCCGGAGGGCGATTTCCACAGGCCGGATCCATCCACAGATCCTTCGCACGGTGCCCGTAGGCCGGGTAGGCCCGCGAGAGTTGCGGGATGACCAACCGACTCTCCTCCGTGCTCTCCACGGCCGACTTCCCGGCGCCCGAACTTGACGCACTCAGGCTCGACGGTGACGCCTATCGCCTCGACGACTGCGTTGCGCCGATCGATGAGATCCAGAATCCACGATTGCGGGCGGCCGCCCTCGCGGCCGAACTGCCTCCCCGCCTCATCGCAGAACAGCACAGTGCCGCGTGGGTGTGGGGTGCGGTGCTGTTTCCGCCCGCCAAACACGAAGTGGCCGCAGACATCTCGGCACGGGCACGTCCTTCGCTCGAATTGCACCTCGCGGTGCGGGAAGTTGTCATCCTCCACGAGGACATCGTTACCCTCGCGGGCGCAACGATCACGACACCACTTCGCACCGCGATCGATCTGACCCGCTTCGTTCGGCTCTGGAATGATGAGGAGCGACGAATCGTCGCCGAGCTGATGGCGTTCGGCGAGTTCGGGGCGCTCGACTGTGCGCGGGTGATGAACCGTAGACGCAACCTGCCGGGCAAACGCCTGGCGCTGGAACGGCTCGCGGCCGCTGATGCCGAAATCAGCCGGAGTTGACGCGGTACACGTCATAAACCGCGTCAATGCGGCGCACGGCGTTCAACACGCGGTCGAGGTGGGTCGTGTCACCCATCTCGAATACGAAGCGGCTGAGAGCAAGGCGATCGCTTGAAGTTGACACCGTCGCGGAAAGAATGTTGACGTGGTTTTCGCTCAGGACGCGGGTAACATCCGAAAGCAACCCCGACCGGTCGAGCGCTTCGACCTGAATCTGCACCAAAAATACGCTCTTGGATGACGGCGCCCACTCAACCTCGATCATCCGCTCGGGCTCGTTCAGCAGCGAACTCACGTTGTGGCAGTCTGCGCGATGCACGGACACTCCGGCTCCGCGAGTGACGAATCCGACGATCTGGTCACCGGGCACGGGCGTGCAACACTTCGCCAGTTTTACCAGGATGTCGGGGGCACCGCGCACGAGGACGCCCGAGTCGCTATGGCGGATCTCGCGGCTGCGCACGCTCGGCGAGAAGACGAATTCGGTGTCCTCGGCTTCCGCCTCGGTCTGAACCGAGGCAACCACCTTCTCGATAACCGACTGGGTGGATACGTGACCCTCGCCGACGGCGGCGTAGAGGGCGGACACGTCCTCGTATCGCATCTGGGCCGCCACCTCCGAGAAGGAGTCCTGGCTCATCAGTTTCTGCAGCGGAAGGTTCTGTTTACGCATCGCGCGCGCGATCGCGTCCTTGCCCTGCTCTATCGCTTCTTCGCGACGCTCGATCTTGAACCACTGGCGGATCTTGTTGCGTGCCCTGGGGCTCTTGACGAAGTTCAGCCAGTCCTGGCTGGGGGCGGCATCCGGATTCTTCGAAGTGAACACCTCGACAGAGTCGCCGCTCTGCAACTCGCTCTCGAGCGGGACGAGTCGACCGTTGACCTTGGCACCCATCGTGCGATGCCCGACCTCGGTGTGCACGGCGTAGGCGAAGTCGACCGGCGTCGCGCCCGCGGGCAACCCAATGACCTTGCCCTGCGGCGTGAACACGTAGACCTCTTTGGCGCCAATCTCGAAGCGCAGATTCTCCAGGAATTCGGTCGGGTCGCTGGTTTCTGCCTGCCAGTCTGAGATGTGTGCGATCCATGCCATCTCAGCGTCGTTGGCCGTCGACACCTCAGCGGCCTTACCGCTGTTCACACGTTCTTTGTACTTCCAATGCGCTGCCACGCCAAACTCGGCACGCTGATGCATCTCCTGCGTGCGGATCTGAATCTCGACCGCGCGGCCGTTGGGGCCGAGCACCGTGGTGTGCAGCGACTGGTACAGGTTGAACTTGGGCGTCGCGATGTAGTCCTTGAAACGACCCGGGATCGGGGTCCACCGCGCGTGAATGGAGCCAAGCACCGCGTAGCAGTCACGCACAGAGTTCACGAGAACACGAATGCCGACGAGGTCGTAGATCTCATCGAAGTCGCGGCCGCGCACGATCATCTTCTGATAGATCGAGTAATACTGTTTCGGCCGTCCGACGACGGAGCCCTTGATCTTGGATGCCTTCAAGTCATCGCTCACGGAGTCGATGACCTGCTGAACAAACTCTTCGCGCTGAGGGGTGCGCTGTTTGACCAGGCTCTCGATTTCGATGTAGAGCTTCGGATACAACACAGAGAACGAAAGGTCTTCGAGCTCCCACTTGATCGCCTGAATGCCTAAGCGGTGCGCAAGCGGCGCGTAAATCTCGAGGGTTTCCTGCGCCTTTCTGGTCGCCGACGCCTCCTCGACGAACCCCCAGGTTCGCGCGTTGTGCAGGCGGTCGGCCAACTTGATCACGAGAACGCGGATGTCTTTCGACATGGCGACGACCATCTTGCGGACAGTCTCTGCCTGGGCGCTGTCTCCGTACTTGAGCTTGTCGAGCTTGGTGACCCCATCCACCAACATGGCAACCTCGTCGCCGAAATCGTGGCGAACCATATCGAGCGTGTAGTCGGTGTCCTCGACCGTGTCGTGCAGGAGGGCAGCGGCAAGCGTCTTTGTGCCTATGCCGAGGTCGGCGAGAATCTGTGCCACCGCGACCGGATGCGTGATGTATGGCTCGCCGCTCTTGCGCAGCTGGCCGGAATGCGCGCGCTCGGCCGTGGCGTACGCGCGCTCGATGAGAGCGGTATCCGCCTTGGGATGATGCAGCCGAACCGTTTTGATCAAGAGGTCGACCGCGCCGGACGGCTGCGCCCTCGAAAAGATGCGCGGGATGAGCGCGCGTCTGGAGGTCGGCGTCGACGTAGTCAACTCAGTCATCTGCCCACCTCCGCGTCAATTCTACGAGCGGTCAGGCTGAAGCGCCGTCGAGGACGACTACGCCTCCAGCGGACTGCCACGCATCCATCCCACCGGCGACGTTGACCGCGTCGTAGCCGGCAGCGACCAGCGCCTTGGTGACAGTCCACGAGCGGTACCCGCTCTGGCAGACGACAATGAGCGGAACATCCTCGGGAATTTCCCCAATTCGCTGCTCAAGCATGGACATGGGGATGAGGTGAGCGTCGGGCGCATGACCGCGATCCCACTCATACTGTTCGCGAACATCGAGCATCCAGTCATTGCCCGCAACGCGCTCGATGGCCTCAGCCGCGGAGATCTCCGCTGCGACGTGCTGGCCATCGGCGTCCATCGGCTCTACCTGACCGCGCCGGACGTCGTACGGGCGATAGTCGTGCGCTTGGTGCGCTTCTGGATGTTGGGCTCGCGCTCACGCATGAGGGCATACAGAGGTGCCGCGACGAAGATCGTCGAGTAAGTACCAGACAGGATGCCGACAAAGAGTGCCAGCGAGATGTCGCGCAGCGTACCCGCACCAAGAAGCGTCGCGCCGATGAACAGGATCGCCGCAACTGGGAGCAGCGCAACGACAGACGTATTGATCGAACGAACCAGCGTTTGGTTGACGGCGAGGTTCACCGACTCAGAGAACGTGCGGACAGAGCGCTCCCCGTCCTCGTTGGTGTTTTCGCGGATCTTGTCGAAGACGACGACGGTGTCGTAGAGCGAGTATCCGAGGATGGTGAGGAACCCGATAACGGCATCCGGAGTCACCTCAAAGCCCAGAATGGCGTACACCCCAGCCACGATGATCAGGTCGTGGAAAAGCGCGATGATCGCCGCCACCGACATCTTCCAGGTACGGAAGTACAGCGCCATGATGATGACCGCGAGGATGATGAACGCAATGAGCGCGCGGATGGCCTGCTGCGTGATGTCCTGGCCCCAGGTCGCGCCGATGAAGGTAGCGGCAACCCTGCTCTGCGGCACGTTGTACGCGTTCGCCAGCGCCAGCTGCACATCTGCTGTCTTTGACGTGTTCAGTTGCGAGGTCGTGACCTGAACCGACGTGGTATTGACGCCGTTCACGATGGCGACTGTCGGCACCTGACCGGGAACCAGCTTTTCAACTGTTTTAGTAGCAAGACTCTGGCTCGGGTTGGCCGCGACATTCGACACGGTGAACTGCGATCCGCCACGGAACTCAATGCCGAAGTTGAACCCGCGGAACACCGGAACGAGGATGCAGATCAGCACGAGCACGCCGGCGATCGAAAACCAAATGCGGCGCTTTCCCACGATGTCGAACGAACGAGCCCCGGTGTAGAGATCGTTACCGAACTTCGAGAAGCTGGCCATCAGGAATCCTTCCCCTTGTTGCGGTTGGCTTCGGCTTCAGCGGCCTTGCGTTCTGCGATCGTCTGTCGGCGCTGGGCCTCCCGGCTACTCCCCGCGTTCTTTGCTCCGACCGCAACCGGCGCACGGAACTGAGCGCGACCCCGATACACCGCCCCAAGTGCGTTCGGGTCGAGCCCGCTGAGCCGGTGACCCTCGTAGAAGAAGGGCCTTCGCGCGATCAGTTGGAGGATCGGGTGGGTAAACAGCGAGACGATAACAACGTCGACAATGGTGGTAAGTCCGAGCGTGAGCGCGAATCCCTTGACATCGCCGACGGCTAGCAGGAAGAGGATCGCGGCCGCAAGGAAGTTGACCGTGTCGGACGCGATAATCGTGCGCAGAGCACGCTTCCACCCTGCCTCAACCGCGGACTCAAGCCCTCGGCCATCGCGCAGTTCATCTCGTATTCGCTCGAAGTACACGATGAAGGAGTCGGCGGTGATACCGATGGCGACGATCAGGCCGGCCACGCCGGCAAGCGAGAGCCGGTAGTCCTCCTGCCACGACAGGTAAGTGATCAGAAGGTAGGTGATGACAGCTGAGCCTGCAAGCGACGCAATCGTCACGAGCCCGAGTAGTCGGTACTGGAACAGCGAATACAGCACGACGAGCAGCAGGCCGATAAGACCGGCAAGAATGCCACCGAACAGGGATGCCGTACCGAGCGTCGCAGAGACGTTATTCGAAGTCAGGATCTTGAAGCTGATCGGCAGCGCACCAAACTTCAGCTGGTCGGCAAGGGTGCTTGCGCTGTCCTGGGTGAAGTTGCCTGTGATCTGCGGAGCATTCGTGACCCCCTGAACCTGTGGATAGGTGATGACCTGGCCGTCGAGCACGATAGCGAACTCATTGCGGGGGCTCGCCAGTGGAAGCAGGCGGGTGCTGATGTTCTCGAACTTCGTACCGGACGCACTGTTGAACGTAATGTCGACGCCCCACCCGCCCGTACTGGCTCCCGTGCTGCTGGTGATGGCGGCGGCCGTCGCGTTGGTGATGGTGGTGCCATCGAGTTCGACCGGCCCGAGGATGAACTTTTGCGTGCCAGTCGAGTCACACGTGACGAGCGGCTTCGCTTTCGGGGCGAGGTTCGCGTTGGCCGCTGCCGCGCTCTTGCAGTTGAAACTGTTGTACTGCGCCTGCAGCGCTGGAGTGACGTAGGCAAGGTCACTCGCATTGGTGGGCTTGCTGGTGGGAATCGCGTTGAGCGAAGGCGTCGGGGTCGGGGTTGCACCCGGGGTCGGCGTGGCCGATGATCCGACCGTGCTCGAGCTCGCGGCATCCGTCACCAGAACAGGGCGGAAACTCAGCTGAGCCGCCTTCGTGATACGGCTCACCGTCTGCTTGTCGAGGGCGCCGGGGATCTGCACCACGACCGTCTCGCCGCTTCCGGTGCCCTGCGTGCTGATCGCGGGCTCCGCCACACCAGCGGCATCGATGCGTTCACGGATGATCGCGACAGCCTGGTTGAGCTGGGCGTCACTGACCTGCTGGTTGCTTGCGAGTTCGGGCTGCAGGATGATCTCCGTGCCGCCGGCGAGGTCGAGGCCGAGCTTCGGGGCGAAAGTCGCAACCCTTACCGTGTGTGCGGGAACGACGGCAACGAAGTAGTTGTATACGTTCAGCCCGATGAGTGCGACGACGATGACGCCGAGCCACGCAAGCGAACGCAATGCCTTCTTAGCCGGAGTGGTTCTTGCCACCAGGAAACTCTGCTTTCTGTTGAATAGAAACCAACGCCATCGTCGCGCGCGTCGGCGCGCGCGACGATTCCAACCGACCTAAGTCAGCCGCACACAAGAGTAGTGGCTAGTTCTCGGTCTTCTTGGGAGCACGAGGCGCGCGCTTCGTCGTGGCCTTTGTGATGGGATCCTCGTCCACGCGCTCGCCGTACTCGGGAGCCTCGGCGTCCTTCTTCGCTTCGGCCTCCTTCTCGGCGGCCTCACGGTTCGCGATGGCCATGGCCTCCTCGACTGAGCGAGGCGCGTCACCCGTAGGCGTGTCCTCCGGAGAGACGACCTTGGTGAGGGTCTGACGGTGCACGCGGACGATGGTGCCAGGAGTCGTCTCGATCTCGGCGACGTTAGACAGTTCATCGATGGACAGAAGCTTGCCAAACAAGCCGAAGTTCGTCATCACCTCGACGCCGGGAACGATCTTCGCCCGCTGTTCGGCCTGACGCGCACGGGTGCGGCGACCGTTGAACAACATGAATATGACAAGGACGACTGCGACGGCGATGAGCACGTAGTTGAGGAGCATGAATGACCTTCCGAAGTCTTTTGGGCCGGGTCAGTCTAGTCAGACTGCCTCATGGGCACCCTGAGAATTATAGGTCATCCGCAAAGAGCGCTTCTGCCCCTCCCCTGGTCATCCCGAAGTGGCGCCAGGCGTCGCGGGTGGCGACGCGCCCGCGAGGCGTTCTCGTGAGCAACCCGATCCGCACGAGGAACGGTTCGACGACCGATTCGATGGTCTCGGCCTCCTCGCCGACAGATACGGCGAGCGTGTTCAGTCCTACTGGGCCGCCATCGAAGCGGGACAGGATGATGTTCATGACGGCTCGGTCAAGGCGATCGAGACCCAGGGCATCCACGTCATATAGTTCGAGCGCGGCGTGCACGGCAGCTAGGCCTGCAGTCGACTGGTGGACGAGTGCGTAGTCACGCACGCGCCGGAGCAGGCGGTTTGCGATTCTTGGGGTGCCCCGGCAGCGACCAGCAATTTCGGCAAGGGCTCGCCCGTCAATGTCGAGATCGAGAAGGGACGCTGCGCGTTTCAGCACCTGCTCCAACTCCGGCTCGTCGTAGAACTCGAGATGGGCGGTGAAACCAAACCGATCGCGCAACGGATTCGGGAGAAGGCCCGACCGTGTCGTCGCGCCAACGAGCGTAAACGGCGCCAAATCAAGGGGAATGGATGTCGCACCGGCCCCTTTTCCGACCATAATGTCGATGCGAAAGTCCTCCATCGCGAGGTAGAGCATCTCCTCTGCGGAGCGTGCCATCCGGTGGATCTCGTCGATGAACAGGACCTCGCCCGGCGTGAGCGATGAGAGCAGGGCGGCCAAATCGCCTGCGTGCTGAATTGCCGGCCCGCTTGACATCCTGAGCGGGCGGCCGCTCTCAGTGGCGATGATCATCGCAAGAGTCGTCTTGCCAAGGCCGGGTGGGCCGGCGAGCAGGATGTGATCCGGTGTGCGGTTTTGCAGCGCCGCGGCCTGAAGCAAAAGCTGCAGCTGGCCTCGAACTTTCTTCTGACCAACGAATTCGGCCAGAGTGCGCGGGCGAAGTGCACCCTCGAAAGCAAGCTCAGCGTCGGATTCCGGTGTGGGCCGAAGCACCTCGTCGATGGCGTCGTCGGCGGACATCAGTTGGAGCTCCCGGCGAATTGCGACGGCCCGAGTCTCGTGAGAGCCAGCCTGAGCAGCGCCTGAACGGTCTCTCGCTCGCTCTCGGTCGCCCCGGCGAACGCCTCCTCAACGGCCTGGGTTGCAGCACGCTCGTTCCAGCCGAGGCCGACAAGTGCGACCAGAACGCTGGCTGAAACGGATGGCGCACCTTTCGCCGCACCACGCGCCGAACTTGGACTGACGGTAAGTTTGCCAGCCAGCGACACAACGATGAGCTTCGCGGTCTTGGGGCCGATGCCGCTGACCTTTCGGAACGCAGAGTCATCCTCGATTTGGACTGCGTGCGCGATTTGGCCCGGGTCCATCGCCGCGAGAACGCCCATGGCCGACTTTGGTCCGACTCCGGTCACCCCGCGAAGCGCGTCGAAAACGGCAAGCTGGTCTGCATCCTGAAAGCCAAAGAGACTGAGGTCGTCTTCGCGGACGATAAGTGCCGTCCTGACGGATGCCTCACCGCCGACTCGAAGCGACAGGGCGTGTTGGGGAGTTACCTGTACTGCAAGGCCAACTCCCCCGACCTCAATGATCACCGCCGGCCCGGCGATGGCAAGCACTGTGCCACGCACGGAAGAAATCATGGGCCAAGCCTACGAGCGCGCGGCTCTCTCGGCCGCTCGCCACGCCTCCTGGGCAGGAGTGGGCGAATTATCGGATGCCGCGGATGCGGCTCCCGCGGAGCGCCAGGCGTGACACAGCGCGAGCGCGAGCGCGTCTGACGCGTCTGCTGGCGTTGGAGGTGCGTCGAGTCGAAGCACGCGCTGCACCATCGTCGCGACCTGCTTCTTGTCTGCCGACCCGTAGCCCGTGACGGCAGCCTTGACCTCGCTCGGAGTGTGGAGACCGACTCTGAGGCCCCGGGCAGCAGCAGCGTGCAGCGCGACGCCACTTGCCTGTGCGGTTCCCATCACCGTCTTCAGATTGTGCTGGGCGAACACCCGCTCGAGCGCGACTGCCGCCGGCAGGTATTCGTCCAGCAGGTCGGCGATGCCGGACCCGATCGCGAGGAGGCGCTCTTCCAGCGGCATTTCCGACGGCGTTCGGATGACGCTGACGTGAACGAGAGTTGCGCGCCGTGAGGGCTCAACATCCACGATGCCGACGCCGCAGCGTGTAAGGCCCGGGTCGATGCCGAGAACCCGCAGCGTCATCGGACACTCCCGGCGAGCATCGAGCTATTCTTCGTCGTCGAGCGCGGCCTGGACGTCGGCCGGGATTTCGAAGTTGCCGTAGACGTTCTGCACGTCGTCGTTGTCTTCGAGCGCATCAATTAGTCGGAATATCCTGCGCGCCGTCTCGAGGTCGACCTCGATGGTGAGGCCCGGAACGAACTCGACGTCTGCCGAGTCGTAGTCGATGCCGGCATCCTGGAGCGCCGTGCGAGCGGCGACGAGGTCGTGCGGCTCGGTGACGATTTCGAAGCCGAGGCCTCGGTCGTTAACCTCTTCTGCTCCCGCGTCGAGGACGGCCCCGAGGATGTCGTCTTCGCTCACAGAATCAAGCTTCTCGACGCTGATGACGCCCTTGCGGCTGAAGTTGTAGGCAACGCTGCCGGGGTCACCCATGGTGCCGCCGTTGCGGGTCATGATCGTGCGAACGTCGGCTGCAGCGCGATTCTTGTTGTCTGTGAGGCACTCGATGAGAAGTGCGACGCCGCCGGCGGCATAGCCCTCGTACATGATCGTTTGATAGTCGACCGCTTCGCCGAGTTGGCCGGAACCGCGCTTGATTGCGTTATCAATGTTCGAGTTCGGTACGGAAGTCTTCTTCGCCTTCTGCACCGCGTCAACGAGGGTCGGGTTGCCCGACATGTCGGCGCCGCCCATCTTTGCCGCGACCTCGATGTTCTTGATCAGCTTCGCGAACGACTTAGCACGTCGCTGGTCTTTCACGGCCTTCTGGTGCTTGGTGGTCGCCCATTTGGAGTGGCCTGACATGAATCTCCCTTACGCAGCTCTCACACCCGGGCGAATGCCGGCACTGGATGCCCGACCATTCTAACTAGGGCAGTTCGCCACGCCGTGAGGCTGCTCCCCTAACATCAGCGGCATTCACCCCGCAGCGCGTTGCCGTAGAAGGTCACTGAGTATTTTCCCTTTCGTGACCAGCTCTATCGGCCTCTGATTTGTGTCTCGCTCCGGCGGCGGAATCAACCAATACTTGTCGTATTCGTCCCGTTGAATCTCCCAGCCGTTGTTATGAAACAACAGGTGGTGGTGTCGGCACAGCAGGATGCCATCCCGAATATTCGTCTTGCCGTGGTCGCGGAGCCAGAATTCGATGTGGTGGGCCTCCGTCCAGGATGGCGGGCGATCACATCCCGGGCTCGCACACCCGCCCCACTTCAGCGCCAGGGCCTCCTTCTGCTTCGGTGCGAAGAACCGGTGTTCGCGACCAAAGTCGAGCACGGTGCCCGTTTCGTCGAGTATGACCGGTTTCACGATGCCCCCGCACCCCAATCGCTCGAGAGCTTGCACCGAGACGAGACTCTCCTGGCCATCGAAGCGAGCGAACCCCTTGCGTGTATCAACCGCAGTCTTCATTGCCGTGATGCGCACAACGGGAGCCCCGGACCCGAGCAGGAATCGAGGGTCCGCGTCGGCCCCCAGCGCGAGCAGCTGCTCAAATCCATCTGACGCCAACTGCTCAATGGTTCTCTCATCGCGGAGAATCGAATCTGCTAGCGACTGCCGATCTTTGTCGACGAATCGAATGCCACCGAGCTTCGGTGAAGTCGTGCGGTCGTAGAGGTCTCGCACCCTGGCAGCAGTCTCAGGATCCATAATCCAGATCAGCTTCGTCGTACCGTCGGTCTGAACGAACAGCCGAAGGGATCGCTTCTGCCTGCGCTCTGCTTCACGGAGCGCGACACCATCGATATCAAGCTCGTCGCGGAAGGCCCTGGCCTCTCGGGCCAGCGCGTCGGGATCGAGCGACACGGCAGCATCTCGCAACTGCGAAGCGGCATCCCGGAGCTGTTCAGCCGTGATTGACGAGGTGGGGATGCCGAGCCCGGCACGAATTGCTTCAGCTGCCTCTATCGATATCGAACGGGACTTCAATGCGTCTACCACAGGCGCGAGCCACGGTTGGGTTGGCGTTGCCACCTCTCCAGTCACGGCGTTCACGTCGCCCGCCGTCGCGGCCTCGCGCATGAGTGCGCCTATCCGCACGGATGTGCCGGCGTCCCTGCCGGTTGCACCGGTCGATACCCTAATGAACTGTTCCGCCGTGCGCTGCCCCGCCCGACGGGCCAGCCCCTGAAAACCCAGCTCGGGAGCCGAGCGATGCGCGATCTCACCCGCAATCAGCGCGCCTCCGTTGCGAAGCGCAACTTGCGAATGGGCAAAGAGCTGATTCGCCTCGAGTAGATCTGCCTCGCTCAACACCGCATACGACTCCGCCTGGGAGGGCAACTCCGCCAACACTGCGGCCGCAGCACGGAAGCGCTCAAGAAGCGTCGCGTCGGTCGAAGTCATATCTCAATTATCGAGTTTCGAACATATGTTCAGGAGCAAAAACCTGAATCTGTGGAGAATCCCGGCGCCCCAACGTTGGGGCGCGAGAGGCAATCTCAAGCTGCTCCAGAGATGGTCAGATCGGCTCGAGCCTGCGGGTTTTCGTGTGCTGCCCACTCGTTTTCTGCGGCCATCCAGCCAAGCCACAGGCCCCTTGTTTCGTCCCCATCTCTCTGAAGCCCTCGTGCGAGCCGAAGATCCGCCGGTGAGTCCACCCAGATCGTCAGGGACAGGTACGGGCGAAATGCCAACCGTGACGCCGTAACGCCTTCCAGCACAACCAGCCCGCCGGGGGTGACGTCGATCCACTCCGCCAACTCGTGCGCATCCCAGTCATAGCGCTGGTATCTGGCAACCTCATTTTTGGATAGCGGCAAGAGCAACTGCTCCTGCAAGCGGGGCCACCAATCGATCGGGTTGTTCCAGCTCGAGAAGTCGTCGGTATGGACGACCGTAGCCGCCAATTCATCGGCGACCCTGGCCGCCAGAGTGCTCTTGCCCGCTCCCCCGAATCCGTCGATTGCGACGACTACCGTCCTCGCGACGCCGACCGGGCCTGCTACCTCGATGGCAGCGATGACATCAGCGAAGGCGGTGCTCACGCTGCCGCGGCGACCTTGCCGAGGAAGTACTCGTGAAACCGAGTATCGCCCGTCATCTCGGGATGGAACGAGGTCCCAAGCAGATTGCCCTGCTCAACCGCCACGACGCGACCGTCGTGTAGCGACGCGAGGGTCGTGACGCCAACTCCAACGCTCTCGACCACGGGCGCGCGAATGAATACGGCGTGCAGTGACGGTTCACCGACAACTGGGATGTCCAGCTCGGTCTCAAAGGAGTCAAGTTGCGACCCGAAGGCGTTGCGTCGTACCGCGATATCGAGCCCCCCGAACGACTCCTGGCCATCGATGGCGTCGAGGACCCTGTCGGCCAGCATGATGAGGCCGGCGCATGTTCCCCACACCGGCAGGCCGGAGGCGATCGCTGCCTTGAGCGGTTCGGCCAAACCGAACATCCTGCTCAGCTTGTCCATAACAGACGATTCGCCGCCCGGGATGATCAGGCCGGACACCTCGGAAAGCTCGGTCGGTCGGCGAACCGGGATGGCATCCGCACCGAGGCCTCGCAAGACCGCAATATGTTCGCGGAAGTCGCCCTGGAGCGCAAGAACTCCTACTGGCGCGCTGCTACCAGCCACGATCGGCGAGCCGGTGCGGGGCAGCCAGGTCTGACACGTTGATGCCGACCATGGCCTCGCCCAGCCCGCGGGACGCCTCAGCGATGATCTGCGCGTCGTCGAAGAACGTGGTCGCCTTCACGATGGCCGCGGCGCGCTGCGCCGGGTTACCGGACTTGAAGATTCCCGAGCCGACGAAGACGCCATCCGCGCCGAGCTGCATCATGAGCGCGGCGTCTGCTGGGGTGGCTACGCCGCCGGCAGTAAACAGAACCACCGGTAACTTGCCGGCGGCGGCGACCTCTGCGACGAGGTCGTACGGTGCCTGCAACTCCTTCGCGGCAACGTACAGTTCGTCTTTCGACTTGCCGGCGAGTGCGGCGATTTCACCCCTGATGGTGCGGATGTGCTTGGTGGCCTCCGAGACATCCCCGGTGCCTGCCTCGCCCTTTGAACGGATCATGGCTGCTCCCTCAGTGATTCGACGAAGCGCCTCACCCAGGTTCGTCGCGCCACAGACGAACGGAACATCGAAGTTCCACTTATCGATGTGGTTCACATAGTCAGCCGGGCTCAGGACCTCGGATTCGTCGATGTAGTCGACCTTGAGCGCCTGGAGAACCTGAGCTTCGACGAAGTGCCCAATGCGCGCCTTCGCCATGACCGGGATGGATACCGCGGCTATGATTCCGTCGATAAGGTCTGGGTCGCTCATGCGTGCAACGCCACCCTGGGCGCGGATGTCGGCGGGGACGCGCTCGAGCGCCATGACGGCGACGGCTCCTGCGTCTTCTGCGATCTTCGCCTGGTCTGCGGTGACGACATCCATGATGACGCCGCCCTTGAGCATCTCTGCGAGACCGCGCTTAACCCGGTTCGTGCCCAACTGGTTGCTCGTGCTGTTGTCGCTCATGATTCCCAATTCTACTTTCTAAAGTGTTCCCGCCGGAGCGTAGCTCCAGCGGTGCTGGCGCCGCGAAGGCGACGTATCGGCAACGTCGCTCTACGCTCCAGCGCGCCAGGCGGCAGCGATCTCGGTTCGTACTTCGCCGAGCAGTCGAGGGATCGCCTTCGTGCCGGCGATGATCGGGAAGAAATTCGAATCCTGCGCCCATCTCGGCACGACGTGCTGGTGCAGATGGTCGGCAACCCCGGCCCCGGCAATCCGGCCCTGATTCATTCCCACGTTGTACCCGTCGGTGTGTGAAACCTCGGTGAGGACGCGCATCGCCGTCTGAGTGAGGCTACCGATTTCGGCGACCTCATCGACCGTCGCCTCGTCATACATCGCAACGTGACGGTAGGGACAGACCAGCAAATGGCCGCTGTTGTACGGGA
The DNA here is from genome assembly GCA_025463785.1 of Glaciihabitans sp. GTDB lineage: Bacteria > Actinomycetota > Actinomycetes > Actinomycetales > Microbacteriaceae > Galbitalea. The sequence goes on from JAODBD010000009.1 coordinate 200,270, forward strand.
AGAGATTCAGCAACACGTACGCGAATTCGCCCCGCGCCACGATTAGCGCCTCCTCGTCAGACAGCGTGGGTGCGACACAAAACGGGCATTCATCGTTGCCCGGCTTCGCATTGTTCTCGATGTAGACCATTCGATGCGGCGTCCAGAGCCGCTGGAACGCATCCGGAACCGCCGCAAAATCGCTCGAGAGTTCGACGTCGTATTCCTTGCCGTCGATGTCACGTTTGCGTTCAGTCATGCCTAGACCTGTGCTCGGGTCGCGATCGAGTTCGTAATGCGCTCAATCGCGTCGGCGATAGGGATGCCGTTCTCCTGGTGCCCATCACGGAACCGGAAGCTGACCGAGCCATTTGCCTTGTCTTCTTCACCGGCAATCAACTGGAAGGGAATCTTGTCTTTCGTGGCATTGCGAATCTTCTTGGCCATCCGGTCGCTCGAATCGTCGAGCTCGGCGCGAACGCCCTTCGACTTCAGTTGGCCGATGACATCTCGAAGGTAGTCGTCGTACGCCTCAGCCACGGGGATGCCGACCACCTGCACCGGGGACAACCAGACCGGGAACGCACCCGCGTAGTGCTCCAGGAGGATGGCGAAGAACCGCTCGATGGAGCCCAGCAGCGCACGGTGAATCATGACCGGCTGCTGGCGTGAGCCATCGGCCGCCGTGTACTGGAGATCAAACAGGGCGGGCTGATTGAAGTCAAGCTGCACGGTCGAGAGCTGCCAGGTGCGGCCAATGGCATCCCGGGCCTGCACAGAAATCTTGGGACCGTAGAAGGCGGCGCCACCGGGGTCTGCGACCAGTTCGAGACCCGACTCCACAGCCACCTGTCGCAGCGTCTCGGTCGCTTCATCCCACTGTTCGTCGCTTCCGACGGACTTCTCTGGATCCCTTGTCGAGAGCTCCAGGTAGAAGTTGTCGAGCCCGTAGCCACGGAGAGTCTCGAAGACGAAGTCAAGCTGGCTTGCGATCTCAGCCTTGGTCTGATCGGCAGTGACGTAGATGTGGGCGTCATCCTGGGTCAGGCCACGCACTCGAGTGAGACCCGACAGCGTGCCGCTCTTCTCGTATCGGTACACGGTGCCGAACTCGGCGAGGCGCAGGGGAAGCTCACGGTAACTACGACCCCGGGCGCGGAAGATCAGGTTGTGCATCGGGCAGTTCATGGGCTTTAGGTAGTAGTCCTGGCCCTGTCTCGTGATGTTGCCCTCGTCATCCACCTCTTCATCAAGGTGCATCGGCGGGAACATGCCCTCCCTGTACCAGTTGAGGTGCTGGCTCGTCTCGAACAGGTGCGCTTTGGTGATGTGAGGAGTGTTGACGAGCTCGTAGTCGTGGCTGATGAGCTGCTGACGCATGTAGTTCTCGATTTCCATGCGGATGATTCCACCCTTGGGATGGAATACGGCGAGACCGGAACCGATCTCTTCCGGGAACGAGAACAGGTCGAGTTCGCTGCCCAGCTTGCGGTGATCGCGCTTGGCGGCCTCCTCCTGGCGCTCGAGGTACTCACGCAGCTCGTCTTTGGTGGCCCAAGCGGTTCCATAGATTCGCTGCAGCTGCTTGTTCTTCTCGGAGCCGCGCCAGTATGCGGCAGCGTTGCGCTGCAGCTTCCACCCGTTGCCGATCATGCGGGTGTTGGGCAGGTGCGGGCCGCGGCAGAGATCTTTCCAGTAGACCTCGCCTGTCTTGCCATCCACGTTCTCGTAAATGGTGAGCTCGGCTCCCCCGACCTCGACGGACTCGTTGTCGTCTGTGCTGCCTTCGCCTTCGCCGACATGGCCCTTGATGCCGATGAGCTCGAGTTTGTATGGCTCGTTCGCGAGTTCGGCGCGGGCCTCATCCTCAGTCACCACGCGGCGCACGAAGCGCTGCCCCTGGCGGATGATGCGGTCCATCGCCTTCTCGATCGCTTTGAGATCCTCCGGCGTAAACGGCTCGACGACGTCGAAGTCATAGTAGAAGCCGTCGGTGATGGGGGGCCCGATACCGAGCTTGGCCTCCGGATTGATCGACTGGACGGCCTGCGCGGTCACGTGAGCAGCGGAGTGCCGCAGGATGGACAGGCCGTCTGCGGAATCCAACGTCACGGCCTCGACTGTGTCTGATCCCGTCACCATTGCCGCAAGGTCTTTCAGTTCGCCGTTGACGCGCATCGCGACGATGCTGCGATCAGTGAAAAGCTCGAAACCGGTTTGCGGGGCAGTCATTCCACCAACTTTAGCTGGGCTTCAGGTCACTCATTTGCGGGCGGATGCCGCCCCAACATGCCGCGAGCCCGTCCCCGTGTTCAGGGGCGGGCTCGCGCTGCTAGTTCGGTAAGCGCTATACGCGTCGACCCGAGATCGATCGAAGCAGGAATGCAATGACCGCGAGGATCAGCAGGACAATCCCAACCCAGAGGAGGAAGTTGACTGCGTGGACAAGTCCACCGGTGACGGCGAGGACAATTGCAACGATGGCGATGATCACGAACAGGATATTCATTTTCGTACCCTCCTTATTTCGCTAGATCTAGCAATAACGACGCTAGCGGCGCCCCCCATTTGGGGCACAGGGGTTGCATTTCGAGCCATCGGCGCGATATGCGCGCGGCGCGAAGTGCGCGGTACTGGGGTCGAGCCGGGACGAGGGTTTGGGGCGTGAGCATCGCTCGCAGCAATCGTCAGGTCGCGGGTGCGGTCTCAGGGCAGCCCACGAGAGAAGGCCCCGACATGGTCGGGGCCTTCGTGAAGTGGGCGGTACTGGGATCGAACCAGTATTTGGGTTACTGACGAGATCCGCGCAACTTAGGGAATGTTGCCGAGTTTCTCGCGTTTCTATTGCTAGCGGCGCAAGCCTATGCGGACAAGTTGGGTCTGATCCCCTCGGACATCACCACCGGGATGATACTGCTTGGTCTCGACAAAGCGCTGGCCACTATCAGCACGTACCAGAAGAAGCTCAAGACCCTCCATATCCCCTATCTCCAACTCCCTGCGGGGGTTACCGGGTCGGGCGTGTTGAAGCCCGGTGCAACGAACGGTGGGATCATCCCCGGCCCGCCGTCCAGCAAGGACAACATCATCATGCCGATGGCGACAGGTGAAGGTGTAGCCACGGCTGACGCAATGCTTTCGACCGCTAACCGTGCCGCACTGAATTACATGAACGCGGGCGGAAATCTGGACACGTGGCGACTGGCGGCTCCGTCCGCTGATCCTGTCCGCCAGTGGGCCCGCAGGCGGCCTCTTATTCCGATTCGGGGCGTGCGGTGAACCAGAACGTGACCTTCGTCAACCCGGTAGCCAAATCGGCTACCGACGACGCCCGGACCAGCAGCCAACTGTTGCTCGCAAGCATGTTGGGCCGCTGATGCTGACCGCCTACTTGAACGCTGCGGCTGCCAGATGCGACTGTGTCGAGTTACTTGGGTTCATCTGAACCAGATTCCGGTGCGGCGGCCACCGAAACGTCCCTGGCCTTTCCACGCGGCGCATTTTTTGTGCCAAGTCGCTGTCCCGCGGAGTGGGCCTTGCCGGGACGCAGAATGTGGCGAAGAACAGCAAGCACCAGCACGGTCAACATAATCGCCGACTGGGCGCGAACAATCGCTGTCGAAGCGCCTGGATCGCCTGCGTGTGCGTCCCCCACAAGAAATATCACCAGACCAGCCACTGCTAGGAGGCACAGCGCAACAATGTAAGCGATCGTGAACCACCTGGATCTGAACCTATCTGCCCGCTGCATCATTGTGATTTGCACCCATCGTGTTTGAAGCCAGTACCCGGATAGTAGCCAAGGAATTTACACGAGGTTCAGGTGTCGGAATTCCGACAGGTGTGAATTGCTTGATGTCGATTGTGCTGCCAAACGTGGAGCACCCAGATGATCAGTTCGAACACTGGGCGATTGTGTACCTCCCTGTCGAAGTCTGCTTGGATACGAGCTCCCCATCATTGAATATCTCGCAGGTGATGGAGGTTCCGTTATCGTCCTGCGCGGAAACCGAGTAGAAATCGCCGTCGGCCCCTTCGGAATGAGACCACGGCAGGTGTGCTCCTGCGGCTTGACCAATGTTGCCGGTGTCGCCTGTCCAGGTAATTAACGCGAGTGAGCCATTGCCGAACACCTTATAAACAACCTGCGGCGCGCCGACCTTCAGTCGGATCTGCGTGCCCGGCTCGACCGCAGTTCCAGCTTTCGGACTCTGCCCCACGACATGCCAGTCGCTGTTGATCGCATCTGCGTCATTGACGAACGTGTAGTCGAAAGCGGACCCTGCAAGGAGGTCCGGGACATCCGCTTCATGTTTGCCATGCAGGTTCGGCACTTTGACCTTTGCCGCGGGGCCGACCACGACATTCACGGTTGTGTTCTGCTGGACGCGTACCCCTGGTGGAGGAGTTTGAGACAGAACCACCCGAGTTTGGCCATCCGCCAGCGCAACTGGCTCACCCTTTTGGTCGACGGCCTGCACCAGCAGTTCAGAGCCCCCTGCATAGGCACTGGCCAGAGCCAGACTTCTCTTCGTGAGATCAGGCACGAGTGATGTCGGCGCGGGCAATGTGTGAGTGGGCGCTGGCTTCGCAGCCGACGTAGTGTGCACGGCCGCGGTGCATCCGGCGAGAGCGAGCGTGATGGCGAGAACCGCGACGACTCTGGCTGGTCTGATCATGCCTGAATGTAGCGCAGTCTGCTGTCTCCCCGGATGCCCCAATGCAGGGGCGTCCATCCGATCTCAGGCAGTACTCCCGGCGAGAGTTTGAATGTTCTCACCGAGTCGACGCTTGCCCACATTGCGCGATCAGTTGTCATGACCTATTCATCGGCGCCCAGCGTGCTGACCGGCTTGGCAACCCTATCTAGGTGGTGCCTGCTCTCGAGATCGCAGGAGACCCGCCAGGCAACGACCAGGGATCCATTCCCGCGCGAAGTGCGGCATAGCTTGTCTCAATCCGCTTCAGAATTGACACGAGCGCCTCGCCCTCTCGCCGAATATTGGGGTTGTTCTTGAGTAGTTTTTCGACTTCGTGATTCAGCAAGAATGTCGCGCCGGTCCCGTCGCCCTGCTGAGGCATGGCTTGCAATCCCATCGCTAGGATCGTCTCCTCGTCAGAACGACCGAAGACCTTGCTTTCTATCAGCACGTCGACGTTGACCCAATAGCCCAGGGTCGGAAGCGCGGCCTTTCCTGCGGCCTGCATGGAGGGCCCCCACTGGTCGGCCAATGCTCTCGCGGTCATCATGTCATTGGAGACATCTCGAAGCAGGGCGATCTCGGGATCCTGTAGCGTCGCCGCCCAACTGCTAAGCCGACGACCTTTGGTCAGATTCAACAAGGGGTCGGTATAGAAGGCAACGGTACCCTTGAAGTTTCCGATCCATGGCGTCACCTCGAAACTCCCCGGCCACACCACGCCTTGGACTTCCCGTCGAAATTCCTCCCACAGCAATTCCACCTCAAACTGCTCTCGCCTGCGCTCTGTTTTACGCTGGACAGCATTGAGGATTATGCCAACTACGAGGCCAGTGAATCCGGCCACAATCAAATTCGGAAAGAAACTCGCCCAGTCAAGTTGGGTGATGAATGTCAATGGATGCACGCCCGCAAGCTAGCAGAGACGCGGGCGGATAGTGCACGGATGCCGCAGGAACAGAAAAACCCTTGATTTCTCAAGGGTTTTCTTGTGGGCGGTACTGGGATCGAACCAGCGACCTCTTCCGTGTCAGGGAAGCGCGCTACCGCTGCGCCAACCGCCCGGGTCTTCTTCATACTGCGAGTGAGGTGGCGACGGGATTCGAACCCGTGTGGACGGCTTTGCAGGCCGCTGCCTCGCCTCTCGGCCACGCCACCATGGTAGGAAACCATGAGTCTTCACTCGAGCGGATGACGAGATTCGAACTCGCGACCCTCACCTTGGCAAGGTGATGCGCTACCACTGCGCCACATCCGCATTGCCCGCATTGCTGCGTGCTAGTCGACTGTATCGGATGAATCTTTAGAAGACCAACCGACACGTCGCAGATGACGCCCGGTCCCCCAATCAGAGCCAGTAGGAGTGTTTTCGCCACGTGCGCGAGCGCTCCTCCGCGCCTATCACGCATCACGTTCGGCCAGCTTGGGATTCACGATACGATGATGGCTGTTCGATTGGGGCGATTGGCGCAGTTGGTAGCGCGCTTCCTTCACACGGAAGAGGTCATCGGTTCGAGTCCGGTATCGCCCACCACCATGTTCACGGACTTCTCCACGTAACTCAATCCGCTAGCTCATCGGATTGCTCCGGGCGGTGTCCTCCGACGATCCAGCGTCGGCCGCTCCTTGCCAGGATGCCGCGCAACGACCATAGCGGTGTCTCGCGATCCTCCCCGCGCTGAAAACGAAGCATCTCATCAAGCATCACGGGCAGCGTCGCATCCTTGATGTCTGTGACCCCCACCGGATCAACCGCGACCGATTGAAAGTAGCCTCGAAGTCGGCGCTCGAGCTCGGCCGGGTCTGGACGCGAGTCCGGCGGCACTTCCAACCACACCAGGTTTCCGTGAGTCTGGAACAAAAGACGACGTCCCTCGCTGTCGAACGCCTCAAAAAGCCCATCGTTGACATCTTCTGCTTCTACATATGAGCACGCCGAAGCGGCGGTTGGAAAGGCTGCAAAAAGCCCATCGCCATCAATCACAATCGGGGCAATTGCATCGACCATCAGAACCTATTCCAGAAGCTCGTGTCGTTCGACTTCTTCTCCCAGGGGCGGTGGCGACGAATGCCTTGCCCTCAAGCGACACCCCGTTGGAGGCGACGCCTCCTCGATGATACGGCGGCGCGACGAACCAGCAGCCAGAGCACGAGCGATATTCCCGTAGACCAGACCACAACGGCGATAATCGAGAGGAACTGCGTTACGACGAGCGTCGTCTGGCCGTCGTAGATGAAACCAAAGCCCGTTCCGAAGATCCCGATCATCAGCAGGCCAATGATGCCGGCCAACAGGTGTGCGCCGACGATGAACCAGGCGTGTCTGCCCGTGCGGCGCACCCATCCCGATACGAAGATTGAGCCGGCCAGCCCCGCGACAGCTCCCGTGAGCCCCGCCCACAGCGGCGTGAAGTACGCGCACCCGGGCGCAATCGCGACGATGCCGCTGAGCAGGCCGGCGACCGCGCCGATCGGTGTCGTGGTGGCCGTCCTGATTCGCTGACCCACGAGCCAGCCGATCACTCCCAGCAGAGGTGCGACTATCGCATTGGTGATGATCCGGGGTGTCACGACGCTGTCGAGGCCCACTTCGAGGCCGACGTAACCGATCGTCCATCCTGCCCAAATGACGACGCCGGCGATCCACAACAACCAGGAGCGGGGCCGCACATGCGACCGATCCTCGACCGCCCAGTTACGCGCGAAGGTAAGAACGACCAGGGCCCCGCCTCCGACCGCAACGTGTACCGGCAACGCGCCCCCGAGATCAAGCGGACCGGCGCCGGCGCCGAGGCTTACCGCCGTTGGGAACAAGACCACGAGTGCCACAGGCACGAACACCAGCGCACTCCAGCCGAGCGAAAAAAGCAGGGCGGGCAGCACACGGGATGTCGTATCACGCACCGTCAGGCTGGCAAGAAACCCGCCGACTGCGGCCAGCGCCGCCGTCGGAAACTCCAGCGGCGAAGACGCCACCCCTGGCACCAGGAGGCTGGCCAACAACCACACCAGAAGCGACCCCGCAGATATCTCGAGTGACAGGAGAATTGAGGCGCGCAGCCCGGTGCGGTCGAGAAACTCGCGATACACGACCGATAGGGCCGGGATGACCGCGAGGATTGCGAGACTGCTCACGATCGCCAACGCCATGGTCGTCATCCGCCGCTCCCTTCCCGCAGTAACCCTATGGCGGCGGAACGCGGAAACACGGGGCGCCGCTCGGAAGCGACACCCCGTGTCTCGTGCTGTTAGTTGCTGTTATGCGTCAGCGAGTGCGTAGCCCTCTTCACCGTGAACCACGGTGTCGACGCCGGCGACCTCATCCTCGTTCGAGATTCGGAAGCCCATCGTTTTCTGAATGACCCAACCGATGATGAAGGCGAGAACGAACGACCAGATCATGACACCGAAGGCGCCAAGCGCCTGGGCGCCGAGCTGGTTCAACTTACCCGAGTAGATGAGGCCAATTCCCGATCCGAAGATGCCGATGTACAGCGTGCCGACGAGTCCGCCGATGAGGTGGATACCCACCACGTCGAGCGAGTCATCGAAGCCAAGCTTGAACTTCAGATCGATCGCGAAGGCACACACGACGCCGACCAGGATTCCGAGCACGATCGCCCATCCCGGGGTCAGGATGTTACAGGCTGGCGTAATTGCAACCAGGCCAGCAACAGCACCGGACGCGGCGCCGATCGAGGTTGGTTTGCCGTCCTTGAACTTCTCGACGATCAGCCAGCCGAGAATACCCGCGGCGGGAGCCACCAGTGTGTTGATCCAGGCCAAAGCTGAGATGCCATCCGCAGCGCCCTCTGAACCGGCGTTGAAGCCGAACCAGCCGAACCACAGGAGGGAAGCACCCAGCAGAGTGAGTGGCACGTTGTGCGGTTTCGTCATGCCCTTGGCAAACCCGACGCGCTTGCCGAGAACGAGCGCGAGCGCGAGTCCGGCAGCACCGGCGTTGATATGGACCGCCGTACCACCGGCGAAGTCATTGACGCCCAGGCCGAAGACGGACCAGCCGCCGTCAGTGAGTGAGCCGTTGCTGCCGACCGAGAAGTTGAAGACCCAGCTCGCGACCGGGAAGTAGACGAGTGTTGCCCAGAGCGCTGCGAACACCATCCACGGTCCGAACTTCGCGCGGTCTGCGATTGCACCGGAGATCAGCGCAACCGTGATGATCGCGAACGTCGCCTGGAATCCTGCAAATGCGAGCCCGTGAATGTCGAGGCCCATACCCTGCAGCTGCGTTCCTGACTTGTCATTCAACTCATTCGTCAAGAACAAGTCATGGAATGGGTTCAGCAGGAAGCCCTTGATGAGCCAGTCGCTTCCGCCACCGAATGACATGCCGTAGCCGAAAATGATCCACAGCACGCCGACGAGACCCATCGCACCGAAGCTCATCATCATCATGCTGATGACGCTCTTTGCCTTGACCATGCCGCCGTAGAAGAATGCAACGCCCGGGGTCATCAACAGGACCAGCGCGGCGGCGACAAGCAGCCACAGCGAGTTCAGGTTGTTGGTGATGTCTCCCGTAACCGATAGTTCAACCATAAGGATGGTTACCTCTCTCTCGAGCAAAAGGAAGCACCGTCGGCTTGCGTACAACGACAGTGGATCGTGTCGCCTCGGGTACAGCCTCATTTTGGGGGCGTCAGATTTCGGCGGGCGGTTCAGGAGGTTTCGGTCGTGTTACGCGCTGGCCCGAATTGTAAACATCGTGTTTCCGAACGCCAGAGGTTCGCCCAACAGATCGGTCGTAGCCTTGACCCGTGGGGATACTCAGGTCTGAGAGGTGGTCAGCGCTCCTGCTGATTGCTGCGGCGGCGATCGGCCTGATCCTTGCGAACAGCCCCGCGGGAGCATCGGTCATTGGGTTCACTCATCTGCACGCGGGATTTCCCGGTCTCGACCTGTCGCTGGCCCACTGGGTAACCGACGGGCTGCTGGCGATCTTCTTCTTTCTCGCAGCCGTTGAGCTGAAGCATGAGCTGACCGCCGGCGAACTGAGTTCGGTGCGTAAGGCAGTAGTGCCCGCCGCCGCCGCGGTGGGCGGCGTACTTGCGCCGGCACTCATCTACCTTGCGGTGGTTCACGACACCAAACTGGCTGCGGGATGGCCGATTCCGACCGCGACGGACATCGCCTTCGCGCTCGGCGTGCTGGCCCTGGCTGGCCGACGCCTACCGAGCCGGGTGCGAGCCTTGCTGCTGGCGCTGGCCGTGATCGACGACCTGATCGCCATCCTGATCATCGCCGTATTCTTCACCTCGTCCCTGCAGTGGATCCCCTTGGTGTGTGCCGTGCCAGTCGTTGTGGTCTTTGCGTGGCTCAGTCGGCGGCGGCAGAGTGGCGTTGTAATCGCGGCGCTCATCGTGCTCGGGGTTGTGGTCTGGGTGCTGGTGGCGCTGTCGGGCATCCATCCAACTGTCGCTGGCGTCGCGCTTGGACTCGTCATGGCTGGCTCAAGCGGGGGTAAGGCACGTCACGCCCTCGAACCGCTGTCAAACGGGGTAATACTGCCCGTCTTCGCCTTCGTCGCGGCCCTGGTTGTGCTGCCCGAGGTCGGACTGGGTCAGCTGAGCCCTGCCTTCCTGGCGGTTGTGCTCGCTCTGCCGGTTGGCAAACTGATTGGCATCACGGCGGGAGCGGCAATAGCGATTGCGGTCACTCGGCGGCGCGGCGAAACTCCCCCGATGGGCGATGTCGTGGTGGTGGCGGCGCTCGGGGGCATCGGCTTTACGGTCTCGTTACTGATGAACCAGTTGGCCTGGAAGGGCAACGCCGAGCTCGCCCACGAGGGCACGGTCGCGGTCATCGTCGCATCCGTCATCGCAGCGCTGATCGGGACGGTCGTGACGGCTCTTCGGGCCCGACGCTATCCCTGATCAAGGCGGCCAACTCGGGGCTAGAGGGCCGCGGCCGTTGTCAGGGCGATGAGACGAGACGTCGCGCGCAGGTACTTCTTGCGGTATCCGCCGGAAAGCATCTCCGCCGGGAAAACCTGGTCGAAGGGGGTACCCGTCGCGAGGACGCGAACCTGAGCGTCGTACAGGCGATCGACGAATGCGACGAAACGGAGGGCATCCGTCTGGTTGACGAACGGATGCACGTCCCGGATCCCGACCGTATCGATGCCCTCCACCAGCCGCACGTAGCGCGACGGATGCACTTTCGAGAGCTGCGCCAGCACCGCGTCGAACTCGTCCAGCGTCACTACGCCCTCAGCGCTGGCAATTGCGGCATCGAACTCCTCAGGGAGGAGAGCGACCGCGTGGCCCTCGATGTCACGTCGGCGGTAGTCGAGCCCATCGATCCTCACGATCTCAAACCGGGCGGCCAGTGCGTCGATCTCGCGCAGGAAGTCCTGGGCCGCGAACCGCCCCTCGCCGAGCGCATTCGGCGGGGTGTTCGACGTCGCGGCAAGACGGGAGCCGGATGCCACCAGGTCGCTCAGAAGACGAGACATTAGCCGGGTGTCGCCCGGGTCGTCCAGCTCGAACTCGTCGATGCAAACGAGAGTTGCTCCCTTCAGGAGCTTGACGGTCTGGGCGTAGCCGAGGGCACCTACGAGCGCTGTGTACTCGATGAACGTTCCGAAGTATTTGCGGCCCGGCGCTGTGTGCCAGAGTGCTGCGAGCAGGTGGGTCTTGCCGACACCGAATCCGCCGTCCAGATAGATGCCCGGCTTTGTTTCTGGCGCTTTGCTACGGGAGAAGAAGCCTCCCTTGCGCGCCGTCCATCCCGCGGCGAAGTTACGGATTGCGGCCAGAGCCGCGCCCTGCGAAGGATGGTCGCGATCAGGGCGATAGGAGTCGAGCGTCGCGGATTCGAATTGGCGAGGCGGAACGAGGTGAGCAACGATCTGCTCACCGCTCAGCGTCGGCGAGCGGTCGGCGAGCGCGCCGGGACTTGGCGGCGAAACGGACGTCATCAGAATGGCCTTGGCTTTGTGTCGAACTCTTACGGGTGACCCGTGCGGTACCGCGCACACTCTCGTAGATTCGAATGGACAGGTCAGGCATAAAGCCTAGACCGACCGGCTTGGAACACATGTCGCATGTCACTCAACCACGGAGGTACACAATGACAGTCGAGACCGACTCATCAGATCGTTTTGTAAGCTACGCACATCCCGAGCGTCTCGTCTCGACCGAGTGGCTCGCCGAACACCTCGGCACCCCGGGGCTGGTAGTCGTGGAGTCAGACGAAGACGTTCTGCTTTACGAGACCGGCCATATTGAGGGCGCGGTCAAGATTGACTGGCACACCGACCTCAACGACCCGGTCGAGCGCGACTACGTCGATGGTGCGGGCTTCGCAAAGCTTCTCGGCTCCAAGGGCATCTCCCGCGACAGCACGGTCGTCATTTACGGCGACAAGAACAACTGGTGGGCCGCCTACGCGCTCTGGGTGTTCACCCTCTTCGGGCATGAGGATGTCCGCCTTCTCGACGGCGGTCGCGCCAAGTGGGAGGCCGAGGGTCGCGCATACACGACCGCTCCCGAAAGCGCAGCGACCGTCGACTATCCGGTGGTCGAGCGCGACGACACGAAGATTCGGGCCTACAAGGATGACGTACTCGCGCACCTTGGCAACCCGCTTGTTGACGTTCGCAGCCCCGAGGAGTTCAGCGGTGAGCGCACGACTGCACCTGCCTACCCGGAGGAGGGAGCGCTGCGTGCCGGGCACATTCCGAGTGCTCAGAATGTGCCGTGGGCGAAGGCGGTGGCCGAAGACGGCGGCTTCAAGTCGCTCGACGAGCTGAACTCGATCTACCGCGACGGCGCTGGCCTCAAAGACGGTGATAACGTCATTGCTTACTGCAGAATCGGCGAGCGATCGAGCCACACCTGGTTCGTGCTGACGCACCTGCTGGGCTTTGAAGGAGTACGCAACTATGACGGCTCGTGGACGGAATGGGGCAGCGCGGTGCGCGTCCCGATCGTCAAGGGTGTTGAGCCCGGCGCAGTTCCCGTGCACTGAGTTGACAGTAATTCGGCTGGGAGGCGTGCCGCGATGACGGACGACCTCCCGCCGATGCTGACCGAAATCCGCAGCGACTTTCTCGACCTCGAAGTGCGCGAACGCCTGCAGTTGCTGCTCGAGTTTGCGAACGAGTTGCCAGAGCTGCCTGAGCGGTACAGCACACATCCCGACCTGCTCGAACGGGTCGAGGAATGTCAGTCTCCGGTGTTCATATTTGTCGAGGTCGACGGCAGCAATGTCGTGCACCTCTTCGCGACTGCTCCTCGTGAAGCGCCCACAACGCGAGGATTCGCCTCGATCCTGGTTCAGGGACTGGCCGGTCTCACCGTCGACGAAGTCCTCGGCATCCCCGACGATTTCGCCCAGGGACTTGGGCTCACCGAGGCGGTCAGTCCACTCCGTGTGCGGGGAATGACTGCCCTGCTCGGGCGCGCAAAACGCCAGGTTCGCGAGAAAACGGCCGCGTGATCCTGACGCGGGTGTACCCGGCGGCCGATGCTCCCATCGATTTGGATGCCGCGGATGCCCGCGACCGCCTCGCAGACCTGTATCGTCCACCGCGCGAGGACTGGCTGCGGCTCAATCTCATCGGCAGTGTCAGCGGCAGCGCTACCGGCAGCGATGGCACGAGTGAGACGCTCACTAACCCGGCCGACCGCGCACTCCTCGGCGTGATTCGCACCCTCTCGGAGGTCGTTTTGGTTGGCGCAGCGAGCGTTCGCGCCGAAGGATATTTCGTGCCGCGACGCGCTGCGCTGGCCGTCGTCACGAGCACGGGCGACCTGACCGGACATCGCATCACCTCGACCGGGCAACGTGGACCTCTCATCGTGCTGTGTCCGGGTAGCAGTGCCGCGATGGCCCGGGCAACGGTCGAAGACCCGGATGCGCTGGTCATCCCCGTTCCGGATACCGGCGGGATGCTGGCGGCTGCCGACATCGTGAGCGCGCTTAGATCCGCGGGGTTTCGCTCGATCGTCGCTGAAGGCGGCCCCATCCTCGCGGCCCATCTGCTTGCTGGCGAGGTTGTCGACGAGGTCTGTCTGACGACCAGCCCGGTGCTGAATGGAGCCAGCATCCCGCTGTTCGGATCGAGCGAATTCACCGCGCGACCACTCGAACTCACCCAACTTCTCGTGGACAACGCCAGCGGGTTATACGCTCGCTGGCGCGCAACGAGGTAGCCAACTCGCGCGGAGGTCAGGTTAGCCGACTGAGCCAACTGCCGATGTCGTTGTTCCAGCGTTCCGGGTCGTAGTTCCAGAGCTTGGTGTGACGCGCCACCGTGAATTCGTCATACGTGACGAGGTCGGGTCGTGCAGCAGCAAGTGCGCGGGACGCCTCCGGGGGGACGTACCCGTCGTCCGCGCTGTGCAGAAGCAGGATCGGCACGGTTAGCTCGCCGGCCCGAGTAACAAAGTCGAGTCGATCGAGCGCGATCGGAGCGTGCTGGCCGGTCAGGGGGCCGCCCCATGTCGCGCCGATGAGGCCGGCTGCGATGGTACTGACGGGCTTCGGGATGCGCATCATCTCGGCCTGGTAATTCAGCGTTGGCCCCCATGCGACCACGGGAGATTCGAGAATCAGGCCCCGGATGACACCGGCATTCGCCGAGCGCGTCGCGACCTGCAAAATGGTCGCCCCGCCCATCGACCACCCCATCAGCACAACCTCGGTCGCTCCGTGCTCGATCGCATAACTGAGTGCCGCGTCGACGTCATTCCACTCGGTCGAACCGAGCCCGTAGCGGCCGTCGTCGCTCTGTGGTGCATCCCCGTCGTTGCGGTAGGACACCAGCAGCGAGTTGTAGCCGCAGCGCCGCACGACCTCAATCGCTCGGAGACATTCCTGCCTGCGCACTCCCCTGCCGTGAACTCCGATCAGCCAGCGACCGGTGTCCTCGACGACGGGGACGACCCAGGCCGGCGCTGGTCCGACCGGAGTCTCGATGAGCACGCTCTGGTAGGGAACGGCCAGTTCTCCCGGACCCAGATACACCCATCCGGCGAGATAGCCGCGCTCGGATGCGGCGAGGTCGCCAAAGTCGACGGCGAGCAGCTCGCGAGTGACCGACGTTGGCGTGACCTCGATGATCTTGCCGATCTTCGCGTGGCCCGATCCCCGTGCAAACCAGAAGCTGTAGGTGCCGTGAAGCAGCGAATCGAGAGTGGGTGAGAGCGTGATCGTCTCCGCCGTGCTGGCAATGATTCGGATGTCTTCGATCCGTCGCTTGCTCGGCGTGATCACCTTGCGCGCCACCAGGACCGAGAAGGAGCCGACCGTGATCGCCGCGAGCAGCGCCAGCGCGCCGGCGGCAATCACCGTGCTCACTGCGATCCGCGTTGCGCTGGGAGCTCGTCTGACCATTCGTCCACACCTCGTCATGGTTCGAAGCATCCGCAGGAAACGGCGAGCCTCACCAGAGTGATTACCAAAAAAGCCTAACCTTCACTCGTGTCCGATTCTGTCGCAGGAACGCCGGTTCCTCTCGCCTTTTCGAACGCCGTCATGGCGCTCGAATCGGCAAAGACGCGCCCGGAACTCTCCATTACCGAGATCCCGGCGCCCGGCAATCTTGCCCCGTTCTCCATAGCCCTTGCTGCGGATGTGACACCAGCCAGGCACGGAGTTGACTCGCCGCTCGGCACCGGCCGGTTCATCCTGCTGCACGATCCGGCGGCTCCTGAAGCGTGGGGTGGGGTCTTTCGCGTGGTGTGTTTCGCCCAGGCGCCGCTTGAGACCGATATTGGCATCGACCCGTTTCTCGCCGATGTTGCCTGGTCCTGGCTGGTTGACGCTCTGGCCACCCGCGGCGCGAACTACATCGCCGCATCGGGTACCGCAACCAAGATTCTCTCGACGGGATTCGGCGAGCTGGAGTCTCAGGGCGACGGCGCACTTATCGAACTTCGGGCATCCTGGACGCCGACCGACCCCGAGATCGCCTCACATGTGGAAGGGTGGAGTGAGTTGTTGTGCATGTTGGCCGGGCTTCCCCCGGCGGTCGAAGGAGTGAGCCTGTTGTCAGCACACCGGGTAGGTCGTGAGTAGTTCTGCGGAACAACCGACGCCGGCCGCAAAACAAGCGGACCATGCGATGGTCAATGTCATCGACACGCGGGAGTCATATCTTGAGGCCGTCGCCGAGATTTCAGCAGGTAACGGTCCGATAGCAATCGACGCCGAGCGGGCGTCCGGTTTCCGCTACTCGCAGCGGGCATACCTCATCCAAATCTTCCGCCGTGGTGCTGGCACCTATCTGTTTGATCCGCCCGCCGTTGGCTCCTTCACCGAGCTGAACGACGCCATTAAAAACGAAGAGTGGATTCTGCACGCGGCCAGCCAGGACCTCACGTGTCTCCGCGAGGTCGGACTCGACCCCCTGTTGCTGTTCGATACCGAACTGGGTGCGAGGTTGGCGGGGCTGCCCCGTGTGGGCCTCGGCACCGTCGTCGAAGACTTGCTCGGCATCCACCTGGCAAAGGAATTCTCCGCTGCGGATTGGTCGACCAGGCCACTCCCCCAGGCCTGGCTGGTTTATGCGGCCCTCGACGTCGAACTGCTCGTCGACCTGCGCGAAGCGATGGGCAAGCTGCTCGACGACGCAGGCAAGACAGACATCGCCCGCCAAGAGTTCGAGTCCGTGCTCGGCCGTGACTTTCATCCCGTCCGGGAGCAGCCCTGGCGCAGGCTGAGCGGCGTCCACTCGGTGAAAGGAGTCCGCGGACTCGCGGTCGCCCGCGAACTGTGGCAGGCACGGGATGACTTCGCCCGCGAAACAGACACAGCGCCCGGTCGGCTGGTTCCCGACTCCGCTCTCGTCGCGGCCGCTCGCACCCTGCCGGCGACCAAACGCGACCTGGTAGGGATGCGTGAGTTTACCGGACGGGCGAGCCGATCGCAGATCGACCGATGGTGGGATGCCATCCAGGCGGGCCTGACCACGACCGATCTTCCCGTGCTCCGCGCCACGGGCGACAGCATGCCACCACCTCGTGCCTGGTCGGATAAGAACCCCGAGGCTGACCGCCGGCTCAAGACGGCACGTGCCGCCGTAATTGAGGTGTCGACCGAACTCAACATTCCGGTCGAGAACCTGCTGACACCGGAACTTCTTCGTCGGGTCGCGTGGGCGCCTCCGGATCCCGCAGACGAATCCAGCATTCGCGCCGCGCTTGCCGAGATGGGCGCGCGGGAGTGGCAGCTTGACGCAACTGCACAGGTAATCGACAAAGCCTTTGTGGAAGCCAGCCAAACGATCGAGGCACCCCCCGAGGCCGAGTCGTAGGAACAGTCAAAGGATTATGGGCCGCTTTTTAGCTGCCTAGGATCGAAGACAGCGTCCGATTTGTAGTGGACGTGTGACTGTGGGAGGCATTGTGGCCGAGAAAGCCGAAGTCGTTTTCGTCGACGGGGTACGGACCCCGTTTGGACGAGCCGGTGAAAAGGGAATGTACTGGAATACCCGAGCGGACGACCTCGTTGTGAAGGCCATGATCGGCCTGCTCGAGCGCAACCCGAAGCTCCCGAAGGACCGCATTGACGATGTCGCAATCGCCGCAACCACTCAAACCGGCGATCAGGGACTGACCCTCGGTCGAACCGCAGCGCTGCTGGCTGGCCTGCCGAAATCCGTGCCCGGATACGCCATCGATCGGATGTGCGCTGGTGCGATGACCTCTGTCACTACCATTGCCGGCGCTATCGCGTTTGGCGCGTACGATGTCGGGATCGCGGGCGGCGTCGAGCACATGGGGCGTCATCCCATGGGCTTTGGCGCAGATCCGAACCCACGCTTCCTGTCTGAGAAGCTCGTGAGCGCCGAAGCGCTCAACATGGGCAATACGGCCGAGCGCATCCACGACAGGTTCCCGCAACTCACCAAGGAGCGCGCCGACCGGTTTGCGATGCACAGCCAGCAGAAGGCTGCCGCCGCTTATGAGAACGGCAAGCTGCAGCCCGACCTGATCCCCGTCGCAACTCGCAGTGAAAGCGGCTGGGGACTCGCCACGCGCGACGAGGCTCTGCGCCCAGATACCACCATGGAGGGCCTTGCCGCCCTGAAGACACCATTCCGCCCGCATGGCCGTGTTACCGCGGGCAATTCGTCCGGGCTGAACGATGGCGCAACGGCCAGCATCATCGCCAGCGCAGATGCCGCCAAAGAGTTCGGACTGACCGCCAAGATGCGGATGGTCAGCTTCGCCTTCGCCGGGGTCGAACCCGAAATCATGGGCATCGGCCCCGTCCCGTCGACCGAAAAGGCACTCCGCAAGGCCGGTCTGACCATCAATGACATCGGGCTGTTCGAGCTCAACGAGGCCTTCGCGGTGCAGGTGCTCTCCCTCCTCGATCATTTTGGTATCGACGACGACGACCCGCGGGTCAACCAGTGGGGCGGCGCGATCGCGATCGGGCATCCGCTCGCTTCGTCAGGTGTTCGCCTCATGATTCAGCTTGCTGCGCAGTTCGCGGAACATCCCGAAGTGCGTTATGGCCTCACCGCGATGTGCATCGGTCTCGGCCAGGGCGGATCCGTCATCTGGGAAAACCCGAACTTCAAGGGGAAGAAGTAAATGGCCGGCGAATTCGAAGAACTGCGCGCCCTGTCCGCGGATGAGGTTGTCACGCACTCGTATGCGCGCGACATCGCGCTGCCTTCGGGTGGCACTCTCGTCCTGATCACGCTCGACAACGGGAGGGACCACACGCGCCCGAACACCCTCGGGCCGCTGAGCCTGCTCGAGTTGAGCGACACCCTGGATGCCCAGAAGGCACGCGCTGCGAAGGGGGAGATCAAGGCCCTAGCGGTCGTTGGCAAGCCGTATTACCTTGCGGCCGGCGCCGATCTTTCGAAGGTCAACGAAATTCCATCGGTGGAGATTGGTAAGCAGATGGGGCGGCTGGGTCACTCAGCGCTCGGTCGCCTGTCAGACCTTGGCGTGCCATCCTTCGTCTTCATCAACGGCCTCGCACTCGGTGGCGGCCTCGAAATTGCACTGAACGCGACCTATCGCACAGTCGACAGTTCGGCCCCGGCCATTGGTCTGCCCGAGGTGTTTCTTGGGCTAATCCCCGGTTGGGGCGGCGCGTGGCTGCTGCCGAACCTGATCGGCATAGAGAACGCCCTCAAGGTCGTGATCGAGAATCCGCTTAAGAACAACCGGCTGCTCAAAGGCCAGGACGCCTTCGACCTGGGAATCGCGGATGCCGTCTTCGGCCCCGCGAACTTCCTCGAGGACTCAATTCTCTGGGCCGATGGCGTCATCGCGGGCAAGACCAGGGTCAAGCGGTCGAACGAGCCCGGCAAGATCGAGCGTGCAGTGAAATGGGATGTCGCCATCAACATCGCGACCAAGATGCTCGAAAGTCGGATCGGGCGCGTCGCAAAGTCGCCCTACGCGGCGCTCAACCTCCTCAAGGCCGCGAAGAACACCGACAAGAAGACGGGCTTCGCCACCGAGGACGAAGCGCTGGCCGAACTCATTTCGGGCGACCAGTTCAAGGCGAGCATCTACGCGTTCAACCTCGTGCAGAAGCGCGCAAAGCGTCCAGCTGGCGCTCCCGACAAGGCGATCGCCAAGAAGGTCACGAAAGTCGGAGTCATCGGTGCTGGCCTCATGGCCAGCCAGTTTGCACTGCTCTTCGTGCGTCGCCTGCAGGTGCCCGTAGTCATTACCGACCTCGACCAGGCGCGCGTTGACAAGGGTGTTGCGTACATCCACGACGAGATCGAGGCGCTGCTCAGCAAAGGCCGCATCTCCAGGGATGAGCGCAACCGACTGCAGGCGCTCGTCACCGGCACCACGAACAAGGCGGACTTCGCCGACTGCGACTGGGTCATCGAGGCGGTCTTCGAAGAACTGGGTGTGAAGCAGGATGTCTTCGCCGACGTCGAGCAGTACATCTCCCCCGAGGCCGTGCTGGCGACCAACACGTCGTCTCTGTCGGTGGAGCAGATCGGCGCGAAGCTGGCGCATCCGGAGCGACTCGTCGGGTTCCACTTCTTCAATCCGGTGGCAGTAATGCCGCTGGTCGAGGTCGTTCGCACGCCGAACACGGATGACGCCACGCTCTCGACCGCGATGGTGACGGCAGCGAAGCTGCGCAAGAACGCCGTCATTACCACTGATACTCCCGGATTTGTCGTCAACCGCATCCTCGCCAAGGTCCTTGGCGAAGCGATGCACGCGGTCGACACCGGCACACCGTTCGAGGTCGTGGATGGCTCGGTCAAGCCGTTCGGTTTGCCGATGACCCCGTTCGAGTTGCTCGAACTGGTCGGCCTCAAGGTCGGCGCGCACGTGCTCGACACTCATCACGCGGCGTTCCCCGACCGCTTCTTCGACAGCGAGAACCTGCACAAACTCGCCGAGCTCGGACACATTTTCGAGCGTGACGCGAAGGGCAAGATCAAGGGTTACGACAAGAAAGCTGTCGAGATCGTGTCGGGCGGAACCTCGCCGATGACGGGCGAAGAACTGCGCATCCGAATCGAAGACGGCCTGGCCGACGAGATCCATCGGATGCTCGAGGACGGCGTCGTTTCCGCGGCGGAAGACATCGACCTCTGCCTGATTCTGGGTGCGGGATATCCGTTCCAGATGGGTGGTGTTACACCCTATCTCGACCGCGTGGGAGCATCCGAACGGGTCTTCGGAGGCACCTTCCACTCCCCGCTCATCCGCGGAGTCGTGTAGCCGCGCGCCCGCGAACCACCGCGGGACGCCCTACTTAGCGGTTGATGCCGCTCATGTCGGCGTAACGGTCTCCCGCGGGCGCCGCTACGGCGTTGAGAACTGCCAGTTGCTCCGCGGTCAGCACCAGGGCATCCGCGGCGACGTTCTCTTCCAGGTAGGTGACACGCCTGGTGCCCGGGATCGGGGCGATGTCGTCGCCCTGCGCGAGTAGCCACGCGAGCGCGACCTGGCCCGGTGTTGCGTTCGCTTCTGCCGCAACGGCATCCACCTGCTCGACGATCCGGATGTTCGCCTGAAGGTTCTCGCCCTCGAAGCGTGGGTTATTCCGCCGGAAATCGGTCTCGTCCAGCTGGTCGAGCGAGCGAATTGAGCCGGTCAGGAACCCACGGCCGAGCGGCGAATACGGAACGAAGCCGACGCCAAGTTCGCGAGTCGTCGGCAACACTTCCGCCTCGGGGTCTCGCGTCCACAGCGAGTACTCAGTTTGGACGGCGGTAACGGGATGCACGGCATGCGCCCGACGAATTGTCGCCGGTGCGGCCTCCGACAGGCCGTAGTGCAGAATCTTGCCCTCCTCGATGAGCTCCTTCAGAGCACCAACGGTGTCCTCGATCGGGACCCCCGGGTCCATACGGTGCTGGTAGTACAGGTCGATGTGGTCGGTCTGCAGGCGCTCAAGCGAGCCCTCCACCGAGAATCGGACATTCTCGGGGCTGCCGTCGAGCTGGCGCTGGTTCGTCTCGTGGTTGATGGTGCCGAACTTCGTCGCGATCACCACTTCATCCCGGCGCCCCTTGAATGCCTTCGCCAGAAGCTTCTCGTTCTCGTACGGGCCGTACATTTCCGCGGTATCGAAAAACGTCACCCCGAGTTCAAGTGCGCGATGAATCGTCGCGATTGAGCCGACCTCGTCCGTGCCTGCGCCCGTGTAGAAGGCGCTCATTCCCATGCAACCGAGGCCGAGGCGCGAGACCTCGAGACCGTTCGTTCCGAGGGTTACTTTCTTCATGTTGGTTAGATCCCTTTCCGATACGTCGCGATCTTGAAGTCGATCGCGGCGAGACTGTTGGTCATCTCGTCGAGTTGGGCGACGACGCTAACACGGTGCGCTTCCAGGAGCGCAAGACGCGCGGCGAACGACGAGTCGCCCTGCCGAACGAAGTCGACATACTCGCGCACCCTGGCAATCGGCATGGCCGTCGACCGCAGCTTCGTCAGAAACTGGACCCACTGGATGTCGAGCCCGGTATAGCGACGATGTGTCGAGGACGCGCGCCCCACCCCGCCCAGCATCAGGCCCTCCCGCTCGTAGTAACGAAGTGTGTGAGTTGAAAGTCCGGTCTGTTCGGCGGCCTCCGAGATGGAAACCGCCTCATCAACGAGTGTCATGTCTTCAGGCTAGAACTTAGAGTGCACTCGAAGTCAAACTCGGAGCTTTCGGGTCGCTTGACGGAGCGGCGACCGCGACAAGCCGCCCGAGAGTGCGGCCGGCTAAGCACCCTCGGCGCGCGCGCGCACGCCAATCGAACGGCCCGAGTCGTCGGGCAGCGGACGAGCAACCGGGATGCGGCTGCCGAGCACCTGGGCAACGAGGTCACGCGCAATTTTTTGCGGGTTCAGCTCGACCAGGTCGAGGATCTCCTCGCGCGACCCGTGCGGCAGGAATTCATCCGGCAGGCCAAGCTCAGTCACGGCCGTGTCGACACCCGCAGCGCGGAGATCCTGACGGATGCGGGTGCCGATTCCTCCGACCCGGACGCCGTCCTCGATGGTGACCACGATGCGATGATCCCGCGCCATGTCGATGACGCTTTCGGGCACCGGGACGACCCAGCGCGGATCGATCACGCTCGCACCGATCCCCTGGGCCGCCAGCCGCTCAGCGACCTGTAGCCCCAGCTCGGCCATGAGCCCCACCGTGACGATCAGGACATCCTTGTGCGGGGCCTCCCGCAGCACATCCACGCCGTCAGCGGTGCGCCTGGTTGCCTCGAACTCTGTACCGACGCTCCCACGAGAGAATCGCACGACCGTGGGCGCATCCTCGACCGATACCGCCTCACGCAGCTCTTCGCGCAGGCGGGTCGCATCGCGGGGTGCGGCCAACCGAATGTTGGGCACGACCTGCAGGATCGCGAGGTCCCACATCCCGTGGTGGCTCGGCCCGTCGGGGCCGGTAACGCCAGCCCGGTCGAGAACGAAGGTGACGCCTGCCTTGTGAAGGGCGACATCCATGAGCACCTGGTCGAAAGCCCGGTTGATGAATGTCGCATAGAGGGCGACGACGGGATGCAGCCCGCCGAACGCGAGACCGGCGGCGGACGTAACGGCGTGCTGCTCAGCAATACCTACGTCGAACACGCGATTCGGGAACTTCTCGGCGAACCGGTGCAGGCCGGTGGGGCGCAACATGGCCGCGGTGATTCCGACGATCCGCGGATTGTCTTCCGCGATATGCAGGATTTCGTCCGAGAAGACCGAGGTGAAAGACGGCTTGCTGGCCACCTCGACCGGCTCGCCCGTTTCCGGATCGATCTGGCCCACGGCGTGAAACTGGTCTGCGATGTCATGTACCGCGGGCTCATAGCCGCGGCCTTTTTCGGTGATCGCGTGGACGATCACGGGAGCGCCATAGTTCTTGGCCTGCTCCAGCGCCTGCTTCAGCGCCTGGATGTCGTGGCCGTGCACGGGCCCGATGTACTTGATATCGAGATTCGAGTACAGAGCTTCGTTGTTCGTAAAGCGCGAAAGGAAGCCGTGTAGACCACCACGAACGCCGCGATAGAACGCGCGCGCAGGCCCACCGAGATGCGCGAACAGGTTTCGGCTGGAGACGTGGAGATTGCGGTATGAGCGACGAGTGCGAACCGTATTGAGGAACCGCGCCATCCCGCCGATCGTCGGCGCATAGGACCGCCCGTTGTCGTTGACCACGATGATCAGGCGGCGAGAGTTGTCGTCGCTGATGTTGTTGAGCGCCTCCCAGGTCATCCCCCCGGTGAGCGCGCCGTCACCCACGACCGCAACGACGAATCGGTCGTTCTGGCCGGTCATCGCAAAGGCGCGAGATATCCCGTCGGCCCACGACAGCGAACTCGACGCGTGCGAGCTCTCGACGATGTCATGCACAGACTCACTGCGTTGCGGATAGCCCGCGAGTCCGCCGAGCTCACGCAGGTGGCTGAAATCCTGTCGGCCAGTCAGCAGCTTGTGTACGTAGCTCTGGTGGCCGGTGTCAAAAACGATGGCATCGTGCGGCGAATTGAAGACGGAGTGAATCGCCATGGTCAACTCGACCACACCCAGATTCGGCCCCAGATGACCACCCGTCTTGGAAACCTCCGAGACGAGAAAGTCCCGGATTTCCGCCGCCAGCTCGACCAGTTGCGTTTCCGACAGTCCGTCAAGATCGCGGGGTCCGTGGATGTTCTCAAGCAGGCTCACTCAATTACCATACGCTTTCGAGCTCGACTCGCCGCGGGGCTTGCCCGGTGTCGCGAATCAGACCAAAGACCGCAATACGTACTGCAGGATGCCGCCGTTGCGGTAGTAGTCGGCCTCACCGGGTGTATCGATCCGAAGCACGGCGTCGAACTCCACGACGGACTTGCCCGCAGGCGAGTCCGCACTCGGCTTCGCCACCACGTGCAGCGTCTTCGGGGTACGACCCTCGTTGAGCTCCTCAACACCGGTGATATCGATGATTTCCGTGCCATCGAGCCCGAGGGAATCCCAGGTCTCGCCCGCCGGGAACTGCAGTGGAAGAACCCCCATCCCGATCAGGTTCGAGCGGTGGATGCGCTCGAAGCTCTCGGTGATGACGGCCTTGACGCCGAGAAGGCTCGTACCCTTTGCCGCCCAGTCGCGCGATGATCCCGAGCCGTACTCCTTGCCACCGAGGATGACGAGCGGCGTGCCCGCGGCCTGGTAGTTCTCGCTCGCGTCATAGATGAATGACTGCGGCCCGTCTGCTTTGGTGAAGTCGCGGGTGTAACCACCCTCAACTCCATCCAGCAGCTGGTTCTTGAGTCGGATGTTCGCGAAGGTTCCACGAATCATTACCTCATGGTTGCCGCGACGCGAACCGTACGAGTTGTAGTCCTTGCGCTCAACGCCATGGGAATCGAGGTAGCGGCCAGCAGGGCTGTCTGCCTTGATGTTGCCAGCAGGGCTGATGTGGTCGGTCGTGACCGAGTCGCCGAGCTTGGCGAGCACTCGAGCGCCCGTAATGCTGGCGACCGGGGTGGTTTCGATGGTCATACCGTCGAAGTACGGGGGCTTGCGGACGTAGGTCGAGTTGGCATCCCACTCGAACGTGGCACCGGTCGGCGTCGGCAGGGACCGCCACCGCTCGTCACCGTCGAAGACGCCGGCATATTCGTGAGTGAACATGGCAGTGTCGATCGACGAATCGATGGTGGCCTGCACCTCGGCGGCATCCGGCCAGATGTCTGAAAGGAAGACGTCCTTGCCGTCCGAGCCCTGGCCAAGGGCATCCTTCTCGAAATCGAAGTTCATCGAACCGGCCAGCGCGTACGCGATGACCAGCGGCGGCGAGGCCAGGTAGTTCATCTTGACGTCGGGATTGATGCGACCCTCGAAGTTTCGGTTGCCCGAAAGCACTGCCGTGACCGCAAGATCGTTCTGGTTCACGGCCGCCGAGATCTCATCAATCAGCGGCCCGGAGTTACCGATACAGGTAGTGCAGCCATAGCCGACCGTGTAGAACCCAAGGTCTTCGAGGTAGCCGGTCAACCCCGCCTTTTCGTAGTAGTCGGTGACCACCTTGGAGCCGGGTGCGAGCGTGGTCTTGACCCACGGCTTCGACTTCAGGCCCTTTTTGCTGGCATTCCGGGCGAGGAGCCCTGCCGCGAGCATGACCGACGGGTTTGAGGTATTGGTGCAGGACGTGATGGCCGCGATAGCAACGGCGCCGTGGTCGAGGATGAAGCCCTCACCGCTCGCGAGGCGCACCTCGGTCGGGTGCGAGGCTGTCTGGGGAGCATTGGCGGCGTGTTGGTGCTTGTGCGAGTGCTCGTGCGCAGACAGCTCGTCCTGCGATGTCAGCCCGAGCGGGTCGGATGCCGGGAACGTGCCCTCGAGAACCATATCGACCCGCGAAAGGTCATCGTCGTTCGCGTACGCCTCGAGGTCGATCTCGAACTGGTGCTTGGCGTTACTGAGTTCGACACGGTCCTGCGGACGCTTCGGGCCCGCGATGGACGGCACGACAGTACCGAGATCCAGTTCGAGATATTCGCTGAAGGTCGGCTCGATGGACGGGTCGTGCCAGAGCGACTGCAGCTTCGAGTAGACCTCAACCAGCTCGACCTGCTCTTCGCTGCGACCGGTCATGCGCAGATAATCGAGCGTGACGTCATCAATTGGGAACATCGCAGCAGTCGACCCGAACTCCGGGCTCATGTTGCCAATGGTTGCGCGGTTCGCGAGCGGGACAGACGCAACGCCTGGCCCATAGAACTCGACGAACTTGCCAACCACCCCGTGCTTGCGCAGCATCTGGGTGATGGTGAGTACGACATCCGTCGCGGTGACTCCGGTCGGAATCGAGCCGGACAACTTGAAACCGACGACCTTCGGGATAAGCATCGAGACGGGCTGGCCGAGCATCGCGGCTTCTGCCTCGATGCCACCGACGCCCCAGCCGAGTACACCCAGTCCATTGACCATCGTGGTGTGCGAATCGGTGCCGACGCAGGTGTCGGGGTAGGCCTGGAGAACGCCATTCACCTTGCGGGTGTAGGTGACTCGCGCCAGGTACTCAATGTTGACCTGGTGCACGATGCCCGTCCCCGGTGGCACGACTTTGAAGTCTTCAAACGCCGTCTGGCCCCAGCGCAGGAATTGGTAGCGTTCGCCGTTGCGCTCGTACTCAATCTCGACGTTGCGCTCGAGCGCGTTCTCGGTACCAAACAGGTCTGCGATGACGGAGTGGTCGATGACGAGCTCGGCGGGTGCGAGCGGGTTGATCTTGGTTGGGTCGCCGCCCAGGCCCGCGACCGCCTCACGCATGGTGGCGAGGTCGACGATGCACGGTACACCGGTGAAGTCCTGCATGATCACACGGGCAGGGGTGTACTGGATCTCGGTGTCGGGCTCGGCCGTCGGCACCCACGATCCAAGCGCCTCGATCTGCTGCCGGGTGACGTTCTTGCCGTCCTCCGTACGGAGGAGGTTCTCGAGCAATACCTTCAGGCTGAATGGCAGCGTGTCGTAGCCTGCGACCTTGTCGACCCGGAACACCTCGTACTCTGTCGAACCAACCTTCAGAGTGTCTCTTGCGCCGAAGCTGTTTACCGCAGTCATGTGCCGTCTCCCTTGCTGACCTGACTCAATACTTGTCCCGAGCGGGACGACCTGCCAGCAAGGCAAGCCTAAGCCGCGGAGGCACGTCAGCGAGTGACCAATCGGTGAACGCCGACATCCCAAAGTATCTTGATATCAAGATAAATATAGCACCATCGGGATGCGATGGATCAGGCCTCGGGGTCCGTGTCACCGGCAGCAGCGCTGTCTTCTCCGTCGCCCTCGTTTTCGTCCTCATCGCCCGCTTCATCGGCGAGTGCGGCATCCCCCGCATACGCGCCGCGCACCAGGATCCACGTGACCCAGAGGAACACCGCATACAACGGAACACTCGTGATCAACCGGACAATTCCGAGCGCCGGCACGTTATTCGCGAGGTACAGCGGCACCTCGAGCACGAGCCGGATGGCAAACAGCCCGACCCAGAGCCAAGTCGAGAGCGTCATGATTCGACGTTTGCGTCTGTCTTCCCGCCAGCCGGTCAGATCGCCGAACAGCGCGCCGACGATCACACCGATCAGGGGCCAACGGGCGATCAGGCTGGCGAGCAGGACTACGACTCCGCCAGCGTTGATGACCATCCCGAACAGGAAGTTGTTCGACGCCCGACCGGTCACCATCGTGAGCACGGCGGTGAGGGCGAGGCCGACGGCTCCGGCGATGGCGCTCGTCATCGAGGATTTCGCGCCCGCCCGCACGACGATAAACACCAACGCCACGAGAACCGGCACGATGACCGAAACGGCCAGGTTGCCGCCCTTGGGCGTCAGGCCACCCGTCGCGAAGTAGATACCCAGGAAGGCAATACCCGGAAGCACCGATTCGACGACGCCCCGGATGCCGCCAACGGCCCCCAGGAGCGCGCCCGCATTCGGGGTCTCCCCCGGTTTCAGCTTTCCGAGGCCGCTCTGCTGTGCCGCGGCCGCGAGGCTCTCAGCGAAGGTAGGTGCGCGCTCGTCGTCGTCGCGAGGTTCCGACATCCTCTAAACGTCCGTCGAGGTTGCGGGGATGTGGAGCGGAATCAGGTCGCGAGGCGGCATGGGAGTGGTACCACGCACCACGACGACGCTGCGGAAAACATCCTCTATCTGCGCTGCCGCTTCGGCATTGACCGTGCCCTCGCCGGAGATGACGCCACGCAGGAACCACCGAGGCCCATCGACACCGACAAAGCGGACCAGACGCGAACCTTCCTGTCCACCCAGGCTCGCGGGAATTTGGGCAAGCACCTCAGGACCGAATGGACCGTCAGCGATCTGAGTCGTGCCGCCCTGCTTCTGAATTTGATCGACGATCTGATCGCGGATCTCGCGCCACAGCCCGCTCGTCCGCGGTGCGGCAAAGGGCTGAATCTGGAGAGTCGAACCGGCATAGTCCATGCCGACGGCGACGACCCGCTGCGTCCCCTCTTCGACCTCAAGCCGAAGTTGGAGGTCCTGGCGGGGTACGACCTTCACTCCCCCAAGATCGACGTAGGGGCGAACCGCGTTCGCCTCGCTGTCATCGAGCGGCCCCGCGATGTGGCGGTCGGCCGGAGCGGACTTCGGCTCCTCGTAGGTCTCATCATCGACACCATTGTCAAAATCGCTCATCATTGGGCTCCTGACTGGGATGTTGTGTAGCCGGTCGAGCCGAATCCGCCGTCCGCGCGATGACTGCCCGGCAGCCTCTCGACCTCGACGAAACGCGCACGCACGACGGGCTGCACAACTATCTGTGCGATGCGATCGCCAATCTCAACAGAATACGGCTCTGACCTGTCCGTGTTCAGGAGAATGACGCGGATCTCGCCGCGGTATCCCGCGTCGACGGTGCCGGGGGTATTCACGATCGTGATGCCGTGCTTGAGGGCGAGCCCACTGCGGGGAACGACAAATGCGACGTAGCCATCCGGGAGGGCAATGGAAACGCCCGTTCCGATGGCCATGCGCTGGCCCGGAGCCAGCGTCACCGCCTCTGCTGCATGCAGGTCGGCCCCGGCATCACCCGGATGTGCGTACTCGGGCACCTGCCCTGACGAAATGAGAACCTCAATCGCTTCGGTCACGTGTCGAGGGTAGTGCAGAAGTCTGGTGCAATAGAGCCATGCTGATTTATCGCGAGCGGTTGTTTCCAGGGCCGTGGATCTTCCTCATGTGTGCTCTGGTGATCCCGGCAAGCCTGCTCGTCTTCCTACCGATCAACTTCGAGCTGGGAGTGATCTGCGCGGCCGTCCTCTACATCGCGATCGTGGTGCTGCTCATCATCGGCTCGCCTCAGGTTGAAGTGACCGAACATTCGCTGGTCGCCGGCCGCGCCACGTTGCCGCTCGCCAACGTGGGAGAAGCGACCGGCTTCGTCGGCAAAGAGGCCACGGCAGAGCGCGGGCCAAGACTGGATGCGCGCGCCTGGCTCGTCATCCGTGGCTGGATCTCACCGGTCGTGAAGGTCGTCGTCAACGACGCGACCGATCCGGCACCGTACTGGCTGGTATCGACCCGCAACCCGAGCGAGCTCGTCGCGGCGCTGTCGAAGGCACGAGCCCGCCCCTGAAGGCAGTGCGCGCTGCGCTACGGGTTAGGCCGCGCACTCCATGCAGATCGGACCAAGCTTCTCTTCGTGGTCCAGCTGGGAGCGGTGCTTCACGAGAAAACAACTCACGCAGGTGAATTCATCAGCCTGCGGCGGCAGGACGACCACGTCGAGATCAAGATCTGAGAGATCCTGGCCAGCGAGTTCGAAACTGCCTGGGTTGTCTGCGTCATCGACATCGACCTGGCCAGACATCTTGTCTGGGACGCGCTCCTTGAGTGCCTCGATGCTCTCGGAGTCATCGTCGGTCTTGCGGGGTGCGTCGTAATCGGTTGCCATGCCCATCCACTTCTTTGGCGTCTTTAGTATCGAAATCGGCGGCCACAGTTTGCATGAATGGGAGCCGAATAGCAAACCCAAAACTTATGCTCGGGATCTGCCGGGTGATGTAACTTGCGGCACGCCCGGTCTATTCCCCGGATTACCCCCAAACTCGTGTCATTCTTGACCAGAATCTTGAGCCAGCCGGAGGGCTTTGACTATGCAGGACCTACGCGTAATCGGTGTAGAAAACGGATCGCTCCTCGTAGCCGACGACGATGGCAAACGCTACAGGATCGATGTTGACGAAGTCCTGCACGCCGGGCTGCGTCCCAAGGTCAATGAAGTGACGAGCGCTCACAAGCTGGCGCCGCGGGAGATTCAGGCGCATATTCGCGCTGGAATGTCGGCGGAGGATGTCGCGGCGATAACGGGCGTCTCTCTCGAACACATTCAGAAATTCGAAGGCCCGGTTCTTGCCGAGCGGGAGTATGTAGTCGAAAGCGCGCTCGGAGTCCCCGTGCACACGGCGCTCGAGACCGACCCCCTCGCCGCGGGTGCGACGTTCGGCTCCGTCATCCGGGAGCGCCTTGCGGATCTCGGCGCCATGGGTGAACGCTGGGCGAGCTGGAAGGAACTCGGTGCTGGCTGGGTTGTCAAGCTGTCGTTCACGGCCAACCAGATCGACCATGATGCTCGTTGGCGGTTCGATCCCAAGAAACTTGCGCTCGATCCTATGAACAACGAAGCGATCACGCTGTCACAGCAGGGTGAGTCGACGGGCGTGCTCATTCCTCGGCTGCGTGCGGTACACCCTGACGAGCGCCAGCCCGATGCAACCCGCTTCGACAGCGGAGCCTTCGATCTGAGCGAAGCGGGGGCACCGGAGGCACGCACCCGGCTTGAGCCAGGATCCCGAAACTCCACTCAGCCCATCCCGGAATTGCCCGCCGAGATGAATCAGACAGCAGATCTTCTCGAGGCACTTCGGCGCCGACGTGGCGAACGCGAATCGGCCGCATTTGAGGACGAGACTCCAACTATTTCGCCGATGCATCCCTCCACCGGCAGCATTCGCATCGTCAGCGTTCCGCTTGATGTGCCCTCGGCAGAGAACCAGAAGGGTGACGACGACCCGGATGGCAGGCGCAAGACCGCCCCGCAGCCAACCCTGCCGCAGGCTGGCAAGTCTCGCAAGGGAAGGCAGGCGATGCCGAGCTGGGACGAAATCGTCTTCGGGGCTCGCCCGGATGACGACCTGGCCTAAGCAGGCTCGGCCCGCGCGGCCACCATTGTCAGCGGGCGAAGACACCAAACCTGAGCAGCGGAATCTGAAGCTCGGCTGGCGACCAGGAGCCGTGCTGCCCGACCATGGCACGACTGCTCGGTTTTGACGTTCTGGTGTCGTAGTACGCAACGTTCTTGCGTGCCGCGACCAACAAATCGCCAATTCGCGGCTCGACCTCCGGCGCAACCTCGCCGAACCAGCCGGCTTCGATTGCCTCCGAGCGGGTCGCGACCCAGGCGCGATCGGACTCGGATTCCCGCCACAGATCGATGAGCGCCTCGCGATCCCCGGCATCCAGCTCGCCCTCGAAGTAGAGCTGCAGGCATCGCGGTTCCCCGCCGACAAATCGGATGCCTGCGACGAGCTCAGGTGCCGAGTCGATCAGCACGTGCGAGCGGGCTGGCACATCGACGGCGCCGTGATCCGCTGTAACCAGCAGTCCATCGGTCGGACCGAGTGCGCCGACCAACAACCGCGCGGCAGCATCGACCTCATCGAGGCGGTGGGTCCACTCGGGCGACTCCCAGCCCCTGGCGTGTGCTGCCACGTCGAGTTCTGGCACGTAGAGGTAGAGCAGTCCCGGGGCGCCCGGCTCGCGCAACCAACTCCTGGCTGCCTCGAATCTGTCGGCTATGGATGCGGCGGCTCGGTACGTCGCTCCCCGCAGCACCGCCTGCGTGAATCCGGAGTCACGATAGCGAGCCGGTCCGACCGCGACTGCCTGGAAGCCGAGCTCAGATGCGTGTTCGAACACCGTGCGCTGGCGCTGCCAGGTCAGCGGATCCAACCCAGCATCCCATCCGGACAGCTGGTTGACGAGCCTGTCGTTGGCTGCATCGAGAACCGAGTAGCCGACGAGCCCATGCTGACCCGGGGCGGTACCGGTCGTCAGGGTTGCGAGCGCCGACGCTGTCGTAGTCGGAAAAACCGAGTCGATTGTTGCACGCGGGTTCAGCGCACCGACGAGTGTCCTGGCGTGCCCCGCCCGCGCCTTCAGTGCGGCCGCACCGAGACCATCCACCAGAACGAGGACGACGCGTGTTGCCAGCGGCAGCTGCATCCTGTTCTCCACAGATTGCAGCGCGGCGAGGCAACTGGGCAACACGTCGGCAAGGCTGATCCGGTCTCGATTTGGCGCCGGTAACATGGGGGCAATCCTATGGCTACTCCTTCCAATCCCCCCTCGACAAGTTCCTCTGCAGAGGCTCCCGGCGAACGCATCGAAGATGTCGATGTCTCGGCGGAGATGCAGGGGTCATTTCTTGAATACGCATATTCGGTCATCTACTCCCGTGCGCTGCCCGATGCACGTGACGGGCTGAAACCGGTCCAGCGGCGCATCCTGTACCAAATGACCGAGATGGGCCTACGGCCCGATCGTGGCCATGTGAAGTCGTCGCGCGTCGTCGGCGACGTCATGGGAAAGCTTCACCCGCATGGCGACGCATCGATCTACGACGCGATGGTGCGCCTGACGCAGGACTTCATGCTGCGCGTTCCGCTCATCGACGGACACGGCAACTTTGGTTCGCTCGACGATGGGCCTGCGGCACCGAGGTACACCGAGGTGCGCCTCGACGCTGCCGCGCTCGCCATGACGGATGGCCTCGACGAAGACGTCGTCGACCTCGTGCCCAACTACGACAACCAGTTCACCCAGCCGTCGGTGCTTCCCGCGGCATTCCCCAACCTCCTCGTCAACGGCGCGAGTGGCATCGCCGTCGGTATGGCGACCAACATGGCGCCGCACAACCTGATCGAGGTCATCGGCGCCGCGCGCCATCTGATCGACTATCCGGATGCAACGCTCGACGACCTAATGGAGTTCGTGCCGGGCCCAGACCTCCCCACGGGCGGCACGATCATCGGGCTGGCTGGCATCAAAGACGCGTACACGGGCGGTCGAGGCGCCTTCAAGACGCGCGCCAAAGTTTCCGTCGAGTCGATCTCGGCGCGCAAGATGGGTCTCGTCGTCACCGAGCTTCCCTACCTCGTCGGGCCCGAGAAGGTCATCGAGAAAATCAAGGACGGCGTCAATTCCAAGAAGATCAGCGGCGTCTCCGATGTCACCGATCTCACCGATCGCAAACACGGGCTTCGTCTCGTGATAGGCATCAAGACCGGCTTCAGCCCGGATGCCGTACTCGAGCAGCTCTACCGCCTCACGCCACTCGAAGACAGCTTCAACATCAACAACGTCGCACTCGTGGATGGCGGCCCGCGCACGCTCGGCCTGCGCGAACTTCTCCGGGTCTACGTTGACCACAGGCTCGCGGTTGTGACCCGCCGCAGTCAGTTCCGCCTCGCTCGCAAGAAGGAGCGGCTACACCTCGTTGACGGCCTGCTGGTGGCCATTCTCGACATCGATGAAGTCATCCAGGTCATTCGCACATCCGACGACGGCGAACAGGCTCGCATTCGCTTGATCGACGTGTTCGATCTCAGTCAGGTGCAGGCCGAATACATTCTCGAGTTGAGGCTGCGGCGCCTCACCCGCTTCAGCCGCATCGAGCTCGAGACCGAGCGCGATCAGTTGCACCGCGAGATTGACGAGCTGGAGGCGATCCTCGCCGACCCCGCGCGAATTCGCCGGGTCGTATCTGACGAGCTTGAGGCGACTGCCGAGCGCTTCGGTACACCGAGACGAACTCTTCTCACCGAAGCGCGACCGTCGATCGCGACGGCAACCTCCCGTTCGTCGCGTGCGACGCCCCCCGACCTGCAAATCGCCGACACGCCCTGCCGCATCTATCTTTCGACGACTGGCCGCGCGATCCGGGTCGACCTCCCCGAAGACGGGTCTGAGCTTCCTGCTGCAAAACGTCGAAGCAAGCATGATGCGATCCTGTCCACTATCGACACGACGAGTCGCGCCGAGATCGGCGCCGTTACGAACCTCGGCCGGCTCATCCGATTCACCGCGGTCGACCTGCCGTCGGTTCCCGCAAACTCGGTTCAGCTCGCGGCCGGTTCGCGCATTGGCGACTATCTTGCAATGGCCAACAAGAAGGAGCGCGTGCTCGGGTTCGTGTCGCTCGCTTCTGAGACTCCGATCGCGCTGGGTACGGCACAGGGCGTAGTGAAGCGCATTGCTGCAGGCGGATATCCGTCCAGGCCCGACTTCGAGATCATCTCTCTCAAGCCCGGCGATGAAGTGGTCGGAGTGGCACAGGGCGGCGAGGGCGACGACCTGGTCTTTGTGACGTCCGATGCGCAGTTGCTCCACTTTGCGGCATCCGCTGTGCGTCCGCAGGGCGTGGCAGCAGGTGGAATGGCTGGGATGAACCTGGGTGGCAAGGCCACCGTGATCTTCTTCGGCGCGGTCGACCCGGCCCTGGATGTCGTGGTCGCCACCATTTCCGGGTCATCGCAGGTGTTGCCGGGCACCGATCCTGGTCGAGCCAAGGTGTCCGTGTTTGGCGAGTTCCCCGGCAAGGGGCGCGCGACCGGCGGCGTGCGTGCGCACAGTTTCCTGAAGGGCGAAGACCAGCTAACGCTCGCGTGGGCAGGGGTCTCGCCTGTTGCCGTCGCGTCCGACGGCGCCGCGCGCGAACTGCCCGAGACCGGAGCCAGGCGCGACGCCTCCGGTACCCCCCTCGAAGCCCCAATCGGTTCAATCGGCACCACCCTCTAGCCCTCGCTCGCCCGCTCCCTCCCCCTCCCAGCTCCTTCGTGAGGGGCGTCATATCGACGTTCCTGGGCCGCAGGAACGTCGATATGACGCCCCTCACGTTGTACGGGTGACCACAAGCGCGCGGCGCGGGGCGCGCGGCACGCCGCGGCGCGGGGCGCACGGCTCACAACGCGCGGCACGCAGTACCGCGGCGCGGGGCGCGGGCTGCTACGGAGCCGGCGGTGTTGAGTATCGGGCCTTGATCTTCGCAAGCTTTGCCGGGTCGTTGTAGAGCAGAACTGTTTCCCCGGGCGCGCACGTGAACTGGCTGTCCGGCATCCCGAATCGCGTTTCAATGTAGCTGGTGCTGATGGCCGGCTCGTCGCCGTGCTGGTTGATATAGAAGAACCGGCCGACGTCGTCACGCGCATAGTCACGATTGGTCAGCCAGTAGGCGAGCACACCGCTGCTCTTGAGTTGGATAAGCCGGAACGGGCGGCTCGAGGTGAGCTCAAGCCGGCGCGCATCCGAGAAGGTTGAGTAGCCGATATTCACTCCTCGCGGCAACCTGGCGTCCAGGCACTTCGTTTCTGCGCTCCGGTAGGTGAAGTAGCTGCCAGCCTGCCTCAGATTCGGCACGGCAGCCGTCACAACTGCAACGACAATCAGGGCAATGGATGTCGCCCCAAGCGCCCACGGCACCACAATCCGCGGCAACGGGAGCAGCACGAAGACCAGCGGCGCAATGAGCACGGGCCAGAGGTAGAGGTAGTCGGTGATGATCAGTACGAGGGTCGCGGCGAGTCCCGTCAGCGGCACCAGGGCGAAATAGATGGTGACGAATGAGCGCGGACCGAATGCGAGGCGGTTACGGATGACGCCCACCGCGACAACGGCCGCCACCACGACCCCTGCGATCGCGATCGCCGCGCCGAGCACGATGATCGTTGCGAGCGTCGGATCCGCCAGCAGCGAGTGAATGTAGGCGTTGACGACTGAGATTCGACCGGCGAAGATCCCCGTGTCGACATAGGCAAACGGTGAGCCCCCCTGCAACCGGGAGAAAGATACGACCCGAATGAGTGCCGCAAGCACAATGGCGCCCGCCGCCCAGCCTGCTGGTTTCAGGACCGAACGAAACCCGCCGGCGACCCCGCGGACCACCAGCACGCAGATGAGCGCGGGTACGGTAAACACGAGTGCGAGAGGGTTGGATGCTGCCGTGAGCGCGATCCCGATTGCAATCGCAGTCTTGGTCCAGCGATGACACGCAAAGAATAGTGTGGGCGCCGCGAAGATCATCAGGTACATGCCGAAGTAGTAGGTGGGCGCCAGCTGATAGGAGAGCAGCCAGGTGGTGCCGATCAGCGGCAGAAGCAGCAGCGGGAACGTCGCAACGCCGGCCCGTGCCAGACGCCGGCCGAGCCCGTCCGCGGGAAATACATACCGGATGATGGCGAACAGAGCCACGAAGAGCAGGGCGTTGTTGATGGCGGCCACCAACAGGTAATACAGCTGCACTGAACCGCCGGCGATCGCGTAGGCGACGAGGCTGATCGGGATCTCAGGAAAGACGAAGACCTGCGGCGAGAAGCTCCAATCGAGCGCGCGGCCATGGAAAACATCCTGTGCGAACTGGAACAACACGCCGTTGTCGCTCGAGCGCAATTCGAAGCTCACGGGCCAATTGGTGATACCGGCATCGCCCGCGCGGACCAGGAAGACGAACGCGGTGACGACACCGACGAGCACGACGGCCATCACAACCGCGGAGATCCGCTGAATCGCCGGGCGTGACATGTCGTGAGTTTACCGAACGCTCGCGAGGCAGCCAGATGAGCCTAAGGGTGACATCCGAGATCGTCGCGCGTCGCCTCTATGCGTCGATGCGCGCCCGATCGAAGCCGTCACCCGCGATGATGAACTCTTTGCGCGGCGCGACATCGTTGCCCATGAGCAGTTCGAACACGCGCGACGCCTCCTCCGCTGCGGCCGCGTCCTTGACGGTCACCCGCCTCAGCGTGCGATAGCGGCGATCCATCGTGGTGGAGGCAAGCTGGTCGGCATCCATCTCTCCGAGGCCCTTGTAGCGCTGGATGGGATCCTGGTAGCGCTTGTTCTGCCGCTTCAGACCAGCCAGTACCCCCTCCAGCTCCTTTTCGGAGTAGGTGTAAATCGTCTCGTTCGGCTTCGATCCGGGGTTCATGACGATCACACGATGTAAGGGCGGCACCGCGGCAAACACGCGGCCCTGCTCGATCATGGGCCGCATGTAACGGAAGAACAGCGTAAGCAGCAGCGTGCGAATGTGCGCGCCATCGACATCCGCGTCGCTCATCATGATGATCTTGCCGTATCGTGCCTGCTCGATCTCAAATGACCGACCAGACCCGGCGCCGATCACCTGGATGATGGATGCACACTCGGCATTCGAGAGCATGTCAGAGACGGATGCCTTCTGAACGTTCAGGATCTTGCCGCGAATCGGCAATAGGGCCTGATATTCACTGTCTCGTGCGAGCTTCGCGGTGCCGAGGGCCGAATCGCCCTCGACGATCATGAGTTCGGTGTTCAACACGTCAGTAGATCGACAGTCGACCAGCTTGGCGGGCAGCGACGAACTCTCGAGGGCGTTCTTGCGACGCTGAGTCTCCTTGTGTGCGCGGGCAGAGATGCGGGACTTCATCTCGGCAACGATCTTGTCGAGTACCAGCGACGACTGCGCCTTGTCATCGCGCTTGCTCGACGAGAACCGCTCGCCCAGAGCTTGAGCAACCACGTTTGCGACGATGTTGCGAACGCCCGGCGTGCCCAGGATTTCCTTCGTCTGGCCTTCGAACTGCGGCTCTGGCAACCGCACGGTGAGCACCGCAGTGAGCCCCGCCAGGATGTCATCCTTCTCGAGCTTGTCGTTGCCGACCTTGAGCCGCCGCGCGTTCACCTCGACCTGCGACCGCAGGAACTTCATGATGCCCTGCTCGAAACCCGTCTGGTGCGTGCCACCCTTTGGGGTCGAAATGATGTTGACGAAACTCTTGAATACCGTTTCGTAGCCGATTCCCCAGCGCAGCGCGATATCGACCTCCACGTTTCTCGTGAGTTCGGTCGGCACCATCGCACCGGTCTCCTGGAGAACTGGCACGGTTTCGGTGAACGTGCCCGTGCCCTGAAGACGCCAGGTGTCTGTGAGCGGGGCATCCTGAGCCAGAAAGTCGACAAACTCAGAAATTCCACCGGCGAAACTGAACGACTGGATGACCGGTTCGGCCCCCCGGCGATCTTCCATATCGATGCGAAGCCCCGGTACCAGGAACGCCGTCTGGCGAGCGCGCGACACCAGTTCATCGGTCTGGAAGTCTGCACCGCGTGTGAAGATTTGCTGGTCGGCCCAGTAGCGAATGCGGGTGCCGGTGACGCCTTTGGCGACCTTACCCATAACCCGCAGCTCACTGCCGGAGACAAAGGGAGAAAATACCGCGTCCGGTCGCGGTATCGACGGATCGAGGTCGGCGAAGGTTCCCGGCTCACCACGGTGGAATGACATGGCGTACGTCTTGCCGTCGCGGTCGACTTCAACGTCGAGCCGCTCAGACAGCGCATTAACCACGGAAGCGCCAACACCGTGCAGGCCGCCCGACGCGGCGTACGAGCCGGACCCGAACTTGCCACCCGCGTGAAGTTTGGTGAAAACGACCTCGACACCCGTCAAGCCGGTTTTCGGTTCGATATCGACCGGGATGCCGCGAGCCGTGTCTCGTACCTCGACCGAGTTGTCAGCGTGCAGGATGACGTCAATGGAACTACCGTGCCCTGCGAGCGCCTCGTCGACTGAATTGTCGATGATCTCCCAAAGGCAATGCATGAGACCGCGGGCATCCGTCGACCCGATGTACATTCCTGGGCGCTTGCGGACGGCTTCGAGCCCCTCGAGGACCGAGAGGTGCCGGGCGGAGTAGTCGGAACTTGCCACGAGGACTCCTTGTGAAGGTGAAAACGGATTTGCGAACGGGAAATGGAAGGGGGTACGGCCGTCGGCCACGCCTCAACACTAATTCGCGGTGCAGACCTCGGCGGTCAACAACACACAGGCTCGCGCTCCACGTCCCCCGGATTGGGTCATACGCGCAGAGCGAAATACCGTGCGAATGACCCACGCTTGTAACACGGGCGTGTTTGTATAGAGGTAACGGGATTCGACAGCACAACAAACCCGAAGGAGCAGCCCACATGTCTCAGATCACAGAGAACGATATCGAGCTTGACTCCGTCCCCGCGCTCACCGGTCTTGACCGTTGCGACAGCTGCGGGGCACAGGCCTACGTGCGCGTGACGATGAGCACGGGTGAGTTGCTGTTCTGCGCGCACCACGGCGCCCAGTTCAAGGAGAAGCTGTCTGCGACCGCTCTCGACTGGCACGACGAGTCGTACCGGTTGCTCGAAGAGCAGAACGCTTAACTAGCTTCGATCGGCGCTCACTTCGATCGGCACTGACTTCGATCGGCCGTTCGAACCTGAGCCGTCAGGCGCGTCTGGTCGGCAGAACACGCTCGAAGTGGTGCCAGCGCCGCTGAACCCGGAAGTCGCTGAGCCTCGCCTCGTAGGCCGCCAGCGCCAGTTGTTCGTGGGCGAGCGTCGGTTCGGAATCCGGGTCGAGCTGGGCAAGCAGGCTTCGGGTAAAGTGCGGATTCACGACGAGGAGTGGGCCGAGCAGCGATGTGCCGATGAAGTTGCCAACACGCACCCCCTCGACTGCGGTGGCCGTGTCACGCCCGATTCCGCGGTCCGCGGTGAGGAACCCGGGCAGCGACTGTGGGGCCGTCACCATCGAGAACTGTGACTTGTAGCCGAGGACAGGGTGCTCGGCTCCGACTTCAGGCACCATCCCCATCACCTTGCCGTTGTAGCGCCCGAACATCCGCACAGTGGACTCAAGCTCGAAGACGCCGAGGCCGGGCACGTCGTAGCTCATGTCGTCGTTGCGGATGCGAGCGCCCAGCACTTCGAGCGCGTTTTGGGTGAACAGAAACACAGTGCCCGCCTCAATCAGCGACACAATTTGGTCTCGGTACGGCCTGAGTCGTTCGATCGCCTTGAGCTGGCCTAGCTCCGTCAGCGGGCCAAGGTAGACCAGATCGACAGAACTCGAGACGAAGGCCGGTGTGTCGGTGAGGCCCGTGCGGATCACACGCGCGTCCGGACGGCACTGGGCGAGGTAGGCGATGTTGGCGTTGTCACCGTGGAGGTTCGCGATCTCGGGGAACAATACCTCGATGGTCAGCGCGCGGCTCACGATGCAGCCGACGAGCTGCTGTTGGATTCAGCACCGCTTTCGCGTTCAGCACTGCCCTCGAGGCGAGCCCGCAGCCGCCTCTGCACGGGTGTTCCGGTGCTCAGCGCGTTGTGAACGCTGTGCAGGTTGAATACCTCGTCCACTCCGTCGAGTTCGATAAGGTCGGCCGCTGCAGTCTCGGACTCGACCGTGACTATGCGCGCAGGGTCGACGCCGGCAATCGCCAGTCGGAGCGCCTGGTCGTGCCTGCGAGCGCCGCCGATAACGATCTGGGCGATTGAGTCGTCGGCGAGATACTCGTAGTCGGCGTCGTATGTCCACGCGGTGTTCTCGACGTCAGTGCTGCGCTCACTCGCCTCATCGATGTTGAGCACGACCGCCTTCCGGCCACGGAACGAGGTCAGGTACTCGAACGCCCTCGAGCAGGCGACGCCGACAAGCCCCTTTGTCAACAGGCGCACCAGCTGAACGTCGCCGACCACCTCAGCGGCGAACCGGGTCGTGGGCGGTGACAGGAGCTCGAAGGCCGCCACGATCCGGTCCTTCGGCACACTGAGCTGGTCGAGCACCGCTGCGACTGCGATCTCGTTGTAGACGTTGACGATGTTGTCGTTGATCAACCGCGCCTGGCGGCTCTGGCCGTCGAGCTCGAGCGTGACCCGACCACTGGCCGCGTCGACGTCGCGCGCCCGGTAGGCGGCCTCCGGCGAGCGGAATCCGCAGGCCGGACAGTACGCCTTACCAATGTGGTTGAACCGCCAATACTCCCAGCTGAGCGTGTGATCGCAGACAGGGCAGATCTCGATGTCCACCGCGGCGCCGCTCGGCCGGTCGCCATCCGTCGGCAACCGATCGACGGCGAAGTAAACCCGGGGGTTCGACTCGCTGCCGAGCGAGGAGGCGATCAGGTCGTCGGCGTTGAGCACGAGGCTGGTATTCACCGGCAGTGCTGACGAGATGATCCACGCGACGTAGGCAGGATGCGCGTTGCGCTTGATCGAGTCCCGTGTGAGGTTCATGCACACCAGCAGGTCTGGCGAGAGTCCTGGCAGGATGATCGCAGCCGACCGCTCGTCCATCTCAATGACCGCGATGTCCGCCTTAGGCCTGCCCGTCCAGCTGACCGCACCGATGAGCGCCGTGGCGACGCCGGCGGCGATGTTCGAGCCGCTACGGTTGCTCGCGACCCGCAGTCCCTCGGCCTCAAGGGCCTCGGCGAGCAGATTCGATACCGTGGTCTTGCCATTCGTGCCGGTGACCGCGATCACACGTGCTGGATGCCTGACCGCGCCGATGATACCCGGATGCAACTTGCGCGCTATCAGGCCCGGCGTGTGAGTGCCGGGCCGTCCAAGGGCCCTAATGGCGAGCGCGGAGAGCTTGACCGCCCAGATCGTGAGCAGCACGCGCAGCACGCGCAGCACGCGGGCGCCTTACTCGAGGTAGTCGCGCAGCGACTGCGACCGAGATGGGTGACGAAGCTTTGCCATGGTCTTAGATTCGATCTGGCGGATCCGCTCTCGCGTGACCCCAAATGTGTCGCCGATCTGGTCGAGTGTCTTCGGCATCCCGTCGCCAAGCCCGAAGCGCATGCGAATCACGCCAGCCTCACGCTCCGAAAGAGAATCGAGCAGGCTCTCCAGCTGCTTCTGCAGCATTGTGAAACCGACTGCATCCGCAGGCACAACAGCTTCGGTGTCTTCGATGAGGTCACCAAACTCGCTGTCACCGTCTTCGCCGAGCGGCGTGTGAAGCGAAATCGGCTCGCGGCCGTACTTCTGCACCTCGATGACCTTCTCAGGTGTCATATCGAGTTCTCGGCTGAGCTCTTCAGGGGTGGGTTCGCGCCCGAGGTCCTGAAGCATCTGACGCTGCACCCGCGCAAGCTTGTTGATTACCTCAACCATGTGTACCGGGATGCGGATGGTGCGAGCCTGGTCGGCCATTGCACGGGTAATCGCCTGGCGAATCCACCACGTCGCGTAAGTCGAGAACTTGAAGCCCTTGGTGTAGTCGAACTTCTCCATGGCGCGGATCAGACCCAGGTTGCCCTCTTGGATCAGGTCCAGCAGCGGCATGCCGCGGCCGGTGTACCGCTTGGCCAGAGAAACCACGAGGCGCAGGTTGGCTTCGAGCAGATGCTGGCGAGCCGATTGACCTTCGCGAACGAGGACCGCGAGGTCCTTCTTCTTCGGCGCGGACAATCGTTTGGTCGTCTCCAGCAGGTGCTGAGCGTAGAGGCCCGCCTCGATGCGCTTGGCCAGCTCGACCTCGTCGGCAGCCGTGAGCAGCGCCGTCTTGCCGATTCCGTTCAGGTACACGCGTACCAAGTCGGCGGCGGGGC
Source organism: Glaciihabitans sp. (assembly GCA_025463785.1). Classification (GTDB taxonomy): domain Bacteria; phylum Actinomycetota; class Actinomycetes; order Actinomycetales; family Microbacteriaceae; genus Galbitalea. The sequence goes on from JAODBD010000009.1 coordinate 242,338, forward strand.
TTGCGGCGTCGAGGTCCTGTTCGCTGATGCGCACGTCAGTGGTGGCGGGGCTTGTCATGACTTGCCTCCTGTCGGTGGTGTCTCGCTCCGTACAACGGGCCCGACATCAAGAAAGTTCCCCGCCACGGCGGACATAAACCGTATCTGAGCTGCGGTTTTTGCGACCCACGGCTGAGAAGTTCCTGAGAAGCGTGCGCACTGGGGAACGCGCGCCTCCGGTCGGCGGCTGCCGATGTCCGGTGAGTTGCCGCCGTTGGCGTCGAACTTCGGAGCGCGGCAACCGAATACGTGTGTACGGGCCTTGCATGACCACCGTGCGTTCGAGCGGTTGATCCAGCGCTGTGCGGGTCGGTGGCTTCCTCGAGGTACCCGCCAGCACCGTTCGAAACATGAGATAGCTCACTTTACGGAGATAAACGCCAGGTCACGGCCAGGAAACGACTCGGCCGCCGGGCACGGGTGCCGGGCGGCCGAGGGAGGTGCGGCGGGGGAGTGCTCAGCGCGGATGAATCAGCCCGTGGCGAACCAGACTGACCACCACGCCCAGCACCGCCGATTCGAACTCTGGAGTGGCCGCGTCACCGGTATCACTGAAGGACAGCAATTCCACGAGCTCGCTCAGCGGCAGTCCGTCCGGGCGCATGCCGGCCAGTAGCGCGGCCGTGGTGTCGTCCACCTCGTGCTGCCAGAGCGGTCCGTCGCCGCGGTGCAGCCGTGCCACCCGCTGCTGCCAGCCCTCGTCGCCGGGCAGCGAGACCCGCTCCAGCGCCGTGGCCGGATCGACCTCGAAGCGCGAGGACAGCACCAGGCCCGGATCAGTGGCCACGGCGCGCAGCCACGCGGAGCGCTCGAAGTAGTGGTGGGTCTCCTGCCCCAGCGGATCGTCGAAGGGGTGCGTGAGGTCCTCGGCGAGCATTTCGGTCGGTCCGTCTATATCGCGCATATAGACGACACCGAATCCGATGCCGTCGACGTCGGCGGCGTCGAAGGCCTCCAGCCACCGCTCGGCCCGTGCCTGCGCCGCCGGCTCGCGCGGATCCAATCCGGCGTCGCGCAGCCAGGTTCCGACATAGAGGGCCGGATCGGCGATGTCGCGCTGCACTATCCAGGCGTCGATGCCGTGGTCGGGCAGCCAGCTCGCGACGCGGGAGCGCCAGTCCTGTCCATTGATATGGACCCACGAGGCCAGCAGTGCCGCGGTGCCACCGGGATTGAGCATGTCCGGAATGCCGGAGATGACGAGTTCGCTCGCACCGTCCAGCGCCAGCCCGGAGTCCCGGTAGGTGTGCTCGACCCGCGCCGGGCCGACCACGAACGGGGGATTGGCGACCACCTGATCGAAGCGGCGTCCCGCGACCGGTTCGAACCAGGAGCCTTCGCACAGCTCGATATCCAGATCGTTGAGCGCGGCGGTGGCCGCGGCCAGCCACAGCGCGCGCTTGTTCACATCGGTGCCGGTGACGGTGCGCCCGTAGGACTTTGCGTGAATGGCCTGGATTCCGCATCCGGTGCCCAGATCGAGCACTGTACCTACCGGGCGGGTCGGCGTGGCGCGCAGCAGTGACAGCGAGGCCTGCCCGACGCCGAGCACATGATCGGTGTCCAGGGTGCGCCGCCGCATGGAGTCGTCGAGGTCCGAGAGCACCCAGCGGGTGCCGTCGCCGAGATCCATCGGACGCAGGTCCAGTGCCGCACGCAGTTGCGTGCCATCGCGTTCGAGGAGTCCGGCGGCGACCGCGCGGTCCACCTCGACGGGTGCCAGCGCTGCGGTCACCTCGCGCTCCGGCACGGGGTCGCCGAGCAGCAGCAGTCGCACCAGCGTGCCGAGGTCACCGGCGTCGCGGGCGGCCCGGCGCACCGGCACAGGTTCGGAGCGCCACAGGGCGGCGTGCGCCGCGTCGCCGAGTACTTCCAGCAGGTTCTCGGCGCCGTAGCCGACCCGGGTCAGTGCCGTGCGTAGGTCGGGGGCCAGGTCGGCGAGCAGGGACGAGGTGGTCGTCTGATTCGTCGGCATGACATCGAACTCTGCCACCGCAACCGTTCGGCATCCCTCGGCGGGCCCGGTTCGAGGACGGCGGTAGGTGGTCGCCGCCCCCTATCCATCGCGCGGCGGACATGAATTCCCGCTCACTTCAACATCATTGACTGCCCCCACCTGTGGTTATTCCGCCCGTTCGGAGCTCGATTCCTTGTTAGTGTGACCGGGTTCACAAGGGAGGTATCGCAGTTGACATCCGATATCGATGGCCACGGCCCCGAGCCTGACTGGCCGCAGGTGTACGACAGCCCAGAGTTTCAGCGACTACGCCGTAGCTTCCGGCGCTTCGTCTTTCCCATGACCGCCCTCTTCCTGGCCTGGTACGCGCTCTATGTGCTGCTCGCCGACTACGCGCATGCCTTCATGGCCACCAAGGTCGCGGGGAATATCACCGTCGGGCTGATCTTCGGCCTGCTGCAGTTCGTCTCGACCTTCGTCATTACCGGGCTGTATGTGCGTTACGCCGATCGCCGCCTGGACCCCATCGCCGACGACCTCCGCGCCCAACTGGAAGGACCGCAGCGATGATCGACTATTTAGCCGCCGATGTCGAAGGCAGCCGACCGGGCCTCAATATCGGCATCTTCGCGGTCTTCGTGGTGATCACGCTGGTGATCGTGGTGCGCGCCAGCCGTGACAACCGAACGGCCGCAGACTATTACGCTGCCGGTCGGGCGTTCTCCGGAATGCAGAACGGCATTGCCATCTCCGGCGACTACCTGTCGGCGGCGAGCTTCCTCGGGATCGCGGGCGCGATCGCGCTCTACGGTTACGACGGCTTCCTGTACTCCATCGGATTCCTGGTGGCCTGGTTGGTGGCGCTGCTGCTGGTGGCCGAATTACTGCGCAATACCGGCAAGTTCACGCTCGGTGACGTGCTGGCCTTCCGGATGCGACAGCGCCCGGTGCGGGCGGCGGCGGCCACCTCGACCCTCGCGGTGAGTCTGTTCTACCTGCTTGCGCAGATGGCGGGTGCGGGCGTGCTGGTCTCGCTGCTATTGGGCGTATCCAGTGGCGCGGGACAGAATGTGGTGATCGCGGTGGTCGGGGCGATCATGATCGTCTATGTGCTCGTCGGCGGCATGAAGGGCACCACCTGGGTGCAGATCGTGAAGGCGGTGCTGCTCATTGCCGCGGCGGCGGCCATGACGGTGTGGGTGCTCGCCAAATACGGGCTGAATCTGTCCAGTCTGCTGCAGGATGCGGTCGATCACGGCGGCAAGGCGGGGGAGAAGCTGCTGGCACCCGGCGCGAAGTACGGCAAGAACGGCACCACCAAGCTCGACTTCCTATCCCTTGCACTGGCTCTGGTGCTGGGTACGGCCGGGCTGCCGCATGTGCTCATGCGGTTCTATACGGTGCCGACGGCCAAGGACGCGCGGCGCTCGGTGGTATGGGCGATCGGGCTGATCGGGGTGTTCTATCTGTTCACCCTGGTGCTCGGATACGGCGCCGCGGCGCTGGTGGGGCCGGAGAAGATTGCCAAGGCACCCGGTAAGGAGAATGCCGCGGCGCCGCTGCTGGCATTGGAGCTGGGCGGTCCGGTGCTGCTGGGATTTGTTGCGGCCGTTGCTTTTGCGACGATTCTGGCGGTGGTCGCGGGTCTGACCATCACCGCGTCGGCGTCGTTCGCGCACGATGTGTACGTCAACATCATCAAGCGCGGCAGTGGTGACAGTAAGGACAGCGAGGTGCGGGTCGCCCGCATCACGGCGGTGGTCATCGGTGCGGTGGCGATCGTGGGCGGGATTCTGGCCAAGAATCAGAATGTGGCGTTTCTGGTGGCGCTGGCCTTCGCGGTGGCGGCCTCGGCAAACCTACCGACCATTTTGTATTCACTCTTCTGGCGGCGCTTCAATACCGCTGGGGCACTGTGGAGCATCTACGGCGGGCTGGCCGTCACCATCGTGTTGATCGTGTTCTCGCCGGCGGTCTCCGGAGCGCCCACCGCCATGATCAAATCCATGGACTTTCACTGGTTCCCGCTCTCCAATCCCGGCCTGGTGTCTATCCCCATATCGTTCGCTCTGGGCTGGCTGGGAACCGTGCTGTCGAAGGAGCGTGATGGCGCCAAGTATGCCGAGATGCAAGTGCGGTCCCTGACCGGCATCGGAGCGGAAAAGGCTGCGCAACAATGATACCGAAGAATGGTCGCTGAGAGTTCGCTGAAAGCTGTTCCAGGGTTTCAAGATCAACAATATGAAGATCAAAAATACTGGTACGCAACGTGGTTGGGCTGTGTATGCTACTGATCATGCACAGCCCCACTACGAGGTGGGATTGAGGGCGAGGCGGTGTCGATAAGTGGACGTCAACAGGCTCCGGATGCGGCGGGCGGCGGCAATTGCAATCGCCTTCGGCGTACTGGCTCTGATGGCCACCGGTGCGCTTGATCGATTGATGCTGGGCGTATTCATGTGCGCCGGACTGGCACTCGGTGGGATCAATGCGCAAATAACGTGGGTGTCGATTGTTCGCATCACTGATGCGGAAACTCCTAGCAAACAGAAGCTCGCGCTCTCCTCGGCGGCGCGATTGCTCATACTGACTGGCCTGTCGATAGTCGTCGCGTTCTTCACGCGTCCGTACGGTGTCGGTATCTTCTTCGGGCTGGCCGTCTTTCAATTGATTCTTGTGCTCCACACGGTGGTGCCCGAAGTGAAAGGCCTTCGACAGCAGCCATGAGCCATACCGTCGCTTCGATTGCCCAGATGACCGCAAATGTGACCCTGAGCGCCGAAGATGCCCCGCCGGCGCCGTCGAAGATTCATGTTGGTGACCATGTGGTCGCGCACTTCTTCGGCCTGGACTTCAATATCGACACCATTGTGTCGACCTCCGTTGCCGCACTCATTGTGCTCGGTCTGGCCTTCTACCTGCGGGTCAAGATCACCTCGGGCGTTCCCAACGGTGTGCAATTGTTCTTCGAGTCCGTCACGGTCCAGATGCGCAATCAGGTCGAGGGCGCCATCGGCATGAAGGTCGCGCCGTTCGCGCTGCCCCTGGCCGTCACCCTCTTCACCTTCATTCTGCTCTCGAACTGGTTGTCGGTGCTGCCGGTGCAGTACGGCTCGGGCGAATTGATCGCGCCTCCGGCCTCGGATGTCAACTTCGTCTACGCCTTGGCGCTGTTCGTGTTCATCGCCTACCAAGCCGCCGGTATCTGGCGGCGCGGCCCGGCCAATCACCTCAAACAGACACTGAAGGGCCATGCCGGTTGGGGCATGATCTTCATCAATGTGATCGAGGAAGTCGCCAAACCGCTGTCGCTCTCCTTGCGGCTCTTCGGCAATATGTTCGCCGGCGGTGTGATGATTTCGGTGATCACGCTGTTCCCCTTCTGGATCAGCTGGGGCCCGAATGCCATCTGGAAGATGTTCGACCTCTTCGTCGGCGCCATCCAGGCATTCATCTTCTCCCTGCTGACCGTTCTCTACTTCAGCCAGTCGATGTCGCTGGAGAGTGAAAATCACTGATCGGCACCGCTGTTCGGTGGCAATCTCAAAAGGAAGTGAAAAATGGCAGATCCAGCAACCGCGAGTATCGTCCAGGGCGCTCTCATCGGCGGCGGCATCATTCTGGCGGGCGGTGCCATCGGTGCGGGAATCGGTGACGGTCTCGCCGGCGCCGCGCTGATCAATGGCGTCACCCGGCAGCCCGAGGCCGAAGGCAAGTTGCGCGGTAACTTCTTCCTGACCGTCGGTCTGGTCGAGGCGGCCTACTTCATCAACCTGGCGTTCATGGCGCTCTTCGTCTTCGCAACTCCCGGTAAGTAGACGAAATCATGTCTCCGAGAACAGATGTGGAGGCCGCGGGGAACTTCCTGATCCCCAATGGCACCTTCTTCGTTGAGCTCGCGATCTTCCTGATCGTGCTCGGAGTCATCTGGATTTTCGTTGTTCCGCCGATCCGTAAGGTGCTGGCGGAACGGGAGGCGCGGGTCGAGGAGACGGCGAAGATCAGTAAGTCGGCAACCGAGATATTCACCGAGGCCGAGGACCGCTATCAAACGGCCCTCAACAAGGCCCGTGCCGAAGCTGCGGAAATCCGCAACGAGGCACGGAACGAAGGCCGGGCGATTCTCGAGGAGCTGCGCGGCGAGGCCCAGCGCGAGGCCGATCACATCGTCGCGGAATCCACGGCACAACTGCGTGCCGAGGCTGATCAGGTTGCTGCCGAACTCCGTGAATCCGTCGAACCGCTGGCCCAGAATCTGGCTGATCGCATGCTCGGCGTCAAGAATCGTCCCCGGTCCAGTGCCGGAAATCAGAGAGGACGGGGGACGCCCTGATGCCAACGACCGGCGTGCTCGCCGAAGGCTACAACATCTCCTTCGACTGGCCCGTCTTCTTCAGTCAGCTATTCGGTTTCGTCGTTATCATCTGGCTTTTCGTGAAATACCTTCTCCCCTTCGTGAAGAAGACGATGAACAAGGCACAGGACACCATCAGGCGGCAGCTCGAAGAGAGCGAAGCGGCAGCGGAGCGTTTGACCGCGGCCAAAACCGCCTACGACAGCGCGGTCGCCGAGGCGCAGGCCGAACTCGAGCGCATGCGCGAGGAAGCCCGCGCCGACGCCGACCGCATCATTGCGCAGATGCGCGAGGCGGCCACCGCGGAGGTCGAACGTGTCCGCCGTGTCGGCCGCGATCAGATCCTGCAGTTCCGCAGGCAGATGATGCGCGATCTGGAGGCCGACCTATCGGCCGCCATGCTCGCCCTCACCGAGGAAAAGGTGCGCGAGCAGGTCGGCACACCGCAGGCCAGGTCCGAGAGCATCGAGCGTTTCCTCGACGATCTCGAAATGCTGGCCAACTCGGCTCCGGCCGCGCGGCAGCAGCCGCAGACCGGTGCCAACTGACAGCAGCTTCAGGCAGGTTCCCGGCCGGTCAGACAATAGGTCTGACCGGCCGGATCTGTCATGACGAGCCACCGGCTGCCGCGATCGATCCGGCGTGCGCCCAGCTTTTGGTGCCAGGCGGCGGTGGCCTCGATATCGGTGCAGGCCAGATCCAGATGCGCGGCGGTGGGCCGATCCTCGCCGAGCCGCTGCAGCAGCAGATCGATCGGCACACCGGGCCGGGCCGAGAGGCGGGCGAACTCAGGCAGGCTGCCGGGCCGCCAGGCCCAGCCGGTCAGGTCGGCCCAGAAGCGCGCCTCGGTGCCGTAATCGGAGGCGCCGATATCCAGGCACACCTGATCCAGCCGGCTGCGATCGCCCTCCGGTCCGGTGACCGTGGGCGGGAGGGCACCCGCACCGTCGCGAAAAGGCGTGAAGCAAAAGGTCATTCCGTGCGGGGACCGCAGTACGGCGTAACCGATGCGCTCGGTCAGAATGTAGTCCCCGACCAGCGTGGCGCCGAGTTGCACCGCGCGCTCGGTGGCCGCCACCACATCGTCGACGTCGAGATCGAGGTGCACGCGCGATGCGCCGTCGATGGTCTGCATTTTCACGGTGGGCGCACCGTAATCCGGTAGCAGCGTGACGAATTCGTTGTGCTCACCCCGGGTGGGCGACAGGGTGGTGCCGGTGACCGTGGTCCAGAATTCGGTGCACTCCTCGAAGTGCGCCGCGGGACGGTCGATGAAGGCCCAGAGCCACCGAATCATGCTGTCTCCCATTGTTCCCGATTCCATTCTTCGCGAAAGGTCTTGCGATACGCCAGCGGCGGCACGCCGAGTTCGGAGCGCATGTGATGGCGCAGCGAGGCGGCGGTCCCCATCCCGGCCGCCCGTGCCACCTCGTCGATCGCCAGCCGTGTGGTCTCCAGTAGATGCCGGGCATGCCGCAGTCGCTGCTGCAGTACCCATGCGCCGGGGGCCATGCCGGTCTCGGCCTTGAAGCGGCGGGTGAAGGTTCGGACGCTCATACAGGCATGTGTGGCAAGGGAATTCAGGTCCAACTCGCGGTCGAGATGGTGTAGTGCCCACATGCGGGTGGGCGCGGTGCCGTCGGCGCCCGGTTCGGGAATTGGCTGTTCGATGTACTGGGACTGACCGCCCTCGCGCCACGGCGGCACCACGCAGTAGCGGGCCGCGCGATTGGCGGCCGCGCTGCCGTGATCGGTGCGGATCAGGTGCAGGCACAGATCGATGCCGGAGGCGAGACCGGCTGCGGTCCAGACGTTTCCGTCCTCCACGAACAGCAGGTTCTCATCCAGTCGCACGGCCGGATACAGCGATCGGAACATATCCGCGAACTGCCAGTGGGTGGTCGCGCGCCGTTCGTCCAGCAGTCCCGCCGCGCCCAGCACAAAAGCGCCGGTACAGATCGAGACGATGCGCGCGTCCGGCCGGATCAGGGCGAGCACCGCCGCCAGTTCCGGTGGCAGTACGCCCTGGGTGCGCGGTTCCGCGATCCGGGTGCCCGGCACGATCACCGTATCCGCGCGGGTCAGCAACTCCGGCCCGTATTCCGGGATGATGGTGAATCCCGTGGTAGTGGCGATCCCGCGCGGATGGGCCCCGCACACGTGTACCTCGTACAGCGGGTTTCCGGCATTGTCGCGTGCCGCGCCGAGCACCATGGGCGGGATCGTCATATCGAATCCGACAACGGGTTCCAGCGCGAGCACGGCCACCAGATGAGGTGTGGGCATCGGCTACCCCTCTCCATGACGTTGGCCAGATATTGACGCATTGTGTCAGTCAGGCCACTCGTGCGCGAGTGCGAATTCCGGCACGCTCGAGCAGTGAGTGAACTGGGTACCGATCCCGCCGCCGAATTGGCCTCCGGCACAACAACACCGCCACCCCGCTCGAATCCGGGGCGATTGCATCCGGCGTGGATAGTCGCGGCCGTCGGATTCGTCGCGCTGATCGGCGCGGCCGCCTTCCGCTCGGTGCCCGGCGTGCTCATGGAGCCGCTGCACGACGAATTCGGCTGGTCGCACGGCACCATCGGTGCGGCGGTGTCGGTGAATGTGCTGCTCTACGGCCTGATTTCGCCGTTCGCGGCCGCGCTCATGGACCGGTTCGGGATTCGCCTGGTGGTGGCGAGCGCGCTGCTGCTCATCGCCGCGGGCAGTGGGCTCACGGTCTTCATGACGCAGCCGTGGCAACTCGTGGCCACCTGGGGGCTGCTGGTCGGCATCGGCGTGGGGTCCATGTCCATGCCGTTTGTCGCCACCATTACCGGGCGCTGGTTCGTGCGCCAGCGCGGGCTGGTGACCGGTGTGCTCACCGCTGCGGGCGCGACCGGGCAGCTGGTCTTTCTGCCGCTGATCGCCCGGCTCGCCCGCGATCACGGGTGGCGCACACCGGCACTCCTGGTGGCGGGCGCGGCGCTGGTGGTGGTGCCGCTGGTACTGCTGTTCATCCGCGACTTCCCGAGTGATGTGGGCGTCACCGCCTACGGCGCCGAGCCCGGCAGTGCGGTCGGCGTGCGCACCGCGCCCGTGGGTGGCGCCGGACGCGCGCTCGGCGTGCTGTTCACCATTGTGCGCAAGCCCGTATTCTGGCTGCTGGCAGGCGGTTTCGCCATCTGCGGCGCGTCCACCAACGGTCTGGTCGGCACGCATTTTGTCAGCGCCGCGCACGATCACGGCATGCCCGCCACCACGGCCGCCGGGCTGCTCGCGCTGGTCGGGTTGTTCGATGTGGCGGGGACCATTGCCTCGGGCTGGTTCACCGATCGGGTCGACTCGCGGTATCTGCTGGTGGCGTACTTCTCGCTGCGCGGGGTTTCGCTGCTCATTCTGCCCAACCTGTTCGGGCCGGATGTGCAGCCGAGCATGTGGGCGTTCGTGGTCTTCTACGGCCTGGACTGGATCGCGACCGTGCCGCCCACGGTGGCACTGTGCCGCGAGCACTTCGGCGCCGACGGACCGGTCGCCTTCGGCTGGGTCTTCGCCTCGCATCAGGTCGGTGCGGCGATCGCGGCCGTCGGCGCGGGCATCATCCGGGATATGCAGGGCAGCTACACCCTGGCCTGGTACATCGCGGGCGGGCTGTGCGGTTTCGCCGCGCTCATGTCGGCGAGTATCCGCCGCAAGCCCGCCGAGCCGCGGCCGTCAGCCGTCGATGGCGTTGTGCGGACGTGAGTCGAGTGCCTTCTGATTGCGCCGGCCGTCCCAGCGGCTGGGCTCGTCCTTGCTGCGCGGCGGCCGGTCATTGGCGCCGAGCACGGCAATCCACGGTAGTGGAATGGAGACGCCGATGATCAGCAGCGAAATGACCCAGTTGCCCCAGAGGCTGTAGGCGACGGCCGACAGCACCAGGCAGGGAATGCGGAAGGCCATGATGATCGTGTACCGGCGCACCCGATTGTGATGCTGCTGGTCCAGCGAGACCGCGGCCTCGGTGATCAGCGTGGGTTCTTCCTTCTCACCTCGGAAGAAGCCCGCGGGCCTGCGTTCCGGCATGGGATTCGAACCGGCTGGGCGGAATTCGACCTCGGGGCGATCCTCGCCGCCGCCGACGCCGGCGTCTGAATCGCCTTCACGCTGCATACCTCGAGTCTCGCACTCCCGCCCGTCGAATGCACATGTCGGTTGCCTCGCGCGCGAGGCCTGGCATTATGGAGTGCGTGAGCACAGACACCCTGGTACGTCCGGAGACCACCACAGACGAGTCGACGGACAACGACACCCCCAAATTCTTCCACTACGTGAAGAAGAACAAGATCGCCGAAAGCGCCGTCATGGGCACCTTCGTGCAGGCCCTGTGTGGCGAGGTCTTCCCGGTGACACGCTCGGCCAAGCCCGGCTCCCCGGTCTGCGAGGAGTGCAAGCGCGTCTACGCGATGATGAAGAAGGACTAGCTGTTTCTGCTGGTCAGCGGGTTGCGGACTGCCGAACTATGCCGCAGTGTGCCAGTTTGAACGGGTTCAGCGATTCCAGCACGTCGGCGTTGTCCACTGCCACCATGCGGCGAATGCCCTGATGGATGTCGTGGCGCTGGGCCATCGACTTGCCGCCGTCCATGTGCCCCAGTTGGGCACTGGCCCGTTCGTCGTCGCCGGTGATCAAGGCGATATGGGTTGCCACTGTGTCCCGCAGATCCGACAGTCGAAGGTGTCGAAGTGGCTTCCGTTTCGCATGGTGTACATCGCCATGCGAGCGTTGGTCACGCTAACCCATAACCCCACGCTGCTGCGAGGACCGCCAACGCCCACGTACGGGTTGTGATGGTGATGGTGCTGGTGACACGTCGGATTCGGCTGGGAAGAGATGCGGGTCCGATCAACGATGGAGTTTACGGCGTGAGGTCGGTTATGTGTGCCGGGAAGTGGATATACGACACCGAACCCGGCGAGTACTCCGCAGTCCGACCCCGCCGCACCGGCTTGGATCCACCTGGCCCTGGCCGCTGGAAAAGATGGGTTTGGGCTGTGACGTCGGGTCCGGAGCTGGGTCAGCCGCGTAGCGCGGTGGTTTCGCGGGTGAACTGGCGGTGGCCGATCAGCTTGTAGGCCAAACGAGCTGGGGCGGGTATGACCTGCATGAACCTCTGGCGTTCCGCGTCGTCGGCTTCCTCGGTGATGTGGCCGAGGATGACCAGCCGCCGGGTGAGCGGGATCGCGCTCATGGCGTGCTTGCCGAGTGCATCCCATTCGCTTTGCGTCAGGGTGACCGAGACGACCGGGAGCAGCTTCTGCTCCTCCTCGGCCAGGTGCTCGATCAATGTCGGCATCGTGGCTTCGATGCGGGCGGCCATCTTCTCGCCGATGGCTGCGTCCGCGGTTGCTGTCCATGCCGGTAGTTCCGCGTTGAGGGCTGTGACGGTGGCGTCGACCTGTGCGTGCTGTGCGTCCATCCGGTCCATCAGATCCGGGTCGAGCGTGGTGCGCGTGCGCAGCAAGGGAAAGAGCAGTTCGTCCTCGCCGGTGTGGTGCGTGTGCAGGAAGTCCAGCATCTCCCGGGTATGCGCGCCGATGACCTTGGATCGTGCACGGTCGTTGGCCGCGGAGCGAACCAGTCGAGGGAGCCGGCCGAACTCGCGCCGGATGACACGGTGGATCAGAACCATCTCGTGGGTGTCGACCCCGGGCCCGGAGGTCCTCACCGTGACTGCTCGATGGTTGCGGCGTTCCGGACGGCCTCGGGAATGGGGAACTCGCTGTGGTGGGCACGGGCCCAGTCGGTGAAGCTGCGTGCCGGGCGGCCAGTGACTGCGGTGATGTCACCTGTCGGCTCGGAGTTATACGGTTCCACGGTGGAGCGGAAGAGCTCGATGACGGCGTGCGCGAGCTCCTTGGGCACGCCATAGGACACCATCTGTGCGAGCGTGCCGGCCGGGTCTGCTTCTGTGTAGCGCAGGTCGCGGCCCAGCACCTGGCTGAGGATTGCGATCTGGTCGGAGAGGCTGAGCGGTTCGGGGCCGGTGAGCTCGTAGATACGGTGATTGTGGCCGTTTCGGGTGAGGCAGGCCGCGGCGACCGCTGCGATGTCCGCCGGGTCGACGACAGCGGCCCGGCCACCGGCGAACGGGGCGTACACGACCTGATCGGCCGCGATCATCCCCGCCCAGTTGAGCGCGTTGGACATGAACGCGGTGGGACGCAGAAACGTCCACCCGATCCCGCTGTCGCGGATCGCCTCCTCACCGGCCCGGTGCAAGGTGGTGATCGGGTCGGTGGCGTCGTGTCCGACGTTGCGCACGGACAGCTTGACGATCCGCTCCACGCCCGCTCGCTGCGCTGCGGCGGTGAGCCGGTGATCGTGTGCGGCGACGTGGAGCCCGTCGGTTAGCAAGAACACCGCGTGTACACCGTCCAGCACGGGTGCCAGGTCACTGTCTCCGAGATCGGCCACGACCTTCTGGGCGCCATCGGGGAAAACCGCACCAGGATTGCGGGTGAGGACCCGCATGTGACCTGCCTGGGTAGGCAGGAGCGCTGTGATGACTTCCGAACCGACAGTGCCGGTGGCTCCGGTAATCAAAATCATGAGTTCTGGTCCTTTGCTCGAAATTGGGTTTCGGGGTGGGAGTGGGCCGGCTGGCTCTCGACTGGCGTCTACGCGCACCAGATCGCTGGCTTCGCAAAGTAGTCAGCTTTCATTACTAATATAGTCATATGTCCGCACCGATGACAAGAGTGGCAAGCACGAGGCCGCCGAGGGATAGGTGGCACATGCGGAACGCGGCGTGCACAGCGCTGCGGCACGCGCCTGGGCCGCGGTCGAATCGGCGTCGGCGTAGGGTGTGAACCTCGCGGAATCAAGCGGGCGAGGGAGTTGGGAGCGACGTGGACGACGAGCAGTGGGTTGATCTGGGGACGTCGTTGCTCATTCCGTACCGATACACCGAGGACCGGATTTTCCGGGCCGTGCAGGATGCCGGGTTCGATGATTGGACCCTCGCCCAGTGCCGGGTGTTCCAGCGCATCGCTCGGGATGGATCGCGCCTCACCGACCTCGCTGACCAGGCGCAAATGACCAAGCAGAGCGTCAGTGCGATGGTCGACCAGCTGGAAAGTCTGGGCTACGTCCGCCGGGTCCCCGACCCCGCGGACGGCCGCGCCCGGCTGATCGTGATCGAGCAACGTGGCCGGCGGGCGGTCGAGGTGGCCAAGGCGACGCGCGATGAGATCCTCGCGGAGTGGAAGGAATACCTGGGCACCCGCAACTTCACGTTGCTGCAGCAGATCCTGGATCAACTCCGCGAGATCACCGACCCCTACGCGCGGTAGATCCGTCCGCGCCGCACCGATCCCGCCGACCCCGAGCCTCCGGGATCCGGCGGGCGCGAACAGCCTTCGACTTCACCTTGACATAGTCAGGATTCATTACTAAATTAGGTGATGGTCCTGACGATGTTCCGGTGATGGGCGGCTGATTGCCGCAGTGCGCAGCGCCCAGACGTGAGCCGGACCGTTGCCGCACAGGCAGAGTCGGCAGAGGCCTGAGGGGCCCGTGACGGCATGGGCGAATCGGGCCCATGCCGCTGGGTCGCAACACAAGCACGCCCATTCATTCCTTCGGTAGAGAGCGAAGTATCGTGAAGTTTCTTGTACTTGGAGCAACCGGTCGCACCGGCGTCCTCTTCGTGAAAAAGGCATTGGACCAGGGACACCAGGTCACTGCCCTGGCTCGGCGGGCCGAGGTCACCATTGATCCTCGCGCTCAAATCGTCGTCGGCGACGTCACCGACGCCACTGTGATCGCGACGGCAGCCCGAGGCCACGACGCGATCATCAGCACACTCGGAGTGAAGAACGCTCGCGAGACCCCCACGCTGATCACCGACACCGTCCGCGCAGTCATCGCATCCGCGAAAACATCAGGCGTGGACCGTTTCGTCATCCTGTCTGCGTTCGGAGTTGGCGACTCCCTCGCCAAAGCCTCATTCCTCGTCGGCCCCATTTTTCGGACCGTGCTTCGGAAAACCTACGCAGACAAAGCCGCATCGGAAGTGCTCTTGAGAGCCAGCGATCTGAAATGGACCCTCGAATACCCCGGAGCATTGAACAACGGTGACAGCACCCGCTACAACACTGTTGCGCTCGCGGACGCCACCAGGTTGCCGATCTTCCCCTCAACCTCTCGTGCCAACGTCGCCGACTTCCTCCTGCACTCCGCCGTGGAAGACACCTTCATGCGTCAGATCGCCGTCGTCACCGACGCCAAATAGATCGCTGATGCGGCCCCCAGGAAACACCGATCACCGGGGCCCGCTACCCGCGCGTTGCGCACCGGCCGCGCGGGAGGCCCGAAGATCAACGTGCATGTGGAACGAATGGGACTGTGATCGTTGGGCTGCCAGCCCTGTGATCGCACGACCTTGTCGGCGTCTTCTGGGGCTCAGCGGCTTGTGGCGGGTGCAGGGCAGAGCTGGCGTGTCGGTTCGAATCTGTGGGGCGGGACGTACAGCATCCACAACAACGCGAACCTGCCGTGAACTGCGGATTTCTGCCGATACGGCAGTGGTCCGGCGGGTCTATCGGCGGTCGCCGCAGTCGAATATCTTGATCAGGCAGCGGAACTCTTGCCTCGAGGGCGGTCGTGGAATCGAGCGGGCAACAGACCGTTCCGCAATTGCGCGGATAGTGCGAGCAATTGATTCCGATTCTCGACACCCAGCTTGGCGTAGAGCTTCGTGAGATTGTTTCTGACTGTCTTCTCGGCTATCCCGAGGGAGTCGGCGATCTGCCGGCTGGTATGACCTTCGCTGACCAGATCGAAGAGGTTCATTTCGCGGGAAGTCAGTTCGCGGAGTGCGTTTTTCACCGCTGTCGATTGACGGACATGTCTGATGAGAACCTCGGTGACGCGATGGTCGAAGGCGAGTTTCCCGGCGGCGACCGAGCGTATCGCCCGGGTGATGACCTCTCCGGGAAGGTTGCTCGTAAGGCATCCGGCAGCACCGGCCAGCGCCGCCTGCGTCATGATCTCGGGATCGGCCGCGGTGGTGAATATGACGCACTTGACTCCGGGGGTGGTCATCTGCAGCCGACGGCACAGGTCGATTCCGTTGCCGTCCGGCAGGTTCAACCCGACGATGACGATATCGACAGTCCTCGGATCCATCGATTCCAGTGCGTGTGCGGCCTCGTTGGTTCCCCCGACGACGGCCAGGGAAGCGGTGCTCTCGAAGAGGGATTCGAGGCCGAATCGGGCGATGTTGTTGTCGACAATGAAAATTCGTGTCATCGCTACTGATCACCTCGGTTCTCCAGTGCGTGTGGCGGCAGCCCGAGTTCTTGCTCTGCGGTCGCCAGGACGAAATCGGCTATGCGAAAGAATTCTTCGTCGTTCTGTAGTACGGCTTGGATCGTGACGGCATGGGCGGCCGCGAGAATCCGTGAGGCCGAGACGTACGCGTCGTCGGTTGAGAACTGTTCCGCCGCAACACCTTCGGTGATGATCGCGGTCACTATGGTCTGGGCGTAGGTCATCTGCCGTACCACCTCGTCGCGCATACGCGGGTCGCCGTAGGAGGCCTGCCAGCCGTCGACCCACAGCAGCGGGACCGGGAATTCGATGCGATGGCGGCGGTAGTCGAGCAGGCGGCGCAGCTGACCGAGGGGGGTCGGTGCGACGCGGGCGTGGGCTTGCCAGGCGTCGAGTGAATTCGTGGACGCATGGGCGAATCCTTCGGTGACCAGGTCGTCGATGGAGGCGAAGTAGTGGCTGATGAGTCCGGTGGTGATGCTCAGTTCATCGGCCACGCTGCGGAGGGTGAGGCTGCGGATGCCGTGCGTAGCGATCAGGCGGCCGGCCGTATCCACGATCTCGGTCCGCCGCTGCTCGGGCGGCAGGCGTCGCCTACGTGGTCCCGCTGAGCGCGGGGCTGGGAGGTCCTTCGGCATCACGCTCCTTATTGGTAGGGCAACCAATAAGGAGCACATTATCAGCTATTGGTAAGAGAGCCAATAGTGAGGACAAAGAAGGCGTCGACGGCTCGATGACATGCGATGGCTACCGTGTAGCATTCGCCGAAAAGTCGCCTATCTGTGACAGGAACGTGATCGCGTCGCGGACCTTGCTGATCTTGACCGCTGCTGTGCTGGCAGTTGTGGCGTTGACGGGTATCGACCGGACGGGTGACGCCGTCGAGCGGCACGACTTCTACCTCAGCAATTCCGGCGATGACAGTGCTGACGGTCGCACCCCGGCCACTGCCTGGCGGACGTTGGACCGGCTTGCACATCAGCCGCTGCAACCGGGCGCACGGGTGCTGCTTGACGGCGGCGACACCTTCGAGGGCACGTTGCGGCTCGGTGCGAGCGACGCGGGTGACGCGTCGCGGCCGGTGTGGATCGGCTCCTTCGGGCACGGGCGCGCGACCATCGCGGCAGGTGCCGGTCCCGGTGTGCTGATTCGAGACACCGGCGGGGTCAGGGTCGGCGATCTCGAGATCGCCGGTGCCAGTGGCGGTACGGCCGACGGGGTCACGGTCTACACCGATCGGCCCGGAACCTATCCCTCGGGAATTGTGGTCGAGGACCTGGAGGTCAGTGGCTTCCGCAACGGTGTCTCGATCGGTGCCACGCGTCCCGACGCCGGGTATCACGGTGTGCAGGTGCGCAAGGTGGTCGCCCGGGACAACCGCGAGTCCGGCGTCGCGACCTACGGACCGGCGTTCGACGCGGTCAGCCCGGTGTACGTCAACACCGACATCACCGTGTCGGAGGTGGTCGCCTTCGGCAACGCCGGAGATCCGGCGGCACAGGTGAACACCGGCAACGGAATCGTGCTCGGCAGCGTGTCCGGTGGCCGGGTGGTCGGGTCGGTCGCCTATGAGAACGGTGCGCGGTCCCTGGCCCCGGAGGGCCCGTACGGCATCTGGACCTACGATTCGACCGGCGTCGTCATCGAGCGCAATATCTCTCATCACAATCGGACCGGTGCCGCCGATGGCGGGGGATTCGACCTGGATCAGAACACCTCGAATTGTGTTCTCCAGCACAACCTTTCCTACTCGAACGACGGTCCCGGCTATTTGCTGTTCAGCAATGCAGCCAACCGGGCCAACACCGGCAATGTGATTCGCTTCAACAGTTCGGTCGATGACGGACGGCGCGGTGACTTCTACGGTGGCATGACGATCATGGGCGGTTTGTCGGGTCCGGCGTCTGCGACGGGCGTGTTCGATGCCCAGGTGTACGGCAATACGGTGACGGTGGGCAGGTCGGCAGCGAAGACGCCTCCGGTGGTGCGGATCGCGGGCACCCTGGGCGGAATCGTGGTGTACGACAACGTGTTTACCGCCTACGACGACGCCGAGCTGGTGCTGGCCGAGAATTTCACGACGAATGGAATCATGTTGCGGGACAACACCTACCACTCTCCCTCTCCGGTCGTGGGCTGGGGCGGTGGCAGGTTCACCACGACGGCGGACTGGCGCTCGGCCACCGGGCAACAATGACCGGTGGCCGAGCCGACTCGGCAGGCCGGTTCAGTGGCGTCCGAGGCCGCGATACGTCCAACCGGCTGCGGACCATCGTTGGGCGTCCAGGCAGTTGCGTCCGTCGAGTACGCGGGTGCCGCGAACCAGCCCGGCGAGGTCGGCGGGATCCAGCTCACGGAACTGCTGCCATTCGGTGAGCACCAGGACGGCGTCGGCACCTTCGCACGCTTCGGTCAGGCTGGTGGCGTAGTCGAGGGTGGGGAACAGGGCACGGGCATTGTCCATGGCTTGGGGGTCGTACACGGTGACATTGGCCCCCTGTAGCTGCAGTTGGCCCGCGACATTGAGGGCCGGCGAGTCGCGGACGTCGTCGGAATCGGGTTTGAACGCCGCGCCGAGCACCGCGAGCCGGGTGCCGATCAGTGAGCCGTCGAAGACCTCACGGGTCAGCTCGACCATGCGAGTTCTGCGGCGCATGTTGACGTTGTCGACCTCGCGCAGGAACGTCAGTGCCTGGTGCGCGTGCAATTCGCCCGCGCGGGCCATGAAGGCGCGGATGTCCTTGGGCAGGCAGCCGCCGCCGAATCCCAAGCCGGCGTTGAGGAATCGGCGGCCGATGCGCGCGTCGTGCCCGATCGCGTCGGCCAGCACGGTGACGTCGGCGTCGGCGGCCTCGCACAGTTCGGCCATGGCGTTGATGAACGAGATCTTCGTGGCGAGAAAGGAATTGGCCGCCACCTTCACCAGTTCGGCGGTGGCCAGATCGGTGACGAGGAACGGCGTCTGGGCCGCGATGGCGGTGGCGTAGATCTTGCGGCCGAGTTGCTCGGCGCGGCCGGGCCGCAGCGGGTCGACGCCGATCACGAGCCGGTCGGGGCGTAGGGTGTCGCCGACGGCGAAGCCCTCCCGCAGGAACTCCGGATTCCACGCGACCTCGAGCTGCTCGCCTGCCGGGGACAGGGTTCTGGCCCGCTCCCCGAGCCGGGCCGCGGTGCCGACCGGGACCGTCGACTTGCCGTAGATGACGGCCGGTCCGGTGATGTGCGGTGCCAGTTCGTCGATGACCGACTCCACGTAGCGCAGGTCGGCGGCGTATTCGCCACGCTTCTGCGGCGTGCCGACACAAAGGAAGTGTGCGGGGCCCCACGCGGCGGCTTCGCGGTATGAAGTCGAGAAGCGCAGTCGCCCGGCTTCGATGTTGCGCTGCAATACCTCCTCGAGTTCGGGCTCGAAGAACGGCGCCTGCCCCTCCTGGAGCTTGGCGATCTTGCCTTCGTCGATATCGACACCGAGGACATCGTGTCCCAGCTCGGCCATGCACGCCGCGTGGGTGGCACCCAGATACCCGGTCCCCAGCACTGTCAGCTTGGTCATGTCATTCCTCCGATAGGCGGTCAGCGCACGTAGCCGTGCGGGTTCATGCGAGTGAATTTCCATGCGTCGCGGCACATGTCGATCAAGTCGTGCCTCGGTTGCCAACCCCAGTCCCGATGGGCCTTGCTCGCGTCGGCGACCAGCGCGGCCACATCGCCCGGACGCTGGTCGGCCACCCGGTAGGAAATCGGATGACCCGTGGCCCGGGCGGCCGCCGCGCGCAGCGCCAGCACCGAAGTGCCCTGTCCGGTACCGAGATTCACCACCCGATGCCCGGGTACGTCGTCGATGTGGTCGAGTGCCGCGAGGTGCCCTTCGGCCACGTCGGAGACATGGATGTAGTCGCGCACCGCCGAGCCGTCGGAGGTCGGGTAATCCTGGCCGTACACGGTGAGTTCGGCGCGGCGGCCCGTCACCACCTGCATCAGGTACGGCATCAGGTTGCGTGGTTCGCCCAGCGGGTCCTCGCCGAGCAGGCCGCTGGGGTGCGCGCCGATCGGGTTGAAGTAGCGCAGGCTGATCGCCCGTAACCGTGGATGCAGGGTGCAGGCTTGATCGATCATCTGCTCGCACACCCATTTGCTCCACGCGTACGGGTTGGTCGGTCGTGCGGGCGCGGTTTCGGTCAGGGGAATGCTGTCCGGTGCGCCGTCGCCGTAGATCGAACACGAGGAGGAGAACACCAGCCGGTCTATGCCGTGTACGTCCATCACCCGCAGCAGGCTGGCGGTGCCTCCGATATTGACGTCGAAATACTCCAGCGGAATCTCGGTCGATTCCCCGACCGCTTTGCGTGCGGCGAAATGGATGACTGCGTCGATCGGGTGGGCGGCGAATACTCGATCCAGGGCTGGGCGATCGTTGAGGTCGAGTGAGTACAGCGCCGGCGCGATCCCGGTGATCGCCGCGACCCGATCCAGTGCGATCGGAGAACTGGTGGAATGGTCGTCGACCACGACCACCCGATGGCCACGTTCCTGCAGAGCCACAACGGTGTGACTGCCGATGAATCCGCCACCGCCGGTGACGAGAACGACGCTGGGTTTCATGCTGAGAACTCCTTCAAGGCGAAGATCGGAAAGGCGCCGAGGGTGAACGAAACGAGCGGCACGGCGACGGCGACCGCGAGCAGGGGCCGCCGGACCAGGGCGGAGCCGGTGCGGGCGGCACCGACGAGCCGGGCGGCCTCACGGGCGTGCAGACCCACCACCGCTGCGCCGACCGTGAAGTAGGTCGCCGCCCCGAGGACGCACAGCCCGATGTAACCGAGGGGTCCGCCGGTCCGCATGCCGATGTTCGCCGCGGCCGCCAGCAGACTCGCCAACAGCAGGTACGGAGCCGCCAGGCGGAGCGGCATCGATTGCACCGCACCGTCTTTCGGGGTGACCTTGAAATCGATGGGGCGTGGGCTGAAGCGCTGTGCCACCGCGGCCAGGACGCCCCAGGCGTTGAACGGCCATTTGGCGAAGATGTAGAGAGCCTGCTCCCAGCTGAGCAACGGGGCGTTCACCGGTCGCAGCAGCCGGGCGCGGCGGACCACCGCGACGATGCTCAGCAGGCACGACCCTTGTGCCGCAACGAATCCGATGAACACCCCGTAGTTGATGCTGACCCACGACAGCCCGGTCACCGCGGCGATCGCGGGCATGAGGACGCCAGCTGCGGCGGTGAGGACCAACAGTGGGTAGTACGCCAGGGCGAAGCCGAAGCGCAGCCGCAGCCGCCACGGCAGCAGGCGCAGCGTGCGAGGCATGAGTTCGAGCAGTTCCGTGCTCAGACTGCGCGACCACTGGAACTCCTGGGTCAGCATCGCGGCGAAGGTGGCCGGACCCTCACCGTGGGCCTCGGCGTCGATGGCGAACGCGCCCGACCAGCCGGCGACCGTCAGCAGATAGCTGGTCGAGAAGTCCTCGGCCAGTTCGGGTCCGAGCCCTCCGATACTCCGCAAGGCCGCGGTGCGCACGGCGTAGTGCGAGCCGATGCCGATCGGGGATAGCCCGCCGTTGTGCCCGAGCTGATGCGGCCCGTGGAAGGTGGCTTCGTGAAACAGCCTGCCGCGCACCGCCCAGGACGTGCGCGCGTTCGAATCACAGATGCTGGGTGCGGCGACGTAGCCGATGGCGGGATCGGAGAACGGGCGCACCATCGCGGCGAGGTAGCCGGAGTCCGGTACGTGGTCGGCGTCGAGCTGGCTCACGACGTCGTAGTCCCGGTAGCCCCAATTGTCGTAGAACCATGCCAGATTGCCTTCCTTGCAGCGCCTGCGGCGTGGCCAGATCGTTCGCTGGTATCCGTCGACTCCACGACGGGTCGACACCCGAATCCCGTGCGAGCGTGCCCAGTCCAGCACCTCGGGCTGTGGGTCCTCGTCGGCCAGCCAGATATCGAATCGGTGCGGATAGCGCTGGGAGAGCATGGCCTGGAGGGTCTTTCGCACCATGGGCCACGGTTCGGACGGTGCCTTGGTGACCACCATCGCGACCCGAAGCGGTGGCACGGCTCGGCCCGGCCACACGCGGCGCAATCGATTGACCGTGAGCAGGAAATAGATCGGCAGCAGGGTCACGTAGGCCACCAGCAGCGTGGTCACCGCGAACCCGAAGAGCCCGACTCTGTGTTGTGGCCGCATCCACCACACCCAGAACAGCACGATCACGATCGCCCAGGCCAGCGTCCCCACGGCCACGGCCAGCCGCGAACGGATCCCGAGGGCTGGTTCGAACGTGCGGGGACGGGTGCGCTGCCGTGCCGGAACCGGTTGGGCGAAAACAGGTCCCGACGGCTCGATCGCTCGAACTACGCCGTCGGAGATCCGGCGCACATAGGTTTCGATGGACTCCGCGGCGGGTTCCAAGGTGGGTGCGGTCGGCATGACGCTCCGATCAGCTCGCCATCGGCACGGCGGACGGGCGGATCAGGTTTTCCGGACGACTCTCACGTTGCCAGGCGATAGTTCGCTCGATGCCGGTAGCCACCGGGGTGGCCGGCTGCCACCCGAGTCGTTGGGCGGCACGGGTGATGTCGGGCCGACGTCGCACCGGGTCATCGATCGGGAGTGGCCGCCACTCGAGGCGTGAGGTCGATCCGGTCAGTCGCAGCACCAGGTCCGCGATCGCCCGGACCGACATCTCGACCGGGTTGCCGAGATTGATCGGGCCGCGCTCACCACGCGCGTCGATCATCGAGATCAGGCCACGCACGAGGTCGTCGACATAGCAGAGGCTGCGGGTCTGGGTGCCGTCGCCGTAGACCGTGAGCGGCCGACCGGCCAGCGCTTGGGCGATGAAGTTCGAAACCACCCGCCCGTCCTCGGGACGCAGCCGCGGGCCGTAGGTGTTGAAGATCCGGACGATGCCGGTGTCCACGCCCCGGCTGTCGCCGAAGGCGGTGGTCAGCGCTTCGGCATAGCGTTTGGCCTCGTCGTAGACCGCTCGCGGGCCGACGGAATTCACATTGCCCCAATAGTTTTCGGTCTGGGGGTGGACCTCCGGGTCGCCGTAGACCTCGCTGGTTGAGGCCAGCACGACCCGGGCTTTCTTGCGGGCGGCGAACTCCAGCACCTGCTGGGTGCCCAGCGAGCCGGTGGTCAGCGTGAATACCGGCCTGCGCAGGTAATCGGGCGGGGAGGCCGGACTGGCGAGGTGCGCGATCGCATCGAAAGGTCCGTCGAGCAGCAGCGGAGCCCGCACATCGGCGTCGACGATCGTGAGCCCGCGGCGCGGCGGGGTCAGGTTGTCGGGGCTCCCGGTCGACATGTCGTCCAGGACGACAACGTCGTCGCCCCGGTCGAGTAATGCGTCGGTGAGATGCGATCCGAGAAAGCCGGCTCCACCGGTCACGAGAATTCGCATGAGTTCCTCCGGATTCGGAAATTGGTGTCGATTCGATCCAGAGTTTCAGGTAGCCCTGACACTTGCTGGTATTCACTCAGCCAACACCAGGCGAAATTCTGCGGCAATGGTGCTCGGTCGCCGTCACAGGAGGATGAGAGTGTGGCCTGAATAACTTATCGGGGCGGCCAGCATTGTGTTTACCGGGCGGTATCGAAAGCGAGTGGGGATTTATCGGGAACGGATGTGATTCCGTGTAATGTAAATGTAAAGAATGGATGCAGAATATGTCCCGCATTCAGGGACATGTCATTGCCTGCCAATATATTCCATGCTTGTAATGGAAACGGTCTGCAATACCTCAGAAGATCGGAAGAAAGGTCGTCCGCAATGTCGAACATCCGAGGAGTGACAGCCCGCCGCTGGCTAGCGGCCGCAGCGGTCGTGGTCACCGGCGGGCTGGTCGCGACGGCGACCGCCGGATCGTCGTCGGCGGACGCGGTGGCCGACAAGTCCCGCACCATAGTTACCGAGGACGGCTGGTCACTAACGGTTTCCAAGCTCGGCGAGACCGTGGACCGCTACCCGAACCTGGCCGCCACCCCGTTCACCAGAGAGGGCTTCGTCTCGCTGCGCGCGGTCGCCGACATCGCCGGGAACGGCAAATCCGAAATCAAGTGGGGAGTATTGGATACCGGCTACCAGATCGGCTGCCAGGTCGATGTATCCAATGGACTTCATCTCGGCCTCGGCTTCTCCATCGGACCCTCTGTCGGCCTTAGCATTATTGGCCCCGATATCGGTGCGCACGCCTCGGTCAGCCCTAATGTGTCGACCACCCTCAAGCCCGGCTCGATCAATACCGTTTCGTTTGCGAAAAAGTCGGTGGTCGACAATCATGCTTCAGTGTCTGACGATCAAGCCGAGGTCAAAGTCGACGGGTGCATGGGACCGGTCACTTTGCGTTCATTCGCGACCATCACCATATCGACGGACACCGCCGACAATGCGACAACTGTATATGGTGACCCCATCTGGCTGTAGGCTATTTGTCGTCCGTTTCGAGTGTAGGTTTACAACTCGCCGGTCGGCAAAAAATTGAGAGCGTTTGTCCCGTCATGAGGGACAATTTGTCCCGGAACGAGGGACATGACTGGAAGTCGAGCTTGACCATCTCGGCCGCGGCGATATTGACGTACGGGCGCGGTCGTTGGTCAGGGCGGGCAGTAGACGTTCCTTCAGATGGGATGACTATCCGACCCGGTTGTCTTGCGGTCCACCGTGGTTTTGTGATCGCGGGCCGTATGGGCGATGCCGCCGAGGTGTCGGCCTGGTGCCTGCGCCGTGCCGAGTTCCATCAGGACGACTCTCCCGGAGGGCGGCAGCGTTCGACACCGCAGTCGCACAACGGTTCCCGGACTACGCCAGCTCTCGTCAGTTGTATTACACAGCATCCCGCATTGCCGCTTCCCGCGCTAACCGAACCGGCCAGCGGGAGTCGTGAAAGGTCAACGGACAGAGCGCGGCTGCACGGGATGACGCCAAACTGTGATGTCGAGAGATGTCGAAAACCCCCCTCCGCGTGCAACTTGCGAAGGGGGGTCTGTCGGTTGTGCCCCGGGGGCGGCTCTAACCGACACAAACGTGGAGCGACGTGGATTGCGGCTTTCTGCTGAGGGGACCATCGGCGAAGCAAATGTGCAGGCGGGGTTCGGGGATGTGATCCGTTTCCTGCGGTGTATTCGGGTCGCACGGCTATGAGCGACTGCGATAGCGACCCCTTTGTCGTCGTGGTTGTTTCCGGCACGGACGGGGCGATGTTGAAGCAGCTGTTGTTGCCGTCCGCCGCGCGATCGTCGGTCGCGAACGGCGATGAAATCGCTGGTCAGCGCCGCTGTCTGGCATCAAATTTGGCATCACGACAGCATGGGAACCATGGGACGCAGTGGGATTGGGCGGACATCGGGGACGGCGGAAATTTCGTTGACCTGCACGAACGGGATGCTGTGCCACGCGATCGCGGGTGTGGGATGGTGTCCCGTTGGCTCATAGCCCAGAGGTCGCAGGTTCAAATCCTGTCCCCGCTACTAGCCAGAACGGCCTGGAACGTACTGGTTCCGGGCCGTTTTCGCGAGCGGTGGCATGCCCCCACTGATCCTCGATCGGATCGGGAACTCGCTCAGCGGGTTGGTCCGGACCGGCGGGAGGCCACGGTGAATGGCTGCGGCTAAGCCGTAACTCAGAAGTCGATGGCGATCGTCGGCTCAGTAGCGGTGGGGCCCTTCCAGGCTGTCGGCGGGCGCTCGGCGGGCCGACAGCCAGCCGATACTGGAGACCAGGAACGGCACCAGATAGTTGATGGCCACGCGCAACCAGGTTGTGCTGGTTGTTGAGCTGTCGGCAATAACTGTGCCCTGGTTGACGATCGACAGCACTGTGCCGACCACGACGGCGGTAGGTGTGGCGGTCCGGGCGGTAGCTCCGCGAAGGAACAGTGTTGCTCCCTGGCGCGGGCTGCGCCAAGTATTGGGTCTCGGGTGTCATGGATCCTCATCGGGCGAAGGCCTCCAGCCAGGTGGTGGCGGCGTTGCGCCACATAGATGCCAGGCCGTGACGGTGGGCGGTCGCCGCTGCAGCGTCGAATGCCGTTGAGGTTGCGTTGATTACGGCGGCGCGGCGGCAATCACACCAGCGTCACCACGACGGGCGCCCTGCAACCGGAACCACCGAGCGGTGGTTCTGCTTGCAGCACAGGATTTCGACAAGCCCCGAGGTGATCCCGATGCGCGGCTCGCGTCCCGCGTGGTGGGTTCGGTCAGGTGGTGGTGATGCTTTCGAGTTGTTTGTGCCTGGTTTCTGGGCCGAAGGCGATGAGAGCCGCCATGGCGAGTGCCAGCGGAATGACTCCGAGCGCTGCGGTGATTCGTACGGACGGTGCGGCGATCGCCATGACGACGGTTGCGAGGATGAAAACACCGCCTGCCTTCGTCGCGCCCGCGGACAGCCCACTGCCGCGTGCGCGCACGACTGTGGGGGCGCAGCCATGCTTCTAACCGACGACGGTTGGTCGCATGGGCATTCTGATGGAAATCGCAGAAATGCCGGTTAGAAATATCCCAAATGTCCGTTTATTGGACGGCTCAGCAGTGCGTTAAGACCTTCTGAAGGATCACGCGGTGACCACCCTGCTGTCCGGGGATTACGCCAGACTCAGCAGCTGATCAGCTGCCGTACACCATCTTCCTGGACGCAACCCTCGGTAATCCGCTTCGGGCTCGCGCGGTGTGCGCCGAGCGCACACTATGACTGGTGAACGCACGTGACCGCTTGGATCTGCGATCTGCGCGAATCTCAGGTGTCGGAGACATTGCCGGCTGGCCCGCGGTCGACATCCGCCGGCTCCGCCGTCGCGATCGGATGTGGTGCGGCGTACCGGTCGTGAAGGTGATTCGGTCGATCGTGACGCCCGGCGTCGAGGAGGTCCGGGCCCGGGTTGCGGACTGGGCCGTCACCTACCCGTACGACGCCTGGGTGCGGCTGCTGTGCGTCGAGCGCGGACGCACCGGCCGCCCGGCTCCGGGCCGGGAGGCCGCATTCCTGCGCGCACTGGTCGCGGGATCCGACGAAAGCTGTCCGGCGGACGATTCGCTGGATCCGGTCGGGCTCGACCTGGGCGGGCTGCCGTTCCGGCTCACCCTGGGCCGCGACTGGGCACAGTTCTGCCACTCGCACGCGCCCGGTGACGGTTCCGCCGCATGGTATTTCCTCGGCATGCTCTTGGCGCCGGACGATCGAGGATGGACCCGATCCGGTCCGATGACGGGCGCGCCGCTGACCCGCGGACTGCTGCGGGTATTCAGCCCGCCCAGATCACGACTCCCGCACGCGTTCGCGGTCCAGCGAGAACTGACGCAGCTGCGAGCCCCGGGCAGCCGGCACGCGGTCGAAGGCGCCGACCGACCGCATTCCTTCGCCGTGGCGACAGCTGTCAGTTCCGATTCGTTTACCCAGCGGGCCCGCATGTTTCGTGCGGCGCGGGGATCGCCGGCGTCGGTGATGTCGATCATGACGATGCGGGCGTTGCTGCTGTGCCGCCACCACGGGCTCACGGTCGACGACAGGGCCGCGTTCATGGTCGATCTGCGCCGCTATCTGGTGGCAGACGCGCCGGTCGACGGCAACTTCAGCTGGTCGAAGTCGGTTCCGATCCTGGACTCGGACACACCGACCCAGCTGAGCGCCCGAATCGGCAGCATCCTCGACAGTGGGCTGCCGCTGTTGATCTTCGGTGATGCCTTGCGGCACTTCGCAATTCTGGGTTCCGGCCGGTCATCGGCGAGGCGGCCCGGCGATCGCACCGTCCGCTTGATGATCTCGTACGCGACCAGGTGGGCGAGCGCGCCACCGCCCTGCGGCTCGGCGCCACCGCGGATCACCGTGTCGATCGCACCGCCGGGCCCGAACTTTGTGGGCTTCAACGTCGTCGAGGCCTATGGGCGCATCCACGTGTCGATGAACTGGTGCACCGCGAGGATCGATCGGGCGGTTGCCGAGCGGATCGCTACGGAATTCGTCGCCGACCTGGGCACCGGGTCGATCGACGAGTCGCTCTGGGAGCGTTGACGGGCCGTATCCGAGCACCGCGATCATTCCGGCCACCGCAGCCAGATGGTGGTGTCGCGGAGTGCGATTCGTACGTCCGAAGGTCAGTTCCCTGTCTCGCCCGGTACGAGCGACGAGATCTCCAGCAGGTGGACATCGGTGTTGGCGCAGGCACTGGTGTCCCAGGGCAGGAAGAACGAGTCTGTGTTGTCAGGCGGGTAGATCCGCAGGCCCGCGGCAGAGACCTGCCGGCATTTGTCGCCGTAGTTCCCGGCGACGGTGATGCGGAGTAGGGCGGAGGCCTTCTCGTTGATCCCCAGGGTGATGGTCGGCTTCGGCTTGTCTCGATCGGCGGGGGCTCCGATCGGGTCGCCGGTGTTGCTGGCGGCGAACGAGACTCCGGGGAATCCGGTCAGCGTGCAGGGGTGCAGGCCGGCGTTCGTGAAGATGAGCGGGGTGTACGAGCTACCCGCAGTTCCGTCGGATCGGCCATTGGACAGTTTCAGATCGGCGGCGCGGCAAAGCGTTGAGCCGATGGTGGTGCTCGCGGAAGTGGTGGTGCTCGGGGCGTGTGTGCCGCCGTCGGTTGCCGGCGCGCTTGCGGTTTCGGACGCGGTGACAGTCGATGGGGACGTGGTGGGATTGCCGGACCCACATCCTGCCAGTGCCAGCGTGCCGACCGCGAGCAGCGCCGCCGCGGTGGTTCTCGGAGCTTTCATCAGTCCCCTCCATCTCTGATCGCAACCGGCACAACGTGATTCGGATCGCATGTGCTGTCAGTGCCACGAATGGCTGTGCCATACCCGTCTATCGGAGGTGCATCCGCGAACGTAACACCGCGTCACCGCGAGCGGTATTCGCCGAATTCGGGCGACTCTACGGGGGCCGGCGCCGACGTGGCTGGTCACTGAGATGGTCCGCTGTCGAAGAGCGCGACAGTTCGTTCCAAACCTCGCTCTACGGCCGCGATGATCTGCGGTCGTAGGTCGGCGGCCGGGACGATCATATGCACCGAGCCGACTCGCAGTGCGCGATCGATATTGTGCACCGCTTCGAATTCCTTCGCGACCTCGCCGAGCTTGTCGGATCGCACCGCGGAACGTCTGCCGGTGAGCTCGACTCGCAGATGCGCGCGTTCTGCCGCATCGGTCGCCGCCGCGAAGCGCTCCTCGAGTGATTTCACCTGCGGATCCGCTGCTGTGCGGGTATCGACCTCGCGCGAGAACACCACGGCCGCGGCGGGCGCGCCGCCGATGACCGAGGCGAACGACCCCTCGACGGCGAGCACTTCCATATTGTCGTTGAGCGCCCCGGAGAACACGACGAACGCGCCGCCGTGGTACCGCGAGATCACGCAGAACACGATAGGACCGTCGAAATTGACTATGGCCCGGCCTATTTCAGCGCCGTACTCGAGTTGGACGTTGCGCAGTGATTCCGGTGAACCGTCGAACCCGGACAGGTTGGCCAGCACCACGATCGGGCGGTTTCCGCTGGCGGCGTTGATCGCTCGCGCTGTCTTCTTGGACGACTGCGGGAAGAGCGTGCCCGACGTCCACACATCCGGCCCGTCCGCGGGGAACCAGCCCTTACGCGGGATCGTCCGAGACTCGATGCCGATCATCGTCACCGGATAGCCGTCGAGGTGCGCGTCGAATACCACCGACGTCTCGCCGCCCGCCATATCCGCCCAGCGTTCCAGCACGGTGTGGTCCTGATCCACCACCGCCCGCAGCACGGTGCGAATGTCGAACGGCTTCTTGCGTTCCGGATTCGTCTCGACCGAGAAGATGTCGCCGACCGAGGTGAAGTCGCTGGACGGGTGCACATGCGGATACGGCCGAATATCGCGATCATGCGGGTCGGCGGTAATCGCGCGGCGTGGGAACCGTTCGCCCGGTGCGACATACGCGTGCTCATAGTGTGCGAACAAGACATCGCAGGCTGCCGTCAGATCAGGCGCCCAATACTGGGCCTGCCCGTTCGGGCCCATGACGCGGTCATAGCCTCCGATGCCGAAGTTGTCCTCGGCGGAGACGCCACCGGAGTAGTCGAGAGACCGCTTGCCGGTCAACACCATTGCGCTGTCCGGTGTCATCACCAGAATGCCCCTGGTATGGGTCAGCATGGTCGCTTCGGCGTTCCAGTAGGGCTGCGCACCGACGTTGATGCCCGCGACGATCACATTGATCTCGCCGCCTGCCTGGGTGAACGTGATGATCCGGCGCAATGCCCGCGAGACCCAGTCCATGTTCTCTGTGCCGCTGCGCATGGAAATCGTTGCACCCGAGGACAATGCGAACCACTCGACCGGCACGCCCAGTGCTTCGGCGAGGTCGATACCCGCGACGATTCGCGAGCACTCGGCCTCCGCCACCGTACCGAGCGCCTTGGTCGGGTCGCCGAACAGGACGACGCGAATCATCCCTTCGGGGTAGCGGTATGTCGGCGTCGTGACGAGTCCGACGATCAGCCCGGCGGAATTGCGTCCATAGGGCCGGTCGACTTCGACGAGTGCACCTGACGTATCCAGATCCAGCTCGGTGAACGTGCCGATCTCGCGTGTCAGCAGGGGGATCAGCTCATACGGGTACACCGTGCCGCGCGAGCGTGAACGCTGCACCTTCTGCGTGTACTCGTCGAGCGGGCGCAAAGGCTCGGTCGGCTGTTCGGTGACTGTGACCGTGACGCCTGCGCCCGAACGGTAGGAGAACCGGAGGGCCACCGCTCGCGGGCCCAACTCCGATGTCTCACGCCACCAGCCGGTGGCCGTGATCTCTTCGAGGCCGGCGGCCACGGTCATCGGAGCGATTGCGCGACTCACCCGCTTCAGCTCCTCGATCGTCAGATCGATCACCGGCCGCACGAACAGCATCACTCGATTGGCATCGAGGCGGTGCTTGCCGCGGCTCGCTTGCGCCCTGCGGAACCCGTCGAGACAACTCGACACCGCCCGTTCGAAGGCGGGCAGTCCGACGACCGCGCCCGTCGCGTCGCGCTGCGGGGTCAGGTCCCGCACCTCGGCAAGTGCGATAAGTCGCTCGTCCGCCGAATTCTCCTTGGCGACAACGTGATACAGATACGAGTCCGGGTTCGACGGCAGGCGGGTGCCCACGAAATTCTTCAGCCGCCAGAGGTCCAGGCGCTGACCGGTGAGCGGGTGCATATCGCGAATATTCGTGTCCTCCGCGTATTCGGTCTCGAACGGGCGGAATGTGAACACATGCTCTTCGGCTCGGTCGATATGGCAGGTCGTCACCGTGGTCCGGTGGGCCGCGGCAACTTCGGCATTGGCGGCCAGCGCTGTGCGCAGGAACTCGGCCTGCGCTGCGGCAGGGGGTGCGTCGGCCCACTCGAGATACAGGTCGATCACAGCATTCGCGGGTACCGGCAGCGACCGCACGATCCTCGCGACATTGCCGAGTGCGGTCGGGAGTTCGGCGTGCGAGGCGGCCGTGGTTATCAGATCGAGCCGGGTACCGCGCAGTTCGAACTCTCCGGTGACGATCGGACGGCCGGAACGGGTGCTGGACCGTACCTGCTCCAGACCGCGAATCTTATAGGCGCGCCGCGTGATTACTTCGAGCAGCGGTCCGGGCACGGATGCCGGATGGGCGATCTGCTGAGCCAGCAGATCGATCAGCGGTTCCGGTGTCGCGACAAGGGATTCCACACGCTCGGCACGGTCGGCGGAGCCGTCGTATTCGGCGAGATGCGCCAGGCCGCCGCGAACGTCGTCGTACACACGGTCGCGAACCTTGCGAATCACCGGCTCCTCGAAGAGCCGATAGCGGAGGTTGCGCGCTGCTTCGCCGAGCACGGGATACCGCACCTGGGTGGCAACCACAATGCGGTCGAGGACCTCGTTGAGCTCCTGGGAACTGCCGACCGAAACCTTGTCCGAAGTCTCGGCCAGCCACCGCTCGAGAAACGCGGAGGCCACCGCGACCTGTGTCCCGATGCGCTGCAGCGCACGGTAGAGCCGGTGGACGGCTTCCTCGAGCTGAGGTGTGCGTGTCAGATCGGCCACTTCGTAGTGGCGCAGGGTCCGCAACAATTGTGCCTGGACGTCCTCCGGCATCCCGGAGAAATGGACGTCCAGTGACTGCAGGTAACCGTGGAAGTGCTCGCGCGGACTGTGCACGCCCTCGGATCCCTCGTCCTGGGTCGGCCGGTTTCGCGACAACTCGCAGATATCGGCAAACGTGGTCAGCACCGCCAACTCGGCGCGGACCAGATCAGGATGCGCGGCGGCGGCCCCGCGCAACCGGTCGTACTCGGGCAACAGCGCCGTCGTACGCTCGCCGGTGACGTCGAAGCCGGTGATCATGGCGCGCAACGTATCCAGACACCCGAGCGCTGCGGTGAGCGCGTTCAGTTCCGGGTTCGGGTCGACGGTATCGAAGCGGACCCGGGCGGTCGCCGCCGCCGCAGCGGCCGCACCCAGCCGATCGACGTACAGGAGCGGTGCACCGGCGTCGACCTGGCAGTTGACCACCGCCTGCACCTCTCGCACTCGCCCGGGGTAGGGCGCGCGAACGGCTGTCTCCATCTTCATCGCCTCGAGCACGACCAGAATCTGACCGGTCTCGATGGTGTCCCCGACCGCTACCGGCACGGCAACAACGACAGCGGGAGCAGGAGCGCGAACCACATCGGTCTCGTCCCTGCCGATCTGATGACTGACACCGTCGACCTCGACCGAATAGCCCGAGCGCCCGGCGACGGTGACAAGCTGGAAGCGCCGCCCACCGAGCTCGATCCGGCTCTCGAATTCACCGAGCCGGTCGACATCCACGTCGTACTCCCGGTTCTCGGTCTCCACCCGGTAGTGGTGCGGCCCGAGCTGCTGCACGCCGAGCTCGTAAGCCTGGCCCTGGTAACTCAACTCGATCGACCGGCCGATCGAATGGTTCGCGCGCGGGCAACCACCCCGCGCCGATGTGAGGAACGCCGCGCGTTCGTGCGCCTCCTCCAGGTCGTAGGCATCGATCGCGGCCGCGAGCAGTGCGACATCGGCGACCGGGGTCGGCCCGGCGGCAGTACCGGCGGCGGTGCGATCGAGCCATCCGGTATCTGCCGCACCGGAAATGAGCTCCGGCCGGTTCAACAGGGCGAGCAGGAACGACTTCGTGGTTGTCCCGCCGTCGAGCACGACGGTGGTCTCACGCAACGCGGTACGCAGCCGCGCGAGTGCCTCGGACCGATCGCGACCCCACGCGATGATCTTGGCGACCATCGAGTCGAAGTCGGGTGGAATCACATCACCCTGCGCGATGCCGGTATCGACACGCACGCCGGACCCGAGCGGGTACTTCAGCAACCGCACGGTACCGGGCGCGGGAGCGAAACCGTTGTCGACGTCCTCCGCGTTCAGGCGGGCCTCCACGGCGTGACCGAACTCGGGCGGGCACTCACCCTCCAGGGCATTGCCGGCGGCCACATGGAGCTGCAACTTCACCAGGTCCAGCCCGGTCGTCGCCTCGGTGATCGGGTGCTCGACCTGCAGGCGAGTATTCACCTCGAGGAACGTAAACAGTTGCCGCGCAGGTTGATACAGGTACTCGACAGTGGCGGCACCGCTGTACGACGCCGCCCGTACGAGATCGGCGGAGACCGAACGAAGGTGATCGGCCTGCTCCTTCGTGAGCACCGGAGAGCTCGACTCTTCGATGACCTTCTGGTTCCTGCGCTGAATCGAGCAGTCACGCACGCCGGGAGCCCAGACATTGCCGAAGTTGTCCGCGATCACCTGGACCTCGACGTGGCGGGCGTCGGTGACCAGGCGTTCCAGGAATACGACAGGGTCGCCGAACGAGCGTTCCGCCTCACCCTGCGTACGTTCCAGCGCCAGTTCGAGCTCGTCCTCGGCATAGACCTTGCGGATGCCGCGACCACCACCGCCACTGCGCGCCTTGATGATCAGGGGATAGCCGATCGCCCGCGCATGTCTGCGGGCTGCTGCGGGCGTATGGACGGGGCCACCGCTCCACGGCGCGACCGGTACGCCGACCTTCTCGGCCAGAAGTTTGGCTTCGACCTTGTCTCCGAGCAACCGCATGGCGTCGGGGGTCGGCCCGATAAAGGCGATGCCGAGCTTGACACACAGTTCGGCGAAGGCGGGATCCTCCGCAACGAAACCCCAACCGACCCATACGGCGTCCGCTTCGGCGGTGACGAGTGCCCGCTCCAACTCCCGGTGGTCCAGGTACGGGCTGCCGGCGGCTGATGACCGTAGCGCTACTGCCTCATCGGCCTGGCGGACGAACATTGCCCGGCTCTCGGCCGCTGTGTGCAGAGCTATGGTGCGGATACCGTAGTTGTGTTCGGCGTTCAGCTCGCGTACCGCCCTGATCAGGCGGGTAGCTGCTTCACCTCGGTTGACGACCGCGATCCGTGTGAACATGCTTCGACGGTATGGCGGGCCGTTCGAGCGCCGCTCAAAAGCAGTGGTGGGCCGCGAATCAGTCGGCTGCCTGCTGCGCCGCCCAGCTGTACCAGCCGGCCATCGCTTCGTGGTATCGCGCAGCGGCTTCGATCGCGGTTCTCAGGGATTTGGCCCGGGGATGGGTCCCGTACTCATTGCGCTCGGCCTTGCCCACGTAGCTGCGGTAGCGCTTCGCCGTCTCGTCGTAGTAGTGGAATTCCGAGGCGAGGTACTTCTCGAGGTCGTCGGGCTCCAGCACCCAGAAGAAGAACGACCGGAGCACAGGTTCCGAGCGCCACTGGTGATCGGTTGGCACATTCAACAACCACGACCGAATTTCGGCCAGGCCGGCGTCGGTGATCGCGTAGTCCTTACGTCCTCGCGGCCCGAGGGCTTGTACCTCGACGAGACCTTCTTTGTTCAGCCGGGTGAGTTCCGAATAGATGTTCGGATGCTGAGCGGGCCAGACGTGCGTCAGCAGGTCGTTGAAGCGGCGGGAGAGGTCGTAGCCGCTGGCCGGTCCCTCTGCTAGCAGGCCGAGGATGCCGTGCCTCAAAGACATTGCGGTGCAACCTTTCTTGAAGTTCTTACCGTTGGCGCGTCAGGTTCCCCCCGTACCGGTGGTGCGTTCACACAAATTTTCCTTTGTCATCTTGACATGTGTCGCCACAGTGGTTCAAGCTCATGTCCTATAGAACATGTTTAGCTATACAGGTCGAAGATCACAAAGGGGTGTTGATGTGATTTCGCTTACGGCACGCGCCGGGGCGGGTCACGCTTCCTTCGGCCACGTCTGAAAGGACGTGCCGAGCTCGGCGACCACCTTCAAGACCGATTCCGTCAGTTCGGGGGGACCGAATGCCACGGAAGAAATCAGAAACGACGGCGCTCAACATTGACGGAGTAATCCTCATGCGCACTCTGCTCATCGACAATCACGATTCCTACACGTTCAACCTCTTCCAACTGATCGCCGAGGTGAATCAGGTCGAACCGCTGGTCCTGGCAAACGACGACCCGATGCTGCCGGGGCTGGATCTCGCCGAATTCGACAATGTCGTCGTATCGCCGGGGCCCGGCCGGCCGCAGGTCGAGCGCGACGTCGGATACGCCGCCGAGATCCTGCGCACGACCACCCTGCCGGTGCTCGGCGTATGCCTCGGTCATCAGGCGATCGGGTTCGAGTCCGGTGCGAACATCGAGCTCGCTCCCCAGGCCCGCCACGGCCATTTGACCCGGGTGCACCACGACGGTGGAGACCTGTTCGACGCGATTCCGCAGGACTTCGTCGCGGTCCGCTACCACTCGCTGCGAGTCGCGGAGCCGATGCCGGATCAGCTGCTGGCCACCGCGTGGGCCGAAGACGGCGTCATTATGGGATTGCGACATCGGCACCGGCCCCAATGGGGCGTGCAGTTCCATCCGGAATCCATCGCGTCCGAGTACGGTCACAAACTCGTCGCGAATTTCCGCGATCTGACTGCCCGATACCGGGCGCCGCACGAGCCTCGGACATCGCCGTATCGTTGCCCGCCGACCGCCGCGGCGATCCGCGACAGCAACGATCGTGCATCCAATTCCGCTGTGGCACTGGAACTGCTCGAAATCGCGGTGCCGGGCGCGGTACCGACCGAAGCGGCGTTCACCGAACTGTTCTCCGACTCCGGCCACTCCTTCTGGCTCGACAGCAGCCGCGTGGAGGAGGGCATGTCCCGGTTCTCGTTCCTCGGAGACGCGTCCGGCCCATTGAGTGAAGTGCTCACCTACCGGGTCGCCGACCAGGCCGTATCGGTGTGGAACGCGGACGGTGTGCACGCGGAGAGCGGCAGCATCTTCGAGGTGCTCGACCGGCGGCTGGCGCAGCGTCGCATCCCCGATCCCGGCCTGCCGTTCGATTTCACCGGCGGTTATGTCGGCTACTTCGGTTACGAAATGAAGGCCGACTGCGGAGCGCAGCGTCGCCACCATGCCGAAACTCCCGACGCGGCTTGGATTTTCGCGGACCGGATGATCGCTGTCGACCACAAACAAGACATCACCTACGTCGTCGCCCTGCACGCCGGCGACACCACCACCCGCACCGCCGCGCAACAGTGGACGGAACAGACGGCGATGCGAATCGTCCAGCTCCTCGGAAGCGCCGCCGAGCGCGGCGACGGCTCCGGCGACCTGGATGACGCGCCCGATCCGCGTCCCCATCTCGTCCGCGAGACGGACGGATACCTGCGCGATATCGAGGCCTGCCGGCGCCAGTTGGTCGCCGGCGAGAGCTACGAGATCTGCTTGACGAACAAGGTGCGCATGCGGTTCGACGACGACGATATCGCGTTCTACCGGCGGCTGCGCCGCGCCAATCCCGCACCGTACGCGGCACTTCTGCGATTGGGCGGTGTCACCGTCTTCAGTTCCTCGCCGGAACGATTCCTGAAGATCGACGGCAATGGGATCGTGGAGAGCAAGCCGATCAAGGGGACGGCGCCCCGCAGTGCGGACCCCGTGCGCGACGCAGCGCTGGCGGCCGAACTCGCCACCAGCGCGAAGACGAACGCCGAAAACCTGATGATCGTCGATCTGCTGCGCAACGACCTCGGGCGGATATCCCGGATCGGCAGCGTACACGTGCCGAGCTATATGGCGGTGGAGTCGTATGCGACTGTGCACCAGTTGGTTTCGACCGTGTGTGCGTCATTGCGGCCGGAATTCAGCGCGGTCGGGAGTGTGCGGTGCTGTTTCCCGGGCGGATCCATGACCGGAGCGCCCAAGTTGCGCAGCATGGAGATCATCGACGAGCTGGAGACCGAGGCCCGGGGCATCTACTCGGGTGCGCTGGGTTACTTCGGCTTGGCCGGCGGCGCCGATCTGAGCATCGTCATCCGCACCGCGGTGCGTGTCGGTGACAACCTGAGCGTCGGAGCAGGGGGCGCGATCGTCCTCGATTCCGATCCGGCCGAGGAAGTCGACGAGATGCTGCTGAAGTGCGCGGCGTCGATGCGGGCCTTGCGGGCGGGAGAGAGATGTTGACCGTGCCGGAATCCTTCGTTCCCGATCTCCTGTCGCGTCTGACCAATGGATGGGGTCACCGGGTCGCGGTCAAGCGGGACGAACTCGACCTCGACGGACACTTCGATCTGGCGGCCGACGATTTCCCGGCCCATCTCGTCCCCGTCCTCGCTCTGCCCGGCGCCGGGACGCTCGACCCGGAGGCACGCAGCCGGATTCTGTCGGCGACATGGATCTCCTACAACGCCAAGACGAGCGCGATAGAGGACGAGATCATCCTGCCGGCCTGCCGGTTGCTGCTCGAGGACCGCATCCCCGCCCGCCGCGACGCGGTGGCGATCTCGGCGATCCATCAGACCATCATCGATGAGCACTACCACATTCTGATGTGCCACAACGCTGTCGGCGTCACCCGCCGTCGCCGCGGGATGGCCGATGTCGTCTTCGACCCGGCGGGCTGGGCTGTTGTCGAAGGACTGAACGAGCGGCGCGCAGGTCATCTCGGAATCGACCGCGATCTCATCGATCTCGCCTTCGCATTGGCCGCGGAGACGACGATCAGCGGTTTCCTGTCGACGATCTCGTCATCGTCGGACATCCAGCCGATGAACCGGATCACCGCCGACCTGCACCGCCGTGACGAAAACGGGCATGCGGTGATCTTCCGCGAAATGGTCCGCTCCCTGTACCGCGAGTTGGACCCCGGCCAGCGTGACCTGTTCGACGACGCCCTGGTCTGTGGTGTCGAGGCCTTCTGCCGTCCGGACTGCGGTCCCTGGGTGGTCGTCGCCGCCGCAGGGGAGTTGTGCATCACGGCAGACCAGCTCGGGGCGCGATCGTCCTGCCGATCCGCGCCGCCGTCGCGTGATATGGCGCCGCTGCATCATCTGCTGCACGACCTGGGGCTGACCGAAAAGCTCGGTCCCGCACTCGGACTCACCACCACAAGGGGATGACTATGCCACTCAACCGCGACTTCATCGGCCGCAGTCACACCGCATCCGATATCTACGAAGTCAGCCGCGAAAAGATTCGCGAATACGCGATGGCGATGGGGGATCCCGATCCCGCGTATCTCGATCCGGCGCATCCCGGCGGCCGTGACGTGGTCGCGCCTCCGACCTTCGCGGCAATGTTGTTCGCCCGGTTGGGAAGCTGGCCACTGACCGACCCGGGCCTCGGAAAGAACAAGGCGCCCTTCATCGTTCAGGGCGAGCAGCGCGTCGTGCACCATCGGACCATCCGGCCCGGCGACCGGCTGACGCTCACCTCGGTCGTTCGCGACATCCGCGATGTGGGATGCCATGAACTGCTCGCCGTCACCCACGAGATCACCACTGTCACAGGCGAACCCGTGTGCACCATCGATGACGTCGGAATCTCGCGCGGCACAGCGGAACTCGGGGAGAGATCGAGATGACCGCCATCGCCGTTCCCGGCGCCGTCGCGGTCGGGACTTCGCTGCCCACCCTGGAATACACCGTCCGTCTTGTCGACCTCATCAAATATTGCGGTGCCGCAAGTGATTTCACGGGGATCCATTGGAACCGGCGGATCGCTCGGGGAGTCGGTCTGCCGGATGTCATCGCGCACGGATCGCTCAATGTCGCGCGTGCTATCCGGGCAGTTACCGACTGGACCGGTGATCCCACGTCCGTGCTCGGGTACCAGGTGCGATTCGCGCGGCCGCTCGTCGTCCCCGATGACGAGCACGGCGTCACCGTCTGGGTGACCGGCACGGTCAGCGAGACGCTCGATGCGCACCGGATCGTCGTCGACCTGGATGTGCGCTCCGGGACCCAGCAGATCCTGACCGGAATGCGAGTCACTGTCCGCATGTTCGAAGTCGAAGGTTAGGAGCAGAAAATGGCGGCCGTCATGTCATCGACGATGACGGGCGATGATGATGACGACGGGGCGGCCGGCGTGGTCCGGCCCACCGGAGCCGAACCGGGACAGGCACATCCGGTATCCGAGGATGATCGGGTGCTGAGGGTGATCCTTGCTGAGGAATTGCCACTGATTCGCGGGGCCATAGTCGCGCTGCTGCAACTCGAGGACGACATCAAGGTCGTCGCGGATGTCGGCTCCGGTCACGAAGTCCTTCCGATCTGCCATCTCTATCGCCCCGACGTGGCAATCATCGACATTGCGCTACCGGTGACGGACGGAATCACAGTGGCCGCCGCCCTCCATCGCGAGATTCCCGAGACTCGTGTACTCGTGCTGAGCAGTCAGCGTCGTCCCGGGTTTCTCCGAAAGGCCCTCGCGGTCAAGGTGAGTGGGTTCGTCACCGAGGATGTGGAGCCCGGCGAGCTGGCCAATGCGGTGCGAATCGTTGCGGCCGGCCGCCGCTACGTCGCCGGCGACTTCGCTATAGCGACGTGGGAGACGTGGGAATGTCCGCTGTCCACGCGCGAGATCGAAGTCCTCAGATCCGCTGCGGCCGGTGCGGCGGTCGAGGAGATCGGTCTCACCCTGTTCCTGTCCATCGGCACGGTACGGAACTACCTGTCGTCGGCGGTGGCAAAGCTCAACGCGCGCAACCGGATCGACGCTATCCGGATTGCCGATTCGGCCGGCTGGCTGTGATTGTGTCACGCGTGGCAGGGCGGCGGTCCGCCGAACTCCACCATTTCCCCGAAGGCGCGGGCGATGTCGACCACGGCGTCCGCCGGGTCGTCGGCCAGCTCGGCATAGGCGCGGTGGAGATTGCCGACAATTCGCTCGGAGTCGAGCAATTCGGCGAAGGCGCCGAGGTCGGTCGAGCGAGCGGTCTCCAGGACGGAACGGCCCGCGCTCAGGCCGTCGCGGGCGACTTCGAGCAACCAGCTCAGATAGGACTCCGTCTGCGCGAGCAGTTCGATCCCCCCGACCTGCCCGTGGCCGGGAACGACCGTTTGCGGCCCCAGATCGCGCAGTCGCCCGATCGTGTCGATCGACCCGGTGATCGAACCCATCAGGCAGAAGGGCGTGGTCCGCGACCACACCACATCCCCGGTGAACAGGACACCGTCGTCGGGCAGCCATACGACGGTGTCACCCGTCGTATGTGCGGGCCCGACATGCCTCAGCTCGACCCGCCGAGCGCCCAGGTGCAGCGTCATCTCGCCGCGGTAGGTCACCGTCGGGCCGATAACCGGTGTATGCCCCCATTCCACCTCGGGCCAGAGGGACCGCAGTCCGGTCCCGGCCGCGATCTGCTCGACCGCGCAGTGTTCGTGCGCGATGATCGTGGCCTTCGGCACGAAGTGGGAGTTGCCGAAGGTGTGGTCGCCGTGGAAATGCGTGTTGACCAGGTAGTCGGGCCCGTCGGGCACGAGTTCGCCGACCACCTTCGCCAGGGCCCTGGCCCGTCGTTCGGTCGCCACCGTATCGACCAGGACGGCCTGGTCTCCGCCGAGGATGAGCCCGGCGTTGTTGAGGCACCAGCCACCGTCGGGCTGCACGTACGCGTAGATCCCGGACGCCACCTCCTGCATCGTCGCCGCACCGAGCTGTACCTCCATGAGCTGCTCCATGCCGACTCCTCTCCTTCACCTGGGTACTGGGAAGGAAACAGTCGCACCGGCGCAACGAGGATTGCTCGAACCGCGGTTGATTCGTCCCCGCTCTGCGCGCCGAGCGGGGTATATCGCAGCCTCGATCTCATCTCCGATCGTGGCGCGGCCGGACGGCTCACGTTTCCGGCGGGAAGTCTTCAGTCAGTTATTCGGAAGGAAAATATTATGGGCGAGAACATGTTCGAGGACGCGACCGTAGTCGTCACCGGCGGTGGGAGCGGGCTCGGCCGGGCGACCGCGCTGGCGTTCGCACAGCAATCAGCCGCGCGGGTGATCATCACCGGACGGCGCAAGGAAAATCTCGACGAGACCGCGGTATTGCACCCCCGCATTGTGCCGATAGTCGCCGACGTCACCACTGCGGACGGCGCGGATGCGGTGTTCGACGCCGTTTCCGGGACGAGCGGCAAACTGGATGTGCTGGTGCACAATGCCGGGATCGCGCGCCTGACACCACTCGATCCGCCGGATATGGACGGTGCGCGGGAACTATTGGACACCAACGTGATCGGGCCGTACCGGCTCACCTCGCGATTGCTGCCGCTGCTGCGCAGCCCCGGGGCGGCGGTGGTGATCGTCTCCAGCGTGGTCGGCCATCTGCCGGCGACGCCGGGCCTGTCACTGCTGGGTGCCAGTAAGGCCGCGCTCGACAGCCTGACCAGGTCCTGGGCAATGGAACTCGCGCCGCGGGGGATTCGGGTCAATGCGGTCGCACCCGGTCCGATGCGCGCCGGTATGGGGTCCGATCTGTACACCCCCGAACAACTCGACCGTATCGTCGCGGGATTTGTCGCCAAGGTTCCGCTCGGGCGCATCGGCGATCCCGACGAGATCGCCGGCTGGATCACCCACCTCGCCTCCGCGGCCGGCTCCTGGGTCACCGGCAAGGTCATCGGTATCGACGGCGGACGAGACCTCAACGGCTGAACCGTTTTTCGCGGGCACTGGATTGAGAATCGATCGCTGTTAGAGCGGTGTGGGCCACCGTTGTTCGCATTCAGCGAACGACGGAAGGCCCTGAACTATGACTACGACGCAGCCTCGCGAATCCCAGCACGTCTCGGCCGACGACTATGTGGCCATCCTGAGCTTCTATGCCCGCCAGATGCACCTGCTCGACGATCTCGAACTCGAGGCCTACGCCGCCACGTTCACCGAGGACGGGGTCGTCGACCACGCCCACCGCGGGCAGCGGGTCGCCGGCCGCGCGGCGATGCTGGCGTATATGCACGCCGCCCTGCCCGCGTACAAGCGGGTCGTCGTGCGGCACTGGTTCGACCACCTGCTGATCGAACCGACCGCCGACGGCTGGCAGGTGTCCTACTACTCGCTGGTCACGCGGACCGACGCGGACGGCGCGGTGACCTTCGAACCGACCTTCTCCGTCCGCGACAACCTCGTGAGACTTGATTCCGGCGAAATCTACACAAGCCTCCGCGTGCTGCACCAGGACCGGCCGAGTTCGGTTGTGCAGGACTGACATACGGCCCGGCTACGGGCCCGCGGTCATTCCGCCCGGGCAGCCAAACCATCCAGCACCAGGAGGTGCGCGTGACCATCAGCCTGCAACCACACGAAGATCTCGCGATCCCCGGCCGGATCGCCGCGTCCGCGGAACATCACGGAACCTTCATGCGTACAGACGAATTCGACGATTGGCTGCGCGAACGGGCCCTCGCGCACGAGTTCTCCGTCGAACGGATCCCGTTCTCGGCGCTGAGCCGCTGGAGCTTCGAGGACGGCACCGGGAATCTGGTACACCAGAGCGGCCGCTTCTTCTCCGTCGAGGGCCTGGAGTTGCGCAAGGCCGCCACCGGATCCACCGGTTGCTACCAGCCCATCATCTACCAGCCCGAAGTCGGCATCCTCGGTATCCTGGCGAAGGAATTCGGCGGCGTACTGCACTTCCTCATGCAGGCGAAAATGGAGCCCGGAAACCCGGAGCCGCTGATGCTGTCGCCGACCGTCCAGGCGACGAGAAGCAATTACACCGGTGTCCATCAGGGATCGCGAGTGAAGTATCTGGAGTACTTCGTCGGCCCCGGCAAGGGCAGTGTGATCGCCGACGTCCTGCAGTCCGAACACGGCGACTGGTTCTACCGGAAGCGGAACCGGAACATGATCGTCGAGGTCGATGAATTCGTGCCGGACGACGACGACTTCTGCTGGCTCACACTGCATCAGATCAACGAATTGCTGGCGCGGGACAATCTCGTCAATATGGACTCTCGGACCGTGCTCGCGTGCCT
Source organism: Glaciihabitans sp. (assembly GCA_025463785.1). Lineage (GTDB taxonomy): Bacteria > Actinomycetota > Actinomycetes > Actinomycetales > Microbacteriaceae > Galbitalea. The sequence goes on from JAODBD010000009.1 coordinate 285,212, forward strand.
GCCGCAGGCCGCGCCGGATATGCGGTTGCAGCCCAGTGGGTTTCACCGATCACTGGCGGCATCCCGCGATCGCGACGCCGGAGCCGCCTATACGACCGCGGAACTACTGAGCTGGTTCACCGGCCTGCGATCGGATCGCGACGTCGTCGAAATCCTGCGAATTCCGCTGCGCGATCTCCCGGACTGGCACCGGGACGATCGGGAGATCAGCCGCAGCGACGGCCGCTTCTTCAAAGTCGTCGCGGTCGATGTGCGTGCCGGACGCCGGGAAGTCGCCGGGTGGACACAACCGCTGATCCAGCCGTGCGGACGCGGGGTATCGGCCTTCCTGGTCCGGGAGTTCTGCGGCGTTCTGCACGTGCTGGTGCACGCCCGAGTCGAGGGCGGGTTTCTCGACGTCATCGAATTGGGACCGACCATCCAGTGCATGGCACTGAGTCAGATCGAGGATGAGACACCCTTTTATCTGGACCAGATACCGGAGGCGGGCTCCCCGCGCATTCGCTATCGGGCGGTGCACGCCGAGGAGGGCGGCCGGTTTCTGCACGCGGAGAGCGAATACCTGATCGTGGAGGCGGACGACCGGGTACCGGACGCACCCCTCGACGACTACGCGTGGGTCACCGTCGGACAGCTCACCGAACTCATCCGCAACGGCCCGAAGGTCAATGTTCAGGCGCGCACACTCGTGGCCTGCCTCAACTCGATCAAGTAGCCGGCACAGCGCAGGACCTGCGGCCCGGTGGGCTCGCAGGTCCTGCGCTGATCAGGGCGCGGTCAGGATCTCGAGTACCGCGACCGTCCAGGCGAAACCACCACCCGCACTGACCAATACGACGGACTGGCCCGGCGCGAGCACGCCCGAACGCACCAGATGCGCCAGACCGGCGAACTGGTCGCCGGCCCCGAGGTGACCGACCCCCGAGCCGAACGGCCAGGTCGACAGGGCGGGATCGATCTCGAGCGGTGTGAAGAACTGGAACGCCATCTTCGGATGTCCGAGGTGGGGCACCACGAACCAATCGATGTCATTGGCCTTGATATTCGCGTCGTCCAGAGCCTGGTCGAGGGCCGCCCGCTGCCCGGTGAGCAATCGGTCGATCAACTCCGACATACCGAGCTCGCTGATGAGCCGGGCTCGATGGTCGTCGAGCGTGATCGGCGCGCGTGCCTGCAGCGGCGCGGCCGCGAACGCGTCGACGCCCCGGCCCATCTTCTCCAGCGAGGGATCGGACACGGTGACCATGCTGGTGACTCGTGCGAAGCCACCCGACCGAGACAGGACCAGCGCCGTGCCACCGTCGCCGAGCACGGTGCCCGGATCGGTCCGCCAGCGGTCCATGCCCGGCAGGCAGAAACGGTCGCCGGTCGTGAGTAGCGCGCCGCGCCGGGTGGCGTCGGCCTCCAGGTAGGCGACGGCCAATTCCATTGCCGCCATTCCGCCGTTCGACAGCTGATCGACGACCAGCGACATACACGCATTGCCGACCGATTCGCGCTGCACGTACGACGCGGGCGCCCACAGATCGTGGCCCTGAAAGTACGTGCAGGCGTGCAGGACCAGGTCGATGTCGTCCGGTCCGGCCCCCGCTTGGCCGAGGGCCTGCCGGGCGGCTCTGACCGCCATCTCCGGCCCCGACTCCGTGCTGACGCACACCGACTTCATCCCGGTGCGCTGTGCGGTCCGTTCGTCGACGAGACCGCGCTCGACGGCCTCGGCCGCCGGCATCGCCTGTGGCAGATACATGCCGACACCCGCCACGTAAATATCCTCGAGCTCCACCATTGCTCCCTTCGTAACCCGCCGATGTCGGGCCAACGTATGTCGCGACGCTCAGGGGTGGCTCGAGACCGCCCGGAGCTGCCGAGCCTCGATCGATGCTCAGCCGAACCTCGAAGTCGACCCTCTAACTTCCGAAAGGCGACAAAAAGAGAGGTGGCCGAATGTCAGTTCTGGCACAGCAGCCGACGCAACCGGTCGTGCTGACCTTTCCGGGCCAAGGCTCGCAGCATCCACGGATGGCGGCCGGGTTGTACAGGCACGAAACGACATTCACCTACTGGATGGACGAGGCGTTCCGCTTGTTCGGGGACCTGGGCGCGCACCTGCGCCAGGAGTGGCTCGCGATCACACCGTCGCCGTCGTTCGACGATGTGACCGTCGCGCAGCCGCTGCTCTACGCGGTGAACCACGCGCTCGGCCGGCTGGTGCTCAGCTGGGGCGTGGAGCCGGTCGCCATGCTCGGGCACAGCGTGGGTGAGTTCGTCGCCGCGACCCTTGCCGGCGTACTGGACTTCGCCGACGGCATCCGGCTGATGCGCGAACGCACCTGGTGTTTCGCCGAGACCCCGGCCGGTGGGATGCTCGCGATCGCGGCCTCCGAGGCGGAAGTCGCGGACGTCCTCGGCGACGGGGTGTACCTCGCGGCGGTGAACGCCTCGCGGCAACTGCTCCTGTCCGGTGAGCTGGCTCCGCTGGCCGCGGCCGCACAGCGGTTGCAGGCGCGCGGAATCGTCTGCATACGCGTCCCCGCGCAGCAGGCCTTCCACAGTCCGGTGGTCGATGAGGCAGTTCGCCTGAGCCTGAGGGGTTTTCGGGCGATATCGCTGCGACCACCCGTACGGACGCTGTACTCCGCGTACACCACGGACATCCTCACCGAGGTCGAGGCGCTCGATCCCGAATTCTGGGCCTGGCAGGCGGCCCGCACGGTGCGGTTCGCGCCGACGCTCGCCACCCTGCTCGACGATCACGACTGCCTGCTGCTTGAAACCGGGCCCAGCGGGGGACTGAGTCTCCTGGCACGACGGCAGTCGCGGGTCATCGCGGGTCACAGCTCGGTGCAGCCGTTGCTGCCCGGCCGGGCACAGGGTGACCGGGCCGACCGTGAGGCGGTCGCCGCGGTTCGCCACAAGCTCTTCGGCGCGCTGTCCGATGACCGCGCGCACGCGGTCCGTACCGATATCGGAGATCGACATGCAGGCTGAGACCTCCCCCGCGGCCCCGGTCGCCGCCGAGATGGCGGTGGCCGTGATCGGCATGGCCTGCCGTTTTCCCGGCGCCGAGGATCTCCCGGGATTCTGGCGGTTACTCGTTTCCGGCGCCGACGCGATCGGCCCGGCAACAGCGGACCGCAGCGACCGCCGCCCCGGCGGCTACCTCGCCGCGGTCGACATGTTCGACGCGGAGTTCTTCGGAATCCCCGCGCGCGAGGCCGCCGCGATGGATCCACAGCAGCGACTGCTGCTCGAATTGTGCTGGCACGCACTCGAAGACGCTGGGATTGCGCCCCGCGGCCCGGCCCGGCCCGGTCGGACCGGCGTCTACGTGGGCTGCTGCTCCGACGACTACGCGCTGATGAGCAGGCTGTCCGGGATCGTCGATCCCTACACGATGACCGGAACGGGCCGGGCCTTTCTGGCGAATCGAATCTCGCACGAGTTCGAGTTCAGCGGGCCCAGCGTCGTGGTCGACACCGGCCAGTCGTCCTCGCTGGTGGCCCTGCATCAGGCGATCGGGGGCTTCGTTCGCGGGGAGTGCGCGAAGGCGGTGGTCGCGGGTGTCCAGCTGAACCTCACCGAGGTGGGTGACCACATCCTGGCCGAGCTCGGCGCGCTGTCGCCACAGGGCCGCTGCCGGCCGTTCGATGCCCGGGCCGATGGGATCGCACGTGGCGAAGGGGCGGGTGTGGTCGTCATCAAGCCGCTCGAGGCCGCCATCGCGGACGGTGACCGGGTGTACTGCACCGTGCTGGCCACCGCGCTGAACAATGACGGCGGTGGTAGTCGCGGGTTGACCGCGCCCAGCAGGGGTGCGCAGCGGGATCTACTGCTCGACGCCTACGAGCGTGCGGGAGTCGGGCCGGAGCAGGTCCAGTACGTCGAGTTGCACGGCACCGGCACCCCCGTCGGCGACCCGGTGGAGGCAGGCGCGCTCGGTGACGTCTTCGCCAGCGGGCGGGCGGGGGATCGTCCCCTGCTGGTGGGTTCGGTCAAGACCAATATCGGGCATCTCGAAGGCGCCGCCGGGATCGCGGGGCTGATCAAGACGGCCGCGAGCCTGTATCACCGCGAATTGCCGCCGACCCTGAATCACCTCGAACCGAATCCCGCGATCGACTTGGACATGCTTCGGCTGCGGGTCTGTACCGAACGCCAGGCCTGGCCCGAGCCGCAGCGACCGCTGTTCGCCGGTGTCTCATCGTTCGGGCTCGGTGGTACGAACTGCCATGTGGTGCTTGGTGAGCCACCTCGTCGCGCCCCGGCGACCGGTGAGGACCGGCCTGTTCCCGTGCTGCTGTCCGCGCGGGACGAGCCCGCGCTGCGCGAGCAGGCCGCCCGGTTCGCCGAGCACCTCGCTTTCGGTGGCACAGCCAGGCTCGTGGACATCGGGGCCGCCTCGGCGGCCCGTGCGTCCCTGCGTCACCGAGCCGCCGTGGTCGCCTCGCACACCGATGAGCTGGTCGCTCGGTTATGCGCCCTCGCGGCGGGCACGCCGCTCGCCGCCGGCGTGATCGAAGGGGCGGGCCGGCAGGGCAGCACCGGCTACCTGTTCGCCGGCGACGGCAAGCAGCGGCTGGGTATGGGGCGTCGGCTGCACAAGGAATTCGAGGCCTTCGCAACGGCTTTCGACGAGGCGTGTGCGGCCGCCGAACACGTTCTGGGCACGAGCATTCGGGACGCGGCCTGGGTGCACCAGGACCTCCTGGACCGGATGGCCTACGCACAGCCCGCGCTGCTCGCTCTGGAGATCGGCCTGTACAGGCTGCTCGAGTCGTGGGGGATCGTGCCCGATGTCGTGATCGGGCACTCCCAGGGTGAGATTGCAGCCGCGCATGTCGCAGGCATGCTGTCGACGGCGGACGCGGCACTACTGGCGGCGCACCGGGGAAGGTTGTCGGACGCGCTGGGGCTCGGCGCGACGACGGTCGCAGTGCGGGATGAGTTGTGCGACATCGCGACCGGCCTGACCTGGCACCGGCCCACCGGTCCGGTGCTGGTGTCGACCGTGACCGGGAAACCGGTGCACGATACGCAGACCCTCACCCCCGAGTACTGGGCGCGGCAGCTGGGTGCGCCGGTCCGCTTCCGGCCGGCGGTGCAGACGGCGCACGAGTTGGGTGCGCGGTTCTTCGTCGAGATCGGCCCGGGGCGCGGATTGTCGACCTCGGCCGCGGAGGCGGTTGGACCCGGCGGTGGCTTGTTCGCCGCGCCGCTGTCCGGCGAGGACGAATTGATCGGGGTCGCCGAAATCGCGGGGCTGGCCTTCGTCTCGGACCGATCGGTCGATTGGCCGGCCGTGTACGGGTCCCTGCCTGTGCGGGTTGCGTTGCCGCTGACCGTGTTTCGTCGTAAACGGTATTGGCTGGACCCGCCGCTTCCCAGCCGGTCCCCGGTGCCCGAGTCTTCCGGCCCGGCGTGGTCAGGCGATCTGGAGAGCCTCGTCATGGACTCGGCGGAGGCGGTTTTCGGTGAGGTGCTGGACGGCGATCACGATCTCGATCGAACCTTCACCGACATCGGACTGGACTCGCGGATGACCGTCGCGCTCCGCACGATGCTCGCGAAAGCCACCGGCCGCGTCCTGCCGACCACCCTGCTGTACGAGTACCCCACTCCCGCGAAATTGATCGAGGCCCTGCAGTCGGATTCGCCGCTGTAACCCCCCCGGTCCCCGTGCATGCGTTTTTGATTCGAATGTTGACGAAAGGCCCAGGCTGACCATGACTCACAACGCAAGTCCGCCACTCGGCGACCAGGAAGCTGTGGCAATTGTCGCTATGGGCTGCCGCTATCCCGGTGGTGTCGGTACACCGGCCGATCTGTGGCGGCTGGTCGCAGAGGGCAGGGACGCCATATCGGAACTCCCCGACGATCGGGGCTGGCCGCTCGCCGAGCTCAGCGACGGCCTGTCCAGCACCGCACGCGGAGGTTTCCTCGACGCAGCGGACCGGTTCGACGCGAAGTTCTTCGGCATCTCACCGCGTGAAGCCGAGGGTATGGACCCACAGCAGCGGGTGCTGCTCGAAGTCGCCTGGGAGACCTTCGAACGGGCGAGTCTCGACCGAAATACGCTGGCCGACAGCAATACCGGCGTATTTGTCGGTGCGATGGCCCAGGAATACGGCCCACGCCTGTACGAGGACAATCTCGAAGCGGGCGGCTATCGCATCACCGGCAGCTCCACCAGTGTGTTGTCCGGCCGGATCGCCTACTACTTCGGGCTGCGTGGCCCCGCGATCACGGTGGACACCGCGTGCTCCTCCTCACTGGTGGCCGTACACCTCGCGGTGCAGGCGCTGCGGCGCGGCGAATGCGATCGGGCCTTGGCCGGTGGCGTGGCGGTCATGTCGAGCCCGGGCATGTTCGTCGACTTCAGCAGGCAGGGTGGGCTGTCCAAGGATGGGCGCTGCCGGTCCTTCTCCGACGACGCCGATGGCACCGGCTGGGCGGAGGGCGCGGGTCTGCTATTGCTGGAGCGGATGTCCGACGCGGTCGAGCGGGGTCACCATATTCAGGCCGTAATCCGTGGCAGTGCAACCAATTCCGACGGCGCAAGCAACGGTCTCACCGCGCCGAGCAAGGCCGCCCAGCAGGATGTGATCCGCCGGGCTCTGCTCGATGCGGGACTGAGTCCGCACGATGTCGACGCGGTGGAAGCGCACGGGACCGGAACCGAGCTGGGCGACCCGATCGAGGCCCGCGCGCTGGCGGCGGTGTACGGCGCGGGCCGGGACCCCGGCCACCCGCTCTGGCTGGGGTCGCTGAAATCGAACCTCGGGCACACCCAGGCCGCCGCCGGTGTCGGGGGGCTGATCAAGACGGTGGAGGCGATGCGGGCCGGGCTGCTCCCGGCGACATTGCATGTCCGCCAGCCCACCCCGCACGTCGACTGGGCCGGCAGCGGTCTGGCGCTGGCGACCGAAGCGCGCCCGTGGCCGAAGGGCGACCGGCCCCGCCGCGCGGGAGTGTCCTCGTTCGGCATCAGCGGCGCCAACGCGCATGTGGTGCTGGAGGGGGTCGAGCCGCGCAGCGCGGGGGAGGCGCCCGCCGTCGCGGTTCCCGGTCCGTACGTATGCGTGGTGTCCGCGCCCGACGGCGCTTCGGTACCGGCCCAGGCCGCGGCACTGGCCGAGGCTCTCGACCGCATGCCGGAGATCGCCTCCGAGGACGTCTGCCGCACCCTGCGCGGCAGGACGCTTTTCGCTCATCGAGGGACCGTAATCGCCGACAGCCGTGCAGATCTGACCGCAGGACTCCGCCGGCTCGCCGACGGCCGCAAGATCGCGACCACGCCCGGCCCCTACGCCTCGCCGACCGTTCTGCGCACAGAATCGCGCCGCGGAACCGCCGGTCCGGTGTTCGTCTTCCCCGGGCAAGGGTCGCAGTGGCGCGAAATGGGGCGGACGCTGATGCAGCAGTCGGAGGTCTTCCGCGCCGGAATCACCGCCTGCGCAGACGAATTCGCTACGCTGTGCGGTTGGCAGCTCGACGATGTATTACGTGGTGAGGGCCTCGACCGGGTCGAGGTCGTGCAGCCCGCGCTGTTCGCGGTGATGATTTCCCTGGCGGGACTGTGGCAGTCGGTCGGTGTGCGCCCGGCCGCGGTGATCGGGCATTCACAGGGCGAGATCGCCGCCGCCTATGTGGCCGGCGCGCTGACTCTTCACGACGCCTGCCGGGTCGTCGCCCTGCGCAGTCAAGCCCTGTCCGAAATGGCGGGAGCCGGTGGTATGGCGTGGATTCCGCTCGGGGCCGAGGAGACGACGCGCCTGCTCGACAGCGTGCCCGGTGCCAGTATCGCCGCCCTCAATTCACCGTCGGACACGGTGGTCGCCGGGGACACATCCGCACTCGACGAACTGCTGGCCGTGTGCGAGCAGCGCGGTATCGACGCTCGCCGAATCGACGTCGACTACGCATCACACACTGCCGCGATGGAACCGCTCCGGGAGCGCCTCGCACGAGACCTGGCGGATATCGAGCCCGTCGCGCCGGCGATCCCGCTCTACTCGACCCTGACCGGCGCCGTCGTCGACACTGCGGACATGGATGCCGGCTACTGGTTCGACAACCTCCGCAATACGGTTCGATTCGAGCCCACCATGCGGAAGCTGATCGCCAAACGCCACCGGACGTTCGTGGAGGCCAGCCCGCACCCGGTCCTGACGTGGGCTGTTCAGGAGATCCTCGAATCCGGCAAGGTCCAGGGCACCGTCGTCGGCACGCTCCGCAAGAACAGCGGAGATATCGCCCAGTTCCTCTCGTCCGCCGCGGTGCTGCCCGATTCGGCCGGGCCGGTCGACTTCACGTCGGTTCAGCCGCAGGGGGTCCACATCGACCTGCCCACCTACCAATTCGATCGCACCAGGTACTGGATGACCGCACCGCGCGCCGATAGCGCCAACCGGGGCGAGCGCGCGTTCACGACGACGGGACCGACCGAGCTGCCGTCCGGGCAGACGGTCGTCGCCGCGACGATCGATCGTGGCCGCTACCCGTGGCTCGGTGATCACCTTGTGCGCGAAGCGGAATGGGTGCCCGCCACCGCGTTCCTGTCTGTTCTCGTCGAGGTGGGCGAACAGGTCGGCTGCCCGGTCGTCGCGGATCTCACCCTCAGTGCGCCGTTGACCGTGCCCGAACAGGGACCGGCGGAGCTGGTGGTCGTACTGGAGCCCGCGGACAGTGTGGGTCGCCGACCGCTGACCATGCATTCACGCCGGCCTGCGGGCGGCTGGATCGTGCACGCCTCCGGACTGCTGGCGAGCCGATCCGCTACTCCCGCAGAGGTTCTCCATCAATGGCCGCCGGCCGGTGCCTCGGCTCAGGACCTGTCAGGCGCGTATGAGACCCTCGCCGGGCGCGGCTACCACTACGGTGCGGCGTTCCAGGGTTTGCGGTCGCTCTGGACCCGGGGGACGGAACTCTTCGCCGAGGTGACACTGCCGGAGACGGTCGCCGATGCGGCGGAATGTGGCACCGCGCATCCGGCCCTGCTCGATGCGGCGCTGCATCCGGCGGTGCTGCGCGCCGGCTCCGGACTGCAGGTGCCGTTCGCCTGGCGCGAGGTCGATCTGCCGCGAATTGCTGGGCGCACCTTGCGGATTCGTGTGACGCCCCGTGGCGACGAGTTCGCGCTGGCCCTCTTCGATGAACGGGGCCACGCAGCCGGAACGGTCGGTGGGCTCTCGCTGCGACCGCTGCCGCCGGAGACCGATGACGGCAGCACGCTGGAGCTCGCGTGGGAACAGCTGCCGGACGGAAGGGCTCTCGCCGGCAAGGAATGGTCGACCGTGGAGGCGCCGGAACTCGCTGCGCGACAAGATTTTCCGGATCTGGAATTGATAAGTCCGGTGCCGCCGGTCGTGGTGGCCGCGCTCGCGTCGACCGGCGCGGACGTCCTCGAGGCCGCCGATCAGCTCGCCGTCGCAGGGACCGGTCTGCTCCAGCGCTGGCTAGCGGACCGGCGATTCGCCAAGAGCCGCCTGGCGGTCGTGACCCGCGGCGCCTTGGCCGTCGCCGACTACGAGCAGGTGCGGGACCTGGCGGCCGCCGCGGTCACCGGACTCGTGCGGGCCGCACAGACCGAGAACCCCGGCACGTTCGTTCTCATCGATATCGACGAGGATCCGGCTTCGGTGCAAGCGCTTTCGAGTGCGCTCGCATCCGATGAGCCCGAGGTGGTGATTCGCGCGGGGCGTCTGTACCGGCCGCGCCTGCGGGTCGCCGTCACAGCGGGCATGCCGATTCCCGCCGATACGGCCGCGTGGCGACTCGATGTCACCGATAAGGGCACCCTGGACAATCTGGCGCTTATCCCGCATCCCGAAGCGATCGGTCTGCTCGGTGAGCGTCAGGTGCGCATCGAGGTGCGCGCCGCCGGGCTCAACTTCCGTGATGTCACGGTCGGGCTCGGGCTCGTCGCGACCGAGAAGACCATGGGCAGCGAAGCCTCGGGTGTGGTGACCGAGGTCGGCTCGGCAGTGACCGGATTCGCTCCGGGCGACCGGGTTTTCGGGATGTTCGAGCGTGCGCTCGGCCCGATCGCGGTCACCGACGAGCGCATGATCAAAGCGCTGCCGGAAGGGTGGAGTTTCGCGCAGGCCGCGAGCGTTCCGATCGTATTCATCACCGCCTACCAGTGCCTGGTCGATGTGGCCGGTACCCGGGCCGGCGATTCGGTACTCGTGCACACCGCGACCGGTGGCGTGGGACTCGCCGCGATTCAGCTGGCCCGGCACTTCGGGGCTGAGGTCTTCGCGACGGCCGGGCCCGGTAAACATTCGATCCTGCGGGAATGGGGAATCGCCGACGATCACATGGCGTCCTCCCGCTCGCTGGATTTCGCCGGCGAATTCCGGTCCGCCACAGGAGGTCGCGGAGTCGACATCGTCCTGAACTCATTGTCGGGGGCGGCAATCGACGCCTCCCTGGGGCTGCTGGCCGATGGCGGCCGGTTCGCCGAGATGGGCAAAACCGATCTGCGTGAGGTCACCCGCACCGAGGTCGAGCACCCCGGCATCACCTACCGGGCCTACAACATTCTCGGAGTCTCCGAGGATCGGATCGGCGAGGTGCTCGATGAGCTTGTCGCCCTGTTCGAGGCCGGAGCGCTGACGCATCTGCCGGTCCGGACCTGGGATGTGCGGCAGGGCCGGGTTCCGCTGCGCATGCTCAGCCGGGCACAGCACCGCGGCAAGTTGGTGCTGACCATGCCGCGCTCGTTCGATCCGCGGCGGCCCGCCCTGATCACCGGGGGGACCGGCAATCTCGGCGCCGAAGTGGCACGTCACCTTGTTACCGCCCACGGTGTTCGCCGGCTCGTCCTGCTGGGCAGGCGCGGTGGCGACGCGCCCGGAATGGCGGAGCTGACCGCCGAGCTCGTGGCGCTCGGCGCCGAGGTGAGCGTCGTGGCCGTCGATATCACCGACGAGAACGCCTTGGCCGAGATTGTCGGAGAACACCTGCCGGGCAGCGTTTTCCATGCGGCCGGTCTGCTCAGCGACGCGCTGATCGGTGGGCTCACCCCCGCGAAATTGCAGGCGGTGCTGCGGCCGAAGATCGTCGGCGCATGGCATTTGCACAAGCTGACCGCGTCACTCGACCTGTCGGCGTTTGTCATGTTCTCGTCGGTGGCCAGCGTGGTCGGCACCGCCGGGCAGGCGAACTACGCTGCCGCCAACGCTTTCCTGAACGCGCTCGCCCAGTACCGGCGTGCGCACGGATTGGAAGGAGCAGCGCTGGCCTGGGGTCTGTGGCGGGAAGCGACCGGAATGACCGGCCATCTCAGTGCCACCGATACCGCGGTGCTGGCTGCCACCGGGATCGCGCCGATGGATACGAAACACGGTCTGCGGCTGCTGGACGAGAACCTCGCATCGCCTGCGGCACTGCGGGTTCCGATGCGTACCACGTTCACCGGCCTCCAGCCGGGAAGCCGTGCGGCCCACCTGTTCGAGGGGTTGATCGGTCACGATCGTCTTCCGGTCGCTCCGGCCGCTGCGACCGCGCCGGCCCGATCGGCGGACACGTCCTCGCCGGACGATGCCGAGCAGCTGCTGCGACTGGTTCGCACACATGCCGCGGATGTCCTGGGCTACGCCGATCTGGACGCCGTCCAACCCGACGATTCGTTCAAGGGACTCGGCTTCGATTCCCTGCTCAGCGTGGACCTGCGAAACCGGCTCAATGCCGCTACCGGTCTCGGGCTTCCCCCGGGGGCGGTACTGGACAACCCGACACCACGCGACCTCGTCAATTTCATCACCACAGGATTGGAAGCCGCATGACCAGGACCGAGGTAAGCCACCGGATCGACGTCGATGCTCCGGCCGACGCGATCTACCGGATCGTCGCCGACGTCACCCAGTGGCCCCTGTACTTCCCACCGACCGTGCGTGCCGAGCGGATCAGCGGCGACGATACCGACGAGCGTATTCGGATCTGGGCCCTCGCCAATGGTGAACTCCGCGTGTGGGATTCGCATCGGGTGCTGGACCCGGCCGAGTACCGGGTGCGGTTCGCCCAGGCCCATCCGCGGGATCTGGTCGCGGAAATGGGTGGCGCCTGGACGGTCTTGCCCGGCCCGGATGGTCGATCGACGGTGGTGCTGGACCATTTCTACCGCGCGACCGGCGACGACCAGGAGATCCTCGCGCGGATTACGAGCGCGGTGGATACCAACAGCCGCTCCGAACTCGCACATCTCAAACAGTCGGCGGAGGGCAGCGTCGACGAGCAGGGGCTGCTGCTGGACTTCTCCGACAGCCTCACCGTCAATGGATCCCTCGAAGCGGCCTACGACTTCATCTACGCGGCGGGCGAATGGCCCGAACGCCTCCCGCACGTGGTCCGTCTGACGGTGGACGAAGCGGTGGCGGGGCTGCAGGTCATGGAGATGGACACGCGGTCACCGGACGGTTCTGTACACACGACTCGCTCCGGGCGCGTCTGCCTCCCGCCACAGCGAATCGTCTACAAGCAGACCGTGCTTCCGCCCGCGCTGCGTGCGCACAGCGGCGAGTGGCACTTCGAACCCGGTGCGGACGGCACGGTCACCGTCACCTCCCGGCATCAGGTGATCCTCGACCCCGACGGTATCGCCAAATTGCCCAACCCACCCGCGACGATGGCCGCCGCCCGGCAAGCGGTCCAGCACGCGCTCGGCACCAACAGCCGGGCGACGATGGACCGGCTGCGCGACTTCGTCGAAGCCGACTGAGGCAGGAGTCATCGTGGCAATCCATTCACACGAACGCGCCCGCGAATTCGCGCACGCGGAACTCGTGCACAAATCCGAGCACTTCGACGGCCTGCCCGAGCAACCGCTCACCGAATCGGCCCGGCTGCACCGCGCCGGTCTCGCGAATTGGTGGATCTCGGCCGACTACGGCGGCGCCGGGGTCGCGCTCGAGGACGGGGTGGACATCGTCTCCGAATTGTCCTACGGCGACGCCGGATTCGCATTCGGCTCGTTCCTGCCGATCCTCGGGACGGTCATGCTGCAGCTCTACGGCGAGGACGAAATCGCGCGTCCGGTGCTGGAGCGGCTGGTGCACGGCGGCGGCGTCCTCGGCGTCCTCGGCAGTGAGGAGGCGGCCGGCAGTGAACTCGGCCGGACCGCCACCACCTTCCGCGATACGGGCGATCACCTCGTGATCACCGGGAGCAAATACTTCTCCACCAACTCCGACGCGGCGGATCTGCTTCTCGTCCTGGCGCGATCCGAGGACGACGACTTCGCCGTGATCGCCGTGCCGCGCAGCACCCCCGGGATCGAGATCGTCAAACGCTGGGATGTGATCGGCATGCGAGGGTCGGCCACCTACCAGGTGGACCTGCACGATTGTGTGGTGCCGCAGGCAAACCGGTTGCGTGGCAACGGGTTACGGCTGCTGGAAATCGGCCTGAACGCGAGCCGCATTCTCATTGCCGCGTCCGCGATCGGCATCGTCCGCCGGATCCGGGATCTGTCGATGGAATACGCGGCGCAGAAGCAGCTCAAGGGCGCCGCGCTCACCGACAATGCGGTGTTCGCGGCCAAACTCGGTCAGCTCGAGATGCTCATCGACGTCATGCGCAACCAGTGCCGCGCGGCCGCAGCGGAATTCGACCAGTTCATGGACGCCCCCGACGCAGCGGCAGCGCTGTACCGGGTCGGCACGATGCGATCGGCTCTCGCGGCCAAGCTCTATTGCGGCCAGGCCGGCTGGCAAGCGGCCACGGCCGGATCGGAGATGTTCGGCGGGGTCGGCTACACCCACGACCATCCGATCGGGAAGCTCGTGCGCGACCTGCGCTACGTCGGCATCGTCGAGGGTGGTGACGACGTCATGCGTGACCTCATCTACGCCAGGTTCGTGATACCGCCGACGAAGCGCCGGTGAGTACCGGGGCGCTCAAGGCAGGGTCTGCCGTGACGCGAGCCCGGTGACAGAAGCTGAATCCGCAGGCGCCGCACGGGTCGCCGAATCATTACAGGAGATCCCATGTCCCATCTGTTGCACATCGACTCGTCTGTCTCGCAAACGTCGGTCTCCAAGGCACTCGCCGAGACGTTCCGCAGGGTGTGGGCCGAGGAGAATCCGCAGGGCACCGTCACCTATCGCGACCTCGGTGCCACGCCCGTGCCGCACCTGACCGAAGCCGCGGTCGTCGCCGGGTTCCTGCCGGAGTCCATGCGTGACAGTGAGCAGGTGGATGCCATGCTGCGGCGCGAAGAGCTGATCGAGGAACTGCTCGCCAGCGATATCGTGCTGATCAGCACCCCGATGTACAACTGGTCCATCCCTTCCACTCTGAAGGCGTGGATCGACCAGGTGCTGGTCAACGGCCGCACCCTGTCCTTCGACGGTTCGCCGAGCCCGATGGCCGGGCGCCCCGCGACCGTGGTGGCCAGCTACGGCGGCGGCTACTCTCCGGGCGCCCCGATGGAGAAGGCCAATCATTGCGGCCCCTACCTCGAGACCGTATTCGGACAGGGTCTCGGCATGCAGGTGGAGGTCATCGCCGCACAACTGTCCTTGGCCTCGCGCGTGCCCGCCATGGCCCACCTGGTGCCGATCGCCGACAAATCCCAGGCAACAGCGCACGAAGCCGTCGCGAACCGGGCGCGCAACCTGGCGTCGGTACCGGTCTAGCCGGTCAGCCGCCGTCGAACATATGTGTAATTCAGGAGGTCTGTGATGTCTCGTCAAGCTGTGATCACCGGGCTCGGGGTCCTCTCACCGGGCGCGATCGGAGTCAAAGAATATTGGGAGCTGTTGTCGGAGGGCAGAACCGCGACCAGAACGATTACCCACTTCGACGCATCGCCCTACCGGTCCCGCATCGCGGGCGAGGTCGACTTCGATCCGATCGCGTCGGGGCTGACTGCCCATCAGGTGAGCACCCTCGACCGTGCAGCCCAGTTCGCCATCGTCGCCGGACAGGAGGCGCTCGCAGATTCGGGCCTGGACTTCAACCGGACCGATCCCACCCGGGTCGGCGTGGCCCTGGGCTGTGCGGTCGGTTGCACCACCAGCATCGAACGCGAATACGTCAGAACCAGCGATAGCGGACGGCTGTGGGAAATCGATCAGGATCTGATCGTCAAACAGCTCTTCGACTACGTGAACCCCAGCTCGCTGGCTGCCGAGCTCGCTCGGCTGGTTGGCGCCGAGGGCCCCAGCACCCTGGTATCCACCGGCTGCACCTCCGGTATCGACTCCATCGGGTATGCCGCCCAGCTCATCGAGGAAGGCTCCGCCGACATCATGATCAGCGGGGGTACCGAAGCGCCGCTGTCACCGGTCACCGTGGTGTGCTTCGACGTACTGCGCGCGAGTTCCAACCGCAACGACGACCCCGCGCACGCATGCCGCCCGTTCGATCGGACCCGGGACGGATTGGTGCTGGCCGAGGGCTGCGCCATCCTGGTCGTCGAGGAGCTCGAGCACGCCCGTGCCCGCGGCGCGCATATCTATGGCGAGGTCGCCGGCTACGCCTCGCGGGCCAACGCCTTCCATATGACCGGGTTGGAGCCGGAGGGCAAAGAGATGTCCGAGGCCATCGACGTAGCGCTGCGCATGGCGCGCATCGAACCGACCGGCATCGGGTACATCAACGCGCACGGCTCCGGAACCAAGCAGAACGATCTGCACGAGACCGGCGCCTTCAAACGCAGCCTCGGTGAGCATGCGTACAAGATCCCGGTCAGCGGCTTCAAGTCGATGATCGGTCATTCGCTCGGCGCGATCGGCTCGCTCGAGATCGCCGGTTGCCTGCTCGCACTCCAGGAGGGGCTGATTCCGCCGACGGCGAATCTGCACGAACCGGATCCGCTGTGCGATCTCGATTACACCCCGAATGTGGCGCGGGAGGCCAAGATCGATGCCGCACTGACCGTCGGCAGCGGTTTCGGCGGATTCCAGAGTGCAATGATCCTGCGGCAGCTCGACGACGAGGTGAAGTGATGACGACCAGCACGATGAGCACGACGACTACGAAGACCAAGACCGTCATCACCGGTATCGGGATCGCCGCGGCCAATGGGCTCGGCCCGACCGGGTACTGGCGGGCACTGATGAACGGGCAGTCCGGGCTCGGCCCGGTCACCCGATTCGATGTGTCCGGTTATCGCAGCAAGATCGCCGCCGAGGTTCCCGATTTCGCGGCGGCGCGGCATCTGCCGAATCGTCTGCTGCCGCAGACCGATCACATCACCCGGCTCTCGCTCGTCGCCTCTGATTGGGCGCTCAAGCAAGCCAATGTCACGACCGATGACATCCCGTCCACCGAGATCGGTGTTGTCACGGCGGCGGCAGGCGGCGGATACGAATACGGTCAGCGCGAATTGGCGAAACTGCACAGCAAAGGCCCCTCGTTCGTCAGCGCGTACCAGTCCTTCGCGTGGTTCTACGCCGTCAATACCGGCCAGATTTCGATCCGGCACGGCCTCCGCGGCGCCAGCTCCACCGTGGTCAGTGATCAGGCCGGCGGCCTCGACGCAATCGCCCACGCGCGCAGGCTGATTCGGCACGGCGACAACCAGGTCACGCTGATCGGCGGGTTCGACAGCGCCCTGTGCCCCTGGGCGTGGGCATCGCACCAATCGTCGGGCCGGATGAGCGAGGCCACCGATCCGGCGGCGGCGTTCCTGCCGTTCGACGAGCGGGCCAATGGGTTCGCGCCGGGCGAGGGTGGGGCGATCATGGTCCTGGAGGCGGCCGAGACCGCCATCGAACGACCGGGCGTCCGGATCTACGGCGAAATCGCCGGTTATGCCGCAACTTTCGACGCACGACGCCCCAATCGTGATCCGGGGTTTCGCCGCGCCATCGAATTGGCCCTCGCCGACGCGAACGCCGGACCCTCCGATATCGACGTGATCTTCGCGGACGCCGCCGGCGAGCCCGAGGCGGACCGGGCGGAAGCGGAAGCGATCACCGAGATCTTCGGGCCGCGCGGGGTGCCCGTCACGGCGCCCAAGACGATGACCGGACGGCTGTTCGCGGGCGGCGCCTCACTGGATGTCGCGACCGCTCTGCTCGCCCTGTACTGGGACGCGATACCTCCCACTATCAATGTGCGAGAGGTCGATCCGGAGTTCGAGATCGACCTCGTGCTCAAGCACCCGCGGCACCGGCCGCTGCGGACGGCGCTGGTGCTCGCCCGGGGTCTCGGCGGATTCAATTCC
Source organism: Glaciihabitans sp. (assembly GCA_025463785.1). Classification (GTDB taxonomy): domain Bacteria; phylum Actinomycetota; class Actinomycetes; order Actinomycetales; family Microbacteriaceae; genus Galbitalea. Next base: position 302,388 of record JAODBD010000009.1, read on the forward strand.
GCCATGGTTGTGCGCAAATTCTAAGTGCGCAAACAGGATTGAGGCCGCGCGGTGATCCGATGCCGGCGGATCACGGACCGCCGGCAATCAAGATGCCATGCGCGTGGGCGGCGGCCGCCGCTTCGGTCCGAGTGGCGGCACCCAGTTTTCCGAGGATGTGGGAGACGTGCACGCCGGCGGTATTGCTGCTGATGAACAGCTCCGCGGCGATCTGACGGTTGCTCATACCCTTGGCGACGAGAGCCAAGACGTCCAGTTCCCTTGCTGTCAGGCCGAATCGGGCCGGCGGTGGCGCGGGGACTTCGGGCGAAGGAGAGTCCAGGCTCAGCCGAGCGCGCTTGGCTACCTGCCGCAATTCGTCGGCCAGTGGCGCGGCGCCCAATTCGGCGGCCAGCACGTCAGCGTCCCGCAATGCCGCGAGGGCGGGCGCCCGATTTCCGGTGGCCAAGTGCGATTGCGCTGTGCCGAGCAAGCTTTGCGCCCGTTCGTAGGGTTGCTCCAGCTCCTGCCAGGCCTGCGCCGCTTCGTGCCACGCGGCGGGGTTTCCGGTGGTCGCGGCGGTGAATACGGTCCGATAGGCGGCGTCGACGGGCGAGCTCGACGACAGTGAATCCGCCACCAGGCTCAGAGTGGCGGCCAGGCCCGCATCGACTCCCGAATCCGTCTGTGTCGCAGAAGAACCGAGCACGTCATCGATCTGCGTTCCGGTCACCAGCAGCGGCCACGCCTCATGCGGATGGGGTATCAGGTCGCGAGCGGTGAGGGTTTCCGTGAGTATCCGCGCCGCGAGTTGCGGTTCGTCACGCGCAAGAGCGAGGCGGCACTGGATGATTCGCAGCTCCAGCTGATACTGCCGGACCCACTGCTCACTGTTCAGTAGCTGCTCCGCATTGTCCGCACTGGTCTGCGCCGAATCCCGATCGCCCCGGGCCAGCACGATTTTGGCGTGACAGAGCAGGAGCGCGGCAGTACTCAAGGGCGGCAGCGGTTCGGTCAGCGATTCATCGATGAGCTCGAGCGCCTCGCGCCAGCGGCCGAGTGCGGTCAGCGCCTGGGCCCATTTGACGATCAGAATGGGCCCCTTCTTCATGAACCCGAATGTTTCGTGGGCTGCGCGCAGCCCCTGCTGGATCGTCTCGATGGCGGCCCGATAGTCGCCATTGGCGACGAGTGCGGCCGACTGCCACACCGCGACCGTCACCACCGCGTACGGGTCGGCCGCCGCTGCGGCGGCAGCGCGAGCCTTGACGAAATGGGCCACGGCGACCTCGGGATTCGCTGCGGTAGCGAGGCCGAGGTAACCGTAGGCGTGGGCCGCGAGCGACCGCACACCCAGCTGCTCGGCCACCTCCACGGCCGCGGAAGCATCCCGCACGGCGCCGGCCGGATCGCCGGTGAAAACCCGGATCGCCGCCAACTCGGCGAGCACCCTGCCGCGCAGCTCTGTCGCCGGTTCCACCGGAAGCAGTTGCAGTGCAAGCATCATGTCGTCGCGGCCGCCGCTGTCGCGCTGATTCTTCAGGCAACCCCGCTGATAGTGCAGCAGCGCGGTGCGCATCGGGTCGCCCGCAGAGTCGATGCGGGCAAGCGCCTCGTCGGCCGCGGGGATTCCGCGTTCGGCCGCGCCACTGTGGTAGCCGGCATCGAGGATCTGCTCCAGCAGGGTCAGCCGGTCGAGGTTCAGGAGTACCGCGGCGTCCGGCACCCGGTCCCACAGTTCGAGCACCCTGCCCAGGTGATGCAACCGTTCCGGCGGTGCGCCCGCTGCCTCGGCGATCGTGGCTGCCTGCCACGACGCCTCGAGTGCCTGTCGCAGATCACCCGCGGCTTCGGCGTGCGCGGCCAGCTCCGCGCTGTGGCTTTCTCTCGGCAGCAGATCCGGGTGTGTGCTCAGCGCCTGTGCCAGGCGTGTGTGCAGGCGTGTCCGTTCGACCGGCAGCAGATCGTCGTAAACGGCATCGCGGATGAGGATATGCCGAAACTCGTAGCCGGTATCGGTGATCAGCAGCAGCTGCTGTCCGACCAACTGGCGCACCGCCTCGTGCAACCGGCCTTCGTCGAGCCCGGCCGCGGCTTCCAGCAGGGCATGCTCGACGGGCGACCCGGCCACGGCAGCCAGTCGCAGTACCGCTCGGGTGTCCGGCGGCAGGGTGGACTGCCCGAGCAGCAGCAGTTCGTTCAGTCCGGCGGGGGTCTGGTCCGGGGACTGGCTCAGCGCCTCGACAAACAGCGGGTTGCCCGCGCTGCGGTCGAAAACCCGCGTGATGACCCCCGGCTCGGGTTCCCGGCCCAGCAGCGCCGCGAGCTGACGTCCCACCTCGTATCTGGTCAGGGGTTCCGGAGCGATCAGGCGGACGCCGCGATTGCGCTGCAGTTCGAGGACCAGCCCGCGCATCGGGCCGGCGGCGGCCGGGCGATAGGTGCCCACCAGCAGCAGATCACGCTGGGTCAGGTTGGCGACGAGGAAGGCCAGCAGTTCCCGGCTCGAATCGTCCGCCCAATGCAGATCCTCCAGCACCACGACCACAGGCTGCGTTGCCGCCAATTCCTCGAGGAGGATGAGGATCTCGCCGAACAGCCTGATCGGGTCGGATTCGCGCTCCACCGGTCCGGTCTGCGCCGCGAGCTCGGGTAGCCAACGGGCCAGCGCCGGGTGTGGGGGCAAGAGCGCCCGCAGGGCGGTAACGCCGAGTCGCCGCAGCAGACCGCGCATCACCGTGACGAACGGTGCGAAGGGGATGCCCTCGTTACCCAACTCCGGACACCGCCCGAGCAGCACCAGCGACGTCGAATCCAGGCGTGCGGCGAACTCCGAAACCAGGCGGGATTTGCCTATCCCCGCCTCACCCGCGACCAGTACGGTCCGCACCACAGGATCCTGATAGGCGTGCTGCAGCTCGGCCAGATCGACAGCCCGCCCGACGAACGAGTTCCTGATCGGTTGGTTCACCCGACGATCATCGCAGCAACCGAAAAGCCTGTGCCGCACCGAAACTGTGATTACTCGCCAAGGACACGATCTCGTCAGGAAATAACGAGTTCTCGTGATTCGGTGGACCCCTCTTTACCAGCATTGTTAATGACATGACCACTACAGCGAACGACATCAGCCCCTTCCGCATCGAGATCCCGCAGGAGGCCATCGACGACCTGCGCGAGCGTCTCGCCCGCACCCGATGGACCGACGAACTGCCCGGCACCGGCTGGGAGCGCGGGGTACCCACCGGCTACCTGAAGGAACTCGCCACCTACTGGGCCAGCAAGTTCGATTGGCGGGCACAGGAAGCCCTGCTCAATGAATACCCGCAGTTCACCACCACCATCGACGGCCAGAACATCCACTTCCTGCACATCCGCTCCGCGCGTGCCGACGCCACCCCGCTGCTGCTCATCCACGGCTGGCCGGGATCGGTGGTGGAGTTCCTCGACCTCATCGGACCGCTGACCGACCCCGAGGCCCACGGCGATGCCGACGCGCCGGCCTTCCACCTGGTCATCCCATCCGTGCCGGGCTTCGGGTTCTCGGGCTCGATCACCGAAGCCGGCTGGACCGACGCCCGTATCGCCGCGGCCTTCGCCGAGCTGATGGCCCGCCTCGATTACGACCGTTACGGGGTCCAGGGCGGCGATATCGGTGCCTTCATCGGCCCCCAGATCGGGCGGGTCGCCCCCGACCACGTGATCGGCGTGCACGTCAATGCCCTCGTCACCTTCCCGAGTCGCGACCCCGCCGATATGGCGGCACTGACCGAGGCCGAGCAGCAGCGCCTCGCCGGGATGAAGGCCTTCCAAGACGACATGTCGGCGTACATGCAGTTGCAGGGCTCCCGCCCCAACACCATCGCCCATGCCCTGGCCGACTCGCCCGTCGCCCAGCTCGCTTGGATCGTGGAGAAGTTCAAGGAATGGACCGACGCCTCGAAAGAACTGCCCGAGGATGCGATCGACCTCGACCGGATGCTCACCGATATCAGCATCTACTGGTTCACCGACACCGCCCGCAGTGTCGCCAACTCCTACTACGAGCGCTTCCACGATGCCGCCATGTGGGCGCCCAAGCCCCGGGGAACGACGCCGACCGGTGTCGCCGTGTTCACCACCGCAGACTTCGCCATCCGGCGGTTCGCCGAGAAGGCACACAACATCACACACTGGTCGGAGTTCTACGCCGGCGGGCACTTCCCGGCTCTCGAGGTACCCGACCTGCTCACCGGCGATATCCGTGAGTTCTTCCGCACCTTGAATCACTGATCCGTGACCCGTGCGGAGCCGGTATGCACTCCGGCTCCGCACGGGCCACGGGCGGTCCGGTCATCAGTCCTTGCCGTGCTCGAGCAAATTCAGCAGGTAGATCCCATACCCGGACTTCACCAACAGCTCTGCGCGCGTACGCAATTCGTCATCGTCGATGAAGCCCCGCCGCCAGGCGACCTCCTCGGGCACACCGATCTTCAGGCCCTGGCGTTCTTCGATGGTGCGGACATAGTTGGACGCATCGAGCAGCGAATCGAAGGTCCCGGTATCCAGCCAGGCCGTGCCGCGCGGGAGAACCTCGACCTGCAGGCGGCCGGCTTCCAGGTAGGCGCGGTTGACATCGGTGATCTCGTACTCGCCACGGTCGGACGGCCGCAGACCGCGCGCGATCTCGACGACATCATTGTCATAGAAGTACAGACCTGGGATCGCGTAGTTCGAGCGCGGTTGCTTCGGCTTCTCCTCCAGCGACATCGCGCGACCACCGGCATCGAACTCGACGACACCGTAGGCCGTCGGATCCGACACCCGGTAGGCGAAAACAGCGCCGCCTTCGAGGCCGTCGAAACGCTTCAACCGGTTGCCCAATCCGGCGCCGTAGAAGATATTGTCGCCGAGGACCAGCGCCACGGTGTCGGCGCCGATGTGGTTGGCGCCCAATACGAATGCGCAGGCCAGTCCATCGGGTTCGGCCTGGACAGTGTAGGTGATCGAGATGCCGAACTGGGAGCCGTCGCCGAGCAATCGGTGAAACGACTCGTAGTCCGCCGGCGTGGTGATCACCAAAATGTCGCGTATCCCCGCCAGCATCAGGGTCGAAAGCGGGTAGTAGACCATCGGCTTGTCATAGACAGGGACCAGTTGCTTGCTGACGCCGATCGTGATCGGGTGTAGTCGAGAGCCCGTTCCGCCGGCCAATATGATTCCGCGCACGATGGCGAGCATGTCAAGCAGCGGCTGGGCGGCGGTGGGGCGGTGCTCGAGCGCGAAATCCTCGACCGAGCCGCGAGGCGCAGGCCATACGGTCGCGACGTGCGTTTACTAGTGACAGGCGGCGCCGGTTTCATCGGCGCCAATTTCGTTCACCACACGGTCGTCCAGCGCCCCGATGTGGCCGTGATCGTGCTCGACTCGCTGACCTATGCCGGCAACCGGGCGTCGCTCGCGTCGATCGACGACCGTATCGACTTCGTCCACGGTGACGTTGCCGATGCGAATCTTGTCGACCGGCTCGTCAGGGGAGTCGATGCCGTCGTGCACTTCGCGGCGGAGTCGCACAATGACAACTCGCTCGCCGATCCGTGGCCGTTCGTGCGGACGAATGTGGTCGGGACGGTCTCCCTGCTCCAGGCGGTTCGACGTTATGACGTGCGCTACCACCATATTTCGACAGACGAGGTGTACGGCGACCTGCCGCTGGACGATCCTCGGCGCTTCACCGAAGCCACCCCTTACAATCCGTCCAGCCCCTATTCGGCGACCAAGGCGTCCAGCGACATGCTGGTGCGGGCGTGGACGCGTTCGTTCGGTGTGCGGGCAACGATCTCGAACTGCTCCAACAACTATGGGCCGTATCAGCACGTCGAGAAGTTCATCCCCCGTCAGATCACGAACCTGATCGACGGCGTGCGGCCGCGACTCTACGGCGCCGGGCGCAATGTGCGTGATTGGATCCATGTCGACGACCACAACAGTGCGGTGTGGGCGATCCTGGAGCGCGGCCGGATCGGGCAGACCTACCTCATCGGCGCCGACGGTGAGCTCGACAACAGGGCGGTCGTGCGGCTGCTGCTTGAGCAATTCGGTTGTGACCCTGCCGATTTCGACTTCGTCACTGATCGCGCCGGGCACGACCTGCGCTACGCGATCGATGCGAGCCTGCTCCGATCCGAATTGGGCTGGTCGCCGCGATTCGGGGAATTCCGCGACGGTCTGGCGCAGACCGTTCGGTGGTATCGCGACAACCAGGCATGGTGGCGAGCGGGCAAGGCGAGCACGGAGCGGAACTATGCCGCACAGGGTGAAACCACCTTGCGCTGAACAGAATACGGCGGTTGTAGCCGCATTCGAGACTCCCGCAAGTGTCGCCTGGCAGCGTGGAATCCGGTCCCCACCCGGGGTGACCGCCGGCGCCAGGAAGAGAGTGCAGATGACCTCTGGTGTAGATGCCACCAAGCTCGAGCAGGTTGTAATCCGTTTCGCGGGGGATTCCGGTGACGGTATGCAGCTCACCGGCGACAGATTCACAAGTGAGGCAGCAAGTTTCGGCAATGATCTGGCGACGCAGCCGAGCTATCCGGCGGAGATCCGCGCGCCGCAGGGGACGCTGCCGGGAGTGTCGTCGTTCCAGATTCAGATCGCCGATTACGACATCCTGACCGCGGGTGACCATCCCGATGTGCTGGTCGCGATGAACCCGGCGGCGTTGAAGGCGAATGTGGGCGATCTGCCGCGGGGAGCGACGATCATCGCCAATACCGACGAGTTCAGCACGCGGAACCTGGCCAAGGTGGGGTATTCGGCGAATCCCCTCGAGGACGGTTCGCTCGAAGATTTCACGGTGCACGCGGTGCCGATGACCTCGCTGACAATCGGTGCGGTGGCGCCGTCCGGGGTGGGAAAGAAGGACGGCCAGCGAGCGAAGAACATGTTCGCGCTCGGCCTGCTGTCGTGGATGTATCAGCGATCGCCGGCAGCGACCGAGAAGTTCCTCCGGGCGAAGTTCGCCACGAAACCGGAAGTGGCCGAGGCGAACACACTCGCATTCAAGGCGGGCTGGAATTACGGCGAGACAACCGAGGCCTTCGCCTCCACCTTCGAGGTCGCACCGGCGCAGCTCCCGGCGGGCACCTATCGGCAGATCACCGGCAATACGGCGCTCGGTTACGGAATCGTCGTGGCCGGGCAATTGGCCGGACTGCCGGTGTTCCTCGGCGCATATCCGATCACGCCGGCGTCGGACATCCTGCACGAGCTGTCCAAACGCACGAATATCGGCGTCCGGACGTTTCAGGCGGAAGACGAAATCGCCGCCGTCGGAGCCGCATTGGGCGCATCGCTGGGCGGTGCGCTCGGGGTCACTTCGACCTCGGGGCCGGGGCTGGCGCTGAAGGGGGAGACGATCGGCCTGGCGGTCATGACGGAATTGCCGTTGCTCGTGATCGACGTGCAGCGCGGCGGGCCCTCGACCGGTCTACCGACCAAGACGGAGCAGGCCGACCTGCTGCAGGCGATGTTCGGGCGAAACGGGGAGTCGCCGGTCGCGGTGGTCGCGCCGCGCTCGCCCGCGGACTGTTTCGCCGCCGCGATCGAGGCCGCCCGGATCGCACTGACCTACCGCACACCGGTGCTCCTGCTGTCCGACGGGGCGATCGCGAACGGATCCGAGCCCTGGGCGATCCCATCGATCGACCAGCTCGATCCGATCGACCCTCGGTTCGAACCCGAAGGGACGCAAGGTTTTCAGCCGTATGCGCGGGATCCGGAAACGCTCGCCCGTCCGCTCGCCGTTCCCGGCACCAAAGGCCTGGAGCACCGGATCGGCGGGCTGGAGAAGGCGGACGGGACGGGGGATATCTCTTACGAGCCCGCCAACCATGAGCTGATGGTCCGATTGCGGCAGGCGAAGATCAACGGAATCTCGGTGCCGGACGTGGAAGTCGACGACCCCTCCGATGCGGCCGAATTGCTGATCATCGGATGGGGCAGCAGCTACGGGCCGATCGGGGAGGCCTGCCGGCGCGCGCGGCGCAGGGGCGTGCAGGTGGCGCACGTACATCTGCGCCACCTCAACCCGTTCCCGGCGAATCTGGGCACCGTCCTCGGCAAATATTCGACAGTGGTCGCACCGGAAATGAACACCGGGCAGCTGGCGGTGCTGCTGCGCGCGCGGTACCTCGTGAACGTCCAGCCGTGGACCAAAATCCAAGGTCTGGCCTTCTCCGCGGAGGAACTCGCCGGGGTGATCGACCGGGCTCTCGACGGCTCGCTCGGCGATCTCGAGTCCAGCAAGGCGGGCGACGCCCGCGCCCGCGCCACCTACCGCAGGAACGAAGAGCTATGACCACGATCGATCTGAATCTCACCGCGGCCCCCGAAATCCCTGCCGGGGACCCGCCATTGAAGGCGAAGGACTTCGCCTCCGACCAGGAGGTGCGCTGGTGCCCCGGCTGCGGCGACTACGCCATCCTCGCGACCGTGCGCGGTTTCCTGCCCGAACTCGGCATCGCGCGGCAGAACCTGATGTTCGTATCCGGCATCGGCTGCTCGTCGCGCTTCCCCTATTACCTCAATGCCTATGGGCTGCACTCCATCCACGGCCGCGCTCCCGCCATCGCGACCGGCCTCGCCATGACCCGGCCCGATCTATCCGTATGGGTCGTGACCGGCGATGGCGACGCCCTCTCGATCGGCGGTAACCATCTCATCCACGCCCTGCGCCGCAATGTGAACCTCACCATCCTGCTGTTCAACAACCGCATCTACGGACTTACCAAAGGTCAGTACTCGCCCACCTCCGAGGTCGGAAAGATCACGAAATCCACCCCGCTGGGATCGATCGACCATCCGTTCAACACCGTCTCCCTAGTGCTGGGCGCGGAAGCGACCTTCGTGGCGCGAGCGCTGGATTCCGATCGCAAGGGGCTCGGTGCGGTACTGCGCGCTGCCGCGCAGCACCGCGGCACCGCGTTCGTTGAGATCCTGCAGGACTGCCCGATCTTCAATGACGGCAGCTTCGACCTGATCCGCAAGGAAGGCGCCGAGCAGCGGCTCATCCCGATCGCGCACGGCGCACCGATCACATTCGGTGACAATGGCGAAAACTGTGTCGTCCGTAGCGGTTTCGGTCTCGCCGTGGCACGCACCGGCGATACGCCGACTGCGGATATCGTCGTCCACGACGCGTACACCGACGACCCCGAGTACGCCTTCGCGCTGTCTCGGCTGTCCGAGCAGGGTCTCGATCATGTCGTCACCGGTGTCTTCCGCGCCGTCGACCGGCCCGCCTACGACGACACCGGCCGCGCGCAGCTCGCCGCCGCCCGAGAATGTGGCTCCGGTGCGGCCGACGCCGTCCAGGAGCTGATCACCGGCCGCGAGACCTGGACGATCGCTGAACCTCGAAAGCTGTGAATTTCTCACAAATGATCGTGAATTTCTCACATGCAGCGGTTGTGATTTGCATACCGTATCGCTGACCTAGACACTCCTGCATGGCCGGCAATTATTGCACAATTAGTTGGGACACCTATGCTGCAGAGTCGCAGATCAAGAATCATCAGACGGGGCAGGGTTATGTTGGACATAGAGATTCTGGGGCCACTTGAAGTCAGTCTGAGTGGTAAGCCATTAGTGTGGACAGCAGCCAAGCCTCGACAAGTTTTGGCGCTACTCGCATTGCGTGCGGGTGAAGTTGTTTCCGTTCCCAATCTCATCGAGGAGATCTGGGAGGAAAATCCGCCGCGCAGTGCGATAACAACGCTGCAGACGTACATCCTCCAATTGCGGCGATTGATCGACGGGAATTCCTTTCCGGGTGCGGCAAAGCATATTCTGGTGACTCGATACAACGGCTATATGTTCGCCACGGACTCCGTGACCGTTGATGTTCAGACGTATCAGAAATTGACCGACGCGGCCCACCACGCATGGGAAGAAGGCAACTATCAGGAGGTATCCGGACTGGCCCGGGAGGCGCTCGGATTGTGGTCCGGGCAGGTACTCATCGATGTGCAGAAGGGCGCTTTCCTCGAGGTCGAGGCGACATTCCTCGAACAGAGCAGGATCGGGCTCCTCGAGATACGCGTCGACGCCGAGTTGCGTCTGGGCAGACATCAGGGACTCCTCGGTGAGCTCGCCGTATTGTGCGCGCGCAACCCGATGCATGAGAACCTCTGTGCCCTGTTCATCATTGCGCTCTACCGTTCCGGGCAGCAGGGTCGCGCCCTGGAGGTCTTCAAGCAGCTCCGTACGGTTCTCGCCCGGGAACTGGGCGTCGAACCCTCGGCGCGGTTGCAGCGGCTGCAGCACTCGATTCTTTCCGCGGACCCGAAGCTGGATCTTCCGGGGTCCCGCATCGCCGGCTGACCTCGGCCGGTTCTGGACTCGATCGGATTCACCCGTCACCGACGACAACGCCACTGCCCGGCGGAGGATCGCGGTCGGCGGCAAAGAAGTTCGACTGGTTGCCGGTGGAGGAAACCGGCAACCAGTCGAACAGCATGTGGATTTCGAGGATTCGCTTCGGAGAGCTCCGTCGCCGGAATTCCCTCAGGACGATCGGCCGGGTGCCGCGGCCACCGCGACACACACGGAAAACAGCGTGGGTTCCGAGGTGGCCAGCGCGCGCAGAGCCGCGGAGTGCGGGTGAAATTCCGGCCTCGACACGGCCGCACGCAGGGCGCTCTGATCCGACCAGTGCGCCAGGTTCACGTAAATGTTCGTCCCGTCGATCTGCCGCAGCAGGGTGTGGTCGATGAAGCCCGGCTGCTCGGCGAAGAACTCCGAGGTCTCGGCGAACACCTTCTCGAACTCCTCGGCCGAACCGGTCACGGTGAAGCGATTGACCAGGGTGAGAGGGCCTTCGACGGTGGGCTTCGCCGGTGCGGTGTGGCGTGTCACGACCTCCAGGTACTTCGCCAGAGTATCCCCGGGAGAGGGACCGTCCAGTGCCGCGTGAATGCCCGCCGCGATATCGCCGTGGCGGTGGATCGCACTGTGGGTCAGTGCCACAGTGGTTTTCGCCTCGCCTGCGGATTCGAAGTCGACCTCGATGAAGCTTGCCCGTTCGTCATCGAAGATCGGTTGCCAGCCGGGTCCGACCCGCCAGGTCAGCACGATCCGGTTCGGGGGCGCCCATTCCACCACAGTGCCCCAGTCGATCTCGGTCCCGTCCACATCCCGCTCGTAATAGCGGCCGCCGACCCGCGGCTCGATGGTGAGCGACTGCCGGTTCTCGACGAAAACGTGACGATCAGGCCACCATTCGGTGGGTCGTTCGGCGAAAATGGCGAACGCCTGGCCTACGGGCGCACCCACTACTACGGTCTTGCGAACATCGGGGATGTTCTGTGGCTCAGTCATCGGCGTTTCCCTTCGAGCGTCATGGACTCGCTCACAAGGTTCGACCCGGGCTCTCGAATGCAGATGGAGCCCGGATCGAACGACTTGTCAGTGGCCGGCGCCGGAAATCAGGGCCTCCGAGTAATTCGCCGCGGCCCGGGTGATGTCATATCGCAGCGCCACGTGGGTCGCGGCGGCCGTGACATCGCGCCAGGCGCGCTGCAGCGGGCTCGACTCGCTCAATCCGCTGGTGCCCGCTGCCCGGACCAGACCCGCTACCCCCTCGGTGGCCTGTTCAGCGGCAAACGACGCATTGCGCTGATTGCGGGCCATATCGGCCGCTGTGAACGAGCGGTTGTCGATGACCTCGGCGGCTTGCTCCACCAGGTACTGCGCCGCATCGACTCTGGCTGTGGCGCGGGCAAATTCGGTCTGGGCGGCATCGGTCATCCGCTTGCCCCGGAGGGCGTGTGCCGCGGCGCGGACGGCGCCCTGGGCGGCGCCGACTATCGGAGCGGCCATCATGAACGCCCCCGACGCCTGGTACGGCACATTATGGGTGGGCTGGCTGGACCACGTGTTGATTCCGTTCACCATGTCCTGCCGGTCGAAGGACATGTGCTCGGGCACGAAGGCATCGGTGACCACGACATTGTGGCTTCCTGTCGCACGCATTCCCGCGCAGTCCCAGGATTCGACAATCTGATAGGCGTTCTTGTGTACGGCGAAGAACCGCTGATGCGTCACCGCGACGCCCGACGGTGTCTCGCTCTCTCCGACCGAGCCGCACAGGAGAGCCCATTCGGCGAATTCGACACCGCTGATGTAGCTCCACCGGCCGGAGAGCCGATACCCGCCCGAGACCCGCTCGGCGGTGCCGGCGGCGACGAGGCCGGTCGCGATGAAAGTGTCGGCGCTGGAGGCCCACAGCTGCTCATGGCCCATTTCCGGAAGGTGCGCCGCGAACCTCGCGGACGCGCCGAGCAGTGACGCGCACCAACCGGTGGAGGCGCAGCCCGCTGAAATCTTGATGACGCCGTCGAGGAAATCGGTGAAGGTGCCGTCGGTGCCACCCCAGCGGGTCGACACGAAATGGCGGGCCACGCCGGCGTCGCGCAAGCCCTCGATGATCTCCGGCGGCAGTCGCCGCGCAGCATCCGCCGCGGCGGCGTGTTCGGCGGCGAGGGCGCCGAGCCGGTCCGCGGCGGCCGGTAGTCCGGTATTGCCGGCGTGGATGGTGTCGCCGAGGTGAATGGCGGTGGAAAGGGACATCTGATCTCCCATTGTCGAGTGGTGATCCGCGATTTCGCGAGTTCAGCCGAACGGTTCGAACCGAATGTCGTGGTGTCGGGCCTCCGGTGCGGCGAACTGGAGCAGTAGAGCTCCCTCCTCGGTCGCCGCGGTAATGATCTGTTTCGGGAAACGAATGAATGGTTCGATGACCAGGGTGGCCACGTCCTTTTTCATATCTATTCGCCACCGGCCCTGCACGAATCCGTCGACGAGAATGGTGGATCGAATAATTCCGTTGCTGGTGAAAACTCGCGGCCGGTACTCCTCGGAAAGGATGCGGTCACGCTTGGCATAGGAGAGCAGAACATTGTCGAATTCCGGTAGAAAGCGCACCGGTACTTCCGAATCGGCGTCCGGCAGCGTCGCGTCGGCGAGATCGAACAGCCGGATGCCCTGCTCGTCCCGATAGCCGCGCAGTTGTGATCCGAGCCGTTGGAATACCGCCGCGAGCCGGGTGAGACCTGACCATTTCTGAATATCCGCCACACTTGCGGGGCCGAATGCGCGCAGGTATCGCAGGACGTACTCGTCGATGGACGGTTCGTCGTTCGCCTCGTGGTCGAGCCATGCGCTCAATGTGGTGTGGATGGCCGGCCCGCTGTTGTCCCACAGCCCGCGCGGCGGGATCTGCACGAGTGGAACAAGATTGCGGACGGTCTGCGCGAGCGCGTTGCCGTCTCGTTCCGGCCACCGCGCGACGAGCAGCTTGCCGAGGTCGGCGAAGGTGAGAGCTTCCTCCTCGACCAGCTTCGTCGCCAGCGCGACGAGCTCCGCCGCGTCCAGACCAGCGACATTCCGGCCGAATTGCCCCGCGACTATCCGCGCGAGCATATCGGCCAGCAGCGGCCGCAATGTCAGGCTGTCGCGCGCGGTGACCAGGTGAATCGTCGACCGCATCAGCGCGATGCGTACGACCCGCCGATCGAGGAGCAGGGCGGCGAGGTCCTCGGTGGCGAACTCCGTGAGCCTCGTCCACAGCCCGATATACGGTGGCCGCACCGCCTGTGCCTGCATTCCGACCAGGTGCGCGACGGCGTCCTCGACCGGCATCGAAACGCGCCGGGTGAGCAGCTGGCGTTCCGACATCGCCCGATTGAGTGTCCGAACTGTGAGTACGGCGTCCATGCTCAGGACAGTTTCGCCAGCGCTGTCCCGCTGAATCGTCCGGCCAGCAGGTCGACCACGGCCTGCGGCAGCCCGGCTACCCCCTCTTCGGCGGCGACAGTCCGCGGGTAGCTGACACGATCCTCGCTGAGCCAGGTGCTGAACTGCGTGTTCCAGTCATTGATCTGGTCCGGTGTGTGCAGGGTGGCGAAGCCCTTGAGGGACAACTCGCGTGGAATCAGGCCCTGCAGATCCAGGCGTGGTGCGTTCTCGCCATGCTGGGCGGACAGCGACCCGCACAGTGCGAAGCGAGCACCCGGTGCGGCGACCTGCAGGGCCGCTTCCAACTGGTTACCGCCGACATTGTCGAAACAGACGGTGATGCCTTCCGGCGCCAGGTCCCGCAGCATCTCTGCCACCGAACCGGCGTGGTAGTCGAACGCGGCGTCGTAGCCGGCTTCCTTGCGCAGGAAGTCGATCTTGTCCGGAGAACCGGTGCTGCCGATCACCATTCGGGCGCCGCGGGCCTTGGCGATGTGCCCCGCAAGGCAGCCGACACCGGTGGTCGCCCCTGATACGAACACCACGTCACCTTCCTGCACTCCCGCGGTGTCCACCATTCCGCGCCATGCGGTCGGCCCGTTGGAGAGGAAGTATTCCGGGGACGGAAACAGCTCCCGAGCACGCTTCGTGAACTCCCCGGCGTAACCGACGGCGTACTCGCGCCAACCGTTGAAGTGCTCGACCAGGTCGCCCTCGACGAGTGACGGCACGGTCGATTCGACCACGGTGCCGATCGTGCGGCCCCACATCTGCTGTCCGAGTTGGAAGACCGGAATCGGGATGTTCGTGGCAGGGCGCATCTGGTCGCGGTAGACGGTGCCGAGGCTCATCCAGTGGTTGCGCACCACTACCTGGCCCTCGCCGGGTTCCGCCAGTGCGGTTTCCACGACCTCGAAATTGTCGAGGGTGACCTCGTCGGTCGGGTACGAGACGAGCCGCACTTCCTTGCTCTTGCCCGGAACGTCGCTGGCCATATCCAGGTCCTTTCTGTGTATCGGATGGTCGTCACGGCCAACCGTCCAGGCCGGCGCTCGACTGGGGATCGCATGCTGCTGGAGCCGAAAGGGGCGTCTCACCAGGACTCGAGCCGCAATCGAGGGCCGATGGGGATGCTGCAGAGGCACATCACCGTCGCAGATAGAAAAGAGTGCCGTCGTGTCGCAATCAACGACCCTCGCCAGCCGTGCAGAACTCTTCATCGAAGTGACCGAGTTCTATGCCCGCCAGATGCCCTTGCTGGAGGAACTCGAATTCGACGAGTTCGCAGCGACTTTCACCGACGACTGCGTCTTCGGCTACGACAATGCCTGGCAGATCGATGGCCGCGAGGCGCTCCAGGGCGGCTTGCGGACGAACATGGCGCGGTACGGCACGAGCCGGGTCCGGCACTGGTTCGAGAATCGGCGGATCGAGCCGCTGGAAGATGGCGTCATCCGGGTCACTGCCACGTGCCTCGTCAGTGTCACCACCGAGGACGGCGACGTCACCTTCGAGCCGACCTGCCGGGTTACCGATGAGCTGATCCACACCGAGCAGGGGTTGCGCACCAGGTCCCGGAAACTCCGCCACGACCTGCCCGACGTCGGCCGCTACTTCGCCAAGCTGGCCGCCCGATACTCCTGACCGACACCATGATTGGAGCTGACACCATGACTACCGAACTACCGTCGCTAGAGGCCCGCGTCAAGCTTTACCAAATCGGTCAGGGCTTCGCGGCCCTGCAGTTCGTGCAAGCCGCGATCGACCTGAAACTGCCCGACGCACTGGGCGACGAGCCGCGTGGGATCGACGAACTCGCAGCGGCGGTCGGCGCCGATCCTGATGCCCTGGGCCGATTGCTCCGCGCGCTGAGCTGCATCGGATTCTTCGCCGAGGCGGGGAACGGGAAATTCCAGCACACCGAGTTGTCGAGCATCATCAGATCCGACGCACCCTGGGGAGCCGCGGACGTCATCCGGTTCGGCTGGATGCATGTGCCGATGACCGTGCTCGAGCACACCGCCGAGGCCGTGCGCACCGGAGAAGCCGCGTTTCCCAAGGTCTTCGGGACCAATGCGCAGAGCTACTTCGTCAATGACGATCCCGATGCGGGGGCGATCTTCAATCGGGCGATGACCGCAAATACCTTGCTGCTCAACAACTCACCCGCTCTCGTCGAAGCGCTGAAACTCCCACCGGGCGAGACGGTGATGGACGTCGGCGGTGGCCATGGGCAGCTGCTCGTTCAATTGCTGGAGCGCTATCCGGCCGCGACCGGGGTGCTGCTCGAACTCGCGCAGATCGTGCCCGGTGTCGACGAGCGCCTGCGCGCCGGTGGGTCGCTGGCTGACCGGGTGGAACTCGTCGCCGGTGATTGCCGGGAATCCGTCCCAGGTGGCGCGAACACCTATTTGTACAAACACATGATGTACATGTGGGACGACGACACCGTGGCGCAGATCCTGCGCAATACCGCTGAGGCCGCGGACTCCGGATCGCGGGTCGTGGTGGTCGACATGCTGCTCGGCGCGGACAGCCCCTTCGAGGCGGTCTGCACCGCCGTGGATCTGCTGATGGTGCTGATGGGCGGCGGTAAGCGCCGCAGCGTGCAGGACTTCACCGCGCTGTTCGAGAAGGCCGGCCTCCGCTACCAGGGTGTGACGAGCATCGAGGGCGATCAGTCGGTACTTCTCACGGCTGTAGTGCCCTGAGCGGGCCGTCTCGAGTCGGCCACCAGCGCGCTACTAGCCGCGTACCGGATGGTCCTGGACAGAGGACCGATCACACACCAGGAGAGAGACATGGCGACACTGACCATCGATCGATTGAAGGACATGCTGCGCGTCAGCGCGGGCGAAGACATGACATCACCACTCGGCGGGGACATCACCGACAAAACCTTTGCCGACCTCGGCTACGACTCGTTGGCGATGCTGGAGACAGCCGCACTCATCAACCGTGAATTCGGCGTCGACATCACCGGTGAGATCGGCGAGCTTCCGACGCCGGGTGCGCTGGTGAGCCGGGTCAACAGCAGCCTCGCCGCCTGATCGATTGCAGGGAGAACAGACCATGGGTGACTCACGTATCGCATTCGTCACCGGAGCCAGCAGCGGTATCGGACTGGCGGTGACCCGCATGCTCGCGGAACAAGGTTTCGCGGTGTACGGCTGTGCCCGCAATGCCGGCAATATGGCCTCGGCGGTCGCGGACCTGGTCGCCGAGGGCCTGGATGTCTCCGGCGGCCCGTGTGATGTGACCAGTGCCGACAGTGTGCGAGAGGCCGTTGCCGCGGCCGTGGCCAGGTATGGCCGCATCGACGTGCTGGTCAATAACGCGGGCCGCGGCGGCGGCGGGGAGATCGGCAAGCTCGACGAAACGACCTGGCTCGATGTCGTGAACACGAACCTCAACGGCGTCTTCCGGGTCACTCACGAGGTGGTGGCCCGCGGTGGAATGGGCGCCGGCGACTACGGGCGGATCATCAATATCGCGTCGACGGGAGGTAAGCAGGGCGTCATCTATGCCTCGCCGTACTCGGCGTCCAAACACGGCGTTGTCGGGTTCACCAAGGCTGTCGGCCTCGAGCTCGCCAAGACCGGTATCACGGTCAACGCGGTGTGCCCGGGTTACGTCGAGACTCCGATGGCCGCGAAAGTGCGGTCGGGCTACGCGGACTTCTGGGGCGTCTCCGAACACGATGTTCTGGAGAAGTTCGAAGCGAAGATTCCGCTGGGCCGCTACTCGACGCCGGAGGAGGTGGCGGGACTGGTCGGTTACCTCGTCACCGATGCCGCTGCCTCCATTACGGCCCAGGCCCTCAATGTCTGCGGTGGCCTCGGGAATTACTGAGCGGCTGAGACGAAGACCTTCCGCGTGGATGCACGAACTGCGTACGGAACACACTGTCGGTCTTCGTTTCTCACCAGAGAAGAGAAACCATGACCTACATCATTGGCGAGCCGTGCGTAGACGTGCTCGACAAGTCGTGCATCCAAGAGTGCCCCGTGGACTGCATCTATGAGGGCGGCCGGATGATGTACATCCATCCCGACGAGTGCGTGGACTGCGGCGCATGCGAACCCGTGTGCCCGGTCGAGGCGATCTTCTACGGAGACGACACTCCCGATGAGTGGAGCGAGTACGTCACCGCGAACCTGGACTTCTTCGACGAGCTCGGGTCGCCGGGCGGCGCGTCCAAGGTGGGCAAGGTCGACTACGACCCCCCGTTGGTCAGCGCGCTGCCGCCCAAGGGCGATGGGTGAACTCGCCGAGCCAGGGCACGAAAACCGAAGCCGCGCCGACCTTCCCCGGTCGGCGCGGCTTCCTGCTGCCCACAGTCGGGCTCTTGCTCGCACTAGGTCGGGGCCCGCAGTCGCTCGGCCACTGCGCTCGGCGTTGCCAGGGCCGAGATCTCCGCGGCGAGTGCCCGCGCCGCCGCACCGTACGAGGGGTTGGCGAGCAGTTCGGTGGCTGCCTCACGAACCGAGGTGGGCGTTGCCGTATCCGGGGTGAGGCAGATCGCGGCGCCATAGGATTCCAGGGCCGCCGCAGTGACGAACTGATCGGTGGCATTGGGCAGAATCACCTGTGGCACACCGGAACTCGCGGCGGACATCGATGTCCCCGAACCGCCGTGATGCACGACCAGATCGCAGCCGCTGATCGCCTGGGCGATCGGAATCCAGCCGACGTGCTGTACGCCGGGAGGGAAAGGCGTCAGCTGTGCGGCCTGGGCGGGATCCATGCCCACGATCATCTCGACACCGGTGCTCGACAATTCCTCGAGGATCTTCCGGAACAGCTCGCTCTTCTCGGCCGCCCCGTGTTTCAGCAGCAGGCTGCCGAAGGTGACGAAGGCGCGCGGCTTCCCCGGTTCGCGGCGCTGCCACCGGGATAGGCGTACCGGTCCGTTGTAGGGCACGAACCGCATGGCGATCCCGTCCGGTGTGCCGGCAGGCCACAGTTGCCGAGGCGAGGGATGGATGACCAGATCGGGCGCCGGCAGCCGGGGATGCCCTCGGCGGCAGAGCTCGGCTTCGGCGCCGCGCCGAAACGCCGGGGCGAACGGGACACCCCACCCCAGCTCCACCCAGCGCACGCCGCAGCGCGTTGCGGCGAGCCGTCCGGCGAACTCGGCCGGTTCGCTGATCACCAGGTCAGGCTCGAACGCGCGGATCAGGTCTTCCATCGCGCTCACGGTGCGCGCCGCCAGGGCGCCCCAGCCGCGCCCGCTCGCCTCCAGATCCGCCGGCAGCGAATCGCCGAAGCTGGTGCACACACTCGCGTGCGCATACTCGGCCACGGGAATGTCGTGAATCACGATCGCGGGCAGGCCGGCGCCGGTGATGGTGTCCGCGAACGGTTCCGAGGTGGTGGCCACCAGCACCTCGTCGCCGCCGGTGCGAAGTGACCACGCCAGTGACACGGCCGGAAACAGATGCCCGACCAGCGGCAAGGTGGTGAAGAGAACCCTCATGCCTACCTCACCACTTGACCGGAAGCGACCACACCCCGTACACGACCGAGCCTTCTTTGGTTCGGATGTCCGCGGCGGGGACGGCCAACTGCAGATTCGGGAATCGTTCGAAGAGTTTCGTGAGGACGATCTGCAGTTCGAGGCGTGCCAGATCGGCGCCGATGCAGTAGTGCGCACCGTGCCCGAAACCGAGGTGACGGCGGTTGCCGTTCGCCAGCACCAAATCGCCGGGATGCTCGAACGCGTTCGGGTCGCGGTTGGCGGTCAGGCTCAGGCAGAGGATCCCCTCGCCCTTCTTGATCGTCACCCCGTCGATCTCGATGTCCTGCAACGCCACTCGCGGAATGGCCAGATCGCCGATGGTGATGTATCGGACGAGCTCCTCGATTGCCGGTCCGATCAACGCCGGGTCCGCTTTGAGCTGCGCCAATTGGTCCGGATTCTGCAGCAGGGCCATGGTGGACAGCGAGATCATATTGGCAGTGGTCTCGTGCCCGCCGTTCATCAGGAGACGGCAGAGATTCACCAGATCACGCCGGGTGTACTCCTCTCCGGATTCTTTGTAGGCGACGATCGCGCGGCTGATCAGGTCATCGCCCGGTTCGCGCTCCTTCAGATCGACGAGCTTTTCCAGGTAGTTGCCGACTTCGACCATCGCGGCCTGCCGCTGCTCGGCATTGCTGTGGCCGCCGAGCAGGTTGGCGCCGTGCCTCGCGAAGAATTCGTGGTCTTCGTAAGGGACCCCGAGCAATTCGCAGATCATGGTCATCGGCACCGGGAGCGATACGATCTCGTGTAGATCGGCCGGTGATCCGGCGGCCTCCAGGGCGTCGAGGCGATCGTTCAGATTCGCCTCGATCTTCTCCCGCAGCATCTGCACCCTCCGGTTGGTGAAGGTCACCGCGGCCTTGCGGCGGGTGGTGGTGTGCTCGGGCGCGTCGTATCCGATGAACGAGGTCTCGGTGCGGAACTCGGGCGGCGCGTGAAAATAGAACGGAAACTGCTCATGCTTCCGGGAGGAGCTGATCCGCGGGTCGGTCAGCAGCCCGCGAATATTGTCGTATCCGGTGACCGCCCAAACATCCAGCCCGGTAATCAGTTTCACCTTGAATATCGACGATTGCTCCATCGCGGGCCCGTATTCGGCGGGCATCGAGAATGGGCACTTGCGCTTGTACGGAAATACCGATTGTTCGGCTGCCGCTTCGGTTGTCGTCATCGTCCGCCCTCTCCAGTGGATGCGCCGAGGTCATCACTGTGGGCTAGGGGAGGGCTTGACCCGCGGTGGATCTGCACGCCGGGCGTAGTGCGCCAGGCATTCCCGGTAGGTCGGCAGGATTCCCTGGGCGGCCGCTTCGGCCAGGGTCGGCGCCTGTACATCCTTGGCGGCGACGATCGGGTGCTCGTCCAACTTCCAGGGCAGGGCGAGATCAGGGTCGAACGGATCGATCTCGAAGGGTGTGCCGGCCACGTATTCGTTGTCGAACACGTAGCTCACGCAGGAATCGTCTGTGAGAGAAACGAATCCGTGCGCCATCCCATCCGGAATGAACACGGCCGTGCCGGACCCGGGATCCAGCAGGTTGGTGTCGAACGTGCCGAACGTCGGCGATCCCACCCGGACGTCGAGCACGACATCCAGCACGCCGCCGCGCACACAGGTCACATATTTGGCCTGACCGGGCGGCAGACTCACCCCGTGCATCCCGCGCAGCACATTGCGGCGATTGACCGAGAAATTGGTCTGCACCGGCACAAAGCGATGGCCGGTGATCTCGGTGAATGTACTGGCCCGGAATGATTCGAAAAAGGCCCCCCGTTCGTCGGCATGGATTCGGGGTTGTATCCGGTAGGCGTCACGCACCGCCATCTCAGTGATATCCATAAACCGGGCAATGTAGGCGGCCGTACCTGAGCGCCGCTGGGGTCGCGGACGGGCGAATGTCGCGCCCGCGGGTTCGGTGCCGGCTCGAGCCGGGCTCCAGCCCGTGGTGCAACGCTTCGCGACATGAAGATTTTGGTCAGTACCGGACCGTCCCTGGGCCTCTATTGCCCCGTCGTTCCCATGGCCTGGGCCCTTCGAGCGGCAGGCCACGAAGTTCTGGTCGCCGTCCCCGAGACCATTGCGGCTGTCGTCAACGGCTCTGGGTTGCCCCACATTTCGACCTATGGGCCCATGCACATGCGTGAGGTCATGGCGCACGACAGGCAGGGCAATCCGATCGGGTTCGCCACCGCGGAGCCGCAGATGCTGGAGCAGGCGGGTCGCGGATTCGGCCGGCTCGCCGCGCGAACGCTGCCCGGTCTGCTCGATGTCGCCACGAGGTGGCAGCCCGACGTCATCCTGAGTGAGCCGCACGCCTATTCGGCGGGCATCGCGTCGCGGGTGCTCGGTGTGCCCTGGGTCGAGCACGGGGTCGGCCTCGGCTACTTCCGTGAGATGGACAAGTCCGGGGCGGCCGAGCTGGAGCCGGAATTGACCGGGCTCGGATTCGCCGGGCTGCCGGACCCCGATCTCGTGCTCGAGCCGTGCCCGCGGTCGCTGCTGCCCGCGACCTCGAATCCCGGTACGGCAATGCGCTATGTCCAGTACGACCCGCCGGCGACCATCCCCTCCTGGGCGTTCGACGAACGCACCCGCCCCCGGCTGCTGCTGACCCTGGGGACCGTGGCCCCGGCGGCCGGCGGCGTGCGGGTACTCAAAGAACTGGTCAACGTACTGCCCAAGCTCGGTGTGGAGTTGGTGGTCGCGGTCGCCGATGATGTTGTCCCGCAGCTCGGTTCGCTGCCGGACGAGGTTATCGCCGCCGGGTTCCTGCCGTTGGCCGCGATCATGCCCTCCTGTGATCTGATCGTCCATCACTGCGGCGGCGGCTCCACCATGGCGTCGATCCTGGCCGGATTGCCGCAGCTGCTGATCCCACAGCCCATTGTCGCCGAGCAGTACGACAGCGCGCGCCGCGTCACCGCTTTCGGCGCCGCACTGCAATTGGTGGATCAGCCGATCGACCCCGCCGTGGTCTTGGAGAACTGTGAGCGGCTGCTCACCGAGCAGTCCTTCGCCGACCGGGCGCACGAGCTTCGGGCGGAGGTGGCCGCCATGCCGACCCCGATCGAGGTGGTCAGCCAGATCGAGGACCTGGTTTTCGGTCTGGCTCGACTCTGAACCGCGACATCCCGACATCGAATCAGGCAGGGGCACATGAAGAATCGAATGCCGGGCAATGCGCAGCTGCTGCCCGAAACGCTGGTGGTACGCGGGGCCCGGGTGCACAATCTGCGCGGTGTCGACGTGGATCTGCCGCATCGCGGTCTGATCGTGTTCACCGGTGTGTCCGGGTCCGGAAAGTCCTCGCTGGCCTTCGCCACGATCTATGCCGAAGGCCAACGCCGCCAGCTGCAATCGATGTCGAGTTTCGCCCGACAGTTCATGCAGCAGATGGACAAACCCGATGTCGATCATGTCGCGGGCCTGTGCTCGGCGGTCGCGGTCGATCAGCGGTCCTCCGGTTCCCGCAGCCCACGGTCCACCGTCGGCACCGTCACCGAGGTCTATGACCTGCTGCGGGTGGTGTACGCACAGATCGGCCACCCGCACTGCACCGCATGCGGGACCGAGTTGACCAGCCGGGGCGATCAGGCGAGCTGCCCCAACGGTCACGACACCGCGCTGCCCGACCTGTCCAGCCGGGCATTCTCTTTCAACCTGCCCTTCGGTCAATGCCGGGCGTGCCAGGGCGTCGGCACCCAACTCGAGGTCGACACCTCCAGTTTGATCAGCGAACCCGGCCGGTCACTGCTCGAAGGTGCGATCACCCCGTGGCGGCCGACCTTCACCGAGCCCGAACGCATGAAAGCCCGGGCCGTGGCAAAACTGTTGGGGGAGAAGGAAACCACACCGTGGGATTCGCTCCCGGCCGACGTGCGGCACACGCTGTTGTTCGGCACCGGCATAGCCGTGAAAGCCCGCAAGTTCGACAAGCCGAACGACCCGATCAAGGACGTCGTATTCACCGGCGTCGTACCGTGGCTCTACGACCGGTACCGCAAGTCCTCGGGCGACAGTTTCGGTCAGCTGGAGAACTATATGTGCCCGGCGACGTGCACAGGGTGTGGCGGCCGCCGTCTCGGCCCGGCACAGCTCGCGGTGCGGGTGTGCGGCCGGAGCATCGCGGAGATCGCGGCCATGCCGATCTCGGAGTCGGAACGCTTCTTCGCCGAAGCCGATCTGCCGCAACGAGAACGGGCAGCCGTTGCGCAGGTGCTGGACGAGATGATCGAGCGGATGCGCCATCTGCTGCGTATGGGGCTGGGCTACCTCTCGCTGGATCGTCCCGCTCGCACCCTGTCCGGCGGTGAAGCACAGCGCATCAGATTGGCAGGCCTGCTCGGCAGCAATATGTTCGGTCTGCTCTACGTCTTGGACGAACCCACCGCCGGGCTGCATCCCAGGGACACCCAGAATCTGGTGAGCACTTTGCGGGCGCTGCGCGATCAGGGCAATACCGTTCTGGTCGTCGAACACGATCATCAGATCATCAAGGCCGCCGATTGGGTCGTGGAGCTCGGGCCGGCGGCCGGTGAACACGGCGGCGAACTGACCTTTTCCGGCCCGATCGAGAAGCTGCTGGTCGACGAGGTCTCGATCACCGGTGGCTATGTCAGCGGAACCCGCGGCATCACCGTGCCCGCGACCCGCCGCGCGCCGGAGTCCGGTCGGGAAATAGCGGTCTTCGGTGCCGCGGAGCACAATCTCACCGGTATCGACGTCACCTTCCCGCTGGGCGTATTCACCGCTGTGACAGGGGTTTCCGGGGCGGGGAAGTCGACCCTCGTCGATGACATCCTCTACCCGGCCGTGGAACGTGCACTCGGCGGTGACGCCCCGGTTCCGGGCGCCCACGAGCGGATCGAGGGTCTGCACCACATCGACAGGTTGATCAAGGTCGACCAGGCGCCGATCGGCCGATCGGGCCGATCGACCCCCGCGACCTACACCGGTGTCTTCGACACTATTCGAAAAGTGTTCTGCCAGACCGCCGGTGCGAAGCAGCGCAAATACAAGCCTGGCCGATTCTCCTTCAATTCGCCGGGCGGCCGCTGCGAAACCTGCACGGGCGACGGCAATGTCCGGGTCGAGATCCAACTTCTCCCCGACGTCTTCCTACTGTGCGAGACCTGCGACGGTGCCCGCTACAACGACGAGACACTGGAAATCACGTACCGCGGCAAGAACATTGCGGAGGTGCTGGATCTGGCGATCGAGGACGCACTGGAGTTCTTCGCCGGAGAATCGGCGATCGAGGTCCCGCTCCGCGCACTCGATGAGGTCGGCCTGGGCTATCTGCGGCTGGGGCAACCCGCCAACACGCTGTCCGGTGGCGAGGCGCAACGGGTCAAGCTGGCCAACGAACTGCAACGCAAAGCCGGCACGCACACGCTCTTCCTGCTCGATGAACCCACCACCGGCCTGCACTCCAGTGATATCGACAGATTGCTGGCCGTACTGCACAGCCTGGTCGACAAGGGCCACACCGTGGTCGTCGTCTCGCACTGCCTGGACGTGATCAAGACCGCCGATTGGGTGATCGATATCGGCCCGGACGGTGGTGCGGGCGGCGGAAAACTGGTCGCCGCAGGCACACCCGAGACGGTGGCAGGGCAGCCCGCGAGTCACACCGGCCGCTTCCTCGAAGAGGTGCTGTGGCGGTGACGGCACCGGTCCGGATCGGAGTTCTGGGTTGCGCGGATATCGCACGGCGCCGGATGCTTCCGGCTTTCGCTGCCGATCCGGACAGCGCGGTGGTCGCGATCGCCAGCCGCGACGGCGACCGAGCCCACGCGCTGGCCGCGCAGTACGACGGCTGCGCCGCGGTTGCAGGCTACGAAACGCTGCTGGCGGACCCCGGTATCGACGCGGTCTATGTGCCGCTTCCGGTGGCCCTGCACTCCGAGTGGATCGAACGAGCGCTGCGCGCGGGCAAGCACGTCCTGGGCGAGAAGCCGCTGACACCCGACACTGCCACGACCGCAAGGCTTTTCGCCCTAGCCAGGTCCAGCGGTTTGGTGCTCGGTGAGAACTTCATGTTTCCGCACCACCGCCGGCATCAGCGGGTGCGGCAGCTCATCGCAGCCGGTGCTATCGGCGAATTACGCAGTTTCACCGGGGTTTTCGCAATCCCACCGCCTCCGCCCGGCGATATCCGATACCGGTCGGATCTGGGCGGCGGAGCCCTCCTCGACATCGCGGTCCAGCCGCTGCTGGCCGCATGGTTCTTCCTGGGATCCGACCTCGAGGTCCATGGCGCCCGGCTGCGCACGCATCCTGTACACGGCGTCGACACCGGCGGCGCGATCCTGCTCGCCACCCCCGGCGGCACGACTGCGCAGGTGGTGTTCGGCATGGAGCACTCCTACAAATCGGCCTACGAGCTCTGGGGGAGCGAGGGCCGCATCGTCGTCGACCGCGCGTACGCCCCGCCCCCGGACAGCAGGCAGGTAATCCGCCTGGAGCGCCCGCACGGGATCGAGGAATTGGTCCTGGAACCCGACGACCAGTGCCTCAACGCGGTGCGTGCGTTCTCCCGTGCCGTTCGCTCTCCCACCCGCGATCCGGTCGAAGAACGTGCCGTCGTCCTGGCCCGGTTACTGACCGATATCCGGGCAGCCGACCACTCCCCGCCACTCAGAAATCGGAGTAATCCCCATGCTGATCACGCAACATACGGACAAACTTGACCACGAGCACGTCCCGGAATTCGAGGGCGTCATTCCCGCCGACCGAGCCGGCCGTGTCACCTCACCGGCCGGTGAATTGGTGCGATTCGCCAACGCCGACACCTACCGTTTCGCCGCGTACTGGGACTGCCATCCCGGCGGGCCGTGCCGCGGAAACCATTACCACTGCGACAAAACCGAGGTCATGTACTTGATCTCCGGTGAGCTCCGGGCCGCCTACTACGACCTGGACACCCGGGAGCGGCTCGATCTGGTGCTGGTCGCCGGTGACCTCGTCACCGTGCGCCCCCGTCTCGTGCACAGCTATGTGGCATTGCGCCCGAGCCAGGTAGTCGAGGTGGCTACCCACGAATATTCGCCGGGCGATACCTACAAGCACGTCCTGCTGTGAAAACGAAAGGTACTCGGATGGATGCGACACGGATCGGCCTGATGTTCTCGGGCCAGGGTTCTCAACGACCGGGGATGGGGGCGCCGTGGCGAGATACCGAAGCCTGGGCCGAGCTCGAGGTGCTGCCGCGCAGCGTGCGCGATAACGTGGCGTACCTGTTGCTCGACGCCGACGAGGAAACGTTGCGGCGGACGGACAATGCGCAGCTCGCCACCGCCGGCCTGGAGCTCATCGTCCTGCGTGAGTTGAGAACAGCCACAACGCTATTGGACAGGGTTGTGGTCGCCGCCGGACACAGTCTCGGAGAGTATTCCGCCCTCGCCGCCGCGGGCATCTACAGCACCTGCGACACCGCCGAGCTCGTATCCAAACGAGGCGCCGCAATGCTGATGTCCACGAAGGCGAATCCCGGAACGATGCTCGTCCTGGTCGGTGTCGACCTGGCTACGGTCGAGGAGCTGACGGCGGGCTTGCGGGCTACCGGGCACGATGTGTGGCTGGCCAACCTCAACGCTCCCGGACAGGTGGTCGTGTCCGGTTCGATCGATGGGGTGGCCGCGCTGGAGGTCCGGGCCGCCGCCGCGGAAATCAAGACCATCCGCATCAAGGTGGGCGGCGCCTTTCACACGCCGTTGATGGCGAGCGCCGCCGGGGTCCTGGCCACCGCGCTCGAGGAGACCCCGCGTAGCGAGGGCGATTTCCCGGTCATAGCGAACCTCGACGCGCGCCCGCACACCGGTGCCGAGGACTGGGTCGACATCTTGCGACGTCAGATGGTTTCTCCGGTCCGGTGGGAGGAGAGCCTGCGGGTGATGGCCTATGAGTACGCATGCGACCTGCTGGTGGAGATCGGCCCCGGCAAGACGTTGTCCGGGATGGCCCGGCGGATCGATACGAGCCTTCCGTGCCTGTCGTTGTCCAAACCGTCCGATATCGCCCAACTCGTCGACGACCTGGACGTGACGCTCGCGTCGTAGTTCTCGAGTGTGGTCCTCGAGTGATCCTCGACTGCTTCCCCGGAGCCGAAGGTCATGGTGGAGGCCTCGAGCAGCCAAGGGAGGCCGATGTCATGGCGGTAGTCACTTACAGATCTTCGGACGGGACCACGACGGTCGTCGATGTCCCAGACGGCCACTCCGTAATGCGCGGAGCGCTGGTCAATGGGGTCGAGGGGATTGTCGGCGAGTGTGGCGGCGGGGCAATGTGCGCCACCTGCCATGTCTATGTCGAGGAGAACAGCGCGGTTCCCTTGCCACCCGTCTCCGAAATCGAGGACGAGCTGCTCTATACGACGGTGTGCCCACGGCGTGCCTCGAGCCGGCTCAGCTGTCAGCTGACCGCCTGCGCGGCGATCGACGGACTGATCGTCGACGTACCGGAGCGGCAGCTGTGAGCCGCGGCGCTCCAGCAGCACTCCAGAGCCCGGGAGGACCGTGACGTGGAGCACGACGGTCCGGAGACAAGACAGGGAAGGCAGGAACCGTGCAATCGAGCCTGGACATCGAATGGGTACCGGCAGTACCGGACGGGCGTCTGGAATACGCGACGCTCGAGGTCCCGGTGGACTACTCGGACCCCGACGGTGAGCGCATGGTCATCGCGATCAGTCGCTTGCGCGCCACCGACCCCGCGCGCCGGCGCGGCATCCTCCTGGGCGTGACCGGAGGCCCCGGTGGCGATGGCGGCCACGGCCGCGCACTGCCGGCCGGCTGGGCTGATACGCCCCTGAACGAGGTCTACGACCTCATCGGCTTCGACCCGCGCGGCACCGGTGCGTCGACCCCCCTCTACATCGAGGTCACACCGACCACCGCGCCCTTCGACTCGCGGCCACCGGATGAGGCGTTCGAAGCGATGGCCGGCGATATGCGCGAACGAGAGCAGGGTTGCCGCCGAGCGGGTGGTTCGCTGCGTCCGCACATCAATACCCGCAACACCGCACGTGACATGGACGTCATCCGGGCGGTGCTGGGCGAGGAACAGCTGAACTTCCTGGGCTACGCCTACGGCAGTTATGTCGGCGTCGTCTACGGGACCATGTTTCCGCAGCGTCTGGACCGGAATGTCCTGGATTCCTGTGTCCACCCGGGTTGGACCTGGCGTGAGCAATTCGTGGCGCAGGCCGCCGCCATCCGGTCCAATGTCGATCGATGGGCTGATTGGGTGGGTGACCGCAACGGCCACTTCGGCCTCGGGGTATCAGGCTCTCAGGTCGTGGGCGCGGTGGAGACCGTCGCAGCGAATCTCGCCGCACTGCCGCACGGCGTGCACGCCCGCACCGCCTTCGACGGCATCGTCGGCGCATTGTCGGTCGACCGCGAGGCGTGGGAGAAGCTGGGCAACCTGGTATCCGGTCTGCTCGCGTCTACTGCGGAGGGTGATGCCACCCGAACCGCCTCGCTGCTGGCCGAACACGGCACCGGCGGCTGGGCCGCCAGGCCCAGCGAGCAGATGCGCCAAAGTGTGCTGGAGGCAGTCACTTTGGAAACCGAATGGCCGACCTCCCTGGAGACCTACTACAGCGATATGCGCGAATGCCGTGCCCACTACCCCTACGCCCACGGCGTGCTCCGGGCCGCGCCCTGGGTCGGCGCGTTCCGCACCTTCGAGTCGCCGGAACCGCCGACCGTCCTCACCCGGGAGTACCCGGTCGGATTGGTTGTGCAGGCCGACAACGATCCGATGGACCCCCATGAGGGTGGCGCCGCCATGGCCGATCTTCTCGGCCACCACCTCATCACCGTGACCGATTCCGGCGAGCACGAGATCTATCGGCTCAGCGGTGACAATCCGCAGCTGGAGAAATACGTCGAGGACTACCTCATCGGCGGAGTGCTGCCGCCCGCGCTCCGCACCACTGTCAGCAGTACCCGCACAGCCCCGCCGGTCCCTGCGACGCCGGGCGAAAACCCCTGATGGTCAACAAAATACACAGCACAGAATGGAGAGACTGACATGGAAATAGCAACCGAGACCAAGAAGGACCATCGGTGGCTCGGCCTATTCGCCTTGCTCGCCGCGATCGTCATGAACCTGCTCGATTCGACGATTATCAATGTCGCCCTCCCCGCCATCCAGGCCGATCTGGGCGGCTCGTACTCGAGCCTGCAATGGACCGCCGCGGCGTACACGCTGGCACTTGCGGTCGGTCTGCTCACCGGTGGACGACTCGGTGACATGTTCGGGCGTCGCACGATCTGGATGATCGGAGTCATCGGATTCGTATTGGCCTCGGTGGCCTGCGCGGTTGCCTGGTCGCCGGATGCGCTGATCGCTGCCCGGGTCGTTCAGGGGCTGCTCGGCGCGGCCATGATTCCCCAGGCCTTCGGGCTGATCAGGGATCTGTTCCCACCGCAGGAGATCGGCAAGGCGTTCGGCGCGCTCGGTCCGGTCATCGGCCTGTCGACCATTGCCGGTCCGGTCGTGGCCGGCACGCTGGTCGACGCGAACATCTTCGGCACCGGCTGGCGGATGGTGTTCCTGATCAACCTGCCGCTGGGTCTGTTCGCGCTGTTGGCCGGCCGGGTCGCCTTGCCGTTGTCCAAGGGAACCCGAGGGCTGAAACTGGATCTGACAGGTGTCGCGCTGGCCGGCGCCGGAATGCTCCTGCTGGTGTACCCGCTGGTGCAGGGCCGTGAACAAGGCTGGCCGGCCTGGATGTTCCTGCTTCTCGCTGCCGCGGTGCCGGTGCTGGCAGCATTCGCCATCCACCAGCTGCGCCGCAAGGAGTCCGGTGCTACTCCGTTGGTGGACTTGGGAATCCTGAAGCGCCGGTCCTACACCTCGGGCGTTGCCTTCGTGATCGTGTTCTTCGGGGCGATCGTGGGATTCGCACTGTCGATGGCACTGTTCTTGCAGCTCGGCCTGCACAACTCGCCGCTTCGGGCGAGCTTGATGATGTTCGCTTGGGCGCTCGGAGCATTCTTCGCCTCGGGATTCGCTGCGAGCACCATGGCCAAGCTGGGTCGTCAGCTGTTGATCATCGGCCTGGTCGTCATGACGATCGGACTGGTCGGTACCTACTTCACCTTCACCTCGTCCACCGCCCCGTCCTGGTGGCAGCTCGCACTGCCGCTGTTCGCCTTCGGCTTCGGCATGGGAATGATCTTCATGCCGTTGTTCGACATCATCGTCGCGGAGGTCAAGGACGACGAGGTCGGTTCGGCCTCAGGTCTGCTGGAATCATTGCAGCAGTTGGGTTCCAGCCTCGGAGTCGCGGTTCTCGGCACGGTCTTCTTCAATGCGATCGCGTCCGCCCCGACTCTGGACAACTTCATGCATGCCGGCCGGCTCGTCACGCTGATCACGATCGGTCTCGCAGCGCTGGCCTTCGTCCTGGCCATGTTCCTGCCGCGGCAGGTGCGTCAGTCCAACTACGGCCCGCCCGCTGAGGAAGGCGCTACAGAGGGGCTCGTTACCGGCGAACCCAGCGTAGCGCCGACCTTGGCGTGAAGCCGGCCCTCCGACCACCGAATTGCACTTCGCGCCTGAGGATGCCGATGACGCCGTCCTGGTGCCGAGGATGCCGATGACGCCATCCTGGTGAATGGCGTTGTGCAGGTGACGGAAACGCCCTGACCGCAGCAGCGGGCAGGGCGTTTCCGGTCGATGACCAGCCTCCCCGATCTAGATAGACACCCAACGCGATTCGAGCTCGATGAACGTCGGGGGCGACCCCGGCAATTCCGTGGTGTTGCTCGCGCGCAGCGAATCGAGGAACAGCACCAGGTATCTGCGCCGGAGCTCCACAATGCGCAGCTCACCGCCGACCCGGATCGCAGCGAGTTGCTCGAAGATGCACGCCAGGTCGGCGGCTGTGATCCCGGGCCGTAGCACCGCCCGAAAACGTTCCACCAGAGCCTTATTGAGCTCATTGCATCGTCTGGCCTCGGCGAACAGTTCGTTGGTCGGCCCGAACGTGCCCGCGAGCGCGACCGTCATCGAATGCGTATCCGCTTCCACAACCCGCTGCATGAAGGTCGCGAATACCGGCCACTGATCGGAGTCGTCGGCCAGCGCCGCGTCGACACACGCGATGTAGGTACTCATACCGTCGCCGCAGATCTTGCGCAGCAGAGCGTCTTTGCTCGGATACCTCCGGTAGAGCGCGCCCATGCTGACCCCGGCACGTTCGGCAACGGCCGAGATCGGAGCAGAGGGGTCCGCGACGAACACCGAGCGCGCGGCCCGCAGAATCGCCTCGTCGTTCAGAGCTACTTGGGCCCGTCGCCCACTCATCGGTATCGTCCCCATGAGTTATCCCTATCGATCCCGCCTGGAGTATTACTGGAGGATCGGTTCCGAGACGCGGTTCGATCAATGTGGCCGGCGAACTGGGCCGGGCGCAGAAATGTGCGGGATCTGGTCTCTCAGGCGATGCCGCTCTTGAGGCTTCGTAGCCCGAGGTCGACGAGACGGGAGAGTTCCTGGACATCGAGATCGCCTCTGGCGAACCAGGTTTCGGTGGCGGTGAACATTACTGCGGCGACACACTGGGCGGTGATGGAGATCTGGTAGGCCTCATCGGAGGCTGGGGCGGCGCCGGTTCGGTCGAGGAGGAACTGGGCTATCTCGCGGGAGAACTCGGCCTGCACGGTTTTGATGTGCGCTTGAACGAGTTCCTGCTCCAGCTGGTTGCTGCGCAGTACGGCGATCTGATGCAGTGCGGCGTCGTAGGGGAACGATTCGACGGCGATGCGGACCGAGGTCGTGACCGGTTCGCCGGGCGGGCGCAGGAACAGTGCCTGGCGGAACCAGCCCAGCCGGGCATCGTAATCGGCGAACAGCACGTGCTGCTTGGACGGAAAGTGACGGTAGAACGTTCGTTCTGTCACGCCCGCGTCGGCAGCGATCTCGGCGATCGACGTGGCTTCCACACCGTGCTCGAGGAAGCGGGCCAGCGCGGCATGCTGCAGCGTGGAGCGGGTGCGCTCGGCTTTGGAGGGTGACGGCGCAGCGGGCATAGACCGCATTCTAGGGTCCTACTTCTCCTCATCCAGTGCACGGTGTGCGGCGTTGTAACCGGGAATGAACGACACCGACGGGCCGCCGTGGCATCCGGCGCTGCCGAGGTAGAGCCCGGCGACGGGCAGGGGCAGGTCCAGGAAACCGGTCGGGCCGGGACGGTTGGGACCCATGTTTTCGGGGTGGACCAGGCCGTGGCAGTAGTCGCCGCCCGGAGCTCCGAACATTCGATCCATGTGGCGCGGAGTGAAGACGATCTGCCGTGCGATCACATCGCTGAAATTGGGTGCGATGGTGCAGATTCGGGCTATTACCTGTCGGGCCATATCGGCCTTGAGTCTGCCGTAGTCCTCCTTCCTGCCCTCGACGGGGAACCAGAGTGCGAATGCGGATGCGGCGTGCTTACCTGCGGGTGCGACCTGCGGATCGTGAACCGAAGGCAGTTGCAGGACCACGGCCGGCTCCTGGGGCACAATGCCCCGCCGGCAATCCTCCCATTGCTGTTGCAGCTCTTCGGGAGTGCTGTAGATACCGATCGCCGACTGCATGGCCGGGTCGTCGAGCACCTTGTACGCGTCGGCGAACTCCGGGATGCCGTCGAGCGCGAAATGCAGTTGCAGGTAGCTGCCCCGGTGATCGGTGCGAGCGAATCGGGACTGCGTGTCCGCGGGTACCACCGCAGGATCCAGGAGCTGTCCGACAGTGAGATCCGGAGCGACACAGGACACTACGATCGGAGCGGTGACCTCGCCGCCATCGCCGGTGCGCACACCGGTGACCCGCTTTCCGTCGGTGAGTATCCGCGTCACCGGGGTGCGTAACCTGACCTGGCCGCCGGCGGCCTCGAACCGCTCTCGCAGATGCGTTGTCAACGCGCCGATTCCGCCGCGGATCTTGCGCATCAGGGTGCCGTCACCCTCGGGCGTGGCCAGACCGAATGCCAATGCCATTGCGGTGCCAGGCGTTTCGGGACCGCGATAGGTCATGTTCAGTCCGAGGAAGGACATCATTCCGCGCAGCGCGCCGGTCCTGTCGCTGTGGGGCACATACCGGTCGAGCACCTCCGACAAGGACCCGAACAGCATGTCGGAAATCGCTGCCCGTTCGAATTCATTTGTCGCGCAGGCGAACATCTCATCGATCGTCTTCGGTTCCCGCCGTATCTCGAAGCGGCCGAGTGCCCGGGCAGGAGCTTGCGCCCACATCATCAGCCCGGCGAGCCCGGTCAGGACCTCCGTGCCGTGTACGCCGCTCACATGCTCGAGCAACTTCATCGGATCCGTGTAGTAGATGAACGGCGGGTCGCCGCGGCCGAGCGTCGACACCGACATGACCTCGAGCGGCACCGCGGGCACCGCATCGAGCTCCAATTCGGCGCTGAGCTGCGCGGATGTGGGGAATTGTTCGGATCCGGCGATCTCGAATCGATACCCGTCGATCAGCTCGACGGTGGAGGCCATCCCGCCCGAATAGTGATTGGACTCGAGGCACACCGTCCGCAGGCCGGCGTGCTGCAGTATCGCCGCGGCCGCCAATCCGTTGTGCCCGGCCCCGATCACGATCGCGTCATAGTCCGACATAAGCCGAACGCTCCCACTCGCCCATGAAAATGTCAACGGTGACAAAATATGTGCCAAATCTGTCATGAGTGACAGTAGTCGGCTCTAGAATCCGCCCATGTACGTTCTCAGCCTCACCATTCACGCGATCCTGGGGATTGCTGTCACCGCCTGGATCATCAACGAGAACAGGGCTCTGTTCGTCTCGGCGCCGGGCCGGCCACGTGTCGGCGCGCTCGAACTCGCCTACTGGGCAATAGGTGTGGCATCGGTGGTGCTGGGCTGGTACTTCAATATCCGGTTCGTGCTCGAGTACCACCACGACGGCACAAATCCGCTCTGGGGGCCCGGCTCCAGCTGGGCGCAGTACATCTATCTGATGTTCCCCAACTGGGCCGCGGACTCCGCGTCACAGGACTACATCTTTCTCAATGTCCTGATACTGCCGATCATGTCGATCGCGGGTGGACTCCGTAAGGGCCTGCCCAAGCCGTGGCTCTTCTTCGTCAGCAGCCTGTTCACCAGTGCCGCGTTCGGATTTGTGCTCTATCTGATCGTCGCCGAACGCCAGCGGCGTGCCGGTCGGTCGCACACTGCGGTGTAGTGGAGTCAATTCCCCTCGCCCGCAGGGTATTTCTCATGGCTCGAGCTGATCGCAACCGTTGACTCCGTCCGCGTCCGGCGGGATCGTGCAGGACATTCACGCCTGCACAGAAACGGGAGACGATGGCATCGAATCCACTGCATCTCGGCGTCGCGCTCGACGGAGCCGGTTGGCATCCGGCCGCGTGGCGGGAGCCGAATTCGCGGCCTGCCGAATTGTTCAGCCCCGGGTATTGGACCGATCTGGTCGCCACCGCGCAACGCGGTCTGCTCGATTTTGTGAGCATCGAGGACAGCCTGACCCTGCCCGGTGTACCGCACGCGCCGTCCGATGACGCCGTCGACCGGGTCCGCGCCAGGATCGACGCCAATTTGATCGCCGCGCGGGTGGCCCCGGTCACCCGGCATATCGGGCTCATTCCGACGGTGACCGCCACGCATACCGAACCGTTCCACGTCTCCACCGCGATCGGCACGCTCGACTACACCTCGGGTGGCCGGGCGGGCTGGCAGGTGCGGGTATCCGGCACCGCCGAGGAGGCCGCTCACTTCGGACGGCGCGCACTGCACGACCTGACTCCCGCCGAAATCGCGGCGGCGGTCGCCTCGGGCACCTTCCCGGACCAGGTGCACGAGCTGTTCGACGAGGCCGCCGACGCCGTCGAGGTGGTGCGGCGACTCTGGGACAGCTGGGAGGACGACGCCGAGATCCGTGATGTCTCCACCCGCCGCTTCATCGATCGCGAGAAGCTGCACTACGTCGACTTCGAGAGCCGCTTCTTCAGTGTGCGCGGACCGTCCATCACGCCGCGCCCGCCGCAGGGGCAGCCGGTGGTGACGGCGCTGGCACATGCTCCGCTGATATACGAATTCGCCGCTCGCGGTGCGGAACTGGTCTTTGTCACGCCCGGTCGTGCGACCGGCCCTCGCGCCATCGTGGACGAGGTCGCGGCCGCCGCGGCACGGGTGGGCCGCACCGGTGAACCGCTGCGCGTCTATGCCGACCTCGTCGTCTTCCTCGATACCGAGGAGGCGACCGGCCCAACGCGCCTGGCACGCTTGAACGAGCTTGCCGGGGCCGAATTCACCTCCGATGCAGCGATTTTCGCGGGCAGCGCCGACGAGCTCGCCGATCTGCTCGCTGCTTGGAGTGCGGACGGTATCGACGGATTCCGCCTGCGGCCCGGTGTAGCGGTCGATGATCTGGCCGCCATCGCGGACCGGCTCGTCCCCGCGCTGCAAGGCCGGGGCGTATTCCGCACCGGCTATCCCGAGGGTCCGCTGCGCGCACTGCTCGGGCTGCCCTCCGACGTCCCCAACCGCTACGCGACTGCCTGAGCGAGGTCCATCATGAGCACTCCCCGTAAGCAGGTCATCCTGGGGGCCTACCTCGGCGGCGTCAACCATCACACCGCCTGGTGGCATCCCGAGGCCGGCAGCCAGATCGATTTCAGCAGTTTCGAACACACCGCGCGCACCGCCGAACGCGGCAGGTTCGACTTCTTCTTCCTCGCCGAGGGTCTCATCCTGCGCGAACGCGCGGGCCGGGTCTTCGATCAGGACATTATCGGCCGCCCCGACACCTTCACCGTGCTGGCGGCGATCGCGGCGGTCACCGAGCATCTCGGGCTCGCGGGCACCATCAATGCCACCTTCAACGAGCCGTACGAGCTGGCTCGCCGGTTCGCGAGTTTGGATCATCTGTCCGGTGGTCGCGCCGCCTGGAATGTGGTGACCTCGTTCGATGCCTTCACCGGCCAGAACTTCCGGCGTGGCGGATTCCTCGATCCGGCCGATCGCTATGTGCGGGCCGAGGAGACGCTGAATGCCGTTCGCGCCCTGTGGGATTCGTGGGATGCCGAGGATGTGGTCGCGGACAAGGAATCCGGCCGGTTTCTGGCCCGCCCGGATGCCGGGGCATTCGCCTTCCATGGCAGTCAGTTCGACATCTCCGGTCGCTTCACTGTGCCGCGCAGCCCGCAGGGTAGGCCGGTGGTCCTGCAGGCCGGTGTCTCACCGCAGGGTCGCGCTTTCGCCGCCGCCAATGCCGATGCCATCTTCTCTCCGTACGGCAAGCTGCCGGAGGCCGCGGACTTCTATCGCGATATCAAGGCGCGCGCGGTAGCGGCGGGACGTGCCGCCGGCGACATCAAGATCCTGCCCTCGGCGAGCTTCGTGCTCGGTGACACCGAGGCGGACGCGATCGAGAAGTACCACGCCATTCGCAATGAGCAGGTCACCGGTCAGACCGCGCTGATCCTGCTGGAACAGATCTGGAACCGCGACCTGTCCGGCTACGACCCGGAGGGCCCGGTCCCCGATATCGATCCGGATCCCGATGCCGCGCCGATCATTCAGGGTCGCGCCTTCCTGCACCAGGACCGCTTCGCCACGGTAAAGCGCCTGCGCGAGGTCGCCGAGTCCAAGAAACTCACCCTCCGCGAGGTGGTGATCGACCAGTTCGAACGCGGCCCCTTGATCGGAACACCTGCTCAGGTCGCCGAGCAGATCGATTCCTTCGTCCAGAACGACGGCTCCGACGGTTTCATCGTCGGCTCCCACCTGGTGCCTTCGGGTCTCGACGAATTCGTCGACCAGGTGGTGCCGCTGCTGCAGGACCGGGGCGCGCTGCGCACCGAGTACACCGGAACCACATTGCGCGACAACCTCGGTCTGCCGAATGTGCGGTCCGCGACGGCGGTATCGAACGCGAAAGGCCTGTGATGACCGATCGACTGCCACTGATCGATATCTCACGATTTCGCGGGAGTGCTGCGGAGCGGGCCGCATTCCTCGACGAGTTGCGTTATGCCGCACACGAAGTCGGGTTCTTCTATGTGGTCGGGCACGGTGTGCCGGAGGAATTGACCTCGGGCATCTTCGAGGTGGCGCAGCAGTTCTTCGCGCTGCGGCCGGAGCAGCGCCTCGAGATCGAGAATATTCACTCGCCGCAGTTCCGCGGGTACACCTCGACCGGGCACGAATACACCGCGGGCGCACCGGATCGGCGGGAGCAGATCGATATCGGGCCCGAGCGGGATGTCGTCCCGGCAGTGGCGGGGGATCCCGTCTGGCGGCGGTTGATCGGCCCGAACCAGTGGCCGGCGGCGCTGCCGCAGCTGCGGTCGGTCACCCTGGCCTGGCAGGCGGAAGCATTGCGTGTGAGCCGGGAAGTGCTGCGCGCCTTGGCCGTTGCGCTCGGTCAGGACGAGGGCTACTTCGACGCCTGGTTCGATGCGGAAGCCTCCACGCACGTGAAGATCATCCACTACCCGGGCCGGGACTCCGCAGGCTCCGACCAGGGCGTGGGCGCACACAAGGATTACGGCTACCTGGCGCTGCTACAGCAGGACGAGGTCGGGGGTCTGCAGGTGCAGGGCCCGGACGGCTGGATCGATGCGGAGCCGGTGCCGGGCAGCTTCGTCTTCAATATCGGCGAGATGCTGGAGATCGCGACCCAGGGGTACCTGATCGCGACCAAGCACCGGGTGGTGAGTCCGCCCGCCGGGGTGGACCGGTATTCGGTGCCCTTCTTCCTGGGACCGCGACTGGATGCGGTGGTCGAACCGCTGGTGCTCCCGGCGGAACTGGCCGCGCAGGCACGCGGGGTGAGCGCGGACGCCGACAATCCGCTACTGGCGCAGTTCGGTGAGAACGCCGTAATCGGCTGGCTCCGTTCACATCCCAAGGTCGCTGAGAAATGGTGGTCCGACGTGCTGGAGGCGCGGTCATGAGTCAGGACTGGTCCTTCGACACCCGGCAGATCCACGCCGGCGCCCAGCCGGATCCGGTCACCGGTGCGCGGGCCGTGCCGATCTACCAGACCACCTCGTACACCTTCGACAATGCCGGGCACGCCGATGACGCATTCGCCCTGCGCGACTTGGAAACTCACGTCTACACGCGGGTATCGAATCCGACGACCGCGGTGGTGGAGGAGCGGCTGGCCGATCTCGAAGGCGGGGTGGCGGCGGTCGCGGTGGCCAGCGGTCAGGCGGCCGCGGCGCTGGCGTTGTTCACCCTGGCCCGCGCCGGTGATCATATTGTCGCTGCCGCAACGCTGTACGGCGGTACCTACAACCTGCTCGCCTACACTTTCGCCGAGCACGGCATCACCGTCGACTTCGTGCGCGATCCGGACGATCTGGCCCAGTGGCGGGCCGCGATCCGGCCGAATACCAAGGCGCTCTTCGCCGAAACTCTCGGCAATCCACGCGGCAATGTGCTCGATACCGCAGCGGTGGCCGAGGTGGCGCACGCCGCGGGCGTACCGCTGGTGGTGGACAACACCGTGCCGACGCCGTACCTGCTGCGGCCGCTCGAGCACGGCGCCGACATCGTGGTGCATTCGACCACCAAATTCCTGTCCGGGCACGGCACCGCGATCGGCGGGGCCGTCATCGACGGCGGCCGTTTCGACTTCCGTGCCGACCCGGCGCGCTGGCCGCAGTTCAACACTCCCGATCCCAGCTACAGCGGGCTGATCTTCGCTGAGAAGTTCGGCGAACTCGCCTATGCGATTCGCTTGCGCACCAAGCTGTTACGCGACCTCGGTCCGGCGGTGTCCCCGTTCAACAGCTTCCTGCTGCTGCACGGGCTGGAGACCCTCTCCCTGCGCGTCGCACGCCATTCGGAGAACGGCCAGGCCATTGCCGAATGGCTGTCCGGGCGACCGGAGGTCGCGCGTGTGCACTATGCGGGCCTGCCCGGAAGTCCGTGGCACGATGCGGCGAAACGGTATCTCCCGCTGGGCGCCGGCGGTGTGCTCGCCTTCGAGCTGACCGCCGGTCACGAGGCCGGACGCCGCCTGGTCGACCGGCTCCAGCTCTTCAGCCATCTCGCCAATATCGGTGATGTGCGCAGCCTGGTGATCCACCCGGCCTCGACCACGCACGCCCAGCTCGATCCCCAGCAGCAGCTCGACAGCGGCGTGACGCCCGGCCTGGTCCGGTTGTCGGTCGGCCTCGAGGCTGTCGCCGACCTGATCGCGGATCTGGAGGCAGGACTCGATGCCTGAATTCGACGGTGCGGCAGGCGCTGTCCACTACGACCGGTGGGCGCCGCCGAACCCGCGGGCACTCGTGGTGTTCTTCCACGGGCTGGGTGAACACATCGGCAGTTACGAGCCCTTCGTTGCGGCTTTGAACAATGCCGGGTTCGCGGTGTGGGCCGGTGATCATGCCGGGCACGGCCGCAGTGCCGGTGTGCGCGTACTGATCTCCTCGGTCGACGCGCTGGTCGATGATGCCGCTGTGCTGGTCGGTCTCGCCCGGGACGCTCATCCGGAGCTGCCGCTGTTCCTGGCCGGGCATTCGCTCGGTTCGCTCATCAGTGCCCTGTTGGTCGCCGAACGGGGCGTTCCCGCACAGGCTTTGGTGCTCGCGGGCTCCTCGCTCGTCCCGGCGCCCGAGGCCCGCAATGCGCTCGCTGAACTGCTCGCCGCCGGTATCGATCCCTGGGATCTGCGCCGCGATCCGCTCGAAATGACCCGGCACGAGGGGTATGCGCAGCAGATCCGCGAGGATCCGCTGACGTGGCAGGGCGGGCTGCGCCTGGAAAC
Source organism: Glaciihabitans sp. (assembly GCA_025463785.1). Taxonomy (GTDB): domain Bacteria; phylum Actinomycetota; class Actinomycetes; order Actinomycetales; family Microbacteriaceae; genus Galbitalea. Next base: position 342,437 of record JAODBD010000009.1, read on the forward strand.
CCTCGGCGCGCTGGTCGAAACGGCGGCGCGACTGCCCGCGGTCCTGGAAAAGCTGGACCTGCCAGTACTCTTCGTGCACGGCGCCGAGGACGATATGGCCCCGGCCGCAGGCGTGCGCAGGGCGGCGGAATTGCTGCCCGCCGCCCACGCCGAGATCTTTCCCGAGGACCGGCACAACATTCTCAACGAGCTCGATCGCGATGACGTGTACCGCGTCATCGTGGATTTTGTCGTCGCACAGCTATAGATCCCGAGGATGAGGGTGACCTTCCTGAATTCGTCACGGACACATCGTGTTCCGGTGACGCTGGCCGCGCTGGCCGTACTCTTCACCGCTGCCTGCGGCACCGGCGCGGATACCGGTGCGCCCGCCGCCCTGCAGACCACGCAGGCCGCGACTCCGCCCGACGACCAGCTCGATACCGATGCCACGGTGAATGTGCGTCTGACCCTGGAACCCACCAGCCTCGATACCTTCGGCACCTCGGGTGCGGCGCTGGATCAATTGCTGCTGGACAATGTGTATCAGGGCTTGGTGAGCATCGACACCGATGCCGGAGACAAGATCGTCCCGGCCCTGGCCTCCTCCTGGGAACAGTCGCCGGACGGGCTGGCCTACACCTTTCACCTGGTGCCCAACGCGAAGTTCCACGACGGCAGTCCGCTGACTGCCGCCGATGCGGTGTGGTCGCTACAGCAGCAGATTGCGCCCGGCTCGAAATCGATCAAGGCGGCGGGCTTTACGTCGATCGCCGATGTGTCGGCTCCGGACCCGGCCACTGTGCGGATCGCGGTGAAGCAGCGCGACACCCTGCTGCTGTGGAACCTCACCCAGCGTGGCGGCATCGTCTACCGGCAGGGCACCGATTTCGCCGGGCTCGGTGGCGCCGAGAACGGTTCGGGGCCGTTCACGCTCGCACAGTGGAACCGCGGATCGTCGATCACCTTGGCGCGCAACGACTCCTATCGGGGCGTCAAGCCGAAGGTCGCCAAGGTGATCTTCACCTATATCAAGGATGCCAATTCCGCCAATAATGCCCAGGTGACCGGCCAGACCGATATCCAGGTCCAGGCCGATCCGACACTGCTGCAACCGTTCACGGGCAATGACAAGTTCACTGTCCTGCGCGGCACCACCACCGATAAGTTCACATTGGCCTTCAATGGCACTCGCGCGCCGTTCACCAATCCGGATGTGCGCCATGCGATCCGGCAGGCGATCGATCGGCAGGGCGCGATCGATGCCTACGGGTCCGGCGTCGCCATCGGCAGCAATGTGCCGCCGCAGGACCCCTGGTACGAGGATCTCACCGGCATCGACTCCTACAACCCGGACAATGCTAGAAAGCTCTTGGCCACAGCGGGATTCGCGAACGGATTGCCGCTGACCCTGGACGTGCCGAACATCTATCCCACCGCCATTACCGACCTGCTGGTGTCGGACCTGAAGAAGGTCGGCATCACGCTCACGGTGCGTCAGGTGGAATTCCAGACCTGGTTGTCGAAGGTGTACACCAACAAGGACTTCCAGCTCAGTCTGGTCGATCACGCCGAGGCTCGCGACCTGGACAACTACACCAAGCCCGGCTACTACTTCGGCTACGACAACGCACAGGTGCAGCAGTGGTACACCCAGGCCCGCACCGCCGCCTCGGATGCCGACCGCGACGTTCTGCTGAAGAACGTGGCCCGGCAGATCTCCCAGGACGCCGCCGCCGACTGGCTGTTCCTGGTGCAGTCCACCACCGTGCTGCGCCACGGCGTGTACGGCGTACCGCAGGCCGAGACCAGCAATCGATACAACCTGAGCGCCCTCGCGGTCGGTAAACAGCGGTGACTGCTCGGTGACCGCGTACGTCGTGCGCCGCATCGGGCTGCTCGTGCTGTCGCTGGCGGTCGCCAGTGTGGTGGTGTTCGCGCTGCTGCGGCTGCTGCCCGGTGATGTAGCGACCACCATCGCGGGGACCCAGGCCAGTCCGGCCCAAATCGCCGCCATTCGAGCCGATTTGGGCCTGGACCGGTCACTGCCCGCGCAGTACCTGTCCTGGATCGGCGGCGTGCTGCGCGGCGATTTCGGGCACTCGCAGCTCAACGGCACCACGGTGAGCGCCGAACTGAACCGCAAGCTCCAGGTGACGCTGCCGCTCGCGGCCGGTGCGATGGTGGTGGCGCTGGCCCTGGCGATACCGCTGGGGACCTGGGCCGCCACCCGCCGCCGCACCGTCGCCGGCGGCGCCTTGAACGCACTGTCCCAGCTCGGTATCGCGATTCCGAGTCTGTGGCTGGCGCTGTTGCTGGTCTGGTTGTTCGCCGTGCAGCTGAGCTGGCTGCCCGCGCAGGGCTTTCCGGTGGACGGCTGGGATCGGCGCGGCGCGGCGATCCGGTCCCTGGTGCTGCCCTGGCTGGCGCTGGGCCTCACCGAGGGCGCGGTGCTGCTGCGCTTTGTGCGCTCCGCCGTACTCGGTGTGCTGGACTCCGATTTCCTGCGCACCGCACGTGCCACGGGACTCACCCGCTCGCAGGCCTTGCTACGGCACGGCTTTCGCAATGCCGCCGTGCCGGTGGTCTCGATTCTCGGCCTGCAATCGGCAGCCCTGCTGGTCGGCGCGGTGGTGATCGAACAGGTCTTCACGCTGCCCGGCGTCGGCAGCATGCTCGTCACCGATATCGGCAATCGAGATCTGGTGAAGGTGCAGGGCGAGATGCTGATTCTGGTGGGTGCGGTGCTCATGCTCGGCTGCACCGTCGATATCGCGCACCGCATCATCGATCCGCGCATCGGGAGCACAGTATGAGGCGGGCGGCGCGGCGGTGGCGCACACTCCGGACTGTCGCGTCAGCGGTAGTGCGGCGCCCGACCGGGGCCTTCGGGGTCGCGGTGGCCGCGGTGCTGGTGCTCGCGGCGGTGGTGTCCGTGTGGTGGACTCCGTTCGATCCGCAGGCCACCGATGTGCGTGCCGCCTGGCTGCTGCCGTTTCAGCGTGGTCATCTGCTGGGCACCGACCGGGTCGGGCATGATCAGTTCAGCCAGCTGCTCGCCGGCAGCCGTGAAACCCTTTTTGCCGCAACGGGATCGGCCTCGATCGCCGCTGTGCTGGGCATAGCTCTCGGTGTGACGGCGGTGCTGTCACCACGGCCGGTGGGCGCGGTCGTGGTCCAGGCGATCGACCTGGTGATCGCCTTTCCCGGACTGCTCCTGGCCATGGTGCTGGCCGCGGTCTACGGCGGTTCGCTCGCGACGGTGGTGGCCGCGGTCGGCATCAGCGCCGGTGTGGGGGTGGCGCGGGTATCGCGTGCAGAAATCGCGCGGATACTGAGCCAGGACTACGTGCTCGCTGCGCGCGCCGCCGGTGCCTCGACCGGCCGGATCGTGCGAAAACACCTGCTGCCCAATATCGCACCCACCCTGATCGTCCAGCTGTCGCTGGTTATGGCGCTCGCGGTACTGGCCGAGGCGACCCTGACCTATCTCGGCTACGGCAGTTCACCGTCCACGCCCTCGTGGGGCGGACTGCTGCACACCCAGCAGGACTACATCCGGGTGCGGCCGCTGCTGGTCATCTGGCCCGGCCTGGCCGTGGCGCTCACCGTGCTCGGCTTCAATCTGCTCGGCGATGCCCTGCGCGATGCCACCGATCCGCGCCTGCGCAGTGGGGTGCGATCATGACACTGCTCGAAACCGATGATCTCACTGTGCGTTTCGGTGAGAAGACGGTCCTGGACGGTATCGGATTCACTCTGGCCGCGGGGGAGCGGCTCGGCCTCATCGGGGCCTCGGGCTCCGGGAAATCGCTGACCGCCCTGGCGATCCTGGGCCTGCTCCCCGAGGAAGCGCAGGTGCGGGGCAGTATTCGGCTCGACGGCGTCGAACTGCTCGGTCGCGGTGACCGGGAGCTTTCTCGTCTTCGCGGCAACCGTATGGCCATGGTCTTCCAGGAACCGCTGTCGGCACTGAATCCGCTGATGCGAGTGGGCAACCAGATCGGCGGTCCACTGCGCCTGCATCGTGGCCTGTCCCGCAAAAAGGCACTGGCGGAGGCGATCTCGCTCGCCGAGCAGGTCGGCCTGCCGGACCCGGAGAATCTGGTCCGCGCCTACCCGCACCAATTGTCCGGCGGCCAGCGGCAACGTGTCGGCATTGCCATGGCGGTGGCATCGCGTCCCGCGCTGCTGCTCGCCGATGAGCCCACCACCGCCCTGGATGTCACGGTGCAAGCCGAAATCCTGGGTCTACTGGACGATCTCGTCACCGAACAGGGCACCGCACTGCTTTTTGTCACCCACGATCTGGCAGTGCTCGCCCAGGTGGTGCGGCGGGTGCTGGTCATGGGCGAGGGCCGGGTACTGGAGTCGGGCAGCCTGGAGACCATCCTGCGTAAACCCGCGCACCCCTACACGCGAAATCTGCTCGAACTGGCCCGCGCCGCATCTTTCCACCGTGCCCCCGAGGCTGCCCGATGACCCTCACCGAAACCGGCACCGCCACCACTCTTTTGGAAGCGACCGGACTGCATCGCTCCTTCCACCTGCCCCGCCGCGCCCTGCTGCGGCCGCCGCCGATCCGGCACGCGGTGCGTGCGGTCAGCCTGTCCCTGACCGAGGGCACCCGGCTCGGCATTGTCGGCGAATCCGGTTCCGGCAAGTCGACCCTGCTGCGCCTACTGCTCGCACTGGACCGCCCCGACAGCGGAACGGTCCGCTATCGCGGCCGTCCGGTGACGGGCCGCGAGCTCACCTGGTTCCGCCGCGAAGTACAAGTGGTCCTGCAAGACCCGCTGAACTCACTCGATCCCCGCAGCATTGTGCGCGACTCCATCGCCGAACCTCTCGAATGCCTGCGGATTCCAGGCGATCACGATGCCCGCGTAGCCGAGCTGCTGATCGCGGTCGGCCTGGAACCGGATGCGGCACAACGCTATCCGCACGAGTTTTCCGGCGGCCAGCGTCAGCGCATAGCCATTGCCCGCGCACTCGCTCCCCGCCCCCGGGTCCTCGTCGCCGACGAACCCTTCTCCGCCTTGGACGCCACCGTCCGCGGCCAGATCATCGAGGTGGTCCGAGATCTGGTGTCCCGCTTCGGTCTCTCGCTGATCCTGGTATCACACGACATCGGCGTCGTACAGCAATTGTGTGACGAACTCCTCGTGCTGAAGGACGGCGCGGTCGTCGAACAAGGTCCGACCGAATCCGTCCTCACGACACCGCAGCACCCGTACACGCGGGCTCTGCTGGACGCGGTACCCGCACTGCCACCGGTCGGCGGGCGCTAGCGCAGGCCGGCGAAGAGATCGGTCTCGTGGGCGGGGGCGGCCTCGACGCGATTGAAATGACGGACGAAGCTCTCGGCGGCGAAGATCATTTCCTGGAGCTCCTCGGGCAGCCGCAGGAACGGCATGCTGTCGCCCTGGCTGCCGTGGGCCTCGAGCGCCTTGACCTTGCGCCGCACATAGGGTGCCACGTCCACCACGGCGGTGATCTGATCCATCGGGGTGCCGAAGTCCTCCGGCGGCTCGAAATCGCCCATGTCCATGCCGCTCGCCTCGAAAGCCGCGAACATCTCGCGGGCGCTCTCGCGCGGAATCGCGGTGTAGTAGAGCTTCTCCGGGATGCCCGACGATTCCGTCGCCGCCAAGGCGATGCGGTTGGCCTGGATGTGGTCGGGGTGACCGTAGTTGCCGTTTTCGTCGTAGGTGACGACGACCTGTGGCCGGTACTTCCGCATGAGGTCGTCGAGCCTGGCCGCCGCCTGCTCGACGGGTGTGTTCCAGAAGGCCTCGGGATCCTTGTTGGCGTCCCAGCCGTCCATGCCCGAGTCGCGATAGCCGAGCAGCTCGACGTGTTCGATGCCCAGGAGCGCCGCCGATTCGCGGAGTTCGGCGAGCCGCAGTGCCCGTACCGCGTCCGGGTCGTGGCCCGGCTCTCCGGGTTTGACTCCGCCCGGGCTGTCGCCCTGCTCGCCGTTCGTACAGGTCACCAGGACCGTTCGGATGCCCTCGGCGGCATAGCGCGCGAAAAGGCCACCGGTGCTGATGACCTCGTCATCGGGATGAGCGTGTACAGCCATGATCGTCAGTTGGTCAGCCATGAGTCCCCGTGGGTCGATGCGGTGGTTTCGTGATTTCGTGTTCACTCTTGGAAGCTCCGGCACCCGCCCGTTTATGCCTGCGTGCCTCGAACCAGGCACGGATCTGGGTGATTCGGGTGGCGCGCGCCGGCCAGAACTCCTGGATGCTGGCATTGAACTCGGCGCCGAGGATCACCGCGAAGCCGAGGAAGAACGTGAACAGCAGGAAGGCTATCGGTGTGGCCAGCGCGCCGTAGGTGACGCCCGTTCTGGTGACCCAGGCCAGATATCGGCGCAGGCCCTCGCTGGCGGCCATGAAGAACACGCCTGCCACCAGCGCACCGCCGAAGAGCCGATGCCAGGGCAGCGTGCGATGCAGGGCCAGCTTGTACAGCGTGGTCAGGCCGATGATCAGCAGCAGTCCGGCGCCCGGGTAGTAGAAGGTGTCGATCAGCCTGAGGCCGGGCTCTTTCCAGGTGCGCGGCAGCACCCGGCCCACCAGCGACGGGCCCAGTGCGACCAGCGGCAGGATCAGGACCGCCGCGATCAGGAATTGCACGTACAGCCACAGCGCGAAGATGCGCTGCCAGACCGGGTGTCGCGCATTGGCCTGCCCGTGTGCGGCGGTGATCGCGTCCACGAAGGTCGCCATGGCGGATGATCCTGCCCACAGTGAGAGCACGAACCCTACCGACACCACCCCGCCGTGGCCGCGCTTGAGAACATCGCTGGTGGTCGGTTCGATCAGGTCGTCGACCACACTCGAACTGAACAGGTTGCGGCTGAAGGTGATGATCTTGCCTTCGACGATGTCGACCGTGTCCGGACCGAACCAGTGGCCGACGTAGCCGAGCGAGCCGAGCAGCCCCAGCAGCAGCGGGGCCAGCGACAATGTCTGCCAGAACGCGGCCGCGGCGGACTTGTTGAAGATGGAATCGCCCCATGCTTTGACCGCCACGTGCATGATGAGCCGGCGAATCCGGCCCAGTCGTGTGACGACGACCACGTCGGTCCCTGGCGTCGCGGACACGTCGGCGTGTTGCGGGGGATTTTCGTGCTCGTTCATGGTGGCTACAGCATCGCTCACCAGCGTTTCAAATGGGCGGGGACCCGCGATGTGTCCTGCGGCACTAGTTGGTGCTGTGTCGAATTGGTGTGTTGTCGGTCGTCATCGCTAATCTCTTCCAAGTGACTTCGGGTGGTGGCGGTTCATTACGTGCTTGGCAGCGCAGGGCTCTCACCAAATATCTGACGAGCAAGCCCCGCGATTTTCTTGCGGTCGCCACCCCTGGCGCCGGTAAGACGACTTTTGCGTTGCGTGTGGCGGCGGAGCTGCTCGCCGACCGCACCATCGATCAGGTGACGGTCGTCGCGCCGACCGAACACCTCAAGCATCAGTGGTCGGGTGCGGCGGCGCGGGTGGGCATTCAGCTCGACTCCAACTTCTCCAACTCCACCGGTTCCACCTCCTCGGACTACCACGGCGTGGTGGTGACGTATGCGCAGGTGGCCTCGCATCCGTTCAAGCATCGGGTGCGCACCACGAACCGGCGCACGCTGGTGATCATGGACGAGGTCCACCACGCCGGCGATGCGAAGAGCTGGGGCGAGGCGGTCGAGGAGGCATTCGGTGACGCCACGCGGCGACTTGCCCTGACGGGTACGCCTTTCCGCAGTGACGATTCCAAGATTCCGTTCATCACCTACGAGGCCGATGAATCCGGATTCGAGAAGTCGCGCGCCGATCACACCTACGGCTACTCCGAGGCGCTGGCCGACGGCGTGGTGCGGCCGGTCGTCTTCCTCGCCTACTCCGGTGAGGCGCACTGGCGGGACAGCGCCGGCGACGAGTACTCCGCCCGCCTGGGTGAGCCGCTGAGCGCCGAACACACCGCTCGCGCCTGGCGCACCGCCCTCGACCCCGCGGGCGACTGGATGTCGAAGGTGCTCATTGCCGCCGACACCCGGCTGCGACAGCTGCGCGCCACCGGTATGCCCGATGCGGGCGGCCTGGTCATCGCCACCGACCAGGACAAGGCGCGCGACTACGCCGAACTGCTGGAACACATTTCGGGCACCAAGCCGACCATCGTGCTCTCCGACGACCCGGCGTCCTCCAGCCGGATCGGCGAGTTCAGCGGCAATACCGATCCGTGGATGGTCGCGGTGCGCATGGTGTCCGAGGGTGTGGACGTACCGCGCCTCGCGGTCGGCGTTTACGCCACCAGCGCCTCGACCCCGCTGTACTTCGCGCAGGCCATCGGCCGTTTCGTGCGTGCCCGCAAGACGGGGGAGACCGCCAGCGTCTTCGTGCCGTCGGTGCCGGTGCTGCTGGACCTGGCCGCACAGCTGGAGGTGCAGCGCGACCACGTCATCGGTAAGCCGCATCGTGAGAAGAGCGATCTCGACGACGAACTGCTCATCGACGCCAATAAGCAGAAGGACGAGCCGGGCGAAGAGGAGAAGAAGTTCATCGCCCTCGCCGCCGACGCCGAACTCGATCAGGTCATCTACGACGGCGACTCCTTCGGCACCGCCACCTTCTCCGGCAGCGATGAGGAAGCCGACTACCTCGGCATCCCCGGCCTGCTCGACGCCGACCAGATGCGCGCGCTGCTCAACGACCGCCAGTCTCGCCAACTCCAGGATCGCAGCGCCGCAGCCGAATCCGGCCGCCCGCTGCTCACCAACGCCGCCTCCGCGGAACGCACCGCCACCTCCGACCGCCTCGGCGAACTCCGCCGCGAACTCAACAGCCTGGTGGCCATGCACCACCACCGCACCGGCAAGGCCCACGGTGTCATTCACGGCGAGCTACGAAGAGAGTGCGGTGGTCCGCCCACCGCCCTGGCCACCACCGATCAACTCACCGAACGCATCGCCGCCCTGCGCCGAATGTAAGGCCGTGCGGCCGGATGTGGCACAGCATCCGAACCGGTAGCGAGCCGTTACGACGCGATCACCAGATCGATGTGGACCGGATCGCCGTCGGCCAGCCCCTCGGCGATTCGAACCGGTTTCTTCACCGGCAGAACGTATGTGGCGCGCTTGCCGTCCGGAAAAATAGATGTGGACCAGCGGCTGCCGCCGACGGTGACCTTGACCCGCAGCGAGCCGAAGCCCCCCGCCAGCGCGCCGTACATCGCTTCGATCTCATCGGATATCGCCTCGGGCAGGCTGACGAAATACCACGAGGCGCGCGCCTCCCACTTCCAGAGCTCGCTGGTGAAGGAGTACTGCGCGTTCGCCATTCGCCAACGGTATCGGGCCCGACCGACAGACCGCGCCGACGTGCGGTCCGGTTGCTCACCGGCCGAAGATCCTGCGCCACCACGGGCGCTCGGGGTAATCGGCCTGGGGAGCCGATGCCGGGGTGGCAGGAGTCCGCGCGGCCCGTGCCGTATCTCGATCGGTTCGCCAGGTGGCGACAATGTCGTCGGTTCGCAGCGGCGTGATCGGTACTCGCGGCCCGACCGGATTTCGCAGGTACTGCACGATGCGCTCGTTGAGGGCGGCGACGGTCTCCCGCACCTCGCGCTCCGACCGGAGATCTCGCACCGTCTCCTGGATCTGCTCGCTTTCGCGGCGCAGGACGATGGGTTCGGGCAGGAGTGCGTCGGCTCGAAGGCCTTCGCGTTTCAATAGATTGAGCAGCCACCAGTTCTCCTCGGCGGGGCCCGCTGGAATGGGTTGCCCTGCGCCTTGCAGCTGGTCGAATTCGCCCCGCTCGGTTGCCTCTCGAATCTGTTTGTCGATCCACGATTCGAAGGTGAGGCCGGGCGGCTTACGCTCGGTCACCCTTTCGAGGGTACCGGCGCTGCGGGTCAGCGGGCGAAGTAGCGGCCGGGGGAAACGCCCACCTCGCGGCGGAAGGCGGCGACGTAGGCGCTGGGGGTGGCGTAGCCGACTCGGGCCGCTATGCGGGCCAGGGGCATGGCGGCGGCCAGATGGGGGAGGGAGGCGGCCAGGCGGATCTGGGTTCGCCACTGGCCGAAGGTGATTCCGGTGTCGGCGAGGAAGGTGCGGGCCAGGGTGCGGGGGCTGGCGGCGGCCGCGGCGGCGAATTGCTGGAGGGTGCGGGGGTCGGCCGGGTCGGCGAGGAGGGCCTCGGCCACGTGCCGGGCGCGCGGATCCTCGGGCATGCGCGCCCCGATGGGGATCACCTCGACCGGCCGGAGCAGATCGAAGATGACCGCTTCCGCGCGTTCGCGCTGGGCGGCGGTGGTGGTATCGGCGGTGAGGTGCTCGAACAGTTCGTGCAGCAGCCGGGGTACCCGCAGCATGGTCGGCACGCGGAAATCCGCGGGGCTGCGGGCCGGTTCCAGGAAGATGCCGCTCATGACCGCGCCGTCACAGGTGCCGGTGTGATGGCGTACGCCGCCCGGAATCCACAGTGCGCGGGTGGGCGGCAGCACCCACCGGCCCGCACCGATCTCCACGGTCATGACTCCCTGTGCGGCCCAGACGATCTGGTGTTGCGGATGCTCGTGCTCCTCGAACCAGTGCCCGGCCCGCAGCGAACCCACATCGAACCACATGGCCGTGGGCCCGGTGGGTGCGTCGATGACGAGCGGTTGGCTGTTTGGCGACACAATCTGTCACCGTAGTCTCTCGTGGTCGCGCCGGGACCTGCTTACCGTCATAACCATGGCTATGAACCTGCTCCACCAGCTGCTGTGCCGCTCCAGCTATTGGGAACGCACCAGTGCCACCCGTATTGTCCCGTGGGCCCTGGGCGGGGTGGAACTCGGCGATAACGCGCTCGAGGTCGGCCCGGGTTACGGCGCGAATGTGCGCACCCTGCGCGAGCGCACCGCCGCGCTCACCGGCCTGGAAATCGACCCCGCCCTCGCCACCCGGCTGCGTGATCGCCGCAGTGATCAACTGCGGGTCCTGGAGGGCGACGGCACGGTTATGCCCCTGCCGGACAAGGAATTCAGCTCGGTGGTCTGCTTCACCATGCTGCACCACGTCCCGTCACCCGCGCAGCAGGACGCCCTGTTCGCCGAGGCGTTCCGAGTGCTGCGGCCCGAGGGTGTGTTCGCGGGTAGTGATGGGCTGGACAGCCGCCTGTTCCGCCTCATCCACCTCGGCGACACCTGTGTGCCGGTACCGCCGGCCACCGTCACCGATCGCCTCACCGGCATCGGGTTCACCGATATCGAGATCGGCACCGAGGCAAACCAATTCCGCTTCCGGGCCCGCCGGCCCTGACGTCGCGGTCAGCAGCCCAGCTGACCGGCGAGGTCGAGGAAGTCGCGCGCATTGATATCGAACTCGTCCTCGTAGCTCGCGTCCACCGTGCCGGCCGCGCCGAATTCGAGCGGCCGGGCGACGAAGGCGGTCCGGAACCCGAGCGCACCGGCCGCGCGAATGTCGTACTTGTGGCTCGCCACCATCATGATTTCCGCCGGCGCGAAACCCAGGTACCGCGCCGCCATGGCGTATACGGCCGGGTCCGGTTTGAAGGCTCCCGCCATTTCCGCCGTGAACACCGCATCCCACAGCAGCCCGGCGCGCTTCGAGATATCCACCACGGCAGCGACATCCGCATTCGACAGCGTGGCGAGGGTGAAGTGGGCTCCCAGCCGGCCCAGTCCCGCGACGGTATCGGGCCACGCCACCATCCGCCGCCAGGACAGCGTGAGCTCGTCCCGTTCGTCCGCGGTGAGGTCGGTGATGCCGTACTCGTCCAGGAGTCGATCCAGCGCATTGCGATACACCGAGTGCACCGTCACCCAGGCCGCATCACGCTGCGGCGTCGCGGCTTTCAGCACCGTGAAGTACTCCGCACGCCATCGATCCACGAATCCGGCCCAGTCGACGTCCGGATGCCGGTTGCCCGCGATGGTTCTCGCCTGTGCACTCACCACCGAGTGGAAGTCCACCGTCGTGCCCTGCACATCGAACAGCAATGCCCGCAAGCTCGGATTCCCCTGAATAGTCACTACCGCATCCAAGCACTCGGCGGCCGCGGGACTACCCGGCGGTGACGCCGAAATAGGTGGCGGGATCGAGCGTATCGATCGAGGTCCACCGCGCCGGACGCGCCTCGCCGGTCTCCGATGGCGCCGTGCCCCCCGTGCGGTAGCCCTGCAGATCCAGTGCCAGCCAGGGGGTTTCGTCGACCCGCCGCGCCAGCGCATAACAGGTGGCGAGCATATGGACGCAGCGTTCGGTGCGGGCACGGCAGGAGCAGTCCGTCCGCGCGAACTGCGGCTTGATGCTGATGCCGTGCTCGGCCAGAGCGACGCGATGCTCGTCGGTGAGAGTGAGAGCTTCCGCCGGGATCAATTGTGCGATGGCCGTGATGGTCGTGGCCGACAGCGGCGTCAGCTCCAGGTAGGTCACCGATGCTTCGGAGCCGCGGTGGATGGTGGCCCGCACGGTGGTGTTCTCGATTTCGGTCTGGACGAGATTGTTGCGGGCGATGCTGTAGGCGCGGGGGAGCAGCGGTTCCGGCTTGCTGACCTTGAGCGGCTGGGCCAGCCGGACCCAGTCCATGCCCCAGCTGGTGTACCCGAATTCATTGTCGGCCATATCAGTTGCCTCGCTTCCGGCGCAGGAGTTCGAACAGCCGGTCATCGTCCAACCGGGCCAGGCCGGCGACGCCGGCGGAGTCGGTGAGATCGGTGAGCGCGGACTTGCGGTCGTGCATGCCCGCAATGTGCTCCTCGATGGTGGTGCCCGAGGTGAGCGTGGTGACGGTGACCGTGCGGGTCTGCCCGATGCGGTGGGCCCGGTCGGAAGCCTGCGCCTCGACGGCCGGATTCCACCAGCGGTCGAAGTGGATGACATCGGCGGCCCGGGTGAGCGTGAGACCGGTGCCCGCGGCCCGCAGGCTCAGCACCAATACCGGTGGCCCGTCCGCGGATTGGAAGTCGGTGACGATCTCGGTCCGCTGCGCCTGATTCAGCCCGCCGTGGAAGAACGGCACGGTGATCCCGAGCTCCTCGGCGCAGTGCCGCACCAGCAGCTCACCGGTGCGCCGGTACTGGGTGAACACCAGCGTGGGCGCGTCCGCATCGACATTGTTGGCGAGAATATCGGCGCACACATCGAACTTGCCCGAGCGGCCGGACAATTCGTCGAGATCGCCGCTGATCAGTCCGGGGTGATTGCACACCTGCTTCAACTCGGTGAGCACCGCCAGCAGCCGGGTGTGCCGCTGCCCGCCGGAACCGAAACCCTCCTCCTCGGCGCGGTCGAGCAGTTGGTCGTAGATCCGCTCCTGCTCGCGAGTGAGATCGCAGACCAGATCGCAGTGGATCTTGGGCGGCAGCGAGCCCGCCACCTCGGACTTGCGCCGGGCCAGCACCACCGGCTCGATGGCATCGCGCAGGCGCAGCACCGCCGGCGCCGACCCCTCGGTGATCGGCCGGACGAACCGCCGCCGGAATTGGGTCTTGTGGGTGAATTCGTGCGGCACAACCAGATTGAGCAGTGCCCAGAGCTCCTCGAGATGGTTCTCGACGGGCGTGCCGGTCAAGGCGACCCGGGCGTCCGCCGGAATGGCGCGAGCCGCCTTGGCCACCTGGGTGCGCGGATTCTTCAACACCTGGGCCTCATCGAAAACGATGCTCGCCCACTGCTTTCCCTGCAGTGCGGGCCCGTGCCCCCGCAACGTCGGATACCCCGTGACGAGAACCGTGCCCGCCGGGGCGTCGGGTAGCTTCCCGCCCCGCCAGCCGATCGGGCGCAGTCCCGGCCCGAATCGCTCGATCTCGTGCACCCAGTTGCCGACCAGGGAGGTCGGGCACACCACCAGGTGCGGCCCCGCCTCGGCCCGCCCGAGCAGATACCCGATCGCCTGGACCGTCTTGCCCAGGCCCATCTCATCGGCGAGCACCGCACCGCCGTGCGCGGCCGTGGTCTCGTGCAGCCAGGCGATGCCGCGCGCCTGATAGGGCCGCAGGTCCGCCTTCAAACTCGCGCGCAGCTCGCCGGACAGCGCCACGGTGTCCTGTAAGACCCGCAATGCGCGTGCCGCGGCAACAATGGCCGTCCCGCCCGCATTGGGTGTGGCGTGCGCGGCAGGAGGCAGCGCTGGGTGCTCACCCTCCAGCGCGGCCCGCCAGGCCAGCGCCGAGGCCCCGGGCTCGGGCAGTTCCAGCTCGAGATACCGCTCCGGCTCGATCAGCACACACGGCACCTCCGAGACTGCGATACCCCTGCCATCCGGCACGGCCAGGGCGACCGTCTCCGGATCGCCGGGGATTTTCGGTACCTGACCTACCGCCGACCCGTCCCAGGTCCACAGGGCGAACAGGTGACGATCGGGCAGGTAGGTGGCGTGCGCGGTAGACAAGCGGGCTCCTCCGGACGAGTGGATTCGTCCCCGGGTCAGACAAAACTGTTTTACGCAAGTCGAGACCCGGAAACTGAACAACGGGCGACCCGTATGGGTCGCCCGCAGTTCATGGGGGTAATTCTGTTGGGAAGATTCAATTTTCGAGCGGACCCCCCGAGGTGGTGAACCATCCTCGAGGTGGAGGAGCTGTTACAGCGCCGGTGCCGACTCCGTGTTGATCACGGCTTCGAGCGCACGGAGACGATCCATGTGCTCATTGGCGTGATGCTGGCAGAAGAGCAACTCACCACCCGCGGGAAGGACTGCGCGCACGCGCGCTGCCGCCCCGCAACGGTCACAACGGTCGACCGCAGTCAGTGGGGTGCTAGTCAGGGTTCCTGGCATGACTCCTCCGTCCTGGCTCCGGAATGCTCGCACATCCTTCGCCTGGTGTGGGGCTCGCGATCCACTTCGCGAGCTCGCTACCGCTACTTCCCAGCAGTGGTTGATGACTACTCTGTCAGACGTTCGGGGAGCGGTCTTTGTTCCCGGGATGTTTCCCGTGTGTTTTGCCTAACACGACCTGGGATTTCGCTGAAAGCGAACAGGCCTTGGCTGGTACCCGCGAAACCCCTCGGGCCGCCCCGCCGAACACGCTGATCGAGTTGTCTATCGGGAGACTACCCGCGGGCCCCGACACTCACACTCCGATTGCATAACCCTCCGAACACGCTTAGCAAGCTCATAGCCAAGCAGGGTTCAGATCGAGCGTGGTGCGGTCCCGGGAATCGAGGAGATCGAACATCGCAGTGGTGCGCGGCAATTCCCATCGGAAGAAGAACCGGGCGGCAGCGCGCTTGCCGAGTCCGAACGTTTCGCCGCGCGCCGTGTGAGGTGCGGCGGCGAGGGCTTGTTCGAGCCAGATCCAGGACAGCACCACATGCCCGAAGGCCTCGAGATAGACGGCGGAGTTGGCAAGCGCGGACTCCGCGTCGAGGTCGCGCCAGAGTCCGGAAGTGGTGGCCGCGATCCGTCCGGAAGCGGCCTCGAGAGCATCGGCAAAACCAGACAATTCGGCATCGTCGGTCGCGCGTGCCGCGGAGCTGGTGGCCGCCATGGTCGTCAGCAGTGCGCTGAGGGCGGCGCCGTTGTCCAGGGTCACCTGGCGGCCCAGCAGATCGAGGCTCTGAATGCCGTGTGTGCCCTCGTGAATGGGATTGAGGCGATTGTCGCGGTAGTGCTGTTCGACGTCGTAGTCGCGGGTGTATCCCGCCCCGCCGTGCACCTGGATGGCGAGGTCGTTGGCGGTCAGGCACCACTGGCTCGGCCAGCTCTTGGCGATCGGGGTGAGGATGCGCAGCAGGGTTCCGGCATCGGCGCGGGCCGCCTCGGTGGCGGCGGTGTGCTGCTCGTCGACCAGCTTGCCGCAGTAGAACTGCAGTGCCAGAGCGCCTTCCACGTACGACTTCTGCGCGAGCAGCATGCGCCGCACGTCCGGATGCTCGACGATCGGCACCTGGGCGCCGCCGCGGGCGCCGAGCGGGCGGCCCTGCGGGCGATTACGGGCGTAGTCGAGGGACTTCAGGTACCCGGTGTAGCCGAGGGCGGTGGCGGCCAGGCCGACGCTCATGCGGGCCTCGTTCATCATCGTGAACATCTGCGGTAGACCGTGATTCAGCTCGCCGACCAGATAGCCGATCGCGCCGGGCTGATCGCCGGGGGTGAAATTACCGTCGCCGAACACCGGGGCGGTATTGACGGTGCCGCGCCAGCCCATCTTGTGATTGATGCCGGCCAGCACCACGTCATTGCGGACCGCCGGATCGCCGTCCGCGCCGGGCAGGAATTTGGGCACCACGAACAGTGAGATGCCGCGGGTGCCCTCCGGTGCGCCGGGGACGCGGGCCAGCACCAGATGGACGATATTCTCCGAGAGTTCGTGGTCCCCACCGGAAATCCACATCTTGCGGCCGAAGACGCGGTAGCTGCCGTCGTCCTGCGGGATCGCGCGGGTGGTGACGTCGGCGAGGCTGGACCCGGCGTGCGGCTCCGAGAGCGCCATGGTGCCGAGGTAGCGGCCCTCCAGCATGGGGCGCACGAAGCGGTCGATCATCTCCGGGCTGCCATGTGCGGCAAGGAGATTGGCATTGCCGGTGGTGAGCATGGGGTAGGCGGCGGTGCCGGCATTGGCGGCGTGGAACCAGGACATGCAGGCGCTGTAGAGGACGTGCGGCAGCTGCATGCCGCCGATCTCGTAATCCATTGCCGCGCCGATCATTCCGGCATCGGCGAAGGCCTGTACGGCCTTGCCGACGGCGGGAATGATCTGCACGTGCTCGCCGTCGAACTCCGGTTCGTGCAGATCGCTCTCGCGATTGTGCGGAGCGAAGTAGGTGGTGGCCAGGTCCTGGCACAGGCGCAGCACCTGATCGAAGGTGTCGCGGGAGTGGTCGGAGAAGCGCTCCCGGCCGGTGAGCGACTCCACATCCAGCCAGTCGTAGAGCAGGAACTCGATATCGCGGGCAGACATGATCACGGACGGGTTCATGATTCCTCGAACGGTCGGGTGCGGGGGGTGTACCCGTCGGTCTACCAGATGGTGCCCGTCGCGCCGACGACCCCGTGCCCCGGAGGCGGCCCGGCTACGAGGAGCGCACCGACGCGCGACCCCGATGCAACCGCCCGAAATGTCCCGGTGACTGGCCTTTCCAGGTGCGGAAGGCAGACGCGAAGGCCGACACGCTGGAATAGCCGAGCCGTTCGGCCGCCTGCTCGACGGTGAGCCCGGCAATGAGCAGCTCCTCCGCGAGCAGGCCGACCGTCTCGGTGCTGAGCTCGCGGAAGGTGGTGCCCTCTTCGGCTAGGCGGCGGCGCAGGGTGCGCACGCTGACATCGAGGTCCGCGGCAATGCGGGCCTGGTCGGCCGAACCGCCGTGCCGGATGAGCAGCTGCCGGACCCGGCCGCTGAGACCGGTGCGGCTGTGCCGGCTCTCCATCAGATCCGCGCACTGCTGTTCGTAGAAGCGGGCGGTGGACAGATTCGCTTGCGGCAGCGGTGTTTGCAGTGTGCTTGCCTGAAAGCTGATGCGGGACTGTGGCATCGAGAACGCGACCTCCTCCACGCCGAAAACGGCGCCGAACATCTCGTAGATCGGATGGGCTTCCACACTGAGTTCCACCCGCACGGCCGGAATTCGCATGGGGAGCAGATCCTGCTGAATGGTGGCGATGGCCGCCAGATCGCGTTCCAGGGTGAAGCGGCGGATGTCGTCCGGTAGCGCGGAATCGTCACGCACCACGCATACTTCGGCTCCGCGCTCCTCGATGTAATGGTGCGCGGCGGTGAAGGAAAGATCGGCGTAGCGCAGCGCGATATCCATGGCCTGTTTCAGGTTGGCACTGCTCATGAGCGCGAACCCCAGCACGCCCATGGTGGGCGGATGGCACAGCAGACCTGCCAGCAGCCCCAGCCCGGGCTCGTCCTGGATGCCGGCGACCACATTGCGGGTCACCGAAAACTCCTGGGCCAGCGTGATTTCGGTCGACGGGTCCCGCAGATCGATTTCCCGGATGCCGGTCTCCTGCAGGGTGGACCGCATTGTCATGCCTCGGCCCAGGGCGAAGTCGGCCAGCAGGGCGGTGCTGGTGATGGACCGCAGTTGCGCCAACTCTTCCGTCACTCAGGCAGTCTCGCAAACTTTCGGCGTTCGCGGGCCGTTACCGGCCGGTAAGTTGCCTGGGTACGGCCCATATTCGTCGATTCCTGGCCCATTGCCAGCTGGTCGCTCGAAAACCTCAGCCATACGGTGAGATTCATGCGCACAGCGCAATCCACATACATCGTCGAAAGTCCCCGCCAGGTGCCGTCTTCAGGAAAGGTCGGCCCGCCGATGCTCATCGTGATCGCCCCCGCCGACGGACGGGTGCTCGACACGGTCCCCGCCGATACGCCCGAACAGGTGCGTGATGCCGTCGAACGACTGCGCGACCACAGTGTGCTGTGGCGGTCACTGGGTGTGGTCGGCCGGGTCCACTGGCTCACTATGTTCCGAAACTGGTTGCTGGACAACCACGATGGGCTCGTCCTGCTCTTGGGTCTGGAGACCGGCAAATCGGATACGGAGGCCGAGACGGAGTTCGCGCTCACCGTCGACGCCCTCGACCACTACCGCGCCCATGCCGCCGATTTCCTCGGCGGCAAGCTGCCGCAGGCGCCCATGCGGCCGGGCGCGACCATGCAGCTGGCCATCGCCCAGCAGGCCTCCGCGGTGGTCGGGGTGATCGGGCCGTGGACATATCCGTTGGCGCTGACCATGATCGACGCGCTGCCGGCGCTGGTGGCTGGGGCCGCGGTCATTGTCAAACCTTCTTCGCAGACGCCGCTCACCCTGCGGGCCGTCGCCGCGGGCTGGGCAAGTCTCGGCGCCCCAGCGGTTTTCGAAGCGGTCGCCGGGCACGATGCCGGACCGGCGATACTCGATCAGGTCGATTACATCCGCTTCACCGGGAGTATGGAGACCGGCAAAGTGGTGGCCCTGCGTGCGGCCGCGCGACTCATTCCGTGCTGCCTGGATCTGGGCGGTAAATCGGCGGCGGTGGTGCTGGCCGATGCGGATCTGGACAAAGCGGCCGCCAATATTGCGCTGGGCGGTCTGGCAAATAGCGGGCAAAACCCCAGTGGCATCGAGCGCGTCTATGTCGAAAGCGCTGTCTACGACGCCTTTGTCGACAAACTGGTGGATGCGGCCGCCGCCTTCGGCCCGACTCTCGGCGAAGAGCCCGGCTTCGCTCTCATGACCTCCGCCAAGCACATCGACTTCGTTCGCGACCAGGTCCGCGACGCCCTCCTCAAAGGGGCCACGCTGCGCTGCGGCGGCACCGCGGTCGGCCACAGCTTCGAACCCACCGTCCTCGGCGACGCCGACCCCACCATGTCCGTCCTCACCCAGCAGACTCTCGGCCCGGTGCTGCCCGTGGTCCGCGTCGCCGACGCGGGCGAGGCATTCGAACTTGCGCTGCGGGCCCCGTTCGCGCCCTGTGTCAGCGTCTGGACCAGCGATGCCGCCGTAGGCGCCCGCGCCATCGGCAGATTCGCCCCGGCCCGAGTCGGCATCAACGACGTCTCGATCCACCTCGCACACCCCGCCCCCTTCTGATCTAGGTTGGGGCCGGTGGGAACCGAAACGGAGACGACGCCGAAGAGCCTGGTGCACATGTGCGCTCGCGAGGAGTGGGAGGCCGCGCGGGCGGTGGGGGAGTATCGCGCGCCCTCGCTGGCGGAGGTGGGGTTCATTCATCTGTCCGCGCCCTATCAGGCACACCTGCCGGCCAACCGGATTTTCGCGGGGCGCACGGATCTCGTGTTGCTGTGGCTGGACCCGGGACGTCTCGGCGCGCCGGTGAAATGGGAACCGGGGGTGCCGACCGATCCGGAGTCCATGACCTTCCCGCATCTGTACGGGCCGCTGCCGGTTGCCGCGGTGGTGGAAGTGACCGCCTACCTGCCTGGATCCGACGGTATTTTCGCCCCGCTCACCGCTAACTGAGCTGCTCCGCCGGTATCCGGGCGCTCTGTCCTAATCTGGACGGGTGAACGTCGATGTGACAGCCCTGCCCGGTATCGGTGTACGGAAGGACTTCGAGGTGCGCTCGGGGCGCCGGATCGGGGTGGTGGCGCACAAGGACGGCGCCATCGACCTGATCGTCTCCCAGCGTGACGATCCGGATGCCTGCCTGGCGCAGGTGCCCCTGACCACCGACGAGGCCGGGGTGCTGGCCAATCTGCTGGGTGCACCGCAGCTGGTGGAGAAGCTGAAGGAGGATCACCGGGACCTACCGGGGATCACCACCCGGCAGCTGCCCATCGGAGGTAGTTCGCCCTACCGCAGCCGCATGCTGGGCGAGACCGGGCTGCGCACGCGCACCAAGGCCTCCATTGTCGCGGTCATGCGCGCCGGGCAGCTGCACCCCTCACCCGGGCCGGATTTTGTGCTCGACTCCGGCGATCTGCTGGTAGTGGTCGGAACTCCGCACGGGCTGGACGCGGCCGCGCGCATCCTGGCCGACGGCTGACAGGGTGGATTCGACCGGCCTAGCCCTGATCGAGCTCGGCGCGATCTTGTTCGCGCTCGGCATGATGGGCCGCTTCGCCGGCCGTTTCGGCATGTCCCCGATTCCGCTCTATCTGCTGGGTGGGCTCGCCTTCGGTGACGGAGGCATCTTCCAGATGAAGGCCGCCACCGAATTCGGCCATCTGGCCGGTGAGATCGGTGTGGTGCTGCTGCTGCTTCTGCTCGGATTGGAGTACACCCCAGCCGAATTGGTGACCGGCCTGCGCCGCGACTGGCCGGCCGGGATCCTCGATATCGCCGCCAATGCCACACCCGGGGTGCTCGTGGCGCTGTTTCTCGGCTGGGGTCCGGTCGGGGCGGTGACCATGGGCGGCGTCACCTATATCTCTTCCTCCGGCATCGTGGCCAAGGTGCTCAATGATCTGGGCCGTCTCGGTAACCGCGAAACACCGGTCATCCTGTCCATTCTGGTGTTCGAGGATCTGGCCATGGCGGTCTATCTGCCGATCCTCACCATGATGCTGGCGGGGCTGAGTTTCGCGGGCGGGCTGAAATCGCTGGCCATCGCGCTGGTGGCCATCACGGTGGTGCTGGTGGTGGCATTGCGCTACGGCCGCTTCGTGTCAAAGGTGGTGGACAGCAATGACAATGAGGTGTTCCTGCTCAAGCTGCTCGGCGCGGCGCTGCTGGTCGCCGGTGCGGCCTCGGCCCTGAATGTGTCGGCGGCGGTGGGTGCGTTCCTGCTGGGCATCGCCATCTCCGGGTCCACGGCGCAGGAGGCGGCGAAACTACTGGAACCGCTGCGAGATCTGTTCGCGGCCATATTCTTCGTGGCCTTCGGGCTCAATACCGATCCGCGCGCCATTCCGCCGGTACTGGGCTGGGCGATTGTGCTGGCGGTGATCACGGCGCTGACCAAGATCGGCACCGGCTGGTGGGCGGCGCGGCGGCAGGGCATTCGCCGGATGGGCCGGGCTCGGGCGGGCGCCGCGCTGGTAGCGCGCGGCGAATTCTCCATCGTCATTGCCGGACTTGCCGTTTCGGTGGGCGGGGTGAGCCACCGGCTGGCCGCCCTGGCCACTGCCTACGTGCTATTGATGGCCGTATTGGGCCCGATCGCCGCCCGCGTGGTCGAGCCGGCCGTCCGGTTCTTCCAGCGCGACCGGGGCGGTCTCGACCCGGTCGGGATGTAGTGCGGCAGAGCTCTTTCCGGAGGCCTTTTCCGCGGCGCGGCGGGCGGAGGATTGCCGCCAGGCCAGCAGGCGGCGGGACAGCAGCACCGCGATCCCACCGATGACGAAACCGATGATCAGCGCCGAGAAGTGCCCGTAGTCGGTGAATGTGCGGCCTTTCCACACGCCGTAGCCGTACCAGAGCACCAGCCCGGCCGCCCAGAGCAGGCGCGGGGTGCCGCGCAGGCGGAAGGCCAGTACGGCCAGCATGGTCGAAATCCCGTAGCTGGGGCCGACATCCGAGGCGACCGTCACGCGGAACGGGATCAGATCCTTCTGTACGGCATGCGAGATACCCACCACGGTGATCAGGGTGGCGCCGATATGTCCGATGGCCACCACCAGAATCCAGCGCAGGGAACCCAGCCAGCGTTCGGCCAGGGCCATCAGCGTCAGCAGGATGATGATGTCGCCCCACGGGAAACCGCCGCCTTCGGTCCAGAACGCGGAGGCGAGCAGCACCTGGATCGGATCCCGCTGCATATTCTTGAGATTGGTGGAGGCGGACAGGATCAGTCGGCGGCCGACCAGATCGCTGGCGCCGCGCAGCGTCCACCAGGTCACGAAGAGGGTGAAGGCGTAGGCGATGCAAGCCGGAGTCACCGCCAGCAATTGCTGATAGGCGGTGACGGCACGCCGCAGCCGCTGTGGGCGCGCCCACCACGCACTCAGGGCGCGCACTTCGTCGGTGAGGCCGACGGTGTCGAGCCAGGGTGGCTGATAGGTGCGCAGAGTCATGTAATGCGGTCCGTTCTCCCGTGCGCTGCTGGTCGTCACCGTCCGAACCGACGCCCGCAGAGGGTGTCGGTGCCATGGTATCCCGAGGTCAAGCGGGCTCGAGCCATCCGGCGGTGAGTCGAGAAGTTACGCGTAGTAATGCCCAGGGAAAGCTGCGGTTACACCGCAGCAACATGGCTCCGGAGGATTGGGACCATGTACCACCAGCGAATCGGCGGCGCGACCTACAGTTTCGACGGGCTGGTCGAGTTACTGGCCAAGGCGACTCCGCGCCGCAGTGGCGACGAATTGGCCGGCTGCGCGGCCGAATCCGATGCGGAGCGGGCCGCGGCTCAGTGGGCGCTGGCGGAGGTGCCGCTGACCACCTTTCTCGAGTATCCGGTGGTGCCGTACGAGACCGACGAGGTCACCCGGCTCATTCTCGATACGCACGATCGGGTTGCGTTCCAAGCGATTTCGCATCTCACCGTGGGCGGGCTGCGGGACTGGCTGCTCGGGGTCGCCGCCACGGCGGAGGCGGGCCACACCCTGGCTGCGGTATCGCGCGGGCTCACGCCGGAAATGGTGGCTGCGGTCAGCAAGCTCATGCGCAATCAGGATCTGATCGCGGTCGCCAAGGCCGTCGAGGTACGCGCGGGGTTCCGCACCACGGTCGGACTGCCCGGCACCCTCGCTACGCGACTGCAGCCCAATCACCCCACCGATGATCCGCGCGGTATTGCCGCAGCCGTGCTGGATGGCTTGCTGCTGGGTTGCGGTGATGCGGTCATCGGGATCAATCCGGCCACCGACTCGCCCAAGGCCACCGCCGATCTGCTGTACCTGCTCGACGAGGTGCGGCAGCGGTTCGATATTCCCACCCAGTCGTGTGTGCTCTCGCATGTCACCACCACCATGGGGCTCATCGAGGCGGGCGCGCCCGTGGATCTCGTCTTCCAGTCCATCGCGGGCACCGAAGGCGCGAATTCCGGCTTCGGCGTGAATATTTCGCTGCTGCGCGAGGCCAATGAAGCTGGGCGGTCATTGCGGCGCGGCACCGTCGGCGACAATGTCATGTACCTGGAAACCGGTCAGGGCTCGGCACTTTCGGCGGGCGCGCATCTGGGCACCGGCGGCAAGCCCGTCGATCAGCAGACCCTGGAGACCCGCGCCTACGCCGTGGCCCGGGAGTTGGATCCGCTGCTGGTCAATACCGTGGTCGGATTCATCGGGCCCGAATACCTCTACGACGGTAAGCAGATCATTCGCGCCGGACTCGAGGACCACTGCTGCGGCAAACTGCTCGGACTGCCCATGGGTGTGGATGTCTGCTACACCAATCACGCCGAAGCCGACCAGGACGATATGGACAATCTGCTCACGCTGCTGGGTGCGGCCGGCTGCGCCTTCGTCATTGCCGTTCCGGGCGCGGACGATGTCATGCTCGGCTACCAGAGCCTGGCCTACCACGACGCCCTCTACGCCCGAAAAGTATTGGGGCTGCGGCCCGCTCCCGAATTCGCCGCCTGGCTCGACCGCCTCGGCATGATGGGAACCGACGGCCGCGTCCTGCCGGTACCGCCGCTCTCCTCACCCCTGCGCGGACTGGCGAGCGCCTCGTGAACGAATCCTTGCGTCCATCAGGCATCGAAGACAGTGCGGCCCGGGCCTTTTGGGCCGACCTCCGGCGCACCACCCAGGCGCGCATCGGACTGGGCCGCACCGGCGACGCGCTACCCACCGCCGACGTCCTGGAATTCCGCGCCGCCCATGCCGCCGCCCGCGACGCCGTACACAACCCACTGGATGTGAATGCGCTTGCCGCCCAGGTGAATGCCCTCGGTCTAGGCGAGGCAGTCCACATACGCAGCCGCGCGTCCGACCGCTCCGAGTATCTGCGCCGCCCGGATCTGGGACGATTGCCGTCGGATACGGCGACCGCGTCGGATACGGCGACCGCGCCCGATACGGCGACCGCGCCCGATACGGCGACCGCGCCCGATACGGCGACCGCGCGAGATGTGGATACCGCGCCCCGCGAAGGGCTTTCGGCCCTGCGGTCCACTGGTGCGGATATCGGCATAGTCCTCGCCGACGGACTCTCCCCCCGCGCTCTCGCCGATCACGGCGTACCCATGCTCGCCGCCCTCGCCGAAATCCTCGGCGACCGCTACACCCTCGCCCCGCCGGTCATCGCCACCCAATCCCGCGTGGCTCTCGGCGACCACATCGGTCAAGCCCTCGGCGTAGGCACCCTCCTGGTCCTCATCGGCGAACGCCCGGGCCTCTCCGTCGCCGACAGCCTCGGCATCTACCTCACCCACCTCCCATGCCCCGGCCGCGCCGACTCCGAACGCAACTGCATCTCGAACATTCACCCACCCGAAGGCCTCGGCTACACCCGCGCCGCCCAGGTCGCCGCCGGCCTCGTCGAAGGCGCTCGCCGCCTGGGCCGGTCAGGCGTCGACCTCAAGGACACCTCCGCCGAGACCTCCCTGAGCAGTAGCGCTGCCGTGATTCTGGAGGCGGCCGATCCCCTGGAGAACTCGGCGGTTCCCGGTCGGTAGCGATCACCTGGTCGGACTCGCCGGCCCAGGGCGCGGTGGCGGCCACTGTCGATATGGCCGATGTCGCTCGGAATACCTGATGGCGGCCCGACCTGCGGCATATCTGGCGGCGGGCCGACCTGCGGCGCAATGTGATCGCCGAAGTCGATGTCGAGCAGTTGCCGCGCCGCGCGAGCTGGGGCCGCCGCGGCGACCTCCGGCGTGCCCGGCGCAACTATCGTGCACACTGCGCATACCGTGACGGCTGCGACCGAGGCACAGCCGGTGCCGCGCGCCGAGGGGAGGCTGCCGTGAGATCACCGATCGTGCTGCTGCTGCTATTGGTCGCCGCTGTACTGCTGGCGGTGCTCGGCGCGTTCCGGATCATCAAGGACCCGCGTCGCGTCTCGACCGGGTTCGTCCTGCTGGCGGCGATCGCATTGCTCGCGCTGTGGGCATTGCTGGCGGTGCACGACTGGGATCCCACGCTTGCCCTGGAAATCGCCCTGGCGCATGTCATTCTGCTGCCGCCGCTGTCGCTGCTGGCCGCGGGCGTCGGACTGGTCGCCAACGGTGTGGTGCTGACTCGGCGCGAGGGACTGCGCATCGCCACCGCCGTCGCGCCTATCGCCGGTATCGGACTGCTGGTATTGCCGTTGCTGGTATATCGGATCATGGATCCGGGCCCTGGGACCTCGATCTGGCAGGAGGCGGTGGTCGTGGCGTTCCTGCTGCTCGGACTGCTTCTGCTGGTGCAGTTGCTGGCGTTCACCGGCTATGCGGTGCTGTACGCACGACTTCCGCGGCAACCCGGCGCCGATGCGGTGGTCGTACTGGGCTGTGGACTGGCCGGCGGGCGCGTCACTCCACTGCTGGCCTCACGGCTGGACCGCGCGATCGAGGTGTACCGCGACGAGGTGGCGGCGGGTGCGGACCCGCTGCTGGTGACCTCGGGTGGACAGGGTCCCGGCGAGACGGTCGCCGAAGCGGATGCCATGGCTGATTACCTCGAGGCCGCCGGACTGCCCGCCGCACGGATCATCCGGGAGAATCGATCCCGCAATACCCGGGAGAACCTGCGCTTCACCGCGGCCCTGCTCCGCGAGCGCGGGTGTGCGCCGGAAGAATTGCGAATGGCGGTGGTAACCAGTGATTTTCACGTCATGCGCACCGCCGCGCTGACCCGTCGGCTCGACCTGGACGCTCAGGTGACGGGTGCCCGGACCGCACGCTACTTCGTACCCGCGGCCTTCCTGCGCGAGTTCATCGCCATGCTGGCCACGCATCGGCGGGCCAATCTGGTGGTCGCGGGCGTGCTCGTCGCGCTGATTGCCGCGGCGACCATCTATTCGTATCTGCCTGTCGGGCTTGTTGTTTCGGATTGACGGCCCGATCTACGGGCGACCGGCTTTCGTGCGCAGATCCAGGCGGCGCATTACCCGATCCACTACATCGGGTGCGATACCGGGTTCACGGCGAGCGGCCAGCGCCTCGGTGCGACCGGCTTCCAGCACCTCATCGCTGATGGCGCGTATCTGCTTGGTGAAGGCGACGGTGCGGTCGGTGGCGATACGTGAATTACTGTCCGCCGCTTCGGGATCGGCCTGTGCCAGGCGGCGTTCGAAGCCGTCCCGCAGTCGCTCGTAGATCTCCTCGGGCAGTCGCTCGGTGGTCGAAATCTCTTTGAGCCGAGCGAGTTCCGCCTGTAGGACCCG
Organism: Glaciihabitans sp.; assembly: GCA_025463785.1. Lineage (GTDB taxonomy): Bacteria > Actinomycetota > Actinomycetes > Actinomycetales > Microbacteriaceae > Galbitalea. The sequence continues at coordinate 369,072 of JAODBD010000009.1, forward strand.
GGTCCACAACTGCCGTTCCATCTCACGTTCGCGCCCGGTGTCCGAGTGCACACCCGTCGCGCGCACCACCGCCGGGAGCGTCGTGCCCTGCAACAGCAGCGTGAAAAGCACGACGGCGAAAGCGGTGAACAGGATTTCGGAGCGGCCGGGGAACGGTGCACCGGTATCGGTGGTGAACGGGACGGCCAGCGCCAGCGCCACCGTGGCCACCCCGCGCATGCCCGCCCACCACGTCACAATGGTTTCCCGCCAGGTGTAGGGCTCGTCGGCATCGTGTGTGCGCCAACGGTTCCGGAACAGCGCGGTGGTGCACAGCAGCCAGATCAGCCGCAGTCCGACCACCACGCCGATCACCGCCGCCGCACCGCCGATGAAGCGCGGCCAATCCGGGCCCGCATCCCGCAGCACCGTACTGAGTTCCAGGCCGATGAGCCCGAAAGCGAAACCGGTGACCAGCATTTCGGTGATCTCCCAGAAGGAGTCGCCGACCAGCCGGTAGTCGCTGTCGCTGAAATCTGTTGCCGCATCGGTGAGATACAGCGAACACACCAGCACGGCCAGCACCGCCGAACCGCCGCGTGCTTCCGCGAGAGCGTAGGCCGCGAACGGCAGCAGCAGACCGAGCGCCACCTGCCAGGGCGCCTCCCCGAGCCGCCGCATGAGTTTGCTGCCCAGCCAGCCGAGTAGCAGGCCGACCAGCACACCCACGACAGCGGAGATCACGAAATTCCCGGCTGCGTGCCAGGCCGAGAATTTTCCGGTGACCACCGCCTGAATTGCCGCCGCATAGATGACGATGGCGGTCACGTCATTGAACAGGCCCTCACCCTCGAGGACCGCCACCAGGCGGCGGGGCAACCCGAGCTTGCCCGCCAGCGCCGAGACCGCGACCGGATCAGGTGGGGCGACCAGGGCGCCGAGGGCCAGGGCCGCACCGATCGGGACGGCGGGATACCAGGCCCGGAAGACCAAGGCCACGGCCACCGCGGTCACGCTGACCAGGACCACCGCGCGCAGGCTGATGGCGCCCCAATTTTCGGAGAAGGTCCGCCAGGAGGTGCGTCGGGCCGCGGCGTACAGCAGCGGCGGCAGCACCAGCGGCAGGATCAGCTCCGGCTCGATTCGGATGTCCGGTACCTGCGGAATCAGGGCCAGCACCAGGCCGAAGACCGTCATGAGCACTGCGGGCGCCTGGCCCAGTCGTCGGCCGAGCGGCTGCGCGATGATGGTCGCGAGCAGGACCACGAAAATCAACTCGAATTGGTGGTGCACGCCCGTCAGTTTGCTGCCGATACGCCGGAAAGTCGACCAACCGGTCCGTGTTCTCAGCAGTTACGCTGCGAGACTCTCAGGAAGGCGAAGGTCCGGGCGGCGGCATTCCGAGACCACCCTGCGGGTAGGCGCCGGGCCGTTCCGGGGCGTACAGCGGCGGCTGACTCGGGTAGTACGGTTCGGCCTGCTGATACGGGGCCGGATACTGCGCCTGCCCGTAGTTCTGCGGAACCGCGCCGTAACCGCTCGACGCGGGCCTCGCGGCCTGGGAGTTCGAATTGTCCGCCCGCGCAACCGAACTGGACTGCAGCGACCACGGATCGTGCTGCGCCGGTTCCGGGCGCACCGGCTCCGCGATGCGGCTGGCCTCATCCACTTCGGTCAGTCCGACGTGAATGAGCAGCACCAGGGTCACCATGCTGACACTGACCATCAGCGGGGCCAGCAATTGCATCGGACTCACGCCCGCAGGCATGCTCGCGTGATCCATCTGATGGGCGCTCATCGACGCCATACCGGTGTAATGCATGCCGCAGACGGCCACGGCCATGATCAATGCCGCACCGAACGTCGCGAGAATCCCATTGATATTCAACGTGAACCACAGCGCCACGATCGACGCCACCACCGCGATCACCAACGACAGCGCGACCAGCCCGGCGTTGTAATCGATCATCGCGTCCGACTTCATGGCATACATGCCCGCGTAGTGCATGGCGCCCACGCCCAGTCCGGTAATGGTGCCACCGACCGCCAATTCCCAGCCGCCCCATCGGCTGGTCGCCACGACCGACAGTCCGACCCACACCACCACGATCGCCACCACCGCGCTGAGCAGCGTGATCGGCACGTTGTAGCGAATGGATGCGCCGTGGATCGAGAACCCCAGCATGGCAACAAAATGCATGACCCAGATGCCGGTGCCGCCGATGGCGACCGCCGCGGCGATCAGCCAGCCGCGGCGCCCTTCGCCGGAACGCGCACGGGCGGTGCACCGCAGCCCGAGCAGGCAGCCGGTGACGGACATGATGTAAGCCACTACGGGGGTGACCCACCCATAGGTGAAGTGGTGAATTTCCAGCACTCGAACTCCATTGCCAGAACAGGGATTTCGCGGATCGCGATTGCGAGCGAAGAGTACCGGTCACCTGCCGGATTGGGAAATTGAAACATCGTAGTTTCTCAAAGTTAACTGGCTGAGATTGCAGATGTGGGCAACCGTTTGAATCTCGGTGATCGCGACCGGTTTCTTCGCGCCGGGCTATGCCTACCGTGAGTCACGGCACATATAGGGATTGACGCATACCGAGCGCAAGGGACCACTGTGACCGCCACCGAGCAGTACCTGCAGAACAATTCGACCTACGCGAGCACCTTCACCGGCCCGCTGCCGCTGCCGCCGTCGCAGGGTGTCGCCGTGGTCGCGTGCATGGATGCGCGGATCAATGTCTACGGGGTCCTCGGCCTCGGCGACGGTGAAGCGCACGTTATCCGCAATGCCGGCGGCGTCATCACCGCCGACGAGATCCGTTCCCTGGCGATCAGCCAGCGCCTGCTCGGCACCCGTGAGATCATCCTCATCCACCACACCGACTGCGGCATGCTGACCTTCACCGACGACGACTTCAAAGCCGCCATTCAGCAGGACACCGGCATCAAACCGGAATGGGCCGCGGAATCTTTCACCGACCTGGAAACCGATGTCCGCCAATCCATCTCGCGCATCGTCGCCAGCCCCTACATCCCGCACAAGGATAATATCCGCGGCTTCGTCTTCGACGTGGCCACCGGCAAGCTCAACGAAGTCGTACCCGGCGCCTGACTCCCCGCTACTCGGCCTGCCAATCCCGGCTGAACAACGACAGCTGCGAAGGATCGCTCTCGCCCTCACCGTAGAGGCTCCGCAAGCACCGAACACACGTGACATCCGCCCGAGTCGGCTGCAACGCATTGGGAGACCACCCCGCAACCCCGGTGTGGCACAACAGTTCCGGCACTTCCTCGGTCCCCACCCACTGCCCGAGCCCGACCGCATGCACGGTCCGCCCGTTCCGGACAATGGCATGCACCCCGGGATCGCCGAACTTCGCCCGTGCGAACGCGGCCAGTGGAGCGATATCGGTCATCCCCCGGACAATACGGATCGACTACGACACCGGAGGCTCGCCGCGTCGGAGCGGGACTGCTCATTTCATCCGGCGTCGTACGGCTCGGCCGCAGCGGGCTCGGGCATGATGCGGCCGTAGATGTGCAGTACCGAATCCGGATCGAGGGTGCCCGCGGGTTCGACCGGCACTCGCTCGACGCGTTCGGGCATCCAGATGCGACCCCGCCCCAGCAGCAACTCCTGGTGGTGGGGATACATAACGTCGCCACCGAAGTACAGCGCCGGCGTTCCGGCAGGCACGCGCAGATGCAGCACCGCCTGCCCATCGAAATAGGGGTGCTCGGCGCCGATGGTGGTGGACATGAAGCCATGGTCGACCTGTGGTGTGCCGACCAGATCCTCGATCGGGGTGGTGAAGATGTGCTCGTGCACGGCCCGGGTGACCTCGACCTCGACGGGGACCGGGTCGACGGCCAGGGCGGCGTCCAGCAGCCGGATCTTCCGTGCGGTCACCGCTTTCTGGAATGCACCGGCCGCCTCGGCGGATTCGCTGCCGCGCAGCGTGCCATTGACGAGTCCGGAGCCGAAGCTGCGGTTGTAGTACTGGACCGCCCGCCGAGTCTCCGGTAGCTGTGCGCGCCGGGAATCGCGCCAGATCGTCTCGGCTGCTGTGTGATCCAGGTGGGTGGCCGCCGGGTCCGGGGCTCGGAGCTCCTGCGGCGGATATCGGCTCAGCAGGTCGAAACGCCGCTGCTTCAGCGCGAATTCGAGTTGGTGGGAGATGTCCGGCGGCAGCCGCGCGGCCTGTACCTCCGCGTGGATATCCGGCTCGGTAATGCGGGCGATGCGCTGCACCGAGCCGCGGATCTCCGCGTCCGTACAGCCCGCGAAGACCTGCGCCGCTTGCGGATTCAGGGCCGTATCGCGCATCGAGCCGATCTCGTCGACCCGGGCGCCGAACAGTTCGCCCTTCACCTGACCTTGCCCCCGGAACAGCAGTGCGCCGCCCTGATCGATTCGGATGGGAGCGCCATCGTCGGCGCGCAGGACCACGTTTCCGTAGGAGCGGCCGACGACATCCCAGTTCGCCAACCAGGCATCTGCTGCGAAATCCGCTCGTAGCGGGGTGATTACGCGCGGGTCGTCCAGATGCGCCGCCAGCTGCTGCGCTCCGTCGACGAACGTCGACGCGATACCGAGCCGCCCTGCACCGAGCCGGTCGTCCAGCACGACGACCATATTCTCGGCCACCGGCACACCGGCGCGCCGGTACAGCCGATTGGCCAGCGCCTCGACCTTCGCGTGCACCTCGGAATCGGCCGCCTTGACATACATCACCGTGCCGTCCGGGGTCCGGAACACCCCGCCGGGTGTGGCGTTACGGGCCGCGCCTATCTGCTCCCAATCGGTCATCGCGGTGGTCTCGGGCACCGGCTCACGGTCCCGGAAGGCGGCCGCGAACAGTCCGTCGGCTCGTCCCTCGGCCTCGCGAAATGCGGTGTGTACCTGATCATCCGGCGCCCAAACGGGGTGTACCGAGTCCGGCACCGCAGGGTGGGGCACGGACACCCATGCCACCGCCGCGGACCGGTCCTGCGACACCATCGGCGGGTGCGACCGGGTCAGTTCGGGTTCGACGCCCAAGGTGTCGTGCAGGTACCGCAGGGTCGCCGAGTCCAGCGGCTCACCGGGCGCTACCGGAACCTGCGGGATCGTCGCATAGCGGTCATCGCCCTTGGTCAGCAGGAGCATGCCGGGATCATCGCGATCCTCGATCAGCAGGTGAACATACGCAGGCCCCGCGGCACGGGACACGTCTTCGGAATTCTCGCCCGGCGGTCGACCATCCGCGTGCCCGGTTCGCTCGACATCATGCGCCGGCATCGCGATTTTGCCGTCGGTCCGCTCGAACTCACCGACAGCCCCCCGAATTTCCTCACCCGATCTCAGGAGGGAACCGGCATGCACACCCGCCACCTCACGCACAACCTCGACCATCCGCAGGAGCAATGCGTCGCGTAAAGGGACAGCTGTATGACTTGACTGTGTCGCCGGACTTACGTTCCACACGCAGGGCCAATTCCCGGGAGGACAGGAGCGCGGCGAGATCGATCGAGCGATCTCACCCCATCTCAAGATCTTGACTGAGAGCTTCGTGCTTGTCACGAAATATGAGGAAGGCCCCCAAAGCAGCAGCTCAGGGGGCCTTTCTCAAAAGCAACTCAGTCCAGGTAGTCGCGCAGGACCTGGGAGCGGCTCGGGTGGCGCAGCTTGCTCATGGTCTTCGACTCGATCTGGCGGATGCGCTCGCGCGTGACGCCGTAGACCTGGCCGATCTCGTCCAGGGTGCGGGGCTGGCCGTCGGTGAGGCCGAAACGGAGTCGGACCACACCTGCCTCGCGCTCGGAGAGGGTTTCCAGGACCGACTGGAGTTGGTCCTGCAGCAACGTGAAGCTGACGGCGTCTACGGCGACGACGGCTTCGGAGTCCTCGATGAAATCGCCGAGCTGGCTGTCGCCTTCGTCGCCGATCGTCTGATCGAGGGAGATGGGTTCACGCGCGTACTGCTGGATCTCCAGCACCTTCTCGGGCGTGATGTCCATTTCCTTGGCGAGCTCTTCGGGAGTGGGCTCGCGGCCCAGATCCTGCAGCAGCTCACGCTGGATACGGCCCAGCTTGTTGATGACCTCGACCATGTGCACCGGGATACGGATGGTGCGGGCCTGATCGGCCATGGCGCGGGTGATCGCCTGACGGATCCACCAGGTGGCATACGTGGAGAACTTGTAGCCCTTGGTGTAGTCGAACTTCTCGACCGCGCGGATCAGGCCCAGGTTGCCTTCCTGGATGAGATCCAGGAACGCCATACCGCGGCCGGTGTAGCGCTTGGCCAGCGAAACCACCAGTCGCAGGTTGGCTTCCAGCAGGTGGTTCTTGGCGCGATTGCCATCGCGCATGATCCACTGCAGGTCGCGGCGCAGCTGAACGGTGAGCTTCTCGCCCTTCTCGGCGAACTCGCGCAGCTTCTCGGTGGCGTAGAGGCCGGCCTCGATGCGCTTGGCAAGCTCGACCTCCTCCTCCGCGTTGAGCAGCGCGACCTTGCCGATCTGCTTGAGGTAGGCGCGCACCGAGTCGGCGGAAGCGGTGAGCTCCGCGTCCTTGCGAGCCTGTCGCAGGGCCTCGGATTCCTCCTCGTCCCAGACGAAGTCGCCCGACGCCTTGTCCTTGGCGGTGGGCTCCTCGGCCTCTTCGGCTTCCTCGCCCGCCGCCGGGGTCTCGGCCTCTTCGGCATCGTCCTCGGCGAGTTCCTCCTCGACCAGGTCGGTCTCATCGACCTCCAGGTCGCCGAGATCGGCGAGATCGACCGACTCTTCGTCGGTGTTCCCGTCGGCGTCGCCCTCTTCGCCGGCCTTCTTGGCTGCCGCCTTCTTGGCCGGAGCCTTCTTAGCAGGGGCCTTCTTGGCTGCGACTTTTTTGGCCACCGCCTTCTTGGCCGGAGCTTTCTTAGCGGCAGCCTTTTTGACCGGCCGTGCTGCGGTGATGTCTGCGGAGTCGGCTTCGTCGGCCGATTCGGCGGTCTCTCGGGTATTCGTGGCTACCACGTACGCCCTTTCGTGACGGTCTCGTGCGGCGTCACGCCAGAGTGGTGATCCGGCGGAGCGGTCTGTAGGGGGGTAACCGGCGCTGGTGCCGGGTTGTTTTCACCGGCGCACCGCCGGAGCTTCTTCCATTGTAACGATCGAACCAGCGTACTTATGGCGCGATACCGGCAGACACGGCCATTGCCGCTCCCACGATGCCCGCGGTGTTCCTCAAATCGGCCGCGACGACGGGGGTCCTGTTGGTCAGCAAGGGAATCCATTCAGCATAGTCGCGACTGATGCCGCCACCCGCCACGAACACCTTCGGCCAGAACAGATTCTCCAGCGTGACCAGCACCTTACTGACCTCGGCCGCCCATTCGGCGTAGGTCAGGCCGTCGCGATCCTTGATCGACGCGGCGGCCCGGTGCTCGGCCTCCTGGCCACCCACCTCGAGGTGCCCGAGTTCGCTGTTGGGCATGAGTACGCCGTTGTACATCACGGCCGATCCGATGCCGGTGCCGAACGTGAGCAGCATTACCAGACCGTCGAGATCCTTTGCCGCGCCGTAGCGGTCCTCCGCCATGCCCGCGGCGTCGGCATCGTTGAGCACGGTCACCTCACGACCGCCGAGGGCCTGTGCGAAAAGTGCGCGGGCATCAGTGCCGATCCAGGATTTGTCGATATTGGCCGCGGTACGCACGACACCACCGATGATCACGCTCGGCATGGTGATGCCGACCGGGCCGTCCCAACCGGCCTGGGCGACCACCTTCGCGACGGTCTCCGCGACCGCGCTCGGCGTGGCCGGATGCGGTGTCGCCACCTTGATGCGCTCCTGAACCAGCTCACCGGTGGCCAGATCGACCGCAGCGCCCTTGACACCGCTACCGCCGATATCGATCCCGAACCCGTGCCCCCGAGCGGACATGACAACTCCTCGTTCTCCCAGTGATGTGCCCGACAAGCCTAATGCGAGGTGTGCCGGATCTGTGCTGCGATGGTCCTCGTGCCGGAATCCGATTTCACCTCCACCGCATCGAACACCACCCTGACCTCCGACGGGACCGACATCGCCGAACTCCGGCGCGTGGCGGTACATCTGGCCGAAACCGCCGCCGCACATGTGCGGGCGCGCCGCCCACAGGTCTTCGGGCCGGGCGCCACCGCGGACGACGCCGTGCAATCCAAGAGCACCCCCACCGACCCTGTGACCATCGTCGATACCGAGACCGAGGCGCTGGTCCGCAAGCTGGTCGCCGAACTACGCCCGGGCGACCTCGTCCTCGGCGAGGAGGACGGCGGCACCCTCGCCGACGATCCGGACGCCGTGCAGTGGGTGGTCGATCCGATCGACGGCACCGTCAATTTCGTCTACGGCATCCCCGCCTACTCGGTATCGGTGGCGGCCGTGCGCGGCGGGCGGTCGGTCGCCGGAGCCGTGGCGGACGTGGTGGCCGGGGCGACCTACAGCGCCGGGTTCGGCCTGGGTGCGCACCGGACTCCGCTTGGCGGCGAACCGATTCCGCTGCGCTGCAATCCGGTCGAATCGGTGTCGATGGCCTTGATCGCCACCGGTTTCGCCTATGCCCCCAAACGCCGCGCCCGGCAGGGCGAATTGATCGCGGAATTGTTGCCACAGATTCGCGACATCCGCCGCCTCGGCTCGGCAGCGCTCGATCTGTGCATGGTGGCCGAGGGCCGCGTGGACGCCCACTTCGAGCACGGCCTGAACCTGTGGGATTGGGCCGCGGGCGCCCTCATCGCCGCCGAGGCGGGCGCGCGGCTGACCCTGCCGGCGCCGACGACGTCCGGTTCGGCGGGAGAATTGGTGGTGGCCGCCGCACCCGGAATCGCCGACGAACTGAACGGTCTACTCGAGCGAATCGGTGTCACCACCCCTATCCCGGAGTGATGACAGCGGGCTAGACACGTCAGAGGGTCCAGAGAGGTATCGCCGCGCCCTATGGAGGGCGCGGCGATATGGACAAATCAAGCGACACAGCGCTATTGGTTCGTGGCCGTCTCGTTCTGGACTGAGTGGAGCGGGGGAGCGAAGCGGAGGAGCGGAGGGAGGGAAGAACGAGACATCAGGGCCACGAACCCGCCGGAGCGGAGCGGAGGCAAATTAGGCACAGCACCCCGCCGGAGCGGAGCGGAGGCAAATTAGGCACAGCACCCCGCCGGAGCGGAGCGGAGGCAAATGGATTCAGCACTTCGAGTGCCTCGCGGCGTCGAGCAGCTTGGGATCGATGGCGGGAGCGCTGCCGGGCGCCGGATTCTTCAGCGACTTCAGCACCTCCTCGGCATCGGTCCCCAGCTGGATATCACGGAACAGCGAGCCGAGCACCATATCCACGGTGTCGTCGGTGCGCTGATCCTCGATGAGCTCGGCGCACGGCGTGACCAATTGCACGGCCGCCGCGGCGGGCCGCCCGTTCACGCCGAAGCGGATCTGGCCGGTGCACTCCAGATCGCCGTTGACGTAGACCGGGTCATTGCCCACCTGAACGTCCGGTGCGCTGGCAAAGCCGAGATCGCCGAGCTCGGAGGCAACGTGCGCTGCCTGCCCGCGCTGGCCGTTGGCATTGAACACGCGCACTTTTGCCTGGGCGAGCGCCACTGGTTCGACGTCGCGCAGTCTGGAGGGTGATACGCGCTGCCCCAGCGGCGCCGGCGCGGGCGCCGAGGTGCTGGAGGCGGGACTGGGCGAATTGCACGCCATTGCGCCGGGATCGGCCTCGGTCGTCGTCAGTGCGCGAAACCACACACCGACGCAGATCACGGCGATGACGGCCACCATGGCTGCCCACGGCTCCCAGCGTCGCCGAATGAAGGGCCGCCCCTTGGGGTCGGTCGGTCTGCCTTGGGTGATCAGTGAAACCACGGACACACTCTACGAAAACCTGAGACATGTTGCGTGCAAGGTCTCGGTAAGTCCACCGATGAGGTCTCGGTTACCACCTCGGAGGTCTCGTTGGGTGCCCTGATCGGTGACGATTGCCCGTCATTTTCGAATCACGCGTGTTTTGATTGCGACTTTTGCCGTGGGGTCCGCTATTGTCTGGCGGCCGCGATCGTATCGCCCGGGTTGAATCGGGGGTTCGATTTCGGGAACAACAAGGGCTTGTCCTGCGTTGACCGAGCGCGATCAGGTACGGACCAGGAGTATCCGGCCAGGTCGGTGACTGGTGTACACGTGACGTACACCACGGGCGGGGCGGCTATCCCGGTCCGATTCCTGCGGGAATCGGGACGGAACCAGCCGGTCCGGGATATACGGAGTAAGGACGAGGGGAAGACGACATGGCAACCGACTATGACGCACCACGGCGCAGTGAAACCGACGAAGTTTCGGAGGACTCGCTCGAGGAGCTGAAGGCTCGTCGCAACGAGGCCGCGTCCGCCGTCGTGGATATCGACGAATCCGATACCGCGGAGTCGTTCGAGCTTCCCGGCGCGGATCTTTCGGAGGAGGTGCTCTCGGTTCGGGTCATCCCGAAGCAGGCCGACGAGTTCACCTGCTCCAGCTGCTTCCTGGTGCACCACCGCAGCCGGCTCGCCAGCGAAGCTAGCGGGCAGCTGATTTGTATGGACTGCGCGGCCTGATCCAGGCCGTTCAGCCCGCAGGAAAATATCCGTCAGCCCGCGCTCGGTACTCCGAGCGCGGCAAGGATCGCTCGGGCCGTCAGGCGCTGGGTTTACCGGCGTTCTGCACTCCGAGCGCTTCGAGGATTCGATCGGGCCGACGCGTACTGACCAACCAGTACGGTGTCGGGTCGTCCGGATCGTCGAGCACGAGCAATAACATCGGGCCGACCCAGGCCCGGTGCTGAACGTAGGCGGCGGGGTCGAGTTGTCGGCCCAGCGCCGCGCTTTTCGCGCTGGTGGGCACGCCCGCGGCACGCGCCACGAAGGTGGCGGGCAGATGTGCGGTATCGATGCGCAGCTCCGGCGTGCCGTCCGCGTCGCGGGCCACCTCCACCCGATGCCGGGACATCCACAGCAGCACCCACACGGGTATCGGGAACAAGAGCACGTAGGGCAGCCAGGCCCGGACACCCGGTGCGCCCATGTGGATTTCGGCTGCCAGCAATCCGGTCACTGCCAAACCTACGGGCCACCACCACAGTGGCACCCAGAGGCGCTCGGAGTAGAGGGGCGTGGTCTGCTGCTGAGGTTCCATGGTCACCTGAGGGGGCTGGTCGGACACGACATCAGACTAGGTCAATGGCTGCGGGGGTGAACGCGTAGGCTCGGCCGACGTGACCGGTATTCCTCCAATTCCCCTGCTGCGGCTCGATCCCGCGATGCCTGTACCCACGCGCGCCCACGAGGGTGACGCCGGGGTGGATCTGTGCACCACCGAGGACGTCATCATCGAACCGGGGGAGCGGGTGCTGGTTGGTACCGGCATCGCGGTAGCCCTCCCGATCGGGACGGTCGGTCTCATCCATCCCAGGTCCGGCCTGGCCGCGAAGACGGGCCTGTCCGTCGTCAACACCCCCGGCACGGTCGATGCCGGCTATCGAGGCGAGATCAAGGTCTGCCTGATCAATCACGATCTGCGCACTCCGATCGAGCTCCGGCGCGGTGACCGCATCGCCCAGCTGCTGGTGCAGCGGGTGGAGCTGGTCGACTTCGTCGAGGTGGACAATCTCGACGAAACCCAGCGTGGCGCTGGAGGATACGGATCCAGCGGTGGGCACGCCAGCCTGGTGGCCGGCAAGGAGGCATGACGATGTTCGGACGCAAGAAGCGCAACGGTGACTCCGGCGACGCTGCCCCGTATGACGACGAGTACACCGAGTACGACGAATACGACGACGAAGAGGCCGAGTACGAGGAGGAAGCCGAATACGAGGCCGCCGTCGCGTACGACGAATCCGATGAGGACACCGGAGAATTCCCCGTGGTCGCGGGCGAGCGCACCGGCCCGTACAACTACGAGGACGTCGTCGATCAGATCGAGAGCATCGGCGAGCAGCGGCTGGATCTGGGTTCGGTCATCGTGCCGGTCCCGCCGGGTGGGCAACTGCAGGTCGAGATGACGCCGGAGGGCGCGCCGCAGGCGGTGCATCTGGCCACCGAGCACGGCCGCATCACGGTCGCCGCGTATGCCGCTCCCAAGTCGCCGGGCCAATGGCGTTCGGTGGCAGCGGATCTGGCGGAGACGCTGCGCAAGGACGGCGCCCAGGTGTCGGTGCAGAACGGCCCGTGGGGCCGGGAGCTGCATGCCGTCACCGAGGGTGCGGATCTGCGCTTCATCGGCGTGGACGGCTACCGCTGGATGGTCCGCCTGGTGGCCGCCGGTCCCAGTGGCGCTGCCACCGACGGCACCGCCCTGGTGGCCGCTGCCCGTGCCATCCTCGGTGAGACCGTGGTGCGCCGCGGAGACGAGCCGCTACCGGTGCGGGAGCCCCTTCCGGTAGTCCTACCCCAGGAGCTCGCCGATCAGCTCGCAGCGGCCCATCAGCAGCAGCTGGACGCACAGCAGCAGGCGGTGGCCGCGCAGCTGGCCGCCGTGCAGGGTGGCCCGCAGCCGATCCAGACTGCGGATGGCGAACCGCGTCGCGGCGCGGAGGGTTCCGCGATGCAGCAGCTGGGTCTCAACTAGCGCCTGGCCTGCCACAGCCATAACGACAAACGACCTTTGCACCGCCCGCTTTCGGGGAGGTGCGAAGGTCGTTTGCTGTCTGCGTGATTCGAGGTGCTGCGAATTGTTGTTCGGTGATCCGAGGATGCGGCGACCTGGGTGGTGTGGTGCTTCGGCGGCTCGGATGCTTCAGGGTGTGGTGATGTGCCGGGCGAACAGCGCCCGAATGCCGCGCTCGCCCAGGATCGCCGGGTCCGCGCCCAGCTCGTCGAGCGTGATGCGGTGCAGTTCACCGTGGGGGATCAGCTCGGCCCACTGCTCCGCCACCGCGAAGGGGTGCACGGGATCGTCGATCGCGCCGACGATCGATACCGGCACTGTGACATTCGTCAAGAATTCGGCCTCGGGCCAGCGGTAGGCGGCGGCCTCCTCCAGCGCCTCGGGCAACTGCGGCCACTGTGACCGCCAGGAGCGGGTGAGCGCCTCGGCCAGCCAGGCCGGACTCGAGGCCCGCATGCGGTCGATCATCGCGTCGATGCCGTCCGCCCGCAGCTGCGCCGCCGTGGCCGCGGCACTGAGCGCGGCCGGGCAGCCGGTGGTGTCGGCCCCGGTCCAGGCGGGCAGCGCGGCCACCACGCCGTACACGGAATCGGGATGCCGGGCGGCCCAGTCGACCGCGACCGCCGCGCCGAGCGAAATTCCGGCAATGAGCACCGGCCCGGACCGGGCGGCTGCTTCGAGGGCCGCCTGATAGCTCGCGATGACCCGCTGCGGGTCCGGGTCCACCGCGTGGAGCGGGAGATCCATTGCCGCGCAAGCGGATCCGAAGGCCCGAGCGGCGAAGTGCGCATCGGAGCCGGTTCCGGGCAGGGCGACGGCGACCGCCGGACGTGAGAGATCTGGCACCCGCCGAGCGTACTGGGACGGGCGCGCGTGGCGAGGGCAGGCCGTCACCTCTACAGTGGCGGGGTGTACGCCGCGCCCAAGTGGGAAACCTACGAGGTATGCGGAAAGAAGAACGACGTGAGACCCACGCCGTATGGCTCTACAGGAGAGCGTGCGAGATGCCATCCTCGGGTGGGAAGGAAGCCCCGTCAGGCTATTTCCGGCGATTGAGCCGGCGCCTGACGGAGGATCTGGATCGTTTGGATGCCGAGGAACTCGCCGAGACGTCTGAGGCGTCCGGCGCGTGCCACGCATCGCAGTGTCGTCGCGGTGAGGAAGTCACCATGCTGGGTCGCCTGCGCAGTGTCGAGGCCTGCCCCAAATCGGCAGGCGCCGAGGTGGAGGCGGAGTTCTTCGACGGCACCGACAGTGTGGCGCTGGTCTTCATCGGCAGGCGGCGCATCCCCGGGATCGAGCCGGGTCGTCGTATCCTGGTCCGCGGCCGCGTCGGTGAACGTGACGGCGGAAAGGTCATCTACAACCCCTACTACGAACTGCGTGAGAACTCCTGACTCCTATGGCGATACCCAGCAGCAATGACGACGGCCGCGTGTCCGACGGCACGTATGGCACGGCCCCCGGCGAGCTGGAGGACGCCTTCGAGGCGGAGCTGGCGGCCAGGGAGGAAGACCTCGCCCATTCCTTCGCCGAAGAGATCGAGGAGGAACGGGAAGCGGAGGTCGAGCAGACCTTGCTGGAGCAGCTGGGTGGCTTCAGTGGCCTGATCTACTCCTCGCTGCCGGTGCTGGTGTTCGTGCCGGTGAATTCGCTGCGCGGGCTCACCACCGCCATCTGGGCGGCCCTGGGCGTGGCCACCGCGATCCTGATCTGGCGTCTGGTGCGGCGCGGCCCGATCCAGCCGGCCATTTCCGGATTCCTCGGTGTGGGCATCTGCGCGCTCATCGCCTACCGGATGGGTGAGGCCAAGGGCTTCTTCCTGTTCGGCATCTACGCGAGCCTGATCTACGGCGGCGCGTTCCTGATTTCGCTGCTGGTGCGCTGGCCGCTCGCGGGTGTCATCTGGGGTGTGCTGAACGGGCACGGCACCGAGTGGCGTTCCGATCGCCGTGCGATGCGCCTCTACGATCTGGCCACCGCGGTGTGGGCGATCGTGTTCCTGGCCCGCTACCTGGTGCAGAACCACCTCTACGACTCCAACAGCACCGGTCTGCTGGCGGTGGCGCGCTTGGCCATGGGCTGGCCGCTGACCGCGGTGGCGCTGGTGGCCACGGTGTGGGCGGTGCGCAAGGCCGGGCATATGCCCGCCTCGAAGACGACCACCGAGAACGCCCAGAACTGAGTCCTGCCTGCGACGGTGCCGAGTTCACTCGGCGCCTTATCGCTCTAAAACGCTGTCGCGTAAACACCTTCGGGGCGATTCGGGGGTGACAGGGGGTGACCAACCCACCCCTGGGGTGCCTATTTCGGCGGCTCTGATCCACGCACGATCGTTGTATAACGAACGGCGAAAGGATCCGAGTTGAGCACCGACGGCAAGGCAGTGGCATCGCAGGACCGTGGCGAGGGGCTCGGCGCGGCGGTGCAGACAACGGCCGCGCGCCGGCATTCGGCGGGGCGGGGAACCAAGGGCAGTACCGCGGCGACGTCGGAATCCCGGCGTGCGGCAGCGGAACTCGAGAAATTGATTGCTCCGGCGGCGGCCGGCGACAAGGCGGCGGTGACCGAGATCCTCCGGATCGTCTACCCGCTGGTGCGGCGCTATTGCGCGGCGCGCATAGGTGGCGCGGGTCATCTGCATGTGACGGCAGATGATGTGGCACAGGAGGTTTGCCTGGCCACCGTGCAGGCCATTCCGCGCTACCGGGATCAGGGCAAGTCGTTCCTGGCGTTCGTGTACGGCATTTCGGCCAATAAGGTCGCCGACGCGTTCCGCCGGGCGCAGCTGCACCCGGCCTATCCGGTCGCGGAATTCCCGGACGCCACCGATACCGAGGCCGGACCGGAGGAGCGGGCGCTGCAGTCCGAAACCCGTGCCGCCACTCGGGAACTCATGAAGGTGCTGGCGCCCACCCACCGCGAGGTGCTGGTGATGCGCATCGTGCTGGGCTGGACGGCCGCGGAGACCGCCGAGGCCATCGGGACCAGTCCGGGCGTGGTGCGGGTGATGCAGCACCGCGCCCTCAACAAGCTGCGCGCCGAACTCCGGTCGGCGTCGTAGTGCGGGAGGGCCGCCCGCACCGGCCATATCAGGCGGTTGCGCCGATCGGGTTGCCGAAACCGTTGACGCCGAGGGCTTTCCGAAGATCGTCCTCGGCTTCGACGGAGGCGACGAACAGCAGTTCGTCCGAACCCTCCAGCGGATCGTCCGGCTGCGGCACGATGACTCGCCCGCCGCGCAGAATGGTCACCAGTGCGGCATCGCGCGGCAGCTTCAGCATGCGAACGGCCTTGCCCGCCAACGGCGTATCGGTCGGCAGTGTGATCTCGACCAGATTGGCCTGGCCCTGACGCAGGGTCATGAGCCGCACCAGATCTCCGACGGACACGGCTTCCTCGACCAGCGAGGCCAGCAGGCGCGGCGTCGAGACGGCGACATCCACACCCCACGAGGTGTCGAACAGCCACTCGTTGCGCGGATCGTTCACGCGGGCGACCACCCGGCCCACGCCGAATTCGGTCTTGGCGAGCAGTGCGAACACCAGATTCACCTTGTCGTCGCCGGTGGCGGCGATGACCACGTCATAGGTTTCCAGCCCGGCCTCTTCGAGCGTTTCCAGCTCGCAGGCATCGGCGTGGATCCACACCGCGGTGGGCGCGCTGACGGGATCGATGTGGTCGAGGCGGCGTTCCAGCAGCATGACCTGGTGGCCGCCGCGCAATAGCTCCTGGGCGATGGATCGGCCGACAGCGCCGGCGCCCGCAATGGCTACTTTCATGTGACTAGTCCTCGCTCGCGGGGGGATTTCCGGCCAGTGCGACTGCTTCACCGACTGTGCCCGAGGTGGCGGCGATGTACACGGTGTCGTCGGCCTGCATCAGCGTCTTCGCGTTCGGCAGCACGCCCTGGCCGAAGCGGATGAGGAATGCGACGCGGGCGCCGATGGTGCTCTCCAGCGAGTGCACGGTGCGTCCGTACCACTCTTCGTGCAGTGCGAGTTCGGTGACCGCGACGGTGCCGGTGGGGTCCCGCCACGTGGTGGTGGACTGATCGGCCACCAGGGCGCGCAGGAAGCGGTCGGTGGTCCACGGCACGGTGGCGATGGTCGGAATGCCCAGGCGTTCGTACACCGCGGCGCGCTTGGCATCGTAGATGCGGGCGACCACGCGGTCGATGCCGAAGGTCTCCCGCGCCACCCGCGCGGAGATGATGTTGGAGTTGTCCCCGGAGGAGACGGCCGCGAAGGCCTCCGCCCGTTCGATTCCCGCACGGGCCAGCACATCCCGGTCGAATCCGACGCCGGTAATGCACAGGCCCGGGAAGTCGCGGCCCAGCCGGAGGAAGGCGCTCGAATTCTGATCGATCACCGCGACCTCGTGGCCGATGCGGACCAGGGCGCGAGCCAGCGAGGATCCGACTCGCCCACACCCCATGATCACTACGTACACCGTGCGAACCCCATTCCCGAAAACCGTGGTGTGCGGTCTGGTTGCCTGCTTGTCGAAATCACAGCCGGTTGGCAACCGTACCGTTCGAGTTTTCCCCGAGGCACTTTCCCCCTCTGGTCGGTATTCAAACCGGAATCGGAAAAAGCCCACACTGCGCAGCAGCAGAAACTCACCGTGTTCAGGGGCCACACTACGGTCCTGGGCGGCAACCTGCCGCGCCGTGGACACGGCAGCGTCCGCGCTCCCTTATGCTCACCAAAGTGTCGAAGTTGACGACGGCCGCCAAGCGCATGCTGGTTGGCCGCCCATTCCGTAGTGATTCCCTGGGCCACACGCTGCTGCCCAAACGGATCGCACTCCCGGTCTTCGCCTCCGATGCTTTGTCATCGGTGGCTTATGCACCCGAGGAAATCTTTCTGGTGCTGTCGGTGGCCGGGCTCTCGGCGTATACCTATGCGCCGTGGGTCGGTTTGGTGGTTGCCCTGGTGATGGCGGTGGTGGTTGCCAGCTACCGGCAGAATGTGCACGCCTATCCGTCGGGCGGCGGCGACTACGAGGTCGCCACCAAGAACCTGGGACCCACCGCGGGACTGATCGTCGGCAGCGCGCTGCTGGTGGATTATGTGCTCACGGTGGCGGTATCGATTTCCTCGGCGGCCTCCAATATCGGGTCGGCATTGCCGTTCGTCTCGACGCACAAGGTGTTGTTCGCGGTCGCGGCCATCGTGATCCTCACCGCCATGAATCTGCGCGGCGTCCGGGAATCGGGGACGATGTTCGCAATTCCCGTCTACGCCTTCATGATCGGAATGTTCGTCATGCTGGTCTGGGGGTTCATCCGGATCGCGGTGCTCGGCCAGCAGGTGCACGCGGAGTCCTACGGGTTCGGCTTGAAGGCCGAGGAAGCGCACCTGCTCGGTATTCCGCTGGTATTCCTCATCGCCCGCGCCTTCTCCTCCGGCTGTGCCGCATTGACGGGTGTGGAGGCCATCAGCAACGGGGTGCCGGCCTTCCGGAAGCCCAAGTCGCGCAATGCCGCGACGACGCTGCTGTTGCTGGGCAGTATCGCGATCACCATGTTCATGGGCATGATCGTGCTCACCCAGAAGGTCGGCGTGGTGTACGCGCAGCGCACTACAGACCTGACCGGCGCGCCGGACGGATACGAGCAGAAGACGCTCGTCGCGCAGCTCGCGGGTGCGGTGTTCCACGGCTTCCCGGTCGGGTTCTACTTCATCACCACCGCCACCGCGTTGATCCTGGTGCTGGCCGCCAACACCGCGTTCAACGGCTTCCCGGTACTGGGCTCGATCCTGGCGCAGGACCGTTATCTGCCGCGCCAGTTGCACACCCGAGGCGACCGGTTGGCCTTCAGCAACGGCATCATCTTCCTGGCCGGCGCGGCCATCGCCTTCGTGGTGATGTTCGGCGCCGAGGTGACCCGCCTCATCCAGCTCTACATTGTCGGCGTCTTCGTATCGTTCGTGCTCAGCCAGACCGGCATGCTGCGGCACTGGACGCGACTGCTGCGCACCGAGACCGATCCGGCGCAGCGCTCGCGCATGAAGCGGTCCCGGGTGATCAATGCGGTCGGCCTCAGCATGACGGCAGCCGTGCTGGTGATCGTGCTCGTCACCAAGTTCCTGGCGGGCGCCTGGATCGCGATTGTCACCATGGCCGCCATCTTCGGCATCATGAAGCTCATTCGCCGCCACTACGACACCGTGTCCAGAGAACTGGACGAGACCGAATGGGATGGTGTGCTGCCCAGCCGCACCCACTCCATCGTGCTGGTGTCGAAACTGCATCTACCGACCAAGCGGGCCATCGCCTATGCCCGTGCCACACGACCCGACACCATCGAGGCCATTACCGTGAACGTCGACGAACCAGACACCCGGGCGTTGGTGCGGGAATGGGAGCGCAGCGACATTTCGGTGCCGCTCAAGGTGATCGAATCCCCCTACCGTGAAATCACCAAGCCGGTGGTCGATTACGTGAAGCGGGTCCGCAAGGATTCCCCGCGCGATGTGGTGACCGTGTTCATCCCCGAATACGTGGTCGGCCACTGGTGGGAGCAGTTGCTGCACAACCAGAGTGCGCTGCGCCTGAAGGGCCGCCTGCTGTTCGAGCCGGGTGTGATGGTGACCTCGGTGCCGTGGCAGCTGAGTTCCTCCGCCAAGGCCCGCGCGGGCCGTGAAGTGAACGCGCCCGGTTCGGTGCGCCGCGGTTTCGGAGACGAATCATGAGCAGTGGCGAGAATTGGCGCGGTGCGGTGTACGAGGTTCGTCTCGGCCCGCCCGGACACGGTGGTTTCTGTGTGGCCCGGCACGAGGGCCGGGTGCTGTTCGTGCGGCACGGCCTGCCGGGTGAGCTGGTGCGCGCTCAGGTGACGGAGGATCGCGGTGGTTCGTTCTGCCGCGCCGATGCCATCGAGATCCTGGAACCGTCGGTTGATCGTGTCGACCCGACCTGTCCGGTTTCCGGACCCGGGGGCGCGGGCTGCTGTGACTTCTCGCACGCCACCCCGGAGGCGCAGCGCGCGCTGAAGGCGTCCGTCGTATCCGAGCAACTGCGCCGGCTGGCCGATTGGGAGACGGACTTCGAGGTCGAGGTCATTCCGATCCCGCCGCGCGGTACGGCGCCGCGACGCGCGAGCCGCACCGGGCTGGCGACCGGCAATGTGCGCGGCATCGCGGCGGGGCGGGTGCGGAGCGCTGCGCCGAGCCGCGCGAGCGTTGCGGTGAGCGACCTCGCCGTGAGTGATCTTGCGCCGCTGCCGTCTGCCGGTGGCTGGCGTTCCCGGGTGCGCCTGGTGGTCGATGCCGAGGGTCGCGCCGGGGTGCACGGGTACCGCAGCACCGATGTGATCACCGATCTGCGCTGCCCGCAGCCGATCGCCGGAGCCATGAACGGTATTGCCGATCGCGCCTGGACTCCGGGCGCGGATCTGGTTATCGCCGTGGACGGTGACGGCGTGCGTCACATTGTCGAACTGGCACCCATGGAGCCGATACGGTCCGGAAATCGTGCGGGAACCCGCGACGAACGCCGGTCCGGTGGTGGTCGCAACACCACCGCGGCCCGCCGCGCGGCCGCCAGCAGTGCCCGCACGGAACGTGTGATCGAAGGCAGCGGCCTGGCCGTGCAATACGTCGCGGGTCGGCGCTGGCAGGTCTCGGCCACCGGTTTCTGGCAGCCGCATTCCGGTGCGGCGCAAATGTATTCGGATGTGGTGGCGGAGTGGTCCGATGCCGCTCCCGGCACGTTGGGCTGGGATCTCTACTGCGGTGTCGGCGTTTTCGCCGCGCGCCTGGCCGACCAGGTCGGCGCCGACGGTGCCGTGCACGGCGTGGAGTCCGCGCGTTCCGCGGTCGCCGAGGGCCGGACCGCCCTGCGTGATCTGCCGTGGATCCAGTTGCAGGCCGAGCGTGTCGAGCGCTGGATTGTCGAACAGCCCGACACCGCACCGGATGTGGTGGTTCTGGACCCGCCGCGCGCGGGTGCGGGCAAGGAGGTCATCGCGGCTCTCGGCGAGCGCGGACCGCGCCGGATCGTCCACATCGGTTGTGATCCAGCCGCTTTCGCCCGCGATCTCGGTCTGTACCGCAATGCCGGGTACAAGCCCAGTGGCCTGCGGGTATTCGATGCCTTCCCGGCTACCCACCACATCGAATGCGTGGCTCTGCTGGAGCGCTGACCCGAATTGCGGTGCGGGACTGCCGCTCTCCGGCAGCCCGCTGGAAACGGCCTGTGCGGCGGTCGATTCGGGGCATCGGCCAAGATAACGATCATGACTACGCTGTCCGATCCGACGCTCTCGGCGGTGCTGGAACTCATCTACGCAGATCAGTCCAAGTTCCACTCGCTCGAGGGCTTGCTGCTGAGTGTGGATCTCAAGCGCCCCGAGTACACGGCGGCGATGTGGGTGAATGCCGAGAGCTATTGGGGCCGGCTGGTCACTCCGGTCTACGGCGGGCGCATGGCAGCGCTGGCCGGCAGTGCGGAGGCGGATCAGGCGCTGCTGAATCTGGCCGGACTCACCGCGCAGAAGTTCCTGCGCGGTGAGTCCCTGGAACGCAAGCAACTCCCGGCCTGGCTCCTCGGATTCCGCGCCACCCTCCTGACGGACGGCTACCAACTGCGCATCGAGCGCATCGGCGACCACCCGGGCGAGGCAACAGTCCGCTGCCGCCTCAGACCCACCCACCGCCTACCCCTGCAACTGGCCGAACACCTCGCCCTGATCGAAACCGAACTCGAACTCCGCGGCCAGCACACCCCCCTCGACCACCTCCAACAGGCAACCCGCTGCTACTCCCGCCGCGACTACCCCGCCTGCGAGGAACACCTCCGAGCCGCCCTCGACCACCTCGCGGCCTACGCGGTAGGCACCCCCGAACCGGACAGCACCAAAAACGTCTGCCACCTCGTTGATACCGGCCGTCTGACGGTCCGAGAAGGCACCCGCTTACTCCGCGACCTGCGCGTCATGACATCGACCAACCCGCACCCCCACCGCACCCGAGCCGACGCCACCCGCTTCCGCATCCAACTCACCGCAACCCGAGCCAAAACCCTCCTCTCCCACATCGAATTCTGAAGCAGCGCAACAGCATCAACCCGAGCCCGCAGCCAGCCAACCTCGCCTGGCACTCCGCCCGAGAGGCACACACGCCGGGATGACGAGAGGCGACGGTTCAGCCCAACGTCCAATTGACGCGGATCATGGCGGACACTTCGCTCTTGCTGAGCTCCATCGGAACGATGGCGCACGCCACCGTCGCTCGTGGGCGTCAGCTCGGCAGCAGGTTCAGCCCAGCAGCCAGGTGACGCGGATTGTGGCGGAGAGTTCGCTTTCGCCGAGTTCCATGGGGATGGGTGGGGCGCCGCCCATGTCGCTCTTGGCGGCGGCGAACGCTATGCGGGGCATGGGGGTTGAGGGGCCGAAGGTGTTTTCTGTGATTTCCAGCACCGGTCCGAGAGCTCGGCCTGCGCGGGCGGCGTACTGCTGGGCCTTGTCGAGGGCGTGGTCCCAGGCGGCGTCGCGGGCGCGGGTGAGGAGGCTTTCGGGGTCGCTCACGGTGAGGGTCAGGCCGCCGAGGCGCACATCATCGCCGCCGGCATCGACAGCGTGCGCGATGATCGCGGCCGGACCACCGTTCGCATTGCCCTTGTCTGCGCCGGACGGTGTGGCGATTTCTCGGAGTGTCACCGTCAGCGAGGTGCTGGCCACATATCCGACGATCTGTTCCCGATTGCCTTCGGTCCATACGGTTTCCGTGCGCACCGACAGCCCGCTGGTCGAGATGTCCCGCCCGGGCACCCCGTCGCCGCGCAGCGACCCGATCAGTGCGTCCGCGCGCTCTCCGGCTCCCGCGTACGCGGTCGCGACGGTGTCGGCTTTGGTCTCGATCGACATGGTCACCCGCATGAGATCGGGTGTGCCACCGGCACTCCCGGCTCCGAAGGTGGTAATGGTGCCGGTGTCGATTGCACTGCTGGTCACGGCGTCCTCCTCGATCGGTTCCAGGGCACCCCGATGCTACCGACGCCCGACACACCGAACCCCGCGCCGCGCGGTC
>JAODBD010000013.1 GCA_025463785.1 Glaciihabitans sp.
CAACCGACGAAGCGCGAGCAGCCGAATACCCCGCCTGGCTGCATCACTACAATCACCACAGACCCCACACCGGCATCGGCGGACAAGTCCCCGCAGATCGCGTTCACAACCTCACTGGGAACTACAGTTAGCCGGCGCGCGCGAGGTGCCAGCCGACCGCCTCGATCTGGCGAGCACGTCGGAGGTCGCTCTGTTGCTGGCCGAGGGTGGTGACCGCTATCAGGTGCCATTGAGGTCGTACGCGAGGTGGACGATAGCCCCTTTGCAGGCATCCTGATTGGCTATTCGATCGCTGAAGCCGATCCTGGCACCACGGAATTCCATCGAACCTCGTGGGGGCAGTGTTTGGGCGACGGTCATTCGCGGGCTCTCGACGACGTAGTCGCGGGGCTTGCAACTGCCGCTCGGCGCGTGGGGCGCCTTCGAAACGGTTGCAACTCGCACGACGACCTCTTGCACGACGATGCTCCTGGACCCGATGTTGGTGACAACGCCGACTATGGGGAGCATTGCCATTCCCGGCCCCATGTCGTTGACGTTCGAGCTCTGGGTGATCGTGAGTGAGACACCTGTGTCGCTGCAATCGGCTGAGGCGGCCGTTGCCGGCAAGGGGCAGGCGATGTCAACCGCGACGCACACACAGAGCGCGAGCAGTAGCGCGATGGACCGGCGACGGTGACCGCGCATTCCGCTCTGCGACCGAAGCATGATTCCGATGACGATGCAGACCACAGCTGCAGCAGTGAGTTCCATGACGGGATATCCCAGTCCGGTGAAGGCGAGGTCGGCGCACGCGCTGTTCATCGGATGGTGTTGTTAGCCAGCGTGACGGCACCACTCGACAGCGCCCGGCCGACGAGTTCGCTGCCAGCGCCAAGCGTGATTGCGCCCGCTGCGAGGATCGTGCCGGAGAACGTTGAGGACGCGCCAGTGCCAGCGGCGCCATTCACCTGCCAGAACACATTCGCCGCTTGTGCACCGTTGACCAGACTGACGGAGCTGCCTGCCGCGGTATTGAGAGCGCCGTTGACCTGGAAGATGAAGACTGCGTTCGGATCGCCGCTGGCATCCAGAGTCAGGACTCCCCCCGCACTGAGCGCGAGCGCCGCGTCGGTGTGGTGGACGCCCGGCGCAAACGTGACCCCGTTCACATCGCCGGCAAACTCGGTGTCAGCCGCTCTGCCGAGCGCATCGCTATAAGCAGCGGAGAGATCGATTTCGGCGGCTGCCGCCGCCGCATCACCCGTGTGAGTAACACCCCGCACGGTCCCGGGAGGGAATCCGGCCGCCGTGGCGGCGGGATAGGTGCCGAGGTCCCCGCGGATTGTCGTCACTCCACCGTTTGTCGCTGCCGTACCCAACACTGAATAGCTGATCGCGCTGCCGAGTGGAGGGGCAGCCAACGGAGGCTTTCGGATGGCGAACGCCCCGCTTATGCAGCCAGCCACGCCGGGACTCGTGGCAGTGAGCGTGTATCCCGAGGCCACCACGTCGATGGAGACTCCTGCAAAGGTCGCGATCCCGGAGGCGTCCGTGCTTGCGGTTGTCGTGCCAGCGAGGAGGCCCGACGCCGGGTTGGCTCCGATTGCGAGAGTGATCGCGATTCCACTGGCACGCACGGGGCTCCCACTCGCGGACTCGACGGCGACCTCGATCGCCGGCGTGATAGCCACATTCACGACCGAGTCAGTCGGATTGGTCGTGAACGCCAGTTGGCTGGCGGCCGCGACTATGACGGTGCCGCTCGCATCGCTTGCCGCCGTCCATGACCGGTAAATTGCGACGACCGTATAGACGTAGGACCCGTCACTCGCGACGGCATCGACGCACGTGGCCACGGTGATGGGAGCCGTAGGGCTCGAGCCGCACGCGGCAGACACGATGGATCCGGAGGCGCGCGTGACGTAGTAGCCGGTTGGCGTCGTTGGCCCACTGGATGCTGTCCAGCTCACGTTCACGGTCCCCGCGCTGCTTGTCGGCACTTGCACGTCTGTCGGTGCCTGCAGCGTTCCTGTTGAACCGGCGCCCGTGCCTGCCCCGGTGCCTCTCCAGAATCCGAAGGCGACTGCCGGGGACGGCAGAATGACCAGCGCGATCGCCAACCCGATGACGATCGCGGACGCCTTACGCGATAGCTCCATTCCGGGTCGGCCGAGGCCGCCTCAACTCGCCGCGAAGTACAGCGGGATCGAAATATTCTTGCAGGAGTCCTGCGAACTGGCCCGGTCGATCATTGCGACCGTGACCGTCCCGCTGATGCTTGAGCCGCCCGCGATCTCGCCATAGGTGATGGTGGCCGTGCCCACCGAAAAGTCGAGGGCAGAGCATCCGGTGACCGCAGTCCACGCCGTTCCATCGGATGCGGCGACACTTGCGGCGACGGCAGAAAGTGTCTGGCTACCCGTCCCCGGGTTAGCGACCGTGAAAGCGACGGTCTCCGAAGCTCCCCCCGGTGTCAGAGGTCCACCGGTTGGAGTGGTTGTCGTAACCGTGAACGGGGTGCTGGTTCCTGTCGAGGCAACGCCCGCTCCGGATCCTGAGGAGGTCCAGTATGCGAACGCTGCCCCGCCTCCCCCCACAAGGAGTACCGCGGAAACAATGGCTGTGACTGTGTAGCGCCGTCTTCGTGACATGCGTCGTGACATCGAGACCCCCGAGAGCGGGCGAAGCCGACGGAATGCCTGCATGCCCCGCGTCAATGGGTCCCAGTATGTTGAGTGATCGCGGGATGCCCTAGCGAAACGAGGAGCATCCACCCGGGTGAGAGTTTGCCGGCGTGCGGGTGAGACAGAACCTCACCCGAAATGCCAGCGAGGGTGGTCTTGCGTTCAATCGAATTGGCTCGGGCAAGCGCATGCTACGGTCGGCATGCTCGGTGGCGACGATCCGTTTTGCCGTCGACTACTAAACCGTTCCTTTCGGTCACATCGATTTTCGTCGGCCGCACCCAGGCCGATGAAAATCCCTACGAAGTAGCTGCCTCTCAGAAGAGTGCGTACCCCTACACAAGGTTCTCGACCTGGTTACGAGATCCCGCCGTTGGCGGCTAGGCACCCAAAGAGGTACGACATGTTTACGAATCTGCTTCGTTCGACCGTGCTCGTTGGGAGTGAAGGCACCGGGAAACGACTGCTTCTCCGCGGGATGGCGACTGCAACAGGTGGTCTGCTGCTGGCCGTCGGTCTTGCGGGCCCCGCAGCCGCTTCCCCAGCTCCGACCTCGGTCGATCTGGGATCAGCCGCGAGTTTTTCGCTCGTTGCCGGCGCAGCCGCAACTATCCCGGGCAGCACGCTTCCCGGCGAGGTCGGAGCCGTCGGCGCGATAACCGACGACGCCAACACGGTGTACGGCTCCCCAAAACACACGCCAAATGACGCGGCGACTCAGGCCGCGCTGGTGGATGCAGGCGGTGCTTTCAGCACGCTGAACGGCCTTGCGAGCACTGGCGTATTGACCGGTGCTGACCTCGGCGGCCAGACACTGACGCCCGGCGTCTACCACAGCGCTGCCGCACTGACCGCGACGACAAACGTCACCTTCGACGCGCTCGGCAACTCAAACGCATACTTCATCGTTCAGGGCGACGGGACTCTCGGAACGACTGCATCGACAACGATGAACCTCGTGGGTGGAGCGCAGCCCTCGCACATCTTCTGGGTGCTCGGTGCGGCGGCAACCTTCGGTGCGTCCTCGACATTTGAGGGAACCGTTATCACCGCGGCGGCCGTCTCGGTCGGTGCAAGCGTGCATTTCTTCGGACGAGCCATTTCGCTGACGGCCGCTGTCACGCTGGATGCGGATGTCTTTGCCCCCCTTCTCGGCGCAGCACCGGCTGTCGAGATAGCCGGTGGGTCCGCCGCGAATACAGCAGACGCCACCCCGACAATCACCGGCACGACGGATGCTCCCGTGGGAACCTCGGTCACGGTCACGATCGGTACAACAACACTCGCAACCACAGTGCTCACCGGGGGCAACTGGAGTGTGACGGTTGGCACCGCTCTTCCCGATGGCGATATCACCGTGACGGCGAGCGTGACGCCCTCAGGCGCATCCACGGGCACTGCGACGCAGATCCTGACGGTTGATACGACCGCTCCCACGATCTCCATCGCGGGCGGCGCGACCGCGTCAACCGGGGACTCGACCCCGACCATCAGCGGCAGCACCACTGCCCCAACCGGGACAGTCGTCCACGTTTCGGTCGGCGGCCACGTGCTGACAACGACCGTAGTCGCGGGCGGGACCTGGTCGGTCACGAGTGCTGTACTCGGGGATGGAGTCGTCGCGATCATTGCGACGGTGTCGGATGCCATTGGCAACGTCGGATCTGCCACGCAGTCGCTCAGAGTTGACACCACTGCACCATCGCTGACCATCAAGGGTGGGGCAAAGGTCACGACCAAGGATTGGACCCCGACGATCAGCGGATTAACGGATGCTGGGGCCGGGTCCGTTGTGACGGTGACCGTCGCGGGCCAGTCGCTCACCGCAATAGTCGCTTCAGGCGGAAAGTGGTCGGTCACCGCCGCCGGGCTCGCCAATGGTGCTGCACACGTCATCGCAACGGTGAACGATGCGGATGGCAACACGGCGACGGCGACCCAAACGCTTACGGTCCATCGCCCGGCCCCGATCATCCATCACCTCAGCGAGCTTGTGTACTTCGCTGGTGACTCTGCGGTGATCACGACGTCGGCGCGGGCGACGATTGCGGCCCTCATCCATCGCATCCCCGCCAATGCGCTGACGATCACGGTGCACATCACGGGATATATCAAGTTGATCGGGCCGACGACCGAGAACAAGGCGCTGGCAACCGCGCGGACGCACAGCGTGTATCTCCTGATGAAGGGCAAGGTTGCCGCTGTGTACACACTCAAAGGAGTGGCAAAAGGGCTGTCCTACCAGGTCAACGCTCGTCGAGTGCAAGTCACGATCTCGTACACGCTTCCGAATAGGAGCTAGTCGTGGAGCGGCGGGGACACATCGGTTACCCAACCGTTTGCCCCCGCCGTATAGGCGAGACGAACCCTCGCACCCCCGTGCGAGAGCTTGCCTGCGACGAAGACGGCTCTTGCAATAGCCACCGACGTGTGCCTGCATTGAGTATGGGCGGCACGCGAACGATGTCCTAGCAAAATCCATCGTCTGCGGCCAACTCCACCCGGGTGACGAATAACGCAGAGTGGGTGAGGTACGGACTCATCCTGAACGCCGTTGCATTGGCGCCCGGCGCAGGGCAGGACATAAATTCGAGCGAGATTCGACTTGTGAGACTACTGTGGTTGCAACGTTGGGGGCGCTGAACACCACCTGGGAACGCAGTCAGCTCGAACCTTGAGTCCGAGCGGTCAACGAACTTGGCTCGCGCTGTGACGAGAGGAGCCAGCGTGACTGCGCAGGGGAGCGACGGAGCACTAAACCGGGTCAACCCGGTGCCAGTCCCTCGCGCACTCAAGCACTCCTTCTCGAGCCGCATCGGGTTTCCGAGAGTCGCCGCCGAGGTATCCACTCCGCCCCCGCTCGCTCGCGTGTTCGCAACCTGGCTGCAGAGCGGGTCGGTTCTCGTGGTGAGTGCGCCACACGGATCCCGCGAGGCGATCTCGCTGGCGGCGTGGCTCCGAACCAGAGCGGAACGGATTCTCTGGGTCGAGGGCTCGGAGCTGCGTGAGAGTGGCGAAGCGCTCGACGTGGCGCTCGACGGTCTCCACGAACTTGGCGTTATGACGAGGGCTGAGCGGAGGGCGTTCACTCACCTGTGGGATGCGTCCGCCGCGATCCGTCGCGAGAATACGCCAATCGTGCTGGTCGTCAACGATTCTCAGCTGGTTCCGGAAATTCCCTCTTTCGAAAAGTTTGCCGAGTTGGCATTTCACTGGCCGAACGTTCGATTCGCATTCATCACCGATGTCGTCAGTCCGGGCGTCAGGGAACGTGTTGGCGTCACTCTGGTCGACGCGGACTACCTGCGCGACCCTCTTGGGTCGCTTAGTGACTTGTCGGCTGGCGAGTCCGGCGCCCGAGCGCAGGTGGTGCGCGACTGGGCTCAGCAGCGCGACCCGTCGGGCGGACTGTTGCGCCTCATGCTCCATCTGACGCAAAAGCTGTCGGTCGGCCGAGATTCGGAGGAACTGCAGCTGCTTGACGACCTCGACGCCGCGATCGGAGAGCTTAGAGAACGCAGCGTCATCGAACTGCTCGACACGGACCACGGCCAGCGCATTTCCCTGGTTCCGGAGATTCGTGAGGCGCTCAACGTCGAAGTAGACGCTCATCAGGCACCGGAGTCGAGGGCCGTCCATGTCGAGGCGGCACGAGTCGCCGCGCTCGCCGGTGACGAAGACGCCACAATTTTCCACTTGGCGCGGAGCGGACGACATCAGGAGGCTCTCACCGCCCTTGCAGCCATCCCACTCCTCGCCCTGCGCGCCCGGACACGAATCGATGCGACAAGAAGCGCCGCGGCGGCGATCGATATCCATGACCCGGGTCACTCCGTCAAGGCGTTGGCCCTGCGGCTTCAGATGGCCATGGTGCCGCCGCTTGAGTCACTACAGACCAGAGACAGCATTCAGGATGCGCTCAGAGACGCCCAAGACAGGATGACCTCCCGCGCCGCGCCCGACGTTGAGATCGAAGTGACAATTGCGCACGTGTCGGCACTGATTGCGCGCGGGCGATCCGAGGAGGCACGAATGCTCGCCATGCCGCTAGCCGAGTCACTCCTTGCACTTCCCTGGCTGGATCGCCGCGTCTTCGGGGCGTCACGGATCTTCGCATGGACAGTACAGGCCACAGCGGATGTGCTCGAGGGCCGGATGGCCGATGCGGCCCGATTCGCCCGGGTCGCTCAAGAGGCAGCGGTCGACGCGGACATCCCCTACGTGCTCTATATGGCTACCGCAGCACTCGCGGCGATCGAAGCGCAACGCGGTGACTTGATTGCGGCTGAGCAGCAACTGACAGAAGCGCAGCGACTGTACCGGAAGGGAGGATGGCCGAGGTCGGTCGCCCAGACGGTCGAATTTGTGGCGAGGTACTACCTCGCTCGGGCGGCCCTCGACGTTGGCGACATGATCGACCTCCGTGTCGACATCTCGATCGTGCCCGATCCCAGTCCGAGCATGTACGTGCTCATCAACATTTGTGACTGCTTTGTGCTGCTGCACACGAACCAGGTAACGCAAACGAGAGTGGCCGTCCGTCATCTCGCGGAACTCGTTCGAGATCTTCAGCCGGGAGCGATCTTCCGCGCGTTGGCTTCGGAGCTGACGTTCGAAGCGCTCCTGCGGTTCGGGGAATTCGCTGCAGCGATCGAGCTGATCGAGACCTCACGTTTGGAATTTCCAGATGCCGAGTGCGTGGCACCCTTGCTTGGTTCTGCATACATCGCGCTCGGCGACGGAGTAAGTGCCCTGTCGGCGACCGAGGAGTGTGCCCGCCACGGCTCCTATCACTCACTCGAGCACCGTTCGTTGCTGCTGCTGGTTCGAGCTGCCGCACATGAGCTACTTGGCGACACTCAGCGAGCGGACGAATACTTCGAGGAGGCGTTGCTGACGCAGGAGCCATCGCCGATGCCGTACCTCTTTTTTATGCTGCCGAGCGATATCCGTGCGGCCCTGTGGCCCAGGGTTTCCGACGAACGTCAAGCGCACTGGACCGAAGTACGGCGGTTTCTCGCCACCCTGGCCGATGGTGCAGGACGGCCGGACGAGACTCTGCCGAGGGACAGGCTCACAGCGCGGGAAATGGAAATACTTCGCGTACTTTCTTCAGGCGGAACGCTTGAGGAGATCGCCGCGAAACAGTACGTGTCCAGAAACACCGTGAAGACGCACGTCCGGCTCATCTACAAGAAGCTCCACGTCAACTCACGTGCTGGCGCAGCCCATGTCCTCCAACGCTTCGGCGAGCAACTGGCCGAGAGTTCGCGGCCCAGTGATGGGAGTCGCACTGCCCCGCTCGGGTAGTCTCGTGCCCATGCTTCTGAGTGACCGCGACATCAGGGAACAGCTCGAATCCGGCCGCGTCGGCCTCGACCCGCTCGACCTGGGCATGATCCAGCCGTCGAGCATCGACGTGCGGCTCGACAAGTTCTTTCGGCTGTTCGATAACCACAAGTATCCGTTCATCGATCCGGCCGAAGACCAGCCAGACCTCACGCGGCTGGTCGAGATCGAGGATGGCGAGCCGTTCATCCTGCACCCCGGCGAGTTCGTGCTCGGCTCGACCTACGAGCTCGTGACCCTGCCGGATGACATCGCCGCACGCCTCGAAGGCAAGAGCTCACTCGGCCGCCTCGGCCTGCTCACCCACTCGACTGCGGGCTTCGTCGACCCCGGCTTCTCGGGGCATGTGACGCTCGAGCTGAGCAACGTTGCGACGCTGCCGATCAAGCTCTGGCCCGGGATGAAGATCGGCCAGTTGTGCTTCATCCGGCTGACCTCGCCCGCGGAGAAGCCATACGGCTCAAGCGAGTACAGCTCGCGGTATCAGGGGCAGCGTGGGCCGACGGCATCCCGCTCGCATCTGAACTTTCATCGCACGCCGATCCCGGCAACGCCGCCGGCGCTCACGGACGACCCACTTTCGTAGCCGAGCGACGGGCCGACTAGGACAGGGTGCGTTCGACCTGTTCTAACTGCCAGACGAGCCAGGGACTGAACGCGTAGGGCGCTGCGCTCGCGGCCGCGACCAGCGAGTCGGGGTCGACCCATCTCCACTCCGCGACCTCCGCGGGGTTCGCGACCACGGCATCCGTCGTCACCGCTCGATACACCGGGCAGACCTCGTTCTCGACGATTCCGGATGCGTCGACCGCCCGGTAACGGAAGTCCGGCAACACAAGGCGCAGCTCGCTCACAGTGATCCCGAGCTCGATCAGGGCACGCCGTGCGACGCCGTCCTCAACGCTCTCGCCGGGGGCCGGATGCCCACAGAACGAGTTGGTCCAGACGCCCGGCCAGGTCAATTTGCTCAGTGCCCGGCGGGTTACGAGCACCTGTCCTTCGGGGTTGAACACGTGGCAGGAGAAGGCGAGATGCAACGCGGTGTCGTGCGTGTGGACGGTCGCCTTGTCCGCTACGTCGACGGCATTTCCGTCGTTGTCAAGGAGGACAACCTGCTCAGTGCCTTCAGCCATGGTCGGGATAGTCTGCCTAAATGGACGGTTCTGATCTGCTCGCGGTCGCGGGGGAGCGGCAGGCGCAGGTCGATGGGGTGCGTGACCGCCTCTTCAGCCTAGCCAAGAACCGAGCATCGGCTTTCGCCCAGGGGGACGTCGAACTCTGGCACGCACTCGAGTCCAGAGTCTTCGGCGGTAACGACGGGTGAGCGCTGTGACCGTGATCGGCGGCGGAATCAGCGGGCTGGCATCCGCTGCGCTACTGGCGCGGCAGGGGCACGATGTCACGCTGCTGGAAGCGCGCTCGACCCTGGGCGGCCGCGCGGACAGCTGGGAGAAGGACGGCTTTCGTTTTGACACCGGGCCGTCCTGGTATGTCATGCCCGAGGTCTTCGACCACTTCTACAGACTGCTCGGCACCACCGCAGACGAGCAACTTAACCTCGTAACCCTCGATCCCGGTTACCGCGTCTACTTCGAGGGTGACAAGTATCCGATCGACGTTGCCGCGATCCGCGAGGAAAACCTCGAACTGTTTGAAAAGGTGCGGCGCGGCTCGGGTCGTCGACTCGATCGGTACCTCCGCTCGGCGGCCGAGACCTACGAGCTGGCAATGAAGTACTTCCTCTATTCGAGCTTCCAGAGCATCCTGCCACTCGTTAACCGTGAGGTGCTGTCGCGGCTCTGCCGACTCGTTCTGCACCTCGGTCGCCCGCTTTCGTCGCTGACCCGCCACGCGGTTCACGACGACCGGTTGCGCAAAATCCTCGGATATCCGGCGATCTTTCTTGGAGCATCCCCCTATGTCGTGCCCGGCATCTACCACCTGATGAGTCATCTCGATCTGGCCGATGGCGTGCAATATCCGATCGGAGGATTCGCTCGGGTGATCGAGAGCATTGCCGACCTTGCGCGCGCCGAGGGCGTCACGATCGTCACGGATGCCCGCGCAACGCGCATTGTCGTCGAGCACGGTGCTGCGACCGGCGTCGAGTACACCGGCACGGGCGATTCGAAGCAGACCGTACCAGCTGACCTGGTCGTCTCGACCGTTGACCTGCACTTCAGTGAGACAGTGCTGCTCCAGCCCGAGCAGCAGACCTACCCGCAGGCATATTGGGACAAGACGCTGCCCGGTCCCTCGGCGCTACTGCTGTACCTCGGTGTGAGCGGTGACCTGCCCGAGCTCGAACACCACACCCTGTTCTTTGCCGATGATTGGAAAGCCGGGTTCGATGCCATCTTCGGCGACGACCCCCATGTGCCGGGCATCCCGTCCCTGTACGTCTGCAAACCCAGCGGCATCGAATCGGATGTCGCCCCAGACAACCACGAGAGCGTGTTCGTTCTCGTCCCCATTCCGGCAGATCCGACCCTTGGCAAGGGCGGGCTGAACGGTAAGGGCGACAAGACGGTTGAGGCACTCGCCGATGCGGTCATCGAGCAGATTGCGGACTGGGCCGGCATCGCGGATCTGGCAGCTCGCGTTGTTTTGCGCCGAACAGTGGGGCCTGCCGACTTCGTGACCGAGCTGAATTCGTGGCGCGGTACCGCGTTCGGTCCGGCACACACGCTGCGGCAGAGTGGACCCTTCCGCGCCGGCAACAAGAGTAAAAAGGTGCGCGGGCTGTACTTCGCTGGCGCATCCACCATCCCAGGGATCGGACTGCCGATGTGCCTGATCAGCGCCGAGGTCGTCCTCAAGCGCATCAACCGAGACACGACGACGACGCCGCTACCGGAGCCGCTCGGGCGCTAGTCGCTCCAGCCGAGGTTGCGCGCCATGCGCTCGAGAGTCGCCACGGTCGTCGTGTAGTCGGCCTCGGTGAGTTCGGCGGTCATCAGCGTTCGCTGCTCCGAGACGACCGAGGTGAGGCGTCCGAGTGCTGCACTGCCGCGCTCGGTGAGCTCGTAGCCCGACGGCGTCGCGTCGACCCAGGCGCTGTCGATGAGTTCGCTCAGGTGATCGAGCGCTGACCCGTCCTCGGCGTCGACCAGAAACGGCGCGACCGCGGCGTCGAGTTGTTCGACCGTCGATTCGCCGCGCGCCAGGACGTTGAGCAGCTGCCACTGGCGCCGCGTGACGCCGTGCTCCTCGAGAGTGTGTGCGAACTGCTCCTCGATGAGACCGTCGACGAGCTTCAACCAATATCCGATCGGGCGTTGATCAGCCATGCCTTGAGGCTAATACTCGAACCCCAGCTCGTGGGGGTATTCGTCCAGCGCCGTCAACTTCGCGGCCGCATCCCGAAGGTGCGAGAGGGTCAGGCCCAGAATGCCGGGACCGAAGCTGACCCGCGAAACGCCCAGCTCTGCGAGTTGCCGGAGAGGAACGGATGTCGCCCCAGACACCACAGAAACCCTCCCGTCGATCTCACGCACGGCTCGCGCCACGTCGTCGGCGCCGCGCAGCCCGAGCACGAAGACGCAGTCGGCACCCGCCCCGAGGTACGAGTTGGCTCGGTTCACCATGTCGGCCCAGTCGCCGCCGCGC
Source organism: Glaciihabitans sp. (assembly GCA_025463785.1). GTDB lineage: Bacteria > Actinomycetota > Actinomycetes > Actinomycetales > Microbacteriaceae > Galbitalea. Next base: position 11,625 of record JAODBD010000013.1, read on the forward strand.
ACGAGCGAATCATCGCGGGCGTTGATCACGATCGGCATGCCAGCACCGACGCCGGCCGCGTGCGCGGCCACTACCCGTTCGGTTGCAATCTCGATCGGCATGAGGGACCCGCCAACGGCCGTGTCTTCGAGGTTGAGGCCAACCGCGCCGGTCTCGATCAGGTGACCGACGTTGCGTTGAACGCCCGCAGCATCCCCGGCGTAGCCCTGTTCAAAGTCGATGGTGACGGGCAGTTCGACCGCGTTCACGATGAGGGTCGCGGCGGCGAGCGCCTGCTCCACGCTAAGGCCGCCACCGTCGGGGACGCCGTGCGCGAACGACACCGCGTGACTCGCACTCGCGATCGCCTTGACGCCAGGGGCGCCGGCGACAATGCGCGCGGTCACGGCATCCCACACATTTGTCAGGATGAGCGGGTCGCCCGGAACGTGGAGCGAGCGGAGGAGTGCTGCCTTGTCGCGCTGCGTCGTCATGACTTCAGGTTGGCAGCCCGCCACCGCCGCCGCCACCGCGTTTCAGCCACGTCGCGTCGCGTCGCCGTGCCCGGCGCCCCTGCCGCGCCCGCCCCGCCGCCGGCTCCGACCCGAGCGTAACTTCGGAGATTCTGTCGAAACGCCGCGAGCGGACGCGACCACAGCCGCGGGTCGCCCGAATCTCCGAAGTTATGCAGCCGGCGCACGACGCGCAGAACCTCGGCGGCGGGAGCCCTAGCCGACGTTTGCCTTCGCCTGGATAGGCAGGAGCAGCGCGAGCCCGACCGCGAGCACGATGACGATGCCGATGATCCCGTAGATGGTGCTGTGGAAGGCGGTCACGAAGATCGTGAAAAGAAGCGGCGCGAGGACGGTAGCCGCCTTTCCGGTCGTCTGGTAAAGGCCGAATACCTCGCCTTCGTGCCCGGCAGGGATGACGCGAGCCAGGAAACTGCGACTCGCCGATTGTGCGGGTCCGACGAAGATGCACATCAGCAGTCCGAAGATCCAGAAGATGGTCGTGCCGCCGCTGTGGAATACAAACACGCAGAGCCCGGCAACGACTGCTCCGATGAGAGCCCCGACCATGACCGGCTTCGGGCCGGCGACGTCATCGAGGCGTCCGATGAGCACGGTCGAAACGCCGGCAACCACGTTCGCGGCAATGGCGAAAATGATGACGTCGCCCTTCGAAAAACCGAAGGCGACAGCGGCAAGAACCCCGCCGTAGGTGAAAACGCCGGTGAGGCCGTCACGGAAAACGGCGCTCGCGATCAGGAACCACACCGTCCGCCGGCTGATCTTCCAGAGGCCACCGATATCGCGAATGAGGCGCGCGTACGACTTGCCGATTCGCACGAAGAAGGTCGTGATGCTGCGGTTCTCCGACAGGGTCACGGTCACGGGAGGTTCGGGCACCGCCAGCAGCACCGGGATCGAGAACCCGGCCATCCAGAGTGCAGCGATCGCCATCGAGACGCGAACCGACAGTCCGTCCTTGTCGGTAACACCGAACAGGCCGACAGCCGGATGAATGAAACCGAAGTACAGGATGAGCAGCAGAACGATGCCGCCGAAGTAGCCCATAGACCAGCCGAAACCGCTCACCCGACCGACCGTGCGGGCTGACGATACCTGCGACAGCATCGCGTTGTAGTTCACGCTGGCGATCTCGAAGAAGAGAGTTCCCACGGCGAGAAGCACCAGTCCGAGCGGCAGGTATGCGGGGGTCTCCTTGACGAAGAACATGCAGCCGATCGCGACGACAACGATCAGTGTGTTGATGCCGAGCCAGAGCTTGCGTCTGCCCGTGCCATCCGAGCGCTGCCCGGTGACGGGGGCGATGAGCGCAACCAGGATGCCGCCGATAATCCCGGTAAGGCCGAGCAGGGCGGTCGTGTTGTCTGGGTTGCCGAATTCCCTGGATGCCAGATAGACAGTGAATACAAAAGTCGTCGTGATCGCGTTGAAGGCGGCTCCGCCCCAGTCCCAGAGAGCCCAGGCCAGGATGCGTCTCTTCGGCACCTCGGCTTCTGCGGGAAGTGACATGCCCGCGGCCAGCAGGGCCTCTGCAGCCGATGAAGCCTTGACGCCGGTGTCGGGAAGGTCGGTCATGGTCGAAACACTAGTGTTCCGGGCCCACGAATTGGGGAACGGCCGGTGGAATATCGGTCGACCCTGAATCGTTTTCGTAATTGAGTCGTGCAGACTCAAGTTTCGGGGATTCAGCTTGACAAGGTGGCATCCCATCACCAAACTTGATATAGCAAGGCTCAAGTTCTTGCAGGATGCCCGCAACAAAAGGAGTACAGAGCAATGGCTCGAGCAGTAGGAATTGACCTCGGAACCACCAACTCGGTGGTAGCCGTTCTCGAAGGTGGAGAACCGACGGTCATCGCAAACGCAGAAGGTTTCCGTACGACCCCGTCGGTCGTGGCCTTCACGAAGGATGGCGAGACGCTCGTCGGTGAAACCGCGAAGCGCCAGGCCGTCACGAACGTCGACCGCACCATCTCGTCGGTCAAGCGCCACATGGGCACCGATTGGACAGTCGACATCGACGGCAAGAAGTACACGCCCCAGGAGATATCGGCGCGTATCCTCGCGAAGCTGAAGCGTGACGCAGAGCAGTACCTCGGTGAGCCCGTGACGGATGCCGTCATCACGGTTCCCGCGTACTTCAACGACGCAGAGCGCCAGGCCACGAAGGATGCCGGTGAAATCGCCGGCCTGAACGTGCTGCGCATCATCAACGAGCCGACCGCGGCGGCACTGGCATACGGCCTCGATAAGGGTAAGGAAGACGAACTCATCCTGGTCTTCGACCTCGGTGGCGGCACGTTCGATGTGTCCCTGCTCGAAGTCGGTAAGGACGATGACTTCTCCACCATTCAGGTTCGTTCGACCTCCGGCGACAACCGGCTCGGCGGAGACGACTGGGACCAGCGGATCGTCGATCACCTCGTCACCAAGTTCAAGGAGACGACCGGCGTTGACGTGTCGAAAGACAAGATCGCGCTCCAGCGCCTGAAGGAAGCCGCTGAGCAGGCGAAGAAGGAGCTGTCCTCGTCAATGAGCGCCAGCATCCAGTTGCCGTACCTCTCGCTTACCGAAAATGGTCCGGCCAACCTCGACGAGACGCTCACCCGCGCCAAGTTCGAAGACCTGACGAAAGACCTGGTCGACCGCACCCGTAAGCCGTTCGAGGACGTCATCAAGGAGGCCGGCATCAAGGTCGCCGACGTTTCGCACGTCGTGCTCGTTGGCGGCTCGACCCGTATGCCTGCCGTGCAGGAGCTCGTCAAGAAGATGACCGGCGGCAAAGAGCCCAACAAGGGTGTCAACCCGGATGAGGTCGTCGCTGTCGGTGCTGCACTCCAGGCTGGCGTCCTGAAGGGCGAGCGCAAGGATGTCCTGCTCATCGACGTCACCCCCTTGAGCCTCGGCATCGAGACCAAGGGCGGCATCATGACCAAGCTCATCGAGCGCAACACGGCGATTCCGACCAAGAGGAGTGAGACCTTCACGACCGCGGATGACAACCAGCCGTCGGTCGCGATCCAGGTCTTCCAGGGCGAGCGCGAGTTCACCCGCGACAATAAGCCGCTCGGCACGTTCGAGCTGCAGGGCATCGCACCGGCTCCGCGTGGCGTTCCGCAGGTCGAGGTTACCTTCGACATCGACGCCAACGGCATCGTGCAGGTTCACGCTCGCGACAAGGGCACCGGCAAGGAGCAGTCGATCACCATCACCGGCGGTTCCTCGCTCCCGAAGGAAGACATCGAGCGCATGGTGCGCGAGGCCGAGGAGCACGCGGCAGAAGACAAGGCGCGTCGCGAATCCGCCGAGGTTCGCAACAATGCCGAGCAGCTCGCCTACTCCATCGACAAGCTCATCAAAGACAACGAAGACAAGCTGCCGGATGATGTCAAGACCGAGGTTCAGGCCGACGTCGACAACCTCCAGACAGCGCTGCAGGGCGATGACGAGGCTGCCGTGAAGGCGGCGTACGACAAGCTCAACGCGTCTCAGCAGAAGCTCGGCGAAGCAATCTACGCCAGCGCGGATGCCCCATCCGGCGAGGCCCCTGACGGCTCGACCGAAGGTGACACGGCCTCGTCCGATGACGAGGACATCGTCGACGCCGAGGTCGTCGAGGACGAGCCGACAACCGATCCCAAGAAATAGGCCATGGCTGACAAGAACAAGCCCGAACCAGAGCCCGCCGAGGAGCCCGTTACCGATCTAACGGGCTCCGAGGATGGCGACACCGCCGACGTTGAGACAGCGGACGACCTCATCGAGGCGGAAGGGCCAGACATTGAGACGCTGACCGACGAGGAGATCTCGTTCCTCGAGGCTGGCGAGCGCGAGCTGATCTCCGACATGCGAAACGACCTTGCTCGCGCCCAGGCCGAGCTCGTGAACTTCCGCAAGCGGGTCGAGCGTGACCGTGCGGCCAACCGGGAGGCCGTCATCGCGGAGGTCATCCGTACGATGCTTCCCGCAGTCGATGACCTGTACCGCGCCGAATCGCACGGCGACCTGGCCGGCAGTCCGCTCGAGATCGTGGCCCAGAAGCTCCATGCGGCCTTCGCGCGCTACGGCCTTCGCACGGTCGGAGAGAAGGGCGAGGTCTTTGACCCCAACCTTCACGAGGCACTCGTTCAGCTGCCCTCGTCCGACGTGGACGTCAACACGGTGGCTGACGTCATCGAGCCGGGTTACGCGCTCGGCGACCGGCTGCTGCGCGCGGCCAAGGTCGCGGTGTCAGTGCCTGACGGCAAGTAGGAGGTCCTGTGGCAAGTCAGGACTGGTTCGATAAGGACTTTTATCAGGTCCTTGGCGTATCCAAGGACGTCTCTGAGTCCGATCTGAAGAAGACGTATCGCAAGCTCGCGCGCCAGTATCACCCAGACTCCAATGCTGGCGACGCCAAGGCCGAGGCCCGCTTCAAGGAGATCAGCGAGGCGTACTCGGTCCTCTCCGACAAGGAGCAGCGTACCGAGTACGACCAGGTCCGCGCGATGGGCTCGGGCGCTCGGTTTACGTCGGGCGGCAATGGCCAGCCCGGCGGTTTCGAGGACGTCTTTGGCGGGATGTTCGGTGGCGGCAATCGTCGCGCCGGTTTCCAGCAGGGTGGTTTCGAAGACTTCCTGGGCGGCATGTTCGGGGGCGGCGGCAACGGCGGCTTCGGCCAGTCGACCGGCGGTTACCGCGGCTATGGCGGGCCGACCCGTGGGCGCGACCTCGAGGCGAGCACCACGCTCGACTTCGTGACTGCGATCCGCGGTGAGACCATCACTCTGCAGCCTCAGGGCGGTAAGCCGATCAAGGTCAAGATTCCGGCTGGCGTCAGCGATGGGCAGAAGATCCGCCTTCGCGGCAAGGGTGAGCCGAGTCCGGATGGCGGCGAGACCGGCGACCTGGTGCTCTCGATCACGGTTCGAAAGCATCCCGTGTTCGAGCGGGACGGGCTCAATCTGCGCGTCGAGGTGCCGGTTACCTTCGTCGAGGCGACGCTCGGTGCGACGGTCGAGGTTCCGACGCTCGGGGGCGACCCGGTGAGGCTGCGCGTCGCGGCGGGCACACCGAGTGGGCGCGTGCTTCGCGTCAAGGGCCGCGGCGTGACAACTACGAAGGGAACGGGCGATCTGCTCGCAACCGTCGAAGTGGCCGTGCCGAGTCACCTCACCGATGCTGCCAGGAAGCATCTCGAGGACTTCGCGGCTGCGATGCCGGATGAAAACCCACGTGCCGAACTTCTCGATCGTGCGGGAGCTAATCACTAATGGACGAGCAGAGCCCGATCTTCGCGATCGCTGTCGCCGCCGAGCTGGCGGCGATGCATCCGCAGACGCTGCGCCAGTACGACCGGCTCGGGCTCGTGAGTCCCACTCGCACCGCCGGCAAGTCGCGTCGCTATTCGATGCGGGATGTCGTGCAGCTGCGGGAGATCGCGAGGCTGAGCGCTGAGGGCCTGAACCTCGAGGGCATCCGTCGCATGCTTGACCTCGAGAACCAGGTCGCGGCCCTGCAGTCCAGGGTTCGGGTGCTTGAGGCGGCGCTCGCGGACGAGCTGCTCAACCGGCCGGGTCGTCGTGTGTTCGCGGCGGGCGGCTCGGGCGACGTGGTTCCGCTGCGCACCGGCACTCGCGCTCAACGCAACACGCAGGTGGTCGTCTGGCGCCCGCTCGGCCGCGGAGGTGGCGAGTAGTCGTGGTGCGGATCGCAGAGCTGGATGTCGTGCTCGCCGACGCGGCGGACCGACTCATTCTGGATGAGGCAGCCGCGTCGACTGCCGGCGCCCGAGTTGTCGCGATCGGGTCGGCCGCGCTCGCCACCGGTGCTCGCGTCGCCGGCGCGGAGAGCGTACGCGCCTACCAGGACCTCGTCGCTGACGATGGTGTCGAGGAGCTAAGCCCCCAACTGTTCTCCGGCGCGACGGTGATTCTGCTGCGGCTGCCGAAGTCGCTCGACGCCCTCGACCGGCTCGCGCGAGCGGCCGCCGCCTTCGCCGATCCGGCAGTCGTCGTCTTTGCGGGCGGCCGGCTCAAGTACATGACCACGGCAATGAACGAGGTTCTCGGCCGCAGCTTCGAGGCACTCGACATCTCCCACGCCAGACAGAAATCGCGCGTGCTCATCGCGCGCTCGCCGCTGGCGGTCGCACCGGCGGAGCCGCGGCGCGAGTTCCAGTCCGATCTCGGACTGTGGGTGGGAGCAGTCGGCGGCGTGTTCGCCGGTTCTGGCATCGACATTGGCACGAGGGCGATGTTGGCGACGTTTGACAAGCTGCCAGCCTTTCAGACGGCCATTGATTTGGGGTGTGGGTCGGGCATCCTCGCGGCGGAGCTCAAGAGGCGGAAGCCGAATGCTCGAGTGATTGCGAGCGACGCGTCAGCGGATGCCGTTGCCTCGGCTCGCGAGACCATGGTCGCGAACGCACTCGACGTTGAGGTCGTGCGAGAGGCGGCCCTGCGGTCGCAGCCGGATGCTTCGGCCGATCTGATCGTGCTCAACCCGCCGTTCCACGACGGCGGAGCGGTCACGACCGACATTGCGCTTGCCCTGTTCGCCGAGGCCGCTCGCGTGCTCAAGCCGGGTGCCAGCCTTCGCGTGGTCTGGAATTCCCACCTCGCGTATAAGCCGATCCTGCGCGGCATCGTCGGCCCGACCTCCGAGCTTTCCCGCACCGCGAAGTTCACCGTCACCGAATCGGTGCGACACAAACCACTGAGTCACAAATAGGCTCAGTACTGGAACACAACGTTCAGGAGAACGAAATGGCCAACATGCAGGGGGCTCCCGGCACCCAGGAGGAGCAAAAGTCCGCCCTGGAGCAGTACGGCATCAACCTCACCGAGATCGCGAAGAGCGGCAAGCTCGACCCGGTGATTGGTCGGGATGCCGAGATCCGGCGCGTAAGCCAGGTTCTGACCCGGCGCACCAAGAACAACCCCGTCCTCATTGGCGAACCCGGTGTCGGTAAGACGGCGGTCGTCGAGGGCCTCGCCCAGCGAATTGTCGCGGGCGATGTCGCGGACTCGCTCAAGGATAAGCAGCTCGTCTCGCTGGACCTCGCCGCTCTCGTTGCCGGCGCCAAATATCGCGGTGAATTCGAGGAGCGGCTGAAGGCCGTCCTCAAGGAGATCAACGACTCCGACGGCCGCATCATCACGTTCATCGACGAGTTGCACACCCTGATCGGTGCGGGCGGTGGCGAAGGTTCGGTGGCCGCGGCCAACATGCTCAAGCCCATGCTCGCCCGCGGTGAGCTGCGCATGATCGGCGCGACGACCCTGAACGAGTACCGCGAATACATCGAGAAGGATGCCGCCCTCGAGCGCCGATTCCAGCAGGTGTTCGTCGGCGAGCCGAGTGTCGAAGACACCATCGCCATTCTCCGCGGACTCAAGGAGCGGTACGAAGCGCACCACAAGGTGACGATCGCCGATTCTGCCCTGGTGGCTGCGGCATCCCTGTCCAACCGCTACATCACCGCTCGCCAGCTTCCTGACAAGGCCATTGACCTTGTCGACGAGGCGGCGTCGCGGCTGAAGATGGAGATCGATTCGTCGCCGGTTGAGATCGATGAACTCAAGCGTGCGGTGGACCGGCTGCGGATCGAAGAGCTGGCGCTGCGGAAGGAAAAGGACGCAGCATCCAAGGTTCGTCTCGAGAAACTGCGAGCAGATATGGCGGAGCGCGAGGAGGCGCTCGGTGCGCTCGAGATGCGGTGGAAGGCGGAGAAGTCGTCGCTGCACGACGTCGGTGACCTTCGCAACCGCCTGAATGACGCGCGCATCGACCTCGACAAGGCTATGCGCGACCAGCGCTACCAGGATGCCTCGAAGCTCAATTACGAGACGATTCCGGCGATCGAGAAGGCCATTGCTGCCGCCGAATCCGTCGAGCAGCTCGGGCCGCGCATGGTCAACGACCAGGTGACCGACGAAGATATTGCGGCCGTGGTCGCGGCGTGGACCGGCATCCCGGTGGCACGATTGAAGCAGGGCGAGACCGACAAGCTGCTTGCCCTCGAGGGCGAGCTTGGGCGTCGGCTCATTGGGCAGAAGCAGGCCGTGAAGGCCGTCGCGGATGCCGTCCGCCGCACCCGCGCGGGAATCTCAGACCCCGACCGGCCGACCGGCTCGTTCATGTTCCTCGGGCCGACCGGTGTCGGTAAGACCGAGCTCGCCAAAGCACTCGCGGAGTACCTGTTCGACGACGAGAAAGCTCTCGTGCGCATCGACATGAGCGAGTACGGCGAGAAGTTCGCCGTCTCGCGGCTCGTCGGCGCGCCCCCCGGATACATCGGGTATGAGCAGGGCGGCCAGCTTACCGAGGCCGTGCGTCGCCGACCGTACTCGGTCGTGCTCCTCGACGAAATCGAGAAGGCGCATCCGGAGGTTTTCGACGTTTTGCTGCAGGTTCTCGACGACGGCCGCCTGACGGATGGCCAGGGTCGCACCGTGGACTTCCGCAACACGATCCTCATCCTGACCTCCAATCTCGGCAGCCAGATCCTCACCGACCAGACAGTCGACTGGGAGGATCGCGACATTGCGGTACAGGAGCTCGTTCGCCAGACGTTCAAGCCCGAGTTCATCAATCGCCTGGACGACATCGTTGTGTTCGCTCCGTTGACGACCGATGACCTGGGCCAGATCGTGTCGCTGTACGTCGACCGGCTGGCGCGCAGGCTTGCCGACCGCCGGCTTGAGCTGGCGGTGACTCCGGATGCCAGGGCCTGGCTCGCGGAACGCGGCTACGACCCGATCTATGGCGCGCGGCCACTGCGGCGCCTGATGCAGCACGAAATCGACGACAAACTGGCGCGCGCGCTCATCGCGGGCGACATCGCGGACGGCGACACCGTGAAGGTAGACCTGCTGGGTGACGGCCTGGCGGTCACCCGCTTCGACGTGTAGCGCCCAGCACTTTCCACGCGGGTGGAGTGTCAGTTTCTCCGCCCGCGGGGTGTGGTGGACGCGGGCATGCGGGGATAGGCTCGCGCCATGAGCGCAGGCACAAAAGACGACCCGTGGGTCCTGAAGACGCCTTCCGGGAGCTCCGAGTACACGATGTACCGCGACGACGCCGCCGATCCGGCCGTGATCGTCTGCCAGGTCGGCTCGACCAGGCTGACGTATCTGGTTCAGGCGATCGACGACCTGTACACCTGGCTCAAGGAGCAGGGCGATTGGGTTCCGCTCGGCGCAGCGGACGAGCAGAAGCCCGCCACCGCAGGCACCGTCGAGGGCTGGGGTCGCGCGGAGAGCAACCCGGTCGGCGGCTGGTACGGCACCCGCAAGGGCTATCGCGGTCGCTTCGGGATGTACATGCCGCCGCTCCTCGAGGCGCTCGGTCTCGCCGAGCTCACGCACGACGCCCGCAACAACAGCATCAAGGCACTCTGACTTACTCTTCAGGCGCTCTGACTTAGTCTTAAGAGATGCTTGCAACTCTGATTTACGGCGAACGCGATATCCGGCTCGAAGAGGTTCCCGATCCGGTTCTGTCAACCGGCATCGACGCGATTGTGCGTGTCGTCGCGGCCTGCGTGTGCGGCTCCGACCTCTGGCCGTACCGCGGCGTCGTTCCCATCGATGGCGCGCGTCGCATCGGCCACGAATTCGTGGGGATCGTCGAGGCCATCGGCGATGACGTCAGGAAGATCAAGGTCGGCGACTTCGTGATTGCCCCCTTCTACGACTGCGACATGACCTGCACCAACTGCCTCAACGGTGTCAGCACGTCCTGTCTGAATGGCGGCTGGTGGGGAGCGGATGACCGTTCCGGCCACTTCGCGGACGGCGCCCAGGGCGAGCGCGTACGCGTGCCGCATGCAGACGGTTCGCTCGTCGCGACGCCCGGTCAACCCGACCCGGCGCTCATCCCGAGCCTGCTCACACTCGCTGACGTGATGGGCACCGGCCACCATGCCGCCCTGTCGGCCGGGGTGACGCATGGGAGCACGGTCGCGGTCGTGGGTGACGGCGCGGTAGGGCTGTGTGCTGTGCTTGCTGCGAAGCGGCTGGGGGCATCCCGAATTGTTGCCATGTCACGTCACGCCGACCGTCAGGCCATCGCATGGGAATTCGGGGCGACGGATGTCGTCGAAGAGCGCGGCGAGGCCGGAATCAAGCACATCCGCGAGATGTTCGACGGCATTGGCCCCGACATCGTGCTGGAGTGCGTTGGCACCGCTGAGTCGATGGACCAGGCGATCAAGTCGGTACGTGCCGGCGGCATGGTCGGGTACGTCGGGGTGCCCAACGGGGGCGCTGAACTGCCGATCCGCACGCTGTTCAACCGAAACGTCGGCGTGAATGGCGGGGTCGCGCCGGTGCGCAATTACATCCAGGAACTGCTGCCCGAAGTGCTTGACCACCGGATTAACCCCGGGCGCGTGTTCGACCTCGAGTTGCCGCTGGCCGAGGTCGCCGAGGCGTATTCGGCGATGGACGAGCGTCGTGCGACGAAGGTGCTGCTGCGCCCGTAACCGCGGGCGGCCAACGGCGGCGAGCTACTCTTCGCCGATGTCTTCGTTCCAGAGCTCGGGGTTGGCGTTGATGAAATCTCCCATGATGCGGATGAGCTCCGGGTCGTTGACTGTAGTGACCTGGGTACCGTTCTCGGCGAGCCAGTCCTGGCCGCCGAAGAAGTTGACGGTATCGCCTACGACGACCCGTCCGATCCCGAACTGACGTACGAGTCCGGAGCAGTACCAGCAGGGCGAGAGCGTCGTCACCATGATCGTCTTGCGGTAGCTCGTCTGTCGACCCGCGGCCAGGAACGCCGCCGTCTCACCGTGGAGCGCGGGGTTATCGCCCTGCACCCGCTGGTTGTGGCCGCTGCCGAGCAGGCGGCCCTCCTCGTCGAAGAGGGCCGCACCGATCGGGATGCCGCCCTCGGCGAGACCCTTCAGGGCCTCACCGCGGGCGACAGCGAGCTTCTCCGCATCCGTTGCGTAGATCGTGCCGTCAGACATGGTTACGCGACTGCATCCGCGGCGTCGACGCCCACAATGAGGTCGGGTTCGGTCGCGAGCGGACCACCCAGTTTTGGCTTGAGCGCCGTGAACAGGATGAAGTAGAGCATGCCACCGAGAACGAAGCCCACGAGTGCCGTGAGGTCACCGATTGCAGGGATCGCGAACTTCACGTGGGGCGTGGTCGCATTCGCGATGATGCCGACGAACGACAGCTGGTCGGCGAACAGCCAGATCGAGACGACGACGGCGATAACGAAGGCGATCGGACCCGCCCAGTTGCGATACTTCGCCTTGTCGGGCACCAGCGACGAGATCGCAGTGCCGCGACGAAGGAGACGGTCGACGAAGACGATACCGAGCCAGGGTGCGATCCAGTATGCGATGACCAGCAGGAAGTTCGTGTAGGTCGCGCCGACGTCGTGCAGCGCGGTGAGCGCGACGATGAATCCGATCACACCGAACACCAGCGCGACGATTGCCCGACGCAGCTTGAACGGGATCTTGATACCCATGGCGAGGAACGACATTGCACCCGAGTACACGTTCAACGCATTGGCAGCGATCGCGCCGACCGCGATCGCGACGAGCGTGATGTCTGCAGTCCAGGTCGGCATGAGCGACGGCGCAACGAATGATGCGGTCGGGTTCTCCGGGTTGTATCCGGCGACGGTCGCTGCCGCGGCCCCGGCCGCCATCAGGATGGTGCAGGAAACGAAGTTGCCGAGCCCAGCGGCCCAGCCGATCTTCTTGCGGCTTGAACCCTTGGGAAGGTAACGGCTGTAGTCGGATGCGTACGGGTTCCAGCCGGCTGCATAGCCGAACGAAGCGCCAACGGTGAGCGAGAATCCGCCGAAGGTGAACGCGTTGGACCCGTGCCCGCCAATCGCCGACTTCGCGGAGATGAATACGGTCACCACCGCGATGAGGAAAATGATGCCGAGCACGATGCTCGAGTAGCGCTCGAACACCTGCACGAGGTCGTGGCCGACAAAGGCCAGCACGATCTCGAGGATCACGATGACGATGAGCGAAGCCCAGGTCGGCAGCGTCTGGAGCTTCGGGTCAACGAGGTACGAGAGCGCGAATGCCCCCGACACCGAGTTGACGGCGAACCAGCCGATGCCCGCGACGATCGCATTGACGCCGGCAGGCAGGATGTTGCCTCGGGTACCAAATGCCGTGCGGCTGAGCACGAGCTGCGCCAGGCCTTCGCGGGGCCCCCAGGTAGACAGGATGCCCTGGGTCACACCGCCAAGCGCATTTCCCAGCACGATGGCGGCCATGGCTTGCCAAAAGCCGAGGCCGAAAAAGGCAACCGCGATGACACCGACAAAAACGGTCGCGAATTCAAGATTGGGCGCTGACCAGGTTGCGAACAGCTGCCACGGCGAACCGTGACGTCGAGAGGCGGGGATTGCTTCGATTCCGCCTGGTTCGACGGTGGTCGCTCTGGATCGGGGAGCTTCAGTGATGGACATGGCGAAAGCGTAGGGGTAACGGGCATCCCGCCGATACATTTTTCGGTCGCGGATTCAGGTTTAACGAACTATTTACACAGCCAGGACTTCTCGGGCGCCGCAACCCCGAAATGACCCCCATTGGAGGGCCGGATCCGTGCGTCGCCAAAGATTAGGATTGCGCCTGGGCGCCAACCCTAGTGCGCCCCTCCTATCCGACCCGGGGGTACACCGTGGCGTTTGCGCGCGCGCACTTTTCTGCCATCTATCGTGCGGCCGTGATCGTGCTCGCGATGCTCCTTGTATCAATCGGCGCGATCGTCTTCGCCGCGCCCGCTGCCGCCGGCGTACCGGTGATCATCGACGACTTTGCCGGCAACACGCTCGGCACCCGCACGGTCACGAACGGACCGACGCAGGACTCCACGACCAGCCCGGGCTCCTTCTCGCAGACCGGTGGTCTCGGCACCATGACGAGCAACGGCAACGGAAACACCACGGGCTACACGAATCTCGACTACGACATGGCTACGGCGAAAGACCTGACCGCGGGCGGCACCAACAAGCAGTTCTTCCTGGAGTTCACGAGCATCTTCCGCAGCAACGAGGTGAACGACTACGACACCGCGGCGATGATTCACATCGCCATTACGGATGCGGCGGGTCACGTCAGCGGGTACGGCACGAGCATCTCGAACGTCGCCCCGTTCAACGTCGTCCTCAATTTCTTCTGCGATGTCAACAGCGTTTGCTTCACAGGCAACGCCGACTTCACGACGGTGAAGCACATCCAGGTCAGCGTCACGTATCCGACCAACGCAGACCCGACTCGCGGTGTTCTCACGAGCGTGATTGACACCATTCGCACGACACCGCTCGGCGGCGCGGTGCCGAACCCGCTCATCCCGACGGTCACGACCGCATCGACCACCATCGGAAGCCTGACCAACCCGACAGTTCACTTTCAGGTTGCATACACAGGCGATGGCTCACCGGTGGATGTCGCGGGGCTCACGAAATCCGGGCTCACTGTCACCGGCACCGCGGGCGGCGTCAGCAACTACAGCATCAGCGGCGGTCCGACCTCCTACGATGTTGCGGTCGGTCCGCTCACGAGCTCCGGCACGGCACAGGTCTCGGTTAACCCGGCGGCGGTCACCGACAACTGGGGGCAACCGGGCGGTGGCAGCAGCAGCGAGCCAGTCGTGAACTTCACCAAGTGGGTCGTGCCCGCGATCACGGCCAGCCTCACCAGAACGGTAACCGTCGGCACCCCCGTCAGCTACACCATCGCAGCGGACGGCGTTCCTAACCCGCAGTTCTCGGTTACGTCCGGAGCGCTCCCGAACGGGCTGAGCCTCTCGAGCGCTGGCCTCGTGTCGGGTACCCCTGCCGTGGGGTCGGGCGGCATCCACACTGTCACGATCAAAGCATTGAACTCGGCAGGCAATGATTCCAAGACCTTCACCTTCACGGTGGATGAGGCAGCCTCGTTCACGAGTTCGGCCACCGCCTCCCTCACGGTCGGCACGACCGGCAGTTACACGATCACGACGCGCGGTTATCCGGTGCCGACCATCGCCATGACGCCGACCCCGGCGCTGCCGAACGCGGTCACGTTCGTCGACAACCTCGACGGCACCGCGATGGTCTCAGGCAAACCGGATGCCGCAACCGGCGCCGCATACGCGCTCGCGCTCACGGCATCAAACGGCATTGGAAGCAACGGAACACAGGCCCTCGCCCTCTCCGTTCTCGAGGCACCGGTCGTGACCCTCAGCCCGATCGACCACACGGTCAAGCCGGGCGACACCGTTTCGTTCACGTCGACTGCGCGCGGATACCCGCTGCCGACCGTGCAGTGGCAGCGCTCCAGTGCCGGCGGGACGTTCACGAATATCGTCGGGGCGACATCCACGACCTACTCATTCGTCGCCGCGGTTGGGGACGCCGGCTACGCGTACAAGGCAAACTTCCACAACAGCACCGGAGACGCCGCAGCGACAGCGACGCTCACGGTTCAGGAGGCGCCCACGATCACGAGCGCGGTATCCACCACCTTCGTCGAGGGCACGAACAGCAGCTTTACCGTGACCACGACCGCGCTTCCGATCGCCACGATTACGGCAACCGGAATGCCCAGCTGGCTGACCATGACCGACCACGGCAATGGCACGGCGACCGTGTTCGGTACCGCGCCGTTCGGCAGCGCTGGCACCGTGATCTCCATACCGCTGACGGCATCGAACGCCGTCGATCCGGTCGCTACCCAGACGCTCGCCATAACCGTTGATCTCGCGCCGACAATCGTGACCAACCCGGTCAGCACGACGGTCGTGCCCGGCGCAACCGTCAACCTTTCGGCCTCCGCCGGCGGATACCCAACGCCGACCGTCCAGTGGCAGCGATCGACGGATGGCGGAGTCAGCTTCACGAATCTGTCCGGCAAGACCGCGCTCACCCTGTCCCTCACCGCCGTGCTGGGCGACAGCGGCGACCAGTACCGGGCCGTGTTCACCAACGAGGTGACCTCGACGCCGACCTCAGCCGCGACCGTGCGAGTCGGAACCGCCCCGTTGTTCACGTCGTCCAACTCGGTGACCTTCGACGCGGGCGTTCTGAAGTCCTTCAGGATTGCGACTTCGGGAGCTCCGGCCGCAACCATCGGCCATGACACTCTGCCGGCCTGGCTGACCTTCACTGCCAACGGCGATGGCACCGCGACCCTGAGCGGTACCGCGCCCACGACCGCCAAGGGCTCTTCGGCGCTCGCGCTGACGGCATCCAACACCTTCTCACCGGATGCCGCCCAGTCGCTGGCGATCACGGTTGACGCCTCGCCCTCGATCACGAGCGGCGCCGGCACTCTCGTCGACGTGGGCAGCCTGCTCGACTTCACCGTGCAGACGGATGCGGGCTTCCCCGTTTCGACGGGAATTTCGGAGACCGGCGCACTCCCCGACGGGGTGACGTTCGTCGATAACGGCGACGGTTCGGCATCCCTGACGGGAACGCCCACCGCCGGAGCCGGCGGCGACTACCCGCTCGCTATCTCGGCCATCGCCAGGAATGGAACGACATCCGCTACGACGCAGTCGTTTGACCTGGTCGTGAACGAGTCGCCGAGGTTCACCGGCGCCGCATCGACCGTGTTCGAGGTGGGCGTGCCGAACTCGTTCATCGTCACCACTGGCGCCGGCTTCCCGACCCTGACCGCCATCAGTGAAGCGGGCCTCCTGCCTCTCGGGCTCTCCTTCACCGACAACGGCAACGGAACGGCGACCATCGCGGGCACGCCACTCGCGGGTACCAGCGGCGACTACTCGCTGACGCTATCCGCCATGGCGACCGGCGGAGACACCGCGGATGCGACGCAAACGTTCGATCTGATCGTCAACCAGTCTCCGTCGATCACGAGCGCCGACCACGCGCTGTACGACGTCGGAAGCTTCGGCACTTTCACGGTAACGACGACTGCGGGCTTCCCTGTGGCAACCTTGGTCAGCAAGAGCGGTGACCTGCCGACAGGCGTTGGATTCATCGACAACGGCGACGGCACGGCCACCATCTCGGGTACGCCTAATGTCGGTACCGGCGGCAGCTATGACATCACAATTTCAGCGACGGCCAAGAACGGTACAACGGCAGACGCATCGCAGAGCTTTACGCTGACAATCAACGAGTCGCCGTCGATCACGAGCGTCGCCTCCGCAACATTTGTGGTGGGCATTTCCGGCACGGCAACGATCGCGACCGCCGCCGGCTTCCCGACCGCGACCGAGATCACCGAGTCCGGCTTGTTGCCGAACGGTGTCACGTTCACCGACAACGGCGACGGCAGCGCGACCATTACCGGGACTCCGGATGCCGGAGCCGGCGGCGACTATCCGCTGGCACTCGAAGCGACCGCAACCGGTGGCGACACCGCAGCGGCAACCCAGGGCTTCGATCTCGTCGTCGACGAATCCCCGAGCTACACCAGCGGCGCGACGACGACGTTTGCGGTCGGATCCGCGGGAACCTTTACCGTCGCGACGACCCCCGGCTTCCCGACTGCAACTGAAATCAGCGACTCGGGCTCCCTGCCGGCCGGCATCACGGTGCACGACAATGGCGACGGCACCGCCACTATCGCGGGGACCCCGCACGTCGGTTCGGGCGGCGACTACCCGCTGACTCTCACGGCGACGGCGACCGGCAGCCAGGCCAACTCGACGACCCAGAGCTTCGACCTCGTCATCGATGAGTCTCCGAACTTTACGAGCGCGACGACGAGCACGTTTGTCGCTGGCCAGCCGGGCACGTTCACGGTCACCGCCACCGCAGGGTGGCCGGCGGCGACCCAGCTGGACGTCACGGGCGCCCTTCCGAGCGGGGTCAGCTTCACCGATAACGGCGACGGCACTGCGACAATCACCGGCACGTCGAGCGCCGTCAACACCTACCCGCTCACGTTCACCGCGAGCAATGGCCTCCAAACATCGGTCACACAGGACTTCACCCTGTACGTGGCGACGCCGGCACAGTTCACGGGCAGCGCGGACGCGACCTTCACGGTTGGTGTCGGTGGGTCGACAACCATCACGACGACGCCAGGCCTCCCGGCCACAACGTCGCTCTCGATCACGGGTACCCTGCCCGGCGGTCTGACCTTCGTCGACAACGGCGACGGAACGGCAACGGTGGCCGGCACCGCGGCTCCCGGCTCCGACGGCAGCTACCCCGTGACGTACACCGCGACCAACGGCACCCCACCGGACTCCACCGTCTCCGGCACCATTACCGTTGCGGTCGCGGCGGTCGTCCCGCTCCCACCGAGTGCGCCGACCGGCGCGGCGCCTCTGGACGGGGTGCCGTCAGCGACCACGCAGGGTCAAAAGCTCACGATCTCGGGCTCGGGATTCGCTGCCGGTTCGCCGGTTGATCTCGGGATCTACTCGACGCCGACCCCGCTCGGCGAGGTCATCACGGATGCTTCTGGCGCGTTCAGCGCGACCGTCCTCATCCCGAAGTTCACGGGTCACCACACGCTGGTGGTCGCAGGGACCGATCCGACCGGCGCCACCATGTTTCTGAGCGCGCGCACCACGATCTCGCCGGCCGCGACCGGTCTCGCGTTCACGGGCGCGGACGGTGTTCAGAATTCGCTGAGCCTCGCGCTTGAACTGCTGGTCGCGGGACTCGCGATCTGGCTGATCGCGACCGTGCGCAGGAGGGTTAGCGGGCCAGCTCGTCGGTAATCGCCGCGACGAAGTTGTCGACGTCGGCTTCGGTCGTGTCGAAGGAGCACATCCAGCGCACTCCGCCACGCGCGCGATCCCAGTCGTAGAAGCGAACGCGATCGCGGATGCGGTCCGCAGCATCGTTGTCGAGCACGGCAAACACGGCGTTGGCCTGTGTCTTCTGGCTGAAGGTCAGCCCCGCGATGTCGCCCGCCGCGATGGCAGCCTCGAGCGAACTGCGAAGGCGCGCGGCCATCGCGTTCGCGTGCGCGGCCCCGCGCAGGTACAGATCGTCGGTGAGCAGCGCGATGAGTTGCGCACTCAGAAACCGCATCTTCGACGCGAGCTGCATGTTGAGTTTGCGCAGGTAGATGAGCCCCTCGCTCTTCGTCGGGTCGAGCACAACGATGGCCTCGCCGTACAGCAGGCCATTCTTGGTGCCGCCAAAGCTCAGGACGTCGACCCCGGCATCCGTCGTGAAGTCGCGGAGCGGGACGCCGAGGGCCGCAGCCGCGTTGGAGATGCGGGCGCCGTCCATGTGCAGCACCATGCCTCGCGCGTGCACGTAGTCGGCGATCGCACGGATCTCGGCGACAGAGTACAGAGTGCCAAGCTCAGTGGTCTGGGTGATGCTCACGGCGGCGGGCTGCGCGCGGTGCTCGTCGCCCCATCCCCAGGCCTGCGTCTCGATAAGTTCCGGTGTGAGCTTGCCGTCGGGGGTGTTCACGGTCAGCAGTTTGAGGCCGCTGATGCGCTCGGGCGCACCGCCCTCATCCGTGTGGATGTGCGCGGTGCTGGCCGAGATGACCGCGCCCCAGCGAGGCATCACGCTGGTCAGAGCGGTGACGTTCGCGCCGGTGCCATTGAATACCGGGAACACTTCGGCCTGCTCGCCGAAGTGTTCGCGCATGACGCGCGTCAACTCGACCGTGTAGGCGTCTTCGCCGTAGGAAATCTGGTGGCCGCCGTTGGCTTCAGCGATAGCGGCGAGCACTTCCGGGTGCGCTCCGGCGTAGTTGTCACTTGCGAATCCGCGGTAGTCGATGTCGTGCAGTCTCATGCATCCAGTCTCGCGCATCGGATGCGGTAGCTTGTCACTGCCCCGCCACAACTCCACTCGAACGCAAGGTCATCCAGACAATGCCGATGCTCGACTGGCACATCGTCGCCGACCCCGGTCTGCGCGACACGGTAGTTCGGGGCGTCCGCGCGCGTGCGGGCCGCGTCCAACTGCTTCTGGGCGAGAGCGGAATCGGCAAAACAACGCTCGCGTCGGCGGTTGCGAGGCAGCTCGAGGACTCCGGATACAGCGTGCTGCCGATCGTGGGCCTTGCCGAGCTGAAGTCGGTGCCGCTCGCTGCGATGACGCCGCTTCTCGCGCGTGCGCGGTCCGAGGCAGACCACGCGAGCGCATCGGAGCGACTGCAGGCGCTGTTTGCTTTCGTGGCATCCGGCGGTGCCAGGCGCGTACTGATGGTGGATGACGGTCCCCTCCTCGACGAGGTCAGCGCAGCGGCCGTGTACCAGCTCGTTCGCGTCTACGGCATCCCGTGTGTGATGACGGCACGCACCATCAGGCAACTGACCGCACCGCTGCCGAAGCTGTTCGACGAGCAGCTCGTGGATGTCTTCGACATCGTCGGTCTCGATCGAGAGTCTGCGCAGGAGGTCGTGCGCAGGACTCTCGGCGGCCCCGTGGAACCTGACAGCCTTCGGGCGCTGGTCGGTCTCGCGGACGGCAATCCGCTGTTTCTTCGCGAGCTCGTCGTCGCGGCCGTCGCGCGCGGCGTCGAGGTGGGGCAGCGTGGATTCGTGGTTGACTCGGCCGGCCTTCCGCCCCGGCTGCGCGACTCCATCGCCGAGCGTTTTGAGGGGCTCAGCGTCGAGCAGCGGCAACTCTGCGACCTCCTCGCGGTCGCCGAGCCATGGCCGCCGCAGCTTTTGGACGAGCCCGCGCTCGTGGCGTCGCTTGAGGCGCTCGGTCTGGCTACGCGGTCGTCGGATGGCAACATCCACCTGTTTCATCCGGCCTTCGGCGAGGCGCTGCGCGACCTGATGCCGGCGCAGGTCGCTGACACGCTCAAGATCGAGGCCGCGGGTCGGCTGTCCACTGCCGACCGCGAAGACGAGCGCTTTCGCGCGTTCTGTCTTCTCGCCGAGACATCGTCGCCGCCCACCGTTGACGAACTCGCGTGGGCGGCGAACTACGCGGACAGCCTCGACGATCACGTCATGTCCGTGCGGTTGGCGGATCTCGCGCTCAGTCGTGGCGCGAACTTCCTGGCTTCGCTCGTGCGCGCCCGCTCGCTGTCATCGGTCGGATCGCTGGATGCCGCGGATGCTGCATTCGACGACGCGGAGCGGCTGGCGCTCACCGACGAAGAACTGCTGCGCATGGCGAACGGCCGCGGCTACCACCTGGCTATCCGACGGCAGCGGCCGAAGGATGCCATCCGGATGGCTCTTGCCGTGCTCGAAACTTTGGAAGACAGCCCAGCCCAGGACTACCTGAAGGCAGACATCGCAAAGTGGCGCATCATCGCGGGCGACACAGGGCCGGCGCCAGGTCGCGAGGGCACCGAGTTCGTCGACACCGCGACCGAGTTCAACGACCTGACACTCAGGCTGATCGCCGCCGTGTTTGCGAGCGACCTCGACACTGTGGATGCCGTGGTCACGCGCGCACGGGTGCTGGTTGACGAGACCCGCATCGCCGTTCCGCACGGTGCAGACATGGTTTCGTTCGCCGAATTCATGGCGAGAGCCCTGCGCGGCTCGTTCGATGATGCCATAGCCGAGGTCGACCTTCCCGCGCTCGACGGCACCGCGGCGTACGGCCTCTGGAACTGGGGCATCGGCTGGTTTACGCTCCACGCGGGCCGGGCGACCGAGGCCTTGCACTTTGCGACCGTCGCGTACGAGCAACTCAGCTGGCGCGATTTTGTCGGTGCGCTCGGCACCGCGACCGCCCTGCGAGCCACCGCCGCGACGCTGCTCGGGCAGCGGCAGCTCGCGCGCGGCATCCTCGACGACCTGGGTGTCGAGGTGCGCGAGCAGGCGGCGGTGTTGCTCCAGGCGGCCGAAGCCGAAGCGTGGATGTGCGCTGAAGACGGCGACTCCGCCGGCGCCGTCGCGATTGTTCGGGATGCCGTCCGTCGTGGCATCGATGCCCGCTACTTCGGTCCGGCGGCATTCACCGCCTACGTGGCCGTGAGGCTCGGTCGGCCACAGGAAGTCATGAACCTGCTCACCGAGATCGGCGCGGTCGCGCAGGGCGCCGTCATCGGCGCGATCATCGAGCACGCACGGGCACTGCTCGCGCGCGACGCCGAGTCACTGCTGCGTGCGGCGCGCACGCTCGTGTTGGTCGGCCTCAGATCCGGGGCCGTGGATGCCGCGAGACAGGCGGCAGACCTCGCAAGCGGGCGGGGACGAAACGAGTTGGCGCGGCAGGCATCCATGCTTGCGACGAAGTGGGAGGCAGGTCTCAGCGGCTTCCAGCCGACGGCGCAGGCCGTGCGTGCCTTTGACCTGACCGAACGCGAATGGATCGTCGCGCAGGCGGCCGCGGGACGCGAGCGCAGTAAGGAAATCGCCGCGAGGCTTGGTGTCTCCGCCCGGACGGTCGATAATCAACTCGCCAGCATCTATCGCAAGCTCGCGGTGTCTAATCGAGACGAATTGCGGGCAGAACTCCAATCGCTCAATCAGTCAGAGGGGTGACCGTGATTGCCTGGCCGGTTCTGGTCAACGAGGAGATACGCGGGCAGCTCGTCGACCGGGTGGTCGCGCGATCCGGGAGGCTTCAACTGCTTCGCGGCCCGGCCGGGGTCGGGAAGACGACGCTCGCGGCCGCGGTCGGGACACAGCTCGAGGCAGCAGGATTTGGCATCCTGCCCATTGTCGGTGTTCAGGAGCTGAGCGCAATCCCGCTCGCCGCGCTCACTCCGCTGCTCGCGCTGGCAGGGGATGACGCAGACGAGCCGGTCGCCGAGCGGTTGCGCCGCCTGTTCTCGTACGTTGCGAGCGCCGGAACCCGGCAGGTCCTCATGATCGACGACGGTCCCATGCTCGACGACATCACCGCGTCGACGGTCTACCAGCTCGTACGCGTGTACGGCGTGCGGGCGGTGATGACGGCGCGAACGGAACACGACATCACCGGCCCGCTCGCTCGCATGCTCAATGAGGGACTCGTCGAAACTGTCGAGCTGGCGGGGCTCAGGGTTGAGGATGCCCGAACCATCGTGCAGCACGCGCTCGGCGGCGCCGTCGAACCGGACAGCCTCAAGCGACTCACCGACGCCGCGGGCGGCAACCCGCTGTTTCTGCGCGAACTCGTCCTGGCGGCGATGGAGAAGGATGCCGTGACACCCGGGCCGCTCGGCCTCGTTGTCAACATGGGCGACATGCCAGCGGGCCTCCGCGACGGTATCGTCGAGCGATTCGGCAACCTTGACCCCGAAGACCGGCGACTCTGCGAGCTCATCGCGCTGGCCGCGCCGCTGGAGCAGGGGGCGCTCGGCGGTCGGGACACGATCATCCGGTTGGAGCGAACCGCCCTTGTGCACAGGGACGCGACGGGGAGTGTCTCCCTCGCGCATCCCCTGTTCGCGGAGTGCCTCATCGAGTCGATGTCGTCGGCCGTGTCGAATGAGCGACGCATCGAAGCGGCAGCGGTCGTGCGCAAACGTGGCGGCGACCAGGCCAGGTTCAAGGCCAACTTCATCCTCATGCGCACGACCGAACCTCCCACGGCCCACGAGCTGCTCTGGGCTGCCGGATACGCGCACTCGATTGACGACCACGCGCTCGCCGTCATCTTCGCTGACCTCTCGATCACGATGGAGCGCACGTCTGCCGCACTGCTGATCCGCGCGATCGCCCTGTCATCCCGGGGGCGACTGGATGAGGCGGATGCCGCATTCGCCGAGGCTCGCGATGCGGCGACCGCCCCCGACGATCTGGCTCGCTTCGCCTCGCGCTACGGGTATCACGCCTGGATCCGCCGCCAGCGCCCGCGCGAAGCACTGGCTATCGGCGTCGAGATTCTCGCGCAGTTGCCGGATTCGCCCGCTCGCGATGTACTCGCAGTCGATGTCGAGAAATGGCGGTTCCTCGCGGGTGAGACCGCGAACGCCGGCACGGCCCCGGACGCCCTCAACGGGGATGATGCAGTGGCAGCGGTGAGCGCCGTCATCCGCGAGCTGATGGCGGCCGTCGTCGCGAGCGAACTCGTTCGAATCAAGTCGGCCATTGACAGGGGCCGCCCGCTCCTCGACGGCGCGCGGGAGGCCATTCCGCACGCGGGCAGGGTCCTCGATTTCACCGAGTTCCTGGCCATCGCTCTTGACGGCCGCTTCGACGATGCGGTCGACTTCGCCGAGGAACGTCGCCGCGATCCGTTCGTCGAATCCGCCGGCGGCTGGGGCTACGGTCTCGCCATCATCGCGCTCACCGGCGGTCGCGTGGTTGAGGCGCTCGACCTCGCGACCCTGGCCGTCGAGCAACTGCGCTGGCGTGACTTCACCGGCATGTTCTCGACAACCGTTGCCATCCAGGCGAACGCCGCAATTCAGCTTCAGCTGGAGCCGCTCGCTGACCAACTGCTCGAGTCCATCAGTGACGCCGTCGAAGTCGACACCCAAGCATTCCTGATGTGCGCGGAAGCACGCGCGTGGCGCTTCGCCATCCACGGGGACGCGGATGCCGCTGCCGCGGTCGTGCGCGACGCCGTGCGCCACGGAATCGACCGTCGGTACCACGCGATCGCCTGTATGACCGCCTACGTCGCGGTGCGACTACGCCGCGCGGCGGCAGTCATCGATCTCATGCACGAGATCGGGGAACTGTCCGAGGGCGGGATGGTCGCGGCCATGATCGCTCACGCAGAAGCGGCGGTCGCGGGCGACGCCGGGGCACTCATGATTGCGGCGGATGCGCTCGCCGTTGCCGGCATCCCGACCGGAGCGGTCGATGCGGCTCGGCATGCCGCCGGCCTGTTCCGCGCTGCGGGGAGCGACGATGAGGCGCGACGCGCGCTGTTGCACGCGGCGGCCTGGGCTCAGGGCCTCAGCGGTGTCAGGCCGGCCGGACCCGGGGATGAAACATTCGACCTGACCGAGCGGGAGTGGACCGTGGCGCTTGCGGCTGCGGGACGCGATCGAAGCCGGGAGATCGCCGATCGGCTCGGGGTGTCAATCCGAACCGTCGACAATCACCTGCGAAACGTCTATCGGAAACTCGGCGTCACCGGCCGCGATGAGCTTCGCGCCCAACTCGCCGACGTCGTCAGAGCGCGTTAGCGGCTCCAGTCGACCCGAACAGACGCCGGGTTGGCTGGGTCGACCGACACGAACAGCTGGCTGCCGGGCTGGAGCCTTGCCAGGTTCAGCTGCGGAACGAGGATGGTCGTGGTCGCCGGCATCGGAACTCCACTTGGGAGCATGATCAGCAGGTTGACCTCGACCATGGCATCCCAGTTGACGACCATGCCGGTGTGGTGGGCCGAGTTGACGGTTGCCGTCGCGTCGACCCGACGAGCCTCGCTGGCAGGATCGACGACCGCAGGCACCGAGGCAGCGAAGGCCTGGTTGGCCTGATCCATCTTGGCCTGCGCATTGGCCATGCGCGCCTTGACGTCCATGCCCTGCTGCTGCTCCTCTCCCATCTGCCTGAGCTTGTTGAGGTCACCGAAGAAGCCCATGATCAGCCCTGGGTATAGAGGGTGTTGAAGCGCGATCCGATGGTGCGATCATCCTTGATCCGCTCGCCCCAGCCGGCCTTTGCGGTGGACCAGTCTGCTGCGTTCACACCGTGAGCCTGTGCCGCCAGAATGCCTGCGGCCTCGTCCCCGGCACTCGCGCCGAGACCCTTGACGATCGTTGTATAAGTCTCGAGGGTCACGCCCGTGATCGGCTCCAGGTTGCCGGCCTTCGGCTCGCCAGCGTTCTGTGCATTGAGCGCGTTCACGTATGCCTGACCGCCGCCGGCCTGCATTTGCTGTGCGGCCGCGGCCTGAGCCTGGGCGTTCGCCTGCAGCTGCTGGGCAGACTCCATGAGGCCGGGCGCTGCCCCGACCATGTCCTTCATGTCCTTGATGCCTTTGAAGAGTCCCATCGGGGTCGCCTTTCTCGTGGTCTGTGCCCGCGACTCCGGGGGTGGAGAACGGGTGATATCGAACAGCTTTGACCCTGCTGTCGATCGTGACCATGAGTAGGAATTGCCTACCCAGCTTCGCGCGCGGAGGTTTGCCGCGACCGCGGTTGTGCGTACTGGCGCGCTCGCGGCAAACCTCAGCGCAGATGAGCTGCGACCTTAGGTGAGGTCGAACTTTGCCCCGTTGAGGTCAGCGGCGGGGGCATCCCAGAGCGGCAGAATCGCCTCAGCGATACGCTCAAGTGGGGTGCCGTCCGCGCCGATCGACTTCACGAGGAGCGTCACCGCCGCGGCTGTCCCGGCCTTGCGCCAGCCGGATGCCACCGCCGCCACCCACGCATCGCTGGTCGTTTTCAAGACGGCGTAATTCGCACCACTCCAGGTCGGCTTCGCCGCGCTCGTCGACCCGATCACGACAAGTCGGCCGACGGATGACGCGCTCAAGTCATCGTGGAACGCCAGCGTCGCGAGGCGCAGGCTCGTCACCAGCCGCGGTTCCAGCCAGTCCCAGCCCTCCGCGTCGTGGCCGGAACGCCAGCCACCCACGAGGTGCACGAGCCCGTCGACCGGGCCGACCTCCTCGTGAACGCGAGGTCCGAGGGCGGCCGCGGCAGCGACATCCGTGAGGTCGCAGACGTAGTGGGCGTTGGCGGTGATCGAGGCGAGGCGTTCGGCGTTGGAACCCACTGCGACGACGGTGTGTCCGGCTTCCGAGAGGGCCGACGTCACGGCGCGACCCGCGTCGCCCGTCGCGCCCGTGACGACGATCGTCCTAGGCAAGGGCTGTGTGTGCGGTAATGCCGGAGGTCGACTCGATCACGCCGGCCATCTTCTTGGCGAGCGCCTCGTAGAACATCGACAGCGGGAACTCGTCGTCCATTACGGCGTCTGTCAGGCCACGGGGCGGCCCGTCGAGTGGCAGGTCGCGAACGGCCCACCTCGACGCGGGATTCGGCGTGAGCGTCTGCGAGACCAGATCGTATGCGGCCAGCCAGTGGGCCATCTTCGGGCGGTCGATCGAGTGCCAGTAAAGGTCGTTGATCGCGTCTGAGAGTGCGATGACGACATCCGGAACTTCGTCCCAATCGATGGTCAGCCGGGTGTCCGTCCAGTGCAGCACGTGGTGCTGGTGCAGCCAGGCGAAGAGGAGCTGGCCGCCCAGTCCGTCGTAATTTCTCACGCGGGATCCGGTGATCGCGAACCGGAAGATGCGGTCGAAAATTACGGCGTACTGGACGAGTTCTGCGTGCTCGCGGATGACGTCGCCGGTCTCGGGGTCGCGCAGCAGACGGGTTGCCTCGCGGAACGCCGTGAGGTCGCAGCGAAGCTCCTCGAGTGAATAGAGGAAGTACGGCATCCGCTGCTTGATCATGAACGGGTCGAACGGCAGGTCGCCACGCATGTGGGTGCGGTCGTGGATGAGATCCCACATCACGAAGGTTTCTTCGACCAGGTTTTGGTTGTCGAGGAGGCGCGCGGCGCTGGCGGGTAGATCCAATTTCGTGATCTCAGACGCCGCACGCACAACTCGACGGAAACGCGCCGCTTCCCGATCCGCGAAGATTGCCCCCCACGTGAATGTGGGGATCTCGCGCATCGCGACGGTTTCGGGGAACAGGACTGCCGAGTTCGTGTCGTAGCCATCCGTGAAATCAAGGAATCGGATGGGCACGAAGAGCTTGTTCGAATAGTCGCCAGCCTCGAGCTCGGCCACGAATTCGGGCCAGCGCACCTCGATGAGCACGGCCTCGACCAGACGATCGGTCGAGCCGTTCTGCGTGTACATCGGGAAAACGACGAGGTGACGCAGGCCATCGACGCGATTCTTCTGCGGCTGGAAGGCGGTGAGCGAGTCGAGGAAGTCAGGCACGCCGAAGCCGGCATCGGCCCAGCGCTCGAAGTCTGCCGCCGAGGCGTCGAGGTACTCGGCGTCGTGCGGCAGCAACTCACGGAAATTCAGGACTTCGGCGCGAATGGTGGCGACGAGGTCGCGGGCTTTCGCGCGATGCTTCGCCTCGGGGATGCTGCCATCCTGAATTTGCAAAGTCCGCAACTCTGCGACGGCCGCCTTGAGGCTCAGCCAGGTCGGGGTGTCCTCGACAACCTCGGGTTCTCCGATGACTGCGTTGTGAGACGTGGTCGTTGACATGGCTAACCTCCGATCCGAATGAGTGCTGGTGGCGCGATTGTGCGTCCTAGTCCAGAGTATTCGCGGCATCGGAGCGTTTGGTTGC
Source organism: Glaciihabitans sp. (assembly GCA_025463785.1). Taxonomy (GTDB): domain Bacteria; phylum Actinomycetota; class Actinomycetes; order Actinomycetales; family Microbacteriaceae; genus Galbitalea. The sequence continues at coordinate 39,168 of JAODBD010000013.1, forward strand.
GAGCGGCGCTCGAAAGTTGTGTGAGCGACCCGTTCGCGCGCACGATCGGTGCCCGCGTCTAGAATCCTGCAATGACGATGACCGCGGACGATGTGACGGCTGCCCTGGCGACGGAAGCGGATGCTGTGCGAGCGGCCGGTCATGCCCGCTTCTTCAAGACTGGTCCGGGCCAATACGGTGAGGGCGACCGGTTTCTGGGCCTCCCCGTTCCCGCGTCGCGCCGACTGGTGAAGCCGTTCCTCGGCCTGCCGCTCGACCAGGTCGCCATCCTTCTCGACAGCGAGTATCACGAACACCGCTTGGCGGCTGTGCTGATCCTCGACGCGCAATATGCGGCAGCACCTGAGCAGACCGCCGACTTCTACCTCGCGGCGGTGAGGCGCGGCCGCGTCAACAACTGGGACCTCGTGGATGCCTCAGCCGAATTCATCCTGGGCAAGTATCTCTACGAACGCCCTCGCAGTGTTCTATTCGAGCTCGCGGCGAGCGAGTCGGTCTGGGAACGCCGCGTCGCCATCATCTCGACCTTCGGTTTCATCAAACGCGGCGACGCATCCACGACACTCGAAATCGCGTCGCTGCTATTGCCTGACGAGCACGACCTCATCAGGAAGGCGGTCGGATGGATGCTGCGCGAAGTCGGTAAGCGGGTCGACCAGGCGCAACTCATCGCGTACCTCGACGCCAACGCACCGCGAATGTCGCGCACCACGCTCAGCTACGCAACCGAGCACATCACCAGGGAGCAGCGGCTGCACTACCGCGCGCAGTAGCCCAGCTCGTCGCGCTGCGGTTCGTCGCGGGCGCTGCAGATCGTCACGGGCGCGGGAGTGTGTCGCGGGCGCTGAGGTTTATCGCGAGCGCTGCGGTATGTACCTACGCGCTCGCGATATAACCCCGTGCCCGCGACAAGACCCCACACACGCGACCGCGACAAACCCCGCGCTCGCGACAAAACCCCGCGACAGCGACCGTGACAACCCCCGCGACCGCGACAAACCCGCGCGCGCTCAGAAGATCATCGGTCGGTCGTCATCCTCGACGTCGATGTCGAGGTCGACCACGAGGGGCACGTGGTCACTCGGGCCAGCACCCTTACGCTCGTTGCGCTCGATCTTCGCGTCGGTGACGACCTCGTAGAACGCCTTCGACCCCATGATGAAGTCGATGCGCATGCCTTCGTTGCGCGGGAATCTCAGCTGCTGGTAGTCCCAGTAGGTGTACCCCTCGATGCCGCGGGTGCGCAGGACGTCGATGAGGCCGGCGGTCTCGAATGCCGTGAAGGCATCCCGTTCGGGTTTCGAAACGTGGGTTCTGCCCTCGAATGCCGCGATGTCCCACACGTCGATATCCAGCGGCGCGATGTTGAAGTCGCCCATGAGCGCGAGCTTGAGGTTGGGGTCGGCTGCCAGCCAACTGGAGGTCTGCTCGGCCAGGCGCGCCAGCCACTCGAGTTTGTACGGATAGTGCGGGTTGTCGAGCTCGCGGCCGTTTGGCACATACAGGCTCCACAGGCGCATGTCATCGACGGTTATCCCGAGAGCTCGCGCCTCCTGTGGGAGGTCGCCGGCGTCATCCACTTTTCCGAACCCGGGGGATGTCGGGAAGCCGCGTTCGACATCAGTCATGGGGATGCGGCTGGCAAAGGCGACCCCGTTCCACTGGTTCAGCCCGTGCACCTCTACCTCATACCCAGCCTCAGAAAAAGCCTCATACGGGAACTGCTCGGGCTTGCACTTGATCTCCTGCATGCCGAGTACATCGACGTCTTCTCGCCCCAGCCAGTCGACCACTCGGCCGACGCGGGTACGGATGGAGTTCACGTTCCAGGTCGCTACGCGCATGACACAACGCTAACGCCCACCACCGGCGCAAATGGCACCCTAATGGGGCAATGGTCAGGCGTTGTCCGCACCACTATCGTGTGCGTGAGATGAAACCCGAGCTTCTCGACGAACCCGTAAATGCTGCAGCTGACGCAAAGGACAATCGTCGCGCCGTCGTCGTGGCTGTAGTGGCCGCGGTTGTTGTCGCGATCGCGAGCGGAGCGCTCATGGCAACGCAGAATCTTTCTCCGGCCCAGTCGACACCTGCTCCCAGCCACACTCGCGGACTGTTGCTGCCCGGTACAAATTCGGGCAAATAGCCGCTGCGGCACTCGCGTCAGTATTCTGGACGATGTGGAAACCGCCAAGCAGCAACTGATCGAGCACATTTCGAATGAGGCGGTCTTCCACGGGGACTTCACGCTGACGAGCGGCAAGAAGGCGACGTACTACATCGACCTTCGCAAGGTCAGCCTCGATTACCGGGTCGCGCCGCTCATCGGTCAGGTCATGGTCGACCTGATTGCGGATGTCCCCGATGTCTTTGCAGTCGGCGGTCTGACGATGGGCGCAGACCCGATCGCGGCATCCGTAATGCATCAGGGCGTCGCCCTCGGCAAGGGCTATCACGCCTTCGTCGTGCGCAAGGAGCCGAAGGATCATGGCCGAGGCAAGCAGGTCGAGGGGCCCGAACTAGCGGGCAAACGAGTCATCGTGCTCGAAGACACGTCGACCACCGGCGGGTCGCCGCTCAAGGCCGTTGAGGCGCTGCTCAAGGTTGGCGCCGAGATCGCGGCGGTCGCTGTCGTGGTCGACCGTGACACGGGCGCACAGCAGATCATCGAGGCCGCGGGCTACCCGTATCTCTACGCCATCGGGCTCGCCGATCTTGGGCTGATCGCGTGAGCGACGACAAAGACGACGTCGACCCGAGCGACTGGCTTGCCAGTCAGTTCGACCCGACGAAGGAGGTGCCGAAGCAGAAGCCTGCGACGCCGCCGGTTCAACCGAGTGCGCAGACTCCCATTCCGCCGAGCGGGCCCGGAGCGCCGTTTGCCGCCTGGCCGCCGGCCGCGGCGCCAGCCTCACCCGCCGGGGTGCCCGTGCCCCCTGTTGCGGTGCCCGTGCCGCGTGCATCGCCGCCGCCCGCGCCGCTGCCCAATACCGCGCCGCCGCCCGCTGCGCAGGGCGGGTTCAACTGGGGACTTCGCCCGGGTGGGGAGGAGTCGGCCGCTGCGCCAACTGTGCCGCCGCCGGCAGCACCGCCCGCCTCAACGCCGTCCGCAGCGCAACTGCCCGCAGCGCCGTCCGCGCCGCCACCACTCATCGAACCGCCGCTCCCCGCGCACGGCGCGCACGCCACCCCTCCACCGACCTCGTCTGCCGATGTGCCCACGCAGGCGATGACCCAGCCAATGTCCTGGGATGACATTGCCGCAGTGCAGCGGCCGGCGGCACCCGCCGAACCGCCGAAGACGGCAGAACCGGATGCCTACGTCGGCCAGCCGACCGAGGCGTACTCGGTTCAGCCGTGGGACCCGTTCGAAGGGGCAGCCTTCCCGTCGACTGCGCCTCCCGCCGCACCGTTCGCCGCGCAACCCGCCGACGTCGCCCCATTCGCTGGCTCCGACGAGCCCACCTCGGCGCTCGACTCGCTCTTCGGTGAGACCAGGTTTCAGGAGTACGAAGAGATCGGCGTGCTCCAAACCATCTCGCCGCTTGCCGGTACGTCCCAGAGCCAGACGGATGTCGGGCCGGTCGTTCGAGCCCCGCTCTCGCACACCCAGAAGATCCTGATGTGGGTGGCGGGCGCGCTCGTCGCCATCCTCGCCATCATCGCGCTTTTCCTGTTGGGCCAGAAACTCGGGGCGGCCGCGGCAGCACCGGCCCCCGTCCCGGCGTCGACCAGTGCGGCATCCGCAACACCGGTACCCGCCGCGACTGGCGTGCCCGCCGCGGTCGGCACCCAGCCGTGGACCGCGCTCAACGGCGGCGAGTGCATCAAGCCGTTCACCTCCGCCTGGGCCGTGACTTTCACCGTGGTCGATTGCGGTGGCTCGCATACCGCGCAGATGCTGTTCAAGGGAACGCTCCCTAATCCCGCTGCCTCGGCTTACCCGACCGGCGCGCAGTTCCAGACCGAGATCACCCCGTTGTGCTCTGCCGCGACCGTGATCAACTACGGCATCGCCAAGGCTGTGAACGACCTGCAGGTCAGCTTCAGTTATCCGGCCGGATCGGGTTCGTGGGATTCCAACGACCGCACTTATTACTGTTTCGTCAGCCGCAAGTCTGGCGGCGACCTGCCTGGCAACCTTTCGGTTAAGTAGCCGTCGGTCGAACCGGGCTACTGGTCGGACTCGACCGGGCTGCTCTCGAGTAGATCTGCGACGCTGTTCAGTACCTCGTCCGGCCGGAACGGATAGCGCTCAATTTCGGCGGCATCGCTGATTCCGGTGAGCACGAGGACGGTGTGCAGCCCGGCCTCGATGCCGGCGACGATGTCGGTGTCCATGCGGTCGCCGATCATTCCGGTGTTTTCGGAGTGCGCGCCGATCTTGTTCATGGCCGACCGAAACATCATCGGGTTGGGTTTGCCGACGACGTACGGCTCCTTTCCCGTCGCCTTGCTGATCAGCGCGGCAACCGCACCCGTCGCGGGCATGGGGCCTTCCGGGCTGGGGCCGGTGGCATCCGGATTGGTCACGATAAAGCGTGAGCCATCTCCGATGAGGCGGATGGCCTTGGTGATGGCCTCGAACGAGTAGTTGCGCGTCTCGCCGATCACCACGTAGTCCGGCGCGCTCTCTGTCATGACGAAGCCCGCCTCGTGGAGGGCGGTGGTCATCCCGGCCTCGCCAATGACGAAGGCGGAACCCCCGGGAATCTGGGCGGCCAGAAAGTCTGCCGTGGCGAGCGCTGACGTCCAGATGCTCTCCTCCGGAACCACGAGCCCTGCCGCGCGGAGCCTCGCGCTCAGGTCGCGCGGGGTGAAGATCGAGTTGTTCGTGAGAACAAGGTAGGGCTTGCCCTGGTCGCGCCACTGCTGCAGCAGTTCTGCAGCGCCGCGGACCGGCTGATTTTCGTGCACCAGCACGCCATCCATGTCGGTCAGCCAGCACTCGACCTCGCTGCGATCGCTCATGCCGCCATCGTATCCGTGTTCAATTGACCACGAGGGGCGCCATATCGTCGTTCCGGGGTCGTGGGAACGTCGATATGACGCCCCTCAGGGGTGTGTGGGGTGTGCGGGAGGTGTGGGAGGTGTGTGGCGTGTGTGAGAGGTAGGGAGCGGCGAGGTGGCGACGCGGGTAGCCTCGATGCGTGGATGACGCCAAGCCCAACCCCAGCCACGAGTTGTCGACCCACGGTGTTGGGCCCTGGCCGGGGGAGCTGCCGGAGGGCGCGCAGTACGACCGCGAGTTGCTCAAACTCGGCGACACGCGCAACGTGATCGACCGGTACCGCTACTGGACTATGGAAGCCATCGTCGCCGACCTCGACGGTCGTCGGCATCCGTTCTCGGTCGCCATCGAAAACTGGCAGCACGACATGAACATCGGTTCGATCGTGCGCAGCGCCAATGCGTTCGCGGCCGACACCGTGCACATCATCGGCCGCAAGCGCTGGAACAAGCGCGGCGCCATGGTCACCGACCGCTACCAGCACGTCATCCACCACGCGACCGTCGACGAGTTCGTCGAATGGGCAAAGGTCAAGGAACTGTCGATCATCGCGATCGATAATGTGCCTGGATCGGTTGCGATCGAGTCGTTCGACTTTCCCGAGTCGTGCATCCTGTTGTTCGGCCAGGAGGGTCCGGGCCTCAGCGACGAAGCAATCCAGGCAGCGGATGCCGTGGTCGAGATCACCCAGTACGGATCGACCCGCAGTATCAACGCTTCAGCCGCGGCCGCCGTCGCGATGCATGCCTGGATCGTGCAGCACGCATCACGCTAGCCCAGGTACACCGGCCGATTCCGGATGCCCGTGAGTTCGCCCCCATAGAATGGGGTGTAATCCCCACCGACAGACACGGGAGAAACCCATGCCAGCTGTAGTCATCATCGGCGCCCAATGGGGCGATGAAGGCAAGGGAAAGGCGACCGACCTCCTCGGCAGCCGCATCGACTACGTCGTCAAGTTCAATGGCGGCAACAACGCGGGCCACACCGTCGTCATCGGCGACGAAAAGTACGCGCTGCACCTGCTGCCCAGTGGCATCCTGACCGAAGGCGTCGTGCCCGTCATCGCCAACGGCGTGGTGATCGACATCGAGGTGCTCTTCGACGAGCTGACCGCGCTGCGCGCTCGCGGTGTTGATGTGTCGAAGTTGGTCGTCAGTGCAAACGCGCACGTGATTACCCAGTACCACCGCACGCTCGACAAGGTGACCGAGCGTTTTCTCGGCAAACGGCAGATCGGCACCACCGGCCGGGGCATTGGGCCGTCGTATGCAGACAAGATCAACCGGGTCGGCATCCGGATCCAGGATTTGTTCGACGAGAACATCCTTCGGCAGAAGGTCGAAGGCGCGCTGCACCAGAAGAACCAGCTATTGGTGAAGCTCTATAACCGGCGAGCGATCAGCGTCGACGAGATTGTCGACGACCTGCTCAGCTACGCCGACCGGTTGCGCCCGCTGGTAGCCGACACCGGCCTGCTGCTGAACGAGGCACTCGACGCTGGCAAGACCGTGCTCTTCGAGGGCGGCCAGGCAACGATGCTGGATGTCGACCACGGCACCTACCCGTTCGTCACCTCATCCAATTCGACGGCTGGTGGCGCAGCCACAGGCTCGGGCATCGGGCCCGGGCGCATCGAGCGCGTGATCGGCATCGTCAAGGCGTACACGACGCGGGTGGGCTCCGGGCCGTTCCCGACCGAGCTGCTCGACGAGTCGGGCGAGTTCCTGCGCAACAAGGGCTTCGAATTCGGGACGACCACGGGTCGCCCTCGACGAACCGGCTGGTATGACGCTCCCGTCGCTCGCTACTCGGCGCGGGTCAACGGCATCACCGACTTCGTCATGACCAAGCTCGATGTGCTGACAGGCCTCGCCGAGATCCCCGTGTGCGTCGCCTACGAGGTCGACGGCGTTCGGGTCAACGAGGTGCCGGTGTCGCAGAGTGACTTCCACCACGCCGTGCCGATCTACGAGAACTTCCCCGGCTGGACCGAAGACATCTCCAGTGCCCGCACCTTCGAAGAACTTCCGAAGGCTGCGCAGGAATACGTGCTCGCGATCGAAGCCATCAGCGGATCGCGTATCTCAGCGATCGGCGTCGGCCCGGAGCGCGACGCGATCGTCGTGCGCCACGATCTGCTGGGGTAGGGCTAGCTTGCGACGTTCGCGTACCAGCTCAGCGCAAGGTAGACGCCGGCCCACGCGCTGGCGAGTGGCAGGATGAGCGCGAGCAACACGTCGATCGCGCGCAGGGAAACCGCGCCGTCGGGGTTCGCCGGTGCGCGCATCATCATCGACGGCCGCGCCTTGGCGCCTTCGCTGAATCGTTGTCCCATAATGTTTGAAGTCCCGATGAAAGCCCGGCCGGCAGCCGCTCGCAGGGCAATCACGAGCGGCACGAGGCCCATGATCTCGAACATCGCACCGAGGAGCCAGCCGGTCAGGTCTGCCGCGAAGTAACCTTCGGCCAGGAAGCCGGCGCCGAGCACGCAGAACAGGATGGGCCAGGCCCAGGCGACCAGCGGCATCCCGAATCCGCCGGAAAGCCACACACTCAGACCGACCGTAATGAGACCGGTGAAGATCACCCACGGGATGAAGATTGTCGCGCCAGGCGGGCATTGGTGGGCAATCACGTAAGCGGACTGGCCGCTCGCGCAGAATCCGCCCACGCCAGCTACGTCGACAAACGAGCGCACTAACAGCGTGAAGCTCAGCAGGTAGACGAACCATCCCACGACCGCACCGAGAAGTCGAGCAAACGGGCTTGTCAGAAAGCGTTGTGCGGGGGGCGCAGAGATGGTGACCATGCCCGAAAACATAGTGTCGAGCCCGATTGCCCGCCATGAGTAAAAGCTGCTCTGACTACAGGATGCTGAAGCCCGACGCGAGGCCTCCACGCCCCGTCAACGCCATGAGCACCTCGACTCCACGACCCTTTCGCGCTGCGACTCGCGCGGCCAGTTCTGTCGTTTCGCCGATCACTGATTCAGGGATGCGGTGCTCAATTCCCGTGGCCTTGGCTATGTCGATCCCGTGCACCACGAGTTCGAATACGCGGGTTCGCAGGTACTCCGCCAAAGGGATGCCAAGCGGCCCAATGGCGACCATGCGGTCCGGCAACTCCGCGGCTGCGGCCGCGCTGGCTCGCACTACGAGCGCGGTGAGCATCGCCACGGGATCTTCGCCCAGCAGCTCGCCCGCCCTGACCCCGCGGGCGGCGATCGCGTCGTTGTCTGTATAGCGCTCCATGACCTCGGAATAGTAGGTCTCGGCATCCGGAACGTTCATCACCGGCGCTGGCTCGGCCGCGAGGTAGGTCTCAACGGTCGAGATCGCGCGCGACGTGTGGCCGACGAGGTCACGCACGGTCCACACGCCGAGGCCGGGATCGTTCCACTGCTCGGGGTCGATGCGCTTGACCAGGCCGATGTACGCCTCTGAGGCGATGCCGAAGGATTCCGCGTGCGTCACGATTCCATCGTGCCACTCGGCGTGCGGCACAATGTTGGGATGTCAGCGAAACGCCCCGAACCGCGCGTACTCGAGGGGCGCCACATTCGCCTCATGCCCATGACCGTTGATGACCTGCCCGAGCTTGAGCAGGCGATCGCGCATCCATCCGTCTTCCAGCGCGGGTACGGCGGCGGGCCTGCGGGCTATCGGGATGCCGCGGCCGGCTTCGCGGAGTGGGCTCGCGGGTACTACGAGTGGGAGTCCGGCATCCCGTTCATCGCGCGTGCCATCGGAGGCGAGCTCGACGGCACCGTGGTCGGCACCTCGACGCTTGGCGACTTCGTCGAGGAGCGCGAGCACACGCACATCGGCTGGACCGCCTGGGATCCCCGGGTTTGGGGCAGCCAGGTGAATCCTGAGGCGAAGCTCCTCATGTTGGAGTACGCGTTTGGGGCCGGATTCGGTCGGGTGAAGATCCAAACCGACGAACTCAACGACCGATCGCGCGCAGCGATTGCCGGCATCGGGGCCACGTTTGAGGGCATCGTGCGGCGCGATTCGCTAAAACCAAACGGGGTCTGGCGCAATTCCGCCGTGTACTCGATCATCATCGATGACTGGCCGGATGTCCGGGCCGGGCTTCGCGCGCGCCTCGAGCGCTGGCAGGGCGAGCCGATTGAGTATCGCGACAAGTACGGTCAGGATGCCGCGGCCAGTAGCCCGGCGTAGTCATCGCTGCAGGGGTCGCAGCCCACGAGGTGGGCCGCGATTCCTGGGTACCGCTTGGCGGCATCCCGATGGCGCAACATGCGATCGACGTACTCGTGCAGGTGCGCCCTAGTTTCGTCGCAACCAACATCCGCGGGATTGGTCGTAAGGAAGCGGTCGACTGTTTTGCGTGCCTTACGGAACATCGTCTCCCCTTCCGTGCTCCAAAAATCCGCTGGCAACCAACGATGCACGAAGTTTACGTCTCGCGTCGAAGATGCCCTTGTACAGCGCGTTTCTCGTCGTGCCGAGCTCTATGGCCAGAACGTCGAGTGGCACCTGATTGATCACCACTTCGACAATGAGTCGCCGCTGCAGGTCGGTCAATTCCGTCTGGATGGCGGCCGTCAGCGCCGCAACCAGTTCGCTCGCCTCTGCCACTCGCTCTGGTTGGAGACCAATGCGGCCCGGCAACTCCGACCAGTCCTCCGAATCCCACGAACGGTGGTAGCTCAGAGCTGCTCGTTGAGCGAGCTTGGTCGACACCTCAAAGATCGCAAACTTGATCGCCCAGGTTGTGAAGCGACTTTCCCCACGAAAGTCGTCGAGCTTCGCGAGGATGGAGACGCAGGCATCGGCGGCAATCGTGTGTGCCGTGTCATCCAACTCAGTTCCCACGAGTGAGTGGCTGGCGCGCCTGCGTGTGAGTTCTGCGTGCGCGACGCGCAGGAGAAGCGTATAAAGACCAGCGCTCGCCGTCTCGAACTCGGCGCCGGAACCGCGCAGTGCCAGCAACCAGGATCGGGACTCGCTGTCGGCGGCATCAGTCCGACTCGCTAGTCGCCGACGCGCGACCAATCCCATGATCGTCATCGTAGACGACGGTCCTGCAGGGATACCTAGCCGGACCCGAAGCTGGGATTCTACTGGGGATAGCGGCCATGGGAGTAAGAGTTCGACGTCTCGCCGCACTAACACTTCTGCAAGCGTGCATCCTGCGCGCAGTCAAGGAGATGAAGTGAAAAAGTCAATCGCCCTCGGGCTGGCTACCCTCGCGGCCCTGGGAATTGCCGGCGTGACAGCGCCGGCCGCATCGGCCGCGTCGCCGGCCCATCACTCATACGCCCCGGTATTCGTCCAGACCGACGGCCTCAGCGGCAACCGCATTGTCGCGTACAGCCGCAACTCGGTCGGTGATCTGAGTGAACTGAACAGCTACTCCACGCACGGTCTTGGTGGTCAGCTAACTGGCTCAGTCGTTGACCATCTCGCCTCCCAGCACTCACTGGTCTACCGGTCAGGCCTGCTGTACGCAGTTAACGCCGGGAGCAACAGCATCAGCGTCTTCCGGGTACACGGATCAAAGCTAAAGCTCCTTCAGGTGATTGGGTCCGGTGGCAGTTTTCCGGTGAGTATCGCGGTCAAGGGCAAGCTCGTCGAGGTGCTGAATGCGCGCAACGGTGGAATCGTACAAGGCTTTCTGCGTGCCGGATCCCACCTCGTCCGCGTGCAGTCCTGGAGTCGCGCGCTCGGTCTCAACGCCAGCCAGACGCCCGAGTTCACGAGCACGCCCGGGGATATCGCGTTCACGCCGAGCGGCTCGAAGGTCATCGTGACGACCAAGGGCAATGGCAGCGCGATCGACGTGTTCAGCGTGTCCTCGCACGGCACCCTTGCCAGTTCGCCGATTGTCAACACCGAGGCGGGAGCAGTCCCGTTTGCGCTGTCGTTCGATGCTCACGCCAACCTGGTTGTGGCTGAGGCCGGCACCAACTCGGTCGCCACGTACACGGTCAACCACGACGGCACTGTCACGCCGATTGACCAGCAGGCGACCGGCCAGAGCGCTACCTGTTGGATCGTGCGGTCCGGTTCGAACTTCTACGCATCCAATGCAGGTAGTGGATCCATCACCGCGTACCGCGACGGTGGAAGTGGAACGCTGACATCGCTTGGCAACACGGTGACAGACGGCGGCACGGTCGACGCAGCGGTTTCGCACGACGCACGCAACCTCTACGTGCAGACCGGCGCGACGGGCACGGTAGATGAGTACCGGGTTTCGTCTGCAGGGGCACTTACGCGCGTCGGCTCGGTTGTCGTGCCGGGCGCGGTTGGCGGCGAAGGCATCGTCGCACTGTAGCAACGCATGGTTGGGGTGGGGTGGAAATCATCCCACCCCAACCATTGCCGCTACATTCGTATTATGGAACCGACGAACGGCGCCACCTCGCCAGCCGAGGTCATGGCGGAGCTCACCGAAATCCGTCTGAGCATCGACAACATCGATGCCGCGCTCGTGCACATGCTGGCGGAGCGGTTTAAGTTCACGCAGCAGGTGGGCCGCGTGAAGGCCGCCGGTGGGCTGCCACCGTCCGACCCTGAGCGCGAGAAGGTGCAGATCGCGCGGCTGCGCGCAATCGCTGAAGAGTCGCACCTCGACCCCGCCTTTGCGGAGAAGTTCCTGAATTTCCTCGTCGCCGAGGTCATCCACCACCACGAGCAGATCGCCCGCACAGGCACAATCCAAACGCACTAGCACCCGCTGCCGCGTGCCGTCTGCCGTGTAGCCGCCGCGCGCGTGTGCCGTGTCGCCGCGCTGGTGCCGTGCGCCGCGCCTGCCGCGCGCCTGGCACACGTACCGTGTGCCACCGGGTGCGCGGAGTTCGGTCGCGCGCGCCGATGTTCATACGTGCGCGCCCGCGACAAACCTCAGCGCAGCCGATGCGGGACCACCCGACCCCGCGCAACCCGACAACGCCCAACCCGACCACGCCCAACCCACCCACGGGATGCGCGCCCGAGTTGACGGCCATATCATCCATTCGGTATATTCCAACTGGAATAATCGGAATGGAGTTATCGATCGTGGCACTACTCACCCCGCTTGGGATTGCGGCGCTCGCGTTGCTCATGGAGCGACCGATGCATCCGTACGAGATGTACCAGCTGCTGATCACGCGGGCCGAGGATCGCCTCGTCAAGGTTCGCCCGGGCTCGCTCTATCACGCAGTCGAGCGTCTCACCCGGCACGGTTTCGTCGAGGCCGTTGGCACCGATCGCGAGGGCAATCGTCCTGAACGAACCACCTACCGCATCACCGAGTCGGGCCGAATGAGCCTGAGCGAGCGGGTCGCGGATATCATCGCGAACCCGGTCAACGAGTATCCCGAATTCCCGCTGGCAATTGGCGAAGCGCACAACCTGTCGCGTGAGAGCTTCGTCGAACTCCTCGGACGTCGGAGGCTCAACCTATTGTCCAACCTGGGGATTTTCAGGATCGGATCGTTCGATGTCGCCGAGAAAGGCGTCCCCAAGAAGTACTGGATCGACGTGACCTACCAGGAGGCGATGGTCACGGCAGAGATCGCGTGGCTCGACGGCCTCGTTTCAGACCTCACCTCCGGGGCACTCGACTGGAGCAACGACCACCTCACAAAAGAGAGCAAGAAATGACGACCACCACAACATCCACGAGGCAATACAAGCCGTGGCCAGCGCTCTGGTCCCTCGTGATCGGTTTCTTCATGATCCTGATCGACACGACGATCGTGTCTGTCGCGAACCCTTCGATCCAGCGCGGCCTGAAGGTCAACAGCGTGAGCGACGTGCTCTGGGTGACCAGCGCGTACCTGCTCGCGTACGCTGTGCCGCTGCTCGTGACCGGGCGACTCGGTGACCGCTTCGGCCCGAAGAACCTGTACCTGAGCGGCCTCGTGATTTTCACTCTGGCGTCGGCCGCGTGCGGATTCTCCGGCGCGATCGGCGGCCTCGGTGCGCTCATTGCGGCTCGGGTCGTTCAGGGCATCGGCGCGTCTCTCATGACGCCTCAGACGATGGCCGTCATCACCCGCATCTTCCCGCCAGACCAGCGCGGTGCCGCCATGGGCCTCTGGGGGGCGGTCGCCGGGGTTGCGACTCTGATTGGCCCCATCCTCGGCGGTGTGCTTGTCGACGGCTTCGGTTGGGAGTGGATCTTCTTCATCAACGTTCCGGTCGGCATCGTTGCGTTCTTCCTCGCGGTGCGCTTCGTGCCGAAGCTCCCGACGCACCCGCACAAGTTCGACATCCTTGGCGTCGTCCTCAGCGCAATCGGACTGTTCCTTGTTGTCTTCGGCCTCCAGGAGGGCCAGACCTACAACTGGGGCACCATGACGAACACCCCGTTCTCGGTCTGGGGACTGATCATCGCCGGTGTCGTTGTGCTCGCGCTCTTCGTCATCTGGCAGGCGCTCAACAAGGGTGAACCGCTGTTGCCGCTGGTGCTGTTCCGTGACCGCAACTTCTCCCTCGCAAACGCGGCCATCACCACCGTTGGATTCACCATCACGAGCATGTCGCTTCCGCTGATCTACTACTTCCAGCTCGTGAAGGGATTCACCCCGACGCAGTCCGCGCTCATGCTCGTGCCGATGGCAGTACTGTCGGGAGGGCTCGCCCCGCTCGTCGGCAGGCTGGTCAATCACATCAATCCGAAGTGGTTCGCGCTCGCCGGGATGGTGCTGCTCGCCGTCGCACTGTGGTGGTACTCGGCGCTTCTCAGCCCGACCATCGCGTGGGGCTGGCTGCTGCTGCCCGCGGCCGTGCTTGGCCTTGCAAACGCGGGAATCTGGGCTCCCATCTCGAACACGGCGACGCGTAACCTCTCCCCACGCCAGGCCGGCGCCGGGTCTGGCGTGTACAACACGACGCGCCAGATCGGCGCGGTGCTGGGTTCGGCATCCATTGCTGCGCTCATCGCCGGTCGGCTCGCAGTCGACCTACCCGTCAAGGCGGGCGGTGCGCCGACGAACGATTTTGCGGCAACTCAACTGCCCGAGTTCCTTCGTGCGGGGTTCACGAGCGCGGTTTCGGAGACCCTGCTCCTGCCCGCGGCGGTGGCGCTGCTCGGCGCGATCGTTGTGCTGTTCTTCGCGAAGCCCAAGGCGAGCCACGGCTGGAACCAGCCTGTCGCGCCGGGTCAGACCGCCGAGCCCGCGTCGGAACCCGCAGCGCAGGCGGCGGCCCACGCGACCGAGGCTCCATCGGTGCCGACCGCACAGCCCTAGCGGTTCCGAGCGGTTCGAGCGGTTCCAGGGAGAGTCGCGCGGCAGCTATGGTCAAATCATGGCTTCAGAATCCTCCTGGGATCCCGCGCGACTCCCCTCCCAATCCGGCAAGACGATGGTCGTCACCGGCGGCAACGCTGGCATCGGCTACTTCGTCAGCGAGCAACTCGCGGCGGCGGGCGCGCATGTCGTCCTGGCATCCCGATCGAGGGAGCGTGCGGATGCCGCTGCCGCATCAATCCGGCGACGGGTCGCGGCCGCGCAGGTCGACTTCGTCCACCTCGACCTGTCGTCCCTCGGCACAGTCCGCGAAGCCGCGGAGAAGCTGCGGAAGCTCGACCGAATCGACGCGCTCATCAACAACGCGGGTGGAACGAGCGGCAATAAACAGCGCGCCGTAACCGAGGACGGCCTGGAAAGCGTGGTCGGCGCGAACGCGTTCGGCCCCTTCGTGCTGACGGCTCTTGTCTTCCCGGCGCTTCGGGATGGGGCTCGAGTCGTCAATCTCGGGAGTATGGCCACTCGCCTTGTTAAGCCAGACATCCAGAACCTGCAGTTGGAGCACGGCAAGTACAACTTCTTCAAGGCCTACGCCTACTCGAAGCACGCGATGCACGCCTTTTCACTCGAATTGCACCGACGCCTGACAGCAGCGGGCAGCGGTGTCGAGTCGCTGCTGGCGCATCCCGGGTTCGCGGTCGACGGCCTTTCGGCGAGGCGTCCCGGCATCAACGACCAGTCTGCAGGTCGCCGCTTCGTTGACGTGCTTCAGGGCGTCATGGCCCACGGTAAAGACCGCGGCGCATGGCCGGTCGTGCGGGCCGCCATCGACCCGGCGGCCCACAGCGGCGAATTCTATGGACCTCGCCGCAGTGTTGCCGGGGGGCCAGCTGTCGTCGAGCCCATCGCATCCAGCGCCGACCCGGCCTTCGGGGCGGAGTTTTGGCGGCAGGCCGAAGTCGCGACGGGTGTTACGTTCAGCGTGTGAAGCGGTCGCTCCCAGCATCGGATGCCCTCGCTCTGCTGAACTAGAGGCATGGAAACTCTCTACACCGCAATCGCCCACGCCAGCGGAGGTGGCCGCGACGGCCACGTCCTGAGCGAGGACAACCGCATCGACCTGGACACTCGTCCGCCCAGGGAGATGGGCGGCTCGGGCGAAGGCACCAACCCCGAGCAACTCTTCGCCGCCGCGTACGCTGCGTGTTTTCTGTCTGCGATGCACGGAGTCGGCAAGCGCATGGGCGTCGACACGAAGGAGTCGCAGGTTTCGGCCAGCGTCGGCATCGGACGAGTCAGTGATGTCGCGTACGGCATCGCTGTTGAGCTCGACATCTATGCGCCGAACGTTCCGCTCGAGCAGCGTCAGCAGCTCGTCGATGCCGCGCACCAGGTCTGCCCGTACTCGAACGCGACGCGTGGCAACGTCGAGGTGACACTGACTCTCGTCAACTAGCTGCACGCAGGGGCGCCCCAAGTTGCGCGCAGGCGCGCTCCGCCTGCGCGCGGGGACGAGTTATGCGTGAGGGGCGCCATATCGACGTTCCCGGAGCCCCGGAAGGCCGATATGGCGCCCCTCACGGTTGGGAAGGTGGGGAGCGGCGGCGGTTACCAGGCGTACTGCTCGGGCGCCGTCTTCTTGCCTGGGAAGATTTCATCGAGTCGTGCCAGCGCGGCGCCATCGAGGTCGAGATCGACGGCACGGATGGCTGAGTCGAGCTGCTCCTGCGTGCGTGGCCCGACGATGGGCGCGGTGACCGCAGGCTGGTGAAGCAGCCACGCCAGCGCGATGTCGCCGGGCTCATGCCCGAGTTCGTCGGCAAACGCTTCGTACTGCTCGATCGCGTCGTGGTGCTTCTCCAGCCCGGCCCTGGCCTGGTCGTTGTTGCGGCGCTTGCCCTCGTCCTGCTTCTTGAGCACACCGCCGAGCAGTCCACCACTCAGAGGCGACCACGGGATGACGCCGAGTCCGTTGGCCTGCGCCGCCGGGAGCACCTCGACCTCAAGGTCGCGCGTGATCAGGTTGTACAGCGACTGTTCGCTGACGAGACCAACCGAGTTGCGCTTGCGGGCGGCTTCCTGCGCGGTCGCAATGTGCCATCCGGCAAAATTGCTGCTGCCCGCGTACAGGATCTTGCCCTGCGTGATCGCGACATCGATGGCCTGCCAGATCTCGTCCCACGGGGTATCGCGGTCGACGTGATGGAACTGGTACAGGTCGACGTAGTCGGTCTGCATGCGTTTGAGCGAGGCATCCAGCGCGCGGCGGATGTTGAGGGCAGAAAGCTTGCCTTCGTTGGGGTATTCGGTCATGTTGCCATAGACCTTGGTGGCGAGGACGGTCTTCTCGCGCCGCGCGCCGCCCTTCGCGAAGTAGCGGCCGAGGATCTCCTCGGTAGCTCCGCGGCCCTTGTGCTGGCCGTAAACGTTGGCGGTATCAAAGAAGTTGATGCCGTAGTCGTGGGCGGAGTCCATGATCGAGTGCGCGTCGGCTTCTTCGGTTTGTGGGCCGAAGTTCATGGTGCCGAGGCAGATACGGGAAACGGTGAGGCCAGAGCGGCCGAGGTGCGTGAATTTCATGGTTTCAAGCCTCTACCGTTAGCGCTCACTTGTCGAATCGGCGGGCGTTTCCGGGCCGGGAGGAAGGGCCGCGGGCAGAGAGCCGCGAGCGGAGAGCCGTAAGGGAATTCCGCGAGGGAAGCGCCGGGAGCGGAGTGCAGTGAGCCGCGCGGTCAGACGCCGATGGTAGGCCCGAAACGGTCGGCGAGCGGCGAGCGGTGTGCGTGCCGCAACTCGTCGAGGGATGCGGTGAAGACATCCTGAAGCTCGAAGGTGTCGCGTGAGTCGGTGACGCCGATGCGCAGCGCGGGATAGCCGCGACCCTCGCACAGCCCCTGGAACTTGACATCGTCTTCACGAGGCACAGACACGATCACGCGGCCGGTCGATTCGCTGAACAGGGCCGTAGCGACATCCACGCCGTCTCGCTCGAGGATCTCGCCGAGCCAGACGCGAGCCCCCACGCCGAAACGCAGAGCGCTCTCGATGAGCGCCTGCGCGAGGCCGCCGTCGGCGAGGTCGTGCGCGCTCGAGATGATGTTCTGCTCGTTGCCGTACCGGATGAGGTCGGCCAGTCGCTGCTCGCCGGCGAGGTCAACAATCGGCGGACGCCCACCGAGGTGCCCGTGGATGACCTCAGACCAGGCCGACCCGTCGAGCTCCTCGCGCGTGACACCGAGCAGGTAGATGTTGTTGCCCTCGTCTTGCCAGCCGGACGGGATGCGCTTCGCGACATCGTCGATCACACCGAGCACCGCGATGACGGGCGTCGGGTGGATGGGCACATCGCCGGTCTGGTTGTAGAAACTGACGTTGCCGCCCGTGACCGGGATCTCGAGCTCCATGCATCCGTCGGCGATGCCCTCGACCGCGCGACTGAACTGCCACATGACCTCGGGGTTCTCTGGCGAACCGAAATTCAGGCAGTCCGACACGGCAACCGGTGTCGCGCCCGTGACCGCGACATTGCGGAACGCCTCGGCGAGGGCGAGCTGCGCGCCCTGGAACGGATCGAGCTGACAGAACCGGCCGTTGGCATCCGTTGCGACAGCGAAGCCGAGGCCGGACTCCTCATCGACGCGAACCATGCCCCCGTCGTCGGGGAAGCTCAGCGCGGTGTTGCCGAGCACGTAGGTGTCGTACTGGTTGGTGATCCAGCGCTTGTCCGCGAGATTGGCGCTGCCGATGAGGCGGAAGATCTGATCCTTCAGATCGGATGCCGTGGTCGGCCTCGCGAGACGGGACGCCGAGTCGGCATTCAGAGCGTCGATCCACGTCGGGTACGTCACCGGACGGTCGTACACCGGACCGTCGACGGCGACCGTGCGCGGCTCGACGTTGACGATCTGCTCGCCGTGCCAATTGATGATGAGGCGGCCGGTGTCGGTGACCTCGCCCAGCACGCTGGTTTCGACATCCCACTTCTTGACAACCTCGAGGAACCCGGCCAGTTTCGACGGCGTCACGATTGCCATCATGCGTTCCTGGCTCTCCGACATGAGGATCTCCTCGGCGGTGAGGGTAGGGTCGCGCAGTAAAACCTTCTCGAGTTCGATGAACATGCCGCCGTCACCGTTGCTCGCAAGCTCAGATGTCGCGCAGCTGATGCCTGCGGCACCGAGGTCCTGAATGCCTTCGACGAGCTCCTGCTGGAACAGTTCGAGGCAGCATTCGATGAGTACCTTCTCGGCGAACGGGTCGCCAACCTGCACCGCCGGGCGCTTGGTTGGACCACCGGCCGAGAAAGAGTCGCTGGCCAGAATGGATGCCCCGCCAATGCCGTCACCGCCGGTGCGAGCCCCGAAGAGCACCACCTTGTTGCCCACCCCGCGCGCATTGGCGAGGTGAAGATCCTCGTGCCGCAGCACGCCGACCGCGAGCGCGTTGACGAGCGGATTGGCCTGGTACACGGAGTCGAAGTAGGTTTCGCCGCCGATGTTCGGGAGGCCGAGGCAGTTGCCATAGAAGCTGATCCCGGCGACGACGCCGTGCACGACGCGCGCGGTATCCGGGTCGTCGATGTTGCCGAAGCGAAGCGCATCCATGACAGCCACCGGCCGCGCGCCCATCGAGATGATGTCGCGAACGATGCCGCCGACACCGGTAGCCGCACCCTGGAACGGCTCGATGTAGCTCGGATGATTGTGGCTCTCGATCTTGAAGGTGACAGCCCAGCCGCCACCGACATCCACGACACCGGCGTTTTCGCCCATGCCAACCATGAGGTTCTTGCGCATCTTCTCGGTGGTCTTGGTGCCGAACTGTCGGAGGTAGGACTTGCTCGACTTATAGGAGCAGTGCTCGCTCCACATGACCGAGTACATGGCGAGTTCGCCACTGGTGGGACGGCGACCGAGAATCTCGCGGATCGCTAAGTACTCGTCGGGCTTGAGCCCCAGAGCGGCGTACGGCTGCTCTTTCTCCGGCGTCGCCGCCGCGTGGGAAACGGTATCGGCGGGGGAGGTCGTCGCGGACAAAATGCTCCGTAGGTCGAGGGCGTGCCGGGCTAGGTCGATTCTACCGGGACGTGCGCGCGTGCCGCTCGCGCGCGTCCCGCCCGTGCCCGCCCGCCCGGGTAGGGTGGCGCGATGGACGTGACCACGGTGCTGGGCGGCGACGGCTACGCGAGCGAACTCGTGGCGCAGGTGCGGGCGGCGACTGAGGCTGCTGCTGCGGCATCTCGCGCGTGGATGGGCCGCGGCGACAAGAACGCCGCCGACCGGGCCGCCGTCGAGGCCATGCGTGCGGTTCTCCTCGACGCGCCATTCGATGGCACCGTTGTGATCGGCGAGGGCGAGAAGGATGACGCCCCCATGCTCGCGAACGGCGAAAAGTTGGGGGCAGGCGGCCTCGCCCTCGACATCGCGGTTGACCCGCTGGACGGCACGCGGCTGGTCGCCGAGGGGCTCCCGGGCTCGATCTGCGTCATCGCGCTCGCGCCCAGCGGGACCATGTTTGTGCCCACAAACGTCTTCTACATGGACAAACTCATTTGCGGCGCAGCGGGTCGGGGTGTGGTCGATATTCGCCGCAGCGCGCGGGAGAACGTGGCTGCGCTCGCCGCGGTGCTCGGGAAGGGTCCACGCGAGCTTGTCGTGGTGGTCCTCGATAAGCCGCGGCACCAGGAACTCATCGCTGAGTTGAGGGCGGCCGGGGTTGAACCGCGGCTGGTCGGCGAAGGCGACATCTCTGCGGCCGTGGCGGCGGCATCCCCGGTTGGGGGAGTCGACCTGGTGCTGGGGATCGGCGGCAGCCCCGAAGGCATCGTCGCCGCGTGTGCCGTCGGGGCGCTGGGTGGGTTCATGCAGGGCAGGCTTGCACCGCAGACGGCCGGCGAAAGCCGCGATGGCATTGGCCGCGTCCTCGAGTTGGATGACCTCGTCGCGAGCGACCGGGTGCTGTTCGTCTCGTCAGCGGTATGACTACGCGGTAACGAACGCGCCGATGACACTCTCGAAGAACTTGAGCCCGTCGGTGCCGGAGCTCATTGCCGCTGGTGTGTCTGGCCCGAATCCGGGCTCGGTCGCATGTTCGGGATGCGGCATCAGGCCGACAACGTTGCCTGCGAGGTTCGAGACGCCCGCGATGTCGTTCAGCGAACCGTTCGGGTTTACGTCCAGGTACCGGAAGACGACCTGGCCCTCGCCCTCGATGCGCGCCAGCGTCTCGGCGTCCGCGACGAACCGGCCGTCGGCGTTCTTCATCGGGATGACGATCTCGTCACCGGTCTCGAACGCGGTGGTCCAGGAGGTTCCCGCGTTCTCGACGCGCATCTTCTGATCGCGGCGGATGAACTGCTGATGTGCATTGCGAGTGTGCGCGCCGGGCACGAGGCGGGCCTCCGCGAGCATCTGGAAGCCGTTGCAGATTCCGAGCACCGGAACCCCGCGACCCGCAGCATCGACAACCTCGGACATGATCGGCGCGAAGCTCGCAATCGCACCCGCGCGAAGGTAGTCGCCGTAGGCGAATCCGCCCGGAAGGATGACCGCGTCGACATCCTGCAGGTCGTGGTCGCCGTGCCAGAGGGCGACGGGCGTTGCGCCGGCGATGCGAACCGCGCGCTGGGCATCGCGGTCGTCGAGGGAACCCGGAAAGGTGATGACGCCGATCCTCATGCCGTGGGTGCCGTCTCGGTGACCGTCACGCTCACGACATCCTCGATGACCGAGTTGGAGAACATGTCTTCGGCGAGCTCGCGCACCTCGGCGAGCAGGGCGTCATCCACCTGGCCGTCGACGGTCACTTCGAAACGCTTGCCGATGCGCACGCTCGAAAACTGATTCTTGCCGAGCCGGGCAAGTGCGCCAGCGACAGCCTTGCCCTGCGGGTCGAGAAGTTCGGCCTTGGGCATGACCTCGACGACGATTACTGGCACCACAGACTCCAATGAAAACGCGTGGGTGGATGCGACGAGTCTAGCCGAGCGCGTCGCCCGCCACCGGCGGTGCGGTGCGGTCGCGCCGGATGTCGTGGTCGGCGTCCACACACCACCACCGTTGGAAATTCAGGAGACATGTATGCCGCATCCGGAATGGACTCCTCAATCTCGCGGTTGAAGCCGGGGATCGCAACACGATCTCCTGAATTTCCGAAAGCGCGACGGAGGCCTGCCCGGTTGGTGCGCATCCCGAATCACCTCAAGCACGGCGTCGAGTGTGCGCAGAACGCTCATGAGCCGCGGATCAGCTTGGCATCCGTGAGGGCAAATTCCACCCAATCGCGGTAGCCGCTCGCGCTCGGGTGAAAGCGATCGTCTGCGAAGAAGCCCGGCGTGTACTCGGGTGCCGGCGGCGACATGATGACGCCGGGCTCCGATCGTAGGAAGGATCGCGCGGCCGTCTCGAGGCTCTGCGCGTGCAGGTGAAGCACCCAGCGCAGCGGGTTGGGCAACGCAGAGAACTGGGCGAATCCGGGCATGCTCGACACCAGGATGAGCGCCTTGGGGCTCACCGACCGCAGTCGACGGAGGATGCGGCGCAAATCTCGCCGAAACGCACCGCGCGACCGCAGCTTCAGTGCATCGTTTGCGCCCACCGTCAGGAAGATCACGTCGTACTGGGCCCGCGTGGCGTCTTCAAGATAGCGGAGGATGATGTCCTGGGTCGTCGCCCCGTTCTCACCCATCGCCTGCCAGCGGACGCCGCGTTCCCATTCGGACGACAGGGTGCGCGCGAGATTGCCCGGCAGGGCATCCTCCTGCGTGTCCGCGCCGACTCCTGCAGCGGTGGAGTCGCCGAGCACGAGAATACTGAGCGGGTCGTTGCCCGCGACAGCTCCCCTCCACGGCTGGGCGGCATCCGGGAGCCTCGGGATGACACGCTTTGCCCGTCGCGCCTGCGGAAGCACGATCGGTGAAAGCAGAACCGCGACAACGCGGCTGAACCGGGGATTTACGGGCATCGGGTCCAATTTACTCAGACCGACGCGCTAACCCGAATCAGGTTCGACCACGGATCGTCGAACGCGACGGTCTGCCCGTCGAAGCGAGTCTCGATGCCGTAGTGCGACATCCGCTCGGTGAGGGAGCCGATGTCGTCGGCGCCGGGAACGATGATGTCGACCTGGCCGAGCCCGAGGGTGCGGGCGCGACGGCCGGCACCGCGGCTGTTCCACACGTTCATGGCCATGTGGTGGTGATACTTGCCCGCGCTGACGAAGACGGCCTGCCCCGGGATCTCGATGGTCTCCTCAAAGCCGAGCCGGTCGACGTAGAACTCGCGCGCGGTCGCGGTGTCGCCCACCGCCAGGTGCACGTGCCCCACGACGGCGCTGCCGTCGACCGGATTCTCGATGACCTCATCGGTGAGGTTCTGCTGAAGAAACAGGTTGGGGTCGAGGAACAGCGTGCCCATCTCAAGCTGCCCGTGCGTCCAGCTCCATTCGCTGCGGGCGCGGTCCCAGTACAGCTCAACGCCGTTGCCCTCCGGGTCGTCGAAATAGAACGCCTTCGACACCAGATGGTCTGAACTGCCCGTAAAGGATCCGGGATGTCGCTTCGCAACCGAATACACCGCCGCGGCAAGTGCGCGCTCGGTGTCGAACAGGATGGCGGTGTGAAACAGCCCTGCATCCCGCGGGCTCGCGTGCTTGAGCGCCGGAGCCGATTCGAGGATGATGACGGGCGTCGTGCCGCGCCCGAGTTTGACTGTGGCGCCGCTTTCGCTCAGGACCTGCAGCGTGACGGCATCGCGGTAGTACGCGGTCATCGCGTCGAGGTCGGCGACGAGCAGCGTCACTGCGCCCATGGCCGTGTCTGCGGCGAGTTGATCGTTCACGACTTCATACAACCGCATGGACCGGGCGCGCATTCCTTCGTTCGCGGGCGCCGCTGCGCGTCAGGGAGGTGCAATACGGGTATGTCAGTTCGCGCAGATGTGTTCGTGAACTGACATAGCTGAAACGGATAGGCCGGGAGCCGGGAGCCGGGAGCCGGGAGCCGGGAGCCGGTTCGAGTGAGGCCCGCGCTCGCGGCCGCGCGACAGACGGACAGACAGCCCGCAGTCAGCCAGCCAGCCAACCAGCAAGTCAGTCAGGCAGTCAGGCGCCCGAGCAATTCGCGGTAGCGCTCGACGGTGGTGGCGACGACATCCGCAGGCAGTGGCGGCGGCTCGCCGGTCTGGTCCCAGTTGGCCTTCAGCCAATCGCGTACCGGCTGCTTGTCGAAGCTAGCGGTGCGGTCGCCGCTCGCGTAGGTGGCGGCATCCCAATATCGGCTGCTGTCGGAAGTCAGAACCTCGTCACCGAGCGTGATTGTGCCGTCGATGTCGGAGCCGAACTCGAACTTCGTGTCGGCGAGGATGATTCCGTGAGACTCCGCAATGACGGATGCACGGGTGAAGATCGTGAGCGAAAGGTCGCGCAGCGCGGTCGCATTGGTGAGACCGACGAGCTCGGCGCTGCGCTCAAGCGTGATGTTCTCGTCGTGCTGGCCAACGGGAGCTTTCCACGCGGGCGTGTAGATCGGCTCGGGAAGTCGGTCGCCGTCCCTCAGGCCCGCCGGCAGCCTGATTCCGCACACGCTCCGCGATTCCTGGTACTCAGCCCAACCACTGCCAGAGAGATAACCGCGAACCACGCACTCGATCGGAAACATAACGAGCTTCTTCACCAACATCGCCCGGTCGGCGACGGCGGGCGGGATGATCTTCCACTCGCTGTCGGGAGCCAGGTGATTCGGCATCCCATCGAGCTGGTCGAACCACCAATGGCTCAGCTCGGTGAGCATCGCCCCCTTACCCGGGATCGCGGGCGACAGCACGTGATCGAACGCGCTGACTCGATTGCTCGCCACCATGAGCACGCGGTCGGGGTGCGCATCCGTCGCATACAGGTCACGTACCTTGCCCGAATAGAGGTGCTCCCAGCCATCCAGTTCTTCGCTCATCAGGCAACCCTCTCGGCGATGTCGGTGCGGTACTGCCCGCCCTTCAGGTGAATCTGGTCGAGCGCCGCATACGCTTTCGCGCGCGCGGCGGCGAAGTTCTCGCCGAGCGCGACCACGCTGAGCACCCGCCCCCCTGTCGCGATGAAACCGGTCGGGGATGCCGCGGTCGCCGCGTGCAGAATCGTCACGTCAGTCGCCGCCTCCAGTCCGCTCAGGGGGCGGCCGATGATCGGATCCTCGGGATAACCCTCGCTCGCGAGGACGACAGTTACGGCAACCTCATCCGAAAATTCGGGGCGAGGCAGCGAGCCGAGACCGCCGGTCGCCGCAGCGAATAGCAAACCACTCAAGGGGGTTACGAGCCTCGGCAAAACGACCTGAGTTTCGGGGTCGCCGAATCGCGCGTTGAACTCGATGACGCGCGTGCCCTTCGAGGTGAGGATCAACCCGCAATAAAGGAGTCCGATGAACGGCTTCTGCTCGGCGGCAAGCTGTCGGATCGTCGGCAGAGCGATGGTCTCGATGACCTCATCGACGAAGCCCTCGGGCAGCCACGGCAGCGGCGAATATGCGCCCATGCCACCGGTGTTGGGCCCCTCGTCGCGATCGAAGATGCGCTTGTAGTCTTGCGCTGGAGAGAGCGGCAGCACGGTGTGGCCATCGCTCAGCAGGAACAGCGAAACCTCCTGGCCCGCGAGAAACTCTTCGACCAGGACGCTGCCGTGCTGCAACCAGTACTCGGCATGGGCAATGGCAGCGTTGCGCTCGGGTGTCACCAGAACGCCCTTGCCCGCAGCGAGACCGTCGGCCTTCACGACGTAGGGCGCGCCGTATTCGTCGATCGCGACGATCGCCTCGTCCAGCGTGCCGGCACGAACGGCTCGACCGGTCGGAACGCCGGCCTCATCCATGATCCGCTTGGCGAACGTCTTGCTGCCCTCGAGGGCGGCGGCGGCTTTGCCCGGACCGAACACGGGGATGCCGCGTGCCCGCACCTTGTCTGCGACCCCCGCGACCAGCGGAGCCTCCGGCCCAATCACGACCAAATCGATTGCGTTGTCGAGCGCGTACTGCGTCACGACATCCCCGTTGGTCGGATCGAGCGCAACCACGGGAACGGATGCCGCAATGCCGGCATTGCCGGGCGCCGCGGTGATCTCGTGGCCGGCCTGCTCCGCGAGCAGCGACGTGATGATGGCATGCTCGCGCGCACCGGAGCCCAGAACAAGGATTCGCACGAGTCAAGGGTACCGGGGCATTGTTACCGTTGGACCATGGCGAGGGCGCGGATAGCAGACGAAATCGGCGAGGCGGCCGTCAGGGCTGCGCTCGCGGGCGACAGTCGCGACACCGTTGCGACCGCGGTTCGCTACCTCCTGCAACTACTCGCCGAGCAGGCGCCTGGTAACACCGTCGAGGTGCGTGTTCCCCCGTTCGGTGCCGTGCAAGCCATCGAGGGACCGCGCCACACCCGGGGCACGCCGCCGAACGTGATCGAGATGGATGCCGCAACCTGGCTCGCGATGGCGACCGGCGCGACAGCGTGGTCGGCCGCGGTCTCGCAGGGGGCCGTTTCGGCATCCGGTTCACGGGCTGACCTCTCCGATCATCTGCCCATCCTGCGGATGCGAGAATGAGCTAGTGAGCACGCCAGACGACAGCGAGACCCGGGTTCGCATCCGTCGGGCGCCGAAGTTTTCCGTGTTCCTGATTGTGGGCGGGGCGGTCGGCGTCATCGTTGCGTTCATCCTGACTGCCGTTTTCCCGGTCGACGACAAGGTCAGTTTCGGACAGGCGTTCGGCTACGTTGCCATTTATGGCGTGACGATCGGCGTTCTGATCGCGGCGGTGATCGCGGTCATCCTCGACCGGGTATTGAGCCGACGCGCGAAGACCGTGAGTGCGACGGTCGACCGGCTGCGACCCGTCGACGACGACGGGCAGTTGCGACCCGAGGACGACGAGCCTTCCTGATCGTGCCTCCCAAGGCGCCAGCCGCGTAGCCTGAAAGCATGCGACGGTTGCGCACACGGGCGCGAGTGAGACGAATGGCGACGGCCTCCGTGATTGCAGTGGTGACGGGCCTCGGGCTCGGTGGCTGCGAGTCGACCGATCCCATCCCGACGCCGTCCCCCTCGCAGGTCATTGGCACCTGGACGCACGGCAACACGTCGCTCGAGTTCGATCAGGACGGCGCATTCCTGATCACGAACATCCCGACCGGGGTGATCGAGCAACGCGCCATCGCAGCAGGTGGTTCACCTGTCGGGCCGAACGTGGATGTTTCGGGCAGCTGGCACATCGGCTCCGGCGGTAACGACGTGGGTGGTGCCCCAGGGGTGCAACTCGATTTCGTGCATCCGGCCAGGGTTGGCCCGAACACCGGGCTGACGCTCGTCGTCTCGGGCAACTATCCGCCCAAACTCTTCGTCTACCTCGGTAACCCAGACACGCGAGTGCAGTACGCATTCACGAAGCACTAGCGCACCGTCGCATCAGCGCACCGTTGCACTCGCGGCATCCCGTCGGAGAAACAGTTGCCACGCCGTTGCCACGCGGTCTGAGCTCGGCGGGTCGCCCGAAACTCCGACCGGAGGACCGTCGCGGTGACGACGGCTGAGGCGGGACGGCAGCCGCACCGGCGGCGACGAGGGCGCTGCGGTGTCAGCTCAGTTGGTTGACTTCGACCCAGGCCAGATATTCGGGCGTGACCGTGCCAGTGATGTAGTCGCCCGTGAAGCAGCTCATCTCGAGTGCTGAGACGTTCGATCCCTCGAGGATGGCCGCCTGCATGTCGGCGACCTCCTGGTAGATGAGGTAATCGCTGCCCAACTCGGTGTTAATCTCGGGGATCTTGCGACCGTGCGCGACCAGCTCGTGTCGGCTCGGCATGTTGATGCCGTACACGTGCGGGTAACGAACCGGCGGCGCGGCAGACGTGAAGGTCACTTTGTTCGCGCCGGCCTCCCGTGCCATCTGCACGATCTCCTTCGAGGTCGTCCCCCGCACGATGGAGTCGTCGACGATCAGGATGTTCTTGCCCCTGAACTCGCTCGACATCGCGTTGAGCTTCTGCTTGACCGACTTCTTACGCTCCGCCTGGCCGGGCATGATGAAGGTGCGGCCCACGTAGCGGTTCTTGTAGAAGCCTTCGCGGTATTCGACGCCCAGCTTCTGTGCCACCTGCATCGCGGCGGGTCGCGAGGAGTCGGGGATGGGCATGACAACGTCGATGTCGCCGCGTGGCGTGTACTTCGCGATGGTGTCGGCGAGTCGATCGCCGAGGCGCAGGCGCGCCTCGTACACGGAGATGCCGTTCATGATCGAGTCGGGCCTCGCCAGGTAGACGTACTCGAAGGAGCACGGGATGAGCCGCGGATTCCTGGCGCACTGTCGAGAGGTCATTTCGCCATCCATCGCAATGAAGACGGCTTCACCCGGCTCGAGGTCGCGCACGATTTCGTAACCGGCGCTTTCGAGGACGAGGGATTCGGATGCGACGATCCAGTCCTGCCCGACGAACCCGGTCGCACGACGACCGAGAACCAGCGGGCGGATGCCGTACGGGTCCCTGAAGGCGAGCAGGCCGTGACCGGCGATGAGTGCAATCGCGGCGTACGATCCTTCGACGCGCTCGTGCAGCCGGGAGATTGCGGTAAAGATCTGGTCAGGATCGAGTTCGGAGCCACTGACCTGCTCCTGCAGCTCATTGGCAAGAACGTTCACGAGCAATTCGGTGTCACTTGAGGTGTTGAGGTGGCGACGATCGACGTGGAACAGCTCCTGCGTCAACTCACGCGTGTTCGTCAGGTTGCCGTTGTGAACGAGGATGATGCCGTACGGCGCGTTCACATAGAACGGCTGCGCCTCTTCTTCGTTGGCGGCGCTGCCGTGTGTGGCGTAGCGGCAGTGGCCAAGCCCCATGGTGCCGGTGAGGGAACGCATGTCACGCGTTCGGTAGGCCTCGCGCACCTGGCCTCTGGCCTTGAACATGTGGAAGGTGTTATCGGCGGTCGCGATACCCGTCGAATCCTGTCCACGGTGCTGAAGAAGCAACAGGCTGTCGTAGACCTGTTGGTTGACGGGTTGTGCTGAGACGATGCCCACAATGCCGCACATGCTGCCGGGGTGTTCCTGACGCTATAGGAATAAAGCCATTCCCAGTGTACGGTCTGCACAGAATCCGCGCGGCCGACGGCGTAGTCGCCTATGTAAGAATCAGTCAGTAAAGGGATCCCGATGACCTTGAACCCCGAGCCCGGCAATGCGATAACCCACGCCGCCGATTCGCTGGCACGCGCCTACCAATCTGACCTGCGACAGCCCGCCCTCATCCGTGAGCGCATCCTTCGACAGGTAGTCGATCTTGGCCTGGCGAGCGGACGGGCCATCGATGTCGGCTGCGGCGACGGTTCCACCACTGCAAGTCTTGCTGCGGTTGTCCCGGAAAGGCCAGTGCTGGGCGTCGATATCTCAGCCGCCATGATCGACGCGGCGACCGCAAACTTTGGCGATCTGGCGGATTTTGAGGTCGGCACATTCGAACAGATGCCCGTGGAACCGTCGAGTGCGGCACTGATCACCGCGTTGAACATGTGGCATCTTGTCGTCGACCGAGAAGGCGCCTTGCGCGAAGCCAGCAGAGTGCTCAAATCAGGAGGGCTTCTCGCCATCGTCGGAGCCTTGCGGGAGGACCTCGCCATTCAGACCATTCATCGACTTTTCCCGGCTTTCCACCGCATTAGCTACGGCAGACATCAGTCCAGGGCCCAGCTCACGGCCATGGCCGAACTCAACGGGCTCAGGCCGATCCTCTTTGAGACGGTGGACTTCGAGGTTCCACTGGGACTTCCGTCTCAGGTCGTGGAACTCGTGGCTGAGAAGCCCTTCTTCGACATGAGGCTTATGACTGATGCCGATTTCGACGCGGGATTCGACGCCTTTCGTCACGACCTCTCTGAGCTGCCGGAGGACGAAGCGGTCACGACACCTTCGCGCTGTTCTGTTGTCGTCTTTAGCGTTGGCGAGGCATGAAGCGCCGTGGCCAGGCCCGGGCGAACCTCGCTCGGCTGTGGGATCGCTACGACCGTGGGATCGCCTACATCTTCATCGTCGGATTCGCGGTCCTGGAGTTACTGGTGCTCATCTTCCCTCCCGCCGAGGGAGTCATTGCGCCCGAGGCTCGCTTGGTATTGCTCTGTCTGGGATTACTCGCCTTCTTTCGGTCTATCGACGCTAACTTGCGGAGCATGACTGCGCGCATGCATTCGTCCACGCTTTCGGAGGCGCTGCGGAGAGTCGAGGCACAGCGGATGAAAGACAGCGAACTTTCCATCGCGGCCAACGACGGCGTGAAGTACTACTCGTTTCTGTCGGACGGCGGAGCGCAGATCGCTACGCTGCGACTGCTGATCAGCGATCCCACTTTGCTTCAAAGCTGGCGCGGCCTGGCGGAACGAGGAATCGTCCTCAATCTTGAGGTCCGTCTGAGGAGTGAGCCTCCTCCGTACCATCTCTTGATCGTGCGCGATCGGGTCGCGTTGTTCGGGGCTTTTCGACCCAGGCAGACAGGTTTTGCGGCAGGTACGACGATCACAGCTGATGACAGCAATCGCGAGCAGCGCGACCTGATCGCGGTCTACCAGGCGCTCTTCGATATCGCGTGGGACGAGGCGACGGTGCTGTATCCGTTGAATCCCTCGGGCAGTGCCGCTTCGTAGTCGCTGCGTGGGGCAGACTTAACCCCATGACCACCAGCTACCGCGAGGCGGGCGTCGACACAGCGGCGGGAGATCTCGCCGTCGAACTCATGAAGTCTGCGGTGCAGAAGACGCACGGCCCCGAGGTTCTCGGCGGCGTCGGCGGTTTCGCCGGTCTCTTCGATGTGTCGTTCCTGAAGGCCTATCGCCGACCGCTGCTCGCCACCTCGACGGATGGCGTCGGCACCAAGGTTGCGATCGCGCAGGCGCTGGACAAGCACGACACCATCGGCCAGGACCTCGTCGGAATGGTCGTCGATGACATCGTCGTTGTCGGCGCGAAGCCGCTGTTTATGACCGACTACATCGCCTGCGGCCGCGTCGTGCCCGAGCGCATCGCCGACATCGTTGCTGGCATTGCTCGCGCTTGTGCCGAGACGCGAACGGCTCTCGTCGGCGGCGAGACGGCCGAACATCCCGGGCTCCTCGGGCCCGACGACTACGACGTCGCCGGCGCAGCAGTGGGCGCGGTCGAGGCTGATGCGCAGCTGGGCCCGCACCTCGTGAAGGAGGGCGATGTCGTCATCGCTATCGGGTCATCCGGGCTGCACTCGAACGGGTTCTCGCTGGTGCGCCACATCCTGAGCCAGAAGAAGATCGGCTACCGGGACCGGTCGGATGACCTCGGCGGCATCGTGGGCGAGGTCCTCCTGGAGCCGACCCGCCTGTACACCTCGCCGCTGCTCAGGCTGCTGTCTGACCCGGTCGTCGGGACGGGCATCCACGCGCTCAGTCACGTCACCGGTGGCGGGATTGCCGCGAACCTTGCGCGTGTTCTCCCGGTCGGATCCTGGGCGGAGGTCGACCGCGCCAGCTGGTCGCCCGCGCCTGTCTTCCGCGTGCTGGCCGACCTCGGCGAAATCGACCTCGAGTCGACCGAAGGCACCTGGAACCTGGGGATCGGGATGATCGCGGTCGTCGCCCCCCACGCGGTCGACGGCGTGATCGAGAAGCTGGGCACCGACGGGATGGCCGCCTGGGTCGCCGGGGAGGTCCATACCTCGACCCGCGATTTCGCCGGATTCGAGCAGGGCGCCAAGGGCGTCAACGGTGGCGCGGTGCGACTCGTTGGTGGCTACGCCAGCTAAGCCGTGGCCGACTCTTCGCCGACGTCTTCCGATTCTTCGTCGCCGAGGTACTCAGCCCACTTGTCCATCTCCGCGGAGACGGGGGTACTGCTATGCAATTCATTAGCAAGTGCACCGTAGTTTGTGTCCGGGCTGTAGTACTTCAAATCCCGGGCAACCTTGGTGTGCTTTGCCTTCTGACGGCCGCGCCCCATGCGTGACCCCCTCATGTAGATAAACGATCGACGATAGATTGAAAACCAACGGGCAGTTTATCACGCGCGACGGAGCATACCGCTCTGCACGCCTGCGCGCGGACTGTAACGTTGATGAGTGACCACCGCTGGAACCGACACCTCCGTCGTTGTGATCGGTGCTGGGCAGGCGGGCCTCTCGGTCGCCTTCTATCTGAAGCGTCTCGGCCTCGATCCCGGCAACGAATTCGTACTGCTCGACCGAGGTCCGGGCACCGGCGGTGCGTGGCAAAGCCGCTGGGAAGGGCTGCGGCTCGGCTCGGCTCACCGCGTCAACGACCTGCCGGGCATGGACGAGCTGGGGGTCAGTTTCGACACCGCTGACAGAACGCTCCCTGCGAAGGAAGTCGTCGCCGACTATTACCGTCGCTACGAGGAGCACTACGGCCTTCAGGTGGTTCGCCCGGCGATCGTCACCGCCGTTGTCAACAACGGAGCCAATCTCCGCGCGACCTTCTCCGACGGTGAAGGCGAACAGGATGTCACCACCGACATCATCGTGAACGCCACGGGCACCTGGGGCGCGCCGTTCATCCCCTGGTACTCGGGGCGCGACAGCTTCCGGGGCCGCCAGGTGCACACCACGGACTACCTCGAAGCGAAAGAGTTTGCCGGGCAGAGTGTTGTCGTGGTTGGCGGCGGTACGTCGGCAATCGGGTTTCTGCTCGAACTCGAGGGATCGGCATCCGAGCTCACCTGGGTGGCGCGTCGCGATATTGAGTTCCTCGATGAGGGTGAGCTCAACATGGAGGCGGGCACTGCCGCCGTCGCCAAGCAGGACGAAGCGGCGCGCGCGGGTCGAGCACTCCCGAGCATCGTGAGCGGCACGGGCGTGCCGCGGACCCGTCGCATCCAGGCCGGCATCGACCGTGGCCTGCTCATCGCCAGGCCCATGTTCAGCGCCATCGAGGCAGACGGCGTTCGCTGGGCCGACGGCACCTTCCAGCGGGCCGATGCCATTATCTGGGCTACCGGATTCCGGCCGGAGCTGCGCCACCTCGCGCCGCTCAAACTGCGTGAGAAGGCGGGCGGCATCACCGTCGCGCAGGGGTCATCGTGGAAGGATCCGCGCATCTTCTTCGCCGGCTACGGTCCGCAGGCGAGCACGATCGGCGCCAACCGGGCCGGACGTATGATCGCGCGGCAGGTAGTGGCGACCCTCTCGAAGTTCTAAATCAGCGTGGCGGGAGGTCGCGGCGGGGTTTCGCGGCGACCGCATCGAGGTGCTCGTGTTTTTCAGGATGGCACCCTTTTGCGGCAACGTTCCTGAAAAACACGAGCACCTCGCGACAGTGTCGCTCCCTCACACGAACGGCTGCTTCTCCTGGGCCGTCGACCCGGAGTGGCTACGGGTTGACGGCGGCCCAGACCGCAACCGCCGCCGCCGCCGCCCAGGCCTGCGGGCGACAGGCCGCCGGGTACGGGATGGCGCGGGAGTACGACGACGCCGGGTCGCCGCTGTGCAACTCCGGCATTCGGTAATCGAAGGATGCGGCCGCAGCCAGGAGTCCCTCGCTGAGCTCGGCAGCGGCATCCGCAAATCCAGCGGCGGCGAGGCCGCGGATCGCGATTGCGGTGTCGTGCGTCCAGACGCTTCCGCCGTGGTAACTCAGCGGCCAGTAGCCGGCGGAGTCGGTCGACATTGTGCGGAGGCCGTAGCCGGATGCGAGCGCGGGCGACAGGAGTCGGCGCGCGACGAGTTCACTCTGCGCCGCGTCGAGAAGCCCGGTGCCGAGCAGGTGGCCGATGTTACTCGTGACTGTGTCGACGGGTCGTTTGTCTGCATCAAGCGCGATCGCGGGGTAGGCGCCCGCGGCATCCTCGATCCAAAAGCTCTCGTGGAATCGCGCCTTCACCGCCGAAGCCCATTCGCGCCACGCGAGGCCGTCCTGCCCGAAATGCTCCAGCAGATCGGCACCGTGCATCGCGGCCTCGTAGGCATACGCCTGCACTTCGCACAGAGCGATCGGCCCCTGAGCCAACTGGCCGTCACGCCATTGCACCGAATCGCCCGAGTCTTTCCAGCCCTGATTCGCGAGACCGTGGCCGGTTGAGTCGACGTATTCGAGCAGGCCGTCGCCGTCGGCATCGCCGTAGTCCCGCATCCATTCGAGGGCGGCGGTGAGATTGGGCAGGAGTGCTTCGACCTCCGCCTCGGGCATTCCCGACCTCCAGGCGTCGTGCAGCAGGCAGGCCCACAGCGCGGTTGCGTCGACGGTGCCGTAGTAGAGCGGCGGCAACACGACACCCTCGTGCGGGATTTGCAGCGACTGCCGCCGAAGCTCGTGCATGATCTTGCCCGGCTGTTCGGCCGTTTCGGGCACAGACCGGGTGCCCTGCATGCCCGCGAGGACGCGGAGAGTATCGGCCGCCAACCGACCGCCGAGTGGCAGCAGCAGGCGCGCGGACCAGATCGAGTCGCGACCGAACAGCGTGAAGAACCAGGGCGCGCCAGCGGCGAGAAAGACGGATGTCGGCGCAGCCACCGTAGACATCCGCAACGCGTCGAGGTCAACGCTCGCTCTCGCGAGCCACCGGTCGAGCCTGTCGTCGCCGCTCGGGCCTGGCATTGTCCAGTCGGCGGGACTGGCGGCGCTGCGCACCACGGCGCTGGCGTCCTCCGCCGTGACGGTCCAGGTTGCCGATGCTGTACCCCCGGCCGGCACGCGGAGGGTCCACGAAAGCGTGAGTTCACCGTCGGCCGTGTCGAATGAGCCGTCTGCGATCAGGCTTGCGGTAACCGATTCGCGACCCCAGCGGGCCTCGCCGTCGTCCACCGCTATGGGCACGAGCACGGTTTCGAGGCCGGACTTGACGGCATCCATTGCGGCAAGGTCGCTGGCGATGCGAACGACCAGTTCGACATCGATTGAATGATCGAGCTTCGAGGACACCGTTATCGACTCCGTGCTGCCGGACGCACTGACCGAGCGTCGATGAACTGACCGCACCCTGGGGTCGGCGCCTGCGTCATCCTGAGTTCGAAGCACTCCGACGAACTGGGCGATGTCTGCACCGTGCAGTTCGGTGGCGATGATGTCGGCGGGCACACCGTCGTAACTGACGACCTGCGATGACACGATCCGAACGTCGGACACATAGATCCCGTGGATTGCTCGCGACCCGATCTCGCCGGATGCCGCCGACCATACCTGAGCAGGTGCGCGGAGCACGACGGTCTCCTCGCTGAGGAGGGGCTGAAGATGTTGCACTGTCACTCCTTGACCGCCCCGTCGCTCGTGTTCAGGATCTTGCGTTGGAACACGAAGAACATCACCGCGACCGGGATCGTCATGATCGCGGCTGCCGCAAGCTTCAGCGGATATCGATTGCCCTGGCCGAGCTGGCCGGCGGTGAGCTGCGCCACGCCCTTCGTCAGCGTTGTCAGATCGGGGTTCTGCGCCGAGATGATGAATTGCGACAACTCATTCCACGATCCCTGGAACGACAGGATGATGATCGTGACGAGTGCGGGTCTGGCCATGGGGAGCACGACTGACCAGAACACCCTGAAGGTGCCCGCGCCGTCGATCCTCGCCTGCTCCTCGACGCTCGCCGGGATCGACTCGAAGAATCCCTTCATGATGAAAACGCCAGCCGCATCGACCAGCAGCGGCAGGATCATGCCAGCGTAGGAGTCGAACAGGCCCAGCGTGTTGAGTACAAGGAATTTTGGAATCAGCAGAACCACGGACGGCACGCTCATGACGGCGATCAGCCCGGCGAAGATCACGGAGCGCCCGCGGAATCGCAGGCGGGCGAGGGCATACCCGGCGAGTGAGTCGAAGAACACCCGCCCCGCAGTGACGAACACAGTCACGATGATCGAGTTTTTGAACCAGACCGGGAAGTCGGAGTTGACGAACAACTGCTGCAGGGCCGCGGTCGTCCAGGTGGTCGGCAGCAGCGAAATCGGCGACGCCGTGGCATCCGGCGAGGTCTTGAACGCCGTTACCAGTTCGATCAGGAACGGGTAAATGTAGATGACCGCGATGATCGAGAGGATGACGTAGAACACGACGTTGCCAGCGTGGGCCCGAGGGCTCAGGCGTTCCCTGCGCTTCAGGATGCGCTCAGGTGCGGCCGTCGGGACGGGCTGCTTCACCGCGAGGCTCATTAGTTTCCCTGCCGATTGATGTTCTCGTACGCGATGCCGACAGCGACAGGATCGGGTCCGCCCTGGGGGCCGTCGTCCGGCCCGTGGCTCGGATCATCCTTGTCATCGGGGCCGCTCAGCCGCGTCGACGGATTCAGGTTGTAGAGCCGCATCCGCCGTTTCGAGACGGGCCTGTCGCGCAGTATGGCCCGCTGGAGGAGCGTGAAGGCGACGATGATCACGAACAGGATGAATCCGATCGCGGCACCCTGGCCCCAGTTCTGATCCTGGAATGCTGCCGTGTACGACAGGTACGCGGGCGAGACCGTCGTGCCAGCCGGGCCGCCCTGCGTGCCCGTGTAAATCTGGTCGAAGATCTGCCATCCGCCGATCAGGCCGAGGGTGAGCACCGTGAACAGGGTCGGCTTGAGCTGCGGGAGGGTGACGAGCCGGAACCTTTGCCAGGCGCTCGCGCCATCTACCATTGCGGCCTCCTGCACCTCACCGCTGAGGTTTTGCAGTGCCGCGATGAACAGCAACATGAACGTGCCGCTCGTTGTGAAAATCGCCATGAGGATAAAGGCGGTCATGGCAACCGAGGGCCCGCCGATCCAGTCCCACCAGGAGACACCGAGAAAGGAGTTGCCGGTCAGAAAGCCAGGGCCGTTCTTGACACCGATGCCGGCCAGGCCGTCCTGGATGATGCCCGAGGGATCCTGGAACCAGTTCGGCCCGTTGACGCCGATCCAGGACAGCAGCTTGTTGATCGCGCCGGACTGGCTGAACAGGAAGAGCCAGAGCACGGTGATCGCGACCGAACTCGTGACTGACGGAAAGTAGAAGGCCGTGCGGAAGAAGCCGCGCCCGCGGAGCACCTGGCGGTTGACCATCACGGCGAGGAACAGCGCGACGATGGTCTGAATCGGCACGACGAGGATGACGTACCAGGCGTTATTGCGCAGCGCCTCCCCAAAGTTCTGCTCGGATAGCCCGCCGCCGCCGAGCACGGAGGAGAAGTTCGAGAGCCCGATGAAGTTGACGCCGGAGCGGAACGGGCTGCCGTTGCCATTCCAGTCCGACAGGCTCACCCACAGCGCCATGAGCACCGGGACGACCAGAAACAAGCCGAGCAATACAAGCATCGGGGTGGTGAAGAGCCACCCCGCCCCGGACTCCCCGCGAAGCACCCCGCCGTGGTGACGGATGCTGGTGCGAGGGGTCCGGGGCGTGGTCGTCGACATCGTCGTTACTTCGGCAATGCCTGGAGGTTCTTCTGCACGGCGTCGAGAATTGTCTTCGGATCACTCGTCGCGAGCGTCTCCAGCTTCGAGTTGAAGTTGGTGACGACATCCGCTGCACCCTTGGCGGTCGGCGGTGACTGTGCATAGTTGGCGCCATCCAGGAATGGAATCAGCGTCGGGTTCTCCGACTTCCACTGGGCTGCGGCCGACTGAACGGATGGCAGAACACCGAAGGCCTGCGAGAACGCAAGCTGGTCCTTCGTGGTGGTCAGCTGCTCGACCAGCTTGAGGGCTGCGGCCTGGTTGGGACTGCCCTTCGCGATCCCCCAGCAGTTGGAGAACGACAGCGTGCCCTTACCCGCGGGGCCCGCCGGCAGCGGAACAGCCGTGTACTTGACGTTCGGGAAGTCGGCGGACAGTTCGCCCTTGACCCAGTTGCCCTCGACGGTCATCGCGGCCTTGCCGGCACCGAGTGCCTGGCCGCCGTCACCCTCGCCGACGTTCTTGGCATACTTCAGGACGCCGTCGTTGAGGAGCTTCTTGACGTAGGTGAGTGCTGCGACGTTCGCCGCGCTGTTCGCGGTCGGTTGACCGTCGGCGCTCGTCAGGTTGCTTCCCGCCTCCGTCATGAAGGCGCCGATTCGGGCGTACTCGCCGTTCATGCTGAGCCCGACGACCTTGCCCGTCGTCAGCTTCTTGGCGACGGTTTCGAGCTGGGCCCAGGTCGTCGGCACGTCGGCGCTGGTCAGCCCCGCCTTATCCCACATCGTCTGGTTGATGACGAGCTGCAGGGTCGAGAAGTCCTTGGGAGCGCAGTAGAACTTGCCGTTATAGGTGAACGACTTCACGAGGGCTGGGTAGAAGTCCGACTTGTTCTTCAGCATGTCGCCGTAGGCGAGGAGCGAACCGTTTGACGCGTATCCGGCGAGCGTATCCGTGCCGAGGTAGAAGACGTCAGCAGGCTTGCCGGAGGAGAATCCCTGGGCGAGCTGCTGGTTGAGGTTGGTCGCCGCGATGACCTTGGCGCTGGTGCCCGAAGACGAGGACCAGGATGCCACCGCGCTGGTGACCGCCGTGGTCTCGGCCGGGCCACTCGATCCGATGAGGACGGTCAGTGCCTTCTTGGACGAGGTCAGCTTGCCGCTGCTCGATCCTCCGGAGGAACTGTTGAATCCGGAACCGCACGCGCTGAGTGCGAGCGCCCCGATCACGGCAAGAGCGCCGGCTCCGAGCCAGCGATTGCGTCTTTGCATTTTGATCTCCTTGGTGATGTGCCTCGGGTCGCCAGACCCACAACAGGCAGGTTCTTGATCGTTCAAATTGAGGGATGAGATTGTGGATTTGATCGATCAAACTAATATGACCATAGGCACGGTTGAATCAGGCTGTCAACGGGGGATCTCCGAAAGCAGCCAGCAGGCACGTCCTGCGGTACCGTTCGGAAACCGACGAAAGCAAAGCGAGGAGGCGCTGATGGCCAAGCTCCCCACGGTGCTCGACGTCGGCCTTCTTGCTGGCGTTTCACGGCAAACCGTGTCCAATGTTCTCAACACGCCGGAGGTTGTGAAACCCGAGACGCGCATGAGGGTCGAGGCCGCAATCGCACAGCTGCGCTACCGTCCGCACGCGTCGGCGCGTCGGCTCCGCACTCGCAAAAGCGCGACACTTGGCATCCGGCTCGATCCGATGACGAACGGTATTTCGGGTTCGGTCCACGACCGGTTCCTGCACGCGCTGACCGAGCTTGCCGACGCCCGCGGTCTCCGTGTAATGCTGTTCACCGCGACCGGTCCCGAGGACGAGATTCGGCAGTTCAAGCGCATGCACGAGGGTGCTGATGTCGACGCCTTCGTACTCACCTCCACCTTCTTCGATGACCCGCGAACGGAGTGGCTCATCGAGAACGACATTCCGTTCGTCACCTTCGGCCGCCCGTGGGGAATCGACGACATGAACGATCCGAGGCACCTGTGGGTCGACGTCGACGGCTGGAGCGGGCTGTACCAGGCCACGACCGAACTCATCGCGCAGGGCGAGCGACGCATCGCCTACCTGGGCTGGCCGAGTCCCTCTGGCACAGGGGATGACCGCAGGCGCGGGTGGCGGGACGCCATGACCGAGGGTACCGACCTGACGGTGCCCGACCTCGACGCGCTGCAGCTTGCCGTGATCGACGGGGTCGCGCAGGGGCGCGAGGCGATTCGGGAACTGGGCGAAGCCGGCATCCCGTTCGATGCAATTGTCTGCGCCAGCGATTCCCTTGCCCTCGGTGCGCTGCTGATGGTGGGGCCGGATGTGCCCGTCATCGGTTACGACAACACGCCGGTTGCCGAGGCCGTTGGACTGTCCAGCATCGAGCAGCCGCTCGAGGAGGTCGCCGCCGGCGCGCTCGAACTGATCATGGGCGCCGCCGGGTCGGAACTGGTGGATTGGGATGTCGCCCCAGACTCCCCGAGGCATCGCCTCGTGACGCCGCGGCTCATTACGCGCAACCGCCGAATCACCTAGCGTGCAGCTAGCCGAGCATCGTGACCAGCACATAGCCGGCCGTGGCGGCCGCCAGCCCGACGACCAGGTTCAGCACTACATTCACTCCGGCCGTGCGCCACTTGCCTTCGAGGAACAGCTGCACCGATTCGACGCTCCAGGTGCTGAAAGTCGTCAGCCCACCCGCGATGCCACTGACGATGACCAGGCGAAGGTCTTGTGAAATAACGCCGGTTGTCGCGAGCCCGGCTGCCGTACCGCCGACCGCGGAGCCCACCGCGTTCGCTATGAAGACGGCCCACGGCAGCACGCCGCGCCCGCGGAAGGCGAGGGTGACCAGATATCGGATCAGCGCGGCGATGCCGCCCGCCACCATCGCAACGATGAACGTCATTCGTCGCCCTCAATCCCGGGGATGGTCCCGCGGCGCCGCCCGACGAAAATGCCCAGTACCGCGGCCGCGAGGCCGAGCACCAGAGTCACCATGATGTAGACGAGCGCGAGGAAGACCCTGCCGCTCGCGGCAAGCGTCACCATCGAAACCATCACAGCCGAGAACGTCGTGAACCCTCCGAGGACGCCCGGGCCGAGCCCGGCTCGCGTCCACGCCGGCGCGGTCGGCCAGACCCGGGCAACCAGAAACCCCAGTGCGAGCGAGCCCACGACGTTGATGACGAGCGTCGACGCGGGAAACGTTCCATTCGGAACGACAAACAGGTCATCCAGCCCAAGCCGCAGGCCGGTGCCGATTGCACCACCGATCAGGACAGCGACTAAGGCGAGCATCGCCGCTAGCGGGACTTGTCAGTCTTGGTAGCCCCGGTTGCGGGTTTCTCTGCAGTCTTCGTCGCGGTCGCCTGTTTGGATTCGGATGGCTTGCCAGCGGTCTGCTTCGCGGCCGCCTTTTTCTGGGCCGCGAGCTGTTCGGCGTCGCGTTTGGCGGTCGCAGACTGTTTCGCACCGGAGATTCGACCGGATGCGCTGCGTGCTCCCGGGCGGGCGGGTGGCATCGCGCGGCGCACGATGGGACGCAGCAGCTCACCACGACGGTCCTGGCCGGGCAGTGGACGCGATCGGCGTCCGTAGATCAGCTCGGACGAGTCGAGCAGCCAGGGCACGAGCGCTATCACGACGCCGTGAACGAGCATCAGCTTGTGACGGAGGCGTCGCGACTTGTGGTTGTGCAGCAGGGACTCCCACCAGTGGCCGACGATGAACTGCGGCATGTAGAGCGTGATGACCTCGGAGCCGTGCTCCTCTCGCCTGCTCTTGATGTAGCGAATCAGCGGGAGTCCGATTTCGCGATAGGGCGACTCAATCACCCGTAGGGGGATCTTGATGTTCTGCTCGGCCCACTGCTCCTCGAGCCGCTTGGTCTCGTCGTCGTCGATGGATGCGTGGACGGCCTCAATGCTCTCGTGGCGGGCCGCGATGGCGTAGTCCAGTGCCTTGAGCACGGGCTTCTGGAGCTTGCCGACGAGAACGATCGCATGATCGCCGCGCGCACCGAAGGTCGTCGTGGGGTCCGCTTCGATCTCCTTGTCGACATCCCGGTAATAGCGATTTACGCCGAACATCAGGAGGAACAGGATCGGCATCATGACGAAGACGAGCCAGGCGCCGTTTAGGAATTTCGAGATCGTGACGATGATCAGGACGCTCGCGGTGAAGGTTGCACCGATCGAATTGATCGTGAGGCTGACCCGGATCGAACCGCGGTTCGGCGGGTTGGTGCGCAGCAGCCGGATCCAGTGACGGATCATGCCCGACTGGCCGAGTGTGAAGGAGACGAAGACCCCGATGATGTAGAGCTGGATGAGCGAGGTGACGTTGGCTTCGTAGACCACGAGCAGCACACCGGCTGCGAGGGCGAGAAGGATGACGCCGTTCGAGTAGATGAGGCGGTCGCCGCGGGTCGACAGCGACTTGGGTGCGTACCGGTCGCGGGCGAGTACCGAGCCCAGCAGGGGAAATCCGTTGAATGCGGTGTTCGCGGCCAGCAGCAGGACGAGCGCCGTTGCCGCCTGGACGACAAAGAACATCACCGAGTTATTGCCAAAAGTGGATGATGCCACCTGCGCGATAAGCGACCGCTGCGGCACCACCGTGCAGTTCTTGAATCCGATGAGATCGCACGCAGACTGCGCGTAGTGCACGTTGCTGATGAGGGCGACGGTGACCAGCCCGATGAACAGCACGATGGCGATCGAACCCATGAGGACGAGCGTCTTCTGTGCGTTCTGGATCTTTGGCCGACGGAATGCCTGCACGCCGTTCGAGACGGCTTCGACGCCGGTCAGTGCGCTACAACCGCTGGAGAATGCGCGCAGCAGCAGCAGCACGAAGGCCGCCTGCGCGACGTTCTCCGGCCTGACCCCGAGGGATGCGGATTCGGCGACCGGCGCGTGGCCGCTCAGCGCCTCCACCAGCGCGGTGATGACCATGACGATAATGCTCGCGATGAACAGATAGGTCGGAAGCGCGAACGCCTTACTCGACTCGCGAACGCCGCGGAGGTTCACTGCGGCGAGTAGCGCAAGGAAGATGATGGCGATCCAAACCCGGAACGGATTCAGCAGCGGG
The DNA here is from genome assembly GCA_025463785.1 of Glaciihabitans sp. Lineage (GTDB taxonomy): Bacteria > Actinomycetota > Actinomycetes > Actinomycetales > Microbacteriaceae > Galbitalea. The sequence goes on from JAODBD010000013.1 coordinate 80,826, forward strand.
AACGCGGAGATGATGTTGTCGACGCCCGACGCGACGGACACTGCGACGGTCAGCACATAGTCGACGAGCAGGGCAGCTGCGACGATGAGCCCGGCGACTTCGCCGATGTTCTTTCGCGCGACCTCGTAGTCGCCACCGCCGCTCGGGTATGCCTTGACCAGTTGCCGGTAGGAGAGCACGACGACGATGAGCAGCACGACGACGGCCGCTGCGACACCGGGCGCGAAGGCCAGGAAGGCGGTTCCGCCAAGGAGCAGGATGAGCAGCATCTCCTGCGGCGCGTACGCCACGGATGACAGCGCATCGCTGGCAAAGATCGGCAGCGCTAGATGCTTCGGGAGCAGTTGTCCTTCGAGCTTGTCGGAGGGGAGCGGCTCGCCAATCAGCCAGCGTTTAGGCGACCGGGCTTCATTTGTCACGAGGGGCGAGCTTACTCCCTGCTGGGGCAAAGCCCCCAACCCATCGCGCGAAGCTCAACAACATGTTATTAATCCGTATTCCCTAGCGTCTGCAACACCGTGCGTCGCACCTCGTCGAGCCCGGACTTCAGCGCGGCAATTGTCTCGGCCGCGAGGTCTCCGTGGGAGATTCGCGAGCGCAGATCCGCTCGCATCTGGTGCCGGAAACTGGTGAGCAGCACCTCGGCCTCCTGAAGGCTCCCGCGCACATCCGTTCTCGTCCAGGTGGTGTCGTGGCGCGTGCTTCGCCCGCTCTGCCTGGCATCCTGCCTGGCGTCCTGGGCCGCCGCGGCCAGATCTGCCCGCAGGCTCTTCATGGCCTGGTTGACGGATGACCGCACTTCGTCTGCGAGGCGACGAACCGAATCTGACACCTCGTCTTCAATCCCGCCGAGCTCCCCGGACCGGTCGGCAAGCTCGGCCCGCCCGGCGTCGGTGATGGAATAGACGGTCTTGCGACCATCCGCCGCCTTGCTGACGAGCCCCTCTTCTTCGAGCTTGGCGAGGCGCGGGTAGATCGTGCCGGCGCTCGGCACATAGGTGCCGCCGAAGCGTTCGCCGAGCGCCTGGATGAGCTCGTACCCGTGCCTGGGCGACTCGTCGAGGAGGCTGAGCAGGTAGAGCCGAAGGTGACCGTGACCGAAGACCGGGGTCATGAGGCGGGCGCTTCGGCGGGAGCAGCGTGAAGCACCGCAACATTGCCGCTGACCGTGTTCGCACGGAAGTCGAGCCAGGTGCCATCGAGCGAGCCGTACTGTCCGCTGTAGCTGCCGCGGACCCCCCTGATCTCGGAGTCATCGAGCTGCAGGTGACCGGTGAGCGTATTGATCGCATATTGGGCACCGAAGCCGGCTGCGAGCCGAGTGGTCACGCTGCCGCTCACGGTGTTGACCCGCACCTGGTCTGGCGCGCCGGTGATGTCGAGGAACACATCGCCGCTCACGCCGTCCGCCGTGAAAGCGACGACGTCACCCGTCGCCGTGACATCACCGCTGACGGTATGCGCGACGATCCTGCCGTGGTGGTTGCGAATCGCGAGCTCGCCGCTGACCGAGTTGAGCGTCACATCCCCAACGACACCGTCGACGACCAGGTCGCCGCTCACGGTACTGATGGTCGCATCCTCGTGAAGGCCGCTGATCAGGCCGGACGCGCTGACGACCCCAAACTTGAGTGCGACTTCGCGCGGAACCAGGATGCTGATGTCGGCGCTGGCCGACCCACGGAAATTTCTGAAGACCTCGATGAAATTGTCCCAGCGCAGTTGCGGGTGGTCGATCTCGAGGGTGTCGCCGTCGTAGCTGACGCGCAGATCTTTGCCGAAGACGGAGTGCACCTCGACCCGGGTCGTCGGCTCGTCGTGGCCCACGATATCGACCTGCCCACGGATGAGCGCAACTTTTAGCTGGCGGACGGGGCCGAGATCGAGTGTCCTCGGACCGTCGAGCAGCCACTTTTCCGGTGCCATTTTTATCCCTCTGCATTTGGGCCGTCGTCCCGATGAGGCGGGTTCCGCCGAGCGGTATCGCGATATATCGCGTTTGGTAGTAGTCACGATATATCGCGTCTTTCAACTCCGCAAGTTTTTCTCTTGACCTTGACGCAACGTCAACCTCTAGCGTGAGTCTCGGAAAGGAGGGTGAACCGTGGAATGGTCCATTCAGGACATCGCCCGGCTGGCCGGCACCACATCCCGAACTCTTCGTCACTACGGCGAAGTTGGGCTGCTGCCTCCGAGTCGCATCGGCTCGAACGGGTACCGCTACTACGACGCGGATGCCCTCACCCGCCTGCAGCGAATCCTGCTGCTTCGAGAGCTGGGGCTCGGCATCCCCGCGATCATCGAGGTTATGGAGGGTCAGCGCGACAACGTGCAGGCGCTCAGCGGTCACCTGCAGTGGCTCGAGCAGGAGAAGTCAAGGCTCGACCGGCAAATCGCCAGCGTCGAGCTCACCATTCACAAACTGGAGGGAGGTGAACAACTCATGGCAGACCAAATGTTTGACGGCTTCGATCACACCCAGTACAAGGGCGAGGTCGAGGAGCGCTGGGGCAGGGACGCGTATCGCGAGAGCGACGCGTGGTGGCGCGCGAAGAGCAAGGAGGAGCGGAAGGCCTACCAGGACCAGCACAAGCAGATCGCAGCCGATTATGCGGCCGCGGCTGCAGCGGGCGAGGTTCCGGGCAGTGACAGCGTGCAGGCGATCGTCGCCAGGCACGTCGACTGGCTGAACCTGTCCGCCACGGTAACCGGCGGGCCGATCACGGCCGTGCGGCTGCGCTACTACGGTGACATGTATGTCGGCGATGCTCGTTTCGCTGCGAACTACGGCGGCCTCGAGGGTGCCGAGTTCGTGCGTGACGCGCTCGCGGTCTACGCCGCGCAATCCCTCTAGCGAGCCAGCCGCTCATCCTCACGGGTTTTGGCCGGTGTGAGGGCGGGCGGCACAAGAAGTCGGGGCATCGTGAAGTGTACGAGGGGTCCGATGAGCAGCGCGAACGCGATCGTACCGACGCCGAAGTTGCCTCCGAGCGCCCATCCGATGAGCAGCACGATCACCTCGATTGCGGTGCGTACGATCCAGATGCGCCAGCCGGTTCGCCGATGGATGCCCGTCATGAGCCCATCGCGCGGCCCAGGCCCCATCCGCGCGCCAATGTAGAGGCCGGTCGCGACGGACAGCAGAAGCAGGCCGAAGACGAACAACGCGATCTGAACCCACAGGATGTGCTGCACGGGAATGAGGGTCAGCCCCAGCTGGGCGCTCGGCCCGATGAGCAGCACGTTGAGCACCGTGCCGATTCCCGGCTTCTGCCGGATCGGGATCCAGAACAGCAGCACCACAAGTCCAATGAGGTTGGTCGTGAAGCCAAACGGGATGTGGGTCTGTTTGGAAACTCCCTGGGAGAGAACGTCCCACGGCGCAATGCCAATTGATGCCTGAACCATCATCGAGATCGCGATTCCGTACAGGAACAGGCCCACGAGGAGCTGCGCGATACGACGAGTCATGGTGGCACTGGGAGACATGAGTAAAGCCAATTACGCAATTGGCCTTGGCGCAAGAGGCCAATCTGCCTAAAGTGGCTTTGTGACGATCCTCTCCGCGCGGTCATTGGGCCTGCTTTTGGACGCCTGGCGCGACGACTCCGCGCGAGCGGCCTACCTGGCGCTCGCCGACCGCATCCGGCTCCTGGTGCTGGATGGCCGCATTCCGCTCGACACTCGGCTGCCGGCAGAGCGGGAACTCGCGAACCAACTCGCCGTCAGCCGCACCACGGTGACCGCGGCCTATTCGGAGCTTCGGGATGCCGGATACCTCAACAGCCTGCGCGGCTCCGGGAGCGTGGCGCGCCTGCCGCACGCGACATCCCGAAATCTGCAGGATGGTGCGCCCGGCATGCTCGACCTGACCAAGGCCACCCTGCCGGCGATACCCGCGGTCGCCGAAGCCGCAGTGCACGCAGCGCAGGAATTGCCGAGCTACCTCGGCCTCAGCGGCTTCGACCCGGTGGGCCTCTCCGTGCTGCGCGAAGCCATCGCTGACCGCTACACAGCACGTGGGCTGCCGACCGATGCCGACGAGATCATGGTCACGGTCGGCGCGCAGCATGCCATCGCGCTCGTCTCACGGGTGCTGCTCTCCCGCGGAGACAGGGCGTTGGTTGAGTCGCCGAGCTATCCGCACGCGATGGAAGCGCTGCGGGATGCCGGTGCCCGCCTGGTCGGGGTGAACGTATCTTCCGACCATGGCTGGGACGAGAACGGTCTCGAACAGGTCATGCAGCGAACCAGCCCGACGCTCGCCTACCTGATGCCTGATCACCACAATCCGACCGGGCTCGCCATGTCGGAAGAGCTGCGCGAGAAGACGGTCGCCCTCGCGGCGACGGCCGGAACGACGCTCGTGATCGACGAAACCATGGCCGAACTCACGATTGACCCGGGCACACCGCACTCGCCATTCGCGGTGCACGGTGTCGATGGGTCGCGACCCATCCTGATCGGGTCGCTCGGCAAGTCGGTGTGGGGAGGGCTCCGCATCGGCTGGATCCGCGCCGAACGCCCGCTCCTGCAGCGGCTGGTGCGCGGCCGCAATTCTGGCGACCTGGGGACGCCCATCCTCGAGCAGTTGATCGCGGCCGACCTGTTCTCCGATTTCGACGCCATCCTCGCTGTCCGCAGGCGGCAGCTGCGGATCGGGCGCGACCACCTGCTGGCCGTGCTGGGCGAGCGGATGCCGGAGTGGCGCATCCCGAGTCCTCCCGGCGGGCTGACGGCCTGGGTCAATCTCGGCAGCCCGGTGAGCTCGCAGCTGACGCTGGCTGCGCGCAACGAGGGTGTTCTGCTTGCGGCAGGTCCGCGATTTGGAATCGACGGCGCATTCGAGCGGTTTCTGCGCATCCCATTCGCCTATCCGCTGGAAGATCTCGACCGTGCAGCGGATGCTCTCGCGCGTGCCTGGGCGAGCGTCGGACGGTACACCGTGCCGGAACAGACCTATCTCGCGGCGGTCGTCTAAAGTTCGGCTGTTTAACAGAAACCTGCTCCCACGGGAGTACATGGGGGCCTGTAGCGCGCTGGGATACTCGACTAATGCACCTTTTGTCTGTCTTCAGCCTGCGCAACCGTGCCCTCATCGCGCTCGTCACCATCGTCATCGGTGTGTTCGGCGCGATCGCGCTGACGACACTCAAGCAGGAACTGTTCCCCTCGATCACGTCACCCCAACTCGCGATAGTGAGCACATACACCGGTGCATCCCCCGCCGTCGTGGATCACGATGTCAGCAGCCCGATCGAGCTGGCGATCCAGTCGGTCAACGGGATCGACACGACAACGGCGACCTCGAAGGCAGGATCGTCCACCGTTTCCGCCACCTTCAAGGACGGTACGGATGTCACCACGGCCGAACAGAAGGTGCAACTGGCGATCGACCGGTTGTCTCTCCCATCCGGCGTCTCGCCCCAGATCGTGACTCAGAGTCTCGACGACATTCCCGTCCTCGCGCTCGCCGTGACCAGCACGTTGAGCCCGCACGCCCTCAGCAATGCGCTGAACAAGTCGACCATCAATGACATCCAGGCCATCGACGGGGTGAGCCAGGCGAGCCTCCTCGGAGACGTTGGCCAGCGCGTGACGATCACGCCGAACAACACGAAGCTCAGCGACCAGGGCTTCACTGTCCAGAACATCAGGGATGCGCTGACTCAGAACGGCAACCTGTTGGCCTCGGGCGACATCACCGAAAACGGTAAGACGCTCGTCGTGCAGTCGGGCCAGCAGCTGACCTCGGTCGCGCAGCTTCAGGACCTGCCGCTCATCGGCACGAAAACCTCGGTCACGACGACGCCGTTCGGTGTCACGCAGTCGACCAAGCAGATTCACACGACGTTGTCGACGGTTGCCAAGGTCGTTCTGACCGATAACCCGACCACGAGCATCTCGCGCGTCAACGGCAGACCGGCACTCACGATCTCGGTGACGAAGACGTCTAGTGGCAATACGGTCGCCGTCTCGAAGGCAGTTCGGGCGGACATCCCGAAGCTACAGACGGCGCTCGGCAGCGACACCCGGTTCACCATCGTGTTCGACCAGGCGCCCTACATCGAGCAGTCGATCAGCGACCTGACGGTTGAGGGGCTGCTGGGGCTGGCCGCCGCCGTTGTCATCATCCTGTTGTTCCTGCTTTCGGTGCGCACGACGCTCGTGACAGCGATCTCGATTCCGGCGTCGATCCTTGTCGCATTCATCGGGATGCTTGCGGCCGGCTACACCCTCAACATCATCACCCTCGGAGCGATCACGATCGCGATCGGCCGCGTGGTCGACGACTCCATCGTCGTGATTGAGAACATCAAGAGACACATCTCGCGAGGAGAAGACAAACTCGCGGCCATCACGACCGGCGTGCGGGAGGTTGCATCCGCTGTCACTGCCTCGACCGTGACCACGGTTGCCGTGTTCCTGCCGCTGGCGATCTTCGTCACTGGCACGACCGGCGAGATCTTCACCCCGTTTGCGGTGACGGTCACGATCGCGCTCGTCGCCTCACTGCTGGTGTCGCTGACAATCGTGCCGGTGCTCGCGTACTGGTTCCTGAAGGTGCCGAAGGGTGTTGCGGCAGACCACGCGGTTGCCGACACCGGCATCCCGGCTCCCGGCAGCAGCGACGACGAACTGCGCAAACCGACCTGGCTGCAACGCGGATACCTGCCGATCATCCGCTGGACCATTTCGCGCACCTGGCACGCGGCAATCATCATTGTCGTTGCTGTGCTGGTACTCGGCGGAACGGGAGTGCTGGCCGCGACCGGCCTGAAGACCGACTTCCTTGGCAGCAGCGGTCAGAACACTCTTACCGTCAGCCAGACGCTTCCGCTCGGCACCAGTCTCGACGCCGAGAACGTCGCGGCAACCAAGGTCGAGACCGCGTTGCGCAACGTCGTCGGCGTCGAGACGGTCCAGACCTCCATCGGCTCGAGCGGTGGTTCGCTTCGCTCGACCTTCGGCGGTAGCGGCAGCATCAGCTTCTCGCTGACAACCAAGGCGAAGGCCAATCAGGGTGTCATCCAGGCCCGTGTACGCACGGCAGTTAAGGCGCTCACGGGCGTCGGTTCCGTCGTGCTCCAGGGTGCCTCGGCCGGGTTCTCGTCTACCGACATCACGATCACGGTCAAGGCGCGAAACAACGCCGACCTGCGCACCGCTGCCGGCGACGTGGAAAGTGCGGTCAAAGCGCTGCCCGTCACGGCCCAGGCGACCAACGATCTTGCGACCGATGAGCCGTACATCGCGATCACGGTCAATCGCAACGCTGCGGCGAAGAAGGGTCTCAGCGAGCTTGCCGTCGGCAGCGCGGTCGCCCAGGCCATGAACCCGAGCGCGTCGGGAACGGTGACAATCAACGACACCAGCCTGTCCGTGTACCTCGATGATTCGAAGGCGCCGTTGACGGTGACGCAACTGAAGAACTTCGACATCCAGACGCCCTCGGGCACGGTCAAGTTGTCAAAGCTGGCCGATGTCTCGGTGAAACAGGCACCCGCCGCCATCACGACCATCAAGGGCGTGCAGAGCGCGACCATCACAGTGACCCCGAAGACAGATGACACCGGTACCGCCTCTGCATCGGTCGCCAAGGCCGTGAAGGATCTGCGCCTTCCGGGTGGCTCCAGCGCGACGCTCGGCGGTGTCACGACCCAGCAGAACGATGCGTTCTCGCAGCTTGAGATCGCGTTGCTCGCCGCAATCCTCATGGTCTATGTGGTCATGGTGGCGGCATTCAAGAGCCTGCGCCAACCGCTGCTGTTGCTGGTGTCGATCCCGTTCGCGGCGACCGGCGCGATCATCCTGCAGAAGGTATCGAACATCCCACTGGGTGTTGCCTCGCTCATCGGCGTGCTCATGTTGATCGGTATCGTCGTGACGAACGCGATCGTGCTGGTCGACCTCGTCAACCAGTACCGCAGACGCGGCTACCGGGTGGGCGAGTCGATCGTGCACGGATCGAGTCGTCGTCTGCGGCCCATCCTGATGACCGCTCTCGCCACCGTCTTCGCGCTTCTGCCCATGGGGGTCGGCCTCACCGGCGGCGGTGGGTTCATCTCGCAGCCTCTTGCCATAGTCGTGATTGGCGGCCTGGTGTCGTCAACCCTATTGACGCTCATCGTACTGCCGGCGCTTTACTACCTGGTCGAGGGCGCGAAGGAGCGGCGGGATGACCGTCGCCAGGGCAAGCTGGCGAAGAGGGATGCTCGCACCGCCGAGAAGCAAGCACGCCAGGACGAGCGGCACGCACCTAAAGTGCCCGTACAGCACGGCACCGCACAGCACCTGGGTTAGATCGATTTCTCCATACAGATGCTGAACTCGTCGTCGATGTATGGAGGGAAGTTCGGGATGCGCTCGAATCCGTGACGCGCATACACCGCGAGTGCGGTCGTCTGCAGCGGACCGGTTTCGAGCTGGATTGTGCGGACGCCGAGCGAAGCCGCGTGCCGCTCGAGGGAGCGAAGCAGGCCGCCCGCGATGCCGAGGCCGCGCGCTGTCGATGAGACGAACATCCGCTTGATCTCGGCCGTCCCGTCGCCACGGTCAACCAGCGCCGCCATGCCCAGTGCCGAGCCCTCGTCGCGCGCGACGAAGACCGTGATCCCGGGATGCTCGAGCTCGGAGACATCGAGCAGGTAACAGAACTCGACCGGGTACAGCTCCCAGTGAAACTCATCGCTCTGCCGCAGGAGGTCGATGACCTCGGGCTGGCGGGCGGGCTCGATTGCAATCACGGCAGGCATAGACCTATTTCACCGTATCGATGAGGGTGTGCACGAGCGTTGCGTGAAGGAAGGCGGCAATTCGCGTGCGCATGGCCTCATCCAGCATGTCGATCGAGTGGAGTTCACCCTCGACTGTCACGAATGTGACCGCGATCCCGTTCGCGCGAAGTTTGGCGACGAAAGAGGATGACTGAGACAGCGGGATGCGCTCGGAGAGCGAGTGACCAATGAAGAACGGCGGGTCGCTCGGGTCAACGTGAAAGAGCGGAGAGGCCGCCCTGGCCGCAGGGCAGTTGGCCAGTGTTCTGCAGTGCAGGTATGACAGTTGGTACGGGATCAGGTCGGCGTGCTCTGGCCCCGTCGCCGTCAGATTGATGGGACCACTCAGATCGACGACCGCGGCAACGCGGTGGCCGGTGTCGAGCGGGCCGGTGCCGATGGTGCCCACCAGCGCGGCAAGGTTGCCGCCCGCTGAGCCTCCGAATACGCCGATGAGCGTCGGGTCGATCGAATATCGCTTCACCTGCGTCGGTGAACGCAGCCACTCCACCGCGTGCTCGATCTCGTCAATCGCCGTCGGATAGACGTACTTGGGGGCCAGTCCATAGTCGACGGATGCCGCGACATATCCGGATTTCGCCAGCCACTGGCAGATGCTGCGCCACTGGACACCCGACTTGTCGCCGAGCGCCCAACTGCCTCCGTGGATGGCGAGGACCGCTGGCCTGGGCGTAATCGCTGCTCCCTTCGTTACCGGGGGCAGACAGATATCGAGCCGCACCGCCTTACCTTCAACCGTGTCGTACTGCACGTTCGGGACCACGGGTACATTCGGGTAGGTCTGGAACTGGCGGTAGGTCGCGCCACGCTGCGGCACGACGATGATCGACTGCGTGCCCACCTGTGAACATCCCGCAAGAACCAATGCAGCCGTCACGGCTGCCAGTGCGAGCGCGCTGAGATTGACGGCAAGACGTGACGACACGAGCATTATTCCCGCAAGGTTAGTGCGGTCGGCTGCGTAATCGGGTAATGTAGCCCAGTCGGCTCAAGACAGCGAGGTTCGCCTCGTATGGGTTTGTAAGTCTTGCGGGCCGGTTTGCCAGCGCATCCGTTGGCGAAAATCACACGATTGTATGTGACGGCCTCGGTCATCGTTGTATTCCAGAAATGGGATCGCCCGGGTTCTAGTAGTGCGCAGGTTTTACTTCTGCTCATGCACTGCATCGCATAAGTAATGCGCCATGCACTTTAGACAACCCGGGAAAGAACCATGCCTAACTTCAAGAAACCAGCTCCTAAGCGAGCAGGCGCCCCGTCGGGCGCACCACACGGCGCCGGCAGCAGGGCTGCCAGCCACCGTGGCCACCGCCCGGAGGAGAACTCCGGCGCACCGAAGCAGCGTTGGACTGCGGATGACCGCGCCCGTCGCGGAGCCGCTCCGGCATCCTCAACGGGTGAGCGCAAGCCGTTCCGCGGGCGTGCAGCAGACGGCGGTCGCCCGGAATCGACCGATCGTCGCCCCAACTGGACCCCGCGCGAAAAGCCCGGCTACCAGCCCCGCGGTGAGCGGCCCGCGTACGGTGACCGCACCGAGCGTCCGGCCCGCCCCGCTTACGGCGACCGCGCACCGCGCACCGACCGTCCCGCATACAACAACGATCGCCCGGCGCGGCCCGCGTATGGCGACCGCACGGAGCGTCCGGCGCGGCCCGCGTACGGTGACCGCACCGAGCGTCCGTCGTACAACGATCGCCCGGCTCGCACGGAGCGTCCGTCTTACGGCGACCGTCCGGCTCGCCCCGCGTACGGCGACCGCGCTCCGCGCGCTGACCGTCCGGCCTACGACAACGAGCGCCCGGCTCGCACCGAGCGTCCCTCGTACAACGATCGTGCTCCTCGCACGGAGCGTCCGTCGAACAACGAGCGTCCGGCTCGCACCGAGCGTCCCGCCTATAACGATCGCACTGAGCGTCCGTCGTACAACGATCGTCCCGCCCGCACCGAGCGCCCCGCGTACAACAGCGATCGTCTGGCTCGTACGGAGCGTCCGTCGTATGACCGCGCCGAGCGTCCGGCCCGTCGCGACTTCAGCTCCGACCGCGCACCGCGTCGCGACCACGACGAGCGTCCCGAGCGTCGCGACAGCAGCTTTTACCCGACCCGCGAACACAAGTCATTCACGGCTCAGGACGACGTCGTGCTGGAACGCCTCGAGGCCGACGCCATCCAGGCCAAGGATGTCGAAGGCGTGACCTTCGGAGACCTCGGCCTCGGCGGCAACATCGTTCGTCAGCTGGCCGAGCTCGGTGCTGAGGCGCCGTTCCCGATCCAGGCTGCGACCATCCCCGATGTCCTGGCCGGCCGCGATGTTCTCGGCCGCGGCAAGACCGGCTCAGGCAAGACCATCGCTTTCGGCGCACCGCTCGTCGAGCGCCTGATGGAGAACAACGGTGGCAAGAACCGTCAGATGGGGCGCAAGCCTCGCGCCCTCATCCTCGCTCCGACTCGCGAACTTGCGTTGCAGATCGACCGCACGGTTCAGCCCATCGCTCGCAGCGTCGGCCTGTTCACCACGCAGATCTACGGCGGAGTTCCGCAGTATCGCCAGGTGAGCGCGCTCCAGCGCGGAGTCGACATCATCGTCGGAACGCCTGGCCGCATCGAAGACCTCATCGAGCAGGGCAAGCTCGACCTCTCCGAGGTCACCATCACCGTGCTGGATGAGGCCGACCACATGTGCGACCTGGGGTTCCTCGAGCCGGTGCAGCGCATCCTGAACGAGACGAAGGCCGGCGGACAGCGACTGCTGTTCTCAGCGACTCTCGACAAGGGCGTTGCGACTCTCGTCAACGAGTACCTCACGAACCCGAGCGTTCACGAGGTTGCGGGCGAAGACCAGGCATCCTCGACCATCGACCACCGCGTGCTTCTCATCGAGCAGCGCGACAAGCGTCGCATCATCGAGGAGCTTGCCAGCGGCGAGGGCAAGACGCTCGTCTTCACGCGCACTCGTGCGTTTGCCGAAGAGTTGTCTGACCTGCTTGAGGATGCCGGCATCCCGTCGACCAGCCTCCACGGCGACCTGAACCAGTCACGTCGCACCCGCAACCTGCAGCTGCTCACCAGCGGTCGGGTCAAGGTGCTGGTCGCGACCGATGTTGCGGCCCGCGGCATCCACGTCGACGACATCACGCTGGTCATCCAGGCCGACGCGCCCGAAGAGTACAAGACCTACCTGCACCGCTCCGGCCGCACCGGTCGCGCCGGTAAGAAGGGCACCGTCGTCACGCTCATCCCGAAGGCGCGTCGTCGTCGCATGGATGAGCTGCTCGACCGGGCGGAGATCAAGGCCTCCGTCGACTTCGCCGCTCCCGGTGATGCGGTTCTCGAGGAACTTGCGGCCCTGTAGCCACGAGCCATCGCGGTAGCCACCAGCCATCGCGCAGAAACGGCGCTCGTCCCTCGGGGCGGGCGCCGTTTCGCATTCCTCCCGCGCCCGCTGGCAGGATGGTGGGATGCCCACCGCCCTCGCCCACCCCCACCAACACTCACGTGAGGGGCGTCATATGGACGTTCCGGAGGGCTGGGAACGTCCATATGGCGCCCCTCACGGGTGTGCACGTGGGTGCGGGTGGAGGCTGGGCGCATGAACATTCGCACGTTTGAAGACGCCGACACCGAGGCGGTCGTTGCGCTGTGGCACGAGTGCGGGCTCACCCGACCCTGGAACGACCCGCACCGCGACATCGAGCGCAAACTAACGACGCAGCCCGAGCTCTTTCTCGTCGGCATTCGGGATGATCGGCTCATCGCGACCGCAATGATCGGATTCGACGGCCACCGTGGCTGGGTCTACTACCTCGCGGTCGCGCCCGAGCACCGCGGCGCGGGACACGCGCGGGCGCTCATGATCGAGGCCGAACGGCTGCTGACCGACCTGGGCTGTCCGAAGATCATGCTGATGGTGCGGGCCGAGAACACCGTGGTCATCGATCTCTATGAGCACCTCGGCTACGAACTCGAGGACACCCGTGTCATGGGCAAGCGGTTGATTGCCGACTAGGGCGCGGGTTGGCGCCTAAATCTGCTCCAGGACGCGCTCGAGCGCGGGAAGGGCTGCCGCGATCGTCGCCACCTCCGCGGGGCTCAGGTCGGCGAGCAGGTCGGCGACCACGCGGCTGCGGGCTGCGCGCGCTCGGAGCACGGCATCCATCCCGGCCTGCGTCACTTCGATGCGGAATGCTCGGCGGTCGTCCTCGTCGATGCTGCGGGTGATGAGTCCCCGGGATTCGAGTTCCGCCACAACTCTCGTGATGCTCGGTGCCGAAACCATCTCGGTTTGGGCCAGATCGGCAAGCCGAACCGGGCCGCGCTTGGCGACTGTCGCGAGGGCGGACAGCAGCCCGTGGCTGAGTCCGCCCGTCGCAGACGCGAGACGCCGGTTGAATCGACCGACAACGAAAGCCAGCCGTGCAGGCACGGAGTCGGGGGCAATCTCGTTCATGGCGGGCTCCTCGAGGCTGGTGATCGGTGCGGGCTAACCGTGCGGAATCGACAGTCTAGACGTCGCTCATTGCGGCATCCGCTGGTGCGTCATTCTGCGCGGTCCTGATGGGAACCGTATCGACATGCATGTACTTACCGCCAGCGGCAATTGATGCAGCGGCGCCGATGACCGACAGAACTGCCGCCGTCACGAACACAATAATGAGCCCGGAGTGGAACGGGTCCGAGATCAACTGGGGGAAGAATGCCTTGCCGGTAAGGACCTGGGCGTTCGCCGACGGGATGTCCGCGAGGATCTTCGAACCGAGCAGGCTCTGGATGGGGTTATACCCGAGGAACGCAGCAAAGAGGCTGCCGACGGGCGGCAATCCCGCCACGGCGTTGGTCGCAGCTGCCGGGACATGATTCGCGAGTAGCCCGGTCGTGAGCGCCTTCGGCAGCGTGTTTGCGAGGCCGGCGATCATGAGCGAGAAGAAGATTCCGATGGAGAGCGAGTTGCCCGCGTTCTGGAAGGTGCCGGTCATCCCGGATGCCGCCCCTCGGGCACTCGCCGGCACCGCATTCATGATCGAGGTTCGGTTCGGTGCCGCGAACATGCCCGAGCCGATCCCGTTCAGGAAGGTGATGATCGCGAAAACGAGGTAGCTGAAATTGACGGGGATGAGCAGCAGCGCGATGAAGGTGACCGCAACCAGGAGCAGTCCCCCGGTCGCAAATGCGCGCTGGCCGAAGCGATCGGAGAGGGTTCCCGAGAGCGGCCCCGAAACCAGGAAGCCGACCGTCAGCGGGAGCAGGTAGATCCCGGCCCAGAATGGCGTCGACTCGTAGCTGAAGCCGTGCAGCGGCAGCCAGATTCCCTGCAGCCAGATGATGAGCATGAACTGCAGCCCGCCACGGCCGATGGACGCGACCAGTCCCGCGATGTTGCCCCAGGCGAACGCTCGGATCCGGAAGAGGCGCATGTTGAACATCGGCTGCTCCACGCGCAGTTCCAGGAGAACGAAGAAGACGAGCAGCACGACTCCGCCGATTATTCCGGCGAGAACCCAGGGGTTGCCCCAGCCCTGACTGCTGCCGCCGTAGGGCTGGATGCCATAGGTGATGCCCGCGAGAAGCGCCGTCAGACCAACGCCGAAGACGATGTTGCCCGGCCAGTCGACCTTGCCACCCGGGTCCCGCGATCCGGTCTCGTGCAGCGAGACGTATGCCCAGATCGTGCCGAGAATGCCGAACGGCACGCTCACGACGAAAACCAGGTGCCAGTCGACGGATGCCAGGATGCCGCCGATGATGAGCCCGAGGAACGTTCCGGCGATGGCGGCGACCTGGTTGAGGCCGAGGGCGAAGCCGCGTCGGTTGGCCGGGAAGGCATCCGTCAATATGGCCGTCGAGTTTGCGAACAGCATCGATCCGCCAACGGCCTGAACGACGCGCCAGACGATCAGCCACATGGCGCCCGCCCCGCCGGTGAGCGGGTCGAGCGAGAGTGCGACGGCGGCAAGCGTGAAGATCACGAAGCCGAGGTTGTAGATCTTGACTCGACCATAAATGTCACCGAGGCGCCCGAAACTGACGACGAGAACCGCGGTCACCAGGATGTAGCCCATGAGCATCCAGAGCAGGTAGCTGGTGTTGCCCGGGTCGAGCGGGTTGATCTTGATGCCCTTGAAGATCGACGGCAGGGAAATCAGGACGATGGATCCGTTGATTGTTGCCATCAGGATGCCGAGCGTCGTATTGCTCAGCGCCACCCACTTGTAGCGGGGGTGGTCTTTGTGAAACGCGCCAGAGCGCGCAGCTTTTTCAGCCACGAGAAGGCCTCCAGGTTGATGAGGCGTCACCGTTGAGCGCCGATAATTAGTTGATGTGAGTTAACTATACCGTCAGTTGATGGCGAGCATTGCTCCGGCAGCTATCGCCAGCGCGAGGCCCAGGTACTGAACGGTCGCGATGCGCTCCTTCAGAACGATGGCGGCGAGGATGATCGTCCCGGCCGGATACAGCGCAGTCAGGACTGCCATGACGCTCAGGTCGCCGATTCTCACGCCGACCAGCAGGCCGGTGTTGGCGACGGAGTCGACCAGCCCGCAGGCGATTGCGAGGATCAGGCCGGGCCGCCATCCCGAGGTCTGCACGACCGTGCCCTGAGCGGTCGCCCTTCGTCGCGCCAGAAGGGCAACGACCCCGATGCTCGCAAACATGATGATCGCGTTGAGACCGCGGTTGGCGATCAGCGGGATGAGGCCGGAATCCTTCGGGGTCAGGTCGATGATCACAATGAACAGCCCGATGCACACGCCCGAGCCGACGGCCATGAGCAATCCGCGAGCCGATGGCCGAACCGCGCGGCTGTCCCGCACGAAGCCGACCAGCACTACAGCGACCAGCGCGATTCCGATGGCGAGGTATCCGAGGGCACGAAGCTTTTCGCCCCTCGCGAAGCCAATAGCGACGGGAACGATCGCCGAGACGACCGCAGTAGTCGGCGACAGGATGCTCATGGGCCCGATCGCGAGGCAGGCGTACAGCAAGGAGATGGCCAGCGCTCCGGCCACGCCGGAGAGCGCACCGAGCAGAACGGCGTTCCAGGACCAGGTTCCGCCGACCAGTGCAGATGCCGCAGTCAGGAGGACGAGACCCGCGACCGCTGCGATTGCCGTGACCCTGAGCGAGCTGATGCGCTGGGAGGCAAGTCCGCCGAGAAAGTCGGCGGATCCGAAGACGAATGCGCTCGACATCCCGACGACGACAACGGCAAGAAGAGCAGGCACGAGATCCAACGCTAGTGGCTCGGGTGGTTGCCGATAGTCACAGCGGCTCGCGGGGGCGGATCTGTTCCCTTTGTGGCATCCCCACTGAGTATTGCCGATCTCTAGTGAGGATGCCTACCGTTGAAACGCACGAAAGCCGAGGGAGCATGCATGGTTGACACCGCACCACGCACGAAAGAGCATCGAGTACCGAACGTGGACGCCGAGGTGGATGCGCAACTCGCGAAGTCGAGCGGCGACGCATCGGTCGATGTAGAGAGTCTCGGGCGGCAGCTGCTTGGCACCTGGGCGGATGTACGGCTGGCGGCGCGCGAGCTGTACAAGGATCCGGCGTTCCATAACATCCCGGGCCTCAGCCTCGACGAGCAGCGAGCGCGCACTCTGGGTCAGCTGCACCTGCTGGTTGACCGCAATGCCGTGCACCGCGCGTTTCCCAAATCGCTCGGCGGCGGGGAGGATAACGGCGGCAACATCACGGGCTTCGAGGAGCTCGTGACTGCGGATCCGTCGCTGCAGATCAAGTCGGGCGTGCAGTGGGGCCTCTTTGCTTCCGCGGTGCTTCAGCTCGGTACCGAGTATCACCACAACAAGTTTCTGCCCGACATCATGAACCTCAAAGTTCCCGGCGCCTTCGCAATGACCGAGACCGGGCACGGATCGGATGTCGCCTCGGTCGCAACGACGGCCACCTACGATCCAGAAACGGAGGAGTTCGTCATCAATACCCCGTTCCGCGGGGCGTGGAAGGAATACCTCGGCAACGCCGGTCTCCACGGCAAGGCGGCGACAGTCTTCGCACAACTCATCACGGGCGGCGTGAACCACGGCGTGCACTGCTTTTACACGCCCATTCGCGACGACAACGGCGTCTTCCTGCCCGGTGTCGGAGGCGAAGACGACGGCCTGAAGGGCGGCCTCAACGGCATCGACAATGGCCGACTGCACTTCAGCAACGTGCGCGTTCCCCGCACGAATCTCCTGAATAAATATGGGGATGTCGCCGAAGACGGCACCTACACCTCACCCATCGACAGCCCCGGTCGTCGCTTCTTCACGATGCTCGGCACGCTCGTGCAGGGTCGCGTTTCGCTCGACGGATCGGCTGCGGCCGTATCGGCCATGGCCCTCTCGATTGCGATCACCTACGGCAATCAGCGTCGCCAGTTCACGGCCGCAAGCGAGACGGATGAAGAGGTCATCCTCGACTACCAGCGCCATCAGCGTCGACTTCTTCCCCGGCTCGCGACGACGTACGCGATGAACTTTGCGCACGACGAGTTCCTCGTGAAATTCGACTCGGTGTTCAGCGGCGCAGCCGACACCGACGAAGACCGCCAGGATCTCGAGACGCTCGCGGCATCCCTGAAGCCCCTGTCCACCTGGGCTGCACTCGACATCCTGCAGGAAGCGCGGGAGGCCTGCGGCGGCGCCGGTTTCATCGCCGAGAACCGTCTGGTCGGCCTGCGCGCCGACCTCGATATCTACGTGACCTTCGAGGGTGACAACAACGTGCTGCTCCAGCTCGTCGCGAAGCGCCTGCTCACCGACTACAGCGCACGGTTCAAGGATGCCGACTCGGGCGCGCTCGCTCGCTATGTGGTCGTCTCGACCGCCGCGAAGGCGTACCACGGCTTCGGTCTTCGTCGTCTCGGGCAGTCGGTCGCTGACTTCGGCTCGACCGGTCGCAGCGTCCAGACACTGCGAGAAACGAACGCGCAGCGCGAGCTGCTGACCGACCGGGTCGAGACCATGGTGGCGGAGATTGCGCAGCGGCTGCGTCCGGCATCCCGACTCTCCAGGGCGGATGCCGCAGCCCTGTTCAATTCGCAGCAGAACGAACTCATCGAGGCGGCTCGCGCCCACGCGGAGCTCCTGCAGTGGGAGGCGTTCACACGCGCACTGGATAAGGTCGAGGATGCCGGCACGAAGCAGGTGATCACCTGGCTGCGTGACGTGTTTGGCCTTGGTCTCCTCGAGAAACACCTCGCCTGGTACCTGATCCACGGCCGGCTGTCGCCGCAGCGTGCGCAGGCCGTTTCGCTCTATGTTGATCGGCTGCTGACGCGGCTGCGCCCGCACGCCCAGGACCTCGTGGATGCGTTTGGCTACGCCCCCGAGCACCTGCGCGCGACCATCGCTACCGGGGTTGAAGCCGAGCGACAGAATGAAGCGCGGGAGTACTACCGGGCCCAGCGGGCATCCGGAACCGCGCCGACTATGGAGAAGTCGCAAAAGAAGTCAAAGCGCTAGCCACGACGTAGTCGACCCTGGCGGCTGTCGTCGGTAGCCTCAGTGCATGACGTTCCAGGCGTACCTCGACACGATCAAAGCGAAGACCGGGCTCGGCCCCGCGGAGTTTATTGAACTCGCGCGCGCGAAGGGCTTTCTCGTCGAAGGGCAGAAGGCGACTCCGGTCCAGGCATGGTTAAAGGAGGAGTACGGGCTCGGCCCTGGGCACTCGATGGCCCTTGTCAGCATCTTCCGCGAGCAGGTGGCGCCGTCGGCGTCAAACGAGGAGCGCATCGACCGGCAGTTCGCTGGCGCGAAGAGCGTTTGGCTGCTCGCCTACGACGAACTCATGGCGACAGTCATGAAGTTCGGTTCGGATGTCAGCGTCGCGGCCACCGACACCTACATCAGCATCCTCCGGGGCAAGGGCAAGTTTGCGATCGTGGCGACGAGCCCAAAGCGAATGGATGTCGGACTCAAGCTCAAGGGAGTGGAACCGACCGACCGCCTCGCCGCGGCCGGCAACTGGAACACGATGGTCACCCACCGCGTACAACTCTTCGACGGCGCCGAGATCGACGATCAGCTGACGGACTGGCTGCGAGAGGCCTACGACCGCGCCGGATAGCTGTGGATAACTTTTGGTCGAATTGACCAGAAGCTGCGAGACTGGGTGCATGAGCACTGCGACTACGCCAGCAACATCCGTGCCCCTCTACGACGCCAAGACGCACCTCTCCGAGCTGGGTGAGCGCGCGGCCGCTGGCGAGGAGATCATTGTGACGAAGCACGGCAAGCCGCGCTTCAAACTCGTCGCGGTCGACCCGCCGAAGCGCCGTCCGCTGCCGGGATCGATCGACCTGGGTGCAGCGAAGGAGCAGTGGACCGCGCTCGCCGAGTACGACTGGTTCGCGCCGGATGAAGAGATCGAGCGACTGTTTGGCACGCGGGAATGAGCCGACTGCTTCTCGACACTCACGTCTTCATCTGGTGGGCCAGAGCGGACTCCAAGATTCTCGCTTCGTGGGTGGAGGAGATCCTCGACGAAGGCAACAGTGTGCACGTCAGCGCAGTCACGGCATTCGAGATCGAAACGAAGAAGCGCATCAAGAATATCGATTTTGATGACGACGTCGCCAAGGTCGTCTCCGAATTCGGCTTCGAGCAGCTGTCGATGACGATGGTCCATGCCTCGGCCGCCGGGGCGCTCGACTGGGGCCATCGCGATCCGTTCGATCGGCTGCTGGTCGCCCAGGCGATCGCAAATGACATGGTTCTGGTAACGGCCGACGACTCCATTAAGTCGGCCCCCGGCGTTAGGGTGCTGTGACGCCATGACACTGACTGAAGAACGCCCAATAACTCCCGACGCACTCGAGATCCTGCATCGCGTGTTCGGTTACGACACGTTCCGCGGGCAGCAGTCCGAGATCATCCAGCAGGTTGTGGCGGGCGGCGACGCGCTCGTCCTCATGCCGACCGGCGGCGGCAAGTCGCTGTGTTACCAGATTCCCGCGCTCATCCGGCCCGGTACAGGTGTCGTCATTTCGCCGCTGATCGCCCTGATGCAAGACCAGGTGGATGCCCTGTCCGCGGTCGGGGTCCGGGCCGCTTTCCTCAACTCCACTCAGGATGGCGCCGAGCGGCTGCGGGTCGAGGCCGCCTTCATCGCGGGCGAACTCGACCTGCTCTATCTGGCTCCCGAGCGGTTGAAGATGGAGGCGACATCCGCGCTGTTCGACCGTGCCAACATCGCGTTGTTCGCGATCGATGAGGCGCACTGTGTGTCGCAGTGGGGCCACGACTTTCGGCCCGACTACCTGCAGCTCTCGATGCTGCACGAGCGCTGGCCGTCGGTTCCGCGCATTGCGCTAACCGCAACGGCGACCGAGCAGACGCACCAGGAGATCGTGCGTCGCCTCGACCTCGGCGGGTCGGCGCAGTTCGTGTCCAGCTTCGACCGGCCGAACATCCAGTACCGCATCGAGCCCAAGAACCAGCCGCTGCAGCAGCTGCTCACGCTGATACGAAGTGAGCACCCCGGCGACGCTGGCATCGTTTATTGCCTCAGCCGGGCATCCGTCGAGAAGACCGCCGAGTTTTTGGTGGAGCAGGGCATGACGGCGCTGCCGTACCACGCCGGGCTCGACGCCTCGATTCGGCAGCGCAACCAGTCGAGATTCCTGCGCGAAGACGGTGTTGTCATGGTCGCGACGATCGCGTTCGGTATGGGGATCGACAAGCCGGACGTCCGGTTCGTTGCCCACCTCGATCTGCCGAAGAGCGTCGAGGGCTACTACCAGGAAACGGGTCGCGCGGGTCGAGACGGCCTGCCGTCCACGGCATGGCTGGCCTATGGGCTTCAGGATGTCGTGCAGCAGCGTCGCATGATCGACCAGAGTGAGGGCGATCGGGCGCACCGCATGCGGCTCACCCAACACCTCGACGCCATGCTTGCGCTGTGCGAGACCCTGCAGTGCAGGCGCACTCAGCTGCTCGCGTACTTCGGTGAGACCTACCGAGCCGGCGCTTGCGGCAACTGCGACACCTGCCTCAACCCGCCCGAGGGGTGGGATGGCACGGTTCCGGCCCAGAAACTGCTCTCAACCGTGGTGCGGCTCCAGCGCGAGCGCAACCAGAAGTTTGGGGCGCAGCACATCATCGACATCCTGCTCGGCAAGCGCAATGCGCGCATCGAGCAGCAGGGTCACGACACGCTTTCGACCTTCGCCATCGGCGCCGAACTCAGCGAGCAGGAGTGGCGCGGCGTCGTGCGCCAACTGCTCGCGCAGGGCCTTCTCGGCGTTCACTCCGACGGGTACGGCACGCTCGTCTTGACGGATGCCAGCGCCGGCGTGCTCGACGGCTCGCGTCGCGTGCACCTCCGGCGCGAAATCGAGCGCCCCACTCGGGCGGCGAAGAAGTCGGCGGTCGCGGCATCCCTTCCTGGTGAGGCCGTTCCCCTGTTCGAGAAGCTGCGGGAGTGGCGCGCGGGGGTGGCTCGAGAGCAGGCCGTACCCGCGTACATCGTGTTCGGCGATGCGACACTGCGAGGCATTGCGCTGTCGAAGCCGTCATCGCTGGGCGAGTTGTCGGAGATCAGCGGCGTCGGTGACAAGAAGCTTGAACTGTATGGCGAGGCGCTCCTTGCCGTTGTCGCGTCCTAGAGTCGGCCGCTAGTCTTGCGCCTGCCAGCTCACCGCACGCACTGCGATCTGCACCACGATCGTGATCAGGCGTTACTCGCCAGCTGCGCGCTGCGTCTCGATATCTTTGCGCACGGTGTCCATGTCGAGGTCGCGCACGGCGCCAATAACCTTGCCGAGCATGGGCGCAGGCAGTGCGCCCGGCTGCGCGAACACGAGCACGCCTTCGCGAAAGGCCATGAGGGTCGGGATCGACGTGATGCCCGCCGCGCTGGCCAGCGCCTGCTCGGCTTCGGTGTCGATCTTGCCGAACGTGATGTCAGGGTTCGCCGCGCTGGCCTCCTCGAAGACGGGGCCGAACTGCTTGCACGGTCCGCACCACTCCGCCCAGAAATCGACGAGGACGATGTCGGACTCGAGCACTGTCTTCTCGAAGTCATCTGCTGTCAGGTTGATCGTTGCCATCGTTCCAGCCTAAACGCGGAGAGCTCGGGCGACACGGGAGCGCGTGCCGCAGCTTCTCGCATTTGTTCTCGACTTGCGTCGCGAATCTGGGACACTGAAGGATGACCCGCATCGCTTGTCGTCAGCTGGCTCCCGAGCTCGGAGCAGTGGACGCGAATGTGCGGATGACGACGGCTGCGATTCGCGAGTCAGTGGCCGCGGGCGCCCAACTGGTCGTCCTGCCTGAGCTGATCGTTTCCGGCTACATGTTTACTTCGGCCGACGAGGCTCGCACCGCGGCCATCACGCCCGAACACCCCGTTTTCGCTGCGTGGTCGGATGCGGTTCGCGGGGTCGGCGGGGTCGTCGTCGGCGGTTTCGCCGAGCTCGGCGATGACGGTCTCGTGTATAACAGCGCGGCGGTCGTTGACGGCAGCGGCGTGCTCGCGGTGTACCGGAAGGTCCATCTCTGGGATAAAGAGAAGCTGAGTTTCACGCCAGGCTTTGTGCCTCCACCTGTGGTCGAGACACCGGTTGGTCGACTTGGCATCCTGGTCTGTTTTGATCTCGAATTTCCCGAGATGACACGCAGCCTCGCTCTGCGCGGCGCCGAACTCCTGGTTGTGCCGACGAACTGGCCGCTCGAGACTGTGCCCGAAGGCGAACGTGTGCCCGAAGTCACTGTCGGGATGGCGGCCGCGTATTCCAACCGCGTCGGCATCGCCTGTTGCGACCGCACGGGAATCGAGCGCGGCCAGGACTGGAACGGTGCGAGCTGCATCATCAACGAACAGGGCTGGGTGATCGCAAACGTCGATGCAGACGGAGTGGCGACAGCCGATCTGGACCTGCAGCTCTCTCGCGACAAGAGCCTGAGCGCGATGGTCGATTTCTTCGGCGATCGCCGTCCCGAACTGTATGGAGCCGTGACTGCTCCGAAAGCCTGAATGCCCTGCCCAGGAATTGTGTGAAGGAGAAACGCATGAGTGAAGTGAAAACTGCGGTCAAGCCACGCGGCCTCGAGGTTCGTTCGATCGACTACGTTCCTCACACCGAGCGTCATGGCAAGGTGTGGCACATCGGCCCGCTGTGGTTCATGAGCAACGCGCAGATCGCGACCCTTGCCGTCGGAGTGACGAGCTTCGCACTGGGCGGCAACCTGATCTGGTCGATCATCGCCATCCTTATCGGGCTGATCATCGGAACAATATTCATGGCCGCACATTCCTCGCAGGGGCCGAAGCTCGGCATCCCGCAGATGGTGCAGTCGCGTCCCCAGTTCGGATACATCGGTGCACTGCTCGTCTGGTTGTTTGCGTTCCTGCAGTACGCGGGGTTCAACGTGTTCAATACGGTGCTGGCCGGCTCGGCGGTGTCTCAGGCCGTAAAGACGCCGATCGGCTTCAATCCGTTCTGGGCGATCCTGATCACGCTCGTCGGTGCAGTCATTGCCCTGTTCGGCTACGACCTCATTCACCGGATGGAGCGCTATCTCGTTTATCTGACAGTGCTCATCATGGCGCTTCTCAGTATTTCGGCGCTCGTGCACCTGCAGTTGCCGGTCGGCGCGTTCGACCTCGGCCATTTCTCGCCGCTCGCGTTCTTCGCCCAGTTGGGCGTCGTTGCGGGATACCAGATCTCGTGGGCGATCTATGTTTCGGACTACTCTCGCTACCTGCCGGCTACTACACCGACCAGCCGTACCTTCCGCTGGACGTTCTGGGGCAGTGCGATCGGAGGCGCCTGGATCATGTTCCTCGGCGCCTATCTCGCGGCAGCGGTCAAAGGTTTCAACGCGAGTGACCCGGTCGCGGCCATCGAAACAGTGTCGAATGACCTGTTCCCCGGGTTTGGTACGATCGCGCTCCTGGTGTTCGCGCTTGGACTCATCGCGGTCATCGTGCTGAACATGTACGGCGGCTCGTTGACACTGATTTCCTCGATCGACAGTTTCAGGAAAGTGCGACCGACGCTGGGCATCCGCATCCTCACCGTCGCGATCACGGCAGCGATCTCAGGTGTCCTCGCGATTTTCATTGCGGGCAGCTTCGAGTCGTTCTTCGCGGGCTTCCTGTTCCTGGTCTTGTACTTCTTCATCCCCTGGACGGCCGTTAACCTGACGGACTACTTCATCGTCCGCAAGGGACACTACGCGATCGCGGAGATCTTCAAGCCCCGCGGAATCTACCGTCGTTGGGGTTGGCAGGGAATCACGGCCTACCTGGTCGGCTTCCTTTGCATGGCGCCGTTCTTCAATGTCGCCGGGTTCTACGAGGGTTTCATTTCGAAGGCGATGGGCGGCGTCGACATCTCCCTCTTCATTGGCCTGCCGGTTTCGGGGGTGCTGTACTACGTGTTTACCCGCGGCCTCGACGTGAAGTCGGAGCAGGCGCTCGCCGAATCTCAGGCCGCAGACCTTGAGCGAGGGGCACCCGAGGCGGACGACCTCGCGGGAGCGGTCATCGATCAATAGACGAGTTAGCGCCGCAACGGCAGCAGATCGCCAATCCCGAATCCGCCGCGGGGTGGCAGCGCGGCTTCTATCTGCTCGTCTGAGAATGGAAGCCGGGGACGGAGTTCTTCTGGCAGGTCGGCTGTGGGCGGCGCTGCCTCGGAGACACCTTCGGCCAGCATCCTGGCTTGCGCCTTCGCGATGAGCGGCACCTTCATCGTCCACTCGGTGACCTGCGCCAGCGCTCGAATCGCCCAAACCGGTGCTGGGATGACGGCGACGCGACGTTCCACCAGTCGGGCGATGCGATGAACGGCTTCGCTCAGCAGGAGTTCCTCGCCACCGGTGACGGCGACCGTCGACTTCGGGAGCCGGCCGTCGATGGCGGCGATGAGCACATCGACCATTTCACTGACGGGGATCGGCCTAATTGACCTTTCGTGAAATCCCACGGTCGCAAAGAGTGGGATCGTCTGCACCGAATGGCTGATGTGATCCACGAGGTGGTCGCCGTGCCCATAGATCATTCCGGCTTTGAGGATCGTGTAGTCGAGCCCTGAGCCGCGCACCAGTTCCTCGGCTGCCCATTTTGACTCGTGATAGGGCGAACCGCAGTCCGGCCGAGCGCGCAGGAAGCTCAACATGACGATTCGTCTGACTCCGGCTCGTTCGGCCGCTTCGACGACTGCCCGAGTGCCGTCGATGTGCACTTTTTGGTAGGTCTGTTCCCCGAGTTCTCGATTGATGCCTGCACAGTGAGCGACGACATCGCAGCCCTCGAACGCTTTGGTGAGAGCGTCAACATCATCGATGTCGACTCCCGTGCGGCGAGAGAGCGTGGCGACATCCGCCGGATCGAAGCGGTCGGCCAGATGGCGACCGACGAAGCCAGCCCCACCGGTGATCGCGATCTTCATCTGCCTGTTCCTCTCAAGAGCGAGTACATATCGCGAAGTTGGTCTCTTGTTAGCTATTTAGCAATCATGCTACAGTGCGATTATGCAAGACAACGTCAGCGACATTTTTGAGGCCCTCGCGCACCCTACCCGCCGTCAGATCCTTCAGGATCTCAAAGACGGCGAGATGGCGGCCGGCGAGATCGCGGCGCGCTTCAGCGCATCCGGTCCGACCATCTCCCGGCACCTCGGCGTGTTGCGAAGCGCAGGCCTTGTTACTGAACGCAGGGATGCCAACCGCATCCTCTATTCGCTGGTTGGCGACCGACTGGCACTGTCGGTCGGCAATTTTCTGTCCACCGTCTGCCCTGAGCAGATTGTGCTGCGTGAGGTTCGTAAGCGCTCGGCGACGTCGGGTCGTCGTCAGGCAAAGGAGGTCACGGCATGAGCGGGTTCAAGACACTCCGGGCCCAGGTTCGCCGACGCCTCCTGATCAGCTATCGAGTGGACCCTGCCGTCGCGCAAAGCCTCATTCCCGAGCAGTTTCGGCCGCAGATCGTTGATGGCAGCGCGGTCGCCGGCGTGTGCATGATTGGGCTGCAATCGGTTCGACCGGGCTGGCTCCGCCCACGGGTGGGGTTCCGTACTGAGAATGTCGCGCACCGCATCGCGGTCGAATGGGATGAGAACGGCAAGACCCGATCCGGTGTCTACATCGTCGAGCGCCACAGCTCAGCGCTCCTGCCGGTTCTTGCTGGCGGACGTCTGTTTCCGGGCGTTCAGAAACGAGCCCGGTTTGAGCTCGACGAGACCGAGTCTCGATTCCGTGTGAGCATGTCAGCTCCTGGAACTCGGGTTTCGGTCGATGTGCAACTCGGCGGCGAATGGACGAGTTCGTTGTTCCCTTCGGTTGAGGCCGCATCCGCTTTCCACGAGCAGGGAGCAGTTGGCTGGTCGCCACGCAGGAATGGGCTCGGCGTCGAGCCGCTCGAGCTCACGTCGAAAGAGTGGGTGGTCGAGCCGGGTCAGGTGGTCAGTCTTCGGTCCTCATACTTCGATGCCCTCCCCGACGGAGCCGCCGTTCTGGACAGTGTGCTGATCATGCGTGACCTGCCGTTTTTCTGGGATACCCCAGACATTGAGCCTGATCCTGCGGCACGGATGCCGGTCGCTACATCGTCGCTCGCCTAGAGTCGAGCGCTAGCGTCGGGCGTCCCGGCGGGCTGGCGCTACGCGGCAGGCCCCTGCTGCAACAGCACGAATCCGTTGCCGTCAGGGTCGGAGAACTGGGACTGGGTTCCCCACCCGACTGGCTCGGGCTCAGTGACCTCGATGCCGGCATCCCGAAGAGCACCGACAACACCCTCGATGTCATCGGTGTGCAAAACGATGCCCTGCTGCCACCCGGGGCCTGCCTGCCCGGGGAACGGGGGATGCAGCGTGAAGTCGACGGCGCTCCCCGCCGGCGCGACTGACAGCCACCGCTCATCACCGAAGGCGGTGTCGGCGCGAACCTCGAAGCCGAGCACATCGTGGTAGAAGGCAAGCGCACGATCCTGATCGGCGACCGGTATGGTGACGGTCTGGATGCGCATGGCGGGCGTCGAGGGAGGAGTCATGCTTCGACACTAGGTAGAAAAAAACTTAGCCGTCAACCTTGATGGTCATGCCCGTGGTGCATCGAATCGTGCGCCTTTCGGATTTGATGGGAGGAGGGTGAGCACAAGCATGATGAGCCCCCCGAGGCTGGGGATGAACGACAGCAGCCAGAACAGGCCGCTGAGGTTTGCGTCGTGGAGCCGTCGCCAGGTAAGCGCGATACCCGGCACGATGTTGACAAGTCCCCAGATGCCGCCAACCACGATGACGACGATGATTCCCGCGTCGATCCGAATGCCGTTTCCGCCGGTTCTCCCTGCGAGGAGGGAGGGGATGTAGATGGCCAGCAGGATGGCGACGATGATGAACTGGACCAGTGCCCACCACCAGAACTCGCTTCTACTGGCCCGCCCGCTGAAGGTTGCGTATTTGCGCCAGTACCGTCCGACCGCGACTGGAAGGCTCGCCCCGTAAAACGGCGCTGACAGCGGCACGGTGGTACTCGGCGCTAATTGTTCGGTCATGATGCTCCTCCTTGTGGTTGCAGAACTCAGCAACTCCACTGGACGCGATGGTACCCGGCCGACACCCACTGCGAACTGTGGCTACCGACCGTATGCCGCGAGGAATCGGTTACGGAACGCATCCATCCGCCACACCGGCGCGCTCGGTGAGGGGAGCATCCCCGGTTGCCAGTGCCAGGACGAGACGCGGTTAATAACCTTTGGGTCCTTGGAGATGATGCTGATGGGCACATTGTGGGTTGCGCCTGCCCCGCTGACCTCGGTCGCGGGTTGATGGTCGCCGACAACGACCAGCACAAGGTTCGGGTCGTTGTACGTGGTGAGGAAGGAAAACAGAGTGCTCATTGTGTACTGAACCGACTGGCCGTAGAGCTGTTGCACATGGTGGGGGTTCTGCCAAACGATGCTCGGCGAGAGTCCCTGGGCTGGCTGGGGGTCATAGATTGAGCCGTTCCCGACAGATGCCCACGGCACCTCGTGGGGTAGCGGGGTCCACGGCGTGTGCGAGGACACGAGGTCGATCTCGGCCATTAGCGGTTTGTGCGGTTTTGCCAGTTCGTGTTTCTGGAAGTACGCCCACGTGTATTGATCGGGGATGCGGGCGTAGCTGAATGCCGGCCCCTGATATCCGACATTCTGTGAGTTGAGTTCGGTACCGAAGTGGTAAAAGGAGGTACCGATGGACCATGGCTTGGTGTCCGATGGCACATCGCTGACCGTTTGCCATCCTGCCTTCTTGAAGGCGTCGCTGAGGGTGAACCGGCTCCCAGCGGTGACCTGGTCGTACTTCTGTTGCGAGTCGATCCATAGTCCGGTTTGCAAGGTGGAGTGGGCGAGCCAGCTGATTCCACCGAACGTCGAGGACGTGAGAAATGCGCTGCGTTCGGAGTAGCCGTCTGCCGCGAGTTCCGCGTTTCCTTTGCGGAGGACGTTGTCGACCCCTTTGGAGAAGAAGGTGTTCTGCACGGCGACCTGGCCATAGCTCTCTACGAACGCGACGATGACGTCTTTGCCCTTCAAGCCGGTGAGCAGGTCGGATGACGGCAGGTTGGCATAGGGGTCGGTTGCGCCAGCATTTTTGAACGTCGCCTGCTCGGCGGCGGTCGCGGTCACTTGATTGGCCTTCGCAACTGCCGTGCCGATCGTGTCCGCTGCCGCTATCGGTTTGCCGGGGACGATCTGGGCGCCGAGGAGTCCGAGCACGATCCAGCCCGCCGTGATCGCAGAAGCTCCGATCAGACCTCCGCGGTAGTGCCGACGGATCACATTTGCGAGGTGAAAGTAGGCCACGGCGACTACGAGAACGACGACCGCTGCGGCGAGGACGAGCAGCACGAGGATAGCGACAGCTGCGACCGAGCCGGTGGAGTCGCGCAGTACACCGTAGGCATCCACCAGTTCCGGCCAGCCGGTCACGATGTTGAAGGGCTCACCGACGGCCAGTGTGAAGCCACGATCGAGAGCTGCACTGGTGATCGTCGTGACGAAGACTATTGCGATGAGGGTCGCGACGATTCGACGGGCGACCGGCCATGGGAGTAGCGCCAGAAGGGCGAGGGCGAGTACCGATTCCAACGGGACACGTACCAGGGCGAGCGCTGTCCCCGAGCTGATGAGTCCTGGCGCAAGGACGGCGAGGAAGACCACGACCACGGAGAGGACCAAACGCACATTTCTTCGAATTGCGTTCGAACGGCGGGGCCGGGCATCCCGGTCAGATGGCTCGCCCGAGTTCACGGGGTTAGTCGTACTCACGACATCCCCATAGCGAGGGACTTCGTCGCCAGCCGATAGTGATCTTCGGCATCATGCCGCGCAAACCGATCCGAGAGTGCGTAGCGCAGCAGCACCATGTCGCCAATCTGTCGGACATCCGCGAGAGTCGCGCGTCGGTCACTCGTCCAGGGAAAGCGCGCATCGCCGACGAAGCGGGGAGCGCGCTGGTCGCCGACGAAGAACGGTGCCACGGCCAGGTGGAGTTCGTCGACAAGATTCGCGGCCAGAAACTGAGTGTGAACTGTTCCGCCTCCCTCGACCAGGAGCTGGCGAATTCCACGATCAGCCAGGTCCGCGACGAGGTCGGTCATCGCCACGTCTTTGCCCAGCTCGACGACAACGGCAGTGTGCCCGACCCGTCGACGGATCCGGGCGGCCTCCGATGTGGGGCAGTAAACCAGCTTCGGTGTGTCACCAGCGGTGAAGAATGCCGAGTTCGGATTGAGTTCACCCGACGCAGTCACAGTTACCTTCCACGGTGAACTCGTCATACCCGCGACCTGTCGTCGAGCTCGGCGAGCAAAGCTGCGGACCAGCAGACGGGGGTTATCCCGCCGCACAGTGCGCGCACCGACCAGGATGGCGTCGTTTCTTGCCCGCACCTCATCGACGCGGTCGAAGTCTTCGTCGTTGGAGAGGGTGAGCCGCGGGGGATCCGCCCTGTCGAGGTATCCGTCGAGCGAGGTGGCGCTGCTCAGAGTTACGTACGGGTTGTCTGTCACGGTGTCTTCTCCTGACTGCTGTCTGCTATTACGAGAACTGGCGCGGCGAAATTCGTTTTGCCCTGGCGGACACTGGATACCACCGTCACAATTGCGCCCGGCGCGACCGAGATGATGACGAGGGCGCCGAACAGAGTTGACGCCGCGACTCCCGCGGCGGCGCCGAATCCAGCCAGTGCGAATGCCCCGCCCGCGATGCCCTCGCGGGGTCCCCATCCGCCGATGTTCAGCGGGATCGAGGCGCCGAGCAGGACGACGAAAGCGAGGGTGAGCATCCGACCTGGGGGCACGCTCTCGCCCACTGCAGCCGTGGCGATCGTGAAGGTTGCGACGTGGCACGCGATGACAATCACCGAAGCGATCGCGACCTGCACGGAAACCCGAGCCGATCCGAGGCCGGCACGGAGTTGCCGCGCCTCGTGAAGCAGCGCCCTGCGCCCACGCAGGCTCACCACGGCCGTCACAAGTAGCGCAACGACGATCACGCCAAGTCCGATCGCAAGCGCCCCGACGAGGTAGCCCTCGAACTCTGCTCCGAGCCATGCGAGAACCGCGAGCGCCAGGGCGAGTTGTACAACCTGCCCTGCGGAGCGTTCGATTGCGACCGATCGTGCCGTTTGTTTGATGCTTTCGGCGCTCTGACCGCGGGCGACTGCGCGCCGAAAATCCCCGACGATTCCGCCGGGAAGCACCGTGTTCAGGAATTGGGACTGGTAGTACATCCCGAATGCGGTCGACCACCGAAGTTCGACTCCGAGGCGGGTTGCGATGAGTCTCCAACGCCATGCGGCGGCGGCCGTTGCGACCGCTGCGAGAATGAGGGCCGAACCGATCGTCTGCCCGTCCAGGCTGAGGAGGCCGTGGAGCAGAGGGCCGGTACCCACCTGAGCGATGACCGCGATGAGCACACCGACCCCGACGACCAGACGGGTCGTCACGCGGAGCCGGGTCGATCGCCTGGCCTGGCGCAGCAGGGTACGGATGTTTGTTGTCATCCGCGAGGCCATGCCAGCAGATCCACGTGACGCACGTGCGCAGTCAGCTCGCCGCGATCGATTTGGGACTCTCGAAGTTGCCGGTAACCCGTGGCTGCGGCGCGCAGCCCGGGATCCTGCTCGACGGCGGCGTCGACCCATCCGCGGAACCATTCCCTGAGGAGGCGAGGCCGGCGGTGGTCGAGCCGCCACACCGTGGTGCTCTGGCGTACCTTCCAACCGGCCTGGGTGAACAGTCCCTGCACGATTGGCGCGCCGTACCGACCGAGCTGTTGGCGACCGTCCGTGTTGCGTTGTTGATGGGCATTGAACGCATGCTCGAAGGCGGAGTCGAGTTCGTCTCGCGGGCCCAACCTCACCTCTCCGGTCACGCTGAGCGTGAAGAGCGCCGGGCTCCGGGCTTCGACACAGGCGTTGACGACGGCGTGAGTGTCGCGTGAGGTCAGCACGTCAAGTAGCGCGGATGCGGTCACGAGGGATGCCCCAGCCAGGTCGGCTGCGCGCAGGTCGGCGAGGTTCCCGGTTTCGGAGCGCGCAGAGATGGCGGCGTTGTCCCGATCCGTTGGGCGTGTGGCATCGATGGCTCGTTCGATCAGGCCCGCGTTCCAGTCATGCAGAATCCAGGTCTGCGGTCCGGGAAGAAGGGGAGCGAGCCAGCGCATCATTGAGCCGGTCCCGCTGCCCAGATCGTGAACGACAATCGGCCCGTCGGGGAGCATCGCTGCGACGGTCCGTGCGAGGTCGAGTGAGCGTGCATCTGCGTCCTCCGGCTCGCGGAGCGCAAGCCAATCGCTGCTGACCTTGAGAATCCCGCTCATGCGGACACCGCCGTTCCGCTGAGTGCCACCTCATGGAGCGTTGACTCGATGATGGCGATTGGTTCACTCCATGGTCGGGGTGTGGCCCGAGCCTCCATGGCCGCCATCCTGAGTTCCGTTCGACGTCCCGGACTTGCCCACCACTGGCGTAGAACGACCTCCAGCGCCCACGGATCCTCCGGGGGAACAAGGATTCCGGCAGCCGTGACCGACATCGCCTCGGGGGTTCCGCCAACATGGGCGGCAACGACGGGGATGCCGCGCGCCAACGCCTCGGCGACCACCATCCCGAAGCTCTCGTTCCTGGATGGCACAACGACAAGGTCTGCCCGGCTGTAGGCGGTGTCGAGCGATCGTCCGGCGAGAACGCCGGCGAACGTTGCTCTGCCGGTGAGGTTGGTTCGCTGAATGGTTTGCGTCAGTTCGTCGACAAACCCTGGCGCCGCGTCGAGTGAGCCGACGAATGTGCAACTCCAATCGTCGATGTCGGTGAGGTGCCCCAACGCGCTGACGAGAAGGTCCTGCCCCTTGTGCGGCGCAATCACCCCTACGCACAGCAACCGGCCGCCGGATTGCGACGCGGCCGCGGCCGCAGCCGGATCCGTTCCCGGATGGGCGACAACCACCTGGTGAAGTTCCGCGAAGCCACGCGAGATCAGCTCGGAGCGCGTCCAGTCGCTGGTCGCAATGATGCGCTTCGCTGCCCCTAACGCTGCACGTTCGCGACCGACTGACACGGCGACCTCGGTAGCTTCGGCGATCGTTCCGGAGGTGAGGCTTGCGACCATGTGCGCCAGCACTACAATCCGAAGCCTGCTCGAGTGTGCCGTCATCACCTCCGATTCGAGCACAGCGATCAGCCCATCGATCAATACGAGGGCGCCGTCCGGCAGCTGAGATAGTGACCGCGCTGTCATTGATCCGCTCCGCGCTGGGATCAGGATCATCCGCACTTCCCATCCGCTGCGTCGGAGACCCTCGCGAACGTGCTGGTCGTATACGTTGCCACCGCTCACCCTGTCGGGGTCATCGATCGTGTCAGGGACCAGGAAATAAACCGACATTCCCGCGAATGCACTCACAGTGACCTCGAATAGCTCGCCCACGCGATGTGCGACTCGTGAAGCGAGACGGTGATGGATTGCAGCTGTTGGTTGCTGCCGAGAGATCCATCAAATACCCGTTCTGCAAGGCGGTCCGCGATCACTCTGCAGAGCACCTCGGTAGTTGTGTTCGCGCCGCCGAATTGAGGATCTTCGTCGAGGTTGCGATACGTGAGCGAACCCCTGATCTCGGCGAGCAAGGCCGACGCACGTCCGATGTCGACGACAACGCCGGTCGGGTCGAGGTCCGCTGCCTCGAAGCTGGCGTCGACGATGAATGTCGCGCCATGGAGTCGCTGCGCAGGCCCGAATGATTCGCCCGTGAAGCTGTGGGCGACCATCATATGGTCCCGGACCGTTACCGTGAAAGTCATCCTGGTTCTCCCCAATTGATCGTGTGACAAAGGTCGGTGCGCGAGCCGCCGGCGATGCTGGCCATCACTTCGGGAAGATCTCGCCACGAGGATTCGCCCGTAAGCAAGGCGTCGAACGCCGGATCGTGGAGGAGCTCAAGAGCCAGCGCGAGGCGTTCGCGGGTCGTCCGGTCCCCACGCCGTCTCGCGGCCACTGCGCCGACCTGGCTCGACCGGATCGTCAGTCGTCGAGAGTGGAAATCGGCGCCGAGCATGAGGGTCGCTGGGCGATCCGCGTACCAGCTGGCCTCGATCACCACGCCCTCAGTGACGACCGTTTCGAGCGCAAGTTGCAACCCAGCATCCGAACCGCTCGTGTTGATCACGATGTCTCGGTCCCGCGGCGGGTTTGCGATGTCAGCGAAGCCCACGCCGAGTTGGTCGGCTACCGTTCTTCGCGCCGGGTTGATGTCGATCAGCGCGACATCGACACCCGGGATGCCCCGCAGGAGGCGTGCGACGCAGCAACCGATCATGCCGGCACCGACTACGGAGACGCGATCACCGACGACAGGCGCGGCATCCCAGAGCACATTGATGGCGGTTTCGACCGCGCCCGCGAGCACGGCGCGGCGTGCTGGGACTCCGTTGGGAACCGGGATGACGGCGTCAGCGGGGACGACAAATTCGGATTGGTGAGGGAAAAGAGTGAAAACGACGTGCCCCGTTAGAGACTCCGGCCCGCGTTCCACGACGCCGACGTTGAGGTATCCGTATTTGACAGGACCAGGGAAGTCGCCCTGCTGGAAGGGCGCTCGCATCCGTTCACGCTCGCTTTCGGGCACGTGTCCGCCGAAGACGGAGGCTTCGGTTCCGCGACTGACGCCGGTGTGCAGGGTCTTCACGAGTACGTCTCCATCGCCAACTTGCGGGAGCGGTTCGTGGCGGAGAGCGCCGACACCGGGCCTCTCGACCCAGAACGCGGTGGCCTCGAGCACATTTGCCTCGCTTTCGTGAACACTGGTTATGCGACTGATGTGTGAATAGTTGTGTTAACAGGGAAACGAGACAGGCATGACCAGAGTTCAATTGGCACCGATCTCATCTGCCGTCGCAGGCGCCGTGGTCGTCACGCTTCTCGGTGTGGTGGCTCTGCACTGGCACCAGTTATGGGTCCCCGCGGTGGGTTGGCTTGCCGCGCTCGGTTACCTGATGATTTCGAATGCGCTGCTTCTCCGCGGTGTGCAGCAAAGACAAATAACACGGTTCGGAGCGGCGAACGTCGTGACGGCGGTGCGGTCAACGCTGGTCGGTGTGATTAGCGGGGTCGTCGTTTCATCCTCCGTTGCGCCGATGCCGGTGGGTCTTCTGGTTGCCCTGGTAGTGCCGGCCCTTCTCCTGGATGCTGTGGACGGGTGGGTCGCCCGACGCACGAATTCCGCCAGCGAGCTCGGGGCGCGATTCGACATGGAAGTCGACGCGTTCCTGTTGCTCGTACTGAGTGCGTACGTTGCGCAAACCTTAGGGATCTGGGTGCTGGCGATCGGCGTGATGCGGTATGCCTTCGTCGCTGCCGGATGGATCTTTCCCTGGCTTCGTCGGCAACTCCCATTCCGTTATTGGCGCAAGGTGGTGACCGCTGCGCAAGGCATCGCGTTGACGATCGCCGCGACAGGGTTCCTTCCCGTGCTTGACGTTCTGGTCGTCGCGATTGCGTTGGCGCTGCTCATCGAATCATTTGGCCGTGACGTTGTCTGGCTGGCCGCGAGGCGGCGAGAGCCTAGCTCGCCCGCGTTGCCCGGAGTGCAAAAATCGACGTGACCGCGAGCACCACGATGCCAATCGCGTCGATCACGATCGTCTCCGGAACGAGAGTGAAGCCCCACGTCTCGGTGATGCCGAATAGTCCGACTGTCAGCGCGAGCACGAGCGCGAGGAGACTTGCGATCACGAACAGCAGGCTAAGGACCGTATCGAGCTTCAGGAGCCGACCGTGCAGCGCGAGCATTCCGATCGCCAGAACGATTCCAGCGATGGCATTGAGGATGAACATCACACCAAGCACGCCCCCAACGCCGTCGAAGACAAGGAATAAGTGAATCCCGCTGATCGCGAAAAGGACGATCGCACTGAGGATTCGCATGACCCTGGGTAGACCGTAGCTGCTTTCAGTCATCTGCATGCCTGCTTTCGATTCGAGCCTCCATCGGTAGAGACCTCGTTAATGAAAACGAGCGAGCCGCGGAAAAGGTTCAACCGGTCCAACGACGAGAGATGTGTACGGGTCGGCCGTTGGTACAAACCCCTTGTGGCGGCTTGGTCCCAGACGTAGCGTCGGATTAGTTGCGCTGGTCCTCTGTGGCCGTGTTCTGCCAACTCGCTTAGGAGCATCCCATGACCGGGCTCATTGTGGTTCTCGTTGTCGCCGGCATCCTTGTGCTGGTCGCGCTTGGGCTTGCCATCCATGTCGTGACTCAGTACGAGATGGGAGTTCAGTTCCGGTTTGGTCGAGTGGTCGGCACGAAGAAGCCAGGGCTCGTCATAATCATTCCCATCGTGGATCGGCTCACCAAGGTGACCCTGCGCATTATCACGATGCCGATCCAGTCGCAGGGGATCATTACCAAAGACAACGTCAGCGTCGATATTTCCGCCGTTGCATACTTTCGGGTCATCGACGCCGTGAAGTCGGTTGTGGCGATCGAAAATGTCTATTCCGCCATCGATCAGATCGCGCAGACCACACTGCGCAAGGTAGTAGGCAAGCACACGCTCGACGAGATGCTTGCCGAGACCGATGTCATCAATGCCGACATCCGGAAGATTCTCGACGTCACCACGCTCGACTGGGGCGTGGAGGTCACCCTCGTCGAGCTGAAAGACATCCAGCTGCCCGAATCGATGAAACGGGCCATGGCCAAGCAGGCGGAAGCCGAACGGGAGAAGCGAGCCAAGATCATCGCCGCCGAAGGCGAATCCCTCGCCGCCGCGGCACTCGGTGACGCCTCCGACACCATGATGGCCCATCCGCTCGCGCTACAGCTCCGGAACCTGCAGACCCTCATCGAACTCGGCGTGGACAAGAACACGACCGTCGTCTTCCCCGCCCCGCTCATGAGCACCATCAGCGAACTCGGCGCATTCCTGGCCCGCGAGACCGCGACTGCTGCGGCGCCAACGGGCGGTGCGTCAACTGCGGTCATCCCGGATCCCTGAGCGGCCGTGTTAAAGCTCCCGTCCCGGGAGGCTTGTCGGAGGACGGCAACGTTTGGGCCCCAACGACGGATCAGAGCGTTGGCCGAAAGCCACCGGAGACCTGCTCCAGTTTCGCTGCTTCGATTCCAGAGCGGTTTCTAGAGGATGACCAGCAACTCACGCGCTATCTCTCGAATAATCGCTCACCCGTCGCTTGTTCCGTCATCATCGGATGACTTGACTTGTAGGTCAAGGATGTCGTCTCGCGGTTTGCGTTTGACCCCCATGGCTGAGGACGTGCCAAGGTTCTAAGCTCGTTTTCCGCCGACGATGTTGGCCGAGCCGCGGTGGATGCTCCGGATGTATCGATTGCGCAACTCCAGGCGGTTCTCAGCGGTTGTTGAGAAGTTTCCTGTTTTGTAGTGGATGTGATCACTCGCCCCACGCCCCCTGCACCAAGGCGTCCTGCCACGCCTGACGCCTCGGCTGACGCCTCGCGTCGACCGACGAGGGGCCGAATCATCGTGCGCCGTGTGGTTGCCGGGCTGGTGGTGGTTCTGCTGGTTGTCGCCGGCTACGTCGCGTTCAACTACCAGTCGCTGGTGTCAGGCATCACCCACATAAATGCGCTTGTGCCTGGCGGCACGAGCGCCAACAAGGACGAAAACATTCTGCTTGTGGGGGACGACCATCGTCCTGCTGGTGCATCGGCCGCAGAACTCGCACAACTCGGCACGACCCAGGATGGCGGCGGGCTGCAAACCGACACCATAATGTTGCTTCACATTCCTGCCGACGGCCGCAATCCGACTCTGATCTCGTTCCCTCGCGATTCCTGGGTGAATGTTCCCGGCGTCGGCATGCGAAAGATCAATGCGGCTTTCGAGATCGGTGCGACTACGGGCGGCGATAGCGGTGGCGCTCGGATGCTGGTTCGGATTATCCAGAACATGACCGGACTGACGGTCACACATTACGTTCGAATCTCGATGCTCGGGTTCTATAACGTCGTCAATGCGCTGGGCCCGGTAACCGTGTGCCTCAAGGGACCCGTCAGCGATCGATATTCCGGCATAAATCTGCCTGCAGGCAACTCGACGCTCACGGCAAAGCAGGCGCTCGCCTTCGTGCGGCAACGGCATGGGCTGGCCGGCGGAGACCTCACGCGCGAGGCGCGCCAGCAGTATTTCCTGTCAATCGAGGCGAAAAACATAGTTACCGCCGGAACGCTGCTCAACCCCGTCAAACTGCACAATGTCATCAGCGCAGTAAGTTCATCCATACAGACTGATCCGGGCCTGAACCTGCTCAACCTCGCCGCCCAGCTGAAGGGTTTCAGCGGTCACATCGGATCGGCAACGATCCCAATCCTTGGCACGCCGACAATTCAAGTGGGCGGAACCTATGTGTCTATTGTGCAGGTGAATTTTGCCGCGATGCCTGCCTTCATCGCTGGGGTCGTTAGCCCAACCTCAAGCTCACCCGCGACTCCAGCACCGGTGCCGTCGACCATCTCGCTTACGGTGCTGAACGGCGGCCAGGTCACAGGCGCGGCGGCCGCAGCGACCAAGTCGTTGACCAAAGTCGGGTTTGTCACGGGAAAACCCTCGACCACGATCAGCCAGCCCAAAACTACGGTGAACTACCCAAGTGGCGGTGCGGCGAAGGCGGCCGTGATCGCCCGCTATCTACCGGGTGCCGTGACCAAATCAGTTCCCGGCTTGACCCAGATCCAGGTGGTGCTCGGAGCCGATGGAGTGGCCGTGAAGATTGCGGCCGGCGGGACCGCGCCAAGCGGCAGCTCCACCGCCAAACCGCCACCGACCACGACCTACGGCTCCGCGTCCTGCGTCTCCTGAGGCGGAGCATCAATTCCCTGGGAGTAGCTCCCGGTGTGAGGTCATCGAGTCGAACGAGCGGCGGAGTGCTTCGCTCGTGCGACTCGGTGAGCGCGCGGATCCTCGCCCGTTCCTGGCCTGCCGTGCCTAAGTGAGTCGAACAGGTCAGGGCCAGCGGCGCCGGCGGGATCCCTCGCATCTGGTTGGCTTGCGAGGGATCTTCATGGAGCGGCTAGTTCGTCATGTCGACCGATTTGGTGAATTCGAGCAGCGCTGAGGACAACCGCTCTGGCGACTCAAGCGCCGCGTAGTGCCCGACACCGTCAAGGAGCACAGACAGCACAGGGCCGGCCGCTGCCTGCGACATAGTTGCATTGGTGAACTGGCCCCCACCGGCGCCGACAGCAAGCACTGGCACGGTCAAGGGGGACGTATCAGCGAGCGCTTCGATTTCCGCGCCCTCGGCGAGCATTGATTGATATAGGCCGATCGCGCCCCGGAAGCCATGAGGGCGCGAATACGCGCGAACGAACTCATCGATGTCGCCGTTGGTGATTGATCCCTGCACGGCGGTCATGGCAGGAAATGCGAATCCGCCGATGAATTCGCGCTCGCGTCCGGTCAGCAGCATCTCCGCGATGCCCGGGGCGGCAAGTACCCCGATGTGCCAGGTTCCGCCGTGGGTGACATCGGCGAGCATCTCCAGTCCGAAGCCTGGCAGTCCCATCTCGATCGCAGTGAAGCTGAGGATGGCGTCTGGGTGGGTCGATGCCAGGCGGAAAACCGTCGCACCGGAGAAGTCCTGTCCAGTGAGGTGCACGGGGCCGACATTCAGCTGAGAAATGAGAGCGTGAAGCATCTCTGCCGCCGTCTTGCTGTCGTAAGCACCGTCAGCGTTGCTCGAGTCTCCGAGCCCGGGAAGATCAACTGCGAAGACTCGGTGTGTTTTCGCAAGTAGCGGGATCACCCTGTGGAACGTCCACCATGTTTCGGGAAAACCGTGCACGAGAAGGATGGGCGACCCGCTGGTTCCTGCTGACACATAGTGCAGTTCGCTTCCGTTGACTTGGGCGGTGTGATGGGTCACGCCGGGGATGGTCGCGCCGGCAGGTGTGGTGGTGGTCATTGTTGGCTCCTTATATCGACAACCTTGTTGTCTATCAATATAGACAACAAGGTTGTCGAATGCAACTCGCCATCGTAGGCTTGACCCATGTCCCGATCCGGCGCCGATCTTGCACTCCTCCTACTCGGCGGCTACCGCTCGCTCGTTGACGCCGCGACGTCTGAATTGGCCGCAGGCGGATACGAGGACTTCAAGCCCGTCCATGAATTCGCGCTGCGCGCCATCGTCGCCGGTGCGGACAGTGCTTCCGATCTTGGGCGACGCACCTCCGTGTCCAAGCAGGCGGCGGCCAAGACGATCGCGATTCTGATTGAGCGGGGGTATGTGGTCAGCAAGCCCGATCCGGACGACGCGCGACGGAAGCGGCTTGAGGTCACAAGCCTTGGCGCCCAGGTCATGGCCCGAGGAGAAGCCATCCTCGAGAAGTCCCGTAACAAATGGGAGCAGCAGATTGGGCCAACGGAGCTGGCGAATCTCGAAGCGCGTTTGGCTGAACTGGTAGGTGACGCGGCGATTCGGGTTGACGCTCCAGGCTGGGTCGCCCAAGACCCGCGCTACTGACCTGCAAATCACGCCGACAGCGGCCGAAAGCGCGCGATAACGGCTTCGAGGACACGTAGCAACGCGCGTTTCTGGCGCGGCCGATTGCGTACGCGGGGCAGGTTCCGCCATCGCTGCCACGTTGATATGTCGATATGCGGTCGAGACGTCACGCGGATTGGAGTTCACTGCAACTCAAGAACAATCGAGCAACCCGCCGCGCCGCTGCCTGGCGCTGAGTGCAATTGTGGTCAAGCAGCGGGCATCGCGACGGCGTCGACGCATCCGTTGATATAGAAAAAAGCAGATCAGAGGGCATAACAATGGTGGCGCCGACAGGCGTCGATCCCATGACTTCTCGATTTTCGAGTCGATCCTGGAGGATCCGGGATGATCACGAGTACAGTGCTCCCTCTGTATGCAACAGAGTTGGATCTCACGTGATCATGCTCGATTGACGGCTACTCAGCGGAACGTAGTCAAGATGTCGTCACGATGGCTCCAAACTCGACGGCGAACGGCAGGACGAGTGACACTCCGGTAAAGCGATCCCATATAACGCCACCGAACCCACCACGGTTACCGAACTGCGCGGCAGCGCCGAGTACCTCGACCCGGCCAGGCTGGTGGTCGAAGCGAACATGAGGTTGCGCTCGAGTCGGACGAGCACGACGAGGAACTGGTCGGAGTCCTCGAACCTGTCGTCGCTCGTCGCGCGAGAACGGCACCGTGCTCGTGCGGACGGGACAGCGCCCCACCATCGCGCCGCTCAGGAGACGGTTGCAGTCATCTAAGAAAGGCCGGAGAGTCTACGAGGTGAGAGCGCTTCCGCTACTTGTTCCGCAGACATGAGATCCGCTGCAATGACCAGCTCGGCTATGGACTTTCCGGTTGCCAACGCCGAGTGAGCGAGGCTGGAGGCCGCCGCGTAGCCAATGTGAGGTGAAAGAGCTGTAACGACGCCAACGTTTCGGGCAACCGACTCTGCAAGATGTGACTCATTGGCGGTAATTCCGTCGACGCAGTTGACCCGAAGGGTCCTCATTCCCCGGGTCATCCAGTCGATTGACTGGAGGATGCTGTGGGCGATGACAGGCTCGAAAGCGTTCAGTTGCAGCTGGCCGGCCTCGGCAGCCATCGACACGGTCAGGTCCGCTCCCATGACGGTGAACGCTATTTGGTTGAAAACTTCAGGAATGACAGGGTTCACCTTTCCGGGCATGATGCTGGAGCCGGCTTGTCGAGGGGGAAGGTTGATTTCGCCAAAACCTGCCTGGGGACCGCTTGACAACAACCGCAGGTCGTTGCATATTTTTGACAACTTCACAGCAGTGCGTTTCAGCAACCCGCTGAGAGTCATGAACACCCCGGTGTCCGATGTAGCCTCGACGAGATCTGGTGCAGTCGCGATCGGCAAGCCCGAAATATCGGCCAACTGTCTGCGAACTGCGTCGGCGTAGCGTGGATCCGCCGTAATTCCGGTTCCGATTGCGGTCGCGCCGAGGTTCACTTCACAGAGCCAGGGGATCGTCTCTTCGAGGCGATCGCGATCCTCCTGAAGAGTTGTCGAGAAGCCGCCGAACTCCTGTCCGAGCGTCATGGGAACCGCGTCCTGAAGCTGTGTGCGACCGACCTTCACAACGTTTGCGAACTCCGCAGATTTTGTTCTGAACGCTTCTCCGAGCATGCGGTGCTCGTCGAGCATGTGCTTTAGTGCATGAATCATCGCGATCTTCACCGCTGTTGGATATACATCGTTAGTGGATTGGCTCCGATTGACGTGGTCGATCGGACTCACCGTTGCATAGTCGCCACGCGGCATGCCCAGGAGTTCGAGTGCACGGTTCGCGATGACCTCGTTCGCGTTCATGTTGGTTGACGTGCCCGCACCGCCCTGGATAACGCCGACCACGAACTGGTCGTGCCACATTCCTTCGATGAGCTCAGCGCACGCTCGGTCGATAGCGCGACCGATCCCGGGATCCAGCACTCCGAGATCCACGTTTGCGCGTGCCGCAGCGCGCTTGACTTGTCCGAGTGCGATTACGAGGTCAGGATAGTCGCCCACCTTCCGGACGCTGATCGGGAAGTTCTCCTGCGCGCGAAGGGTGTGAATGCCCCAATACGCTCCAGCGGGAACGTCGAGAGTTCCGAGCGAATCGGTCTCGCTTCGGGTCAACAATTCGGTCATAGAGAGGAGCCATTCAATTTACTGCTGGCCTGGTCGATTGCGGTCCACGCCAACGCGACGGCGCCGTCAATGATCGCCACCTCAGCCGCAGGCCGAATACAAGCGGCCGCGAACTCCGGCTGATGGTTTGTCGCCGGGGCAGAGTCGATCCCTATGTAAGGGTGGATGGCCGGTATGAGCTGCGAGACATTACCCATGTCCGTGGACGCGCGGTTCATCTGGCTGAACGTGGTCCCTACATCGAATATCCGCCCTAGCGCGATTGCGTTCGCGCGGTAGGACTCGAGTGCTGATTCGTCATTTCGGAATTCCGAATATGGCTTACTCTCTGGTTTGATTTCCAGCGAGCAGCCGCTCGCCAGAGCTCCTGCTTCGAAACAGTGCTCGATCCGAGGCAACAGGTCTTCCAGCTCTGACGATGTCTCCGCTCGCACGTACCAACGACCCTCCGTTCGGTCCGGGATGGCGTTGGGGGCGTCTCCGCCGTGAGTCATGACCCCGTGCACTCTCACGCTGGGCGGGAGTTGCTGACGCAGAAGACCTAGCGCTACCTGTGCAATGACGAACGCATCATTCGCGTTCACCCCATTCGCCGGGTAGGCGCCGGCGTGTGCGCTCTTGCCGTGATAGATGACGTGATTGTGAGCGACCGCGAAGGGCTGTGCCAGGGCAACATCTACCGGTCCAGGATGAGCCATCATCGCCAGGTCCAAGCCCTCAAAAGCGCCGCGATCGATCATCTCGATCTTGCCGCCGCCTCCCTCTTCAGCAGGAGTTCCGTACACCTCCACCGTTAATCCGAGTTCGTCAGCTACCTTCTGGAGGCCAAGAGCTGCCCCGACAGCTGTGGCAGCGATGATGTTGTGTCCGCATGCGTGTCCAAGTCCAGGCAGAGCATCGTACTCAGCCATGAGTCCTACTCGGAATGGACCTGAACCGTAGCTAGCGCGGAATGATGTCTCGAGGCCGAGATAGGACGGGATGACGGAGAAACCTTGCTCAGCTAGGGCGTTCGACACCCAGCCACAGGCACGGTATTCTTCCCAGGCCGTTTCGGGGTGGGCGTGAATTTCTGACGAGAGCTGGATCAGCCCACCATGATGGCTACTTACCGCGCTTGCCGCGGCGTGTTTAGCGTCGATCGTCACCAGCTACTCCAAATCCGGGCGACC
Source organism: Glaciihabitans sp. (assembly GCA_025463785.1). GTDB lineage: Bacteria > Actinomycetota > Actinomycetes > Actinomycetales > Microbacteriaceae > Galbitalea. The sequence goes on from JAODBD010000013.1 coordinate 123,963, forward strand.
GAGCCGGGTCGAGGGCTCGAGTGACGTAGTCGTCTCGTTGCGGCAACCACACTGCGAGGATGTCAGCCAGCTCTTGAACCGGCTTGTCGTTCCAGTCGACGCGAAGATCTGTGATGCGCCATCCCGTCCCGGACACCACCGCCAGACCTGCCGAGTGGATGGGTCCTGCTTCACCGCCGGCGTTCAATCCCGCTCGAAGGGCGATGAGTAGCCGCTCTTCGAAGCAACCTTTGGCGAATTTGAATGAGGCAACCATGGCGAGTGGTACGTGCGAGTTTGCAAGGAGGTTGCCCGCGGCAGCGACGCCGCCGTCTACGGCTGATGAAACCGTGCCAAGGCTTCTGGCACCCGAGTGAACGGCAGCACGTCCTTCCTTGCCGACGATGAGCACCTGCCGGAATGCAGCGTTTGCTTGACCGGCAAGGCTGGCTGCCGCAGCTTCTGCATCGGAGCCCTCAGCAAGGAGGTCGAGGCCTTTCTGCCCCAAGCGAGGATCGGTGACATTTTGGGTTGCCACTGCCCCCACGTTGTCGCGTAGCCAAAGGCAGCGTGCGCTGACGGCCGGAGAGGATGACGCGATGACGGCTCCGAACGAACCGTCATCGTCTCGAGCGATAAGTGAGAAGGTCATTGGTCCGAAATGACGGCGGTAGCGTCGATCTCGACAAGCCACTCGGGCCGAGCGAGCGCGGTGACCACGATTCCCGTCGAAACGGGAAATACGCCCTTCAGCCACCTGCCAACGACTCGGTAAACCGGCTCTCGGTAGCGCGGATCAATGATGTAGATCGTGACCTTAACTATGTCGTCGAGTGAACTGCCCGCTTCGCCGAGGAGGATCGAGATGTTCGCCATTGCTCTTTCGGTTTGTGCCTCAACGTCGCCGATCCCGACGGACTCACGAGACTCGAGGTCCTGTCCTATCTGCCCACGCAGGTAGACGACTCCGTTTGCGACGACCGCCTGGCAGAGGTCGTTGTCGAGGTTTTGTTCTGGATAGGTCTCTTTGGTATTGAAGGGCCGGATGCGGGTGTGAGTAGTCATCGGGTTGCTCCAATCACAATTGCGGTCTCCCTGGCGGTTCCCGCCGATTCGTCGCGGATCGTGTTCGTCGGGTATAAGTCCGGGATGTAGTCCAGGTAGCCACGTTGGATCTGAATTTGATCGGCGAGGTACTGTGCATCGTGCCAGACACCCCAGATAAAACTCGATCCGCGACGAGACTGCCACGGTAGCCCGAGGAAGTAGATTCCGGGTTCTCCCGATACCCCGCGCTGGTGGACAGGGCGCCCTCGCTCGTCGAAAGTGTCGACTTCCAGCCAGCTGTAGTCCTGGGCAAAACCGGTGGCCCACACTATCGACGTGACCCCGGACTCAGCGAGGTCGAGCTCGCGAATTGGGTTGATCATGTCTTCGGCGTCACTGTGCAGAATGTGAGCCTCAGGTTCCGTGGGTAGGTCCAAACCGTTGCGGCTCACGTATTCGTCGGCGGCTTTGAGAAGTGAGAGGTAGTTCTCATCACCGTGCCGGATGTTGTCGACAAGGTCGTCCGCGAAAGTCACTAATCCGTCGCCGTACCGGGCGGTCAAGCCGGCCAAACGGATGCCGTTCTCTGCGAGGACCCGAAAGTCGACAGTGTTTCCGCCATTCGCACCACTCACCGCGATAGTTACGTGCTCTGCTCCTGCGGGCGGAGCGGACATTTCCCAAAGGCCGAGGACCCCCAGCCACCAGCAAAAGTCTCGCTGTCGGTAGCGACGCGGCGGTCGCTCGTGCGGCCCAACCGACAGGTACACCTGTCGACCAGCCTTCTGGAGCTCATCAGCGATTTGAACGCCTGACGAGCCTGCTCCGACAACAAGGACATTGCCTGCTGGCAACTGCTCCGGATTGAAGTACGAGCTCGAGTGAATCTGGTGAAGCCCTGATCCGGCCGGGACAACGGGAGGGATCACAGGACGCTGGAATGGACCGGTTGCCGCAACGACATAACGTGCGTCGTAGGCCCCGTCGGTGGTCTCGACACGGAACCCTGGCCGGCCGGCGTTCGTCCGGACCGACGTTACTTCGACGCCGCACCGGATCGGGGCGGAGTGCTTCGCCGCGTACTCGACGAAGTAGTCTGCCACTTGCTCTTTGGACGCGAATTCGTCAGGGGAGAGGTCGAATTCGAGGCCCGGGAATCGATCGTGCCACGCGGGCCCGTTGGCGACCAGAGAGTCCCAACGCATCGAGCGCCATCGCTCTGCGATGCGGCCGCGCTCCAGTACGACATGGTTAACTCCTCGTGCGGCGAGGTGCTCGCTCATTGCGACCCCGGCCTGTCCTGCGCCGACAACGAGAACTTCTACTTCCTGTGCAGTCATCACGACCTCCGCTGCTGCAGGCACGTGCCTGGATGCTTTCGACGCGCGCGTCGCCGCGCTCGTTCTTCATTGAGACCAAGTGTGTTACCCACAAGCACATCTGAACAGAATGGGAATGTTGTGGTATTCATAGGCTGAGCAGATGAATGAGGGAGTACTGATGTCCGGCGTATCAGATGTGACCACCGCGCAGTTGCGCTACTTCGTTGAGGCTGCCGAAAACCTGAGCATGACCAGGGCGGCCGAGACATTGTTGGTTGCACAATCCGCGGTGTCGTCGTCGGTGGCCCAGCTGGAGCGAGCGATCGGCGTGCAGCTATTCATTCGCAAGCCCGCCAAGGGACTGATCCTGACGGTCGCGGGCGAAAGGTTTTATCACGAAGCAAAAGGTCTGCTCACAAGCCTGGAAGAAGCGCTCGACTCGGCACGAGGGCAGGTAAATGAAGTCGCGGGCACGGTTACATTGGCGTGCTTCGTAACGCTCGTGCCATTCTTCGTCCCCAGCCTCCTCTCACATCTCGCCGCATTGCATCCAAATCTCAGAATAGAAGTGATCGAGACTGACTCGGAGGGTGTCCTGAGCGCACTGCAAACAGGTCGCGCGCAGCTGGGATTCGGATACGAATTCTCCGGAGGTCAGCCTGTCCGTACAACTGTGGTGGGTGTGGCCAAGCCGTACGTGCTCGTCTCGGAACGGCATCGGCTTGCGACCTCCAAGACGAAGTCCGTGGCTTTGGAACGGCTGAGACATGAGCCAATGATCTTGCTTGACCTACCGCTCAGCCGCGACTACTTCCTGGACATGTTCCGTCAAAGTGGAGACGAGCCCGCGATTCGCTATCGCTCAAGCAACTACGAAACCGTGCGCTCGCTGGTAGCCCAAGGCCAGGGCTTCTCAATCCTGAACCAGATGCCAGCGTCTCCCGTCACGTACAGTGGACAATCCGTCAGGACGCTCCAAATCCGGGACCGAATCCCGCCCCTGCCCCTGGTGATATCCGCGCTCGAAAGCGTGCAATCGACCGCGCGATCCCGAGCGGTCAGCGAATCGATTCGGGCGGTCGTTCGCTCACGTAGCGTCCACGCCCAATAGACCGGTCTTGTCATGGCAGTTCAGGTATTCGAACCATTGATGTTGTCTTTCAACGACCATCACTTCGTGATACAGATGCAGCTCGGCAGTCGACCCGAACTCGGCCATGTGGCGCATGGCAGAGGCGAAGATTTTCGCATGAGTCGGGTGAGACTTCGCCCACAATTCCAGACCTGAAAGATCGCTCCAGAGGCTCACCGCAAATCGCTTCTCAACGAACTCCTCGTTCTCATCCACAACGTCCATGTAACGGTTGGCATAGCACCCGAACGAGCGACCTTCGTCGCGAAGAAAGTCCATGCCAGCGCGCAGGGTCGGTTCGATCTCCTCAAGGAAGAAGGCGCGCTCAGGTCCAGCCGTTTCGCTGAAATCCTGACCTGATCGAATGAGAGCGAGGTTGTGCTGGGGCGCGATCACGACCCGAGCGCCAGACGAAGTTCCCGAGGGTGTCCCGGCCCCAGCGACGGGATCTGTCTGCGTGATCGGCAGACGATCACGCATCGAACCCCAGTAGCCGGCTTCGATGAAGGGCTCACTCATTGACTCCGCCAGGTTAGCTAATCCCTCGGGATGAGCATTTGACGTGAAGATCGTTTCAAGGCGGTCGACGGTGGGGCGGACGACCTCGGTGAAGAACCCGACACCATCCATGAAGTGGGTCTCCGCCGTCCAGGCGGCGCCATCGACGGCGAACCATTCATCGAAGGCGTAGCCGTCCGTCCAATAGGCAACTATGAAGCGGTTGGTAAAGCCCCAGTCGTCAACCCAGAGAGCGCGATCACTGTGGATCGGACCGTTCGCGAGAGTCATTGACCGACCGAGATCCTGAATCGACGCGAGTGCAGCGGGGTTGTCGCCGTCGACGGACTGGGCGCCGAAGTACGCGATCGTGACTTGCTCGACCGAACTGGCTAGTCGACTAGTGAACGAATCGAAATCGGGACGGTATCCCATCGAGCGGAGCCGCGCTGTGTTCGAGCGGGGCACCCGAAGGTGCGGCGCGATTGCGCTATCGAGCTCATGGTTTCCGTTCATTTCGAGTTCCCGTCTTGCCGCGTCATCGCGCCCGTTGAGAACAACCATCGGAGGTTTTGCAGGCTGGAGCAAATATCGGTCTTAGATGGATGCAATCAGTCCGTTGTGATTTCGGGCCCGTTGCGACCAGATTTCGGAGTGGTAACAACTGTCGGGGACGATAAATCAGGCAACTCGCACCATTGGAGATAAAGGCCCGGAAATCATGGGAATTGCGCGCGCGGCTCATTCATTCATCGATTTTCCTTAGGTAATCCATCTCTAACCTCAGATTGACCGGGGATAGTTCCACGAGGACTATCGCAGATAACCCGACCGACGCTGAACGCCGGTCCTATCTCAGAGAATCCGAGGGCCAAAGATGAGTCCGAACTCAACGCCGGTGACAGAGAAAGCCCCTGTCCTGGAGACAAACAGTGTCAACTTCGTTCCGCACTCGGAGCGCTACGGGCACCCGCGCAGCCTCTTCACCCTGTGGTTTGGCGCAAACGCCATGGGCGTGACAATCCTGACCGGATCTCTCGCAGCGTTTACCGATCTCAGCCTCTTCTGGTCTGCGATCGCGATCATTCTTGGAACACTGATCGGAACGATCTTCGTTGCGTATCATTCCGCTCAAGGGCCCACACTCGGCCTTCCGCAAATGATTCAAAGCCGCGCACAGTTCGGCTTCTTTGGGGCTGTCATACCACTGATCGTCGTCGTCGCCATGTACCTCGGCTTCTTCGGTGGAGGCGCGGTCCTAGCCGGAGACGCGATGGCGAATCTCACCGGTATCAGCCAGCAGCTCGGGATCCTGATCATCAGCGTGCTGTCGCTGATTCTGGTGGTCTTCGGCTACAAGGTGCTGCACATCGTCGCAAAAATCATCACGCCGATCTTCATCGTCGTGTTCGCGTTGGTCACGATCTTCCTCATCATTCGCTGGCCGGGTGAAGCACACCACGCGACAGCTCCAGGCGGGTTCTCGACCGTCGGCTTCTTCCTCATTCTCGGAATCGTGGCTGCCTATTTCATCACCTACGGGCCTTACGTTGCCGACTATTCGCGCTACCTGCCGGCAAAGACCAGCGTCGCATCGACCTTCTGGTACACCTATGCAGGCATGGGAATCAGCGGCATTTGGCTGCTCATCCTCGGGGCTGCCGTGCAGATCGGCTGGAGCAAGCTCGACATCGTTGGCGCGCTGGGCGCAGCGGGTGGCCTTGGAGGCGAGTGGTTAAGAATCCTCGCCCTCCTCGTTCTCCTCATCGGCCTTGTCAACATCGGTGCCCTCAACATCTACGGCGCGGCGATGTCCGCACTGACGATTGCGACGAGTTTCATGAAGAGTTGGAAACCGGGTCGGGGACTGCGCCTCGCTTTCATGATCCCAGTTGCGGTGATCGCAACAGCTGGCGCGGTGCTTGTGTCTGGCAACCTCATCAATGCATACGAGAACTTCATCTTCTTCCTCATCGCGTTCCTCATCCCGTGGAGCGCAGTCAACCTGGTCGACTTCTACTTCGTGCGAAAAGGCAGGTACCACGTCGGCGACCTGTTCACGCCTAAGGGACGGTACCGCTCTGTAAGTTGGGCTGGTCTTGGCGCCTACCTCGTCGGCTGTGCCGCGATGATCCCATTCATCAGCACCACCTTCTACACGGGAGCCCTCGCCGCGGCGCTCGGCTTCGACATCTCGTGGGTAATCGGCCTCGTCGTCTCAGGTGCCGTCTACGCGTTGTTCGCCAGGCTCGCTCACGTGCGGGAGTCGGACGCTTCCGCCGAGATACTTGATCTGAGTGAAGCGGCAGATACCGCGGCTGCCCTAGCCGCTGCGGAAACATTGGGCGAAAATGAACCTTTCACTGCGACAAAGGGATTCTGATCATGGGTGACGTCGACCGTATCGTGCGGGTAGCGGCAGTGCAGGCCGCCCCGGTGTGGCTGGATCGGGAGCGGAGCGTCGAAAAGGCCATCGCTCTCATTGACGAAGCCGGCGCGAAAGGGGCAGAGCTTGTCGCCTTCGGCGAATCCTGGCTTCCCGGCTTTCCCTTCTGGATATGGTTGGGAACACCGGCCTGGGGCAGTGACTTCTTTGTTGAACTCCACAAAAATGCCGTCGAAGCCGACGGCAAGGAGATCCAGGCGATTCGTAATGCGGCCAAACGCAACCACGTTGAAGTCGTCCTGGGGGCCACTGAACGAGATCGCGGGAGCCTGTACTGCACACTCTTCTATCTGGGTTCGAACGGGGAGTATCGCGGACGCCATCGCAAGCTCAAGCCCACTCACGTCGAGCGGAGCATTTGGGGAGAGGGAGACGGCAGCGACCTGATTGTTCTGGACACCCCCATTGGACGTCTGGGCGGTTTGAACTGCTGGGAGCACTTACAGCCACTCAGCAAGTACGCGATGTACGCCGCAAACGAGCAGATCCACGTCGCTGCGTGGCCCGCGCTTTCGATCTACAACGGTACTGCGTATGCGTTGGGCGCCGAGGCTAACGCAGCAGCGTCGCTTACATACGCCCTCGAGGGCCAGGGCTTCGTTCTGTCTGTCTCATCACTTGTCGACGAGCGGATTATGGAGCGCGTCGCTGACACCCCCGACCGTCAGAAGCTTCTGGAGTTAGGGGGTGGCATTACTACTATTTATGGACCATCCGGAGAAGCGGTCGCTGGGCCGCTCGGTTACAACGAGGAGAACATCCTCATCGCGGACATCGACCTCAGCGAGATCCGTCGAGCCAAGCAGGCCGCAGACCCCGCCGGCCACTACGCTCGCGCCGACGCAACCCGGCTCCAACTGAACCGTGCCCCTCGTGTGCCCGTCAACCTCGACGACTTTCACGAGGACCTCCAACTTCGTTTCGAAGACATCGACCAGTAGATCCGTCCCACCACAGCAATCGCCGCAAGGAGTTAGAAGACAGTGAAGGTACTTTGCGTCCTGTATCCGGACCCAATCGATGGTTATCCACCGCGTTACGCTCGCGATTCCATCCCAGTCATCGAGAGGTACCCGAACGGGCAAACACTGCCAACTCCATCCGCCGTTGATTTCACTCCCGGAGAACTCTTGGGATCCGTATCCGGGGAGCTCGGTCTTCGTAAATACCTCGAAGACGCCGGCCACACACTCATCGTCACGAGCGACAAAGAAGGCCCGGATTCAGAGTTCGAGCGTGAGCTGCCGGACGCGGACATCGTGATCTCTCAGCCCTTCTGGCCTGCATACCTCACACCCGATCGCCTGGCGAAGGCTAAGAACCTCAAAATCGCCATAACAGCAGGCATCGGCAGCGACCACGTCGACCTCGCTACGGCGATAGACCGGGGAATTACGGTAGCCGAGGTCACGTACAGCAACAGCATCGGCGTTGCTGAGCACACCGTGATGATGGTTCTCTCTCTGGTCCGGGATTATCTGCCGCAATACAAGATTGTGTTGGATGGTGGCTGGAATATCGCGGATGCAGTAAAACGCAGCTACGACCTCGAGGGAATGGACGTCGGTGTTTTTGCCGCAGGCCGAATCGGCCGCGCTGTGCTCGAGCGCCTCAAGCCGTTCGGTGTTCGACTGCACTACACCGATCGCTTCCGACTGGCCCCGGAAGTAGAAGCTGAGCTCGGAGCGACGTTCTACGACAACATCCAGGACCTCGTGAAAAACGTCGATGTCCTGACCGTCCACGCCCCGCTCACGGACGAAACCAAAGGACTCCTCAACGATGAGCTTCTTGGCACAATGCGCCGGGGCTCCTACATCGTGAACCCGGCTCGTGGAGCGATTGCAGACCGCGACGCGATCGTTCGGGCGCTCGAGAGTGGCCAGCTCGCAGGCTATGCCGGGGACGTCTGGTTCCCGCAACCAGCGCCGGCGGACCATCCCTGGAGGACCATGCCGCACCACGGCATGACCCCGCATACCTCCGGTACCTCCCTACCATCGCAGGCTCGATATGCGGCGGGTACTCGAGAAATTCTTGAGGCATTTCTCGGCGGGGAGCCCATCAGACCCGAATACCTCATCGTCGACGGCGGGTCGTACGCCGGAACAGGCGCGCACTCGTACGCGAGCAAATAGCGTCTGAGACAATTCTGCGACGCATCCCGAACCAGCGCAGAGGTACGCGAATTTGGGTCCAAGCGTCGTAGACGCTCCGACCGAACCGTTTCAGGTCGGTCGCGCCCCATGCTTTGCGGGGAGTGCGACCATCGGAAACTTGAGAGTCAGGGCCGCTCAACAACCGCGGAGGACCAGACCCTGCGAACCAACCGGCTTAAGGAAGCGGGGTGATGGTACGTGAAGAAGCGACTTCGTCCTCGAGACCAGGCACGACGAATGGGGCGAACCCAGGCTCGGCTTCGGTGATCTCCAAATCTGAGAAGACGAGCCGGATGTTGAGGGGCGCTGCGGCTATCCGCACTTCTCGAAACGGGATACCGATCTCGGCAGTCCAACGCGCCGCATCGCTCGACTCGTCGACAAGCTTCGCGCCGGGGTACATGTCCGCATAACGAACGCTCCAATCCCAGCCTTCCAGCTCCTCGATGTCAGACCCGTGCACATTGATCTCGTCCAACGACTTCTTCCAAGTGCTCGTCGGGAGCGATGTCTCCACCTGCGCCACGACGCAGCAACGGAACAAATAGCGAACGGTCCGGAAGGGGATTATTTGGGCGTCGTAGGACGTGAGGTAGAAATACATCTCGTAGTCGCGCAGGTAATCCACCAACCCTTGGTGGATAAGTCCCGTATCCGCGGGTTCAGCGAGACTTGACCGAATTTCTGCGTCATCCATCTAGGCAATCTAGCTGCGCTCGGCCGCGGGGCAAACATGTCGGATCGACCCTGCGAGCTTTCAGCCGGTGCGATGAACGTCCGCTCGATGGGCGACTCGGAGGACCGAGACTTGGCTCTTCTCGTCGTCGATTTCGTACAGGATTCGAGGGCTTCCGCGACGAGCGCTGTATGTGCCAACCAGTTCACGCTCGAGTAGCTTGTCCACGCGCCGCGGGAACGCAGCTAGATCGCGGTACACAAACTCGACTATGGCGGGGATCACGCGCTCTGGAACGCTCGCCATGTCCCGCCTGGCGGTGGGCGAGAAGATGACTTCGTAGCTCACGCCGAGCGCTTGGGTATGCCGAACTCCGCTCGGAGCTGCTCTTCGGTAAGACCATTGCCCGCGGCGATCTCTTCGCGCGCCGTTGCTACCTCCTCACGGTTACGGTCCTGGCTGAGCCAGAACAGAGTCTCCTGCAACGCGTTCCACTCGTCCGCCCCGATGAGCACCGCGGCGGGTGATCCGTCCTTTGTGATGGTGATTTGCTCGTGCGTGAGAGAAGCAGAATCGACCAGCTCGCTGAGGCGGTCCTTTACCTTCGAGAACAGTGATGCTGCGAAATTCAGCCAGCGGGCGCACTACCTGCAATCATTAGTCAACTTCGCTCACTTTAGAAGACCAAGGTGAACAACCTGTCGAGAACAAATGCTTGAACGCCCAGAAGTCGTCGAGGAGGTCCGAGGCTGACCTGGCTGGGCTACGTCGCACTTGGATTGAGCACCCTCGCTTCCGGTGGGATTTGGTGGCTGCTCTCGGAGTCGGAATGGCTGTACGGGGTTGACGGCCCAACGTTCATTAATCCCCGCGCGCTTCTGTTGTTCCTGTCGCCAGTGTTGCTTGTGGCCGCCAGTGTGCTCGACGTTGTGGCGGCCGTTCGCGGCGGCCCGGATCGCGTTGCCGCGGTCATTGGCGGCTTGTTTATATTGACTGTGCCAATCGCATTCCTTCTCCTGCTCGTTAGTTATGGCCTTTAGCCCGGAGTGCGTCACCGAGAGAAATTGATGACCTAACAGGACTGCTGAGGTTGAGCTGAATCCTTCGACGGGACCCTTCTTCTATCTCAGAAGTCTGGCCACCCCCGGACGGGGGGTGGGTGGGCGGCGTCCGGCTCCGCGTTGCACGATAGGGTGACAGGAGAGTTCGATCAGCTCTGAACGAGAGGACGGCTCAACGATTCGCTCCTTGGGCGGATCGTGTCCTGTGACCCGAAAATGCAGGTCTCATGTCTGACGTCGGGCCTACTCTTCCGAACCGGATTGTGCGACGAGTCGCACTTGCTGTCGCGCCTGCGCTCATCGTTCTCGGGGTCGTGCTCCCGGCTGCTTCGGCGTCAGCCGTTAGCTACGTGGCCTGCGGCGATGTGACCGGCGTCAGCGGCCTCGTCAACTCGATCGACCTTGGTAACCGGTACGGCGGCGGAACGGTCACCATCCAGCTGACGCCGGGTTGCACCTACGTCGTGCCTGAGCCGGCGTGGACCTACGACAGCTACGGCAACAAGATCTACACCGACTCCGCCTTTTACCAACTCAACGACACCATCGGCAAGCACAACGTCCTCGTCGTTGAGGGTAACGGTGCGACCATCACGCGGGGGAGCTCTGCCGGACGCATCCGGTTCTTTGACATCGGCTACCAGGGTGAGGTCGTGCTCAAGAACCTCACGATCACCGGCGGCCTGAGCCCGCACGGCTCCGCTGGTTCCTCCTCGCCAGGGCAGGACGGCGGCGCGATCCTCAACGCCGGAAACCTCACCCTTCAGAACGTCACGATCACCGGCAATGCCGCGGGCAACGGCGAGAACGGCAACAACGGCGGTTCTGGGAGCGGCGATCCCGGTGGGGACGGCGGAAACGGCGGCGGGATCTCCAACACCGGCACGCTCACGATTTCGGGCAGTACCATCTCGAACAACCTCAGCGGGTCCGGCGGGTCCGGCGGCAACGGCCTGAACGGTGGACAGGGCGGCACCGGCGGCGACGGTGGCGGCATCTACAACCGGGGCTCCCTCTCCGTCACGACCTCAACCGTGACCGGAAACTCCACGGGCGTGGGCGGTAGCGGGGGATCCGGTGTCTACGGCGCTCCACCTTCGTATCGCGGCTCCGGCGGAGGAGTCGGGAGTTCCGGCGGAACCGTCACGGTGACGCGCAGCCTCTTCAGCTCGAACGATGCCGAGGGGACGATGGCCGCTCAGGGCGGTGCCATCGAGATGACGCAGGGCGCCAACCTGGTCGTCGAGAACTCCACCTTCACCGGGAACAAGGCTTGGCGCGGAGGCGCCCTGCACGTTTCCGGTGGCACCGCCGCGATCCGTAGCTCGACCTTCACCGGCAACGACGCGACGGGCACGGGCGACGACATCACCGGAGACGTCGCCGCGATGGACAACGGGTCCACCATGACATTCGCGAACACGCTCATGACCGGCAATGACTCGGGTCAGGTCGACTGCAACACTCAGGTCACGGGAGCCGCGGTCCACTACTCGAGTCTCGGCGGGCTGATGTCCGATGAGAACAGCGGATGCGGCACCAACACCGTCATCACCGACCCGAAGCTCGAGGCGCTCGGGGCTTGGGGCGGGCCGACTGCATCGCGGTTGCCGAAGAGCGGTAGCCCGGCGCTCGGTGCCGGCGTTGCGGCCTCCTGTCTTCCCGTCGACCAGCGCGGTGCGGTGCGGCCGGCGAGCGGATGCGACATCGGCGCGGTCGAGCGGGTCGCGGTGTCGGCCCCGGGCGCGATCACAGGCCCGGTCGTCGTCCCGCTCAATCAGGCGAAGCCCTACGCCACGACCGCGAGCTCCGGCGGGGCACCGCTCGAGTACAGGTGGAGTGTCGGCGGGGTCGCCGCGACGATGGACTCGACGACGAGCGCGACGCCCCAGATCACCTTCACCGGGTCGGGCATCGCGACCGTCCACCTCAACGTCCGTATCGCGGGCACCTCCGACTCGGAGTCGACCGACCTGCCGGGCCTGACCGTCAAGGTTCCGCCGGCGGGTAACGCCCCGCCGCAGATCGCCTGGTCCGGAGCCGCGGTCACCGCGGCGAACGAGGGCGACACCAAGCGGTTCTCGTTCTCGGTGTCCGAACCCGACGGCGACGCGGTGACCTTCTCTTTCGGCTCTCCCAGCTGCGGCACCGGCGGGGTGCTGGTGGGCTCCCAGCTCCTGGCGAGCAGCGGCTATGTCGACTGCTCTTTCCCGAACGGACCCGCGAGTCCGGTCGTGAAGGTGCAGGTCGAGGACTCCTGGGCGGCCGCGTCCTCGGTCACGACAACAGTAGCGGTGGCCGAGGTGGCTCCGACCATCAACGTCCTGGGGAATGCGACGCCGGATGAGGGGTCGGTTGCCGACTACGTCTACACCATCCACGAACCCGGCAGCGATACCTTCACGCCCGTCACCACCTGCACAGGACCGGGAGTCACCAAGGTCTCCGGATCCGATCACTACACCGGCGGGCTCCATGACACCTCCGGCAGCTTCCAGTGCCGCTTCGGCAACGGGCCGAGCACCGCATCGGCCACAGTCACGGCGAACGGCGGCTCCGGGTCCGTGACGGCTGCCGTGAAGAATGTCGCCCCGACGATCTCGGTCAGCGGGCCGAACCCGGCGGCCGAGAACGGCTCGACCAACACCACATACCGCTACGAACTCAACGCGGTCGATCCCGGCGACATGGCCAGTCTCACCGTCGTTCCCGGCAGCCCCTCCTGCGGCGGACCGGGGGTGGGCGTCGTCGTCGGCTACGACTCCACGGCAATCGTGTGCCGCTTCATGGACGGTCCCGCCACGGCGTTCGTCACCTCGACGCTCCAGGATCCGGATGGTGCCACCAGTTCGGGTGGCGGGCTCGCCGTCCAGATCACCAACGTGGCGCCCACGGTCACGGTCGGGCAACCCACCGGTTCTGCCGCCGAGGGCAGCACCGTGTACTTCCCGCTCACGGCCACCGACCCCGGCCTCGACACCTTGACGGTGACGGCGCCGACCGGCTGCACGGCGAACTTCATCGACACCTCGACCCAGGGGCGCCTCACCGCGCTCATGGCGTGCGTGTATCCGGATGGCCCAGCCACCGTCTCCCGGACCGTGAAGGTGTACGACGGCACCGCGTACGGCTCGGCGACCATCGCGAACCAGCAGGTCCTGGATGTCGATCCCACCATCGCCGCCGCGTTCACCGGATGGGACAGCTGGGAGGGTGGCAGCGCGACGCTCCGCGTCGGCGGCATCACCGATCCGGGTCAGGACACCCCGACGTCGATCATCGTGCACTGGGGGGATGGTGCGAGCCAGACGTTCAGCTGGCCACTGCTGTCGACCGACCTGGTGCATTCCTACGGTCAGGAGGGCGAGTACTTCGCGACGATCGACGTTGTCGACGAGGACGGGACGCACACGAACAGTTCCGGTAACCAGCGGATCGTGGTGCACAACTCACCGCCCAGCGCCTACCTGACCGCTCCCTCCAGCACCCCCGAGGGCGTACCCACCACCATCACGTACACGGTCTCGATCGGCACCCAGGAGACGTACTCGATCAACCTGCTCCAGTGCGGTCACGATCTCGCCTACAACGTGATCGCACCGACCAATCTCATCCAGGGTCCGTCTGGCGGCTCGTTCTCGTGCAGTTGGCCCGTCGGCAATCAGGACCAGACCATCCTTCTGCGGGTGACGGATTCGGGGGGCATCACCTCCGGAGACATCACCGCGATCGTGCACGTCGCGAATGTTCCCGTGGTGGTCGCCTGGACCTCCGGTCCGACGGCCGTCTACGAGGACCAGGTCGCGGTGCACCGCTACACCTTCCACGCGAGCGACAACGGCTCGCTTGGCATGACCCTCCTGACATACTCGCTCTACGGCGGCCTCACCGTCATGTACGGCTGCGGCGACGGCGGGACGGTCGTCTCGCAGGTGTCGAACCACTACGGGGGAACCATGCCGGGTGTGGTATTCGACCCCGCCACCGGTGACGGGTACATCGACTGCACCTTCGTCAAGGGGCCGGCCACGGCTCGCGTGCAGGTGGATGTCAGCGACTATCAGTCGGAGACCGTCGCCACCTTCGACGTCACCGTGGTGAATGCCGCGCCGAGCGTGACGGTGACCGGCCCGGTCGGCCAAGTCCCCGAGGGTCAGCCGGCGGTCTTCACCTACACGACCAGCGATCCGTCCGGTGAGCAGGTCGATCCGTCGACGATCGACTGCGGACCGCACGGGACGCTCGATTCTCAGAGCACCGGAACCTTCGGCTGCACCTATGACGACGGTCCGGCTGACTACGCCGCCTCGATTACTGTGACCGATGGAACCGCCACCGCCACGGGCAGCGCTCCGGTGCACGTCGCCAACGTGGCACCGACCGCGATCGCACTGGCGGGCAGTCAGTTCTTCGATCTGGGCGTCCCCTACGAGCTGACCCTCGGTGCGGTCACAGATCCCGGGAAGGATACGGTCAGCTCCTGGACAGTCCACTGGGGCGACGGCACCACCTCGGTGCTCAGCTCGAACACCCCGAATCCGACCCACGACTACGTCGATCCGGATCCGCACACCATCACCGTCGACGTCACCGACGAGGACGGCACGTACCTCGCCCTCGGCTCGAAAGACGTTCTTCAGGCCGACCACGTACCTCCGGTGCTGACCGTTCCCGGCGACGTCACGATGGAGGGCAACGGGACCGACGGCCTGTACTGGCAGTGGCCGCGGTCCGCGGTCGACGCGCGGGATGGTGACCTGCCGGTCGTCTGCACCGGGCCAACCTTCTACGGCTACGACTTCTTCTACGTGGGGAGCACCCGCTACGACTGCTCGGCCACCGACGCCGCCGGCAACCGGAGCGAGGCGAGCTTCACGGTGACGGTTGTCGACACCACCGCCCCGACGTTCGCCCCGGTGAATCTGGGACATGTCAATGCGACCAGCCCGGCTGGCGCGGTCGTCTCCTGGAACACGACGGCGAGCGACAAGGTGGACTGGCAGGTGGGGGGAGTCTGCGACACGGCGCCCGGCCAGCTGTTCGCCTTCGGCTCGTACTCGGTGCACTGCACCGCGACCGACCGTGCGGGCAACGTGGGTGTGCTCGACTTCAGCTTCGAGGTCGGCGACTTCGTGGGACCGGCCATCGCCCCGGTCGCCGAGGTTGACGTGGATGCAACGGGTCCGCACGGCGCTGTCGCGACCTACGCGACGCCGACGGCCTGGGACACGCTCGACGGCGCAGTCCCGGTGAACTGCTCGCCGGAATCCGGCGGCACCTTCCCGCTCGGGGACACGACCGTGACCTGCGCCTCGACGGACTCCTCGCACAACACCTCGACGGCGACCTTCCTGGTGCGGGTGCGCGACGTCGGCCTGCCGGTCGTCACCCCGCCCGCGGACATGCTCGTCGCCCCTACCGGTCCGGACGGCGCCGTCGTGACCTTCGATGCGCCGACCGCGACCGATGCCATCGACCCGCAGGTGACCGCATCCTGTGCTCCGGCATCCGGCGCGCTGTTCCCGTTGGGCGTCACGAACGTGCAGTGCTCGGCCACCGACGCATCGGGCAACGTCGGCATGGCATCTTTCACGGTTACCGTGCAGGATGCCCAGGCCCCGGTCGTCACGCCTCCGGCCGACATCGTGGTCGAGGCCACCGGGCAAGCCGGCGAGACCGTCACCTATACGGGCGAGGCCGCGATCGATCTGGTCGACGGCCCGGTGCCGGTCAGCTGCGCAGCCACTTCGGGCACGGTATTCCACATCGGGACGACGACGGTGACCTGCACGGCGACCGACTCCCAGAACAACGTCGGTACCGCCACCTTCACGGTCTCGATCGTCGACACGACGAAGCCCGTGGTGACCTCGCCGGCGGACCTCACGATCGAGGCGACCGGTCCGTCGACCGTCGCGACGTTCTCCGGGGCGAGCGCCGTCGACCTCGTCGACGGCAGCGTTCCGACGAGTTGCGCCCCGGCGTCCGGCTCCGCCTTCGGATTCGGCAACACCACGGTCACCTGCTCGGCGAGGGATGCGCATGGCAATACGGGGAAGGCGACGTTCACGGTATCTGTGGTCGACCACACGCCGCCGGTGGTCTCCGGCGCGAACGTCACAGTAGGTGCGACGTCGCCGGCCGGTGCGGTCGTCCACTTCACCCCGACCGCAACCGACCTGGTTGATGGCGCGCTCGTCCCGAACTGCACCCCGTCCTCCGGCGCGCTGTTCGCCTCCGAGACCACGACAACCGTGACTTGCACCGCGACCGACCTGAACGGCAACACCGGAACAGGAAGCTTCACGGTCACGGTGCACGGAGCAGTGTTCACGACCGATGCTGCAGCGCGCGACACCGAGGTCCCCGTCTCGCTCAACATCTTCGCGCCCGGTGATTATGTCGTGATCGACCAAGGCGCCGCCGATCAGGAGGTCCGGTACGTCCAGGCTCTCGGCTCGATCGTGTTCGCGGCGCCGCTGGCGCACGCGCACCCGGCCGGGACGATGGTGTCGGTCATCAAGCCGCCACCGCTCGGCGACACCGAAGCACCGACGATCACGATCACCGCGCTCGGCACCCTCGGCAAGGGTTCGGTCGTGACGGCGGATGTCCACTGCAGCGACCAGGGGGTCGGGGTCGAGGAATGCGAGGTCCCGGCGATCGACACCTCGACGACGGGGTCACACACGGTCACGGTCCGCGCCTGGGACTTCAACGGGAACCTGAGCACGCAGTCGCTCAGCTACACCGTGGTGGTCTCGGCCAACGAACTCGGGGCGACCGGGATCGAGGTCGGTGGCACGATGTACCTCGCGTTGCTGTTGTTGCTGAGTGGTCTGGCCGTGCTGATGATCCGCCGCCGTAGCACTCGCTCGGGCCGGGTTTCGCCGCCGCGGCACGGATTGGAGTAGCGGCGGCCCCAGCGTCACCCGGTCTGCACCTCAGGCGACAGCTCAGGCAACTGGAAGGGCAGGAAGATCGCCACCTCGAGGTGGTGGCCGACGGTGACATCCCCGTGGAGAAACTCAAAGCCAAGCTACGAGCTGTCGAGCGGCTGGGGCGGCTCGCTGGGTGTCCCGTCCACCGGCGTTTCCATTGTTGGCGCTCCGGCCGCGGTCAGCAGCCCGACCGGCGTCAAGACCTTTGTGGTCGGCAGTGACGGTGCGCTATGGCAGAACACCCTGACTGGCAGCAGCTGGTCCGGGTGGACATCGCTCGGCGGGAACAGAGCGCAGACTCCGGCGGTCACCAATCTCAACTGATTGAGCACGGGCCCTCGTCACATACATGGACATGCGTGGGACGAGGGAACCCGTTCGCGGTGCGTGCGCGATCAGAGTCGGGTGCCAATGGAGCTAATCGGCGATCACGTCATTGTTCGAGGTGTTCACGGTGATGACCCGCAGTCACTCCGAGCAATCACTCCCAAATGCCTGAGGCGATCGTTCGGATGCTTGGACGAGTCGATGACGTGATGAACGTGTCGGGCCATAGGATCTCGACGACGGAGGTCGAATCGGCGCTCGTCGCCCACGTCGCGGTCGCGGAAGCCGCTGTGGTTGGAGCGACCGACGTGTTAACGGGGCAGGCCATTGTGGCCCTCGTGATTCTCCGGAGCGGTGCTACTGAGAGTAGCGAGAGGCAACAGTTGACCGACAGCTTGAAGGCACAGGTTGGCAGGGAGATCGGTGGGATCTCGAAACCGAAGCGAATCCTCTTTGTGTCCGAGCTACCCAAAACTCGTTCAGGAAAAATAGTGCGGCGACTACTCAGGGACATCGTGGATGATCGCGAACTTGGTGACATGGCCACGTTGTCCGACGCGTCGGTGATGCGAGTGATCAGTGACAGCCTGGCGCCAACACAGGATGGCCACGTTTCCCAAATTCCGTCCAGCAGTGAGTAGTGCTGCACGAACTATGCGACCGGCGATTCAACGAAGGTACTCTGACCCAATTGCGTGTCGTCGCGGAGATTCGCATCGATGTAGTCATACGGGACTCAAAACTCAATGATCACGCCGCTGACCTGTTGAGATCTAGTCGAATTGTAGTCAAAACCGAATTTTGGCTGGGTTGAAAAGAGGCAAAAAGAAGTCCCGCTCCCAGTAGAAGCCTGGAAACGGGACAGTGGCTCCGACGGGCGTCGATCCCGTGACCTCTCGATTTTCAGTCGAACGCTCTACCAACTGAGCTACAGAGCCTGAGCATCCCAAGGGAAGCAATAAGGCACGGTCACACTGGCGAGCGTAGACCGTGCCTTGCGACCCTGACCGGACTTGAACCGGCGACCTCCGCCGTGACAGGGCGGCGCGCTAACCAACTGCGCTACAGGGCCTAGCTATTTAGTTCTGTAAAAACATCGTTCGATGTTTCGTGACCCCAACGGGATTCGAACCCGTGTTAACGCCGTGAAAGGGCGCCGTCCTAGGCCACTAAACGATGGGGCCATGGTGTTCAGAACGCCATAGCAACCGAGGGACAAGCATACGGGGCGAGCGGTATTTCGCCAAACTGTCAAAATCTGAGACCCGCGCGGATGTCCCCTGCATCCCACGGCCCCGCCGGTAGGTTCAACCCGTTGTTTAAACTTCGCCGTCATTCGTTGTGCTGGCGAGCGGAGACAGCAATGCTGGGTATTCCGACAAGTCGTTGTTACTGTGGGCACTGTTAACAGTGTTACTGGCGTGACTAAGGACTGCCACGACACGATTCGGGGAACAGATGAGATTCACACCAACTGTGGGGGTGCATGTGTCTGCGCGCTACCGGCACCTGCGCCTTGCGGCGATTGTCTCCGTTCTCGGAGTCCTCTCCACAGCAGCAGTCGTGGACGGGGCCGTAGCACCAGCTTCGGCTGCAACGTCGTATCCCACCTGGGGCCAGGTTGAGAGTGCCAAGCACAATACCGCGCTCAAGCAGCGGGAAGTCGCCCAGATCACGGCGCTTATCAAGTCGCTCGATGCCCAGGTGGCGGCCACTGCAGCCGATTCGAAGACCAAGGGCGAGGCCTACGGCACCGCGCAGGATGCGTACTACGCCGGGGTGATCAAGCAAAAGTCGCTGCAGTCCCAAGCGGCCGCGGCGGAGACGGTCCGGAAGTCCTCGGAGGCCGAAGCTGGCCAACTCGCAGCCCAACTCGCACGCAGCGGCTCCAACGGATTCCAGCTGAGCCTCTTTCTCAACGGCGCGAACGCCAGCGACATGCTCAACAGCATGGGTGATGCCGGCAAGATTTCCGAGCGCACGGACTCCGTCTACAAGCAGGCCGTGCAGGACAAGAACACTGCGCAGGCGCTCACCAACCAGGCGAATGTTGCCAAGACCGTCCTCGACAACCTGAAGGTCGTCGCGCAGAACGCTTACGAGGTCGCCCAGAAATCAGCCGATGCCGCTGCGAACGCGCTCGATGCGTCGACACAGCACAAGACCGAACTTCAGGCCCAGCTCACGGCCATGACGTCCAATCTCAAACTGACGGAGGCCAACTACCTCAAGGGAGTTAAAGCCCAGTACGGCTTTACGGGCAGCGTCGGTACCCAGATCAGCTCGAGCGGATGGGCGCGCCCTGGCACCGGATTCATCACCTCGGGCTTCGGGATGCGCGTCAACCCCGTCGACGGTGGCTATCGCCTGCACAACGGGACCGACCTCGCCAACGGTTGCGGAGTTCCGATTTACGCGGCGCACAGCGGAACGGTCACCTATTCGGGCTGGTACGGCGGACTCGGCAACTTCATCCAGATCAAGAATGATGGATCCTACTCGACCGGGTACGGCCACATCATGAATGGTGGCCTGCTTGTCCGCGACGGCCAATCTGTGCACGCCGGCCAGCTCATCGCGCGTACCGGTCAGACCGGTGAGGCGACCGGCTGCCACCTGCACTTCATGGTCATCGTCGGGAGCGAGCCGGTGGACGCGGTTCCGTTCATGCGCGCTCACGGAATCGTTCTTTGAGAGTAGTAAGGCAAGCAATTTGAATATCCGAATCAAACGCACCGTCGGAGCGGTAGCAGTGTTGGCCGTTGCCGCGATTGCGGTCGGGCTTGGCTCGACCGCACCCGCGGTCGCGGCAACGAAATATCCGTCCTGGGCCGATGTCCAGAAGGCGGAGGCCAACGTCACAACCAAGAACGCCGAGATCAAGAAGATCACGGCGTTGGTCAGCTCCCTGCAAAATGCTTCCGCGGCCGCCGGAAAGGTCGCTCTCATCAGCGGCGAGCAATACCTTGAGGC
>JAODBD010000004.1 GCA_025463785.1 Glaciihabitans sp.
GTAAGCGACCCTACTGGACCGGCGTCACCAGAATCGATTTCTCAACGCAGCGAGCAGGCGCTGCGCCTCCATGAGCTCCGCGTGCAACCGCGAGAGGTGTTCGGGTGGCAGATTGTTGACGCCCTGACCGTGCGTTCGGTTCATCCATCGCGCTCGCGCGATTTCGATCCGGTCCTCGAGATCATTGATCGCGTCCTGCAGCATTTCGTCGAACAATCGCGCCTGCTCCATGTCCGCGTCGTTGACGGGCCGCGGCGCACGAAGGCCCTTATTTGGACGAACTACTTCTGAGAACTCGGCCGACACCCCGACATCATGTCCGAGCAAGAGCGGTTGCGCGATTCGAATCGTTCATCTGATGGCAGCCCGATCGACAGGCGAGCGTTGACCGGCGTTCATTGCGCACGTGAACGAGGTGATCGGGGCCGCGGCTGACAGGCTGGACAGTAGAACGACGAACGATTCATGAACTTCTCCCGCCGAACCACCGTTCCGCAGCGCCGGCATGCCTGCCCTTCGCGGCCGTAGACGTCCAGTGCACGGTCGAAGTAGCCCGACTCGCCGTTGACGTTCACGTACAGCGAGTCGAACGACGTCCCGCCCTGGTGCAGGGCCTCGGACATCACCTCGGCGGCGGCGTCGAGCACGGCCCGCAACTGCTTACGGGTCAGCGACGTGGCGATCCGGGCTCCGTTGATCTGCGCGCGCCACAGCGCCTCGTCGGCGTAGATGTTGCCGATGCCCGACACGACGGTCTGATCGAGCAGCTGCCGTTTGATCTCGGAATGCTTGCCTCGCAATACCTTAACAACGGCATCAGCGTCGAAGCAGGGATCGAGCGGGTCCCGGGCCAGGTGCGCCACCGGCTGCGGCACCGCGGTGCCGTCCACGGTCAGCATGTCGGCGAGCATCCAGCTGCCGAACGTGCGCTGGTCGACGAAGCTCAGCGGGGTCCCGTCGTCGAGAAGCACCGCGATCCGCACATGATCGGTTTTCGGGACGGGGCCGAGCAGCATCTGGCCACTCATCCCCAGGTGTACGACAAGAGCCGAACCATCGGACAGCTCTAGCCACAGATACTTCCCGCGCCGGCCGGTGCCGCTGACGCGCTGTCCGATGAGCCGGGCGGTCAGATCAGCGGGCCCGCCATCGTGACGGCGCACCGCGCGCGGATGGTGCACCCGCACCGCGGTCATCGTCCGGCCCGCGACATGGGCCTGCAGGCCTTGCCGGACGGTCTCGACTTCCGGAAGCTCAGGCACTGTCCAGCGCGTTCCACGCCGCTGCCGCGGCCTTCTGCTCGGCCTCCTTCTTGGAGCGCCCGACGCCTGCGCCGTACTCGGTGTCCATCACGACCACCGTCGCGGTGAACTCCTTGTCGTGGTCGGGGCCGGTCGAACTGACCAAGTACGACGGCACGCCGAGGCCACGAGCCGCGGTCAGCTCCTGCAGGCTGGTCTTCCAGTCCAGTCCGGCGCCGAGGGTGGGTGCGGCGTCCAGCAGCGCAGCGAACAGCCGCAGGACCACCTCACGGGCGGTCTCGATGCCGTGGTGGAGGTAGATCGCCCCGAGGAGGGATTCCATGGAGTCGGCGAGGATGCTGGACTTGTCCGACCCGCCGGTGTTCTCCTCGCCGCGGCCGAGCAGCAGGTAGCTGCCGAGCCCGTCGGCGGTCAGCTTGCGTGCCACCTCGGCCAGTGCCTGGGTGTTGACGATGCTGGCCCGCAGCTTGGCCAGATCGCCTTCCGGTCGCTCAGGGTGGCGGTGATAGAGCTCGTCGGTGATCGTCAACCCCAGCACCGCGTCGCCGAGGAACTCCAAGCGCTCGTTGGTCGGCAGCCCGCCGTGCTCATAGGCGTAGCTGCGGTGCGTCAGCGCCAGCGTGAGAAGTTTGTCGGGCAAATCGACACCGAGTGCCGCCGTCAGCTCTTCCCGCGACGTCACCGATCGTCCCCCGCAGGGTCCTCAGTGAACATGCCGGCCAGTTTGGCCCATCGCGGATCCACCTGATCGTGGTGGTGGCCCGGCTCGGCCTCGGCCAGTGCCACGCCGCACACCGCACACAACCCGGGGCAGTCCTCACTGCACAGCGGCGACAACGGCAGCTCAAGGCCCACGGCGTCGATGATCGGCTGCTCGAGATCGACGGTGCCCTCCACCACGTGCCCGACTTCGTCCTCTTCGGTGGTGGCTTCGGTGGTGCTGTCGGGATAAGCGAACAACTCGGTGATGCTGATCGCTACTCGACCGGCGGTCGCGGTCAGGCATCGTGCACACTCCCCCGACGTGGGGGCCGACACGGTGCCGGTGACCAGCACGCCCTCCGACACCGACTGGAATTGCAGATCCAGCTCAAGTGGGGCGCCCCGATCGATCGCGATCATGTCCAACCCGATGCGCGCCGGGCTCTCCACGGTTTCGTGCACAGCAATCATCGCGCCCGGGCGGCGCGGAAGCCGCAAGACGTCGTATGTGAGCGCTGACCGGGGGGTGCGGTGAATTGCCGCGCTCGTCTGCGTGGCCATAACCGCCATTTTAGTGACGTTGCGGACGAGCGGGCGCTTCGACTAGCGCTGGGCGTAGTCGTGCGTGCCCGCGGCAGTGCGGAGCTGGTGCCGCCCGCGGCCCACTGAACGCAGTGTGCCGTTGAGGTAGTCCTCGAACTCGGCCAGCTTGCTGTCGACGTAGATGTCACATTCGCCGCGCAGCCGGTCGGCCTCGGCGTGCGCCGAGTCGACCATCCGGGTCGCCTCAGCCTTCGCCGTCTGCACGATCTCGGTCTGCGAAACCAGCCGCTGCTGCTCTTTGATGCCCTCCTGGACGGCCTTTTCGTAGGACAGGTTGCCGTTCTCCACCAACCGGTCTGCTTCAGCCTTGGCCCGTCCCGTCATGACCTCGTACTCACGCTTGGCCGTCGCGCTGACGCGACCGGCCTCGCCGCGAGCCTCGGCGACCATGTGCTCACAGTGCCCGCGGGCCTCGGCCACCATCCGATCGGCCTGCGATTTGGCGTCGGCCAGCAGCCGGTCGGCTTCGGCGCGGGCGTGGGACATCATCGAATCCGCCTCGGCGGTGGCCGTCCCCACCATCGACGAGGAGTGCTCCTTGGCCTCCCGCAGCAGCGTGTCACGCGCGTCCAGGACGTCCTGCGCATCGTCGAGTTCCCCCGGAATCGCGTCCTTGATGTCATCGATCAGTTCGAGCACATCGCCGCGCGGCACCACGCAGCCCGCGGTCATCGGAACGCCCCGCGCTTCTTCAACGATCGCGCCCAACTCGTCAAGCGCTTCAAAAACTCGGTACACGGCGATCCCTCCGACTTAGTTCGGTGTTACCAGTGTGCCTGGTGTTACGCCTGTGACTGCGCACCGTTGCCGGTGTGTCGGCGTACCGGACATCCCTGACAGCATGAAACCAGGTTCGCGCCGTCAGCACCGAACTAACGGGAGGGAATTCGCCGGCTCAGCCCGCGTGGGCCCTAGCGCATGGCCGCCTCGATCGCGTCGCGAGCACGGTCAAGCAGCGACGCGAACGGCCCCAGCGCGAGGTTCTCGATCGGCGACTCGACACCCGGATGTGGGCGGGTCGGCGCGATGGCCTCGGCGGCCCGCACCGCCGCGGTCATTCGCGTCAACTCGTCGCCATCGAGCTTGCGCTGCAGCTTGTTGAACTCCTCGTTCTCTTCTCGCTCGGCGTGCTCGACCACGTCCTTGCGGAACTCGGTCAGCGCGTTTTTGAATTCGGCCGATTCGATGTCCATGCTTTCGATCTTCTGCAGCTGCTGCTTAGCGCGGTTCTCCTCCTGCAGGCGGGCGTCGACGATCTCTTCGCCTCCTGGGATTTCGTTGCGCGCCCGTGGATGCACGATGATCTCCTCGGCGGTCTCGTGCACGGCCAGCAACTGCCGCAGATCGACGAACGCCTTCTCGCGGGCTTTGGGCGTGGATGCGTACAGCACTTCGTCGAACATGTCCTTGATCAGGTTGTGCTGGCGTTTGAGGAAGGACACGACGTCTTCGGTCTGCATCTGGGTCTCGGTCATCAGCGCAGGGCGACCTGAATCGCGTCGCGGGCGCGGTCCAGCAGCGACGCGAACGGGCCCGCCACGAAGTTCTCGGCAGGCGTCTCGACGCCGGGGTGCGGACGGGTCGGCGCGATGGCCTCGGCGGCACGGACTGCCTTCGCCATCTTCTTGAGGTCGTCCTCACTGAGCTTGTCGGGAAGCTTGTCGAACTCCTCGGTTTCCTCATGCTCGGCGTGGTTGATCACGTCCCTCTGAAAGTCGATGAGCGCGGTGGTGAACTCGGTCGATTCGACGTTCATGCTCTCGATTTTCTGCAGCTGCTTCTTGGCCTGGTTCTCCTCTTGCAGGCGCGCGTCGACGATCGCGTCGCCGCCGTCGATCACGTCACGCGCCTTCGGGTGCACGATCATCTCCTCGGCGGTTTCGTGCACTGCCAGCAGCGAGCGCAGCTCGAAGAACGACCTTTCGCGCTTGTCCTTGTCGGGCGCGTTGATGGTCTCTGAGAACAGCTCCTTGATCCGGTTGTGCTGCTCCTTGAGGAACGCGACGACGTCCTGGGTGGACTTCACCGATGTGTCGGCCACGGCTATACCTCCGTTGTTTTCGGTAATCACGATTCAGCGCAATGGGCTGTGCGCACTGATCGCATACCCGCACCGGGGCCAGGGCCAAACGCGTTTCAGCGTCCTTGCAGCTTGGCCCGCAGCCGCCGGTTGACCGGCTCGGGAAGCAGGTCAGAGACGTCGCCGCCGAGGGTCGCGACCTCCTTGGCCAGCGACGACGACACGAACGCGTAGCGCGGTGTGGTGGCCACGAAAAAGGTGTCGACGTCGGCGATGTGCCGGTTCATCTGCGCCATCTGCACTTCGTATTCGAAGTCGGTGCCGGTGCGCAGCCCCTTGACGATTGCAGTCAAGCCGCGCGCCTTGACGAAGTCGACGACCAGGCCCTCCCCGACCTGCACACGCAGATTCGGCAGGTGTTCGGTCGACTCGTTGATCATCGCGATGCGCTCGTCGACGCTGAACATCCCCTTCTTGTTCGGGTTGCCCAGCACCGCGACGACGACCTCGTCGAATTGTGCGGACGCGCGCTCGAAGATGTCGATGTGGCCCAGCGTCACCGGGTCGAAGGACCCCGGGCACACGGCGCCGCTCATGGATGAGCACGCTAGCAGGACTGCCGATGATTCCCGGGTCGCTTCGAGTCAGGTCCGTTCGGCGATCTCCACACGGGTGTCGCCGTATCGGCGCTGCCGCCACGGACTGAAGCCCTCGGGCCAGATCAGGAGCGGGTCGCCGGCGCGACGCTCCACCGCCACAACTGTGCCGGGACGAGTCCAGCCGCCGGACGCCAGCGCTGCGAGCATCGCCTGGATCTCGGCGGCGTCGAGGTCATAGGGGGGATCGGCAACCACCAGGTCGACCGGAGCGCCCGCAGTTGTCTCAAGCACGCGGACGACAGGGCGGGTGAGCACCGTCGCGCCGGTCAATCCCAGTGTGTCGATGTTGCGCCGGATCACCGCGGCGGCCCGGGCATCGGCTTCGACAAACGTCGCGACTGCCGCGCCGCGCGACAACGCTTCGAGGCCGAGCGCCCCCGACCCGGCGTACAAGTCCAGCACCGCCGATCCGGTCAGCTCCAGCCGGGCCGACAGCACGTTGAACAACGCCTCCCGCACCCGGTCGGTGGTGGGACGCGTTCCCTTGGGCGGCACGGTGATTCGTCGGCCACCCGCGCTCCCGCCGACGATGCGGGTCAGCTGACCACCATCAGCAGGTCGCCGCCTTCGACCTGGGCGGTTTCCGATACCGTCACCCGCTCGACGGTGCCCGCCTTCGGCGCGGTGATCGCGGCCTCCATCTTCATCGCCTCGATCGTGGCCACCGTCTGCCCGGCGGTCAGCTCGTCACCGTGAGTGACGCCGATGGTGACGACGCCCGCGAACGGCGCCGCGATGTGGTGCGGGTTGCTGCGGTCGGCCTTCTCCGTGGCCGGCACGCTGACGGAGATGCTGCGGTCGCGCACCAGCACCGGCCGCAGCTGACCGTTGAGGATGCACATCACCGTGCGCATGCCGCGCTCGTCGGGGTCGGATATCGCCTCCAGCCCGATCAGCAACTCGACGCCGCGTTCGAGCGTGACGCGGTGCTCGTCGCCGTGGCGCAGCCCGTAGAAGAACTGGTTCGCGGAGAGCCGCGAAGTGTCGCCGTACTGCTCGCGATGCTCCTCGAATTCTTTTGTCGGACCGGAGAACAGCAGCCGGTTCAGTGTCGCCTGCCGGTGCGGGCCCGGCTCTTTGAGTGTCGCCTCGTCCTCAGCGGCCAGCTCCGGCTGCGGTTTCGCCGGGGGCCTGCCATCAAGCGCCTTGGTGCGCAGCGGCTCCGGCCAGCCCCCCGAAGGGTCGCCGAGTTCGCCGCGCAGAAACCCGATCACCGACTCAGGAATGTCGAACCGTGCGGGGTCGGCGGCGAATTCGTCGGCGGTGATACCGGCACCGACCAGCGCGAGCGCCAGGTCGCCGACCACCTTGGACGACGGCGTGACCTTGACCAGCCGGCCCAGTATCCGGTCGGCTGCCGCGTAGTTGGTCTCGATCTCCTCGAAACGGTCGCCGAGGCCCAACGCGATCGCCTGCTGCCGCAGATTCGACAGCTGGCCGCCCGGTATCTCGTGGCTGTACACGCGACCGGTCGGAGCCGGCAGACCGGATTCGAACGGGCCGTAGACTTTTCGCAGCGCCTCCCAGTACGGCTCCAGGTCGCAGACCGCTGTGAGCGACAACCCGGTGTCGTATTCGGTGTGGGCCGCCGCCGCGACGATCGACGACAGCGCGGGCTGGCTGGTGGTGCCGGCCAGGGGCGCCGCGGCGCCGTCGACTGCATCGGCGCCCGACTGCCAGGCCGCCACGTAGGTGGCCAACTGGCCACCCGGAGTGTCGTGGGTGTGCACGTGGACGGGCAGGTCGAACCTGCTGCGCAACGCTCGGACGAGTGCGGTGGCCGCCGGTGGCCGCAGCAGGCCTGCCATGTCCTTGATGGCCAGCACGTGCGCGCCGGCGTCGACGATCTGCTCCGCCAGCTTGAGGTAATAGTCGAGTGTGTAGAGGTTTTCGCCCGGGTCGGAAAGATTGCCGGTATAGCTCATCGCGACTTCAGCTATGGCAGTGCCGGTTTCGCGCACCGCGTCTATCGCCGGCCGCATGGATTCGACGTTGTTCAGCGCGTCGAAGATCCGGTAGATGTCGATGCCGGCCGCGGTTGCTTCCTCGATGAACGCTTCGGTCACCAAGTCGGGGTACGGCGTGTAGCCGACGGTGTTGCTGCCACGCAGCAGCATCTGCAGACAGATGTTGGGCACGACTTCCCGGATCGCCGCCAACCGCTCCCACGGATCCTCTTTCAAAAAGCGCAGGGCAACATCGTAAGTCGCACCGCCCCAGCATTCGATGGACAGCAGCTGCGGGGTCAGCCGGGCGATGTGGGGCGCCACCGACAGCAGGCCGGTGGTGCGTACGCGCGTCGCGAGAAGCGACTGGTGGGCATCGCGGAACGTGGTTTCGGTGACACCGACCGCCTTGGACTCCCGCAGCCAGCGGGCGAATCCCTCCGGACCGAGTTCAACCAGCCGCTGCTTTGAACCGGACGGCGGGGGCGCGTCGAGGTCGATCACGGGGAGCTTGTCGTGCGGGTAGACCGACGACGGGCGCTGGCCGTGCGGCTGGTTGACCGTGACGTCCGCGAGGTAGTTCAAAATCTTGGTCCCGCGGTCGGCCGACGACCGGGCGGTGAGCAGCTGGGGACGGTCATCGATGAATGACGTGGAGATCCGGCCCGCCTGGAAGTCGGCGTCGTCCAGAACGGCCTGCAGGAACGGGATGTTGGTCGACACCCCGCGGATCCGGAACTCGGCGAGCCCCCGTCGGGCGCGGCGCACCGCCGCCGGAAGGTCCCGGCCACGGCATGTCATCTTGACCAGCATCGAGTCGAAATGGGCGCTGATCTCCGCGCCGAGGTTGGTGCCGCCGTCGAGCCGGATCCCGGCCCCGCCCGGTGACCGGTAGGCGGTGATGCGGCCGGTGTCGGGGCGGAAGCCGTTGGCGGGGTCCTCGGTCGTGATCCGGCATTGCAGGGCGGCGCCACGGGGGCGCAACGAATCCTGCCCCAGGCCAAGGTCGTCGAGCGATTCGCCCGCGGCTATCCGCATCTGGCTCGCGACCAGGTCGACGTCGGTGATCTCCTCGGTGATGGTGTGCTCGACCTGGATCCGCGGGTTCATCTCGATGAACACGTGGTGCCCGCGCTCGTCGAGCAGGAATTCGACAGTGCCTGCGCACGTGTAGCCGATGTGGCGGGCGAAAGCGACCGCGTCGGCGCAGATGCGGTCGCGCAGCTCACCGGGCAGGTTCGGCGCCGGCGCGATCTCGACGACCTTCTGATGGCGACGCTGCACGCTGCAGTCCCGCTCGAACAGGTGCATCACGTTGCCGTAGGTGTCGGCCAGGATCTGCACCTCGACGTGGCGCGGATTGAGCACCGCCTGCTCCAGGAACACCGCCGGGTCGCCGAACGCCGACTCGGCCTCGCGGCTGGCGGCCTCGATCGCCTCGGGTAGCGCCGCGGGGTCGGCGACGCGGCGCATACCGCGCCCCCCTCCGCCGGAAACCGCCTTCACGAACAGCGGAAACTCCAGCGTCGACGCGGCGGCGACCAGCTGATCCGTCGACGACGACGGCGCGGACGAGTTCAGCACGGGAAGACCCGCCTCGCGTGCGGCGGTGATGGCCCGCGACTTGTTGCCGGTCAACTCGAGGATCTCGGCGCTGGGCCCGACGAATGTGATACCGGAGGCCGCGCAGGCGGCGGCCAGCTCCGGGTTCTCCGACAGAAAGCCGTAGCCGGGGTAGACGGCGTCGGCGCCGCACTCGCGCGCGGTGGCGACGATCTCGGCGACCGACAGATAGGCCCACACCGGGTGGCCCGTCTCGCCGATCTGATAGGACTCGTCGGCCTTGAGCCGGTGGACGGAGTTGCGATCCTCATACGGATACACCGCGACGGTGGCGATACCCATTTCGTACGCAGCGCGGAACGCGCGGATCGCGATCTCGCCGCGGTTGGCGACCAGGACTTTGGAGATCACTAGATAAGGGTCGACCAGTAACCCCAGAACTGCACCAAGATCAGCAGAATCAGCGCAGTGAACCACAGCGCGACCAGCGACCACCGCAGGCTGTGCAGGGTCCTGGCAAACGGATTCGATGGCAGCGGTAACGCGATCGACGCGACCACCACCAGGAGCGGAATCGTGACCGTCCACACCACCATGCAGTACGGGCACAGCGCGTGGATGCGGTAGAGGCTTTCAAAGATCAACCAGTGGATGAAGCCGGCGCCCAGCAGCGTGCCGGTGGCCAACCCGGCCCAGTACCAGCGCGGCAGGGGCACCTTCGCGACGGCCAGCACGCCGGTGACCACGGCGACCGTGAACGCGACGATTCCGATCAGCGGGTTGGGAAATCCGAACGCCGACGCCTGCGGCGTGACCATCACCGAGCCGCACGACAGCACCGGATTGAGGCTGCACGACGGGACGTAGGACGGATTCTCGAGCAGCTTGACCTTCTCGATCGTCAGCGTCAGCGCCGCCGCCAGCCCGGCGGCCCCGGCGATCAGCACCCACCACGCGCTGGCCGGGCGCACCGTCGGCTGCCGGCGGTTCGACCCCGGCTCCGCGGCCGGAACGGACGTGGGCGCCGCGACGGTCATGACGCCGCGTTGGCCGGAGCGCCCACGGTCAGACCGGGCACGTTGCCGACGATCCCGGTGATCTTGTTGACCAGGTCCTGGGGTGTCGTCGGGTTGTAGTCCTCGCCGTTGATCCGGATGGTCGGCGTAGCGGAGATCTTGCCCGCCGCGGCCATTCCCTTCACAAGCGACAGGTACTTCCCGCTGTTGATGCAGTTCGCGACGTTGCCGCCGGCGCCGGCTTGCCGGGCCACCTCGATCAGTTGGTTGTTGTCGGGAAACGTGCTGGCATCTTCCCTTGGCTGGATCTGGGGGCTGTAGAGCGCGGCATGAAAGCGCCGGAAGGCGTCGGTCGACTCATCGGCCACGCAATAGGCGGCCGCGCCGGCTCGGGACGAGTAGTTCTGGTTCTGCGGGCGGTCCAGGATGGCCACCATGTGGTAGTCGACTGCCGCGGCGCCGGTGTCGATGAGGTTGTTGACCGTCGACCCGAAGTTCTTCTCCAAGTTCGCACAGGCCGGGCACAGGAAGTCTTCGTACAACGAGACCACGGCCCTGGGTTCATTGGTGCCCGGCTTGGTGATCAGCTTGCTGGAGGTGACACGGATCGCCCGGTCACTGGACGGCCCGGCCTTCTTCTGGTGTGACATCACGATGTAGAGCACCAGCGCCACCGCGAAGATCACCACGACCGCGGTGAGGCCGCCCTGGATCAGCAGGTTGCGTTTGCGATCGGCTGACTTCAGGTCGTAGCGCTTCGGTTTGGTGGCCACAGCTGTGCTGATCCTTGTTCTCTCGTCATCCGGCAGGGCTCCGGCCGCGGGCGCCGGATGGTGCGCTACCAGACTACCGAGGCTGCCCCACGACCCTTCACCGATAGCAGAGATGAGCCCGCAGCGCAGAGTTGACCTCGGCCATCGCCACGGCGCTGCCCCCACCGAGCGCCGTGAGGTTGGCGAACCCGTGTGTCAGTGACGGCATCCGGCGAAGGTCGACCGCCACGCCCGCGTCGCGCATCGCCTCCGCGTACAGGTCGCCCTCGTCGCGCAGCGGGTCGAAGCCCGCCGTGACCACCAGCGCGCGCGGCAGCCGCGACAGATCGCCGAGCACCGGCGAAACCCGCGGATCGGCGGCATCCAGGCCAGAGCCGGTCAGGTAGTAGCTCTCAAACAACTCCATGTCTTTGCGGGTCAACAGGAAGCCGTCGGAGAACAGCGCGCGGGATCGGGTGCGGCCGCGCAGGTCGGTCGCCGGGTACAGCAAGAACTGCAGAAGCGGCGGCACTCCGTCGTCGCGGCCGCGCTGCGACACCACCGCCGCCAGGTTGCCGCCCGCGCTGTCTCCACCGACGGCAACCAGGCCCGGCGCGGTGCCCAACTCGGCGCCATGCTCCAGCGCCCACCGGTACACCGCGTAGGCGTCCGCCAAGCCCGCCGGGGCGGGGTACTCCGGTGCCCGCCGGTAATGCACCGACAACACATCGACGCCGGCGCCACGGCAGATGGTCCGACACAGCCGGTCGTAGCTGTCGAGGTCGCCGATCACCCATCCACCGCCGTGCAGATAGACCAGCAGCGGTCCGCACCGCTCGCCGTGCGGCCGGTAGTGGCGGGCCCGGATCGGCCCCGCAGGTGCGGGAATGGTCAGGTTCCTGACAGACCCGACGACGACCGGTTCGCGATCGAGCACCCACATGTCTTGCCGGAACAGCTCGCGGCAGATCTCCGGAAGGTCGCCGTGCGACAGGCCGGTCCGACCGGCCACCTTCCGCGTCACGAGCAGCAGCCGCAACGTCGGGTCCAGCGTGTTTCCGTCGATCGTCACCGACCGGGCCATCAGCCGCTTGGCCACCTCGGGGACACCCGGCATCGCCCCGGCGCCCAGGCGGTTCGCCACCGTGACGGCGGCGTTTTTGGCCCGGTTCAGGCTCGGGCTCCGGGCGCCCTGCCGCCGCGGAGGCGCTGTCTCGGTATCGGTCACGGGCACTGACGGTACGCGGTCCACTGCGCACGCACTGGCAGACTTGATGCCCATGACAGCTCCTTTGATCAAGCTCAACGACGGAAACACGATTCCCAGCGTGGGCCTCGGAGTGTGGCAAACGCCACCGAGAGCGACCAAAGAAGCCGTCACCGCGGCACTGAGAGCCGGCTACCGGCACATCGACACCGCCGCCGCATACGGCAACGAGAAAGAAGTGGGCCGCGCGGTCGCGAAGTCGGGGATTGCGCGCGAGGAGATCTTCCTGGTCACCAAACTCTGGAACGCCGATCAGGGCTACGACAGCACGATGGCAGCGTTCGAGAAGAGCGCCGAGCGGCTCCGGCTCGACGGCGGCTACCTTGACCTGTACCTGATCCACTGGCCGGTGCCCGCGATCGGCGAGTTCGTCGACACCTTCCGGGCGCTCGCCGCGCTGCGCGATCTCGGGCACATCCGCTCGATCGGGGTATCGAACTTCGCGCCCGAGCACCTGAACACCCTGATCGACGCGACCGGGGTCGTGCCCGTGGTCAACCAGATCGAATTGCACCCGCTGCTGACCCAGACCGAACTGCGCGACGTCCACGCCAAGCTCGGCGTCGCCACCGAGGCGTGGAGCCCATTGGGTCAGGGCCGGTTGCTCGACCACCCGACGATCACCCGCATCGCCGAAGCCCACGGCAAGACCCCGGCACGGGTGATTATTCGCTGGCATTTACAGCTGGGTAACATCGTGATCCCCAAGTCAGTGAACCCTGAGCGGATTGTGAGCAACTTCGACGTGTTCGACTTCGAATTGAGCGAGGACGATATGACGTCGATATCCTCGCTCGACAACGGCACCCGGCTGGGTCCCGACCCACGCACCTACAACTTCACGGGCAGGTTGAGATGACGCCGACCGAACCGTCGAGCCAGACTGTTCCGACCATCACGCTCAATGACGAGCACACCATCCCTGTCGTGGGCCTGGGCGTCGCCGAGTTGTCTGAGGAAGAAACCGAACGCGCGGTTGCGGCGGCACTCGACGCGGGCTACCGGCTGATCGACACCGCCGCCGCATACGGCAACGAGGAAGCGGTGGGCCGCGCGGTGGCCGCGTCCGGAATACCCCGTGAAGAGCTGTTCATCACGACCAAGGTGGCCACCCAGGACCAGGGTTTCAGCGCCAGCAAGGTGGCGTTTCAACGCAGCCTGGAAAGGCTCGGCCTCGATTACGTCGACATGTACATGATCCATTGGCCCGCAGCGCAGCTCGGCAAATACGTCGACACGTACGGGGCGCTGCAGGTCCTCCAGCAGGACGACCTGATCAGGTCGGTCGGGGTGTGCAATTTTCTGGAGGAGCAGCTGAGCACGATCATCGAGCTCACCTACACGTCGCCGGCGGTCAACCAGATCGAGCTGCACCCCCTGCTGAATCAAACCGAATTGCGCCGATTCCACTCCGAGCACGACATCGTCACCGAAGCCTACAGTCCGCTCGGCGTCGGCAATCTGCTCGACAACCCGACGATCGGCTCGATCGCCCAGGCCTACGGCAAGTCGCCGGCCCAGGTCTGCATCCGGTGGAGCGTCCAGCTGGGCAACGTGGTGATTCCGCGCTCGGGGAACCCGGAGCGCATCAAGAGCAACATCGAGGTGTTCGACTTCGAGCTGACCGCCGACGAGATGGCGGCGATCAACGCGTTGGACGACGGCACGCGCTTCCGGCAGGATCCGGCGACATACATCGGGACCTGACTCGGCTCAGCGCGTCGGGCAGGTGGCCGCCCCGGCGAAGAACCACCGCCGGGTGCGCCGCCTCAAGACTTGTCCAAATATTCGATGCGGTCGGTTTGAGTGAAACGCGCTGCCAGCGTCGCCAACCCGGGATGCTGCGCCAGGTCGGGGTCGTGTTCGTCGACGAGTTCGCAGAACTCTCTTGCCGACTCGATCACGTCACGGTGCTCGGCAAGCGACAACAGCTTCAGGCCGATGGCCCGGCCGGACTGGTTGCGCCCCAGCACATCTCCCTCGCGTCGTTCGGCGAGGTCGAGATCAGCCAGCTTGAAGCCGTCGAGCGTGCCTGCGACCGCGGTCAGTCGCCCACCGGCGCGGGATCGTGACGCGACCCTGCTCTCGAGCAGGCACAGGCTGTGATGGGCGCCACGGCCGATGCGGCCGCGCAGCTGATGCAGCTGGCTGATCCCGAACCGGTCGGCATCCATCACCAGCATGACGGTGGCGTTCGGGACGTCGACGCCAACCTCGATCACCGTGGTGCAGACCAGCACATCGATGTCACCCGCACGGAACGCGTTCATCACCGCATCTTTTTCGTCGGCAGGTAACCGGCCGTGCATCACGCCGAGCCGCAGGCCGGCAAGCTGACGAGAGCGCAGGCGGTCGAACAGCTCGACAACCGTGACCGACGGTGGGGCGCCTTCGGCATTACCCGAATCGTCGGTTTCGTCGATCCTCGGCGCCACCACGTAGGCCTGCCGCCCGGAGCGCACTTCCTCGCCGATGCGGCTCCAGGCACGGTCGAGCCAGGTGCGGTGCTCGGAGACGAAGATCGTTCTCGTGGTGATCGGTTGGCGGCCCCTGGGCAGCTCGCGCAGCGTCGATGTCTCCAAGTCGCCGTACACGGTCAGCGCCAGGGAGCGGGGAATCGGCGTCGCCGTCATCACCAGCAGATGCGGTGTCACCCCGGCGGGCGCCTTGGCGCGCAAGCGGTCTCGCTGCTCCACGCCGAAGCGGTGTTGTTCGTCCACGACGACCATGCCGAGTCGGTGAAATTCGACCGCTTCCTGAAGCAGTGCGTGTGTGCCGATCACGACGCCGGCTTCGCCACTGGCTACCTCGGTCCTGACTTCACGCTTCTGCGCCTGCGACATCGATCCGGTGAGCAGGGCGACTCGGGTGGCGCCATCGACGCCGCCGAGTTGAGCGCCGAGCGCCAGGGGCCCCAG
The DNA here is from genome assembly GCA_025463785.1 of Glaciihabitans sp. Taxonomy (GTDB): domain Bacteria; phylum Actinomycetota; class Actinomycetes; order Actinomycetales; family Microbacteriaceae; genus Galbitalea. The sequence continues at coordinate 14,709 of JAODBD010000004.1, forward strand.
GACCTCGCGGAGCGACCGGGCATGTTGGGCGGCAAGCACCTCGGTGGGCGCCATCAGCGCGCACTGGTACCCGGCGTCGATCATCTGCATCATCGCCAGCAGCGCGATGATGGTCTTGCCCGCGCCTACCTCGCCCTGCAGGAGCCGGTTCATCGGACGTGTCGTGGCAAGTTCCACGGACAACTGATCGAGAACATCACGCTGGCCTGCGGTGAGTTCGAATGGCAGCTGCCGCAACAGTGCCGCCGCCAGTCCGTCGGTCCGCCGCGGTCCGGACGGCCCGGACTCGGCCTGCTCGCCGTGGCGGCGTTGCACCAGAGCACACTGAAGGCCGACCGCCTCGTCGAAGGTCAGCCGGTCGCGGGCCCGCCGCCGTTCGCCGTCGGTCTCCCCGAGATGTACTGCGCGCAGCGCTTCATCCTCAGACATCAAATCGTGCTGGCGCAGAATCGATTCCGGGATCGGATCCGCTACGGGGTCGAGCACGGCGAGGACCTGCCGTACGCATGCGTAGATGTCCCAGCTCTGAACTTTGGCGCTGGCGGGATAGATCGGGAAGTAGGAGCGTTCGAACGCAGAGAGCCGGACCTCACCGTGGACCTTCTTCGACGCCTCGGCGATGCTGGCCAACGACTTGGTGCCGACGTTTTTGGGACGGTCGGGGTCGAGGATCAGGAACGCCGGGTGGGTCAACTGCATTTTGCCCTTGAAGAATTCGACTTCTCCGGAGAGCATGACGCGGGTGCCTTCGGTCAAATCCTTCTTGATGAACCTGGCATTGAAGAACGTGGCGGTCACGGGAGGGCGCTGGTTGCCCAGCGTGACCCTGAGGTACTCGTTGTTGTAGTTCTTCTTGTTGGAGTTCTTGTGGTTGGCCTGTTTTCTCATCGGGTGCGCCTCGGCGTGGGTGATCACGCCGACGAGCGTGATGTGCTCACCCTCTTGCGGGGGCTCATCGTCTGTCCGGCGCACCGTCATGCCTTCGTTGTAGCCGCGGGGGTAATGGCGCAGCAGGTCATCGACCGTGCGTATGCCGAGGAATTCGGCGAGTTGCTGGGCGGCCTTGCGACCGAGCAGGGGCTCCAGTGCGTCGTCGAGCGTCGCCACCGCTCACTCCACTCCGATCAGAAGCGCGTCGCCACGGTGGCCGGTCCGGTACGTCACCAACTCGGCGCCGAGGTGATGTCGACGCACATGGGCCTCGAGGTTCGCACCGACATGCTGGTCGACGCCCTCGCCCAACAGGACCGTGACCAACTCCCCGCCCGCTGCCAACAGCAAGTCGAGCAGCCGACGCGCGGTGGCGCCGACATCCCGACGCACCACCAGCACCTCGTCGCCCGCGACACCGAGGCCGTCGCCCGGCTCGCAAGGTCCGGCGAACGTCAACGCCTGCTCGGTGGCGACCCGGACCGACGCGTGGCGGGTGCCTCCGGCGGCACGGGCCATGGTGTAGCCGTCGTCCACGGCCGGCCGGTCGGGCTCATGGACCGCGAGGGCGGCCAGGCCCTGCACCATCGACCCCGTCGGCACCGGCACGACGTCGATGCCCCAGCCGCTGGCCGCAGTGCAGCCCGCGACGAGCTCCTCGACCGCGACGTAGCCGTTGGGCAGCACCATGATCTGCCCGGCACCGGTGTCGATCACCGCCTGCAGCAGCTCTTTGGCGCTGATCTCGGGCGGGGCGGGACTGCCCGGGCCGGGCCGGAGCACGTGCGCGCCCTCCGCGGAGAACAGCTGCTCGGCGCCGTCGCCGTCGACGACCGCCAGCACCGCGCGACCGCGCGTCCAGCGACGCCGCGCGGCGCCGGCACCGAGCGCGGTGATCTGAATTCGGCTCGGCGTGCCGTAGCTCAGCGCGACCTCGACCGCCGCGCCGGCGTCGTTGGCGTGCACGTGCACGGAGTGGCCGTCGGCGCAATCGCCGGCGATCGCGACCGATTCGCCGAGCGCTTCGAGCCGCTGCCTCAGCGCCTCGAGACGCTCCGCCTCGCAGCCGCTCAGGATGTACATGACCTCGAACTGCGGCGGCGGCCCGTCACCGGTATTCGCTTTGTGATCGGCGCCGGCCGGATGGGGAACGTACTCGGGGCGGCCGGGCGCGTGGCCGGTCAACGTGGCGGCCAGTGCGTCGAGCAGCACCAGCAGACCCCGGCCGCCGGCGTCAACCACTCCCGCGTCGGCCAGCACACCGAGCTGCTCCGGTGTCTTGTCCAGCGCGGTGACGGCGGCGTGGGCGGCGGCCAGCACCGCGGTCGCCAGGTCGTCGCCGCCGGCCGCGGACCGTTCGACCGCACCGGCGGCCGCCTGCAGCACCGACACGATCGTGCCTTGCACCGTCTCCCCCATCGTCGTGACGACGAGGCCGACGGCATGGCGAAGCGCGGCGCCGAACAACACCGCACCGATGTCGGCCAGCCTGCCCTCGGTGTCGGCGGCGGCAGAGGCGGTGACGTCGGCCAGTGCGCGCAGGATCTGCGACAGGATCACCCCGGAATTGCCCCGCGCGCCGTGCAATGCGCCCCGCGCCAACTCGGCGGCGACCTGCTCCACGTCGTCGTCGGCGCGGTGTGCCGGGTGATTGGCCTCTTGCAGCGCCGAACGCATCGTGAACAGCATGTTCGTTCCGGTGTCGGCGTCGGCCACCGGAAACACATTCAGGCGGTTGATCTCCTCGGCGTGGATCACCAGCCCGCCGACCGCGGTGTGCGCCCAGTCGCGCAAGGCAGGCGCGTCCAACCGACGAGCCGCCATCCCACCTCCTCGCCTGACCATCCGGCTGCGAGCCTAGTCAGTGACGGCGACATGACGGGCGAGCGCTCACAGCCGGGTTTTGGCGATCTCCGCAAGCGGCCGGTATCCTGGTGCAGTTGTGCGGGTCGCCCGTTTTGCGGTTGCTGGCCCACCGATCCGATGTCAAGGAGTTCGACTATGGCTGCCGTCTGCGATATCTGCGGGAAGGCGCCCGGCTTCGGCAAGTCGGTGTCGCACTCACACCGGCGGACCAGCCGACGCTGGGATCCCAATATTCAGACAGTGCATGCCGTGACGCGTCCGGGCGGCAACAAGAAGCGGCTGAACGTCTGCACGTCCTGCCTGAAGGCCGGCAAGGTCCAGCGCGGCTGATTTGTTCGCACTCGTCGCGCACCTGCCTGTCAGGGCAGGCGCCAGTCAACGGGTTCGGCGCCCATCTGCGCCAGCAACAAGTTCGCGCGACTGAACGGCCGCGACCCGAAGAACCCCCGCCGCGCCGACAGCGGCGACGGGTGCACAGAGTCGATCGTGGCCACGTGGGCGTTGCCGTCGGCCAGCATCGGTTTGAGCGTGCCGGCGTCACGTCCCCACAGCACCGCGACCAGCGGCCGCGGACGCGAAGCCAGTGCGCGGATCGCGCACTCGGTGACCGCCTCCCAGCCCTTGCCGCGATGCGACGCCGGGGTGCCCGGGCGCACCGTCAACACCCTGTTCAAAAGCAGCACACCGCGCTCTGCCCACGGGGTGAGGTCGCCGCTCGACGGTGCCGGATAGCCAAGGTCGGAACTGTATTCGGCGAAGATGTTGTCCAGGCTGCGCGGCAGCGGCCTCACCTCGGCGGCCACGGAGAAACTCAGCCCCACCGCGTGACCCGGTGTCGGGTAGGGATCCTGGCCGACGATCAGCACCCGCACTTGGTCGAATGGAAACGTGAAGGCCCGCAAGACGTGTTGACCCGCAGGCAGATATCGGCGGCCCGCCGCGATTTCGGTGCGCAGGAACTCGCCCATCTCGGCGACGTGGGCGGCGACGGGCTCCAGTGCCCGCGCCCAGCCGTGCTCGACGAGCTCCGGTAGCGGATGCGCAGCCACGCGCGAAAACCTAGTGGAAGCCACCCGCTACGTCAGCCCTTTCCCGAGCAGCACAACCGTGTCGGCGCCGGCTTCGCGATCGGTGAACTCAGCCGAACGACTGCCAACCCTGGTAGCCCTCCCACTCATCGCCGTCGATCAGCACCCGCGCCGGCCCGTCGAGCACAACGCCGATCGCCCGCCAGCCGTCCGGCACGCCCGCCGGGAACGTCGCGACCAGGGCATGATCCTCGCCACCGGCAAGCACCCATGACCACGGATCGGCAACCACCGCCGCGGCGGCCTCGGCAAGCGCATCGCGGTCGGGGGCGAGCGCCGCCGAGGCGAGGTCGATGCCGACGGCCGAGCACTGCGCGATGTGACGGAGGTCGGCGATCAGGCCGTCGGAGACATCCGTCATGGCCCCGGCGCCGGCAGCGGCCGCCACGATGCCCTGCCCATAAGGCGGTTCGGGCACCAGGTGGCGGCGTCGTAGCGGCTCAAATTCATCAATCCCATTCTGCCACAAGGCATATCCTGCAGCCGAGAGGCCAAGCTCGCCGCAGACCGCGATGACCGACCCTGCGGTGGCGCCGGCCCGCGTGACCGGCTCGCCGCCGCAGAGGTCACCCAGCGCGGTCACCGACACCACCCACTGCGGGCTGGCGACCAGGTCACCCCCGACGATCCCGGCACCCACCCGCTGTGCCTCGTCCCACATCCCGTCGGCCAGCGCGTCGAGCTGACCTACCCGCGTGTTTGACGGTGCGCCCAGCGCCACCACGAAGCCTGTTACCGAGGCCCCCATCGCCTCGATGTCGGCGGCGTTCTGGGCGATGGCTTTTCGGCCGACGTCATACGGTCCGGCCCAGTCGAACCGGAAATGCCGGCCTTCGACCAGCATGTCGGTGGTGACGACCACGCGGCCGTCGGGTGCCGTGAGCACAGCCGCGTCGTCACCCGGGCCCAGCACCACCCCCGGCCCCTGCCGGCGCCCGGCGACCAGCCGGTCGATGACACCGAACTCCCCCACCTCGGCGAGCGTCGCCGAGGCCGCGTCGTCGCTCATCGCATCGCTCCTGCCCCCGAATCCGTGGCGCTGAACAGCCGCCCGACCTGCGGTACGTTTGGTCCCTGCGGCGTGAGCAAACGTCAGTGTATGCGGGGCGCCAGCGTCAACGGCCTGACGAGACGAGGAGATAACCGGGTGGTCGAGGCGTTCATGCTGATCCAGACCGAGGTGGGTCGCGCCGAGGTCGTCGCCAAGCAGCTCGCCGCCCTGCCCGGCGTGCTCACGTCGGAATACGTCACCGGCCCGTATGACGTCGTGGTGCGGATCGGGGCCGAGAGCCTCGACGAACTGAAGGCCGACGTGGTCCCCGGCGTGCAGCAGATCGTCGGCATCACCCGGACGTTGACGTGCCCGATCGCCAGCAAGGCACAGGCCTGACCGACGGGCCGCCGCGGTGGCTACTGATCACCGGGATCGCGGTGGCGACGGCGGCGGTCGCGGCGGTGCTGGTGGTCGCCGCCATGCACCGGACACCACAGAACCAGCCCCTGGCGATTCCCGCAGTGCCCGCGCCGCAGGCCGGAAGCCCACAGTGCCAGGCATTGCTGGCTGCGCTGCCGGCGCGGCTGGGTGACTTTCGGCGCGCGACGCCCGCCGAACCCGTGCCAGGGGCCACCGCAGCCTGGCGTGCCGGCTCCGGTGGCGATCCGGTTGTGCTGCGGTGCGGGCTGGAGCGGGCCGCCGACTTCGTCGTCGGCGCGCCGATTTCGGTGGTGGACACGGTTCAATGGTTCCGCGAGGGGGAAGACAGCGGCGACCACACGACCTGGTTCACCGTCGACAGGCCTGTCTACATCGCGTTGACGCTGCCTGCGGGATCGGGGCCGACACCTATCCAGGAGGTCTCGGACGTGATCGCCGCCACGATTCCGGCGGTGCCCATCAACCCAGGGCCGCCGCGTTAACGCAGGCCGGTTCCCCGGGCGATCGCGGTATCGACCATCGCGGCGAGCAGCGTCGGGTAGTCCACACCGCTGGCCGCCCACATCCGCGGATACATCGAGATCGTGGTGAAGCCCGGCATCGTGTTGATCTCGTTGACGATCGGGCCGTTGTCGGTCAGGAAGAAGTCCACCCTGGCCAGGCCCTGGCAGTCGATCGCCTTGAACGCGCGGATCGCCAGTTGGCGAACCGCACCGCTCACGTCGTCGTCGATCTTGGCGGGGACGTCCAGTTCGGCGACGTCGTCCAGGTACTTGGTGGCGAAGTCGTAGAAGCCGTCCTCGCGGCCCTTCACACCTTCGACACGGATCTCGCCGACGGTGCTGGCCTCGATCCAGCCGTCGGGGAATTCGAGCACGCCGCATTCCAGCTCGCGCCCTCCGATGGCGGCTTCGACGATCACCTTCGGGTCATGCCGCCGGGCGCCGGCGATCGCGGCCGGCAATTCCGCCCAGGTCGAGACCCGGCTCACCCCGATCGACGACCCACCGCGAGCAGGTTTCACGAACACCGGCAGACCGAGCCGCTGTCGTTCCTCGGGTTCCAGGGTGGGCCTGCGGGACCGCAGCACGACGTGATCGCCGATCGGCAGCCCGTCGGCGGCCAGCAGTTTCTTGGTGAACTCCTTGTCCATCCCGGCAGCGCTGGCCAGCACACCCGCACCCACGTACGGGACGCCGGCAAGTTCGAGCAGGCCCTGAACGGTGCCGTCCTCCCCGTACGGGCCGTGCAGGACCGGAAAGACCACGTCGACCGAGGACAGGACCTCACCGGCGGGGCGCCCCAGCGACACCAGTTCGCCGCCGCGGCGTGGGTCGGCCGGCAGCGCCAGTTCGGTGCCCGACGACGCTGTCACCTGCGGTAACCGGCCTGCTCTAATGGCCAGCGCAGCCGGGTCGGCGTCGGTGAGCACCCAGGTGCCCTCCTGCGTGATGCCGATCGCTGTCACGTCGAACCGCTGCGGATCGAGGTTGCGCAGGATGCTGCCCGCCGAAACACACGAGATCGCGTGCTCGTTGCTGCGGCCGCCGAAGATGACGGCGACACGGGTCCGGCGGGCTGTCACAACCTAGAGAGGCTACCGCCAGGCGGGTCCGATGGCCCGTTCGACATCGGCGAGGAGGTCGTGGGTGTCCTCGATGCCGAGCGGGTCGACGCGACCAGAAGGGTCGCTACGCGCCACCAGGGCATGCCGGGCAGCGGCGTCACAACGGCGCCTGACCCAACGGGGTCGCGGCTGTGTTGTCGACGACCGGCGTCGTGCCGCGCCGTCGGCACGTCAGCACCAGCCTGTGCAGGTCGACGACGTCGAGGCGGGGGGTGGTCGGCGAATGCCTTGCGGCACAAGGTAATCCACGGAATCGCCGCGGACTTGGTAATACCCGTCCGCGGGCACGCTGCCGCCGTAGCTGGCGCTGCCCGGCCTCGTCCTGAGACACGTGCTACGCCGACGCCGGGACCGGTCCGGGAGCCACGGGTTGGCCTGGAACAGCTTCGGATCTGACAGCTTTCACGCCCGCGAGTGAAATCTTCCCACGGATCGGACACCCGTGGCTCACTCTGGTTTGGTACTGCGCCCGAGCAGCAGCGCGATCGCGTCGTGCACGGACAGACCGCGATGGCACACGCGGAACACCGCATCGGTGAGCGGCATCTCGACGTCGTAGCTTTCGGCCAGCGCGAGCACCGACTCGCACGACGTGACCCCTTCAGCGACGTGGCCGCCAACGGCTTGCATCGCCGACTCCACAGTGCCGCCCTTGCCGAGCCGCTCGCCGAACGTCCGGTTACGGGAATACGGCGACGTGCACGTGGCCACCAGGTCACCCACCCCCGCCAGGCCTGCCAGTGTTGTGGTCTTGGCGCCCAGCGCGATCCCGAGCCGGATGATCTCGGCAAGGCCGCGCGTGATGATCGCCGCGGCGGTGTTCTCCCCGAGACCGACGCCGGCGGCCACACCGCAGGCGAGTGCGATCACGTTCTTGCACGCTCCGCCGGTCTCGACGCCGATGACATCGGAATTGGTGTACGGGCGGAAGTAGCCGGCGCTCAGCGCCCGCTGCAGCGCGACCGCGCGCCCGGAGTCGCTGCAGGCGATCACGGTGGCGGCGGGCTGGTGGTGCGCGATCTCGGTGGCCAGGTTCGGGCCGGACAGCGCTGCGACGCGCGACGGGTCGGCGCCGGTAACCTGCACGACGACCTGGCTCATCCGCATCAGTGTGCCGATCTCGACCCCTTTGGCGAGGCTGACGAGCGTCGCGTCAGCGTCGAAGAACCCGGTCCATTGGCTGACGTTGGCACGCATCACCTGCGCGGGCACCGCCAGGAACACGGTCGTGACGCCGGACAGCGCTTTCGCCGGATCAGCCGTGGTGCGGATTTCCGTCGGCAGCGGGGTGTCCGGGAGATAGCCGGAGTTCATGTGGGTGGTGTTGATCTCGTGGGCCACCTCCTGGCGCCGTGCCCACAACCTCACCGAATTCCCCGCCTCCGCGAGCACCTTGGCCAGTGCCGTGCCCCACGCTCCGGCGCCCATCACCGCCGCCTCCACCACGACTTAACCCTAGCCCGCCCGGCGGCCCTGGCAGGATGACCACCATGAGCGGCGCACAGAGCGGCTCGGGCGACGTAGCCCTGATCATCGCTGTCAAGCGGCTTGCTGCGGCCAAGACGAGGCTGGCGCCGGTGTTCTCGGCGGCGACCCGCGAGCGAGTGGTGCTCGCGATGCTGGTCGACACGATCACAGCGGCCGCCAAGGTGTCTTCGTTGAGGGGCATTACCGTGGTCACCCCCGACGACGGTGCGGCCGACGCAGCCCGCCGGCTTGGCGCCTCGGTGCTGGCCGACCCCACACCCGACGGTCATTCCGACCCGCTCAACAACGCGATCTCCGCCGCCGAGAAGGCGATTACCTCGATGCCGGGCGCGGCGACCAATATCGTTGTGCTGCAAGGTGACTTGCCAGCGCTACAGCCCCAAGAGCTCGCCGAGGCGGTGACCGCGGCGCGCGCACGCGCCCGCAGTTTCGTCACCGACCGGCACGGCACGGGAACGGCGGCTCTGTTTGCATTCGGAAGTGCACTGCACCCGGCCTTCGGTCCGGATTCCGCTGAGCGACATCGGCATTCGGGCGCGGTGGAACTCACTGGGCCGTGGCCGGGGCTGCGCTGCGATATCGACACGCCCGACGACCTGCGCGTCGCGCTGCGGCTCGGCGTCGGGGCCGCCACTACCCGGGCGGTCGGCCGCAGGGGGTGAACGATCGGGCAACACCGGGTGCTCTCTACCTCCAGCTTCACCCGCAGGTGGCATGTCAACGCGTGAATGCGGGATGATCGTCAGGTGACCGAAACCGAGGCCGAGGTCAGGCCTGCAGACAGTGAGTTGACGACGGACGATTCTGCACCCGAGGCCCCGCCGGCAGCGACCGCCGACGAGGTCGTCGACGCGCTTCCCGACGACCGATACCTCAACCGTGAGCTCAGCTGGCTTGACTTCAATGCCCGCGTGCTGGCGTTGGCCGCGGACCCGTCTCTGCCGTTGCTGGAGCGCGCCAAATTCTTGGCGATCTTCGCATCGAACCTCGACGAGTTCTACATGGTTCGGGTGGCCGGGCTGAAACGCCGCGACGAGATGGGGTTGTCGGTGCGCTCCGCCGACGGGCTCACGCCACGGGAACAGTTGCGCCTGATCGGCGAGCGCACTCAGCAGATCGCTCGCCGACACGCACAGGTGTTCCTGGACTCGGTTCGTCCGGCGCTGGCCGCCGAGGGCATCCTGATCGTGACGTGGGCGGATCTCGACGAGTCCGAGCGCGCCCAGCTGTCGACGTACTTCCATGAGCAGGTGTTCCCGGTGTTGACACCGTTGGCCGTCGATCCCGCACACCCGTTCCCGTTCGTCAGTGGCCTGAGCCTGAACCTGGCCGTCACCGTCAAGCAGCCTGACGACGGCGGGCAGCACTTCGCTCGCGTCAAGGTGCCCGATAATTTCGACCGCTTCGTCGAATTGGGTGCACTCGCAGGCCTTCCCGGGTCCCTGCGGTTCCTGCCGATGGAGGAGTTGATCGCCGCATTCCTGACGGTGTTGTTCCCCGGACTGGAAATCGTCGAGCACCATGCGTTCCGGATCACGAGAAACGCTGACATGGAGGTTGAGGAAGACCGCGACGAGGACCTGCTGCAGGCGCTGGAACGCGAGTTGGCACGGCGCCGGTTCGGCTCGCCGGTACGGCTGGAAGTCGCCGACGACATGACCGAGCGGATGCTCGAATTGCTGCTGCGCGAGCTCGACGTCGATCCCGGCGACGTGATCCAGGTGCCGGGCCTTTTGGATCTGTCGTCACTGTGGCAGATCTACGGGGTGGACCGTCCGGATCTGAAGGATCCGCCGTTCGTGCCGGCCACTCATCCGGCATTCGCCGAACGCGAGACGCCGAAAAGCATTTTCGCCACGCTTCGCGACGGCGACGTGCTGGTGCATCATCCCTATGATTCGTTCTCCACGAGCGTGCAACGTTTCATCGAACAGGCAGCCGCGGACCCGAATGTGCTTGCCATCAAGCAGACGCTGTACCGCACCTCGGGTGACTCACCGATTGTCAACGCGCTGATCGATGCCGCTGAGGCGGGCAAGCAGGTGGTGGCGCTGGTCGAGATCAAGGCGAGGTTCGACGAGCAGGCCAACATCAAATGGGCCCGTGCGCTGGAAGACGTCGGCGTGCATGTGGTCTATGGACTGGTCGGGCTGAAAACGCATTGCAAAACGGCGCTGGTGGTGCGCCGAGAAGGGTCGACGATCCGGCGGTACTGCCACATCGGCACCGGAAACTACAACCCGAAAACCGCCCGCCTCTATGAGGACGTCGGCCTGTTGACCGCCGCACCCGACATCGGTGCTGATCTCACGGACCTGTTCAACTCGCTGACCGGCTACTCACGCAAGGTGACCTATCGCAACTTACTGGTGGCCCCGCACAGCGTGCGCAAGGGCATCATCGAACGCATCGAGCGTGAGGTCGAGGCCGCCCGCGCAGGTGCGGAAGCACGAATCCGGCTGAAGGCCAACGCGCTTGTCGACGAGCAGGTGATCGATGCGCTCTACCGGGCGTCCCAGGCCGGGGTCCGGGTCGAGGTCGTGGTGCGTGGCATCTGCGCGCTGCGGCCGGGCGTGCGGGGCTATTCGGAGAACATCACCGTGCGCTCCATCCTCGGCCGATTCCTGGAACATTCGCGGATCCTGCACTTCCGCGCGATCGACGAGTTCTGGATCGGCAGCGCCGACATGATGCACCGCAACCTCGACCGGCGCGTTGAAGTCATGGCTCAGGTCAGGGATCCGAAGCTGACCGCGCAGTTGAATCAGATCTTCGAGTCCGCCCTCGACCCGGCCACCCGCTGCTGGGAACTGCATCCCGACGGCCACTGGGTCGCGTCGCCCCAAGACGGACACACGGTCCGCGATCACCAGGTTTGGCTGATGGAACGCCACCGGCACCCGTGACCGTTCGCGGTGACGGTACGTTGATCGGCGAAAGTAGCGCAATCTATCTGCAGGAGCTGAGATGGCGGAGACAAAGTCGTCGCCTGACGGGTCCGCGAAATCCAACGCATCCGTTTGGACACCCACACGCGTTCTCGCGGCGGGTGCGGTGCTGTGGCGGCGCGCCGACGGTTCCTCTGAGCATGAGGTCGCGATCATCCACCGCCCTCGGTACGACGACTGGTCGCTACCGAAAGGCAAGCTCGAGCCCTGCGAGACCGAGCCGGTGACCGCCGTTCGTGAGGTGCGCGAGGAGACCGGCTACCATTCGGTGCTCGGCAGGCGGCTGGCCACCGTGCGCTATCCGGTGGAGCAGGGCGTCAAGCAGGTTCGGTACTGGGCGGCACGGGCCCTCGACGGGGAGTTCACCGCCAACGACGAAGTCGACGATCTGGCCTGGCTACCCGTGAAGGACGCGATGGCCAAGGTGGTTTATCCACATGACCGGAAGGTGTTGCGCCGGTTCGACAAACTTCCCGTTGACACCCACACCGTGTTGCTGGTGCGCCACGCGCGGGCGGGCAGCAAGAAGCGCTACCGGGGCGACGACCGCAACCGGCCGCTGGACAAGTACGGTCGCGCGCAGGCCGAGGCATTGGTCGGGCAACTGCTGGCATTCGGCGCTTCGTCGTTGTACGCCGCGGACCGCCTGCGCTGCTTTCAGACAATCGAGCCGCTGGCCCAGGAACTCGGCGTCGAAATCAACAACGAGCCACTGTTGACCGAGGAAGCCTATTGGGCGAATCGCAAGCGGGCGCGCCAGCGCGTGCTGGAAATCGCCTTCTCAGAGGGCACTCCGGTGATCTGCACCCAGGGAAAGGTGATCCCTGACCTCATTGAGTGGTGGTGCGAACGTGACGGTGTGCGTCCGGACAACTCGCGCAACCGCAAGGGCAGCACGTGGGTGCTCTCCCTGTTCAGCGGCAAGCTAGTCGCCGCAGACCACCTCGACAGCGCGTTGCCGCCGGGCAAGCAATGACCCGGCGGCTCGCTCGCTTCTGAGCCGCCCTCGAACTTACCTGCGGCCCTTCTTGGCCGGTGCCTTCTTGGCCGGAGCCTTGCTGGCAGACCGTTTTGCCGGAGCCTTCTTCGCCGCCGCTTTCTTGGCCGGCGCCTTCGTGGCCGCCTTCTTGGCGGTGGTCTTTGTGGCTGACTTCTTGGCCGGAGCCTTGGTCGCCGCCTTCTTGGCGCTCGTCTTCTTTGCGACCTTGGTGGCCGGCGCCTTGCTCGCGGCCTTCTTGGCCGGTGCCTTCTTGGCCGGTGCCTTGCTCGCCGCCTTCTTCGCGGTCGCCTTGGTCGCCTTGGTCGCCTTCTTGGCGGCCTTCTTCGCGGCACCGCCGCCTACGCCACGTTTCACTGCGGGCCCCTCTGATGGAAGACGCTGTGAGCCAGCCACAACCGCCTTGAATTGCGCACCTGGACGAAAGGCCGGGACCGAAGTCGGCTTTACTTTGACGGTCTCGCCGGTGCGCGGATTGCGCGCCACGCGGGCCGCCCGACGCCGCTGCTCGAAAACGCCGAAGCCGGTAATGGTGACGCTGTCACCTCTGTGCACCGCACGCACGATGGTGTCGACGACGTTCTCGACCGCGGCGGTCGCCTGCCGACGATCAACGCCCATTTTTTGGGTGAGTACGTCGATCAGCTCTGCTTTGTTCATGCAAAACCTCCGAAGCCAGTGGTCCGCTCTGGACCGACTAGATACACACGGTAAACCCTGGCCCTACTGATTTCCAAGAGCCACGCGCAATTTCACCGCATTGCTAGCGAACTTTTAGTAATCCGCTTGCCGCGCTTGGCCGGTGGCCGGAGGGTTCGAAAACCTCGTTCGGAAGCCGCCTATTTCGCCGATCTTGATGCGGTCAGGTGCCCGTCAAAGTGCGTGGTTTCCACTCCGGCCGGCTCGCCTCGAAGGCCTCGATTTCCGACAGTTTCCGCAGCGTAAGGCCTATATCGTCCAATCCCTCGAGAAGTCGCCAGGCGGTGTAGTCGTCAATCGTGAACGGCACCACCACGGTTCCCGCGGAGACGGTTCGATCTTGAAGATTGACAGTGATTTCCAGCCCCGGATTCTGCTCGATCAGCTTCCAGAGCAGCTCCACATCCGGCTGGGCGACCTCGGCGGCCAGCAGGCCCGCCTTTCCGGCGTTGCCCCGAAAAATGTCCGCGAATCGCGACGAGATCACCACACGGAACCCATAGTCCATCAGCGCCCAGACGGCGTGTTCGCGTGACGACCCGGTGCCGAAATCGGGTCCCGCGACCAATACCGACCCATTGTCGAACGGGGCCAGGTTGAGCACGAAAGAAGGATCTGTCCGCCAGCCGGCGAACAATCCGTCATCGAATCCCGTTCGGGTGACCCGCTTCAAATAGACAGCCGGGATGATTTGGTCGGTGTCGACATTCGACCGGCGCAGTGGCACGCCGATGCCGGTGTGGGTGCGGAAGGCTTCCATCTCGGTTCTCCTAGTGCAGATCGGCCGGTGCGGACAAGGTGCCGCGCACCGCGGTCGCGGCGGCCACGGCCGGCGACACCAGATGGGTGCGGCCGCCCTTGCCTTGGCGGCCCTCGAAATTGCGGTTTGATGTTGACGCACAGCGCTGGCCCGGCGAGAGCTGGTCAGGATTCATTCCCAGACACATCGAGCAGCCCGCCTGCCGCCACTGCGCGCCGGCGGCCGTGAATATCTCGCCCAATCCCTCGGATTCGGCCTGGGCCCGAACCCGCATCGAGCCGGGGACGATCAGCATCCGGACACCGTCGGCGACCCTGCGGCCACGCAGGACGTCTGCCACCACCCGCAAGTCCTCGATCCGGCCATTGGTGCACGACCCGACGAACACGGTGTCGACCGCGATTTCGCGCATCGGTACACCAGGCCGAAGGTCCATGTATGCCAATGCCTTCTCGGCGTCCCGGCGCCGCCCCTCGTCGCTGATCAACTCCGGGTCGGGCACCGAGGCCGAAAGCGGCACGCCGTGGCCCGGGTTGGTTCCCCAGGTGACGAACGGGCTGAGGGTGGTGGCGTCGATGTAGACCTCGGTGTCGAACTCCGCGCCGTGATCGGTAGGCAGTTGGTCCCACGCGGCGAGCGCCGCGTCCCACTGTGCACCATCCGGCGCGTGTGAACGCCCCCGCAGGTACTCGTACGTCGTCTCGTCGGGCGCCACCATTCCCGCGCGCGCGCCGGCCTCGATGCTCATGTTGCAGATTGTCATCCGGCCCTCCATCGACAGCGATTCGATGGCGCTGCCGCGGTATTCGATCACGTGGCCCTGGCCCCCGCCGGTCCCGATCTTGGCGATCACGGCCAAGATGAGGTCCTTGGCGGTGACGCCGGGCGGCAGTGGGCCGTCCACATTGACGGCCATCGTCCGAAACGGCGTCAATGGCAACGTCTGCGTGGCGAGCACGTGCTCGACCTCCGACGTTCCGATTCCCATCGCGAGCGCGCCGAACGCGCCGTGGGTGGAGGTATGGCTGTCACCGCACACGATCGTCATGCCGGGCTGCGTCAGGCCCAACTGCGGACCGATGATGTGAACGATGCCCTGCTCGGCATCGCCCATGGGATGCAGCCGGATGCCGAATTCGGCGCAGTTGCGCCTCAGCGTCTCGACCTGCGTGCGCGACACCGGGTCCGCGATCGGCTTGTCGATGTCGATGGTCGGCACGTTGTGGTCTTCGGTGGCGATGGTCAGGTCCGGCCGGCGGACAGGGCGCCCCGCCAGCCGGAGGCCGTCGAATGCCTGTGGGCTTGTGACCTCGTGCACAAGATGAAGATCGATGTAGATCACGTCGGGTTCGCGAGACGCACCGCTGCCGCCGCCGCGGACCACCACGTGCGAGTCCCACACCTTCTCTGCCATCGTGCGCGGCTGATCGGAACTGGCCATCACTAGCTTTCTCACATTCTGAGACGTTAGTATCTCTCTATGAGACAGGATAGCGGCATCGGCGTGCTGGACAAAGCGGTGGGTGTGCTGCACACGGTGGCCGAGTCACCGTGTGGCCTGGCAGAGTTGTGCGAACGCACCGGACTGCCCCGGGCGACCGCGCACCGGCTGGCAGCCGGGTTGGCGACTCATCGACTGCTGGCCCGCGACGGTCAGGGCCGCTGGCGGCTGGGTCCCGCGGTGAGCGAATTGGCCGGGCACGTCCACGATCCGCTGCTGGCCGCAGGCGCCACGGTGCTGCCGCGGCTGCGCGAAATCACCGGTGAGAGCGTGCAACTGTACCGACGGGAGGGCACCTGGCGAGTATGCGTGGCCGCGATGGAACCGCCTGCGGGCCTTCGCGATACGGTGCCGGTCGGGACGCGGTTGCCCATGACGGCCGGCTCCGGCGCCAAAGTGCTGCTGGCCTACAGCGACCCCGCGACCCAGCAGGCCGTGTTACCGGCCGCGAAATTCACCGATCGCACACTTGCGGAAGTGCGCCGCCGTGGCTGGGCGCAAAGCGCCGCTGAGCGCGAGCCGGGAGTGGCAAGCATATCTGCGCCGGTTCGCGACGGGCGCGGCACTGTGATCGCCGCGGTCTCGGTATCGGGGCCGATCGACCGGATGGGTCGCCGCCCCGGTGCGCGCTGGGCCGCCGACCTGCTGGCCGCCTCGGAAGCCTTGACCCGGCGGCTGTAGCCGCCTCGGAAGCCCTGACCCGGCGGCTGTAGCCGCGCCTTGGAGGCGCTCACCCGGCGGCTGTGGCGGCCTGACAGACTCACCGCATGGGCTCCAATCAACGCGCACAGATCGTGATGTCGGACGCCGAGATCGCCGACTTCGTCGCCACCAGTCGCGCCGGCACCCTCGCCACGGTCGGCGGCGACGGGCAGCCGCACCTCACCGCGATGTGGTACGGCGTGGTCGACGGCGAGATCTGGTTCGAGACCAAGGCCAAGTCACAGAAGGCCGTGAACCTGCGCCGCGATCCGCGGATCACTTTCCTGCTCGAGGACGGCCTGACCTACGACACATTGCGCGGCGTGTCATTCGAGGGCACCGCGGAGATCGTCGAAGACCCCGAAGCCGTGTTCCGGGTGGGCGTCAGCGTCTGGGAGCGCTACACCGGGCCCTACACCGAGGAGCAGCGCCCTGCCGTCGAAATGATGATGAACGGACGCATCGCCGTGCGGCTGGTGGCCAAGCGCGTCAGATCATGGGATCACCGGAAGCTGGGCCTGCCCGCCATGCCGCTGGCCGGGTCCACCGCTCCGGCCCGGTAGCCGCGACGAAGACAGGGCGTCGACCGGTGAACCGTGAGGCGAAGCGCCACGTTATTTCCGATATGGCGACGTCGCTACGGTGGCACCAATGACCCTCACCAGGCGGCTCCCATTTCTTCGGTGGTCGTTCTTACGCCTGGTGATGGGTATGAAGAACATCCCCACGTCTGGTCAGATCGGCGACGGTCGCGAATCGGCCGCCGAGGAATACGTCCTCAACCATGCCCGTCGCGGCGATCTCGACGACGTGATAGCCACTCTCGACAAGTTTGGTTACGAGAAGTCGTTCCTGATCAATGTCGGCGACGAGAAGGGGGAGCTGCTCGACGACGCGGTCCGGCGGGCCGACCCGCGGGTGGCCCTGGAACTGGGCACCTACGTCGGCTACGGCGCGCTGCGAATAGCGCGAGCCGCGCCGTCGGCGCAGGTCTATTCGGTGGAGTTGGCCGAAGCCAATGCCGACATCGCACGACGGATCTGGGCGCACGCCGGCGTCGATGACCGCATCACCTGCATGGTCGGCACCATCGGAGACGGCGGGGGCACGCTCGATGCACTTGCCGGGCTTGGCTTCGTCGAGGGCACAGTTGATTTTCTGTTTCTCGATCACGACAAAGACGCCTACTTGGCCGACCTGCACAGCATCCTCGCGCGCCGCTGGCTGCGCCCTGGATCGATCGTGGTGGCGGACAACGTCAAACTGCCGGGCGCGCCGGAATACCGCAAGTACATGCACGATAAAGAAGGAAGCAACTGGTCCACCACTGAGCACAAGGCCCATGGCGAGTACCAGAGTCTATTTACCGACCTCGTGCTCGAGTCGGAGTTGCTGGCGTCCGCGGCAGAAAGATGACGGCTACTTCCCCGAGGGTGGACGCCCCAGCTGAACGATCTGTCCGCCCTGCCACTTGTAGGTGACGTTGTGCCGTATCGTTATCGACCCCGCGTGTCCTCCTGCGGGAACCGTGAATTGGACCGAAACAGAATCATCGGTGCACTCGTCGAGGCGTAACGAGACGAACGCTCGAGCCTCACTCATGGCAGGTCCGACGTAGCGGCCCTTGTGATAGAGCAAGATGTGCGTCGGTGAGCTGGCAATGGCTTCTTTGATCGTTATCTGCACCGCGGACAGCGTGGCACTCGGATCGTAGTTTCCGTGAGCGCGGTGGTAATCCCACTCCCAGCCGGCGTCTTCGGCGAGCGGCAGCAGCTCCGCAGCGAATCGAACTTCATCGGGTACCTCAATCACGTCACGAGGGTACCTAGCGCTCTCGTCGCACAGCTGTGCATGCTCTTGCAACGACAACCTTCAGATGGCTGAGAAACAGGCGCTGAGCAGGGGTTTCATGTGCCTGTGTGGCGACTGTCACTCCTGCGTGCCTGCGCCCCAAAGGTTCCGATGTCTGAGACATCATGGAAAAAGTAGCCCCGATGGGATTCGAACCCACGCTACCGCCGTGAGAGGGCGGCGTCCTAGGCCGCTAGACGACGGGGCCAGAACAGAGTTGTCAGCATAGCCGACGGCGCATCGCACGCCCCAATGGACCGACTATCGCTGGGGTACCAGGACTCGAACCTAGAATGGCTGAACCAGAATCAGCTGTGTTGCCAATTACACCATACCCCACTGGCGACCCAGAACCGCTGGTCAGAGGCGTTTATTCCACTGCCACCGGCCGACTGCGGGCCGACGTGCAGATTACCAAAGATCGTGGACCGAAATTTCACGCCTCCGCCGCGGCCAGTTGGCGGGCGTGACGCAACCGGGCCAGGGTGCGATCGCGGCCCAGGAGTTCCAGCGACTCGAACAGCGGTGGACTGATCGTTGAGCCGGTCGCCGCCACCCGGATGGGGCCGAAAGCCTTGCGCGGCTTGAGACCCATGCCGTCGAGCAGGGCCGCCTTCAGCGCGGCTTCGATCTCGGCCGCCGACCAGTCAGCCACACCGTCGAGCGCCGCCAACGCGGCGTCCAGCACCGGGGCGGCGTCCGGTCGGAGTTCCTTGGCGGCCGCTCTCTCCTCGACGACATACGAGTTGTCATCGAAGAACTTCAGCAGCGCCCAGGCGTCGCCCAGCACCACGATCCGTGTCTGCACGAGCCGCGCCGCCTCGGCGAACGCTCGGTCGCTCAGTCCAGTGTCGTGGCCGTGGACGGTCAGGTAGTCACGCAGCCTGGTGGCGAAATCGTCGGGGCCGAGCAGCCGAATGTGCTCGGCGTTGATCGCGTCGGCTTTCTTCTGGTCGAACCGAGCCGGGTTGGGGTTGACGTCGGCCACGTCGAACGCCGCCACCATCTCCGACAGACTGAACACATCACGGTCGGGGGCGATCGACCAGCCCAGCAGGGCCAGGTAATTCAGCAGGCCCTCGGGGATGAAGCCCCGTTCCCGGTGCAGGAACAGATTGGACTGGGGATCGCGCTTGGAGAGCTTCTTGGTGCCCTCGCCCAAAACAGTTGGCAAATGGGCGAATTCGGGAACCCGATCGGTGATACCCAAGCGGATCAGCGCCTTGTACAGGGCGATCTGGCGCGGCGTGGACGGCAGCAGGTCTTCGCCGCGCAGCACGTGCGTAATCTTCATCAGCGCGTCGTCAACCGGATTGACCAACGTATACAGGGGATCTCCGGTGGCGCGCGTCAACGCGAAATCCGGCACGGTGCCCGCCGCGAACGTGGTCTGGCCCCGCACCAGGTCGTGCCAGCTCAGGTCTTCGTCCGGCATGCGCAGCCGCAGCACGGGATGCCGGCCCTCCGCTCGATACGCCGCCCGTTGCGCGTCGGTCAGATCGCGGTCGTAGTTGTCGTAACCCAGCTTCGGGTTCCGGCCCGCGGCCAGATGACGCGCCTCGACCTCCTCAGGAGTGGAGTAGGCCTGGTACGCCTCCCCCGCCTCCAGCAGCCGCTGCACGACATCGCGATAGATTTCGGCGCGCTCCGACTGGCGGTACGGCCCGTACGGTCCCCCGACCCCGGGGCCCTCGTCCCAGTCCAGCCCCAGCCAGCGCAGCGCGTCGAGCAGCGCGAGGTAGCTTTCCTCACTGTCGCGCTGAGCATCGGTGTCCTCGAGGCGGAACACGAAATCCCCGTCCCAGTGCCGGGCGTAGGCCCAATTGAACAACGCTGTGCGGATCAGGCCGACGTGCGGTGTGCCGGTCGGCGAGGGACAGAACCTTACCCGGACCCGCTCGCTCATTGACTTACCTACCCTTGCGCACAACAGGATTCGTCAAGGTGCCGATGTCAGAGATGGTGATGTTGACCGTGTCGCCGTGCTCGATCGGCCCGACACCCTCCGGTGTGCCGGTGAGTATCAGGTCACCCGGCAAAAGCGTCATCACGGCGGAGATGAACTCGACGATCGCGGGCACGTCGTGGATCATCATCGACGTCCGGCTGTGTTGGCGCAGTTCACCGTTCACCTCGGTGCGTAGATCCAGATCGGAGGGGTCGACGTCGGTGACGATCCACGGCCCGACCGGGCAGAATGTGTCGTGGCCCTTGGCGCGGGTCCACTGTCCGTCCTTGCGCTGCTCATCACGGGCGGTCACATCGTTGGCGATCGTGTAGCCGAGGATGTTCTCGGCGACGCGCGCGGCCTGGACGTCCTTGCACGGCCTGCCGATCACCGCGGCTAACTCGCCCTCGTAGTGCACGGGGTTCGCGGTGGTCGGCAGTACGATCGGCGCGTTCGGCCCCACGATGGCCGTGTTGGGCTTGAGGAATATCACCAGGTCCTCGAACTTCTCGCCACCCATCTCGGCGACGTGGGCCGCATAGTTCTTCCCGACGCAGACCACCTTGCTCGCGAGGATCGGCGCGAGCATCCGCACGTCGGCCAGTGGCCACTGTCGCCCGGTGAACGTCGGTGTGCCGAACGGATGCTCGGCGATCTCGCGGGCGGTGCCATCCCCCGGGGAGTCTCCCGCCAGGCCTTCGATGCTGACGAAGGCCACTCCGTCCGGGCTGGCGATTCGACCGATGCGCATCACCCGAGCCTAGCGAGCGCCGCGCATCCACCTGTGCCGAGTGTGACGCTAGAGCGGCACCTCGGCAGCCGGCCCCCAGCGCGGCACGAGATTCGGCGTTCGGTGTGTCCGAATAATGAGATTCAGGTTCAGGATATTGAGATCGCTGTGCGACCATCGGCCGGTGCCCGGCGACCACATCAGCACCGCCCGCCGGTGGTCGATGCTGGCGATCGCGCTGGCGTCGACGATGTTCGCCAACGTGTTCATCAACGGCGCCGCGTTCCTGATTCCCACGCTGCATGCCCGTCACGGCCTGGACCTCGCGCGGGCCGGCCTGCTGTCTTCGATGCCCAGCCTGGGCATGGTGGTGACGCTGATCGCGTGGGGCTACGTCGTCGACCGTGTCGGTGAACGCCTGGTACTCGCGGTTGGCTCCGCGCTGACCGCTGCGGCGGCATTCGCGGCGGCGGCGGCGCATTCGCTGCTGCTGATCGGCGCGTTCCTGGTGCTCGGCGGCATGGCGGCGGCCAGCAGCAACTCAGCCAGCGGCCGACTGGTGGTCGGCTGGTTCCCGCCGCAGCAGCGCGGGTTGGCGATGGGCATCCGGCAGACCGCTCAGCCGCTCGGCGTCGGCCTCGGGGCGCTGGTGATCCCCCGGCTGGCTGAAACCCATGACGTCGGGGTCGCGCTGCTGTTTCCGGCTGTGGTCTGCACGGCGTCGGCCGTGGTGAGTGCGTTCGGCGTCCTCGATCCCCCACGCCCGCCACGAGCACAGGCATCCGAGGAACACCTGGCCAACCCATATCGCGGGTCACGTCTGCTGTGGCGGATCCACGCGGTCTCAGTGCTGCTGGTGGTGCCGCAGGTCGTCGTCTGGACATTCACGCTGGTGTGGCTGATCTCCGACCGCGGTTGGTCGGCGGGCGCGGCGGGCGCTCTGGTTACCGCGGCACAGGTCCTGGGTGCGCTCGGCAGGGTGGCGGCGGGCCGGTGGTCGGACCGCGTCGGGTCACGGCTGCGGCCGATCCGCACGATCGCGGTGGCGGCGGCTGCCGCGATGGCGCTGCTCGCGCTGACCGACGCGCTGCGGTCCCCGCTGAGCATCGCGGTAATGATCGCCGCGTCGGTGATCACGGTGAGCGACAACGGGCTCGCGTTCACCGCGATCGCAGAGATTGCCGGGCCGTTCTGGAGTGGGCGTGCGCTGGGCACCCAGAACACCAGTCAGCTGCTGACCGCCGGCATCGCGCCGCCGCTGTTCGGAGGTCTGATCGGCACCGCGGGCTATCCGTTGGCGTTCGCCGCATGCGCACTCTTCCCATTGATCGCGCTGCCGCTGGTGCCGGCGGATGTGATGGCGGCGGCGGCCCAGCAACCACACCCGCCACGTCAGCACGGTCAAGCATCATGATGCGAGTCGAGAAAGCGATAGCGTATGTGATGTCGCTTCTTGCGGCCCAGCGTGAACCCTAGGACTCGGCGGCGGTAATTCAGCAGACGCCTCGCACGTCAGCTGCTCTCCAGATTCTCGGCGCAGCGCGCAAGCAGGGTGGCCAGTTCGTGGCGGCGCCCGTCGGCGATGCCGTCAATCATCGCCGACTCGACGCCCGTGACGGCTTCATGACCGGCACGCAGTCGGCGCCTGCCCGACGGCGTCAGCTGCAGGGCCCGTGCCCGTCCGCGTGACGGCCCGTCGACCTCCTCCACCAGGTCGGCGGACCGCAGCCCGCCCAGCACGTCCTGCAGTGACTGACGGGTGACAAAACACAGCCGGGCCAGCTGTGCCGCCGACGCGTCCGGGTGGTCGGCCAGTGCCCGCAGCACCGCATATTGCGCCATTGACAAGCCGGTCGGCTTGAGCGCCGCGTCGGAGCGACGACGCAGCGATTGCTGCACCCGCTTGACCAGGTAGCCGACGCCGTGCTCGGTCTGCGACTCCACCATGACAGGAACCTTACATCAGTGCTATGCTCGCATGTTGTAAGGAACCTGACATAAGGAGGCCAAGATGACCACGATCGAGCAGCACAGCGGCTGCGCCACGTTGATCAATGTGTTCACCGTCGAGCCGGCGCGCGCCGAAGAATTGGCAGAGCTGCTCGCCGACGCCACGGAACACGTGATGCGGCACGTTCCCGGCTTCATATCGGCCAACATTCACCTCAGCAGCGACGGCACCCGAGTCGTGAACTATGCCCAGTGGGACAGCGCCGAGGCGTTCCACGCGATGGCGAATCACCCGGGCACGCGCGAGCATATGGACAAGGCCGCGGCATTGGCGACGAGTTACGATCCCCACCTGTACATCGTGGAGTCGGTGCACACCGTGGACGCGTCGGCAGTGGTTGATCCAGCCGTTGGTGCGTTCGACGACCCACCGGCGCGGCCGGACCCGGAATCCGAAGCGGGAACCGACGTTCACACCGCACCCGCGGCCTGAACCGACGACACCCGAGAAGGGCGGTGCCGCACACTCAACCCGGGTTGTTCGACACGCTTTAGACGCGCGACGCGATCCGGTCGCCGACCTCGCTCGTCGAGAACTGCGCGTCTGCGCGGGTGGCCAGATGAGCCTCGACAGCCTTGTCCACCCGTGCGGCGGCGTCCTCCTCCCCCAGGTGCGACAGCAGCAGCGCCACCGACATGATCGCGGCGGTCGGGTCGGCGATGCCCTTGCCCGCGATGTCGGGCGCGCTGCCGTGCACCGGCTCGAACATCGACGGGTTCACCCGGGTGGCGTCGATGTTGCCGCTGGCGGCCAGCCCGATACCGCCGCACACCGCGGCCGCCAGGTCGGTGATGATGTCGCCGAACAGGTTGTCGGTGACAATGACGTCGAACCGGCCCGGGTCGGTCACCATGTGGATGGTGGCGGCGTCGACGTGCTGGTAGGCGACCTCGACCTCGGGGTACTCGTGCCCGACCTCCTGCACCGTCCGCCACCAGAGCCCCCCGGCATACGTCAACACGTTGTTCTTGTGCACGAGCGTCAGGTGCCTGCGTCGCTGCAGCGCCCGCTGGAACGCGTCCTGCACCACCCGCCGCACCCCGTAGGCGGTGTTGACGCTGACCTCGGTCGCGATCTCGTGCGGAGTGCCGACGCGGATCGCGCCGCCGGTGCCGGTGTACGGGCCTTCGGTGCCCTCACGGACGACGACGAAGTCGATGTCGCCGGCGTCGGCCAGCGGGCTGGCCACACCCGGAAACAGCCGGGACGGCCTTAGGTTGATGTGGTGGTCCAGCGCGAACCGCGCCTTGAGCAGCAGACCCCGCTCCAGCACGCCGCTGGGCACCGATGGGTCGCCGATCGCGCCGAGAAGGATCGCGTCGTGCTCGCGTAGTTCCTCGAGCACCGAGTCGGGCAGAACCTCGCCGGTGGCGTTGTACCGACGTGCACCCAGGTCGTAGCTGGTCTTGTTGACATTGGGCAGCACGGCGTCGAGCACCTTCACCGCCTCGTTGACGACCTCCGGGCCGATACCGTCGCCGGCGATGATCGCCAGTCTCACGTCAGGTCCACGACTTCGAGCAGCGCCGCGCCGACTGCCGGGCCGATCTCGGCCAGCAGGGCGTCCGCCGGCCGCCGGTCCAGCCGCAGCAGGATCGTCGCGCCCGGGCCCTCCGCATCCTCGCTGAGCTGCGCGGCGTGGATGTTCACGTCCGCGGCGCCCAGCACCGTGCCGATCTTGCCCAGCGCCCCCGGCTGGTCGACGTAGTTGATGATCAGGTTGATGCCCTCGGCGCGCAGGTCGAAGTTGCGCCCGTTGATCTGGACGATTTTCTGCACCAGCTGTGGGCCGGAAAGCGTGCCTGCCACATTGAGCACCGAGCCGTCGGAGCCGACCGCCCGTACATCGACGACGCTGCGGTGATTCGGACTCTCCGGAGCGGTGCTGATGCTCGCCTCGACGCCGCGCTCGGCGGCCAGCGCCGGGGCGTTGACGAACGTCACCTGGTCCTCGATCACCGCTGAGAACAGCCCGCGCAACGCTGAAAGCCGCAACACACCAACGTCTTCGGACGCCAGCTCACCGCGAACCTGCACTGACAGCGATGTCGGCAGCTCGGCGGACAGCGCACCCACCAGCACACCGAGCTTGCGCACCAGATCCAGCCACGGCGCGACCTCTTCGCCGACCACCCCGCCGCCGACGTTGACCGCATCGGGCACGAACTCGCCGGCGAGAGCCAGTTTCACGCTGGCTGCGACGTCGGTGCCCGCACGGTCCTGCGCCTCGGCCGTCGACGCGCCGAGGTGCGGGGTGACGACGACCTGGGGCAGGTCGAACAGCGAGCTGTCGGTGGCCGGCTCCTTGGCGAACACATCGATGCCCGCGGCGCGCACGTGGCCGCTGCGCACGGCCTCGGCCAGCGCGTCCTCGTCGACCAGGCCGCCGCGGGCGGCGTTGACGATGATCACGCCGGGCTTGGCCTTGGCCAGCGCCTCCTTGCCGATCAGGCCCGCGGTCTCCGGGGTCTTCGGCAGGTGCACCGAGATGAAATCCGACCGGGTCAGCAGCTCGTCGAGGGCGAGCAACTCGATGCCGAGCTGGGCGGCGCGGGCCGGCGCGACATACGGGTCGTAGGCGACGACGCGGGTGCCGAACGAGGCGAGGCGCGCGGCCACCAGCTGGCCGATGCGACCGAGGCCGACCACACCCACGGTCTTGCCGAAGATCTCGGTGCCGCTGAACGACGACCGTTTCCAGGTGTGCTCGCGCAGCGACGCGTCGGCTGCCGGAATCTCCCTCGCGGCCGACAACAACAGCGCGACGGCGTGCTCGGCCGCGCTGTGGATGTTCGATGTCGGCGCGTTGACAACCAGCACCCCGCGGGCCGTGGCGGCATCGACGTCGACGTTGTCCAGGCCGACCCCGGCGCGCGCGACGATCTTGAGCCTGGGTGCGGCGGCGAGCACCTCGGCGTCGACGGAGGTAGCCGAGCGAACCAGCAGCGCGTCGGCCTCGGGCACCGCGGCCAGAAGCTTTTCCCGGTTCGGACCGTCCACCCACCGGACCTCAACCTGGTCGCCAAGGGCTTGGACGGTGGATTCGGCGAGTTTATCTGCGATCAACACAACGGGCAGGCTCACCCGGCCAGCCTAATGCGGTTGACTGAGCGGGTGGACGTCACCGTGGTCGGCAGCGGTCCCAACGGGCTGGCGGCCGCCGTGGTGTGCGCCAGGGCAGGCCTGTCGGTGCGGGTCTTCGAGGCGGAACCGACCTTCGGAGGCGGATCACGCACCACCGCGGACCCCGGCCACCCCGGCGTCAGGCACGACGTGTGTTCGGCCGTTCATCCGCTGGCGCTGGCGTCACCGTTGTTCGCGGAGTTCGATCTGGCGGCCCGCGGTGTGGAGTTGGTGGTGCCGGACATCTCCTACGCCAACCCTTTGGACGGTCGTCCGGCGGCGATCGCGTACCGGGATCTGGACCGCACATGTGAGGGCCTCGAGGACGGCACGTCCTGGCGGCGGCTGCTGGGCCCACTGGTCTCCCACGACAACACCGTCATCGGCTTCCTGCTCGGCGACAAGCGCTCGCTGCCCACCGATCTGCTGACGCTGGTGCGGCTGGGCCTGCGGATGGTCGGGCAGGGCACGTCGGCGTGGAACGTGTCGCTCACCGGGGACGACGCCGAGGCGCTGTTCACCGGCGTTGCCGCGCATACAATTTCGCGTCTGCCGTCGCTGACGTCGGCGGGTGCGGGAATGCTGCTGGCGACCTTGGCGCACACGGTGGGCTGGCCGATACCGGTCGGCGGCAGCCAGGTGATCGCCGACGCGCTGATCGCCGACCTGCGCGCGCATGGTGGCGAACTGCACAGCGGCGTGGACGTCGTCGACCCCGTTGACGGCGTCGTATTGTTCGACACCGCGCCGACTGCGCTGCTGTCCATCTACGGCGAGGCATTGCCGACGGGTTACGCAAACCGGTTACGGCACTATCGATTCGGTCCGGGCGTGGCGAAAGTTGACTTCGTGCTGTCCGCCGACGTGCCGTGGAAGGACTCGCGCTTGGCCGACGCGGTGACGTTTCACCTGGGCGGCACCCGCGCCGAGATGGCCGCCGCGGAGGCGGCCGTGGCGGCCGGGCGGCACGCCGAACGGCCGATGGTGCTGGCGGCGCTCCCGCATGTCGCTGACCCGGGCCGGGTGGACCGCGCCGGCCTGCGGCCGATGTGGAGCTATGCGCACGTACCGTCCGGTTCCCCGATCGATCAGGCCGAGGCGGTGACCGCGACGGTGGAACGGTTCGCCCCGGGCTTTCGCGACATCGTCGTGGCGACCCGCGGCGTGCCGGCGGCGCAGATGGCGGAGCACAACGCGAACTACGTCGGCGGTGACATCGCGGTCGGGGGCGCCGATGCGTGGCGTGCGCTCACCGGCCCCACACCACGACTCAACCCTTGGGCCACACCACTTCGCGGCGTCTACCTGTGCTCGTCGGCCACGCCGCCCGGCGCCGGCGTGCACGGCATGGCCGGTTACTACGCAGCGCGAACGCTGTTGCGCCGCGAGTTCGGCCTGGACCGGTTGCCGAGTCTGGGTCCCTGACGCCCGCCGCGCCTTACCGACTGGTGCGGCTCAGGCGGTTTCGGTGATCGGGCGGTCCACCCAGCTCATCAGGGCGCGCAGCTTCTTGCCGGTGACCTCGATCGGATGCTCGGCGTTGCGCTTGCGCAGCTCTTCGAGTTCCTTGTTGCCACCCTCGACGTTGGCCACCAGCTTCTTGACGAACGTGCCGTCCTGGATCTCGCCGAGGATCTGGTTCATCCGCTCCTTGGTGGCGGCGTCGATGATGCGCGGCCCGGACAGGTAGCCGCCGAATTCCGCGGTGTCGGAGACCGAGTAGTTCATCCGGGCGATGCCGCCCTCGTACATCAGGTCGACGATGAGCTTGAGCTCGTGCAGCACCTCGAAGTACGCCAGCTCCGGCGCATATCCGGCCTCGACCATCACGTCGAAGCCGGTCTTCACCAATTCCTCTGTGCCGCCGCACAACACGGCCTGCTCACCGAACAGGTCGGTCTCGGTCTCGTCCTTGAACGTGGTTTTGATGACGCCGGCGCGGGTGCCGCCGATGCCCCTGGCGTAGGACAGCGCCAGCGCCATGCCCGCACCGTCCGGGTCCTGTTCCACCGCAACCAGGCACGGAACGCCCTTGCCGTCGACGAACTGGCGGCGCACCAGGTGCCCGGGCCCCTTGGGCGCCACCATCCCGACAGTGACGTTGGCCGGCGGCTTGATCAGCCCGAAGTGGATGTTGAGGCCATGGCCGAAGAACAGCGCGTTGCCCGCTTCGAGGTGCGGCTCGATCTCGTTCTTGAAGATGTCCGCCTGCGCGGTGTCGGGCGCCAACAGCATTATCACGTCGGCCCACTTGGCGACCTCCGTCGGTGTGTCGACCTCGAGGCCCTGCTCGGCGACCTTATCGCGGGACCTCGAGCCCTCGCGCAGGCCGACTCTGACCTCGACGCCGGAGTCCCGCAGGCTCAGCGAGTGAGCGTGCCCCTGACTGCCGTACCCGATGACGCCAACCTTGCGTCCCTGGATGATCGACAGGTCGGCGTCGTCGTCGTAGAACATCTCAACTGCCACAGCTATTTTCCTCGTCTTCCAGAATATCTTTCGGTGATTTACTTGCCGGTGATCCCGCGCGGACCGCGCGACATCGACACCAGGCCGGATTGCACGATTTCACGGACGCCATAGGGCTCGAGCACGCGCAGCAGCGCCTCGATCTTCGCCGGCGTGCCGGTGGTCTCGATGATCAGTGATTCGGTGGACACATCGATCACCTTGGCCCGGAAGAGGTTCGCCGCCTCGATCACCTGGCCGCGGGTGCCGGCGTCGGCGCGCACCTTGATCAGCACCAGCTCCCGGGCCACCGAGTTGTCCTCGTCCTGCTCGACGACCTTGATGACGTTGATCAGCTTGTGAAGCTGCTTGCTCACCTGCTCGAGCGGCAGGTCCTCGACGGTGACGACGATCGTCATCCTCGACATGTTCTTCTGCTCCGTGGCACCGACCGCGAGCGACTGAATATTGAAGCCGCGTCGCGAGAACAGTGACGCGACCCGGGCCAGCACGCCGGGTTTGTCCTCGACGAGCACCGAAAGCGTATGCGTGGAAATGGTCACTAGACCAGATCCTCGTCGTCGAAGAGCGGACGGATGCCGCGGGCGGCCTGGATCTCGTCGTTGCCGGTGCCCGCCGCGACCATCGGCCACACCTGCGCGTCGGCGCCGACGATGAAGTCGATGACCACCGGTCGGTCGTTGATCGCCCGTGCCCGGTTGATCACATCCACAACGTCTTCCTCACGCTCGCAACGTAATCCGACGCAACCCAGCGCCTCGGCCAGCTTCACGAAATCGGGGATACGGTGCGAATGGGTGGCCAGGTCGGTCTGCGAGTACCGCGACTGGTAGAACAGCGTCTGCCACTGCCTGACCATGCCGAGGTTTCCGTTGTTGATGATGGCGACCTTGATCGGCACGCCCTCGATCGCGCAGGTGGCCAACTCCTGGTTGGTCATCTGGAAACAGCCGTCGCCGTCGATGGCCCACACCTCGGCATCCGGTCGGGCCAGCTTCGCGCCCATCGCAGCGGGGATCGCGAAGCCCATCGTGCCCAGGCCACCGGAATTGATCCAGGTGCGCGGGTTCTCGTACGAGACGAACTGAGCCGCCCACATCTGGTGCTGACCGACACCGGCGACGTACACCGCGTCGGGTCCGGCGATCTTGCCTATCGTCTCGATCACGTACTCCGGGGACAGGCTGCCGTCGCTTTGCGGGCCGTAGCTCAGCGGATAGGTGTTCTGCACGCTGCGCAGGTACTGCCACCAGGCGGCGAGGTCGGCGCCGGCGTTGCCGGTCTTGCGCAGCGCCTCGATCAGATCGTCGATGACGGCTTTCACGTCGCCCACGATCGGGACGTCGGCGTTGCGGTTCTTGCCGATCTCGGCGGGATCGATGTCGGCGTGGATCACCTTGGCCTCGGGGGCGAAGGAATCCAGCCTGCCGGTCACCCGGTCGTCGAAGCGTGCGCCCAGCGCGATGAGCAGGTCGCTGCGCTGCAGCGCGGCCACCGCCGAGACCGTGCCGTGCATGCCGGGCATCCCGAGGTTCTGCGGGTGGCTGTCGGGGAACGCGCCGCGCGCCATCAGCGTGGTGACGACGGGGATGCCGGTCAGCTCGGCCAGATCCAGCAGCTGCGCGCTCGCGTCGCCCCGGATCACACCGCCGCCGACATACAGCACCGGCTTGCGGGCATCGGAGATCAGCTTGGCCGCCGCCCGAATCTGCTTGGCGTGCGGCTTCGTGGTCGGCTTGTAGCCGGCCAGCTCGAGGCGCGGCGGCCAGCTGAACGTGCAGGTGCCCTGCAGCACATCCTTGGGGATGTCCACCAGCACCGCGCCGGGGCGGCCCGACGAGGCGATGTGGAATGCCTCGGCGATCACCTGCGCGATGTCGTCGCCGCGCCGCACCAAGAAGTTGTGCTTGGTGATCGGCATCGTGATGCCGGAGATGTCGGCTTCCTGGAACGCATCGGTGCCGATCAGCGACCGGCCGACCTGACCGGTGATGGCGACCACCGGAACCGAGTCCATCTGCGCGTCGGCGAGCGGCGTCACCAGGTTGGTCGCGCCGGGCCCGGAGGTGGCCATGCACACGCCGACGCGCCCGGTCGCGTGGGCGTACCCGCTGGCGGCGTGGCCGGCGCCCTGCTCGTGGCGGACCAGCACGTGACGCAGCTTCTGCGAGTCGAACAGCGGATCGTAAACCGGAAGCACCGCGCCGCCGGGGATGCCGAAGATCACCTCGACGTCGAGCTCCTCGAGTGACCTGATCACGGCCTGAGCGCCGGTAAGTTGTTGCGGCGCAACTCTTTTCTCCTGGTCCGACCCCTTGGGGGGCGGTGCGGGGGCGGCCCAGTCCTGTGGTCGCGTTGCGGGTGCGCTCACGGTGTCCTCTTTGTCTCGTGGTGGTCGTCGTGATTCGTTCGTGGTACTTGTGACAACAAAAAACCCCCGGCAGCTTCTGCTGCTGCACGAGGGTTGCGCGTCGATGGTTGCTGGCTAGGCCGGACTACACATCAACGCGCCGACCAATTACTACGAGCAATCCGCTTGCCTGCACAGCACCCGACGGTAGTCCCCGCACTGGTCAAAGGTCAAATTCGTGACGGTGGAATGATGCTCGTATGGCCACCGACCCCAAGACCGCGCCGGCCCCGGTAGTGATCAAGATTTCACCGATGGCGCACTTTGCAGTCGGCTTTTTCACGCTGGGGCTGCTTGTGCCGGTGCTCACCTGGCCGGTGACCGCGCCGCTGTTGGCGATCCCGGTGCTGCTGGCCGCGTTGATCGTACGGCTGCGGACGGTGGCCGACCCGCACATGGTGACCGTCCGCACGCTGCTGAGCAGTCGCGCCGTCGACTGGGGCGATATCGAGGGGCTGCGGTTTTCGAAGGGCTCGTGGGCCAGGGCGCAGCTGAAAGGCGGCGACGAGTTGCGGTTGCCCGCAGTCACGTTCGCGACGTTGCCGCAACTGGCCGAGGTCAGCGGCGGCCGCGTGCCCAACCCCTACCTGCGCTGACGTGAATTTCAGCCGAGCGGGTTATGGCCGTTCAACAGCACCCAGATCGCGATGCCGCCGCCGATGCCCAGCAGCAGCGCCGCGAACGAGCCGATGAACGGCCGACGAGCCCAGCCCCGGCCGGCGTCGAAGCCGTACCGGCCGGGTCCGACCAGGATGATCGCGGCCAGTGCCGTGATCATCAACACCTGGAACTGGTTGCCGTCGGGCACAAAGAACGCGAAGTAGCCCGCCTGATGTTGGGCCGCCAGGTTGGCCAGCACCCCGTTCAGCAGGTAGGCCAGCGCCGCGGCGGCGGCGACCGGAGTGAACAGCCCCAGCACCAGCAGCAGCCCGGCAGCGATCTGCGTGCCGGCGGCCAGGTAGGTCAGCACGTCGGCGTGCTGGTAGCCCATGTCCGACAGCGAATTCCTGAACCCGGCCAGCCCCTGCCCGCCCCACCAGCCGAACGCCTTCTGCAGGCCGTGCGCGACAAGGATCGTGCCGACGCCGACGCGGAGCAGCAGCAGACCCAGGTGCTGGGTGCCGCGGCGACCGGCCGCCCGCACCCGGTCGTCGACGAACTCGTCACCGATGAGGTCGGCCGGTGCGTGTGCACCGTGCTCCGCGGATCCCGGCTGGACATACGGCAGCGGCTCAGGGCCGCTCAACAACCCCAGCCCGCGCCCGCCCGGTGCCGGCGTGCCGGAGTTGTAATGTGGGATCGTCGTCGTCTCGAAATCGCCACCGTAGGTCGCCGAGGGCATGTCGTCTTCGGGGTCGACCAGGCTTGCCGAACTGGGCCGTTGCCAGGCGCTGGGGTCATGGGGATGACTGGTCACCGTGCCAGCGTAAGTGCAACCTAGACCCGAATCACGGATTTAAGCCGGGCCGTCACCTCACCTTTACCTGCTCGGTATCCGCCCGGTAGCAGGCTCGCCGGAGAGGCGACGTGGCGGGCGCCGAGGAACTATCCGTAACCTGGCGGGCATGCGGGTGCGCGGGCCGGTCAGGGGTGCTCTTGTGGCGCTGGCCGCCATGGGGTTGCTGGTCACCGGATGCGCCCGGTTCAACGACGCACAGTCGGCCCCGTTTACCACGGCGCCACACCTCAAGCAGGCCCCGTCGTCGACGCCGCCGCCACCGCCGCCGCTGCCTCCCAAACCGTTCCCGAAGCAGTGCCCCGCCCCCGGCGTCATGCAGGGTTGCCTGGAGGCCACCAGCGGCCTGATCATGGGCCCCGACAGTAAGTCGGCGCTGGTCGCCGAGCGCACCACCGGCGCAGTCCAGCAGGTGTCGGTCAGCGCCGAACCCAAGGTCAAGATGGTGATCCCGGTCGACCCGTCCGGCGGCGGCGGGCTGATGGACATCGTCTTGTCGCCGACGTACTCGCAGGACCGACTGATGTATGCCTACCTCAGCACGCCCACCGACAACCGGGTGATCCGCATCGCCGACGGCGACATTCCCAAAGACATCCTGACCGGCATTCCCAAGGGCGCGACCGGCAACACCGGCGCACTGATGTTCACCAGCCCTACCACGCTGGATGTGCTCACCGGCGACGCCGGCAACCCGGCGCTGGCGGCGGACCCCGCATCCCTGGCCGGCAAGCTGATCCGCATCGAGCAGCCCACGACCGTCAACCAGGCACCCGTGACCACCGCCATGAGCGGCATGGGCTCCGCCGGCGGGTTGTGCACCGACCCCGCCGACGGCTCGCTGTACATCACCGACCGCACGCCGACCGCGGACCGGCTGCAGCGCATCGCGCCCGACTCCAAACAGTCGACGGTGTGGACATGGCCGGACCGGCCGGGCGTGGCGGGCTGCGCAGCGCTGGACGGGACAGTGCTGGTCAACCTGGTCAACACCAAGCAGACCGTCGCGGTGCGGATGGCACCCGGCACAGGGGCGGTCACGGGGCAGCCGGAGGTGGTCCGCCAAGATCAGCACGGTCACGCGTGGGCGCTGGAGGTAGCGCCGGACGGCAACGTGTGGGGCGCCACCGTGAACAAGACCTTCGGCGACGCCGAGAAGCTCGACGATGTGGTGTTCCCGCTGTTCCCGCAGGGCGGCGGCTTCCCGCGCAGCAGCGACGACGTCGTCTAGATCGTCTCGCCTGCGGTCCCGGCGATCTCGACGCATGATTAGCGGTGATGGCTGTCATTTCGCGCGGATTCGGTTCCCGGCGGCGCGGCTCGAACCCCGACCTGCCGCCCGGTCAGTACCTGACCACTGATTTCCCGGTGCTCTCAGCCGGCCCCACCCCCGAGATCGACCGGGCCGAGTGGCAGTTCGTGATCCGCGACGAGACGGGCACCCGCCACGAGTGGAGTTGGGACGCGATGATGGCGCTGCCCGTTGAGGACGTTCACACCGACATCCACTGCGTCACCCGGTGGTCGAAGCTGGGCACGACGTGGCGCGGCGTGGCCCTGGACACGCTGTTCGCCGAGGTTGAGACCAGCTACGACTACGCGATGATCCACTCGTACGGTGGCTACACGACCAATGTCCCGCTGGCCGACCTGCTCGACGGCCAGGCGTGGATCGCGTTCGAATTCGACGGTGAACCGTTGGTTCCGGAGCACGGCGGCCCGGCCCGCCTCCTGCTGCCGCATCTGTACTTCTGGAAGAGCGCCAAGTGGGTGCGCGGGATCGTGATGCACAGCGACGACGATCCCGGGTTCTGGGAGCAGAACGGCTACCACACCTACGGCGACCCGTGGAAAGAGCAGCGCTACGGGGATTCGTGATGAGCGCTCGCGCGAAGAACAGACTGTGGTGATGAGCGCTCGCGCGAAGAACAGACTGTGGCGATGAGCGCTCGCGCGAAGAACAGACTGTGGCGATGAGCGCGTGGCTGACAGCGACCGTGGTGGCCGCCGAGATGGCGATTCCCGACGGGCGGCTCCTCACCCTCGACGTGCCGGGCTGGGACGGCAGCCTGCCCGGGCAGCACCTGGATCTGCGGCTCACCGCCGAAGACGGCTACCAGGCGGTGCGCTCCTACTCGATGGCCTCGTACGGGCCTGCCGGACACGTCCAGTTGGCCGTGGACCGGCTCCCCGACGGCGAGGTCTCACCGTATCTCGTCGAAGAGCTGATGCCCGGCGATCAGTTTGAGGTCAAGGGCCCGATCGGGCGCTATTTCGTTTGGCGCACAATGCAATCGGAGCCTGTGCAGCTGGTGGCCGGAGGTTCGGGCGTGGTGCCGCTCATGGCGATGATCCGAGCGCACGACGACTCGGAAAGCGCCGCCCCGTTCCGCATGTTGTATTCCGTGCGCAGCCCCGAGCACGCCTACTACGCGGGCGAACTCGCGACGCGGGTGGGTGAGCGGTTCCGGCTGGACTGGGTGTACACGGGTCGCACCCCGAACGGCTGGCCACGTCCGCCTGGGCGCATCGACAGGGAGATCGTTGAGGAGCTCATTATCGCGCCGGGTGAGCGCCCTACCGTCTATGTCTGCGGGGCAACGGGATTCGTCGAAGCAGTGGCCTCACTGCTCGTGGAGCTGGGCCATGATCCACTGCGGATCAAGACCGAGCGCTACGGTGGTGCCTGATTCAGCTGCAAGCCGCCAGCACCAATTCGCGTACCCGCGCCGCGTCGGCCTGACCCCGGGTCGCCTTCATCACCGCACCGACGATCGCGCCCGCCGCCTGGACTTTGCCGCCGCGGATCTTCTCCGCCACGTCCGGGTTCGCGGCGAGCGCCTCCGCCACGGCGAACCGGATCAGCGAGTCGTCGCGAACAAGTTCCAACCCGCGGCCGGCCATCACCTGCTCGGGCTCGCCCTCCCCGGCCAGCACGCCCTCCACGACCTGGCGGGCCAGCTTGTTCGACAGCTTGCCGTCGTCCACCAAGGCGATCACCGTGGCCACCTGGTCGGGAGTGATCGGCAACTCGTCCAGTTCTCCACCTGCCTCGTTGGCCTTCTGCACCAGGAAGTTCCCCCACCACGCGCGGGCCGCATCACTCGAGGCGCCGCGTTCCACGGTGGCCGCAACGAGATCGACGGCCCCCGCGTTGACGAGGTCGCGCATCACTTCGTCGGACACTCCCCATTCCTGCTGAGTTCGCTTGCGCCGCAACCACGGCAGTTCTGGAAGCGTCTGCCGTAACCGCTCCACGAGCTCGGCGCCGGGCGCGACCGGCTCCAGATCCGGCTCCGGGAAGTAGCGGTAGTCCTCCGCGGACTCCTTGCTGCGCCCCGGCGAGGTGTGGCCGTTCTCGTGGAAGTGGCGGGTCTCCTGGGTCACCCGGTGACCGTTGGCCAGAACCGCGGCCTGACGGCGCATCTCGTAGCGAACGGCCACCTCGACGCTCTTCAGGGAGTTGACGTTCTTGGTCTCGGTTCGGATGCCGAATTCGTCTGCGCCCACCGGCATCAGCGACAGGTTCGCATCGCACCGCATCGACCCCTGGTCCATCCGCACATCCGAAACGTCCAACGCACGCAACAAGCCCCGCAACGCGGTCACATACGCCCGGGCCGTTTCGGGCGCCCGCGCCCCGGTGCCCTCGATCGGCTTGGTCACGATCTCGATGAGCGGCACGCCGGCCCGGTTGTAGTCGATCAGCGACATCGTGGCACCCTCGATGCGACCCGTCTCGCTGCCCAGATGGGTCAGCTTGCCGGTGTCCTCTTCCATGTGCGCCCGCTCGATCTCCACCCGGAACGTGCTGCCGTCGTCGAGCGGCACGTCGAGGTAACCGTTGATCGCGATCGGCTCGTCGTACTGCGAGATCTGGTAGTTCTTCGGCATGTCGGGATAGAAGTAGTTCTTGCGGGCGAACCGACACCACGGCACGATCTCGCAGTTGAGCGCCAAGCCGATCCGGATCGCCGATTCCACCGCCGCGGCATTCAGCACAGGCAGCGAGCCGGGCAACCCGAGGCAGACCGGGCACACATGGCTGTTGGGTTCGCCGCCGAACACGTTGACGCACCCGCAGAACATCTTGGTCGCGGTGGACAGCTCGACATGTACCTCGAGGCCGAGCACCGGCTCGTAACGGCTCAGCACATCGTCGTATTCGAGCAGTTCGGCCGCGGGAGCGATGGTCATAGCCTCGATTTTAGTGCCGCCGTCGTATCGCAGCGCGCGCGGCGATCAGCCGAAGAACGCCGCCGCGTCGTCATAGCGGCTCTGCGGCACGAGTTTGAGCTGGCGGGTCGCGTCGGCCAGCGGCACCCTGCCGATGTCCTGGCCGCGCAGCGACACCATCATCCCGTATTCGCCCGCGTGCGCGGCGTCGGCGGCGTTGACGCCGAAGCGGGTGGCGAGCACGCGGTCATACGCCGTCGGCGTTCCGCCGCGCTGGACGTGGCCCAACACCGTGGTGCGGACCTCCTTCTTGATGCGCTTCTCGATTTCGACGGCCAGTTGCGCCGCCACCCCGGTGAACCGTTCGTGCCCGAAGTCGTCGACGCCGCCCTCGCGAAGCTTCATCGACCCCGCCGCCGGTTTGGCGCCTTCTGCCACCACACAAATGAAGTGGGACTCCCCCCGCTGGAAGCGGCCCTTCACCAGGCGGCACACCTCCTCGACGTCGAACGGCACTTCCGGGATCAGCGTCATGTGCGCACCGGAGGCAAGTCCCGCATTCAGTGCGATCCATCCGGCGTGGCGGCCCATCACCTCGACCAGCATCACGCGCTGATGCGACTCAGCCGTGCTGTGCAGACGGTCGATCGCCTCGGTGGCGATCGTCAACGCGGTGTCGTGACCGAAAGTCACATCGGTGCAGTCAATGTCGTTGTCGATGGTCTTGGGCACACCGACCACCGGCACGTTCTCATCAGACAGCCAGTGCGCGGCGGTCAGGGTGCCTTCGCCGCCGATCGGGATCAGTACGTCGATGCCGTTGTCGTCGAGCGTCTGTTTGATCTGATCCAGCCCGGCTCGCAGCTTGTCGGGGTGGACGCGGGCCGTCCCCAGCATCGTGCCGCCCTTGGCGAGCAGACGGTCGTTGCGCTCGTCGTTGCGCAGCTGGATGCGCCTGTCCTCCAGCAGCCCGCGCCAGCCGTCCTGAAACCCGACGACCGACGACCCGTACCGGGCACCACACGTGCGCACCACCGCCCGGATCACCGCGTTCAGCCCGGGACAGTCCCCTCCACCGGTGAGAATTCCGATCCGCATGCTGCCATCTTCCCCCCTGCCCATGGCGTGGGCAGCCCGATGGTCAGATGGCAGCCGGCAACGGCCCGCGCGCGGCTTCGTAGGCCGAGCCGACGCGGTAGAGCCGGTCGTCGGCCAGCGCAGGAGCCATGATCTGCAGCCCCACGGGCAGCGAGTCGTCGGGCGAAAGGCCGGCGGGGACGGACATCCCGCAGTGCCCGGCCAGGTTGAGCGGCAACGTGCAGAGGTCGAACAGGTACATCGCGAGCGGATCGTCGACCTTCTCACCGAGCCGGAACGCGGTGGTCGGGGTGGCCGGCGATACCAGCACGTCGACGCGTTGGTACGCCTCGTCGAGGTCGCGCGCGATCAGCGTGCGGACCTTCTGCGCCTGGTTGTAGTAGGCGTCGTAGTAGCCGGCCGACAGCGCGTAGGTGCCGATCATGATGCGGCGCTTGACCTCCGGGCCGAACCCGGCCGCACGCGTGAGGGCCATCACCTCTTCGGCGCTGTGGGTGCCGTCGTCGCCGACACGCAGCCCGTACCGCATTCCGTCGAAGCGGGCCAGGTTCGACGACACCTCCGAGGGCAGGATCAGGTAATAGGCCGCCAGCGCGTTGTCGAAATGCGGGCAGGACACCTCACTGACCTCGGCACCGAGCGACTTGAGCTGCTCGACCGCGGCGTTGAACGACTCCAGCACACCGGCCTGGTAGCCGTCGCCGCGCAGCTGGCTGACCACCCCGACGCGCACCCCCCGCAGGTCTCCCCTGGCGCCGTCACGGGCCGCGCCGACGACGTCGGGCACCTCGGCCTCAAGGGAGGTGGAGTCCTTGCTGTCGTGCCCGGCGATGACCGCGTGCAGCAGCGCGGTGTCGAGCACGGTGCGTGCGCACGGCCCGCCCTGGTCCAGCGACGACGCACACGCCACCAGCCCGTAGCGCGACACGGTGCCGTAGGTGGGCTTGACCCCGACGGTGGCCGTCAGCGCGGCGGGCTGGCGGATCGAGCCGCCGGTGTCCGAGCCGATCGCCAGCGGCGCCTGGAACGCGGCCAGCGCCGCGGCACTCCCGCCACCGGACCCGCCCGGCACCCGCTCGACGTCCCACGGGTTGCGGGTCGGGCCGAAGGCAGAGTTCTCGGTCGAGGAGCCCATCGCGAACTCGTCCATGTTGGTCTTGCCGAGTGGCACGAGGCCTGCTTCGCGCAGGCGTGCAACGACGGTTGCGTCGTACGGCGGTACCCAGCCCTCAAGGATGCGAGAGCCTGCCGTCGACGGCATCCCGAGCGTGCAGAGGACGTCCTTGATGGCGATCGGCACACCGGCGAGCGGTCCGAGCTTCTCGCCGGCTGAGCGTCGTTTATCGATCGACGCGGCGGTTTCAAGTGCCTTCTCGTTGATGTGCAGGAATGCGTGGATGTCGCCATCAACGACCGCGATTCGGTCGAGGTGCGCCTGGGTCGCTTCGACCGACGAGACCTCGCCGGACGCGAGTCGGCCTGCGAGCGCTGACGCGCTAATGGTGGTGAGGTCGGTCTGGCTCACTGCTCTTCCCCCAGGATCGCCGTCACGCGGAAGCGGCTGCCATCGTGGTCCGGCGCGCCCGCGAGCGCCTCCTGGGCGGTCAGCGTCTTGCCCGGGATGTCGGCTCGGAAGACATTCACGAGCGGAATCGGGTGGCTGGTACCGGGAACATCGGGTGTGGCGACCTCGCTGACCTTGTCGATACTGTCGAGGATCACGCCCAGTTCGCCCGTGAGCTTCTCGATCTCGGCCTCGGTGAGCGCAATGCGCGCAAGGCCGGCGAGGTGGCGCACGACATCAGGCGTGAGACGTTCGGTTTCAGACATGCGACTCCGTGACAGATATTGGGGAACTGACCAATTCTATTGGGTCACAGTTGGCCCCGATCTGCGAGAGTAAAGGCATGAAAGCCGCGCCGCTCATGGTGCTCGCAAGCGCTGCCGTGGTGGCGCTGGCACTCACACTCGCGGGTTGCGCCGAACCGGGAGTCTCGACACCCGATCCGCGGCTCGGCGGTACCTGGCACCTGGTGGCGGCGCACGATGCCAACGGCACGTTGACGTTGGGTGGCCGAGAAATCACGCTGTCAATTGGCACGTTCACCGGAGGCGCAACCCCGTGCAACGGATACAGCGCGACCGTCGCCGGCGGCATCGGCGTGGTCTACATCCAGACTTATCAGTCCCTCAACGGAGAAGCCTGCCCAAACCAGGTATCACTCGATCTCGACTCCCGGTACCTGAAATCCCTCGACGCCGCGCAATTTGCGATCATCAAGGATGGGATGCTGAGACTCAGCTCACCTAACACTCTTCTCGTGTACAGCAAGACTGCGTTGCCCATTCCCGACATCGAGCAGTCAACCTGGTACCTCGCGCAGCTACCCGTCGATACAAAATCACACGCCGCTGTCAGCGCCTACAACCCACCGATCTCGCTGACGTTCCAGGGGTACAACGGGCTTCACCTCGACACCACCTGCTCCGACTTTGACGCCAACTACACGGTGAAAGGATCGCAGATCACTGTCGGCACAATCCTCTTCCATCTCAAGGCCATCAAGCTCTGCACCTCCGTCGGCAAAACCATCGACGAACGGGTCGAAGGACTCCTGTTCTCGCCATTCACGGCAGACATCTCGTACGCGGCAGGAGACCGCGGAACAACCATGACCGTCACCAACTCGACCGCGAAACTGTCGGCGCTGTTCGTTCCGCAGGCCCCACAATGAACGCCGGTCGCAGGTTTCCCAGGTGCGGCAGGAGGCGCGGGATGTCGTTGGCAACCATCATGATCGCGCTCGCTCTCGCCGTCGCCGGCTGCTCAGCATCCAGAGCTGACAACGCCGCTGACAGCCGATTCGTCGGCCAGTGGCTGCTCGTCGGCGCGAAGGATGCGAGCGGCACGGTCCCCCTGCGCGGCACCTACATCACCCTCACGATCAACCCCAGCGCGGCCGCGACCGGCCGCGGCCCGTGCAATGACTACACGGCGAAAGTCATCGGACAGCCCGGCGCAGTCTTCGTCGACATCACCCACCGCAGCCTCGGACTCTGCGCTGACACGATTCTCGCCAACCTCGACCAGCGCTACATCAGCGACCTCAAGGCGAGCTCGATCGCCAGCATCGGCGCCA
This sequence comes from Glaciihabitans sp., assembly GCA_025463785.1. Taxonomy (GTDB): domain Bacteria; phylum Actinomycetota; class Actinomycetes; order Actinomycetales; family Microbacteriaceae; genus Galbitalea. Next base: position 55,162 of record JAODBD010000004.1, read on the forward strand.
ACACACTCACTTTCAAGTCCAGCACGACAACCCTGCTCTACCACCGGGTCGCGCACTTCATGATCGGCGGCATCCTCGACATCCCGTGGGTGGCGACGACAGAGACGTTCCGTGACGAAATCGGCAACAGCTATACGGCATCCCCCGCAGGAATGCTGCTGCTCTCGAGCAATAAGACCTTCACCGTTCAGCTCGGCGCGTGCCCCGACGTCAGAGGCAAGTGGACGATGGATGCCGGCGAAATCGTGTTCGTGAGCTCCACCGGCTTCGACAGTGCCTGCTTCACGCCCGATGATGCGGCAAATCGCAGCTCCATGATGGATGCACTCGCCAACGGTTTCCAGGCGAACGCCGGCCACGGCACGCTGAACACCACGAATCCGCGAACGCTCGCCGGGCTCGCATTCCAACGCGCGGACCTCGGCTGATGGCATCCCTCGCTCACAGGCTCGCGATGACCACGGCCGCGCTGACAGTCGTAGTCGCGGCCGTGCTCGCGACATCTGCCTGCTCAAGCCCCGGCGACCGCGGCCTTGCCGAACCGCAACTTCAAGGCCAGTGGCAGCTCGCATCAGCGACGGATGCCGGCGGCAGAATCGACCTGCAAAACCAGGCCATCAGTCTCACCATCGGCAGCGCAACCAGCAGCACCGGTCGATCCAGTTGCAGCAACTACCACGCCCAGTTTCTCGGAACGACCGAATCGCTCTGGGTCACAGCGACCCTGCCGCAACGCATCGACTGCGGCTCACTCGTTCAGCAAGTGCTTGAGCAGCGCTACATCGCAGCCCTGAACTACGTGCGCTCGGCAACCGTCAACGGAGGCGATCTCGACCTGCTCGCTCCCGGGATCGACCTCCACTACGTGCGAGCGCTGTTCATCCCGATGACGTTCGTGGTGGGCCGAACCTGGCAGCTCACCTCCCTCACGAGCCTCAGTTTCGCCGCCGACGTCAGTCCCCCCGCGATCCCAGAGCACGGTGCCAGCATTCAATTCTCCGAGAACGGCACGCTGCGAGCTGACACGGGATGCTTGAGCATCACTGCGCACTTCATTCAGGACGCGGGTCAGATCGTTGCCGACCACGTGGTCGTGCACGGCATCAATACCTGCGGCGACCACAGCCAGTCCTTCGACGACGACCTGGTGCGACTCATCGACTCATCTTTCAGCTTCACGTCGGGCAAAGGCGGGCTCGACCTCATCTGTCCGAGGGAAGGCGTTGCGCTCGGCTTCGTGGATGCCGGCAGCGGCACCATCAAATAGCTTCCCGCAGCGGACAACTAGCCAAGCGCCAGCGTTTTGTGGGCATCCGCGGCCGTGCCGCTCATGACCAGCTCACCATGGTCGATGCCAACGAGAGCCATGTTGCGAATCGACTCCGAGCCGGCCGAGAAATAGTTATTGTGCCCAATCGAAGCGCCGAGAGACTTGCCTGTGATCGTGTCGATGGCGCCGCCGACGGCCATGGTTTTCGCCCCATAGCTGGGTGCAGCCGGATCGCTGCCGAACCAGGCGCTCGACGGTACCGGATCCCACGGAGCCGAGCCGACGAAGACGTTCGCGTTGCGCACGTGCAGATCGTGAACCGACTGGGCGGCGCTGCCAGGCGACCCCACCAGGACGAGCGCGTCGACCGAGAAGTTGTATTCCGTGAGGGCCATGAGCGCCGCGGTCGAACCGTAGCTGTGCGCAACGATGGTCGTGTAAGGCTCATTGCCTACCCGCAGGGCCTGCTCGCCCTGTACGAGGCGGGCCAGGGCATCCCGACCCTTGTATGCCAGATCGAGCGAACCGATGTTCGTCAGGTCGGGGGTCTGGTAACCCATCCATGCGACGACGGCAACGGTCTGGCCAGCATTCGCCGAGTCGACCGCGCTCAGCTTTTTCAGCCAGGCGACCTGCTGGTTGTACAAATCCTGGGCGTCGCCAGTCCAGTCGCCGACCTGGCCGTCGACCGTGAAGAACATGCCGGGCACCATATAGGTGACGTAGTCGGCGGTCTGCAGGTCGCCGATCACGACAGCGGCCTTGCCTGCTCCGCTCGAGTCCACCGAGAGCAGCGACCGCGGCGGCGGGCTCGTGGTTGCGCTAGCGCTCCCGACGGTGCTCCCGACGGTGCTCGCGACGGTGCTCGTGCTCGTGCTCGTGCTCGCGGCGAGTACTCCCTCGATCTGCTGCAGCATGTGCAACGAGTGCTGGTCGTTCTCGTTCAACGCCCGAGCACCGGTCTTCGCAACCCGCTTCCGCAATGAAGCAACGGAGTTGGTGACCCAGCTGCGGTTCGAACTGTCGCGCACCGAAACCGGCACGCCATCGAGATTGCCAATGAGCCGTGGGCTGGAAGTCGCGAGCGCCGCCCGCTCGGACGCCGCTAACGTTCCCCACCAGTCGGCCACGTCAACTGCGGCAGGTGGGTGGGCAAGCAGCTGCGTTACCGCCGCTGGGTGAGACGAAATATAGGCAGACAGTTGCCCTACGGGCAAAGCTGAAAGACCGCGGAGCAGCGAGATGCCGGTGAGCGATCCCAGGTTGAAGGAGGGCGCCTGAACGACCTCGAACGTCGAGATGGAAACAGGATGGCTCACTGCGGCCGGATCGATCAGAACCGCGCTCTGACCAGCAGTTATTCCAAGGTACGGGATGTCGACAACCTGGCTGATTGAACTGGCCGCAGGCGCGCTCGAGGCCTCGACCGCGTGTCCCTGTGCCGCCGAGGTGATGAGAAGCGCTGCGACGTCATACAGCAATTCGGGTTTAGTCCCCTCGTTCACACGTTGTTCCAGACGTCCCCAGCGGCTGAAAGGTCGTGCAGTGCCAATAATAGGGGGTAGACACGCCCGTTTGGGGGTCACGGTATTAACACCCTGTTACGAATGTGAGAGCTTCACACGGGAGAGCCTTCTGCAGCGCCACGGTTGCAGGAACATGCGGCTCCTACCGACGGTGCTCAGAACTGAGCGACCGATGTCCCGCTCCGCACCGCCCCAGGTGCCGGCTCGTCACTTCGGCGTAGCTCAAGCCGCGCCGAATCTACTAGTCGTCCAGCGCCGCCGGGCCGCCCTCGAGCAATCGGGCGAACTGTTCTGCGTCGATGATCCGCAGCCCGAGGGCCTCCGCTTTGCCGAGTTTCGACCCCGCGCCGGGGCCAGCCGCAACGAAGTCAGTCTTCTTGCTCACACTCGACGCGGCCTTGCCGCCAGCCGCGATGATCGCCTCGATCGCGCCCTCGCGGCTGAAGCCCTCGAGACTGCCGGTCGCGACAACTGTCAGGCCCGAAAGCGGGCCGCCGGCGTCGCCAGCCGCACCGGGACCGGGGTGACCAGGGGTCGCGAACTGAACCCCGGCATCCGCCCATCGAGCGATGATGTCCTGGTGCCAGTCGACGGCGAACCAGTCGATGAGGGCGTCAGCGATGATGCCACCGACGCCCTCGACTGCGGCGAGCTCTTCGCGGGTCGCCGAACGGATGGCGTCGATCGATCCGAAATAGTCGGCCAGCGCGCGCCCGGCCACCGGCCCTACGTGCCTGATGCTGAGGGCAACGAGGATTCGCCACAGCGCACTCGTTTTCGCCTTCTCGAGGTTGGCGATGAGATTAGTGGCGTTCGTCGAGGGCACGAAGTCTTCGTCGCCAGCGAAGGTCGAAGCAGCAGGATCGAACGGCCCATCTTTCTTTTGCCGCTTGCGTTTGAACGGCGTCTCTCGCTTGAGTTCGCCACGGTCATCGAGCTTCTGCATGCCCGTTTCGTTATCGCGCACGATTACTGCCACCGGAAAGATGCGCTCGAGACTGAGATCGAACAGGCCGGCCTCGTTATGCAGCGGCGGTTCGGTCGGCTCGTACGGCTGCGTCAGCGCGGCCGCTGTAACCTCGCCGAGCACCTCGATGTCGAGGGCCCCACGACTGCCGACATGCTCGACACGACCGCGCACCTGTGCGGGACAACTAAAGGCGTTCGGGCAGCGCAGGTCGACATCGCCCTCTTTGGCCGGCGCCAGCGCTGTACCGCACTCAGGACAGTTTGTCGGCATCACGAACTCGCGCTCAGTGCCGTCGCGCAACTCGACGACCGGACCGAGGACCTCCGGGATGACATCCCCGGCCTTGCGAAGCACCACGGTGTCGCCGATGAGAACGCCCTTGGCCTTGACGACATCCTGATTGTGAAGTGTCGCCTGGCGCACTGTTGAACCGGCGACGCGGACGGGTTCCATGACGGCGAAGGGAGTCGCACGACCGGTGCGGCCGACGCTCACGACAATGTCGAGCAGCTTGGTATTGACCTGCTCTGGCGGATATTTGTAGGCAATCGCCCAACGCGGCGCTCGACTCGTCGCGCCGAGTTCTTCGTGCAGCGCCAGCTCATCGACCTTGATGACAATGCCGTCGATCTCGTGTTCGACACTGTCGCGGTGCTCGCCGTAGTACCGAATGAACTCGGCCGCCTCCTCGCTATTTGGCTTCACGCGATAGTGCGTGCTCGTCGGCAAACCCCAGCCCTTCAGGAGGTCGTAGGTTTTCGACTGGCTGTCTACCGGCGGATTCGCCCACGCGCCGATGCCATGCACCAGCATGCTGAGGCGGTTGAGCCGCCGATCCATCCGGATGATGCCAGCCTCGCTCTTGCCCTCCCGCACCTGACGAAGACTCCCGGATGCCGCGTTCCGCGGGTTCGCAAAGATCCTCTCGCCCTCCGCGGCCTGCTCTGCATTCAGCTTCCGAAACGTCTCCACCTCGAAGTAGACCTCACCGCGCACCTCGACCAGAGGTGGATGATCGGTGCCCGCCAGCTTCATCGGGATGCTCTTCACATACGCGATGTTGTCGGTGACATCCTCGCCGACGACACCGTCGCCGCGAGTGGCCGCACTCACCAGGATGCCGTTTTCGTACCGCAGGTTGATGGCGAGGCCGTCGATCTTCAGTTCGCACAGATAATCGACGTGTCGGTCGGAATCGCGCTCGACCTTTGCAGCCCAGCCCAGGAACTCGTCGATTGAGAAGACGTTGTCGAGACTGAGCATGCGCTCGGCATGCGTGACCGGCGCGAACAGCGTCGTCTCGGCCCGGCCGCCAACCGTCTGCGTCGGGCTGTCCTGGCTCTGCAACTCGGGGAACAGCCGCTCAAGCTCCTCGAGCCGGTGGATCATCCGGTCATAGGCCTCATCGCTTTCGAGGACCTCATCGCGCTCGTAGTAGGCGTCGCGCAACTCAAGGATGCGGGACGTGAGCGCCTGCGCCTCGACCTTTGCCGCGTCGAGTTCACCCATCGAGTATGTGTCTGCCACAGTCTCATTTTACGGGCGACCACCGACGCGGGGCAGCCCTCGCGGCGCTGCGCGGCAGCCCTCGCGGCGGCGTGGCGTGGCGGTGCGGTGGCGTGGGCGTGGCGTGACGGTGCTGCCGCTCGTTGTCCGGGTGGCCTTCATGAACGGCACCCCGACGACAAACGGGCGCGCCCTCGCGGAGACGCGGGGCGGCGGGTGCGGGTGGCGGGCGCGGGTGGGGGTGGTGCGGTGGGTGCGGGTGGTGCGGGTGGCGCGGCGGGGGCTCAGGATGCCGGGACCGGAACGGCGCTGACCGTGCGGTCGATCGTGCACTGGCCGAGCACACGGGTGCCAACGTAGATGACCGCCGACTGCCCCGGCGCGACACCGTTCAGCGGATCGCGCGGGCGGATGACCAACTCGCCATCACGGACGACGGCGACGGCCGGTACGGGGTCTGCGTGGGCACGAATCTGCACGTCGCAATCCCAGGGTTGGCTGGGGTTGGCCTGCGGCATCCCGGCCCAGCTGATCTTCGAGCCGGCGATTTCGGAGAGATCGAGTGCCTCGCGCGGGCCAACGACGACCGTATTGTCTTTGGGTCGAACCTCGAGCACAAAGCGCGGCTTGCCATCGTCGGTCGGGTAGCCGACGTTGAGTCCTTTGCGTTGACCCACTGTGAAGGCGTGTGCACCCTCGTGCTTCCCCACCACAGCACCAGAGCGATCGAGGATATCCCCAGTTTCGGCACCAACCCTCTCGGCCAGCCAGCCCCTTGTGTCACCATCGGGGATGAAGCAGATGTCGTGGCTGTCCGGCTTGTTCGCGACACTGAATCCGCGCACGGCGGCCTCCGCGCGAACCTCGGCTTTGGAAGGAGTTGCCCCCAGTGGAAACATGCTGTGCGCGAGCTGGTCCGTGGTGAGAACACCCAGAACGTAGGACTGGTCCTTGGCCCAGGCGGATGCCCGGTGTAGTTCGCGATTGCCGGACGCGTCGGTGAGGATGGTCGCGTAGTGGCCCGTGGCGACCGCATCGAAACCGAGGGCCAGTGCCTTCTCGAGGAGGGCCGCGAACTTGATGCGCTCGTTGCAGCGCATGCATGGATTGGGCGTGCGCCCGGCCGAGTACTCAGCGATGAAGTCGTCCACGACGTCAAGTTTGAAGCGCTCGGAGAAGTCCCATACGTAATAAGGGATGCCGATGATGTTGGCGGCGCGTTGGGCGTCCATCGAGTCTTCGATGGTGCAGCAACCGCGAGATCCGGTGCGGAGTGTGCCAGGCATCCGGCTGAGTGCAAGGTGGACGCCGACGACTTCGTGCCCAGCGTCAACTGCACGCGCGGCAGCGACTGCAGAGTCGACTCCACCGCTCATCGCCGCCAAAACCTTCACCGAACGAGTTTATGCGCTCAGCCGCTGCAAGATCCCACGAACACGGGATGGGAGGCCACGCATCGCTCTCTGCCCCATCGTGAGTGAAATGGGGCGCCACAATGCGTGCGCGAATAAGTTCGCAGTGTGATACTAAAGTCCGGGGGCGAGCGCGTCAGCCGGTCTGCGATGGGAGTGCGGTGTCCAAGCGACGTCAAAGCACCGCAACGACGAGCACTCTTGCTCGCGTCAACCAGACCGCGATTCTCGAGGTGCTCCGAAGCTCGGGAGCTCTCTCGCGCCAGCAACTGGGAGCCGCCACCGGCCTAAGCCCGGCAACGGTCAATCGACTGACCGCCGCACTCATCGACGAGGGTGTTGTGGTTCCCGCGGGGCAGGAGCCGTCCACCGGAGGCCGACCGTCGATTTTGTTGCGGTATTCGGGTGGATCGCGCCTGGTAGCGGCCATGCAGTTGCACGCCGACCGGGCATCCGGAGTCCTGGTGGACTTCGACGGCAAGATCGTGTTTCGCCGCGACACCGTGTTCGCACCGGCGCCGATCTCGCCGGACCGTTCCCCCGAGCGGGCCGCCCGCGACCAGGAACAGCAGCTGGCTCTCATCATGGACCTCTTCGACCAGCTGATCGCGACAGCCGCAAGCATGGGCGCACCCTGCCTCGCGGTCGGCGTCGCAGTGCCCGGCGTCGTGCAGTTTCCGGAGGGCTCGGTGGGACGGATGCCCGAGTTCGGTTGGAACGACGTGCCGCTCGGTCGGCTCTTCCGCGAGCGCACCGACATCCCGATCGTCGTCGAGAACGACGCCAACGCGCTGGCGTTTGGCGAACTGCACCGAGGCGCAGGCAAGGGCCTGTCGAGCCTGGTTGCGCTGTTCCTCGACCGCGGTTTCGGCGCCGGGATCATCACCAACGGCGAACTCCATCGCGGCGCCCGCGCCGAGGCCGGCGAGGTCGGCTACCTGCTCATGGACCGCTCGGCGCTCAACCGTTCATACAACGAGTACGGCGACCTCGAGGACCGCATCGGCTCGGTTGCGCTGACGAAGCAGGCGCTTGAGCGGGGCATCCCGATTCCTGAAAAGGGCGTGGTCACGGCGGAGGACATCTTCGCCCTCGCCGCCAGCGGCAACGATGCGGCGCGCGAAATCGCCGACGAGATCCTCGACATGGTGTCGATCGCGATCGCGGCCCTCGTGATTGTGCTCGACCCCGAACTCGTGGTGGTCGGCAGCAGTTTCCTCGGCAGCGCGGAGACTGCGATTCCCGCGATTCAACGCCGGCTGACCGGCCGAATCATCCGCGTTCCTCGGGTTGAGGCGGCGACTTTCCGCGAGGATGCCGTGCTCCTGGGCGCCGCGGAGCTGGCAGCCACCGAGGTCAACGACTTCGCTTACCTCGCTTATTGACGGCCGGCCTGACGCGCGTCGGAATGAGCAACGACGGCACTTTCGTGACGAGCGGCCCGGGCCGCGATGGCTGCCCGCGCCTCTGCCACCGCCGGGCCGCCGCCGCGCGCCGGTCTCCCCACCGCACCCGCGCCGCCGCGCCGCGCCGCACCCCGAGTGCGCGCCCGTTTGTCGTCGGGGTGCCGTTCATGAAGGCCACCCGGACAACAGACCGCAGCGCCCTGCCCGACCGCCACCACCCCGGCACCCTCAACGCCGACCCCGGCACCCTCACCCGTACGCCCGGCACCCTCAACCAGCACCCCTTTCTCCCGCCACTCCTGCCACCAAATGTTTCAATCAGGAAAACGCTCTCCGCAGACGGTTGACACGCGGCCAAGCCCGTGACTACAGTTGCGACAACTTCTTATCACTTCGATAAGAAAGAAGTCCTCGCGAACCAGAACCGGCTCGCACCACCTCCAGACCCCGGGAGCGCCAGTGATCGTCGGCATTGACCTCGGTGGCACCAAAACGCGTCTGGTGGCCGAGTCCGACGGCCAGACCGTCCTCGATACCTCCGTGCCAACCCGCAGCTGGCAGCACGGCGAATTGCTCGACGACGACGCCAACACCACCCGACTCCTCGCGACGCTCGGCCACCTGGACGGCGCACACACCGCCACTATCGCGATCGGCGCGCACGGGCTCGACAGCGACTGGCAAATTCGCGAATTCACCGCAAGGATGACCGCCAGACACGGCGGAAGCGTGCTCGCCGTCAACGACGTCGAACTCGTCGCCCCCGCCGCCGGCCTCGATCACGCGATCGCTGTGATCGTCGGCACCGGCTCGAAGGTCGTTGGACACAACGCGGATGGCGCAACGGTTTCCGCGGGCGGCCACGGCTTCCTGCTCAGCGACCCGGGTAGCGCGGCATCGCTCGCGCGTGATGGCGTCAAGGCGCTGCTGAATGCCTACGACCTCGGCGAGGCTCCGGACGGCCTGGCGCGCGAGTTCATGAACTACTTCGAGGTGACCGACATCATCGAACTGTCGTACGCGTTCGCCGCCGACGCGAGCCTTGCGACCTGGGCGCCGCTCGCTCCCCTGGTCTTCACTGCCGCCGATGCCGGGAGCGAGCTTGCGGCATCCGTCATCGATGATTCAGCCAGAGAACTCGCTCGACAGGTTGAGCGCGTTCACTCCCGCGGTGCCGTCGGCACTGCCGTCATCTGCGCTGGTGGTGTCATCACCAACCAGCCCCGTCTGTATCGGGCCCTCACCCGACACATCGACGACCTGCAGCTTGGCCTGACCGTGGAACTCCTCACGGTCGCGCCCGTTGTCGGGGCCGTCGCCCTTGCAAGAAAACTGCACAACCTCAGCACTGCACAATCGATCTAAATGGAGGATCACATGAAATTCACCAGCAAACGGATCCGTCGAATGATCGGGGGGCTCGCCACTGTCGCCGCTGCCGCCATGGTCATCTCTGGCTGTAGCGTCACCGGCGCGAGCACTGTTACCGGCGCGGGCGGCGGCAACTCCGGCACCATCAACGCCCTGTTCATGAAGCAGGCCGGCTACTCGGAGTCAGACATCGCTGCCATCATCAAGTCGTTCGAGGCAAAGTACCCGAAGATCACCGTCAAGCCGACCTTCGTCGCCTACGAGGCACTGCACGACAAGATCGTGACGTCGGCTCCCGCCGGCACCTATGACGTCGTTCACCTCGACGTGATCTGGCCGTCAGAGTTCGCATCCAAGGGACTCATTACGGATGTCACCAACCAGTTCCCGGCGAGCTGGAAGACGAGCATGCTGGGCGGCGCGCTCACCTCCGCCGAGTACAAGGGCAAGTTCTACGGCGTGCCGTGGGGACCTTCGACGAAGCTGTTCTTCTTCAACAAGACCATGCTCGCCAAGGTCGGCGCCACCCAGGCCGACGTCAGCACCTGGGCCGGTGTCATCACCGTCGCCAAGAAGCTGAAGGCGGCTGGCATCGTCAAGTACCCGCTATCGTGGAGCTGGTCGCAGGCCGAAGCGGTCATCTGTGACTACGCAGACATCCTCGGCTCGTACGGCGGGCAGTTCACCGACTCGTCGGGCAAGCTCGATGTCAACAGTGCGGCGGGCGTCGCGGCACTGACCTGGATGCGCAAAACCATCACCGACGGACTGACCGACCCGGCATCCCTCACGTTCCTTGAGGATGACGTCGACAAGTCGATGGCAGCAGGCAAGACCGCCATGGAGCTCAACTGGGAGTCCACCTTCCGTGACCAGAATGACCCGAAGATCTCGAAGGTCGTCGGTCAGGTCGGCGTCTCCGCTCCCCCGAAGGGTGCGAACGGCGACAACCCGGGCGTCAACGGTTCAATGGCACTCTCGATCCCGACCGGGTCGAAGCACAAGACCGCGGCCTGGACGTTCATCAAGTACATCACCAGCGAGGCCGTACAGGATAAGTACGTGACGAGCTCGATGACGAACTGGAAGGCCAGCTACACGCAGCCCGCCATCACGCAGTCGAACCCGCAGGTGTTTGCCGCTGCAGGCACGGCGTACAACTCGATGATCCTGCGCCCGGCCGTTGCCAACTACAACCAGGTGTCGCAGATCCTTCAGGTCGAAATCCAGAACGCACTGCTCGGCAAGAAGACGCCGCAGCAGGCGATGGACGACGCCGTCGCCGCGGCGAACAAGCTGGGCTAACGCATCATGACGGTTGCCAGCGCGAAGAAAGACCTGGGCTCACCGCTCCCGGTGAAGCGCAGAAAAGGGTTCGACAAGCAGGGCAAGCTCGCCTTCTGGCTGCTTCTCCCGGCGTGCGTCGCGGTGTTCGGGGTCATCATCTACCCGATGTTCCGCACGCTGATTGTCTCGCTCTTCCAGGTCAACTCCGCGCTGGCATCCGTCACCCCGTTTGTCGGGTTGGGCAACTACCTCACGGTGTTGTCCAACTCCGACTTCTGGGCATCCATCGGTCGTACCCTCTACTTCACCCTCGTCTCGACGGCGCTTGAGCTGATCCTCGGCCTGATCGTCGCCGGACTTCTGAACGCCAACCTGAAGTGGCGCTGGCTGTTCCGCACCATTGTGGTCATTCCATGGGCGATCCCCACGATCGTGAACGCCGCGATGTGGAAGGGCATCTTCAACGCGCAGTACGGCGCGTTGAATGCCCTGCTGACGCAACTCGGCATCATCCAGAACTACCAGGCCTGGCTCGCCGATCCGACGCTTGCGCTCAACATGGTGATCCTGGCGGATGTCTGGAAGACCGTGCCGCTCGTCGCCTTCTTCCTGCTGGCCGGCCTGACCGCCATCCCACCGGAACTCTACGAAGCCGCCAAACTCGACCGGGCCAGCTGGCCGCGGATCTTCCGTTCCATTGTCCTGCCGATGCTCGTGCCGTCGATCTCGATCGTGCTCGTGCTACGCACCGTCGAGGCCTTCAAGGTCTTCGACATCATCTACGCGATGACGCGGGGTGGCCCGGTCAACGGCACCGCGACCGTCGCCTATTACGCCTACGAGACAGCATTCTCCGACCAGAACTTCGGCGTCGGGTCGGCGATCTCATACATCATCACCATTTTCATCCTCGTCCTGTCTGCCGTGTACCTTCGCTTGCTGCGCAGGTCGGATTTGAGCCTCCTGTGAAACGCGCAACGAGAAACTCGCTCCTCATCCATGTCGCCGCATGGATTGTCGCGATCGCCTGCCTAGCACCGATCGGTTACATGGTGCTCGCGAGTATCACGCCGCAGCGTGTGCTTATCACGACACCGCTGCAGTGGATCCCGTCGACGTTCGACTTCAGTCGTTACGCAACGATCTTTGCGGGCGGCGCAGACAGTGTCGGTACGACGTTCCGTGCCGCGATGCTCAACTCGACCGTCGTCGCGATCGGGACCGTCGCGATCTCGATGGTGGTCGGCATCCTCGGTGCTTACGCGTTTGCGCGACTGCGGTTCCGCTTCCGCCGCGCGATCCTGGTGCTGTTCCTTGCGACCTACATGCTGCCTCAGATCGCGACCTTGATTCCGCTGTACCTCATCCTGAATTCGATCGGCCTACTCGACACGACCGCCGGGCTGACCTTCGTCGACTGCGCCCTGGTGATCCCGTTCGTGCTGTGGATTCTGAGCAACTACTTCATGACCATTCCCGAGGAACTCGAGGAGGCGGCACGAGTCGACGGAACGACGCGGATGGGCGCGCTCTGGTACGTGGTGCTTCCGGCAGCCCGCCCCGGAATCTTCGCGGCCATCATGTTCGCGTTCCTGCTCGCCTGGGACGAATTCATGTACGCGCTGATCTTCACCTCGTCGGATGCTTCCAAGACCCTGCCGGTCGCCATCAGCGAGTTCGCGGGCCGATACACGACGGACTTCGGTCTCGTCGCCGCCGGCGGCATCATCGCCGCCCTGCCGCCACTGATCGTCGCCATCATCTTCCAGCGCTATGTCGTCAGCGGCATGGCCGCCGGTGCTGTCAAGGGCTGAAGCCGGCCCGCGATTCGCATCAACACAGTTCGCACTAACAAAAGGAAACAAACCATGGCAAGCAAGGCCCCCTTCGTCGACGCAATGCGATCCCAGCCCGAGCAACTGGCTTTCGCTCGCGAGCAGCTCGTGCGCGACCTCGATGCAGCAACGCTCGCGTCGTGGAAGCCGGGCGACACCGTCGGCGTCGTCGCGATGGGTGCATCGAGCCACTCGGGGCACGCACTGGTCACCGTGCTCGCGGCGGCGGGGATCCGGGCGGTCAACCTGGTGGCATCCGACCTCCTGCTCGCGGCGCGCGGGTATCAGCCCGCCGACCACTACATCATCGTGTCGGAGTCCGGGCGCAGCCCCGAGCCGATCGAGGCCGCACGCAGCCTCACGGTTGGTCGCCGCATCGGCATCAGCAATTTTCCTGCTGCGCAGATTTCTGAAGTTCTGGATGTCGCCCTCGGCTTCGGCGGGTTCGCCGACTCGGGCGTGTACACGGTCGGCTACACGGCGACCCTGATGGCGTATGCACTGCTGCTCGACCGCGTTGGGGTCGTTCCGGCTGCTGAGGATGTCGCGCACATCCCGGCCCTCGTGGCCGACGCCCTTGCGCGCTACGACGCAGTCGCCGCCAGGGTGGGCGCCCTCGTCGCCGGCGCGACCTCGATCGATGTTGTTGGCCGCGGGGTTTCGTTCTCGACGGCCTCCGAGCTCGCGCTCATGATCCGTGAGGGGCTGCGGATGCAGTCCAGCTCGTTCGAGACCTACCAGTACCTGCATGGGCCGATGGAGTCTGCCGTCGCGACCACCGTTGTCGTACTGTTCGGCGATGAGCGCGAGCTCACGGTGCCTGAGCCGCTGCTTGCCGCCGGGGTTTCGGTAATTCTGGTGACGGCGGCGAGCGAGGCGGACATCCCATCGGCTGGCCACCCGAACCTGACGATCGTGCCCGTGTCGGCGGCGCTGAGCGGTTTCGTACGGCCCATCGTCGAAACGGTGTTTGCGCAGCTGGTGCTTGCGCATGGGATCGAGCACAAGCCGTTCCCGATCGAGCAGTTCGTATACGACGGCCTTGGGACCAAAGTCGACGAGGTTGCGGCGAGCTAACCGCCCTGCATCTTCGGCAGGTAACCGCGCTACTTCGTGGGCAGGTCGGGGCTTGCGACCTGCACAGTGACGACAGGCGACTTGGCATTCGTGGAGTCGCCGCCGAGCAGCAGGAACCACGCCTTCGCGCCGGTCGAACTGCTCGACATCGCGGCCAGGAACTTGCCTTTATTGGTCGCGGTGTCGCGTTCGATCCAGCCGGCTGCCGCGAGCAGTCTCTCCATCGCCTCCGCCTGCGCAAGCGGGTCGAGCGTCTTTGCGACGCTGATGGTGCGCAGTACGCCGTAATAGCTGCCCGTCTTCGAGGTTGCAGCGACAAGCTGGGCGTGGTCGTCAACGAACACCATGTCCTGCTTCGCGATGAGGCCCTGGATGCTGTCCACGATGCTCACGGTCGTCGACTTGGCGGTCGCGGCTGTTAGCTTCGCCGGATACGTCGGCAGTAGCGCGTTGAGCGCCGTGGTCTTGGTGGGTGCCGGTACCGGCGCGCCGGTCGGGTTCGGGGCGGGGGTCGCGGACGTGCATCCGCCGAGCGCGAGCGCGGCGACAAATGCGGCAGCGAGCGCTGCCCTACGCATGAGCGCCAACCGGGCGATCGGCGAGTCCGGCGATGCGGGCGCGCGTGACCGCGTCCGGCAGCGCTTCGACGAATGCGTCGATCTCGTCTTCGGTCGTGTCTGTGCCGAGGGTGATGCGGAGCGCGCCGCGGGCATCCGCCTCGCTGACGCCCATTGCGAGCAGAACGTGAGATGCCTCCGGCACCCCGGCCTGGCAGGCCGACCCCGTCGACACCGAGAATCCGGCAACGTCGAGCAGGAACAGCAGCGAGTCGCCCTCGCATCCCGGGAAGGTAAAGTGCGCGTTGCCCGGCAGCCGCTCGATCGGATCGCCGCGCAGAATCGCCGTCGGAACCGCCGACCGGATGCCCGCAACAAGTCGATCCCGCAACTCGCGCAATCGGATCTGCCGCGACTCGGTCCCGGCGGCAGCCCGTGCGGCCGCGACGCCGAACGCTACCGCGCCGGCTGCGTCCTGCGTCCCTGACCGTGCACGCTGCTGGTTGCCGCCGTGGATGAGCGGCACGATCGTCGCCGTGCGCGCGATCACCAGTGCGCCGATGCCGACCGGGCCCGCTACCTTGTGGGCGGAGATGCTGAGCGCCGCAAGCCCCGACGCGTGGAAGTCGATCGGCAGGTAGCCGTAGGCCGCGACCGCGTCGCAGTGAACCGGGATGCCGAACCGAGAAGCGATGGCGACGACCTCGTCGATCGGTTGGATGGTTCCTACCTCGTTGTTGGCCCAGAGGATGCTGACGAGGGCAACGTCTTCGCCGAGCATCCGTTCGAGGGCAGCGAGGTCGATGCGTCCGGCGGAATCCACCGGGACTTCTTCGACAATGGCGCCTTCGGTGGATGCCAGCCAGGCTGCGGCGTCGATCGTTGCGTGGTGTTCGGCGGCGGCGATCAACATCCGGGGTCGCCCCGAAGCTGCGTTTCGCGCCCACCACAAGCCCTTGATGGCGAGGTTGATGGCTTCTGTGCCGCCGGAGGTGAAGGTGACCTCGACGGCATCCGCTCCGACTGAGGCGGCTACCTGCTCGCGCGCCTCCTCGAGCATCCGCTTCGCATTCTGGCCCTGACTGTGGATGGACGACGGATTTCCTACGACCGAGAGTGCCGAAACGTACGCGGCAAGCACCTCGGGACTCATGGGCGTGGTTGCCGCATGATCGAGGTAAATGGCCATCCTGTGTCCTTCGTAACATCGCTGACTTGCAGGGTAACTACTCTAGAACCCGTGCCAACGACAGACCTGCTGCGTAACCTGGGCGTCCATCAGACGTCGCGGGGCGGCGAGGCGCGGGTGTGGTCGCACACTGCAACCTCGATGGAGGTCGTGGTCTTCGATGCGAAGGACCCGAGCTGGGTCATCGCCGTCATTCCGCTGACCAGGCATGACGGCGACGTGTGGGTGGGCCGGTCGTCGAAGCTTGTTGCGGGGGCGCGGTATGCGATCCGAGCATCCGGTCCCAAGGGCAAGACGCACGATTTCGATCCTGGCCGAAATCTCATCGATCCGTACGCGCGCGGGCTTGCCCGCACGAGCACCGGTGAGTGGCGTTCGTACGTCCAGGACCAGTCGTTCGACTGGGGCGGTGTCGAGAAGCCCAATATCGCGCTCGATCACACCGTGCTGTACGAGGCACACGTGAAGGGTCTGACCAAGGCGAATCCGAGGGTTCCCGAGGAGCTTCGGGGCACTTACGCCGCCCTCGCCCATGAGAGCACAATCGACTACCTGAAAGATCTGGGTGTCACGACGGTCGAGCTGCTGCCAGTGCATCAGTTCACGAGCGAGCAGCGACTAATCAAGCAGGGGCTGGCCAACTACTGGGGCTATAACACCCTCAACTTCTTTACCCCGCATGCCAGCTACGCGAGCCGCGCCGCCCAGTTCGGCGGCACCGGTGCTGTGCTGCGTGAGTTCAAGGGTATGGTTCGTCTGCTGCACGAGGCGGGCATCGAGGTTGTCCTCGACGTGGTGTTCAATCACACGTCTGAGGAGGGCCCCGGCGGCCCGACCAGTTCGCTGCGCGGCCTCGATAACGCTTCCTACTATCGGCAAATGGCTGACGGCGACTACATCGATGTCACGGGATGCGGCAATACGGTTGATTTCGCGCTTCCGGCAGCCCAGCGGCTGGTTCTCGATTCGCTCAGGTATTGGGCCAACGAGGTGCAGATCGACGGGTTCAGGTTTGATTTGGCGGCGACGCTGGGGCGGGACGAGAACGTCGATTTCGATCGCGGACATCCGCTGCTGACCGCGATCGTCAACGACCCGTCGCTCGCGGGCACGAAGATGATTGCTGAACCCTGGGATGTCGGGATGGGCGGATGGCAGGTCGGCTCGTTCCCGAAGGGCACGGCGGCCAAGGGTTTCTCGGAGTGGAACGATGGCTTCCGCGACCGCGCACGCGACTTCTGGCTCACGGATATTGCTGCCGCGCGCCACAACGGCGTTGCCGCGCAGGGCATCGGCGGTTTCGCGCGACGCTTCGCGGGGTCTGCGCACGTGTTTTCGCAGGATCGCGGGCCGATGGCTTCGGTCAATTTCATTACGGCTCACGACGGTTTCACCATGGCCGACCTGACCGCGTACAACCAGAAACACAATCTCGGCAACGGCGAGAACAACCGCGATGGTACCGACAATAACCACTCGTTCAATCACGGTATTGAGGGCCCGACCCGCAACGAGGAGACGATCGCGTGGCGGTGCAAGGCGATGCGCAACCTACTGGGAACGCTGCTGCTGTCTGCTGGTATCCCAATGCTGACTGCGGGCGACGAGTTCGGTCGTAGCCAGCGCGGCAACAACAACGCCTACTGCCAGGACAGCGAGCTCACCTGGGTCGGCTGGGATGACCACGAGGAATGGCAGGACGAATTGTGGAGGGTGACACAGCATCTTTTGCGGCTGCGGCGCGAGAACCCTGCGCTGCGGCCGGTGCATTACGCGCGCTTCGGCGAGACGGTGCCGTCGGCGTCGCAGATGGACTGGTACAACACTGAGGGCCTGTCGATGAGCGAGCGGGACTGGAATTCGCCGACCGCGCGAACACTCCAGTACCTGGCCGCATCCACGCCCGAGTTCGAGGACTTCAACCGCATCCTGCTGATCGTCCACGGTCTCGAACAGGATGTCACCGTGACCCTGCCCGAACACGAGGGCGTCGTCGGCTACACCCTCCTCTGGGATTCGGCCGAAGACGACCTCACCGAAGCCGAACTCGAGCAGCGCCCCGGCAGCGAGGTCCGCATCGCGGGAGCCTCAATGCAACTGTTCCGCGCTCACTAGCACTGAACTGCTGCCCCGCCGCTGCACCTCGCGCGGCCCTCGCCTTGCGGTGCCACCGTTCCACCCGGTCTCTGCGTCAGCGTCCGTGCCCGGCACCCGCCCAATCCCACGTTGCACCTTCCATTTCCGACACTCAATTTTCCAGAACCAGAACCAGAACCAGAACCAGAACCAGAACCAGAACCAGAACCAGAACCAGAACCAGAACCAGAACCAGAACCACAACTACAACTACAACAACCGCAACCGCAACCTAAGAAAACGAGTAGCCGAAACCTTCAGCAGTCCCAAACCTTCAGCAGTCCCGAACCAGGAACCGGAGCCCGGAACGGCAACCGCAACCTAAGACCGCAACCCAGGACCGTCGGTGACCTCCACTAGCTACTCGTGATTTTCAGGATGGTGTCCTTTTGCGGATACATTCCTGAAAATCACGAGCAGCTAGTTGAGGTCGTCGCCTGCCGTCGGGTGGGCGTCCACACGTTCACGCGCGAGCTCGCACGCGCAGCAGGGGCGGGTCAAGACAGAGCCAGGCAAGGCCGATGACGACACGCACTAGACCAGTACCAGCACCAGCACGGGCACGGGCATCAGGCACCAGGCACCAGGCACCAGGCATCAGGCAAGATTGACCTGTGCCATCGACGCCAGCGACCGCCGCTCTTGTGGCAACAGGGACCCCGTTCACTGAGCACGCCTATGATCATGACCCCGCCAACCGCAGGTTCGGCGACGAGGCTGCGATGGCGCTCGGCGTCGACCCCGCGCAAGTCTTCAAGACCCTCATGGTGGATGTCGACGGCAGTCTCGTTGTCGCGATCGTGCCGGTCGGAGGCAAGCTTGATCTCGGCGCCCTCGCCGCGGCTGTGCACGGCAAGCGCGCAGTTTTGGCCGACCCCGGCGTGGCACAGCGGAAAACCGGCTACCTGGTTGGCGGCATCTCCCCCATCGGGCAGAAGACGTCATCGCCCACAGTGCTCGACGAAACAGCAGAACTCTTCGACACCGTGTACGTCTCCGGCGGCAAGCGCGGCTTTGACATCGAACTGTCGCCGACAGACCTCATCGTCATAACCGCCGCGACAGTCGCAGCAATCGCGCGCGACCAAACCAGATGAGCAACCCCGCTAGAACTCGACGACACACAATTCGGCTACGACGGAATTCGTTCCCGAGATCGAATTTCCCCAGTAGTCGATCATGCTGTACATCGACGTTCCGGCCGCATAGTTGGCCGGCGTCCTTGGGTTGGCCTCGTAGGCGAACGCTCGCGGCGCGCCCGCATCGTGCGCTTTCAGCAGGGCGATCGCATCCGTCATGTCAAAGCTCGTCGACCAGCCGAAGTTGAACGGGTAGAGGCCGTTTCCGGTGATGGTGCGGTCAACGCAGGCCTGGGTATTGGTCCAGGTAGAGCCGTGCACCTGCGCCGAAACGCTGTAGGCGGCCGGCTCATCAGCAGGCGTCACGCCGGAGTACGCGCACACCAGGATGTCGAGCGTTCGGCTCGTCGTCAGAAGCGAGTTGTTGGAGAACTCCTGCCAGGTGCCAGAGCGGTTCGAAGTGCCCTTCAGCGTCAGGACGGTACCGCTGTCGTTCGCGATGATCGCGTGCGAGTCCACCGAGGGCGCAGTGCTGTAGAACGGCGGCTTCGAATAATCAACTTTGAAACCCCACGCCGTCGGAGTCGACGTCGTACCCGTGATGGTGATCGTCAGGCAGGCGGAAGAGCCGCTGACATCGGAGACTGTGATCGCCCCGATCGACGTAGCGGCGTTTACACCAGACGAGGGGATGACATCCCCTTTCCAGTCGACAGGGGGCGTGACAGCCGAGATCGCTCCATGACCGACCGCAACCGTGTGCAAAGTCGAGCCTGCGGCCGGACCAAGGGCCTGAACGCCTGCGACAAACACCGCCCATGACGCAAAGGATGACGCGAGCGGCGCGCCCGAGACGGCAAGCGTCGCGGTCGCCGTCGTCGTCCCAACAGTGAGGTTCGTGCTAGTCGAGAGCGTCGCGCTCACGCTCTGCACCTGCGCGCCACTCGAATTCAGGAGGGCGACCGTGATCGTCTGACCCGCCAGGTTCGCCAGCGAGGACCCGGTGATCGTGGCAGTGAGAGCGCTGACGGTCGCGGGGCTGCCGGACGTGGTCAACGTGAGGTCCGAAACGCTGCGACTTGCGGGGGAATACGTGACCGACCCGTTGGCCGAGAACAGGCCGCTCGAAACGGTGCCGAGAGAAGCCGCAGATGCGCTGACGGCGCCGGCAACAAGCACGGCGATGGTGAGGGTGCCCGCGACGATCGACATCCGCCTCATCAGCGCGCCGCCACTACAGAGACTTTGTCAATCGTCGCGTAGTCGATCCCTGTCGCCCCGCACGCGGAGTTGATCGCGGTGCGGGCGATGGTCAGGGTCGCCGTCGACGCGGCGTTGGTCGTGATGATTTCGCAGATGCTGGTACCGGAGGTGCCGGCAATCGATACGCTGACCTTCTCGCCAGCGGCGAACGTATCGGCGCCTGCGGTGGTGAGAGTGATGCCGTTCAGAACCCAGCTCGTACCCGAGAGCGCTGCGGTCCACTGTGCGCTGATACCAGAAGTATGGATATTGACGGCCGCATTTCCGGCCCCCAGATCGCTGGTCCTCAGCCCGCCGAGCGTGGCCGCAGATGCACCAACGACCCCGATCAGAGCGATCGAGGCCACAACCAGCGACGGAACGTTCAGACCGTAGACCGAAGGCGTCACCGCTCGGCGCAGGGAAACGCGCGAGCGGTGACGACCGGTTGGCCGACGAGCGGACGTGCTGGTTGACATTGCGGAACCCCTAGGGAATCCCACGATGACGACGTTTCTTAGGGGCGGACCCGATCCGCCACAACAGAACCGTAACCAGAAGGCCGCTCGCGAGGCCGACCACGATTGGATTGGATGCTCCCCCGAGCACCGATCCGATCGCGGGGATGGAGAAGAGTGCCTTGCCGAGAACATCCCCCGTGCCGAAATTCCACGGGTCTGTGCTCGGGTTGTTGTCACCCTTGGTTGTGAACACCGTGCGACCGCTTGTGGTCGCCTCGGAGAAGATGCGATGGATGACCCTGCCGCCTGCGCCCGGCTGCCCACTCGGCACCCTGTAGGAGAGGATGTCTCCCTCGGTGTAGTTGGGCAGCCGGAACGAGACGACAAGATCGCCCGTGTGATACGTCGGTTCCATTGAATGCCCGTTTACCACCGTCAAACCGGTGAGTCCGCCGAATTGCGCGGGCCAGAGAAGCACCACGGCAACGAGGAAGATTCCAACCGAAACGACGTACCGCCAGGGGCGGCGAGGCTTTGCGGGAACGCTCTCGGCGGCATCCGGCTGCGACGACTCGAGTGAGTCCTCCACATCCGCCTGCAGCCTGAGCATGGTTGACGACGACATCGGGAAAGACCTACTTGATGGTCGTGACTGCCGCGGTAGTTGCGCCGCCATTGATAACGAGCGAAACACCGTAGACGAGGTTGGCCGCGATCGTGCTCACGGGGGCACCCAGCGTCGTGCCGGTACCCGTGATCTGGCCGAGCGATGAACCGTCGACCGCTTTCAGCGTGAGCTGGTCAGCTGCCGTCACCGGGATGACCTCGGCGCCGTTCGGTGACAGCGTGACGCCGGTGATCTTGTAGCCACCGAGCGTGGCGTCGTAGGCGGTCGTGAATGAGACGTTCACGCCTCCCGTGACCTGGCCTGCGACAGCGTTGCTGTTGGCGCCGAGGTTGTCGGACTTGATACCGCCGAGTGTTGCCGCCGACGCGCTGACCGCAGCGAAGACCGCGATGCCGGCGACGATGGCAATCGTCTTCTTTTTCATTGACATGGTGACGCGTCCTTTACGGATGGTGACCAATCCGTGAATAACGCCCACAACACACGAGAGGGCATGCGGGGCTAGGGCCCCGCCGCCGGATTCTCGCGCAAGATTCGGGTTCTTTCGCGCACTGACCGTTCGGGTTGTTCTGGGGCGTCTGATGTTTCCCCCGGAATGACCTTACGGAGTCCGCATAAGTGAGGACAAGAGCAGCCCTGCACCCAGTTAGGGGGTGAACCGTTTGGGAACAAAAGTGCTGGTCCAAGGGCAAATTAGCGCTATTCCAATCGCGCGCGATTCCGGCAATCGGGGTACAGGATTATAGGAACCAACTGGCTCCTGGGAGCGCTCCCAGAAATATTCGGGGTACAGTTGAAACAAGTTCATTTCCGCAATTTGTTAGTGCGCCACCGTGATCAATCCGAGCTCTGCCGGATTGGCAAGAAGCGGATTCGACGGAACCACGCGCACGTTGTACCCGAAGCTGCCCGGCTTCTCAAGCGTGACCGTGCCCGTGAAGGTCGCGGGCTGGCCCGGCTCCGCAGACTCGAGTATCAGCCGCTGGCGATGGATGTCGGCGAGGCGGTCGCCTTCCCTGGCCGTCCCATAGACGACTTCGACTTTCACGTCGTCGGGTGTCAGCCCATCGATCTCGACGAGTGCACGCACGTGCAGCGAGTCACCGATCTGGGGTACGGCGTCGACCCCGCCGGACTCGACGTGGGTGACCTGGAGCTTCGGCCATGCTGCCATCAGCCGCGCTTTCCATTCCGAGAGTTCGCGGGCTGGCGCGTAAGACGACACCGAGATCGCGCGCTCGGAATGCGCAGCCGGGATGTACAAACGGGTCACGTATTCCTTGACCATGCGATCGGCGCTCAGCGTCGGCGACAACGTGGCAAGCGTGTGACGAATGGATTCAACCCACCGCGTGGGAACGCCGTCAGCATTGCGATCGTAGAAGCGCGGAGCGATCTGGTGCTCGATGAGGTCGTACATGGCGTCGGCTTCGAGATCGTCACGCTCGCTGGCATCCCCCGCGCTGTCTGCCGTCGGGATGGCCCAGCCGTTCTCGGCATCGTAGAACTCTGCCCACCAGCCGTCGAGGATCGAAAGATTGAGCGATCCGTTGAGCGCTGCCTTCATGCCGCTGGTGCCGCAGGCTTCGAGGGGCCGCAGCGGGTTGTTCAGCCAGACATCCGTACCCGGGTATAGCAACTGTGCCATCGCAATGTCGTAGTTCGGGAGGAACACCATGCGGTGTCGGACATCGGCAGCGGCAGCAAACTCGACGAGCTCCTGGATGAGGCGCTTACCTTCGTCGTCTGCGGGATGCGACTTGCCCGCGACGACGATTTGCACGGGACGCGTCGGGTGAGTGAGGAGCGCACGAAGTCGCTCGGGATCGCGCAGCATGAGCGTGAGTCGCTTGTAGGTCGGCACGCGCCGCGCGAATCCGATCGTCAGGACCTCGGGATCGAGGATGCCCGTGAACCAGGCGGGAACCCCGGCCCCAGGGTTCTGCTCGTTCCACGACGCAGTGAGACGTTTGCGGGCGTCAGCGACGAGCTGCTTCTTCATGTCACCGCGGACACGCCAGATATCGGCGTCGCTGACCTTGTCGCTGTTCCAGTCGCAAGCGGCCGTATCGCTGGTACCAAGCTTTTCGGATGCCAGCTCGAGTAGCAGGGGATCGGTCCAGGTCGGCGCGTGCACACCGTTGGTCACTGAGGTGATCGGAACGTCGTCCTGGTCGAATCCCGGCCAGAGCGCGCCGAACATGCCTCGCGAGACATCACCGTGCAATTGCGAGACACCGTTGGCGCGCTGGCCGAGACGCAGGCCCATGACGGCCATGTTGAATGTGCCCTCGGCGCCGCCCTCGTAGTTCTCAGCCCCCAGGGCGAGCACCTGAGCCACGTCAACCCCGGGAAGAAGGTCGGTGGAGAAGTACCGTTCGACGAGCGCGTCGTCGAAGCGGTCGATCCCTGCAGGCACCGGCGTGTGCGTGGTAAATACCGTGCCTGCCCGAACCACCTGGAGTGCCTCGTCGAAGCTCAGGCCCTCGCCGATGAGATCGCTGATGCGCTCAAGCCCCAGGAAACCGGCGTGGCCCTCGTTGGTGTGGAAGACCTCGGGAGTGGGCGAACCGGTGAGTTCGTTGTAGATATTGATGGCGCGGACACCACCGATGCCGAGCAGGAGCTCCTGCAGAAGGCGATGCTCGCCGCCGCCGCCGTACAGGCGATCGGTGACCGTTCGGAGCGCGTCTTCATTCTCAGGCACATCGGTGTCGAGCAGCAGCAGGGTCACCCGGCCGACCGCGACCTTCCAGATGCGCGCCGAGAGAGCTTTGCCGTCGGGAAGGGCAAGCGTGACGTGGGCTGCGCTGCCGTCGGGGTTGCGGAGCACGCTGAGCGGCAGACCGTCGGGGTCGAGCACCGGGTAGGTCTCCTGCTGCCAGCCATCGCGCGAGATGCCCTGACGGAAGTAACCCGCGCGATAGAACAGGCCAGCGGCAATGATCGGGACGCCGAGGTCTGATGCGCTCTTCAGGTGATCGCCCGCGAGGATGCCGAGGCCGCCGGAGTACTGCGGTAGCGCTGCGGCGATGCCGAATTCGGGAGAGAAGTATGCGATTGCGGCAGGGGCATCCGCGATGCCCTGGTACCAGCGCGGCTCGGCGAGGTACTTGCCCAGGTCATCACGAAGTGCGTTGGCTCTGGCGACGAACTCAGCGTCGGTCGCGAGCTCGGTCAGGCGCGAGGGGTGGATGGCGCCGAGCAGCCCGACCGGATCATGGCCGATCTCTTCCCACACCTCGGGACTGATCGACGCGAAAAGCTGCCTGGTCGGGTGGTGCCACGACCAGCGCAGGTTGGTCGCAAGCTCCTCGAGGGATGTAAGCGCTTCCGGTAGAACGGTTCGGACAGTAAATCGACGAATGGCCTTCACCCTCCAAGCCTAGGGGCGCACCGCTCAGCCTCGAAACTCGCGGCCGCAACGTCGGGCTCATAAGCGCCTCCGGGACGGCAGCTACTGCGGGACTAGGCGCTTCGGATGTCGCTTCCTGGCGGCCGAATAAATCCCCGAAATCACCATGTATGCGGCATATGCGAACAGGAGTCCGGCGAGTACATCCACAATCCACGTGCGTTTCGACCCGTTGACCGCCGAATTGACCCAGCCCATGAGCGGCACCGAGTACCAGAGGCGACCCCTGACCTGGGCGGGAATGACCGCCGCAGGGTCCGGCGACGAGTTGTTGTCCCCCCTCAGGATGAACGTGCGCTTGCCGTTCGCCTGATTGTTGATCGCAATAACGCGATGCGAGATCACCGCCGGGTTTCCGGACTGGATCTGATACGTGACGACATCCCCGATGCGAATGTCGTCGGTTTTCACGGGAAGAACGAAGATGAGCGTTCCCGGTGGATACCGCGGCACCATCGAGGCTGTCAGAACGGTCAGGGGCGTCGCGCCAGCAATCTTGGGAACCACGATCAGAATGAGCGCGAGAGCAATCACCACGAGCAGTAGTGCGCCGCCGATTCCGAGTCCGATGTAGTGGCCGAGGCCCTTGTCCTTCCGAGTTGCCTGGTCGCTCATAATTCACCCTCGGCCTGCTTGCGCCGCCTGCGTAGCGCGACAAAGAACCAACCAACCCAAAGGAGCGCG
Source organism: Glaciihabitans sp. (assembly GCA_025463785.1). Taxonomy (GTDB): domain Bacteria; phylum Actinomycetota; class Actinomycetes; order Actinomycetales; family Microbacteriaceae; genus Galbitalea. The sequence continues at coordinate 80,213 of JAODBD010000004.1, forward strand.
CCGCCAAGAACCAGGAGCCCGGTGGGGAACGTGTCGCCCGTGTATCCGAGGACCTTCACGTGCTGTCCCGTGGGCACGGTGTTGGGTGGGCCACCTGTCCCCTGGTCACACTTGGACACAGGAAAAGAGCCGGCCGCATCGTCTCGCATCGCCACCGTCGCACCGAAAGACGCGGTCTGGTGCTGTGCCTGCAGCCCCGTTGCGTTGAGCATGGTCAGCGTCAGGTCCACGCGAAGGATCGCGCCGCCGGCTATTGTGACCGGCCCCACCATGACATCGCACTTCGCAAGATCACTCCAGCTTCGGCTCACTTTCGTGCCCGCAGAGGTGTTGAGCGCGGTCAGGGTCATGTTGTGGCCCAGCTCGACCGACGAGGTCGTGACCTGGCCGATGCTGACGCGCACCGTCGCCGGGTCAGCGGTCGGATTCTTGATCCACAGCTCGGTCTTCGTGGTATCCCCCGGCACCAGCAGCCCAGCGTCATCGAAGAGACCCACCGTGAGGCTCGGGGTGTAGCTGACGCCATCTGTGCTCACCAGGACCACAGGGGATGCCGCAGCAGCGAGCCCTGCCGTCGCGCCGATGAGGGCGCCAGCTGCAATCGCCGAGGCCGCAACCACTGCAAGCGCTCGGCGAACCCGGGACGTCACGCCGTTCACGGGGCGACGCCCGTGAGAGTAAACGACTGGGCGGCCGAGCCGTTGCACGTGACCTGCTGCAACTGCAGGCCAGCGGAAGGCAGGTTGCCGTTGACGTCGAGGCATTTTGCACTGTTGCGGTTGATGAAGTGGAACGTTCCGCCCGCGTCGGCAACCGGCTTCCACTCCTGCGCCATGCCCGTGACGGTCGTGACGTCGACCTTTGCACCATTGACGTTGCTGGCGCCGATCACATCCCACCCAAGAGTCGTGTTGAGGATGTCGGGCGCCATCAGGAAGTTCCCCGCCGGTGGGTTGACACCGTTGAGCGAGCTCAGGAAATCCCACTTCTGGGATGAGGTGGTGTCGCATGCGGCCAGTTGCAGCGCTGACCCAGTGACCGCAGGGCTCGCCGAGGTGCCAATGCACCAGGTGTCCCCCGGATAGCTCACCCGGTAGTAGACACCGGAGGTGAATGTCGCCGAGGTCTTCACGGTGGCAGTGTTGGAGAACAGGGCCGAGACGTTGCCCGCGGCATCCTTCGCCTTGACCGTGTAGGTGTATGTGGTCGATGGCGTCAGCAGCGTGTTCGTGAATGTCGTCACGTTGGCCACCGATGCGATGAGCACGCCGCCGCGGTAGATGTCGTAGCCCGTGACACCCGCGTTGTCGGTGGGCGCCGTCCAGGTGAGCGTCGTCTGGCTACCGGTGGTGCCGGATGCCGCGAGGTTCGTGACATTGCCGGGAGGCGTCGTGTCCGCGACCACGGTTGCAGTACCCGTCGCGGAGTCATTGGATGCGACCGAGTCGCCACTTGTGCTCGTGACCGTCGCGACGATCGACAGGGCCCCTGGCGGCGTACCCGCAGCGGCGTATCCGTGCATGGTGATGATCTTGCTTACCCCAGCGGCGAGGCTGCCGATGGTGCAGTCAGCTGTCGTAGTCGAGGTGATTGTGCATGCCGCACCGCCCGTGATCGCGGGCGCTGTTGTGGAGACATAGCCCGTCGGCGTGGTGACGTGTACGACGACACTGGTGGCGATCGCCGAGCCGTCGTTGTTCCTGGCGGTGAAGCTCCAGGTCGATGGCGTCGTGACGCCTGCCGTGATGGTGGCGGGCGACGGCGTTGCCGCAGTCATCCCGACATCCGCACCAGCGACGACCGAAATGGGGACGTCAGCGGCGACCACGGATGTTGCGACCCACTGCGATGCGAGCCCGCTCACGTAATTCGCGGTCGGCGTGTAGTGGATTACAGCGCCAACCGCGCCGGCCACAACGGCCTGGAAAGTGACGGTCGTGCTCGAACCCTGGGCGATGGTGCCCCCCGCAGCAGCGGTTGCGTTCAATCCAAGCCGAGCCGCAATGGTTCCGGTTCCGCCGGAGCCTGCCGTGTATTCCGCAAGGTCGTCGCCAGCAGCATCCGACTCCGATGCACCGTCGATCTTGAGCGAGCCTGCCTTGTAGGTGAGCGAGCTGGGCAGCGGTGCGCTCAGCGTCGACTTGTACGACAGCGCGCTACCGATGTTCGCGACCTGAGTCGAATACTGAACGAGGTCGCCGGTGTGGTAGACCGTGCTGCCCGGGGTAGTGAGATTCGACACCGTGGATGCCGCAGTAAGACAGGGACCGGAACCGAACGAAACGTCGTCCATGAAGTTGCCAACGCTGAGGTCTCCGGTCGCGGTCGAGATCGCGCGGAACGCAAGATATGTACTCGTCTGGCCGGCGGGCACAACGTAGGCGCCCGAGTAGCGACCCCAGGCGGAAGTTCCGTCGCTGATCGTGCGAATCGCCACGAGATTGGAAGCGGACGAGCCGATTAGCAGTTGCATCGTGTCGACGCCCGCGCGACCGCGGTGCAGCAACGACCACTGGAGGATCTGACCGGGTGTTGACGCGATCGACTGCGACAGTGTGCCGTTGGTCGTGGCATTGAGCTCAACGAACTGGTTGCCGACGGGTGCAACGACGCCGTTGAATCCGCTCTGCCAGATCTCGATGCCGGACGGGTCAGTAGAAACCCAACCGGGAACTCCGCCATTGGGGATGTAGATCCACGATTGGGTGATGACCGGCAGCTCAAAGCTTGCGTTCTGGACTGACGTGACGCTGGAGCACGAGTCTGCGAGCGAGGCGACCTTGACGGTAGAAACCACGTTCGCCGACGCAGACCAGAATGCCGACGCGCTTGTCGCGCCGGCCAGGACGAGGAATGTGATGGCCGCGATCGCCACGGCGAGCTTTGCGCGCTTCACTGGTTACGCACCTGTGTTGCGATGAGCGGAAGAGTGAAAGTTGCGCTCAATCCCTGGACCGTGGATGGCGCATTCGCGCTCAGTGTCATTTGCAGACACGCCGTGACGGATCCGCCCGCGGCGAGAACCAGCGGTGCGGTCCACGCCGTCGCGCTGCTGCCATCCACTGACTGCGCACAATTGGCACTCTGAAAAAGACTGACGACGAGGTTGCCGTTCTGGGCGAGAAGGCTGCTTGGGTCGGCGAACGTTGGCGTTCCGACGGTGACGCTGAGGGGCGTAGAGCCCGCATTGAAAATGGTGAGTACCTGCGGCGAAACAGCGGAGAGGCCGGGAAGAATTTGCGTGTTGTTGAGACCGGGCACTGTGTAGGTGGTGACGCCGTTCACCGTGAGCCCGGTGGAGCCCGCCGACAGGGTCGTCGCACCGATCGGCTTTGAGCCATTCCACAGCGCATAAGTAGAACCGCTGCCCGCGACGCCAATGACGATCGCGGCAACGATGATTCCCACGGCAGAGAAGACACGACGAAGTGCCTTGCCCTTAAGAGCAGGAGCAAGAGAAGTGGTCATTGCACGCAATGACGTGTTCATGATGACCTTCCCTTTGGCCGGAACGGAGACGGGGAGGTGGGCACGTGGATGGGCCCGCCACCAGGGCGGAGAGCGTGCCGCCCACATGGCGGCACGCTCAACCGACTAGGAGTGAATCTGCGTCAGCGTGTAGGTGGCACCGGAGAGGTCGACCGACTCGTTCTGGCCGACAACGCCTGCGACCGTGGGGTCAAACGCGTAGGAGATTGTCACTGCGAAGACGGAAGTTCCGCCCGCGGCCGGCGTAATGATGTATGGGCTCAGCGCAGTTCCACTGCCCGAGACCGCCGCGTCGCCAGAGACCTTTGACACCGTCAGAGTCGGAACTATCTTCCCTACGAGGTCGACAGGAATGGCAACCGAGCTGGGCAAGTACGCAAGCTGAGCCTGGAGGTTCTTACCCGTTGCGTTGATGGTGATGTTCTGGGTGAGCGAGACAATGTCTCCGGGGACGATCTTCTGCGTTGCAGGGTTGAACGTCGTGGTGGTTGCGCCGGGCGAGTCATCGTGCCAGGTCGCTCCGGCGCTTGTTCCGAATGCGAGCGTGCCGGTCGAGACCGTTCCGCTGCCAACGCCGATGCTGGAGTTCCAGAGCGCGAAGGTTCCCGCGCCGCCGAGTAGAAGAGCGATACCAGCTGCACCGGCAACTGCACCCTTGACGAGCTTGTTCATTGCGTATCCTTTCGCGACATCATTGAGTCAATGTCGGGTCATTGACCCGCGCGAAGGCACGCCGAATGAAACTGGCGTTCCACGTTCGGGTCGTGGCACGAGTCTCGGGTGAGGCTCGTCCGCCGAAGTGCGAACTTCGACTATGTGGACAGAATGGGCCGAGTGCGCAGACTAGGATCGCGCCCCCGGAGTTCCCCCCGCCCTCACGCTAGCTGTCCTCACAATGGCGGACAAGAGCGATCTACACCCCAGAACGGGGCGCCGCGCTTTAGCCCTCAAGTTCGTGGTAACTTGCCACTTGACCAGCAATTTCTGACAAAACACAATCACGACGAAATTTCACACCATCAAAATCGGGGTACAGACCCGGGGTTCAAAAAGCACTCCCATGAACCTCGAACGGAGTACACGCACAAAATCAAACCAGGTCCTGCAGTGGGTTAGCCCACTCCCCCGCAAAACACCACCCCGCGCGCTCTGGCGGCCTTTCGCGATACGGTCAACGGGTGGCTAAACACGATTTTGCGACTGCAGCCGCACCGACGACTGGCTCGTCCACACGGCACTTCGAGGCCCGGATCGGGCGCATCCCGATCCGCAACCTCTCGCCCGTTCAACCTGAAAATCGATGGCCAGCGAAGGCCTTTGACGGCGAAGTCGTGCCGTTCGAAGCGACCGTGTTTCGCGAGGGCCACGATCTGATCGGTGTCGACCTGCTCCTAATCGATCCCGACGGTACGCAAACCCAGTACCGGATGACCGAGATCGCTCCCAACTCGGATCGCTGGCGCGCTCTTGCTCAACTCCGGAAAACGGGCACCTGGCATTTCCGGGTGCAGGCCTACAGCGACGACTGGGCGACCTGGCTGCACAAGGCCGAAATCAAGATCCCCCTGCATCAGGATGTCGAACTCGTCTTCAGCGAAGGACTCCACCTCCTCGAACGAGCGGGCAAGAGCAAGCCCGTGAAGGATGCCATCGCGGCACTCAACGACGAGGAGTTACGCGGTGATAGCCGCCTGCTCGCGGTGCATGCCCCGAAGCTCGCCGCCGCCATGGCCGCGCGTCCGCTGTCCAGCCTCGCCACGCTGAGCGAACAGCACAGCATCCTCGTAGAGCGAGAGCGTGCGGGCGTCGGCAGTTGGTACGAGCTCTTTCCGAGGAGCATCGGGGCCACCCAGAATAAGGACGGCTCGTGGCGTTCCGGTACCTTCGCAACTGCGGCAACGCGACTGCCCGAGGTTGCGGCCATGGGGTTCGACGTGCTCTACCTGCCGCCAATCCACCCGATCGGCACGAGCTTTCGCAAGGGACCGAACAACACACTCGAAGCGGGCCCGAACGATCCCGGCTCGCCCTGGGCAATCGGAAGTGCCGCCGGCGGTCACGACGCCATCAATCCCGATCTCGGTACGGTCGAGGATTTTGTCGCCTTCCTCAAGGTGGCCGCCGCCAACAATCTTGAGGTCGCAATCGACCTGGCGCTGCAGTGCTCGCCCGATCACCCCTGGGTCAAGCAGCATCCCGAATGGTTCACGACGCAGCCCGACGGCTCGATCGCCTACGCCGAGAATCCTCCCAAGAAGTATCAGGACATCTACCCGCTCAACTTTGACAACGACCCGATCGGCATTCGCTCCGAGGTGCTTCGGGTCGTGAATTACTGGGTCGGCCTTGGAGTGAAGATGTTCCGCGTCGACAATCCGCACACCAAACCGCTGGACTTCTGGGAGTGGCTGATCTTCGAGGTCGGCTCTGAGCATCCGGATGTCGTATTCCTCGCCGAGGCGTTCACCCGCCCCGCGATGATGCAGTCTCTGGCGGGGGCCGGTTTCCAGCAGTCATATACCTACTTCACGTGGCGCAACACGAAGCCCGAGCTCGAGGAGTTCCTGGTCGAGATCAGCGACGAATGGAGCGCGTTCTATCGACCAAACCTGTTCGTGAACACGCCGGACATCCTCACCGAATATCTGCAGTTCGGCGGGCCGGCCGCGTACAAGGTGCGGGCCGCGCTCGCGGCGACGGCCTCGCCGACCTGGGGGGTCTACTCGGGCTACGAATTATTCGAGGATGTCGCGCGGCCCGGCAGCGAAGAGAACCTCGATAACGAGAAGTTCCAGTTCAAACCGCGGGACTTCGCCAAAGCCGAGCGGGTCGGCGCCTCGCTGGCGCCATATCTGACGCAGCTCAACGGCATCCGATCGGCACATCCGGCGCTGCGCCAGCTGCGCAACCTCGCCGTTCAGTGGAGCGACGACGACTCAATGCTCGTCTACTCGAAGTACCTCCCGGCCGAATTCACCGGCACGGGCACACCAGACGGCCTGATTATCGTGGCCAACGTCGACCCGCACTCCGTGCGCGAGACAACGGTGCACCTCGATCTCACCAAACTGGGGCTCACGCCGGGCGCGGTCTACGACGTTGTCGACCAAATCACCGGCCAGCGCTTCACCTGGGCGGAACACAATTACGTGCGGCTGGATGCGTTCACGCAGCCGGTACACATTCTGGCAATCGAATACCGATAGGGACGAAGATGGCAGCCAGCAAGCAGAGTGTGCTCCCGGAACTCGACCCCGGGCTGATCGCATCGATCGTCGGCGGCTATCACCCCCAGCCGCACTCGACACTCGGGCAGCATTCAGTGGATGGCGGCTTCGTCATTCGCGCGGTTCGACCACTCGCGCAGACTGTCACGGCGATTCAGGCGGATGGCACCCGTGTGCCGCTCGAGCACGTCGAGCAGGGTCTCTGGCAGGGTTTCGCGGCTGGCCGCGGGCAGGCATACACGCTGGAGGCGGGCTACGACGGAGCACCGTCGTGGACGGCTGAGGACCCCTATCGATTCGTGCCATCCGTCGGCGAGGTCGACCTCTACCTGTGGGGGCAGGGCAGGCACGAGCAGCTGTGGGATGCGCTCGGCGCACACTATCGTCCGCACGAAGACGTCATGGGAACCTCATTCAGCGTGTGGGCTCCGCACGCGAAAGCCCTGCGCGTCCTCGGTGACTTCAACGGGTGGGACGGTCACCTGTGGTCGATGCGCCGACTCGACGACAACGGCGTGTGGGAGTTGTTCGTGCCGGCGCTCGGTCCCGGCAGCGCGTACAAGTTCGAGATCCAGACGCAGTCGGGCGAGTGGGTACAGCGGGCCGACCCGATGGCGCGGTTCACCGAGCGGCCGCCAGCCACGGCATCCGTTGTCGGCGAATCGAAGTATGTGTGGTCGGATGCTGCCTGGCTGACCCAGCGCGCGTCCCACAATCCGCACAACAGCGCCACCAGCGTGTACGAGATGCACGTGGGCTCGTGGCGTCCGGGGCTCGGCTACCGAGAACTGGCCGACCAGCTCATCGAGTACCTGCACGAGACCGGGTTCACCCACGTCGAGTTCATGCCGCTGGCCGAGCACCCGTTCGGCGGGTCCTGGGGCTACCAGGTGACCGGGTACTACGCGCCCTCGAGCCGGTTCGGGCATCCCGACGACCTGAAATACCTGATCGACCGGCTGCACCAGGCATCGATCGGCGTGATCATGGACTGGGTGCCAGGGCACTTTCCGAAGGACGAGTGGGCGCTCGGCCGCTTCGATGGGCAGGCCCTGTACGAGCACGCCGACCCGCGGCGTGGCGAACACAAAGACTGGGGCACCTACATCTTCAACTTCGGAGATTCGCAGGTGCGCAATTTCCTCGTCGCGAACGCCCTCTACTGGCTCGAGGAGTTCCACATCGACGGGCTGCGAGTGGATGCCGTTGCGTCCATCCTGTACCTCGACTACTCGCGCGAGGCGGGCGAATGGGAGCCCAACATCCACGGCGGACGCGAGAACCTCGAGGCGATCAGCTTCCTGCAGGAGGTCAACGCGACCGCATACAAACGCAACGCCGGCGTCATCATGGTGGCCGAGGAATCGACCTCGTATCCGGGCGTCACGCATCCCACCTCGGAGGGCGGCCTCGGCTTTGGCCTGAAATGGAACATGGGATGGATGCACGACAGCCTGTCGTACATCGAAGAGGACCCGATGTACCGCTCGTATCACCACAACGAGATCACGTTCAGTTTCATCTACGCGTTCAGCGAGAACTTCATGCTGCCGATCAGTCACGACGAGGTCGTGTACGGCAAAGGCTCGCTGCTCGCGAAGATGCCCGGCGACCAGTGGCAGAAGCTCGCGAACGTGCGGGCGTATCTCACCTTTATGTGGGGGCATCCCGGCAAGCAGTTGCTGTTCATGGGGTCGGAGTTCGGGCAGCCGTCCGAGTGGAGCGAGGAACGCGGGCTCGACTGGTGGATTCTCGACCAGCCCGCCCACCGCGGACTCCTCAGACTGGTCGGCCAACTGAATCGCGTCTACCGCGACGAGCCAGCGCTTTGGTCGCAGGACAACGACCCGGCCGGCTTCGAGTGGATCGATGGCGGCGATGCCGAGCACAACGTGTTGTCGTTCCTGCGTTGGGACACCGACGGTCAACCGATTGCCGTGCTCATGAACTTCAGCGGCAATCCCGTTGGGCCCTACCGGGTTGGCCTGCCCTACGCGGGCGACTGGGAAGAGATCCTGAATTCGGATGCCGAGGAGTTCGGTGGCTCCGGCGTGGGAAACTTCGGGCGCGTCGTGGCGACCGACGAACCGTGGGGCGGCCGTCCGGCATCCGCAGAGATCACGCTGCCCCCGCTGGCGGGCCTGTGGCTAAAGCTCCGGCGGTAGCCGCGCGCCCCGTCCTCCCGTCCCGTCTCCTCCCCTCCCGTCCCGTCCCGTCCCGTCCCGTGAGGGGCGTCATATCGTCCTTCCGAGCGCGCGGGAAGGACGATATGACGCCCCTCGTGACGTGGATGGCGGGCACGGCCGAGGTCGGCGGCGGAATCCCCGCCACGACTCTACCGAGAGCACGCGGCACGGGGCAGCAAGCTCAGTACAGCAGCCCGGTCAGCCGACGCCGCGCAGCGGCGACCCGAGGGCCGTCCCCGCCCACGATCTCAAAGTAGTCGAGCAGCCGCGTGCGAACGGCGTTCTTGCTCGCGGCATCCAGCGTGGGGAACAGCTCGAGCAGGCGATCGAACGCGCCGTCCACTTGCCCGCCGCTGATGTCGAGGTCGGCGACGGCGAGCGCCGCGTCCAAAGATGACGGATCAGAGTCAGCAGCCGAGCGGATGTCGTCGGCAGCCAGGCCGTCGAGTCGCTGCAGCAGAGAAACCTGCGCCAGTCCCGCCGTGGCGAGCGCGTCGCGAGGATTCTGCGCGAGCGCGGCCCTGTACTCCGTGATAGCCGTCGCATAGTCGCCCGCGGAGATGGCGTCGAACGCCTCCTGGTGGTGCGGGGGCAGGGGTTCCTCGACCGGTTCGGCAGCGGCATCCGGAGCATCGGCGCCTTCTGCGGCGTCCACCGGGATCGTGCCCGTCACGCCGTTCTGCTTGCCGAGCTCCAGCACCTGGTCGAAGACGAGTCTGACTTCGGCCTCCGGATAGTCACCCACGTAAAGCTGCACCGGTCGGCCACCGACGACCGCAGCAACCGTCGGAACCTGCTGTACCTGGAAGGCCTGCGACAACTGGGGGTTCGTCGGAGCGTCGACCGTCGCGAGCACCAGCTTGCCACCGTACTGCTCAATGAGGGATGCGAGAACCGGCTGGAGGCCCTGACCGTAGAACTCGACAATGACCGGAACCGTGTTCGAGAGGTCGAGAACGTCGGTGAATGTCGCATCCGTGGCCGACATCACCAGGGGTGAGTTCGAGACCGGCGGCGGGGTCGCCGGGCGCGGATTGACGAGCGAAGACAGATCGATAGCACCGCGCAAACTTGCCGGCGTGATTGGTGCGTTGCTCACTTCTTGTACTCCTGCGCTGCGATAAGCCCTTCGCTGTAACCCAGCAATACAATCTTGCCCGAAGCGCCGACCGGTGGCACATAGAAGAGCAACTGGTCGCCATAGGTCGCAACCAGCCCTTTCGTGCTTGTCGCCTTACCGGAGAGTGCCTTGATTCCGCCACCCTTCGCGCTGACTGCCGCACCCGCTTTCACGGGACGCACGGTCTCAACCTCGTTCAGATTGACGGCCACGATCGCCCCCGAGTTGAGGGTCGCGAGCGCAATTGTTCGGCCATCACCCTGCACATTGGCGAAGGTAAGCTTCGCCGTCGAAGGCAGACCCTTCTGCTCCTTGAGCTTCGCCGCCATGCCGACCTGCGTTCGCAGGGTGTCACCGACCGCCTGGAAGAGCGAATATGACGCGCTCGAGGTGTCATGCAGCAGGATGTCGCCGTAGTCCATGGCGATCGACCCAGCCGGCAGTTTCAGCAACTTGCCCTGCGGGTCAATGCCCGCCGCACCGATCGAGGTGGGCGCGAGTTCGGGTATAGGCGTCTTCGGCTGCAGCGTGATCGAGTAATTGACCTTGTAGTTGGAGCGCGGATCATCCTGAACCAGCATGAGAGCGACGGATGCCGCGGTGGGGCTCGACTTGTCCTGGACGACCGCGAAGACCGTTCGCGGCCAGATGTTACTCGCCTGCGGTAGAGCAATCGCAAGAGTCGTCGCCGGGATCGGCGTTGCGGCCGGCTCTTTCTTGTCTGTCTTGCGGATCTTGTAGTTAGCCAGCCGCTCCTCGAGAGCGGGGCCTGCCATGCGCGTTGTGACCAGTTGGGCGCTCGAGGTGTCGTCGGCGGTGGCAACCGTAGAACTGATGCGCTGCATGATCTGCTCGAGCTGTGGCTTTGTGACGGACGGGATCTGAGCCGTCGTCGTGAGCTGGGACTTGGCCGTTTGCGTCGGAGTCGGGATGCTTGGAGCTGGCACCGCCGTGCATCCCGCGAGAACGAGCGCAGTCACGCCTACCACCGGCACAAGTGCGACGAATCGGTTGATTGATCGTCGGCCCTTAGTGGTGGTGACGGCCCTGCGACTCGGCTTGTAGCGCTGCTGGCGCGGAAGTTTGGGCATGCGCGGCTGCGAACGGCGCGGCCCACGCGTCTTCCGCAGGTGAGTGAACGCCCAGAGCAGGAGCACTAGCCCGATGACGAGCATGACCGCGCCACCCCCGATGACGGGGCCAGACCAGGGAACGTTATTGTCGACGGGCCAGCTGAGCTTCACGGTCGATGGAGCGGGAGACGTGCCGTCCGAGACCGCGAGAACCGAAATCGTCGAGGGTACCCTCAGGTGGAAGCTGTTGGCTTCAGCACCCGCGTACTGGCCGATCCAGAGATCGGAGCCCGATGGGTCCGGCACGGTGTTCTCGGTACCCTTATGCAACTGCGAGACCAGCTTGCCGGTCTTGACGTTGAAGGTGACGAGCGTGTAGTTCGCGTTGCCCACCCACGCCAGGACGTCACTCGTCCGGCCGTACGCAGCGAAGGCGCTCGATCCACCCTGAAGCTGGACGGTCTGGCTCTGCGGGTACGCGTTCAGCGCGGATCCGTCGATGACGGTGACGGGCGCGCCGTCATTCGTGGTCGTAGTCGCTGAAACCTGGTCGGGGCCAGCGAGGACGGTACGCTCGGCGATGCCAAGCCCCATCGCGAGGGCGGCAATGACAAAACAAACTATGGCGAGAACAAATCGCACGGATTACTCCTTTCGTGTTGCCCTGCACCGCAAGCCACTGCAGTTCTTACAACTGCGCCGCATGTCGGGTTCGGCACCCTCCGCCAAAACATTTGGCCGGTCGCAACAGGGGCGACGAGAGGGATTCGTGGTAGTCGAAACTGCCACGGACGGCAACAACAAAGACATCCAAGAATAGCGGATGCCCCTTCCGGCCGCCTAACCGAGCGTCTGGGAATCCCCTGTTAGCGGGCGGTTCCGGCGAGCGAGCGCCCGTCGCTAAACTCGAACCCAGTCGCATCTATCTCTAAAGGGGACCCACGTTGGCTACTGATGAAGCGGAATTTGGTACCGAAATGCGCGGATACCGCAAGGATGACGTCGACAAAGCCATCCAGGAACTCCGCCGCGAACTCATCAAGGCAAACACTGACCGCAACGAGGCCCAGAAAGAGGTCAAGCGCATCACGGCGGTCGCCGAAGACCTCCAGGCCGAGCTCGACGAGACCGGCAGCCCAACGTATGCAGGCCTCGGCACCAAGCTCGAGAACACCCTTCGAGTCGCTGAAGAGCAGTCGACGAGGCTCATCAGCCAGGCCGACATCGATGCTGAGAGACTTCGAAGCCAGGTGCAGGCCGAGGTCCAAAAACTGGTCATCGAGTCTCAGGATGCTGCGGGCAAGCTGATCGCGGACGCTGCGGCGCAGGCCAATTCGACGCTCGCATCCGCGAACCAGGAAGCCCAGCGCCTGCTCACCCACGCCAGGACGGAGAGCGAAACGACCATCGCTGACGCCCTGCGCGAGGCGGCAGCAGTGCGTGGTGCCGTTGCGACGGAGGCCGCCGAGGCCCGCGCGAACACCAAACGCGAGGCCGCCGCCATCCGCGCGGAGGGGGAGCGCGAGATCGCAGAACTCAAGGCTGTCACCGCGCGCGAATCGGAGGGTACCCGCGAGGCCGCCGCGATTCTGGCTCGGGATACCGAAAAGGGTCGCGCAGACTACGAAGCGGAGAACGAGCGCCTCCGCAGCGATCTCGCGCGCGACATCGAGCAGGGCCGCACTGATCTCGCGCGCGAAGTGGAGACGACGCGTGCCGAACTCGCGCAGGAGACCACCAGGGCCCGCACCGAACTGGCCAATGAGACAGTGGCAGCGCGCGCAGCACTCGAGGTCGAAACGACGACCGCGCGAACCGAGCTGAACAACGAGATCACGGCCAAGCGCGCATCCCTCGAAAACGACATCCGCTCGGGACACAGGGAACTGGACAACGAAATCTCGTCCCGTCGCGAGGCGCTTGACCATGAAATCGCCACGAGGACTGGCGCAATCGAAGCCGAGGTCGCCAGTCGTCGCGAGGCGCTCGATCACGAGATCCAGGCGCGCACCGGCGAGCTCGAGTTGGAGATCTCCTCTCGCACCGCTGCGCTCGAAACAGAAATCGCCTCGCGTACAACGGCGCTCGACTCAGACGTCGCCGCGCGCACTGCCGCAATCGAAGCCGAAGCTTCCGCGCGTCGCGCCGAGGTCGACGCAGAGATCAAGACCGCGCGCGACGCCCTCGCCAAAGACACCGCCAAGGCTCGCGCAGCCCTCGATAAGTCAACAGCCCAGTCGAAGGCCGAAATCGCGGCACAGAGGGCGGAAGCGGAAGCCGCAACCACATCCGAGGCCGCCGAAGCACGCGCAGCCGTCGAGGGCGAGACAGCAGAGACTCGCGCAGCCCTCGAGGCGGACGTCATTGAGACGCGTGCCAAGCTCGCCCATGACGTCGATAAGGAACGCAAAGACCTCGTGCGCGACGTGAACCGCCAGCGGGCAGCTCTCGCCCACGAGACCGAGTCGGTGCGAGCGCAGCTCGCCCACGAGACCGACGAGACTCGCACGACGCTTGAGCGCGACGCTGAGCAGGCGCGTCTCGACCTCGAGGTCGAGTTGAAGGCTCGCCGCGACGAGGCCGAGAAGGACTTCCTTGCCACGCAACAGGATGCCGCGGCTCAGACCCAAAAGTACCTGGACGAGGCGCAGGCCCAGCTCACCGCCGCCACCAAGCGCGCAGCCGACAAGCGCGCAGAGGCGGACAAGGTCGACGCCGACGCCGTCGCCGGTGCGAAGAAAACGCTCGAGATCGCTGAGGCGAGCGCGGCGAAGCTCGTGACAGACGCCGAGTCACGTTCGAAGGCGCTCATCGCTGAGGCCGAGAAGCGGTCGGCAAGCCTGCTCGCAGACGCCGAGGAGCGTCTCAGCCAGATCCGCCTCGAACGCGAGGCCGTGGCGGGCTACTTCGAGTCACTGCGCGGGGTATTGTCGCAAGCAGAGAAGGTTTCCAGCCAGGACTGACCTGCGCGCTGCTCGACTCCCGCGCATCAGCCGACCGAGAGGCTCAAGTTGAAGATCCAGAACGCGTTCAGACTTGGACTTTTTGGGGGGCTCGGCGTCATCGTTGCACTCGCGATCGGTGCCGCCGTCGGGTCACTCGCGACAGTTCTCACCTACGTTGGCGCCGCGTTGTTCCTGGCACTCGGGCTCGACCCACTGGTGTCATTTCTGGCCAAGCATGGCTGGCCCCGCTGGCTGGCAATCCTCACGGTGCTGCTCGGGTTGCTCGGCGCCTTCGCTGGGCTCATTTTTGCGATCATCCCCGTCGTCATCGACCAGGTATCGACCGGGATCAAGGCCATGCAGGGCGTGGTGACCTCGATCACGCAAGGCCAGTTCTGGACCGACGTACACCACAACTTCCCGTGGCTCGATGTCACAGCCGTTCAGACTCAGTTCAATGACTTCGTGGGGAGCCTCGATGTCGCAAAGATCGGCGGCGGCCTGATCACGACCGGCATCGGCATCGCCACAGGAGTCGCCGGAGCGATCGTCGTCTTCATTCTGACGCTCTACTTTGTGGCTTCCCTCGGCAGCATCAAGCGCGGCCTGTACCAGCTCGTGCCGGCCTCGAAGCGGCCCGGCTTCATCGACATCGCCGAGCAGATCAGCGAGGCGGTCGGTAAGTACGTCATGGGGCAAGGGGCGCTCGGGCTCGTCAACGGCATCCTGTCGTTCCTGTTCCTGCAGCTGATCTTCCCGCTGTTCGGTGCGCAGGTGCACTATGCGGCCCTGCTCGCGGTGATCGCCCTGATCGGGTCGCTCATCCCGCTGGTGGGCACCATTACTGCCTCGACGATCATCACGCTCCTGGTCTGGGCCTTCGACGGCAGCCCGAGCGTCCTCGTGGTCGGCATCTACTACATCGTCTACATGGGCGTCGAGGCGTACCTGATCAGTCCGCGCATCATGCGTACGGCGGTGTCGGTGCCCGGCGTCGTCGTGGTGATTGCGGCCCTCGCAGGCGGAACCCTGCTCGGTGTTTTGGGTGCCCTGGTCGCCATCCCCGTGGCCGCGTCGATCCTGCTGATCATCAAACAGGTCGTGATCCCGAGGCAGAATGCGCTGTAGTTGTCGGGCAGCGGCCGGCTACGGCAGGTCGTAGTGCGTCGGCAGCGGTGAGGCGGCAGGATTCAGCCGCCCCACGATCTCGTTCAATACGCGCGCGGTCTGCTGCTCCCCCACCCACAGGTGCTTGCCGCCCTCGACGATCACGAGTTCGGTCTCGGGCACGACGGCGAATCGAGTGAGCGCCTCGGGCGGTCGCAGGTAGTCGTCGAATTCGGGGATGACGGCGACCAGCCGCTTGCCGCTCCCCGCCCATGCGGCAAGTTCGGCATCCGTAGCCCGTTTGAGCGGCGGCGAAAGCAGTATTGCGCCGTCGATCGGATAACGCAGCCCGTAGCGGATGGCGACCTCGGTTCCGAACGACCAGCCGAGGATCCAGGGATGCGGCAGCCCGCGTTCCGCCACCAACGCCATCGCGGCAGAAAGATCGTGCTGCTCGAGGACCCCGTCGCCAAAGGTGCCCTCGGAGGTGCCTCGCGGCGACTCAACGCCACGAAAGTTGAAGCGCAACACCGCGATGTCAGCCAGTGCAGGCAACCGTGCGGCGGCCTTTCGCAGGATGTGCGAGTCCATGAAACCCCCACCGGTGGGCAACGGATGCAGCGTCACGAGGGTCGCGACCGGCGCCGCCGTCTCGGGTACCGCGAGTTCGCCGACGAGAGTGAAGCCGTCATCCGTCAGCAATTCGACGTTCTCGCGACGAGCGGGTAGCTCGACTCCGCTGCGAATCTCGACAGACGTCACGGCTTGATCCGCCAGCAGTGCAGGTGCCAGTGCCGGCGAGCAGCAAGGTCGCCGGCCTCCCCCATGATTCCGTCAGCGCGCCAGGTGACCGTGTGTGCGACGCCGGGAGCGATTTCGAGGCCGCAGCTTGGGCAGATGTAGACCTTGGTCGCATTGGCCGCAGTCAGGGGCTGTACGTTCCACAGGCCGTCGCGCTTCTGAACCGCGGTGAGACGACCGCTCAGAACGTGGCTCAGGTCGAGGTCATCCACTTCTTCGCCCGAGCGGCGCCCGCGGGGGCGATTCGATCGTGGCATACATCCAGCATAGATCGCGGTTACAGGCCCGAGGGATTGTCGATGGCCTCCAGTCGAGTCTCCTCGAGGTCGAGCATGGCCTGTGCCCGGTTCAGGATGCGGGACGCATAGCTGCCACTCGACCGCGCCTCGAGCAGTGCTTCGCGCTCCGCCTGAAGCACCTCGCGTCGGAGCGCGCGGTATTGCCGCTGCGGGGAGTGGACGAGTCCGTCGACATCCGCTCCGTGGTCGGCGCGCTCCCAGGCGGACTCCGCCGACAGCAGCGTGTCACGCCGCACTCGTTCGACTACCTCGCTGTCGATCTTCTCGCCGTCGGGCAGCGTCAGCTTCGGATGCTCCAGCACCTGTACGCCAACGTTGCCGACCTCATCAAGCAGGCTGGCGAGTTCACGACGATCCGCGACACGATCGGCGCCGGGGATGCCCGTCAGCCTGATGAGTAGCGGCAGCGTTCCCCCCTGCAGCAACAGTGTGACAACGGCCACAGTGAAGGCGATCAGCACCAGTTGCGCTCGGTACGGGACGCTCCCGTCGTCCGGCAGGGACTGCGCGGCCGCGAGCGTGACGACCCCACGCATGCCCGACCAGCTGAGGACCACTGAGCCGCGCCATCCGAATTCCTCGGCCTTGCGTTGTTCGAGGTCGTTCTCGCGGCGCGTGTAGGCCTTCTCGGCCTGCACGCTGCGCCTCTCGAGGCGAGCCACGCCAGCCGCCGTCTGGATCAGCCGGTCGATCTGAGCTCGAAAGCGCGACTGCTGCTTCTCGGCGGCCTCCGTGCGTGCGCGGATGATCAGCAGCAGCGGGGGCACAAAAATGCCGCGCAGCACGATCAGGACACCGGTCATCAGGAGGGCGAGCAGCACCGACCCGATGACTCCCGGCTCACCCTTGATTGCGGTGCGCTGGACGTCCTCGACGAGCTTCGAGATCTCCAGCCCCATGAGCAGGAAAACGCCGTTCTCGAGCACGAACTGGAGCGTGCGCCAGTTGAGCCGCTCCGAAATTCGGGCCTGCGGCGAGAAACGTTGCGCTGCCGCATGCCCCGAGTAAAGGCCCGCAACGACGACCGCAATAACGCCGCTGCCGTGCACCGCCTCGGCAGGGATGAACGCGATGAACGGGACGGCGAAGGAGATCGCCGTGTCGAGGATCGGATCCCTGAATTTCGAGCGCACGAAGACCGTGATGACCCCGACCAGCAATCCGACGACGATAGCCACCAGGACCGCATACGCGAAGTCGCCGAGCGCTCCCCAGAAGCTGACCGTCGCGGCGATGGCTGCGACCGCAGACCTCAGCAGAACGAGGGCGGTCGCGTCGTTGACCAGACCCTCCCCCTCGAGGATGGTGACGAGGCGTGGCGGCAGACCGAGCTTCTTGCCGATCGCGGTCGCGGCCACGGCATCCGTTGGGCTAATGACGGCGCCAATCGCAATGCCCGCGGCAAACGTCAGCTTCGGAAACAGGAGGTAAAGCAGGAAGCCGGTCACGAAGGCCGACACCAGCACCAGAAGTACGCTCAGCCCGAAGATGCTGCTGAAGTTTCGCCGGAAGTCGACCACGGGAACGTTGACGGCCGAGGCGTAGAGGATGGGCGGAAGCAGCCCGGCAAGAATGATTTCGGGCGGAACAGTGGTCGGTGCACCAGGAATGAAGCTGAACCCAACCCCGAGCAGGATCAGCAGGATGGGCGCCGCGACGCCAAGTTTATTGGCAAAAGCACCAGCGGCAACGATGGTCGCAATGCCAACGACACCGAACAGGGCCCACTCCATGGACCCAGTTTAATGACGGGGAATCAATACCAGCCGCTCGATTGCGAATGCGCCCATGCCTTGCACGGCGTGCCGTACCGGCCATTGATGTAGCCAAGCCCCCAGAGAATCTGGGTCTTGGCATCCGTGCGCCAGTTCGGACCGGCGGAGGACATCTTGCTGCCCGGCAGGGCCTGCGGGATGCCGTAGGCGCCACTCGGATTCGCGGCGTAAACGTTCCAGTGCGATTCGCGATCCCAGAGTGACACCAGGCAGCTGTACTGGTCGTTGCCCATACCGCGGCTCTGAAGGACCTGCAGAGCGACGGCCTTGGCAGAACCGGGGTTTGGCACGCCGGCAGGCGGCGCTGAGCCACTGGATGCAGCGGCCACCACCGCACGCCGCTGGGTGACCCCGTAGGCCGCGTGCGTGGCGCTGACCTGATAGGTGCCCTGCGCGACGTAGCTCTGACCGTTGATGACGATCCAATGGTTGGGAGCAACCGCGGCGTCTGCATAGGCGCCGGAATACGGGTCGACCACCATGACCAGCACGATGGCAAAAGCCATCAGCAGCGCGAAGAAGGGCAGCCGCCAGAGTGAGTGTGAGGGTCGACTGATGCCGACCCGAGGAGCAGCAGTTGGCTGGCCCCCGGGCGTCGCGATCGTCGAATGTCTGCCCACAGTTAGTCGATTTTAGACTACGAGACTGCGTAGACCCCAAATAGCCCCACGACCGGGGTCAGCGCACAGCCAGCATGACGCCGATCACGGAGTCGAGAAGCAGGTCGACCTGAGCCTCGTTGTAGCCGCCGCGACGCGTGCGGAACGCGATGGTGCGCACCTCATCGACGCTCATCGGCTTGCCGTCCTGGAAGTAGCTCGTCAGGTGGTCCGCAAATGCATCGACGTCCTTCGGGTTGTACCCGAGCGTCAGCGAATTGTTGCGCCTGAACCGGTGGCCACGCGGGCGATCGAGACGATCGAGAACCTGTTGGGCAGTTGCACGAGCCCGGCCGTACCAAGCCTGATCGCCCTGTTCGGCGAACGCACGGTCGCGCTCGCGGACGGCGAATGCATCCTCGAGCCGTTCAAGCGCCGCATCGACGTGAACGACCGAGTACCCGCCCTTCTCCATGTCGAACGCGACACGACGAATGCTCTCTGCGGTAATAATCGTGGGAGCCGAGCGATCAGCGGAGTACGCGCGACGAGCCTCTTCCAGAAAGTCTTCGACCTGGTCGACGTTGTAGCCGGCACGTGACTTCCTGGTGTGGGGAAAAGTTGTACTCACCCGACTATCTTGCACCATGGAAGAGCAGATACAGGGCGAACGCGACCGCCGCCGAGGGCAAAACCGAGTCGAGCCGGTCGAGGAAGCCGCCGTGACCCGGCAGCCAGTTGCTGATGTCCTTTATGCCCAGATCGCGTTTGATGAGAGATTCCGTGAGATCACCCAGGGTCGCGGTCAACGCCAGGGCGATGCCGAAGATGAGCCCAACCCAGACCGGAACGTGGATGAGGAACAGCGCCACGAGAACTCCAGCGATGAGTGCGGCCAGAATCGACCCCGCAAAACCCTCCCACGTCTTCTTGGGACTGATGCGCGGTGCCATCTTGTGCCTGCCGAGCAGAAGCCCGGAAGCGTACGCCCCGGTGTCGGTCGAGATGACAACGATGAGGAGCGCAAGCGTCCACAGCTGGCCGTCGGGTTCTCCTGTGAGTTCTGCCGTGAAACTGCCGAGAAATACGGCGTAGGCCTGAATGAAGAGGCCGCCGAGGATGTCGAGCCCGAGGGCTCGCGACGTGGTGCGGCGCGACGGGGCCACCTGCTCGGCGATCCGCCACAGGGTGACAAACAGCATCCCGCCGAGTCCGACAATCCACTGGCCGCCCCCGTGAAGCCACTGCGCTTCCCCGGAATAGAAGGCGGCGGGCACCATGACCGCGGCCGCGATGGCGGATGCCACGCGAGGAACGTTGCGCCCAGCCGTGCGAAGCGCAGTCGCGAGCTCGAGCGTTACAAAGACGAGCAGCACTGCCGCGAACGCCATGAAGATCTCTTTGATAACGATCAGGCTGAACAGGAAGGCGGCGCCAAACACGATGCCGATGACGACTGCGGCGACCAGGTTGCGGCCAGTGCGCTCCTCGATCTTCGCGTTCGTCGCACGCACCTGGGCCTCGATACGTGCGTTCGTCGCACGAACCTGGGCCTCGATGTCTGCAACCGTCGCTTCAAATTCGGCGCGGGAATGCGCCCGCTTCGCTTTGCGCGCGGGCGGAACTTCGGGGGCGTCCGTCATCAGACCTCGAGCAGCTCGGCCTCTTTGCGCTTGAGAGAGTCGTCGATCGCATCCACATGGTGCTTGGTTACGGCCTCGAGTTCTTTCTCAGCGCGAGCCAGTTCGTCTTCACCAGTGTCGTTCTTCATGGCGTCGAGGTCATCCTTGGCCTTGCGGCGGATGTTGCGAATCGCGACCTTGGCCTCCTCACCCTTCGACCGTACGATCTTCACAAACTCACGGCGTCGCTCCTCGGTGAGTTCGGGCAGGGTCACGCGAATGATATTGCCGTCGTTGCCGACGTTGGCGCCCAGGTTCGGCCAGTTGACGATGGCCTTCTCGATCTCCTTCAGCGCGGTCTTGTCATACGGGGTCACGAGCAGCGTGCGAGCCTCGGGATTTTGCATCGAGGCCAACTGGGCGAGCGGTGTCGGAGAACCGTAGTACTCGACCATGATCTTCTGGAACAGTGCCGGGTTCGCGCGACCGGTGCGCACAGTGCCGAAGTCATCCTTGGCCACCTCGACGGCTTTATCCATCTTGGTCGTGGCTTCGTCAAGTACATCGCTAATCACGGCTACTCCTTCGTGTCGATTCGAGTTTAGTTGTTAGCCAATCGCCAGAAGCGCGACCCCGCCGAGCACGACGATCGAGCCCACGATTCTCTGCACGGGGTGGGGCTCTGTGAACAGCAGCCAGCCACCCAGCGCGACGAGAACGACACTCACCTCGCGAGCGGGCGCGACGAGTGAGACCGGCGCGAGCGTGAACGCGAACAGGATGAGCACGTACGCGAGCGGCGACAGGATGCCGACGGCCGTCACCGCGCGCCAGTGCGTCCGCGCGATCCGTGCCGTCCGTCCGGCCCGCCGCAGAGCAAACGGCGCGAACGCAACCAATTGCACCAGGACGCTCACCCAGAAATAGCCGAGCGTCGGCAGGTGTGTGCGCGCGACCGCATTGGCATCCCACAACGTGTACGCCGCGATCATCACGCCGACGAGCAGTCCGTACAGGATGCCGACCCTGTTATGCCCGAAACGCGCGCGGCCGCCGGCCAACCCGATCACGACCACGCCGGCGATGAGGACGCCGGCGCCGATGAGCGCCACGGCTCCCGGCCTCTCGCCGAACAGCACCATCCCGAACAGCACCGAAAGAAGCGGACCGGTACCACGTGCCAGCGGGTAGACGATCGAGATATCACCGAGGCGATAGCCGCGCTGCAACAACCGGAAGTAACCAAGCTGCAGGATGCCGCTCCCGAGCGCCAGCAGGAGAAGCAGCGGCAGGGCACCTCCCGCGGTGGTCAACGACACGATGCCAAACGGAGCAAAGACGATCACGGCAACCACAAACGTCAGCCAGAGAAACCGGGTACCGCTCGTGCGGGCACACTTGATCGTCAGGTTCCAGGTCGCGTGCGCGACGGCAGCCGCGGCCACCAGTGCGATGACGCCGCCGTTCACCTCGGCGAGTTCGCCCGCATCAGCGACTGCCAGGCAGCGCAGGCTGGGCGGTCATGCGCGAACGAGGGTGCCGATGCGCTCGCCCCGGATGGCGCTGGTCACGTTGCCGGCCGGCGACATCCCGAATACGACCATGGGCATCCTGTTGTCCATGCAGAGGCTGAACGCGGTTGAGTCGACGACCTTGAGGCCCTGCACGAGTGCCTCCTGATAGGTGATCTCGTCGATCTTGGTTGCGCTCGTGTCGGTGCGCGGATCCGCAGAATAGACACCGTCGACGCCGTTTTTTGCTACGAGCACGACATCGGCGCCGATCTCGAGCGCCCGCTGTGCCGCGACCGTATCGGTCGAGAAGTACGGCAGCCCTGCCCCAGCACCGAAGATGACGACGCGACCCTTTTCGAGGTGCCGCTCGGCACGGCGCGGGATGTACGGCTCGGCCACCTGGGTCATGGAGATGGCCGACTGCACACGAGTCTGCATTCCCGCCTGCTCCAGAAAGTCCTGGAGTGCGAGCGCATTCATGACCGTGCCGAGCATGCCCATGTAGTCGGCGCGACCACGATCCATGCCTCGCTGGCTGAGTTCGGCGCCGCGGAAGAAATTGCCGCCACCGACGACGATCGCGACCTCGACATCCTGCGCGGCAACGGCGATCTCGCGTGCGAGGCTTGCGACGACATCCGGATTCACGCCGAGAGATCCTCCGCCGAATGCTTCACCAGAGAGTTTGAGAAGTACTCGGCGTTTCTTGTCGGTCATCGTCATCCTTCGCTGGTGGCTGGATACAGATTACCGGGAGTTGGCTGCGCCGCGGGTTCGCCACCGGCAGTACGCGCCCGTTTGTCATCCCCGTGGCGCTCATGAAGGCCACCGGTATGGCCGACCCTCGCGCCGTCGCCCGTCAACGACGGAGGGGCCCGGATGCCGCAGCACCCGGGCCCCTCCGGTGAAAGTTACGCGCCGACCTTGAACCGCGCGAAACCGGTGATCGTGAGGCCAGCGTCGATGACGACCTTGCCGACGGTCAGCTTGTTATCGCGGGCGTAGTCCTGCTCGAGCAGGGCAACCTGCTTGTAGAACGCGCCGAGGCGACCCTCGATGATCTTCGGAAGTGCGGCTTCGGGCTTGCCTTCGCCGCGGCTGATCTCCTCGACGATGCGACGCTCGTTGTCGACAGCATCGGTCGGAACCTCGTCACGCGAGACGTACTCGGGGTTGGCGAACGAGATGTGCTGCGCGATGCTGCGCGCGGTCTCGACATCGTCACCCGTATATGCCACGACGACGCCGATCTGCGGAGGCAGGTCTTTGCTGGTGCGGTGCAGGTACACGGCGTAGTGGTCGCCGGAGAGGCGCACGACGCGGCGCAACTCGAGCTTCTCGCCGATGGTCGCCGCGAGGTTTTCGATGGCCGAGCCGACCGTGCCGCCGCCCTCCGCGGGCACGGCAAGCGCCTCGTCGACGTTGGACGCACCGGAGTCGGCGAGCGCCTGCATGATCGCCTGAGACAGCGCGACGAACTTCTCATTCTTAGCGACGAAATCGGTCTCACACGCCAGCTCGAACATCGTGACAGCCGTCGCGCTCTCAACGGTGGCGATCAGGCCCTCGCTGGTCGAACGGTCAGCACGCTTGGCGTTGCTCTTCGCGCCGCGGAGGCGAAGAAGCTCAACCGCCTTCTCCTTGTCGCCACCGGCCTCGACGAGTGCGTTCTTCGTCTCGACCATTCCGGTGCCGAGCTGCTCGCGCAGCGCCTTCAGGTCATCAAGGCTGAAATCTGCCATTGGTGGTGCCCCTTACTTCTTGTCCGCGTCGGCGTCAGCCTTCGCGGGAGTCTTCTTTGCGGCCGGCTTTGCAGCGGCCTTGGGTGCCGCCTTCGCGGCGGGTGCCTTCTCAGCCTCGGTCGCCTCGGCCTCGATCTTCGCCTCAGCCGCCTCGTCGGATTCGACGTGGTGCTCGACGACGAGCGCCTCATCGGCGGTGGTCTCGTGCTCGGCTGCTACGGCATCCGCGTCGTTCTCCTCGGTCGGCTCTTCAGCAACGATCGCGGCGATCTCTTCGGCGACTTCCTCCGGGCTTGTGACCGACTCGACACGCTCGTCAACGGCTTCGATCTTCTCGGCCTCGGTCGACGGGGATTCCGAGGCTGCGAGCAGTTCGGCTTCCCAGGCGGCCAGCGGTTCGACCTCGCCACCCTCTTCGGGCTTCTGGTGACGCTGGATGAGGCCTTCGGCAGCGGCATCCGCAATGATGCGAGTCAGGAGGCCAACTGAACGGATGGCGTCGTCGTTCCCCGGAATCGGGTACTGAACTTCGTCGGGGTCGCAGTTGGTGTCGAGGATCGCGATGACCGGGATACCAAGTTTGTGCGCCTCGTCAATCGCGAGGTGCTCCTTCTTGGTGTCGACGACCCAGATGGCCGACGGGGTCTTCGTGAGGTTACGGATACCGCCGAGGCTCTTCTGCAGTTTCGTCAGCTCGCGCTTCTGAATGAGCAGTTCCTTCTTGGTGTAACCGCGAGTCGTGTCGTCGAAGTCGACCTCCTCGAGCTCCTTCATGCGCGCGAGGCGCTTGGAGACCGTCTGGAAGTTGGTGAGGAGGCCACCGAGCCAACGCTGGTTGACGAACGGCTGGCCGACACGGGTAGCCTGCTCGGCGATGGAGCCCTGCGCCTGCTTCTTGGTGCCGACAAACAGGATGGTGCCACCGTGGGCAACCGTTTCCTTGACGTAGTCGTAGGTCTTGTCGATGTGCGCAAGCGACTGCTGAAGGTCGATGATGTGGCTGCCCGAGCGCTCCGTGAGGATGAAGCGCTTCATCTTCGGGTTCCAACGACGGGTCTGGTGTCCGAAGTGGACTCCGCTGTCGAGCAGCTGGCGAATGGTGACGACGGCCATGGCCGACTCCTTAATCTGGGCACTCGCGCTGTTGAACTTGCACAGCGACCGCGCCCTACTCAGTTGTTTTTCGCGCCTTCTGACGCGAAACCTGGTGTCCGCACACGGCCACGCACGCCGTTTGACCGGTGTGACTGAGTGGATGTGTGCGCAGTAACGAGACTGCAGCGGACACGCGTAGTCATCCCGAATGCACGAGATGCTTGGATCAGGATAGCACCGCTCCCCCACCGGCCGCGATTCGCTGCACATTCCACCGATCGCGGTTCCTCGCCGACTCCGTTCCTCCCAGCAGGCACGCTGAATGCATGCTTCGGATGCTGCACCTCCTTCTCCTCACCACCCTGCTGCCCGGCGCGGTCGGCTCGCCCTCGTCAGCACTCCGGGCCGAGTGGGCGTGGCCGGTGCGTGGCTCGCACCAGATCGTGCGCCCGTTCATCGCCCCCGCAACGCCGTTCTCGGCCGGGCATCGCGGCATCGACATCACCGCGAGCGGAGACGTGCTCGCGCCAGCGGACGGAGTCGTGCACTTCGCGGGGGTCGTCGTCAACCGGCCAGTGCTCTCGGTCGCCCACGTTGGCGGGGTTCTGTCGAGCTATGAGCCGGTCGCGTCGTCACTTCGTGCGGGCGATCCGGTGACCCGCGGCGAGGTGATCGGGCAGGTTCAGCCTGGCCACTGCAGTTCGTCGTGTCTGCATTTTGGCGTGCGCATCAACGGGGAGTACGTGTCGCCACTGCTGTTTCTCGGCGGCATCGTGCGGCCGGTGCTGCTGCCCACGGTTCCCGGAAGCCGGCCGCTGGGACGGCCGTCAGCGCTGGCGTCGCGGCCAAGGCCAGAAATGTCCATCGCTCCAAGCTCGAGCGCGCGATCAGGCGCGAGGGTGGGCGCGGTTGTAGCTCTCCTTGAGGCGCTCGGTCGAGACATGCGTATACAACTGCGTCGTTCCGAGGCTCGCATGCCCGAGCATCTCCTGGACGGAGCGCAGGTCGGCGCCGCCATCCAGCAGGTGGGTCGCGGCAGTGTGGCGCAGCGTATGCGGCCCGGAGGGTCCGGAGCCGGGGATCTCAGCGAGCAGGCTCGCGATGAGCTCATAAATCGTGCGACTGTTGATGCGTTTGCCGCGGGCGCCGAGGAAGAGCGGCTCGTACGCATCGCCGAGGAGCTCGTGGCGACGACCCTGCCAGGCGACGATGGCTCGCTGTGCCGGAACACCAAAGGGGACGACGCGTTCCTTCGACCCCTTGCCGGTAACCCGCACGGTCAGTCGCTCAAGATCGACATCGGCAAGATCGAGGCCGACTATCTCGCTCACGCGAAGGGCGGATGCGTAGAGCAGTTCGACGATCGCAAGGTCCCTCGAGGCGATGGCGTCACCGTCTTCGGAAGCAGCGGCGAGACCGGCCAGTATTCGATCGACCTGGTCGCGAGTGAGAACGCGGGGCAGGTGGTGGTCGGCTTTCGGCGCACGGAGTCGGGAACCGGCATCCGTCTGGGTCGTCCCGGCTTTCGCCAACCAGCCTGTGAGACTGCGGGCCGTCGCGGACCTGCGCGCAAGAGTCGACTTTGCGAGACCTGCGTTCGAGCCGTCCCAGAGCCAGTCGCGAAGAAGTTCGAGGTCAACAGCGTCGGTGGAGTCGACGCCGCGGGTAGTCGCGAAGCGTGTGAAGTCGGCGAGGTCTGCGCGATAAGAGCGGACGGTATGCGCGCTAAATCCACGCTCGGCGGCCAGATAGACCGCGAAGTCAGTCACCGCGCGTTCGAGGAGCACCCCATCATCGTGACGCAGAAACGGCGGTGGCCGCGGCAGGCGTGCCGTGATCCGCATCCCCTGCACTCGGCACGAGGGGTACCGCGATGAGCGCGCAAACGCCGGCGACCACGAAAGTGAGAGGGTACCCGACGAGGCCGATCAGCAACCCGGCAAGGGGTCCGACCGCGGATGCCCCGACCCACTGGCCCGTATTTTGCGCACCGATCGCCCGCCCCGACCAGCGGGGGCCAGCTATCTCGGCCACGGCGGCAAACGCGAGGCCGTTGTCGGCAACCGTGATGGTGGCCGCAACGATCAGGACTACGACGGCAACCGGCGTGACGACGAGGCCGACAGCGGCCAACAGCAGCATGGCCACTACGGCGGCGAGCGCCACGATCCGCAGCGGCCGCATCCTGCTTCCGGCCCGGTCGCTCCAGACGCCGACCGCGATGCGCCCGAACGCTCCAATGAGCTGGGAGACGCCAACCACGATGCCGGCGACGGTGGCGGTCAGCTTCTGGTCGGAGATGAGCCAGATAAGCCCGAAGGTTGACACCGTGAACTGTGGCACCACCAGCAGGATGGACACCAGATGGATGCGCAGTAGTGTCGCGTTTCCTCGATAAGGGTTGCTCGCTACAGCGGTCATGGTCGCTGCCGATGGCCTGATCGGTTCGCGGAGAACAATGGCACAGGTGACGCTCAGAGCCCCGCAGAGCAGAAACGACGCGCCAAGCGCTGCCGCGATCCCAGGACCCGCCGCGAGCGGTGGAACAACAACCGCAGCGAGCGCGACACCGAGCGGCTGCGACATCTGGCGGATGCCCATCGCGAGTCCGCGACGATTCTTCGGAAACCAGCCGATAACCAGGCGACCGCTCGCCGGGCTCGAACTCGCTGCGGCGATACCGCCGACCACGAGAAAGACCCCGAGCGTCACGAAGTTCGCGCTCGTCGCCGCAGCGCCCACAGCCGCAAGAGCCGCGAGCGCCAGTCCGCCGGCGAGCACCCATCGTTCGCCGATCCGGTCGGCGAGTGCACCCCAGGCGACCAGGGCGATGACCATGCCGACGGCGGTTGTCGACGCGAGAAGACCCGCGGTCGCAAGCGGAACGCCGCGCTCGGTGTGGAGCTCGGGAATCAGGAATGCCGGAGTACTCACCAACATCGAGGTCGCCGTTTGGGCCAGCAGCCCGAGGGCCAGCATGACCCACGGGCGTGCGCCGATCTTATCTGCAGGCATGGCATCCTCTCGGTTACGTTTGGTGCCCCTTGGTAGCCCTTGGCTTCTCAGCTTCTCGAGCAAACCGAAGCTTGGGATACCATAGTGGTATACCAATCAGCCCATACCAAATCCCCATCCTGAGGACGCCGGATGCCAGACCCCGATG
This sequence comes from Glaciihabitans sp., assembly GCA_025463785.1. GTDB lineage: Bacteria > Actinomycetota > Actinomycetes > Actinomycetales > Microbacteriaceae > Galbitalea. The sequence continues at coordinate 107,970 of JAODBD010000004.1, forward strand.
ACGTGTCACCGACACTGCATCGCCGACTCCGCGAGGCGATCCTCTCGCTCGATCTCGCCCCCGGTGAGCGCCTGAGTGAGCGCGGTCTCGAACCCGAGTTCAGGGCATCCCGTACGCCCATTCGCGCGGCGCTCATGCGTCTCGCGTCCGAGGGGCTCGTACGACGCGATGACAGGGGGTGGCGAGTTGCGCCGATCGATCTTGATGAGATCAGGGGACTCTACGAGTTTCGCGAGATCCTCGAGACCGCGAGCGCGCGGCTGGCATGCGACCGGGCTACGCCAGAAGACCTCGAAGCCCTCGCCGAACTGGCCGGCTCGACGGCAGCGGACGAGACTCCGGAGCACAGCATCGACTCGGGAACGAGCTTCCATCTCGAACTCGCTCGACTTTCCGGGAACGCATTCCTGATTTCGGCGATGGAGGGCGTCCTGACACGGCTGTACCGCACCCGCTGGGTCGAAGTGCAGAGCGCGGAGTCACGCGAGCGAGCCCACCGCGAACACACCGCGATCGCTGAGGCGCTGCTCGCGGCCGATGCGGACGGCGCGGAGCTTGCGACCCTCAGCCACCTGCGCGGCACCGGCGAACGGCTGATCACCTCGCTCGGCGAGAGCCGCCAGCGCCTGCGGGCGAGCGGGCTCAGCCTCGGTTAGCGGGCCAGCGGGCCAGTTCTACTCAGGTCGGCGCTACTCGACTCAGCTCAACTCGGGCCGGCGCTACTCGACTCAGCTCTACCCGGGTCAGCGCTACTCGGGCACTCCGCGGTTGAAGTTGGAGTTCTTCCTGGAGAACCTGTCGCGCCGTTGCTCGGGCGTCATTGACTCGATCGACTCGCGGTATTCGGCCGAGAATCCGGTGACTTCGGCGACTCCGAGCAGCGGGATGACCGTGTGAACCACCTGTGACTCGTACAGGCTGATGATATTGAAGGCCTGGTTGGCATCCACACCCGACAACAGTTTCTTGCCGTCCGCGAGATCCATTGTGTAGCAGGTGGCAGCCGCGACGGATACCGGGATGCCCGCGAACACGCTGTGGGTCGTGTAGTGCAGGTGGCCGCCGATGACGCCGCGAACGTCTGTGCCGTGAAGGATGTCGGCGAGCTGAGCCTGCCCCTGTAGCTCAAGCATCTCCATGGCCCACAGGAGCGGTGTCGGGATGGGCGGATGATGCACCGCGATGAGGGTGCCGTCGGGCGCGGGCTTGGCCAGCACATCGGTAAGCCAGTCGAGCTGTTCCGCTGACAGCGCGCCATGGTGGTAGCCGGGAACTGTCGTGTCGAGGGAGATGATTCGCAGGCCGCCAATGTCGTAGACCCGGTCCTGCGGTGCCTCGGTCGCCTCGATGTCGAAGAGTTCGCGCGAGTATTGCAACCGCTCGTCATGGTTGCCCATGACCCAGACCACCTGGGCGCCGAGCGATTCCGCGACCGGCTCGACGATGGCGCGCAGGCGACGGTAGGCGTCCGGTTCGCCAAGGTCCGCGAGGTCGCCCGTGAAAACCAGAGCTTCGGGATGGACTTCGGATGCCTCCAGCTGCTCGAGCGCGCGCCGGAGGTTTTTCTCTGTGGTTACCGATCCAAACAGCGGTGCTCCCTCGGCAAGGAAGTGGGTATCGCTAATGTGGGCGATGGTATGCCGGGGTGCCGGATGCTGGCCAAGTTGGTTCACCGATTCAGGATACGGCTCCGCCCTTTCGGGTAGTAGGCACATTCCCCTAACCTTGGATCACATTGTGACCTTTCGGGAGGCTCAGCAATGCCTTCTCCTGATGCCAGGACGATCGAACAGTTCTCCGACACGGCCGCCTTTCTGGCGTGGTTGGAGGCGAATCACGCCGACCACCCCGGAATCTGGATGAAGATTTCGAAAAAGGGCGCTGACATCCCAACGCTGTCCTACCACGATGCCGTCGATGCTGCGCTCGCGTACGGCTGGATCGACAGCCAAAAGCGTTCTCTCGACGCCGCGTATTACTTGCAGGCGTTCACTCCGCGGCGGCCTGGCAGCGTCTGGTCGAAGCGGAATGTGACGCGCGCGACGGCCATCATCGAGGACGGCACAATGCGGCCGGTTGGCCTGGCCCAGGTTGATGCCGCCAAGGCTGACGGACGATGGGATCGCGCATACGCTGGTTCGCCCGGCTCCCAACCGTTGCCCGAGTTTCTCGAGGCGCTGGAGAAGAACACTGCCGCGAAGGAGTTTTACGAGACTCTGAACGCGGTGAACCGCTACGCCCTCTACTTCCGCATTCAGACGGCCAAACGCGAGGAGACCCGCGCACGACGCATTGCCAGTTTTGTTGCGATGCTGGCCCGCGGTGAGAAGTTCCACTAATCGGGGTCACGCTTCTTCAGCCAGCCGCGATCGCGCTCCACGACCCGACCATCGAGCTCGAGTTGTCCGAGCAGCGATTGCACCGCCGCGATCGACAGGCCAGCTCGCGCAGCGAGGTCGCTTGACGTCCGCGGCGCACTGATGCTGAGGGCGTCGAACAGCCGCGTGATCTCGAGGCTGTCATTATCTGTGCTCACGGACGCGGTGTCGAGGAGAGGAGCGCCGCTCTCTCCCGGAAGCAGTTCGGCCATCTCCGCGGCATTCGTCACGAGCGTCGCGTTGTAGTCGCGGATCAGCCGGTGACAGCCAGCGGATGCCGCCGAAGTCACCGGACCCGGAACCGCACCGAGCGGGCGCCCCATTTCGGCCGCATGGCCAGCAGTGTTCAGGGCCCCTGAGCGCCATCCCGCTTCGACAACGATGGTTGCCTGGCTTGCCGCCGCGATCAGGCGATTGCGTTGGAGAAACCGCCATTTGGTTGGCGGTTGGCCGCACGGCAGTTCTGAGATGACCGCGCCCTCCGCAACGATGCGGGTCAGTAGGGACTCGTGCCCGCTCGGATAGAAGCGATCAACACCGCCAGCGAGGATTGCGACGGTCTGGCCCTGGCTTGCAAGGGTCGCACGATGCGCCATCCCGTCGATCCCGTATGCTGCGCCGGAGACGATCGCGAACCCCCGGTCGACCAGCCCGGCTGCGGCCTCCATGGTCACGTGTTCGCCGTAGCCGCTGGCCGAACGCGCACCCACAAGAGCGATGGAATGCGAGAGTGAGGCCAGCGCTGCATCAGTGCCGCGTACCCACAACGCGATCGGGGCGTGCAGGCCAAGATCGGCCATGGGGTCCGGCCAACCGGCGACTCCGGGGGTAAGCAGGCGCGCGCCATATCGCGCGGCCTGTCGTAATGCGAGCATCGCCTGCTCGGACTTCAGGCGCGGCTTCCAGCGGTCGACGGCCTTCTCCATCTCCTCCTCGCCCACGCCATCCACTCCGGCCTGGGCGATCGCCGCCAGCCAGCGGGCTACCGGCCAGCGAGCGACGACCCCCTCAAGCGACTCCGCGGCTCCGAGCGACTCGACGACGAGACCTGCAGCCCGATCCCCGGGCTCAGCAATGCCCGTCCAGGTCGCTCTCGCGAACCGTTCACGAATTGCTTCGCGGTCAAGTTCCTCACCCGCAATCGCGCGAACGAGTACAGCGACGTCGGCTTCCTTGAGCCCGAACATGGTCATGATGACATTGCCTTTCGTAGGTATAGCGCGCGACCGATGTGGTCGGCCGAAGGGATGGTCGCGCCGTCGAGATCCGCAAGCGTCCAGCCGAGGCGCAGCACCCTGTCGTACCCGCGCATCGTGATGCCGCCGCGCTCGAGAGCCCGATCGATGGATGTGGTGGTCGACTGGCCGAGACGCGCGGCTGGCCCCCGCAGCCACGCGCCAGGCACCTGCGAGTTCAACGTCCACGGCGTGTGGGCCAGCCTCGCCCTCGCGGCCGCGCGTGCCTCGGCGACCCGGGCGCGGGCATCCGCCGTGCTCAATCGGGTGTTCTCATCGGCCAGTCGCAGTTGCGTGCTGGTGATTCGATGGACCCGAAGCTGGATGTCGATCCGGTCGAGCAACGGACCAGAAATTCGCGCGAGATATCGCCGGCGCGCATTCGGAGCGCACGTGCAGTCGGAGTCCTTCGCACCCCACTGCCCACACGGGCACGGGTTCGCCGCCATGATGAGTTGGAAACTGCCGGGATAGTGCGCCACGGCGTTGGCGCGATGAATCGTAATGACACCCGACTCGAGGGGCTGTCGAAGCGCGTCGAGCGCGGTCGCCGTGAACTCGGGTGCCTCATCGAGAAAGAGCACACCGTGGGACGCTCGGGCCGCAGCGCCGGGACGAATCACGCCACTGCCTCCGCCGATCAGGGCCGCCGCCGACGCCGTGTGATGCGGGTTCTCAAATGGCGGACGCGTCGCGAGCGATCGACCAACGGGAAGCCCGGAAAGTGATCGGATCGAACTGACCTCGATCGCGGCCTCGGGAGGCAGATCGGGAAGGAGCCCCGGCAGCCGCGCCGCGAGCATAGTCTTGCCCGCGCCCGGAGGACCGAGCAGAAAAACGTGGTGCCCGCCGGCCGCCGCTGCGAGCATTGCGCCAACGGCGTCATCATTGCCAATGACGTCCGCCAGGTCGCTGTCCTCGTGACCGAGCTTGGCGAGGGACGGCTGCAGGATGGGCTCGAGCGGCTCGGGCTGGAACTCGCCCCCATGCCAAATCGCGGCATCCAGCAATGACGTGACCCCGACGACACGGACGCCGGGCACGAGAGACGCCTCGTCCACGTTGCCGGTCGGCACCATCACGGTCTCATACCCCGCTCGCACGAGCGAGAGAACGGCGGGCAGGATGCCGGGAATGGGTCGCAACCGGCCGTCGAGCCCCAGCTCCCCCAGGTGCACCACGCGCTCGATCGATTCTGCGCTGATCGAGCCCGCCGCCGCGAGCGCCGCGACCGCGATCCCGAGGTCAAACCCGGACCCGTGCTTCGGGAGGGACGCCGGCGAGAGGTTGATGGTGATCTTGTGACCCGGCAGCGGGCATCCCGCATTCGTGGCGGCGGCGCGAACCCGATGATTCGCCTCGCCGAGTGCGGCATCCGGCAGGCCGATCAGGATGAACGCGGGCAGTCCACTGCCAACATCCGCCTCGATCTCCACCATCGCACCCTGCAGGCCAAGCAGCGACACGGCATGCGTTCGACCGAGTCCCATCAGAAGACACGCCGCAAGTGCTCGATCTCGACGAGACCATGTGTGGGCGCGATGATGCCGATTGCGTCAATGCGGATGCGGTCGTGCGAGCCGGGATGCGCCTCACACCACGCCGCCGCCAGCCGCCGAAGGCGCGCGAGCTTCCTCACCGTGATCGCCTCAAGCGGATGCCCAAATGCAACGCTCGTTCGCGTCTTCACCTCGACGAATACGAGTTCGCTGCCCTCGGTCGCGACAACATCAATCTCGCCCTGCGGGCACCGCCAGTTTCGGTCGACGATCTCGAGCCCCGCCGCAATCAGGTGATCAGCAGCGAGCTTCTCACCCCGTCTGCCCAGTTCATCTTTAGCCGCCATGCAGACGACTCTGCCGACCGGAACACCCCGAAAACGGCACGCGAAACGTTCTGTCGACTCGACAAAACCGCCGGCGGGTGTGAAGAACTAGACGAAAACCCTACTTACTCCCGGCAGGAACCCGATCCTCAGCCCCAACCATCCACGACAACTGCTCAAGCCGCGAAATGATCTGGTGCAGCAGATCAGACGACGTCGGGTCTTCTGTATCGACTGCGTCATGAACCTTGCGGATGCGGGCAACCGTCGTATCGAGGCGCACCGTGATCAGCTCGACGGTGTCGGTCGTCAGGATCTCGCCGTTCGGATACTCGGGCAGCGAGGTTGTCGCCGCCACGGTGTCGCTGCGGCCATCGACCTCCGCATGCAGCGCGCGGAGTCGTTCGGCAACCTCATCGCTGAACTCGCGGGCGGCATCCACGATCTCGTCGAGCTGCAGGTGCAGGTCGCGGAAGTTCCTGCCGACAACATTCCAGTGGGCCTGCTTGCCCTGCAGGTGCAACTCGACGAGGTCAACGAGAACGGACTGCAGGTTATTGGTGAGGGTTGCGGATGCCGCAAAACCCTTCTCGGCGTTCTGCCGATTGGTCTTCTTCGCGCCCGCATCGGCGGGGGCATGAACATCGCGTTGGATTACATCAGTCATGCATCCAGCCTGCGCGGGCGGCCAAACCGATGTCAACGGGTTCTCAAGCTATTCGTCGAGAGCGAGTTCCTTGGGAAGCTCCAGCTCCTTCGCCGACAGTTCTTCGACGTTGACATCCTTGAATGTCAGGACTCGCACCGACTTCACGAAGCGGTCTGAGCGGTAGACATCCCACACCCAGACATCGTTCATGGTCAACTCGAAGTAGAAGTCGTGCTCGGTGTCCTGGCGCACGAGAGTGACCTCGTTCGCGAGATAGAACCGCCTCTCGGTCTCGACGACGTATCGAAACTGGGACACGACATCCCGGTACTCGCGATACAGGGCAAGCTCGACCTCGCGGTCGTAGTCTTCGAATTCGTCCTCTTCCATGCTTCAATCAGTCTATGGCTCGTCCGCCATCGACACGCGCTTCGGGCTATACGACCTCGACCGGCGATGGACGTTCGTGCAGCCAGGTCATCCGGTGCAGCGCCGATGGGCCGAGCGAGTCGATCGCTGCGTAGTGCTCGGCCGAGCCGTACCCCTTGTTGGCCACCCAGCCGTAACCGGGGTAATCGGCATCAGCCGCAATCATCAGCCGGTCGCGGTGCACCTTGGCGACGACGGATGCGGCGGCAACAGACGCACAGTCCCGGTCGGCTTTCACCCGGGTTCGCACTCGCAACGGGGTTGCCAGCACCGGCGTCAGCCAGTCGAAAGATCCATCCAGCAACAGGATGCTCTCGGTAATGGACGCACCGAGCTCGTGCAGCTGCAGCAGCGCCCGCTTGCCGGCCAGCCCCAGCGAAACCATGATCCCCACGGAATCGACCTCTTCGGCGGTCGCGAGCCCGACGGCGGAGAATCGCGCCCATCCCGCGGCCAGCGGAGCAAGCTCCTCACGCCGCTTCTCGCTCAGCATCTTCGAATCGCGAAGCCCGGCGGGATGCACGCCCACCAGCCGATCGATGACACACAGCCCCACCGCCACCGGCCCGGCAATCGCGCCGCGACCGACTTCGTCGCAGCCGATTACAAACCGCGCACCCTCGTCGTGGAGCGCGGTCTCAAATTCGAGTGTTGGGTCTGCGACCGACATCACTTCGAGGCTACTTGTTTGCCGCCGCGACGCCCTTAAAGACGGACGGATAGTCGTCAAGGAATGTCCATCGGGATGCCGGCCAACTGATGACCATGGCCCGGCCGGTAACATCGGCGATCGGCACGAAGGGCGAGGTGTCGTGGTTGGCCTGGTGGTAGGCCGAGTCGGCGGAGTTATCCCGGTTGTCGCCCATTACCCAGATGTCGCCCTTCGGCACGGTCACGTCGAACGTGTTGTTGTCTGCCGCGGTGTTACCGCCGGCGAGCTTGACGTATGGCTCGTCGAGTCCGACGCCATTGACGGTCACCTCGCCGCTGGCGTTGCAGCAGATGACGTGGTCGCCTGGCAGCCCGATGACCCGCTTGATCAGGTGATTGTTGTCGTCTGGTGCCGCGAGGCCGACGAAGGCGAGCACGTCGTTCCACCACGAGTGGCCGGGCGAGATCGCCGGAGTCTCAACCTGAAGCCATCCGCCCGGGTCAGTGAATACGACGACATCGCCGTTCTTCAACGGTGTGAGGCCGGGCGTGAGCAGGCTGACGATGACACGGTCGTTGGGGAGCAGAGTGTTCTCCATCGACTCGGACGGGATGTAGAACGACCGGATGAAAAACGTCTTGATGACGAACGAGATGACGAGAGCCGCCAGGAAGATAAAAATGATGTCGCGGATAAACAGCTTGATGCTGCGTGACCGGCGCTGCCGAAGCGAGATTTCTGAAGTCCCGGCTGGCGTCGTTTCTGGTTCGTTTGTCATGCCGCATTTTCTGTCAAGGTGCGCTGGCTGGGAGGAGCGCTACCTGTCCTTAACGCCCGAGCTCCCGACCAAGTGTAAAGGTCGGGAGCTCGATGAAAACCTAAAAACGCTGGCAGTTACGCGTCGCGCTTCTCCTTGATCTTGGCCTTCTTGCCGCGAAGATCGCGGAGGTAGTACAGCTTCGCGCGACGCACGTCACCGCGGGTCACGATCTCGATGTGGTCGATGACCGGCGAGTGCACCGGGAAGGTACGCTCGACGCCGACCTGGAAGCTGACCTTGCGGACGGTGAAGGTTTCACGAACGCTGTCGCCCTGGCGACCGATGACAACACCCTGGAAAACCTGGATGCGTGCGCGGGTGCCTTCAACGATGTTGACGTGCACCTTGACAGTGTCGCCAGCGCGGAAATCCGGGATGTCCGAACGGAGGGATGCTGCATCCACTCCTGAAAGGAGGTGGCTCATGGCAATTCGCTCTCTGTAACCGCCACAGGTCGATTACGGTCTATGTAGAAGTAAGTGGAATGTGCATCGTGTTCGATGAGTGTCCCCTGAGGCAGAGCCGGACACGGCACAAGGGGCAATTCTGCCACAAACGAAGGAAAGCCGCGAACGCAGATGAGTGACGCAACGGAAGTTCCCGTACTTCAGCCCAAAGTGCGCACCGAACCGGTGCAGCAGCGCAGCACTCAACGAGTCACTCTGCTGCTGAACGCCGCATCCGAACTCATTGACGAAAACGGCATCGACGGTCTGACGACGAGCGATGTTGCCGCCCGCGCCGACTCTTCCGTCGGAGTGGTCTACAGGTATTTTCCGAACATCCAGTCACTCCTTCGAGCACTTGCCGCCCGCAATATGCAGCGCTTTACCGAGTCGATCTTCGACCAGATCGGGTCGGACTCGGTCGAATGGCGGCGCACCCTCGACACGGCAATCGACACGTTCATCGAGTTCAACCGGTCCGAGCCGGGCTTTCGCGCTCTGCGCTTCGGCGACATCATCGACGACCGGTTTCTCGAGCCGGAATTCAGCAACAACGGTGTGCTCGCTCGCGCGTTCGTCGGTCTGCTCTCGGAGAAGTACACCTTCCAGCCGAACGAGCAGATCCTGTTCGACATCGAGGTCGTGATCGAAATCGCGGATGCCCTCCTCCAGCGGGCGTTCATCCTCGACAAACGCGGCGACCCTCGGTTCATCGAGGCCGCCCGCCGCATCTCCAACGACTACCTCCTCAACCATTCAGAGCTCCCGGAAGCGTAAATGATCGAAATTCGAACCCCGGCAGAGGTCGAGACGATGCGAGCCGCGGGAGCCTTTGTGGCGAGCGTCGTGTCGGCGACGGCCGCGGCATCCAAGGTCGGCATCAACCTGCTTACGCTCGATAAGCTCGCTGGCGACATGATCCGAAAGGCGGGCGCAACCAGCTGTTACGTTGACTACCACCCGTCCTTCGGTGCCTCGCCGTTTGGCAGGTACATCTGCCTCTCGGTGAACGACGCTGCACTGCACGGGCTACCGCACGACTATGTGCTTCGGGATGGCGATGTCGTCTCCCTGGATTTCGCCGCGTCCGTGAACGGCTGGGTCGCCGACTCGGCAGTGACGGTCATCGTCGGAACCCCGCGCCCGGAAGACGTGGCGCTCGTCGACGTCACCAGCCGGGCGCTCGACGCCGGCATCGCTGCCGCGTGCGCCGGTAACCGCATGGGCGACGTTTCCGCCGCGATTGGCGCGGTCGCACACGCGGCGGGACTGTCGGTCAACCTCGACTTCGGCGGCCACGGGGTCGGGCGGGTCATGCACGGCGACCCGCATGTTCCGAACGATGGTCGCGCCCACCGCGGGCTGCCGCTTCGTCCCGGGTTGATCTTCGCGATCGAGCCGTGGTTCATGCTCGGCACCGACAAGATCTACACCGACCGCGACGGCTGGACGTTGCGCAGCGCGGACGGATCGCGGGCGGCACACTTCGAGCACACGATCGCGATCACCGACGGCGCGCCGCTTGTGCTCACGGCGCGGAAGTAGCGCCTGCTACTCGAGGGCAGCCGTCGCGATCGTACCGATGCCGAGCGCCGCGAGGATGGCGCCAGAAACCCTTTCGAGCATCTTCGTCACGCGTGGTCGCTTCAACCAGACATTGGCCTTCGCGGCAACGAAGCTGACCGAACCGAGGTAGACCATCGAAATCACGGCATCCGTTGCTCCGAGCACCATCGTGAGCCCAAATCGACCGCCGTGCTGTGGCAGGAACTGCGGCACCACGGCGAGGAAAAACAGCCCGACTTTCGGGTTCAAACAGCATGACAGCAGGCCCGCGCCGAATGCACCGAACGCGCCCCGGCGAACCGGCGTGGTTTCTGGGGCTCCGGCATCCGCTGCTCTGTGTTTTCTCGAGAACCAAAATGCGCGGATGCCGAGATAGATCAGGTAAAGACCGCCGAGCAACCTGACGATCCGGTAGGCATCCGCCGACTGCTCGAGCAGGGTCGCGAGGCCGATGCCGACGAGCGCGGCCCAGACGAGCGAGCCGAGCGAGCTGCCAGCAGCGGATGCGAGACCGGTCCGGGTGCGGATGAGGCTATACCGCAGGGTCAGGAACGTATCAGGGCCGGGCGTGATCGCCAGCAGGACGCAGAGCCCGCAAAACGCGAGGTAGGTCGCGGGGTTCACGGCAGGAGGTCCGGTCGAACACGGCGCGTGCGCTCGAGCTGCTGTTCGCGACGCCAGGCCGCAATCGCACCGTGGTTGCCGCTCAACAGAACGGGCGGCACCTCGAGATCGCGCCACTCAGCCGGCTTGGTGTAGCTCGGATACTCGAGCAGACCATCCTCGTGGCTCTCCTCGGTAAGACTTTCGGGGTTACCGACCACCCCGGGGATCAGCCGTCCGACCGCCTCGATGATGGCCATCGCGGCGACCTCGCCTCCGTTCAGAACGTAGTCGCCGAGGCTGATCTCACGTACCGGCGCGCGGCTGGCCGTATCGTCGATGACGCGCTGGTCGATGCCCTCGTACCGGCCACATCCGAAAATCAGGTGTTTCGACTGCGCTAATTCACGGGCGGTGGCCTGGCTAAACCGCTCTCCTGCCGGTGACGGGAAGACGACCGTGGACTCGGGCGTCAGGATGCTGTCGAAGGCTTCGCCCCAGGGCTCCGGCTTCATGACCATCCCGGCGCCGCCCCCGTACGGAGTGTCATCGACCGTGCGATGCCGATCGTGCGTGTACTCGCGCAGGTCGTGAACGCCCAACTCGATCAGGCCGCTCGTGCGTGCGCGGCCAAGCAGGGACACGTCGAGCACGGAGAAGAACTCCGGGAAGATCGTCACGATGTCGATGCGCACCGTGCCATCATCCCATCCCGCGTTGTGTCGGCTTCGACGATCGTTGCGGCTTAAACCCTGGTGAAGCTATTCGGCCGGATCGTCGGCAATCGGGTCATCCGGCAGCTCTTCAAAAAGCCCGGGCGGCGGCGTGACCGTGAGCGTGCCCTGCTCGATGTCGACCGCGGGAACGATCGCCTTGACAAACGGGACCAATACATCGCCGGCATCCGTCTTGACGGTCAGGAGATCCTGAGCAGGAAGGTGATCGATCTGCGAAACCGTGCCGACACGAACGCCGTCACGCAGCACGGCAAGCCCGATCAGCTGATGGTCATACCAGGCGTCTTCTTCGGCCGGGAGCTCCTCGAGATCCTGATCGACCCAGAGAATCGCCTTAACGAGAGATTCGGCAACGGTGCGGTCGGGAACGTCCTTGAAGAACGCGACAGCATGCGTGTTGTACCAGCGAAGCTCGATGAGCTCGAGCGACTTGCCGTGCCAGTCGGATGTCGTCGGCACCTGGAGCGTAAACGTCGCGCCCGGTACGAATCGGCGCGCAGGGTCGTCAGTGTAGAGCTCGACCTTCAGCGCGCCCTTGAGCCCGTGGGCTTTGACCAGGCGGCCTACTCGCAGCTGGGTGTGGCTCGTCCCGGCGGGCACCTTCGCGGATGCCACTGCTAGAAGTCGGTGTCGACCACGTCGACGCGCACGCGTTTGCCATCGGCGAGTGCCGTGACGAGAGCGCGGAGAGCCTTCGCGGTGCGACCGGCGCGACCGATGACGCGACCGAGGTCCTCGGGATGCACGCGCACCTCAAGGACCTCGCCGCGTGGAGAGTTCTTTGCCACAACGTGCACCTCGTCGGGATGATCAACGATCCCCTTGACGAGGTGCTCAAGCGCGGAATCGAGCAAAACCTAGGCCCCTGGCGTCTCGTCAGCGGGAGCTTCGTCAGCGGCAGCCTCTGCGACTGCCTCGGCATCCGTGGCCTCCGGCTTGGCGGCTGCGGCGGCGGGTGCATCGCTGTTGTCGACCTGCTCGGCGGTCTCGACCGTGGTCGTCGTCGACTCGTCGGCTTCCGCAGCGCGGACCACGTCTGCAGCTGCATCCGCCTCGGCGGCAGTCTCGGCGACCGGCGGTGCAGCGGCAGGCTCTGGTGCAGGTGCCGGCTTCTCGGCCTTTGGCTTGAGAACCGGCTTCTTCTTCTCGTCAGCCTGGAACTCGACCTTGGCTTCCTTGGTCTTCACGGTGCTCTTGGCGTTCTTGTCACCCTTGAAGATGCCCCAGTCGCCCGTGAGCTTGAGGATGGCCTCGACCTGCGGCGACGGTTGGGCACCAACGCCGAGCCAGTACTGTGCGCGGTCGCTCTGTACCTCGATGTACGAGGGCTCCTCGGTGGGGTGGTACTTACCGATCTCCTCGATCACGCGACCATCGCGCTTGGTGCGCGAGTCGGCGACGACGATGCGGTAGTAAGGCGCGCGGATCTTGCCCATGCGCTTCAAACGAATTTTGACAGCCACAATTCTCCTGAATTACGTGTATTGGTGGCGAACTGGTAGCCGTGGGCGTGGGGCACACTCGGCGACAAAAGCTCTAAGGGTTCTTGTCACGCGTCTGATTAGAGGGTCGGACGGGACAGGACTCGACTAGCTATTCTGCCAGACTTTCGGCCCGGAGAGGTACCGGTCTCTCGGCGGAGATTCTTGACACCGATGGCTGCCGGCGAAGAGCCCCGGTCCGAGTAGGCGCGGGATGTCCCAGACATCCCCGATGGATGGGATCTGAAAGAGAAAAAACAGCGGTGGAGCGCTACTCCTGCGTGCTGTCTACCTGAGGACGACTTGGTAGCGCTTCGGGACGATTTACTCGCACCGCACGTCGCCGGGTGAGGCCAACGCCGATGAGGCAGAGGACGCCGCCCGCGATGGCCAGCGGCACCGGCACCTCATTGAACACGAGCACCCCGAGGATGATCGCAAGCGGGGGCACGATGTACGTCGAGACGCCCAGTTGGCCTGCTGGCACTCGCGCCAGCGCGTACGCCCACGTGCTGAATGCGACGGCAGTCGGGATCGCGCCCAGGTAAACAACGCCCAGAACCGCGCTGAGTGGCGCCACCGGCAGTTGCGTGACGAGATCGCCGGAGAACGGGAGGCACACGATCAGGCCGATCGCGCATCCCATCCAGGTCACCTGCGCGGACGGCAGCCGCTTCAGCGCCGGCTTCTGAAACAGAACACCGAGCGCGTAGGCGACTGCGGCGACGACACAGAACAGCACGCCCGATCCGTTGGTGATGCTGCCACCGGATGCCACGCCGATGAGGACAGCGCCCACGAGAGCCACACCGGCCCCGATCGCAAGCCACTTTGGGAAGCCCTCGCGCAGAAATACGGCTCCGCCAATGGCGATCAGGATGGGCGCGAAATTGATGAGCATGGCGGTCGTCCCGGCATCCAGCGTCTGCTCGGCGATATTGAGCGCGATGTTGTACCCGCCGAACCAGGCCGCACCGTAGACCGCAATGTAGGCCCACTCGCGAGCGGTCGGCCACATCCACCGCCTGCCGATCAATACAACGACGCCGAGCACGGTGGTTCCCACGACGAGACGCCCGAGGGCCAGCGCTCCCCCGCTGAAATATGGTGCTGCCGCCCTGATCACGATAAATGCGCTCGCCCAGGCCAGCACCGTGATGACAATCGCGATGAGAACGCGCGGGGTGAGAACGCGAACGAGCGCGGTGGGCGGTGTGGTCATCAGGTCAGGCTACGCGCAGCCTCCGACTTGCCGTTGGCGCAAAAGGAGCATGGCATTTCCGGCACGAAAGTTGGCGGGACTTGACGGCTCCGGTGTTAGCCGTTTGCGGCGTCTCGCCACTTCACCCAGCGGCGCACCGCCTCGAGGTCGTAGTCGGGCCCCGTGATGCCAAGGGTGAAGAGGGTGGTGCCGAGTTCGCGCAGTTCGTCTGCCTGCTCGGGCGTCCGCATCCTGATTTCGGTCGAAATCTCGATCTGGCTGACGTCGCGACCGACCGCCTCGCCGTGCTCGGCAAGGATGCCCAGCTTGCGCTTCAGCGTCTCAGCATCGGAGAAACTGTGCCAGATGTCGGCGTGCTTCGCGACGAGCTTGAGCGTCTTCTTTTCGCCGCCACCCCCGATCAGCACGGGTATGTGACGGGTCGGCGGCGGGTTCAGTTTCGCCCAGCGAGCCTCGATTCGCGGAAGGGTTTCGGCGAGCGCGTCGAGACGCGTTCCCACCGTGCCGAAGTCGTAGCCGTATTCGTCGTAGTCGCGTTCGAACCACCCCGACCCTGTGCCGAAGATGAAACGGCCAGTGCCACCCGAGTGGGCGCTGATGTGGTCGATTGTGCGCGCCATATCCGCCTGCAGGTCGGCGTTGCGGTAGCTGTTGCAGTTGACGAGGGCACCGAGTTCGACACGGCTGGTCTGCTCGGCAATCGCTGCCAGCATGGTCCACGACTCATAGTGGAGCCCGTCGGGTTCGCCGCTCAGCGGAAAAAAGTGATCCCAGTTGAAGACGATGTCGACCCCGAGGTCTTCGAGCTGCAGCACGGTGTCGCGGATCGTCGGATAGAGGGCGTGTTGCGGGGCAACCTGAATGCCGAGGCGGACACGGCGGGCCTGAGTCGAAGTCATGCAACAAGCCTATGGGTCACTTTCGAGTGCAACCTCCAGGGCGCTGGCTCCCTGTCTCCCCACCCTGCCCCATACCGCAAGCGGTGAGGGGCGCCAAATGGATGCTCGTGGGCGCTCGGAACGTTGATATGACGCCCCTCGCGGGAATCGGGAAGGGATTGGGCTAGCGACCCAGGAACTTTTGGAGCGTTGCGAGCTCCTCCTCGGAGGGGCCTGACTTGCCCGGGCCACCGAGGCCGAACCCTGAGCCGGATGCCGCTGGCTTGGCCGCCGCTCCCGACGACAGTGCGGCATTCTCCGCCGCCCGCTTGGCCGGATTGCCCGACTTCGAACCCTTCTTCGGCTGAACCGCGCGCTTCTTGCCACCGAAGCCGGCACCGGGGATCGGTCCCATACCCGGAACCTGCGGCACGCCACCCTTGGCCACCGTCTTCATCATCTTCGACGCCTGCTCGAACCGGTTGACCAGCGAGTTGACGTCGGTCACGGTCATCCCGGAGCCGCGGGCGATGCGAAGCCGACGCGAGCCGTTGAGTAGTTTCGGATTGCGGCGCTCGGCGAGAGTCATCGAGTAGATGATCGCCTCTGTGCGCGTGATTTCACCCTCATCGAAGTTCTCGAGCTGTTCGCGCATGCCGCGCGCGCCCGGAAGCATGCCGAGCATGCTCTTGATCGAGCCCATGTTCTTGAGCTGCTGCATCTGGGACAGAAAATCTTCGAGCGTGAAGGTCGAGGTCGCGAACTTCTCGGCGGTCGCGCGCGCTTCTTCCTCGTCGAAGTTCTTCTGCGCCTGCTCGATGAGAGACAGGATGTCGCCAAGGTCGAGGATGCGGCTGGCCATGCGATCCGGGTAGAACGGCTCGAAATCATCCAGCCCCTCGCCTGTCGACGCAAAGATAATCGGGCGCCCGGTGACCGAGGCGACAGATAGCGCAGCCCCTCCCCGGGCGTCGCCATCAAGCTTCGAGAGCACGACACCCGTGAAGTCGACACCGTCCTGAAAGGCCTTGGCCGTTGTAACGGCATCCTGTCCGACCATGGCATCGAGCACGAACAACACTTCGTCAGGATCGACGGCCTTGCGGATGTCTGCGGCCTGCCTCATGAGCTCGGCATCGACACCGAGTCGACCGGCGGTATCGACGATGACGACGTCGTACTGCTTGTCTTTGGCGTACTTGATGGAATCCTTGGCGACCTTGACGGGGTTGCCCTTGCCGTTGCCTGGCTCTGGCGCGAAGACGTGAACGCCGGCCTGCTCGCCCACGATCTGCAGTTGCGTGACCGCGTTGGGCCGCTGCAGGTCTGCTGCGACGAGCATGGGCGTGTGGTTATCGGCGGCGAGCCACTTCGCGAGCTTGCCCGCGAGCGTCGTCTTACCTGCACCCTGGAGGCCCGCGAGCATGATGACGGTCGGCGCAGTCTTCGCGAATTGCAACCGGCGCTGCTGGCCACCGAGAATCGTGACGAGCTCGTCGTTGACGATCTGCACGACCTGCTGGGCCGGGTTCAGTGCCTTATTGACCTCGTCGCTGAGCGCACGCTCACGCACCCGACCGGTGAACTCTTTGACGACTTCGAGGTTGACGTCGGCGTCGAGCAGGGCGCGACGAATCTCGCGGACCGTGCCGTCGACATCCGCGGGGCTGAGCTTGCCCTTGCCGCGCAGGTTCTTGAACGCGGTCGCGAGGCGATCGGTGAGGTTTCCAAAGGTGGCCATGGTGAAACCAGCCTAACCGGAGAGCTAGCCCTGAATGCTGACCGTGACCACCAGAACCACGAGGGGCACGACGACGATTGCAGCCATCGTGATCCACGCGACGGTCACCAACTCCTTCGCGCGAATGAGGCGAATACCGCGCACGATGACCAGCACGAGGAATACGACGCCGACAGCATCGATGAGAAGCGCGACGGGAAGCTTGGCATACAGCGGATACTTATCGAGATACGGAACCAGGATGCCCACGACAAGCAATACCGTTCCAAGCCCTGCCTGATACAACTGGCTTCGGAGTTTCTGGTCTGAACGCAGCGCAGCCAACATGTCTTGCGGGGTGTTCGTCACGGGATGTCCTCTTCGACTTCGGTGGTGCACTCGGGAACGCTGAGACCACGATACGGCCCGAGCGTCTACTTTGAAGAGATGACGCTTACACCGCTCCTCATCACCTTCGCCGGCAAGACCCCGAATCCACACCCGAGCGCGTTCATCGCCCCGAATGCGACGCTGGTCGGCGACGTCACGATTGCCGCTGACGCGAGTGTCTTCTACGGTTCAGTGCTGCGCGGTGACACCGACTCGATTTCGATCGGTGTCGGCTCGAATGTCCAGGACAACGTGTCGATGCACACAGACACGGGGTTGAAGCTGGTGGTCGGCAGCGGCGTCAGCGTCGGCCACGGCGCGGTCATTCACGGCTGCGTGATCGAAGACAACTGCCTGATCGGGATGGGCGCCACGGTGCTGAATCGGGCCGTGATTGGAGCCGGCTCGCTGGTGGCCGCAGGGGCGGTTGTGCTGGAGGGGACGGTCATCCCGCCCGGCTCGCTCGTTGCCGGCGTGCCAGCAAAGGTTCGACGCGAACTCACAGACGAGGAGCGCGAGGGCCTTCGCCAGAACGCGGTGCACTACGTGGAACTCGCTCGCGCCCACAACGCTGCCGGTTAGGCGTTTCACGGATGTGAGCTGGTAAGCGGTCCAGCACCTCAGGAGTATTGCGTGAGCGGCAGAGACGCCAGCAGGAGCGCCAGAAGCGCGACCCCCGATGCAACCAGCGCTACCCAGCTTGACAACCGTTTCGGCCGCTGGTTCACGGCAGCGACACCGGCGCTGACCGCGCCAAGAAGGGCCAGCCCGCCCATGGTGAGAAGGTCGACGACAGCGCCGTGGTTGCTGTCCACCTGGCCAAGAGCGACGGACTGCTCGTGCACGAGAACGGCACTCGACGACAGCGCGATGGCCGTCGAAATCAAAACGTAGGCGATGACGACGGCGACACGGGCGATTGTGATGCGCTCACGGCCCACGGAGCGTTCCGCTCGTGCTTCGGCTGGTCTCTCGAGAAGGGCTGACTTGCTCATGCTTCAACTCAATCGCGAGGCACCGTACCGGCGCGTCATCCTCGTGGGGTGGAATGCCTCGATCCGGTCATCCTGACGACTGATTGCCCTGTGGATAACCTGGCACGGTCGACGCCAGCGCCGCCTAGTTTGAGGGGATGACAAAATCCGCCCTGATCATTCCTCACCGCGACTGTCTGGTCGGCTGACCCACTATGCGCACCTTCACCCCCGCCTTTTCGACCTACCGCAAGCAGGTTGCGGGTTCCATCCCCGCAGTAATCGTCATTGGGGTCGTCGGTTTCTTGCGAATCCGGCAGCCGCTGCCCGTCTACGCCGCCGAGTGGCTTGGCATTGTGATCCTGGCTTACGGCTATCTGGCGCTATATTTTCGCAACACCCGGATTAAGGCGGAGCCGCACTCGCTCAGCATCCACAATGCGTTTGGGAGCCATCGCTCGATTGCACAGCAGCACCTCGCCCAGGCGGTCCTCGTGAGGAGCTTCGCGCAGGCATCCGGCATGACGGCGATCGCGCGAGCGCGGCTGCTCATCCTCGATGACACGGGACGTGTGGTGCTGCGCTGGAGCGGCCAGACCTGGACCGAAGACCAGATGCGTTCGCTCGCAGACAGCCTCGCGATTCCCCTTCGGGTCATCGACGGGCCGACGAATGCCAAGGCCCTCCGGGCGGCGTACCCTCGCGCCGTCACGGTCGTGGAGGCTCATCCCACGGCGATCGGGCTCGGCATCTTTGCCGTGGTCTTCGTGGCCGTCATCGTGGCCGTGTTCTCGACGTAGCCAGTGCGACCCGGGCAGGAGCCTGCCTTCCAGCCAATCAGCCAATCAGCCAATCAGCCAATCAGATTCTGCACAAAAACGTGCGGCGTGAACCCGGTCAGGTCGCCGATGCCTTCGCCCTGCCCAACGAGCTTGATCGGGATGCCCGTTTTCTCCTGAACGGCGAGCACGAATCCACCCTTGGCGGATCCGTCAAGCTTCGTGAGGACAAGGCCGGTGACCCCGGCGTGCTGGATGAACGCCTCGGCCTGAGCCAGTCCGTTTTGGCCTGTGGTGGCATCCAATACCAGAAGCACTTCGGCGATCGGCGCCTGCTTTTCAATCACGCGGCGGATCTTCGTGAGCTCGTCCATGAGCCCGCTCTTGGTCTGCAGCCGGCCGGCCGTATCGATCAGGACGATCTCGATACCCTCGCGCTGCGCCTTCTCTACGGTTTGGAAGGCGACGGATGCCGGATCCTGGCGCTCCTGCTGCGGCCGCACGATCTGCGCGCCGCCGCGTTCGGCCCACGTCGCCAGTTGCTCAACTGCCGCTGCGCGGAACGTGTCTGCCGCACCCACCACAACCGTGCGACCGTAATTCGTCAGGAACTTCGCAAACTTCCCGATGGTCGTCGTCTTGCCGACGCCGTTCACGCCGACGACCAGAACGATCGCGGGGCGGTTGCTGAGGGTCAGGGTAGGGTCGAGGCGGGCGAGGCGTTCCTCGAGGTTCTCGCGCAGCATCCGTCTGAGGTCTTCGGGATCGGTCGTGTGGAACCTGGCGACGCTCTCGCGTAGTTCATCGACGACCGAGTCGGTGATGTCGGGACCGAAGTCGGCCGAAATCAGGGCGTCCTCAAGGTCGGACCACGTCTCGTCGTCGATCGTCTTGCGCGCGAACATCCCGCGCAGTGCGCCCGAGAGTGACCACGGTGTTCGCTCTGCCATGGCTATAAGGCTAGACGCACGTGGCCCGGCAACTGCGCGAAACCGCTCGGTCTGACGGATCGCCCTTAGCTGATGGTCACGCCCGCGAACGTATGCACCGCGAAGTAGCCGCTTCGATGTGCAACGACCTCAACCTGAAGGAACTGTCCGAGGTCCACCGACTTCAGTTGGTACGTCTGTGTGTGTGCTCCGGAGAGCTGGGCGCCATTGCGGTACCAGTTGTATGTGTATGACGTGGGTGTGGGTGACCAGAAGCCGTGGCCGGCGTTCAGCGTATTGCCGACCGCGTGGCCACCCGAGATCGATGGGATCCCTACGGTGAGGAAGCTTTCAGCTATCACGAAGCCCGTGGTGCTGGTGCGCACGGTGGCCGCGTAGCCGGCCTTGGTCCCGGTCACGACGACCGCTACCGACTTGTTGACGGCGCTGGCCGGCAGGGTAAACGTCGACTTGTCGGCATTGCTCACTTTTTTGCCGTTCAGCGTCCACGCGTAGCTGATGTGAACGGGAGCAGGGCCCCAGGTGCCTTCGAGGTCAGCCGTCAGTACATGCCCGTAGACCAACGTTCCGAAGAAACTCGGAGTAGGTGCGGAGGGCAGGAGCGGTGCACCGATCTTCGCCGCGTTCCTGGTGCGGATGCTCCGCGAGTGGTACCCGGTCAGGTGCACTGATTCCCGCACGTCGATGTGCGTGCCCTTATCGATGGGCATCAGCTGGTAGCTGTCGGCCGTTTGGCCAACGATGGGCTTGCCGTTTCGGAGCCACTGGACGTCGACGGACGGGCTCGGCACCCACGGTCCAACGCTGAAGTACAGGAACTGGCCGACGTTGCGCAATCCCGTGGTGCGGAGTTTTGGGCTCGTCGGCACACGCAGCGTTCCGAGGGCGACGCTGTGGACGTGCGGCGAAGTGAGGTTGTTCTGCGACACGTACCCGGGTTTCAGCGCATTCGCGACGAGCTTGATGGCGTGACCGTAATCTGAGCCGACTGGTGTGTAGGTGGGCTGATCGCTCGCCACCGCGATGTCGTTGCTGTACCAGACGTACTGGTATGACTCGGGAGCGGGCGAGAAACCGCTGAAATGGGCCTTGATCGGCACGCCGACCACGGGATGCGAGGTGATGGAGACTTTGCCGTAGTGGGCGAACGGCAGATTCGTGTAGTGGAACATTTGAGCATCCACAAACCCAATCGACCCCTTTACGTAGAAGCCCACGCCGACGTAGTTGTAGCCCCCCTGGAGCTGGGCGGCGAAATTGGTGGTGAGGTAGGTCGCGAGCCGCGCTTCCAGGTTCGAGCCGGTGAGCCTCCCGTAGATCTGGGTACTGAACGTTGACCCGGATGGCGCGTAGTTGGTCTCTGGCGCGGAATCAGCGCAGCCCGCCGCCGTATTGAGGTTGATCGCCGGGGTGTCGCACTTCGCGAGCGCCTGCACCCAGCCCTGCGCGTACGCGGTCAGGTAGCGGTTCTGCACGAACGTGGGCAGGGAGTGCGCCGTGCGGTAGCTGTTGAGCGAGGCGAACACCTTGGCCGCGTTCGCGACGTTCGTGGCCTCAGCTGCCACTGCGCCGACCGAGACAAGAGCCGCGGCCACGACGGTGATCGCAACCCCGAGGGTTATTGCACGGCGGACTGCGGATGCTGTGGACACGATGAGTACTCCCATTCGACGCGAAGACACCAGCGTGCATCACGTCCAAACGCGTCGCCATGAGCAACTCTTACTCAGGGCCGAAAGCGTCGTGTCGGTAGCAGTGTGGGCCCAGGGTCAGACGGTTGCCTGCTCGCGAGCAATTCGCTGGCCGACCACCGCGCTGATGCCGTCGGCGCGCATCGAGACGCCGTAGAGAGCATCCGCAATTTCCATCGTCCGCTTCTGGTGGGTAATCACGATGAGTTGGGATGTCCGTCGGAGGTCTTCGAAGATGGTCAGGAGACGGCCGAGGTTGGCGTCGTCGAGCGCTGCCTCGACCTCGTCCATGATGTAAAACGGGCTCGGGCGCGCCTTGAAAATGGCGATCAGCAGGGCGACCGCTGCGAGGCTCCGCTCCCCGCCGCTCAGGAGAGACAACCGCTCGATCTTCTTGCCAGCAGGCTTGACAGTGACCTCAATACCCGTCGTGAGCATGTTCTCGGGATCGGTCAGGTGGATGCTGCCTGTTCCACCCGGGAACAGGACGGGGAACACCTGGTTGAACGCCGCCTTCGTGTCCTCGAACGCGCTCGCGAAGATGTCCTGCATCTTCTCGTCGATCTCCTCAATGATGGTCATGAGGTCGCGACGCGTGTTCGTCAGGTCGGTGAGTTGGTCGGTGAGGAATTTGTGGCGCTGCTCGAGTGCTGCGAACTCCTCGAGGGCGAGCGGGTTCACGCGGCCGAGTTGGCCGAGCTTCCGTTCCGCTCGTGCGAGCCGAGCCTCCTGCTCGCCGCGATGATAGGGCTCGCCCTGCGTCGCTGTGCGCTCGCCCTCCTCAGGTGATTCGGCTCCATCGGCCGGTAAGCCCAGTAGGTCGTGATCGCCCGGGACGAGTACCTCCGGCCCGTACTCGGCGACGAGAACCTCCTCGATGAGGCCCAGCTCCTCGCCGGCGCGCTCGAGCAGTGTCGACAGCTGCAGCTTCTTCTCGTAGATCTGCATTTCGATGCCGTGCACGGTGTCGCTGATGCTGGTAAGGCGCGCGCGGAGCGAGTTCTCCGAGGCGCGCAGCGTGACCAGCTCCTCGTTCTGGTGCGAACGCTCTGACTCACGCGCCGCCAGAGCGACCCGAGCCTCCGACACCGACCTGTCGATCGCATCGAGCACAGCGGGCAGCGCTTCGACGACGGACTGCGCAGATTTCACCTGGCGTTGCCGCAGCACTGTTCTGCGCGCGTGCTCTTCGGCCGCTGCACGCTCGGCGACGAGCTGGCGGGCGAGGGATTCTGCCCGGGCTATTTCTGCGCGGACCCGTTCGCGAGCGGTCTCCAGCTGGATGCGGAGCTCGAGTTCCGTGGCCCGCGCGGCTTCCAGCTCGAGCAGCATGCCGTCGCGGGCAGACACGTCGAGCATTGGGCGCGGCGTTGACGCATACTCGTCGCGCTCGACTCGCGCGCGGTCGACGTCTTCTTCGGCGGTGCGGGCGGTTTCCGCGGCGATCTGCACTGCAGCGGACAGGCGCTCCCACTCGGCCTGCGCAGCCTCGAGCTGGATCCGCAGCCTGCCGAGGCGCTCGCTGTGGGCGGCCAGCGCCGCGTCGAACTCGCGAAGGTGCGCGAGAGCGGTCGCGGCATCCGTCTGGGCGATTTCGAGGGCGCCGCGCTTCTCGGCGAGCGCGAATCTGGCCCGTTCGATCGTGGTCGAGACGATGCTGAGTTTGTCGGCGGCGGCATCCCGTTCGGCGACGAGTTCGAGGCGTGAGCGCTTGGCGCCCGTTCCACCGCGGAGGACGTAGTCGGTCAGCACGTCGCCCTGGCGCGTGATGACGGTCAGTTCGCCGATCTTGCGGAGCGCCGGCCAGGTGCTACGTGCGACATCGAGGTCGTCGACCACGACAACACGGGACAGGATGCCGAGGACACCCGCTGGCGCCGTCACGAAGTCGGTGGCTGGCGCCGCTCCCGCGGGTAGCCCTGTGATACTGGCGCCTTTCGTGCCGTCGGCCACCACGATCTCGACCCTGCCTGCGTCGGACTCTCGCGCGCCGGTGAGGGCTGCGAGCGCCGAGTCGTGGTCGTCGGCGAGGACGGCGTCTGCCAGCGTCCCGAGGGCCGCGGCGATGGCGGCTTCGTAGCCCGCCGTAACTTTCACGTGTTCTGCGACGAGGCCGCGGATGCCCGCAGTCCCGAGGATCGACGCCGAGCCGTCCTTCTGGTCGACGGCCATCGACAGCGCCGAGTTGCGGGCGGCGAGCGCGTCCCGCTCGCGTTCGAGCGTGTGCAGTTCGTCGCGCTGGGCCTCGATCTGCGCCTGGAGCGCTGCGACGTGCGCCTCGGCTTCCTCGTAGATCGAGTCGAGCTTGCCGTCGCCGGCGTCGATCGTTGCTGCCTCAGCTTCCAGCGCGACGAACTCGGAACGGGTGGTGTCGCATCGCTGCTCAGCCTGCTCGAGGGCGTTCTGTTGGCGCAGGACCTCTCCGCGCGTGGCCGCGAGGCGCGACTGGGCGACATCGATCTGGCTTGCGAGCCGCGCGACCTCGAGGTCGTGACGGGAAACGAGCGCGCTTTGGGCGCTGATCTCCTCGTCCAGCGAATCGAGCGATGCCTTGGCAGTGGCGGTGGCTCCCGCTGCCGCGCCCACCGCTGCTTCTGCTGCCGTGACGTCCTCACGGAGGCGCGCGGCCTCTGCGCGGGCATCCGTCACCATGCTCTCAGAGATGGTGACGCCGGTCCCGGGTAGTTCGGCCTGCTCGCCGAGGAGCCCAAGTTTCTGGTTGGCCAGGGTGTACAGGCCCCGGAGATGATCCTGTACCTGTTCGAGACCGAACGCGGTCTGGCGGGCCCGGTCGACGGCATCCCCGACCATCGCAGCTTCGATGCGCCCCACGCGGAGGCGGGCCTGGTCGAGCTGTTCCTGCAGCACGATGCGCTCGCTCTTGCGTTCGCTCTCGCTGCGGCCGTACTGGGTGAGGGCGGTGCGCAGTTCGACGACGTCGTCTGCGAGAAGTCGGGCACGGGAATCCCGGACGATCGCGGCAATGGTCTGTGCTTCGCGCGCGATTTCTGCCTGCTGCCCGAGCGGCTTGAGCTGGCGCCTGATCTCGCCCGCGAGGTCGGAGAGCCGCGTCAGGTTGGCCTGCATGGCCTCGAGCTTGCGCAGCGTCTTCTCTTTACGGCGACGGTGCTTCAGGATGCCTGCGGCCTCCTCGATGAACCCGCGGCGGTCTTCGGCGCTGGCGTGCAGCACCGCGTCGAGCTGACCCTGGCCGACGATGACGTGCATTTCGCGGCCGAGGCCGGAGTCGGAGAGGAGTTCCTGGACGTCGAGGAGGCGGCAGCCTTCGCCGTTGATCGCGTATTCACTGCCGCCGTTGCGGAACAGCGTGCGACTGATGGTGACCTCGGTGTAGTCGATCGGGAGTGCGCCGTCTGCGTTGTCGATCGTGAGCAGTACCTCTGCGCGACCGAGCGGACCTTTGGTCGCCGTGCCGGCGAAGATGACGTCTTCCATCTTGCCGCCGCGCAGGGTCTTGGCGCCCTGTTCACCCATCACCCAGGCGAGCGCGTCGACGACGTTGCTCTTGCCCGAGCCGTTCGGCCCGACGACGCACGTCACGCCCTGTTCGAACGCAAAAGTGGTGGTCTGGGCAAACGATTTGAAGCCTTTGAGCGTCAGGCTCTTGAGATACACGACGCTCCCTTCAGACTCGGCCGTCGTCTGCGTCTACGGTACCGGAATGGTCGCCTATCCCCTGAACGGTAGGGGCCGTGGCGGCGCGCGCCGACTGTTCGGAAGCGCGGTTTGCTGCGGGAGATGGTTGGCTGTTGGGATGAGTGTCGACTACTCCATTCACGAACTGGCTATCCCTGCGGCACCGGGCGAGGCGGGCTGGGATGATTTCGAGGCGGCCATGGCCGTGCACTTCGATAACGAGGCACTCACCTATTCGACCGATGAACTGCGACTGACGGCAGCGGAGGCGCTGCTCGACTTTCTCGACCAGGACAATCAGCCGACCAGACTGTTCGTCGCCCGCATCGGCGATCGCATCGTCGGGCAGGCGCGGTACGAGCTTGAGGCCGGTGACGCGCCGACGACCGTGTGGTTGCACGTCGACGTGGCACCCGACTACAGCCAGCGTGGTATCGGCGCAGCGCTCAGCGCCTGGGTGCAGAGCATCGCGCGCACCGATGCGGTACACAAGGCCATCGTCTACACGCCATCTCGGGATGCCGCGGGCCCCCGGATTCCTGCACCGACCGGATTCGGGTCGCTACCGGCCGGGAACGTGGAGGTGCGGTTCCTGCTCGCGTCCGGGTACCGGCTCGAGCAGGTCGTTCGAGGAAGCCGGCTTGCCCTCCCATTCGACGCGGGAACACGGCTCGCCGAAACGGCTGCGGTCGCCGGCGACGATTACCGCCTGCACTACTGGACCAACACGACGCCGGCAAAGTGGCGGGATGACCTGGCCACACTCCGAACCCGCATGAGCATCGAAGAACCCGACGCCGGTCTCGACGAACCCGATGACCCCTGGTCGGTCGAACGGCTCATCGCGGACGACGCGAGGATCGCCGAGTCGACCAGAGATCGCCTGGTCGTCGCCGTTGAGCACGTTCCATCGGGGGAGCTGATCGGATTCACAGCGCTGCTCGTGCCAGCCGATCCCGCCCGCGCCGTGCAGCAGAGCGACACGCTCGTCGTGCCAGGCCACCGCGGACATCGGCTCGGGATGCTGCTGAAACTTGCGAACCTCGACTATTTGACGCGCACCAGGCCGGGGCATCCCTCGATCCTCACCTTCAACGCGGAAGAGAACCGCCACATGCTCGACGTCAACGAAGCCGTCGGCTTCGTGCCGATCGGCTACGAGGGTGCGTGGCGGCGGGATCTGCCGTACTGACCGTCTGCTGGCTTGTTGCCGCTGGCTTGCTTGCTGGCGGCTGGCCGGTTGCTGCTGCTTGCAGCTCACGGCTATCGACTATCGACTATCGACTATCGACTATCGGACCGTACCGCCGACAGTCGCAACACCGGAGCGGGGTGCTCGTGTTTTTCAGGCACCGTTCCTAAAAAGGAGTACTTCCTGAAAATCACGAGTAGCGCGCCCGAACTCGCCGCGAAACCGATCGCTGCCCCTGCGACCTGTCTTGTGAGCCTGTCTTGTGAGCGCGCATTCCTGTCCACGTCGGTGTTGTCAACGTTCGACTTGTCAACGTTCGACTTGTCAACGTTCGAGGAACGCGAGCGTCGCTGCAAAACCCCGGGCCGGAGCGAATTCTCTAGCGCGCACCCCGCACGCGCTGGCAGTAGGGGCAAAAGTGTGATCCACGGTTCATAAACTGCTCGCGAACGATGGGCCGACCACAGCGCGGACACGGCTCGCCCTGCTGCCCGTAGGCGTTCAGCGAATGCGAAAAGTACCCGGATTCGCCGTTCACATTGAGATACTGCGCATCGAAACTCGTGCCACCCTCGGCGAGAGCTTTTCCGAGCACGAGTCGCACTTCGGCGAGCAGCGTCTTTGCCCGCGGCCGACTGAGGGATGCCGTCGGCTGGTCGTAGTGCACGCGGGACGCCCACAGAGCTTCATCCGCGTAGATGTTGCCGACGCCACTGATCAGCGTCTGGTCGAGCAACGCGCGCTTCACACCCGTGTTGCGCTTCGCCAGCTTCGCGAAGAACAGCGCGTCGTCGAATCGCGGGTCCATGGGATCGCGGGCGATGTGCTCGACCTGAGTGGGCACAAGATCACCGGGCACATCCACTGCCGCAACGAGTTCGTCGATGGCCATCGAGCCGAAGATGCGCTGATCGACAAAATCAATGCGAAGCGCGCCGAGCTCGGGGTGATGGATGTCGATGCGGATGCGAGTGAGCCGGTCGATCTCGGCACCGAGCGGGCGGAGGAGAACCTGTCCGCTCATCCCGAGGTGCACAACGACCGCTTCGCCGTCACCGATGGGGATCCAGATGAATTTGCCGCGTCGTTCGGGGGCCGCGAAAGTTCGGCCGACCAGACGCCCAACGAAGTCAGCCCCGGGCGCACCGTGCCGCCTGAGCGACCGTTCGTCGAACACGGTGACGCCTGTCACAAGCGCTCCGGTGACCGCGGGCGCGAGGCCAGCACGCACGACCTCGACTTCGGGAAGTTCGGGCATCGGCTACGCCTGAAGTTGCAGGTTCGTCCACGCCTCGAGCGCCGCGGCCATTTCTGCCTGCTTCTTGCTGGTCCCGTCACCCGAGGCAACCGGGGCGCCGCCGAGTGACACGGTCGCATGGAAGCGCTTCGAGTGATCCGGACCGCTGTCGGTGATCTGGTACGACGGGATGCCGCGACCGGTGCGCGCGGCGAGTTCCTGAAGACTGGTCTTCGGGTCCATTGCGGCGCCGAAACGCTCCGGATTGTCCATGAGCGGAAGAATCAGCCGCAGCACGAACGCCGTCGCCTCATCCGCGCCACAGTCAATGTAGACAGCGCCGATGACGGCTTCAACGGTGTCGGCGAGGATCGACGACTTGTCGTCGCCGCCCGTCAGCTTTTCGCCGTGACCGAGACGGATGTGGGCCCCAAGCCCGATAGAGCGCGCGACTTCCGCAAGCGCCACACTCGACACGAGGCTCGCCCTGCGCTTGGCGAGCTCACCCTCGTCGAGGTCGGGGTAGTTGGAGTAAAGCATGACCGTGACGGCCTGGCCAAGAATCGAGTCGCCGAGAAACTCGAGGCGCTCGTTGTGCGGCAGCGCACCGTTCTCGTACGCGAAAGACCGGTGAGTCAGCGCGAGTTCGAGCAGTTCCGGCGAGACCGGAATGCCGAGCTGGCTCGCGAGATCCTCATGCCCGTCCACGACAACGGAACCGACGACCTCACGGCCCGTCGGTTCCGAATCTTGCTGTGCAGGAAGACTAGACGTCTGCGACCTTGCGGCCCTTGTATTCCAGGTACAGAGCGGTGCCGGCAGAGTCTTCCACGACCTTCGCGCGGTGCGGAAGGCTGTAGACGGTCTTGCCACCCTCGATGGTCTTGACCAGGGTTGGCGGAGTCGCCTTCCACTGCGCGCGGCGCATACGGGTGCTCGCGCGCGACATCTTGCGCTTCGGTACAGCCATTTCTATCTCTTCTCTTCATCGGCGACCGTATGGCCGCCGTCTGCGTCTTCGGAAGCCCCGGCCAACTGGTCGAGCCCAACAAGCGCAGCCCATCGTGGATCAACGGGAGCGTCATGCACATGGCCCGGATTATCAAGCAGGCGAACCCCACACTCTGGACAGAGCCCTGGGCAATCTTCCTGACAGACCGGCTGGAACGGCAGTGACAGCACCACCGCATCCCTGACCAACGGTTCAAGATCCACGTGATCGTCTTGAACCAGATAGTCAAAAGCTTCGTCGAAAGAATACGCGAAAAGCTCCTGAAATTCGACTTCAACCGGGATGGCGACCTCGGTGAGGCATCGAACGCACTCCCCGAGGGCGGTTGCGTCGACGCTCCCGGACACCAGAATGCCGTCGTGGAGCGACTCCAGACGTGCTTCGATCGTGAGCTCAGACCCCTTACGGACGCCGATGACGGCGTTGCCGAAATCCTCATCGGCGATGACGTCGAGCGACTTCTCGCGCATCTCGCCCGGGCGGTGCACGATATCGATCACCGAGACGGTGTACGGGGTTTCGCGGAAATGTGACACGAGCAGCGATTCTACCGGAGGCCGTGACAGCGCGCCGGGCGATGCCCTCCAGGGTGAAGACGCCCAATTTCAGTAGCCGTCGACTGACGCATCTTCTGTGCCTCGCGCAATCCCCGGTTCGCAACTCATGCTGGAGGGTCCGGCATCCCGGTTCCACACGGCGTGTCGTGCGCCCGACCCTCCTCCCAGCATGAGTTGCGGACAAATGACGCAGGATGGAGGGGTGATTACCGAACAAGCACAGTTACCAGTCATCCCCGGCCGCGAAGAGGAGTTCGAGAGGGCGTTCGCTCTCGCCAAGGGGATTATTGCGGCATCCCGCGGCTTTATCGACCTCACTTTGTCGCGCGGAATCGAGAGACCGAGCTCCTACCTGCTGCTCGTGCACTGGGAGTCAGTTGAGGCGCACGAACAGGGCTTTCGCGGCTCTCAGGCCTACGACCAGTGGACCGCGTTGCTGCACGAGTTCTACCAGCCAGCCCCGACGGTCGAGCACTTCGCCGAGGTTGCCAGCGCCTAAGCCTCCACGGCCGTAAAGACCTCGTCGTAGATCGTCAGCGCACGGGTCACCTCGTCCGCCGAAACAATGCACGGCGGTACAACGTGGATGCGATTGTCCACCGTGAACGGCAGGAGTCCGGCCGCCATCAGCCGACCCTTGAGCTCGCCGACGACGGCGCCGGATACGGGATGTCGCGTCTCCGGGTCGTCCACGAGATCGAGCGCCCAAAAGACGCCAACGCCGCGCACCTCGCCAATGATCGGGTGCTTCGCGGCCAGTTCGGCGAGACCCGGGCCGAGGATGTCCGCCCCGATCGTCGCCGCGTTTTCGACGATCCTCTCGTCTTCCATGGCGTCGAGCGTCGCAACGATTGATGCCATCGCGAGCGGATGCCCCGAGTAGGTGAGCCCGCCCGGGAATACGTCGTCGCTGAACGCATTCGCGATCGAGTCCGAGATGATCACGCCGCCGGTTGGCACATAGCCGGAGTTGACGCCCTTGGCGAAGGTCACCAAATCGGGCTGGACGCCCGCGAAGACCGGGTTCTGCCAGGCAAACCAGTCGCCCGTACGCCCGAATCCGCACATCACCTCGTCAAAGATCAGCAGGATGCCGTACTTATCGGCGAGCGCACGCACGCCCTCCAGATAGCCGGGTGGCGGCACGAGAACACCGGCCGTGCCGGGGAGGGTCTCGAGCAGCAGCGCCGCAATCGATGACGCCCCCTCCGACTGGATGACGCGCTCAAGGTGTTGCAACGCGCGCTCCGACTCCTGCTCGGGCGTCGTCGCCCAGAACTCGGTACGGTACAGGAACGGTCCGAAGAAGTGCGCGTGACCGCGAGCAAACTCATTGGGAATCCGCCGCCAGTCCCCCGTTGCGACCACGGCAGCGCCGGTATTGCCGTGGTAGCTGCGATAGGTCGAGAGAACTTTGTCGCGGCCGGTCACGAGGCGCGCCATCCGGATGGCGTTCTCGTTGGCATCCGCCCCGCCGTTCGTGAAGAATACGCGCGAGAAGTGGCCACCAGCGCGGCCGAGAATGCGCGATGCTGCCTCACCGCGCACGATGTTGGCGTGCGCCGGCGCGATCGTCGTCATGATGTCGGCCTGCGCCTTGATGGCGGCGACGACCCTGGGATGCTGGTGCCCGATGTTGAGGTTGACCAGCTGGCTTGAGAAGTCGAGATACGCCTTGCCGTCGTAATCCCAGAGGGTGGTTCCGAGTCCGCGGGCTGGCACGAAGGGCGTCAGCGCGCCCTGGGCGCTCCAGGAGTGGAACACGTGCGCGCGGTCCAGCTCGTAGGCACGGTCACCCTCGGCACGTTCAAAAGTTGGTTCTGTCATAACTGCCTTAGTTAGTGGTGTGGGAGCCGCGTACGGCCCCCACACCGGATGGTTATTTGCCGCCAGCGTTAAGCGTCACGGTGATGGGCTTCCAACTCGAACCCATTACATCGACTCCCTCTGCTTTCAGCTCCTTCAGCGCCTCATCGACGTACGTGTTCGAATACGCGCTCGCCGGGGGCGCTTTGGAGATGATGGTCGCGCCTGTGTTGTCCTTGGTGGCTTCGGCGATTTTGACCGTCTGGTCCCACAGGGAGCTACGGATGACGCCGATGCCCTCGGTCGACGGCCAGATCAGCTTGTTGACCTCGTTCGTCATCCACAACTGGTGGCTCGTCCCGAGGGTCGAACCTGCCTTGGTGACGATGCCTGCCGCCTTGGCCGGATTATCGCGCGCGAACACCCAGCCTTCGATCGACGCCTTGACGAACTTGACGGTCGTGGCATCGAACGTCTTGTCCTTCAGCTTGTTCGTGTCGGCCCAGATGGCATCCTGAAGCATCGCCGTTCCGTCGTCATTCCAGTTGATCACGTTGAGGTCTGACGGCTGGTACAGCTTGCCGGTCTTCGGATTGACGGTTTCGAGCACCTGCGCGTACTCGTTGTAGGTCATCGCCTGCGCCGCGTCGATGTCACCAGCCAGGAAACCCTTCATATCGAAGGCCTGCTGCACCAGCTTGATGCCGCTGGTCGTGTTGACGCCGGCTTTCTGCATGCCCGCGAAGAGTTCCCACTGGTTGCCGTAGCCCCAGCTTCCCACCTTCTTGCCCGCGAGATCCGCTGGAGACGTGATGCCCTTGTCTTTGAAGGAGATCTGCGTTGTTCCGCTTCTCTCATAGATCTGGGCCACGTCGGTCACATTCACGCCCTGCGCAATGGAACCGAGAACCTTCGGAACCCAGGAAATCGCGTAGTCAGCCTGGCCCTTTGCGACCACATTGATGGGGACCGTGTCGGTGCCCGCCGGCTTGATCGTGACGTCGAGGCCCTCCTTCTTGTAGTACCCGTTGGCGACGGCCGCGTAATAGCCGGCGAACTGTGCCTGCGGCACCCACTGCAATTGCAACGTGACCTTGGTGAGGCCCTTTGCCGTTTTCGAGGTGGGTGAGCTGGAACTACAACCGCTCAGCATGAGCGCTGCGGCAATTACCGACGCGCTCATACCAAGCACAACCCGTGTGCTGTGTTTCATGTGTGCTTCCTCCTTGGTGCTTCTCATGGGGCGGTGAATCGCCGGCTACCTTCCAACAGCCGGACGCTCAGGAGGGAGAGGGGCATGCCGCGTTGCAAGTTTCTCCAGAGCAAGGGTGACGCAGTAGAACGCGAGTCCGAGCAGGATTGCACCCAGCACGAACGCGTATGCGAGCGTGTAGTTGCTTCCGGCGGCGGACGAAGTAATGGATGTCGCGAGCCCGTCCACGGGTCCGCCAAAATATTCGGCAATGAGGGCCGAAATCACGGCGAGCGATGATGCAATCCGTAGTCCCGTGAAGAGGAAGGGCAGTGCGGCGGGCAGGGTCACGGTGCGAGTGGCCTGCCAGGGCGTCGCAGCATATGCACGCATCAGATCGCGATGCACGGGCTTCACCTGGCGCAGCCCTCGGAGGGTGTTGAGGTAGACGGGCACGAAGACGGCCAGGGCGGCGATGAGTTGCCTCGAGGTTTCGGCATCCGCCCCGAACATCGCGTAAAGGATGGGAGCCAGCGCGACCAGCGGGATGACAGCGGCGACGGTCACGACCGGCTGGGTCAGCTCGTCGAACGGTCTCGCCAGCGCTGCGATGATCGCGGCCAGAATGGCGGCGACGGCGCCCATGATGAATCCGATGAGCGCGTTGCCTCCCGTGACGAGGGTGCCGGCCCAGATGATCGGCCAGACCTGCTCGAACTGAGCGCCGATATTGATCGGCCCGGGTAGGACGAACGGCTGGATGTTGAACACCGTCACCGCAAGCTGCCAGACCATGAGCGCCGCAATGCCGAACACGGCGGGTGCGACCAGAGTGCGGGTCGAGATGCCTCTCATCGGTTTTCCACCCCTCGCACGCCTTTGGCCGGCGCGCCGTGGAGCGCCTCACGAACAGCGCTGACCCTGGCAAAGAAGGCGGATGCCTCGCGAACCTCATCGCCGCGCTCGCCACCGAGTTCGACCGAAACAACGTCGACGATCCGACCCGGACGTGGCGACATCACGACCACTCGATCGGAGAGGAATACCGCCTCGGGAATCGAATGGGTGACGAAGACGACCGCGGCGCCGGTTTCATGACGGATCCGGACCAGCTCGTTTTGCATCCTCTCCCTCGTCATCTCGTCGAGTGCGCCGAACGGCTCATCCATGAGGAGCAGGCCGGGGCTCTCGGCAAGCGAGCGGGCGATCGCGACGCGCTGCTGCATCCCGCCGGACAGCTGGTCGGGATAGCGGTCGGCGAAATCGGTGAGACCGACGAGTTCGAGCAGTTCGGCGACGCGAGCGCGCCGGGTCGGCTTGGCAACCCTGTGCAGCTGCAGGGGCAGTTCGACGTTTTCGGCGACGGTTCGCCAGGCTAGTAGTCCGGCCTGCTGGAAGGCGATGCCATAATCCTGATCGGTGCGAGCCTGACGCGCGGTCTTGCCGAAGACGCTGAGGGTACCCGTGCTCGGCTGGTCGAGGTCGGCGATCAGGCGGAGCAGCGTGCTCTTGCCGCATCCGCTCGGCCCGATCAGCGAGACGAATTCGCCCGGTGCCACCACGAGGTTGATGTCCTCGAGCGCGACGACCGTTCCGCGGTTGGCTACCGCAAACGTCTTGCCGACAGCGCTCACGGTTACGGCGTCGGTCATGAGGTCGCCTCCGAACGTCGGTACCTGCGCAGGAAGAGTCCGAGAAGTGCGACGATCCCGGCGGAGACCAGGCCAATCGCGATCGCGCCGAAGATGGGGCCGAAGGGCTTGGCCGGATCCCCGGACGACGCGGAGGCAAACTCGATCATCATTCGACCGACGCCACCTTCGAGTCCGATTGACACCTCGGCTACGACCGTGCCGATAACCGCGCTGGCCGCCGCCAGCCGAAGCGCCGGGACCAGGTACGGCACACTCGCCGGAAGCCGCAGGCGCACGAGCGTCTTCCACCAGCCGACCGCGTAGCTGTGGAGCAGTTCCACGTGCGCGACCTCAGGTGAGGAAAGCCCCCGCAGGGCACCAATCGACACCGGGAAGAACGCGAGGTATGAGGCGATCACGGCCACCGACATCCAGTCCTGCCAGCCCGGGATCTGCGATCCAAAGCCACTTACCAGCGGCGCGAGCGCGATGATCGGCACTGTTTGGCTGAGGATGACCCACGGTGCCAGCGCGGATTCGGCGGTGCGGAATCGCTGCATCAGGATGGCGAGCAGCATCCCGACGACGACGCCGATGACCCAGCTGACCGCGGCGATGCCCAGCGTGAAGCCTGCGGCCTGAAGCACCGCGAGCCAAAGCGGCGGGGACCCGGGATCGCCGAGCACCGGCTGCCCGAGTCGCAAAAACATGGTCGCGATGTGCGGCATCGCCAGGTCGCTCGACCGCGGAAGTACGGTCACGCCGCCGATCACCACTCCGGTCGCTGGTGCGATCGCCTTGTACAACTCCCAGAGCGCGCCGATCAGAAGCACGCCGACCGCGCCCAGGATGATCGGACGTGCCCTGGTCATGCCTTAGCCGTCACCTGGTCGCGCAGTGCCGGAATGACCGTCTCGCCGTACACCCGAAGGGTCTCTTCCTTGTTGTCGTGCTGCAGGTAGCCGGCGAACTGATCGACCCCGATGGCCTTGAGAGCCTCGAGCTTCTCGATGTGGTCGGCGGCGGTGCCCAGCAGGCAGAAGCGGTCCACTATTTCGTCCGGGACGAACTCGGCGTGCGTATTGCCCGCGCGACCGTGCTCGTTGTAGTCGTAGCCTTCACGGCCGGCAATGTAGTCGGTGAGCGCCCTCGGCACGGAACCGCCGGTCCCGTATTTGGAAACGATATCGGCGACGTGGTTGCCGACCATCCCACCGAACCACCGGCACTGGTCGCGCATGTGCGCCATCGCCGCGGGATCTGACGAGTCGCCGATGTACATCGGCGCCGCAACACAGAACTTGATCGACATCGGGTCGCGGCCGACCGCCTCCGCGGCATCCCGAACGGTCTTGATCATCCATTCCGCGATGTCGAGGTCAGCGAGTTGCAGGATGAATCCGTCACCGACCTCGCCCGTCAGCTTCAACGCGAGCGGGCCATAAGCCGCGACCCAGACGTCGAGGGTCGAACCCTGACTCCACGGGAATTGCAACTGGGCGCCGTTGTATTCGACCGAGCGCGAGTTCGCGAGCTCTCGGATGACGTGGATCGACTCGCGCAGGGTCTTCAGCGTCGTGGGCGCCCCGTTGGTGACGCGCACGGCGGAGTCACCACGCCCGATGCCACAGATCGTGCGGTTACCGTACATCTCGTTGAGGGTGGCGTAGGTGGATGCCGTCACCGTCCAGTCACGCGTCGCCGGGTTGGTGACCATGGGGCCGACGATGATGCGCTTGGTCTCGGCCAGGATCTGGCTGTAGATGACGTAAGGCTCCTGCCAGAGCAGGTGCGAGTCGAACGTCCAAACGTGGCTGAACCCGAACTGCTCCGCGAGCCTGGCGAGGTACACCGTGCGCGAGGCGGGCGGGTTCGTCTGCAGTACTGCTCCGAAGTCCATGGATATCCCTAGATGAGGTACTGGCTGAGGCCGCGCTTGAAATACTTGCCGTCACCCTTGGTGCCGACATATTCGTTGCCGTCGACGACGACTTTGCCGCGGGAAATCACAGTATCGACGTGGCCGTTGATCTCGTACCCTTCCCACGCCGAGTAGTCCATGTTCATGTGGTGGGTCTTGCCCACACCGATCGAGGTGTGACCTGTGGGGTCGTAGACCACGACATCCCCATCGGCACCGGGCTGGATGACGCCCTTTCTGCCGTACATCCCGAACATGCGCGCCGGTGTCGTCGAGGTGACCTCGACCCAGCGCTCGAGCGAGATGTTGCCGTTCACGACTCCCTGGTACATAAGGTCCATGCGGTGTTCGACCGAGCCGATACCGTTCGGGATCTTCGAGAAGTCGCCGATCCCCATGTCCTTCTGGCCCTTCATGCAGAACGGGCAATGGTCGGTCGAGACCATCTGGATGTCGTTGGTGCGAAGGCTCTGCCACATGTGGTGCTGGTGGCCTTCTTCCTTCGATCGCAGCGGCGTCGAGCACACCCACTTGGCGCCCTCGAAGCTGCCCCACTCCTCGCTGCTCGCGCCAAGCTGATCCTCGAGGGACAGGTACAGGTATTGCGGGCAGGTCTCGCCGAACACGTTCTGGCCGCGGTCGCGTGCCGCAGCGATCTGGTCGACTGCCTGCTTCGCGGAGACGTGAACGACATACAGCGGCGCGCCCGTGAGGTCGGCGATCATGATCGCACGGTGCGTTGCCTCCTCCTCGGCCTGCCAGGGCCGCGTGAGGCCGTGGAAGTACGGCGTGGTGTTGCCCGCTTCGAGCGCCTGCTTCACGAGAACGTCGATCATGGCACCGTTCTCGGCGTGCATCATCATGAGCGCGCCGTTCGAGGCGCCCTTCTGGAACGCCCGGAGGATCTGCCCGTCGTCCGATAGGAACACGCCCTTGTACGCCATGAAGAGTTTGAAGCTCGTGACGCCCTCGGCGATCAATTCGTCCATGGCGGTGAGTGATGCATCCTGAACGTCCGACAGGATCTGATGAAAGCCGTAGTCGATCGCGCAGTTGCCTGCGGCCTTCTCGTGCCACAGGTTGTACTGGTCGAGGATGTTCTGGTCGGGGTACTGCACGACGAAGTCCACGATGGATGTCGTGCCGCCCCAGGCCGCAGCTCGCGTTCCCGTTTCAAAGGTGTCGCTCGCGTTCGTGCCGCCGAACGGCATCTCCATGTGGGTGTGTGCGTCGATCCCGCCGGGAATCACGAGCTTGCCGGCCGCGTCGATCACCCGATCGACGTTCGACTCGATGTCAAAGCCAAGGAGCGTCGAACCGGGCGCGAGCACGGCAGCGATGGTCTCGCCATCGATCAGCACGTCGGCAGCGGCGCTGCCGGTCGAGTTGACGACGGTGCCGTTTTTGATGAGTGTCTTCGTCATCGCTACGGCCTCACCGTCGCCGTGTAGGAGTCCGGGCGGCGATCACGGTAGAACTGCCAGGAGTTGCGTACCTCGCGGATGGTGTCGAGGTCGAGGTCGCGCGTGACGATCTCGCTGCGGTCCTGGCTTGCGACATCCCCGACAAAGTTGCCGCGCGGGTCGACGAAGTAGGAGCTGCCGTAGAAGGTCACCGCGAGGTCGCCGAATTCTTCGGTCTCGGTGCCGACGCGGTTGTTGGCGCCAATGTAGTACTGGTTCGCGGCCGCGGCGGCTGGCTGCTCCAGCTCCCAGAGGCGGTTCGAGAGTCCGGGCTTCGTCGCCGACGGATTGAAGACGATCTCGGCGCCGTTCAGGCCGAGCTCGCGCCATCCCTCGGGGAAGTGCCGGTCGTAGCAGATATAGACGCCGACCTTGCCGACGGCCGTGTCGAACACCGGGTATCCGAGGTTGCCCGGCCTGAAGTAGAACTTCTCCCAGAACCGATCAAGATTCGGGATGTGGTGCTTGCGATACTTGCCGAGCACGGTTCCGTCGGCATCCACCACGACCGCGGTGTTGTAGTAAACACCGGGCATCTCCTCTTCGTAGATGGGGAGCACCATGACGAGCTTCAGTTCCCTGGCGAGCGCAGCGAAGCGCTGCACGATGGGCCCATCGGCCGGCTCCGCGTAGTCGTAGTACTTGGCATC
The DNA here is from genome assembly GCA_025463785.1 of Glaciihabitans sp. Classification (GTDB taxonomy): domain Bacteria; phylum Actinomycetota; class Actinomycetes; order Actinomycetales; family Microbacteriaceae; genus Galbitalea. The sequence goes on from JAODBD010000004.1 coordinate 145,716, forward strand.
CTCGATGATGCCGAAGTAGGGCCCGTAGAAGAGCTCCTGGAAGCAGATGACCTGCGCGCCGTCTGCCGCGGCATCCCGGGCTAACTGCTCATGCTTATCGAGCATGGACGTCTTATCGCCCGTCCATGTCGTCTGGGTGATTGCTGCTCGAACAACGGTCATGAAAACCTCCGACTAGCTTTTTGTTATTATTCGGCGTAAACATTTCGCAGCCATTTCTGGCAGGAAAGATGTAGCGACGATGTCGTCAAAACTACGGGAGGCCGCATGAAGTCGATAGCTTTTGCCATCGAGGAGCCTTCTCCGAGCGGAATCGCGGGAACTATTGCTCGTTTGATCAGTTCTGGCGACCTCGCACCGGGCGATCGCCTGCCGACGGTCCGCGAACTCGCCGCCGACCTCGGCGTCAGCCCGGCAACCGTGAGTCACGCCTGGCAAGCGCTCGCGAGCGTCGGACTCATCATTTCGCGAGGCCGGAGCGGCTCATTCGTGCGGGCTGAGCGCACGACCTGGCTGCCCCCGCGCACCCGCAATCTCACCGAGCTTCCGGATGCCAGACTCGACCTCTCGACCGGAACCCCCGACCCCCTGCTCCTGCCCGAACTCGGCCCGGCGCTCTCCCGCGTGTCGAGCCGCGCTGGCACGCAGAACTACTTCGACGAGCCGGTCATCCCCGAGCTTGGCGAACTGCTGCTGAAATCGTGGCCGTTCGAACCGGGAACGCTGACAATCGTCGACGGCGCGATGGATGCCATTTCCCGTTCGCTTGACCTGTTGCTCAAGTTCGGTGACAGGGTCGTCGTCGAAAACCCCGGATTCCCGCCCGTCTTCGACCTGCTCGATCACTACGGCATCGAGCGACTGCCGGTCGAGCTGGACGCAGACGGCATGATCCCCGATTCTCTTGGCGTCGCGCTGCACCGGTCGCCCGCGGCGATCGTGCTGCAACCCCGGACCCAGAACCCGGCCGGGGTCTCCATGACGCTCGAGCGCGCCAGGGAACTTGCCCGCGTCATCCGGAACACTCACAACGCGAATAACACGATCATCATCGAAGACGATCACTCGGGGGAAATCTCCTCAAGCGGGGATGTCTCGCTCGGCACCTTCCTGCCCGATCGCGTCGTGCACATCCGCAGCTTCTCGAAGTCGCACGGGCCAGACCTGCGAATCGCTGCCGTCGGCGGACCCAAGGACTTCATGGATCGCTTCATCGCGCGGCGCATTCTCGGGCCGGGGTGGACATCCCGAATGCTCCAGACGATCCTGTACGACCTGCTCACCGACGAGGTCACCGTCGCCCAGGTGGCGGATGCTCGGCAAACCTACCGCGACCGACAGCTGGCGCTCGCGGCGTCCCTGCAGCGCCACGGCGTCGAGGTGGCGGTCGCCGACGGCATCAACCTGTGGCTGCGCGTCGAAGACGAACGGGATGCGGTGGTGCAGCTCGCGGCCGCGGGCGTTCGCGTTGCCGCCGGGACTCCGTTCCTGTCGTCGCCGGGCGGACAGTACATCCGCGTCACCGTCGGGCAGATCCGTGACGACTTCGAGTCGGTCGGCGCCCTCCTTGCGGCGGTAGCCGCCCACTAGCTCGGAGTTCATCAAGCCCGCGCTTGAGGGAGTCGGCGCGCGCGGGAAGTGGGGTCGGTGCAGCACGACATACCGGTCGGTATGTAGGTTGGAGGCATGCCACCGACAACCAACCTGCTCGAGAGCGACTTCTACTTCTTCCAGGATCAGCTGAGCGACCGGGAAAACGAGTCGATCTACGCCATCCGCTCGTTCTTCGAGACCGAGGTTCGGCCGATCGCGAATGACTACTGGGCGCGCGCAGAGATGCCCTTCCAACTCGTGCCGGGCATCGCACAGCTCGGGATCTTCGGACCCGAATGGGAGGAGTCGCGCCAGTTCGAGAACAGCGCGGTGTATCGCGGCTGGACGGGAATGGAGATGGCTCGCGTTGACTCGTCACTGACTACGTTCTCGGGCGTTCAGGGCGGTCTTGCGATGGGCGCGCTCGGGGTTGGTGGCTCCGAGGAGCAGCGCGCCTACTGGCTCCCAAAGATGGCGACCGGCGAGGTGATGGGTGCCTTCGCGCTCACCGAACCACTCTCCGGCTCCGACACCGCCCGCGGCCTGAACACCTTCGCGAAGCGTCATGGCGACAGTTGGACCCTCAATGGTGCCAAACGCTGGATCGGCAACGCTACCTTCGCGGATGTCGTCATCGTTTGGGCGCGCGACCGGGCGGATGACAAGGTCAAGGGCTTCATTGTCCGCACCGACTCACCGGGATTCGCCGCGACGAAAATCGAGGACAAGCAGAGCCTCCGCATTGTCCAGAATGCCGACATCACGCTGGTGGACGTCGAAGTCTCAGAAGAGGATCGCCTCCAGAACATCAACTCGTTCAGGGATCTCGCCGTCGTGCTGCGGCTTACCCGCGCGGGCGTGGCGTGGCAGGCCGTCGGTAACTCAATCGGCGCCTATGAGGCAGCGCTCGCATACTCCAAGGAGCGCCTGCAGTTCGGCAGGCCCATCGGCAGTCATCAACTCGTGCAGGAACTCCTGGCCAATGCGCTCGGCAACATCACCGCCAGCATCGCGATGTGCATGCAGGTTTCACGCCTGCTCGATGAGGGCAGGCAGACGGATGCCCAGTCCGCGCTCGCCAAGGCATTCGTGACCAGTCGCGCCCGCGAAACGGTCGCGCTGTGCCGCGAAGTTCTCGGCGGTAACGGGATCGTGCTGGGGTATGGGGTCGCCAAGCCATTCGCCGACGCCGAGGCGATCTACACCTTCGAGGGAACCCGGCAGATGAACACTCTGATCGTTGGGCGCGCGATCACCGGGTTTGCGGCGTTCGTCTAGCCACAGACATCCTTGGGAAAGCTAGCCCCGCACCACAGCGCGTCCGAGCGCCCGGTCGACCAGGGTCGCGGGCAACAGCAGGGCACGCAGCCTCTCTGGCAGGGACGCCGAGCGGCGCAGGCCGCGCAGCACGACAAGAAGGGCATCCGCCATCCGCTCGCCGTAGTAGTTGTATGCGGGCGGACCATACGACTCGTCCTCGACCAGCTCGCGGAGTTCCTTGAGGGCCGCGAGGGAGGCATCCCGATCCCCGACCGAGACAGCGAGGACCTCGGCCAAATAACCGGAGAGTTGCTGCGGCGTCTGGGATGACGGGGCGGGGAAGCCAAGATCGCGCGCGCTTTCGCGCAGTTCTTCCCAGGTGGCGCCGGCCGGATTGTCGCCGAGCCGGATGCGATCGATCCTTCGACGACGGATGCCCACCCGAATGACCGCCGGAGACGCGAGCAGAAGCAGCAGAACGACGAGACTCACGCCGCCCCAGCCCACCTGTGCCGCATTCTGGCTGGCGCCCGGCCCGATGGACTTGTTCGTCGTATCGTTGGCGAGCTTCGAGCCATTGGGTGTTGCAGTCACGGCTGGTGCGCTCGGCACGACTGTCGAGGGATCGACCGGCCCGGTCGAGGGACCGGTGCTCGGCGCCGAGGGGAAGTTCGGCTCGAAACCTTTGCTGGGTGTCGGCTCGAACCGCACCCAGCCAACGCCCGCGAAGTACAGTTCCGGCCACGCGTGCATGTCGGCGGAGGAGACCGTGTAGACGGTCGGTCCGTTGTCGTTCGCGCTGCCGTGCCCGGGCTTTCCCGGCAGAAATCCGACCGCAACGCGAGACGGGATGCCGAGCGTGCGCGCCATGACCGCCATGGCCGAGGCGAAGTGCACGCAGTATCCCTCCTTAGCCTGAAGGAACGGCGCGATCACGTCGATACCTGAGCCGTCGTATCCTTCGGCGGCCGGCGTCTTGGTTGAGTAGGTGAAAGTGCCGCCGCGGAAGTAGCTCTGCAGCGCAACGGCCTTATCAAAGTCAGTTTTGGCGCCCGCAACGACCTTCCGGGCGGTCGCGGCGACGATCGGGTCGAGTCCCTTGGGCACGGCGGCAAGCGGGTCGGATGCCGAGGAGCCGGCCGCCTGCAGCTGCTGAATCGTCGGCTCGACATCAAGGCTGAGGACAGAGTACTTCTGGCCCTGCATGGATGAGTTGTCCGACCGGATCGCCAGCGATCCCGGCTGCCACAGCCAGGTGCCTGTGAGTCCCGTCACCTTTGTCGCTGGATACGGTGTGGGCAACCACTGGCCTGTGGTGGCCCCGATCTGGATATTGGTCGAAATCGCGGGCGATGCCACAGCTGTGGTGAGGCCGGGAGGATCGCCCACGCGGGCAAGGGTGTTGGCGCGGGACAGCTTGGGCGTCGCCGGCGCCCACTGTTTGCCGGAGAAGTTCGAAAGCGTCGTCAGGCGAAGATACTCGCCCGTTGACGAGGTTGTGGTGTAGCTGAGTGCCTGCACCGGATTCGAATTTCGCAGGTCGGCACCGAGATTGATGATCGGATTGATGCTCTCTGCGAGCACGCCGATGCCGCTGCCTGCCGCATCAGCAGGCGTGACCGGCGGCAGGGCAGCGGGCACGATGAGGGCGCCGAGCACGGCTATCGTTCCGACCACGATGGCAACGCCCGGCTGAACCCGTCGGAGCCTGTTCCGCACGATGAAGAGATACGCGACGGCGGTCAACTCGAAGAGGAACGCATCGGACAGCGGCGCACGAACGAAGCTGGGCACCGCCAGGACGATGAACAACGGGATGCCGGTGAGCGCCGGCATCCGTCCCGAAATGGCGACGGCATCCAGTACTACCGCTATGCCTCCGATCGTCCAGCACAACAGGAACTGGATGCCAACTGTGGCGAACGCGGGCACAGACTGTCTCGCGATCGAGTCGGTTGCCGCCTGTGCGAGTGAGCCGAACCGCGCGAAGGTCCCGCCGGTCGGAACGATGCCGAGGAACGCAGTGCCCGCGCCGAAAAACAGGGTCAGGACGACGAAGCCCGCGAGCGCGCCCGCAGCGGTTCCCACCCAGGTGCGCCGCGAGTAGTAGCGGGTGGCCGCGGCGACCGCCAGGACGACGAAGACGACCCCGAGCGCGGCAAACCACCAGGCGGAATCCATCAGGATCGAGTGAAGTCCCGCAACGGCACAGCCGAGGGCAGCGAACAGCAGGCCGCTCATTCGCAGATCCATCGCCGCCGTCGACTTCGGCAGGGCCGGTCGCTGCAGGGTCATCGACGTTCCTCGGCCGTCTCTGCGGTGTAGCCGGCAACGGTTGCCCACACCGCGGCGGGGTCATCGGTGTCTTTCACGGGAACGCAGATCCAGCCAGCCTCGGCGAGCGCCCTCCCGATCCCGCGAATGCCGGTGTTGATAACGAACGCGACGCCCGTCTCGTATGGCCTCCGCTGGCTGATGATCCAGCGCAGGGTATCTGACGACGGTTGAGCCACCACAGCAAAGATCGGGCCGAGGACCCGCTGGGTGCGATCGTCGCCCTCGTTCCCTGCAAATCGTCGCGGCTCGGTCAGGCGAACGCCGGCCAGGCTGAGGAGAAACTCGACGTCCTGCCCCGAGCCCTGGTTGGCATCCCCGAGAGGCGCGATCTGTCTGCGACCGGCCTCGAGAATCTGTACGAGAAAGCCAGAGCGATGCAGGTGGACTCCGAGGGATGCGACCATGGTGATCGCCCACTCGAACCAGCGGAAACCGTCCGCACTCGCGGCCAGCTCGGGCTCATAGGCGCCGTAACCGTCCATCCGCGTGTCAATGAGCAGGCGGGCCTCCGGGTAGCTGCGCTGCTCCTCCTGCCGCACCATGAGTTCGCCGTGTCGGGCCGATGCGCGCCAGTGCACCCGCCTGAGTGCGTCGCCGGTGCGGTATTCGCGCGTCATCAGGTCGTCGTCATTGCCGACAGCCGTGTGCTGGATGAGCCTTGCGGTGCCTTCGCCCGAAACGGCGATCGATCCAGCATCCCCGAGCGGAACGACCAGCGGAATGACGTACAGCGACTGGCTGCCGCCAACAGCAACCCGACCGGATGCCAGCCCGAATGGATCGGTGAAGCCCACTTCGAGAGGCCCGATGTCGTACACTCCGCGCAGGGTCGGCCGCAGCGAATAGCCGAGGCGCGCACCTCGCGCACCCGTCGCGACGGCGCCCGGCGCCAGGACCGGCAGGGTTCCGGGGCCCGCCGTGTGCGGAAACCACGGGATCCGGTCGGACCAGACCGCGGCCGCGCTGGCGAAGCCCGAAACGTTGCGCACCGAGAGTTCGATGACGGTCGGTGTTCCGGCCGTGACGACGGCGGGCGAGAACCTTCGAACGACGGTCAACCGGAGCGGGCGAATCCGCACGACGACGAGCCCAACCAGCGGCAGCAGGATGAGGAAGCCTGCGGCGTAGAGAAACTCGGTGCGCCCGATCCCGTACGCGATCAGCACGCCCAGAATCCCGAGAATACCGAAAACAGAGCCGCGAAGCGTCGGTCGCGACCAACTGATGCGCAACGGCTTCGCTACCCCTTGCCCCGTCCTCCTCGCCCGCTGGGTGCCGGGCGAACGCTTCGAACGCGTCATTGCCGCCTCAGTCGCCGGTGCCTGCGCCCAGGGGAACAGGCGTCTCCGCCACGATGCGCGTGACGATCTCGGCGATCGTTTCGCCCGAGTACCCTCCGACCGTTACGCCGACACGGCCGGATGGGATGAGCCGGTGCCCCAGCACGGTGACGGCGAGAGCGTTGATGTCATCCGGCAACACGAACTCACGCCCGTCGAGCGCCGAACGCGCCTTGGCCGCCCGCACGAGCTGCAGCGTCGCGCGCGGGCTGGCCCCCAGCCGCAGTTCGGAGTCTCGCCTGGTCGCCTGCGCGATTGCCACGGCGTACTGCTCGACCGCGGGGCTGGCGAAGACCGCTCTCGCGGTCGCGATCATCGACGAGAGTTCGGCCGCGCCGACCACCGGGGTTAGCGCATCCAGCGGGCTTGAGGTGGCCCGCGTGCGCAGCATGTCAATTTCGGATGCCGGGTCGGGGTACCCCATGGAAATGCGCGCCATGAAGCGGTCGCGCTGTGCCTCCGGGAGGGCGTACGTGCCCTCCATCTCGATGGGGTTCTGGGTTGCGACGACCGTGAACGGGTTCGCGAGCAGGTAGGTCTTGCCGTCGACCGTGACCTGTCGCTCCTCCATGCTCTCGAGCAGTGCCGACTGGGTCTTAGGGCTCGCCCGGTTGATCTCGTCGCCGATCACGATATTGGCGAACACCGGCCCGGGCTTGAACTCGAACTCGCGCTCCGACTGGTTGAACACGGAGACACCCGTGATGTCGGCGGGAAGGAGGTCTGGGGTGAACTGGATGCGGGACACCGAACAGTCGACGCTCCGCGCGAGCGCCCTCGCCAGCATCGTCTTGCCAACGCCGGGAACATCCTCGATGAGGAGGTGACCTTCGGCGAGCAGGACGGTGAGGGCCGTTTCGACGGCCTCACGCTTGCCGTCGATTACGGTTTCGATGGTCTCGATGATCTTCCTGCTGAGATCGAGGAACTGCCGGATAGGCATGGGTTCTGCGACGGGCAGGGACACTTCGGCGTGCCCCGGCTCGAATTTCGCAGGGAATGAGTTCACGTCCTGAGTCTGACAGATTGGCCCGGAAACGGTACCTGTGAATGTGCCGACCCGGTGGGTACTAGCGTTTGTTCACGATGATGATCACAGTACTTTCCGGTGGCGTTGGCGGTGCTCGATTCCTTCGCGGGGTTCGAGCCCGGGTGCGCGAAATGTACCCCGACGGCAACGGCGGCTCCACGGCATCCGTGACCGCCATCGTCAACACGGGCGACGACATGTGGCTGGCCGGCCTGCGAATCGCGCCGGATCTCGACTCGATCATGTACACACTCGCGGGCGACAACGACGAGGAACGCGGCTGGGGCCGCATCGGCGAGACCGAGCGAGTCAGCGGCGAATTGCGCGCCTACGGGGTGGGGTGGCCGTGGTTCACTCTCGGCGATCTTGACCTCGGAACGCACATCGCCCGCAGCTCATACCTGCGCGACGGCCTGACGCTCGCCGAGGCGACGGCGTGCATTACCGCTCGGTGGGACCTCGGCGTTCGGTTGCTGCCCGTGACCAACGACGAGGTCGAGACACACGTCGAAACCGCCGAAGGCACCATGCACTTTCAGGAGTGGTGGACCAGGCACCGGGCCTCGCTGCCCGCTCTCGCCTTCGTTCAGCAGAACGTCGCTGGATCCTCCCCCGCGCCCGGCGTGCTCGAAGCGATCGCCACCGCCGACGTGGTGCTGGTCGCGCCGTCGAATCCGGTGGTGTCCATTGGGACGATTCTCGGCATCCCCGGGGTTCGGGATGCCGTCGCCGCCACCGCCGCCCCCGTGGTCGGAGTCTCCCCCATCATCGGTGGCTCGGTCGTACGTGGCATGGCGGATGCCTGCCTCACCGCGATCGGCGTCGCCACCGCCGCGGATGCCGTCGCGGTGCACTACGGCTCGCGTTCGACGGGCGGCATACTGGACGCCTGGCTGGTCGACGACGTCGACGCCGGACTCGTGGACGGGATCGAGGCCGCGGGAATTCGGGCGCGCGCTGTTCCGCTGTGGATGCGCGACATCCCGACCACTGCGGCGATCGCGGCCGCGGCGCTGGACGTCGCCGCCCCGCGCTGACGCCGCACCGCAAACTTCGCGAGTTGCCCACTTTGGTCGTGTTTCCCCGCCAGAACCCGACCAAAGTGGGCAACTCGCGAAGTTTGGGGTACGGCGGAAGGCGCAGTAGACTCGTCCTGAATCTGGTTTTGCGCCTGGCTTTGGGTGTTCTGTTTCCCTCGTGAAAGCTGCGCGCGTGACCGACGACACCCCCTTCATCCCGACCGCATCCGCCATTTCTCGTGCACTCAAGCGAGCAGAGACCGGCGTGACGATTGACGCGACGGAGGCCGAGACCCTGCTGCACGCCCGCGGCGCCGACCTCGACCGACTGCTGCTCGCAGCGGGCCGCATGCGCGACGCCGGGCTCGAGAAGGCCGGCCGCTCCGGCGTCATTACCTACTCGCGCAAAGTATTCATCCCGGTCACGCACCTCTGCCAGGACCGCTGCCACTACTGCGCCTTCGTCAAGACGCCCGCACAACTCAAGCGGCAGGGCAAGGAGATGTTCATGTCTCCCGACGACATCCTCGCGGTCGCACGGGAGGGTGCGGCGATGGGATGCAAGGAGGTTCTCTTCACGCTCGGCGACCGTCCGGAGGAGCGCTGGCCCGAGGCGCGCGAGTGGCTTGACGCTAACGGCTACGACTCGACCATCACCTACCTGCGCGCGATGGCCATCCGCATCCTCGAGGAGACCGGTCTTCTCGTCCACATGAACCCAGGAGTGATGACCTGGGAAGAGATTCAGCGGTTGAAGCCCGTGTCACCATCGATGGGGATGATGCTGGAGACGACATCCACTCGCCTGTTCGCCGAGAAGGGCCAGGCGCACTTCGGTTCGCCTGACAAAGATCCAGCGGTTCGCCTGCGCGTCATCGAGGACGCCGGGCGCTCGAACGTTCCGTTCACGACCGGCCTGCTTCTCGGCATCGGCGAGACCTATGCTGAGCGCGTCGAGGGGATGTTCGCGATTCGCGCTGCGTCGCGCCGGCACGGGCACATCCAGGAGGTCATCATCCAGAACTTCCGCTCCAAGATGTCGACGGCGATGATGCGACGGGATGACCTCCCCCTCGAGGAATACATCGCAGCTGTCGCGGTCGCAAGGCTCGTTCTCGGCGCCGGGGCGCGGCTCCAGACACCGCCCAATCTGACGGACGCCCGCGAGCTCGAGATGCTGGTGCGCGCCGGCATCGACGACTGGGGTGGCGTTTCGCCGCTCACGCCGGACCACGTGAACCCCGAACGCCCGTGGCCCGAGATCGAGGAGCTGTCTCGTCTCACGACGCTCGCCGGCTACACCCTGCGCGAGCGGCTCACCGTGCACCCGCACTACGTTCGTGCCGAGGAGCCGTGGCTCGATCCGCGGCTGCTCCCTCACATTCGTGCGCTCGCCGACGAGAGCGGTCTCGCCGTCGAGGGTCGCATCCCGGTCGGCCTGCCCTGGCAGGAGCCCGACCCGGAATGGCTCGGTTCCGGCCGCGTCAACCTGCATACCGAGATCGATACCACCGGACGCACGACGGATCGACGCAGCGACTTCGAGGATGTCTACGGCGACTGGTCTGAGCTGCGCGAGACGGTCGGCGACACCCGCCGCACGGTCGGCCATGTGGGCGACCCCGCCGTGCGCGCCGCACTCTTGCGCGCGGAAACCGACCCCGCAGGGCTGACCGACCCCGAATACCTCGCCCTCCTTGGGGCCGAGGGCCGTGACCTCGACGCCCTCGCTGGCCTCGCCGACCGCGTGCGCCACGACACCGTCGGCGACAAGATCGGCTTCGTCGTGAACCGCAACATCAACTTCACGAACGTCTGCTACACGGGATGTCGCTTCTGCGCGTTCGCCCAGCGGCGCACCGACGCCGATGCCTTCACCCTCTCCATGAAGCAGGTCGGCGACCGCGTGGATGAGGCCTGGAATATTGGGGCGACCGAGATCTGCATGCAGGGCGGCATCCATCCCGATCTGCCAGGCACGGCCTATTTCGATCTCGCTCGCGAGGTCAAGGCGCGGCAGCCGGAGATCCACCTGCACGCGTTCAGCCCGATGGAGATCGTTAACGGGGCCGCACGCACAGGGCTCTCCTACGAGGACTTCCTGCGTGAAGCTCAGGCGGCCGGGCTTGACACGATCCCGGGCACCGCCGCCGAGATACTCGACGACGAGGTGCGCTGGGTGCTCACGAAGGGCAAGCTGCCTGCATCCGCCTGGATCGAGATCGTCTCGACTGCACACCGACTGGGCATCCGGTCGTCGTCCACCATGATGTACGGGCACGTCGATAACCCGACTCACTGGGTCGGCCACCTGCGTACTTTGTCGAAAATTCAGGATGACACGGGCGGCTTCACCGAGTTCGTCCTGTTGCCGTTCATCCACACGAATTCGCCCGTCTACCTGGCTGGCGTCGCCCGGCCCGGCCCTACGCCGCAGGAGAATCGAGCCATCCACGCGGTGGCGCGACTCATGCTGCATGGGCGCATCGACCACATCCAGACCTCCTGGGTCAAGCTCGGCACCGAGGGTACGCAACTCATGCTGCAGGGCGGTGCGGATGACGTGGGAGGCACCCTGATGGAGGAGACGATTAGCCGCATGGCTGGCGCCGACAACGGTTCGGAGAAGACCGTCGATGAGTTGGAGGCGCTGGCGGCGGCGATCGGGCGGGAGGCCTATCAGCGCACGACCACCTATGGCACGCCGACGGTCGAACGTGCTGCGGTCGCGCGCGCCCACGCGTCGACCGGGTACGCATCGACGGGTAAGAGCCTGAAACTGCTGCCGCTCGAGGTTGCCGAGGCGCGCTGACTGCTGCCACGCCCGGCCGCTCGCGCCCGCGGCGCTCAGTCATCGCCACCCGCACTACGCCCGCTGCAGTTCGCGCGGCGCCCTGCTTCGACTCGGCATTGGGCGCAGCCGTTGCCCCGTATCTAGCTGCCGCGGAGGTTCAAGCCAGTACCCGTCGTGCCCCAATTCGTCCGGCCTTCGCAGTATTCGCCAGTGGTTATCGTGAATCAGCATGTGATGCGTGCGACAGAGCAGGATGCCGTCTTCAACATTCGACTCGCCGTGGTCTCGAACCCAGTGGTTGATGTGATGTGCCTCCGTCCAGGACACCGGACGTTCACAATTGGGGAACCGACATCCCCCGTCCCTGGCAGCAAGCGCCACGCGCTGACGCGAGGTAAACGTGCGCTGGTCGCGCCCGACATCGAGCGGGCGCGTGCCGTCGAAGAGCACACCCACGATCCCGCTCTCGCATTCAAGTCGATCAATGGTGTCGAGGGAAACAGCGCCAGCGCCGCCTTCGAGCACGCCAAAGCCAGTCCGGGTTGTACGTGCTTTCTGCGTTACGAGAACTCGAACGGTGGGCCGTCGCGTACCGAACACAGCGCCATCATCCGCGTCGATCCCAAGCCGCAACAGGCCGATGATGGTATCGGCGACGATCTGGCCGTTCGAGCGCCGATCGGCCAGCAAGGCGTCGCCCTCTGTCGCTGCCACTGGATCAACGAATCTCGGACCGCCCAACCGTGGACTGGTCGCCCGGTCATGGATCGACAACATCAGCTCGCCGTCCTCGTCAGAAAGCAGATAGCTCCCCGCGATAAGACCATCTGGTCGACGCTTCGCCGTGAAGTACCGCAGCTCGCGGCGTTCTTTCTCTCGTCTGGCCACTCCCGCGGAGTCCAGTTCGTCTCGTAGCTCACGTGCTCGTCGATACAGTGCGTCTGCCGATACCATCGCGGCCTCTGCGACCAGCTCGGCCGCGGCCGCCTGTAGGTCTTCAGTGGCGACCACATCGTCGACGCCGCTGAGCCCTTTGCGAATGGAATCGGCGGCATCCAAAGATATCTGCCCTGCCGCAACTGCCGCAGCGATAGGCGATTGCCAGGGCGCGGTGCACTGGTACCGTGGCTCGACTTCGGCCCTGCGCGTCTCCAACACCATCGTGCCCAGTTGCACGAGCTTTGTCGCATCGATCCTCGTAGCGCCGGTCAGCGACTGAATCATCGCCACGGGACTGACGAACCCATTCCTCTTAGCCAGGCCCGAATAGCCGAACTCCCCACTCGACCGCCGCGCAATCGCCGCGGCAGTCGCCATCGCATAGGGCTAAATAGCTCGTTGAAGCCCCGCGATTAGCCGTTGGCTCTCAAGTAAACTTGCGTCGTCGAGTAGCTCGATCTCATCGATTGAGGTGCCAAGGCTCGCCACTTCACCTGCGGATGCAGTGAGCGTTTCGGCGAGATTTGGCATACGACAATTTTCGCAAATTCGAACCTGTGTTCGAGTCGATTTCGCAAATCTGTGGATAACTTGCCGGGGTCAATCCGCTCGGGGATAGACCGTCCCGACGACATCGAGCCCGAGTTCGCCGATGTCACGGATCAGCGCGCCGGGGAGCACGAAACTTGCCTGGCTTCCCGCCGCTGTGCCATACCAACTGAGCTGGGCCGAGTAATACTGCCGCACGTGGGCGAGCATCTCCCCGCGGCCGAGAAGTCGATCGACCAGCACTTGCAGCGTCCCAAATCCCTTTGATTCGTCGTCGTCAACCGCCATCATGGTCGCAGGCGACGCGTCAACCTCGAGCGCCCACATCGAGGTCTCGTAGAAACGCCGGCGGATGGGCTCGATCCCGCCGTTGGTACGCGGTCGAAGGTCGCCCTTTTCGGCGCTCCAGTCCGGATCGATGCCGAGGAACTTCGTCACGTCCGCGGCGGCGTAAGTATCGCTGGAGATCACCAGCGATGCCTGCCCGTCGATCATGGTCACGACGTCAGGCTACCGGCACGCGGCCCGTGAGGGGCGCCATATCGTCGTTCCGGACGCCCGGGAACGACGATATGGCGCCCCTCACGACAGGGCGGCGCGAGTGCGGCGACCCAGACGTGCTCCGAGCGACGCAAGCTGCTCGGGCGTGTCGACATCGCGGCGAAGGCCCGAATCGACCGGGACGTCGAGCTCGACGTACCCCGCCGCACGGTGCCGTGAGCCCGACGACACCCCAAACGCCGGCGCGTGATCGGTGGTGCGCAACGCCGTGATGAGCACGGTTCCGCTGCCGTCGGCATCCGGGACGAAGGCGAGCGGATGCCGTTCGGCAAGCCCCAACACCGCCACCAGTTCGGAGGTCAGCAGCGCTGGCACGTCGCCCAGAAGCACCGCGACGAAGCTGTCTCCCGCGGCGGCGATACCCTGCGCGATCGCGGCGTTCAACCCGCCACCGGAATCCTCCACGACCCGAGCCCCCAGCGCTTCAAACTCGATGGCAGCGCGCGGGGCGGTCACTACGATGACGCTTGCCGCTCCCAGCGCTGCGGCCACGCTGTCGATCGCAATCGCCTGCGCGAGTGAAGCCGATGCGGTGAGCCGGGATTTGGCATCCCGAGTCCCCTTGACCGGGATGACAACGGTCCAGTCAGCCACGATCGTCCGAGGCCGCGCCGGCTGCTCGCCCGGCCTCGAACCCTTCCGCATACGCTTCGGCGGTGCCCAGTCGGAACATGTCGTTCTCCAGCGGCCGCACCAGCACCCGCCCACCGGCGGCGTCCGGGGCGAGCAGATGACCGAGGCCGCGCACGACCGCGACCGGTAGCCCAGCGCTCTTGCGCTTCACGAGGTCAGCGGCAGCAGCAATCTCATCGCCGACGGCGGGCAGCGTCACGTCGAGACGGCGACCGTGGCTGTCGAGCGAGCCGCGCAGGTCTTCGAGAAGCGTCACTCCGCTGCCACCGATGGCGACATCCGTCTGCCCTTCACGCCAGGTGCGGCCGAGAGTGTCGGTGATGACGACACCGATGGAGAGGTGCAACTGCTCCTCCAGCGACCGTCGAATGGCCAGAGCCGAGGCGTCGGGGTCGAGTGGCAGCAGCAACACGGTGCCGTCGGGCGTATTCGAGGCATCGACGCCCGCAGCGGCTCCGACGATGCCCAGCCGGTTTTCGACGATGCGCGTGACGCCGCCGGGATACGACCTGGTGGCCACAACGCGAACCGTCTCCTCGGTGATCGTCTGCTCGCGGTCGGCGGCGCGCACGATTCGTCCCTCGGCTTTCGACACGATCTTCGAGCTCACCACGATGATGTCGCCGTCCTGCAGCGGCTCGATCAGGGCGTCGGCAATGATGACCCCAAGGTCGTCGCCCGGGATGATCTCAGGGATGCCCGCAAGCGCCCACACGCTGAACATCAGGCGCTCAACCTCGGCAGAACGTCGCTGGCAAACACGTCGATCCACTCGCGCTGGTTGCGACCAACGTTGTGGAGATAGATGCGGTCGAAGCCGAGGTCGAGGTAACGCTGGATGCTGGCGCGATGCACGTCCGGGTCCTCGGACACGAGCATCCGGCCCTCAAAGTCTTCGGGGCGCACCAGCCGAGCCAGCTGCTCGAATTCGAATGGCGAGCGGATGTCGGAGCGCGGAAACCGCATCCCGCCATTCGGCCACTCGATGAGCGCGTTCGACATCGCCGCCTCCGCTGTCGGTGCCCAGCTGAGGTGAAGTCGCAACACCTTCGTGCCGTGCGACGGATCCCTGCCGACCTCGCGCGCGCCCTCATCGAAGCGCGCGAACAGTCCCTCGATCTTGTCAATCGGGGCGCCATCGATAATCAGACCCTCCACCGTTCTGCCCGCACGCTTGGCCGCAACCGGGCCGGCAGTCGCGACGAAAATTTCGGGCGGAACCTCCGGCATCGTCCAGAGCCTCGTCGACTCGAGCTTGAAGTACGGACCGGTGTGCTTGGCATCGCGACCGAGAATGGATGCCGTAAACAACTTCTTGACTACCTCGATCGCCTCGAACATCCGGTTGATGCGCTCCGCGGTCTCTGGCCAGTATGTGCCGGTGACATGTTCATCGATCGCCTCGCCGGAGCCGACGCCGAGCCAGTGCCTGCCCGGATACATGGCAGCCAGCGTCGCACTCGCCTGGGCGACCATGGCGGGATGCTGCCGAAATGTCGGCACCGTCATGCCAGTCCCGAGCGCCCCCGTGGTCGTCTGCCCGAGCGCACCGAGCACGTTCCACACGTAACTCGCCTGGCCCTGCTGCGGCACCCACGGCTGAAAACGGTCGGCCGCCATGACGCCCGAGAACCCCCGGCTCTCGGCGTAGCTGCTCAGCTCGAGTACTTCGGTGGGGTGAAATTGCTCCAGCATGGCCGCGTAGCCGATGGCGAGAGTGGCTGCAGGTGAGCCCACGGACTTAGCTGGCACGGCGTTAACCGAGTGCGCGCAGGCGCGGCGCGAGGTCACGCTCGAACAGCTCGAGGAACCTGCGCTGATCCTGGCCCGGGCCATGGAACACGAGGTGATTGAGCCCGGCGTCGACGTACTGCTTGATGGATGCGACGACCTCGTCGGGGTCGCTGCCCACGATCCAGCGGGAGGCGATCTGCTCGATTGGGAGCGCATCCGCGGCCTTCTCCATCTCGACGGGGTCGGTGATGTTGTGCTTCTGCTCCTTGCTGAGCGAGAGCGGCGACCAGAAGCGGGTGTTCTCGAGCGCGGTGTCGTATGACGTGTCGTAGCTCAGCTTGATCTCGATCATCCGATCGATGGCGTCAGAGGAGCGTCCGACTTTCTCGGCGCCCTCCTGCACGGCGGGGATGAGCTGCTCGGTGTAGAGCTCCATGCCCTTTCCCGAAGTGCAAATGAAACCATCGCCCGCGCGCCCGGCGTAGCGTGCCACCACCGGGCCGCCCGCGGCGATGTATACCGGAACGGGAATATCAGGTCGATCGTAAATCGAAGCACCGTGAGTCGAGTAGTACTCGCCCGCAAAGTCGACACGATCCTCGGTCCAAAGCTGGCGCATGAGCTGGACGGCCTCACGGAGGCGAGCGAAACGCTCCTTGAACTCGGGCCAGTCCTGCTCGCCGGCACCGCGGAAACCGGTCGCGATCTCGTTCAGGGCCTCCCCAGTGCCGACGCCGAGCATGATGCGCCCGGGGTAGAGGCATCCCATCGTCGCGAATGCCTGGGCGATGACTGCCGGGTTGTAGCGGAACGTCGGAGTCATTACCGACGTGCCGATCTGCACGGTCGACGTGCGCTCCCCCACTGCAGCCATCCAGGCCAGCGAAAACGGTGCGTGCCCGCCCTCGTGCCGCCACGGCTGGAAGTGATCGCTGACGGCGACGCTTTCCATTCCGTGCGCTTCCGCCGCGACCGCGATCTCGACGAGCTCGCGCGGGTCGAACTGTTCTGCGGATGCCTTGTAACCAAGCTTCAAAGGGAGCATCATCCCACTTTACGGCGTGACGCCCGCGCACTTCCGCGCGTGACTCGACGTAGGCTCGACTGGTGCCTGAAGCCGAAAAAACCGTTGTTGAGTTCTGGTTCGACCCGTCCTGTCCGTGGGCGTGGATGACATCCCGCTGGGTCGATGAGGTGGCGAAGTATCGCGACCTCGAGGTGACCTGGAAGGTCATGAGCCTCGCGGTCCTCAACGAGAACAACGACGTGTCAGATTCATACAGGGCGTTCTTTCCCAGGGCGCTCCGCTACACGCGGCTGGTTGCCGCCGTCAAGGAACTGCACGGCCAGGAGTACGTCAAGCCGCTGTACGACGCGCTCGGTGCGCGAATCCACCCCGGCAAGTCGAAGGACCCTGACACAGTCATCCCTGAGGCTCTCGCGGAGGTCGGCCTGCCCGCCGACCTCGCACGCTACAGCCTCACCGACGAGTACGACGAACAGATGCGGGCCAGCCACTTCGACGGCATCAACCGAGTGGGTCAGGATGTCGGCACCCCCGTCATCGCGGTCAACGGCACCGCGTTCTTCGGGCCGGTCATTTCGCCAGCCCCACGGGGAGAAGAGGCTGTGCGGCTGTGGGACGGTACGGTCGCCGTCGCCTCCTACCCGGGCTTCTTCGAGATCAAGCGAACTCGCACCGTGGAGCCGATCTTCGACTAGCGTGCTGGCGGGCTCGCCTGCCCGATGTCGCGGCGCGCTACTTCAGCCTCGCCAGCAACTGCTCCTTCGTGAGCCTTGAGTATCCTGCGACACCCTGCGCACGGGCCTTCGCGCGCAACGAGGTGACCGTGGCAGCTGCATCCGCGGTCGCGCCTGCGGATCTGGTCGCGCTTGCGGATCTCGGCGCACCCGCCGGCTTGGTCGCACCCGCAGTCTTCCCGGCGTCAACCGTTTTCGTCACGGCCGCCTTGACCACATCGACCTTCTTCTCTGCCGTGGCCTTGCCTGCCGCGACCTTGGCCTTCACAACCGCTCCCGCGTTCTTTGCGGCCTTCTTCGCAGCTTTCCGGGCGGCATCCTGTTTGGCTGCGGCGTCCTTCCTGGCCCTGGCAACATCCTTACGGGCCTGCTCCCTGGCCTTCTTCGCGGCCTTCCTGGCTCTGGCCTTCTCGTCGGCGAGCGCGCGTTTCGCACGGTCGAGCTGACGCTTCAGTTCCGATTTGGCCTGCTTGCGGACATCCTTCTTGGTCGGCTTCTTCGCCTTTTTGGACTTGTTCGCCACGACGTGCTCCTTTTGCCTTACTCGGACGGATGCCCGTGAACACTTCTCACTGTGGCCCGACCTCCGGGGCACCGCAAGACATTGACAGCGGCCTGCCAGCCGCGCTTATGCCTCGGGCTTCGCCGCTCTCTTGCCGCGCCTGACCTGCGCTGCCAGTGCAGCGGCCGAAAACACCTGCATGCGCTTGAGCTGGGCGTGGTTGCGCTCATACTCCTTCCGGGCGGCCTTCTTCTGCGATTTGCGTGCCTTTCGGGATGCTTTGTCAGAATCGGTCATCGTCTTACTTTTATCCCTTAGCCCTGCTGAAGGAAGGCCGCGACCGCTTTCGGAACGTAGGGTGCGACATCCCCGCCGAGCGAGGCGACCTGTCGAACGAGCGAACTGGAGACGTGCGCGTTGGCCGGCGACGGCAGCAGGAATACGGTTTCAACCCCGGCCAGATTGCGATTGACGATCGCCATGGGAGTCTCGTACGCCACGTCGATCTGTGACCGGATGCCCTTGACGATGACGTTCGCGCCAACTTCGGTGCAGTAGTCGACGAGGAGGCCAACGCTCCAGCTCGTGACACGGATGTTCTTCGGGAGATTCGCCTCCGCGATCGACTGCTCGATGAGCGAGACCCGTTGGGCAATCGGCAGCAGCGCCGACTTGTCGGGGTTGTGCACCACCAGGACGTGCAGCTCGTCGAAGATGTTGGCGGCCCGGCCGATGACGTCAATGTGGCCAAGGGTGACAGGGTCAAACGACCCAGGAACGACGGCGATCCTGTTCATGACTTCACCCTATAGGAGCCACGTTACCGGTTCGTAACAGTCGCTATTTGGTATCGGGCATCTTCGTGCATCATGATGCGTTGTCGAGCGCATCGTTATGTAGAATTGAATGATGCGCACAACTATTAATCTCGAAGCCGATACTTTCGCGGCGGCGGAGTCGCTGCGCCGCGAAACCGGGGTGGGGATAAGCGAAGCGGTCAACCGGCTAATTCGGCAGGGTATGACCGTGAAGACCCAGACACCCCTGAAGTTCGTCCAGCGAACCGCGAACCTCGGCATTCGTGTAAACATCGACAACACCGCCGAGATAGTTGAACTGCTCGACGAGGCAGACGGTCGTGAACAGTGATCATCGACGTCAACGTGCTGCTCTACGCAATCGACTCATCGTCCACACAGAACGACGCATGTCGATCGTTTATTGACCAGGCTCTCAACTCGACGACAAGGGTGGGGTTTCCGTGGCCGACCATAGTTGGTTTCCTGCGGATCGCCACGCATCCGAGAATCATGACAACACCGCTATCGATCGATGCAGCATGGGGATTCGTGGACGACTGGATGTCGACATCCGTCGCCTGGACCCCAGAACCGACGCGATCGCATGGGGCGGTCTTGCGCGAACTCACGCGTGGAGTTGGCGGCAATCTGCTGCCAGATGCACACCTCGCCGCACTTGCCATTGAGCACGGCGTGCCGCTGGTGTCGTGCGACACCGATTTCGCAAGGTTCGGCGCGGTGACGTGGATCAATCCCACACGCTGAAGGTCAGTTCTTGGACAGAAATGCCGCTTCGACCTCATCGAGTCGCCGCGCAAGCGCCTCCGCGAGAGCCGGATGCGCGGCCAGCGTCGGGTCCTCCGCGAGAACCTCCGCGGCGAGTTCACGCGCATCGAGGATGAGGTCGCCGTCCTTGGCAACCCGCAGCAGCCTCAGGCTGGACCGGCCACCCGACTGGATGCTCCCGAGAACGTCGCCCTCCTGGCGAAGCTCGAGGTCCCGCTGTGCGAGCTCGAAGCCGTCAAGTGTGCTGGCCACGGCATCCACCCGCGCTCTGGCAATCGAGTCGACTTCGGCGCGCGTGACGAACAGGCACAGGCCGGGAACGCCACCCCGACCAACGCGACCACGCAGCTGGTGAAGCTGGGAGACGCCGAATCGGTCGGCATCCAGCACAACCATGGTCGAGGCGTTCGCCACGTCAACGCCCACCTCGATGACTGTTGTCGCGACGAGAACATCGATCTCGCCCGCGGCAAAGGCGCGCATGGTTGAGTCTTTGGCATCGCTCGACATGCGGCCGTGGAGGCTGGCGATGCGGCGGCCGGCAAGCACGGGGTTGGCCGCCAGGCTCTCGGCGATTTCGGTGACGTTTGCGGTGAGCACATCCTCGTCTTCCCGCGGGTCGATCGCAGGGCACACCACGAACGCCTGCCTGCCCTGGGCAAGTTCCTCGGCCATGCGCTCCCAGACCCGACTGATCCAGCCGGGATGTTCGGCGAGCGCAACAACGAAACTCTCGATCGGAACACGGCCGGCCGGCAACTCGGCAATAGTCGAAATATCGAGGTCGCCAAAGACCGTCATCGCCACGGTGCGTGGGATGGGCGTCGCTGTCAGGACGAGGACGTGCGGCGGCTGCTTACCCTTCTGCCGAAGTGCTTCGCGCTGCTCGACCCCGAATCGGTGCTGTTCGTCGACGACGACGAGCCCCAGGTCGAAAAACTCGACGTTGTCGCTGAGGAGTGCGTGGGTACCGACGACGATGCCCGAACTGCCGGAGACGGCACCGAGCAGTGCCTTCTTGCGTTCGGCGACAGGCAGCTGGCCGGTCAGGAGGGTGGGCCGGATGCGCGCGGCAAGGTCGGGGCCGAGGGTCGCCACGATCGACCGCAGGTGCTGCCCGGCGAGCACTTCGGTTGGGGCGAGGAGCGCGGACTGGCCGCCGGAATCCGCGACCGCGAGCATGGCGCGGAGAGCGACGAGCGTCTTACCGGAACCCACCTCGCCCTGAAGGAGCCGGTTCATGGGTTCCGGTTTGGCAAGATCGGCGGCGATCTCCTGCCCGACCAGTGTCTGGTCCCCGGTAAGGGTGAACGGCATCCCGGCCTCAAATTCGGCGGCGAGCTTGCCGGGCAGGCGTGGAGTCGCGGCTGTGGCCCGCAGAAGTGCGCGCTGTTGCAGCAGGGCCGCCTGCAGCACGAAGGCCTCCTGGAACCGCAGGGCCTTGCGTGCGGCACCCCAGTCGGCATCCTTCGCAGGCCGATGCACGAGCTCGATCGCTCGTGCGAACGTGAGAAGGCCGCGGTCGGTGCGCACGTCGGTCGGCACGGGGTCTTCGAGCGGTGCGAGCGTGTCGAGCACCACCTCGAGCGACTGTGCGATCTGCCAGCTGGCCACCGTGGAAGTCGCCGGGTAGATCGCGATCGGCTGGTCGACCCATTTTCTCGCCGACGGATCGGTGAGCGACACCTCGTCGTCAAACAACTGGTAGTCGGGATGCGCCAACTGTCGCAGCCCCTTGTAGTCGCCCACCTTGCCGGCAAAAATACCCCGAACACCGGGCCGCAACTCCTTGTCGCGCCAGGCCTGGTTGAAAAACGTCAGGGTCAGGATGCCGCTGCCGTCGGTAATCTTCGCCTCGAAGATCGACCCGCGCTTGGCCTTCATCGAGCGGGATGCCACGGTCAGCACCTCGGCGACGATCGTGACGTTGGTGTCGAGTTCGAGCTCATTCAGGGCCGTCAACTCACCACGTTTCGCGTAGCGCCGCGGATAGTGGCTCAGGAGGTCGCCGACGGTAGCGAGCCCTAGGCCTTTCTGCAGGGCCGACGCGGTACGCCCGCCGAGCACAGCGCTCAGCTTGGTGTCGAGAGGCGAAGTCACCCTTTGAGGGTAGCTGGGACGACAGACCATCGAGACCCGTCGCCGGGGTGCGCTACGACTGGTCGGTGCGGCGGATGAACTCCACTGCGATCTCGGCGACCTCCTTCCAGCCATGATCGATCACGAGCGAGTGGCCGCGGTCGGGAACCCTGACGATCTCGGTTATTCCGGGATTCTTGTTCTGAACCTTGAACATCGCCTCGGTGATCGCCAGCGGAACGGTGTGGTCCTTCTCTCCCGCGACGATCAGGAGCGGTCCGCGCTCCGGGTTCCTGGTATCCACGCTTGCCTCGGAGAACGGGTTCAGGTTCGCTGCGGCCGCCTGGAACAGCGGAACTCCGGATGCCGGGACATGAAACTCGTCATAGAGCTGTCGTCCCTCTTCCTCGGAAAGTTCGTTCGACCATCCGTAGCTGAACTGCTCGAAGGTTAGGGCCACTGCCCTCCCCCGGTTGGCGGGATTGCCGAGCACCGCCGACGCCGACTTGAGCGACGACAGCGGCAGGGGAAGCACGCCCCGGAACGGCGCCGGATCGATGGCGACCGTCACCGAGGCAGCACCCTCACCCGCGATTTTCTGGGCGATGAGCCCGCCGAAGGAATGACCGACCACGGCGGGCTGAATCGTCAGCTCGCTGACTGCCTCGAGGTAGTGGTCGGTGACCTGCGAGATCATCTTATGGGCGAAGACATCCGGATCCCGTTTGGCCTCCTCGACGCTTTCGGGGTCATCCGGCCATCCCGGAGCGATTGTGGCGTAGCCGTTCGATTCGAACAGCGCACGCCAGCGATCCCAGCTGCTGGAGAGTAGCCACAGCCCGTGGATGAAGACCACGGGGCTGCGGCCTGACTCGTTGGCACGGGCGATGTCGTCTGTCTCGGTTGGTGTGAGGTTAGCCATTGGTCGTTCCTTCTTTCGGCGGGTTCCATTGAGGGTCTGAACCAGGGACGCCAGGTGCGAAGAAGGACGGGAATGATGCCTGCTGTGCCCCGCTTTCGATTCAGTGTCCTCCCGCGAGTGAAGTTCGCGCAACGGGCGGGACGCTCAAGCGTGGTGCCCCGGGCCGTTCCGCTAGCGTTGAGCGTCATGACGCGCATCATTGCCGGGTTCGCCGGATCGCTCACACTCGCGGTTCCGCGCTCGGGCACTCGCCCCACCAGTGACCGCGTTCGCGAAGCAATCTTCTCTGGCCTTGAATCCCGGGATGCCGTGGCCGGCTCCCGAGTACTCGACCTGTACGCGGGTTCGGGCGCGCTCGGGCTGGAGGCGGCATCCCGGGGCGCTGCGTCGGTCACACTCGTGGACAACAGCAAAGAGGCTGCTGCTGCGTGCAGAAAGAATGCCGCTCACATCCTGAAGTCGGCGCCGCGAGGACGCGCCGTCGCCATCGATGTCAGCTCGTCGCCCGCACAGTCGTTCGTCGCGGCGGCTCGCCAATTCTGGGACATCGTCTTCATCGACCCGCCCTACGAGCTGGGCCGCGCGGAGATCATCCACAACCTCGAGGCGCTGGTGCCGCGCCTGTCTCCGGATGCCGTGATTGTGCTCGAGCGCAGCTCGCGCGACGCCGCGCTCACCCCGCCCGACGGTCTCACGCTCGACCGCCGCAGGGACTACGGCGACACTGCGCTGTATTACTTTTCGCTGACCGAGTTTTCAGCGGCCGACTTTTCAACGACCGACTTTTCAACGGTCGAGTAGCGCGGCGCCATACGTCCGCCCTGGTTGTCCAGCGAGGAAACCCACGCCGTGACGTCGGCGAGCGGTCTGCGCTCGAGCGTATAGATCGAGCTGGTGCCGCGCTTGGTCGAGGTGACGAGTCCGGCATCCCGAAGCACCGTCAGATGCTGAGTTACCGATGGCTGGGCGATGCCGAGCTCGGTTGCGAGGGCGCCGACGGAGCGGTCGCTGGCGGCCAGCAGTTCGAGGATGCGCCGTCGTCGCGCATCGCCGATGACGCTGAAGATGTCCGGGTTGGCGAGATGATTGGGGCTCATCCGCGGCCTCCGTTCCAGTCTGCGTAGGGGTCCCATCCGCCGCGCTCGTCATAGTGGGCGCCGTCGACCAGCACGCCCGTGCCATCCATCACGCGGCCGATCGCACGGAATCCGTGCGGCAGCGTGGTGCCATTCGGGAAGGTTGCGAGCAGCGAATGATCTTCGCCGCCGGTCAGCGCGATTTTCGAGCCGATGGCGGCGAGGTTCAGATCGAGTGCGACGTCGCTTGCAGCGGCAAGCCTGCGAGCGTCGAGCGCGAGCCCGTCCGAGAGGTCGATCATGGCGGTCGCTCCGGCGATTGCGGCGATAGGCCCGTCGGCGATGGGTGGTGTGGGCGCCAGCTGCGCCATCACGTCTGCATTGCCTCGGAGCGCCGGCACCGCGACGGGCTCACCGGCCACGACACCTTCGCCGAACAGTCGCTCGAGGCCAGCTGCCGCGTGCCCTAGCGGCCCCGACACGGCGACGATGTCGCCCACGCGCGCGCCCGACCGCAGCACCGGTGCCCGACCCTGGAGGTCGCCGAACGCGGTCACGGCGATGGTCAGTGTCGCCGAAACCGACAGATCGCCGCCGACGACACCGCAGCCGGGCGCCATCGCGGCGCATCCATCCCGGAGTCCGTCTGCGAACGCCTCGAGAAACGCGACGGGGGTGTCGGCCGGGGCCGCCAGTGCAACGACGAGACCGGTTGGCACGGCACCCATGGCGGCGACGTCCGCAAGGTTGGATGCCGCGGCTTTCCAGCCGAGATCGTGCGGTGTCGACCACGCGAGCCGAAAATCCGGGCCGTGAATCATCATGTCAGTTGTGACGACGAACCGACCGTCGGCTGCCGCCAGCACGGCTGCGTCATCCCCGGGTCCGACAAGGGCCGCGGATGCTGCGGGCAGCCGCGGAAATATCCGCGCGAGGGCGGCTCCTTCCCCGATCCCGCCGAGCGTGTCAGTCATGTTCTCACGGTACCGGCTCCCGCGCTGCGCCCGGCCGCGGCGGCCGCGGCGGCCGCCCAGTCCTCCGTCCCCACGTGCATAACTCATGCTCCCCGCGGGCTGGGGCCGCAAACTCCGGCGTGTCGCCGACATCCAACGCACGCCACCATGAGTTATGCGCACGCCGCGCCGGGCGGCTGCGGCTGCGGCTGCGGCTCCGGCTGCGGCTGCGGATTACGTCATCGCGACGTTTCCGGAGTTATGCGCGTCGGAAGCGATTCGCGGCACGATGGCACCGCCTGGGCGCCCAGCTTCCGCGGCAGCGCATGAGCTACCCTGAACGCGATGAGAGCGACCCTGAAGCTGACTGCCGTCGCGGCCGCCGTGCTCGTTCTTCTGACCGGATGCGCCGCGACCGTGGCACTCACGCCCGCCGCCAGCGCGACAAGCGCGAAGTGCGCGACGGTTGTCGCTCAGCTCCCCGACACCGCATCCAACCTCAATCGTCGCGAGACCAACGCCCAGGGCACAGGCGCGTGGGGTAACACGGCGCAGATCCTGCTCTACTGCGGCGTACCCGTGCCCGATCCAACCGCCACGCTTCCCTGCTCTTCCGTCAACGGCATCGACTGGCTGCTGAACGCCGGGAGCAAAACCTGGTACGTCTTCACGACCTACGGCCGCACGCCGGCCGTCTCGGTCTGGGTATCCTCGCAAGACGTCAAAGCAGACTCAAACGCGGCGCTCACCGACCTCAGCCTCGCGGTCGGCACCATCAGGGCACAGCACAAGTGCAGCAGTCCGAGCGCCACACTCGAGGGCGGCCAACCCGTGACGACAACCACGCCGAGTCCCACCACGGCGCCAAGCCCGACAACGGCGCCGAGCCACACGCCAACGAAGTAGCTGCCTACCCGCGCGGCCCGTCCAGCCCAACGAGCTTTCCCGCGATCCCGCCGGCAGCACGCAGTGCCGCGCCGGATCCGAAACCGGATGCCGGCATGACCACGCGATGATCTCGCGCCTCGATGAGCGCATCTTTCAACACCTGAGCCGCCGTCACCGTCGGAGCCCACAGATACAGCGCCATTGCGCCAGGAATCGAGTTGACCTCGTTCACGAAGAGCTCGCCCTTCTGCTCATCGAGAAGGAGGTCAACACGGACGATTCCGGTCAGCCCGGTCACTTCGGCAACCCGCAGCGCAATGTCCCGCGCCTGGTCGGCGAGGCCGGCGGCAAGCTTCGCCGGGAACTCCCTCGGCGCGCTCATGAAGCCCGTCTCGCTGCCCGCACCGCCCGACAGGTACTTGTCCGCGTATGAATACAGGCCGGGGGCAGCGTCGCTCCTGGCCTCCCGAATCGGGCGCTCGACCGCCGTCGTTTCAAGCGACGGGAACGTCCTGAACGAAATGTTGAGGTCAACGAGCTCCGGACGGTACGGCTCGACGACGGCGCCAGCACGCAGGTGAGCACTGGCTCGCGAGACCGCGCGCGCGGCATCGACATCCTCGACGATCTCGATTCCGATTGATGAGCCACCGAACCGCGGTTTCACGATGTAGGGGCCGACGAACGTCGGCGCGATCGTCGCCGACAGCAGCTCACGACGCAGCGTCGGGACTCCGGCGACCTCCATGAGCCCGCCGAACGCGAGCTTGTCCATGCCGACAGCTCCGGCAAACAGTGAAGAACCGGTCGCCGGGATGCCCAGCAGCGCGAACACGGCCGCCGCCCCGCCGCCCTCGCCAATCCCGCCGTGCAGCGTCATCAGGACGGCAGAGATCTCGAGCTCGTCCGCGCCGATGCGCTTCTTGACGTACAACCCGGGGTTGCCGGAGAGCCGAACCTCGATCGGCTTCGACCCCCTCGGCACGCCGTCGATGAAGTCCTTCGCCTCGCTGCCGGACGGCACCAGAAACCACTCCCCCGACGGCGCCCAGTAGATCGGCAGAACGTCTTCGCCGCTCTTCGTCAACACGCGCTCGGCCTGAAGGCCGGTGAGGATCGAGATTTCGTGCTCGGGCGAGGGGCCGCCAAACAGCACTGCCCACGGGGAACTGTCGCTCATCTGTGTCCAAAACGCTTGGGGCCGCGATCCAGGTCGACCGGATGTCCGTAAGCGCGGCGAGGTTACGGGTAGTGGTCCGGTAAGTCGTTCTCATAGAGGATAACGCCTCGCGTGCCGGCCTGATCGAGAGCCGCGGCCACAGCCGACTTGCGATCCCCGAAGACCCGAGCAGGAATGGGACCGGTGGCTGCGCCCGCGACGAGCGCCCGGCGATTGGTCAGCGCGACCGCGAACAGATGCCCGCCCGCCGCCGAAACGGATGCCGCGAATGCACGGTTGCGCTCGTACTGCACCGAGCCCAACTCGACCATGCCCGGCGTTACAACCACGAGGTCGCCGCCGTGCTCGTGGGCAATTTCGACAGCGCCCTGCAGCGCCTTCTCTGCGCCAACCGGGTTGGAGTTGTAGGTGTCGTCGATGATGACGAGCCCATTCGCGGCCTCCTGGATCTCGGCACGGTGGTGCGAATCCGGCAGCGCGGTCAAGCGAGGGGCCAGCGTCTTCAGGTCGATCCCCAGCGCAACCGCGATTCCGACGGCCACGGCGAGATTCACCGCATGCCCGACACTCGGGATGTGGACGGCAGCCGTTTCGCCGCCGACCGCAACGGTCCCGGACGCGGTGTCAACCACGACATCCGCCGGGACCTCGGGATGCACGGAAACCGTCACAACTCGCTTGCCCTCAGCGCGGCAGCGCTCGGCAAGCCCGGCCAGCTCGGTCTCATCGATCGGGAGCACGACCGTCCCGGCTTTCTCGGTGATCTCCGACTTGGCCTGGAAGATGGTCGCGCGCGAGCCCATTCGCGCGAGGTGTGCCTCGCCGATGGTCGTGATCGCGGCAATATCCGGCGGGAAGTACTTCGACAGCTCGCGGATCTCACCGACCCCATAGACGCCCATCTCGGCAACGAACACCTCGGTGCCAGGCACGACACGCTCGTTGACGGCTCGCGACAGCCCCATCAGGTTGTTGAAACTCGCCGGCGAGGCGACTACTCCGAGGCTCCCGCCGATCAGATGCGCAACGTACGCCTTGGTCGACGTCTTGCCGTACGAGCCCGTGATCGCGACGACCCTGGGCCGCACCTGCTTCAGCCGCTTCTGCGCGCTGAGCACGAATTTGCGCGAAAGCCGCTTCTCGATCGGCGACATGACGACGAGCGCGACGTCGGTGACAACGGGCAGAAGCAATATGAGAATCGCGACCGCAGTTGGGCCAGCCAGCCAGGTGAACAGGGCATCGAGCACGACCACAAGTACGGTCCACGCAATCGCCAGCCGCTTGAGCCGACTGGTCCAGGCGAGATGACTCGACTTTCCCCGGAATGGAAGACCGAGAGGATAGAGGACGAGTACGGCGATGAGTGCGACCGAGTAGAAGGCCAGACCGCGCTGGAGTTGATCTTCGGCTGCGGCCAAGTTCAGTTGGTCGAGTAATGCTCCGATCGCGAAGATCACGAAAACGACGAAAGCCGAGACATACGCGCGAATCCACAGCCAGGTGATCCGCGACACCCATGGCGAGATGTAGTGCTCGCGCTGGGCGATGCGAAGCCACTTGACGGACGAGAACGCGATGACGAGTAGGCCGACGACGACGTTGGCAATCCAGAATGCGACAGTCACGCACCCACCTCCGCGATCAGCGCCAGCAACTCGCCGCGCACCTCAGCCTCAAGCCCGTCCTCCAACAGGTGCCCCGCGCCGGGAACCACCCGAAATGTCGACTCGACGACCAGCTTCGACGCAGCGAGCCCCGCATCCGCCGGCGCCGACGTATCGTTCTCGCCCCACACCATCCGCGTCGGCGCGGTGATGCGTCCGAGGTCGCTGTGGTAGTTCTCGTTGATCGTCCGCACGAGCACGTCGCGCATGACTCCTCGGGCGTTGCGGTAGTCCGCGGAGCCACGCTTCTCGCGCTGCTTCTCCATGGCCTTCTTCGAGACCAGCCCCGCGCGGGCCAGTGAGCGCAGGATGCGGAACCCGAGGGCAGGCGCCGGCGCCGCAACCAGCCGTACGAGCGGCACTCCCGTGAGCACGAGCCCGCTCACGAGGTCGGGCCGCCGGGCGGCGAGACGCACGGCAACGCGACCGCCGAACGAGTGCGCCACCACGACCACGGGACCAAACGGCTCGATCGCCGCCGCAAGCGACTCGGCGTAGTCCTCGCTGCCCCAGACCGCCGGCGGCGGCGGCGTGATGCCGAAGCCGGGCAGGTGAATCGATACGGCATCCAGCCCGTCGACGATGCGCGAAAAGTCGGCGCCCGACCGTGCCCAGCCGTGCAGGGCAACAACGCGCGGCGGAGCGGACCCGGATTTCTCAGCCAGCAGGGTGCCGTCGGCGAGTGACGTGAGCAACGGCTACTCTCCCTGCGGCGTCGGATCTGTGGTGAGGTGGGGCGCGATGTCCCGAGGATTCAGCGTACCGGCCAGCACCTCAGCGACCTGACTCACAATCGGCATCTCGACGCCCTTGGCGAGCGCGAGCTCGAGGATCGGCGCCACCGAAGACAGCCCCTCGGCGGTCTGGTTCATCTGCTTGATGACCTCGCTGAAGCTGTAACCCTGGCCAAGCAGGCGGCCCGCCGTGTTGTTGCGCGACAGCGGCGACTCACAGGTCGCGATGAGGTCGCCGAGCCCGGCGAGCCCCGACAGCGTCTCGGGTCGCGCGCCGTAGGCGACCGAGAAGTCGGTCATTTCGGCGAGGCCGCGCGTGATGATCGACGCCTTCGTGTTTTCGCCGTAACCGACGCCATCCACGATCCCGATCGCGACGGCGATGAGGTTCTTGAGTACCCCGCCGAACTCGGTGCCGATCACATCGGTGTTGACGAACGATCGAAAGTAGGGGTTCGTTGCAACCATGGCTATGGCCGTCGCGGTCTCGAGGCTCTCTGACGAAATGACGGCGGCCGTGGGCTGCTCGCGCGCGATTTCAAGCGCAAGGTTGGGACCGGATGCCACGGCAACCCGTTCGGGTGCGAGCGCCAGTTCTTCGTAGAGAACCTCGCTCATCCGAAGTCGCGTGCCCTTTTCGACGCCCTTCATGAGTGAGACGACGACGGATTCCGGCGACAGGAGATCGCGGATGGCGTCGAGATTCTCACGCAGCGACCGGCTCGGCACGGCGATGTAGACCTGCTCGGCTTCGTGCAGCACGAACTCCAGATTGGAACTCGCCCGCAGCGAGCGCGGCAGGTTGATGCCAGGCAGGTAGTCGCTGTTGCGCTTGGATTCGGAGATTTCGCGCGCCAGTTCGGGCCTGCGCGCCCACAACACGACCTCCGCACCGCCGTCGGCGAGGATCTTCGCGAAGGTCGTTCCCCACGATCCCGCCCCCAGCACGGCAACCCGCATGCCGTGGGCGGGGTTTCCGAGCGGAGCACCATGGCTATTCAAAGTGACCCGTCTCTGACTGGTTGTTGCGGCTGGGATCCCAGCGTTCGACCGGAGCGGTCTCGCCGCGCAATCCTTCGAGCAGGCTGGTGATGGCATCCATCACGCGCTCGGTGGCCTCGGCCAACAGCGCGGAGTTCATGGGCTTACCCAGATACGTCGAGAGGTCAACCGGTTCACCGAAAATAAGATCGATGCGCTTGCGCGGAAACAGGCTCAGCTTGCCGTATCGCGGCAGCACCTTCTGTGTGCCCCAGTGGGCAGCGGGGATGATCGGGATGCCGGCCTCGAGCGCCATCCGCACCGCACCGAACTTGCCTCGCATCGGCCAGAGGTCCGGGTCACGCGTCAGCGAGCCCTCGGGGTAGATCACGACCGCGAGTCCGTTGTCTGTGATGTGTCGAGCGGTTGCCAGCGGATCACTGTTGCGGGCGACGCCCGTGCGCTCGACCGGCACCTGCTGGGTCTTGCGCATCAGGAAACCGAGAACCGGAACTCTGAACAGGGACGCCTTGGCCAGGAACCGGGGCATCCGACCGGCCCGCCACATCGCAACCCCGATCACGAGCGGATCGATCTCGCTGTAGTGGTTGGGCGCAAGCACGAAGGCGCCCGATTTCGGCAGCTTGTCTGTGTCGTGTAGCACGAGCTTCGAGATCGCGCCCATAAACGGCAGGATGAGGGCGGCCAGCACCCAGAAGGTCGGGGTTCTTTCGGATCGTCGCGGCTCCGTTGCCGCGGCTCGCTGGGTCGTCAAGGGGCTAGCCCTCGTAAATGAAGTCAGCCCCGAGAAGCGCGAGCTTGTCGATGAAGTGCTCGTAACCCCGGCTGATGATGCCGACGTTACTGATGGTGGAACGACCCTCGGCCGTCAGCGCTGCGATGAGGTGGCTGAAGCCTCCGCGAAGGTCTGGAACCACGACATCCGCTCCGTGCAGCGGTGTCGGCCCGGTAATGACGGCGGCCTGCTCGAACTCGCGGCGGGCAACCCTCCGGTCGTAGCCTGCGAGACCATCCTTGTGGACGACGATGTTGGCGCCCATGGCGATCAGGGCATCCGTGAACCCGAAGCGGTTCTCGTACACGGTTTCGTGCACGATCGACACTCCCTCGGCCTTCGTCAGCGCGACGATGAGCGGCTGCTGCCAGTCGGTCATGAATCCGGGGTGAACGTCGGTCTCGACGACAACGGGCTTCAGCGTGCCGCCCGGGTGGTAAAAACGGATGCCGTCCTCGTGGATGTCGAACGCACCGCCGACCTTACGGAAGATGTTGAGGAAGGTCATGAGTTCCTGCTGCTTCGCGCCGCCCACGAAGATGTCGCCCTCGGTCGCGAGAGCCGCCGAGGCCCAGCTCGCTGCCTCGTTGCGGTCGAAGAGCGCGCGATGCTCGTACCCATCCAGGCTGTCGACGCCCTCGATGAAGATCACGCGGTTGGGCTCGACGTTGATGATCGCGCCCATCTTCTGCAGGATCGCGATGAGATCCATGATCTCGGGCTCGATTGCCGCGTTCTTGAGCTCGGTGACGCCCTCCGCGCGAACGGCCGTGAGCAGAACCTGCTCCGTCGCGCCAACGCTCGGGTATGGCAGTTCGATCTGCGCGCCCTTGAGACCGTTCGGCGCGGTCAGGCGAATGCCTTCGTAGCTCTTGTCGACGATGGCGCCGAAGGCACGAAGCGCGTCGAGATGGAAGTCGATTGGGCGGTCGCCGATGCGGCATCCGCCCAGGTCGGGAATGAGCGCCTCGCCGAGCCGGTGCAGCAGGGGCCCACAGAACAGGATCGGGATGCGGCTGGAGCCCGCGAGCGCGTCAATCTCCGCAAAGTGCGCCTTGAGCACGTTGCTCGGGTCGAGCAGCAACTCGCCGGGCGCAATCTCGGTCACGGAGACGCCGTACGCATTCAGCATCCCGGTTACGACGCCGACGTCACTGATGTCTGGAACGTCTTTCAGGAGGCTGGGAGTGTCGCCCAGAAGCGCCGCGACCATGGCTTTCGTCGCCAGGTTCTTGGCACCGCGAATCTCTATGCGCCCTCGCAGCGGTTTTCCACCGTTGATGACGATCTTGTCTGACTTCAAACCGACCCGCTGCCCTGCCTTTTGGGCATCCTGAACGACTGAACTCACTTATTTCACCGGCAATGTCTTGGGCCGCCACGATTCACGGCGGGCTTCGAATTCTGTAATTCGCGCCTCATCACGCAGGGTTAGGCCAATGTCATCCAGGCCTTCGAGCAAACGCCACCTAGTGTAATCGTCGATCTCGAATGGGACGGAAAGATCGCCGATGGTCGCCGTCTTCCGGGTCAGATCGACCGAGATCGGGATGCCGGGGTCCGCTTCGATGATCGCCCAGATTTTCTCGACATCCGGCTCACTCACGGTACCGGCCAGCAGCCCTTGCTTGCCCGAGTTTCCCCGAAAAATGTCGCCGAAACGGGGACTCAGAATCGCCGTGAATCCGAAGTCCCGCAACGCCCAGACCGCGTGTTCGCGGCTCGATCCGGTGCCGAAATCGGGGCCGGCGATGAGGATTCCGCCCTGCGAGTACGCAGGCTGGTTGAGCACAAACTCCGGATCCTGGCGCCAGGCGTAGAACAGAGCATCGTCGTAGCCGGTCTTCGTAACCCGTTTCAGGAATACGGCGGGGATGATCTGGTCGGTGTCGACGTTCGAGCGCTTGAGCGGCACCGCGGTGCCGGTCAGTACCGAGATCTTGTCCATTACCTGCTCACCTCGTGGCTCGAGCTCACGCCGGGTTCCGAAATGCCGTCGACGTAGTCGGGGTCGATATCGGTCGTGCGGGCACCGCGGTTGGACGCGTTGCCCGATGCTGCCGCGGAGGCGTAATCGCCCTGGAGCGACTCCGGAACGCTCACGCCGAGATCCCACGGACTGCTCAGGGTGCCACGAATGGCGGTTGCGGCAGCGACCAGCGGTGACACGAGATGGGTGCGACCGCCCTTGCCCTGGCGACCCTCGAAGTTGCGGTTGGAGGTCGAGGCGCAACGCTCGCCGGGGGCGAGCTGGTCGGGGTTCATCCCGAGGCACATCGAGCAGCCGGCGAAGCGCCATTCTGCGCCGAACTCTTCGACGATTTTGTCGATTCCCTCGGCCTCGGCCTCGATGCGAACGCGAGCGCTGCCCGGGACGACCATGACGCGAACGCCGTCGGCCTTCTTCTGGCCCTTGATGATGGATGCGAACGCGCGCAGGTCTTCGATGCGGCTGTTGGTGCAGGAGCCCATGAAGACGGCATCCACCCGGATGTCTTTCATGGCCGTGCCTGCCGCAAGATCCATGTATTCGAGTGCGCGCTGAGCCGATGCCCGCTCGTTCGGATCGCTGTAGTCGTCTGGCGACGGGATGCTGTCGCTGAGCGACACGCCCTGCCCGGGGTTCGTACCCCAGGTGACGAACGGCTCGAGCTCATTGGCATCGAGGTACACCTCGGCGTCGAACACGGCGTCGTCGTCTGTCTTCAGGGTCTCCCAGTACGCGACCGCGGCATCCCAGTCGGCGCCCTCCGGAGCGTGCGGGCGACCCTTCAGGTAGTCGTACGTCGTCTGGTCTGGCGCGACCATGCCGGCGCGCGCGCCCGCCTCGATAGACATGTTGCAGATGGTCATGCGGCCATCCATCGAAAGCGAGCGGATGGCGCTGCCGCGGTATTCGAGGACGTAGCCCTGGCCGCCGCCCGTGCCGATCTTCGCGATGATGGCCAGGATGATGTCCTTGGCGGTAACCCCGGGACGCAACTGACCCTCGACCGTGATGGCCATGGTCTTGAACTCCTGCAACGGGAGCGTCTGCGTGGCCAGAACGTGCTCGACCTCGCTGGTGCCGATCCCGAACGCCATGGCGCCGAAAGCGCCGTGCGTCGAGGTGTGCGAATCACCGCAGACGACGGTGATACCGGGCATCGTCAGGCCGAGCTGCGGGCCGACGACATGAACGATGCCCTGCTCGATATCGCCGAGCGAGTGCAGGCGAACACCGAACTCCGCGGCATTCCTGCGCAGGGTGTCTATCTGGGTGCGGCTGGTGAGGTCGGCGATCGGTTTGTCGATGGCGAGCGTCGGAGTGTTGTGGTCCTCCGTTGCGATCGTCAGATCGGGGCGGCGCACGGGGCGACCAGCCATCCGAAGTCCGTCAAAAGCCTGCGGGCTGGTGACCTCGTGAACGAGGTGGAGGTCGATGTAGATGAGGTCGGGAGAGCCGTCCTCGCCCTTGACGACGAGATGGCTATCCCAGACCTTTTCGGCCAGAGTCTTGGGCGTACGTGGTGCGGGGGTGCTGTTTGTCATGAGTGCGGTCTTTCTTCATCTCGATGGGTCAGCCAACGACGCCACTGACGGTGGCATAGGCCGCGACGAGTGAGGCCAGAGGTATTAGGACTCGTCGCGGCGACGAAGAAGGAGCCGATCGAACTGCATTCATCGAGGCTATCATCCGTCTGCGCGCTGGCGCAGACCGGTGAATCCTTCGGCGCTGCGGGCTTTAGTAGCTCGACTTTCCGGCGAGCCCAGCGTTAGGGAAGCAAGCGGAAAGCGCGGTGATCGAAAGCTGCGGACCGTCGACGAATGCCACCGTGAAGCTGTAGCCGTCTTTGGCTTTCATGTCGAGGGTGTTAGTGCCGTCCTGCCCTGTCGCCTGGAATACGCTCCAACCGGGCTTGCCGGTCCAGTTCGCGGCGATTGCCGACAAAACCTGGTCGGTCTTGACGCCGGCCTTGAGGCTCACGGTTTCCGAGCCGGGCCAGTAAGACTGGTCGCTCTTGCCAAGGCACGGGTAAATGACCTTCGAAGTCTGCGTCTGCTGGGTGTCCGTAACCGACTCTGAGGGAACGAAGTCGGCGATCTGGCGCTCCAGTTGCAGGGTCGTCTGCTTGGCGCCTGCGAGCGTCGTCGTGGTGCCCGCGCTCGAGGAACATCCGCTGACGGACGACACGACGACAATGGATGCCACGGTCGCGAGAACGACCACGGCGTTTCGGGTGTGCTTCACAATGCTCCCCTCGAGCCTTCAATGATCTCGGCGCAACCATATCGTTGCCAGAACGGATCGGGCACTCCCTGTTTCGGGGGTCAGACCGTGTCGGCCAAAGTGAGGACACGCTCAGTCGGAGCCGTGCGACGCTCTCTTCGCCTCGGCGCGCAGCCTGATCACGCTCGCGACGACAGCAAGGGTCATCGCGACGACAATGACCCCGAGCGACGTCAGCGTCGAGATCTCCGGCGCCCAGGAGACGTTGTGACCGCCGTTGATGAAGGGCAGCTCGTTGTCGTGGAGGGCGTGGAAGATGAGCTTCACGGCGATAAAGGCCAGGATCGCGGCGATCCCATACGTGAGGTACACGAGCCGATTGATCAGGTTGCCGATGAGGAAGTACAGCTGCCTGAGGCCCATCAGCGCGAAGACGTTCGCCGCGAAGACCAGGAACGCATCCTGCGTGATGCCGAAGATGGCCGGGATCGAGTCGAGCGCGAAGACGAGATCGGTGCCGCCGATGGCGACGAATACGATCGCGATGGGGGTGAGGACGCGCCTGCCGCCCACCGACATCCGCAGCTTTGATCCATTGAACTGATCGGTGATCGGGATGCGTTTCCGCAGAAACCGGATCACGCCGCTCTCGGTTTCTTCGGTCTCGTGTGGATTCGACCGCGCCTGCTGGATGGCCGTATAGAGCAGGAACGCCCCGAACAGGTAGAAGATCCAGCTGAAGTTTTCGATCAGCGTCGCCCCGAGCAGGATGAAGACGCCACGCAGGACGAGCGCGATGACGATGCCCACCATGAGCACTCCCTGTTGCAGGGAGCGCGGCACCGAGAACTTCGCCATGATGATGACGAATACAAACAGGTTGTCGACGCTCAGGCTGTATTCGGTGAGCCATCCCGCAATGAACTGCCCGGACGAGTTCGGGTCGACGAACACGAACAGCAGACCTCCGAACGCGAGGGCAAGGGTGACGTAGATCGCAATCCAGATTGCCGATTCCCTGGGCGAAGGGATGCGCGGCCTCCGATACGCAAGCAGCAGGTCGCCCACGATAATGACAGCCATCACCGCGATGGAGGTGATCTCGAGCCAGGACGGGACGGCGAGTTGCACGGTTGGTTCCCCTTCGGTCAGGACGCATGGTCGTGGCCGAAAGTCTCTCCCGCAGCCCGCAAATCTCAGGATGCCGCCGTGCCCGGAGGCCGCATAAGCGGCACTCGTGATGACGATCACGGCGAGGTGGGATACTCCCCTTCGCTGTAACGAGCCTATCGGACGGAGTACCTGCTCCGAAGGCGTTTTGCGCATGAGCTTCGTGCCGTGAAACGAACCTTGCGGCACTGTTTTATTTCGAAACGAAGTCGGCTTACAATCCTTCTCATAGCCCAGACCACGCTATGAAAAGGACAATCATGGGACACCTAATTTACGGAGACGGCGCCTTCGAAGTTGATGTCGAAGACAGGGCGCTGGCCCACCTGCAAATTGTCATCGGCGCGAAGCTGCGTCGCCAGGAAAGCTTCTTCTTCAGTTGGGAAGACGGCACCGGCGAGAGCGGCCATTCGAGCATTTGGTTGAACCCCTATATACCGCTTCGGTTTGCATTTCAGAGCCGAGAGCCCATACAGATCAATCGCGAATGGCTCGAACTTCTGACCCGCGCGGCCAACAGCACCGGCGGTCTCCGCTTCGTGCCCGAGGTTGCGGAAAAGGTCGAGGCCGTGGAGGCCGTCGGCAGCTGAGGGATGCGGCGGCGGATCGATTCTGCCGCCGTTAGAGTACAGAAGGCGGCGTGCGTTAGCTCGCCTCGGCGGCGGCCTGTTCGCGCTGGGCGCGGCTCAGGTCCATGGCGAGTTCGGTAGCGCCGGTTTCGAGCAGCGTCTTCAGTGCCGACAGAACCATGGGCCAGCCGCCACTGATGTTGGGAAGAGTTGCGCTGTCTTCGTCAAAGTCGTCATGGATGACCGTCAACTTAACCTGATCGCCCGCGGGTTCGATTTCGAAAGCGACCTTAGACCGGCGCTCCGATTGCAGTTTCGCGGTCAGGTCATCCGAGAAGCCGACGGCTTTCGCAAACTCGTCCGTCGTGGTCTGCCACGTGTACGAAAGGCGCGTGAACGGGTCGGATTCGAGCACGACCTGCTCTGGATCTTCGATCGTGACATCGGCGTAGGTCCATGCCATGGTCGAACCGGGCTTCCAGTCGGTTGTGAAGGTCGCTCCCCAGTAACGACTCGTGAATGCCGGGTCGGTGAGTGCGACCCACAGCGCCTCCGGGGTCGTGTGGATGTAGGTCGTGTAAACGAAGGACGGCTTGCTCATGGTGCTCTCCAATGCGGTTTTGAGATCCGCGAGCGCACTGACTCGCTCGCGGTTGTACTTGGTGATCCAGCGGTCGGCGATCGCGTTGATTGGCGCAGCGTTCAGGTAGTGCAACTTCTCGCGACCACGCCATACCGTCGCCACGAGTTGGGCGTCTTCGAGCACCGCGAGGTGCTTGCTCACTGACTGGCGAGCCATCGCCAGCCCCTCGCAGAGCTGCTGAAGCGTCTGACCGTCGTTGGCGTTCAGGTTGTCAAGCAGTCGTCTGCGGGTGGGGTCGGCGAGGGCCTTGAACACGTCGTGTGCTGCAGGTTCTGCCACGCTCAACAATAGGCAGCCATTTGGCTGCATGTCAAGTGCTCTGCCTCAGGATGCGCGCAGCGAATCTGTGATGGTATCAAAGTCCGTGCCGCTGAAGGCCACCAGGGTTATCGTGTCGAGGATCGCCGGATTTTCGGCGAGCCACGTGGTGATGGTGGCGAGGGCGACCTTTGTGGCATCCCGAATCGGGTACCCGTAGACGCCCGTCGAGATGGCCGGAAAAGCAATCGAGCGATAGCCCTTCGCCAGGTCGAGACTGTTGCGATAGCAGGATGCCAGCAGCTCGGCTGCATTCTCGGGCGAATAGTTTCGGTATACGGGGCCGACCGCGTGAACGATCTTCTGCGCCGTGCGGATGTTGAAGGCATCCGTCATCCTGGCTTCGCCAGTGTCCGCGCCGCCGAGGAGCCTGCACGCCGCGAGCAAATCGGGGCCAGCAGCGCGGTGAATTGCGCCATCGACTCCCCCGCCGCCGAGCAGGCTCGAGTTGGCGGCGTTGACGATCACGTCGGCGGGAAACCTGGTGATGTCGCCCTGGTATGCGGCGATTGTGGTCATGTCTGCAGCCTAGTTCGGGGCGGTGCGGCTACCTGGGCGGCGGTCGGCGGTGGTACGCCGTGCATAACTCCTGACGATCACCGACTCCGGCGCCGACTCGCCGACGAATGACGCCCGCGCGGTGCCAGGAGCATGAGTTACGCGCAAGGAAGGTGGTGTCAGCGGCTGGATTTAGTGTTGAGATAGTAGCGAAAACTGGGATATCTGAAGGAGTCCGTCGTGACGACACTGACAAATCGGCCAAACACCGCGCTCGTGGTGATTGACGTTCAAAACGGGGTCGTCGGTGATGCCTATCAGCGAGACACAGTTGTCGCCAACATCCGCACCCTCGTCGACAGGGCTCACGTCGAGGGCGTCCCGGTCGTCTGGGTCCAGCACTCTGACGACGATCTGGTGAAGGGCACTCACGACTGGGAGTACGTCCCCGAGCTGGTGCGCCGGGCCTCCGAGGCGCTGGTGCACAAGTCATTCGGCGACTCCTTCGAGGGCACCGACCTCGAAGATGTGCTGGCCAGCGCGGCGATCGGCCGACTAGTCGTCGCGGGGGCTGAGACGGATGCCTGCATCCGGTCCACCATTCATGGAGCGTTCACGCGCGGCTACGACGTCACGCTCGTCGGCGATGCCCACACTGCCGGCGATAAGAGCGCGTGGGGAGCTCCCCCTGTCGAGCAGGTCATCGCGCACACAAACTTGTACTGGAATTTCCAGGATGCGCCGGGCCGCACGGCCGAAGTAGTCGGCACGGAGGACGTCAGGTTTAGCAGCTGATCTGCGCCAATCGAGCAGGTCTGTGGCTTAGCTGTTGCTCTCGCCTTCGAGAGCTCGGAGCACGGCGGCGAGTTGAGGGTGGTCGCCGTCTGTGCGAGGTCCACGGCGACGAGGTCGCTCGTGCGGCCGGTTCGGCGCTCCGTCCTCAACAGGTTGCGTGGACACGTACTCGCTGAGCGCGACGAGGTCGGCGTAGGCAACCTCGCCCGTCCGCTCGCGGCCGATTCGGCGCGTGGCAACCAGAGCAAGCAACGTCACCAGTACGAACAGTGCGCAGCCTCCGATGAGGGCTATCGCCAACTCCAGCACGGAACTCCCAGCGCTCAAATGTATGAATCACGTTCTATCACTAAATGATAGACAATATCATCTAACGCGATAACTCTACATTTGGGACGTCTAAAGCGTCAAGGCTCGCGGCATGCGGAAACGCGGCCTACGGAATGCGGCGCGCCACCGCAGCACTCGCCCGCGCCAACTCGCTGACGTACCACTGCGTCCTGGCAGGATCAAAGTCTTCCGCAAGACCGGACAGCTGCAGCGACGCAAGCACCTCGCCCTGCGCGCCAGTAATGGGAACCGCGATCGACGCCGCACCCATCTCGCGCTGGTTCACACCGTAGGCGTATCCCTCCGCGGCGATTGCTCGCAGCGTGGCTTTGAACTCGTCGGCGCTCAACTCCTCGCCGCTCGCAAGCCGCACCACCCCCACCGACCTCAGCATCTCATCGAGTTCGACCGCGGGCATGGCCGCGGCCAAAACCCGTGCACCGCCAAGGTGCAGCGGCAACTGCTCTCCGACCGGAAGCTGATAGCGGAGCGGTTGGAGGCCCTCCACGCGCAGCAAGAGCACCTGAAAGAATCCGACGCGGATGGATAGCGACGCGGTCAGGCCGCTCGATTGTGCGAGCTCCTGGAGTACCGGCGCGGCGACAATGCTGAGCGTGTTGGACAACAGAAACGCGTGCGCATTAAGAAGGGATGTGACGCCGAGGGAATACGCCGGGCCAGCGTGATCGACGTAGCCGCGCTGCACCAGCACGGCGAGTATGCGCTGAACGGTAGCCAGGTGGAGGCCCGATTCGTTCGCGATCTCGGTGAGACGCATCGCCCCGCGTTTGCGCTGCAATACGGCGAGCACGTCGAGCGCACGCTCGAGCGACCGCATCGTGCTCGCCTGCGGTGCCTCGTCCTGCGCCAAACTGGTACCCCTCAGAAAGTTCCGTTCGCTGCGCCACGACCCGCGCGGGCCGTGTCGCAACAGACATTACCGCGATCATGTGGTCGCCGAACCGCGCGAGTCCAACATCCGGAGCGAGACCTGGCCGGGCTCCTCACCGCGCTCGACCGCGTCACGTACCGGGGACGTGATGGGAGTCGACCACGGCGATAGCGCTCCGACGTATGCGGCAGGCCCGAGCCTGAAATGCTGAGCCTGCTCCTCGGTCTCGATGAACGGAAGGTCCATCGGGAAAAGCCGGTCGCCGCGAGGCCGCGCCCCGACCCGCGACACGTGACCCCAGAGCGGATGCCCCACAACCTCTTCGGCCAGGTACGAGACCTCGATGAGCTTGTCCAGGTCAACACCGGTCGGGATGCCCAGTTCGGTCAGGAAGTCGACCAGATCCTCCGTCGGGATCAGCCGCGTCATCCGCCCGTGTCCGCCGTATGGGCAGCCGCCCATGCCGCCAATGGACGAATCGAGGATGAGCGTGCGCTCGGGCGCAAGCGCCAGCAGGGCCTCGTACGCCGAAACCAGGGCGGTACCTCGCGCGTCGTGAAGGTGCAGGTGAAAGGTTGTGATCTCAGGCCAGCGATCCTGGATCGCCCGCACCTGGGATGCGACCTGGTCCGGCATGTTCCAGGCCATCGGATCGCCGATCCATACCCGATCGACGGTGACACCGGCCGCGTGCCAGAGGTCAACCTGGCGCTGAAGCATCTCCATGCGGTAGCTCTCGTCGAAGCGGCCGAGCCAGTTGGACCCCCAGGCGGCGTTGATTCCGATGCCGGCCGTGGCATGCCCTTCCGCGACGGCGCGGGCGACGATCCCTGGCCACGCGTCTACTTCCTCGGCCTGAGTGCGATTGGTGTTTCGCCTCACGAACACATCGCAGAGGTGCACGAGCGTGCGGGGCGATTCCGGTGGGGATAGCGGTGGCGTGTACTCGGCCATGCGTTCGCGGCCGCGGTCGTTCAGCGCGAGGGCGGTGTACCGAACGCCGTCAACCGGGGTGAACCCCGCGGCGATCTGGTCGATGTCAGCCATCTGCGGCGTCCACTTGGGGCTCACGAAAGAGCCGACCACAATCGTCTCGAGCCCCGTCTCGGAGAGCGCGTTGAGCAGCCGGATTTTGTCAGCAACCGGAATGCTGGCGCTCTCGATCTGCATGCCCTCGCGCATGCCCTCCTCGACGATGTGCACGGTGGCGTATGTGCGGGCCGGGGTGACATCCTGTTCTGTTGTCATGAGACGGCCAGTTCCCTTCTGAAGCGATCGATCTGAGTCGGGTCGTAGCCAAGTTCGCTCAGGATGTCGTCGGTGTGCTGGCCCAGCGTCGGCGCCGGCGACGAGGGCGCGAGAGCCAGGCCATCGATGTGCACGCCGCTACCGATGACCCGCCCGATGCGCTCGACCTCCCCGGGGATGACCACATCGTGCAGAAGCCCTCGAACGGCGATCTGCTCCTGGGCAAGCGCGTCGTGCACATCGAGCACCCGGCCGCTTGGCACGCCGACGGCACCAAGGAGGTGCTCCCACTCGGTGGCCGAGCGCGCGCGCAGCCGCGCCTCGAGTTCGCGGGTCAGTTCATCGCGATGGGATTTGCGCGTCGCGCGGGTGAGAAATCGCTCGTCGTCGATGAGTGCCTCGCACCCGAGCACGCGGCACAACTGCTCAAACTGCTGCTGGGTATTGGCGGCAATGTTGAGGGCGCCATCCCCGGTTTGGAACGTGCCGGAGGGGGCGGAGGTGATGTTGTCATTGCCGTTCTGGGTTGCGATACGGCCGCCGATGAGCTCGTCGGAGGCCGCCCATCCCAGGGTCATCATCGATGTTTCGAGCATTGACACGTCGAGAATGCAGCCCCCGCCGTACGAGGCAAGTGCTGCGCAAATGGCCATTGCCGCCGCGAAGCCCCCGATCGAGTCGGCGATGGGAAAGCCCGCGCGCACCGGGCCGTGCGAAGCGAAGCCCGTAACGCCGGCCATGCCCGAGAGCCCCTGGATGATCTGGTCGTACGCGGGCCTCGACGCGAGAGGTCCGGTCTGCCCGAACCCGGAAAGCGCACAGTAGATCAGATCGGGATTCAGTTCGTGGATGCGCGACCAGGGAAATCCGAGGCGCGCAAGCACTCCGGGCCGCATGTTTTCGAGCAGCACATCCGATTCACTGATCAGCCGCTCGAAAATCAGCTTGCCCGAATCGGTTTTCAAATCGAGGGCGAGTGACCTCTTGCCGCAGTTTTGCGCGACGAACGATGAACCCATCATGGGCGTGTGCAACGGGTTTTCGCTGCCGAGTTCGCGCGCCAGATCGCCGATCCCAGGCTGTTCGACTTTGACGACATCCGCGCCCATCAGGCTCAGCTGGTAGGAGGCGAAGGGGCCGGCGAGGATGGTCGTCAGGTCGATGACTCGCACCCCCTCGAGCAGGTTACGCACTGCGCGCTCCTCTTTCATTGCCGTTGCACGATGCCGGCGACGTGGCGACCCGGATGAGGGGCCGCCACGCTTTCGACGATTGTTTCTGACCTACTTGACGCTCGCCGCGATCTGCGCCGGCGTCACATATGTGCCCGCCGTATTGGTGAGATCGGAGTTGAACCCGACGACCGAGAATCCACTGAACACGTTGTGGTTCTTGTTGAAGTTGTCGTCACCGCCCGCGCCCTGGTAGTCGATCTGCTTGCCCGAATTCAGCAGGGTGACGCAGGCCGAGTAGGTCGAGCACTGGGTTCCCGGAGGACTCGACACGTCGGTGACATGCGATACCCACACCTTCGGATCCGTCGACTTCGACTCCGTCATCGCCAGCGATGCGATCACGATCGCGTCGTACTCGTTGAAGGTTGTCGGCAGAGGTTGTGCGTTCTTGTAAACGGCCTTGTAGTCGGCGAGGAAGTGCGTGTATCCGGCACCGCTCGGCGATGCGGCGACGGCCGCGAACAGTTCCGTCGAGGCGAGACTGCCAAATGCCTGAGCGTAGGCCTTCGACGACTGCAGGTCGTCGCCGACCCACGGGGTATTCAGGTCGCCGAGCTGAGCGGCGTTGGCCCACAGCGTCGATGCGGTCTGCGTGTCGAAGGACGAGAAGATCACGTCGGGATGACCGGCAAACGCCTTGCTCAGCTCGGAACGGTACGACCCCTGGCCGGGAACGATCGTCTGGCTCGACTGCACCGTGCCGCCGAGGGCCTCAAACGCCTTCGTCAATGGAGCCACGAATCCTTGCGAGTTGGCCGAGTTGTCGAAGATGAGCGATGCGGTCTTGAAACCCTTGACCTTCGCCGCGTAGTACGCCATCGCCACAGACTCGTTGGAGTCGGATGACGTGGTGCGGAACACGTACGGGTAGTTCATGTTGTCGAGCTGGGTCGCCCCGCCGATCATGAAGTCGGGCACCTTACTCGGACCGAAGTTGCTGATGACCGCCTCGATCGTCGGCGAGAACGGCCCGACGACAGCGACCGGGCTATCGAGCAGCAGCTTGCGGAAGGCAGGCAGCGTGTCGACCGAGTCAGCAGCATCGTCGACGCTGGTCGCCTTGAGCTTGTGGCCCATGACTCCGCCATTGTGGTTGACCTCGTAGATACCGGCGGCCACACCGTGAACACCCCAGTCGGAGAGGATCGACTTCGCTCCCGTGAACGGGAAGATTTCACCGATCGTGAGAGTGGAGTTCGATCCGCCGCCCGAACTCGAGCAGCCGGCTACTGTGAGCGCGACCGCCGCGAGAACACTGATGCCGAGCACGATGGGACGACTTCGTCTCATGCGCAATTGCGGTGATTTCATTGCGTTTCCTCGTTTCTGTTTTATTGATGGAAGGGATTTAGATATCGGCCGGCAGGTCTTGCGCCGTCTGGTCACGCCCGAGGAAAATGCCGCCGAGATCCAATTTGGCAATCTCGTCGACCGGGCCGTGCACGTGATTCGCCCCCGCAACCAGCACGTTCACGAACTGCGCGTGAGTGAGCGCGCGCTCTACGTTCTGCTCGATGACCAGCACGGCAGTGCCCTGTTTCGCGATGAGTTCAACCTGCCGCCACACGACATCCGTGTATGCGGGCGAAAGCCCGGCGGTCGGTTCGTCGAGCACGATCACCGTTGGCTCGGCCATGAGAGCGCGCGCCATCGCGAGGAGGTTCTGCTGACCGCCGGACAGATTGCCCGCCTTCTTGTCGTCCGCTCTGGCGAGGTCGGGGAAGATCTCGAAGATCTCCGACATGCGGGTGCGCGGATCCTTTTTGGAGGCGTAGCCGCCCACCTCGAGGTTCTCGCGCACCGTGAGA
The DNA here is from genome assembly GCA_025463785.1 of Glaciihabitans sp. GTDB lineage: Bacteria > Actinomycetota > Actinomycetes > Actinomycetales > Microbacteriaceae > Galbitalea. The sequence continues at coordinate 190,346 of JAODBD010000004.1, forward strand.
GTGCGAAATACATTGTCGTTCTGCGGAACATAGGCGAGCCCGTAGCGCGGAATGAGATGCCCGGCAACGTGCGTGATATCGGTGTCGTTGACGACGATCTTTCCCGATGTGGGACGCAGGATGCCCGCGAGCGTCTTCGCGAACGTAGACTTCCCGGCACCGTTGGGCCCGACAATGGCGGTGATCATGCCGGCTGCGACGGTGATGCTGACGTCTCGCACGATCGGCGATCGGCCGTAGCCGCTGGTTACCTTCTCAGCTATCAACGCGTCCATCGAGGACTCCTCCCAGGTAAGCGCGCACAACGTCCTTGTTGTCGCGAAGTTCACTCATTTGGCCGGTCGCGAGGGTGCGTCCCTCGGCGAGAACGATCACGTGATCACAGATTTTCTCGACCACGTTGAGGTTGTGTTCGACCATCAGAACGGTCACACCAGCGGTTTTGAGATCGAAGATGTGCTCGCCGATGCGGTCGATGAGCACGGGGTTAACCCCGGCCATCGGTTCATCCAGCAGCAGTAGTTGAGGCTCGGCCATGACCGCGCGCGCGATCTCGAGAAGCCGCTTCTGGCCGCCGGAGAGCTCGCGTGCCCAGTTATCTCGCAGTTCGTAGAGCCCGTACTGCTCGAGGATCTCGGCCGCCCGCTCGCGGTTCTCGGCCTCGACTCGCTTGACGAGACCCGGTCGAAAATAGATGTTCGTGAGCGATTCACCGGCTTGCACCTTCGCCGCCACCAGGAGGTTCTCGAAGACGGTGAGGCCGCCGAGTTCCCTCGAGAGCTGGAAGGTTCTGATGAGCCCAAGCCGCGCACGCTTGTAGCTCGGCAGGCGCGTCACATCCTGATCACCAATCGTGACGACACCGCTGTCGGAAGTCATCGCGCCCGAGAGGATGTTGACCACGGTGGTCTTGCCCGCCCCGTTCGGCCCGATGAGGGCGGTGATCTTTCCCTCCGGCACCGCAAAGCTCGCGCCGTCGACCGCCTTGGCGCCGCCAAAGGATTTGTGGATGTCAACGCAGGCCAGCGCACTGCGGTCGGTTTCGACGATGGCAGGGCCGCCCGTCAGCGACGGGGCCGGCGTTGGCCTCGGTGTCTCGGTCATAGCGTGTCCTCCGTGCTGAGTGGTGCCGACTGCTGGGTCGAACCGCTGCGGCGGCCGACCAGCACCGCGGGCAGCCTGCTGAAGCGCTTCTTCTCGGGGATCACACCCTGCGGGCGGAACCAGAGCACAAACATCAGCAGCACGCCGATCGCCATGGCGGCGATGTTCAGAATCAGGCCTGGATGACCCGGGATATCCGGGATGAATTTCGGCAGCTGCGTGAACAGGACGGGCACGATCAACGCGCCAAGGATCATCCCCTTGTTGTTCCCGACTCCGCCGACAATGACAGCAGCGAAGATGAGGAAGGTCTCTCCCGGCAGCCAGGCGCTCGTGTTGAACGCCCCGGCGAACTCGATGATGAGCCCCCCGCCGATACCCGCATAGAACGAGCCAATGAGCATGGCAGTCAGTTGGTAGCGGAATACGTTCTTGCCCAGAGCGGATGCCGCCTCGGGATCATCGCGCGTCGCCCGCAGCGTCCTGCCGAGCGGTGACCGCGTGATGCGGCTCATGAGCCACCACATGATCAGCGCGATCACCAGGGTCACACCGGCGAAGAACGGCACGAATGTGTTGGGATCCAAACCGAGGGTATCGGCGAACGGCTCCGGCACATTGGTGAGGCCGTCGGCTCCGTTGAAGAGCGGAACGAAGTTGTTGATCACGTCGTAGAGCACGAGCGAGAGCGAGATCAACACCATGGCCAGGTAGTCGGTTCGCAGTCGCCTGAAGGTGAGAACCGCGACAAGTAACGCGAAGACGCAGGCGGCCAGCCCCCCGAGTATCAACCCGATCGGGAAAGGCAGCGACAGGCCGAAAATGTAGGTCTGGCCCGATCCGGCCTGCGGCTTACCGAGGCTCAGCGCGCCCGTAACGTAGGCGCCGATCGCGACGAATCCGATGTAGGCGAAATTCAGGATGCCACCCTCACCGAACTGCAGGTTCAGACCCCACCCCAGAATGCAGTAGGCGAAGACGAAGAACGCGAGGGTGAAGAGGTAGTAGACGAGTGGCGACATGGGTCACGCCTTTCCGGGACGAGCGAACAGACCGTTCGGCCTGAACAGCAGAGCGAGTATGAGAATCGCGAAGGCGATGTCGAGCTTGTATGAGGGGTCGATGAACAGCGCCGCCACCTCGGTGGCAAGGCCAACGATGACGGCGCCCACCATCGCGCCGTAGATGCTGCCGACGCCGCCGACGATCACCGCAGCGAAGATGACGAACAGGAACGTTTCACCGGATCCTGGCGTAATGCTCGCCTGGGTTATCCCGAGCACGGTGCCTCCGATTCCGGCCAGCAATCCGGAGAGGAACCAGGTCAGCGTGGTAATGCGTCCGGTGTCGATCCCGCTCGTCATGGCGAGCGTCGAGTTGTCCGACATCGCGCGCATCGACTTGCCAAGTCGCGTTCGGGTGAGCATGAAGTGGATGAGCAGCATCGCCACGATCGCGATCGCCACCACCACCAGCTCGTCAATCGTGAACAGAAACGGTCCGACATGGAACGGGCTCTCGTTGGAGATCGAGTATCGCTGTACCTCCGTGCCCCACACCGAGCTGACCAGGTTGAGAAGCACGAGCGAGAGACCGAATGTGACGATCAGGATGTAGAACAGCTTCTGGAATTTGCGCGCAAAAGGCGCGAGCAGAAACCGATTCAGCAGGACCGCGAGGATGCCGACCGACACCCCGCCCGCGATCATCGAGACCCAGATATTCCAATGCATCGGGCCCGTGTTCAGGGTCCACGCGATGTATGCCCCGACGGCCATGAAGTCGCCGTACGCGAAGTTGATGTAGTTGGTGATCCCGAACTGGAGACTGAGTCCAACCGCCGATAGGGCCAGAACCGAGGCAATTACCAGTCCGAATCCAATTGCAAGGAAGAGCTCGGTCATGCGACTCCTTTGTCGTAGGGTGTGGGTGCGGCAGGCTCTGTCTCAAGAACTGCCACTCGGCTCGACTATCGCTTGGTGCTTGGTAAGTGAGCGTGTGTGCAGCGTAGGGATACCGCGCCGACGCCGACAGAGTTGCGGCATTTGCGTGCAATCAGCGTTTTTATCGCGTTTTGTGCGTTCTGCTCACCAGAAAAAAAGTTCAAGGATGAACATGAAACGGCTCGGAGCATTTCGGCCATGGAGTGCCTGGCCACTGGCATCCCAGATCCTTCTCGGCGTGCTCTCGATCCTTGTGCTGACGATCTCGGTCGGCGGCATCCTGTATGCGAAGGACAGCAGCCAGACGCTCGAGGAGCAGTACCAGTTGCGCGCGCTCGGAATCGCGCAATCCGTCTCGAGCAATCAGGGAATCACCGCCGACCTCGAGGCCGGAGACCCGTCGCACGCGATTCGCCGGCTAGCCGAATCCATCCGCGCCACGACCGGTGCGGCGTACATCGTGGTCGCGGACAGGTTGGGGATCCGCTATTCGCACCCCAACCCCGCCCTGATCGGAAAACGCCTCGAGGAGGGGGTGATCGCGCTCGACGGCAAGACGCACGTCGGTATCGACGTGGGCAGTCTCGGGCGGTCGGCGAACGGCATAGCGCCGATTTTCTCCGCCCACGGTGACGTGATTGGCGAGGTCTCTGTTGGCATCCTCGAGACCAAACTGAATACGCAACTCGCGCTCGACAGCTGGGCGATCGTCGGCTATTCGATCCTGATTCTGGCGCTCAGCGCGATGGGGTCACTGCTGCTCGCGAGACGGATAAAGCGGGTCACGTTCGGCCTGGAACCTGCGTCGATCGCCTCCCTGCTTCGCGAACGAGAGGCCCTCCTGCATGGTATTCGCGAGGGGATGGTCGGCTTCGACGTGCAGGGCCGCATGACGGTCATCAATGAGGAGGCCGAGCGACTCCTGGGGCTCAGCGGCGGCGATCTCGGACGCACGCTCGACGAAGTCATGCCACCGGGCCGCTTGCGCGATCTGCTCACCGGAACGATCGGCGGGGTCGACGAAATCTCGATCACGGACGAGTTTCTCCTCGTCGTCAACCGTATGCAGGTCTTCCTGGCGGGCCAGGACATCGGCTCGGTCGTGACGGTACGCGACCGTACCGAAGTGGAGGGGCTGATCCGCGAGGTTCACGCCATCAACGGGCTCACCGAAGCACTGCGTGCGCAGGAGCACGAGTATGCCAACCAGCTTTACATCATCGTCGGGCTGATCGAGATGGGCGAGTACGAGCAGGTGAAAAGTTACCTTTCGCAGGTGTCGAGCACGCCATCCTCACTGTCGAATGGCCTCAAGTCGCGCATCGAACCGCCGGAGCTCGCCGCCCTGTTGCTGGCCAAGATCACCATCGCCGGCGAGCAGTCAATTTCGCTGGTCGTCAGCGACGATTCACACGTGCAGCAGACGGATGGCGACCAGCGCACCCTGTTGACGATCGTCGGCAACCTGGTCGATAATGCGATCGAGGCGCTCGCGGAACAACGAGGTTCGCGGGAGATTACCGTGCGCATTACCGATGAGCATGGCATCAGTCTTACCGTGGATGACAACGGTCCAGGAGTTCCCGGCGAAAGGATCACCGACGTTCTGAGCGACGGATACACCACCAAGGCGGCACGCCCCGGCACCCGCAGAGGACTTGGGCTTGCCCTGGTCAGCAGGCTCGTGCACCGGGAAGGCGGCACGATCACCGTCTCGCCCGGCCCCGGTGGCCACTTCGAGGTGTATCTGCCCGATTCACTGGACGTGCAACACCGCGAGATGAGAAAGCAGACTGAGTCGGCCAAATGATTCGAACTCTGGTAGTCGATGACGACTTCCGCGTCGCACAGATCCATGCTGATCGTGTTTCACGGGTTGAGGGATTCGTGTGCGTGGGCTCGGCGCGCAGCGCGGCAGCGGCCCGTGTCGCCATCAAGGAGCTGAAGCCCGACCTGCTGCTTTTGGATATCTACCTCCCCGACGAGGACGGCCTCTCGCTTCTGCGGTCGATGCAGTCGATGGAGAACGCGCCCGACTGCGTCATCGTTACGGCCGCCAGAGACCTATCGACAGTTCGCGCCGCCATGCGAAGCGGCGCCATCTACTACCTCGTGAAGCCGTTCGGGTTCGAACAGCTGCGGCGAGAGCTGGAGACGTATCGTCGCTGGCGCACCCAACTCAATCAGGGCGGAGCGGTCGACCAGGCCGGGGTCGACAGCCTTTACGAAATCCTGCACGGGCCTGCGGCCGAGAACTCCCGCGGCCGAGTTCACCCCACGATGCAAAAAGTTCTCGACACGGTTCGCGCGTCGCCGCGACCGGTCGGCGCTGCGGAGATAGCCCTCAGTCTCGGGATGAGCAGGCCCACCGCCCAGCGCTACCTCACCGACCTCGAGCGCAGAGGAGTTGTCGAACTCAAGCTCGAGTACGGCGCAACCGGGCGACCCGTGAACTGGTACGTGGCCCGGCGCAGAGGGTGAGGCGCAGGCCGCCGCGTGGTGGCCTGACCTCAGAACTCGAAGTCGACAATGGCGCGACTCTCGGTGAGCGTCCCGACGAACGCGGCCGCCGCGACGTGTTCCGGATGGGCTTGGTAGGTCTCAAGGTCCGCGACGGTTCTGAAGTCACCAACGAGTGCAGCATCCCAGTGCCCTTCGACGAGACCGAGTGAGAGCCCGACGGTCAATGCGCTGATCGCTGGAATGAGCGGAATCAGGCCCTCAAGCCGCTGTTTCACGAGAACTGCATCAGTCGAACGTGCCTCGACGGTATCGGCGTTGAACTTGAATACGACGATGTGTCTGATCATGATGCTCCCTGAGAGTGTCCGGCAAGTGCGAGCATGGGCTCGAGGTTGCTAAGGCCCGGAGCCAATTCACCGCTCTCGATTCGATGCGCGAAGTCGACGACCGCGGCGTTGACTGGCGTGGGGATTTCGTGCGCCAACGCCTCCCGAACAACGAGGCCGTTAAGGTCGTCCACCTCGCTGTGCCTACCCTTCATCCAGTCCTGCAACACCGTCGTCTTGGTCGTCGCAAGCACGAAACCGGCCATGAGCGTGTCGAGAAGCACCTCGACCGCTCGCTCACGGTCGCCCAGATCGGCAGCGGACAATCCGAAGATGGGCAGCAGCGGGTACCCCATTGCGCCCCCGACGGTCAGTGCTTCCTCACCGGATCGGATCATGAAGTTGCGCGTGCGTGGATCCTTTATCGCCTCAATCATCGGTTGGCCGAGAATGGCCGTGGTGACGAGCGTCGTAGCGTTGCTGACCAGCTTCATCCATTTTGTCGCTCGGATGTTGTCCACGATCTCGACCGAGCCGCTGAAGCGCAGCAACTCAGCAACTTCTGCCTCGCGTTCACGCTGTGCGGGATCAATGGCGCCGACCGCGAACCACGAGCGCCCAGGCGGAGAGTCACGCTGGATGACCCCTGCAGTGAACATGGTCGACGAGATCTCGATGACGCACCCCATGGTGCGCGATGCGCCGACGACCGATGCGATGATGTCGGTCGTCATACCGTTTTGCACGCCGACGACCAGAGAATCGGGCTTGAGGTAGGGCTCGATTAGTTGACAAGCCCAGCGTGTGTCATACGCCTTCATCAGGACCAGAACGACATCGAATTTCTCTCGAATAGTCGCAACTTCGCACAGGTTAAGAACCCGGACGGGCTGCACGAGCGTTTCCTCGGGCATTTCGATTCGGATGCCCCGCTCACGCATGGCTTGAACATGCTCCGGCCACTGTTCGATGAGCGTGACATTGAGCCCTGCTCTCGTCAGGTCAGCGCCGATCGACGCTCCATTGGCTCCCGCGCCAAGAACGGCAATTCGTTGTTGAGTCATTTTGACTGTGCCCTTACCCACTCTGTTTCCTGCGTCATCCCTGGCTGCGGCCAATTGGAAAATACCTCCGCATAACTGTGCGACATGAGCTCGATTACGGTGCCCCATGGGTCACGACAGTAGACAAGCTGCCACGGGCGGCCCGGTACGAAATTCGAGATCGGTGACGTCTGCACGCCACCCTTCTCGATGAGCTGTGCAACTCCAGCCTCCAGGTCGGGATGGGTGAAGCAGACGTGCCAGGGGCCGCGCCGCTGGTAGCCCAGCCCTCGCTCCTCGCCCTCGACCGGGGGGTCGATGAACTGGAAAAGTTCAAGCCCCACCCCGTTCGCGGTCAGCAGGTGGGCCTGGAGTGCCTCCACAAACTCGGGACCGAGAACCGACCGGGTCTCGGCGGTCGCGGCCGAGTTGGCCCGCAGCCGCCTTGGCCCCATTATGCAGCGGAACCCGAACACAGCCTGATACCAATCGATCGCAGCGTGGATGTCCGGCACTGTGATGCCGACGTGGTTGACCGCGAGCGCTGGCGTTGCCGCTAAGACTTCGTCGCCGAAGGTAGCCACTCGCCGCCCCGCCTGGCGTCGGCAATGGACGAGACCGTCGGCGCCATTTCGAATAGGTAATCGGTTGTTCTCTGGGCGAGTTCCTTGATGTGATTCACGTCGACGCCGAGCAGCTTGCCGTTCTCCTTGACCACCTTGCCTGCGACGAGGACGGTGTCGACCATACCGGCGTGCCCGCTGTAGACCAGCGCGCCGTACGGGTTGTTGTGAGGCGTCATCCCCAGGCTGTCAGCACGCACGAGGATGATGTCCGCCTGCTTGCCAACTGTGATGCTGCCGATCTTGTCGTCAAGACCGTTCGCGATGGCACCCTGCATCGTCGCAAAATCGACCACATCCTTGCAGCTCAGGCGCAGCCCATCGGCGTTCGAACCTCCACCGGGAGCGTCATTGTCAAGCGCTCGCTGGGTGCTGATGGTCGTCTTCATGGCGTGAAACATATCGCCGCCGTTCGACGTGCAGACATCGATCGAGAGACTCGGGCGAACGCCCACATCCAGCAGCTTGCCGGTGGCGGGCCAGCCGTGTCCCATCTGCGTCTCGATGTCCGCAGACACCGATGCCGTTCCTCCGGTGTCGGCGAGCATGTGGTACTCGTCGTCAGCGAGGGTGTTGCAGTGCACGTAGGTTACGTTCGGTCCGGTGTAGCCGTTCTCGTGCATCCAGGCGAGGCCGCGACGCTTGCCCCATTCACCGTCGCCGGCGTGGACTGATATTCGGGTGCCGAGCTCCCGAGCGAGCGCGAAGTCCGCATGGTTGGCCTCGGGTGTTGCGTACTGGGGGCCGCGCGCCGCAAATGCCAGCGTGACGAGCTGGTCTGAAGAGGAAAAATACTCCTTCTGGATGCGCAGGACGTCGCGGTGATGCGGAACCGCGCTCACCACCTGCCACATGGATGCTCCGCCGCCGTGTGCAAACACCGATCGCGCGCCTCCCGCTTCCAGCAGGCCCGCGACGGCAGCATCCCCGTGCTCAGGAGTGTCGGTGTTGTGTGACCAGTCGAGCATCGTCGTGATCCCGGCATCCAGCGCCTCGACGCGACCGAGCAGGTTTGCGATGTAGGTGTCTTCCGGCCGGAACAGCTTCGACAATCCGAAGTGGATGCCAGTGAAGTACTGGCCGAGGGTCCAGTCCGATCCCACGTGCCGTACTACGGATTGCCAGTTGTGTCGGTGTGTGTCGACGAATCCAGGCAGGACGTAACAATCGGAGGCGTCGATCACTCGCGCGTCATCGACCGACAGGTCGGGGCCGATGGCCGAGATGAGTCCGTTCTCGATGAGGATGTCGCCTTTGGGTAAGTCCCCAACCTTCGGATCCTGACTGAGGACGACCCCGCCTTTGATTAGGATTCGTTCAGTTCCGAGATAAGTGGACATGCGCGGCCTCCTCGCCGTTTGGTGACTGGTGTTGTTTGGTCGTGGGGTAAACAGGTGCTAATGGATGTCATCCGAGGAATCAGGGCGCCCGGCAACAACTGGATGTGCCTCCTCGGCCTCCGGAAGTCCAGCCTCGGGAGCCGTCGCACCCTCAGGTGCGACACTCTGCGGTCGCCGTCGCGCACTGTTGCGAATGTACGTAAGCAGTCCCCGAAGTGTTAGGGCGAACAGGATGACCGCGCCCTGAACTATCAGCTGGATAGACGTGTCGGCGCCGATACCGGAGACGACCGCGTTGAGCTGGGTGAGGAATAGCGCGCCGAGGGCGGAGGCGATGATGCTGCCCTTTCCACCCGTGAGTGCGGTGCCGCCGACGACTACGGCCGCGATGGTTGGCAGCAGGTAGCTGTTGCCGGCATCGATGCTGGGCGCGCCAAGGAAAGTCGCGAGCATGACCCCCGCGACTCCGTAGCAGAATCCGGCGAGCGCGAACGCCGAGACGGTGTACTTGGTCGTGTTAATACCCGCGGCACGAGCTGCACGCGGTGACACGCCGACCGCGATGAACCGGCGTCCGTAGATTAGCTTCGTCGTGATAAATGCGACGACAGCCAAAACGATCACGGCGACGATGACGAGGTTGGGTATGCCGAACGAGCGCGCCAGCGAGAATGTGGTGATCGCGTCGGGCGCACGCGTGGCGATCTGGCCGCCGCTGATTTGAAGCACGGCCCCGAGCAACAGACCATTCACCGCGAGCGTCGCGACGAGCGGCGTCACGCTGAACCAGGACACTGCGAGGCCCGTGACGACGCCGGCCAGCACAATGGAAACAATGGCAATCAGCATCGCGGGGAAGATCCGCGAGTTCTGGCCGGCTCCAACCGTGTTCATCAGCATCGACGCAAGAGAGATGCCGCCGGGCACCGAGAGGTCGACCCCGGCCTGCTGAACGATGATCGTTTGACCCGCCGACGCGACGGCAAGGATGGCGGCAAAAGGCAGCATCGAAAGCAGTGCCGACTGGGACAGGCTGCCCGTCGCGAGGAAGGGGCTCAGTATGGCGAGCACCACAAGCGAGATGACGACGGTCGCGTAACGCGACGCCAGAGCCGCGTGCAGCCAGCCGGAGCGTCCGGAGGGAATCGACGTGTCGCTCATGCTGCTACCTCTGTCCGTCGGATCCTCGAGAACACCGCTGCTCCGATGAGGATGAGAATGGCCGGCGACCACTGCTGCCACGCCGAGCCGACCTGAAGGAACGCTGTCGCCGAACTCAGCTCTTGAAGGAGGAATGCGGCGAAGATAACTCCGATGAACGAGCCACGCCCACCGAATACGCTCGTGCCGCCCAGTACGGCAACGGTCACCGTAACCAGAGTGAAGGAGAGTCCGGTCGCGGAGTCGCCGATGCCGACGACGGAGGCCAGGACGAGTCCCGCGAGCACCGCGAGAATGCCCGACAGGATATAGCTGGAGTAGACGGACTGTTCAACGCCAACGCCGAGAGACCGCGCCTTCGCTTCCGATGACCCTGTCGCGCGGATTGAGATACCGCCACGCAACCAGCGAAGGAGCAATTCGAGTCCGACGCCGATGACCACGACGACGAGAAACACGTATGGCAGAGATCCGGTCCCCGCAATTTTGATCTGTGAGATAGGTCCGTCGATGGATCCGCCGGGCGTTGAGCGAAGCAGGAGCGCGACGCCCTGCATCACGATGCCCGTTACGAGCGTGGCGAGCACTGGCGGGAGTCCCCACTTTCGAGAGAGGAACGCGTTCGCGGCTCCAACAAGCGCACCGACGATCACGGTGAGCAGTACGCCGCCGATGAGTACTCCCGGGGAGACGCTCGCGCCGCCGTAATAGGACGCCATCACCACTCCGATGCTGATCATCGGACCGACGGACAGATCGATTCCACCCGTCAACAGCACAACCGTCTGCCCATATCCAGCGAGCGCGGTCACGCTCGTAAGGATGAGCAGGTTGAAGATGCTCAGCGGAGACAGGAAATGCGAGTTGTTGGCCTGTGTGACGATGCCAACCACGATCATGAGAGCGAGCATGACCACCGCCGGCAGGTTATCGCCGGCGAGAAAGCGCGCCATTCGCGTTCGTCCCCTGGCTTTCGCCTGTGACTGAACCTTGCGGTTAGTGATGGCCGTCACCGCTGTTTGCGTGATCGAGCGCTCGCTCAGTTCGTCGCCTTCGAGCACGCTCGCGACCTGGCCGCGAGAGAAAACCACGACGCGATCGCAGAGCCCGGCGAGCTCGGATGCGTCAGACGAGAGGACGACGACGCCTACCCCCTGGTCGACATAGTCCCGGAGCTGGCGATAGATCTCCGCGCGTGCGCCGACGTCGACGCCACGAGTGGGCTCATCGGCGAGGAGCACTCTGGGCTGGGAGGCAATCACACGCCCGAGCAGTACCTTCTGCTGGTTACCGCCCGAAAGTTTGGAGACCTCGGTGCGTGCAGACGGAGTCCGAACATCGAACTGTTTGATGATGTCCCTGGCAAGCTGTGACTCTTTGGCGCGGGAGAGAATGCCACCATGCGAAATCCTGCCGAGCTGCAGCAGACTCGCGTTCTCTTCGACGGTTAGCGGAAGGAAGAGCCCCTCAGCGTGACGGTCTCCGGGAAGGTAGTAAATTCCGGCGCGTTGGGCCGCGGCGACCGATCCGGTCTTGACGGTTTTGCCTTGTACCTGCACAGTCCCGGTCGAATTCTCTAGACCGCCGAGGGCTCGGATGAACTCGCTCTGGCCGTTCCCCTCCACTCCGGCAAGTCCGACAATCTGTCCGGCACCAACGCGAAGATCAACATCGGTAAATCGTTCACCGCTCAGACCGGCCACGGATACGACCGAGACGTCGGACGACGTTGACTGTTTGGGCGGGAAGGTGTGACTAAATGCTCGCCCGATCATCAGCTCGACGATCTCGTTCTCAGTCAGGTCGCCACGCTTGAACGTGCCTCGGGACTTGCCGTCGCGAAGCACCGTGAAGGTATCCGAAATCATCAGCACATCTGCGAGCCGATGCGAGATGTAAATAACGGCGGTGCCATGGGCCGTGCACTCACGAATCTTGTCGAACAGTCGATCGCTCTCGTCCTGGGTGAGTCCCTCGGTGGGCTCGTCGAAGAGAATGACGCGGGCGTCGAATGCCAGCGCCTTCGCGATCTCGAGCAGCTGGCGTTCAGCGGTACGCAGACTCGAAACGCGGGTATCCGGATGAAGCGAGAGCCCACTGTCGTCGAGAATTTCCGCGACCCACTGCTTGGAGCCAAGGTAGGACGTGCGGCGAGACTTCGGCGCCGCGAGCACCAGGTTCTCGCGAACCGTCAGGTCTGCGATCGTCGAAGCGTGCTGATACACGACGCTCAGACCGAGAGCGGATGCCACGGTGGGGGTATGCGGTACGAGCGGCTGCCCGCCGATTTCCACGATGCCGCTGTCCGGCTCCACCACCGCGGCGGCGATGCCCATCAGCGTGCTCTTGCCCGCGCCGTTCTCACCAACGAGTGCGTGTACCTCACCCTGCCGAACAATCAGCGAGACGTCGTCAACGGCCCTGACGCCCGGGTAGGTTTTCACGATCCCGTCGAACCTGAGCGCGATTTCTCGTGTACTCGGGCTAGTGGCTTCTTTGCTCACTTCGGGTTCCCGATCCATTCTGTTTCTGAATGTGGGCACGGCCCATAGGCCGTGCCCACATTCGGATTATTGCCTACTTGTTGGCGTTACCGAACTTCACGAGATCCGCCGGGGTGACGTTATTCGAGAAGAAGGTCGACGGAGACACGCTCGTGTCACACTTCGGCGGATTGGATCCGGTCGAGTCCTCGTAGATTGGGAGGTTGTAGGTTGACGGGTCGTTCTCGGGCAGACCCTCGGCCGCTGCTACAGCCTTGCGGGCCGCAATGCGTCCGAGCCAGTTTCGCGCGGAGATCGTGGCCATCTGCAGCTCGGGGTGCTTTGCCTTCGAGGTCTGGTATGTGCAGGCCAGAAGGTTGGACTCCTCGGTTCCGATGATTGGGAACTTGCGACCCGAGCTCTCAAACGCTCGGAGGGCACCCACCGAAGACGAACTGTCATCGGTAATGACGCCGTCGATAGTCGGGTACTTCGCGATGAGCGACGCCATGACGTTTTGCGCCTTCGCCTGGTCCCAGTCGGTTGCCGGGAAGCTCGTCTTTCCGGTCAGCAGGGTCATTCCTGGGTGGGCTGCGAGTGCCTTGACAATACCCTGCAAGGTACCGGTAGACACCGGGTTACCAGCTGGCCCACCGAGGTAGACGATGTTGCCCTTGCCACCCAGCTTGTCTGCCATCCAGTTGGCCCAGATCTCACCGGCGGACGGGGTGCTCCAGTCGACGTATGAGACGTAGTCCTTACCGGGCGTTCCGCCAGGGTTTGCTGCCCACGGGACGACCTTCACGCCAGCCGCGGTTGCGGCCTTGATCGACGGAAGCTGCGACGCTCCAAAATCCGGGATGACCACAATCGCGTTGACACCCTGCGAGACATCCGCGTTCGTGTTGGCGATCGCCTTAGTGAGATCGCCTTGCCCGGCGGACACGATCTGCGTCACGTTTGAGCATTTTGCGAGTTCGGAGCGGACCGTTGCGTATGAGGTCGCGGACCATCCGTTCAGACCAACACCGTCTTCGACACCGACGGTGATCTTCTTAGTGCCGCACCACTTCGTGTCCGTGGAAACGCCCGCGCTCTTGATGGCCGCGGCTGCCTGCGCGGAATCAGCGCCCGGTCCGATGTAGTTGAGCGCCGTCTTGCCGCCCGAATTGCCTGTGCCCTGAGTTGCGGCGGAAGCGCAGCCGGTAAGCGCGAAGGCGGTGACGGCAGCGACGGCAGCCGCTTTGGCCACCCATCCCGTCAGATGAGAGCGCCGCGTTGAAGGTGACATTTTTTACTCCTCGTCGTTGAAAAGTGAAGCGGGTTGTGCTGCAGGTGGTGCGTGGTTTGGTGCGTCCGAGTGCGGTTGGTAGTGGGGCTGCCGGAAATGCAATCGATTGCATCAGATGCTAGTTCATTCAGCACTTCTTGGCAACAGAAATCTCCTGCTGACCGAAACGCGTCATCACCGGTTTACCGATCTCGCCGGTGCCTATTCCCACTGTCAATCGGCGCTGGAAGACCAGCATCAGTCGCCAGACAGCTGAATTCCAGCACAAAGGATCCGTCCACCATGGCCTTGGATCGCGTCGCCGACGCTGTGAACGTGCTTGTCACCGTGACCGAATTGAAGCCCAAACGCGACCATTTCGTTATCAAGTCCAGGGGCACCCGCCGCCCCAGCGCGTCGGTTCGGTCGGGCCCGGCGCCAGGGCTGGATTCAATGAGTCAGCGCTGAACGCGACGCACTCACGGTTTGATGCCGGATGGACGAGTGGATGATGTCGAGCTGGGTCCGTCCCACAGCCGACTCATTCGTGAATGAAGTTGGGCGAGTCGGGGATCCAGTGTTCACCCGATTCGCGGTGAAGGATTCGGCGTCTCTCAGGCCTCGTGAGCGGTCCTTCGACGGATGCGGCGGCGGCGAGGCGGGACCCCGCGCATCCACTCGATCTCGTGGGAGTTCAGGATTGGTTGCTCGGAGTGCGCGGTGATTGTCCCCAGGGTCGCAACTCATCCGGGAACGCCAGAACGCCATTGCCAGACCGCACCGCACTGTGACGACAAGGCAGCCTCGCGGCGTCCCGCGAGCCGAAGCCCCCCGTCTGATGCGGCCGGGGCGCCGAGTTCATCGTTCGGCGGAGTCTGCGTCGTGCCGGCTTCCGTGTTCTCGAAGCGTGAAGCTCGCGAGCAACCGCCGGGGAGGAGCGCAAGTCCCGGGCCCAGTGCGCCGATCCGGGTCTGCCGGAGGCCACGTCAAGATTTATGCAATCGATTGTTTTAAGGTGATCCTGACGGATCATCCGCCAAGCGCAGAGTGCTAACAGCGCGAGACGATCGAGACTATGGTTCTCTCATGGTTGGCATACCCACTCTCGACGATGTCGCACGCGCTGCGCAGGTACATCCCGGCACGGCATCGAGAGCTCTCAACGAGGAGACACGTTCGAAAGTATCTCCGGCTACCGTGGGCCGAGTGCTCGCCGCCGCCGACCGATTGGGGTACACCCCGAACGCGGTCGCGAGGGGACTTCGCCGCCAAAGGTCGATGACCGTGGGGGTTCTCATCCCCGACCTGACGAACGCAATATTTCCTCCGATCGTGCGCGGGATCGAGGAATCGCTGTCACCGAGAGGGTTCACCGCATTCGTCGCGAATACCGACAACGATGATTACCGCGAACGCCGAGCATTCGAGGCGTTTCGCGCCCGACAGGTCGACGGGTTCATCTTCGCCAACGCCCGTCGCGATCACGGGCTGATCCAGGAGGCCTTCAACCTGGGCATCCCCTCGGTGCTTGCGAACCGGCGCACGGATAAGTCGCTGTTCCCGTGGGTAGCGGGCGATGACGACGACGGCGTTGAGCAGATCGTCAAACATCTGGTCGAACTGGGGCACACTCACGTCGCGCACATCGCTGGGCCGCAGAACAACTCGGCCGGCTTCGCGAGGGCGGAGTCCTTCCGACACTTCGTCAAACAACACGGCCTACGGGAGCTCGACTGCCCGGTCGTCATCGCCGACGCCTTCGACACCGAATCGGGAGGAAGTGCGACGAAGCAGATTCTTCATCACTTCCCTGCAGTCACCGCTATCTTCGCGGGAAACGACATGATCGCGGTCGGCGTGCTCGGCGCGTTGCGCGAGGCCGGCGTGCACTGCCCGGTTGATATGTCGGTTGTTGGTTTCAACGACATGCCTCTCGCGAAAGATCTTGCCCCGAGCCTGACGACCGTCGCCGTCTCGGGACAGCAACTCGGTGCGATGGCGGCAACCCTCCTCCTCGACGAGATCGCCGGCGTGGATCGGGAACGCACCGTGCTTCTCCCAGTCGAGCTCGTGGTCCGCGAATCCACTGCTCCCCCGCGCGTAGGGGCGCTCTCGCTCGCCAGGCAAGCAAGCGCCGCCCGCGAATAATCAGGACCCCTGACGCGGCGCTCGCAGTCGCAACCGCGAATTGGCTAGGCGTCGGGTGGTGAAGTCCCAGGCAGTTGCTGCATCCTGGTGACCTCCGCGATGGCCGACCAATCGAGCTCAGCAAGCGCGGGGTTGGCAAGAGTGGCATCGAAGATACGCCGAAGAGCTGGGGTCGACGGCAGAAAGATTCCAAACTCGGCCGCCGCCTGCTCCGCGAGTCCGAGATCTTTCGCGCCCAGCGCGACGGGAAATGCGGGTCGGTAATCCTGCTCGGCGATGAGCCTGCCGTAACCCTTGTGGGCCGATCCGCTGAACGCAGCGTCCGTCAGAATCTCGACGAAAGTCGTGGAGTCGACCCCTGCCGCTTCAATCAGTGTGATGGATTCGGCGAGCGCTTGAATGGCATGGATGAGGTTGAGGTTGACCGCGATCTTGACGACGTTGGCGTCGCGCGCACTCGATCCGACAACCCAGATCCGCTTGCCCATAGCCTCGAGGTAGGGACGGGCTCGATCGACCTGGTTGGAGTCTCCTGAGGCGACTATGTTCAGTTGCCCCGACGCCGCTATCGCCGGTCGACCCAGCACGGGTGCTGCGATGTACCCCACACCGGCGTTTGCATGCGCGGCGGCGAGCAGGTCAGCCGTCCGCAGACTGACGGTCGCCATGTTGACGTGAAGCACGCCAGGCGCCGCAACTGCGAGCAACTCTGGGTTGAACACCGAGCTGACTGCCTGATCGTTGGCCAACATCGAAAATACAATCTCTGCGGACATCACATCCTGCGGACCGCTCGCTCGAATCGCCCCATCGGCCACAAGCTCGTCCATTGGTGCGGATCCGCGGTTCCAGACCTTCACCTCGTATCCGCCAGTCGCGCCGGCAAAGACCAGTCGGCGGGCCATTGCTGTGCCCATTGTTCCCAGCCCGATGAAGCCCACGGTCGTCATCGTCTGCGCCTCGAAGGGCTTCTCCACGATCCCGGTCTCGGGCTTATCGTTGCGATGGGCATCTGGTACTCCTGTCGAGCGGATATTCAGAGGGATGGATCGATGAGCACTTTGCCATCGAGGGATCCCGACGCGAGGCGTTCCAGCGTCGCCGCGACGTCGTCGAGCGAGACGACCGAGTCGAATACAAGCTCAGCCGGAAGGCGATCCCCAAGAAGGGCAAGTGCCTCGGGCATGTCGGCGGCACACACGTGAGCGTTGGTCGACATCATCGTGATTTCGCGAACGATGAGGTCGTGCACATCGACTTCCGGAGGACGTTTGGGCAGACCCACCGCGAGAACCGTGCCGCCAGATCGCGTGAGCGCAATTGCCATGGTTAGCTGCCCGGGCGCCCCACTCGCCTCGATAGTCACATCGGCTCCGCGCGCTCCGATCGCGTTTCGAACTTCGCTCGCCAGCGCATCCGAAGGTTCAATGGTGCGCGTTGCACCGATCTCCATCGCGCGCGGCAGCTTCGGTCCGGCGAAGTCGACCACCGTCACGTCGAGATCGCTGTGCAAATGCAGGAGACCCATCAGGATGAGCGAGCCAATAACGCCCGCCCCGATAATGACCACGCGATCACCGTCCTTCACGCGAGCCTGTCGCGCAGCATGAAGTCCGACCGCAAGCGGCTGAGCGAGTCCGGCCCGGTCGAGCGGGATGCCCGCAGGGATCCGGACTAGCACCTGGGTCGGCGACGCAACGTACTCCGCCAGGCCGCCGTTGGTGTTCAGCCCGAGCGTGTAGTAGTTCTCGCAGATGTTCGTTCTGCCCTCGAGACAGCGCGGGCAGTGCCCACAGGATACGCCGGCACCGGAGGCCACCAGGTCGCCCGTCGCTAGCCCGCTTTCGGGTGGAGCAGTCACAATTTCACCGATGAACTCGTGCCCAGGGATCATCGGCCCCTGGTGACCAGAGACGCGATGCTGTTTATCCACAGCAAACATAATGGGACCTGCAGACCACTCGGATGCGTCGGTGCCGCATACGCCGCAGCGAAGCACCCGGACGAGGGCCTCACCACTCTTAGGGGTGGGAATCGGCACCCGTTCCACCCGCACGTCGTGGGCTCCGTAATACACTGCGGCCTTCATTGTCCGTACGGTCGCGATGGTCTCGTTCGTCACGTCGTGGGGGTCCTTGCCTCTATGCAATCGATTGCATCATCATCCGTCTTCTGTGCTGGGTCTGTCAAGCTGAATCGCACACTGTTCAGTTTCACTCACTTATTTGGGACAGTGGGAATAGCCGTACACACGTCATGCCGATTCGTCACTGTGGCTCCCGAGATACGACAGAAGGCCCACATCCCGGAGCTTCGGTACGCCCTCGAGGCCGTCCCGCCCGACACGAAACCCAGCCTTGGCAAAAAGGAATTCGCGTGATTCGAGGGCGTCGCGTCGAAGACTATCGAGGTCAATTCCCACGAGCTGGCCACCCCACTTGCGCAGGACTCCCCCGACGAATACCGCCCGAATGTGCGATCGATCCGAACCTTGCACGATGGTGCCCACAGAACTGCCCCCGGGTAGATTGTTGATCCCGTCCGCGGCGATAAGCAGAACATCGGCCTCCTTGCCAACCGTGAGCGAGCCGATCCGATCGCCGAGGCCACCCGCGACGGCGCCACCCATTGTGGCGAATTCGAGTACGTCGGCGTTCGACAGGAGCTTCGCGGCAGTCCCGCTACCTGTCTTGCCCAGCGTGGCGAACATCCGCTGCGTCATCAGGGTCGTGCGCATCTGCGTGAACATGTCACCGGCAAGTGCGATCTCGACGTCGATGCTCAGGGCCGGGCGGATCCCCGCGTCGAGTACTCTCTGGATCGGCGGCATCCCGCTCGCCAGCCCTATCTGCTCATCGGATGTCGTGGCCAGCACCACGCGCACGCCAGCCCGCTCGATCGCCCGCCAGGCTGTTTCGCCGAGCGAGGTCGCGTGAACGATCGTCACATCCGGCCCCAGCAGGCCGGCATGCCCGAGTTCCACAATCTCGTCAGACGAGCCCTCCCCCATCACGCCATCCATATGAATGCCAAGGCCGAGCGAACGGGCAATCGACATCAGCTCGGGGACGGGACGCACGCGACGCATGTCGATGGCGAGACGAAGTGTGATCAGTTCCTCCGACGCGCAGATTTCTGCCAGTCGTGCCAGGTCGCCGGGCCAGTGGTTGTCCCACTCGCCTGCATTGGGTGGAGCCGAGGCATGGATTGCACGGATGCCGGACTCCCGATAGCTGCGGAACACCGCATCGGAGTGCGCCGCCGATCGAGAATTGTGGCTGAAGTCGAGCACCGTTGTGAACCCGGCATCGAGGGCGCCGAGCATGGAAACCAGATTGCCGATGTACATGTCTTCGGGGCGGTAGTGCGCCGCCACCCCGTCGTGCGTGATCGAAAGGTACTCGGGCAAATCGGCGTCGGTCGCGAGACGTCGCAGCGAGCCCTGCCAGCTGTGGCGGTGGCCATCCACGAAACCGGGCATCACGATCGACGCGCTCGCGTCCACAACAGTGGTGCCGTTGGGCATGCGGTCGATGTGCTCCGCGACCTCGGCGATCCTGCCGTCCTCTATCAGGACGTCGGCGCTGGCAAACTGTCCGAGACCAGGATCCATCGTGACGACCGCGCCACCGCGGAGCAGAACTGCGGCGCCCGTTCCGCTGGCGATGAGGCGCTCTGCCACTGCGCTCGACTCCGTGCCCATCGACCTATTCCCGCTCAAAGTCGCCGATCGCGGAGTCCATCGTGACGACGGCCGCGTTCTCAATGAGTAACCGCATCGGCCTACAGCGACTGCCAGCCCTGGCCGCTCCAGCCACCGTCTACGACAAAGGTCGAGGCGGTGGTGTACGCCGTGTCCCGGGACATGAGGAGGGCAACAATGTTCGCGGCGTACTCCGGACCGCCAATGAAGCCGAGCGGAGTGCGCTGGATGATTCCCGGTTCGAGGTCGGGCGCATCCGCGTACTGGACGGTCATCATCGAAGTCTGCGTAAATCCCGGCATGAGTGTGTTCACCCGAACTTTAGGTGCCAGTTCGATCGCGAGTGACCGAGACAACGAATCCACGGCGCCCTTGACGGCTGAGTACGCAGCGAAGGGCGCGAAGCCCACGCGGGCCACCGTCGAGGAAACGAAGACTATTGACGCTCCGTCACTAAGGTGAGGCACTGCCGCCTGCGTCACCGCAAACGGCGAGCGCACGTGAACATTCCAGAGGTCATCAAGATCCTCCAGTGAACCATCGGCAACCGTCGCGCTGGTGAAGTGACCGGCCGCGAACAGGATTCCATCGATGAGAGCGCCGTCGCGTGTCGCTTCTTCGATGATGGCGGCGGTTGACCCTGGCTCCGAGAGGTCTACCGCCAGGGAGCGAACCCTCGGAGAGTCGGAGCTGATGCTCCGGCGCGCGACCCCAATTACCGTTGCACCGCTCTCCGCGAGGAGTTTGACGCTCGCCTGGCCTATCCCCGAACTCGCACCGGTGACGATCACAGTCTTGCCTTCGAGATCTACCTTCATCGCATTCTCACTTCGCATCATCATTGATAGGTCGTGCGCGGTTCCGCCTGTGCAGAGCCGCCTTGGTTTCCGGCGTGAGAAGCAGATCGACGTTAGAGGCCCGGGCTTCGAGCTCGCCGCTCTCTATCCTGTGGGCGATTTCGACGATCCGCTCGTTGACCGGCGCGCGTCCGCCGAGGTTTCGCTGCTCGTCAACGACCAGTCCGTTGATCTGATCGGTCTCGCCGCGGCGACCCTTCATCCAGTCTTGAAGGATGGTGGTCAAGGTGTTCGGCAGGGTGTAGTCCGACAAAACCGCATCGAGGAGATCCTCCGCGAACTGCTCGGGTTCGCGTACGTCATCCTCGGTCATCCCGAAGATCGGCACGACGCGATTGCCGATCGCGAGAGTGGTACGCACTGCCTCGTTACCTGCCTCGACCATGAAGTCCCTCATGCCCGGCACGCGCACAGCCTCCGCCAGCGGAAGTCCGAGAATGGCCGAGGGCGCGAGCTCCGCAGCGTTGACAACCAACTTCATCCACTTGGATGATCGGATGTCCGCGGTCACCTCGACTGCTCCGGCATGGCGGAGTATCTCCGCGACCTCGTCGGCGCGCGCCTGGGATGACGAGTCATATCCACCGAGCGCGAACCACGACCGCGACGGCGGACTCTGGCGATTCACGACCCCCGGCTCGAACATGTTGGATGACACCTCGATGACCGCGCCGATCGTGCGTTCCGCTCCCATCACAGCAGCCATGTCGTCCAGGCTCATTCCATTTTGAAGTCCGACAACGAGACCGTCGGCCTTCACATACGGCTTGATCAACTCACACGACCAACGGGTGTCGTACGCCTTCATGAGCACGAAAACGACATCGAACTTCTCCCTGAGCGTCGCGACCTCGCAAAAGTTCAGCACCGTTACTGGGGTGGTAATCGTTTCGTCCGGCATCTCGACGCGAATACCGTTCGCTCGCATCGCATCCACGTGGGCGGGCCACTGCTCGATGAACGTGACGTCAAGGCCGGCGCGCGTCAGGTCAGCACCTATCGATGCACCGTTCGCGCCAGTGCCAAGGACGGCGATCTTTTTGTCTGACATTCTGATGTGCGTCTCCTTGTTGGTCGCTGGATCACGGTCGAGATTCGGTCTTCGATTCGCGTTCGCCTGAACGGCCGAGCTCTTCAGCTAGACGTACAGGAACAGGAACGACTTCTCGACGTACTCGTGAACCGTCCAGGTGCCCGTCCATCCGGGAGGGCAAACGAAGCACTGTCCAGGGCGCAGGTCGAACGGTTCCTTGCCCGGCTCCTGCACGGTCGCGTGCCCGCGCATGATCGTTGTGACTTCATAGAAGTTTGGGCGGTCCGCACCATTCACCTCGTATACGCCCGGCTTGACCGTCCAGACGTGAAGGTCTGCTTGTCCACCGGGAGCCGCCCACAGCTGGTGCCAGTGCTCCTTTTCATCGGGGCCGGTCTCGAGCCTGTCCGCCCTGTAGGCGAGCGGCCAAACCTGACCCAAATCGCGAGCTTCGATTGCGAGTGCTTCGTAGTCGGAATTGACGTGGCCCAAATAGCCGACGGTTCCTGTTGCCATGACTGTTAACCTCCATTGGTTAACGCGGACCTTGCGTGAAAGTCTCGCGAGCTGCGGATCTGGACGGGGGTCCCGTCGTGAGTAGTTTCACTCACACTTCACACTATGTCAATGATTACTGATCATTAGCTCAAGGCCTTCCGCGGCGAACGCGTGGTCGCTCTCGTGCGCGAGCCCCGAAATGGCGACCGCTCCCACGACGCCTACGCCCGCAATCCGAATGGGAATGGCGCCACCGAGTCCGGTGAAACGAGTGGTGTCGTTCCACGGCTGGGCATCGAACGGTCGCCCCTCCGCCTGATGGTGCAACCCGACGAGAAGGGAGCTCTCTCCAAATCGCCGGACGGAGCGCACCTTCCGAGCGATCCAATCGTCGTTGTTCTCGCTGGTACCCGGCATGGCGGCATGAAAGAGCTGCTGGTCTCCACGCGTGATGTCGATGGTGATCGAGAGTCCGCGTTCCCGGGCCATACCGACCAGCAGTTCGCCCAGCCTCAGTGCGTCGTCGTTGTCGAAGGTAACCAGCACGAGTCGCGCCTCCTGCGCTTCGATGCGGGCAATCTGGTCAGTCAGTTCCATCAGTGGTGCCCTTCCTTCAGCGAGTGTGGTCGGTGCCGTCGAGGACCGCGGCCATCTCGATGTGAGCCTTGATTGTGGTTGCGGGATTTCGAGCCGCATCCAGGGCGCCGAGCGCGGTTTCGATCGAAAATCGATGTGTGACCAGAGGGCTCAGATCAATACCGGTCGCCGCGAGAAATCGCAAAGTCTCCGGCCAAACTCCGGGCGAACCGATTGAGCCGGTGATGCGGAGTTCCTTCGACTGGATGAGACCCAGCCTGGCTGGGGCCTCCCGGCCGACGTCGATGCCGATGTAGGCGACCCGTCCCCGGAACGCCGCGAACTCGAGCGCTCGAGCCATGACTTCCGGGCGTCCGCTTGCTTCGACAACGACGTCTGCTCCCCGTCCACCCGATATCTCCGCGAGCAGCGCGTCGATCCCATCCGGGGCTGTCGAGTGTTTGGCCCCGAGCTGGATGGCGGCGGCGCGACGGGATTCCGAGGG
Organism: Glaciihabitans sp.; assembly: GCA_025463785.1. Lineage (GTDB taxonomy): Bacteria > Actinomycetota > Actinomycetes > Actinomycetales > Microbacteriaceae > Galbitalea. Next base: position 213,422 of record JAODBD010000004.1, read on the forward strand.
CTCGGCTGCGATGACGGTCGCCCCGAGTGACGACGCGACCGCCACGACCGCGAGTCCGATCGGGCCGGCACCGAGGACAACCACAACGTCACTGGCATTCACATTGCCGGCCTTCATGAGCGCGTAATACGCCACGCTGAATGGCTCGACGAGCGCACCATTGGTGAACGACACGCCATCCGGCAGCCTGTGCAGCCATGCGCTCTTTGCGACAAAGAACTCGGCGACGGCCCCGCTGATCGTGAAACCGAAGTGGTCTTCACCTAGGACGCACTCGCCTACGACGCGATCGCCCACCGCGAAGTCGCGGACATCGCTGCCAACCCTAACGATCTCTCCCGACCACTCGTGCCCGGGAATGATCGGAAAGCGAAACGGGATGATGTACCGTCCCTCGAGAAGCTCGATGTCCGAGTGGCAGACGCCGACCGACCGCGCCGCAACCAACACCTCATCCGCTGCGATGGTAGGGACCGCGAGCTCCTCGATCTGAGCCGTGTCCTTCGCCATGAAAGTCAGTGCTTTCATCGTCGAAAACCATCCTGTTCCTTTTCCGGGAGAGCGAACCTATGCTCCCGGCTCGCCCCTGCCAGCGGCGGTATTGAGGTGCGACTGGGAATTTCTCATGGCTGGAAGCAAGCCCCCAACGTTGTAATACCGCTGCCCGGCGACCAGCAGGTCCTCGGCAGGGAATTTCGTGATGACCTCGCAACCCGTCGCTGTCACCACAAGTTCCTCCTCGATTCGCGCGGCACCAACACCGTCAGCCGACGGCCAATAGGTCTCCAGAGCGAATACCATGCCTTCCTTCAGCACTTCGGGGTGATCGAGAGAAACCAGTCGTGAGAAGATCGGCTTTTCCCAGATCGACAAGCCAACTCCGTGCCCGTATTGCAGGGCAAACGCGGCTTCCTCATCCGGGAATCCGAATTCCTGGGCAGTCGGCCAGACCTTGACAATGTCGGCGGTCGTTGCACCTGGGCGAACAAGAGCGATTGCACGATCCATGTACTCGCGAGCGATCTTGTACGCATCATTTTGCGCTGAACTGGCGGACCCGACTGCAAACGTTCGGTAGTAACAGGTTCGGTAGCCCTGGTAACTGTGCAGGATGTCGAAGAATGCGGGATCCCCTGGGCGGATCAGTCGATCCGAATAGACGTGGGGATGCGGAGAACACCTCTCGCCGGAGATCGCGTTCACACCCTCGACATACTCCGACCCAAGATCGTAAAGAACCTTCGAGACCAGGCCGACGGCTTCGTTCTCGCGTACGCCCGGCCGCAGGAATTCGTAAAGCGACTCATAGGCGGCATCCACCATCGACGCCGCCTGCGACAGGAGCGCGATCTCATCCCCGGTCTTGATTTCGCGAGCACGGAGGAAGACCTGCTGTCCATCGACGACGCTAATCCCCTCGCGCTGAAGTGCAAGGAGAACCGGCAATTCGATCACATCCACGCCGAGCGGTTCGTTTAGCAGCCCGAACTTCTCAAGCTCACGTTTGATCTTCTTGGCGACGTCATCGGCGATGCCTGCATCGGGATGGAACGCGCCGCGAAGCGTCGAAATACCAGCACGCGCGCCGGATTCGGCCCGCGGCCGAACGGCCCCGTGGTGCGGCGCGTGAGGATCCGCATCTGCCTCGGCGGTCGTCGTCGCGAGCCACGGGTTGTAAAGCTGGTGATGCTTGGCTGCCGAGCCGAAATCCCACACGATGGGGTCACTATTGCGAGTGAGCAGCGAAAACCGAATGAGCTTGTCCATCGCCCAGGTGCCGATGTGTGTCGCGGACATGTAACGAATGTTTGAGAAATCGAATGCGAGGACCGCTCCGAGATCGGATGCCATCAGCTCGGCCTTGAGCTTGGCGAGGCGCTCGGACCTCAACCGGTCGAAGCGGATCCGCTCCTCCCAATCGACGGCGTTCGTACCGAATGTTGCTGTAGTCATGGTGGGCTAAGTTTCCTTGTGGTCGATGCCAGACACTGCGATGTGTAGTAGCACTGTACACTCTGCACATCGCACTTCATGGCAGTTTTCATGTGATCGCTCGCGTGTTAACGAGCACCTTCACCTGGTCGCCGGATGGTGACAGCAGGGTCTCGAATCCCTGGTCGACGATGTCCGCCATGTCAATGCGAGCCGAGACGATTGATTCCACCGGATATCTGCCGCGTGAGATGAGGTCGATGATCCGCGGCCAGTCGGTAACCCGATAGCACCAGGTGCCAGCCAGGGTGACTTCCCGCTCCGAAAGGATCATCGGATCTATGGCCGCGGGCCGGGTGTGAAGCCCGGTCTGGGATATCCGACCAGCTGCCCGTACGGCACCGATTGCCGTCTGCAGCGCGCTCTCGTTCCCTGAGCACTCGATGACGGCGTCGACGCCGATGCCACCCGTCTGGTCTCGCACCCACTGGACGACATCCACCCGTGTCGGGTCTACCACGGTCCCGACATCCAACGACAGCACAAGCGCCGACCGCGTCGGATTCACCTCCGAGATGTAGACGGTGGCTCCGAGAGAGTACGCATAGAGCGAGGCGAGTGCCCCGATTGGCCCGGCTCCCGTAATGAGCACTGTGTCACCTGGGCGAACACCCGCCGTGTCCACTCCGTAGGCGGCGACCGCGCCCGGTTCCACCATCGCACCCTGAATGGCAGACATCCCTTCGGGAAGGACTGTCACAAGAGACGCAGGGACCACGGCGAGCTCGCTCATCCCACCCCCCTGGTAGCTAAGACCAACGCACGCCATCGTGAGGCACAGGTGATTCAGTCCGCGCCGGCAGTAGTAGCACTGCCCGCAAGTGACGAGAGGCATCACGGAGACCAGGTCGCCCACGGCGACGTTCGTGACACCTGGGCCGACCTCGACAACTTCAGCCGAAAACTCGTGGCCCAGAATCTGCGGCGCTGATGCGCCGGTCAATGGGTGCGCAATCGTCGGTATCACGATCGGACCGACCGAATACTCGTGCAGGTCGGTGCCGCAGATACCGCACCAGTGCGGGCGGAGTAAAACCTGGCCAGGGCCCGCACCCGTCGGTTCCGCGACATCCTCGACCCGGATGTCCCGGCTGCCATGAAAAACCGCGGCGAGCACGCGCTCAGCTCCCCACGGGCTGCCCAAGGAGTTGGCCCATGACGAACTCGAGCTCCCTCGTTACGTAATCGGTGATGTCTCCGGTCTTCAGCTCATCTGGAAGCACGTCCCAGGTGTACGTTTCGATTTCGAGGTGATCCGAGAGCGGTGTCTCGCGGTGCATTCGCAGTGCCGCCTCAACCGCGAACCGCGTTGTTTGGAATGGCCCGAGTTCCTCCAGAAATACCGGCACATGGAAGTGGGTACGCATTTCGGCGGGTCTGGGGTCGGCTTCATATGCGTCCAGCGCCTCGCCAAGATTGAGGAACTTCCTGAGCATTCCCTCGCGGCGAAGGGTGGTCTGGCTCAGATATATCGTCTTGGTGAAGGCGCGAAGCGCAGGAATGACAGCGGGCGAAAGCTCCTTCACCCAAAGGGCCGCAGCCTCCTGGAGCTTGAAGATGGGGATGCCCGCGTCGACCAGCTTGGTCAGTGACTCCGGGATGTCTTCAAATCCAACAGCCTGGTGACCGATGTCGAACACCACGCCAAGGTACCGTCGAAGTGCGCCCTCAGCCTCTGAGATCGAGAGGCCGGCAAGCTTCGCCAGCTCGCGGACGCCGCGCCCGTCGTAGAGTCGGTGCGTGAAGTAGGCGACCGTCTCATCCGTGGTTTCGAGGTAGCAGGCAGGCTCAGGTTCGAGCGCGAGCGTGACCCGACGGCCACTTCGTGCCTCAAGACGCGACAGGTGGGCGACGACCGTCAGGAGGCGCGTGGTGAACTGGTCGACATCCACTTCGCCGTGCACGTTTGCCGCAAATGCGAGCGGCGACGTTTGAATCGATGGCACGACCGAGGTCGGAGTAATCTCCGCCAGGATGTCTGCGACCGATTGCGTGTAAGCCACTCGCTCGTCGGTCGTCCAGTCTGGTTCGTAGACGCGTTCCATGACGTCCTGACCCTTGAACGGTCCGTAGGGAAAGGCGTTCACGGTGTAAATGTAGAGGTCGTGTTCGCGCAGAAAGGTGATCAGTTCCGCGCGCTCCTCCGGCGACGCGCTGAGCGTTGCGGCCGAAGAAGCAGATATGCGCAGCGATACACCAAAGGGCTTGTCGGGACTAACACGAGCCTTGACTGCGGGAACGTAGGTGTGGAGGCTGTGCTTCATTTCTGCCCACGTGTCGCCGGCATGGACCAATGTCGAATAGCTCAGTTGACCGAGCCCCTGCCCAAGATCCACAATGACCTCCACCTATCACTTGTACAGTAGAGGTTAACGCCATGCAGTGCAAGCGAACGAGGACCGAGTGGCGTGGGCTGGTCTTGCGCGTCTTTCGCTGAGCTATTTGCCGTGCACAAACCACACGCCGTGCATGTCGTCGGTGCCGATGTTTTTGAAGACGTGCGCGATGGACGAGTCGAAACCGAGCGACTCCCCGGCGTTGAGGGTGAATATCTCGTCGCCGATCGTGACCTCGAGCAGCCCCGAGACAACGTAGCCGTATTCGTATCCCTCGTGCGATTGCAGTTCGCCGCCCGCCGACGACGTAGCTCCGGGAGCATAAACGATCTCCATAAAGTTGACACCTCGTTCAGGAGTCGCCGCAAGCCGCTCCCAGACCACTCCCTCCGCCATATCGAGCCGCGGACGGTGCGAAGGATGAACCACGGATACGCGATTCGCATACTCCGACAGCTGCCACGCATTTGATGGGCTGACCCGATCAGAGGCGCGTTCCAGCGAACCTCGGCCGGCCGCAGCATGAGCCCGGTCTTCGGGCTCGCGATCCCCAAAGAACTCGTCAATGGACACGCCGAGCAGTTTGGAGAACGCATAGAGGGTCGCGACCGACGGTTGAGCCTTACCGTTTTCGATCTGCGAGACAAACGACGGCGAAACATTGACTCGTCGCGCCATCTCGCGCAACGTCAGACCCGAGCTCAACCGAACCGATTTCAGTCGAACTCCCAGGTTGTCCATCGAAATCATCACCCTCCCTGACGTGTTCGCCGCTGTGGAACACAGGCTAGTGCATCCATCGACGAAGCCGGGGCCCCACGCTGCCGTGTAAGACGACCGGTGAGGCACCCGTCACCGCTGGACGCCCGCGCTCAATCGAGTGGGATCCGGTTTGCGTTTTGCGCGAGCCACTCATCAAAGGTCATGAGGCCGGGATGCCGTGCCGCCGTCGCCGCCACCGGATGCGCAGTGGTTACGTAGTCGGTGAATTCCTGTAGGAACTGGAACATGTTGCCGAGGTCCTCAGCTCCTGGAAATCCGAATGCGCGGAAAGCGTCCGCCGACACTCCGTTGTAGCGCACCGGTCGGCCGAGTGCCCTCGTGAGGGACTCCGCCATTTGCTCTCCCGTGAGGTGTTCGCCAGCGATACCGATCCGATCCGTCGTCTTCGGCGCACCCTCGCGAAAGATCTCGTACGCGTTCGCTCCGATATCGACGGCAGCAATTCCCGGAAGCACTGCAGAGCCGAGCGGAAGTGACAGCAACAGCGTGCCATCCGGGCCCGGATGTGGTCCGAGACCGAAGTAGATCATGTTCTCCCAATAGAACGACGTCATCAGGAAGGTTGTCGGAACCCCCGACTCGACGAAGTAGTGCTCCGATTCTCCCTTGGTGTCATAGTGCGGAACCTTGTACTTTCCGGCGATGGTTGGCATCCGCTCGTCGGTCAACGGGACCCAGTTGCGAGTGTCCTCCAGGCTCGACCAGATCACGTGCTTGACCCCCGCCGCCGTGACCGCTCTCGCGATGTTTGCGGCTTGCGCGATCTCCTGCTCCGGGTCGAGGATCTCCCAGTAGTTGGTCACACAATAGGCGCCGTACGCGCCGTCGAAAGCCGCGATCAGGCTGTCAATATCGGTGATGTCGGCCTGAACGATTTCGACTCCGACGTCTGCCAGGGCACGCGCCGCGTCGGATGACGGGTCGCGCGTGATTGCGCGCGCTACGAAACCGCCTTCCGGGTCGGCCAATATCGCTCGCACAAGCCCGCCGCCCTGGGATCCGGTCGCACCGAGGACCGCGATAATCCGCGGCTCAGCCATGGTCACGCACGGCGGAAATGACGAAAGCGTTGCGGCGGATCCGAGACCAGGGATCAACGAACTGTTTCATATGGCTTCCTCCTTGAAGTTAATCGTCACTATACGCTCCAGATGGAAAATTGATCATGCAATTGCATGGATCTGTGACGGACGCGTGAGTTGCGCGTCCGTCTCGTTCAACTGCACGGACCATGCCGAGCGGAAGGCGCTCATCCTGCGTCACAAGTCAGAACGAGAGTGGTGAATTCTGGATTAACCAGCACAACTCGGAATATGAGCTACTCACTCTGACTTGGGAGGAACGTCCACATCGTGAAACAGCAGAGCGATCAGGCCGACTGACCCATACACAACTCGGAGCAGCGCGCGTAGCATCGACTTGGATATTTGGGTGCGTTCGTCGACGACCTCGCACACGCCGCGCTAGTCGCCGCTGAGGAATCGACGGTGTCAGCGGATCGGCTGAGGGCTTTGCCTGCCGAGTGGGAGGTCCGCTCAAAATGGCGGGTCAACGGTGCTGGGGCTGCGTTGCTCGCCGCCCTTCCCTCAAATCCGGTTCTGACCTTTGAACTTGCGGAGGAGCTCTCCGCCTCGAATGCAGCCTCGACCCATGCGGCTCTCGATCGGCTCGATCGCGATGGCGTAACTCACGAGATCACAGGTAGGCAGAAGAATAAGGTTTGGGTCGTCTCAGACATGATGGATGAGCTGGACGACCTCTCGAAAAGGATTGGCGATCAAGTGCTGGCAGATCGATCCGGGACGTGATCTAACGACGTCTCGGACGCAACCGGACTGCAGCGGCAGTCAAGATGTTGCCGCTGGCCGATTGGGAGCGATCTGCCGGAACGAAGAAAAAAGCCCGGACGCCAGCAAACTACTGGCAGCCGAGCTACTTTGACAAACCTGCTCTGACAAACACTGTGTGACCCTGACCGAACAGCTTTCCAAACTCTCCCCCGAGTTGCGGCGACTTACTGGGCCTATACCGATCTGATCAGCATTTTCTGGTCGCCACCCGGGGGCAAAGGCATGGTTGGAACTGCCCGGTTAGGTTCCAGGATTGCACCGACAATGGTGGTGGGGCAGCCTTCACCCGCAAACTTCGAACCGCGCCGGTCGCGCCTGGAACGATCACTCGTCGTGCCGTAACCACTAAGAGCGTCCTTCGTCGTCGTTCCGTTCGGTCGCGGTTTTTCGTGCGGCTTCCTGCTCCGCGATCAGGATCAACGCCTGCACGAGTTTCTGCATGTCGATCTCGGGGCGAACCAGGACACGAACGGAGACGGCCCGGTTCGACGCCTTTGCTCTCTTCTGCTGCTTCCCGCTGAAGGACACGGTCGGTTGAGGCGCCAGCTTCGGCCGGTCCATAATGACCAGCAACCGCTGATACGCATCGTCGGCTTCCACCGGAAGCTCGGGGCGCTTCAGGGTGATCGCGTTACGATGGGCGACCAGTTCCTCCTCGCTCAGATCTTTGTAGGGAAGGAAGAAGTGGTGCAGTGCCCATTGTTCACGCGAATCGATCCAGCTGAACGCTCCCCGGCCCCTCCGTTCCACTCGCCCTTCAACCGGTAGTGCCGCCCCAGAAAGACGGCATCGCTCGAGGTCGGCGAAGGAACACCCGCAGCAGGATCGTCGATTCGAGGGTCAGCCCGCTGTGGCATCGCCAACCGTTTGCCGACCAGCCCGCGTATCGCCTCGTCGGTGGGGCCTATATCCCGACCGTGCCGGTAGGGTGAGTGGCGAGCAGCGCCACTTCGACGAATGTCGTGTCCTCGCTCCGCAACCAGGAAGTATTGGGACTCAATGAATTCATTCCGTGCGAGGGCTATCCCAGCGGGTGTAGCGGCCATGACTATCGTTGCCGCTGCTGCGATCGGGACCGCGACTCCCGCTTTCGCGACGACACCAGAGGTAGTCCAGACCTTCTCCTCGACCGGAGCGGTTCAGAGCTGGCTTGTTCCAGCTGGCGTTACGAAGATTTCCGTCGACCTGGCCGGTGGGCAGGGCGGTGCGTCCTATGGCGGGGGCGGTCTGGGCGCAGAACTGACGGGGACCCTTTCCGTGACGCCCGGCACGACGCTCAACGTGGTGGTCGGTGGCTACGGCAGCAACGGCCAGGAATACTTCCTCGGCGCCGGTGGTGGTGGTGGCTCCTTCATCTACACCACGGCGGACCAGAGCGGCATCCTCGCGGCGGCTGGCGGCGGCGGCGGCCAAGGATCGAACACAGGCGCAACATCGGCAAGCACCAGCACGTCCGGCATTGCAGGCGGCAACGGTGGTGCCGGTGGTGCCGGTGGCAGCGGGGGCCAGGCAGGCACCGCTGGTGGTGCGGGCGGACTCCTGACCGACGGCACGTCGAACAGCGGCGGCGGCGGACACTCGCTGGCGAATGGGGCAGCGGGCGGTAGCGGAACTAACGGCGGCGCGTTCGGCGGCGGCGGCGGGACATCCGACCCCGCGGGGGGCGGCGGCGGCGGCTATAGCGGCGGCGGCGGCGGGACATTCAACGGTAACAACGGCGGCGGCGGGGGCGGGGGTTCGTACTTCGCGGGATCCCTCACAACCGCAAACAACTACGGCGGTGGCGGACCCGGCTTCGTCGACATCAGCTACGTGGTGCCGACCATTACGGCCGTATCGCCCGCGACCGGGACTGCGCACGGCGGCACGACCGTAACCATTACCGGGACCGGCTTCACGGACGCCGCGGGCGTTGATTTCGGTCCTGTTGCCGCCAGCTCCTTCACAGTCGTTTCAGACACCTCCATCACGGTAGTGACTCCGAGTTCCACGAAGGGTGTGGTCGACGTTACCGTCGTCGGGGCCGATGGCCCGAGCGCTACGGCGACCAGCGCGTTCACCTATCTTGCCGTGCCTGTGCTTGCCACCACCGGCATAGACACCACAAACGCGCTGTTTGCCGGTGGAGGGCTACTGCTTGCCGGGCTCATCATCAGCACCTTTGCCCTGATGCGCCGTCGGCGCCCGATGCTGGCACAGTAACCGCCGGGCTTCCGGGGAAACGCGCGGACTGCTCGCCAATTTGACAGCACAGGCAGCAGGATCGTCGATGCGGGAAACGACCATGGTCGGCCTGCTAATCGACTCAAGGCGCTTTCGCTGCAAGTGAGCAGGAACCCCCGTCCCGGGGGACGATCCATATCCGAACAAACCCGCATCCCGCGGATGTCGTGGGGCTTGATGCACTCTTTGCGATCGAGGCCTCGTGAAGCCGTACGTTAGCTGCTTTACGAGGGGACTCACGACCATTTGTACCCCGAATGGTTATCGATTTGTTATCACATTCCGGAGGTCGATATATGTCTTGATCAGCAAATTTGACGGTCGACGTGTGTCGCGTCGCGCCACCCGTCGACCGTCGTATCGTGACCCCAACCGGATTCGAACCGGTGTTACCGCCGTGAGAGGGCAGCGTACTAGGCCGCTATACGATGGGGCCGTCACGACAACTTTACGAGTATGCCACATGCCGCGAAGACCCGCCAAACGACTCCAGCGGGATGCCGCTCCCGCGCCAGGCGAACCCCGCTAGTTCGCGACGGTGGGCGCCAAAACCTTCAGCACTCCCGGCTTTACCTCGATGTCGACGGGGAGTCGCCCGACGCGTTCGCCGTCTGCATAGGCGGCCACGCCATCCGCCTCGATCCGCACCTTGCGCGCACGATAAATGGTGACCCGTGGGTCGGTGATGTGGGTGCCGGCGAACACGCGCGGGAAGATCCGCAGAAAGCTAAACCGCGACAACGGCCCGACCACGAGCACGTCGAGCAGGCCGTCGTCGAGCAGCGCGTTGGGGGTGACCTTCATGCCGCCGCCCAGTGAGACTCCGTTGCCCACCGAGACGAGCATCCCGTCGGTGACCAGTTCCGTGCCATCGAGCACTATGCGATACGAAATCGGCTTTAGCGTTACGAGCTCCAGCAGCAGCGCGATCGTGTACCGACTCTTGCCCTTCGGATGCCGCATCCGATTCGCCCGCTCGTTGACCACCGCATCGAACCCGGCCGACAGGATGCAGGCATACCAGCGCTCTTCGCCGTCACCGTTTCGCACGTGAGCGGCGTCGATCACGCGGGGCGAACGGTCGAGCGCGTCGATCAGCTGGGCCAGCGCATCCTCCCAATTCTCGTAGGCGATGCCGAGCGCCCGAGCCATATCGTTGCCGGTGCCCGACGGAACCAGCCCGAGGGGCACATCCGTATTCACGACCAGGTTCGCGCCCAGGTTGACCATGCCGTCGCCGCCCACGACGATGAGCGCGTCGGGCTTGGTCGCGATCGCGGCCTCCGCCACCTCGATGAGACGCTCATAGCTGGGCTCGCTGAGGCTCGTGACTTCGTGCCCGAGGGCGCGGAGCCGCTCGACCACCGCCGGCCCAACGCTCTTCGTCGCGCCAAATCGAGCGGACGGGTTGATCGCGACCACGAGTCGCTTCGCCTGCGTCATGACCTGATTATGGTGCCTCGGTGCCGACAGCGGCGGCGCGGCGCGTTTTCGTCGAGGCTCGTTGACGGCGCGGCCGTTTGTCGTCGGGGTGGCGCTCATGAAGGGCACGCGGATGACAAACCAGAGCGCCCACACCAGCGCGCAACGCCTGCCGCGCAACCTACCGCCCGAGCGTCAGCCGCCGCAGCAGCTGCGCGTTCAGCGCCACCACGATCGTCGACACCGACATGAACACCGCCCCGAGCGCAGGCGGCAGCAGGATGCCCGCCCCAGCCAGAACACCGGCGGCAAGCGGGATGCCCACCACGTTGTATCCCGTGCCCCAGACCAGGTTCTGCACCATCTTGCGGTACGTCGCGCGACTGAGCTTCAGTATGTCGGCGACGCCACGCGGGTCGCTGGATGCCAGGACCAGTCCCGCAGACTCGATGGCGACATCCGTTCCGGCGCCGATCGCGATCCCGACGTCTGCGCGCGCGAGCGCTGGCGCGTCATTCACCCCGTCGCCGACCATCGCCACCCGAGTGCCGCCGGCCTGTAGGCGCTGTACGACGGCGGACTTCTCCCCGGGCAGCACCTCCGAGAAGATCTCGTCGATCCCGAGCTGTGCGCTAACCCAGTTCGCCACCTCGTGCGAGTCGCCGGTCAGCATCGCGACGCGAATTCCGCGCGCCTTCAGCAGTGACACTGCCTCGGCCGACTCGGGCCGGATGACGTCGGCCAGCACGATCATCCCGAGCACCGCATCCTCGCGCATGACGTAGACGACGGTTTTGCCCTCGCGCGATTCGTCCTGGGTCGCGTGGACCAGCGACGTGCCCATCGCGATGCCACGCTCGGTCAAAACTCGCCCGGCGGCAACGGTCACGAGCGACCCGTCGACCTGTGCCTCGACTCCGCGGCCCGCCAGCGATTGGAACTTCGTCACCCTCAACTTCTTCAGGGACCGAGCGGTCGTCTCCGCAGAGATTGCTCGAGCAATGGGATGCTCCGATCGGCCCTCGACCGCGGCCGCCAGTTGCAGCAGCTCGTCTTCGCTCACGTCGGCGACCGCGACCACGCGCGACACGCCCTGGCGACCAAGGGTCAGCGTTCCGGTCTTGTCGAACAGCACGACAGACACCAGTCGTGCATCCTCAAGGGCCGACCTGCTGCGAATCAGGATGCCGCTCCTCGCCCCCAGCGACGTCGAAATCTGGGCTACGAGCGGGATCGCCAGCCCGAGCGCGTGCGGACACGCAATGACAAGAACGGTCACGACGCGTTCCAGGATGAAGTTCGGATCGTCTGGCTTGATCAGCAGCCACGCGACAGCAGTAATGATCGCCGCTGCGACCGACACATAGAACAGCCAGCCTGCCGCGCGATCGGCGAGAACCTGCGCTCCGGACTTGCTCGCCTGCGCCTCTGCGACGAGCTTCATCACCCCGGCCAGCGCAGTGTCATCCCCGGTTTTGGTAACGCGAACGGTGAGTGCCCCCGACCCGTTGATGCTCCCCGCTACGACAGCGTCGCCGGGCCGCTTGACGGCAGCGGCACTCTCGCCCGTCAGCAGCGCCTCGTTCACGTCCGACTCGCCGTCGGTGACCTCGCCATCGACGGGAACGCTCGCGCCAGGACGCACGAGAACGAGATCGCCGACCGCGAGAGACGAGACGGGCATGGGCATGACGTGATCTCCGTGGAGAACGTCGGCGACATCCGGAATCAGCTTGGCGAGCTCGCCGAGCGCGTCGCCCGTGCGCATGACGGCCGACATCTCGATCCAGTGGCCGAGCAGCATGATCGTGATGAGGGTCGCGAGCTCCCACCAGAAGTCCATGCCGTGGAGGCCAAGGGTCACCGCGAGGCTGTAGCCGAGTGCGACGATGATCGCGAGAGAAATGAGCGTCATCATGCCCGGCTGCTTCGAGCGCAGCTCGGCGACCGCACCGACCAGGAACACCCAGCCGCCATAGATGAAGATCGCGAGCCCGAAGGCTGCGGGAATGAACTGGCTTCCGGGGAACTGCGGACCGCCCAGATGCAGGATGCCCTGCAGACCACCCGAGAACACCAGCGTCGGGATCGTGAGCGCCAGACTCACCCAGAACTTGCGCCGGAACTGGCCGGGGTCGTGGTGCGAGTGGTCGTGACCGGTGTGCTCGTCGTGTAGCTCGTGCCCCGCATGCTCGTCGTGCCCGGCATGCCCCGCGTGTACCTTCTCGTCCTGCTCCATCACTGCCCCCTGTTGTTCGTCAGTTCGAAGACGGTCAATAACTCGTTGACCGCCGCCTCGCGTTCATCCCCACCGGCCTCGAACATGTCGGTGACGTGAGTGCGCAGGTGGTTCTCGACCAGAAGCTTGTTGAGGCTGCGCAGCGACTTCTGCACGGCGAGGGACTGCGTGATGATGTCGACGCAATACTCCTCGTTGTCGATCATCTTTTCGAGGCCGCGAAGCTGGCCCTGCAGGATGCGGCTGCGATGCAGTGCGCGCTTCTTGATGTCTTCGATCATCCGGCCAGCATACCCCCGAGGGGTATGTGTTTGCCACGCCGGGCGTAGGCTAAAACCATGCAGATTACGAAGTACGAACACGCCTGTTTCGTGGCGTCCATTGCCGACAAGAAGCTCGTCGTCGATCCCGGCTCATTCACTGTTCCCCTTCCGGATTCGAACGGCGTCGTCGCCGTCGTCGTGACGCACGAGCACGCCGACCACTGGACTCCCGAGCATCTGCAGCGCATCTTCGAGGCCAGCCCCGACGTCAAATTCTTTGGTCCTGCCGGGGTCGCGGCAGCGGCATCCGACTTCGATTTCACGGTCGTGAAAGAGGGCGACAGGATCGAGGTTGCCCCATTCACGCTGCAGTTCTTCGGGGAGAAGCACGCGCAGATTCACTCCTCGATTCCGCTGGTCGACAACGTCGGCGTTCTCATCAACGATCAGGTCTACTACGGTGGTGACTCGTTCACGCAGGGGCCGGTGGGGGTCGATCTGCTCGCTGTGCCTGCAAGCGCTCCGTGGTTGAAGATCGGCGAGGTCATGGACTACCTCGCGGTTGCGAAGCCGAAGCGCAGTTTCCCGGTGCACGAGATGATCAACTCGGTCGTCGGTAACCAGATGGCGAACGATCGCATCCAGGCCGTCACCGAAGCGGGCGGCGGCGAGTTCTTCGGGCTGACTCCCGGCCAGACGGTCGACCTCTAGACGTGCTGACCGACCTTAGGGCAGACGAGCTGCCCGGCTACCACAGCGCGCAAGTCGATCCGCCCGACTTCGACGAATTTTGGCGCCTCACCCTCGCCGAGGCTCGATCGTACGATCTTGCGGCGACAGCCGTGGCGGTCGAAACCGGCCTCACGACCATCGATGTGTACGACGTCACCTTCGCGGGTTATGGCGGCGACCCGATCAGGGCGTGGCTCCGGGTGCCCGCTGGGTCTGCCGGTCCGCTGCCCACGGTGGTCGAATTCATGGGCTACGGCGGTGGCCGCGGCCTTGCAGAGGATCGTCTGTTGCTGGCATCCAGTGGATTCGCACACCTCGCCGTCGACACGCGCGGGCAGGGGTCGGCCTGGAGTGTCGGCGAAACACCAGACCCGCATGGCGCCGGCCCGCATCACCCCGGCTTCGCGACCCGGGGCATCGAGTCCCGCGAGACGTACTACTACCGACGTGTGTTCACCGACGCGGTCCGGGCAATCGAGGCGGCGCGATCCTTTGAACTTGTCGATGAGACACGCGTCGCTGTGATCGGTGGCAGCCAGGGCGGCGGCATTTCGCTCGCGGCGACGGCGCTTGTGGGCGACCTGGCGGCATCCGTCTTCTTCGTGCCGTTTCTCTGTGATTTTCCGAGAGCGACACTTATTACGGATTCCGACCCTTACAAGGAGATCGGCCGCTACCTGGCGATCCACCGTGGAAAGGATGAGGCCGTTCATCGCGTGCTCTCGTACTTCGATGGCGTGAACTTCGCGAAGCGAGCGACGACGCCAGCCGTGTTCACGGCGGCGCTCATGGACCCGATCTGCCCGCCCTCGACCGTGTATGGCGCCTACAACAACTACGCGGGGGACAAGTCGATCTCGCTGTGGGAGTACAACGGTCACGAGGGCGGCGGCCTTGACGACGAGATAGCGGCAGCCGTGCACTTCCGGAAGGCGTTAGCGTAGACCTCCGTGAGCCCTGACACGACGAGGAGATCGCCGCGCAATCGAGGGCGCGCCGGAGCGTGGATCACGCTGGCTGTCGTCGTCGCGATCTTCGTCATCGTCATGGCCGCGAAGTTTCTGCGCGGGCTGCCCGCAGTGCAGTTGTTCATGGCCGACTACCCCGGCGAATCCGCTTTGCCGCCCGGTGCGCCGCTCGGATTTCCGGCGTGGCTCGCCTGGCAGCACCTACTCAATTCATTTTTCGTACTGTTCATCATCCGAACGGGATGGCAGATCCGCGCTAAGAAACGCCCGCCCGCCTTCTGGAGCCGCCGCAACGAAGGCGCCATCCGCACGACACAGCGGCCGATTCGAATCGGGTTGAATACCTGGTTCCACCTCGCGCTCGACATCCTGTGGGTGCTCAACGGCGTCGTGTTCTATGTCCTGCTCTTCGCCACCGGCCAGTGGACGCGCATCATTCCGGTGCACTGGGATGTCGTCCCGAACGCGCTCTCCACTGCCATCCAGTACGCGTCGCTCGGTTGGCCAACCAACGACGGCTGGGCAAACTACAACGCGCTCCAGTTGCTCGCCTACTTCGTCACGGTGTTCATTGCGGCGCCGCTCGCCCTGATCACGGGCATCCGCATCACACCCGGCCTCGCGTATCGGCTGCGCTCGCTCGACCGCCTGTTCTCGCTTCGAGTCGCTCGATCGATTCATGTGATCGTGATGATCTACTTTGTGGCGTTCGTCATCGTGCACGTCACGCTCGTGCTCGCGACCAACACGCTGCGCAATCTGAACCACATGTACGCCGGGCGCGACGACCAGAGCTGGATCGGCTTCGCGCTGTTCGCGGCATCCATTCTTCTTATGGCAGTGCTGTGGATGTTCGCCCGTCCGGCGGTGCTGGGCCGGCTCGCTGCGCTCACGGGCAACGTGCGGCGCTAGCGCGGCTGGTCTTACGTCGTGCGACTGGCGTTCTGTCGGAGTTCTGGTCGACACGCCGTTCGCGCGATAGCTTGCTGCGGCGGGTCGCAAAAACTCCGACCGTACCCCTTAACGCAAAAGCGGTTAACGCAAAAACGGCCCTCGCGGGGCCGCTGCGCAAATCTAAGCTGGCATTATCGACCTCTTATCAAACAATTCCGAGCTCACCTTGACCCCCATGGATTGCGGAAATTGGCCATCCTCAGGGGGTCCGGGAAGCCTCTTCTGAGCCGACGGAGCTCCAGATCCATCGCCTGTCGGCGCGACTCAGTACTGAGCAGATCGGTGAGGTAGTAAAGCGCTACGAGGCAGGCAAAAGTGCCAGAGCGCTAGCCCCCGAGTTTGGTATTGCACCGTCTGCCCTACTCAGGTTGCTACGGGAGCGGAACGTCATTGTGCGCCAGCAAGTTGTCACGCCAGACCAGGAGCCAGCAATGGCGC
>JAODBD010000005.1 GCA_025463785.1 Glaciihabitans sp.
AGCATTAACGTGAGTCACGAAGACCTCCGGGAATCGAAATGAGTGTGGTAACCCACTTCGATATCGGAGGTCTTCGTCTTTCAGCTCACGCCACGCTGAACACAACGTCCATGGGAACTACAGCTAGCACGCGCTCGCCATCTAACCCGCACCGGCCGCTCGCCTCTGCCGAATTCCGGCGATAACCGGACTCCTGCTCAGCATCTCTCCGAGTGTTCGCTCAGAATCGATGGCCGCCGGCGGCCTCACCCAGAACGCCCCGTCGCGCCGAAGTATCTCCCACAGGGCGTTGTGCATCAGCATGTGGTGATATCTGCAAAGGAGTATGCCGTTCTCGAGATCGGTTTTGCCTTGATCTCGTGCCCAGAAATCTACGTGATGCGCCTCACACCAGGAGGGCGGTTTCTCGCAGCCGGGGAACCGGCATCCGCCGTCGCGAACTGCGAGAGCCGCGCGCTGGCGCGCTGTGAAGAGTCTCTGCTCACGCCCGAAATTCACGACGTCGCCATGTTGGTCGACGACGACAGCAACTGTGCCGCCCTCGCAGAGATACTCCTCCAGATATGGAAAAACTGCGCAAACCCGTCGGCCAGAACCTGCTCGTTCGTGCGAGCATCCCGGAGCGCGGCCCCGGCGTCAAGCAAGTTCTCGTCGACCTCGGCAAATCGAGGACCGCCCGTCTGGGCTGCAAGCAACAGGCGAAGTGCCGTATCGATCTCGAGCCCACCATCTTCATCCGGCAGCAACCATGAGCCGCCGCTCATTCCATCCCGCCGGAATCGACGCACGTAGCGCAACGAAGCACGCTCTTTCTCACCACGTTCGACGGCGGCGCGGTCTAGCTCGGCGCGAGACTGACGCGCGAGACGGAGCAGCAACTCTGGCGTCACAGCCGAGGCCTGCGCGATGAGCCGCTCGGCCTCGGCTCGCAGTTGCGTCTCAGTCACAGCGTCGTCGGCGACGCCGAGCCCGCGGCGAATGGCATCAGCTGCCGCAAGCGAAACAGCCCCAGCCGTCGCCGCGGCTGTCAGTGGAGACTTGTCGTCGTCGACCATGAGGGACCCAAGGGCGGCGAGTTTCGATGCGTCGCCAAGCGACTGCCCCGTCAATGACTGGATGAAGATGGCCGGCGTCGCCGCGCCGTTGCGGCGAGCCAGCCCTGAATAGCCGGCCTCATGAGACGAACGCCCCGCAATCTCGGCAGCCAACCACAGCTTGTACGACTGCAACTCGCGCTCGTGATCTCTCACCAGCTGCATGCCTGCGATGAGACTCGCATCGTTTAGCGCACCGATCTCAGCGCGCGACCGCCCAGCGCGACGACCGCAGAGGCCGTGTCTAGTAGCGCCGAGTTTTTGGACATACCTAAACTCTGTCAACACTGGAACACACGTCCGAACGGGAATGCGAAGCTGTGGAGAACTTTTGAGTGCACCCGAGTGAAGCCGAGTGGAGAACGAGCACACGAAGCGGTGGCGCGCACCCAGGAGCTTCGACACGCAAGCCCTCGGTACCGCTACGACCGCCGCGTCGCGTCCTGTACTTCGCCGACGAGCTCTTCGATGATGTCCTCGAAGAACAGCACCCCCCGGGTCGCCGCCTCTTCGTCGAATACCCGCGCAACGTGCACGCCAGTGCGTCTCATTGTCGCGAGCGCGTCTTCGAGATCGACCGTTCGATAGATTGAAATCAGCTGGCGGATGCGCTTCGGAGGCACCGGTTCCAGGTATTCGTCTTCGTCCAGATCAATGACGTCTTTCAGGTGCAGGTAGCCGGTCGGGTCGCCATCCTCGTTGACGAGCACATACCGCGAGAAGCCTCGTTGCGCGACCGCGTGCTCGACGTCCGCCGGTGTGGCGTCCTCTGGCAGGGTGACCAGATTTGCCATGCCGACCGCCACATCCTCGGCCCGTTTCGTGGAGAACTCGAACGCAGCGCTCACTGTGCCGGAGGAGTCGTTCAGCACGCCCTCGCGGGTCGACTGCGCAACGATGTTCGCCACCTCATCGACGGTAAACACGCTCGTCGCCTCGCTCTTCGGCTGGATGCGGAATAACCGCACAATCCCATTGGATGTCGCATTGAGCGTCACGATGATCGGCCGAAAGATAGTGGCGAAGAACACGAGCGGCGGCGCCAGCAGCAACACCGCGCGCTCAGGCACTGAGAACGACAGGTTCTTCGGCACCATCTCGCCGACAATCACGTGCAGGAAGGAGACGATCAGCAGCGCGACAATGAAGGAGATCGTGCCGACGACGGCTTCAGCCCAGCCGAGCAGGTTGAGCGGCTTCGAAATCAGATCGTGGATGGCCGGCTCGGATACATTCAGGATGAGCAGCGAACAGACGGTTATCCCCAGTTGCGTCGTCGCGAGCATGAGCGTGGCGTGCTCCATGGCCCAGAGCGCCGTTTTCGCGGCGCGGGAACCCCGATCCGCCCGCGGCTCGATCTGCGATCGCCTGGCCGAAATGATCGAGAATTCCGCGCCGACGAAAAAGGCATTGATAAGCAGCAGGATGGCAAGCCACCCGATGCCCCACCAGTCACTCACTGCGCATCACCGCCATTCGAGTCGGCGATATCCGAGGAACGCGGCGTGTACCGAACCCGGTCGATGCGACGGCCGTCGAGTCGCTCGATACGGAACTGGCCACCATTGACGGTCACCACATCCCCCACGACGGGCAGTCTGCCGAGTTCGCTCATGAGCCACCCGGCCACTGTTTCCCATGGCCCGTCTTCGGGCACGTTCACATCCGTGCGCTCCAATAATTCGTCTGGTCGCAGAATGCCAGGGAACGTGAACCAGTCACGGCTGCGCACGACATCCGGCTTCGAGCGGTCGTGCTCGTCGGAGACCTCGCCCACGAGCTCTTCGACCAGGTCTTCGAGGGTTGCAACACCCGCCGTGCCGCCGTATTCGTCGACGACAACCGCCATCTGGTAGCCGCGACCGCGAAGCTCGCCAAGCAGAACGTCGAGGCGCATGGTTTCCGGAACCCGCAGGGCCTCCCCCTGCAGCGCCGACACCGGCACGTCCGCCCGCTTCTCACGTGGCACTGCCACGGCCTGCTTGACGTGCACGAGGCCGACGACATCATCGATGCTCTCGTCGATGACAGGGAAGCGCGAAAACCCGGTGCTCATCGACAGCAGCACCACGTCGTGCGCGGTTTGGGTGCGCTCGACGCTGGCGACCCGTGGGCGAGGGGTCATGACATCCTGTGCCGTCAGATCTGAGAAGGCGAGCGTGCGCGCGAGCAGTGTCGCCGTGTCGCGGTCGAGGCTGCCCTCGCGCGCCGAACGCCGAACGAGTGACGTCAGTTCTTCGGCAGTGCGGGCGAAACTGAGCTCCTCTTTGGGCTCAATACCCACCAGCCTCAGGATGCCATTGGCGGTTGCGTTGAGAAGCAGGACAATCGGCCGAAATACGACCGTGAATCCGACCTGAAAGGGAATGACGATCTTGCCGGTCTCGCGAGGCAGGGCCAGCGCGATATTCTTCGGCACCAGCTCGCCAAGAATCATGGAGATCAGCGTGGCAATCGCGACCGCGACGATGGCGGCAACGGCGCTGACGGCATCCTTCGACATGTTCAGGCCGGTGAGAGCAGGGGCCAGAAATTGCGCGAATGCCGGCTCGAGCGTGTAGCCGGTGAGAAGCGTGGTGAGGGTAATCCCGAGCTGCGCGCTGGAAAGGTGCGTGGACGTGATCTTGAGCGCGCGAATCGTGACGCCGAGATTGTGTTCGCCCCGGCTCTGCCGCAACTCGAGGTCTGAGCGGTCAAGGTTGACGAGCGCGAATTCGCTGGCGACGAAAAAGCCGGTGCCGATGGTCAGCAGGATGCCGACCCCGAGCATGATCCACTCATACATCAGGGTGGCCAGTGGTGCGACTAGGTGGAGGGTCGTCCATTATCTGACCAAGCATATTTGTAGTTGGCCGGATGGCGTCTACCAGCTGACCGGCAGCGCCTTGCCCTCTTCGTACCCGGCGGCGCTCTGGATGCCGACCAGCGCGCGCTCGTGGAACTCATTCACCGTCGTCGCGCCCGCGTAGGTGAACGAGCTGCGCACCCCGGAGGTAATCATGTCGAGCAGGTCTTCGAGCGATGGCCGCAGCGGATCGAGGTAGATCCTGGAGCTTGAGATGCCCTCCGCGAAGAGCGTCTTGCGCGCCAGCTCATACGGGTCGAGGTTGTCGAAACGCTCGCGAACGGCCTTGGTCGATGCCATGCCCCAGCTCTCCTTGTACAGTCGGCCGTCTGCATCCGTATTGAGCGTTCCCGGAGCCTCGATCGTGCCCGCAAACCAGGAACCGACCATGACGGATGCCGCCCCAGCGGCGAGCGCGAGCGCCACGTCGCGTGGGTACCGCACTCCACCATCCGCCCAGACGTGCGCGCCAAGTACCCGCGCGACCTCTGCCGTCTCGAGCACCGCAGAGAACTGCGGCCGCCCCACCGCCGTCATCATGCGGGTCGTACACATTGCCCCGGGGCCAACTCCGACCTTGACTATGTCGGCACCCGCCTCGACCAGATCGCGAACCGCGGCAGAGGTCACAACGTTTCCCGCAACGATCGGCAGCCCGAGCTTGAGGGCGGCTACCGCTCGAATCGCGCCGAGCATGCCCTCCTGGTGCCCGTGCGCGGTGTCGATGACCAGCACGTCGACGCCTGCCGCGGCGAGCGAGCGCGCCTTGCCCGCGACATCCCCGTTGATTCCGATGGCTGCGGCAACCCGGAGGCGGCCGGATGCGTCGACCGCCGGCTGATACAGCGTCGACCGCAGTGCGCTGCGCCTGCTGAGAGTGCCGACGACCACGCCGTTCTCGACGACGGGTGCGAACTCGAGGTTGGCGGCGACCATGAGGTCGAATGCTGCCCGCGGGCTGTCGATGTCTGCGGCGTCGAGTGACGCGATGGGGCCGTGCAGGAGGTCGCCGAGCCGGGCATCCGGAAGCGCGGTCGCAAGCCGTGCTGCCTGAATTGTGCCGAGATAGGCGCCATCGTCATCGTGAAGGACGATTCCGTGGCCATCCACGGCGGGAATTCGCTGCAACGCTGCGGCAACGCTGTCGTCCGGCGACAGGGACAGCGGGGTGTCCCAGGCGACCGGCTGCTCCTTCACCCAGCGAATCGCGGCATCGAGATCGTCGGCGTGCAGATCCTGCGGCAGCACGCCGAGGCCGCCCCGTCGAGCGAGAGTCGCCGCAAGCCGAGGGCCCGTCACCGAGTTCATGTTCGCAGCAACCAGCGGGATGGTCGCGCCCGTTCCGTCCCCCGGCGCAAGAGAGACATCGAGCCGGCTGGTGACCGCTGAGCGGTTCGGCACAAGGAACACATCGGAATATGTCAGGTCGTGCACCGGCGATGTCTCGTAAAACTCCATGAAATTAACGCTAGTCCCTCGTACTGGCGACAACGCGTCGTGGTCGAAGCGATTAGTCTTAAGGGCGGTGTGGCCGCAGCTGGCCCACCACCAGCGCAATCAAGTGGATGAGAGTGGGCGGTCGGCTGTGTCAAGCCAAGTGACCGGAGTCGAGGATGGTGCCTCGGGCGAATTCGGAGCCAATGAATGGCTCGTAGACGAAATGTACGAGAGGTACATCGTCGATAAGAATTCGGTAGACCCGACATGGTGGCCGATCCTCGACAGTTACAAGCCCACTGTTGATCCGACGCCGACAACTTCAATCCCGGTTGTGACCCCGAGCGTCGACGCCGACGCGCCCCCCGAACTCGTCGAAGACGCGGAGCCCACCAACCAATCTCCATCGTCACGGTTCGCACCGCCGCCCACGACCGCGCCCGTGCAGATCGAGCCGCCGGCGTCCGAGACTGCACCTGCAGCACCGGCAGCGCTCTCGACTCCCACACTCCAGACCGGGTCGCAGCCCATCGCGCGAACCACGTCGGTGCAGGCCAGGCCGCAGCCGATCCCGGCTGAGGCTCCCGCGACATCCGCAATCCCCACCCAGGCCAATGGCCAGGAGCCTGTAGCGGAGGCGGAGAACACTGTCTCGACGCTCAAGGGCGTCGCCAAGAGCCTCGCCGCAAATATGGATGCCAGCCTGACGGTTCCTACCGCGACCAGCGTTCGCACGATCCCGGCCAAGCTGATGATCGACAACCGCATTGTCATCAACAACCACCTCGGGCGTGCGCGCGGTGGCAAGGTTTCCTTCACGCACCTGATCGCCTGGGCGATCGTCGAGACGCTCAAGACGTTCCCGAGCCAAAACGTGTTCTACGAGGAGATCGACGGCAAGCCATCGGTCGTCACTCCCGCACACATCAATCTCGGCATCGCCATCGACCTGCCGAAACCGGATGGTACGCGCAGCCTGGTCGTACCGGGCATCAAGCGCACAGACACGATGGGCTTCGCGGAGTTCCTCACGGCCTACGAGGATGTCGTCTCTCGCGCCCGTGACAACAAGCTCACGATGGCCGACTACCAGGGCAACACGATCTCGCTGACCAATCCGGGTGGCATCGGCACCGAGCATTCGGTGCCTCGCCTCATGAAGGGCGCGGGCAGCATCATCGGCGCTGGCGCCCTCGAATATCCGGCCGAGTTCCAGGGCGCGAGCCCGGTTACGCTCGCCGAGTTCGGCATTGGCAAGACCATCACGCTCACCAGTACCTACGACCACCGCGTTATCCAGGGCGCCGGCTCAGGCGAGTTCCTGAAGAAGGTGCACGAGCTGCTCATCGGCCAACGCAACTTCTACGAAGATATTTTTGCAGCGCTCCGCATCCCGTACGACCCGATTCACTGGGCATCCGACATCAGCGTCGACCTCGCCGACGCCGTGGGCAAGACCGCTCGCGTGCAGGAACTCATCAACTCGTTCCGGGTTCGCGGCCACCTGATGGCCGACATCGACCCTCTTGAGTACCGCCAGCGGTCGCATCCCGACCTCGACATCGCGAGCCACGGCCTCACCTTCTGGGACCTCGACCGCGAGTTCGTCACGGGCGGCTTCGGCGGTAAGAAGGCCGCGCTGCTGCGCGAGATCCTCGGCACA
Organism: Glaciihabitans sp.; assembly: GCA_025463785.1. GTDB lineage: Bacteria > Actinomycetota > Actinomycetes > Actinomycetales > Microbacteriaceae > Galbitalea. The sequence continues at coordinate 7,040 of JAODBD010000005.1, forward strand.
CTGCGCGACGCGTACTGCCGCACGACGGGCATCGAGTACATGCACATCCAGGACCCGGTTCAGCGCCGCTGGATCCAGGAAAGAATTGAGAAGCCGTACACAAAGCCCGGCCACGACGAGCAGATGCGCATCCTCGGCAAGCTCAACGAAGCAGAGGCCTTCGAGACCTTCCTGCAGACGAAGTATGTGGGCCAGAAGCGCTTCAGCCTCGAGGGTGGCGAGTCGACCATCGCTGTCCTCGACAGCCTGATTCAGGATGCCGCCCACGCCGACCTCGAAGAGGCCGTCATCGGAATGGCCCACCGCGGTCGCCTGAGCGTTCTCACCAACATCGCTGGCAAGACCTACGGACAGATCTTCCGCGAGTTCGAGGGCACGCAAGACCCGCGTACGGTGCAGGGCTCAGGAGACGTCAAGTATCACCTCGGTACCGAGGGCACCTTCACGAGCGCCGACGGCAAGCAGATCCCGGTCTACATCGCCGCGAACCCATCGCACCTTGAGGCCGTCGATGGCGTCATGGAGGGCATCGTCCGCGCCAAGCAGGACCGCTATCCCATCGGCTCGTTCTCCGTACTCCCGATCATGGTTCATGGGGATGCCGCAATGGCCGGGCAGGGCATCGTCGCCGAGATTCTCCAGATGTCGCAACTTCGCGCCTACCGCACCGGTGGAACCGTGCACGTCAACATCAACAACCAGGTTGGCTTCACGACGCCTCCCGGTGAGGGCCGCACGTCGGTTTACTCTACCGATGTCGCCAAGTCGATCCAGACGCCAATCTTCCACGTCAACGGCGATGACCCCGAGGCCGTCACCCGCGTCGCGCACCTCGCCTTCGCCTACCGGCAGGAGTTCCACCGCGATGTCGTCGTCGACATCGTCTGCTACCGTCGCCGCGGGCACAACGAGGGCGACGACCCCTCGATGACGCAGCCGCTCATGTACAACCTGATCGAGGCCAAGCGCTCCGTTCGAACGCTGTACGCAGAGGCGCTCGTCGGTCGCGGTGACATCACGGCCGAAGAGTACGACGCAGCCCACCAGGACTTCCAGGACCGCCTCGAACGCGCCTTCGCCGAGACCCACGCCGCGCAGACCGGCACGATTCCGGTCATCACGGGCGACGGCGGTGCCGTTGCAGACCTCGAGCGTCCGGATTCGCAGAAGGATGACTCCGTTGGCGAGCCCACCTCGACGGCAGTGGATTCATCCGTGGTCCAGCTCATCGGTGACGCGCACGCGAATCCGCCCGCCGGGTTTACCGTGCACCCGAAGTTGCAGGCACTGCTGAAGAAGCGCTTCGACATGAGCCGAAACGGGCAGATCGACTGGAGCTTCGGCGAACTTCTCGCTCTGGGTTCGCTCCTCGTCGAGGGAACACCCGTGCGGATGGCCGGCCAGGACACCAGGCGAGGCACGTTCGTGCAGCGTCACGCTGTACTCCACGACCGAGTTAACGGCCAGGAATGGCTGCCTCTGGCCAACCTCAGTGACTCACAGGCGCGGTTCTGGATCTACGACTCGCTGCTGAGCGAGTACGCGGCGATGGGATTCGAGTATGGCTACTCGGTGGAACGCGCCGACGCACTCGTGCTCTGGGAGGCCCAGTTCGGTGACTTCGCGAACGGTGCTCAGATCATCCTCGACCAGTTCATTTCTTCTGCCGAGCAGAAGTGGGGCCAGCGTTCCGGTGTGGTGCTGTTGCTGCCGCACGGCTACGAGGGACAGGGGCCAGACCACTCGTCGGCTCGCATCGAGCGCTACCTCCAGCTCTGCGCCGAGAACAACATGACCGTTGCTCGTCCGTCGACCCCGGCGTCATACTTCCACCTGCTGCGTCGCCAGGCATATGCGCGCCCGCGCCGCCCGCTGATCGTCTTCACGCCGAAGGCCATGCTGCGACTGCGCGGCGCGACCAGCGACGTCGCGGACTTCACGTCGGGCCGATTCGAGCCTGTGCTCGATGACGCTCGCGTCGCAGACAAGTCGGCGATCAGGCGCGTGGTGCTTACCGCGGGCAAGATCTACTACGACCTGTTGGCCGAGGTTGAAAAGCGGGACCAGAAGGATGTAGCCCTCGTGCGTTTGGAGCAGTACTACCCGCTCCCGGCATCCGAGCTGAGCGCCGTCCTGGACGGCTACCCGAATGCTGACCTCATCTGGACTCAGGACGAGCCCGAGAACCAGGGCGCATGGCCCTACCTCTCGTTCGAGCTGGGTGGCCGCGGCGGCCGGGCAATCTCGGTCTCGTCGCGTCCGGCATCTGCCTCGCCTGCCACGGGTTCGTCGAAGCGCAGCGCGCAGGAGCAGGCCGACCTCATCGAGCGGGCACTCAACATCCAGTAGCGGCCCAATGTGGGCACCTCGCGAGGATGTGCCCACATTTGGGGACTGGAGCAGCTGCGCCAGGACCTGACAGAGTGGAATCTCCGGGGGGACGTCCAGCGCAGCTGCGCTTGAGGGAGAGTCGCAATTTTCCTGTACTCCCGTCGGTAATTCGTTCCACCGCCACGTGCTGGGTACGCGCGGCTTTCGTCATTGTTGCCGTCCCGGACGGGCGCTGATTGGTGCGCCGTGTCACGGGCGACGCGACTCGATCGCGAAGGACCAGCTGTGCCCAGTATTGCCCGCTCGACCACCATCGTCGCTCTCCTGATTCTCATCGGAGCCCTCATAGCGACTCCGACGGTCGCCTCGGCCGCGACTGCGGTAGTGACGCCCGCGACTCCTGTCGTGACGCCTCAGACGACGCGCTCCGGCGACGAAATCCATGTCCCGGGAGTGACCGCAACCTTCGCGCGCTCCGGTTCAAGCGTGAAGCGCACCAACAGTGTGGGCGGCGGCAGCAGTGTCGAAATGGTCTATGTCAGCGTTGCGGGGGTCACCGGCTCCACCTCAGATGACGTCAATTTCGGGATGTCCGAGTCCGGCATCCAAACACTGATCAGCCAGCTGAACAGTTACTGGTCTGCGCAGTCTGGTGGTGCCGTTAACGTCGAACTGGCGGGCTATGAGACGCGATCGCTCGGCGCCAGCTCCTGCTCGCCCAACTCGGTCCTCAGCGCGGAGGAAGGCAAGGCGTTCGGCGGCCAGTTCGCGAACAACTCCTGGATCGGCACCAATCAGCATCTGCTGGTGCTGACTAAGGAAGCCTGCGGCCACCAGTCCTTCGCAACCGTCGGCGGCAGCGGTGGCGAAATCTTCTCCGGTAACGGAATATCGACCGCTCTGGGGATGCCATACCTCCTGCATGAATTCGGCCATAACCTTGGCTTCGAGCACGCCGACGCATCAATCTGCAAGAACACCGGCAGCCTCGACTCGTCGATCGCCAACTTCAGTTTCAGCAGCAACACCTGCCCGACCACTGAGTATGACGACTACCTCGACATCATGGGATACACGGTCAAGGGCGCAACGCCGAACCTGTCCAGCCCGCAGCGGATCGTCGCCGGCTGGCTGACCGACTACTCGACCGCGACTGCCTCCGCAGGCTCACGCTCGTTCACCCTCAGCCCGCTGGACGGCGCAACGGGCACGCGCGCGCTCAAGGTCACCGACCCGATCAGCGGCGAGGTGTACTACCTCGAATACCGGACCCCGCAGGGACGGGACAGGACGAGCGCAGAGTTTCGGTACAGCAACCAGTGCGGTGCCTCCCACGGCGGCTACCAGATCTGCAACCTCGGAAGCAGCACGTCAACCGGCGTCGTGCGGATCCTGCGGCAACTTCCGTTCCCTGCGGAGTCGGCGAGTGGGACGACAGTACTCGCCGTCGGCGGCCTGTCCGGATCGAGCGTCAAACGCAATACCCGCATGAAGACCGGACAAACCTTCGTGAACTTCGACCGGGGGTTCTCGGTAAGGCTGAATTCGCTCAGCGAGGCGGGCGGGGCATCCGTTACCGTCTCCTTTGATCTGCCCGCAACCACGGCGACGACGGTCGTGCTCGACAAGCCAACGCAGACTTACAGCACGAGCAGCCCAGCCACCGCGCAGGTGACCGTCCAGTCTTCCAAGAGCGAAGTCATCCCAAGCGGAACCGTCGCCTTCTACGATGGCACGACGAAACTGTCGACGGTCGCGGTCGACTCCACCGGCGGGGCGGCGTACGCGCTGCCGAGCGCTCTCGCAGTCGGGAGGCACAGCATTACGGCCAGGTTCACACCGGGCAGCAGCGACCTGGTCGGCTCGACCTCCCACGCGACGACGGTCACGGTATCGAAGATCCCGTCGCACGTGTCGCTGAGCCTCAGGTCGGCAACGGTCAGCACGGGGCACCACGAGAGCGTCACGGTTACGGTTTCGGCCAACGGGGTATCAGCGCCAACCGGAACACTCACCGCCTACGTCAACGGCAGATCAGTGGGCAATCACACCCTGACGGCGTCGAGGGCTGGGACGCTCACCTTCTCACTCCCGGTGTTCACGACCAAGGGAACCAAGAAGATCTCGATCAGCTACCACGGCACCTCACACATCGCGGCCAGCACGTCGGCCACCTCGAGCATGCGGGCGGTCTAGGAAGCGTCAGGCTACGCCTGGAGTGCCTCGAGTCGGGTACGAACCGCGGCCCGCAGGTCGTCGGGCGCCGTCTCCTGGCATGCCTTGCGCACCTTGGCGGTGAGCGTCAGGCCAACGAGGTGCTCGTCAGAGCAGTCCGCGCAACTCGCGAGGTGATCGCTGATGTCGACGAAGTCCTGCTCGCTCAGTTCCTGGTGCAGGTATTCCTCGAGTTCGGCTTTCGCCTTGTCGCATCCACAATCGGTCATTTCTTAACTCCAGAAAGGTCGTTCGCTGGCGTGACAATGCCGCGCTCGCGCGCGTAGTCCGCCAGGAGTTCCCGCAGCATCCGTCGACCGCGGTGCAGGCGGCTCATGACGGTTCCAACGGGTGTTTTCATGATGTCGGCGATCTCCTGGTAGGAGAAGCCTTCGACGTCGGCGAAGTAAACGGCCATACGAAAGTCTTCCGGGATGGCCTGAAGGGCGTCCTTGACAGCACTGTCGGGAAGATGGTCGATCGCTTCGGCTTCAGCCGAACGACCCGAGGTAGCCGTAGCAGATTCTGCACTGCCGAGCTGCCAGTCCTCGAGGTCGTCGATTGTGCCCTGATAGGGGTTCCGCTGATTCTTGCGGTAGTTGTTGATGAAGGTATTCGTCTGGATGCGATACAGCCAGGCTTTGAGATTGGTGCCCTGCTGGAACTGCCCGAACGCCTGGAAGGCCTTCACGAAGGTCTCCTGGACGAGGTCCGCGGCATCCGCCGGATTGCGCGTCAGGCGCATGGCCGCCGCGTAGAGCTGATCCATAAACGGAAGGGCCTGCTCCTCAAAAAGAGCGCGCGGGTCTTCTGGTTCGGTCGGTCCTGGCGCTGCGGTGTCAGTCATCAACGCCAATTCTAGGGTCTCGATGATTTCACGCTCTGTCAGTACGGTGGGAGCTGGCACTGCGTTCCTTTCATCTTCGCGAACCGGTTATGACATCACAGATAACCGCGCTCCCCCGCCCGCTATTCCGCGCCCTCTGGCGTCGCTGCCGTTACGCTTGATTCCCAATGGCCATATCAAAGATCGCGAAGCCGCAATTCAACCCGTATGGGGATGACCGGCCGGTGCCCGCAGACCAGTCCGGCCCGTGGCCTGCCCCACTCGCATCCGGCCCGCTGGCAGCCACGATCCAACTGCCCGGTTCGAAGAGCCTCACCAACCGCGAGCTGATTCTCGCCTCCGTGGCGGCCGGACCGAGCCTCCTGCGCTCGCCGCTTCACTCACGAGACACCGCGCTCATGATCCAGGGCCTTCGCGCGCTCGGCGTCAGCATCGAGGAGGTTGCCGGCGCTGGAATGTACGGGCCAGACCTGCTCATCACCCCGGGCGAGCTTGAGGGCGGCGTCTCAATCGACTGCGGCCTCGCCGGCACGGTCATGCGTTTTCTGCCGCCGCTTGCTGCTCTCGCCCTGGGTCCCGTCGCGTTCGACGGCGATCCGCATGCTCGCACGCGCCCCATGCGAGCCATGCTGAACGCCCTCCGCGATCTCGGCATCGACGTTAACGACGACGGTCGTGGCGCGCTGCCGTTCAGCCTGTACGGCACGGGCTCGGTCGAGGGCGGCGAGTTCACGATTGATGCGTCCGCCTCCAGCCAGTTCGTGTCGGGATTGCTCCTCGTTGCTCCGCGATTCACGAACGGCCTCGTTCTGCGTCACACGGGTGACCGCCTGCCGAGCCTGCCGCACATCGAGATGACCATAGCGACGCTGGCCGCGCGAGGAGTCGTTGTCGAGACGCCGGAACCGGGGACCTGGGTGGTTTCGGCATCCGAAATTCAGCCTCGGGATGTCGATATCGAACCGGACCTGTCGAACGCGGGCCCGTTCCTCGCCGCCGCTCTCGTGGCGGGCGGTTCCGTCACGGTGTCGGGCTGGCCCGAGCACACCACGCAGGTTGGAGCGCAGATGGCGAGCATCCTTGAGCGCATGGGTGGAACGGTGAATTTCGAGGCCACGGGTGACGGCATCGGCGAGCTCACCGTCGCCGGCGCCGGCACCATCACCGGCATTGAGCTCGATGAGGCGAGCGAACTCGCGCCGACGGTCGCCGCTGTCGCTGCTCTCGCAAGCACCGAGACCCGGCTCACCGGCATCGCGCACCTGCGCGGGCACGAGACCGATCGACTCGCGGCGCTTGCCGCCGAGATCAACGGTTTCGGCGGCGATGTGACAGAGACGGATGACGGCCTCATCATCCGTCCGGCCACCCTGCATGGCGGGCTATGGCACGCCTATGCCGACCACCGGATGGCGACAGCCGGCGCGATCATTGGCCTGGCAGTGCCGGGCGTCGAGATCGACGACATCGAGTCGACCGCCAAGACGCTGCCGCAGTTCGCCGCGCTGTGGACGGGGCAGCAGTTCCGCGGGGTCAGAGCCACACCCTCGCGGGAGCTGCCCGCGCTATGAGCTGGCTGTCGGACGACGACGAGACTCGGGAGTACGACGAGTACGACGACTCCTCGGCGCGCGTTCGACCCAATCCGAAGGGCAACAAGCCGCGCACGAAGACTCGTCCAGCCCACGAGAATGCGGTAGTCGGCCGGGTCTACGCGGTCGACCGCGGACGATTCAGTGTTCTCGTCGGCGAAGGAACGGCAGACGAGCACACGGTCTCGGCGACCAAGGCCCGAGAACTCGGTCGACACTCGATCGTCACCAACGACTTCGTCAACGTTGTCGGAGACACGACGGGCGATGAGGGCAGCCTCGCGCGCGTCGTCAGCGTGCAGGAACGCACGAGCCTGCTGCGAAGAAGCGCGGACGACACGGATGCCATCGAACGCATCATCGTCGCCAACGCCGACCAGATGCTCATCGTTGTCGCCGCGGCGAACCCCGAGCCACGCCCGCGGCTCGTCGACCGTTATCTCGTCGCTGCCTACGATGCCGGAATCAAGCCCATCCTGGTTCTCACCAAGACCGACCTCGCAGACCCGACCGAGTTTCTCGCTAACTTCGCGGGCCTCGAATTGCGGGTGATTCGCAGCCGGTCGGATGAGTTTCCGCTCGAAGAACTCACGGAGATGCTGCAGGGCCACACGACGGTGGCAGTCGGACACTCGGGCGTCGGCAAGTCGACCCTCGTGAACGCACTTGTGCCGGATGCGAACCGCGCCGTCGGCGTCGTGAACACGGTGACCGGGCGTGGTCGGCACACCTCGTCCTCGACTATCTCGTACCGGATTGGAACAGGCTGGATTGTCGATACACCGGGCGTCCGCTCGTTCGGGCTGGGTCACATCAACCCCGACAACATCCTGAAGTCCTTCGCTGATCTTGCGGCGATCGCCGAGGACTGCCCGCGCGGCTGTACGCATCTTCCGGACGCGCCAGACTGCGCGATCATCGAGGCGGCCGCGCGCGGCGAACTGGGCGCGATCGGGGAACTGCGGCTCGACTCCCTGCAGCGCCTGCTGACCACTCTGGCCTAATACTCTTGAACCCGTGACCGACTACTCCCTCGCTGACGACCTCTCGTTTGCCCTCGCATTGGCGGCCGAAGCCGACCTCATCTCGCTGGATCGGTATCGATCGCTCGATCTGGTGGTGACGACCAAGCCCGACCGCACGCCCGTGACGGATGCCGACCAGGCGGTCGAACGCCTCATCCGAGAGCGCATTGAGGCGAGCCGTCCGCACGACACGATCCTCGGCGAGGAGTACGGCGGCGATCGCCAGCCCGGGCGACAGTGGATCATCGATCCAATCGACGGCACGGCCAACTTCATGCGCGGCGTTCCGATCTGGGGCACACTGATCGCTCTCGCGATCGACGGCGTGCCGATGGTCGGCGTCGTCAGTTCCCCCGCGCTCGGCAAGCGCTGGTGGGCCGCGCGGGGTCACGGTGCGTGGAGCGAGGCCGACGGGGGCGAGCCCATGCCCCTGAAAGTCAGCGGGGTCGCAGAGTTGGCCGACGCATCCCTCAGTTACAACAGCCTTCGAGGTTGGGATGACGAGGGTCGACTCGACGACGTCATCGCCCTCTCGCGGGCCGTCTGGCGTTCCCGCGCCATCGGCGACATGTGGTCGTACATGCTGCTCGCCGAGGGCGCGTTGGACATCGTAGGTGAGTTCGATCTGAAGCCGTACGACGTTGCGGCGCTCATCCCGATCATCGAGGAGGCGGGCGGCCGGTTCACCTCAGTGACGGGCGAAGACGGGCCGTGGCAGAACAGCGCGCTGGCGACCAACGGCGTCCTGCATGACGCGACGCTCACGCATCTGCGGGGAACCTTCCAGCATCGCTAAGGTGAGCGCGTGACTTTTGTAACCCGTGAGGCCAACCTGCCATTGCGCAAGCGCCCGGTCGACATCTTCTTCATCTGCATTTTCGCGATTTTCATTGTGACCTGCATCATCAGCGACTCCGTCGAGGGCCTCGGTATTCCGCAGGTCGCCCACTCGACCAACCTGCTCGCACAGTGGAACTACACCTACGCATCGCACTATGACCCGCTCTACCAGCGCGAAGACGTGTGGCTACGGTTCATCTCGGGAACGTCGGCGTTCCTGTACCTGCCGTTCTACGTCATCCTGATCATTTCGCTGGTCAAGGGCTGGAACCGCATCCAGCTCTTCGCGGTCATCTACGCGACCATGATCATCAGCCTGACGGCCATACCGATCTTCGGAGACGAGTTCTTCGGGCCCGCACTGGATCGCACCCCCAACCCCGGTGTGTTCCTGCTGTATAACGGGCCGTACGTCGTGATTCCGCTGATCTTGCTGCTCAGGATGCGGAAGCCCCTGCCGTTCCAGCGCAAGTTTTAGTCATGCCCATCTCGCTCCCCGTGGTGCTCGTGATCATGGGGGTTTCGGGCTCTGGCAAGTCCACGGTCGGGATGCTGCTGGCTCGGCGGCTCGGCTGGCCGTTCGAGGAGGGCGACTCGCTGCATCCCGCGGCCAACGTCGCGAAGATGGCGGCCGGGCATCCGCTGACCGACGAGGATCGCTGGCCCTGGCTTGAGAAGGTGGCCGACTGGGCCGACGAGCAGCTCGAGGCGGGCCTCAGCGGTGTCATCACCTGCTCGGCGCTCAAGCGGTCCTATCGCGACCTCATCAACCGACGCGGCACGGGGGTCGACTTCGTGTATCTGAAGGTGAGTAGGGCAGAACTCGAGGCGCGCGTAGCCCACCGTCCCGGACACTTCATGCCCGCGTCACTGCTCGATAGCCAACTCGAGGCGCTCGAGGAGCCGGGCGACGACGAACCCGGCATCCGTGTGGACGCCGGGCCCGATCCATCCGCCGTCGTCGACCGTATTATTGCCGAGCTTGGTCTGCCGTCCTAAGCCGCGAGCGAGACGGCCCTGTCGGCCTGCGTGACCCTCAGGAACGCGATGCGACCGCAGTCGAGAATGAGGTGCACGCGGTCACCGCGTGAGGACTCGATGACGGCTTCTGAATCCATCGCGTAGATGACATCCCAGCCGTCGGCATCCTGAAACACAGCGCTCGTGGCGAGCAGCTCGCTGATGCCGTCTGCGCCGCGGAAGCGGACGTCTGCCTCAACGCCGACGACGCTGAGCGCGAGCCCGCGGCGCAGTTGCGCGCTATCCCCGTGCATAACTCCGGATAGAAAATCTGAAACCGCATCCGGTAGGGCGTGTCGTGACATGTTGGGGCCTTTCGTCAGGAGTTATGAACCGCGCGGGGCGGCGCGAGGGTTTGGGTTTGGCTAGGCGGAGGTGGCCGCGGCAGTGGCGGAGGTGGCGGTAGTAGTGGTGGCGGAGGTGGCGGCGCGGCGGGCCTGGCGCAGTTGGGTGAACAGTCCGACAAGAGCCGCGAGCAGGATGGCTGCACCGTACGCGAGGACGGTTGGCAGGAGCCCAAGCGGCCCCACGAGCTGGCCAGTGATGATGGCCGGGATGCCGAACGACAGGTAGGCGACCAGGAACACGCCTGCGAACAGCTCGGCACGTTCATGCGGCTGAGCGAGTGGCCCGAGGATGCGCATCGCCCCCGAGAACGACGCACCGAAGCCGATGCCGCCGATGACGCCGCCCAACCACAGCAGTGGAAGAACCTGGAACGCGATCCCGGCCACGATGACGGCCGTGCCGACGAGCACACCCACTCCTCCGATCAGCGTCGTGCGACGCGGCGTGAACCGACCGAGCACGAATCCGACGATCGCAGCAGAGCCGGGTTCAAGGAACGCGGTTGCGCCATTCACGAACCCGCTGTCGATGTGGAAGATGTTCCGGATGATCGTGGGGGCGAGCCCCATGAACAGTGCCGCGAGCATCCACGCAGCCAGATGCACCGGAATTGCGGCAGCGAATTCACTTCGCGCCACCCGCGGAACCCGTACACGCGGAGCGAGCGAGCGCAGCGCCCCCGGCCTGGTTGTCACCGTCTCCCGAGAAAACACGGCCACCAGAATGCCCACGAAGACGATCGCGGCAAGCGCGGTGAAGACCATTGCGTCAGCGGCCTGGTTGAACTGCACCGCGATGCCCGTAAGCAAAGCACCGAGCCCAAGGCCACCCGCCGGCGCCGTGCTGCCGATGATCGTGCCGAGCTTCTTGTAGCGGTCCGGCGCCAGCTCAACTACGGACGCCGAGAAGGCACTCGTGGCGGCGCCCGTCGCGACCCCCTGAATCACGCGGGCGATGATGATCCACTCGATGTTGGGCGCGAAAACGAAGAGCAGCATGGCGCCGAATTCGACTATGAGCGCTGCGATCAACACCGGACGACGGCCGATGAAGTCGGACAGCGACCCGACGACGATGAGGGATGCGATGAGCCCGACTGCGTACGCAGCGAATGCCACCGTCAGCAAACCCGCTGGGAATCCCCATTCCTGCTGGAACTGGACGAGCAACGGTGTTGGCGCGCCGGCCGCGAGGTACATGCTGGCGTAGGCGAGGGCGACGCCCGCAAAGGCTGCCGTGCGCGGCAGGGTCGGCCGCGAACGCTTGACGGGTGGGCGCGGCATGGCAATCGCAGCCGTTGATGGGCTTTCGATGGCAGTCGACATCCGAATCTCCTAAAGCAATTATGTTTGCGTTACTCGACGGTACATCCGCTGCGCCATTAATGCAAATGAAATTGCTTTAGCCGAAAATCGAGGTACAATGGCGAGATGGAAACACAGACGGTTCAGAACAAGCGACCGGGAGGCCGCAGCGCTGCGGTCCTCAATTCGGTCAAGGTCGCCGTTGAGGAACTCGTGCAGGAGCGCGGTCGCGAACGCGTGACGATTCCGATGGTCGCGGAGCGCGCCGGGGTCAATCCGACCAGCGTGTATCGCCGCTGGGGCGACCTCCAAACCATGATCAACGACATCGCGACCTACCGGCTCGACCCTTCGCGGCCGATCCCGGAGACCGGCTCACTGAAATCCGACCTCACCGCATGGGCGCGCGAAATCGTCGAGCACTACCGCAACCCGACCAACGCCGCACTTTTGCGGGGTGGTGCGGCATCGGCCGGAGAGACCGAATCCGACTGCACCAGAAACCGTCGGGCCGAAGCCGGCATGATGGTGCAGCGCTACGGAACCGCGAGCCCGATCACGCCGGATGAGGTGCTCGATCACCTCGTTGCGCCCATCATCTACCGCGTGATCTTCCTGCCGTGGACTCTGGATGAGACGACGGCAGATTCGCTCGTCGACGTGCTTTTCGCCAACCGCTAGTCGACCAGCAATTGCGCTAGTCGACCAGCAACGCCGCAACCCGGAAGAGTGACTCCTCCTCGCCCGCACGCGCGACCAGCTGCACACCGATCGGACGGCCATCCGGATACGCTCCCGCTGGGACATTGAGCGCGGGGAGCCCGGCCGCGTTCACCCAGGTCGTATACGTGCTCACGGCATTTGGTGCCGCCTCCCGACCACCGATCATCGAGGGCGCAGACTCGTCAGCCGCCCACGCTGCGGTTGGACTGGTCGGGAGCAGCAGCACGTCGTGTTCCCCCCATCCGACGCTGATATCGCGACGCAGCGCCTGCAACTCGATCCAGGCCCGGCCGTAAGCTGCGGCCGAGACCGCGCGCCCGGCTTCCGCCATCAACTGGATGGTCTCGGTTAGCGGCTCATCGACGTCAGGAGCGGCGTCGACTGCGAGGGCCACCCCGACCGTCGTGAGAGTCGCCCAAACGGCGCGCACCACCTGCACGTCGTACGGCGCATCCACGGCCTCAACGACGCAGCCGGATGCCCCGAGCCGACGGGCGGCATCCTCAACTCGGTCGACAACGGTGTCGTCGACCAGCTCCTGCCCGACGTGGGTGAACCAGCCAACCCGGATCGGCGAGGCAGAGACTGTGCTGGGCACCGTGAACGATGTCGGGTCGCGTCGGTCAGGACCAGACACGGCCGAGTAGACCAGCCGCAAATCCTCAAGCGTCCTCGTCAGGAGTCCGATCGCCTGGAAGTCGAGCGCGAGCGGGTCGAACCCCCACGCTCGGGGTATCCGGCCGTTGGTTGGGCGGAGGCCGAACAAGCCGGTCAGACTCGCCGGTGTTCTGATCGAGCCGCCGGCATCCGTTCCGAGAGCAAACGGCACCATTCCCGATGCGACCGCCGCGGCCGAGCCTCCGCTTGAGCCGCCCGGTGTGAGCGACAGGTTGTGCGGATTCCTGGTCAGACCGAACACGGCGTTGTTGGTGTAGAAGCTCATGGCAAGTTCCGGCGTGTTGGTCTTGCCAACGATGACGCCACCCTGCTGCTCGAGACGTTCAACCGACAGGTCACTGTGATCCGGCCGGAAACCGAGCCAGCGCCTGCTCCCCCAGGTCGCCGGCATCCCCGCGACATAGAGGTTGTCCTTCACGCCAAGCGGAATTCCGTCGAGGACGCCGAGTCGTCCAGGGCCTCGTCGACGCTCGTCGGAGGCTCGGGCGGCCTCGAGTGCAGCGACAGCATCGACATGAACGAAAGCGTTGATCGAGTCATTGAGACGATCGATTGTTGTCAGAGCTTGCGCGGTCAACTCCAGCGCCGTCACATCGTGGTTGGCCAAACTGGTCGCCATGCCGGCAACGGTCAGGGTCGAGGGGTCATCGAACTTCATCACGCGGCCGCCTCAAATGCCAGAACCGATCGCGGGTTCGCCTCGAGTATCGTCGCGATGTCGAGCGGGCTGATTCCGACCGACTCGAAGAGCGGTGGACAGTTGGTCAGGATGTGGTCGTATCCGGATCCGCCGAACGCGCGCAGGTCCATTTTCATGCAGATATCGGACGACATGATCAGTTGATTGAGGTAACCCTCGTCGATCAGCGCCTTCAACAGCCCTACACGGCGCTCGTCTGATCCGAACGTTTTGCCCAACTCTTCCGCGTAGTACTCGCGACCAAAAGCGTCGTATTCAACGTATATTCCCCGGTCGGCAAGTCGTCGGTGGTAGTCGAGGTTCGGGACGGCATCCAAATGTCCGGCAACGATTCGGTCTGGTCGTGCGCCTTCGGATTCGAGGATGTCGACCACGGCCTCGCCCGACTGGCCGCGAACATCGAGGTGAAGTGTCACCGCGGCGCCGGTCTCGGCGGACGCCGCCCCCGCGGCCCGGAGCACCTTCTCTTCCGTCGGAGTGATGAAACCGATTCGTGCATAATCTGACGACGACTTGGGAACTCCGCTGATGCCAATCTCACCGATGATCCCGGCGCGCATGTCTGTGCCGTCGATGCCGACGCGGATGTCCTGCACGAACGTCTCCGTCAGCTGGTCCACCGTTGCGTCTTCCAGCCAGTCCGGATGCGCCAGCTCCACATAGAAACCGGTGCCGAGTACAACCTGAGCTCCGGTTGCCAGCGCTACGCGACGGAGTGGTTCGGGGTCTCGGCCGATCCCCTGAACCGTGCAGTCGACGATCGTGCGGCCGCCCGCCGCGACAAAGTACCGAAGTTCTTCGATGGCCAACTGCTCGTCGTCCAGGATGAGGTTATCGAGCGACACACTGAACGGTCGCCGCCGGAGGAGGTGCAACATCCCGAGATCGACCGGCTTGTGGGCATGACGCCTCGAGACAACGCCGGTCGGCATCACGAAATTGCAGGTCAGGTCCACGAAAACATGCTCGTGCATCAGTGTTGGCCCGAGATCGTCGGGGTCGATTGGGCCCGTGATCGTCGTGACTGTCTTCGACATAACTCTTCCTTTGTTTCTGGCAGTGAGCTCGGGCTACACGGTGGCCGGATCGGTGGCGGTGGCCCGGACAGAGATCAGCGACTCCTCCGTGATTCGTTCCTTCGACAAATCGGGTCCCGAAATTTCCGCCCCCACCCGCCCGTCGCGCAACACGAGCACGCGGTGCGCCAGCCTGGCGAGGTCCTCGTGCTCGACCGTCACCAGCAGCACGGCGGCTCCCGAACGACTGAGATCCGCGATGATCGAAAAAATCAGGCGCCGCGCACCGACGTCTACTCCCTGTGTCGGTTCGTGCAGGATGACCATGGTCGGGTTCCCCGCCAGCCATTTGGCCATGACGGCCTTCTGTTGGTTGCCGCCGCTCAGCACGTTCATTACAGCGCCGGGGCGCCGGGGCCGTACATCGTACTTCTCCAGCAGTTGCGCAACCGATCGCGCCTGCTTGCGCGGGCTGATGAACTTGAACCGACTGAAGTCGCGGAGGTGAAGAAGCGACACGTTCTCTGACACCGTGAGCCCCAGTGCGGCGCCCTGCTGCGCCCGATCGCCGGGCACGAGGGCCATGCCGAGTTCGATGCGCTTCTTCACGGATGAAGTGGAAATGTCGAACCGGGTGCCGTCAAGCTCAGCTGTTATAGCCGAACCCTTCTCCTCGCCCATCAAGAGATATGGCACAGACTCGGCTCCGGAACCCGGCAAGCCGGTCAATCCGACGATCTCCCCCGCACGCACCTGGAGGTCGAGGCCTCGAACGCTCTTGCCGCGCAGGCCGACAACCGAGAGCACAGTACTGCCCGGCTCGACATCGGATGGTGGGTAGACCGACGCCAGCCGCTCACCGAGGATGAGCTCGATGAGCGAACCTTCGTCGCAGTCCTCGGTGGCCGCCCGGCCGGTAACGATCCCACCCCGTAATACGGTCACGCGGTCGGTGATGGTGAGAATCTCTTCAAGCCGGTGACTGATGAACAGGATGCCGGCACCGCGACCCGCCGCCGCACTCATCGCGTCGAAGAGGCGGCTCACCTCAGCTCGGTCAAGGCGCGCGGTCGGCTCGTCGAGCACGAGTGTCGGTGTCTCGTGACCCTCGACATCCAGAAACGCGCGAACGATGGCAAGACACGCCTTGTCCCCCGAGGTAAGCCCGGACACCGACCTCTCCGGATCGACATCCATCCCGAATTCGGCGAGTGCCGCTCGCGCTTTGGCCAGCAGTCGCCGCCGCGGAATCGGCCTGCCGAACTTCGCCTCGTAGTGCCCGACGAAAAGGTTGTCGAGGATGCTGAGCTCGTCCACCAGCGCGAGGTCCTGATGAACGAAAGCCAGCCCGTGCTCCTTGACCACGGAAGGAGATACCGGAAACGGCACCGGAACGTTGCTGAGCAGGAGTTCGCCTCCGGCATCCGGCGCCTGGAATCCACTCAGGATTTTGACGAGCGTCGACTTGCCCGAACCGTTCTGGCCCAGCAGGCCGTGGATCTCGCCGGAGTTGACCTCGATGGTGCAGTCGGACAGCACGGTATTGCCGCTGAACGTCTTCGAAACCCCACGAATTGTGAGCGCAGGATGCTCGTGAGCAGTCATCGTGTCCCCTTCCCTATCCCTTAGTCGGCTGGCCCGTACTTTCCGGCGATGCTCGTCAGTTCAGACCCCAGAGCTTCTGGTAGGCCGCCTCAAAGCCATTGCCGTACCAGGCTCCCGAGTAGAAGTTGGTGGTGTTCAGGCTCACCGATCCGATGTTCGAGGGGGTGAATACGCGCGTGCCGGTGGCCTCGAGCTTCACCGGCTGCTTGCCCGCGAGGACCCGCAACACCTGATCGGCCTCGGCCCAGCCCAGCGAGTTCTGATCGCTTCCCACCTCGACCGCGACGTAGTTCTTCTGGGCGAGGTCCTGCATCTGCTCGAGACTCGCGTTGAATGCTGCGACCTTGACGGAGCCCTGCTTTCCCAGCTGGGCCAGCGCCGTGATCGTTCCGGGTACCTCCGGGTCGTATTCAGCGACGACGTAGTTGATCGACGGGTTCTTTGTGAGAGCGGAGGTGACGAGCGGCGTCACCATCGTGCCCCAGTCTGCGCTGGAGGTTACTGAATCTACGGTCACCGCGCATCCCGAACAGTGTTTTGCGAACTCGCTCTGGTAGCCGTTCTTGGTTACGGCTGTCTTCAGCGAGAGGTCGTTCGTGTCGATCACAAGCACGTTCGCCTTGCCCTTCGAGTCGGCGATGATCCAGTCAGCGACAAGCTGCGATCCGAGGGTGTAGTCGTAGCTGACCTGGGCACTCGCGCTCGGATACCAGGCGGAGGTCGAGTCGGTTGCGGTGTCGATGAGCACGGGGATTCCGGCGGCTTTCGCACTCGCGACGCTCGCGCTCACCAGCGACGGATTGATCGACTCCAGCACGATGGCACCCGGCTTTTGGGCAACGGCCTGCTGGATGCAGCCGTTCCAGCCGACAACGCTGCCCTTGCCGTCACACTCCTGCATCTTCACGCCGGCAACGCCGAGAGCGCGCTTCAGATTGGTGGCGATCGCCTGAATGGGTGCGACCGTCGCAACGAGCGGGATGTACCAGATCGTCTTGCCCGCATCGACTCTGGCGTCGAAAGCCGTCCCCGAGGGAGCGGTGGAAGGCGATTTGCTGTACTGGGCCACGCGCGCTTTGGCGTAAGCGAGGTCGGCAGCCGACGTCGCGGCGCCCGCGTGGGTCCCGGACGATGATGCTGCAGCCGTACTGCACGCCGACAGGATCAACACGCTCGCCGCAAGAGCGAGTACAGCGAGGAATCTCGGCTTGGGGTGAATTGCGTTGTGCATGTCTATCTCCCTTTCAGAAAACTGGTTTGTTGTTGCGCTGTGTTTTGTCATCGTTCACGTTGCGAGCGGGCCATCAGCCGAGACGCTGTGACTGCGCCGACCAGGGCTGCGCCGTAGAAGGCATCCTGGATCCACGCGGCAAGCCCCAGCAGCTGAAGCCCGGTGATCCCGGTAATCAGAAAGAAGACCGCAACGGCCGCTCCCCAGGCATTGAACCGGCCCGGCTGGATGACGGCTGCCCCCAGAAATGCGGCGGCGAATGCCGGGAGCAGGAGGGTCTGCGTTGACGAGGCTTCGATGCCGCCGGATGTCCCCAGTACGATCTCGCCGGCAACCGCCGCGATGAGGCTCCCGAAAACGTATGCGCCGATACGCACGGCTGTGACTCGAATCCCCGCCAGTCGGGCGACGGTGTGATTCTGCCCGGTGAAGAGCATCGAGCGCCCCAGCGTGGTGAACTGCTGGATGTACCAAACGGCCGCTACGAATACGACCGCGATCCAGAAACTCATCGGCATCCCGAGAAATCGGAAGAGGATGACTGTGGTCAGCTGAGGGTCAACGCCTCCGATTGCGGAGGAGTTGCTGACGAACTCCGAGATGCCGAGCACGAGCGTTCCCGTGCCGAGAGTGACGATCAGAGCGTTAATTTCCAGCACCACCGCGAAGAAGGCATTGATGAGACCGATAATCGGGCCGCAGGCAAGTCCGGCGAGCACTGCGATCGGAAGCGGCCAGCCCGCCTGGGAGTTCAACACGGCGGTCACAGTTGCGGTGAGCCCGAGCACCGACGCGACCGAAAGATCCATTTCTCCGACGCTGAGGGTTACCACAAGCGACAGCGCGAGAATGAGCAGTGACGACTGTGTGCTGAACATCGCCGAGAAGTTGGATGCGGTGAAGAACGTCCCCGGCTCGACGACGGAGAAGAAGACGATGAGGACGATCCAAACGATCACCACGCCGTAGTGGCGAAGGATGTGCTGGATGGCCGATTCTCTCGGCGCCGTCGCAGATTCCATTAGCTCTTCCACCTGTCCAGTACTACCGGTTCATCCGGTCCTACCATCGTATAGCGTAGGCGACAGGTTGAACAGTGACGTTTCTGAAATGTTTCGAGCGTGTGAAATGGTGCGAAGCGCACCCAGACCTGCGATTCCGGCCCAGTTCGCTTCAGTCACCGGCGTGCCGCGGTTGAAATATTCGCGAACAAATGGCTATGCTTACACGGTCAGGCTGGTCCTACCAGCTAGTTTGGGGATAGTACAAAGTGTCGGATGGGGACAACGGGTCGTCGCTGCACGCTCTGTCTGGAATGAGCGCACGCGATACGGGCAGCAAATCTGACCGCATCGTCGAACTCATTCTGGAGAGACTCGCGCGCGGAGAATGGAAGGTCGGCGACAAGCTGCCATCCGAGAGAAGCTTCGCCGTCGAGTTCGGCGTCAGCAGGGGCGTCGTGCGCGAAGCTCTGCGCTCGCTGCACCTTTCCGGGCACATTGACACTCGACTGAGCGAGGGTAGCTTCGTTCGCCTCAACAAGTCGATGTCGAGATCGCTCGAGGCGGCATCCGTGGTCGCGGGGCTCAGCGAGGCTGACGGGCTCGAGGTGCGGCAGGGGCTCGAGATTGCCTGCGCTTGCCTTGCCATCAATCGTGCCACTCCCGCAGATCTACTCCGGATCGACGCTTCGGTGCTCGACATGCAGTCACGTCTCGAAGAATCAGACTTCACCGGGTACCTTGCCGCAACACTCATCTTTCACCTCAGCATCGCCAGCGCAGCGCATTCACCGGCGTTGCTGGAACTCACTGCGACACTCACCAGGAGCCATCCAACAGACCAGTGGATTCCCCACGCGGAGAACACACGCGAAAGCGCCGCCTACTCCCTTTCGGTTCACCTCAAGATCGCCGATGCGGTACACAACAAGGACATGGCCGCCGCGACCGCTGCGATCGGATTGCATTACAGCGACTACCCGATCCTGCAAACGCTCAGCGACCGGTAGCACCCTGATCCCGATCCTTCGTTGCGCCGGGCATACTTGAGGGATGGTGCGTTCCGTCCTCGTTCTCCAGCATGTGCCGTGGGAGCGACCGGCGCTCATCGGCGACGTGCTCACAAGCAGTGGCCTCAACTGGGACCTCCGTCGCATAGTCGACACCTCAGATACCAGCGCCATCCCGTCGCTCGATGAGCTCGGCGGAATTATCCTCCTTGGCGGGCCGATGGGCGCACTCGACTTCGATGCCTTCCCGGGACTCGGGCTCGAGGCCGAACTCGTGCGACTCGCTGCCGACAGCGAGATTCCCCTGTTCGGCGTGTGCCTCGGCCACCAGATCATCGCGGCGGCGTTAGGCGCGCGACTGCACTCGGGGGCGGCGTCCGAAGTCGGCATCGGCGAGGTGACTGTCACCGCTGACGATGGCGTGTTCGGCGCCACCGGCGACCGCCAGCCGGTCCTGCACTGGCATCACGACGTCGTCGATGTTCCGGATGGCGCCAAGATTCTGGCAAGCACCGATCAGACCCCTAACCAGGCGTTCCGCATCGGCAACACCGTGTTCGCAACGCAGTTTCACTTGGAGGTCGACCGGCCGATGCTCGAGCGCTGGCTCGCCGTACCCGACATGGCGGCAGACCTGGATGCGCGCACCCGTTCGACCATCGAGGCCGATTTCGACGCGGCGGCGGGCCGCATGCTCGAGCTCGTCACGCGCGCGGCGACCGACTTTGCTGCCGCGGTCCACGCGCGCGACTGACCTGAGGAGCAGGAATGACAACCGAGTTCGACCTCACCGGCCAGGTCGCAGTGGTCACAGGCGCGGCGCGAGGACTCGGCCGCGCGATCGCGCTGAGCCTCGCACGAGCGGGTGCCGACATCGCGCTCGGCCTGCGTGACGCTCGGGCAGACGGCGGTCTCGTTGCCGAGATTGAGGCGCTTGGACGAAGAGCGGTGCCACTCGCCATGGACGTCACGGATCTTGGACAAAGCCGCACCGCCCTCGACCGCGCCGCCGAAGAGCTGGGTCGACTCGATATCCTCGTCAATAATGCGGGAGGTGGAATCGGCGGGCCCGCAATTGAGGTCACTGAGGACGATTTCGACGCCGTGTGGTCGCTCAATACACGGTCGACGTTCTTCCTGTCGCAGCATGCCGCCAAACACCTCCGCGCGCACGGCGGCGGCGCGATCATTAACATCGCCTCACAGGCCGGCCTCGTCGCTCTGCCGGATGAGTCGTCCTACTGCATCGCGAAGGCCGCCGTCATCCACATGACTCGCGTACACGCCGTTGAATGGGGCGAGTACGGCATCCGCGTCAACGCTGTCGCACCCACCTTCATCGAAACCGACGGCACCGCCGAGGCGCTGGCCGACCCGGCCTTCAAAGCGGACACCATCGAGCGAATCGCCGCCCTGCACCGCATCGGTGTGCCCAGCGAGGTGGCTGGAGCCGTGACGTTCCTCGCTTCGCCGGCGGCATCCCTGATCACCGGCCAGACGCTCGCCATCGACGGCGGCTGGACCGCCCGCTAGAAAGGCACGCGATGAAGCGACTTGGCGTCACGATCGACTACTCCGAAGACTTCGCGCTGGCCGCAGCCGATGTTCGGGAATTCGAACGAGTGGGTGCGGATGTCGTGGCCGTCGCCGAGGCATACTCCTTTGACGCGGTCTCCCGACTCGGCTATCTCGCCGCGGTCACCTCCACGATCACGCTGACGTCGGCCATCCTGCCGATCTACTCGCGCACGCCAACTCTTCTCGCTATGACTGCCGCCGGGCTCGACTCGGTTTCCGGCGGCCGCTTCGAGCTCGGCATCGGAACCTCCGGCCCCCAGGTCATCGAGGGCTTCCACGGCGTCCCGTTCACCGCTCCACTCGGACACCTGCGCGAGACGGTCGAGATCTGTCGATCGGTCTGGAGGCGCGAACGAATCGAGCATGTTGGCCGCAACTACAGGATCCCGTTGCCCGCTGGTGAAGGCACGGGCCTTGGCAAACCGCTCAAGATCATCAACGAGCCTGTGCGGTCGGCCATCCCGATCTCCATCGCGGCGCTGGCACCTCGGGGTGTCGCCCAGACCGCCGAGATCGCCGACGGCTGGCTGCCACTGTTCTACTACCCGGAGTTGGCGGATGCCGCCTGGGGCGAGGCGCTCGCCGCCGGAACCGCAAAGCGGGATGCGTCGCTGGGGCCGCTCGACACCATCGTGTCAGTGCCGCTGTTCATCGGGGACCACGTCGACCAGGTGCTCGAGTTGTACCGCCAGCGCATCGCCCTCTATGTCGGCGGCATGGGAGCGAGAGGGGCCAACTTCTACAACGATCTGGCGGTTCGGTACGGTTTTGGGGATGCCGCGGCCCGCGTGCAGGAACTGTATCTGGCCGGCGAAAAGGATGCCGCTGCCGCCGCCATCCCGGATAACCTGGTCACAGCAACCGCGCTGATCGGCGATGAAGCCCACGTTCACGAGCGGCTGGGCGCGCTGCGAGCCGCCGGCGTCACGACGATCCTGATGCAGCCGCTTGGGCGTACATCCGCGGCGCGTGTCGAGGCGGTCGAGGCGGCGCGCTCCCTGGACGCGGCATGAGCGCCGTGACCGCGCGTTAGGATTTCAGTACACCAATCACGAGGAGTGACAGATGGCAGTGGAGCGCGTCAGCCCACCGGTTCCCAAGCAGGTTGCCGGCCTGATTTTCCTGCTCTTCTGGGCTATCGCGATAGTCGCGTGGTGCCTCGTCAACCTCTCGACCGACCACGGCGTGCGGGGGCTCATCGCCGACCTCGGCATCGCGTTTGCCGCCGCTGGCACCGCTGGCCTCTCGGTCAGCCTGCGGTCGGGCTGGGTAGCAATCCTGGTCATCACTCTTATCGGGATCGCGCTGTTCGCGGTCGGTGACCTGCTTCACATCACGCTTTTGGTCTATTTCTTGCGAATCCTCGCCCCGGCGATCGCCGTCGTCATCCTGCCGATCACGAAGCTCGTGAACGGCCAGCGCTACCTGGCGTAGGCAAAACGACTCGCGCACGAAGCACACTGTGGCCGGACGCCTTAGCGCCCGGCCACAGTTTTCCAGCTAGGTGCGCGTTACGACCACGCGGATGGCACCGGCGGTACCACTACCGCGGGCCGGTCGTTGCACGTGATGGTGTTGGGCAGCTCCCATGACGCCATCCAGGGGCCGGTCGTGCCGCCACCGTCGTTGCCGCCAAGGTCGACCGGAGTGAACTCCGAGCCCGCGGGCGTGAAGTGGAACGAACCACAGTTGTTGATGCCGACGGCACCGACATTCCGAGCATCCACGTTCTCAAAGGTGGCGGAGCCCGCAACGCGAGCGCTCAGTACCGACGTGCCAGTGCCATCCACATGGATGTCCTTGAAGTGCACGTTGGTGATCGAGTACAGGTCTTTGACCGGGAAGTCGCTGACCAGCATGATCGCGTTGTAGGTGTTGTCGAGGAAGTTGTCCCCGGTCACCTGGATGTCGGCATTGATGTTCTTCTGGAGCGCGTAGAACCAGATTGCGCCGAGTCCGATGTTCCAGTTGAGCTCATAGGTGCCGGCGCGAACCGTCGTGTTGTTCGTGATCCACAGGTGTCCGGTGAAGGCTTCCGCGCCGAATCGTGAGCCGACCTGGATGCCACTGCCTTCGCGGATCGGATCCGCGACGAGGTTATTCGACAGCGTGTTGTCCGTGCCGCCGTACACGGCGAGGCCGTTGGCGAGCACTGGCGTCTGGATGGTGTTGTGGTCGATCACGTTGTTCGCGTCTTCGGTCTTGTCAGACCAGAGCGCGATTGCGTCATCACCGGTATTGCGGATGAAGTTGTTCGAGATCAAAGAGTTCGTCACACCGGTGTGGAAGTTGATGCCGTCAGCCGTCTGGTTCACGATGATGTTGTTCGTGATTTTCAGGTTGTCGACCGGGCCGTCTATCCAGATGCCCGCCTTGGTGTGATCGATGTAGAGTCCGTCAATCGTGGAATTGTTGAGCGCCCCACCGATGCCGTTCACCTGGTCGGTGTCGACGCGATCGCGCACGTCGCCAACGATTGCGAACCCGGACAGGTGCACGTTGGTGCTCCCCCCGACAGACGCATCCTTGCCATAGAAGCCGACACCGGTGTGCAGCGAGCCGTCCGCTGCGGGCGAGCTCAGCGTCACCTGGTGACCCGTGATGATCGTGTACCAGCTACCCGCGCCCTCGATCGTCACGTTGTCAACGATGATGTGACGGTCGACCTGGTAGGTTCCCGGCGGAACATAGACCTTCAGGTGCGCCTTCTTCGCGAATGCGATCGCCTTGTCGAAGGCATCGGCCGAGTCGCGCTTGCCGAACGGGTCAGCGCCGAACAGCAGCACATTTGCCGCTCGCAGGTCGACCTTTGGCCGCGCAACCAACTGCGAGTCGAGGAGGTCGACGACCGTCGTTGCCGCTCCGCTACCGGTCGGAACGGTCAGACGGATCGTGGAGCCCGCGGGATAGCGGTGGCTCAGCAGCAGCCGTTGCTCGTCGTAGAAGTGGTTCGGGCGATACGGGGTCGCGACGGTGGGCGTCGGGGATGTCTGGTCGGGGACGCAGCCGCACTCGGCGATCCACTGGTCGGGGAACAGGATGCCCGCATTCGGGTCATTCGAGAACGGATACTGGTTGTACAGCCACGCATATTGCGAGGTCAGAGTCATGGTTTTCGCAGCGCCACCGTTTACCGCGACCTTCAGTGGCGAAGTGATTCCGCCGCCCGTTGGAGCATCCGGGATGCTGTATCGCACGGTGATCGCGTTTGCCGCACTCGGCAGCGTGAACTCGACGTACTGCCCTGGCGTCAGGCTCACGGCCGATCGACCCGAGGCCTCGGCGGGCAACGTATAGGCGGCAGTGCTGACCGGAAGGATGCTGCCGTTGGTCGTCGCCTTCTCGGCCTCCTGCTCGCTGAACGAGACGTCGGCGCCTCGACCGGCAACAAGCGATGGGTCAATAGCGGCACGCGTAACGACTGGCGACGCGGATGGGGTGGTTGCCTCCGCAGCCGCTGCCCCGCCGAGCGCCGTACTAGCTGCAAGCGCGAGGGTGGTGGCTGAGGCAGCCAACAGCCATCCCGATCGGGAGCGGGATGCGCGCAGCGGTGAGTGGAAATTCCGTGTCATCGTTGACTCGATTTCTCTTTTGGGGTAGCTCGCGCCTTCGGGGGCCCGGGGCGATCTAGCCACCACGAACGACGCGACTTTATGACCGTTGTAGGGCATCCCACAAGCCCCTGCGAAGAAATGTCGTCGAATTATCCGATTCTTGCGGAATACATCGCAAAAGGACGCATGCTTTGCGCAAAGCGCGCGCAAAAGCAGACAGACAGGTCGCAGGTCGCGTGCCGGCGAAGGTAGTTCGACCAAGAACGTGCGATAGCAACCGATGGTGGAGATGGGGGGAATTGAACCCCCGTCCACTGCTGTAATCCTGAGCCTTCTACGGGCGTAGCTTGTGAAGGCGCTTTACTCGGACCTGACCTTTGCCACAAGCATCTAGGTCAACGATCCCAGCCTGAGTTCAAGTCCCACGTAGCCCTAAGGCGTAACTACGCAGCAATCTCTCTAGCTAATGCCGGAACCCGGGTAGAGAGCATTCCCGGACCGACAGACTTCTTAGTGCGCTCGCTTAAGCAGCGAGGGCGAAGTCAGTGCGTGATTTATTGGCACTTATTGTTTGCAGGTGGCGTTAACGAGATAACCCTGCATCCTCGACCCGCTTCTCACAGTTTTGCAGGCAATGTCGAAACCGATCATCCCCATGCTTCATCCGCTGTGTGAATACACACTCTGTGGATGGGTCGCTATCGCACGCTCTTGAATTGTCAAACACTGCGCGACTCGCACGCAGCCTTATAGACTACAACAATTCGTGGCAGCGGCGCATGCCCGGATCGGGCAGGGCTACAGGGCAGACTGCGCCGCCCAGAGGTTGACGCCGGAGTCAACCGCAAACTCGTCGATGCGCCTGAGTTCGTCAGCCGTGAATTCGAGGTTGCCGACGGCTCCAAGGTTGTCCTCCAGCTGACGCACGCTCGACGCACCGATCAGCGCAGACGTTACTCCCGGCGCATCCGTTCTCTCCCGAAGAACCCACGCGATCGCCATCTGCGCGAGTGTCTGCCCTCGATCCTGTGCGATGCCGTTCAGCCCACGCACGCGTTCGAGATTCTCATCGGAGAGCTGAGACTTCGCGAGCGAACCGTCCAGCGCAGCCCTCGAGTCGGCGGGGATGCCGTTCAAGTAGCGATCGGTGAGCACGCCCTGGGCGAGCGGGGTAAATGCGATTGAACCCGCGCCGACCTGTTCGAGCGCCTGGTACAGGTTGGGGTCGCCCTCTTCGGTCCAGCGATTGATCATGGAATAGGAGGGCTGATGGATGAGGAGCGGCGTGCCGAGATCGCGCAGAATTGCCGCAGCCTGGATCGTTTTCGCTGGCGAGTACGACGATATTCCGGCGTACAGTGCCCGACCCGAGACGACGGCGGTATGCAGCGCGCCCATGGTCTCCTCGAGCGGGGTATCGGGATCGGGTCGGTGGCTGTAGAAGATGTCAACGTAGTCGAGGCCCATGCGCTCGAGCGACTGGTCGAGACTTGCGAGCAGATATTTGCGGGAGCCGAGGTCACCGTATGGGCCGGGCCACATATCCCAGCCCGCCTTCGTCGAGATGATGAGCTCATCGCGGAATGGGCTGAAATCTTCGCGCAGGTGACGCCCAAAATTGGTTTCGGCAGATCCGTAAGGCGGCCCGTAGTTGTTCGCCAAATCGAAGTGGGTGACGCCCAGGTCGAACGCGCGACGCAGGATCGCCCGTTGAGTCTCAAACGCGCGATCGTCGCCGAAGTTCTGCCACAGGCCGAGAGAAACGGCAGGCAGCTTGAGCCCACTCCGGCCCACGCGGCGGTAGGGCATCGAACTGTAACGGGAGTCGTCGGCGAAATAAGTCATGTGTAAATTCTCGCACCGCTGCCACGCCCGGTTGCTCACGAAGTCCGCAAGGAGTCCCCAGCGCCCAGACCGCTAGCGATCCTCGGGACGGGCGGGCGGCGAGTTCAGTCGCCGAGGTTGCGCTGCGTGCCCATCGCGCGATCGGCCTCGCGCTTGTCCTGGCGCTCGCGCAGGGTCTGCCGCTTGTCGTACTCCTTCTTGCCCTTGGCAACGGCGAGTTCGACCTTGGCCCTGCCATCCAGAAAGTAGAGGCGCAGCGGCACGAGAGTGTATCCGCCCTCCTTCACCTTGTTGTGGATCTTCAAGATCTGCTGCTTGTGAAGGAGGAGCTTGCGCTTGCGGCGGGGCGGGTGGTTGTTCCAGGTGCCCTGGTTGTATTCGGGGATGTGCACGGCATCCAGCCAGGCCTCGCCGAACTCGACGAAGGCGTAGCCGTCGACGAGGGATGCACGACCAGCCCGCAGCGACTTCACCTCGGTGCCCGTGAGAACTAATCCGGCCTCATAGGTGTCTTCGATGGTGTAGTCGTGACGGGCTTTGCGATTGGTGGCGACGACTTTCTCGCCACGTTCCCTGGGCACGATGCACTCCTGTTTAGCTGCGCAACCCTGTGCTGCGCAGCCCGCCAGTCTACCCACCTTTTCGTGAGGGGCGTCATATCGACGCTCCCGGCACGTGGGAACGTCGATATGACGCCCCTCACGAAAAGGGCACGCAGGGAAGGAGGCGCGGGCTACACCTTCAGGTAGCGGCTGATCGCGGCGCCGGCCGAGAGTGAGGCCAACAACGCGCCCAAGGCGACGAGTATCGGGAAGACGACCCAGGCATCCGCTGGCCCGATGAGCGTCGTCGCGGAGCCGAGAACCGTCGGGCTGCCGAGGTAGTCTTTCACAAAGAACTGCACGATCGCGACGATCGCTCCCCCGGCGAGAACCGATCCGATCAGCGCCGCAAATACCCCCTCGAGGATGAACGGCGTCTGTATATATCGATTGGATGCGCCAACGAGCCGCATGATCCCGATTTCGCGGCGCCTCGAGAATGCGCTCAACCGGATGGTCGTCGCAATGAGCAACACGGCGGCAATCAGCATGAGAACCGCGAGACCGATGGCCGTCAGGCTCGCGGCGTTGAGCACCGAAAAGATCTGATCGAGGTACGCGCGCTGGTCTTCGACATCCTGAACTCCCGCGAGACCCTTGGTGTCCTCGATGACGATCGCGGCATCCTTATTGGGGTCATTCAGAGTTACCCGGTAGCTCTCATTGAGGGATGCCGGGGTTGTAAACGCGACCAGTGGGCTGCCCGCGAACTGCTGCTTGAAGTTCTTGTATGCCTCGGCGTGCGTCTCGATCTGGAAGTGCTTGATGTACGGCTTCAGCGTCGCCGATTCGAGTTGCGCCTTCACGGCGGCAATCTGGTCTGGCGTCGCCTCAGCCGACGAGCAATTGCCGGTCGTGTCGAAGCTCGTGCACAGGTAGATCGCGACCTGAGCGCGGTCGTACCAGTAGCCCTTCATCTGCACGATCTGCATCTGGAGCAGGATGGCGGCGCCCACAAACGTCAGGGAAATGAAGGTCACGAGCACGACAGAGATGACCATGGCGACGTTTCGCCTGAGCCCTTGTGCTGCCTCGCCGAGAACCAGTCCGAGTCTCATGCGCTGAGCCCGCCCTGCGGGGCAAGGCCGAACGTCTGCACCGGGATGGTCGTGGTCTGATATCCGCCACCGCGTTCGTCGCGCACAATCTGGCCGCTGATCAGTTCGATCACTCGACGCTGCATCTGGTCGACAATGCCCGCTTCGTGGGTTGCCATCAGCACGGTTGTTCCGCTGATGTTGATGCGTTCGAGCAGGGTCATGATGCCGGCGGATGTCGCCGGATCAAGGTTTCCGGTGGGCTCATCGGCCAACAGAATGGCCGGTTTGTTCACGATTGCCCGCGCGATTGCGACCCGCTGCTGCTCGCCACCCGACAACTCGTGCGGGAACCGACCTGATTTGCCTGCCAACCCCACCATCTTGAGCGTGTCTGGCACGGCCTCCTGGATGAAGCCCCGGCTCTTACCGATCACCTGAAGTGTGAAGGCGACATTGTCGAACACCGTCTTCTGCGGCAGCAGACGGAAGTCCTGGAAGACCACCCCGATGTTGCGCCGGAAGTACGGCACCTTGCGGCTCGACAGTGTGTTGACGTGCGAGCCGAGCACATGAATATTGCCCTTGGTCGGTTTCTCCTCCTTCAGGATCAACCGCAGGAAGCTCGACTTACCCGAGCCGGACGCGCCGACCAGGAAGACGAACTCGCCCTTCAACACTTCGAGGGTCACGCCGTTCAACGCGGGACGAGAAGTCCCCGGGTACGACTTGGATACAGAATCAAACCGAATCATGACGGTTACACCCTAGGTAGGCATCCGCGCCAGATTGGCCGCGACGCGCCTAGGCACGCGGTTCTCATAGGAACCGGTCGGTCTAGCCTGCGCCGTCGATTACGCAGAAGCGATTGCCCTCGGTGTCGGCGAGAACGTAGAAGTCGGGATCATCTGGGTACAGATCCCAGTCAACCTCGACCGCACCCAGCTTTTTCAGCCGCTCGACCTCGACCGTCTTGTCGCCCGGCGCATAGAGATCGAGGTGGATGCGTGGGTGAACCTGCACGGGGGTTTCGCTCAGTGCGAGCGAGATGCGCTTGCCGGTGCCATCCGTCGCCTCAAGGATGATCCAGGTCTCGTCACCCTCGGATGTCGGGGCGAAGTCGAGGGCCGCACTCCAGAAGGCGGTCGCGCGGGCGACATCCTGCACACCGATGACCGTGGATCCAAGCCTCAACATGCCTCTACCCTTCCACCGAGTTGCCCGCTTTGGTCGGGTTTCTGGCGAAAAACCCGGCCAGAATGGGCAACTCGGGGTGAGGAAACGGGCAACTCGGGGTGAGGCGGACGACACGCGCCGTTAGTTCTTCGCGCTTAGTTCTTCGCGCTCTTGCGCCACTTGATGCCGGCGTTGATGAAGCCGTCGAGATCGCCATCAAAGACATTCGACGGATTGTTGACCTCGTAGTCGGTGCGCAGGTCTTTCACCATTTGGTACGGCGCGAGCACATAGCTGCGCATTTGGTCGCCCCAGCTAGCGGTGATGACGCCCGCGAGCTCCTTCTTCTGCGCTGCCTCTTCTTCGCGCTTGAGCAGCAGAAGTCGCGACTGCAGAACCCGCATTGCTGCGGCCCTGTTCTGAATCTGACTCTTCTCGTTCTGCATCGAGACAACCGTGCCGGTCGGGATGTGGGTGATCCGCACTGCGGAGTCAGTAGTGTTCACCGACTGGCCGCCCGGGCCGCTCGAGCGGAAGACATCGACCCGGATGTCGCCCTCTGGCACCTCGATTTCGCCCGACTGCTCAATGAGGGGAATCACCTCGACCGCGGCAAAGCTGGTCTGCCGCTTGCCTGCCGAGTTGAACGGGCTCATGCGCACCAGCCGATGCGTTCCAGCCTCGACGCTCAGCGTCCCGAAGGCGTATGGCGCATCGATCTCGATGGTCGCCGACTTGATGCCAGCCTCCTCGGCGTAGCTGGTGTCGAGCACGGTCGCCGGATACTTGTGCTGTTCGGCCCAGCGCAGGTACATCCGCAGCAGCATGTCGGCGAAGTCGGAGGCATCCACTCCCCCGGCGCCCGCGCGAATCGTGATGATCGCGGGATGGTCATCGAACTCGCCGTTCAGCAGGGTCTGCACCTCGAGTTCGCCCAAGGTTTTCTGGATGCTGGCGAGCTCTGTCCTGGCCTCGCCAGCGGCATCCGCGTCCGACTCCTCATTCGCCAACTCGACCATGATTTCGAGGTCATCGAGCCGTGACTGAATGGTCTCGATACGAGCCAGTTCGGACTGCCGGTGGCTCAGCTCGCTCGTCACCTTCTGCGCCTTCTCGGGGTCGTCCCAGAGGTCGGGCGCGCCGGCCTGCTCGCTCAGTTCGGCGATATCTTTTGCGAGGCGATCAACGTCAACGACGGATCGGATGTCCGCGAAGGTCGAGCGGAGGGCGGCAATTTGATCGCGAAGGTCAAGCTCATCCATGTCGGCCACAAGCCTACCGTCCGCGTCTCGATGCACGATTGACGGCGCATAGACTTACTTAACGATGAGCAACCAAGAGGCCCCCTTCAGGTGGAGCTCGATCGTTCTCCCCGCCTTCCTGCCAACGCTGCTGTTCTCCACCGGCGAGGGTGCGATCATCCCGATAATCCCGACCGTCGCGACCAGCCTCGGTGCTCAGTTGGCGATCGCCGGCCTCATCGCGTCGATGATCATGGTGGGCGAAGTCTTCGGCGACATCCCAAGCGGATGGCTGGTCGCACGCATCGGTGAACGAACGGCCATGATTGGCGCGGCATTTGTCGCCGTCATCGGGCTTGCGATTTCGGTTTTCGCCCCCAATCCGTTCGTTTTGGGCGTCGGTATCTTCCTGGTCGGTCTCGCTACGGCGGTGTTCGCGCTGGCCAGGCACGCGTTCATGACGAGTTTCGTGCCGCAGCGAGTTCGTGCGCGAGCGCTCTCCACGCTCGGCGGCACCTTTCGTGCCGGCTACTTCGTTGGCCCGTTCATCGCGGCGGCCGTCATTAACCTGACTGGCAACACGTCATCCGTGTTCTGGGTCGATGTCGTCGGGTGTCTCGGTGCCGCAATTGTCCTGCTCATCCTTAAGGACCCTTCCGAGGCGCTTGGCGCGGCGCGGGCGGCCCACAGCGCCGCTGCGAAACGGGATGCCGGCCGCGAGTTCGTCGAGCAGGAATCCCTGGGCCTGTTCAAGACGATCTGGGCCAATCGCGGCGTGCTGGGCAAACTCGGCACAGGCGCTGCGCTGATCGGTGCGATCCGTTCGAGTCGCCAGGTGATCCTGCCGCTCTGGGCGGTCAGCATCGGCATCACCGACTCCAATACAGCGCTGATCATCGGTGTCGCCGGCGCCATCGACTTCGCGTTGTTCTACGCGAGCGGCCAGATCATGGATCGGTGGGGTCGCCTCGCGAGCGCGCTCCCCTCGATGGTCGGGCTTGGGATCGGCCACCTCGTTCTCGCCGCCAGCCACGACCTGCCCGGCAATGTCGTGTGGTACATCACGGTCGCGATGTTCCTGTCTGTCGCGAACGGGATCGGCAGCGGCATCCTGATGACGCTCGGGGCCGACCTTGCAGACAAACGAAATCCGGCGCCATTTCTTGGTGCCTGGCGGTTCACCGGGGATGTCGGAAGTGCGGCCGCGCCGCTGCTCGTTTCGCTGCTCACCGGCGTCGCCTCCATCGCAATCGCCAGCGGCGTGATGGGTGTGCTCGGCCTGGTCGGTGCGGGGCTACTGCTGCGGTATGTGCCGCGCTATGTTCCGAGGACGCCCAGGGCGAAACCCGCTATCGAGGATCCCGCCCGGTAATCGCAAGAAGCCGCAACTGCAGCGGCGCATCTGCGTCTAGGTCGACCGGGTCGTGGTAGAGCCCGGTGGCGGCCAGCGTCTCGCGCTGTGGTTCGAAGATCGTCCAGGTAGCTTCGACGAGTTCGTCGTCCAGGTGCTCGTCGGAGTGGGTTGCGCGAGCCATGTCCCAGCTGTGAATGGTGACGTCTGAAACCTGTTCCTTCAGATAGTCCTTCATTTTCACGGTGTCGTAGGACAGCTGCACGGAATCCTCGAATGACGCGCTCTCCCAGGCTTCGGTGGCGATGCGCGACCACTTCTTCCACTCGCCCGTGAGGTCATCGTCGTTGAGCGGTTCGAGGTCATCGCCGACCTCCTCGATGGTTTTGCCGGCGAGCAGCAGCGGAACCCACTGCTGCTCCCGAATAACGTGCCTGGCGAGGTCGCTGACATCCCATTCGGTGTCTGGCGTCGCGGCATGCCAGTCGGTGACGGCCTCAAGTCGGCGACCAAACTCAAGGTGCGCGCGAATCTGCAGGTCAAGCCAGTCATAGGTCATGGGATCAACGATAGAGAATCGGGGCGCCTGGTGTCGCCTATGGCGCTAACGCGGAATCGGGATGCGTCACTCGTCGACGGCCATGTCGTAGGTCACCCAGAGGTGGTGCGGGTCGCGACCTTGTCGTAGACGCTCTGCGCGATGTGGTTGTCGTCGGCGGTGATCCAGCGGACGACGCCGAGGTCACGATCCTTTGCCAACTGCTTGATGGCCTCGGGTAGCGCTGTCGCGACGCCGCTACCTCGGGATGCGGGATCGGTGAACAGGTAGCGAAGCGCTCACGGAACTTCCTCGTCACTGTAAGCGGTCAAGCCGATCTTTCAGGAGTTCGTTTGTCGCCCGGAAGCGGTTGAACATCGAGCCATCGCGAGAATCCCGCTCCTGAAAGGCGGTCATCGCATTTTGCGATCGAATGTATGAGGGCGCGGCAGCGCATTTGGACGGCATTGCGGTTGCGATTGTCGGGCAGAGACCAGGGCAAGCGATGGGCGTTTCGTCCGTTGACTCATCTGGCCCGCCGCCATCCTTCTTTCCCGTTGGTGCCTCGAACCCGACAGCATCCGGATGTGGTGACCTGGACTACGAAAACACCGACCGCGCCACCGATGTCACGTCGATCCTCAGCCCACTCGGCACCAGCAGGCTGAGCACCGGCGGCCTCCACCACGCTGAAAGCTCGACTGTTGCACTTCGACCGTCGATGCTCACCGCACGATCGACGTGCAGGGATTGAAACTCCTCTACAGGGTTGTCGTTTAGATAGTCGCGGACTGCGGATGCCACATCCCTCGACCTCAGAGTCGGTCGGTAGCCGTGCGCGGTCAGTTTCACCTGGTCGAGGTTGAACGCCTCCGCCCCGACCAGTGAGGCGCCGTCCGCGAGGGTAAGCAGGCGCTTGCGCTCGAGATACAGTGAGGTCGCTGCGACGACGAGCAGGACGAGCACCAGTGACAGCGCCGCATAGAAGATGATGAGCGGGAGGGTCGAACCCTCGTCGCGGCACAGACGGTCGAGGCACAGACGGTCGCCGCACGATCGGGTGCGGCAGAATCGGGAGCCGCACAGACCGCCGCGAGGCAGGCGGTCGCGCAGGTTACTGCTCGGCCACGCGGTCATCCCGCACCCCAGAAACGGGAAACTTGCTCGGTCGAGGTCGCAGTTAACGGGACCGTCAGCGGCGTCTTCACGTTGAGAGCGGGCGGCGCGAGGGGCAACGCAATTCGCGCAGTGACGGTCACAGTAACGAAGCCGCGTCGAGTGAGACACTCGGCCGGGTGCGGACTGCAGCTGACCCGGACTGATGCGCTGCCCCCACTGACCCCGAAATCGGCGAGCGCGAAGTCGACCGCCGTTCGCGCCCGCGACTGCGCAATTACCGTCGTCGGCGCCTGCACGAATACCCGAGCGGCCTGTCGCGACGCTCCTTCCACGGCAAGCGCGCCACCCTGCACCGCCGCAACCGCAATCACCAGATAGACGAGCGGCACAAGCAGCAGCAGCCCCGCGGTGATGAACTCGAGGGCGGCCGACCCGTCTTCGCTATGGAAGTGTCTCGATTGCAGCATGCCCCTTCACCTCCATCGAGTGACTGAGGCCGATGAGTCCGATCAGCGGCAGCGGCGTGACGACCGTGACGATGTCGGCGGGATGACCCCGGTAGGTGCCGATCGTCACCGAGACATTCTTCGCATAGGCGGAACCAATCGCGGTTGTGATGAGGTCGCGAGTTCGTTGGATACCATCTTCGGGGCTGTTGTCGGCGAGCGAACCGAACCGCGCTCCCTCGGATGCCGCATCCAGAACCGTGTTTCGCACCAACATGGCAAGCCCCAACTGGATGACGGAAAGGGTCAGCAATGTCAGTAGGGCTCCCACGAGCACGAACTCGACCACCGCCGAACCCGCGTCGCCGCTGAGTCGCGTGAGGCCGCCGAGTCGCGTGATGCCGCTGAGTCGCGTGATGCCGGCTCGCCCTTTAGAACCCGGTGACGCGAGCAATGGCCTGCTGAAACACGTTGCTGAGCGCGGGACCGGCGAGCCCCCAGATCACGACGACGAGACCGGCGGTCATGAGCGTGATCAGGACCCAACCCGGGACGTCTCCCCGGTCGCCGTTCACGAAGTATCTCAGTCGGGTGGAGCGTACGTGCATGGGATTTCCTTTCATCCGAAGCCAAGCTGCAGTACAAAAATGCCGGGAAAGATCGCGATGGCGATGGTGGTCGGCAGGATGAGGAATACCAGCGGCACGAGCATCGCAACCTCCTTCTTGCCGGAGAGTTCGATGAGCTCCCGCTTGGCGTCGTCTCGAGCGTCCTGCGCCTGCGCCCGCAGAACCTCGGCCAGCGGCGTGCCGCGTTCGAGCGCACCTGTCATCTGTTCAATCGCGCGGGTCAGCGGTGGGATCTGAAGGTTGGACGACAGTGCGATCAGCGAATCTGCGAGCGGGAGCCCGGTGCTGACATCGCCGATCACGGTTGACAGTTCTGCTGCCAGTTCCCCGTGGGAGATTCGTGAGATCCGCCGGATGGCGTCGAGGATCCCTTCGCCTGCCGACAGGCTCAGAGTCATGAACTCGAGCACCGCGGGAAGCTCCTGCGTCATGCGTTTCACTCGAGAGGCCGCTGCTCGTTGCAGAACGTAGTCACGCCCCACGAATGCGCCCACCCCCGCAGCAAGGCCAAATGCGCTTTCGGCGACGGGAGATATCGGTTGCAAAGTGGCCGCAACCATGCCGACCACGAGAGCCACGACGACTCCGCCCGCGGCCCAAAGTAGCTGGCGTGACCGGAACTCCGTAACCGAGATCGTGAGGTTGGCCTGGCGCAGGCGCCTCGCAATAACATCGCTGCCGCCGACGAGAACCTCGAAGACCCGACGAATTCGACCGAACACCGGCTCTACGAGCGCAGCGAACACCGGAAGCGGATCGGCCGTTCGACGATCGAGCAGGTCACGAGCGTTGAGCGATACGTCGACCACGTATGGGGCAACCCTGCTTGCGAGATTTGGCCGACTTAACCGCGGGGCGAGACTGATAAGCAACCACACTCCGAGACCGAGCGCGAGCCCGCACAGGACCGCCCAAGGCACGAGCCCGGTCATCCGAACCACCGTTTCTCTTCAGGCAGGCGGCCGATACTCATCATGATTCGGTATGCGACGACCGACATGACCAAACCGACGACGATCACGGCTCCACCTGCCGGTGTGTTGTATGCGTAAGCGGCCTCCGGCCTGGTCGACAGCAGGAGCAGCACGATCCAGGGCGCCGCAACGCCCAGCCGGGCAGCGTTGACGACCCACGACTGCCTCGCTTCGACCTCGGAACGGATCGCGGCATCCTGGCGCAGATACGCCGCCAAGTTGCGCAGCACGGTTGTGAGCTCGTTGCCGCCGACCTCGCGCGACATGCGCAGCGTCTCGATGATGCGATCGGCCACGGGATCAACCAGCCGGTCTTTGAGGCGGTTGAGACTATCGGCGAAGCTGCCCGTCATCCGATAATCGCGCTCGAAGTCGCGGAACGCCCCGCGGGTTGCGACTGGCCCCGAGTGAGCAAGGGTCATGACGCTGTCGGGTAGCGCCAGCCCCGATCGAACCGCGGAAACCAGATGATCGACCACATCGGGCCAGACGACGCGAGTTGCACGGCGCTGCGCTCGTGCACGCCACAGGATGACTGACCATGGCAGTGCAAGCGCCACCCCGGCCACAGCACCCGCGACCGCAAGCACGGTAACAAACGCGAAGGTCAAAGCTGCGGACGCGGCCGCAAGAATCAGCGAGACGACAACAACAACGGGCACGCCTACCCGGCTAAGGCCCGCTTGCGCGAGACGTTCATTGGCGCGATCGATGAGGGTCGTTCCCGAACGCGACTGTGTTTCACGGTTCGGCCACATGAGCGGCGAAACGGCGGCGAGCAGCCCAACGCCCAGAAGGAGCCCCAGCACGATCGTCATGAGCGCACCGCCAGAACGCTGGCTGGATCGAGACCTGCGCGCCGAAACTTGTCTCCCTTGGTTGGGTACCCACCGGTGGGCTCGAGCGAGTCGTTGCTGAGGACGAAGATCGCGCTTGCCTCGATGGTCGATCCGGCCGCACGCCCGCTCAGTGCGAGCACTTCGACCACTCGGCGCTTGCCGCTGCGCTCCAGTTCGCAGTGCACAACGATGTCGATGCTGTTGGCAACAGTTGGCACCACGAACTCGGAGTCGATGTTGCGCCCCGCGAGCAGGGGCAGTGTGCAGAGCTTCGCCAGGGCATCCCGGGCACTGTTTGCGTGAATCGAACACATGCCTGGGAGGCCACTATTGAGGGCAATCAGCAGATCGAGCGCTTCGGCCTCGCGCACCTCGCCGACGACCAGCCGGTCGGGTCGCATCCGCAGAGCCTCTTTGATGAGGCGCCTAAGCCCGACCTCGCCCGTGCCCTCGAGGCTCGGCTGGCGACACTGCATCGCAACCGTGTCTCGCGCCGATAGGTCGAGCTCAAAGGTCTCCTCGACCGTGACGATGCGTTCCCCACTGTGCGCAGCAGACAGAAGGGCGTTCAGCATCGTGGTCTTGCCGCTCTGCGTCGCGCCCGACACGAGGATGTTCTGCCCGCTCAGCACGCACATTCGCAGAAAGTCGGCCGCCTGCTGGGTCATCGAGCCAAGCCCGACCAGTTGGTGGAGGCTGTTGATGCGCTTGGTGAACTTGCGCACGTTGACGGCCCAATGCCGAGAGGTGATATCAGGAATCACGACGTGGAGCCTCGACCCATCCGGCAGCGATGAGTCGACGAACGGTGAGCTCAGGTCTACCCGACGACCCGAAGATTGCAGCATGCGCTCCACGAGGTCTCGCACCTCGCCGTCGGTCAGCACGAGATCGGTTGGCTGCGGGATACCATGGCGGGCCACGAAGATCTTGTCGGGTGCGTTGATCCAGATTTCTTCCACCGACTCATCGTCGAAGTACGGCTGGAGCGGCCCAAACCCGGTGAGAGTCGCCATGGCCTCGCTGGCGGTGCGGGCTTCGTCAGCGAGCAGCGGAAACGCGCCGCCGAGAGCTCGCTCGCTGTACCTTTGCACCTCATCGTGCACGTATCGCTCGGCGATGCCATCGCCCGACAGGTCGACGCCATCACGGCGCACCCGATCGCGCACCCGGTCGGCAATGATCGAAACGGCCTGGGACATGTCGACCAGTGTGCCGAGAATCCGGAAGCGGCATCCCGAGTTTTCCACAGGCTCTATCGGTTGCTGCCGCCCGGGTGCCAGCTCGACCTCGGCGTTAGTCTCGAACCATGGACGTGCGCAACATTGAGGCACCCTTCGCGGGCATCCTCGAACCATGGCAGTTGCGTGAGCCATAGGCCGATCGGCGCGCGACACCGTTAACGGCGGGCCTTTCGTGACGACCACGCTGACAACAGACGCGCGCGCGGAGCCCGCCGGCAGGCAGCAGCACCGCGCCGAACACCGCCCACGTGAGTTGCCCACTTTGGTCGTGTTTCAGCGCAACAACCCGACCAAAGTGGGCAACTCAGGGGTGGGTGAGGACCGCGGGCGAGTTACGCCAGCCAGACGGCTCGGTTGGGCTGCAACTCGCCGTGCAGCACGGCATCCGGCTCGCTCGCGATCAGCGCCGAAACACCGTGGGGCAATGGCACCGGATGCCGCCCAAAGTTCACGACCACCCGCACCCCCGAGTTCGAGAAGTGCAGCAGCTCCGCCGTCGAAATATGCCACTGGATGTCGCCCCCACCCAGACCGCGCTCCCGTCGGGTCGCGAGCGCGGCCCGGTAGAACTCCAGGGTGGAGTCGGCCACGCCCACCTGCTGGTCGACCGCAAGCTCCCCGAAAACGCTTGGCTGCGGCAGCCAGGACCTGCCGGTGGGGCTGAATCCGAAACTCGGTTCGTGGGCGTTCCAGGGCAGCGGCACTCGGCATCCATCGCGCCCGACCTCCTGGCCGCCCGTGCGATAGAAGGCGGGGTCCTGGCGAATGTCGTCTGGCAGCGTGGTGTGCTCGGGTAGCCCGAGTTCTTCGCCCTCGAAAATGTATGCCGAACCCGGTAGCGCAAACATCAGGAGCGAGGCGGCGCGGGCACGGCTGAGCCCCAGTTCGATGAGTGGCTGCTCGTCGTCGGCCGAGATGCCTTTCGGCCAACTCGTGGGGTCGGCGAGACCGAACCGCGACGAGTGGCGAACGACATCGTGGTTGGACAAAACCCACGTCGTTGTTGCTCCCACCGAGCGGTTATCTGCCAGCGCAGAGTCGATCGCGCGGCGAAGGCCGGCCGCGTTCCAGCCGATCGTCATGAATTCGAAGTTGAACGCCTGCTGCATCTCGTCGGGCCGCACGTAGCGACTGAGGCGGTCCGGCGGCGAGACCCAGGCCTCTGCGACGAGCATCCGATCTCCGCCGTATTCGGCGAGCACAGCGTTCCAGCCGCGGTAGATGTCGTGCACGCCGTCCTGGTCCCACATCGGCCCGAAATTTCCGCTGCCTGCCATCACGGCGGCACCGGCATCGCTGTCCGGGAGTCCGTCCTGCTTTATCAGGCCGTGGGCGACATCTACCCGGAAGCCATCCACCCCACGATCGAGCCAGAACCGCAGGATGCCCTCGAATTCAGCGATCACAGCCGGATTGCGCCAGTTCAGGTCGGGCTGGGCGGTATCGAAAAGGTGGAGATACCACTGGCCGTCCTCGACACGGGTCCAGGCGGGGCCACCGAACACCGATTGCCAGTTGTTGGGCGGAAGCTCGCCGTTCTCACCGCGTCCCTCCCGGAAGAGGTACAGCTCGCGCTCGGGGCTCCCGGCGCCAGCTGCCAGAGCGGCAACAAACCATCCGTGAGCGTTGGATGTGTGGTTGGGAACCATGTCGACGATGACCCGAAGTCCTCGCGAATGTGCTGATCCGAGCATCCGATCGAAGTCTGCGAGCGTTCCAAAAATCGGATCCACGTCTCGATAGTCGGCAACGTCGTAGCCGGCATCCGCCTGAGGTGAAACGTAAAAGGGGGACAACCAGATGGCGTCGACCCCGAGCTCCTTGAGGTAGTCGAGGTGCTCGGTCACTCCGACCAAATCACCGATTCCATCACCATTTCCGTCGGCAAACGACCGCGGGTAAATCTGGTAAATGACGGCGTCACCCCACCAGGAAGTCGTACTCACGGAGACAGGTCCGTTGGGGGACACTGCTGGCTGGGTCACGGTTTGGCTTTTCATCCTGATTTGTATACACCCATGTAAGCGCTTTCGTAAAACGCTTGCATTCCCCTACGGGATGACGGTAGCTTCAGCAGAACACAGCGTCGTGAATGCACCCGCAACGGCGCAACCGAAATAACTCGAATGGGAGTTTGAAGTTGACAGCAGAAAGAGTGTCCCCCGTGGCTAGAGCTATCGCCACCGCAGGAAATGGCATGTTGCGTTCACCCTTGCGCAAACGTGTAACAGCAACGGTCGCCTTGGCAGCGATCAGCACCCTCGCACTGGCTGGCTGCACCACAGCCAACCCGGGCACCTCAACAGGTGGCTCAGCGAGCGGCCCCCAGACCGTCACCATCTACGGCCCAGACACCGGAACTGAGGCAACGGAGCTCAATGCATCCTGGGCCACGTGGGCCAAAGATAACAAGATCACCATCACGTACTCGGGTGACGCGAACTTCACCACCAATATCGCGACCAAGATCCAGGGCAGTGACCTTCCCGACATCGGAATGTTCCCGCAGCCGGGGCTCCTTTCGGCGGCGATCGCATCCGGTAAGGTATCGCCGCTCAGTTCGGCAACCACGGCGAGCGTGAAGAACAACTTCTCGGCCGACTGGCAGGGCTACGTCTCCAGCGGCGGCAAGCTCTACGCGACGCCCCTCGACGCGAACGTCAAGGGTTACGTCTGGTACTCGCCGGCTGACTTCAAGAAGTGGGGCATCACCGTTCCGACGACCTATGCAGAACTCGTCACCGACATCCAGACGATCCAGTCGAAGACGGGCAAGGCACCGTGGTGCGCTGGCTTCAGTTCTGGTACGGCTTCGGGATGGCCGGGGGCAGACTTCCTTGCTGAGGTCGTTCTGAGTTCGGCTGGCGCTTCGACCTACGATGCGTGGGTCAAGGGCACCACCAAGTTCACCGACCCGGCAATCGACAAGTCGTTCACTCTGCTCGGCCAGATCCTGAAAAACCCGAAGTTCGTGAACGCCGGGTTCGGAAACGTCTCGTCGATTAACTCGACCAAGTTCGGCGATGTTGCAACCAAGCTGGCAAACGGCTCGTGTGCACTTACCAACCAGGCGACCTTCCTCGAGGCTAGCTTCGCAACGACGAAGACCAAGGCTGGCGCAATCCCGAAGGTCGGCCCTGATGGCGACATCTGGGCGTTCCCGCTGCCGTCGGTCACCGCCGGTTCCAACGCTGTCGTTGGTGGTGGCGACTTCGCCGCTGGCTTCAACAGCAAGTCGGCAACGCAGAAGGTCATGACCTACCTGTCGAGTGCCGCCTGGGCAAACAGTCTGATCACGGTCAAGAATGCCTCGTTCATCAGCGCCAACAAGGGCGTGGATGCAACAAAGGAAGCCGATCCGCTGCTGCAGAGTGCAATCAAGACTCTTCAGGACCCGAACACGACATTCCGTTTCGGGGCGGACGACGCAATGCCGAGCGTGGTGGAAAACGCGTTCTGGAAGGGCATGGTCGGTTGGGTCAACGGCCAGTCATCGGCGGCAGTTGAGGCGCAGATCCAGGCATCGCGCGCAAGCAACTAGTCGACCCGGTACTGATCCAAACAGCCGGTACTGATCCAAACAGTTCGAACCTGCGAGGGTCGCTTCGACACACAGTGTCGGGGCGGCCCTCGCTCTCCCCGTTATTTCAGCGCTCCAGAATTTTGAGTCCAAAGCCGCACTCGAAAGGGATACCCCCATGACCGCGTTTTTCACCTGGTTGGCAGGTCTGCCACCGCTCCTCCAAATCCCCGTCGTCATCGTGGCATTTGCCGTGGTAGTCGGGCTAATTCTGTTTTTCGTCGAGATAGCGCCGAGACCAGGGCGTGTCTATACGGTGATCCGACTCGCGGTGGCCGTCGTGGTCCCCGCCGTGGTCGTTCTTCTGCTTGGTGTGTATAACTCGGCGGTGTGGCTGGTCCCCGTTGCCGCCGTTCTCGGTGGTGCGTTGTTCCTGCTCGACTTCCGGTCGCGTGGTGGCAAGGGTTACGTTTTGCAGCTCATCGCGTTCATGCTGCCGGCGCTCGCACTCGTCCTGATCGGGCTCGCATACCCGCTCATCAAGACGATCGGTTCGTCATTCTTCAGTAACGACAGTTCCCGGTTCGTCGGCCTCAACAACTTCGCCTACATCTTCTCGGGTGGCAGCGGTGGCCTTATCGACCTGATCAACCAGATCGTTTGGGTCCTCGTAACTCCGGTCATCGCAACCGCGATCGGTCTTGCTTACGCGGTATTCATCGACAAGTCTCACGGCGAGAAGGTTCTGAAGGTATTCGTCTTCATGCCGGTTGCGATCTCGTTCGTCGGGGCATCCATCATCTTCAGCTTTTTCTATGACTACCAGCAGGGAAACCAGATCGGGCTCCTCAACCAGATCGCGGTCTGGTTCGGTGGACAGCCGGTCAACTGGCTTCAGACCTCACCGCTGAACGACGCACTGCTGATCGTCATCCTCATCTGGACCCAGACCGGGTTCGCGATGGTGCTGTTGTCGGCTGCGATCAAAGGCATTCCAGACGAGCAGCAGGAAGCAGCCGAGCTCGACGGCGCGAACGCATTCCAGAGGTTCCGGAATGTGACGATACCCGGCATCCGGCCGACCATCGTCGTTACCTGGATCACAATCTCGATCGTCTCACTGAAGGTGTACGACATCATCGCGGCGACCACCCAGGGCCAGAACGGCACTGGCGTCATCAGTTACGACATGGTCGGACTCTTCAACAACCTTCCACCGCAGACCGGCACGTCGTCGGCTGAAGCCGTGCTGCTGTTCATCCTCATCCTGCCCTTCCTTATATTCAACGCGAACAACATCAGAAAGCAGAGGCTCGGACTGTGATCGCCACCGACGTCGACCCCCGCTCAGCCCGGAAAGTCGCTGCAGCAACGCGCAGGGCAGAGAGCAACGCCTTCAAGAATGCCAAGAACCGGCTAACGAGTCGCGGTGCCACTATCGCCGCGATAGTAATTGCCGTGTTGTGGACCATCCCGACCTTCGGGCTGTTCGTCACCTCCTTCCGCCCGCCCGCCGACATCAATACGTCGGGATGGTGGACGGTCTTTGCCAACCCCGCGCTAACGATCTCGAACTACGTCAATACGCTGAACTTCGATGACGGCGGCATCAGCGTTGGCCAGTCGTTCCTGAATTCACTCGTCATCGTGATCCCGGCGACGGTCTTCCCGATCGTCATCGCCGCCCTGGCCGCGTACGGCTTCGCCTGGATCAACTTCAGGGGCAAGAATCTGTTGTTCATCCTGGTCTTCTCGCTCCAGATCGTCCCGATTCAGGTCGCCATCTCGCCGCTACTCAGCCTGTTCTCGACCGGTCTCACAATTGGCAACTGGGCGGTATTCCCGGGGCTGAACCTGAACAGCGTTGCCGACAGCTTCGCGAGGATCTGGATATCGCACACGATGTTCGCTCTGCCCCTCGCGATCTTCCTGCTGCATAACTTCATCTCCGCCATCCCGGCAGACATCATGGAGGCCGCACGCGTGGATGGGGCTGGTCATGGCCAGATCTTCCTTCGCATCGTTCTGCCGCTGTCTACGCCGGCAATCGCGTCGTTCGCGATCCTGCAGTTCCTCTGGGTCTGGAACGATCTGCTGGTCGGTACGATATTCACCTCCGGCGGCAACTTCCCGATCACGAAAGTCATCACCGACCTTGCCGGCAACTTCGGGCAGTCGTGGTATCTGCTTTCGGCGGGTTCGTTCCTTGCGATCATCCTGCCGCTGATCGTGTTCTTCGCCCTCCAGCGGTTCTTTGTGCGGGGTCTGCTCGCGGGAGCCACGAAGGGTTGATTCGGCTGGTGCAAGTGGCAATACGGGATGGCGACGCGAGCTTGGGGGTCGATGGTGCGAGGGGCATCGTCGGCCGCTCCGCCGTGGCGTTTTCGAGGTCAATGCTTATGGCAGAGTTGACTTCCGCGAGGTACTCCGTCGTCGCAATCCCGCCAGCATCATTCAGAGAGCATCTCTGAAAAATTGGAGACTCACAGCGTGACGAGCATCGATGACGTGGCACACGCATCCGGTGTGTCCATCGCGACGGTGTCGCGCGCGCTCCGGGGGCTCCCGAATGTCTCTGAGGCGACGCGTCAGCGCATCCAGGGCATCGCGGAGGAGCTGGGATACGTCGCATCGTCGAGCGCGTCAGGCCTCGCCTCGGGGCGGACGCTCGCCATGGGAGTCGTTGCTCCCTCGGTGAGCCGCTGGTTCTATACCACCGTCATCGAGGGCATCGACTCGGCACTGCGTGACGCCAACTACGACATGATCCTCTACAACCTGGCCAGTCGCGGCGGCGATCGCGAGCGGGTATTCCACCGCTCGATTCTTCGCAAGCGAACGGATGCTCTGATTGCGGTCGGCATGGACTTCACGGCCGCCGAGCGTGAGCAGTTGCTCTCCCTCGGCCATCCCACGATCATGA
This sequence comes from Glaciihabitans sp., assembly GCA_025463785.1. Taxonomy (GTDB): domain Bacteria; phylum Actinomycetota; class Actinomycetes; order Actinomycetales; family Microbacteriaceae; genus Galbitalea. The sequence continues at coordinate 51,141 of JAODBD010000005.1, forward strand.
TCGGTGGCCCGGTGCGCGGTATTCGCCACATCGGTATTGAGGAGCGCGGGGTTGCCCAGGAGGCGACCGAATACCTGATCAGCCTCGGGCACCGCGACATCGCCCACATCGGTGGCGACGACGACGAGGGTCTCAACCGTCAGGTACCGCTCGGTCGCCGACGCGGATTTCTGGATGCCATGCAGGCCGCCGGCATCTCCACCAGGGACGACTGGATGATGTCCGGTGGCTTTTCGCTCACGGTCAGCCGCGCTGTGATCAACGAGTTGTTCGACCGACCGGGCCCGCGGCCCACCGCAATCTTTGCGAATTCTGACGAGATGGCTATCGGCGCGATGCTCGCCGCAATGGACCACGGCGTCTCAATCCCGGGCGACCTCTCGGTGATCGGCATCGACAACCACGACCTGTCTGAATCGTTCGGGTTGACGACGATGGCACAGGATCCGTATGAACAGGGATCACTCGGCGCCCGCATCCTGCTGGACGATCTGACCGGCGGCCCACTCTCGCGGAAGACCTCGGTTCGGGCGACCGCGCGACTGCTGCGCAGGCGCAGCACGGCGCCCCCGCAAAGGTAGAGCGCGCCGATACACTTGGTTTCGCCCGCGGGAGTGGTGAAATTGGCAGACACGCAGGATTTAGGTTCCTGTGCTTTCGAGCGTGAGGGTTCAAGTCCCTTCTCCCGCACTGGTCGTTCTCACGGCTGATAGGCCATTCATAGTCCGGCACTAGTAGCCTGAAAGCCGACAGCCCACATCGCCCCGCCGATTGGCCGTTCGCGCCAACCGACGACTGGAGACTTCCTTTGCTACACACCAGCCTCATTCCGTGGCTCAGTCCCCACGACCTCATCGTGGGCGCTGGCCCCTGGGCGCTACTCATGGTGTGCGCGATCATTTTCGCCGAAACAGGATTGTTGATTGGGTTCATTTTCCCGGGCGACACGCTGCTGCTGATCACGGGTCTGCTGACCTTCGGTGCGCACCGCCTCATCCATGTGGATATCTGGTGGGTTGCCCTCGCGATCGGCTTCGCGGCATTCCTCGGTGGGGAGTCGGGCTATTACATCGGCCGCGGTGCAGGCCCCCGAATCTTCGAGCGCAAAGAGAGTGGCCTGTTCAGCGTCGCCAACGTGAAGCGCACTAATGCCTTCTTCGAACGGTACGGCGCGTTTGCCGTCATCCTCGCGCGATTTGTTCCGGTGGTTCGCACCTTTGCCCCCGTCGCGGCGGGTGTTGGTCACATGCCGACTCGTCGCTACTCGCTCTACAACCTCATCGGCGCTTTGATCTGGGGCGGCGGCGTTACGACCGTCGGCTACCTGCTCGGCAACATCCGACCCGTGGCCGACTTCGTGACCAGGTACGTGGACATCATCCTGCTCGCCGTCGTGGTGTTCACACTTATTCCGGCGATCTTCCATTACGTCCGCTCGAGCATGAAGGCTCGAAAGGCGAACGCCGCGGGCGTGAATATCCCGACGGATGCCGACGTGTCGCTGCCCGCCGGCGAGTTCGACCCAAAGCACAAGTAGCCGATCGGCTGCGGAGAGCTGACGAGCCGGTCGGCTACTCGATCACTCGATCGAGGCGACGCGCCATGGCCCGCACGGCATTGCCGGCAGCTCTGCGAACTTCGACCTCGGGGTCGGCAAGCAGCGCCTTGACCTGGAGCGCCTCGTCGTACTCTCCGACGGCCTCGAGCGCGCGGGCCGCGACGACGCGCACTCGCGCGACCTCATCCGTAAGTAACGGCACGAGTTCCGCGGCAAAGGGCAGCCCATGCTCGATGACAACCCGACCGCACATTTCGCGCACCCGCCACGCCTGGTTTGCGAGGCCGAGCCGCACCGGAGCGGCCGCGACCTCGTCCCATGCGAACAGAAGTGCTCGCGCACCCCACACCTCGGGCCAGTAGAGTGCTGGCGCGCCATCGAGGATGCCCTGGGCGTGCTGGCCACCGACCCAGAGCAGAAATTCTTCGCCCTCGTTCGCGCCGGTGAGGAGAGCCGCGGCACGGTCGGCCACGTCCTGTTGGCCGAACCGCCGAACGGCCTCGGCAATTCGATCCTTCGGCGAAGCGTCAAGGGGGATGTTCTGGTCGTCTGGCACCCAACAACCCTATGCGCCCGGAAGAACAGCCAAAACAATGAGCGCGAGGTTGAGCGAGATAACAAGCACCACGATAAGCCACAGCACGATTCGCACCCACGGCGGACTGCGAAACTCCCCCATCAGCGCCGGGTTGCTCGTCAGCCGCAGCAGCGGTATGAGCGCGAACGGGATGCCGAAGCTCAGCACGACCTGGCTAATCACGAGCGCCGCCGTCGGGTCGGCCCCCAGTCCCAGCACCACGAGGGCCGGGATGAGCGTCAGCGTCCTGCGAACAACCAGCGGGACCCGGCGACGCAGCAGCCCACTCATGATGGTGGCACCCGCGTAGCTGCCAACTGAGGTCGAGGCGAGCCCCGAGGCAAGCAGCCCGATCGCAAAGACGATCGCAATCACAGGACCCAGCGCGTGGCTGATAGCGGCGGAGGCGCCCGCGATGGTGTTCGCTCCGGTCGTGCCACGCAGGTTTGCCGCGGCCAGCAGCAGCATCCCCAGATTGATCAGGCCGGCGAGACCGAGCGCGATGGCGACATCCCAGCGAGTGATTTTCAGGAGCCGGATGGCACCATCCCGCGTCTCAGGCTTCCCGTGCCGATCTCGAGCGAGCGCCGAATGCACGTAAATGGCATGCGGCATGACGGTTGCCCCGAGCATGCTCGCTGCCAGAAGAACCGACTCGGTGCCCGCGAAACGCGGCACGAACCCGCCCAGGATGCCGATGCCGCTGGCCGGATGCACCAACAGCCCGGCCAAAAATCCGATCGCAATGATCGCAAGCAGCGACACGATCGCGTACTCGAACGGACGCTGCCCAAACCGACTCTGAGCGGCCAGAAGCAGAGTGGACACGATGCCGACAATCACGCCGCCAACCACAAGTGGCAACCCGAACAGCAGGTTCAGTGCGATTGCCCCACCAACTACCTCAGCGAGGTCGGTGGCGGCGGCTATGAGTTCCGCCTGCGCCCAGAATGCGCGTCGGGTGCCCGTGCGTAGTCGGTCGCCGAGCAACTCGGGCAGGCTCCTGCCGGTCACAAGGCCGAGCTTCGCCGACTGGTACTGGATGAGCGCGGCCATCAGATTGGCGAGCACCAGAACCCACACGAGCAGGTAGCCGTAGCGGGCGCCGCCAGTAAGATTCGCCGCGACGTTACCCGGGTCGACGTAGGCGATGGCCGCGACAAACGCGGGACCAAGCAGCAGGGCCCCCTGCCGCACGCGCGAACCAGTCGAAGCGGTCACCTTAGCGCGAACGGATGTAGTCGAACAGCTTCGAAAACGCTCTTGCGCGGTGCGATATTGCGTTCTTCTCGTCGGCCGTCAACTCGGCGGAGCTGGTCGCAATGCCGTCCGGCTGGAAGATCGGGTCATACCCGAATCCGTGCGTCCCAGATGGCTCACGCAGAACGCTGCCCGGCCACACCCCGACCTCCACGTGCTCGCTCACCGCGTCGACGAATGCGGCAGCGCAGGTGAATTGGGCAGCCCGGTCGTCGACCCCGGTCATCCGCTCCAGAAGCAGTCGCAGGTTGTCGCCGTCGTCGCGCGATCCCGCATACCGCGCAGAGTGGATGCCCGGTGCGCCACCCAGCGCATCGACCGAAATCCCGGAATCATCCGCAATCGCGGCCATCCCCGTGTGCAGGAACGCCGCGCGTGCCTTGATCAGCGCGTTGGCCTCGAACGTATCGCCGTCTTCGACTGGCTCAGGTCCGTCGTATGCGACCAGTTCGATGCCATCGAGCCGCGGCCCCAGAATTCGCCGAAGTTCCTCGACCTTGTGCGCATTGTGCGTAGCGAGGACGAGCTTCAAGTCTTAGTGCTGCTTCTGGGCGTGCCTGCGGCGGCGGCCAAAACCGGCGAACCGCAGGCCGAGGAACAGGAGTCCGGCTGCAATCAGGCCACCGCCCAACCATTCGGCAGGCGCGGCGTTGATACCGGTGAGCGCGAGCGATGGACCGGCGACGGGCGGGTCAGCTGCCGGTGCGATGATGCCGAGGTCTGCACTCGAAAGGAATGGACCCACGAACGGGTCGAGGGTGTTGCTTCCGTCGAGAGTCGCGTTGTCGTTGGTAATAGTGAAGTAGTTCGCCCCGTCAGCTATACCGCCGGCATACAGGCTGGCGCCCGCGGTAGCGGCGCACTGCGGCGCGTCGGTGAAGTTTCCGCTCGCGAAGTTCAGGCCAAGGAAGAGGGTGTGAGGCGTGGCCGTGACCTTGTACTTCCACTTGATGCCACTGATCGTCTTCGTGAACGTCGTCGTCACAGGCTTGAAGTTGATTGCGTAAACGCCCGTGTAGGTCTGGGCGGCTGAAGTGCAGGCGGCCGGCAATTTCGAGATGTCGGTGTGTACCACGGAGATGACGGGGAGTGCGACATAGCCCTGATATGCCAGGGAATGCGCCGGGTCTGTCGTTGATTTGCTGGCGAAGCCGGTGAAAGCCCCCGTGAACATCGAGGGCGTGAAGTACGCCGCAATCGCCGACTTATCGTCGGTCGTAGTCGTCGTGGTGGTAGCGGAATCCGTCAGGGTAAAACCAGTCGGGAACGTGCGCGTGGGGTGATCGGCATTCTCGCTCGTGATCGTGAACTCGGCCTTGCCCATGCCGTACTGAGGAATGCAGTCCATGTACCAGCCCTGCGTACCATCAGCAGTAGTGCTCAGGAAGTGCTGTGCCGACGTGGTGCACTCGTTGCCTGCTCCGGGCACCGTCACGGTGTCAGCGGCCTGCGCCGACGATCCGGTAGCTACGGCGCCAACCATGCCAATGAACGCGGCACTGGCAACTGCAATGGTCTTCTTCAAGCTCGGGCCTCTCGTAAAATCCTGATTCAGGGTAACAGCTAGTCGAGCGCCAATGGCACCATTGATCGATGGCTTCCCAACGACTTCCCAATGCTGTGCACCGCCGCGAGCGGCAACTCGACTCCGGACACTGGGAGGCGAGACTCTGGCTCACCGACGAGTACCCCGATGGAACCGACCTGACGGGCGTCGCCGGCAGCGAACCGAGGCCGGACTGGGTCGACGCGTGGCACATCGGGGAGACGCCGCACGGCATCCTGCAGGTTGAATTCGCCGTGTTCGAGACCCCGGACGCACCGAACGTCTGGTTCGTCAACGTGGACGAGCCGCGCGCCAAACCTGCGGCCACAAACCTGGTCGCGTTCGTGGGTGACGAGGTTCCGCCAGGGACGATTGTTTCTCGGTACGCGTTCGCAACCATGGGGGTGAGCAACGATAACCAGGTTGCCGCCGTGCGCTGGTATCCCGATGGTGGCCTCATCCACCAGATCTTCGTGGCACCGGCCTGGCGGCGGAAGCAGCTGGCAACGCGAATCTCGTACATGGCAAACGCATTCCACATTGCAAACAACTGGCCCGGAGTGGTGCACGGCGACGGGCGTCGAACCCTTCTGGGCGAGTTCTTCACGCTTTCGACCAGCTGGCCGAACCGCTACCGCCCGCTCGAGATCGAGATGCCACCCATGGATGAGGTCGCGGGCTAGTCGATCGGGCACCTTCTGCGAAGGCGAGCGCACCTAGCGGGCCAGGGCATCCTTCTGGAACTGGGCGAGGGATGCCGTGCCACCGAGTGCGAGGTCGAGCAGGTTGTTGAGTTCGGTGCGGTCGAACGGCGCGCCCTCCGCTGTGCCCTGTACTTCGACGAACAGGCCGCGACCCGTGACGACGACGTTCATGTCGGTTTCGGCCCGGACATCCTCAACGTAGGCGAGATCCAACATGGGCTCGCCATCGATGATGCCAACCGAAACCGCGGCCACGCTGTCGATGATCGGCGTCGACTTCTGGCCGATGAAGCGCTTCTCCCGTGCCCACTCGATGGCGTCGACGAGTGCAACGTAAGCTCCGGTGATCGCCGCGGTGCGCGTGCCACCGTCGGCCTGCAGCACGTCACAGTCGAGGACGATGGTGTTTTCGCCGAGCGCCTTCATGTCGATGACGGCTCGAAGCGAGCGACCGATGAGCCGCGAAATCTCGTGGGTGCGACCACCAATCCTGCCCTTGACGGCCTCGCGATCCATGCGGTCGTTGGTGGAGCGAGGCAGCATTGCATACTCGGCTGTGACCCAGCCCTTGCCCTTACCGGTCAGCCAGCGAGGCACGCCATTGGTGAAGGATGCTGTGCACAGCACACGAGTGTTGCCGAATGAGATGAGCGCCGATCCTTCGGCCTGCTTACTCCAGCCGCGTTCGATGGTTATCTCGCGAAGCTGGTCTACCGTGCGGCCGTCGGAGCGGGTCATACTGTCTCACTTCTTTTCGTAGCGCGGTTTTGCATAACGGGAATCGTGCCTGTCTCTACGAGGTCAACTCGTGTGACCTCAGGGCCAAGAAAGCGGCTCGCGAGCCGCAGAAACTCTTCTTTGCTGTCGCCGGTCGCCTCGAACCGGTAACTCGGCGGTGCAGCCGAGGTGCGCTCGAGGCCGTGCCGCACCAGCATCCGGTAGACGTCGTACGCCGTCTCCTCCGCGCTCGAGACCAGCGTGACATCCTCGCCCATGACGTACTGGATTGCACCAGCCAGAAGGGGGTAGTGGGTGCAGCCGAGCACGAGCGTGTCGATGCGCGCGGCTTTGAGGGGCTCGAGATACTCCTCCGCTGCGGCAAACAGCTCGGGACCGCTCGTGATACCGGACTCCACGAACTCGACGAAACGCGGGCAGGCCTGACTGAAAATTTCGAGATCGGATGCCGCAATGAACGCGTCGTCGTACGCGCGCGAGTTGATCGTGCCCACCGTGCCGATCACGCCGATGCGCTTGGCGCGCGTTTGGCGGACGGCGGCCCGCACCGCGGGGTGGATCACCTCGACCACGGGGATTCCGCGGCCTTCGGTGTAGCGCTCACGGGCATCCCGAAGCATTGCGGAGGAGGCCGTGTTGCAGGCGATGACCAGCAACTTGACGCCCTGGTCGACCAGATCGTCGAGAACGGCGAGCGCATATTCACGCACCTGCGCGATGGGCTTCGGCCCGTACGGCGAGTGAGCGGTGTCACCGACATAGAGGATGGACTCGCGCGGCAGCTGGTCGATGATTGCGCGCGCGACGGTCAATCCTCCGACTCCACTGTCGAATACTCCGATCGGCGCGTCAGTCACGGGAGTCGAGTTTAGCCGAGCACACTCCCCGAGGAAGCGGGGTCGCCTCAGGAACGAACACCGCCCCTAGGCTGGACGGATGACGAGCGCGCTTCTCACAGATCGCTATGAGCTCACGATGATCGACGCCGCCATCGGCAGCGGTGTGCACGAGCGCGAGTGCGTATTCGAGGTCTTCGCTCGTCGCCTGCCCGACGGTCGCCGATACGGCATCGTCGCCGGCACCGGACGTCTCCTGCAACTCGTTCGCGATTTCCGATTCGGGGATGCCGAACTCGCCTGGCTGAGAGAAAACAGAGTCGTCAACGCGGTCACCCTCGACTGGCTGGCCAACTATCGCTTCGATGGCACGATCACGGGGTATCGCGAGGGCGAGGTGTACTTCCCGGGCTCCCCCATGCTGGTCGTACAGGGCGGATTCGCCGAGGCGGTCGTGCTCGAAACGCTGGTACTCAGCGTCCTCAACTACGACAGTGCCATTGCCAGCGCCGCCAGCCGCATGGTGAATGCGGCAAACGGGCGTCCACTCGCCGAAATGGGCTCGCGCCGAGCGCACGAGAGGTCGGCCGTAGCCGCAGCCCGTGCCGCATTCATCGCCGGCTTTGGCGCAACGAGCAATCTCGAGGCAGGCCGGACCTGGGACATCCCGACCATGGGGACGGCAGCGCACGCGTTCACTCTGCTGCACGACAGCGAGGAGGCCGCGTTCGAAGCGCAGGTTGCGGCGCTTGGCGCTGGCACCACTCTTCTTGTCGACACATACGACGTGCCGGCGGCCGTCGCGCTGGCGGTGAAGGTTGCGGGCACTGGCCTCGGTGCGGTCCGCATCGATAGTGGCGACCTGCCTGCCCAGGTTGCGGCCGTGCGTGCGCAACTCGATTCGCTCGGTGCGCACGATACGAAAATTACGGTCACCAACGACCTCGATGAGTACACGATCGCCGCATTGAGCGCTGCACCGGTCGACTCGTTCGGGGTCGGGACGTCGGTGGTGACGGGGTCAGGGCATCCTGCGGCCGGCCTCGTGTACAAGCTGGTAGCGCGACGCGATGCGGCAGACGCCTGGGTTTCAGTCGCGAAGCGGTCGTTCGCCAAGGCGACGATCGGTGGTCGCAAGACCCCTGTTCGCACGCTCGCGAACGGCGTGGCCCAAGCCGAGACCGTTTATGTCGGCGGCCCGCCCCCGGACGCGCCCGACGAGCGACGGCTGCTCGTGCCCCTTGCGGCTGGCGGAGAGGTTGAAGAGAAATACCTCGGGCCTGAGGGTGTCGCGCTGGCACGGGAACATCGCGCAGCGGCAATCGCCGAGCTGCCCGCGGACGCTCTACGCCTCAGTAAAGGCGAACCGGCCATCCCGACGCAGTACTTCGAGCAGCCCTGGCTGTAGCGGGACGAGCTACGCCTTCATCTTTTCGTAGATCTCTTTGCAGGTCGGGCAGACCGGAAACTTTTCCGGATCACGGCCGGGAGTCCATAGCTTGCCGCACAGCGCCTTTACCGGTTTGCCGGTCAGCGCTGACTCCATGATCTTGTTCTTTGGGACGTAGTGCGAGAAACGCTCGTGGTCGCCCTCTTCAATCTGCTCTTTGTTCAGCAGCTCTTCGAGTTCGCGGTCAAGAACGTCAGTGCCTCCGCCGGTGGGGTCGGTGTCGCTCATGGCTCTAGTTTCGCACGGTGAACGCGAGGATTTCCGGCGAGCGCTTATCGAAAATATGACCGCCCCAGACAATACCGCCCCAGAGCAGCAGCCCCCCGAGGCCCGCTCCGACGGCGAGCGCACCCCAGCCCGAACTGCGCGGAACCGTCAGCGACAGGTACGCGAGGTAGAGCGTGGGCGACGCGAGGACAAATGTAATCAGGAAGGAGAAGCCCTGAATGAGAGCGGATGCCGACCCCACGGCCTGAGGCGCCGCAAACGGGCTGTCGCCGGGTCGCACCGCGGGGTAAGGGAATCGCGCAGACATCACGCTCGAGAGCCCGAGGCCGGTGAAGAGGAGCCCGAGGCCGACGCCGATCAGGGCGGGAAGCAGACCCTCGTCCCCATACAGTGGCGCGCAGATCAGGCTTGCGACGACGATGAGCGGGACCCCAACGGCCAGCACCGGGATGACTCTGCCGAATCGATCGGAGCGCCCGCGCAGCCCCGTCGCGACGTGCAGCCAGATCGCCGTGCTGTCGTATGCGACATCGTTGTGAATGGTCCAGCCGAGGAACAGCGCCATGACCGGCACGGGCAGCAGGGCGAGGACATTGCCCGGCAACCCAACGATGATGAGTGGAATCATCAGGAAGAACGGAATGATCGGGATGATCAGGAGCGAGACCTGGTAGCGGGCATCCCGAAGCCAGTAGGTGAAGCTGCGCTCGGCAACGACACCGCTGATGGTCGCAGACCCGAGCCGGAACAGCCCGAGCCCGCGGTAGCTTTTTGCCTCGGCGGCGCGCTGCTGCGTGACCAGCATGGTCGCAACGAGATAACGCCACGCCGCCCACAGCAGCGCCACGAACGCGAGTGCGATGAGTTCTTTCAGGATGGCGGTGCCCGGGTTACCGGCAGCGGCATCCGCTGGCGCAGCCCAGACGGCACCGAGTGGCGTCCATTCGAGAATGTTCGAAATGCGCCCCAGAATGGTGAGCCCGTCGCGCTGCCAGTTGACGTTCAACAGCAGGAGGAAAACGGGCGTGATAACGATGAGGAGGATGAGCCCGAACAGCCCGGTTGCGTCACGTGAGCGACGTGAGGACAGCAGGAACGCGGCGATGGATGTGAACACCCGCGCGCTCAGGACGCAGGTAGCCAGGATCGCGGGTGCCCCGATCACGGCCAGCAGCACCGCCAAAGGACCGCGGCTCCACGTGACGATCTGCGCGAGCCCGATGACCCCGACGACCAGTGCCGGGACGCCGATCAGCGCCGTGATTACAAGGGATGTCGCCAGCTTGTTGTTCGGAAGGCCGTAGAGCGAGAATTTGCGGGGGTCCATCACGTCATCGACGCCAAACACCAGCGGAACAACGATGAAACCGAGCACCAGAAGGGAACCGAAGACCGTCACGCCCGTGGTCGCGATCGAGACCGTCGCGAGGCGCAGCCCAATGAGCGAGGTCACAACGAGAAACGCGATACTGAGGCCGTAGACGAGACCGATCAGGAGTCCAACGAGTTGCCAGGGGCTGCGGCGGAATGCGTTGCCGAGCAGCCGGAGCTTCAGTCGGAGAAGCTGCTTAACCACTCCATGCCCTCCGCGCTCGTGCGGCCGCCCGCCAGTTCGACAAAGCGTTCCTCAAGGGTCTTGCCCCGGCGAACCTCGGTCATGGTGCCGGAGTCGAGGATCGCGCCGTGTACGACGACGGCAACGTGATCGCAGATTCGCTGGATGAGGTCCATGCTGTGGCTGGAGACGACGACCGTGCCGCCGGATTCGACATATCTGTGCAGGATCTGGGTGACGTTGGCCGCGGACACGGGGTCGACCGACTCGAATGGTTCGTCGAGCACCAGGAGGCGAGGTGAGTGAATCATGGCCGCCGCCAGGGCGATCTTCTTGCTCATGCCGGCCGAATAGTCGGTTACGAGCCGGTTGAGCGCATCCTCGAATCCAAATGCACTCGCGAGATCCGCGCTGCGCGCCGCAACGGTCGCGTCGTCGAGACCGCGAAGTGCGCCGGAGTAGTAGAGCAGCTGCGCGCCGGTGAGACGGTCGAACAGCCGCAGACGATCCGGGAGCACGCCCATGTTGCGTTTGGCGACAACCGGATCGGCCCAGACATCTATGCCGTGCACGACGACCCGTCCGGCATCCGGTCGGAGCAGACCGGTGACCATCGACAGGGTCGTTGTCTTGCCAGCGCCATTGGGCCCGACGATGCCGTAGAAGGAGCCTGCCTCAATCGCGAGGTCGATGCCAGCGACCGCGATGGTATCGCCGAAGCGTTTGACCAGGCCCTCGATTTTCAGGACGGTTTCGCGTGGTGCCGGTGCGGGTGTCGGCGGCTCGACCAGTTTGGCGGCTGCCGGCGCCTTCCGGGTCGCAGCGGGGCGTCGAGCGGGCGTAGTGCGGGCTGCCACGGCTGGCTTGCTGCCGGGTGCAGAGGACGGTTTGGCGGCGGAAGTGCCTGCGGTCTTGCTCGTCGAAGGCTTCGAGGTGCGCGACGGGCGGGGAGCTGAGAGCGCGTCAGGTTCTGAATCCACCCCTAAACCGTATCAAGCTAACAAGGGTATCCAGCCCAGCTTCAGCCTCGCGGGCTAGTATCACGAATCGACAACATCACCCGGGTTGCCCTGTGTGTTGACAGTCGCAGCCGATACGCTTTTTTCAAGCACAACGGAGTGTCCATACGTAATCCCCCGCGTTAACACCCAGCAAATTCTTAGAATCCGGCCGGATGCCAGCGGAAGTAGGTGTCCTTGGCCTGTGCGGCCTTCTTTAGGCTGCACGGCCCTGGCACCACGGGGCGCGAAACATATAGGAGACAAAACGTGAGCACGCAGGTCGTAATCCTTGCCGCTGGCATGGGCAGTCGTCTCGGTCGTTCTCTTCCGAAGCCGCTCACCGAGTTGAGCGACGGCCGCACGATCATGCAGCAGCAGTTCGACAACATCCAATACGCATTCGGCAAGTCCGCGCAGGTCACGATCGTTGTCGGGTACAAGCTTGAGCACATCATTGAGGCGTTCCCGCAGGCATCCTTCGTCTACAACGAGGAGTATGACCAGACCAACACCTCGAAAAGCCTGATGCGCGCACTGCAGGCATCGGCTCCCGGCGGCGTGCTGTGGATGAACGGCGACGTCGTCTTTGACCCCGAGGCTCTGCGCCGCGCAAGTGCAGTCGTTGCGCGTGATCAGTCGTTCGTCTCGGTGAACACCTCCAAGGTTTCCGATGAAGAGGTCAAGTACACGACCGACGCTGAGGGGTACATCAAGGAGCTGTCGAAGACGGTCCAGAGCGGTCTCGGCGAAGCAGTGGGCATCAACTACATCTCGAAGGATGACAAGGCCGTTCTCCTGCGCCAGCTCAAGCGCGTTGACGACCAGGACTACTTCGAGCGTGGCATAGAGTTGGCAATTGAGCAGGACAAGCTGCACATTGAGCCGGTCGACATTTCTGACCTCTATGCCGTTGAAATTGACTTCGCAGAAGACCTTGAGCGCGCAAACCTCTTCGTCTGAATTAATTAAAACCTCGGTTTAGCAGGTGCTCGCTGGGTAAGTCGAACTTTCCGGCGGGTTGAATCACTCGACCAGAGTGAGGTACCCGTGACCGTAGCCGCACCTCCGCGTCGAGAAATGACGTCAGGCGCCCGCTACCGGCATTCGCTGTGGTTGCTAACCAAGCGCGACCTCAAAGTGCGCTACTCGACATCGGCGCTCGGCTACCTGTGGTCGATTCTCGACCCGCTGCTGATGTCTGCCATCTACTATTTCGTCTTCGTGATCGTCTTCGACCGGTCGGCGGTCGACAGGCCGTACATCGTGTTTCTCCTCACCGGCCTGCTGCCCTGGGTCTGGTTCAGCGGCGCGGTCGGCGACATGACCAGAGCGTTCATCCGCGATGCCAAGCTGATCCGCTCGACCAGCATCCCCCGCTCAATCTGGGTCATGCGAATCGTGTTCTCCAAGGGGATCGAGTTTCTGGCAAGCATCCCCGTCCTCATCATTTTTGTGCTGGCATCTCTTGCGACGACGACACCAGCGCACCTGCAGTGGGGCGCGTTCTATTCACTGCTGGCCATCGCCATCCAGGCTGTGCTCATCACCGGCATCGGGCTCATCATCGCTCCTGTCGTGGTGTTCTTTCGTGACCTCGAGCGGGCGGTGAAGCTCATTCTGCGATTGATGTTCTATGTCACGCCGATCGTCTATGGGCTCGAGAAGTTCAATACTCATCACGAGATCAAGGCGCTCATCTCATTCAATCCGATGACCGGAATCACGGCGCTGTACCGCGCGTCGTTCTTCTCCGGCGAGCTCGACTGGTTTGCCGTACTGATGTCTGTCGTCATTTCGCTGATCGTGCTTGGCGTCGGGATGCTGACGTTCCGCCGCAATGTTCGCGCGGTATTGAAGGAGATCTAGCGTGACCACGATCGATACGACATCGCAGAAAGCCGTGATTACGGCCACCAACCTCGGTATCCAGTTCAAGCGCAACCGGCGACACCGGCGTAGTTTCAAGGATTTGTTCGCGGAAAGCGCCCGACGTTCGCGACCCGACGAGTTCTGGGCGCTGCGCGACATCAATTTCTCAGTCGCGGCGGGTGAGGCGATCGGTGTTGTCGGCCGCAACGGGCAGGGCAAATCGACGCTGCTGAAACTCGTCGCAGACGTCATGCTCCCGGATGAGGGCAGCGTCGAGGTAACGGGCGGCGTCGCACCTCTGATCGAAATCACCGGGGGCTTCGTCGATGACCTGAGCGTGCGCGAGAATGTCTTTCTCACGGCCGGACTCCATGGCATGAGCCGCGAAGAAATCACCGAACGCTTCGATGAGATCATCGCCTTCGCTGAGATTGGCGACTTCCTGGATACTCCATACAAACACTTGTCGAGCGGGATGCGCGTACGGGTCGCCTTCGCGGTGATCTCGCGGCTCGAGGAACCCATCCTTCTCGTGGACGAGGTACTCGCGGTGGGCGATCGTCGCTTCAAGGAGAAGTGCTACAAACGCATCGACGAGATGCTCGCGGGAGGTCGCACGATGTTCTTTGTGTCGCACAACGAGTCGGACCTGCTGCGCTTCTGCAAGCGCGGGCTCTACCTCGACAAGGGCGGGCTCATACTTGACGGCCCGATTCAAGAGGTTGTCGATCGCTACAACGCAGACTACGAATCGTAAGTATGACTATCGTTCCGAGCTCGAACCCGACCTTTGCCCGCACGCTCGACAGGGTTCTGTCGGTGCAGCGCCCGGTCGTTCTGGCTCACATCCGCGGGATCCGACGCGGCAAGCCCGACCTGACGCCGACGGATGTAGTGCGCATCCTGGAGCGCCGGTATCTGGCGGCCGTCACAACGGGTGGCGCGCTCGTCGGCGCCAGCGCGGCGATTCCTGCGGTGGGCACCGTGGCATCCGTTGCGCTGTCTGCCGCGGAGACCGCTGGCTTTCTGGAGGCGAGCGCACTGTTTGCGCAGTCGGTCACGGAGATTCACGGCATTGCGCTTGACGACCCGGAGCGTTCACGGACCCTCGTGATGGCCATGATCCTCGGCAGTGCCGGCAGCGATCTGGTTGAACAGCTCGCGGGCGAGGTCGTCGGTGGCGCGCCCGCGCGAAGCGCCTTCTGGGGCGAAATGGTGACCAAGAGTCTCCCGAAGTCGGCGATGGGCAATATTGGGAAGCGCGTTCGCAGGTACTTCCTGAGGAGATTTGCGGCTCGCGAGGGTGCCAGTGTCGTCGGGCGCGCCATCCCGTTCGGTATTGGCGCCCTCATTGGCGGCGCGGGCAATCACCTGCTCGGTCGGCGCGTGATTCAGAGTTCGCGGACTGCGTTTGGGCGGGCGCCGGCTCAGTTTCCGGAGAGCCTGAACGCTCGCACTGTCGCCGGCAAGATACGCGAAGACGAGTCGGCCATCCCTCCCCAGCTTGAGGATGTGACGCTGCCTCCCCAATAGCCTTGGGAGGGTCGGATGCGGCGGCTAACTTTCGAGCATGACCCGACCGCGACTTGCCTTAGTCAGCTCAGAATCCGCCTATCGTGTGCCCTGGAACTTCGATCGGGGTGACGGGCTTTACCGGTTGCGCAACCTGGGCCGCGAGAGGCTCACGGGCGTGACCTTCTCGCTTCACGGTTCTGGTGTGATGCCCGTTTCTGCACCCTCGACGCTTGAGCCCGGCGACATACTCGAGATCGTCATTTCGGGCACCGACCTTGCGCGAAACACGATCGGCGTGGTGCGGTGGTTTCGGCCCGACGGGCAGGAATACCTGTGGCGCGTGAGCTTCTGAGGTGTGCGGGGTTTGAGGTGCGCGGATGCGTAGCTTCCTACGCGCTCCCGCGCACGTCGCGTTTCCGTCGTTCCTTGACGAACTCCTGGGCACTGTAGACGCGATACTTCTCGGGTAGCGCCTCCGCGCCGATTCCGGCTAGAAGTGTGCCCGCATCCACATTCAATACGGCCGCCAGGCGCACGATCGTGTGCAGCTCAGGGTTGCCATACCCGCGCTCGATCTTGCCGTAATTCGAGAAGTGCATGTCCGCGAGATGGGCAATCTCCTCCTGGCTGGAGCCCAGCTTCGTGCGGGCGTCACGGAGTCGCTCGCCGAACATTCGCGAGGCTTCGGACACCGGGTCTTGCATGCTCTATGCCTACGTGCCCCCGTTCTGGGTCACCAGATGTCGGAGCACTCATGCTTTAATGCCTCAGGCGTATAACGCTTGTTCTTTGTGGCGGTTGGCCACTGTTGAGGCGAATGGACAGCACCGAAAAATGGCAAAAACCTTGCTCGAAGAACTTCCGGAGATCGTACGAGCGGGCAGACGCCAAGCGCAGCAAATCCTCGAACAACTTGAAGGGCCGGGGCGGGTCTCGCTTCAGACTCGGGAGCTGGTAATTCCATCGCGGGACTTCAGCGGGTTCGATATCTATGGCGTCGATAGCCACTCCGTTGAAATTTCGCATGGACTGAACCGGCTTATTTACGGCGACAACATGCTTGCAATGGCTGCGCTTCTGGCCGGCGGTGACGAAACTCCCAGCATGCGGGGCAAGATCGACTTGATCTACATCGACCCGCCATTCGACTCAAAGGCTGACTATCGAACGCAGATCCTTTTGCCGGGCAAGACAATTGACCAGCGTCCGACGGTCGCCGAGCAGTTTGCCTATTCCGATACCTGGGCGAATGGCACTGCCTCATACCTTGAGATGATGACGCCTCGCCTGCATCTCATGAGGGAGTTGTTGTCGGCAACTGGAACGATCTGTGTACACCTCGACTGGCACGTCGGTCACTACGTGAAAATCCTGCTCGACGAGGTCTTCGGGAAAGACCGATTCGTGAACGAGGTCGTCTGGCGTTACGGGAAGATGAGCAACGCCCTGAGGAAGTTCCCACAGAATCACGATGTGCTGCTGGTCTATTCGAAGAGCGACCGCTACTACTTTGCGCCGGTTAAGACCGCCGACAGCGAGTACAAGGCCCGATTTCAGCGGGTTGTCGATAACAATCGGGTGACCTACGGCGCAGTTAAGGACAGCACGGACAAACTCATACTCTTGCGCGTAAGGAAGGTCCAAAAGGAGCTCGGACGCGATCTTCAGGACGACGATGTCCTCTTCGACTTCGACGTGGAGTTCAAAACTCAAGACGATGTCTTCTACGACATCTCCATCGTCAAAGGCAATGCAAAGGAGAATTTGGCCTTTGAAACCCAGAAGCCCGAAAAGCTCTTGGAGCGGATTATCACGGCGTTGACTCCAGAGGGAGCGACCGTGGCCGATTTCTACGCCGGATCGGGCACCACCGTCGCGGTTGCCGAACGATTGAGTCGCAAATGGCTTACAACTGAGCTGGCCAAGCCCGCAACAATGATTACCAGGAAGCGGCTCGTTGATCAGAATGCCGCACCCTTCCTCTATCAAGCGATCGGCGACTATCAGGTCGAACAGGCCCGCAGCACTCTGGGTCGTAAATTCAAAATTGGTGAGCTTTCGCAGACGGTCCTCAGCATCTATGGGGCGCTTCCGCTGCCGGCGGAGGAGAACGTCAATGGCTCCCTCGGCTATCTTCCGAACGAGCACACTCTGGTGATCGTTGACAGCCCCTCACGGCTGACAACAGTGTCGACGCTTCGGCGCGCGCAGGCCTACCGCGACTCAAAGATGGGTGGGTTCCGGCGGGTTCTAGTGCTGGGCTGGAACTTTTCGGCGAGCATTGGCCACGACCTGGCGGCGCTGAATGACCCAGACGGTTTGGACGTCCGAGTGATACCTCCCGATCTTCTGGATCGGCTAAAGAAGCGCGGCAAAGAGAACCTCATTGGCGAGGTTCGCTTTGCGACACTGCAATATCTTGAGGCCCACGTTGAGACAGCGGTGATTGGCGACGCACTTGAGCTCGAAGTGGTCTTGGACAATTACGTACTTCTGTCGCCGGATGCGATCAGCTTGAACGATGAGGATCGCGCGACCGTTCTGAGTGTGATGAATCGCGAACCGCTGGCACTAATCGAGTATTGGGCAATCGACCCTGACTTTGATGACTACATTTTTCGCTCCTCATGGCAGGACTACCGTGGCAATACTGCAAACGACGGCGATGCACTGCGCACGGTAACGCACGCTCGTATCACCGTGCCCCCTCGCGAGACACCGCGCCAGGTATGTGTACGAGCGATCGACGTCTTCGGATTTGAATCAGAAGTAATTGTCACGGTCGCAGGGACTGACGCGTGAACATAATTCCAGACCGTTTTCCTCTCGCGGAGGCGATCAGTTTCGCGACGGCTGACAACACGGCCGCAATCACGCTTGGTGAACCAAACGCCCTCATTGACGCTGTCACTCCGGTGACGGCGGAGTTGCTGAAATGGTGGTTTCAGCAAGACTACGTAGACAATCGCGACTCAAACTTCCATGAGGGTCAACGCGACGCGATTCTCGCGATCATCTACGCACACGAAGTGCTCGGGGTGACGAGCCTTCTGGACCTGTACCAGAAAGTCGCCAGCGAAGCGCTTCTGCAGGGCGCGCTACTGGGCGAGGTCAGCGATTCACGCAACGAGCATCCGAAGTACGCAGCGAAGATGGCAACCGGAACTGGCAAAACCTGGGTCCTGAACGCTCTCCTGATTTGGCAGTTACTCAATCACACTCAATATCCAAGCGACGAACGATTCACTAGCAACTTCTTGGTGGTTGCGCCCGGCTTGATCGTCTACGACCGACTGCTGGACTCATTTCAGGGCCGAAGCCGATCTGGCGAGGCACGCGATTTTGCAACTAGCGATATCTACGCACAACGACAGCTGTTTATCCCGGACAACTACCAGGAACGCGTGTTCGGTTTTCTTCAGACTTCCGTTGTAGTCAAGAACGATATCGGTACCAAAGTCGTTGGCTCGGGAGCACTTGCGATCACCAACTGGCACCTGCTGGCGGGTGTCGAGGAACCCAATTTCGTTGATGATGATGACGACGACGACACAGAAGCTGCCGGGGTGGAGATTGACGCCGCAGCTGCGGCCGCAAGCTTCATTCCGCTGACGCCGGGAATGCTCTCGGGTAACTCGCTCGACGTGCTCGATCGCAGACATCGACGCGGAGAGGCGATGCGCTGGCTCAGGGAACTGCCGAGCCTTATGACATTCAACGACGAAGCGCACCATATTCACGAACTGAAGAAAGGCGACGAATCAACGGATGTGGAGTGGCAGAAGAGCCTTACCGATATCGCGTCAACAAAGGGTCGCCGATTCACGCAGATCGATTTCTCCGCCACACCCTATGACGAGGTCGGCACAGGCACGAAGAAGTCCAAGCATTTCTTCACACATATCGTCGTGGACTTCGACATACAAGCTGCGATGCGATTGGGACTGGTGAAAGCCCTCGCGCTGGACAAGCGGAAAGAGATTGCCGCGATAGCGAACGCAGACCTCGACTTCCGTGCGGAGCGGGATGAGCGCAACAAGGTCATCGGGCTTTCCGACGGGCAGCGCATCATGATCCGCGCAGGACTGACGAAGCTAGGAATCCTGGAAGAGCAGTTCCACAAGCAAGACTCGAACAAGCATCCCAAGCTGCTCATCATGACCGAAGACACGTCGGTTTCCCCATTCGTAGAGGAATTCCTTTTGGCGGAGGGTCGCTCCCCCACCGAAGTGCTCCGTGTCGACTCAGGGCGCAAGGCAGATCTCGGCCCCAAGGATTGGGAGCCGCTCCGCGAGAAACTGTTTGACATCGACAACGGAGACGAACCCAAGATCATCATCAGCGTTCTCATGCTGCGAGAGGGCTTCGACGTGAACAACATCTGCGTCATCGTTCCGCTGAGGTCATCCCAGTCAAGCATCCTGCTCGAGCAGACGATTGGTCGCGGACTGCGGCTGATGTGGCGGGGTGACGATGGCATCGACGAACTCAAGCGAGATACGCGAGACCGTATTCACCGTCGTCAGGAGCCAACGAACTCATTCGACGTTCTGTTCATTGTCGAGCATCCCGCGTTCGCTGACTTTTACGAGCGTGAACTCGGCGACGGGCTCATTTGGGATGCGGGCGACAATTCGGATCGAACTCCAACCGGTGATATCGAACGGGTGGAATTGCGGGACGGATACGAGGCGTACGACTTCAGAATCCCCTTCATCATTCGTGAGGCGGATGATGAACTACGAACACCGAGGATAGAGCCCCTCAAACTCTCACCCAGCAAATTTCCGCTGGGGGATCTCCTCCGCCAGATCGGTTCCGGCGATCGATTCTCCTCCCACGATGTTCAGACCGGTACACAATGGGGCGATTATCGGGTCGATGGCGGCGTTATGACCGCAACTGGGTACAACGACTTCCTCTCTCGGCTGACGACTCGAATCAGCGACTCAGTGAGTCGAGGTTTCACCACGTCGCAGAAGCGGTACAACGAATTGACCGCTTTCCCTGTCCTCCAGGTGTTCAAGCCGCAGCTCTTGGGGTGGCTCGACCTGTATATTCGCGCGCGCCTGTTCAGCGGCACCTTCGACCCGCTGGAAGGTGAGAACTGGCGGGTTCTGATGGTGCCAAGTGTGGCTGAGGAGATCGCCGGTACATTTGCCACTGCGCTCGTCGAGACGCTGACGTCGGAGCCGGGCGAACCCGCGCAGGTCAAATATCGCGAGCTTTCTGAGGTCGAATGGATCTCGGTACGTTCCAGTTCTCAGGTCGAGGTACAAAAGTGCATCTATCCGAAATTGCCCATCCCGACCCATAGCGGGGGGCTAGAAAGACTATTTATCGAGTGGGCAGATGCCGATTCCCAGGTGGAGGCACTCGTAAAGATTCATGAATACAAACATGATTTTCTGCGTCGACCGTACTTAAAGGCAGATGGAATGCCAGCGCAATACTCACCCGACTTCCTCGTCAGGACACGTTTCGAAACGTACGTGGTGGAGACGAAGGCGCAAAGTGCACTTGGCGACGAAAACGTCAGGCGAAAGCAACGGGCCGCTCTAGCGTGGTGCCAACAGCTGAACCGCCTGGATCCGGAACTTCGCGGCAACCGCGAGTGGCACTATGTGCTGCTTGGAGAGTCCGTAGTTAAGGACTGGAAATCAAAGGGCGCCCGGGCATCCGAATTACTCGCCTATGCAAGTATCAAACCAAAGGGTGTCGTCCAGCAGGACACCCTCTCGTGGTCGGAGGAACAGTAATCGCGCGTCGAGCGCTCCATCGCTGGCAACACCGAAAAGACGGTCAGGATCGTCAACGCACTACCCGCGCTCGACATCATCGACGAATAGGACGCGACCGAGTCGAGCCCGTCACCCGCGGTGACCGCCCACACAGCGTCTTTGCCGGATGCTTCCCACTCGTCCCAGGCGATGGCATATGGGTCGTAGTGCGGAGTGTCGGTCATGCTTGCGAACGCTCTCAAGGTCACTACCCGCCAGCGCCCAACAGCCACTCAAGGCTGCCCGAGCCGAGCTTGCCCTCAGCCACCGCCGCGAGATGTGCGTCGACCAGGTCGGAGGGGATGCGCCGGGTAGCCGATTGGGCGGCCCGCGCTGCGATAGCGTCAGCCTCCACGAACTGCGAAACCAGCGTCTTCGTTGGCAGAGCAAGCGTCTTGCGGGTGAGCGGTGACACCGGCCGCTTGAGCGACGCAAGACGGGACGCAAGGGCCTTGGTCGACACCCCCGTACCCCAGACATACTCGGCAATCGACCCGGGCTGAATCAGATCCCAGTCGACATGGTCGAGGCCGAGGCGTGGCATCAGCAGTTCGGCGGCGAAAGCGTTCGCCGCGCGCTCGATGGTGCGGCTGCTGGCCACCGGCGCCCCGAGTTCGGCGAGATCGCCGCGCAGGATGTGCCCGAGTTCGTGCGCAATCGACCAATTCTGGAAGAACCAGTTGGGAGTTTCGCCGACCACGATGATGGGCCTGCCCGAGATCTCGAGCGCGAAATCGCCGCCCACTGCCGGCATCCTGAGCAAATCGATGCCGAACGCCGATTCGATGGACGCAGCGAAATCCGGGATGAAGTCGCCACCGGAGTCCCACAGAGCGGCGAACGCGCCGGCCACCTCGAGCCGCGGGAGGTCCGGCGGGATCGCCGGAACCGGATACACCTCCCGATAGGCGCGCACCACCGCATCAAGCATGGGCGGGCCGTCGGCCTCGTCCGCTCGCAGGTAGCCGTGGCTGACCCGGTCATAGCTGTGGCGACCGGCCAGCCGAATGAGAAACGGGTCGGGGCTGGCGGGCAGCTGCCCCGCCGCCAGGGTACGTCGATGCACTGTCACGCGGCAATCCTGATGCTGATATCGCGTTGCCCGATGCTGGCGCCCAAAACTGTGCGCAGCGGCGCCCAGCGTCAGTCTGTGGAGGAGCCTCGACTGCTACTGTCGGTGAGGTGCGCCGCTTCACCTTCGCCAGGGGAAATGCCCAAAAGGTACTGGCGCTTCCCCTCTACGGTCTCGGTGCGCTCGCAAGCACGCTGGTTCGGCGCAAACCCGACCTGTGGGTCTTCGGATCGGCCAGCGGTGTCGGCGAGGGCGCCCTGGCGCTGCTTCAGTTCGCGCGCGCGGCCGATCCCACGATTCGGGTCGTCTGGCTGGCAGGAAACGCCCGCGACGTCAACGACGCGCGCGCTTTGAACATCCCCGTCGTTTTGAAATCGGGCTGGCGCGGCTTCCGAATGACGCTGCGCGCACGCGTCATCGTCGTCACTCACGGCTTCGGTGACGCCAACCGCTTCGGCACCCGGGGAGGTTTCGTCGTGCAGTTATGGCACGGCATCCCGTTCAAACACATCAACCTCGACTCGCGGGCGACCCTCCGAATCCCCCTCCTGTCCCGTTTCGGGTTCGTGCAATCGGCGGTGCGCCGCGTGTACGAGCGATCTGGCCGCGGTATCGGAATGTTCGCGACGGCATCGCCGGTGGCGGCCTCCCGCATCCGCAGCGCTTTTGGACTAACCGCCGACCGGGTTGTTGTGACGGGTGACCCGCGCGACGACGTGCTCGTCACGTCGTCCGCGCACGACGCACGAGAGCGGATGGCATCGCTCCTCGGTGAGCCCCGAGCGACCTCGGCGCGCATCCTGTTTTATGCGCCGACCTGGCGGGATGGGCAGCCTGACCCGGCGATTCCGAGCGCAGCTGACTGGACGAAAATCGGGGACTACCTCGCCGCGACGGACTCGCTGCTCGTGGTTCGATCGCATCCGCTCGGGGTTGGCGACTACACGGCGGGGGCCGCCGCATCCGACCGCATCAGGATGTTCGGAGCCGAACTCGTAGGCGACATCACGCCGCTGCTGCCCGCAGTCGACATCCTCATCACCGACTACTCGTCGATCGCCTTCGACTTCTCGCTCACCGGCGGCCAGGTGTTGTTCCTTGCCCCGGATGTCGCCGAATACAGTTCGACTCGCGGGATCTACGAGTCTTTTGGCGATTTCAGCGGCGGCAGCGAGGTAACCTCCTGGGCTGCACTTCTCGACCTACTGGAGCTGCTCGACCGTGACCCGGCGACGGCGACGAAGCTGCGAGCACACGTTGAGCAGCTCGGTCGCCGGATGCACTCGTTCCGCGATGGCCGCAACACCGAACGGGTCTATCGGGAGATCATCGCCCGCCTCAGCGGTTCAGCAATGTAGCGGTTCAGCGATGTTGCGAGCCAACGATGTCGGCTACTAGTCGGTGCGCGAGGTGTCCATGGTGTCGCGGCCGCCGCGCAGCAGCCCCCTGATGAACCCGGCGCCCCAGCTCAGGTGCATGCTGGGCAGCACAAGGATGAACAGCCACCGATCACGCCAGGATTTGCCGTTCTCGTAGATGAGCCCGAGGTAGATCAGCAGCAGGATATATGCGACGAGACCCGTGTGCACGATGAACGCGAGCAGACTGAGCTTGCCCCAGTGGATTGCTCCGGTGATCTGCAGGGTGCCCCCAATAATGCTGATCAGGAAGGCGACGACGAGCAGCGGTGGCGCGAAGAATCGCAACGGCGTCTGCCGTGGGTGCCTGCGCACGAGTTCGCCGCGCCAGACTCCGGTGGTGAAGAACTGCCGGGTGAGTTTGCGCCAGTTTTCGCGGGGCCAGTAGGTGACTTTCAGTTCCGGGTCGAACCAGACTTTGTGGCCGGCTTCGCGGATGCGGAGGTTGAGTTCCCAGTCTTCGCCGCGTCTCAGGGTTTCGTCGTAACCACCCACCTCTGCGAGCACCTCCCGCCGAAATACCCCGAGGTAGGCGGACTCTGCCGGACCGTTCTTGCCGCCGCTGTGATAGCTGGCACCGCCGAGACCGAACTTGCTGTTGTATGCGCGAGCGACGGCGGTCTGGAATGGTGTTCTGCCGTTGGCAACCATGATGCCGCCGACGTTGGCGGCGCCGGTGCGCGTGAGGGTTTCGACGGCGCGCGTCGTGTAGCCGGGCGACAGTTCGGAGTGGGCGTCGACGCGCACGATTATGGGATGGTCGCTGGACTCGATGGCGAGGTTGAGGCCGACCGGGATGTCGGTGTTGGGGTTGTGTACGTAGCTGATTCTGGCATCCGCTATTGCGAGTCGTTCGACCAATTCTGTGGTGCCGTCTGATGATGGGCCGAGGGCAAGTACGAGGTCTTGGTTGCCGGCGTAGTCCTGGCTGAGGACGGTGTTGATGGCGTTTTCGACGTAGTCTCGTTCGTTCAGTACCGGCATCACATATAACACTCCGGGAACGGGTTGCTGCTGGGTCGCCATCGGTTCCAATACGAGTTCTGGGGGTCGGTCGAGCCTACCAGCCGACACGAAACGGGCGGGGAAACCGCGGCGTTGCGCCGGTGGTTTCCCCGCCCGTTTGGCGGTGTCTGTCTGTTACTTGAGCGTCCCGAGCGTCACCGTGGTCTTGACGGAGCGACCGTCGCGCACGTAGGTGATGTTGGCTTTGCTGCCGGCCTTGAGCGCGCGTACCTGCGCGGTCAGGTCGACGCTGCCGGTAATCGGGATGCCGTTGAAGTTGGTCACGACGTCGCCGGCGCGCAAGCCCGCTGCTGCAGCTGCTCCTCCGGTGACAACGGACTGGATGGATGCGCCGACCGTCTTGGAGGTGGTCGCGCTGCCCTGGCTGGTGACGTCACCGACAGTTGCTCCGAGGAGGCCGTGGGTGGCGCTGCCGGTTGCCATGATGTCTTTGGCGATGCGGAGGGCAACATTGGACGGGATGGCGAAGCCGACGCCAATGCTGCCTGCCTGGCCGCCGCTGGTGGACGTGTCGCTAGCACTGGCGATGGCGCAGTTGACGCCGATCACTTTGCCGTCGCTGTCGAGGAGCGCCCCGCCTGAGTTGCCGGGGTTGATGGCTGCGTCGGTCTGGATGACTGACAGCGAGATCGTCGACTGGGCCGGAGTCGGGGTTGGACTTGCGCCGCTTCCGCTTCCGCCGCCGAAGTTCCAGAAGTTGAACGGGCTGTTGCCGTTGCCGCTCCCGCTTCCGCCGCCGCTGGATCCGCCACCAGCGGTGCTGGGCACCGCCGACGATGCGACGGTGATGCTGCGGTTCAGCGCGCTGACGATGCCGTTCGTGACGGTGCCTGCGAGGCCGAGTGGCGCGCCGATGGCGATGGCTGCGTCTCCGACGTTGAGCTTGCTCGAGTCGGCGAATTGCG
The DNA here is from genome assembly GCA_025463785.1 of Glaciihabitans sp. Taxonomy (GTDB): domain Bacteria; phylum Actinomycetota; class Actinomycetes; order Actinomycetales; family Microbacteriaceae; genus Galbitalea. The sequence goes on from JAODBD010000005.1 coordinate 76,179, forward strand.
CTGGCTGGAGGCCGCTCACATTCTGAAGTTTGATGACGGCGAGGTCATCAACCGGGTCGGTGCCGACAACTTTTGCGGCCAGCAGTCGGCCATCGTTGGTTTCGACCTGAATTTTGGCTGTGCCGGTCTCTCCATCGAGCGTCACAACGTGGGTGTTGGTGAGCACGTAGCCGTCTGCGGTCAGGATGATCCCTGATCCGGTGCCCGCCGCATTCGTCCCAGTCACGTTGATGGTGACTACGGACGGCGATGCCTTGACAGCTACCGCCGTGATGGTGGTCGCCGTCTTGCTGTTGTTGACGGTGATGCTGGAGGGACTGCCGCTGGATGAGGACGATGCAGCCGTTGGGTTGCTGTTGGCGTAGGCGAACACCCCGATGCCTGCACCGGAAACACCGCCGACGATGGCAGCAATTGCGGCAGCAGCAACGACAACGCCGGTGTTGCCTCGCTTCTTGGGGGGTTCTGTGCCTGACTCCTGTGGCTCACCGCTGGTGGGCGGGGTCACCGAACTGTAGTAGGAGGGCGCAGGTGTGGGCTCTGTGGGTGCGTCGGTCATGGAAGAGCTCCTTTCAGCAGTGCAAGCATCATCCGGAAACCTGAACATTGTATTTGTCTGTGCTGAGTGCCTGCTGTCTGCCTGCGATGCCGTGCCGTTAGCAGCCCGGTCCTTTCGGGTTGACGAGACAGTCGTGGTTCACCAGCACCGTTTTCGCATCACCTGCGACCGCTCTGAGCCGGTTCGCCGGAACATCGATCGTGCCCACGACCGGTGTCCACCCGCTGCCCGCGTACTGGTATTCAGCCCCGAACTGGATGTCGAGGTCGATGGAGTAGAGACCCTTCGCCTGGTAGAGATGGCTGGTTGGCGTCGCGTCGAAATCCCGCAACCCCTGCGCCGCCCACGTCGCACCCGGCATGCCGAGGGTCGCCTGCGCGCCATCCCCGTACGTCCAATGCCACGCGACCGGGAAGAACCGGACCTGCGCCGGCTGGCCGAGCAGCTCCCCGTGCTCCAACTCGGAAGGAACCGTCGCGTAGAAGTTCGTGTTCAAACCCACGACCATCCAGCCATTGGGCTGCATGTGATCGGTACCTGGGCGCGGTTTGAAGTGGGCGATGTCTGAGATCGTCACCGCTCCGGTGCCGGAACTGCGGGGCTCGCACGGCAAGCGAAACTTCTGCTGACTGCAAATTGCAAGGGGGCCGGGTGGTTCCGTAGCCACGCCGATGCCGCTTGGTGGTCTCGATCCATGGCCCGCGGAACCGGGGTTTGTAACGTGCACGCCGACATCTACACCATCGCCAACCCTCGAACCTCTGGCCGGGCAGAGGTTCTCCCTCGCCTGGGCGATGTTGCACGAAGTCGGCGGAGCCGCAAATGCCGTTGCGCTAGTCGCAACCAACCCCATTGCGACGACAATACAACTGGTCACTCGCAGAAATTGTCGCCTTGCCACGATGAACTCCGTTCCAAAACAAGGCTGCGTGAGCCTTTCGACCGGCTACTAAATGAGACCTCGAGAGGAAGGAAATGTGCCAACTCCGCTGGCGTAATGTCCCTACCTTTGTGATCGAAGGTTCGCGCCTTGGACAGGTCTAAGCAGGTGTAGACCACCACGGTGGCTTCTCCGCCGACAGACTGCGTTCGACTCTCTAGGTCAAATCTTGTGAACGACGTCGCTCCGCTGAAACGGTTACCGACTTTTGACATTGCAGCATACGAATTGAGTTCACTCGGCAACAGCTGCTGCGTAACCCAGGCCGCAATCCGCTCGGCGTGCTTGCCTGAGTCAAAGCCGACCGCGTCCGACGCCGCCAGGTACCCCGTATACGCCGTCTTCGCCGCCGCCAGCGCATCCGCATCCGTCGCGAATACTGGCGCGACGGTGGGCGTCGAGGTGGGGACAACGGGCGGCGGTTGCCGCACACATCCACCGAGAACTAGGGCAACGAGAACAAGGCCCGCAGCAGAGGTGACGAATCGCATCCAGCGAAAGTAACCCAGCACGCACAGGCGCCCCGAAAACTATCCACAGGCAGTGTGATCGACCTACGCCCGCGCAGGTCCCGACGACGCGCGAACGACCAACTCGGTCTGGGGTCGCGCGGGCAGCGGTCCGTCGTCCGAGTTCATGAGCGCGAGCAAGCGACCAAGGGCCGCGCGCCCCTGCTGCTCGAAGTCCTGGCGGACGGTCGTGAGCGCCGGCCGAAAGTACCGGGCCTCCGGGATGTCATCGAACCCGACAACGCTCATCTCTTCCGGCACTCGAACGCCGCGCTCCGAGAGTGCGGCAAGCACACCGAGGGCCATCTGGTCGTTGCCAACGACGACCGCGGTGATCCCTGCGTCCAGCGGAATCGACAGCGCCGCCGAATACCCGGACTCGGACGTCCAATTGCCGGCCAGCGTGCCAACCGATACAGCTCCCCCGGCCAGGATCGCCGCGTCGAACGCACTCACGCGCGAGCGCGCGGCGTGCCAGCCCAACGGACCCGAGACGTGGAAGAACCGGCTGTGCCCGAGCTCAAGCAGGTGCTCGACGAGCGACTGCATCCCCCGGTGATTCTGCGTTAGTTCTGAACCTGCCTCGGCATCCTGAGCCTCCGATTCGACGTAGACGGGCATCGAGAAGCCCACCTTGTCGATGAGGGCGAGCACCGGGTCGGATGGCGCAATCACGAGCAGCCCGGCCAGATCGTGCGGGTTGATGACCGAGATAGCGACCTCGATACCGTTCTCGTCACGGGGGTCGAGACTCACGATGTCGAGCACGTAGCCCGCCTCTTTCGCGGCGTCGCTCGCACCCTTCACGAATCGACTGGGCCCGACCTCGAGGAAGTCGTACACGATCGCCCCAATCCGATGCCGGGAACTGCTGGCAAGGGCACGGGCGGTGAGGTTTGGTTTGTAGCCGAGCTCGGCGATGGCAGCTTCGATGCGTTCGCGAAGGTCGGCGCGGATGTTGGTCTCACCTTTAACCACGCGCGATACCGTCTGGTGCGAGACACCTGCCAGCTCGGCGACGCTGTACAGCGTCGGAGCCTTGCGCCCCTGCGGGCTCATCGAATCGACCATATCCTGTCCCTCCCAGCCGCGTAGTCAGTTCATTATCCGCAATACGGCCCCACAGGAGGGCACGCACGACCCACACACGCTACATTGGCGGCATGGCAGTGCGGGGTGCGTGGGAGCGAACGGCCCGTGGCGCGATGCTACTGGGCAGCAACGGGCAACTGCGGCCGACCATCTTTGCCGAGATGTCCGCGCTTGCTGCCACGACCGGCGCGATCAACCTCGGGCAGGGGTTTCCCGATGAGGACGGCCCGCGAGAGGTACTTGAGGCCGCACGCCAAGCCATCAGTGACGGTGTCAACCAATACCCGCCCGGCCGCGGTATGCCGGTGCTGCGCGAAGCCATCGCCCATCACCAGCAGCGCTTCTATGGGCTCCAGTTCAACCCCGACACTGAGGTGCTGGTCACCGCCGGCGCAACGGAGGCGCTCGCGGCCACGCTTCTGGCCCTCACGGAGGAGGGCGATGAGGTCGTCACGTTTGAGCCGTTCTACGACTCCTACGCCGCCATTATCGGGCTGTCGAAGGCCGTCCATGTCACCGTGCCACTGCGAGCACCAGACTTCCAGCCAGACCATGACGACCTGCGGGCCGCGATCACCGATCGCACGCGCCTCATCCTGGTCAACGATCCGCACAATCCGACCGGCACCGTGCTCGCGCGTGAGACACTCGAGCTCATTGTCGAGCTCGCGCATGAGCACGACGCACTAATCGTCACCGACGAGGTTTACGAGCACCTGACATTTGGGATGCCACACATACCCATCGCGACACTGCCCGGAGCCCGCGAACGCACGCTGTCAATCTCGAGCGGCGGCAAGACGTTCTCCACGACCGGATGGAAGATCGGCTGGGTCACGGCGCCTTCGGAACTGCTCGCGGCCGTGCTCGCTGTGAAACAGTTCCTCACCTACGTGAACGGTGCTCCGTTCCAGCCCGCGATCGCGGTGGGGCTCAAGCTGCCCGACGCCTATTTCCGGCACGCAGCGGGAGCGTTGCAGGGCAAGCGCGACCTGCTCGCGGCCGGGCTTGCGAAGGCCGGTTTTGCCGTCTCGCATCCCCAGGGCGGCTACTTCCTCATCGCGGATGCTGCTCCCCTCGGCTTCACCAACGCCGCAGAACTGTGCCGCCGACTGCCCGCACTCGTCGGAGTCGTCGCGGTGCCGGTCACGGCGTTCGTGCGCGAGGAGCGAGCGGAGGGCTACTCATCCCTGATCCGCTTCGCCTACTGCAAGAAGATGGAACTTCTGGAGCGGGCCAGCGCCCAGTTGAAAGACCTCGCGCGGTAAGACGCGCTGGAACACGCTGGAAGGCCTGAAACGCCTAGAACAGTTCGACAGCTTCGACAGTCTCTTTCGTGAGCGGCAGTGTCATGCTGAACTGCGTTCCGACACCTTCTGTGCTCTTGACACCCATCTCGCCGTGATGCGCGGTCACGATGGCTTTCGTGATCGTGAGCCCGAGCCCGACACCGGGGACCGCGTTCCTCGTGGCGGTAGACGCCCGGAAGAATCGCGAAAACAGTTGGTCGATCTCCGATTCGGCGATGCCCATGCCCGTATCGCGCACGGTGATGACGGCCTCCTGGTTGCGCTTGGACAGCGAGACCGTGACCGTACCGCCGCGCGGAGTGAATTTCAGCGCGTTCGAGATGAGGTTGTCGCACGCCTGGCCCAGCCGTACCGGGTCACCGTGGGTCGTCGGCGAGTCATCGGGAAGCTCCGCCACGAGCTTGATGCCAGCGCTCGCGGCGAGCGGGCGCGCCGACTCGACCGCAGCGGTCACGATCGACTCGAGGACGACATCCCTCGAATCCAGCGGGAACTTGCCCGACTCGACCTGGGCAGTGAACAGGAGGTCACCAACAAGACGAAGCAGCCGGTGCGCGTTGCGTTCCGCGACCGCGAGGTACTGCATCTGCTCCTCGGACAGCGGATGATCCTCGTCGTCCTTCATGAGTTCGAGGTAGCCAAGGATCGAACTGAGCGGCGTGCGCAACTCGTGCGAAATCAGGCCGACGAACTCGTCTTTGAGCCGGGCAACCTCGCGAGCCTGAGTGACGTCTGCGGCGACGAACAGGTAGCCAGCGGTTTCGCCCTCCTCGTCAACTCGCTTGGTGACAGAAAGCGAGACCGGGATGGGTGTGCCATCGTCGCGCAGGTACGTCCACTCGCGGCTCTCAGCGTCGCCGAGGCGAGCGCTCTCGACCAGCGCCGAGAAGCCGGGGTTCAGGACGGTCTGCCCGGGAGGATAGTTCAACTCGCGGGCACGCTCTTCGAGCTCGGTCGGTAGGTGGAAGTCGAAGACGTAGCGCTTGCCCTCGGTCTCGCGCCAGGACAGCCCAAGCAACTTCGTGGCGCCGGGGTTCCACGCATCGATCAGCCCGGTGATGTCGGTGCCAATGACCGACTGCTCGGTGACGGCAGCCCAGACGCCGCGAAATAGCCGGTCGGCCGCGCGATACTTCGACTCGCTCTCTTCGAGCTGGCTGGCGTATTCGAACGTGCGCTGCAGCATCCGTTCTTTCTCGTCAGCGAGCGAGTGGATGGATGACAGCTGCGCCCTGCTCTGCCTGGCGAGCTCGTTAATGATCACGGCCGCGAATACATAGATGAGCGGCGAGAAGAACCCGCGGACCAGCTGGTCTGCAGCAGTGACAGGCGTGATACCGAAGATGAAGGGCATCAGCAGCGCGATCATGCTGCCTGCGCCGGCAAGTGCGATGTAGCCGCGGCCCTTTTCGGCCGCCACCCAGACGACCGGCAGGATGATCATGGCGCTGAAGATGGACAGTGCTCCGCCAGTGCCGGCCCGAAACGCACCCAAGCCGATGAAGTCGATGACGGGAACGATCACTGCCCACTGCTCGAGCCGGTGGGCGTAGGTGAGCAGCGCCGCGAGGATCGTCGCGAGTACCACCAGCCCGATGCCTACGGCGGCCCAGAGCGCGTGTGATATCGCGACGTCGGGCACGACAATGATTAGCACCAACGCGACTGCAAGCGCGACCGTCGTCGGCAGCTGCTTGAGTCCCGGCGAAGGGTGATCGACGCTCAGAAACCCGAGGGTTCGATGCCAGAACTCCTTCATTCTCGCCTCCGCATATGCGTGCTCAGGCTGGCAGCGAGTTCCCGCGGACTGAACGGCTTGCTCAGGTAGTCGACCGCGCCCGCAGCAAAGCCACGCTCCCGCGCTACCTCGCCGACGGCCGCAGACAGCAACAGGATGCGCACACCGGTCAGCTCGTTGTCGGCGCGAATCAGCCTGCACACCTCGATCCCCGTCAGCCCGGGCATCGCAACATCGAGAATCGCGATATCGGGCACCAGCAATCGAATGGCTGCGATTGCCGCGTCGCCGTCGCCGACCTCAGCCACGACATCCAGCCCGGCTTTGACCGCGGAGATTCGCACCAGCGCGCGGATGTCGCCGTCATCGTCCGCAATCACGACACTTCCGTTCATAGCGCTCGCCACCTCGGTACCGACGTTTCGAGCACCGACATGACCTGCGCCGGATCGACCGTCATGAGAAGAACACCAGCCTCACAGTGACCAGGATCCCCACGAGAACGAGCGCGATGAATCCCTTCAGGACGAGCCAGCGTTCGGATTTGCGATTCAGCTCGATCTCCTGGCGTAGAAAAGCCGTTCCGGGATTGCGCGCGGTCAGCGGAAGTATCTCAACCCGAATCGAGCTGTTCTTCATCGTCGCGTGTTGCCGGTCGACGAATGCACTGTGCTTCATCAGGACACCCTCCCAATCTTTTCTGTTTTGTCCCACACGGACTCGGCGTGCCGGAATTCTTTGATGTACGAGTCAACGGTGACGGCGCAAAGCAGCGGGCCATAGCCGACCAGATAGATGAGGAGCGGCGTGAGGAAACGCCCCGCGCGCGTCACCTCTACGCGCTTGGCGACCCACGCCCCGACCATCGAAAGCGAAATCCACGAATACACGAACAGGGTCCAGACCGCCATGGCAACCGGGCTCGGTTTCAGCCCAAACAGGGCCGGGATCCGCTGCTCCAGAAGCCCCGGAAAGAAGGCGGTGACCATGATGAGGATGGAGATGAAGCCGGGGAACAGGACGGCCTCGCGCCAGCTTCGCCTGCCGGTCCGGCCATCCAGTTGCACTGCAATGGAGATCGAGTAAACGTAGGTACACGCGGCCGCAGCCCAGGTCGCGCGAAACACGATCGCGGCGAATGCGGAATGCATGAAGTACAACCCGATGAGGCCGGTTGACGACAGGATCATGGCAACGGGCAGCAGGAAAATGCTGAACCAGAAAATACCGAACGAGAAACTGCCGAGATTGTGCTTGCGGGTGGGCCTGAACCACACTTTTCGATACCGCCAGGTGACGTAGACATTCCCGCGGGCCCAGCGCAGGCGCTGTTTCCACAGGGCCGCAATCATCTGCGGCTCCTCGGAGAGCACCACGGCGTGCGGCTCGAAGACGACCCGACGTCCGGCGAGCTGGGTTTTGAAGGTCGTCACGGTGTCTTCGGCGAGGGATGAGGTGTCGATCTCGCCGCCGATGGCCAGCAGGTTCTCGCGAGAGTGCAACTGCGCTCCCCCGGCCAGACAGGCGAGCGCCCCGAGCACGTTCTGCGCGCGCCTGGCGGCCGCCTGGGAGAGCACGTATTCCATGCCGATAAAGCGGGTGAGGTAATTCTTGTCCGCGCTGCCCTCTGCGATATATGCGGTGACCGCGCCGATCTCAGGGTCGGCGAGGTGACTCGTCATGCGGCGGAGCGAGTCCGGCAGGTAGATGACGTCGGCGTCCATGATGAGGAGCGCCTGCATCCACTCTTCTGCCAACACGACACGAATGCCGTGGTTGAGGGTGTGCGCCTTGCCCTCACCGCCCTTGTCACGACGAAGATGAAATACCGAGCCGGGATACTGAGCTGCCTTGCCGAGCACGACCTCGGGCGTATCGTCAGTGCTCGCGTCATCGACGACGTACACGCGGAGCCGACTGCGCGGGTACTCGAGGCGCATCAACCGGTCGATGGACGCGGCAAGCACGGCGCCCTCGTTCCACGCCGGAACGATTACCGCGACGCGCGGCAGGTATGGCGCCGCCTTCTTGTAGTGGTTGATCACCGAGTGGAACGGGATGGCGAGAAACTGGTACGCGGTCGCAAGAATGGGGACGACGCCGACCGCGACGAACACCAGCAGCACGACCAGCAGGGTCATGTACCCGGTCGATCCCCAGCTGGCGGCCGTCATGGTGCCAGCTCCCCAAGGATTGCCGCAACTCGGTCATATCTACCGACCTCGTCCGCCCGGTGGCTGTCGGTCGAGGCGACGAGCGTCGCGCCTGCGGCAAGGGCGGCGCGCAGGGAGCGCGGCCCGGGGCATCCCCATTTCTCGTTTACCTCAACGAGCGTGCCCGTGCGAGCCGCGGCAGTCGACCAGGCGAGGAGGTGCTCGTCGCTGAGGTCGGACTCGTCGAGGCCGATCTTCGGCAGGATCGAGAAGCAGTGCGCGAGCTGGCCGTGCTCGACGGACTGCATCGCGGCGATCAGCGCGCCGACCAGCAGATCGAGCGCATCTGAGGTCGACAGGCCGGCGGCAAGTTTCTCGCGCGTCACCTCGGGCGACCACGGACCGTCGAGACCCGGAAACTGATGGTCAGCGATGATGATGGCGCCGATGCCGCCGAGACCGCCGGGCAGATCGAGACCGCCCCGCGCGTTCAGGATCTTGGCCTCGACGCCCGTGAGGACCTCGAGCCCGTCGACCTCGAGCTGACGCCTGACTTCGGCCAGAAATTCTGGAACCCACGGCGTCGACTGCCGCACATGATCGATGAGCCGCAGCTGGCTGAGCCCCGCCGCACTGGCCGCAGCGATGTTTTCTGCGATGCTGCTCCTCGCGTCATCCGAGTACGTCGAATGCACGTGGAAGTCGCCTCGCAGAAGAGAGATCACGGGTCACTCACTCATCTGCGTGCGCGGCATACTGCGAGATCAGGATGTCCGCCGGGTCGACGAAGACATCCTCCAGATAGCGAACATTGGCCAGATCACGGAAGGGCAGCCGCGCGGGCAGGGGCACTCCGAGCGCCAGGTCGAGCGCGAGCGACGGCAGGTCTACACCTGCCGCGATGGTGAGCGGCAGGGCGCCGGGGAAACGTGGGTTGACCTCGAGGAGCGCGGGAACGCCATTCACGTCGTAGCGCAACTGAACATTAGCCACACCGACGAGGCCAATGGCGCGGGCGACGGCGGCGGCTGTCGACTCCAGAGCTTCGTCATGCACCGTGCGACCGGCAATCGAGACGCCGGAGTCGACGCGCGTACGGGTGCGGGGAACGGCAGCAACGACGTTGCCGTCGGCATCGGCAAGCACGTCGACCGAGAACTCGTCGCCCGGCAGGTTCTCCTGAATCAGCTCGCCGTCGTCGAGGTCATGTGCCTCGAGCGCCGCCCGGTCGGCAACCAGGTGCACGCCGCGGGAGCCGGCACCCCTGCGCGGCTTCACGATGACCGGAAAATCCCACTTGGCCGCGACACCCTCGACATTCAGCAGCCGGGTCGTCGGTACCCGCAGGAACGGAGCGCAGCGCTCGGCGAGCTGCCACTTGTCGAGCGTCACGGCCAGAGTCGCCTCGGACGGCGCCGCCAGAACCGCGCCGGCGAGTTCGGTTCGCCGGGATGCGAGCGGCGGAAGTTCGACGTCGACGGTGGAAATCACGACGTTGAGGGAATCCGCCCGACACAGCTCGGCAATGCCGTCGACGAAATCGGGTGCGATGCCCGGCTGCAGGAGTCGTCTACGCTCTGCGGGCACGAGGTACAGTCCGCTGGCCCAGCCGTCCATGTCACCCGCATAGACCGTCACATCGGCGCGCTTCAGCAGCGAACGGATCACCGCAACCCCGGCGGGGCCACCAGCGCCCGTCACGAGCACACGGATCACGGAGCCGTCTCCGGGGCGCGACGTTTGATGGCTGGGCGGGTGCGCGACTGGATCGACAGGTCGTTGGCATCCTTGATGACTTCGAGCGGCTCGCAGCTATCGCTGGCGCTGGAGAACCGCGACCAGTACCGCGCTGTCGCAAGCACAAAGTCAGGCTCGAGGTACTTGCGGATGCTCGCCTGCGACTGAAAGCAAGCCAACAACTCGAGCTTCTGCTCGACAAAACCATCGATCGAGACGAACCGCGACGGGCGGAAGTCGACTGTCGCCGACGGGCTCTGATAACAGGCGACCGTGTCGACCGATCGGGCCGCGACGATGGTTGCCTCGTGCACGGCGCGGTGATCCTGATGACGATCGTGGATGCTGTGGGTGTACACGATCGTCGGGTTCACCTGGCGAATTACGCGTTCAATCACGGAAATTGTCGGACCGGTGTTGGTGATCTCGGTGTCGATGAGGTCTTCGAGAAACAGGCGCGCACCGAGCAGGTCGGCCGATCGCAGAGACTCGTTCTGGCGGTCGTCGGGCCTGCCACCCTTGGCTCCGCGGGACATCGTGAGGATGACGACGGTGTCGCCGGCATCCCGGTGCGCAGCAAGGATGCCGCCGACGCCGAGTTCGACATCATCCGGGTGCGCGCCGACGGCAAGCACGTACTCCTGCGGTCGGACGGCTTCGCGGTTGGTCCGACCACCTGCCGCGAGCCGACGCACAATCGCAATCAACTCCGGGGATGCGATGGGCTTCGTGAGAAATTCGTCGGCCTGGCTGCGGAGCGCGGCGACCGCGTAGTCGACGGAGATGTGCGCCGTCATGACGACGATCGGGAGGTCTGGCTGCTCGGCGCGCAGCTGGGCGATGAGCTCGAGCCCGGTCATCCCGGGCATTTCGATGTCCGTGACGACGACGTCGGGTCGGAATTCGTCGACCGCCGCACGCGCCTTGGTCGGATCGGAGATCGCGAGGACGACGCAGCCACCGCGACGCTCGAGGACCGTGCTGGTGTAGAGGGCGACATCCGGGTCGTCGTCAACGACCAGGACTCGGTATGCCTCGTCAGTCATGTAGTCCCCCCGCCGCTACAGCCTCAACTTTACGTTGAAACTGGCGGGAGTAGACAGAGCAGCCCCGGCCCGTGTTCCGGGGGCACCCGACCGGGGCTAGCGCGGTATCACCGTGAAGCGACGAAGCGCGAGAGCGGGATTGATGGTGCGGACGGCGGCGACGCGACCCGGGTTGATGGTCGCGACTGCGACATCCACCAATTCACCCACCGTCGCGACTTCAACGCCCATGGGGTCGACGATCATGCTGTTGCCGACACCGATCGGCGGAGCGTGGTCAGCGGCGGCGAGGTAAACGGTGTTCTCCAGGGCTCGTGCCGTGACGAGCGTGCGCCAGTGCTGCTCCTTCAGCGGCCCGCGAACCCACTCGGACGGCACGAGCACGAGGTCTGCCCCAGCGTCGACCAGTCGACGGGTGACCTCGGGAAACCGCAGGTCGTAGCAGGTCTGCAAGCCGACTGTGAACCCGCCGAACGCGAAGGTTTCGGGCGGCGCAACGACGCCGGGTCGCACCCAGGCCGACTCCGTCTCGCCGAAGGCGTCGTAGAGGTGCAGCTTGCGGTAGGTTGCGAGAATGTCTCCCCGCGGGGACACGGCGACGAGCGTGTTGGAGAATCGGGATGGCTCATCGATTCGCTCGACGAGACCGACAACCAGGTGCACATCGAGTTCGCCCGCGAGAGCGCGTATTCCGGTAATAAACGCGCCGTCGAGCGGCTGAGCGGCGTCGACGAAGCCCTGGCCGAGCGCGCTGGCGAAATAGGAGGCGTACTCGGGAAACACGACGAGCTTCGCGCCGCGCGAAACCGCTGCCTGGCTGAGGACCCGAATCGTCCGCAGGTTCTCGACCGTGTCATCCACGGGGGCGAACTGCGCGACCGCGATTGCGATCTCGCCTTTGGCGTGCTCTGCCTGCATGCGCCCAGCCTAGGTCCGCTGGCCCGCGTCTCGCGTGAGGGATCGCATATGCCACCCTTGGTACATGGCCAGAATCGTCCTCGCGCCCGACTCGTTCAAGGGGTCGGCGGCGGCCCACATTGCGTCGGCCGCGATCGCTCGAGGCTGGGCGGCAGTTCGCCCGGACGACGAGGTGGTTCAGTTGCCGATGGCCGACGGTGGCGAGGGCACGATCGACGCCTTTGCTGCCGCATATTCGACGGCCAGACGGATGCCGGTGACCGTAACCGGTCCAGATGATCGCCCCGACGACGCCGAGTGGCTCCTGCTGCCCGACGGCGCAGGCGTCGTCGAACTCGCGATCGCGAGCGGCATCACACTGCTCGACCCTCTCCAGCCATACGACGCGCACACGTTCGGGTTCGGCCAGCTGATCGATGCGGCGCTCGACCATGGCGTGAGCCGTCTTCTGCTTGCAATCGGCGGGAGCTCGTCGACGGATGGCGGCGCAGGCGCACTGACCGCACTCGGCGCGCAGCTTCTCGACGCCGCCGGCGATCCCGTGCCGCCCGGTAACCGCGGGTTGGCATCGGTCGCGACGGTGGATCTCAGCGGGCTTCGGCCGCTCCCCCGCCGCGGAGCCCTCGTGCTCTCAGACGTGACCAACCCGCTCCTCGGTGCGGGTGGTGCGGCCGCGGTGTTCGGGCCGCAGAAGGGCGCGGCATCCGGTGACATCTCCGTTCTCGACGCCAACCTCGCGCGATTCGCGGCTCTCGTCGGGGGCGATCCCACGGTTGCGGGTGCCGGAGCGGCGGGCGGCGTGGGTTTTGGCCTGCTGGCCTGGGGCGCGTCCATTGCCCCAGGGGCGGCAGCCGTCGGAGATGCCCTCGGGATGCCGTCTGTCGTCGCATCCGCCGCCCTCGTCGTCACCGGGGAGGGTCGCTTCGACGACCAGTCTTCTGCGGGCAAGGTGCCGAGCTACCTGCTGCACCTGGGCTCGCGCGCCGGGGTAGGTGTCGCCCTCGTCGCCGGCCTCATCGAGGCGCCGACGGGCGCGTTCGCCGAAGCGGTCTCGCTCACCGAGCTCGCGGGCTCGGGCGAGGCCGCGCGCGCCGACGCCGAACGGTGGCTCATCGCGGCCGGAACCGAGCTGGCGCACCGCTTCACCGCCAGCGCACCGTAAGCACGAGTTGACCGGGGATGTCGCTTCGGCTCGGGCAGGTTCAGGGGGCATAGCGGCAACCAGGGTCAGCTCAGCGGCCCGTGCAGCCAGCACAGGTCACCGTCCGTGCTGCTCCTTCTGGACCGCGCCGACGACCGCGGAATACAACGGATGCGACGCCTCGAGACCCATGACCTGGCTGACGAAATCGTTGGCGGACAGTGAGCGCAGGAGTCCGTCGAGTTCGACACTCTGCGGGTCATCCGGAACATCGAATCGCAGCGCAACACCCATCGTGAGCACGAGCGCGGTCGACGGCATCCCGCGCTCGGCAAGCTCTGCCGCTGGCCCCACAAATCGCTCGTTGCGAGAGAGCTTACGCAGGGGTTGGCGGCCGACGCGCTCGACCGTGTCAGTGAGCTCATCGTTTGCGAAGCGCTGCAAGTTGGTTTCGATGTACTGCTGCTGTACTTCCGGGTCGAAGTCGTGCTTGGCGACGAGAAGCGACTTGGTTTCTGCCAGGACCGCGCGAACCGCGGCGAGCACAGACGGCATCCCGATGGCTTCTGCAATCGATGTGGCTCCGGCAATGAAGCCGTGGTAGGCCGTCGTCGCGTGACCGGTGTTGACCGTGAACAGTTTGCGCTCGATGTACGGGGCGAGATCATCGACGAAATGCGCCTCAGGGATCACCGGTGGATTGTCGCCGAACGGTGGCCGTTCGATGGCCCACTCGAAGAACGACTCGACGGTCACGTCTAGTCCGGCGCCCTCGGGCTGGCCGGGAACGATGCGATCAACGGCCGTATTGGCAAACACGGCCTTCGCGAGATCCGAAACGTCGGCAAGCTTTGTCACGACTTCGGCCTTCAGGATGTCCGTCGCATTGATCGCGTTTTCGCACGCCATTACAGCGAGAGGACGGGCCGACGCATCACGTTTCGCGAGAGCGGCAGCGATCACCGGGGCGACAAATCGAAGGATATTCGGGCCGACGGCGGTGGTCACGATATCGGCCGTAGCGATCTCGGCGACAACATCCGCTTCGTGGGTAGCACTGTTGATGGCTCGATAGTTGTCGACAGTGCTGGTCGATGCGCCCGCGCCCACCTCCCGTACGAGGTAGCTGCTGCTTAACGCGAGCGCATCGATCAGTTCTGCATTGACATCAGCGAAGATAACTTCATAACCGGCGTTGTGAAGGATGAGACCGACAAATCCCCTGCCGATATTTCCCGCACCGAAATGCACTGCCTTCATGATCGATTAGACGTTGACGTCTCCGAGGATTTCAAGAACATCCTCGGGGGTTTCAGCGACGAGGAGCCGATCCACTTGCTCCTCGTCGCTGAAGATGATGGCAATGCTGGACAAGATCCGCATGTGCCCGCCTTCTTTGCCGGCGATCCCGACAACGAAGCGAACAGGATGCCCGCCCCAGTCGATGGGTTCGTCGTACCGCACGAACGAGAGCGCAGACGCAAGCACTGTGTCTTTGCCCTCGTTCGTGCCGTGTGGAATTGCCAGGAAGTTGCCCATGTACGTGGACACCAGAACCTCACGGTCATGCATGTAGCGCGAATACTCGGCCGTAACCGCTCCCGCTGCTACGAGGATCCGTCCCGCCTCATCGATCGCCTCGGACGACGTGGTTGCCGTTCCATGAAGATCGATCTGCGTCAGCGCGAGCACATTTTCACTCATCTGCATTACCTTTGGTCCCTTGCCTGGTTGTCGGTTGCCTGTATCTAGCTAGGCGCCCTGACCCTGGACCTGAGCGACAATCTGGTCGTACGCGGGGCTCGACATGAAGTCGTCCACAGAGACCTGCTGTGCGCTCGGGGTCTTCTCCCGTGCGCGCTCGGTCAACTGCGCCTGCGTAATCACCAGATCGACGTTGTCGGTGAGGTTTGCGATCGCCTTGTTCTCGACCGTAACACCCGTAACTCCGGCTTTCTTCAGCTTGTTCCGAAGAACGGTCGCGCCCATGGCGCTCGAACCCATTCCCGCGTCGCACGCGAAGACAATCGAATGCACCCGCGTTGCCGTGGCTGCACCGGTACCGGTACCGAGCAGGTCGCCTACGCGGCTGCCCGTGCCCTTATTCGCAGCGTTCTGTGCGACGGCGTTAGCCAGGGCGGTGTCTTCACCAGCATCGATCGCTGCGAGGTCACGCCTGCGGCTTGCACGGATGATGACCGAGGCCACCAGGAACGAGACAGCTGCCGAGAATACGACCGAGCAGAGAACCCCAAGGAGACTTCCCGGAGGTGCCTGTGCGATGACCGCGATTATCGACCCGGGCGATGCCGGAGCTCGGAGACCCGAGTTGAAGATCACGTTCGTCAGAACGCCGGTAGCACCACCCGCGATCGCTGCAACAACCAGCAGCGGCTTTGCGAGCACGTACGGGAAGTAGATCTCGTGGATTCCACCGATGAACTGGATGAGAATCGCGCCAGGAGCACTCGCACGGAGCAGGCCGACACCAAACACGGCAAACGCGAGCAGGATGCCGACACCGGGGCCAGGGTTGGCCTCGATGAGGAACAGGATGGACTTGCCAGACTTGGCTGCCTCAATCGTGCCCAGCGGCGTGAAGACACCGTGGTTGATGGCGTTGTTGAGGAACAGGATCTTGCCTGGTTCGACGAACACGCTCGCGAGCGGCAGCAGGTGCGACGACACGAGGAAGTGCACAACGCTCTCCAGGAAGTTGCTCAGCGCCGTGACGGCGGGAGCAATCAGGAAGAACGCGAACACAGCAAGCGCCGCGCCGACGATGCCTCCGGAGAAGTTGTCGACGAGCATCTCGAAGCCTGGGCGGATCTTGTTAGCCCAGATCTTGTCGACCTGCTTGATGATCCAGGCGGCCCCTGGGCCGACGATCATTGCACCGAGGAACATCGGGATGCCGGCGCCGACAATCACACCCATGGTGGCGATTGTGCCGATGACACCACCGCGGAGACCATAGACCATGCGACCACCCGTGTTGGCGATAAGCAGCGGAAGGAGGTAGGTGATCATCGGGCCGACGAGGCCCGTGTTCACGATCTTCGGATCGGTGCTCCAACCACCGAGCTGCTGAACCCAGGTCGGTTCGATATGGAGCAGCGGCAGCCACCCCGTCGGGATGAAGAGGGCCGTGATAAGACCCCATGCGATGAAAGCTGCGATATTCGGCAAAACCATGCCGCTGACGAAGGTGCCGAACTTCTGAACACCTACGCGCGCGCTTCCACCACTACTGGTTGCGGACGTCGTTGTCATTACTACTCCGATTCTGTGGGTTTGGTGGTGCTTAGAGTTGCCGCCGCGAACACCGCTGCGCGGGCCTCGACGGCGCTATTAGCCGAAAGTGCTAATTCGGCGAATTCCAGTGCCTGCTTCTTGGTGAAGCGGGAAAGTTCTGCTCGAACATCCGCGAGCGCTGCGGGCGACATCGAGAGGGATGTCGCTCCGAGTCCGACGAGGACGACGGCAAGCATCGGGTCCGCAGCCGCTTCCCCGCAAATGCCGACCGGCTTGCCGAGTGCGGCTCCCGCGCGGCCGACTTCGCCGACAAGGCGCAGTACCGCGGGATGCCATGGGTCCTGAAAGGAGGCAACGGAACCGAGCAGGCGATCGGCAGCCAGCGTGTACTGCGTCAGATCGTTGGTGCCGATGCTCGCGAAGTCGGCGTCGGCGAGGATGCGGTCGGCCAGCAGCGCTGACGCCGGGACCTCAACCATGACACCCGCCGTAGCAAGTCCGAGTTCCTTGGCAAGGGAGACGAAGTACCGGGTCTCCTCCACCGTCGAAACCATTGGTGCCATGACCCAGGCCTCAGCTCTGGTTGCCGCCGCGGCATTCGCGATCGCGGTGAGCTGGTCGCGCAGGATCGACTCGTGGGCACGAAGGGCGCGGAGGCCACGGAGGCCGAGCGCGGGGTTTTCTTCCGGCTCATCGTTCAGGAAGCTGAGCGGCTTGTCGGCTCCGGCATCCAGAGCACGCACGACGACCTTTTTGCCCGGGAACGCGGCGAACAGGGCGGTGTACTTGGCCTGCTGGTCTTCGATCGTCGGGGCGTGGTTCGAGTCAAGGAAGAGGAACTCGGTGCGGAACAGGCCAACACCTTCTGCGCCCTTGTCGACCGCATCCTGCAGTTTGTCGATCGCGCCGAGGTTCGCGAGGAGCGGGATGGCTGTGCCGTCCGCGAGCCTGCCCGGGCCAACGGGAACGTCGGAAGCGGACGCGCGGGCTGCGAGGGTCGCCAGGGTGGCGGATGCTTCAGCATCCGTCGGATTTACCGTGACGACCCCCGTCGAGGCATCGACGATGACCGTTTCGCCGTCCCCGAGAGACAGGGCACCCAGCGTTCCGACGACGGCGACGATCGACTTCTCGCGGGCGAGAATCGCCGTGTGCGAGGTCGGTCCGCCGTCGCTCGTAATGAGCGCCAGTACCTTGTCGAGGTCTAAGAGTGCCGTGTCGGCCGGCGCGAGATCACGGGCGACGAGCACGAAAGGATGATCGGGGTTCGGCACTCCGGGAGCCATGACACCCTGCAGGTGAGCAACAGCGCGCTGCGACACATCATCGAGGTCGGTGGCACGCTCGCCCATGTAGCCGCCCATGCTGATGAGCAGATCGCGGAACTGGACGAATGCCTCGAACACCGAGCGTTCTGCGGTCTTGCCGGTGTCGATGCGCGCGTTGACGTCATCCTTCAGGGTCGGGTCCTCGGCCATGAAAGCCTGCGCTTCGAGAACGTCCTTGGCCGCCCCGCCCGCCTTCTCACCACGCAGCCGGATGTCCGCTGCCGTAGCCGCGAGCGCGCCGGCCGCGCGCACCTTCTCGGCGTCCGCGGTGATGGTGCTCGCGACATCCGATGGCTCAGGGAGCGGATCGGGCATTCGGACGACCGGGCCGACCGCGAGGCCGCGCCCGATCCCGACGCCTTGGAGTGTTGTGGTTGAGGTCACGCGTCGAAGTCCGTCGTTAGCAGTTCGACAAGTGAATCGAGCACGGCGTCGGCGCTCTCGCCCTCTGCCTTAAGCGTCACCTGATCGCCGTGCTCGATGCCAAGGGAGATGACGCCGAGGATGCTCGCCGCGTTCAATGTCTTTTCGCCTTTCGTCAAAAAAACCGGCAGCCCGGAGGCGGTAACCGCCTGGACGAAGAGCGACGCGGGGCGCGCGTGAAGTCCGTGAGCGGATGCGATCGTGACGGTGCGTTCAGGCATGTGCGGATCCTTCTGGGGTTGTGTTCAGCAGCGACATGGCGAGATCGAGCGCGTCCAATGCGCCCGTCGGGCCAAACGCCGACGAGGGGAGGAGTGCGGCGGGCACCGCGTGTACGGCGGCGGCGGCCTGAAGTTCAGAAAATGTGGATGCGAGGTGCGGCCCAACCAGAAGAACGCGAGCGTCGCCAAGGCGCGAGTCGAGATCGAGGTTGCTCGCAGCGCGCGCCGTGAAATCGAGTCCGCGCTCGGTCAGGAGGCTTCGCATTCGGCTCGCGAGGAACGTGCTCGACGCACCGGCACCGCAAACCACAAGGATCGTATCCATGGGATCGCCTCCTCGCGTTCCGGTGCCCAACAGTCGATCGAGGTTCAAAATTCACATCGAACGCTCAGGTCAATGATTGGGCTGACGGCGCAGCGCGGCCACCAGACCTGTTTCCGTAGGTGCGGAAAAAAGAGTGCGAACGTCCCGCGGAGCGCTGAACGCGGTTACAGTGACTTGGCGATGAGCGATAAGTATGAGCGCCTGCTCGATTACCTGGTGCAGTCAGAAGGCTGGATCACGGCGTCGGAGCTGGCAGACCAGTTGGGCGTAACTACGCGCAGCGTTCGCAGCTATGTCACGGCAGCCAAAGCGGCAGCGCATCCCCTCGCCATCATTACGGCGTCGACCGCTGGCTATCGGCTCAACCGCGAGGCGTACTCGACCTTTGTATCGGGTGCGCGAGCGAAAGACAGCGACTTCGACACCCCGCGCGATCGGGTACACCACCTCGTGCGCCGTCTCACCGAGGCTCCACAGGGGCTCGACATCCACGCGCTCGCCGACAGCCTGTTCGTGAGCGAGTCGACCATCGAGGCAGACCTTCGCAAGGTGAAGGCGCTCGGTGAGGATGCCGGGGTCTCGCTCTCGAGGCGCGGCAGCGTGGTTACCCTCACCGGCGCCGAGAGCGATCACCGGCGCCTGTTGAGCAAGCTGTTCCACAGTGAGAGCGCGCAGGGATTCCTTGAACTCGAGAACGTCCAGCGAGAGTTCGCATCCGACGATCTGGGACTCTTCAAAACTGACCTCATCGAGATGCTCGACGCGCAGGGCTACTTTGTCAACGAATACGGCGTCAACAGCGTGCTGCTCCATGTCGCGATCGCCGTTGACCGCGTCATTCGCGACCAGCGGCTGCAGGGTGTCGGTGCACACCCCCGCGACCCCGTACGAGAACCAGTCACTTTCGGGCTCGCGACGCTCATCAGCACCCATTTTGACGTCATCCTCGCGGATACCGACCTCGAATACCTGGCGAAACTGCTGACCACCCGGGTCATCACCCCCGGTCAGGGTCAGCCGGTGCAAGCCGTGGTCGAGAACTACGTGGACCCGGAAAACCTCGAACTCGTCCGCACCGTAGTCGCGCAGGTCAGCGAGGAGTACCTCCTTGATCTCAACGACGAGGCGTTCATGGTTCGGCTCGCGCTGCACCTCGGCAACCTGGTTGCCCGCGCGCAGGACAACTCGTACTCGCGCAATCCCCTCGTGCGTTCCATCAAGACGTCGTACCCGATGATCTACGACGTGGCCGTCTTCATGGCGTCGCAGATCCAACGGGCCAAATCAATCACCATGAACGACGACGAAATCTCTTACATCGCATTGCACCTTGGGTCATTCCTCGAGAGGCAGTCCAGACGCGAGGAACGCCTGACCGTCGCGATCGTGTGCCCCGGCTACTACGACATGCACACCATCCTGCGGGAGCGGATCGAGAGCGCGCTCGGGTCGGAGCTGTCAGTCGAAATCGTCGTCACCCGAACGGATGTCGACTGGCTCGACTTTTCGACGGATCTCGTGCTCACCACCATCGCGGCCAAGGGGATCAGCGACAGTGTCGTCGTCATCCAGCCATTCCTTACTGACGGAGACATCGAAAACATCCGTCGCGCGATAACCCGGGTGCGCCGTCACCGAAAACGCGCACAAATCAAGGATGACCTGCTGCTGTACTTCGACCCGGCGCTGTTCCTGCGCAACGTAGTCGCCGATAGCGAGGTGGACATGATCCGCACGCTCGGAGAACTCATGGTCGACCGCGGCATCATCGACGAGTCATACGTTGCGGGTGCGGTTGAGCGGGAGCTGATGTCATCCACCGCATTCACCGACACGATTGCTGTGCCACACGCCATGGTCATGAGCGCGTCGAAGACGTCGATCGCGATCGCGGTCAACGAGACGCCGATGCAGTGGGGCGACAACCGGGTCAACGTGATCGCGCTGATCGCGTTTTCGTCGAGCGGACGCAGTTCGTTCCAGGAGGTGTTCGACCAGTTCGTCGAAGTCTTCGCGGACCGCGCCGACGTGCTCGAACTCATCAAGCGCTCGACCGACTTCACGACGTTCATCGAGGAACTGGTGCACGTCATCGACACGTAGCGCGGCGGGCCGCGAGTCGCGTGCCGCGGGCAGTACGCGGCTGGGAGTGCGCGACCGTTTGTTATCCGCGTGACGTTCATGAACGGCACCGCGACGACATCCGGCGGCGGGCTCCCGCGACGCTCTCCTCCTCCACCGTGGGAGGTCGAAGGTGGACTCCGCCAGGCGAGCAATTCTGCGACCTGCTCCACCGCGTTTGCGTCAGGATTTCGGCATGCTCGATGCCACAACCCTCGACTGGATTGACCAGCTCACGCTCACCCGCGACCTCCGCACTCCGGGCGAGCGTGCAGAGTTTTTTGCGCGAGTGCGCCGCCACGAGTTCGTTGCGGTTCGACGCGGAGCTTATGTCGCTGCCGAGTACTGGTCCCGGATGGATCGACACGAACGGTATCGCGCACGCGTCAAGACCAGCGTCACGCTCGCTGTCGAGAAACTATTGGTGTCGCACGATTCCGCGGCCGCGCTGTGGCGATTGCCTCGCCTTGGGCCGTATCCGCAGGCGATCCACGTGCTCCACGCCCAGTCCAGCGGCGGACGATCAACTACCCTGTTCGCGCGCCATGCGGTCGCCTCTTTCCCCCAACCGGAAATTATCGAGGGCATCCCAGTCACCCCGCTCGCTCGAACGGCCATTGACCTGATCCGCGCTGGCACGTTCGCAGAGGGGGTCGTGGTCGCCGATGCGGTGCTGCGACGTACCGCTTATCCATTGGCCGGATTACCGGGAACGGCCGTCACGCGAGCCGACCTCGTCCGTGAAGCGGTGGACGTTCCGATCCGACTCGGTAGTGCGAAGGCGCGACGGGTTATCGAATTTGCGGATGGACTCGCGGATCGACCAGGCGAATCGATCAGTCGTGTCAATATCGCGCTGGCCGGTCTCACGATGCCGCAGTTGCAGGTGCCCATCCGGGGCGCCAGCGGCAGAAGGTGGGTCGTCGACTTTTGGTGGCCTGAGTCCAATCTCATCGGCGAGTTCGACGGTAAGTCCAAATACACCGACCCTGAGTTTCTCCGGGGTCGCACCCCAGCCCAGGTTGTGTATGACGAGAAGGTACGCGAGGACGATCTGCGTGCCACCGATCGAAGTTTCAGTCGCTGGCCGTGGGCGACGGCAATCTCAATGCCCAAGTTGAGACGTCATCTGGTGGCCGCCGGCGTTCGCGTGCAACCACGCGGCGGTACATCATCTGCGTGGCCTTCATGAGCAGCACGCCGATAACGGAAGTCGGCGCCCATGCGAGAACCGCGCAGGTGCAGCGGCGGCGGCAGCAGCGCGGGTGCGGCAGCGGCGGCGGCCGCGCGGGAGCAGGTGCAGCGGCGGCGGCAGCAGCGCAAGGGGCGCAAGCGGCATCCGTTTTCTTGCAAGAACTTGCGGGGATGCCGCTACCGCACGCCCAAAGATCGCCCAAATGGCGCCATATCCCCGCCTTGCAACACTTTGACGCGGTATTTGCAAGATATATGTTGTCTTTTGCAACCAATGTTAAAACTCTTGCTCTCGCGTCCCTTAACGCCATATCGTGCGAATTAGGCGACCCGACGCTCGGCCCGACGGCCCCCGCCGTCGGGCTCATCTCAATGAAGAGAGAGTGAGTCGACATGTCTCCAGCGTGGAAGGCATCCCTCGGGTCGGCGGAATCGCCGGCAGTTCCGTCCCCATCCAATTCGCCATCCAAATCGCCATCCAAATCCCCGACGGGCTCGCCAGGACGGCGGCGAACGGCGCTCTTTGCGGCCGTCGTTCTTGCCGCTGGCACCGCCATCGCCGTGGGATTCCCGAGCGCGGCGCAGGCCGCGACCGGTGGTTCCGGCGCAACACTCCCGTACGTCGAGCAACAGGCCGAGGCCGCGGCGACGAATGGGACCATCATCGGTCCGAGCTACACGCAGGGCCAGCTCGCGGACGAGGCATCCGACCGCAAGGCCGTGACGCTCTCAGGTCAGGGCAAGTACGTCGAGTTCACGCTGACCCAGCCGACGAACTCGATCGACGTGAGATACAGCATCCCGGATACGTCCGGCGGCTCGGTCTACACCGCTCCCCTGTCGCTGTACGTCGGCGGCACGAAGCAGGCCGACCTCAGCCTCACGAACGCCTACAGCTGGTATTACTCCAGCTATCCGTTCTCTAATTCTCCGAGCGGCGGACTCCCCCAGCACTTCTACGACGAGGTGCATCGACTGCTCGGCGCCACCTATCCTGCCGGTACGAAGATCAGGCTGCAGGTGGATGCCGGCGACACAGCGTCGACGTACACGATCGACCTCGCCGACTTCGAACAGGTTGGAGCGGCAGGCACCCAACCAGCGGGTTCGACCTCGGTCGTGACCTACGGCGCAGACCCAACGGGCGCCGCCGACTCGACCTCGGCGTTCCAGCAGGCGGTCAACGCTGCTGCGGGCGGCACGGTCTGGATTCCCGCTGGCACGTTCAAGGTCACCCAGCACATCATCGTGAACAACGTCACGGTGACGGGCGCAGGCATGTGGTACTCGACGGTGTCGGGTGACGGCGTCGGGTTCTACGGCAACTATGCTCCCAACCCGAGCAGCAACGTGCACCTGTCGAACTTCGCGATCGTGGGCAACGTTCAGGAACGCAACGACGGTGCGCAGGTGAACGGGATCGGCGGGGCAATGTCGAACTCGACGGTGTCGAACATCTGGATCGAACACGAAAAAGTGGGCGCGTGGATGGACGGGCCGATGGACAACCTCAAGTTCAATGGGATGCGCATCCGCGACACGACGGCAGACGGCGTCAACTTCCACGACGGCGTTACGAATTCGTCGGTTACGAACAGCGACCTGCGAACCCTCGGTGACGACGGTCTGGCAACTTGGTCAGACACCAACGCCGACGCCAACGACTCGTTCTCGAACGATACCGTTCAGCTCAACCAGCTCGGCAACGGAATCGCGATCTACGGCGGCCACGACAACACCGTCAGCGGCAACCTCGTGGTGGATGATGGCATCAACCAGGGCGGCGGAATCCACGTCGCTCAGCGCTTCGCCTCAACCACGCTCGGTAAGACGACCGTCAGCGGTAACACGATCATCCGTTCTGGCGATCTCGACCCGAACTGGCAGTTCGGCGTCGGCGCGCTGTGGTTCGATGCTCGGGATGCGGCGATGGCCGGCGACGTCGAAGTGAGCAACACGATTATCCAGCAGAGTCCATTCGAGGCGGTGCAGTTTGTCTCCGGATCCAGCATCACGAACGTTCACCTGACCGACGTGAAGATCAGCGGGACGGGAACCTTCGCGGTGCAGAAGCAGGTCGGCGGCTCGGCGACATTCACCAACGTCGTAGCGACGGGCGTGAACGGGCCAGCGGGCACCTACGACTGCGGCGTCGGGTTCACGATCAACGACGGCGGAGGCAACTCGGGCTACTCGACCACCTACTGTGGCCCGTGGCCGACTCCGGTCTACCCGCCGGATGGTGGTACTCCGCCTCCGCCGACTGGGCCAGACCTTGAGTTCACGCCGTCGAGCCTCACCTTCGGCAACGTGAATGTCGGCTCGTCCAGCGCCAGCCAGGCGGCAACGCTAACGAACCAGGGAACGGCCACGGCAACCATCAGCGGCATCACCAAGTCGGGCGACTACTCGCAGACCAACAACTGCGGTACATCGCTTGCGGTTGGTGCCACCTGCACGGTGACGGCGACGTTTACGCCGACGGCATCGGGAGCACGATCTGGTCAGGTTTCCGTCGCCAGCAATGCGGCGAACAGCCCGGCCACACTCGCGCTGAGCGGGTCGGGCGTCGACTCGACGACCAATCTCGCTGCCGGGCGGCCCGCGACATCCTCGAGTTCAAACTCGTCGTATGTCGCGTCGAACGTCACCGATGGCAACACCAGCAGCTACTGGGAGAGCGCGAACGGCGCATTCCCCCAGTGGGCGCAGGTCGATCTCGGTGCGTCAACGAGTGTCAACAAGGTCACGTTGAACCTTCCGCCGGCAACGGCCTGGTCGACGCGCACCCAGACGCTCTCGGTCCAGGGCAGCACCGACGGCAGTTCGTTCAGCAACCTGGTCGGATCGTCGACCTACACGTTCGACCCGGCCACCGGAAACACTGTGACGATTCCATTCACCGCGGCAAATGCGCGATACGTGCGGATCAACATCACGGCGAATTCGGGATGGGCGGCCGGCCAGTTGTCCGAGCTGCAGGTCTTCGGAGGAGGAGGAACCACCCCGCCCCCGACGAATGCCATTCTCGGGTTTACCCCGGGCAGCCTTGCCTTCGGAAGTGTAAACGTCGGTACATCGAGCGCCACGCAGGCGTCGGTGCTGAAGAACACCGGTACCGCGACGGCGACGATCTCGTCGATCGCCGCTTCGGGCGACTTCTCCCAGACGAACAACTGCGGATCGTCGCTCGCGGTCGGTGCCAGCTGCACCGTGACGGCCAAGTTCACGCCATCGACGCCGGGAGGTAAATCGGGCAACGTGACCGTCACCAGCAACGCGACGGGGTCACCGACCGTGCTCGCGCTGTCGGGGACGGGCGCCAGCACTACACCGGCGAACCTGGCGGCGGGCAAAACGGCGACATCCTCGAGTTCCACGGATGTCTACGTGGCCAGCAACGTAACCGACAGCAGCACCAGTTCCTACTGGGAGAGCGCCAACAACGTGTTCCCGCAGTGGGTGCAGGTCGATCTCGGTGCCGCAACGGGTGTGAGTAAGATCACGCTCGACCTTCCGCCAGCAACCTCGTGGGCGACCCGCTCACAGACGCTGTCGGTGCAGGGCAGCACGGATGGCAGCACATTCACAACGCTGGTCGGCTCGGCCAGTTACACCTTCAATCCGGCCACCGGAAACACCGTGACGATCACCTTCACCTCCGCCAGCGAGCGGTACGTGCGGCTGAACATCACGGCGAACACCGGATGGCCGGCCGGGCAGATCTCGGACTTCCAGATCTACTCGTAGCAGTTCGGCCGTAGCAGTTCGGCCCGAGCAGCTCGGTCCAGGCAGCTCGGTCCGAGCAGTTCGATCCGGATTTGCTCGGTCTGATTGGGTGGGGGTGGCGTTCGCGTCCAGCCCCACCCAATCGGCAACCCAGTGGTCCGGCTAACCGACGTCGATCGAGGCGCGGTGAGTCACCGCACCCCGGAACTCCTCGAGCGCCGCCTCGTTGTAGGCCACCGCGTCAAGAGTTGACGCTTCGACCTCGCCGCGCAGGAATGCCCGCATTCCCGCAGCCAGATCATCGTCGGTCTGTTCGACGACACGGATGGTATTGATGGGGAGTGCGCCCTCGATCGAACCGAATCGCACGGACACGATGGGCAGGCCGACGATCGCGGCCTCGAGCAAAACCATCGGTTGCCCCTCGTAGTCGCTCGAAAGCACAAAACAGTCCGCGGCCGCGACGATGGGGAACGGGTTGTTGTACGGACCAACGATGAAGGCGACATTATTCAGCCCGAGTGCAAGTGCAAGCGATTCCAGTTCGTCGCGGAGTGGCCCGTACCCAACCAGGATCAGGCGGCTTTCGGGATAGTCAGGATGGACCTTGGCGAACGCCCTCAACAGTCGCGCCTGATTCTTCTCAGTAGAGAATCGGCCAACCGTGCAGAACCAAACGAGTTCCGTCGAGCGGGACATCTGGTCGGCCCAATCCGGAACGATGATTTCTTCCGTATCCGGATCTCGCGGATGATCCTCGAGGCTTATCAGGTCCCCGCGGGAACCTTCCATTACCCTGCGTTCATTCACCACGTTGGTTGCGAAAACGAACGAGTCTGGCTTCGCCCCGTACCGGGTCGCGAAGTATTCCCGATTGATGTTGCGGAGCGCCGCAGACACGGAAACCATGGCATCGAATTGGCGATAGAGCGCGAAGACAGAGGGAAGCGAACGACGCATCCGCATCTTCCCGCGAATGACGCGCCGCGTCTCGGCCGCCATGTCGTTGTGCAGCCAGATGGAACGGGTCGCCGCGGGTGAATGGAGAAGCAGAGTCGCCCAGAACGCCGTATATCCGCTGAAGTCGACGACGAGATCAAATTGCGCATCGCCGAAACAGCGAGTCCACTCCTCCTGCCACATCTTCGCTTGAACGGGTGATCGCCAGTGCGCGTTACCGTCGCCGAATCGTTCGGCAACGCGCCGAACCAGGTGCGTGAGTTTACTGCCGTTCATGCCTCCGACGCGATGGAATTGCCTGATCCAGCCGCCAATATGCGTTTGATTGGCTCGCTGCTGACGGGATAACAACTGCCCGAATACAACGGAAACGTCGTACTTCTCGTGATCGAGGTGTGCCAGCAGATTCAACGCGGAACTCGTTATGCCGTTCGACCGCATTCCCCCCAAATGGATGAGAACGGACGTGCGAGTGCCGGGTGCAAGAGACTGTACCTGTTCGGCGTTAACCCGACCGCGGAAAACGACGTCTACCACCCTGGCGGATGCCGAGCCATCGTCGTGAGGCGCGAACTTCG
This sequence comes from Glaciihabitans sp., assembly GCA_025463785.1. Lineage (GTDB taxonomy): Bacteria > Actinomycetota > Actinomycetes > Actinomycetales > Microbacteriaceae > Galbitalea. The sequence goes on from JAODBD010000005.1 coordinate 103,456, forward strand.
CCCGCCAGGAACGTCGACTCTCAAGCCACGCCGCCTTGTTGGTTTCGCTTGACGAGGTCAGATGCTCCAGGACCCCGGTGACGTTCGTGAGAACCGGCCCAGGCAATTCTTCGGCGGGAAAGTAGGTGCCCCGTTCGTCCGAATACGCCTCGTCGTGCGGCCGATAGAACACGATCGGTCGCTCAGTGGCGAGATAGTCGAAGAAGATCGACGAGTAATCGGTGATCAGGATGTCTGCGATTGCCAGCACCGAGTTGGAGGGAATCGCATTAGGCACCAGAAAGTGTGAAATGTGCCCGACCGCCGCTGCAAAATCGTGGACGGACTGATGCGTCTTCAGCAACACCAGGTAGGCATCCCCCAGAGACTTCTGCAGCTCCTGCGTCATGGACACCAACTCGTCGGTGACGTCTTCGGGAGTCCAGAAAGAGGTGCCATTCCAGGTCGGTGCGTAGAGCACCACCGTGCGGCCATTGATGTCGATGCCAGAGCCGCGGAGCTGCGCGCGAATATCATCCAGTTGGCCGTCATCAACGAATTGGCGATCGACCCGCGGGTACCCGGTTTCGATAATGCGCCCTCGGAACACGCCGCTGAGGCGGTAAGCCTCGCTGTACATCTTCGATGTCATGAAGCTGTTCTGCGAAAGCAGGTAGTCGGCAGAGAGGAAGTTTCGAAGGGTGTTCCCCGACTGCGCGGCCCCCTCCAACATGTCGTATCCCATGAGTTTCAGGGGTGTTCCATGCCAGGTATTCACATATGTTTGGCCGGCCCGCTTGGCAAACTCCACAGGAAACGTCGCGTTATTTACCAGGTATTGGCTCGTTGCAAGAGCCCGGAAATAGCCGACCGTGCCGCGACGAACGAAGCGAACACTTGAATCGCCCGCAAACTCCTTTTGGAAATCGCGGTTCGCTTTCAGGTCGCCAAGTACCCAGATGTGACGGGTGATCGGCACGTCGGGAGTGCTCCGAAGTTCGCGAAAGATTGCCTCCGGATTGCACAACGCTCCATTGCCCGCGAACGATTCGTACAGGACGGATCCCGCGATCACCGGTCCTCGTGACACCCACGCCCTGGCTTCGGCGCGGAGGGCGCGCGCGGCCCTCCGAACGAGTCGAAGAATCCGGCGCCTGACACGATTCACTGAAACTCCCTACGCTGCCGCGAGCACCAATCGATGCGAGCTTGGCAAGATTGCCCAAAGAGAATCCTAGGCGGGGTCAGCAAAGGGATCGTCGTGGCGACGATTTGTATGGGACTGGGCCTACGGCGAATGCCGTGTCGGCGCGCTACCGGTGTAGCTCGATGATGATGCTGCTGTGCTCCTGCGTTGTGTGGACTCGGGTGTAGCCGAGGGAGGCCAACGTGCTGAGGTCGTAGGTGTCGGGTTTGCCGCCGGCGGCGCGGTACTCGATGAGCCACACCGTGTGGATGTTGTCCAGCCGCGATGACACGTCTGCCAGCGGATAAACCGTGTCGGCCCAGTTGTTGGTGCTCCACCAGTACAACTTCAGTGCGACATCCTTGAGGCCCGCAAAATCCGCCGGATATGCCCGCATGCCGAGCCTCGGGCGTTTGGAGGGATTGATCGTTTCGTCGAAGAGTATGGCGTCTCCCGCGCTGGCGTGCGAATGGATGAATGCGCCATCCGCTGCCCAGTCACTGCCGTTCTCGGCGTACGGCGTTCGCTGCGATTGGTAGCTGGCCAGCGCGGATGCCGCAACGGCGGCCGCCAGCAGAATGGCGATCCACGCCGGCCGTACGCGTGCCAGGAAATAGCCGACGATCAGGGCAAATCCCGGAGTCGCAAAAGTCAGGTAGCGGCTCGAGTAGATCGGGTCGACAAAGTTCACGAGCAGAAGAACGGCTGGCGGGAGAAGCAGCCAGAGCACGCCCAGAAGGGGCAGCATCCACTCCGGCAGCGCACCACGCAACGTCGGCACCACGCCCCCGGGCGCAGGTCGCCGGAGACGTCTCCAACGAACAATCGCGAAGGCAATGGATGCGCCGAGGAGGACCCAGCACACAATGGCGCACTGGGTATTACCAAACCATTGGCCGACCGTGACGGCGTTAAACGTCGCCGCACTCCGATTGTTCAAGTAGGCGATCTGGCTTCGCTCCGCAACTGCGTAGACGAGGATGGGCAGGGCAAGCACCAGTGCGCCGACAAGCGCGCGAAGCCAGCTCTTCCACAGTCGCCTTTCGCGCAGGGAGAGCACGACTGCCAGGTGCGCCGGAAGAAGCAGCAGGCTGAACAGAAAGACGTAAGCACAGACCGCAACGCCGACGGCGTACAGCACCCAGTAGCGACGGCCCGAAAGTCGGCGGCTGGCCAGGCAGACCAGCAAGTAGGTGAGCCAGACGGCCATGGTCGCGCTGAAGGCATACGAGCGCGCCTCCTGGCCCATGTAGGTGATCCTCGGAAGGACCATGCACACTACCCCCGCAAATACCGCAGTTCGGGAGTCGGCCAGCCGTGCAACCAGCAGCACTACCCCCGCGACGGCAAGGCCGGCTGCGATGGCGCTCGGGAACCGCACTGATACGGGCGTTGAACCGAAGATCCCCACCCAGAAATGGAGGAACAGGTAGTAGGTTCCGTGAACGGCATCGACGTGTCCCAGCATCCGGAACAGAGACGGCAGTGAACGCTCCGCCGAGAGGACGCTGGTGACCTCGTCCCCCCAGAGCGACGGGATCCACGAACCCGCGAAGGAAATTGCGGCTGATGCAAGACCAAAGGCAATTGCGAGAATTCGCAGCCGTGGGGCCCGACTCGGCACAGACCCCCGCGGTTCGCCAGGGCCTGTGGTCAGGGTCGGTGGACTAACTACCGACAGCGCATTCACACTTCAATCATCCGCCAACGGCTTCCGCAACCACTCAGAATCGAGCTGGCACCGACTGAGGATCTTCACAGGGTTGGCCGTTGCGGGAGCGGGCACAAAAAAGTCCCGGCCACCATCAGGCGACCGGGACATTCGTTGACGCTATAGGACGTTACTCAAAACCGCGGCATCCAGAGAAAACGCTCGAAGAGCTTCAGCACACGCTAAAACTCGCCACCAGGGGTGACGTCTTAACCCAAAGCCCAAAAGCTCAACTCCTACAACCTCCCATCGCGAGGCGTCTCGGCAGCCAGAAAATAGCTGAGCTCGTCGCCGAATATGAATCAGGCCGAACCACCGTCCAGCTCATGGAGACCTACAAGCTCAGTAAGACTTCTGTCCTCAAACTGTTGAACGCGAACGGCGTAGAAATGCGCCGGCAGCCACCGACTACAGAGCAAGTTGCCGAAGCAGCTGCTCTCTACAGTTCAGGCAAGTCTCTGGCTGCGATCGAAAGGGAGACCGACATCCCTCGAGAAAGCATCCGACGAGCCCTCATCGAGGCAGGTGTCGAACTACGGCAACGCGGCGGATCAAGACCAAAGAGTCCGCCGGACTTACGACTATGAAGGACAGCTTGCGAATGATCAATCCGCCGGTCGCGACGCAGTGCGCCTCAGCAATGCATCGTTGGCACTCTGCCTAGGCGACTGCTAACGAAAGTGGTAAAATTGAGCACGGAGAATTCAACATAAAACTCAACGACCTGCATGACAGCGTGGCTCAGCAAATCGAGCTTGAATTCGGTGAATACGGTCGGCGTGCACTGGACTTTCTTGAGAGCGCCAAGACCCTACTCGAGACAGACATCAAGTTAGAAAAGAAGGCTGAGCAGGTCGCGTATTGCATTCGTGAGTCTCTACATTCCTTGATTGACTCGCAAGTGATTGAAGGCCCGAAATGGGATCAGCACTCGCGACGAGTAGTCAAAGCGCATCAGGCACTGAAAGCCGCGCAAGCCAACGGTACGGATACTGATGCCGCCGAATTGGAGCTGTCTAGCGAAATTGACGCGATGGCCGAGTTTCACAACCCACTTCGATATCGGAGGTCTTCGTCTTTCAGCTCACGCCACGCTGAACACAACGTCCATGGGAACTACAGCTAGCTGGGATACCGGCGCAGTATCTCCCCCAAGTTGAATAAACGAGGTGCAGCTCGATAGTCCGTCGCTAACGTCTCACCGATGACGACCGCGATCATTGACATCGCTGCCCTCTCATCGTCTTCACGCGGGTAGAAGCCTTTGCCCTCGCTCACGATGGCGTCATACACAGGCTGAATGTCGGCATCGCTAATTGAGACACGGCCCCCTAAGGGATTCTCGTCGGACTCGTCGTCAGCTAGCGGGTACAACACCCAGCCGCCGCCTGAGTCGACTTCACCGCTCCTGCGCCCGTCCGACATCAGGTATATGACTAGTCGACGAGCAAATCCATTTGGATACATCATGCACCCGACCCCGCGCCAACTTTGCGGTAGAAAACCGTGACCACATAGCGCGGCGAAGACTTGGTAACGATCACGTAGAACCGGTAGTAGCGAAGGTATTTTACCGCCCCACTTGTCAAGTGCAGAAACCCAGTTACGTCATTGGTCATGTACGCCAGGGCAACTATTTTCGTATACACCCAGTTGCTGGAATTGGTGCTAGACGTCTGAACTTTCCCGAAGTCATAAAGCGTTAGCCCCACTGCCCATTCGACGATGGTTTGCCAGTTTGGAAATATGAACCATGCGAAGCAGGCGTTGATTAAGGTCGATCGAGAACCCTTTTCACGCTCGATTCCACTCGGCCAGCAAGCAGCGGGCTCAAGCCCCAGCTGGAGATGATTGGAAGAAACTGCAGCTCAACGATTTCGCCATTGTTGGCCGAAATGCTCAACCTGACCCCGGAGAAGCCCGGCCCCAGTGAGGATGTCGAACGCGCTACTCCGCGAACCCGCTCGATCGGAATGCAGAGCAGTTCTTCGAAGTCTGAGTCACGACGTGTCCAAAAAGACAAGTCCGTCTGTCTCAGCACAAAAAACAGCGACCAGCCAGTGCTTGCGGCCGCGGTTCCATCCAGGGGAAGGAGATGCACCAAAGCACCAAAGTTGCCCGAAGGAGTCATACCCCACACACCTACCGCCGAGAGCTCGCGACGCAGTGCTGAGACAAATGTGCCTCGCGCGCGCAAGAACGGATTCCCGACAAGGAAGTACGGCAGTACGCCTGCCGCAACACACGAAACGCAAAAGGTCGCGATTTGCGCGCCGTCGGCGTTCGGCGTTCCTAACGCGTGCGATCCCACGGCGAGAAGGATGAACGTTGCCTCAACTGCAAGTCCCGCGATCAGTTGAAGCTGACCAATGCGATCACGTGAGAACACCTCCCAAGCCGTACCGCCGGCGCGAACGCCCTGCGAGTGCGCACCGCCAACAATCGGGTCCTTTGCTCCCCGGGCCAACTCTCCGATGGCGCTGTGATGCTTGGCAACCTCGACAACTTTGCCGCTCTTTGGGTCGCGCCTCTCGAACCCGAAATCGTTGTCGTAGAGCGTGGAATAGCCGGCCAATGTCTCTCTCCCGTCCGCTCGACGCGCGCGGATCAACATTGCGCTCGAGCCAAGCCCACCCACTAAAATCACCACGGCCGATCCGACCGCCGCAGCGATCCAGCCGGCCCCGGCGGGATTCAATGTAAGCAAGACGTACGCCGCTGCAGCACATGCGGCAACCGAGCCCAGAATTGCGAACACCGCTTGTCGCTGGGCGGACAGTGCAGTCACGCCGGGCAAAAGACCTGACCGCGGTGTTTCGGATTGTCTCAACGCTGGTCCCTCTTTAGGTCACATGCTCGAACAGGCCAGCAATGGAGCGCACGGCGCCCCAAAGTCCGAAGGGTGTTGCCAGATTCGACAATCTATCTATTAAATCTATCGCGGCATGCCAGGCAGCTTTGAACAGGTGCGTAAAGACCTTAGACATTGCCCTCGGCGCACCCAGCGCATCACCAGCGAGACTGACCAAGGCAAGACCACAGTCGAGGCTGAGGAACTGATGAAAACAGGCCTTTGCAGCCGAATAGGCGTCGAACGCGAAAATGGCGAGCTTGATGACCAAAGTAACAATTGGGTTCCACAGGAAAGCCCAGACAAGCACACCTAGCACGGTCGCGAAAATCCCAAGAACGAAGAGTATCTGTTCCCGTTGCGTCATCTTCGACCAGGCCTTGGTCCGGTCGTGTCAGAGGAGTTTATCGGGTCGTCCGGATAGTTGTAAGCGTTCTCATTGCCACCCACGACCGGGTCAATGCTGGTGAATCTACCCGTGGTTGGGTTGTACACCCGCGCGCCCATCAGCATGAGTCCAGCGTCCGCAACCTCGCGCTGCGAGGCGCCTTGCCACCCGTAGGCGAGCACACCGGTGGACACGCTCGTGCCGGTCGAGTTGCCATACTCGTCAGTGTTCCCCGACGTGGTCAAGCCGGTAGCGTCCCCCGATGCCGGAAGGTCGAGCGCGCCGTTCGATCCAGGGTCGATCAGGAACGGCTTTCAGCCGCGACCATTGCCGAGCTGCGTTTTGAGATCCAACAGTCCACGGCGGCGCGCGACGAAGCGCAGGCCTCAGTGCAGCGCGATCTCAAACGCCAATTGAGGCGACTCGAAGGTCAGGAAGACCGCATTGTGGAACTCGTTGCCGACGGCGACTTGCCGGTTGAGAAATTGAAGGCTCGTCTTCGTGCCGTTGGGCTGCAACGCGCTCATCTTCAAGAGCGACTTGCTCAGACTGACGAAGAACTTCAAAACGGCTTCGACAGCATCGAGGTGTACCTCGACATGCTGTCAGAGCCCGGCGCATTGTTCGGCCAAGCAGAAGACGTTGTGCGCCGCCAGCTGGCCGAAGCGTTCTTCTCCGCGATATTCGTGGGATATGGAAGACGACGTGAAGGCAACTGCAAAGCCTCACCCAGCAGTTCTAGCTCTGACCGCGATCGAGTCGGGTCCGCTGGTACCGTGTGAAACGAAAGAAGCGGATTCCTGGCTCTCAGCTGGAATCCTCTTCGTTCATTTCGCTTCGGAATACTTATTGCTTTTTCGACCCATGGGTTCGAATAAGCATTCCTTGGTTGCGGGGACAGGATTTGAACCTGCGACCTCTGGAAGCGCCGAAACGTCGTTACGGTTGTTCCGAGATGAGAGCGGATACCTGCGATTTTCCCTTGATTTTATGGGGAACAGGATGGTTCGCTTTTTCGATTATATCGGGTTCTTGTCGGTTGGTCACGGTTGATTCGGGTGAGTAAACGGTCACCATTCGGGCCACGCGCAGGGTAGGTGGAACCCGCAATACCACGAATAAGTGCATCGGGAATCCTCGGGTATCCGTACGACGTGATTCCCCGAAATTCCGGCGATTTTGGAACAATCGAGCCCCTCACGTGTCCTTCAAACTCAACTCAATCCGCGGGGCACATGCGGGGTTTCATGAATAACACGCATGGCGCGGGCCTTTCGATCGCCGGTTTGGCCAAACGAGGAGTCAGCGAGGGAGCATTCGTTCCTGTCGACGTTGAAAATTCGTTCCCTGCCCAACGCGGCGAGACCTCCGCCGCCGCAGAGGGGTCTTGACCCATTCGTCGTCAACCAAATTGTTATTGAAAAAGGCGTCCTGCCAAGTCGCGTCCCGGTCGCACAAAGTTGCGGACATCCGCGATTCGCCGGTTGCGGTCGCCTTGGGCAACTAGGCCCCTCAGTTCAGGTAGGGCGCTATTGTTCGTAAGTGTCGAACACGATCTCGTCAGATACGGTGCGCTCCGGCCACCTACTTAGTGACGGGCCGGATGGACCGGTGCAGTCTTGCACGCTGACTTTCGAGGCAGGTGTCGGACCTGTACTCGCGGTGCCATATTTGCGCGGAGTGCCCCAATTCGCAGCAACTGAGAACTGGTTTCGGTACCGCCAACCACCGTCAACTCTGCTGTTCGAGGATCACGCCGGCACAGTCACATTCAACGGCGTGCGGTGGCGCGGAACACAAGGTCTCGGCGTAGAGCTCGGTCGGCTCGATGCAAATGTCGTCATGCTTGGCCGACCCCGATCTATACGGGCGGAGTACCGCTTTCGAGAGTTCAGGTCCACGATCGATGGCCTGCATGAATTCAGTGGCTTTCACTCGATATCTGACAACTTAGATGACCCGTCTAACGGCCGATTGGTTACGTTCACCATCGGCGCAACTGAAGAGGTGCGATGGAGACATGGAGGGTTTTCTTACCGAATAGTCGCGACGGCTCCTTGGAGGAGCGACGGCCGCGAACTCAGCGCCCAATCAGGGGTCGCGCTTACTTCGCGTCGCGCGCGCGGCGCATCTGTTGACGATCACCTCACGGCGCAATGGTCGGTCCGTGCACTCCTACTACTTGTGCTCGGGCGCGAAATCCACTGGAGGGAACACACCATTCTTGATGAGCAGTTCCCGACCTGGATGATGTCCGGTGAAGCGCACGCCCCCCAACCAGTAATCGTCCTACCGCGCCGGACTGAGCGAGATCGAGAACAGGCTGCCGTTGAACATGGCACGCTGGTCTGGGCGCTCATCTACCTCAGGGATCTGAAGGCTGCTGGCCTTCGCCGCTGGATGATGCTCTACGAAGATCCGATATTCAGACGGGCTATTGAGCCGACGGTCGAGGTAGTTAACGGCATCTCGAGCTTCCTCGAGCCGAGACTCATGATGCTGGCACTCGGACTGGACGCCATGGGGCATTTTCTCGACCCAACACGAAAGCGGAACGAGTACCTGAACCGACAGATCTTACGGTGCATCACCGCGTCCGGCCTCGATCTCAGCGCTATCGGCCCTGCGGAAGGAATAGCTCGGGCTCTCGCCGAAATGAACAACGACATCAAACATGCGGACCGACCAAATCGTCCGAGCAATCCCGAACTCCGACTTATGGTCGACTTGGCGCTCCTGATCATGCGGTTTCAAGTTTTTGAATTACTGGGCTTACCGAAACGGCTTCGTTTAGCGGCCTCAGTGTCTCGAGATGTGAATTTCCTTTTGGAGGATTTTCGAATCAACGGCATCGAGGTCGATGCGACAGGCAAATTCGTTCATCGGTAGCGAAGCGTCCGAGACGAATGACACGCAGTCCCCGCCTTACCGGTGGGCCGGACGCTCTCCGCTGCCATCGTGGAAGCTCGCGACATCGTTAGTGGTATAAGGCCGTTCAGGACCGAAGTCCGTTGCGTTGGCTCTAAGCCGAGAGGACAAGTCCTGGCGGCCGCTCCCTAAGACCGTCCCTGCATGAAGAACATCTATATTCGGATCGTGCCCAAGAACTTGGTTCGCTTTGCTTTTAGTCTCACGGACGAGGGCGCCGGAGTGCTGAGTTGCGGAGGATGGCGGATCTGGACCTCGCACAACGACACGTACATCAGTTCTAAGACGTTGGAGGGTACGTGGAAGGCGTCCCTGCACGGTGACATCGCATGGCGAGTCGCAGCCACCTCAGAGAACATGAGCTCTGAGCGACGAGTGCTGCCCGAGGGCAGTGATCGGGCGCCATGGAAGTTCGCTCCTACCGCGTTTTCGGACGGAAAACGGCTCGCGTTCGTCGTTGCGGTCAATAGGAACGCCCTGCTTGAAGAGCACACTGATCCGCGCGAAATTCAAGTCCCCGCGACGCCCCGATGGGACACCCTTACGACAGTCCGAATCTGGATGACTGAACCGGGGATGACGCTTCAGGTTGACGCTCAGGTTGGCCAAACGCTATCGCTTTCAAATGGACGGAAACTCTGGATCGAGCACAAATATGAAGTCGTCGACGGTTGGGACAACGTGCCGCAGCTGCCGGCCGCCAGCGCGATGCTCGAGGTGAAGACGCCCGAAAAGGATGGGGTGCTGGCACCGGGCTTCCTAATCTCCGGCGTGTACCTAGGCTAGGGCTGCCTGCTAGGGCCCGGCGCTTTGCTTCTCGGCTACAACGTGAACAGGATTGAGATAGCGTGCGCGGATGGGCTCTCTCGATCGCGGCTCGCTGTTGGGCGCCGTATCCCGCGCGCTCATCGCCCAGGATGCCCGTTGGATATCTGGAGCGATCTCATCCGCGAGCGACCCCACCACCGGCAGCGCCCCGATGGCGTTGCTTCTATTGAGCCATAGCTCTCGGATCGTCTACGAAGGGTCTATCGCAATTCGATCAGCAAATCCGAACCTCGGTGTGCCGCCGCTCGCTGCACTACTGCCACCGGCGAACGACCCGATCACGGAACGTGCGAGGCACGCGACCAAGCTGCTCGATGACAACCGAAAGACGATGGCTTCGCTGTTGCACGACATGCGCGAATACTTTGACACCCATCATTTTGAGTTCTCGGGCAACGCGGTGTGGTTTGCCCGCTGGCTCGAAAGCGATCTGGGCCTGACCTTCTTTCAGGGGCATCTCCTCTACGCGACAATTCCGCTCCAGTTTCGGTTAGGCATACCCCCATCTATCCCGCCGTCAGCCTTCGGGTCAACGATGAACGAAGTGGCTCGACAGCAAGGTTCGGCCCTCGCAGTGCTCGCGGCCGCGGACGGCCACAATAACGAGACGAGAAGCAAGATCAGCTTCACAGGAATTGCACCGGTCGCGTACAGAGATCGCAAGGCTCATCGGTATCTAGCTCGCCGATACGATCTCGCGTTCACGATGGAGGCGAAGTTACTCATGCTTGTGCTCGAAGGCGAAGCGGCTTCCGCGCATCTGCTCCTTCCCCACACCGCGACTGGACACGAGGAGGCTGTCTTTCGCGCCAGGATCGTCAGTTTGCATCACCTCGTGAGCTCGCTCCGATCAGTTCTGGATTTCCATCCTGCTGCCCGCGCACCCAAGACTTCACGTCTACGCTCGCTGCTCGCCGAACCGAGCCTTGACAGATTCCTTAATGATCCAGGCGCGAGAAGGGTTCGAAACCGTTCGATGCACTACGAGATTCGAGACGGCGACACGGCCATCGATCCGACTGCTCCAATGTTTGGAATTGTCGAGGCTTCATACCCTGGTCACACTTTCGACGAATTGAACCGAGAAGTTGAAGTGGCGCTTGCGCGGGTGGCAGACGCTCTGGCTGATTGGCGGGGATGAATAGCCGGCGGCCATGCACTTTGCCGCGAACTCGAGGGCCGAATAGCGGTGGCGTCCGCTAGCGTGGCGGCATGCCCGACGACCCTGAAAACCCCGTAGACGCCGATGATCTGGGCGACACGTCGCAAGAAGAGCCAGAAGCTGCAGTAAGTCCGACTGGGGACATCGTTCTCTCAGTTACGGGAACTCAAGATTTCTCGAAGTTGCTCAGCGCGTTGGCCGCTCAACGCGCATTTCAGATCGACCCAAAGGTGCTGCGCAACATAACAGCTTTTCAGGCGCTCGACTTCTCCCGAGTGATGCCACAGTTCTCCTTCGACTTCGCAAAGGATCTGCCCTCGATTCCAGCAATCACGGGACTTGCCGACATTGTCGCAAAGTGGAAACCGGTCGAAATCCCAACCGATGTCTTGCGTACATTTGAGCTGACCCAGCGTTCGATCTTGAGTTCGGTTTCCATCCCGTCGCTGTACACGCGCGCCACGAATGGAAACAACCAAACGCCACCGGCGGCGACCCGACCACGCTCTGACAGGCTTCCGGAAGACTTTTTCAACCAACACGCGGTTGAGGTCACATCCGTTCAGCAGCTGCTCAAGACTCTGTCTACGCTTCAGTCCAAGCAAGCTAGACATTGGCCCGTGTGGCGCGGCCAAAAAGACGCGGGGTGGGCCATACACAGCTCACTTTATAGACGCCACAAGGCGAACGTCGTGACCGAAGACCGCCTCGTCGAAGCAGAGGTCGAGGCTCTCGAACTCGCCCACAAGTGGGATATGGCCACAACGCAATCGCTTCGTTACCTCGCGGATCTGCAGCACAATGGCGCCCCCACCCGCCTGCTAGACGTGACCGCAGATCCTGAAATTGCGACTTGGTTCGCTGTAGAAGAAGATCCTGCGACTGAAGAGAAAGACGGCTTAGTGGTTGGGTGGGGTCGGGTTCCGGCGCTGAGAGGGGGCGTCCCCTCGCTTCCTAATGAAGGCATAGCCGACACGCCCACGCCGTTTTGGCACGCTTGGACCTCCGACGAAGAGCGTCAGCGGGTCGATTGGGGAACAGGCACAAAAGCCTGGACATGGTTTCCCCCCGCATTGAATGAGCGAATGCGCGCTCAGCGTGCCGGCTTCCTCTTCGAAGCGGGCGCGTTGCTTACTGACGCGATTGTCGCCGTGTTCTCTGAGGCATTTGGTCAAGACTGGAGGGAGTCCGAGATTGAGCGCGCAACTTCGGTGGTTGGCCTACCATCGCGACACGACGTCCTGACTAAGCCGAACGCGGCGAACCTCGTGCCCCTGTTCGTACTTCGCATTTCTGCGACCGCTAAGCCGAGCATCCGTGACTATCTCAGAGGCAAAGGACTGACCACCTCGTCTATCTACCCCGACCTACCCGGACTCGTTTCCTACCTCACTGGACCGTTCGGCCCTGGTCGTTGACTGCTGTTCGCTGCCGACGAGACGAACGTCTACTGTGCGACGATGCCCTCGAAAGATCACGATCTTGGTCGACCTTCGAGGACTGCGTATGGCGCTGGGGCCGATGGTGGCAACGCGGGCCTTTCGATGTCGTCGCCGTTCGATTGACCCCTAGATCGTCGTGGCTACTAATCTTGTTTCTCGAGAGCAAGCTACAGCGCGGAGGATCGAGCGATCGTGGAACGACCTTCACTGACCGAATCTGCTCTCCCGACGCCCCAAAACGAGCCTGACGGCGTCGTTCGCCTCTCACTTCCTACAGTCTCCGTCGGGGATGCGTGGGACAAGATACGACTGATTCAGGACAAGTCGATTGATTGCGTCGTGACGAGTCCGCCATATTGGGGGCTTCGTTCGTACGGTCAGCGCCACGACGACTCGCTGCTCGCTCGATGGGCGGCCGCACACCCGGAGATGGACAGCAACGACCTCCGCCTTCACCCGCCTGGATACGAGTGGTATCGCGCCAACGGCGGGGTGCTCGGACTGGAGCCCTACCCCGATTGGTACGTCGCGCACCTGGTCGCAATCTTCGAACGACTTCGCCCAAAGCTAAAACCATCGGCGAGCGTTTGGGTCAACCTCGGAGATACATTTTTCGCAAGATGGTCGAGCATGCGCTCGGATGGAAGGCAGGGCTTGGGGTCGTCGGAACGCACCCGCCGAGTAACACCAGCGGTTGGATACCTACACGACAAGCAGGCTCTGCTAATTCCGGCCCGCTTTGCGATCGCCATGCAGGATGGAAAGTGGATCGTTCGCAATGATGTGATCTGGGCTAAGACTGCAGTTCCTCCGAGACCGGAAAAGGACCGGCTCCGACTCAGCCACGAACATTTGTTTCATTTCGTGCAACGGTCTAAGTCTGGTCGCCCCACCTATTACTACGACATCGACGGTGCCGAAGATGGCGCTCGCGACGTCGTCACTGTTAGCACGAGAGCAGGACGGGACGGCCATTCCGCCACATTCCCAATAGCGCTCATCGAACCGCGCATCGCGAGCAGCTGTCCGCCTGGCGGCCTCGTTGTTGATCCATTTTGCGGGACGGGCTCAACCCTCGAAGCGGCTATCCGACTTGGTCGCAGGGCACATGGCATCGAGCTCTCTCCCACGTACGCGGCCTCGGCGCGCAAGAACGTCAAGAATGTTCGCCCGATAGTTCCGGCTCATCAGCAATCATCGCGAGACGACAAATGACCCAAAAGCCGCCCGAATCGAAGTCAATTGGCATCGAGGATCTCGTCGATCAGATTGTTGCTTTGCAAGCCCAAGAAGAACCTCCATCGAGCAACGCGGATCTCGCAGGGACCACTCGTATTGAGGTCACGCGCACACTTCGTGGTCTGGAACATGGAGACCTCCGCGACCTAATCCGGCGCGTCGCGGACACGGAAAAATGAGATTCCAGTTTGACGCGCCAGACGCCGAGAGCCACGGGCTCCGCGTCATTCCCGAATTGCCGGACATTCCACTTTGCAGAATCGAGGGCCGAAACGGGATCGGAAAGACGCTCGCCGCTCGCCTTTTGGAACTCGTATCTGGCTTTCAACCCTACGCCGCTTTACCGCACGCCTGGTCGAGCTTGGTTGACAATCTCGGGCGTCTGTCGATCCGGATTGACGGATTCGATGGCGGCGAAGTCATTACATGCGAACTTAATAGTTCAACGTGGATGGGGCGCTCGGCGGCGGAGTGCGCTCTCGACCCGGGCAAAGTCTTCGTAGATGGCGTCGAGACCTCCTGGCAGACCGCACGTACATATTTTCAAGTCCGTCGGATTGCAGGAGACGAAGGTCTACAGGAAACACTCGGACGATCTCTTCGAGAACGATCGATCGAAGCAAACGTCAGGGCGACGGACATAGGGGGCACCCTGTCCAAATGGTCCAATGATCTCCGGATCCTGCAGGAAGTTGCGAGCGAGATTGATAGTGCGGCTCTCATCGAAAGGCGAGTCGCCGTCGTCACCGCTGAAAAGACCGTCACAGAATTGCAAGAAGTGCAGGCGAAGCAGTCCGCCACGGTCGACTCAGCGGCGTCCATTGCCCGCAACTATCAGAACGCCTTGAACGTACTGGACCGACTACCCGATCTAGTGGAGCAATACGTCACCCACCGCAATGGGCTTGAAGTGGCATCGGCGTCGCTGGCGGAGGAAGACAAGCGTCTCCTGAGTTCGGCGGACGCGACGGCCAGCGGCAAAGAACATGCCAAGGAACTTGCGAAGTGGACACGCCTGCTCCAACTCCGTCTCAACGCTCTCGACAGGGCCAAATACGACATCAGGTGGTTCACGCAGCTAGCCGATCTCGGCGACGAATTGGCCGCCCAAGTCAGAGGGAGCCTCCAAGCACGCCTCGCGGAAATAACGTCCGAAATCGAACTGAACTATGTCGCAGGGACTCTCCGGGGCGCAGTTACTGAACTGACGGATCCGCTGAAAAGATTGGGTGATCGACCGGTTGTCGGCCAAGTATTTGCAACGATCGACCGCCCGGTCACAGGTACTGAGCTTCGTGCAGCCCTCGTTGCTCGGCAGGTGGAGCTGACCGGCGTCCCAAAGCCGGATCAGGTCGCAAAACTAGAACGGGAACGCGAACTGGTACGGCGCCGCGTGAACGCGATTGATTACCTTCCCCAACTTGCACATACGCAGGCGAGAAAGCAGGAGTTGGTGGATGAAGCGCAGACGAACTGGCAGGCGCTGATTTCACGCGACCTGACCGATGCTGACCGAACCGCAGTGCTTGAGCGACTGGCAGATCTCAGGGCGACTCTGACAAGCGAAAGCAGCGAGAGTGGCCGGCTAGGTTTCGAGATCGCCAGCCTGCTCAATATTGATCCGAAAACTCTCGGAATTGCGACGACAGTTGAAAGAGGCGGGGAGAGCGAGCTGCCGGATGGCGAGCTGCCGGAGGAGGGCGATCCCGACGAGGAAGATGCGGATCTGCTTCCGCAGCTTACCCTCGCGACCGCCGAGCAGGTGAAAGCACTCGAAGAGAAGTACGTCGCCGATCTTGCGCAGACCCTCGCCCAAGACCCTCGCCTCCCTAAATCTCCGTCGCAAAAGCCAGACCTCCCAACATTGGTCCAGGAGGCCTTTGAGAGAGCGAAGGACGATGAGGTGACGCAACGCGAACTGTTCGACCAGACGGAGAAGAATCTCGAAACGGCCGACGACGCTCTGAGGACCGCCACCGAAAGGCTTGCATCGCTCCGCCTGTCGATCAGAACAGGCCTCACACGGCTTACGGACCCCGACGGCGCGTGGTCCGATTGGGGCGATAGCTTCGCCAAGCTTTTCAAAGAAGCACCCGGCTCCCTGGCAGATCTAACCCAGGATCTGACGAAGGCCGACAATGCCTTCGACGATGAGAATGATGAGCGAGAGTTGGCCGCTGCGGCGGGGTTGTCTCGCCTTGGAGCGATCGTCCATGAGATAGAGGAATCCGCAGCACTTGTACGGAACGGGTGGACCACCGTCGCGGGCTACTTGGACGCGACGTCATTGGTCCTTGCGCCGCGGCTGTCATCGACATCCTCAGGCGGCCCGGCCGCTTCGTTCTTCGTGTCGGACTCCAGAAGACTTCTGCAGCAGTGGACGGAGGCAGAGCTCGCCACCGTCCTCTCGGCCGCGGCGCTTCGCCGAGGACTATTTGACGACGCGAGTGATGTGCAAATAGATCTCGATGACTTGGCGGTGTTGTGGCGCACGAGCGCGGGTCAGCGACGACGCCGACCTCTCGAGGCATTCTCGTCTGGCGAGCAGGTGTTCGCATACACGCGCGCCAAACTGGAGCAACTGGGGACGATGAAGGACTCTGCCCAGCGGACCGCCATTGTTCTTGATGAATTCGGCGCGTTCGTGGCACGAGACCGATTCGGGGAGTTGATGCGCTACGTGGAACAGGAAGCAATCGGCACGATAACGGATCAGATTTTCGTCATGCTGCCGTTGTCGGGCATGTCCGCTGCACAAAACGCCGTGGACGAAGAGCCTTTGGCGGCTGCCCAACTGAAGGAACGCGGGTACTTCGCCGTGCCCGGAATCACTGGTGGACGATGATTTGGCCCAGTGATCGGTTGACGCTATTCGGCCTGCCTACGATCATGGCGGCCGATTTCGGCGCTGAACTAAGGAAGGACCTGCGCGACCTCTGGAATCAACAACTGTCTACCGCTCCAACAAAGTTCCGTGAGTCGGCAGCGAACCAGCAATCGCCTCCTTCTCAGCGGGCGCTATTAGATGACCTCCAAGGCATGAAGCACTGGTTTGATCCCGTTGCTTCCAGCAAGCGACTTACACAAGTAATCCTCGATGCTCCAGCAGTTCCAATCGAGTTGTCTCGACTTCCCGAGATTTCGCATCTCGTTCTCGGTAAGGACAAAGCGCTGCTCACGCTGGAAGGGCGGGCGATTCTGTGGGTTCTCGACCGAAACGCCCAAGACCCGTGGGCGGCGGGGGCAGGCGGGACAGATGTCTTGCTCGCCGCGGATGACTGCTTTGCCGCGGTAAGCAGCGTGCAGTCGGTTTATCGGGCGTGGTCACTGAACAAGCTGATTTCCGTGTCCGATCTGATGGACGCGGAGACGTCGACGCTTCGCCCATCAGCGGCAGGGCTGTTGTTTTTTCTTCTCCTCAACCGTCATACCTCTTCTGACCGAGCGCTCCCTGTCCCTGAAGACGCCGCCTTGTCCGAGCAGGTGTCGGAGGCCATCTCCGGGCCGGTGATCGCATTTGCGCGAGGTCTTTCATTGACTAATCGAGCCACTGATCGGGGTGTCGAACTGTATCGCGGCTGGGCCCTGGGCGAGATTCGGCGGAGACTCGGGAGCGACTTGCATCAGGAAGGCGGCCGCGTATGGATTGCCCACGACGGCATCGAGCGAGCGACTGAGCGACTCAAGGATTCATCGGTCAACCGCGTCGGCGAGACAAATTCGCTTGATCTAGCGCTCGCCAATGCCGTTCGCGAGTACGAATCGGCGAGGCCCCGACTTGCGGCGCTCGGAATTGCGCACGAACGTCCGGCGAACACCGCAAGGCTTGTCGAATCACTGCTTGCTACGGACGCCTCGCCTCCCTCGACTAACGGAGGGGATCCGTGACTGTCCCGACGGTATCGGTCCTGACTTTTGTGACCGAGCTCATCAAACTCCACCAGGAACCCCGCGCCGTACCCGCGCCTCGCCTAGTCGCGGCATCGATAAGTGAGCGGGAACGCTGGATACCTCTAATTCGCGACGTCCTTGAGGTAGAAGAGGGAGTGCTCGTCGATGCTGCCAGCCTAGGTTTGGGTGTGGAGGCCGGCGCTCTCACTACTGATGCGCCCGGAATTATCGGCTGGGTCAACGGCATGGCCTCCCAGTTCAACGCTCAGTACCCTGACGCAAACTTGCAATTGTCCCTCGTAGGAACACGAGCGGAAATAACTGGCACCTCGCTGTACGAGTCAGCCAACGCCGCGCAACGCGGCTTCCGAGAAGTGTTGACGGCAGTGTGTTCGGATTCCCTTCGATCTTCGGAACTCGCAATGCTTCTGTTTGCGCAAGATGCTATGGAAGACGATCTGCTAGCCATACTATGGCCCGGTCTGATGCAACTACCCAACCTGTTGGGCTCCGGAAACTCATCCACGCTCGCCGTAGTCGCCGGCGATGGTCAAATTAATTTCGGCATTCATTGCATCGGCGACCCGAGTTTGCGATTCCGAATCTCTGACTACGGGATTGCATTCCGGCACTCGCGAGCACAATCGCGAGCTCCGATCGAGGCGCTCGGCAGACAGGCCGACACCGACCAGCGAATGATCACTTTGTTTCTTGGAGCCGGTGCAAGCACATCGACCGGACTCCCCACCGGAAACGAATTGCGAAACCAGGCCCTCGCAACGATCACGTCCACGGTGGTCGACGAAGGTACATTCTCGACTGTTGCGACGGAATGGTTTGCCCAACTCGAATCGACGGGTGCCCTGTCCACGGGCGAACTGGAAGCCGGAATCAAGGCCTTCGTTCGCGATCTCACGCTGGAGCGCGTCTTGCAGCAAGAGCAGTTCGACGAGAAGCAAACGAATTCCGCCACTCTCAGGCGGTTCGCAATTACACACGCCAACGCAATTGCGGCGCTCAAAGTGGAACTTGCTGGCCGAACCGACGCGCTCGAAACGATAACCGCGTCGCAGAAGCGCCTCGTCCTGGTGACTGTCAACTTTGATCAGGTCATCGAGACGCGGTGCGGCTCCAACGTGCGGCCATTCATTACGGAAGCCGACATGCTGCTGTTTCCGGATTATCTGAAGGACTACTTGAGCAATGGTGGGCAGGTGCCCCTGCTGAAGCTGCATGGCGACATCGGCATGCCTGAGACGATAGTCGCGAACCTACAACAGACGGCGGCCGGTCTCTCTGTTGCCCGCGATCGAGCACTCAACTCGGTCATAGACACGATGCACGAGATGCCTGTCCATCCTTGGTGGTACCTGGGCTACAGCATGCGTGACAGGGACTTGGAACAAGCATGGACCGCGCCTCGCATGTCGAATTTTAACGAGCACTGGATAGCGCCGTTTCTCGATCCGACAGTTGAGGAGTTCATAAATGAGCGCCGACTAAAGAATTGGCAGGATGCGGGACGCCCGGAGATGCCGTTCCAGAGACTGATCTCACTGACGGCGGAGGAGTTCTATGATGCGTTCATTGAACTCGTGGTCTCTCGGTGGTGAATGAAGGACGGCACGTCGTTTACCCGTCTATTGTCCAGTCGAACGTTCGGGTGACGGCCTTCTTGCACGTGCCACCCCTGCCGCCAGCCACGCTTGCGAAAACATCTCTTTCCCCGACGGCCGCGCCAAGATCCATGAACTAAGACGCTCCGTCAAGCTGCCTACCAATCCGGCCTCGGCAACGACACGTCCACGCCCAAGGCGAGTACCCGCCGCCTGGTTGACACGCGTCGCCGAACCGGCCGTCGCTATCGAGAAGTTTCCCAGCCCGCTGCAAAGTGGGGCACTGGTCTCGAGGTCAACAGGCGTCGCCAATTCTCGTAAGTACGCAGTGAAGCAGGAGTGCATCGGCGAACTCGTGTTGGACTTTATGCACGATCTGGCTCACATGCGTGAGGCCAGACATGCTGCACGGCCGTCCGACAGTTTTCGCGTCACGTCCAATACTTCGCGCGATCGCGTTGGGCGACGATCCCAAAAGCGGTCCTACACGGTCCTACTTCGCGAATCGGGAGCAAAACGAGATGATCCAAGTGGTTTAGGCGTCACCGAACAGTTCGAATGGGCCGGGTTGATCTGGCTTCGTCAACGGTCCCCCGCTGAGTATGCGCACGACCATGTCCCAAGCACGGTCCGGCAGCGATTCGCCGGGGTAATACTCCTCATACAGTTCGTCAGCCGCTTGAACAGAATCAATGTCGCACAGGGCGAGCAGCTGGCGGATGTCATCGGTATCGCGACCCGGGCGATTCGCCCGCAGCTTCATGGCCAACAGGGCTTCAGCACTGGCGACCTGGATGACGATGCCATCCTCGTCGAAAATGGTTTCCCACTCGACCGCCTTGCCCCACTGCGGTTCAGCCGCCGTCTTGGTTACTTCGAAATTGAGCCAATCCTCATCCCACCCTCTACGCCGCGCGACCGCGCGCGCAGCTGACGCGACAGCCTCGTCAGTTCCAGGGCGCACGTGAAGTACGTCCACATCTCGAGTGCTCGCGCGCTCGAAATACCTCAGAGCCAGCGCGCCACCACCAACAAGACGTAACCCGATCGGTTCGCCGACCGCGCGGAGCTCACTTACGAGATCGCGCAGCGCACCGATTAAGTCTTTGCGGTCGAAGAGTGCCATTTAGACGCTCGCGAATGTGTCACGCCAGGCAAGCACCCCGCGCTCGGCGAACTCGTCGGGAATGTCCGACCTGCCCGGAATCGGATCTGCGGGATCGGCGGAGAGTGGCCGCGAACGTTCAAGCTTTCGCTTGGGAGCGGACACCCACCCGGGCAGAGGCAGGTTCTGTTCGTTGAGGCGCCATGCGACTACTGCCGCGATCGCCGCGTCCCAGAGCTTTTTCCCCGTGGCTTCCGGCTCTGCCAGTCCGAGAATGCCACGCACGAGCCCGGTCTCCGCGACCAAATTATCGTTGAGCTGAATGAGCTGACGAAGGGCCCGCTTCGGATCTTTGGCTTCGACACTTTCACGAATGGAGCTCGCAATCGACGCGGCGTCGTCCCGGCGCGTCGGCGCGGCATAGAGGCGGTGACCAGTCGCTGCAAGCAGTTTGTCGACGGTGTCGAACCTGGGGCTCTCCTGGCCTCCCTCGGAACGGGAAACGCGCGCCTGGTCCACGCCCACACGCGAGGCGAGCGCCTCTTGGGTGAGGCCACTGTTTCTCCGGGCAGAGCGAAGAAGAACTGCGGAATCAGTCACACAAATCACCTCCAAAAAATGTCATAAACAACATACTAACGCTTTTACTATTGCCCTTCTTATCTTTGCTCTGGTTATTGCTGATGTTCTTACTCGTATTTTCGATAGCGAGAGTGTCGCCCTTTATGACGTCGTCCTCGGGCCAAGTTGTTCGAGAATCTCGGCTGTGCGCGGGTTCACGAGGTTTTGTCTTTCGATGTAGTGGGCCCGGGTGATATCAGCTGAGGTGTGTCCGAGGAGCTCGGCGGCAAGGTCGGTTCCTGCTGCCCGATGAATGACGGTGGCGACGGTGGCGACGGAATGCGTGCGGGGTGACATCCTCGATCTCCGCCTCTGTGAGAATTGCACGCAAGCGTCGCCGCACGTTGTTGGTGGTCAGTGGCGTGTTGTTACGACTGTGGAATACCAGTTGCTCGTCATCGTCACCATCTAGAGCGGCCAGGCGTTGGCGGAGCACTTCGCCGACGAAGCTCGGAACGGACACCGTTCTGTTGGATGTGGCTGTCTTGAGGTGGCTCTGTCGAGAGGTTGGCTTCCCCTTCGTCGAGACGATCGTGCCGCAAATGTGCACGGTGACGGAGGTGCCGGCGTCGTCGATGTCGCACTTCCGGAGAGCGAGGACTTCACCTATGCGAGCAGAGGTGCCGAGCATGACCTCGATGATCTGCCCGAGCTGACCGTCCGGTTTAGGCCCCGACAATCCCTGGCCAGTGCGAGCGCGGGCTACAGCATCCCGGATTTCATCAACCTGGTCGACCGTCAGCGCCCTGACGAATGACGTCGGTTTGTGCAGGCGAGCAGTCGATAGGACCGGGTTTCTAGGGATGGCCTCGTAGCGCACCGCCAGCCCCAGGGCGAGGCTGAGAACCACCTTGGACTGCTTAGCTCGGCTGTAACTGATCGCCGCCTGCTGTTTGAGGAACCGGTCTACCCGGCTCACGCTGATCTCACGAAGAGCGAAGTGATTGAACGACGGCATCACCAAGAGGCGAATGTTCCGCTCATACAGCTCTCGAGTACCGGGAGCGATCCGTCCCTCGAGGTCGAGATCTTCCAACCACAATTCAACGAGCTTCCCAAACGCGCTGTCCCCCGTGATGGAACCGACACCGGACGTGCCGGCAGTGCGAAGGGACAGCGCTGTCTTCAGATTTCGTTCCGCAGCCGCCCGGTTCGATCCACTGGCCTGTACGAAACGTAGACGCCCATCTTGGTCGCGATAGCGCGTGCGAGCGGCAACCACGCCCACTCGCATCGTTCTAGTGCTAATCGTTCCGAAGGTCCCGATCGGCGTGCGCGGTCTACCCACCCGCCGTCACCACAGCGCCGAAATCTGCAATCATGCGAGCATCATCCGCAGTGCTGATGACCTATGCAGAGGGTTCAGCTGAGCGAGTGGTCGGCGCAGAAACACGTTCCAAACCGTAACACGAGCGGCAGGTTGCCTCAGAACGAGGGCTGTTTTTAGACAAACGGTCGTAGGTTCAAATCCTCGACAAATAACCGCGGCGGATCGTGATGACTAAACGATAACCGCGTCTAACACGCAATAACCCTGAACAACCGGAAATTTGTGTGTTTCCGGTTGTTCCCGGTTATCCGCGGTCGCTGGACCGCGATCTCAGGGCCAAATCATCAACGAATGACCCAGACAAATCGGGCTTAACAAAGGATGACTGTGTCTAAAACGCAAAAACCGTGAACAACCGGAAATTTGTGTTGTTTCCGGTTGTTCACGGTTATCTCTGTTGCGGGGACAGGATTTGAACCTGCGACCTCTGGGTTATGAGCCCAGCGAGCTACCGAACTGCTCCACCCCGCGCTACGTCTTCAACGGTACCACAGGGGGCACACCCCCGCCGGACGAGGGCGGTGGCGCGCTACGCTTCCACCGGGTGCAACCTCGGAGAAACGGCGACCCGCCGCATTGTGCTTGGACCGCCTGCCGCGAGTCGGCGAAAACTCCGACGCTGCGGCGCTCAGCCAGCGCCGGCCGCTACTTCGCCGGCTTCAGCGAGGCCTCGAACGCTGCCTTCAGGTCGGCCTGCAAGCGGGTGTCCGCCTGTGCGGCTGCGACCAGGTCGCCGCGTGCATAGGCATTCGTGCGCGCCGTGAGGTCCTTCTGCGCCTGAGCGAGCGCCGCTGTGAGCGCCGGATTGTCGGCCGTGCCCACACCGGATGCCGACGGGGTGGGCGTCGAACTCGTGCCGTTGTCGCCCGCGTTCGCACCCGAGCTGCCACCGAACAGTGCGTTCAGCGCCTCGTCCAGCGTCGGTTTGAACTGCACGTTCGTGCCGAAACTCACCAGCACTTCGCGCAGCAGCGGGTAACTCGTCTCACCGCTCGACTTCACGTAGACCGGCTGCACGTACAGCAGACCGCCACCGACAGGAAGAGTCAGCAGGTTGCCGAGGTCGACCGAGGTCTGTCCCTTCTGCAGGAGCGCCACCTCATTGGCGAACGACGTGTCCGTTCTGAACTGATTTTCGGCAGAGCCCGGCCCAGGAATGGTGGTCTCCTTGGGCAGAGTGAGCAGGGTGAGCTTGCCGTAGTTGGGTCCGGCATCCGAATCGGCGGCCAGGTAGCCCGTCAATACGCTTCGCGTCGCGGACGCCGAGCCCTTCGGCACAAACGTCGAGTAGAGCGTGAACGCTGGCGCCTTCTCGCCCGGAACCTGCATCGTGAGGTAGTACGGCGGCTGGAGCGGCGGGTTGGCGGTCGTCGCAGTCGGCTCGTTCGGCGTGACCCACTGGTCGTCGCTCGAGTAGAAGGATGCCGCATCGGTCACGTGGTACGAACCGAGAATCGCGCGCTGCGCCTTGAACAGATCCTGCGGGTAGCGAACGTGCGCGAGCAGCTGCGCGCTCATGTCGGACGCAGGCTTCACCGTCGACGGGAAGACCTTCTCCCAGGTCTTCAGGATGGGGTCAGTCGGGTCCCACGCGTAAAGCGTCACCTTGCCGCTGTAGGCGTCGACCGTGGCCTTGACCGAGTTGCGGATGTAGTTGAAGTTATCGATGGTCGGCGGCTCAGGCGTATCGGCATCCTTGATGACGCTGCCGAGCTCCTGCACCTTCGAGTACGGGTACTGGTCGGTCGTCGTGTAACCGTCAACGATCCAGACGATCCGGCCATCGACGATCGCGGGGTACGAATTGCTGTCGAGCGTCAGGTAGGGCGCGACCTTGCTGACCCGGGTCTGGGGGTCGCGGTCGTACAGAATCTGCGAGTCCTGGTTGATCGCGTTCGAGAGGACGATGTCCTCAGACTGGAACTTGATCGCGTACAGCAGCCGCGTGAAGAGGCTGTCGAGCTTCGGACCGCCACTGCCCTGGAACGTCGTCTTCTTGTTCTGAGCGCTGTCACTGCCCGCCGGGTAGTCGAGCTCAATCGGGTTGGTGTCTCGCGCCGGCCCCCCGACGATCGAGTACGCAGGCGAGTTCTCTCCGAAGTAGATGCGCGGCTGGTAACTGCCGAGCTTTCCGGAAGTGGGGATCTGCGATTCGAGAAACACCGGCGAGCCGTTGGTGGAACGCTTGTTGCCGTAGGCGGCCACGATGCCGTAACCGTGCGTGTAGACGAGCGTGTTGTTGTACCAGGTCTGCGAGCCGCCGAGACCGCTCTGGTTAAGCTCTCGCGCCGCGATCACGGTGTCTTGTTTCGAACCGTCGATCGTATACCGGTCGACGGCGAGGTGGGGCGCGAAGCTGTAGTACTGCTTGAACTGTTCGAGCTGGGCGAAGGTCTTGGAGACCAGCGCAGGATCGAGGATGCGGATGCTGGCAGTCGTGTCGGCATCCTGTCGTAACTGGCCGGCCTGGGTGTTCGAGATCGCGTTGTACGACATCGTCTTCACATTGGCAACGCCGTAGGCCTTGCGAGTGGCATCGATGTTGCGCTGGATGTACGTGCTCTCCAGCGTCTTGGCGCTCGGTTCCGCGGTGAACCGCTCGACGATGGCCGGGTAGATGGCGCCGATGACGAGACCGCTGACGAGCAGCAGCGCTGTACCGATGACCGGCAGACGCCAGCGCCCGATGATCGCCGTGACGATGAACAGGATGGCGACGACGGCGGCAATCCCCGCTAGAATCTCGCGCGCGGGAATCGTCGCATTGACCTCGGTATAGCCGGCACCGTTGGAGACGAAGCCCGCGCTCGGACTCGTGACCGTCGCGTACTGGTCGAGCCAGATGCTGACCGCCTGCAGCGCGATGTAAATGGCAAGGGTGGTCGAGAGTTGCACGCGAGCGCTCCGCGAAATGCGAAGCTCGCGGCCGTTCAGCCGCAAAGCACCGTACAGGTAGCTGGTCGCCAGGGCGGAGAGGATCGAGAGAATCACGACGGCGGACGCGAAGCCGACGACTCCCCGCCAGAACGGCAGGTCGAAGATGTAGAACGACAGGTCAAACCCGAACTGGGCATCCTTCTGACCGAACGAGGTGCGGTTGAGGTACTCGAGCACCGTCTGCCAGCGGGATGCCGACGACACTCCCCCGAAAATGCCGAGGACGATCGGGATGCCGTAGACCGCGAGCCTGCGCAGCGGCTCGACCACCTGTTGGTAGCGGTCGAGTTGCGAGTTGAGCTTCGCGTAAACCGGACGCCAGCGGAAGGCGACCTCGATGCTGACGAAGACTGGGATGGCCATCCCGAAGAAACCGACGAAGAAGAGAACGAGCTGGGAGATCCACTGGGTGGTCAGAACCTTGAGAAATCCGGCCTGCGCATACCAGAGCACATCGGTGTATAGCCCGGCGAAGATGAAGAACAGGATGATCAGCACCGCAAGTACGACGGCCGTGATTGTCACTGCCGCCCGCGTGCGGGATGCTGGGCGATTGTCGCCTGCGCGATTCTGCTCCGGACGGTTCGGTGTAGAGGTCAAGTGACCGCTCCTGGCTCTAGTTGGGGTGGTGTCAGCTTATTCACTTCTTGCCACAGGTCGGCAGCGAACCGAGCCCGGTGCCCGAGGCAATCGCCTTGAGGTCGGCGATGGACTGTTTGAGCGTCGAGGTGGCAAAGACGGTGAGTCCTGCCGGAATGTGTCCGCGAACGCCGTCGTTGCCCCCGCAGTTGCTGGCTGGCGCGAGGAAATAGGTGGCGCCGGCATTCCTTGCCCCGTACATCTTCTGACGGATGCCGCCAATGGCACCAACCGTGCCCGATGCGGTGATCGTCCCGGTGCCCGCGACGTGCTTGCCGCCGTTCAGCTGGCCGTCTGTCAGCTTGTCGATGATGCCGAGGGCGAACATCTGCCCGGCACTCGGGCCGCCGACATCCTGCAGCTGGATCTTGACCTGGAACGGGAACGAAAACGCCTCGGTCAGGTAGACGCCGACCTGTGGCTGCGGGTCGGGCCCACCGCTCAGCGAGGGCTTAATCTGCGCGGTCTTCACGGTGCCGGCGCGACGAAACTGGACAGACATTGGGTTGGTCACACCGTTGGCGAGAACCATTTGGTGCAACTCCGTCGAGTCGACTGGCTGCTTTCCATTCACCGAAAGGATGATGTCGCCGGCCTTCAAGACCGAGGCAGCAGGCGAACCGGCGATGGTCTGGGCAACCGTGAGCGTGCTCGTGAACTTGATCCCCAGTTCGTACAGCGCGGCCGCCGTCGCATCCTGTTGGGACTGAGCCATCTCGGCCGCGCTCTGTTTGTTGGTGTTCTGCACCGACACGTTCGGCGGGTAGAGCTCGTCCATCGGGATCACCGACTGGCTCGGATCGAACCAGGCGGAAGCGATCTGCGCCCAGCTCGGCGGCTGGGTCGGGTCGCCGGTAACGTCGACCGTCAGCATGTCGAGCGCGCCGCTCGTCGAGTGGGTTGTCTGGGACGGGATTGAGATCACCGGAACCGTCTTGCCGCTGACGTGGGTCGTGCCGATCGTGTTGTACACAGGACCGGGCATCTCAATCGCGTACGGCGCAGGCGAGAGCCCGAACGCGACGATTCCGACCATCGCCAGGAGCATCAGAGTCCAGCCAATGCGACGACTGCGACGAGCGTTCCTGGGGCGAGGAGCCCCCGTGTCGGTGAAAATTGCCACCGGTATCCTTCGCTGATCTGAGAATCGGCAGCCGGATCGGATGCCATGTTCGCCACGGGCGCACGCCCAAAGCCCTCAGCCTAAGTGAAAAGCCCAGCCGTGTTGGCGTGCAGCGGCTAGCGTAGTTTGCATGCCTGATGATTCGCGGGAAGAGCCGGACGACGAGTTCGAAGAGCCCGACAGCGAGCTGGGCAATTTGCTGCGCGAATTCCTCGCCGGCAACACCGACATCGATCCCGCACAGCTGGCGAGCGCAGCAGGATTGCCTAATGATCCCGAGCTCATCGGCCGACTCATGGAGCAGTTGCAGAGCGCCCTCCAGACGAGCGGCGAAGGCGTGAACTGGACCCTCGCGCTCGAGCAGGCGAAGACCATCGCGAGCCGCTCCTCCGTCGTTTCACTGCCAGCCGAGCGTTCGCAGCTCGAGCAGGCGTTCCACGTTGCGTCGCTGTGGCTCGACGAGGCGACCTACGTGTCCGCTCTCAGCACCGAGCCCCGCCTGATGAGCCGCACCGAGTGGGTGACGGCGACCATGCCGGTCTGGCAGCAGCTCGCCGAGCCGGTGGCGACATCCATTTCGAATTCCCTCGCGCAGGTGCTGCAAGACCAGGCGCCCGAAGAGATGAGCGGGATGCTCGGCGACGCGAGCAAGCTCATGAAGAACGTGGGCGGCACGCTGTTTGCGATGCAACTTGGGCAGGTCGTGGGCCAGCTCTCGACCGAGGTCGTCTCTGGCGGCGACATCGGCATCCCGCTACTCGACGATCAGCAGGCGGCGCTCATTCCGCAGAACGTGCTGGCCTTCGGAACCGACCTCGACATCCCGCTCGACCAGGTTCACCTCTATCTCGCCGTGCGCGAGCTCGCGCACGCGCGGCTGTTCCGCCACGCGAAGTGGCTGCGGCTGCAGCTCATGTCGTCGATCACCGAGTTTGCGCGCGGCATTCACATCGACACCGACCGGCTCGAGCAGCTGGCCGAACAGTTTGACCCCTCGAACCCCGAAGAGCTGCGTGAGGCCATGACGAGCGGTGCGCTCATCCCGCCGAAGTCTGAGGACCAATTGGTGGCACTCTCGCGGCTCGAGACCATGCTCGCTCTGATTGAGGGCTGGGTGGATGTCGTGACCGCCGAGGCGACAACCCGGCTTCCCAAGGGCGATGCCATCGCCGAAACCGTCAAGCGCCGTCGGGCTTCGGGCGGGCCCGCCGAGTCGGCGTTCTCGACGCTCGTTGGGCTCGAACTGCGGCCACGTCGGCTGCGTGAGGCCGCCGCAATGTGGCGGACAGTGACGGACGCCGTTGGTGCCGAAAAGAGGGACGCCCTGTGGGCGCAACCCGACCTGATGCCCACGAGCGATGACATCGACTTTCCCGAGGCACTCATCGCGCGTATCAACGGCGAGAACGCCGCCCCCGACGACATCGACCAGGCCATCGAAGACCTGCTCAACGACGACAGCACAGACCGCCCACACGAGTAGCCAGCCGCCCGCTACTGGCTACGGTGAGGTGTCGGTAAGGCTGGTGTGGGTGCGGCTGGTGTGGGTGTGGGTGCGGTAGGTACGGCGACGGTGGGGTGTGGGTAACTTTCGACGTTGAGTTAGTGCGCGGCGCAAGCTGTCTGCATGGTGTTGAAGCTGGATCCCCGGGTGCCGACCGTCTGGCGCGATCCGTTCAGCCTGCAGTTTGGTGTCGACCCGGCACGGGTCGTCCTGCGGGATGTCTCACTCGGCGACGAGCAAATCATTTCGGCACTGATGTCGGGGGTGACGAGGGCCGGGTTGAGCATGGTCGGCCGTGCGGCCGGCGTCGCCGAGCGTGATGTCACACGGCTCGTCGCCGATCTCAGCCCGCTGTTCGTGGAGACCGCGCCACCTCACCCCGCACTGCCTCAGCCTGCACTGCCTCGGCCAGCGCTGCCCCAGCCAGCACCGCCTCAGCCTGCACCGACTCAGCCAGCACGCACGGTTGCCATCGTCGGCTCGGGGCGAACGGTCGAGCAGCTCGCCAGGACCCTCACCGAAAGCGGATTGACGGTGATCGTCACCCGCACCGTCAGCGACGTCGCCTGCGACTTCGGCGTCGCGGTCGGCCACTACGTACTCGACCCGGAAGAGTACGGCTTTTGGCTACGGCGAGACCTTCCGCACCTTCCGGTCATCTACGGCGACGGTACGGCCACCGTCGGCCCGCTGGTCGAACCCGGCAGCACGCCCTGCCTCTACTGCCTCGAGCACCACAGGCGCGATGCCGACAAGTCCTGGTCCGCAATTGCCTCCCAGCTGTGGGGACGACGCAGTGCCGCAGAAACCCCGCTGGTGTCGGGCGAGGTGGCCGCGATTGCCGCCCGGAGCGTGGTGCGACGACTGGGGCTGGGTGCTGGCCCGCCTGTCGGGGCCGCGGCAGCAGCATCCCTTCGCATTTCTGTCGATACCGGCGAAATAACACGACGCGAGTGGATGCCGCATCCGGACTGCGGGTGCATCGCCCTGCCGACCGATACGGGCCAGCCGACCAGCGCAGGCTTGTCGACCAGCGCAGCCTTGCCGACCAGCGCAGCCTTGCCAACCAGCGCAGCCTTGCCGCCCGCCAGCCCGCTCGGCACAGTCTTCTCTACCGCAGATCTTTCAGGAACCGGCTCGGCTGACGATTGGGGCCGCCGGAGGAAAAATGCAGACGCTCGCGAGCCCGCGTGACGCCAACGTAGAAGAGGCGACGCTCCTCCTCCACCGCGAGCTCGGTTTTGGCATAGCTGATCGGCAACAGGCCCTCCGAGACACCCGCGATGTAGACCGAATCCCACTCGAGTCCCTTCGCGCTGTGCAGCGTCGCGAGAGTGACCGCCGACATGGTCGGCTCGTGCTGCCCAGACTGCCGTTCAAGCAACTCGGCGACGAACGCAGCCAGCGTCGTGCCGGCCGGGGCCTCCTCCGCCAGTCGCATAAGTGCGTTCAGCGACTCCCACTTGTCTCGCACCGCACCGCGACCCTCCGGCGGCTCCTGCGTCCACCCGCGGGACCGCAACACGTCGCTCACGCTCTTGAACAGCGGCTCGTTCACGATCGAGATCGAGGCGCCCTTCAGCATCATGATCGCCTCCTTGACCTCTTTGAGGTCGAAGAAACGGGTGGAGCCGCGGATGACGAACGGCACCCCGGCGTCAGCGAGCGCCGCCTCGAACGCGGCCGACTGCACGTTGATCCGGAACAGGATGGCGATCGATTCGGGTGCCGCGCCAGCGTCGATCTCCGCCCGGATGGTCTGCGCAATGGCTCTGGCCTCCTGCGAGTCGTTCGCGTGCTCGGAGACC
The DNA here is from genome assembly GCA_025463785.1 of Glaciihabitans sp. Classification (GTDB taxonomy): domain Bacteria; phylum Actinomycetota; class Actinomycetes; order Actinomycetales; family Microbacteriaceae; genus Galbitalea. Next base: position 133,744 of record JAODBD010000005.1, read on the forward strand.
GACGGGGCGACCCCGGGCGGCGTTCCGGGAACCGCGTGCAGGTCGAGCGCGCCCGGGCGACCGCGCATGATCCGATTGGCCGCGTCGATGATGGCGGGGGTCGAGCGATAGTTCTGTTCGAGCCGCACGACGGTCGCGTCTTCGTGCCTGCCGGTGAAGCCGAGCAGGTAGTCGGGCGTCGCGCCCGCAAACGTGTAGATGGTCTGGCTGGCGTCGCCAACAACGCAGACGTCGTTGCGCTCGCCCAACCAAAGGTTCAGAAGTTCCTGCTGCAGGGGCGAGACGTCCTGGTATTCGTCGACCACGAAGAAGCGATACTGCTCGCGCACCTGGTGGGCGACCCGCGGTTCCGACTCGATCATGCCAGCGGTCGCGAGCAGGACATCCTCGAAATCCATCTGCCTTCGCTCGTCTTTCACGCTCTCGTATGCGCGGTGCAGTTCGACCATCTTCTCGACGGTGAGCGCGGGCGGCACCGGACGGGCGGCCGTCGCGTACTGGTCGATCGTCAGCCGCGAGACCTTGCGCCACTCGATCTCCGACGCCGTGTCTCGGAGCGTCGCGGTATCGAGCTTCAGCTTGAGTGCATCGGCGGCGTGGCCCAGCAGGCGCCCCTTGCTGTCGAGAATGCGCGGAACCGTTCCCCCGATGACCTGCGGCCAGAAGAAACCGAGCTGCGACAGGGCGGATGCGTGAAAAGTGCGCGCAGAGACGCCGCCGGCTCCCAGGGAGCGCAGGCGCGATCGCAGCTCTCCCGCCGCTCGGTTGGTGAACGTAAGCGCCATGACGCGGCCGGGCGAGTAGACGCCCGTCGCGACCCCGTACGCGATACGGTGCGTGATCGCCCGAGTCTTTCCCGTGCCCGCGCCGGCCAGCAGTACGACGGGTCCAAGCAGCGACTCTGCCGCCTGGCGCTGCTGCGCGTCGAGGCCGGCCAGCAGATCTTCGGCCGATGTCATCGCTGGCCGTCGTCGATCCGGCGGCCGAACCATTCCTCGATGATGGCGCGGGCAATCGAGGTCGGGCCGGGTAGGATGATCTCGTCCAGTGCGGCCTCGAGCTCGTCGCGGCTGAACCAGCGCAGGTCGAGAATTTCGGCGCCATCCGGAGTCAGCGTGCTCGTGCGCGAGGGGTCGACGCGCGCGCTGAAGCCCACCATGAGGGACGCGGGGAACGGCCACGGCTGACTGCCGAGGTACACCGGATCGGTGACGCGCATCCCCGACTCCTCGAATACCTCGCGCTCGACTGCGGCCTCGAGCGACTCCCCCGGCTCGACGAAACCGGCGAGCAACGAGTATCGATTGCTCTCCCACAGTGCATTTGAGCCCAGCAGAATGCGGTCGTCCGCATCGATCACGCCCACGATGATTGCGGCATCCGTTCGCGGAAACACCTCACTGTTCGACACCGGGTCTCGCCGCACCCAGCCGCCCCTCTCGGAGATCGTGCGCTCGCCCGTCCTGGGCGAGAAGCCGTGAGACACATGCCAGTTCAGGATGCCGAGGGCCTCGGTCAGTAAGCCGGCATCCCGGTCGCTCAGAACGCTGCCGACCGTGCGCAGGTTCGCCCATCGGCCACCATTGCGCTCGAACTGCGCAGCGAGCAGAACTGCGACGACCGGCGTGCCCATCGGTTCGCTCGCGGTGGCCGTCGTTGTTCGCCCGAGGTACACACGGATCTCGGCGGGTGGCACCTCGCCGACCGGCAGGAGTGCGAGCGAAGAATCGGATGCCAGAAGCCCCTTGCCGTCGGCCACCGAAACGATGCGGGTGGCCGGGTCGGCCCACAGCTCGTCGAACAGGCCGGGCCGGTCGCGCGTCAGGTAGTCACGATCCACCTCGTATCGCGACAGCGGAAGCCGCGAAAGGAAGGAGTGCGACATCTGAGCGACCTTTTCGAAAGGCGTGGCGTGCGAGGGTTGTTGGGAATGCTCGACCTACCCTGTCGGTATGGCTCGAACCCATCTCACTCTAGCGGCGCTCGCGACATCGGCCGTTCCCGGCCTCGACATCGTCGAGGCGGCCTCCTTCTCGGGCGGATCGCAGGGCGATTTCGACTGCGCACTCCTCACCGGCCGGGACGGTAAGCACTGGATCGTTCGCGTGCCGCGCACCGATAAGGCGGAGCTCGAGCAGTCGGCCGACCTGGTCGCGTTGCGTGCACTCAGTGCAGGTGTTCGTACCCGTTTGCACTTTGCGGTCTCCGCTTTCGCCGGACAGACACCGATCGACGGAACGCGCGCGATCGTCTACGAGTTCGTCTACGGTTCAAAGATTCCGCTCAACGGTCTCGATGTCGCGAGGGCGTCATCCGTCGGTCGCGCCATTGCCGCCATCCACGCGCTCCCGACTAGCTTCATCGCGGATGCTGGCCTGCCCGTCCTGACTCCGATCGAGTGCCTGCGTGCCAGCGTCACGGTGATTGACCGTGCTGCGGCGACCGGGCTCGTGCCCGCCGCGCTGCTCGCGCGTTGGGAGACGGCGACCGAGGATTCCAAGCTCTGGCAGTTCCAGCCAACCGTCATCAACGGGTCGATGAGTGCCGATTCGCTGCTGTACGCCGGCAACGAGATCACGGGTGTTCTCGGCTGGCACGAACTTCGCGTGGGCGATCCCGCTCGCGACCTGTGCTGGATGCTGGGCGCTCGCGACGAGACCGTGCCAGAGATCGGCTTTGACGCGTACAACGAAGTGCGGGGCGGCGGCGACCGCCAGATCCGTCAACGCGCGAAGCTCTATGCCGAACTCGAGCTGGCCAAGTGGCTGCTGCACGGCACCGAGGTCCGCAGCACCGACATCGTGGATGACGCGGTCGAACTATTGAGTGGGCTTGGCGACAACGTTCGCAGCGACATCATGAATCCGATCGGCGCCCAGACGATGCCGATCCTTGCGATCGACGAGGTCGAGGCAATGCTCGAACGCAGCGAGCGCGCCGTCTAGCATCCCGCGGCACCCAGCCCGCATCCCGCGCACCCCGCACCAGTACCCGTGAGTTGCCCACATTTGTCGGGTTTTCACGCGCAAACACGACAAATGTGGGCAACTCACGGATGGGAGCGCGGCACGGCGCGGCGCGGCTAGACGCGGGACGACACCGAGTCGCCCGAGAAGCGCTGCGCCAGCCACACCGGCACGATCGCGACGATCGTCAGCACGGCGGCGACCACGTTCACGACGGGCGCCTGGTTCGGGCGGAACAGGTTGCCGAAGATCCAGAGCGGAAGCGTCTGCACGTCCGGACCGGCGGTGAACGTGGTCACGACGATTTCGTCGAAGCTCAGTGCAAACGCCAGCAGCGCGCCCGCGATGAGCGCCCCCCGGATGCCGGGAAACGTCACGAACCAGAACGTCTGCCACCCACTTGCGCCGAGGTCGGAGGACGCCTCCTCGAGCGAGGATCCCATCCGTCGCAGGCGCGCCTGCACGTTATTGAAGACGATCACAATGCAGAAGGTGGCGTGCCCGATGATGACGGTCGCGATCCCGAGCTGGGCGCCCACCGACATGAAGCTCGCGTTGAGCGCGATGCCCGTGACAATACCGGGCAGCGTGATAGGCAGCACGACGAGGAAGCTGATGGTCGATCGTCCGAAGAATTGGAACCGCTGCACGGCGAATGCGGCGAGGCTCCCGAGCACGAGTGCGATGACCATCGCGAAGACACCCGCGAGCACCGACGTGCCGAGTGCGCTCATGGCTCCGCTGCTGTGTGCGGCCTTCTGCCACCACTCGAGCGTCAGCCCGGTCGGCGGAAACCCGAACGTGCGCGAACTGTTGAACGAGTTGAGCACGACCAGCAGCAACGGGATGTAAAGAAACGCGAGCCCGACGATCATGAAGACCAGGAGGCCACGGCGAAGCGAAGCGGGAAGCCCCATCAGACGTTCTCCAATGCGCCGGTGCGCCTCATAGCGAGCAGGTACAGGATGATCGCGACCAGCGGGATAATCGACAACGCCGCAGCAAACGGCTGGTCGTTGGCCGTGACGAGCTGACCGTAAATGACGTTCGCGAGCAGCTGCGTCCTGCCCCCGACGATCCCCACGGCGATGTAGTCGCCGAGGGTGAGCGAGAAGGTAAAGATGGAGCCCGCTGCGATCGCGGGAAACACCAGCGGCAGGATGACGGACCGCAGCGTGCGCCACGCCCCGGCGCCCAGATCGAAGCTGGCCTCGAACAGCGAACCGGGCACCCGGTCGAACCCCGCGAACACGGGAATGACCATGTAGGGCAGCCACAGGTAGGCGAGCGTGATAACCGTTGCCGTCAACCCGTACCCCGGCGAGTGCCCACCGGTCACGAACGCGAACGGCCCGTTCGGCGCGAGCAGGACCCGCCAGGCGTACGCCTTCACGAGATAGCTGGCCCACAGTGGCGTGGTCACGGCGACCACGAGCGCGATACGCACCCGCGGGGACGCCACCTTGCTCATGAACAGCGCCATCGGTATTGCAATCAGCGCGTCGATCACGGTCACACCGAGCGCGACGAGGATCGTTCGAAGAGCCACTGACCCATAAAGCGGATCGGTAACCAGCTGCTGCAGGTTGTCGATCGTGTACGTCTTGACGACAGCGCCGGTGAATCCGTTCACGCTCCAGAAAGCAGACAGCAGAAGCACCGCGATGGAGCCGAGATACATGACGACGAGCCAGAGCATGGGGGCCGCGAGCAGTGCAAGGAGCTGCAGCGCGCGTCTGGCGATCGTATGCCGAAAGAAGAATGCAGAGACAACGCCTCCCCGGCCGGCGGGATCACCGGCCGGGGGCTGGGTTGCTATCCCTTGATCTGCTGCCACGCGTTCACCCATTGCGCGTACGTCGTGCAGTTGTCACCCTTGCCGTCGACGCACTGCTTCTGCGGCGTTGTCCAGTAGTGAATCTTGGCTGCGTACGCCGAGTCTGTCGCGTGGTAGGTCGCACAGAACGTCGGGTCGGATGTCTGCTGGCAGGCGAGCGTCTGCGCGGGAGCCTCACCGAACCACTCGGCGACCTGGGCGTTGACCTTGGCGCTCGTGATGTAGTTCATCCATTCGTACATGCAGTTCGGGTCCTTGGCTTTCGAGGAGATCATCCAGGTGTCAGACCAGCCCGTCGCGCCTTCCTTCGGGATGACCGTGTCGACCTTGACCTTCTTGTCGGAGTTGATGACGTTGGCGATGACCTGCCAGGTCGTTCCGATCTCGGACGTGCCCGACTCAAACGCCTGCACCTCCTTGGTGTAGTCGGCCCAGTACTCGCTGACGTTGCTGCCCTGCTGCTTGAGGAGTGCGACCGCGGCGTTCAGCTGCGTCTGGGTGAGCGAATACGGGTCTTTGATGCCGAGCGAAGGCTTCGACGACATCAGGTAGAGCGCGGCATCCGCGATGTAAATGGGCGAATCGTACGCCGTAACCTTGCCCTTGTAGGCGCTCGACTTGTCGAACACCGCAGACCAGGAGTCGGGCGCGGTGGTGACCGTTGCCGGGTTGTACATCAGGAGGTTGGCGCCCCATCCGTGCGGGATGCCGTACATCTGTCCGCCGACCGAGTTCCACGACTTGTCTTTCAGGAAGGACGCGATAGTCGTGTAGTTCGGTACCAGCTTTGTGTTGACCGGAGCGACATCCCCTGCGTAGACGAGGCGAAGAGTCGCATCCCCCGAGGCGGAGACGCCGTCGTACTGGCCGGTGCGCATGAGCTGCACCATCTCGTCTGAGGTATTGCCGATCGTGGTGTGCACGGTGCAGCCGGTCAGCGTCTCGAACGGGTGCACCCAGTCGACGGTCTTGTCGTTCGATCCGTCCTCCGCGTAGCCCGCCCAGGCAATGAGGTTCAGCGTGCCCTCACCCTTGCCGAGCGTTTTCTTCATGGCGATCCTGGGTGGCTGTGTTCCGGCGGTTCCGGCTGTTCCCGTGGTCGTCGGGGTCGAACAGGCGGCCAGGAGCGCGGCAACTGTCAGGATCGCGACCGCGCCGACCCCCATCCTCAGAACATTTCTTTTCATGATGCACCTCTCATTGTTGTTGCCTGCCGTGTTGTTGCGTGCTGTGCTTGCCTCGGTGTGGGCTACATCGCGGTCAAACCTGTCGGTCAAATCTGGATGCTGCGAACCGCGCTTTCCGGCCAGGCCAGCGTGACCGAATCCCCGCGTCGCACCCCGTCAGCATCGGCGGCATCCGAGTTCAGGAGCGTCGCGATGATGGTCGTCGACTCCGGGCCGGCGACCACGATGCGCGTGGTCGACCCCGTGTACACGACGTCGTCGACGGTTCCCCTGACCGTGATCGAGCCCGCGCGTGTCGCGCCACCTCCCGCGATCGAAATCTTCTCGGGACGCACAGCGAACGAGCCATCGCGACCAAAGATGGCCCGCGCGGCCGCCCCGCTGATGACGTTCGATGAGCCGACGAACCCCGCAACGAACTTGGTGAGTGGATGCTCGTAGACCTCCTCGGCATCCCCGATCTGTTCGATGCGTCCGTTGTTGAACACGGCGAGCCGATCGCAGAGGGTGAGTGCCTCGTCCTGGTCGTGCGTGACGAAGACGAACGTAATGCCAACCTCACGCTGGATGGCCTTCAGCTCGAGTTGCATCTGCTCGCGTAGTTTCAGGTCGAGAGCGCCGAGCGGTTCATCCAGCAGCAGGACGCGAGGACGATTGACGAGCGCCCGCGCGAGTGCGACTCGCTGGCGCTGGCCGCCGGAGAGCTGGTTCGGCTTTCGCGAGCCGAGGTCACCGAGGCGCACCATGTCGAGCGCCTCTCCGACGCGTGTGGTGCGCTCGGCTTTGCCAACGCGATGAACCCGGAGTCCGTACTCGACATTTTGGGCGACGGTCATGTGTGGGAACAGTGCATAGTCCTGAAAGACCGTGTTCACGTCTCGGCGGAAGGGTGGGAAGCTGGTCGCGTCGACGCCGCTCAGATACACGGAACCCGCGGTCGGCTGCTCGAAGCCCGCGATCATCCTGAGCACCGTGGTTTTGCCCGAACCCGACGGGCCGAGCATTGCGAAGAACTCGCCGTCTGCGACATCCAGGTCAACCGAATCTACGGCGGTGACGGGGCCAAATGTCTTGCGTAGCCCGCGCAGGGAAATCTGGGGCGCTTCGGTGCTTCCCGCGAGCGAAGCGCCGGCAGGGTTACGGGCGGGGGCACCAGCTGGGGCGCTTCCGGGTGTGATGGCTATCTCCGAACTCAATCGCTGCCTCTTCAGACTCTTCGGTGCTGCCCGTCGAATAACCTATACGACCATATGTTTTAGATCGAAGTCAATGCGAGGGCGGAAAAACAGAAACCTCCTATTCCATAGGAATGCGGGGTAGTGTCAGTCGGGCAGGCAGCAGCGCTTGGTTCGGATCGTCGCGAGACGGGCGTCGGCGGCCACATTCAGCGTCGAAAGGGACAACCATGAGCGTTCGGGAACTGCGTAACTTTGTCGGCGGCAGGTACGTCGATTCCGAGGCGACCGAGTCGCTCGACGTCATCGATCCGGCGACGGAAGAGGTGTTTGCCACCACCCCGATCTCGACCGAGCGGGATGTCGCCAAGGCATACGCCGCGGCATCCGGAGCATTCGAGGAATGGGGCGAGACAACCCCGTCGGAGCGCCAACTCGCCCTTTCGAGGTTCGCCGACACTCTTGCCTCCCGCGCCGAGGAGCTCGCCGATGTGGAGGTGCGAGACACCGGCAAGCCCCGCGCGGGCATTGTCGCTGACGAGATCGACGTCATGATCGACCAGGTCCGGTTCTTCGCCGGCGCCGCTCGCAACCTCGAGGGAAAGTCGGCCGGTGAGTACATGAAGGACCACACCTCTTTCGTGCGACGCGAGCCCATCGGCGTCATCGGCCAGGTCACGCCGTGGAATTACCCCATGATGATGGCCATCTGGAAGATCGCGCCGGCCCTCGCGGCCGGCAACACCGTGGTTCTGAAGCCAAGCGATTCGACGCCGAGCTCCACCCTGTTGCTGGCCGAAATCGCATCCGAATTCCTGCCGGCCGGTACCTTCAACGTCGTCACGGGCGACAGGATGACGGGTCGCGCACTCGTCGCAGACAAGACCCCGCAGATGGTGTCAATCACGGGGTCGGTGCGCGCGGGCATGGAGGTTGCGGGCTCGGCCGCCCACGACGTCAAGCGCGTTCACCTCGAACTCGGCGGCAAGGCGCCCGTCGTCGTCTTCAACGACGCCGACATTGAGAAGGCAGTCGAGGGCATCGCCATCGCCGGTTTCTACAACGCCGGCCAGGACTGCACGGCGGCGACGCGCGTGCTGGTGCAGGAGGGTGTCCACGACGAGTTTGTCGCCGCGATTGCCGCCTACGCCAGGGACAATGCAAAGACGGGCGGCCCGCGGGAGGACGGCATCCTGTTCGGAGCGGTATCGAGCGCTGACCAACTCGCCAGCGTCGAGGGCTTCATCGATCGCCTGCCCGACCATGCCAACCTGACGCTCGGCGGCCACCGGCAGGGCACAAGGGGCTATTTCTACGAGGCGACCATCGTGTCGAATCTCTCGCAAACCGACGAAGCCGTGCAGAACGAGATCTTCGGACCGGTCATCACCGTGCAGAAGTTCACCGACGAACGCCAGGCCCTGTCCTGGGCCAACGACGTGCAGTACGGTCTCGCCTCCTCGGTCTGGACCCGTGACCACGCAACCGCGATGAGAATGGCCAAGCACCTGGACTTCGGATGCGTGTGGATCAACACGCACATCCCTCTCGTTGCCGAGATGCCCCACGGCGGGTTCAAGCACTCGGGCTACGGCAAGGACCTCTCGAGCTACTCGCTCGAGGACTACACGAGGCTCAAGCACGTCATGAGTTACATCGGCGAATAGCCGTGGTCTCCCCACTTCGCGGCATCATCGTCGCCGACTTTTCTCGCGTGCTCGCCGGCCCGCTTGCAACCATGACGCTCGCCGACCTCGGCGCGCGCGTGATCAAGGTCGAGCGCCCCGGCACCGGCGACGACACACGCACCTGGGGCCCACCGTTCTCCGACACGGGCAGCACCTATTTCGAGAGCGTCAACCGCAACAAGGAATCGATCTGCCTCGATCTCGCAGATGCCGCAGATCGCGCTCTCGCGAGGGAGCTCGCCACCCGGGCCGACGTGGTCATCGAGAACTTCAGACAGGGGACGATGGATGCCGCTGGCCTCGGCTACGACGCCATCCGGCAGCTGAATCCCGGCGTCGTGTATGCGTCGATCACGGGCTTTGGCGCGGGCGCCGGCGCCGACATCCCGGGCTACGACTTCGTTGTGCAGGCGCTCGGTGGGCTGATGAGAATCACGGGTGAGGCCGGTGGGGTGCCCATGAAGGTGGGCGTCGCGCTGGTCGATGTGCTGACCGCGAAGGACGTAGCGATCGGCGTGCTGGCAGCATTGCGTGCTCGTGAGGCGAGCGGCACGGGCGCGCGGCTCGAACTCACGCTGCTCTCCAGCCTGCAGGGAGCCCTCGCGAACCAGGCTCAGGCGTGGCTGGGCGCCGGCGTCACTCCGGGACGGCTCGGGAACGCGCATCCGTCCATCGCCCCTTACCAAACGCTGAACTGCGCCGACGGGGAACTCGCGATTGCCGTGGGAAATGACGCCCAGTTTGCGAAACTGTGCAGCGCACTCGGGGCCTCTGAGCTCGCATCGGACGCGCGATTTGCGACCAACCCCGATCGCGTCGGTAATCGCAAGGATCTGGTCGCGTTGCTCGAGGCTCGGCTCGCGGGCGGCAGCGCGCTCGAGTGGGAGCGACGATTGGCGGCGGTCGGCGTTCCGGCGGGCCGCGTCGCGACCATCGCAGAGGGTCTCGAGCTTGCCACCTCGCTCGGACTCGAGCCGACCATCGAGGTCACGGATGCCGCTGGCCGGGTTGTCGGCACGCAGGTGCGGCATCCGGTGCGCTGGTCTCCCCCGCTCGACCCGCGACGGGATGCACCTCCCGCGCTCGGCCAGCATGACGCCGCTCTCCGCTGCTGGCTGAGCAGGGCGCCCGCACCCGGTGCCACACTGAAGGACGACACTGCAGGACGATACCGCAGCATGAAACTGAAGGAAGACCATGCCTGACCGCTCCGACCTGCTCGACCTCGACTCGCTGCTGTCGCCGAGCGAGCGCGAACTGCGCGCATCCGTCGCCTCGTTCGTTGACGCCGAGATTCGCCCGAACATCGCCGACTGGTTCGATCGCGCGGTCTTCCCGGTTGAGATCGTGAAGAAGCTGGGCAGCCTCGGTGTGCTCGGAATGCAGCTCGAGGGCTACGGATGCGCGGGACGAAGCGCCGTCGAATACGGGCTGGCGGCGCACGAACTGGAGGCTGGTGACGCAGGTCTTCGCACCTTCATGAGCGTGCAGGGGTCGCTAGCGATGACCGCCATTCATCGCCACGGCTCCGAGGCGCAGAAGCAGCAGTGGCTTCCTGGCATGGCCACGGGCGACCTCATCGGCAGCTTCGGACTGACCGAACCGACTGCGGGCTCAGACCCGGCCAGCATGGCGACGTTCGCTCGCCGCGACGGTGACGACTGGGTTCTCACCGGGTCCAAGCGCTGGATCGGCCTCGCCTCCATCGCAGACCTCACCATCATCTGGGCGCAGACCGATGAGGGCGTCCGCGGCTTTATCGTGCCGACGGACACACCGGGTTTCACGGCGACGCCGATCGCGCGGAAGCTGTCGATGCGGGCATCCATCCAGTGCGATATCGAGCTTCGGGATGTCCGGCTGCCTTCCGATGCGATCCTCCCGAACGCGAGCGGACTTCGCGCCCCCTTCGAATGCCTGAACGAAGCGCGGTACGGAATCGTCTGGGGCTCGATGGGGGCCGCGCGCGACAGCTACCTGGCCGCGCTCGACTACGCGAAGGCTCGCGTGCAATTTGGCAAGCCGCTCGCAAGCTTCCAGCTCACGCAGCAGAAGCTCGTCGACATGGCGCTCGAAATCAACAAGGGCATGCTGCTGGCGCTGCACCTCGGCAGGCTCAAGGATGCCGGCACGCTCCAGCCGCACCAGATTTCGATCGGCAAGCTCAACAACGCTCGTGAGGCCGTCGCCATCTGCCGCGAGGCCCGCACGATCATCGGTGGCAACGGCATCACGCTCGACTACTCACCGCTGCGGCACGCCAACAATCTGGAAAGCGTGCGCACCTACGAAGGCACCGATGAGGTGCACACACTCATCATCGGCAGCCACATCACGGGCCTGTCTGCGTTCAACTAGGGCGAGTCTGCGTTCAACTAGGGCAAGTCTGGCAAATGCTGAACGCGTTGGCTGGCCCACGCAACTACCGAGCCCCAGCCTCTTTCCGCACCATCATCACCTGGACCAGATGCTTGCCTGGACCAGATGCTCGCTGGACCACACGCTTACCTGGACCACATGTTGAACAGGCAGGCCCTAACCGGTCGTGAACACCCCGCGCAGTTGAGGGTCGTGGTGGAACATAGGCCACGCGGCCTTCAGATTCGCGTTATTCGAGGCCACCGGCACGGTGTAATGGGCGACCACTCCTTCGAGCGTTGAGGATTTGAGGCCAGTGATGGTGATTCCGAGAAGCCCAGGCCCGTCGACAGTGACCGTCGCGGCCGACCGCAGCTGGATCTGGTGCGAGGCAATGGTCGCGACGATCTGGCCGTCCGAACCGTCGAGCACGAACGCGCCGACGCCCGTCGAGGCGATGATGTACTGCTTGGGTATTCCGACGCCGTCGAAGAACGGGTCAGGGAAGGTCACGACCGAAGAGTACGTTGGATTGCCGACACTGCGCGTCCAGAGCTTGCTACCGTCGGTGCCGCGCAGCGCGTATACCGTGCCCGTGTGCGAGATCTCGACCACGTCGAGTGAGCCGTCGCCGTTCACGTCGGCGATCGCCGGGCTGCTGCCGGTGTCGCCGTTCAGCGTCGACTTCCAGGCGAGCTTGCAACTCGTGGTCACCGCGATGACCTTGTTGGTGTCGCTCGCACCGGAGAAGTAACGTCCCGTGCCGCTCACGATCCCGAGTGCGCCACCGGCGAGGAAGGGGCCGACAGCCGGCGAGGACTGGACCACCTGGTTGGTGTTGTACTGGCAGGCGAGTCCGGAGGCGAGAGACCTGGACCCGGCGTGGCCGGTCGGTCGAAGAACCCGGATGTGGCCGCCCTGCGTGTAACGGCCACCGATCGACATTCCCGCGGTCGAGTCTCCCCCCTCGATCACGTAGTCGTGGCCATTGTGCTTGAGGTCGGCGAGAGCCGGAGTCGAGAAGTTGGTGTCGGCCTGGAACCAGGGCCAACCCGACAGCACATTGCCAGTGGCGCCGTTGAAGGCGTACTGCATCTGCCCCATCTGGCCGCCGATCACGTCCGCGTCACTCTCGAGCGGACCGGTGGCGGCGGAGGACATCATGCCGGCGAAGCCACCCCTGCTATAGGGTCGCGAGCGCACTTGGCGGTACCAGGCCTTAGTGCCGTCGGGACGCAGGGCGAGCAGTCCGCCGACGCTCGGCGTCGGTGACTCCCCAAGGCCCACGAAGATGAGTCGCGCTGATCCGTCCGGGTTCGTCTCCACAGAAGGAGTCGACATGACGCTAGCAGGGCCGCGATAGGGCCAACCGGGAACCGTCGAACCGTCGTCGATGTAGTACGCGTAGATGTACCCTGTCCGGTCACCGCTGATGACCGCCTGTCGGCCGTTGATAATCGCGACACCCGGAGACCCGAACCACGGGAGGCGGTGCAGGCCAAGCGTGCGCACCCAGGTACTCGTGATGCTCGCCGACGTCAGCGTCGAGGTGGAACCGGCGAAAGCTGGCGCGACGCTCCCGACGGCCGCGAGCCCTGCGACGGCCACGATCGCGACCACACGACGAGCCCACTGTCCGCGGGCTACCCCATTTCGACGCCCAAATGGCCACACTGCAGTCATGCGATTCCCCCCGAAATCATCACGGACGGCCGCTCTCCGGCATATTCCGCCCACTCGAGGCCACCCTAGCCTGTTTGCCGCGAAAAGCGAGAGCCCCAAAGGGGGTCGGCGGTTGAGCGCAAGGCGGCGTGCCGCGTCAGACCCCCGACTTCGACGCCGCCGACTTCCAAGGCCGCAGCGACATCGAACACGGCATCTGCAACGTCAAACAATGATGCGGTCTCGCCAACCGCTACGACAAGCTCGCCCACAACTACCGCGTCGCAGCCGTTCTCCATGCCGTCATCGGTTGGACCACGTGTCTATTCAACAGACACGCCATAACTGGTCAACTAACGGGCGGCGAGGACCGCGGCGTCGCTGACCAGCTGCCAGCCGAACGCCGTCGAGCCCACCACCGCTGCTCCCCCGCGCAGGTCCAGCCGCTGGCCCGGCGAGAGCTCCGCCGATGTTGACGCAATGACGCGTCCCGACGCGTTGGTCAGGGTCATCGCTTCGGGGATGCCGCGAAGGACCGGCAGTATCCGCCGCTCCCAGCCGGACACCGTGACATCGAGGGCTGCGATTCCCACGAACTCGCCGTGCGCCTCGACCGGAACGGCCAGGGTCGTCGCGTATTCGTTCGTGCACACGTAATCGACATAGGGGCCGGCGACGTGAGGTTGCCGGGTTCGGAGCGGTGTCACGAACCAGTCGGCCGTCGTGTAGTCGAAGAAGTCGGGCGCGAGCGGTTCGAGGTTGACGCGAAGTGCCTCGGGTTCGCGCTCGGGTACAGACCAGAACCACTCCATCCAGTACGGAGCATCCTCGAGAAGGTGGGGCACAGGGATGACACCGCAGCCGGCGACGAAGTCAGCGTGCTCGGTGAGCACGTCGGAAACGGCACCGCGAATATCGATCAGGTCCTCGCGCACGATTCGACCCGAGATGCCGGCAACATGGCCAAATCCGGCGGCAACGGGCTTCAACGCCGCAAACAGTTTTTCGACCTCGGCGTTGATTTGCTCGAGCGCGCGCGCGGCGTTCACGTGGCACTCCGTGGCGACGACAGCGCTGGCGAATACAGCGTTGTCGAATACAGCGCGATTCTCAGCTGCAGCAGGCGCTGCGTGTCGACCAGGATGTTCTCCTCTGCCAGCTCGCGAGCGCGCTCCGATTCGTGGGCCGCGATCGCGTCGACCAGCGCAGACCTCGACCGAATGGATGCCGCAAGCTCGTCCCCCGCGAGCGGTTGCCAAAGCAGGTCGCCGATTTCGACCCGGAACTGCTGCTCCTCGTGAGTGAGGCGGGTGGACTGCGCTGCCGCTGCGATTTCGAGAGAGAGCTGGGCATCCGCTCGCCTGCGATCGCCGGGTGTGCCGGCGGCGCTCAGGCGGTCGACCTGCGTGCGGAGATCGTCGATCTCCTCGGGGAGCGCTCGTTCCGCAGCGAGCCTCGCGGCCATCCCCGAGATTGCTCGCCGGTGGTCACCGAGCTCGCGGATGTCCTGCGTGCTGAACTCGCGCAGGCGCGGTGGCGGCCCGTCGACATCGTCGTCGACCGGCATGTGTGCGAGCGTGCCTCCAGCCCTGCCGCGGCGGGTCACGACGAGCCCGCGCTCGCGCAGAGTCGCCAGTGCTTCGCGCAACGTGACTGGCGCCACGCCGAGACGGCGAGACAGCTCTGACTCGGAGGGCAGCTGTTCGCCGTCGAGGATCAGGCCAAGTCGGATGGCCTGTCCAAGGCGCTGGGCTATCTGGTCGGCACGGCCGGTGGCATCGGTATCCGCTCTGAGAATCGCACGGATGGTTGCTGTGGTGAGACCGAACTCGGCCTGGCTCTTGGCTGCCATGCGCTTGTCCCCGCTCCCTGACTCCGTCGTGATGGTTCGAAACACGACACTACCGGAACTATTTTCTATTGACATATAAACCTATGGGTTTAGTGTTTAGGCGTCACAGTGCTGTGATCCACCCCCGGAGCGCTCTGCCCGGGATGACGGCCCGAATGAAAACAGGAGTTCGCGATGAAGCAAACCGATGCACAACTCGAGCAATCCCACAGGGATGACTCAGACCATCTGAACCGGCTGGGATATCCGCAGGAACTCAAGCGGGTACTCGGATTCTTCGACAATTTCAGTGTTGCATTCTCCTACCTCTCCCCCATGGTCGGTGTGTACTCGCTGTTCGTGCTCGGCGTCGGAACGGCGGGGCCGAGCTACATCTGGCTCATGGTTCCTGTCGTCGGCTTCATGCTGCTGGTCGCCCTCGTCTTTGGTGAACTTGCCAGCCACTACCCCATCGCAGGCGCGCTCTACCAGTACGGCAAGCGCAACGTGGGGCCTGGATACGGCTGGTGGGTCGGCTGGATTTACGGGCTGGCGCTACTGGTCACGGTTGCGAGCGTAGACACCGGTGTCGTGCCGTACCTGACGACGCTCATCAACAACCTGTTCGGCACGAAGCTCGACGGAACGTCGCACGCGACGATCGTCGTCGTGACGATCGCCTTCATCGTCATCCAGACGCTGCTCAACAGTGTCGGAGCCAAAGTCATGGGCATCGTTGCGCGGCTCGGGGTGTACGTCGAAACCATCGGGACGTTCGGCGTTGCGATCGCGCTGGCGATTGCCGGATTCCATCACGGCTTCGGCTTCCTGTTCAGCTCCAACGGAGCCGAGAACCTGAAGACGAACCCGCTCGGCGTCGATTTCGGTGGCAACTGGATCGCCGGAGCCGCGCTCGTTGCGATCCTCGCGCACTCGTACATCTTCTATGGCTTCGAGTCGGCGGGCGACATCTCCGAGGAAACCAAGCAGGCGTCCCGAGTGGTGCCGCGGGCCATGCGTGGCGCGCTCCTCTATGGCGGAATCGCGTCGTTCGTGCTCGTTGGTGCGTTGCTGCTGGCGACGCCGAGTTCGGCACACGGCTACAACATCGCGACATCGTTCGCTGGCGGAATCCCGGCGATCCTCGCCCAGTTGCCCGCGTGGGCGCAGAACCTGTTCCTCCTGGTCGTCTGCATCGCATTCTTCTCCTGTGGAACCGCGGTACAGGGCGCCGGCTCTCGCCTCACCTACTCGTACTCGCGCGACAACCAGTTGCCGGGTAGCAAGTGGATTCGCAAGGTATCGCCGCGCTTCAACACCCCAATCAATGCGCTGCTGATTGCCGGGATCATCCCGATCCTCTTTGCGCTGCTGGTTAACATCAACCCGAGTAAGAACGTGAACATCCTGTGGTTCGTGTTCCCGGCAAACGTGAATGCGCTGACTGCGCTCGTGTCGTTCGGCGTCTCGGGTATCTACCTGTCGTTCCTGCTGACGATCATCGGCTCGATGATCGCGCACGCGCGCGGCTGGAAACCGATGGGGCCGTTCAAGCTCGGCAGGTGGTACTGGCCGGTGAGTATTCTCGGCGCGGCATATCTCGCCGCAATGTTGATCAACATCGTCATCCCGACCGGGCTGAACAGTCCGCGAGGAGCGCTGTTCAACTTCGACTGGATCACGCTCATCGTCATGGTCGTGCTGCTGCTGATCGGAGCGATTTACTTCTTCATCGCGCGGCCGGATCGCCGCTCGCCGAAGCTGCAGGATCTCGACTCCGCCCCGGCCGACTCAGCGGCCCCGGCGCCGGTCAGGACGCCGTAGCGCGCTATCGCCCCAGTGCTGCCGCTACCCGGGCGGCAGGCGACGACCCCCACTAGCTGCTCGTGATTTTCAGGAACGCCTCCGCAAAAGGACGCCATCCTGAAAATCACGAGTAGCTAGATGCAAGCGAGTAGCTAGATATAAGCGGGTAGCTAGATACACGAGCAGCTAGCTACACGGGCAGCTAGATATAAACGAGCAGCTGGATATGAAACTGACGGAGGTTGTTGACGGCCGGGTCTTCCTTGGGAAGGAAGGTTCCATGACATCAGTTACCTCAGACATCAGTTGCCTCAGACATCAGCTACATCAGCTATCTCAGCGCCGCTCGCCACCTCTCGATGAGCTCCTGCTCGTCGTAGAGGTGGTCGGGCGGGATGATCCTGTCTTCGGCCACGTAATAGAACACGGCGTCGATGAGGGCGGGATCGATGCCGCGCCATTGCGCGTATGCGAGCCGGTACAGGGCCAACTGGAGCTGTTTCTGGTCGAGGTCTTCGGCATCCCGAGGCGCCTTGCCGGTCTTCCAGTCGACGACCTGGTAACGGCTCGGGCCGCCGTCTGCCGAGGGCACAACAGCACCCGTCGGAGGCACGGAAGCACCCCCCGAACCCACCGAAGCACCCGTCGAGGGCACGGCGTAGACCGCGTCGATCTTGCAGATGATGATCTGCCCGTCGAGGATCAGGTGAATCTCCCGTTCGACGTCGATCGGCTTGAGGCTTGCCCACGGAGAGTGCTCGAAGGTTCGCTGCAGCGCCGCGAGTTGCTCTGAATCGATTGGGGCGTCATCCGTGTCGCTCTCGGTCGCAAGCGTGTCGAGCTCCTCGAAGGAGCCGCCGACGCCCGCGCGCTGCTCGACCCAGCTGTGGAACAGCGTGCCGAGCCTCGTGGCACGGTATGGCTTCTCGGGCATAGGTCGACGCAGGGATCGCGCGACGGATGCCGGGTCGGTCACGAACTCCTTGAACCGGGATGCCGGAACTCGGCTCGGCACCTCGACATAGCTGTTCGCATCGAGCCGCGCCGCGCGTTCCGCCAGCAGCAACTCAAGTTCGTCGCCCCAGCGCCCGGTCGCCGCGGGGTCGGCGGCGCGCACGGCGGACGCTGCGGACTCGACGCGACCGCGCCGGTTGCCGAGGGGATCGAGCGGCCAGCTCACGACATCCACCTCGTCGCCGAGCGGGTTGGCCTCATTCTCGGTGCCAGTCGGGAGCGTCGCAATGACGCCGGCGGTGGCGAGTTCCGCAAGGAACGGACTCGGCCCGCGCGGCTTGGTCTGGCTCGACCAGAACGAGCCGCTGAGCAGAAGTGAGTGACGTGCGCGCGTGACCGCGACGTAGGCGAGGCGCCGCTCCTCGAGTTCGTGGCGTTCGCGCACGAGCTCGGCGAACGCGGCCTTCGACTCGAGGAGTTCTTTGCGTGTCTCGACGAGTTCCCACAGGAATTCGGGCAGCTCGGCGGCATCCCCGCGGAACGGCCACGGCAGCGAACCGAACGTGAGCCAGCCGTTGAAGCCCTCCAGCGGCTTGGACGGCAGCTCGTCTTCGACCAGCCGCGGCACTACTACGGCGTCCCACTCGAGCCCTTTGGCACCATGGATCGTCAGGATCTGCACGGTGCCGGGCTCGGGGTCTTCGGGCCGCGGGGAGAGCCCGTCGCGCCACTCGGCCTCACGCAGCCAGCCGAGGAATCCGCTCAGGCTCGCGCCATCGTCGACCGCGAGGTAGCCGCTGAGTGCGTCGAAGAACGCCTCCATGTTTGCACCGCCGAGCGCACGGAACTCGTTCGCAACGACCTCGATATCAAGCTGGAGTTCCTGCTCGACCAGCGTGACGTAGTCGAGCAGATCGAGCCCTGCGCGCGAGCGCAGCCGTGCAAACATGAGCCCCGCCTCGCGCAGCCGTGCGAGACCCAGCTCGCTGAATCCGGCGAGCATGGTGTGCTCCGGCCTGGCATGCGCAATGAAGTCCAGCGCGTCGACTATCGACCCACCCTCACCCTCCGCGACCGAGTCGCGCAGGCGCTTCAGCACGTCGTCGTCAAGCGGATGCTGGGCGTAATCGCGCTTGTTCAGCCAGGATGCCACGGTGCGAAGCACACGCAGGTCGCGCACCCCGATCCGCCAGCGCGATCCCGCCAGAAGTCGAATCAGTTCGCTTCCCGCGGTCGGATTGTTGAGCACAGCCAGTGCACTCACGAGGTCGGCAATTTCGGGTTCGCCGAGCAGGCCGCCCACCCCGAGCACGTGGTAGGGAATGTCGTGCCTGCGCAGAGCCTCGATGAAGTGGACCTGATTTTTGCGGGCACGGAACAGCATCGCGGCCGTCGGCGGCTCGCCCGTCTCGGTTGGCGCGGCCAGCTGATTGCGCATCCAGACGGCGGCCGTCTCTGCTTCGTCAAGTACGGTCTCCTCGAATGCCACATCGACCGGCAAGTCGGATGCCTTCGGCCCCGCGGCAAGTCGCTCAACCCGCACCCTCGTGTGAGGCAGCAGAGGTTCGACGAGCGAATTCGCGACCGCGAGGATGCCGTGGCCGTTACGCCAGCTCGTCGCGAGGTTGAACTCCCCCGCCTTGCCTGCGGCGAACTGTCGACCGAACGATTCAAGGTTGGCGGCGCTCGCCCCGCGCCAGCCGTAGATCGATTGGTTGGGGTCGCCGACCGCCATGACCGGATGTTCGGCGAACAGCTCGGCCAGCAGCCAGGTCTGCACGACGCTGGTGTCCTGGTATTCGTCGAGCAGCACTACCCGGTACTGCTCGCGGAAGTCGGCGCGGATGCGCGGCGTCGATCGCACAATCTCGAGCGCCAGCGCCACCTGGTCGGAGAACTCGACGAACCCGCGCCGCTTCTTGGCGTCGGCAAACTGCCCGGCGAGGTCGAGCAGCACGTCGAGGCTACCGACGGTGCTGGCGAGCACGGCGGCGTCCTCGTAGGGGTAACGACCGCCGGGGGGCAGGTCGGCGAGCCCCGCGAAACGGTGGGCCAGGCTGCGGACATCCTCGGCATCCACGATGTTCTCGCCGAGCGCTGCGCTGAGTGCCAAAACGGCCTTGGTGACCGCGTCGACACTCTTTCCGAGCTCGACGAGCCGTTCATCGCTGCTCGCAACAGTGATGGACCGCGCGAGCTGCCAGGCGGATGCCGCCCCCAGCACCGCGCCGTCACCCTCGCGTCCGATGAGCATGGCGTTGTCGCGGTAGATGGTGTTCGCGAAAGAGTTGTAGGTGGAGACCTGCGGAACTTCGAACGCGTCGTAGTCGGCCGCCACGAGGCCCTTGGCCGCGAGCTGCTCGATGCGTGTGCGGATACGCACGGCGAGTTCGCCTGCCGCCTTACGGGTGAACGTGAGGCCCAGGACCTCGCTCGGCCGAACCAGCCGATTGGCGAGGAGCCACAGCACGCGGTTGGCCATAGTCTCGGTCTTGCCGCTGCCCGCACCGGCCACGACGAGCGCCGGGGCGAGCGGCGCCTCGATGACCGCGCGCTGCTGTTCGGTCGGGCGCGGCAGCCCGAGCACGTCGGCGATGGTATTGGCGTCGATGATGCTGGCGTCAATGCTGTTGGCGTCAATGCTGCCGGCGCCGATATTGCCGACGCCGACCTCAGTCACTCGACACCGCCCTCACCCGATGGATCGAGAGCGCGTTGGTGCCGCCCGTCCACGATTTGACGTCGCGCAGGCCGACGAACTCGGCGAGCGCCATCCCCGCTGCTGCCTGTCGAATGCGCATCCGGAACCCCTCGAGCTGCTCGTCATCGAGCGGCGCCTGAATGCCCTCGCGATACAGTTTTGACTTGATGCCCTTCTTCACGAACAGCAGCTTGGCGCCGCCCGAGTGGTGCTCGCCGAGGTCTGCGAGAAATTCATCGAGCACGCCCTGCGCGTAGGCGAGCTGGTAGATGCCGAGCTGGGGATGCTCGTTGACACGCTGCTGGTTGGTAATAGCTGCGCCCGTCTTCAGGTCGACAATGACGACCGAGCCATCCGGCGAGCGCTCGACACGGTCGATCGACCCGTTTACATCGGCCTGGTCGATGGCGAGCTTAAACCGGCTCTCCGCTCCGACCAGCGTCTTGCCCTCACGCTGGAAGTCGGCGAGGTACTCGGCGATGCCGGCGGCGAGCGTGCGTGCCGCACGTTTCTGGGTCTCCGCCATCCAGTCGGACTCGAACAGCAACTCGCCCCAGCGGGCCTCCACGGCGGCCCACACGGTGTCGATGCTCGGGTCGGTGGCACTCTCCATCGCCCAGTGCAGGATCGTGCCGAGCCCCATGCTGGTCGACGGTTCGCTGCCCGCGATCGACTCGATGAACCAGTCGAGCGGAGAGTCTTCGAACTTCTGCAACTGGGACGGCGACACCGGCACACGCTCATCGTCGAGAAACAGCGGCTCACTCGTCGACGGCTCGATGAGCCCGTGCCAGTCGCTCGGGTCTGCGCCCGGTACTTGCTCGGCTGCGAGTCTCGCGAGAGCACCCGCGGCGCCGGCACCATCACCACGGGTGGTGAGCTCACGCCGAAGCCTGCCCGTGAGCCCCCGCAGTGACAGCGGAGGCATCGAGGACGTATCGATGGATGCCGCACCCGCCGGAACAAGGGACAGGAAGACACTCGCCGCCTCGTCGTCATTCGCGACGGCAGCCAGCACCACCGCGCTCCGCGCGCGTGACACCGCGAGTGCGAACATCCGCAGCTCATCGTCGAGGACAACCTTGCGCTCGTCGATGTCGCCCGCAGCAAACCCGGTCGCTGCGCGCACCAGATCCTGTGCGCCGAGCAGCGAGCCGCGGAGACGGCGGTTGGGCCACGCGCCCTCCTGCAGCCCGGCGACGACGACGGTGTCGAACTCGAGCCCGACCGTGCCGGAGGGGGTCGTCACGAGTACGGCCTCATCGTTGGGCTGCGGCGTCAGCGTGTCTTCGGGAACATCCGCATCGAGCACGGCGTCGAGAAACAGCACGGCGGCGTCGTCCGGGCGGCGCTCAACAAAACGCTTCGCTGCCGTGAACAGCGCGAGCACACCGTCGAGATTGGCGTTGGCCTCGGCGGCCGTGATGCCGGCGTTGAGCGCCTGGTCTCGCCAGTCGTCGGCGAGCTTGCTGCGATCCCAGGTCAACCAGAGCAGCTCTTCGATGGTGGCACCGTCATCACCGGCCGCGGCCAGTGCGGCGAGGATCTGCGCGAGCCGGTCGGCGCTGCGCCCGATGCGATGGTCGATGGTTGCGAATCGGCCCGGTGCCGCTAGCGCCTCCACCAGCAGCTCGTCGCTCGCCCGATTGCCGCCACCCGCAAGTTCATCTGCGCGCAGTGCCAGCCGAAGGCGGCGCAGGGCGAGGCGGTCGATGCCACCGAATGGCCCGAGCAGCATTTCGGTCACGACGGGCGCGGTGAGGGCGCTGCGGCCAATTCCGACATCCACGATTGTCAGAAGCGATCGGGCAGCGCGATCGTCGCGCAGTGCAGTGCCACCGACACTCGTGCGTGCCGGCACTTCTGCGAGAGCCAGCGCCCGGCGGATGACAGCGGTCTGGGCGCCGCTGCGCACGATGACCGCCATCTCATTCCACGGGACGCCGTGCATCAAGTGACGTTCGCGCAGCTGCCGTGCGATTGTCGCGAGTTGGCGCCCGGGCGTCAGCGTGATCGCCTGTGCGATCGGGCGCGCGTCATCAAGACCTGCCGCCGTTGCCCGCCGCTGCGAGCCGGCAGCAGCCGTGCCGATGCGCTCCGTAATACTCGACGTGAAAGCGCGCAACGCCGGGCCCTGCCGGTGCACACGGTCGAGAACGAGAGTCTGGATGCCTGGGTCGCCGAGCACACTGGCCAGACGCCCCAGGGCATCCGGCTCGCCCCCGCGAAACGCGTTTGCGGCGACATCCGGATCGCCGAATGCGATCACGCCGACTCCCCTCGACTGGAGCGCCCGGATAATCGCCAGCGTCGATTCCGTTGCTTCCTGCAGGTCGTCGACGACAACGAGGCGCAGGCGCTCGACCCGCTCCCCCGGTGAACCCGTGCCGATGGCGACGGAAGCAAATTGGGCCAGCTCTGCCGCGTCGAGATGGCTTGGACGCGCAACGCCGATGACCACGAGATATTCGTCGATGAAGTCTGCCGCCGCCGCCCACTCGGGCCGGCCGTGCGACGCCGCGAGCTCACGCAGCCGCGCGGGAGGCAGACCGTACTCCGTCGCCCGCATGATGAAGTCGCGAAGTTCGGTTCGGAACCCCCGCAGTCGACGAACATCAGGGCCCAGCTCCTCGGGCCAGGCCGGACCGGTTGCCTCCAGCAGATGCCCCTCGATGAGCCCCGCGATGTCGACATCCTGGTCGCCGCCCGTCACGAGCCGCGGTGCCTCAGCGCCGGCGACTCGCGCGGCGTTGCCCACGATCTCAAAGGCGAGCGAGTTAACCGTCCGCGCGAGTGGACCGTTGGTCGCCACCCCGAGCCGGAGGGCGAGGGCATCCCGAAGCCGTGTTGCGGATGCTCGCGTCGGAGTCAGCACCACGATCTCGTCTGGCGACCAGCCGCGCGTCAACACCCTGTCGGCAACGAGTTCGATGATGGTCGCAGTTTTGCCCGTGCCCGGTGCGCCGATTACGGCGGCGGATGCGGCATCCGGCAGTTCGATCACTGCACGTTGCGAAGAATCGAGCGTCGGGATGGCCGTGCTCGCGCCGCGCAACACGCGTTCGAAACCGAGGATCGCCATGTACGCAAAGTTAGCGGACAGCGACGACATCCGCCCCGCCGCGCACCCGCTCGGTTCTGCCGACAGAGAAACGTCGTGAACGCGCGAAACGAACTGTCGTAACCTTATGGCGTGGACATTCGAATCGGCATTCTCAACAGCCCCCGCGAGATCAACTTCGAGACGTCACAGGCGGCTGCAGACATCGAGAAATTGGTCGCTGCCGCGCTGGAATCCGACGCTAAGTTCATTCGCCTGACCGACGACAAAGACAAGGTGTACATCGTCCCTACCGTCTCCTTCGGTTATATCGAGGTCGGTTCGGAGACATCCCGTCGGGTTGGGTTCGTGGCCTAGCCATGGAGCTGCTCTTCGTTGTTCTCATCGGCTTCTGCATCGGCCTCGGCCTGCGTTACCTCATGCCCGGCCGCGACACCTACGGCTCGGTTCTGATGGCGTCGATTTCGGCAGCGGTGGCAGCGATGGTCTGGGTCGGCCTCACCTGGCTCGGCTGGAAGTTCGACGGCGGCTGGATCTGGGTCGCCAGCCTCGGTGTCGGCGGAGTCGTCGCGCTGGTCACGACGATGTTCGTTCCGCGCTCTCGTCGCGCGCACGACGACCAACTCATGCACACCCTGTCACGCGCCTGATCGGCGAGAGTCGACAGCAGTACCAGGCAGCTACCAGCAGCGCCAGCCAGCCAGCACCACCTAAGCAGTCAGCCCGAGGGCATCCATTCGTCGCGTGTGGGCGGCAATCAACTCGGTGAACACGGGTTCGATGCGCGCCTCATCCGAGTCGTGGTTCTCGCTCGCCCGCAGCGTCCAGCGCGCGATCAGCATGGTATCGCCCACGAGCCTGCGACCCCAGAGCGCCAGGCGAGCGGCCAGCCTCGGGTTGGTTTCGATCACCGAAAGCAATTCGCGAGCGAGCAATGCCTCACCGGAATCGCCGTCGAGAATGGCAGTGACCTGTTCGGATGCCGCCGGCGCGAGCCCCACAGCAAGGCGCACGAAGAAGTCGTTCAGAAATCCCGCGCTCAGGTAGCAGGTCATCACCGACTCGTACCAGTCGTGCCCCTGCGTGAGCCGCTGGAATCCGTCGATCTCGTTCGTGAAGGGCTCCATGATCGCGGCGGGATCAGCTCCGCTGCGCTCGATCTGCTGGGTCAATCCGTGGTACTTGGCTAGCGCGAAGCCCGCCACTTCACTCAACGTCGCCTTGGCTTCCGTGGTCGGCGCCGTCGACACCACCCGGCCGAGGTTCTCGAACATCATCAGCTGCAGATAAGCGGCCTTGCCGAGGAAGGTGGTGACATCAGGAGTTAACTCGTGCAGGTCAACCTTGGTGCTCGCGATGCTGCTGGATGAGCGCGGCCTGATCTTCGGGACGCGGTTCTTGACAGCATCGTCGCGTCTGCGCCTGCCACCCGAGACGCCCCTGACGGCGCGCCCTAACCAGTTCACCACGCTGCCAAGCTTAGGGCGAGCGGTGCCCCCGGGGTGCGAAACGGGGGCGCGAGACGGCCCGTCGCCAGCGGTGGCGACGTTCATCCGGCTAAACTGGCTTCAATGCTCCCCGCTTCTGGAGGGGGCCAAGCGCCCCATGTCAAAACGGGCGCCTCCAACGGTGCCGAGCTAGTTCGGCTGACAGGGTTGTATTCACTTGAGCGATATCACTGCGACATTTTCAGACAGTGGCACATTTTCTGATCTCGGCGTCGAACAGGACATGGTCGATGCACTCGCGGCCAAGGGCATCCTCTCCCCCTTTCCGATCCAGGAACAGACCATTCCACTGGGGCTCGCGGGCCAGGACATCATCGGTCAGGCCAAGACCGGAACGGGTAAGACCCTCGGTTTCGGTCTGCCTCTGCTGCAGGCCCTCGGAACGAACCCGGAACCGGGAGTCAAAGCGCTCGTCGTGGTGCCGACCAGGGAACTCTGCGTGCAGGTGGCAGAAGACCTCGTGCTTGCGGCATCCAATCGGGCCACCAAGGTCGTCGCTATCTACGGCGGCAAGGCATACGAGGGCCAGGTCGAGCAGCTGAAGGACGGCGCACAGGTCGTCGTCGGTACGCCGGGCCGTCTTCTCGACCTCGCATCGCAGCGACTGCTGAGCCTCAAGAACGTCAAGGTCATGGTGCTCGACGAGGCAGACAAGATGCTCGACCTCGGGTTCCTGTCCGACATCGAGAAGCTCTTTGCCCAGACATCTCCCACGCGCCACACCATGTTGTTCTCGGCAACGATGCCGGGGCCGATTGTGGCTCTCGCCCGCCGCTTCATGAACCGGCCCATCCACATCCGCGCGACGGATCCGGATGAGGGGCTGACGCAGGCCAACATCAAGCACGTCATCTACCGGGCGCACTCGCTCGACAAGGATGAGGTAGTCGCCCGCATCCTGCAGGCCGAGGGCCGTGGCAAGACCGTCGTCTTCACTCGAACAAAGCGAGCGGCCGCGAAACTCGTCGAAGAGCTCAACGACCGCGGATTCAACGCCGCAGCCGTCCACGGCGACCTCAACCAGGAGCAGCGCGAACGCGCCATGGCGGCCTTCAAGGCCGGCAAGAAAGACATCCTGATTGCAACGGATGTCGCAGCACGAGGCATCGACGTCAACGACGTCACGCACGTGATCAACCACACCATCCCCGACGATCACGACACCTACCTGCACCGCGCCGGCCGCACCGGTCGCGCGGGCAAGACCGGTATCGCCGTCACCTTCGTGGACTGGGACGACATGCACAAGTGGGCAGCCATCAACAAGGCGCTCGACATGGGTGTGCCGGAACCGGTCGAGACCTACTCGTCTTCTCCGCACCTCTACAGCGACCTCGACATCCCCGTTGGATCGAAGGGTCGGCTGAAGCCGAGCCCGATCCCGAAGGTGGAGGGTGCGGCGTCGCACCCGCCCCGCGAGCGTCGTGATGGGGATGCCGCCCGCCCCTCGCGTGAACGCCGCGATGGCGATCGCCAGCGCTCTCGCACCCGCGGCGCCGGTTCATCCCACGGCCCGTCGACCGAACAGCGCGCCCACGAAGCTGGCGAGCCCGGCGCAGGCACTCACGACGGCGCAGCACCCGCTCGCCGCCGCAACCGTACGCGTCGGCGCCCGTCCGGCGGGGCTCCCACCGCCCCCACCTCGTAACGACGCACATCACTCGTTGCCGCAATGTCGGTAACGGGGGCGACACGCCGCGCGGGGGCAGCTCCGTTACGGCGCGTCGCTCGAAACTCCGACGTTGAGGTTCGGTCAGCCGCGGAACGGCGTCGAACCAGTCCCGGCCGCAATCAATTTCTCGAGCACTGCGGGCTCCGTCGTGTTCTCGCCGAGCCGGTTGGGTTTGCCTTCACCGTGGTAATCGCTCGATCCGGTGACCTGGAGGCCGAACTTCGCGGCCAGCTCGTACAACCGGATCTTGCCGTCTTCCGTGTTGTCACGGTGGTGGATTTCGAGGCCGAAGAGTCCGGCATCCACCAACTCAGCAATGGCGCGGTCTTCGATCACGCGGTAGCGCCCGTGGGTCGCCGGATGCGCGAGCACCGGAACACCCCCGGCCGCCACAATCATGCGAACCCCCGCCAGTGGCGACGGCGCGTAGTACTTCTCGTAGTAGCCGCTCTGCCAGTGCAGGATCGTCTGGAATGCGGCGCTGCGATCAGCGACATCGCCGTGGGCGACCAGCGCGTCTGCGATGTGCGGGCGGCCGATCGTGCCGCCGTCGACCGATTGCGCGAGCACATCGGGCCAGGTGATGCCATAGTCCCTGGAGATGCGCTCGACGATGCGCTCTGCACGGTGCAGCCGGCCATCCCGAATGCGCGCGGTCTCCTCGAGAATCGCGGGATTCGCGGGGTCGAACAGGTAGGCGAGCATGTGCACGCTCGCCGGACCGTAGTTGGTGCTGAGTTCCATGCCCGGGATGACCGTCAATCCGGTACCGGATGCCGCCTCAAACGCATCCGCCCAGCCCGCCGTCGAATCATGGTCGGTCAGCGCGATCGTGCCGAGGCCTGCGGCGATAGCAGACCGCACGAGGGCGCCGGGCGTTTCGGTCCCGTCCGACACACTGCTGTGAGTGTGCAGATCGATTGGACCGCGAATGGGCATCCTGTCATCGTATTGGTCTAGGCTCGCTGAGCCATGATTCGCCGTCTTGTTGCCGCCGTCCTCCTGGTCGCGTTAGCGGCGGTGCTGCTGGTTGCTGCGTGGCCCGAGCTGTTCGGACTGCAGGCCGCGCCGATCATCGCCCAGGTGGTCTCGCTGCGCGGGCTCGACATCGTGATTGCCGTCGTGTTCATGCTGATCCTTGGCGTTATTGCCCTCGCCTGGCGGACATCCCGCCGTCTGCTTGCGTCGATGGTCGCGCTGCTTCTCGTGTTCTGCCTGGCCAGTGTCGCGATTCTCGCAACCCGCGGTTTCAGCGCAACGACGGCGGCGAACACGTCAACGAACGTCACCATCCTGTCCTGGAACACCAAGGGTGACGCCCCGGGACCCACAGAAATCGCGAACCTCGCGCTCGCGCAGCACGCCGACATGATCACGCTTCCGGAGACCACGCTGATCACCGGCAAGGCCGTCGAGCGGATCATGGCGGCGGCTGGGCATCCCATGTGGGTGCTCTCCGATGCCTATGACTACGTGTCCAAATCCCGCTCGACCACGCTCCTCGTCAGCAGCGCGCTCGGTGCATACAAGGTCGATCGATCCGCGGGAAACACGCGTGTGCTGCCGACCGTGATCGCCCGACCGGACAGCGGCAATGGGCCGATCATCGTGTCGGTGCACGCGGTCTCGCCAATCCCGAAGCAGATGCGTAACTGGCGGGCCGACCTGGCCTGGCTCGCGACCCAGTGTGCTGCCGCGAACACAATCATGGCGGGCGACTTCAACTCGACTCTCGATCACCTCCGTGCCTACGCGAAGCCCGGGCAGGACTTCGGATCGTGCACAGACGCGGGGTATGCCAGCCACGGCGGAGCGGTCGGCAGTTGGCCGACCAACCTGCCGCAGTTGCTCGGTGCGCAGATCGATCACGTGATGTATGGCTCCGACTGGAAGGTCGTGGCGATGAAGGTCATCGGCACCGAGGACAACTCCGGCAGCGACCACCGGCCGATCGTGGCCACGCTCGCGCGCAGGTAGCACAATAGGTGCATGGCTGATTCCACTGACAGCGCCGCAGCCCAGAAGGCCCCGCGTGCGACCGCGAACCGTTCGACGACACCGGTTTCCGACAATTTCAAGGACTACATCTCGGGCAACTGGGCGGGCCGGCCGGATGTCACCCCAGAGCCCCGGGAACAGGCCAGCTTCGCCGCCGTCCGCCGCGCCGCACTCTCGCAGAAGTTCCCCGGCAAGCGCCTCATCGTCCCTGCGGGCGCGGCCAAGGTCCGTTCGAATGACACCGACTATGCCTACCGCGCCCACTCGGCTTTCGCCCATCTGACCGGCTGGGGCAGCGACGCGGTCGCGGGCAGCGTTCTGGTGTTGGAACCAACGGCCAACGCCCACGACGCCACCCTGTACTTCCGCGAGGCGGCCGGCCGCGACTCCGACGAGTTCTACGCGAACCCGGAGGTTGGTGAGTTCTGGACCGGCCCGCGGCCGAGCCTCGCGCACGTCGCGGCAGACCTTGGCATTGCAACTCGCAATCTCGCCGAGTTCACTGACGTGGTCGAGCGCGTCGATGCCAGCACGCTCGTGGTGCGCGACGGCGACCGCGACGTCACCGACCAGATCGACGGCCGCAGGCTGCTTGCCGCAGACACGGAGTCACTCGAAACCGACGGCGACGCGGATCTGGCCCGCGAACTCTCCGAGTCGCGGCTCGTCAAAGACTCCTACGAGATCGACCAGATGCGTCGCGCTGTGGCCGCAACGAAACAGGGCTTCGACGACGTCATCGGCGACCTCCCCGCGATCGTCGCGCACGAACGCGGGGAGCGTCTGGTCGAGGGCACGTTCAACCGCAGGGCACGTGCGGAGGGCAACCAGGTCGGCTACGACACGATCGCGGCGAGCGGGCAGCACGCCTGCATCCTGCACTGGACCCGCAATGACGGGCCGGTCATCCCGGGCGACCTGATTCTTCTTGACGCGGGCATCGAACTCGATTCCCTCTACACGGCCGACATCACCCGCACCCTCCCCATCGCAGGTACCTTCACCGAGGTGCAGCGGCGGGTGTATGAGGCCGTGCGGGAGTCTGCGGACGCCGCGTTTGCGATCGTGCGGCCCGGCATCCGGTTCCGGGAGATTCATGCCGAGGCCATGAAGGTCATTGCCGCGAAGACGGCCGAGTGGGGCCTGCTGCCTGTCAGCGCCGAGGAGTCGCTGCAGCCGGAGCAGCAGTACCATCGGCGCTACATGGTTCACGGAACCAGTCATCACCTGGGGATCGACGTGCACGACTGCGCGCAGGCTCGGCGCGAGTTGTACCTCGAGGGCATCCTCGAACCCGGCATGGTGTTCACGATCGAGCCCGGCCTGTACTTCCAGCCGGATGACCTGACGGTGCCCGAAGAATATCGCGGCATCGGTGTGCGGATCGAAGACAACATCCTCGTCACCGAGTCTGGCGCCGAGAACCTGTCGATCGGCATCCCTCGAACGGCGGATGACGTCGAGGCCTGGCTGGCTGGCTAGCTGGCTGCTAGGTAGCTAGCTAGAGCTCCGCTACTCCTGCCGCAGCAGCAACTGCTGGGCTCGCGCGATCTGTTCCGACGGCGCGAGGATCTGGTAGCTCGACGCAATGACCTGGTGCGTCGAGGTGAAGTCCCGGCGACGGCGGTTGACGGCGTAGGTGACGATGCCGAACAGCATCCCGAATCCGGCGCCGATGAGGACGGCCGCGAGCGCGTAACCGACATTCGGTGTCGGCGAGATCATGAACAGCAGCACCCCACCGAAGAGACCGAACCATGCTCCGGTCGCCGCCCCGCCTGCCGCAGCTCGCCCGTAGGTGAGCTTGCCGGTCACCCGCTCGACCGTTTTGAGGTCACTGCCGATGATCGCAAGCTGGCTCACGTCGAAGTCGGCGCGAGCAAGTTTGTCGACCACCTGCTGGGCTTCCGGGTACGTCTCGTAGGTGCCGAGCACGTCACCCTTCGGGATCGACGGAAGTGCCGGTCCGCGGCGCGAAAATGGCTGCTGATTGCTCACGGCCTCATTCTTCCACGCGCGACTACGCTTGTACCCGTGAGCGCGACGAGAGTATTCGTAGCCCGCCTGGCCGGGTGCTCCGTTTTCGACCCCTTTGGCGACCGGGTTGGCAAGGTTCGCGACGTTTTGGTCGTCTATCGCAACACCGATTCGCCTCGCGTTGTGGGCTTCGTCGTCGAGGTTCCGGGCAAACGTCGCGTCTTTCTCAACGTCGGTCGGGTGACGAGCATCGGCTCGGGCCAGATCATCGCCACGGGTCTCATTAACCTCCGCCGCTTCGAGCAGCGCGGCGGTGAGGTGCGTGTGATCGCCGAACTGCTCGGCCGCAAGGTGACGCTGCGCGACAAGTCGGGTGATGCCACCGTCGAGGATGTCGCCATCGAGGAGCAGGGGCCTGGCGAATGGGAGGTCAGCCAGCTGTTCTGCCGCCGCCCGAAGACGACCGCCTCGCCGTTCGGCAAGGGCCCAACCGTGTTCGTGAACTGGGCGGATGTTGTCGAGAAGACGACCGCGGGCGAATCCCAGTCGGCGACCCAACTCATCGCCAGCTACTCCGACCTGCTGCCTGCCGACCTCGCAAATGCCATGCTCGACCTGCCGGAGCAGCGCATGCTCGAGGTTGCCGAAGAACTTTCTGACGAGCGTCTGGCCGATGTGCTCGAGGAGATGCCCGAGAACGAGCAGGTCGACATCCTGAATCAGCTCGATGACGACCGCGCTGCAGACGTTCTCGACCAGATGCAGCCGGATGACGCCGCGGACCTCATCGCCCAGCTGAGCGAGGAGCGCGGTGAGGCGCTGCTCGACCTGATGGAGCCGGAGGAGGCAGAGGATGTCCGTTTCCTGCTCGCCTATGCGCCCGACACCGCGGGCGGCCTGATGACCACCGAGCCCATCATTGTGTCGTCGGACACGACTGTCGCGGAGGGCCTCGCGCTCATCCGTCGTCACGAGCTCGCGCCCGCGCTGGGTGCCGCCGTCTGCGTGACGTTGCCCCCGTACGAGCCACCGACCGGGCGGTATCTCGGGATGGTGCACTTCCAGCGGATGCTCCGCTACCCTCCCAACGAACGCCTCGGCACCCTCCTCGACCAGAGCCTCGAGCCTGTCGGAGCGCACACGCACGCCGCCGAGGTGGCGCGTCGGCTCGCGAGCTACAACCTTGTTTCCGTTCCCGTTGTCGATGAGAACCACCGTCTGGTCGGGGTGGTGACCATTGACGACGTCCTCGATTACCTTTTGCCCGATGACTGGCGAAGTACCGACCATGAAAGCAGTACGAAGTCGCTGTATAGCGACACCTCGACTGCAACGATTCCGGTAAGAACGACAAGGAGGACGCCCAATGGCACGCACTAACCGCGACGACAATCGTCTCGATTCGCCTAAGGGCCTCCGCACCAATTTCGTGCCGAGGGTCGAGAACAGGGACCGGTTCGGTCGGTTCACTGAGTGGATCGCCCGCAACATGGGGACGCCGACATTCCTCATTGCGCTAACCATGTTTTGCGCCGTCTGGATCTCGTTCAATGTGCTGGCCCCGAAGGGTCTGCGGTTCGACTCTGCTGCGCTCGGGTTCACCGCTCTCACCCTCATCCTTTCGCTCCAGGCTTCGTACGCGGCGCCTCTAATCCTGCTCGCGCAGAATCGTCAGGATGACCGTGACCGAGTTCAGATCGAGCAGGACCGTCAGCGGGCCGAGCGCAACCTCAACGACACCGAGTACCTCGCGCGTGAGATCGTCAGCCTGCGCCTCGCGATGAAAGACATGGCCTCGAAGGATTTCATTCGCGCCGAGTTGCGGTCGCTGCTCGAGGATCTCGAAAAGGACAAGGACCCGGCGGTGTGACCGAGGACCCGCGTGCCGTCGAAGCAGCCGTGTTCGCGGCCCTCGCAACCGTAACCGACCCCGAGATTCGTCGCCCCATCACCGACCTGGACATGGTCGGCGCGGTCAACGTGGTCGACGGGGCAGCGGCCGTCACGATCAAGCTGACGATCGTCGGATGTCCGGCCGCGACCCGCATCGAAAGTGACGTTTTCGAGGCGGTTTCGGCCGTTCCCGGCATCACCTCAACGATCGTGAACGTCACCGTCATGACGCGCGAGGAACGCGAGGCTCTCACCGCGAAGCTGCGCGGCGGGCGGTCGAAGACGCTGCAGTTCGGGCCCGATTCGCTCACCCGCATCTACGCGATCACCAGCGGCAAGGGCGGCGTCGGCAAGTCGACTCTGACGGCAAACCTGGGCGTCGCACTTGCCGCTCGCGGACTACGGGTGGGCATCGTGGATGCCGACGTCTTCGGATTCTCGATCCCCGGCATCCTCGGGATTGAGGGCGCGAAACCAACCCAGGTCGGCGGCATGATCCTGCCACCGATTGCGCACGACGTGAAGGTCATCTCCATCGGGATGTTTGTCGACCGCGACCCCACGACCGGCGCGAGCGCGGCGGTCTCCTGGCGTGGTCCGATGCTGCATCGCACGATTCAGCAGTTCCTGACGGACGTGTTCTTCGGCGATCTCGACATCCTGTTGCTTGACCTCCCGCCCGGCACGGGTGACGTGGCGATCTCGCTGGGGCAGCTGCTGCCGCAGGCCGAGGTCATCGTCGTCACCACCCCGCAGCGGGCAGCGGCCGATGTCGCCGAGCGCAGTGCTCTGGTGGCTCGCCAAACCGGACAACGCGTCATTGGCGTGATCGAAAACATGGCCGGGCTGGCGCAGCCGGACGGCACCGTGCTCGACATTTTCGGCACAGGCGGCGGGGCGGATGCCGCAGCCCGGCTCTCAACGGACGCCGAGCCCGTGCCGCTACTGGCGGCAATCCCGATCAGCATCGGCCTGCGCGAGGGCGGCGACGCGGGCGCGCCCATCGTGCTTACGCACCCGGATGATCCCGCGGCAGTTGCCATTGCGGCCGTCGCGGCCCAGCTTGCCACCCGCGGCCGTGGTCTGGCCGGGCGCAAGCTCGGGCTCGCTGTCACGTAGGACGGCGGTCACGTGGGTCGCCGCCGCCGTTCGTCATCGGCGTGCCCTTCACGAAGGCCACGCTGACAACGACCTGGCGCGCAGAAGCCAGCGGTTCGTTGTAGTTTTGGCACATGTCCGGAATCGTTGTCGACCGGTCGCTCGCCGCTGAGCTGGTCAAAGACCTCACAGCCTCCGGGGCGACCAGCACACCCATCATTGCGCCCTTCACCGGCGAGGTCCTCTACGACCTCCCGACCAGCACTTCCGGGGACGTCGCGGACGCCGCTGCCGCAGCCCGCGTGGCCCAGCTGGCCTGGCTGCAACTCGGCTTCACCGAGCGCCGCAGGATCCTGCTCAAGGCTCACGACCGGCTGCTCGCCGATCGCGAGCGGTTGCTCGATGTGCTGCAGACGGAGACCGGCAAGACTCGTGGACAGGCGTTCGAGGAGGTCTTTCAGGGCGGGAACGCGACGCGGTATGCTGCCCTTTCGGCCCGAAAGGTGCTGGCGACCCGGCACCGCAGGGGCGGCATCCCGCTCGTTTTCTCGACTCGTGTGAGTTATAAAGCCAAGGGTGTCATCGGCGTCATCACGCCATGGAACTACCCGCTGAGCCTCGCGCTCATGGACATCGTGCCCGCCCTTGCAACCGGCAACGCGGTCGTGCAGAAGGCCGACAATCAGGGCGCGCTCACCATCCTCGCAACCCGACGAGCGTTCATTGATGCCGGTGTGCCCGCGGCTCTCTGGGCAGTAGTTGCCGGCGATGGCAACGACATCGGCAACGCGGTTGTGGATGCCGGAGACTACGTCTGTTTCACCGGCTCCACCGCAACGGGCACGCGGGTCGCCCAACGAGCAGCCGCGCGCCTCGTCGGCGCGTCGCTCGAGCTCGGTGGCAAGAATCCGATGATCGTGCTGGGTGACGTCAAGCCCGCCCAGGCCGCGGCCAATGCGGTGTACTCGTGTTTTTCATCCATGGGCCAGCTGTGCGTCTCGATCGAGCGCATCTACGTCGAGAAGTCCGTCGCGGACGAATTTACCAAGGCATTCGTGGCGCGGGTTGCCTCATTGGTTCCGGGCGCCGCGCTCGATTACACGACCGATATTGGCTCGCTGACGAATGTCGCGCAGCTTGAGCGTGTCACGGCCCACGTCAGTGACGCGGTCGCTAAAGGTGCAACTGTGCTGACGGGCGGCAAGCCGCGCCCCGACCTCGGACCGTACTTCTACGAGCCGACCGTGCTGACGAATGTGACGAGCGAGATGTCCTGTTTCGCGGGCGAAACGTTCGGCCCCGTCGTCGCGATCACGGTGGTCGACAGTGTCGACGACGCCGTCGCGATCGCGAACGCCACCGAATACGGGCTCAATGCCTCCATCTTCAGCGGATCCAGGAGTCGCGCGCGTCGCATCGCCGACCGAATCAACGCGGGCAGCGTCAACATCAACGAGGGGTACCGCGCCAGCTTCTCCAGCATCGACGCCCCCATGGGCGGAATGAAGAAGTCGGGGCTCGGTCGCCGCAACGGGCGCGAGGGGATGCTGCGCTTCGTCGACAGTCGAACGGTCGCCGAATCGACGGGATTGATGACACTGCCGCGCACGGGCGCTGAGTTCGCAAAACTCTCCGGCGTGATGGAGTTGCTACTCAAATCGCTGAAGGCGATCCGCCGACGCTAGTCAGGTCGATTCCGTGTCGTACGGCGCCGGGCCCTCGAGCGGCAGCACCGCGGGCCGCGCTGGCCTGACCACAGGCACAGGCGCCGGCGCGCCATCCTCAAGCAGAGCCTCACGGATGATCCGCCGCGGGTCATACTGCCTCGGGTCGAGCTTCTTCCAGTCGACGTCGTCGAAGTCGGGACCCATCTCTTCACGCAGGCGGTCCTTCGCGCCATCCGCCATGACCCGCAGTGCCTTCACCAGACGAGCCAGTTTCGCCGCGTACTCCGGCAGTCGTTCCGGGCCGAGCACGAAGACGGCGATGATCCCGATGATCGCCAGCTTTTCGATAGTCAGCCCAAACACGCACTCAGACTAACTCTTGCGGC
Source organism: Glaciihabitans sp. (assembly GCA_025463785.1). Lineage (GTDB taxonomy): Bacteria > Actinomycetota > Actinomycetes > Actinomycetales > Microbacteriaceae > Galbitalea. Next base: position 169,169 of record JAODBD010000005.1, read on the forward strand.
CGGGTCAATGCCCCTACGCTGGGATCGATAGGGAGTGAGCGTGGCCGAAAAAGACCTGAGCTGGAAGTTTGCGGAAGACCTCGTCGTTGAGAATCCGCACATCGCCGCCGCTCGGCAGCACTCACTCGAGAACGGTGTCGACCCAATCTCACCCGGGGTCGGCGCACAGATTGCGGTACTTGCCGCCGCGACCAACGCACAGACCGTCATCGAGATCGGGACGGGTGTCGGCGTCAGCGGCCTCTGGGTGTTCGCCGGTGCGCCAGGGGCGACTCTGACATCCATCGACATTGAGCTTGACTACCAGCAGTCGGCGAAGCGCGCCTTCGCCGAGGCGGGCATCCCGGCCAACCGGGCACGCCTGATCGCGGGGCGCGCGCTTGACGTGTTGCCGCGGATGAACGAGTCGAGCTACGACCTGGTTCTCGTGGATGCCGACCCGCACTCGGTGATCGAGTATGTGGAGCACGGGCTCAGGCTCGTACGGGTGGGTGGAACTGTTCTCGTGCCGCACGCACTCTGGCGCGGTCGAGTCGCAGACCCCGCACAGCGCGACGACACCGTGAGCGACTTCCGCACTCTGCTGAAGGAGATTGCGGCATCCCCCGCGGTCCTCGGCGCCCTGTCGCTTGCTGGCGACGGACTGCTTCAGCTCACGCGAGTCGCAGGCTGAGCGCGTGGCAGGCTAAGCGCGAAGCAGGCTGAGCGCGAGCCATACAAGGCACGAGGCAGCCCGATAACACCTAGCTCTGAACGACGCCTGCGAGAGCGTCGTGAAGCTCCTTGGCCTCGGCGTCATTCACTGAAACGACCAGACGACCGCCACCCTCGAGCGGGACCCGCACGATGATGAGACGACCCTCTTTAACAGCCTCCATTGGCCCGTCTCCGGTCCTCGGCTTCATGGCTGCCATGAGTGGTCCCCTTTCAAGTGGATACCCCTCCATTATCGCCTATTTCTCAGACTCTACGAAAACGTGGACAGAGCGGTCGGCTCGCTACGGGGGCGTCCAGTCAATTCCATCGAACCAATAGGCGATATAAACCCAACCAATTTGCCCCGCAATCATCAGGATGACGATGCCGACTCGATAGGCCGTCGACCGTGGAATTGCGAGCGGTCCGACCAGCGGAAACACGGGCATAAACATCCTGAACACACTGGATTGGGGAAAGAAGACCGCCAGAAGATAGAGCGTCCAGCTGGCGATCCAGAGTCGAAGGTCGACGCCGATGCGCTTGACCTGCGGCGAAAACATCAGGGCAGCGAACAGTCCCAGCACGACGACCAGGAGGACGATCGGGATGACCGTGCCAGCGACCCCGGCCCGACCCAGCCACCAGAGTGCACCCTGCACCCACGGACTGAACGGCACCAGCGGCGCCCAGCCGACATACGGCCAGCGCCAGGACAGTTCCGTGGCCGTGTACGCGTCTGGGACGCCGGTCACCCATCCCGCGATCGCCGGCCACGCGTATCCGAGGGCAAGGCTCGCGATCGTCGCGATGACGGCCGCGACGACCTGCGCGTTCGGGAATGGGTCGCGTTTTCGCTGCGTCCAGCGGTAGATGACGTGGAGGCCCATCGTTAGTGCGAATGCGAGGCCGCCAGGTCGGGTGAACGACATGACGGCGACGAACGGCAGCATCGTCCAGTACCGGCGCTTCTGGAGGAAGTACAACGCGAGGGCGAGAAAAAACAGGAACATCGACTCGGCGTAATCGACTTGCATGATCGGTGACAGGGGCGCAACGCAGAACAGCACGACCGAGAACAGCGCGGTCGATGAGCCCAACTGGGAGACGAGCAGTTTGTAGACGACGAGTGCCGCCCCCGCGGCGAACCCGACCGAGACGAGCACCCCAACGACGTTGAAGGTGAGCCCGGTTGCGAGCTGCAAGGTGTGCACGAGGTAGGGGTATGCAGGCAGAAACGCCCAGGTGTTTTGGTTGATGTGGCCGTCTGACGTGAGCGGCAGCACCGACGGATAACCGGTCGCACCGACGAATTGGTACCAGGTGCCATCCCAGATCCCGGCGAACGCCATGTAATGCGGATGCGCCGGCGTCCACGGGTTAGCGGGCTGGATTCCCGCGAAGGCCAGCAGGATGATGGTCGAAACCACTCGGGACGCCACGAACACGACGAGCACCTTCACCCACCACGGGGTGAGCCGGTATCGCACCTTCAGCGACGCGGGTGAGGGTTCACGGCGCAGCTCAAGCGTGTCAGTCATCCGCGCCGGGCTGCCGCGAGGCGGTGAGCCAGGCCCGCAACCCCCGCTCGTACGAGATGATCTGCTCGACGGCGACCCGCTCGTCGTCGGCGTGGGCCTTGAGCGGATCACCAGGGCCGTAGTTCACAGCGGGGACACCCAGGGCCGAGAATCGGGCGACATCCGTCCAACCGTACTTGGGCCTCGGTTCGCTTCCGATCGCGGCAACCAGTTGCTGCGCGAGCGGTGCGTCGAGGCCAGGACGCGCGCCCTCGGCCAGATCGACGACCGTGAGGTCGTACCCGGAGAAGAGCTCGCGCAGGTACACGACCGCTTCGTCCCCCGATCGACTGGGCGCGAAGCGGTAGTTGATGACGACCATGGCCTCATCCGGAATGACGTTGCCCGCAACTCCCCCACTGATGCCGACTGCGCTCAGACTCTCGCGATAGACGAGGCCGTCAACCTCAACCTCCCGCGGGATGTACGCGGCGAGGGTATCGAGGATCGGCGCGAGATCGTGGATGGCGTTGTGCCCGACCCACGCGCGAGCCGAGTGCGCCCGCGTGCCAAAGGTTCGAATCTCGACTCTGAGATTGCCGTTGCACCCGCCCTCGATGATCGAGTTGCTTGGTTCGCCGAGGATGGCGAAGTCGCCCTCGAGGAGGTCCGGACGGTTGTCCGCGAGTCTTCCGAGGCCGTTGAGGGCAGCGGAAACCTCTTCGTGGTCATACCAGATCCAGCTGATGTCGAAGGCGGGATCGGAGAGTTCTGCGGCTAGCTTCAACTGCACCGCGACGCCGGATTTCATGTCGACCGTCCCGCGGCCCCAAAGATAGTCGACGCCGTCAATGGTCTCGTCCCGCGTCGGAACGTTGCGGTTGATCGGCACCGTGTCGATGTGACCGGCGATGACCACACGGCGATCGCGACCCAGATTCGTTTTGGCGACCACGACATCCCCGTCGCGGAAGAGTTCAAGGTGGCTGGAACCGGCAAGCGCAGCCTCGATCGCATCGGCCAGCGGGCCCTCATCACCCGAGACCGACTCGATATCGCAGAGTTGGCGGGTGAGATCGAGAGAGGAGGCGCGCAGGTCAAGGACGGGCGTGTCTGGCATGCCAGAATTCTAGGCGAGGTGGGTAAGCGGTGTTGTCACGGCGGCACGCATGGCCGCCAGGCGCATCCTTCAATCCCGCTCGGTACTCTTGTGGCATGACTTCTCGTGCCGCCTGGGGCTACGGCCTCGCGACCATCGCCGGCGACGGTACCGTACTCGACACCTGGTTCCCCACGCCGACGCTCGGCGCGATGCCCGGCGGGACCGAGCGTTACCTTGCCCCCGCCGACTTCGAAGCCCTCATCGGCGACGACCCGCGCAGGAATGTTCGCCTCGACTTCGTCACGGTCGAGATCGATCTGGATGCCGCCCCAGCGTCCACCTCGGACGCCTACCTGCGCCTCCACCTCCTGTCCCACCTGCTCACGCCCCCCAACACGATCAATCTCGATGGGCTGTTCGCACACCTCCCGATCGTCGCGTGGACAACCGCAGGGCCCATCCATCCGAACGACCTCACGCGGCTGCGTGCGCCGCTGCAGCGCGCTGGCATCTCGGTGACGGGTATCGATAAGTTCCCGCGCCTGCTCGACTACGTGGTGCCCGCTCGCGTGCGAATCGCAGACGCATCCCGCGTGCGCCTCGGCGCCCATCTCGCGCCCGGCACGACTGTCATGCACGAGGGTTTCGTGAACTTCAACGCCGGTACCCTCGGCGCATCCATGGTCGAGGGCCGCATCTCGCAGGGCGTCGTTGTGGGCAACGGGTCAGACATCGGCGGCGGCGCATCCATCATGGGCACGCTGTCCGGCGGGGGAACCGAGCGGGTCTCCATCGGCGAGCGTGCGCTGCTGGGCGCCAACTCGGGCATCGGCATCTCGATCGGCGACGACAGCGTCGTCGAAGCGGGGCTGTATGTCACCGCCGGCACCAAGGTGTCCATCGTCGGCGATGGTGAGGCACGCGCGGTGAAGGCCGTTGAACTCAGTGGGGTGCCGGGGCTGCTGTTCCGACGCAACTCGCTCACCGGCGCTGTCGAGGTGCTTGCGCGAACCGGCCGCGGCATCCAACTCAATTCGGCGCTGCACGCCTAAGCAAGCTGCACGCCTAAGTAATCAGACGAGAACGCCCGGCGGCGACAGCGCTCAGGTTACTCCCGGCGCGACACGCGAGGTCTGGTGAGCGACCGGGTGCGAGCGAGGATCACCATCGTGAGCCCCAGGAGCAGCACGGAGAGCGCACCGATCGTTGGTCCGACGGCATCCGTTCCGGTGAGAGCGAGTGTTGGGGCAGCCGCGGCGATGCCGATCGCAACGATCGAGACGGCGCCGCTCGACTGGCCGACGAAGACGAGATGATGGCTTCCCGGCTGGAGGGCGGAGAGATCCACTCCGGTGAGGTCGACGACACCGGCAATGACCGGGAACGTGCCAACTAACAGCGGGCTCGAATAGGCGTAGACGTCGACGAACGTATCGGAGGTGTCCGACCACGGAAGCGCGGCGTCGAAGGGGGCCGACGGGTCGATCGAGGTCAGGCCGGACCCCGCTGGTGCGCCATTGATGGAGAAAGTGTTGGTGGTAGCGGCGACGTCAATATTGTTCGTGGTGATGTAGCCCTGAAGAGCGGTGGAATTTGCGACGGGCGGAGGCGTGGGCGCTGCCGCCACCGGGGCGAAGTCAAAGGTCGCGCCACCGACGGTCATGCTCTTCACCCAGCCGGCGGTCGGCGCAGCGGCGCCAGAGCCCGCGCCGAATCCGACCGATACGACCTGATAATGGGCCATCTGGCCGAGATAGTCGCTGAGTTTGTGGCCGACGCGAGAGAATGTCGCCGGAAAGCTTCCGACCCGCTTCTGGCTCATCCAGCCAGCCGTCTTGGTTGGGACGGTTCCGCTGTTGCCCGCGGTGTCGGCGCTCAGGTCCACGGTGCTCCAGGTGGACGTCGTGGCAAACGGTTCCCATTTCACCAGCGCGTAGCACCAGGTCGAGTCAACGCCGGCAATACCCCAGCCGGATGCGGAGGTGCAGGGAGATGAACCGGTGGGAGCGAACTGGGTGTCGGTCGGCTGATAGGCGACCTCGATCTGGAAATTCACGTTGCTACCGGTGTAGGTGTAGCTGGCCGCTGATAGCAGCGCAGGCAGGTCTGTTGGGCGATCGGCCACTGCATAGTCGTGGTGCAGGTTGATGCCGGCGGATGTCGTGGGCAGGTTCAGCTTGATGGCATCCGAACGGTCGAACGAGTCTGCGGTCATCGCAAATGATCCGGCGTTGCCGCTGTCCCTGTCCTGCCACCAGCCGGCGCCGCTCGGCGGTGCACCGCCGACATCGGGCGCCGTGACAGAGGTGGATGCGGACGTTGCGAATGCGACTGAGACACCCCCGGTAGCCACCCACGCGGTCGTCGCAAGAACGGCTACGCCGGTCGCAGCGAGTTTGGACAGAACGGTCTGGCTATAGTGCTTCACGTCCTTACTCTGCCAGAATAATTCGCCTGCGCCAGCACTTCGAGCAAAATGTCACTCGGAATGGGGGCAATTGTGTGCGAAATGTACCCCGAATTCATCCAGAGTTAAGACTCAGGATCAACCAGCGCGGGCACTGCTCCAACAGAGCGTACCCCGAAAACGCTCGCTCGCTGTGCCCGTTGCGCTGTGCAATCCTCATCTGCACAGCAGCGCTAACGCTCGGGCCACTCCCGGTGCGGCTCACCGATGTAGACCTGCTGCGGGCGACCAATTTTGGTCGCTGTGTCTGCGTTCATCTCGCGCCAGTGAGCGATCCAGCCGGGTAGTCGACCGATGGCGAACAGCGGTGTAAACATGCGCGCCGGGAACCCCATGGCCTTGTAGATAACGCCCGTGTAGAAGTCGACATTCGGGTAGAGCTTGCGTTCGATGAAGTAGTCATCGGCGAGGGCGACGGCCTCGAGCTCCTTCGCGATGTCGAGCAGGTCATCCTGCACGCCGAGCGCCTCGAGAACCTCGTCGGCGCTCTCCTTCACGAGCTTGGCGCGCGGGTCGAAATTCTTGTACACCCGGTGGCCGAAGCCCATCAGGCGAACGCCCTCTTCTTTGTTCTTGACGCGCTCGACGAACTTGTCAACGCCCTCACCGGAGGCCTTGATCTCGCCCAGCATCTTCAGCACAGCCTCGTTCGCGCCACCGTGCAGCGGCCCGTACAGCGCGTTGATGCCCGCCGAAATCGACGCGAAGATGTTGGCTTCGGTCGACCCGACCAGTCGCACTGTCGAGGTGGATGCGTTCTGTTCGTGGTCTTCGTGAAGGATCAGGAGGCGATCGAGCGCCTTGCTGAGCACGGGATTGACCTCGTAGGGCTCCGCCATGGTGCCGAAGTTGAGCTTCAGGAAGTTGTCGACGAAGCTCAGGCTGTTGTCGGGATACAGGAAGGCCTGGCCGAGGCTCTTCTTGTGCGCGTACGCCGCGATAACCGGAAGCTTGGCGAGCAGCCGGATCGTGGAGATCTCGATTTGCTCAGGGTCATGCACGCTGAGCGAGTCCTGGTAGTAAGTCGACAGTGCGGAGACTGCGCTCGAAAGAACGGACATCGGATGCGCGTTGTGTGGCAGCGCATCGAAGAGATGACGCATGTCTTCGTGCAGCAGGGTGTGGCGACGCACCTTCTCGTCGAAAACGCCGAGCTCGTCTGCCGTTGGCAGCTCGCCGTAAATAAGTAGCCAGGCGACCTCGAGATAGGTCGAATTCGCCGCGACATCCTCAATGGCGTAGCCGCGATAGCGCAGGATGCCCTGGTCGCCATCAATGTAGGTGATCGCGCTGCGAGCGGCCGCGGTGTTCACGAATCCGCTGTCCAGCGTATTGAGACCGGTCTGTTTGCTCAGCGACGAGATGTCGATGGCGCTCCGGCCATCGACTGCACGCGCGAGCGGAAAATCGGCTGTTCCCCCGGGGAACTGGAGGGTCGCCTTGTCGGCGTTCTCGCTGGCAGCGTCACTCACCCCTACAGCCTAATTGGCGGCGAGGGTAACGGTTGCATTCGCCAAAGCGCGGGCGCTTCCGTTGGAGGAACACTCCAACAGACAAACGCTCCTATGAACTGGAACACTCCAACGAACAGATACTCCTATGAACAGGAACACTTGAACAGGAACACTCCAACGAACAGCGACTCCTGCTCACGAAGCGAGGCGAGCCACGGCCTTGTCAATGTCTGCATCCGTCGCGGTGAGCGCAAATCGCACGTGGGTCGCAGGCTCTTCACCATAAAACGCGCCCGGAGCAACCAGGATGCCGCGGTCGGCCAGCCAGGCCACGGTCGCCCAGGACTCCTCACCCCGAGTGGCCCAGAGGTACAGCCCGGCGTCGCTGTCGTCGATTGTGAACCCGGCGCCGATCAGCGCAACCAGCAGGCGTGCCCGTCGGGAAAGATACCGCGCCCGCTGCACAATCACGTGCGTGTCGTCGGCGAGCGCCGCAACCATGGCCGCCTGCACGGGCGCTGGCGGGATGAGGCCCGCATGCTTACGCACCGCCAGAAGTTCGCCGATCAGGTCGCTGCAGCCCGCCACGAATGCCGCTCGATAGCCGGCAAGGTTCGACTGCTTGCTGAGCGAGTACACCGACAGCACCAGGTGGCGGCTGTCGCCGATTACCGCGCGGTCGAGGATTGATGGAGTTGGCCCGGTGCCATCCCAGTTGAGCTCTGCGTAGCACTCGTCGTTCACGATTACGGCGCCAAGCTCACGGGCACGGGCAACGGCGGCGCGCAGCCCTTCGATACCGAGGACCCTGCCATCGGGATTTCCGGGCGAGTTCAACCAGATGAGGCGGGTGTTCTGGGGCCATTCGGCAGGGTCATCCGAAGCCAGCGGCGTCGCTCCAACAAGAGCCGCGCCAATCGCGTAGGTCGGGTACGCGATCGTCGGGTAGACCACGACGTCGCCCTTACCGATGCCGAGCAGCAACGGCAGCAGCGCGACCAGCTCTTTGGAGCCAATGGTTGGCAGAACGTTGACAACGCCGAGGTCGACCCCGCGGCGGCGCGCATACCAGTCGACGATCGCCTCCCGAAGCGGCACGCTGCCCGCCGTCTGCGGGTAGGAGTGTGCGTCGGTTGCTGCGGCCAGAGCATCCCGAATGAACTGCGGGGTCGGGTCAACGGGCGAACCCACGGAAAGGTCGATGATGCCATCGGGATGTGCGCGAGCTGTGTCGCCGAACGGAATCAGACTGTCCCACGGAAAATCGGGAAGCTGTAGCGCCATTTAGCCGACCGGCTGTGGAGGCAGCGCTGAGATGAGCGGGTGATCCTTGTGGATGACACCGACTTTGGCCGCGCCACCCGGCGAACCGAGGTCGTCGAAGAACTCGACGTTTGCCTTGTAATAGTCGGCCCATTGCTCGGGCACGTCGTCTTCGTAATAGATGGCCTCAACGGGGCAGACGGGCTCGCAGGCACCACAGTCGACACACTCGTCGGGATGGATGTAGAGCATCCTGTCGCCCTCGTAGATGCAGTCGACGGGACACTCATCGATGCAGGCACGGTCCTTGAGGTCGACGCACGGAAGGGCGATGACGTAGGTCACTACTGCTTACGGTCCTTTCACTACTGTTTGCCCTGCAATCCTACCCGCCGGCCGGCGCCCGACTTGCGGCCAGCCCAGTGCCACGATCGCGACCAGAAGGGGCGTGATCGCCCACAGGACGCCCGGGCCATTCCAGGAGCCGTCCGACGCGATTGTAGGTATGAGCACAGACCCTCCTGCGCTGGGCAGCGTGAACAGGCCGACGATCAGGATGATCCCCACCGCGCACCAGGATGCGACCACTCGCGTTGCGAAGGCGAGCCGCAGCCCGAGGAGGAGCGCGGCAACAAGAACGACGCCGATGATCGCGCCCAGCCAGATCGGTTTGCCAAAGACGACACCCGCGGTCTGGTTGTAGACGCTGAGCAGCGCTCCGGCAGCGACGCCGATCGCGGCTCCGAGCAACGACACGATGGCCTTGCCGAGCCAGTGCTGCTCCCGAAAAGGTGCCGGCAGATCGTCGACCAGTGCTGCGCGCTGAAACCGTTCGACGCGACCGATCGGCTTCGTCGCCCCGTCCGCGAGCGCGAAACTGTCGCCATCGACGACAACCTGGCTGCGGTACGCCTCGAGAGCCTGACGCTTGCGCTCGAACGCCGCAGCCACATCAACGGTGATGGTCGAGGTGACATCTCTCGACTCGATTGAGTAGAAGGGAACCCCATAGACCTCGGCAGCACGCTGCGCCGCCTGCTGGGCCCTCATGTGATCGGGATGCCCATACCCGCCAGTCGCGTCGTAGCTCACGACCGCGTGCGGCTGTACGTTCAGGATGACCGCGGCGATGTCTGCGGCGACATCCCCGAAGTCAGCCGAAGTCAGCGAAGCCGGATCGTATTCGGTCGTGGCCTCGGCACCGGACGTGCCCCATCGCATCCCCGAGTCCACGTAGCGACGCGGTGCACGGCCGCCCCAGCGGGCATCGGCGTCACCGAGAAAGCGGTGATCAGTGACGCCGAGGATGCCGACAGCGCGACGAAGCTCGAGTTCGCGAACGCTTGCGAGCGTATCCGGGGACTGCAGTGCGTATTGCAGGTCGTCGGCGATCACCTCGCCACGTTCGCCTCGAGTGCAGGTCAGCAGTGTGACGACGGCACCGCGATCAACCAGCGTGGCGAGTGTGCCGCCGGTGTCGATCGACTCGTCGTCTGGATGCGCGTGAACGAAGAGCACGCGTTCCGGATCGGTCATGCCTCAAGGATATTGGACGTCTGCTGGGAATCATTGGCCAGAACCCGAGGCAGGGCCTGAGCCCGGGCCGGGCCAGGGTCTGCGCCAGGGTCTGAGCCAGGGTCTGAGCCAGGGCCAGGGCCGAGCAGCGCACGGCGCCCTTAGTTGCTGGCCGCGTCCGGCGTAACCGTGTAGTTGGCAATGAAACCTTTGTCGCTCTTCGCGAGGACGACAGCCACTCCGTATGTCTTGTTGTCGGAAATCAGGCTCGCGCCAACTTTGCCGATGTTGCCCTGCAGGTCGGTTGTGAAGCCGGCACCCGACAATTCGGACTTGATTTCGTTCATGGCATTGGCATCCGGAACCTCGACGCTCACGTTCCAGATCTTCTTCTTGCCGCTGCCCAGCGACAGTGCAGAGTCAACTTTGCCCTTGTAAACGGGTACGACGCTGGGGAAATCCGCTGGGATGCTGGTGCCGCCGAGGTCGACTTTGCCACCTGTCGCATTCTTCACCAGACCCTGGATGGGGTTACCGAAACACCCGGTCAGAAGGGGTGCAGTTGCCAGCGCAACCACGATGGCAACCGGAACGGTAACGCGGTATCGCAAAGTGCTCATGGGATGTCTCCGTCATCAGGGGCGCAGGAGCTGACGCGCACATCCTACTGGCAGCCTGATTCGCCTGACAATCAGGAAATCCGCCCAATCACGTCCGAGAGTTACGCGTTCTGCTTCTTCAGGCGCGAAGTCGCACGCGCACGCGCGTTGCTGTCAAGCTCAACCTTGCGGATGCGCACGAACTCGGGCGTAACCTCGACACACTCGTCTTCACGAGCGAACTCGAGGCACTCCTCGAGAGTGAGCCTGCGGGACGGTGTCATGCGCTCGAACACGTCGGAGGTCGACTGGCGCATATTGGTCAGCTGCTTCTCCTTCGTGATGTTGACATCCATGTCGTCTGCGCGTGAGTTCTCGCCGACGACCATGCCCTCGTACACTTCCTGGGTCGGCTCGACGAAGAACGACATGCGCTCCTGCAGGGCCGTCATGGCGAACGGGGTGGCAACTCCGGCGCGGTCTGCAACGATCGAACCGTTGACACGGGTCGTGATTTCGCCTGCCCAGGGCTCGTAGCCGTGCGAGACGGCGTTGGCGATGCCGGCACCGCGCGTGATCGTGAGGAACTCCGTGCGGAAGCCGATGAGGCCACGCGACGGAACGATGAACTCCATGCGGACCCAGCCGGTGCCGTGGTTGCTCATGCTCTCCATGCGGCCTTTTCGGGCGGCAAGCAACTGTGTGATCGCACCGAGGTAGTCCTCGGGAGCGTCGATAGTGAGGTGCTCGAACGGCTCGTGAACCTTGCCGCCAACATGCTTGACGACCACCTGCGGCTTACCAACCGTGAGCTCGAAACCCTCGCGACGCATCTGCTCGACGAGGATGGCAAGTGCCAGCTCCCCGCGACCCTGGATTTCCCAGGCATCCGGGCGACCGATGTCGACGAGCTTGATCGAGACATTACCGACGAGCTCGCGGTCGAGGCGATCCTTGACCATGCGAGCCGTGAGCTTGTGGCCCTTGATCTTGCCGATCAGCGGGCCGGTGTTCGTGCCGATGGTCATCGAGATCGCCGGGTCGTCAACCGTGATGGTCGGCAGCGGACGAACGTCGTTGGGGTCGGCGAGGGTCTCACCGATCGTGATGTCTTCGAATCCGGCGACGGCGACGATGTCACCGGGGCCCGCGGAATCGGTTGGAAAACGGTCGAGTGCGCGGGTGATCAGCAGCTCGGTGACCCGAACGTTGCTGACGCTGCCGTCGTGCTTGACCCATGCGACCGTCTGACCCTTCTTGATGGTGCCGTTGAAGACACGCAACAGGGCGAGGCGACCGAGGAACGGCGACGCATCGAGGTTGGTGACGTGCGCCTGCAGAGGGTGCTCGTCGTCGTAGGTGGGAGCCGGAATGTGCTTCAGGATGGCGTCGAACAGGGGTTCGAGGTCGTCGTTGTCGGGCAGCGAACCGTTCTCCGGCTTGTTCCAGCTGGCGGCACCGTTGCGGCCGGACGCGTACACCACGGGAACGTCGAGGATGGCGTCGATATCGAGATCGGGCACGTCATCCACCATGTCGGATGCGAGGCCAAGCAGAAGGTCTTGCGACTCGCTGACGACCTCGTCGATGCGGGCATCCGGTCGGTCGGTCTTGTTGACGAGAAGGATGACCGGCAGCTTCGCTTCGAGCGCCTTACGCAGAACGAAGCGCGTCTGGGGCAGCGGACCCTCACTCGCGTCGACGAGAAGCACAACGCCATCGACCATCGAAAGCCCGCGCTCCACCTCGCCGCCGAAGTCGGCGTGGCCCGGGGTGTCGATGACGTTGATCGTCACAGGACCGTTGGTCGCGTGGATGCCCTCATACGAGACAGCGGTGTTCTTCGCGAGGATCGTGATGCCCTTCTCGCGCTCGAGGTCGTTGGAGTCCATGGCGCGCTCTTCGAGGTGGGCGTGCGCTGCGAACGAGTTGGTCTGTCGAAGCATGGCGTCGACGAGGGTCGTCTTGCCGTGGTCGACGTGCGCGACAATTGCGACATTGCGCAGGTCGTTGCGAGTGGCAATAGCCATGAGTTTTATCCTTGAATCGTTGGGGCGCCAGACGCATGTGTGGCGGCCATGGAGCAGTTACTCCGGCAGCGGCACAACAGCGAAATCCCGCTGCTCTGAGAAGTCTTGGGCGCGCAGAAAAAGCCTCAGTGGATTCCTGCCCCTCCAGTCTACCGGGTTGGGCGCCATTCCCAGATGTTCCAGAACACGCCTGGGGCGAACGGCGACCTGCGGATACCCGAAACGGTCGTCCGGAAGGCCGTCAGTGACGGCTGCTGAAACAGGGGCAATCCGTACCCCGTCGAGAACAACTGGCGGTCGATTTCGGTGAGCACCGCTGACTGGCTCGCCTCATCTGTCGTGCGTGAGAGAGTATCGAGCAGCTTGTCAGTATCCGAATTCGCGTAGAAGTTGTAGTTCTCGGCGGCCGCATCCGAGTGCAGCCGTGCCGTCGGTGCTGTCACGGCAGAACCGGTCGAACGCCAGCTAAACAGCGACGCGTCATAGGCGCCCTTCTTGCCAAGTTCGCTCTGCCAGGCGGTCGTCGAGCAGTCTGTCACCCTGAATCCGGCCCGATCGGCAGAAGCCTTGATGAGCCCGTATTCCGCGACGCGCACCGGATTCGCCGGGTCGTACAGGATGCACACGGTCGGATGACGCACCCCGGCCGCCCGCAGGAGTGCCCTGGCTCCGATCACGTCGACGGCCGCGTAGGCGCTGGATCCGTTGTCGGCGATGGCCGCCGCGTATGCGCTCGTACCCGGAAACAGCATGAACGATGACCTGGGTGACGACTCTTCCTGGAGGCCGCTCGCGACCCTGGCAACGATCTTCGTCCGAGGCACGACCTTCAGGAACGCCTGTCTCACCTTGAGTTTGTCGAAATTGCCGCTCTTACTGTGAGCCAACTGCAGGTCGAGGTGCTCGAAGCCGGCGTCATACCCGCTGGCGATCGTGATGTTGTCCAAATTGACGAGGGATTTCGCTGTCGCAGCGGTCGCTGTCGGGGTGATCACGTCGACCGTTCCCTTGGTAAGTGCGGCGACCTGGTCAGTCGAATTGGAGATCACTCGCGCGGTAATCGTCTCGATTCGCGGCTTGTGGGCGCCAACGTAACGTTTGTTTGCAGTCAGTGTGACCGAACCATCGGCATCGATCGCCGTGACCGTGTATGGCCCGTCGCCGACGAGAAACGAGGTATCGAGCTTGCCGTGCCGCACGGTGAACGCCGTGTTCCAGATTCGGGAGACCCTGGCGAGCACCGGGATGTCGTTGGTCGTGATCGCCGCAACCAGTTCGGCATCCGCCTTCGTCGCCGAGGAAGTACCGAAGGCTCTCTCGGCGACCAGATGGGCCGGGACGCCCACCTCAAACGCGGTCCTCCAGTCGACGAAGAACTGGTCATAGGTCAGGGTGATTGATCTGCCGTTGGACCCCATAGTTGGCAGCGTGGGAGCGTTCCGGAGGTCATTGGTTGTGCTGCCGTCGAACCAGACGGCATCCTTCGGAAAATTTCCCTTGTAGGTACCGTTGGTGTTGACGTATGGCCGCGCGTCGAAACCCGCGGTGTTGAGCGCGCCGGAACTTGCGGCCCATGCCAGCAGCAGGTCGGCGCGATCGAGCTTTACACCGTCGGACCATGTCACGCCGGGATTGATCGTGTAGCGAACCTTGAGCGGCGAGTCATTCAGCTGTTGCACCGTGCCGAAGGACGTGTCTGCGACAAGCTTCGAATTGCCGTCGTAGTACTCGAACGCCGAATTTGTGGCGTAGGAGACCTGCTGATTCACGCTCGTCGCGTCCGCGGTCGCAGCCGGGTTAGTCGCAGCCGGGTTATACGAGGTGAACGGCGACGAAATCGCGACCACGGCCGAGGAACGCTTGACGACCCGCGTGGTCGAAGTGCAGGCCGCAAGCCCCGCCGCCGTCACAATGACGGCAAAAACGGCACAAGCACGAATGGCACTGGCACGAATGGCACAGGAACGACGAAGAGCACCGCCACGACGAAGACTCATTAGTGGGCGAGCGTACTACCGTGCACCGCACATCCGCCTGCCGTAGAAGGTCGGCAGGCACGTGGTTATGATGCTGCACGCTGCTCTCGACGTGCCTTCTGCGCGATCGGGTCTGGCAGCGGGACGGCCGCGATGAGGCGCTGCGTGTACGGATCTTTCGGGTTGCGAAGAATCTCATCCCGGGTGCCCTGCTCGACCAGTTTTCCGTTGTGCATGACCGCGATGCGGTGCGCCAGGATGTCGACGACGGCGAGGTCGTGGCTCACGAACAGGCAGGCGAACTGCAACTGGCTCTGGATGTCCTGAAGAAGATCCAGGAACCTGGCCTGTACCGAGACATCCAGTGCGCTGGTCGGCTCATCCGCGACGAGAAGCGACGGTTTGAGGGCAAGCGCACGCGCGATTCCGACGCGCTGCCTCTGGCCGCCCGACAGCTCGTGCGGGTAGCGGTTGCGGAATGAACGCGGCAACTCGACCTGGTCGAGGAGTTCCTCGACACGACGCTCGAGCTCTTTGCCGCGAGCCTCCCCGGCGAGCAACAGCGGTTCGCCGATGCACTGGCCGATCGGGAAACGCGGGTTCAGCGAAGAGCCCGGGTCCTGGAAGACAATGCCGATGTGGCGTCGAATCTCGCGCATTTCCTTCGGGGATGCCGTGGCAAGGTCCTGCCCTTTGACCGTCAGCGACCCCTGCACGACGGGCAGCAACCCGACTGCGGCGCGACCGATCGTGGTCTTGCCCGAGCCGGATTCGCCCACAAGACCGACGACCTCACCGGGGAAGATGTTGAGCGTCACCCCGTCAACCGCGCGGAATGCCGGGACGCGGCCGTGCTTGGGGTACTCGATGGCGACATCCGTCAGGGATAGCACGGGCTCGGCGTGTGTCTTCTCGGCCTTCACTAGCGCCTCGGTCGGAGCAACGTCGCTGGTACCGAGGTGCGGCACCGCAGCGAGCAACTGCTTCGTGTACGGATGCTTCGGGGCGTCGAAGATCTGCTGGATCGGCGCAGATTCAACAATTGCGCCGTCCTTCATGACGATGATCTTGTCTGCCAGGTCGGCGACGACACCCATGTCGTGCGTGATCAGAACAATCGCGCTGTTGAGGCGGTGACGCAGGTTACGCATCAGGTCGAGTATTTCGGCCTGAACGGTGACGTCAAGCGCCGTTGTCGGCTCATCGGCGATGAGCAGGATCGGGTCGCAGGAGATCGACATGGCGATCATCGCGCGCTGACGCTGTCCGCCGGAGAACTGGTGCGGGTACTTGTTGAACGCCTCCTCGGGGTTCGGCATTTCGACCATGCGCAGGAGTTCGATCGCGCGCGCCTTTGCGTCCGCCGGACCCATCTTCATGTGGAGCCGGAGGACCTCGACTATCTGGAACCCGACCGTGTAGACCGGGTTGAGAGCCGTCATGGGCTCCTGGAAAATCACGGCGACATCCTTGCCGCGAACCAGCCGCAACTGGCGGTCGGTGAGAGTCGTGATCTCGCGGCCCTTGAGCTTGATGCTGCCGCTCACGCGGGCGTTCGAGGGCAGAAGTCCGAGCAGCGCCATTGAGCTTGAGCTCTTGCCAGACCCCGACTCTCCGACGATGGCGAGCACTTCACCGGGCTTCACGTCGTAGTCCATGTGCATGGCTGCGGGGTACCAGGTGCCGTCAACCCAGAAATCGACGCCAAGGTCGTGGACCTCGAGGATCGGCTGGTCGGTCTTTGCCGGTGTCATGATGTCTGATTCTTTCGTTGTCGTTGATCAGGCTGCCACGCGGGACGCGGCGCTATCTGCGAGCATGGGTGAGTGAGCGATACCCGTGGAGCTAATGAAGGCAGAGAGCCGGTGCGAGCCACTGAAGACTCGACCACCCTGTACTCGCGCAGCGGTCGAGGTTTCGCCGTCATCGGCTGGTTGTTCTGCCTTGGGGTACCGGTGACCCTGATCGTGGACCACCACTATCTGGGGATGCTGCGGTATGGCGGGATCGTGCTTCTCGCGGCCCTGCTCGTCTGGATCCTCTTCTGGGCTCCATACGTGACCATCGCGCCATCCGGTGTCACGGTCAGAAACCTGATCCGCATCCACGAGGTGAGCTGGCCTGCCATTCAGCTGATCGACACCAAGTACGCGCTCAATCTGACGACCAGCGTCGGCAAGATCGTCGCGTGGGCGGCTCCCGCGCCCGGCAGGCTCGGCACCCTCCGCACGGCTCCGGCCGAGCTGCGCGACCTGCCGGAGTCCAGCTACGGCCCCGGTCACAGCATTCGGCCCGGCGACATCCCGAGATCCGATTCCGGGCACGCGGCGCTCTGGGTTCGCCGCTACTGGGAGCAGCTCCGAAACGCCGGCTACCTCGACAGCGCGACCATCGAAGGACGCGGAGTCGTCACCCGTTGGCTCACGCGGGAAATACTCGGCATCGTTGGTCTCGCGGTCATCGCTGCGGCCGGCATTCTCTTCGTTCGCTACTAGCGCCACCCGTCCAGCCTCGGCCGCGAGCGTCATCGCGTGGCCACCTTCGCGCGTGCCGCTGCGGCCGACTTGCGTGCTGCCTTGTTGAGTGCGCGCTTCTGTCGTGGGTCGAACGCATCGCGGAGCCCGTCACCAATGAAGTTGATGGTCAGCGCGATGATGATGATGAACGACACCGGCCAGAAGAAGAGCCACGGTCGTGTGTTGAACGCGTTTTCGTACAGCTGGATGATGGAGCCGAGCGACACGTCGGGCTGCTGAACTCCGAAGCCCAGGAAGCTGATCGCGGCCTCGGTCAGGATAGTTGCAGACATCAACAGCGTCGTGTTGACGACGACGACTCCGACTGCGTTCGGCAGGATGTGCACGAACATTATTCGAAAGTTGGACCCTCCGGCGACTCGTGCCGCGTCGACGAATTCCCGTTCCCGTAACGCCAGCACTTCCCCTCGAACGAGCCGCGCGAGGCCTGTCCATGACGCCAGTCCGAGCGCAATCGCGACGACGAAAGAGCCAGCGGCACCGTAGGTGCGCCCGAGGACTGCGGTCAGGACGATCAGCGGGATGATGATGATCGCGTCCGTGAACCGCATAAGCAGCGTGTCGACCCAGCCGCGAAAGTAGCCGCTGAAGGAGCCGATGACGACCCCGATCACAGTCGAAAGAATGCCGACGACGAAGACGATCATGAGCGACTGCTGAGCACCGCGCATCACCGTTGCGAAGACATCCCGGCCGAGTGAATCCTGTCCGAACGGGTGATTACCCCAGTTGAGTGGCCAGAGGCTCAGCGTCGGCTGTCCGCCGTTCACGATGTTGTCGAGATCGGTGTACTTGTAGTGCCACCAGCCGGGTATCACGATCCCGAGAGCGTCGAGTCCCTCTGCGCTGAATGCGAGCAGGATGACGAAGATGAGCAGACCTAGCGAGATCATTGCGCCGCGGTGACGCAGGAACCTGCGGACAACGATTCGACCCTGGCTGAGTCCCTCGACCTCCTTCAGCTCGATCGCGTTCTCGGCGCGAGAAGGCTCAAGGTCACCGGCACCCGGCGTGACCGCATTTGTATCGCCAACCTTCGGTTCGCTGTCACCTACCGGCTCGTTTAGCGAGGAACCGCCGGGTGTGGGAGGTGGAGGAATGAGGCCGCTCATACTGACACCCGAATTCGTGGATCGAGGGCGGAGTACGCGACATCCGCAAGAATATTGGCAATGACAGCTGCGATGCCGGTCACGACGAAGAATCCCATCAATGGGTTGACGTCGACTGCGTTCAGGGCAGCGTTGAACAGCTGCCCCATGCCGGACCAGGCAAACACGGTCTCCGTGATGATCGCACCACCGAGCAGGCCTCCGAAGTCGAATGCGACGATCGTTGTAAGCGGGATGAGCGAGTTGCGGAATGCGTGGCGCATGACAACGGTGCGCTCGTTGAGACCCTTTGCCCGTGCCGTTCGGATGTAGTCCGAGTTCATGACATCGAGCAGGTTTGCTCGCGAGTAGCGACTGTATCCGGCGAGCGAGATCAGCATGAGCGAGATCGTCGGCAGCAGCAGGTGGGTAAAGGAATCGAGACCCTGAATCCAGAAACTGTGCGTGATGGATGACAGGTCGGGGGTGCCAGAACCTACCGTTGCGATCGGGCGGCCGTTGGTGACGCCGCTGGAGTAGCTTCCCCAGGACTGCATGAACCTGTCGATCAGGATCAGGCCACCGACGAGGAATGCCGTGATGCCACCCGTACGGGCCGAGAGCCAGCGATCGTAACCACCCCAGAGCCAGCCGACGAGAATGCCGACGCCGATCGCCAGGATTCCGAGACCAACCAGCGGCCAAAAACTGATTTCCTCGGCTCGGTTCAGCTGGAACGGGAAATATATTGCCACGCCGATGACGACGACTGTCAGCGCGGTGTACAACGACTTTTTGTTCGCAAGGCCCGTCGTCAACGCAGTCACGAGAAACGCGAGCGCTGCGCCAAGGATCGCAATGAAAATCGGGCCAAGACTCGGGTTGTCGAACCAGTCGGTCACGCCGATATAGATGACCCCGGCCAGTGTGGCCACCACCGCGATTCCGAAAATCATGAGTCGTCGCCGCGCGTTGCCGCCGAGGATTCCCATCCAAATCAAGCCGGATATGAGGGGGACGACGACGTATATCCAGGGAGCTATCTGCGGATTATCCAGATAGTTATTGAAGGCGATGCCGACGTAGGCCTTCAGGATGACCGCCACGAAGAATGACGGCAGCGAGAAGAATAGGAACGACAGGAAGGTTACGGTGTAGTCGTATCCGCTGTACTGACGCAGGGCCGAGGTGATGCCGATCAGAACGCCGAAGACGATGGCGAGAAGCGTGCTGGCAATCAGCAGCTGGATGGTGACACCGACGGCCGAACCCAGCATGTCGGTGACGTTTTGTCCGTTGACCGACTTCCCCAGCGTGAAGTGCCCGACAAAGCCGCTGAGGACACCGCCCAACCAGATGAAATAGCGCAGTGGCGCTGGCACGTTGAGGTCAAGCTGCGCGATTCGCATGTTGATCAGCTCGGCCTTGTTGCGGGATGTGCTCTCCCGAAGGCTGGCGAGTGGATCGCCGGCGTTGGCAGAAAGTACGTACACGATGTACGAGGCCACGAGCAGGACGACAAGTGTGGCCACGAAACGGCGGGCTAGGAATGTCAGCACTTCTGGAGCCTCTTTGCTCTGCTAGCGCCGGAAGAATCAGGCTGGATCATGGGGATGGGTTCCTTCTGGGAAAGTCGGACCCAGCGAGCGCGTCTCGCCGGGAACCGACTCGCGAGGGTGCCGGGGACGACTCTCGTCATCCCCGGCACCTGTCGGTCGTTAGCTACCTGAAGCGAAACTTACTACTTCGAGGACTTTGTGACCGTCCAATCGAAGTAGTTCCAGAACACGTTGGGCGACAGTGGGGCGTCCTTCACATTCTTGATCTTGTTCGAGAAGGCCGTGACATCCGGGAACTGGAACAGCGTGACCCCGTAGGCGTCAGCCCACACGTCCTTGTCAATCTGCTGTAGCAACTGGATCTGCTCGGCCTTGTTGTAGTCGGACTGCAGCTTCTTGTATGCGGCGTCGACATTCGCGTTGCTGTAGCCGTTGTAGTTGCTGCCACCACCGGTCGAGAACTGCGCCTGAGCACCGGTCACCGCCAGCGACGTGAACTGCCACGCGAAGAGAACCGCGTCGTAGCTCTTGTTACCGAGGAGCGAACCCCAGTTGTCATTGCCCTTGTCGATCACATTGAATCCGGCCTGCTTCTCAGAGGACTGGATGAGTGCGAACTCAGCTGCACGACGCGGGTTGCTCTTTGCGTACATGAAGTTGACCTTCACCGGCGTCTTGACGCCGGCCTGCTTGAGCAGTGCTGCCGCCCCAGCGATGTCGACCGTCTGGAAGGCGGACGAACCGTTTGCCGAGACCGTGTCGGTGTAGCCAGCAGCGCCGGGGAGCAGGGTCTGCGAGTCGTCAAGCTTCTCGTTTGCTGCAATCGGGTTAATGAGCTTCGTGACGATGTCTTGCCGAGGTAGCGCCTTCAGGAACGCCTGGCGAACGGCGAGAGCCTTCGCTGCGTCACCGCCGTAGCTGGCCGGGTCGAACGGTCCCTTGTTGTCGAACGTCAGGTCGACGTGCTCATAACTCGAAGTCGGCGTTGTGGTCGTCGTGATACCCGAGAGACCCTTCAGCGCTGCGACTGTGTCTGCTCCGGCCTGGCCGTAGCTCACGCTGATTTCACCGTTCTGGAGTGCCTGTACCTGAGCTGTCTCATCAGGAATGTTGCGAACGGTGATCTTCGAGACCTTGGGCAGAGGACCCCAGCCCTTGTATGCCTTGTTGGCAACCAGGGTGACGTACTGGTCCTTGACCAGCTTGCTGAGGATGTACGGGCCATCAGACAGGTAGAGCTTCTTGTCCGTAGGAAGGCTCGTCATGTCGAACTTGGTGCTCCACGCACTCGCGAGCTTCGTGAGCGTTGCGGTGTCGTCCGTCTGGATGGCCTTGATTACGTCAGCGGCAGCGGTCGCACCGTTGGTCACGGCCGGGAACGCCTCTTCGTAGACGGCCTGTGCCGGGAGACCGATGCCGAAGTTGACTTCCCAGTCAACGTAGGGCTGGTCGTACTTGAGGGTTACCGAACGGCCACCGTCGGAGACCACCGGAACCTCCTTGACGAGATCGAGGAGTCCAGCGCCGGCGGAGCCGAAGTTGACACCCTTCGCATCGTTGTATTTCGTCAGCTCACTGGCCCAGTACATCAGCATGTCGGCGGCGCCGACCTGCGTGCCATCAGACCACTTGACGCCCTTGTTGACCGTGTACTTGATGGTCAGCGGGTTGGTGCTGATCGCCGTGTAGGTGCCGAACTTGGTGTTCTTGATGAGCTTCGGCGTTGAGTCGTAGTAGTTGAATGATGAGTTCGTCATGTACGTGATGTTGCTGTTGTACGTCGTGTTGCCCGTTGCTGAACTCGAGTTATACGACGTAAATGGCTGATTCTGTGCAACCGTGATCGAAGTACCGGCAACGATTTCGGATGTAGTTCCCGATCCGGCCGAGCAACCCGACAAAGCAAGGGCGCCAGCTGCAACAACTGCAGCGATCACCCCGATGCGCTTGAGTTTCAATTTTCCTCCTGTGCAAGATGCGCGATGCACAGAGCGATTCCTAGCGCTCTGCCACGCCTATTAAGAGCCACACTAGAACGGGTGACAACCTTCGCCAAACTGTATGGGGAAACGTTACACATTGGTAACGCACGTACGTGATCGTTGCGCCAAATGCAAGAATTCTCCACTCCAAGGTGCGAATACGCAAGAAAGTTGCAACTGGCGACGGGGGACGAGACATACCCGCGCGGGGCTCGGCGTAACATGAAATGGATGCATCGACCCCTCGGATGCGAACTTCTCGAAAGTAACGTCCAATGACCGGTGCAGTTCTCGATGCCGCAACCCCTCTTTCGAGGAACAGGCTGCGGGCCGAAATCGCGATCGTCCTCGGGTTGTCGCTGGGGACATCCGCTCTGTATGCGATCGTCCAATTGATCGACGATCTGACAAAAGCCCCCCTGAAGGGCCAGACGACCGCACTCAACACTCCGCAAAGCGCTCGACCGATATTCGACCTGCTCTACCAGTTGCTCGGGATCTCGGTTGCCGTCGTTCCCGTGGTGCTGGTCTGTTACATCCTGTGGCAGCCGATGCGGCCGCATCTCGGTCGGCTTGGCGTCGGCTTTCGGCGGCCGGTGCTCGATTCCGCGACCGGGCTGTTGCTCGCGGTGGGAGTGGGCGCGGCTGGGGTCGGTGTGTACCTCCTGGGACGGGCGCTTGGCATCACGGTCAACGTGTCGGCGGACAACCTGGGCGCGTACTGGTGGACCGTCCCCGTGCTACTGCTCTCGGCGCTGCGGTCCGCGCTGCAGGAGGAATTCATCGTCATCGGCTACCTCTACGAACGGCTGCGGCGGCTGGGGCTCGGCAGGTGGACGATCATCGTTTCGACCTCGATCTTCCGAGGTAGTTACCACCTGTACCAGGGCTTCGGTTCGTTCGTCGGCAACTTCGCCATGGGGATGCTCTTCGGCTGGCTGTACACCCGCTATGGTCGCCTGCTGCCCTTCGTGATCGCGCACTTTCTGATCGACGCGGCAACGTTTGTCGGCTATGGGTGGGCGAAGTCGACGTTCCCCGGGCTGTTCTAGCGGCATCCGGCCAACCATCCGGAGGAACGCCGACCCGATCAGTCGGCGAAGGCCTCGATGGGCGGGCAGGCGCAGACCAGGTTGCGGTCGCCGTAGGCCTGGTCAATGCGACGCACGGGCGGCCAGTATTTTCCGCGGATGAGCGACTTCACCGGGTAGACGGCCTCCTCGCGGGAGTACGCGTGCTCCCACTCCCCCGTGCCGGTGTCGCCCACGATGACCGCCTGGGCGGTGTGTGGAGCGTTCACCAGCGGGTTATCGTCGGCGGGCCAGCGACCGGCAGCGACGGCATCCGCTTCGGCCTTGATCGCAATCATGGCGGCGATGAAGCGGTCGATCTCGACCAGGTCTTCGCTCTCGGTCGGTTCGACCATGAGGGTGCCGGCGACCGGGAACGACATCGTGGGCGCGTGGAAGCCGTAGTCGATCAGGCGCTTGGCCACGTCATCCACTGTGACTCCGGTTGCCTCGGTGAGCGGACGGAGGTCGAGGATGCACTCGTGTGCAACCAGGCCGTTGTCGCCCGCGTACAGCACCGGGAAGTGGTCGCGCAGCCGGGCTGCGACGTAATTGGCCGCGAGAACGGCCGCGCCCGTTGCTGCCTTGAGCCCTTCGGCACCCATCATGCGCACGTACGCCCAGCTGATCGGAAGGATGCTTGGGCTCCCGTATGGCGCCGCGCTGACAATGTTCCGGTGCCACGGCTGCTCCGCATCGCCGCGGTGACCAATAGTGTCGCGCTGAGCCATGGGATGCCCCGGCAGGAACGGCGCCAGGTGGGCTTTCGCCGCCACCGGCCCGACCCCCGGCCCGCCACCGCCGTGCGGAATGCAGAACGTCTTGTGCAGGTTCAGGTGGGACACGTCTCCCCCGAAGTCGCCAAAGCGCGCGTAACCGAGAAGCGCGTTCAGATTCGCACCGTCGACGTAGACCTGACCACCCGCAGTGTGAACGGCATCCGTGATGTCACGTACCTCGTGCTCATATACGCCGTGGGTGGACGGATAGGTGATCATCAGCGCGGCGAGGTCGTCGGCGTGCTCTGCGATCTTCGCTCGCAGGTCGTCGAGGTCGACATTGCCGAGCTCGTTGGTCGCGACGACGACGACCTTCATGCCGGCGAGCACAGCACTTGCGGCGTTCGTGCCGTGGGCGCTAGCCGGAATCAGGCAGGTCGTGCGATTGAAGTCGCCCCGCGAGTGGTGATAGCCGCGGATGGCGAGCAGGCCGGCGAGCTCGCCCTGGCTGCCCGCATTGGGCTGAAGTGACACCTCGTCGTAGCCGGTGACTTCGGCAAGCCAACCCTGCAGGTCTTCGATCAGCTGGAGGTAGCCCTCGATGTCTTCTTCGGGGGCAAACGGATGGATGCCGCCAAACTCCGGCCAGGTCACCGACTCCATCTCGGTCGCGGCATTCAGCTTCATCGTGCAGGAGCCAAGGGGGATCATCCCGCGGTCGAGTGCGTAGTCCTTGTCGGCCAGATACTTGAGGTAGCGCATCATCGCGGTCTCGCTGCGATGCGTGTTGAAGACGGGGTGTGTGAGGTAGTCGGATGTGCGAACGAGCTCGGATTCGAACTCGCGGACTGTGCGCGGCGAGAGTCCATCCCAGCCGCCCCTGGCCGTTACTCCGAAGACGGCGAGCAGATCCTCAGTGGCGCCCGAAAGATCGGTCCACAGCTCGTCAACGCTGAGGGCGACGGTGGTGTCGTCGACCTTGCGAAGGTTGATTCTGCGTTCGCGGGCCGCGGCCAGTGTGGCGTCGGCGCTGACAACGCCAACCTCCAGCGTGTCGAAGAAACTGTCGCTGCGGACGTCGACTCCGGCTTCGCGCAGTTCACGAGCGATCAGCGCAGTTTCGGCGTGCACCTTTTGCGCGATCAGCTTGAGCCCGCTCGGCCCGTGATACACCGCGTACATCGACGCCATGACAGCGAGCAGCACCTGCGCCGTGCAGATGTTCGATGTGGCCTTCTCCCGGCGGATGTGCTGCTCCCGCGCCTGCAGGCTAAGCCGGTAGGCGGGGTGACCGGTGGCATCCTGTGACACGCCGACAAGGCGGCCGGGGAGCTGGCGTTCGAGCCCCTTCTTCACGGCCATGTATCCGGCATGGGGACCACCAAGCCCCATCGGAACGCCGAATCGCTGGGAGGTGCCGACGGCGACATCCGCGCCGAGTTCACCTGGGGATTTCAGAAGGGTGAGGGCAAGCAGGTCGGCGGCAACGACCGAGAGGCCGCCCTGCGCCTTGACGGCCGCGATGACGGGTGATGGATCCCAGACACGGCCGGATGCGCCCGGGTACTGGATGAACGCACCGAACACGTCGAGCTCAGGCACGTCGGCCGGGTCGAGGTCGAAAGGCGTCTCGTGCAGCTGGATGCCGACGGCAGCCGCGCGATTGGCAAGGAGCGCCTTCGTCTGTGGAAGGGCATCCGCGTCGACCAGGAAAACGTTGGACGCCGACTTGGATGCACGGCGAGCCAGCAGCATCCCCTCGACGACTGCCGTGCCCTCGTCGAGCATCGACGCGTTGGCGATGTCGAGTCCCGTCAGGTCTTCGATCATGGTCTGAAAATTGATGAGGGCCTCGAGTCGACCCTGGCTGATCTCGGGCTGGTACGGCGTGTACGCGGTGTACCAGCTCGGGTTCTCGAGCACGTTGCGCTTGATGACCGCCGGCGTGATGGTGTCGTAGTAGCCGAGGCCGATCATCGAGCGGTTGACACGATTGCGTCGAGCGAGGATGCGCAGTTCGGCCAGCGCCTCCCGCTCCGTCGCAGCCCTCGGGATGCTGGAGTGCTCGAGCGGTTCCACATGGATGGCCTCGGGAACGGCGGCGAGCACGAGCTCCTCGACCGTGTCATACCCGACGACCGAGAGCATTTCGAGCTGGGCGACACCGTCCGTTCCGATGTGGCGAGAGGCAAAATCTCCCGAGCCGGACAGATGTCCTGAGCCCGAGGGCGCGGCGGCCTTCTGTTCGATCTGCACTACTCGCCCACCAGCCTGGAGTACTCGTCGTAGCTGAGGAGGGTCGGCAGCGTTTCGAATTCGACCTTGATGAGCCAGCCTTCGCCGAACGGGTCGGAGTTCACGAGTTCAGGCGACGACACCACAGCCTCGTTGGCTGCAACGACCGTACCGTCGACCGGCGCAAATAGCTCGCCCACGGATTTCGTCGATTCGATCTCGCCGATCACTTTGCCTTCGGCGATGCCTGAGCCGACATCCGGCAACTCGACGAAGACGACGTCACCGAGCTTCTCGGCGGCATAGGCGGTGATGCCGACCGTCGCAACTACGCCTTCGACGAGAACCCACTCGTGCTCGGCGGTGTACTGGAGTGTGGTCTTGTCAGCCATTAGTTTGTCTCTCTCTTATAGAAGGGAAGGGAAACGACGGAAGCCGGCACCCGGGTGCCGCGCACGTCAATAAACACGGAGTGGCCTTCGCCCGCGTGGGCGGCATCGACGTAGGCCATGGCGATCGGATACCCGAGCGTCGGTGACAGCGCGCCGCTCGTGATGACGCCGATCTCGGTGCTGCCGTCCTCAGCGCTGAACACCGCGTAGCCGGCGCGACCGGCGCGCTTGCCCTCGGTCGCCAGTCCGACGAGCATGCGGGACCCCGGGGGGGCGCCCTCCTCGACGGCGGCTCGACCGACGAAGTCGCCCTCTTTCTTGAGGTTGACGACGCGACCGAGGCCGGCCTGCGACGCGTACGTGTCGAGGCCGAGTTCGTGGCCGTAGAGCGGCATCCCGGCTTCGAGGCGAAGGGTGTCTCGGCTGGCGAGACCGGCGGGGACGAGGCCGGAGCCTTTGCCGGTGTCCATGATGGCTTCCCAGAGCGCTGGGGCGACATCCGGTGCGACATAAAGTTCAAAGCCGTCTTCCCCGGTGTAGCCGGTGCGGGCGACGAGCAACTCGTGCTCGCGGCCAAAACGGCCGGCCGTCGACCAGTAGTACTTGAGGTCTTTGAGTCCCGGGACATCCACTCCGGGGACCTGACTCAGGATCTCGTAGGATTTCGGCCCCTGGATGGCGATGAGCGCGATGTCATCGCTTTCGTCGAACACTTCGCACTCGAATGGCGAACAGCGCTCGAGCAGTTCGCGTGCGACCACGGCACGGTTGGATGCGTTGGCGACGACCAGGAAGCGATCCTCGCCGGTGCGGTAGACGACGAGGTCGTCGATGATGCCGCCTTCGCGTGAGAGCAGCAGGCTGTACTTGGCCTGGCCGATTGCTACCGCCGAGATCTTGCCGGCAAGCGCATAGTCGAGCGCGTCGGCAGCCTCGGGACCAAGGATGAGGATCTCAGCCATGTGTGAGAGGTCGAATAGACCGGCGGCGGTCCTCACCGCGGCGTGCTCAGCGAGGTCGGAGCTGTAGCGCACCGGCATCTGCCAGCCGGCAAAATCGGTGAAGCTGGCACCCGCATCCACGTGGGCGCGGTTCAGTGGGGACAATCGTTCTGTCATGTCTTCGGTGTCGGTCACGGAGTTCTCCAGTGGTGTGGGCTGGACGAGAACTCCCCCTCTGTCATTGGCCTGAGAGTTTCATCGACTGTGGTCGACTTTCACCTTCGGCGGTTTTGTCGGTGAGTTCGATAATTTGGACAAAACACTTTTCAGAGTGGCCAGTTCGATGCGGTACATAAACCTGAGAGATTGGCGGGGAGGCTTGCTCCTTCGGTGCCCGTCACTGTGGGTGATGAGCTCTCCCGCATCGCGTGCGCGGCCCGATGTTCGATTGTGCGTTCAGCCTAGCAACCGCAGCGGGCTCCCGGCGTCGAAGGCTTCGATGTCTTCGACCGCCTGGCCGTAGAACAGCTCGTACGTTTGCTCGGTCACGTAGCCGATGTGCGGGAGCAGCAGGGCGTTGGTGAGCTTCCGGAGGGGATGATTGAGTGCCAGCGGCTCCTGGTCGTACACGTCGAGGCCGGCGCCCGCGATGCTGCGCTTCTCCAGCACAGCGACGAGGGCGGCTTCGTCGACAATCGGGCCGCGCGACGTGTTGATGAGGTACGACCGCGGCGACATCCAGCCGAGTTGTTCGGCGCCGACCAGTCCGCGCGTGCCTCTGGCCAGCGGCAGATGGATGGTGAGGTAGTCGGAGGCGCTGTAAAGCTCGCGTTCTCCGACCGCGCGGGCGCCGTGCTGGTCTGCGCGTTCCTGCGTGAGGTGGGGGCTCCAGGCGATGACGTGCATCCCAAATGCCGCCCCAATTGTTGCGACCTGGGAACCCAGCCGTCCGAGACCGAGGATGCCGAGGGTTGCGCCCGCGAGACCCCGCCCGATGGTGTGCTGCCAGTTGCCCTCGTGCACCGCGTTGTCTTCGGCCACCATGTTGCGGTCGAGTGCAATGATCATGCCGAAGACCAGCTCTGGTACGGCGGCGTAGGAACCGTCGGTGCCCGACACCGTGATGCCGTGTTGCGCGGCTGCCCGGTAGTCGATGCCGGGATTGTGCATGCCCGTCGAGACCAGCAACCTGAGTTTGGGAAGCCGTTCGAGTACCTCCCGGGGGAACGCCGTACGCTCCCGCATTGCAACGACCACTTGACTGTCGGCCAACCGTGAAACCAGCTGGTCGGCATCCGCGATGTGCGCGGTGACGACGTCGAACTCGTACCGGTCGGCGAGCAGCGACCAGTTCGCCGACTTCAGCGCGACACCCTGATAATCGTCAAGAAACGTGATTCGCTCAGCCATGTGTCCAGCTAACCACCCGTCGCCCCAAGGCGGGAAAGCCGGACGTTTTCCTGCCAACCCGGGCCCGGCCAAGCGGGTGAATGGTCGAGCCGAGCGCAGCCGAGCGCAGCCACTCGCAGCCACTCGTGTTTTTCAGGAAGTCGTCCTCAAAAGGACTCCATCCTGAAAAACACGAGCAGCCCTGCTTGGTCAGCGGGGCGCAGCCGTAGCGACCCAAACGGGGTATCGAAGCGCGGGCGAGCGCGGTGCGAGGCGGCGAGTGCGAGGGCAGGAGTGCGAGGGCAGGGAGTGGGAGTGCGAGCGGGGGTGCGCTGGCGTGGTGTGCGGGCGTGGTGTGCGGGCGTGGTGTGCGGGGTGCGACCGGTGGCCAGCCAGTAGAGTCCCGTGGCCAGCAGTTCAGCGGGTTAGCCCGCGGCCGATTCGCGCTGGCTAGTGGCGCAGACCGGCGGCGCAGGATAGTGGGCAGTACACCTAGTGGTGCAGGCCGACGATGACGAGCGCCACGACCCCCGACAACCCCGGAGCGAGAACTGCGATGACAATGGCAGCAATACCGGGAGCGCGGCCCCGACGTGTCGCGGCGGCAACGATGCCTTGGACGAATGCCCAGACGCCGAGCACAGTGCAGACGACCCAGCCCAGGGTCCAGACCAGCGCCAGTGCAGCCTCGCCTGGAACGTTGGAGTTGAGGTCGAGATTCATGTTGAAACTGGTGCTCGTTCGCACCGTGTAGGGCCCGGCCTGCAGTCCAACAAAGATCGAAACCGCCAACGACCCGAACAGTGCCAGTAGCGCGAGCAGCAGTGCGACCCGCCCGAGCCGACGCGAACGCGGGACCGGCGCCGACCCGTATGCCGCCATCTCGTAGGAGGGAGCCGACGAATACGCCGGCGTACCCCCGGTCGGGTCTGAGCCATCCTGCTGCCAGTTGTCGTTTCGCGGTGCGCTCATCGAAAGTCCCTCGGTTGACTTCCGAGTATGGTCGCAATTCGATTGGGATGCGGGGCCGAGATCCTCCGCGGGGCCGATCGGGGCTTCAGACCGTCAGGGCTTCACTGCCGTCAGGGCTTCACTGCAGTCAGAGCATCCCTGCCGTCAGGGCTTCCACACCATAAGTACGACGACAATCAGCAAAAGCAGCGACACCAACCCGGAACCGATGGCGATCCTGCGATAACCGAGTGACGCAACCGGCTCGGGCTCGGCAAGTGCCACCGCGGCCCGCTGCAGCGCGGGAACCACGACAGTCATGCTGAGCACGGCGGCAATGACGTAGGCGACGATGCCCCAGAGGACCCACGGGGTGCCGAGCGACACGTGATCCTTGGCCGGCGCCATGCCCACCAGCGCGAAACCGAGAAGCGCAACAACCACGGAGGCAATCGAGAAGATCCTGGTCGACTTCGCCAGTGTCCGAACAGCGCCAGCGTCACCGCTGCGAATCGCGCGAAGACCCGACTGCGGAAGCACCGCCATCGGCCCGATAATGAAGACGGCGCCGACAACGTGGAGAACTAAGAACAGAGTATCCATGCCAGCATCGTATGGGTCCGGCGGCCGACACCGCATACAACGGGCGGAGTACGGCCGTACTCCCTGAGTAGCGCTTCTGCGCTGCTTGGCTCAGCACTCCACCCGAAGCTCAAATCTGCGAAAGCCTCGGCAGGACTACCTCGGTCAGACGCGACACAAAGCCAGCAGGGTCGGGAGATGTCGCCGCGATCCAGATCTGGCTGATGCCGAGCTTCGCTGCGCGTTCCATCTTCTTCAGGAACCCGTCGACATCATCCAGGGCACCTGGGGCCGCGAGCATGGTGCGCTGGATGCTCGCCGGGTCGCGCCCGAGATCCTCGCAATGCTGGTCGAGCACGTCGAGCTTGTGCGCGATGACGTCTTCGCCGAGGTCGAAGAGGTTGCAGGCATCCGCATACTTCGCGACCAGCCGCAGGGTCTTCTGCTCACCGCTGCCGCCGACCAGAATGGGCGGACGCGGCGCCTGAATTGGGCGGGGCCGACAGATCGTTTCGGCGAGCTGGTAGTGCTTGCCGTTGTACGGTCCCTCGTCGTCGCTCCACATCTGCTCGCAGATCTGGATGGCCTCCTCCAGCATCTCGAAGCGGGTCGAGATCGGCGGGTACGGAACCCCGAGGGCTAGGTGCTCGCGCTCGTACCAGGCTGCACCGATGCCGAGGAATGCCCGGCCCTCAGACAGAACGTCGAGAGTCGCAACGGTCTTCGCGAGCAGGCCCGGATACCGATATGTGACGCCCGTGACGAGCAGCCCGAGCTTCAGTCGCTTCGTGTGCGCGGCGATAAAGCCGAGCGAGGTGTAGCCCTCCAGCATGGGGTCGGTCGCGGGGGCGCGCTGTTCCATCTGGAACCAGTGGTCCATGAGTGTCATGGTTTCGCATCCGCCCTCGTCGGCCGCTTTCGCGGTTGCGGCGAGCAGCGTGGCGAGGGATGACGGCTCGCCTGGCATCGTGAAATTCGGAAAATGGATGGCCAGCTTCATTCCCTCAACGCTACCCGTCGTAGCAGGCACTAACCGCAGACAACGTGAGCTCGGGGCTGCCGGTAGCGCTCTCCACGGTCACTGTTCCATGATCGCCGTGTACCAAAGGACTCGTGAGGATGAGCATCTGACCCGAGACGTTTGGTCGCGCGCCCCTGGACCTCCAGCCCGCCTGCGTGAGGGTCCGCTCAACCAGCGACAATGCGGCATCCGGGTTGCCGTCCACCACAACGGTAGTGAAGTTACGCCACGCGAATTTCGTCGCAAAGTAACTGTGGTCAGTCGGGCACGGGATCGGCGAGTTCGAACGCGGAGACGCACTTGCGGGGGCAATCGACTGTGTCGCCTGCCGCATCCAGTTCGCCGCTTCAGCCTTCGCCTGCGTTCCCCCAAACCGGTTGGGGTTCGTCTGGCATCCCGCGAGCGCAAGCGCGACGCCGATGCAGACGACGACGCTGACGAGGCGGCCGACGAGGCGGATGACGCCGACACCAACGCCGCCACCAACGCCGCCACGGCCGCCGAGGGCCACGAGATGTTGTGCAGTCATCTGGTGATGATAGGCCGCGACCGTAATGAACGTTCCCCGGCGCTGTCTCGTTGTCTCAGTGAGCCCGTTCTTTCGAGCTCGTAACTGAACCGGGCTGCTCGCTGAACCTAACTCGCAGCCGAACGGAGTGCATCATGACAGCAATCGCCCAGGCAGCGCCAACGGTGGCTACCGCCCACTCGCTCCGGACGCTATATCTCGTTCGCACCGCATTCTCCGCGGTGTGGGTGACGCTGGTGTTCGTCCTGGCTTCGACGGTGACAACAGCGACGACGCCGAGCACGGTCGCCGTGATTTTGTTGACCATCTATCCGGCCTGGGATGCGGTGGCGACCGTTTTCGGCATCCGCGCGACCCCGACGGCCACGTCGCACCTCGCCCAGTACCTGAACATCGGATTCGGCGTCGTGGCGGCGGTCGGCGTCGCCATCGCATTGGGATCGGGCCTCACTCCCGCACTCGTCGTCTTCGGCGTGTGGGCGTCGCTGAGCGGAGCCGTGCAGCTCATCCTCGCGCTGGCGCGTCGGCGTCCGATTGGCGGACAGTGGCCGATGATCATCAGCGGCGGCCTCTCGGTGCTCGCCGGCGTCTCGTTCATCGCAACCTCGGGTGCGCCGAAAACCGGACTCACGACGCTCGCCGGCTATTCGGCATTTGGGGCGTTCTGGTACCTCGTCGGTGCGCTGCTGCTCATTCGTGCGGCTCGACGCGCCTAGCAACGCATCCTGACGACCATCCCAGCGCAGCTCTCTGCGCAGCTTCCTGGCTGCGCTTCCCGGCTGCGCAGCTTCCTGGCTGCGCGTTCCAGCGACCCTCCCCGCCTACCTCGCGAGGAACGCGAGCAGCGCCTCGTTGACCTCGTCCGCGTGAGTCCAGATCAGGCCGTGCGGGGCGCCCTCGATTTCCACGTACTCGGCATCCGGCATGAGCTTGCTGAAGGGTCGGCCGGTCGAATCGATGGGCAGGATGTTATCCGACGTCCCGTGAACAATCAGCGTCGGGATGCCGGCTTCGCGCACCTTTGCAACGTCGCTGCGGAAATCCTCGATCCAGGTTGGTACCACCGCGAATGCTGCGACCGGTGCACTGGTCACGGCGACATTCCAGCTGCCACGGACCGCCTCCTCGCTGATGCGTTTGCCCAGGTTTTCGTCGAGGTTGTAGAAGTTCTGGAAGAAACCGGTGAACCATGCGAAGCGGTCACCCGTCGCGGCCTCGACGATGCCATCGAACACTGACTGCGGCACGCCGCTCGGATTCTCGTCGGTCTGCAGCAGGAACGGCTCGAGCGACGCAAGGAACGCAAGCTTGGCGATGCGGCCGCTGCCGTACCTGCCCGTGTACCGTGCGAGCTCCCCCGTTCCCATCGAGAAACCGACGAGGATGACGTCGGTCAGGTCGAGCTCCGTCAGCAGCGCGTTGAGGTCCGCGGCGTAGGTGTCGTAGTCGTGCCCGATTTCAACCTTGCTTGACTGGCCGAAGCCGCGGCGGTCGTACGTGATGACACGGTAGCCGACCTTTTGCAGGGCTCGCGATTGGCGCTCCCAGGAGTGGCCATCCAGCGGATAACCATGAATCAACACCACCGGCTGACCCGAGCCGTGGTCCTCGTAGTAAAGCT
This sequence comes from Glaciihabitans sp., assembly GCA_025463785.1. Classification (GTDB taxonomy): domain Bacteria; phylum Actinomycetota; class Actinomycetes; order Actinomycetales; family Microbacteriaceae; genus Galbitalea. Next base: position 202,410 of record JAODBD010000005.1, read on the forward strand.
CGATCGGAGTCGTGTTCTCCTGACCCACCGTGACATACGTCATTGCCGTAATCCTTTCGCTTCAATCCAGCTTGCGACGATCCGCGTGTGCGGTCAATGTGCGTGGTCAATGTGTGTGGTCAATGTGTGCGGTCAATGTGCTGCAGGCATCGGGCGACGGTAGCGTTGGGATCCGTGGACAAGATCATGCGCGACTTCGTGGCAGCGGCAGAGCAGCTGAATTTCGCACACGCCGCAAAATCCGTCGGGGTTTCGCGCGCGACCCTCATCGCCTCGGTCAAAGAGCTTGAGGCAAAGCTCGACTATCCGCTCTTCGACTACGCGGCGGCAACTACGACCCTCACCACAGCCGGCCGTGAACTCCTTAAGCGCACGCAGGTCGAGCGCGAGAAGTCGGCCGCTGCTGCGCGAGCTTCGGCGCCCGCGCCGGGCGGCAAAGCGAAGGCGTCGAAGGGCAAGGGCCGGGCGCCCGCCGTCAAGGGTGAGCGTAAGCCGGGCAAGCGGCGACAGTCGCGCTGATCGCTGTCGCCCGGCGTTTCCCAATATTTCCGTATCTCCGTATCCCCGTATCCCCGTATCCCCGTATCTCCGTATCCCCGACGGCACGCTCGGCATCGCCAACGGCAGGCTCGGCACCTAGGCTGCTGTTGTGTACAACGTTCCCAGCCAGGCCGGTCGCCGCTTCATCATCACCGGATCGAACAGTGGCACCGGCAGGGAGGCAACCAGGCGACTGGCGGCGGCGGGCGCGCACATCCTGATGGCCGTTCGCACGCCAACCAAAGGTGAGGATGCTCGCCGCGAGATCCTGGCTGAGTCGCCGACCGCAGACCTCGAGGTGCGCAAGCTCGACCTCGCCGATCTCGGCAGTGTGCGCGCGTTCGCGGCATCCGTGCTCGCTGACCGCAAGCCTGTCGACGTTCTCGTCAACAACGCCGGCGTCATGGCGCCGCCGAAGCGTTTCACCACGGCCGACGGATTTGAGCTGCAACTCGGTAGCAACTTTCTGGGGCCGTTTGCGCTGACCATGCTGCTGCTCCCCCGCATCCTCGAATCGTCGAGACCGCGCGTTGCCACCATGTCGAGCTTCGTCGCGAACTTCGGTCGCATCGACTTCGATGACCTGCAGCGCGAGCACAACTACCAGCCATACACCGCGTACGGGCAGTCGAAGCTTGCCGACATGCTGTTCGCCGAGCGGCTCGCCAGGATCGCAACCGAGCGCGGATGGAGCCTCCTCAGCACCGTCGCGCACCCGGGGTACACGCGCACCAACCTGCAGTCCGCCGGCGCGAACCTCGGACGTGAAGGCGCCCTCAAACCGCCGGTCCGACGCACGATCGTTCCGTCGCAGGAGGTCACGCAGGGGGCCGAGCCACTCCTCTTTGCGGCCGCCGATCCCGCGGTGGAACAGGGCGGGTACTACGGACCCAGCCGCGCATTCGGTCTGATCGGTTCGACGAAGAAGACGTCGCTTCCGCGCAGCGCGCGTCGAGTTGGAGTATCCGGAAAACTCTGGGCCGTCGCCGAGGAACTCACGGGCACGTCGTTGCCGCCGCGCTAAAGCCCCGCGCTACTCCCCATCGCGAAGGCGACCCGAGACCTGCCGGGCACGGTAGGCGGCGACATTGGCACGATTGCCGCAGTTGCCGACGTCGCAGTAACGCTTCGAGCGGTTGCGTGAGACGTCGACGAGAACGGCTTCGCAGTCATCCGCAGCGCAGATCCGCATGCGCTCGACCTCGTCGCTGCGGATGACATCTACCCAGGCCATCGCCGCTTCAACGAGGATGCGGTCCGCAAGCGGGCTGTCGTCAGTGGTCGCGTGCAGATGCCAGCCCCACGGTCCATGGCGGACCAGTTGCGGGAGTGCGCGCGAGCTTTTCAGCATCCCGTTGACGAGTTCGATGAGATCTTCTGTGCGCTCGGTGGTCCAGAGCGCACGAAGGGATTCGCGGATGCTGCGCACGCCCTCGAGTTCGGCAGCGCTGTGAGTTCGGTCGCCCGAGTAGCGGTTTTCGCGAATGAAGTCGTCGAGTTGCGTCATTGTCTTCAGCTCGTCGTCACCGGAATCGGAGAGCAGCGGCAGCGTATTCACGAGCTGCGCTGTAGCCGCAAGCGACGCTTGGACGTCATAACCAAAGACCATGTTGACTCCTGACAACCTGCGCCAATAGTGTAAGGAGTCTAACGCATTTGACTCATGACTTGGAGATGACACCGTGCCACAGTCGCCTCGGCCAGGGTCGCCTCGGCCACGGTCGCCTCGGCCACGGTTCGCCAGCGGTCTCATCTTGGCGCTGCTCGCGGCCTCATCGTTCAGCCTAAGCGGGCCATTCGTTACGCCCATGCTCGCCGCGGGATGGTCGCCGGGCGCCGGCACGCTCATTCGAGTCGGAGGTGCCGCGGTCATTCTGGCTATTCCCGGAGCGCTGTCGCTGCGTGGTCGATGGGTTGCGCTGTGGCGCAACCGCGGCACGATTATCGCGTTCGGAGCCTTCGGTGTGTTCGCTGCGCAGGTCTGCTACTACAGCGCCATCCAGCACGTTTCCGTGGGTGTGGCTCTGCTGGTCGAGTACCTGGCGCCCGTGTTCCTTGTGCTGTTCGCGTGGGCGCGAACGCGGCGTCATCCGGGCTGGTTCACGATCGTGGGTGCGGTGGTGGCGCTCACGGGGCTGGTGCTTGTTTTGAACCTGGCCGGGGCATCCGCTCCGAGTGCTGTCGGCGTCATCTGGTCGCTGCTGGCATCCTTCGGGGCGTGCATCTACTACGTGATCGGTGCGCGGAAACACGACGACCTGCCGCCGATCGCACTGGCCGCGAGCGGGATGGTGGTGGCATCCGTCGCCCTCGTCGGGTGCGGACTCGTCGGGCTGTTTCCCCTGCGGGCGACCTTCGGCTCGGTCGAGTTGCTCGGAGCTTCCGTGTCGTGGGTCGTGCCCGCGCTCGTAATTCTCGGGATGTCAACGGTCGCCGCCTACCTGTTCGGCCTCGCCGGCACGGCGCGGCTCGGTACGCGTGTCGCCTCGTTCGTGGGGCTCAGCGAGGTGCTTTTCGCGGTGCTGTTCGCGTGGTTGTTGCTCGGGCAGTTGCCTGCGCCCATCCAGTTTGCGGGCGGGGTGCTGGTCATCGGTGGCGTGGTGCTCGTGCAGGCCCAGCGCGAGCGGACCGTGGTTGAACCCCCGGTCGTCGCGGTTGAGCTGGCCGACGCTACCCGCTGAGATGTCATCGGCGTCAGCCCTCGGGCCGCAGGATCGGCTGTCGTTCAGTCGGACATTCCGTCGACACGCGGCATGACGGCATCCCGAGACCGGCGCGTTGCCGAATTGTCCGACGTTAGGTGAGCCGAACGATCGCGAGCATGGTGCGATCGGGTTGATCGGTCCACGTTCCGGCGAGAGTTGCACTGCCGTCGGGCGCGAGCAGCTGCGCCTCGGCGGCCGGGATGCGCGAAACTTCGGCATGGAGGCCGTCCGCATCGACGATCGTGACCGCGCCTTCATTGCGACTCAGCATGCTGGACACCGTCGGCAGCGCGGGGACAGGCGCGCCCACTGAACCACTGCCTACCCCATGAACAGCCACTCCGCGAACAGCTACCCCATGAACAGCTACCCCATGAACTGCTACCCCATGAACTCCGTGCCTGTCTGGCGCGCAGCAGCCCTCAGGCGCTTGTCCCGAGCCCACAGAGAGGTGCCGGGACTCAGTATTACTGAAGCGAGAAGGTGCGCATCGATCAGGCTGAGGCCATTGCCGACCAGCTTTCGTTCCCCGACAAATCCCAATACTTCGTCGTGGGACGCCACCACGACCGATGGCAGCCCTCCAAGTGCATCGAGTACAACGGCACGGTTGCCGATGCGACCTGGCGCGAGTTCACCAACGATCATCGGGTGCCGGAGCACACCGGATTGCCCAAGCAGCTCGACCAGCAGGGGTTCGGACTTGTGAAAGTGGTCGATCCAGATGGACGTGTCAACCAGGATCACGCTCCCGCGACCCGTTGCCGCGGCGCACTCTTTGCGGTGCGATCAGTGCCCCCGAGGAGCGCGAGCCGTCGGGCACTCTCCGGTTCAATCAGTGCTTCAAGACCAAGTCGCACGAGTATGGATGTCTCGTCTCGTCCGGTCAGTTCCGCGGCCCTGGAGACCAGCTCATCGCTCACCGCTACAGCCGGCCGCATTGCAGCCTCCGTATCAATTGCCGCATCGATGATGCACTTCAGGATGCAAACAACTGTGCTCCGTGGCTGGCGGCGGCACTCGTAGCTTTCCACAAGATGGCTTGTGCGGAAGCGTGCAGGCCCGCGGGTAATCAGCGAGAGCCATTCTCGTCAGTTGTTAAACCTAAACTCCACCACGTCGCCATCCTGCATGACGTAGTCCTTGCCTTCGATGCGGGCCTTGCCGTGGGCGCGGGCCTCGGCGATCGAGCCGGTCGATATCAGGTCATCGAACGAGATGACCTCGGCCTTGATGAAACCTTTTTCGAAGTCCGTGTGGATGACCCCGGCAGCCTGTGGCGCCTTCCAGCCCTTGTGGATTGTCCAGGCGCGCGCCTCCTTCGGCCCGGCGGTCAGGTAGGTCTGCAGGCCGAGCGTGTCGAATCCGATGCGGGCCAGCTGGTCGAGGCCGCTCTCCTCCTGGCCGGTGGATGCCAGGAGCTCGGCGGCATCCTCGGCGTCGAGGTCGATCAGTTCTGACTCGAGCTTGGCGTCGAGGAACACCGCGTGCGCGGGCGCGACGAGAGACTCAAGCGCGGCCTTGCGGGTGGCATCCGTCAGCACCGCCTCATCCACATTGAAGACGTAGATGAAGGGCTTGACGGTGAGCAGGCCGAGCTCGCGAATCGGTTCGAGATCGATGGATGACGCGGACAGCGGCTTGCCGTCGTTCAGCCACTTGACGGCAGCCGCAGCAGAGTCGACCGTCGCCTGCGTGATCTTCTTGGCACGCAATTCCTTCTCGTAACGTGACTCGGCCTTCTCGAGCGTCTGCAGGTCGGCAAGGATGAGTTCGGTGTTGATGGTCTCCATGTCGCTGGCTGCGTCCACTTTGCCGTCGACGTGGACGACATCCGGATCCTCGAATCCGCGAATCACCTGCGCGATCGCATCAGCCTCGCGGATGTTCGCCAGGAACTTGTTGCCGAGGCCCTCCCCGACGGATGCTCCCTTGACGATGCCCGCGATGTCGACGAACGACACCGGAGCCGACAGGATGCGGTCGGAATGGAACAGTTCGGCCAGCCGGGTCAGGCGCGGGTCGGGCAGGTTCACGACACCGACGTTGGGCTCGATCGTCGCGAACGGGTAGTTGGCGGCGAGCACGTTATTTTTGGTCAGCGCATTGAAGAGCGTCGACTTACCGACGTTGGGAAGTCCGACGATTGCAATAGTGAGAGCCACGAGGGACAAGGGTACCGTGCGGTACAGGGCAGAAGCGCGGCGGTGCGGCAGCGCGGTAGCACCGCGGTGCAGTAGTGCCGCAGTTCAGTAGTGCAGCAGTGCCGCAGTGCAGTAGTGCCGCGGCGCGGTAGCACCGCGGTGCAGCAGGCAGCGCACCTCAGCTTGCGATGGGGTTCTCGGGACGGCTGACAAATTCCCGACCGCTGGGCGACCTCCACGTGAGGACTCCTGCGTTGGCGGATGACTGCGCGACACTCCAGTCGGTCGCACCCTTTAGCGTGTGATGGCCGCGGCACAGGTGAGCCAGGTTGTCGTGTGCCGTTTCGCCGTCGAACTGCCAGTCGAGGGTGTGATCAATGTCGCATCGGGCCGCCCGCATGGAGCAGCCTGGGAATCTGCAGGTGAGGTCTCGTATTCGGAGGTAGGTCTTCAGGTCTTTCGGCACCTTGTATCTGGTTCGCCCGACCGAGAGTGTCGCGCCGGTTTCGGGATGCGTCAGGATGCGGATAAAACTCTTCGCCCGGCCAGCCAGCCTGCGCGCCGTCTCTGGATCGATCGGGACACGCCCCTCGAGGGTGCCGGTCTCGTTGGATTGACCGAGAAGCGTGAGAACCGGAACCGACACGACGACCTGTGCAGTAATAGCGCGGAACCAGGTGGTGAACTCGTTACCGTCTCCCTCGTCTGGAACAAACTCGAACGATCGCGCCCCGGCCTCCGCGAGCATGACCCCGACGAACACGTCGGCGCGTCGCTGGTCGAGCGTGCGCTCGTCGGCGCCGTGCCGAACACCGACCGCCGCCTCGGTAATTCGATTGAAGATCGCGTGCGCCAACGGTGATGCGAGGGTGATCTCGAGCATCGACATCCCATCGGACAGATCGTCGATGAGCATTCCGCGTTCTGAACGAGCCTTCTCGTGCCGCTCTGCGATCGATTCGGGGTTCAGCCGCTCGCGCGCAACGCGGACGGCGCGTGCGAACTTCGGCGGGGTGAAAGTCGATGCCTTACCCAGGACAGCCTGTTCGAGCATTGCTTTGGCAGCCAGCTCGAGGCAGGAGGTCTGCTCGACCATGACTGTCGCGTGCCGGTAGGAAATCGCTCCCGTGCCGAGAGCCTCGAGTGTGGATGGGAGCTCCGAGCAGAGAACGGCAGCGTTGCCGATCAGGCTTTCTGCCGACCGCTCCGACACGTTGAGCGCGCTCGCGACATCCGCGCGAAAGGCGCGCTGGCCAAGCGCCACCGACTCAGCCGAACGAGACTCACCAGCGCGAACCCGCGAAGGGCTCGACGCAACACGCGCCTCCGCCTCCCTTCGCGCCAGGTCGACTGCCACGGCGCGAGCCGCGTGAAGCCGGTTTATCAAGCGATCAAGGCCGACGACGACGCTCAGCATGTCATCCGGCTCGTCGGCGCCAACGAGCGCGCCAAGCGCCTCGCGCGACTCGAACACCGGAACATTTGCCATGTTCCAAGTCGACAGGAAGCGTCCGACATTAACGGCAGTTATCCACAGAAAATGGCTCCGTCGAGCAAATTATTTTCAAACTTTTTTCGCCGATCGAAGCGCATGCCCGACGAGCCCCGTGCCCCGTGGTCCGCGCTCCGGGCCCCGTGCTCTATCCCCCGTCGCCTACGCCCGTCCCCCGTCGCCTCTTGCCCATCGCGCAATGCCCCCACGCCCAACGCTCCATCCCCGCCCGCGCGGTTCTACCCGCGCCCCCCGAGCAGCGCCCCCAGCTCGGCGAGCGACGCAACCTCGAGGTCTGGCGCCGGGTCGTCCGGGCCCGGCACGGCATCCTCGCGGTTCAGCCAGACGGCCGTGATTCCGGATGCCAGCGCACCGCCGACATCCGATCGCAGGCTGTCGCCGACGTGAACGGCGCGGTCGGCGGCAACCCCCGCAACAGCGAGTGCCGCACCGAAGATTCGGGGATCGGGCTTCTCGATTCCGAGCTCGCCCGAGACAATAACACCGTCGACGAAATCGGTCAGTCCAAGCACTTCGAGCTTCTCGCGCTGCACATCGGAGGCGCCGTTCGTGATGACGACGACCTTGATGCCGCGCCGGCGCAACTCCTCGATGAGCGGAACCACATCGTCGAACGGCAGGTATTCGGCCAGTTCGAATTCGTGATGCACCTCGGATGCCCGTGCGATGAGTTCCTCGCTCGACGCCCCGAACCGGGCGAGCGTTCGGTGCCAGGTCTCGTGGCGCAACTCGTCGGTGCTGACGTTTCCGAGCACCCAGCCCAGCTCGATCTCGGGCCAGTATTCATTCCACGCCTCGTAGTTGGCGCGAGCGAGCGCCGCGGCATCCAGCTCCGGATGCTCGGCCGCGATCACTTTGCAGGCCGCGATGCTGGCAGCGATGACGTAGCTCTCGTCGAGGATGGTCGAATCGAGGTCGAGGAATACGGCGTCGACGCGGAGGTCGCTCACTCGGCCAGCCGCATCCGGAAGCACAGCGTCCGATACGGCATGGTGTAGCTGTCGCGCCCGACGAGCGCCGGATCGGTGTCAAGCAGCGCGTGCACGTTCGCGACCAGCTGCGCCTGCTCGGCCTGCGGCGCGGTGATGTAGTAGCTGCGGGACTCCAACAGCTCGACGAGGCTCGCGCGGTCGAACTCCATCGCCCACTCGAAGACGGCCGTTTCGATGGGTCCAAAGGGACCTCGGCGGATGTTGTCGCCAGCCAGAAAGGTCTCCGCGGTTGCGTGATGCATGGCCTCGGTCAGACGCGCCACCCATGGCACGCTCTCGTCGCGGAGGTTCCACACGAGGGCGAGCGTTCCGCCCGGTTTCAGGACGCGCGCGACCGACGGAAGGGCGACATCCTGATCCACCCAGTGCCAGGCTTGCGCGACGAGCACGGCGTCCACGCTGGCATCGGCGAGCGGGATGTCTTCGGCCGTACCCTCGTGGACGGTTGCCCCCGGCAACGACGCGGTCAGCTGTTCGAGCATCTTCGGCGACGGGTCGACGGCGATGACTTCGAGTCCGCGGGCGACCAACGCACGAGTGAGCTTGCCGGTACCCGCGCCGAGATCGAGCACCGTTCGCGCCCCGGTTGGAACCAGCCAATCGACGGCCTCCGCCGGGTATTCGGGCCGCGCGCGTTCGTACACATCTGCGGCCCGGTCGAAGGATGCGGCCAGCCGAACCTTTGTCTCATCACTCACAGTTCCACGATACGCGCGGGTCATCGACCCTTCGTCGGATGCACGTGAGAACATCGAACCGTGCCCCTGGATTTCACCGCGATCGACTTCGAAACCGCCAACTCGTCAAACGCGTCGGCCTGCTCCGTCGGTCTGGTGAAGGTGCGTGACGGCCGAGTTGTCGATGAGGCCTACTGGCTGATCAAGCCGCCGCTCGGGCACGACGAATTCTGGGAATGGAACACTCGCATCCACGGGATCGTGGCGGCGGATGTCATAGACGCCCTCCTCTGGACCGAACAGCTTCCCGACCTGGTCGCCTTCGCGTCCGGCGATACGCTCGTCGCCCACAACGCCGGCTTCGACATGGGAGTCATCGCGGGCGCCTGCGCCGCCACCTTCGTCGAAACGCCCACGTTCAGCTACGCGTGCAGCCTCGCCGTCGCGCGCAAGACGTACCACCTCGACTCGTACCGCCTGCCGGTCGCGGCGATGGCTGCCGGGTTTGAAGACTTCGAACACCACAACGCGCTGGCCGATGCGGCAGCATGCGCCGCCATCATGGTGCACGCGGCGAGACGACACGACGCCGCGGATATCGCCGAACTGGTCACTGCCACCGGTACGAAACTCGGCGTTATCGGGCACGCCCCAACTATGGCGTTGGCGTCGCAATCGCGCGACGCCAGTGCCGACTGAGCGCGTTCGGTCGCGACAGCACCGCGGGCACTAGTTCTGCGGGAAGCCCAGGTTGATCCCGCCGTGCGAAGGGTCGAGCCACCGTGACGTGATCCCCTTCTCGCGGGTGAAGAAGTTGACCGCCGCCTGGCCGTAGGCCTTCGCGTCGCCGAACAGCGAATCCTTCCAGCCGCCGAACGAGAAGTAGCCGACAGGGACCGGAATCGGCACGTTGATGCCGACCATCCCCACCTGCACCTCGCGCTGGAAGCGGCGAGCCGCTCCCCCGTCGTTGGTGAAGATCGCTGTTCCGTTGCCGTACCTCGACGCGTTGATGATTGCGAGACCCTCTTCGTAGGTGGCGACCCGAACGATCGAGAGCACCGGTCCGAAGATCTCCTCCGTGTAGACGCGCGAGTCGAGTGGCACCCGATCGATGAGCGTCGGGCCGAGCCAGAAGCCGCCGGCCTCGCCATCCACCTGGATGCCGCGACCGTCAACGACGACCGTTGCGCCGTCCGCCGTCGCAACATCGATGTACGAGGCGACCTTGTCGCGGTGCTCCTTCGTGATGAGCGGGCCCATGTCGCAGTTGCGCAGGCCGTCGCCGACCGTGAGGCCAGACATCCTGTCCTGAATTTTCGAAATGAGTTCGTCAGCGACCGGCTCGACCGCGATGACCACGCTGATCGCCATGCAGCGCTCGCCGGCCGAACCGAAGCCCGCGTTGATGGCGGAGTCGGCGACCAGATCGAGGTCGGCATCCGGCAGTACCAGCATGTGGTTCTTCGCCCCACCGAGCGCCTGCACGCGCTTGCCGTTACGCGAGGCGGTCTCATAGATGTACTTGGCGATGGGGGTCGAGCCCACGAAGGAAATCGAGGCGACGTCGGGGTGCTCGAGCAGGGCATCCACCGACTCTTTGTCGCCGTTGACGACGTTGAAGACGCCATCGGGCAGGCCGGCCTCTTTCAGGGCTGCGGCCATCCAGAGGGATGCCGACGGGTCCTTCTCGCTCGGCTTCAGCACCACGGTGTTGCCGGCCGCAATCGCGATGGGAAAGAACCACAGCGGAACCATGGCCGGGAAATTGAACGGACTAATGATGCCAACGACACCGATCGCCTGCTTGATCGAGTACACGTCAACGCCGGTCGACACATTCTCGCTGTACTCGCCCTTCGCGAGGTGCGGGATGGCCGTCGCAAACTCGACCACCTCGAGCCCGCGGGCAACCTCGCCGAGCGCATCCGAGGTGACCTTGCCGTGCTCGTTGGTGAGCAGCGCAGCAACCTCGGCCTTACGGGAATTCAGGATCTCCCGAAACGCGAACATCACCTGCTGGCGCTTCGACCAGGATGCCGCCGACCAGTCCGCGAAGGCCGCCTTCGCCGCCTGCACGGCCGTGTCGACATCCGCGGTGCTCGCGAGGCGCACCTCACGCGCGACCTCGCCGACCGCGGGGTTATATACGGGACCGGTCCTTGCGGATGTTCCGCTCGCGATCTCGCCGTTGATCCAGTGCTCGACAATGCTCATGTCGCCACTCTAACCGCAGACATTTCCGGAACATTTAGGTTGTGGTAACCCGCTCTGCCCGACCGCATTGTCGGGCGCGAATGTCACACTGGGGGCATGGATCCAGTAGTCGCGTTGGTCATCGGCCTCGTCATCGGCATCGTCGTCGGTGTGGTCATCGGACTGCTGTTCGGGCGCGCCCGCCGCGCAACGGCCACCACAGGAGAGAACCCTGCGGTCGTGGAGGCTCGGCACGCTGCGGTGCTATCCGAGGTGCGCGCAGAAGAGGCCGCATTACGGGCCGAACTGGGTGCCGAGGCAGCAGCGCTCCAGGCGACGGCATCCGCTCTGCGAGAACAGCTCGGCGACCAGCAGGAGCAGTTCCGCGAGTTTGCCGAGCGCACGCGGCTCGAACAGGCCGAGCGCACCGAACGTGAGCGCGCCGAGAGCAAGGTGCTGCAGGCGTTGACCCCGGTGCAGGAATCCCTGCGCACGATGCAGCAGAAGGTCACCGACCTCGAGACGCAGCGCAGCCTGCAGCACGGCGAGCTCAGCCAGCAACTGCGCAGCGCCACCGAATCCGAGGAACGACTGCGCGTCACGACTGACTCGCTTGCCTCCGCGTTACGCAACAATGCGAGCCGCGGCGTGTGGGGCGAGGCGCAGCTGCGTAACGTCGTCGAGTCCGCCGGGCTCATCAACCGCGTCGACTTCAACCTGCAATCGAGCATCAATTCGGATGCCGGGGCCGGCCGACCAGACATGGTCGTGCGCCTGCCCGGCGGCAAGTCCATTGCCGTCGACGCCAAGGTTCCGTACAACTCGTATCTCGAGGCCAGCAAGATCCCGCCGACCGCCACCGGCGAAGAGGAAGTGCGACGCAAGACTTTGCTCGGTCAGCACGCCAAGCAGGTCAAGAGCCACATCGACGCTCTGTCGGCAAAGACCTACTGGGCGGGACTCGAGGCGAGCCCCGACTTCACGGTTGCGTTCATCCCGAGCGAGCCGCTGCTGGCCGCCGCCCTCGAACACGACCCCGGTCTTCTCGACTACGCCTTCAGTAAGAACATCGCGTTGGCCTCACCCGTCAACCTCTGGGCTGTGCTGAAGACTGTCGCGTTTACCTGGCAACAGGATGTCCTCACCGAAGACGCCAAGCGGCTGTTCGACCTCAGCAAGGAGCTCTACGGCCGCCTTGGAACGCTGGCGGAGCGTGCCGACAGCCTTCGCCGGTCGATCGAGAGCACCGTGTCGCACTACAACCAGTTCGCGAGCACGCTCGAGAGTCGGGTGCTGGTGACCGCGCGCAAGCTCAACGACCTCGACGAGTCGAAGGTTATTGGTACCCCAGCCCTCGTCGACCAGCAACCCAAGCAGCTCACCGCCATCGAACTCGAGCTGCCCGACGACGAAGCCCTCGACGCCTAGTACCTATTGCGCAACGGCACGACGTGCCAAGCTGAGGTCATGGTTGCAATCACAGGAATGTTCAGCGGAATCGCCGTCAAAGACATCGACGCAGCACGCACCTTCTACAAAGACACGCTCGGGCTGGGCGTCGAAGATAACCCGATGAGCGCACTCAACATCGCGCTGCCGCAGGGTGGCATCGTCTTCGTGTACCCGAAGGGTGACCACGAACCGGCGACGTACACGGTCCTCAACTTCGAGGTTGCCGACATCGACGTTGCCGTCGACGAGTTGAAAGCCAAAGGCGTCGTGTTCGAGATCTACGACGGCGCCCACCAGGACGATAAGGGCATCGCGCGAGGCAAAGCTGCCAACTACGGACCCGACATCGCCTGGTTCACCGACCCGTCAGGCAACATCCTTTCGGTGCTCGAGAACTAGTCGCGCCCGCGCATCCACGCCTCCGGGGAGGAGCGCAGCGTCAGTCGAGCCACTTCTCGGCGAGGTGGTCGGCCACCACGCGCCGAATCGTGCCCGAGCGCGAGCGAAGAACAATCGACTCCGTGCGGATGATCGGACCCTTGCGCCGCACCCCGTCAACGAGTCCGCCGTCGGTGACACCCGTCGCCACGAAGTAGGTATTGTCGCTGCGCACCAGTTCATCGGCGTCGTAGACGTAGTCGAACTTGAGCCCGGCATCCAGCCCGCGCTGTTTCTGGTCATCGTCAACCGGGGCGAGGATGGCCTGAATCAGTCCGCCGAGCGCCTTGATCGCGCAGGCCGTCACCACGCCCTCGGGGCTTCCGCCGGTGCCAACACACATGTCGATGCGGGTTTCGTAACGGGCCGCGTTGATGCCGCCGGCGACATCCCCGTCCAGCATCAGGCGCGTCCCAGCACCCGCCGCGCGGATTTCGTCGATGAGCCCAACGTGTCGGGGCCTGTCGAGCACGGCAATTGTCATCTCCGAAACCGGCTTACCCTTGGCCGCCGCGAGCGCACGAATGTTCTCGCCAATGGGCTTCCGGATGTCGACGACCCCGATGCCCTCCGCTCCGGTCACGATCTTCTGCATGTAGTAGACCGTGGACGCGTCGAGCATGCTCCCCCGGTCGGCCACCGCAATCATCGACAGGGCATTCTGGCGACCGGCAGCCGTCAGTGACGTTCCATCGATCGGGTCGACCGCGATGTCGCACGCGGGACCGCGCCCGTTGCCGACGTGTTCGCCGTTGTACAGCATGGGCGCGTGATCCTTCTCGCCTTCGCCGATCACGACCACACCGTCGAAGTTGACCGTCCCGAGGAAGGTTCGCATGGCATCCACCGCGGCGCCGTCGGCCGCCAACTTATCGCCGCGCCCGATGAACGGGACGGCACGGATGGCCGCGGCTTCGGTCGCACGTACGAGTTCCATGGCCAGGTTGCGATCGGGATTCAGGAAAAGCGTGGCCGTATCAGTGTTCACCAGGATGTCCTCAAAGGAGTTCGGCGCTGGTGGTGGGATTCCGACGGAATCAACGCTGATATCGAGATTAGTAGACTTGGTCCGTTCCCCGCAGTCGAAACCGCAGCAGTCGAAATCGCAGTCGCTGACCTCGTCGCACCGCGCACGTAACCCAAGGAGTTGTCATGCCCGTCGCCACCCCCGAGCAGTACGCAGAGATGCTCGACAAGGCCAAGAGCCACGGCTTCGCATACCCAGCGGTCAACGTGTCGTCCTCGTCAACCATCAACGCCGTGCTGCAGGGCCTCAGTGAAGCCGAATCCGACGGCATTATCCAGGTCACGACCGGTGGCGCAGACTACTTCGCCGGGCAGACGGTCAAGAACCGCGCATCCGGAGCACTCGCCTTCGCAGCTTTCGTGACCGAGGTCGCAAAGAACTACCCTGTCACCGTCGCGCTGCATACCGACCACTGCCCGAAGGATGCGCTCGACGGCTTCGTTCTGCCGCTGCTTGCTGCGTCTGAGGCCGAGGTCAGAGCCGGCCGCAACCCGATCTTCCAGTCACACATGTGGGACGGCTCGTCGGTGCCGCTCGAGGAGAACATCCGCATCGCCGAAGACCTGATCAAGCGCACCAGGGCGATCAACGCCATCCTCGAGGTCGAGATCGGCGTCGTCGGCGGCGAAGAGGACGGCGTCAGCCACGACATCAATGAGCACCTCTACACGACGCTGGATGACGCCATCGCGCTCGTCGATGCGCTCGGGTTCGGCGAGCAGGGTCGCTACATGGCCGCCCTCACCTTCGGCAACGTCCACGGCGTCTACAAGCCGGGCAATGTCAAGCTACGCCCGGAGTTGCTCGGCGACATCCAGGCCGGCCTTCAGAAGAAGTACAACACCGGCGCCAAGCCGCTCGACCTCGTCTTTCACGGCGGATCGGGATCGACGGATGCCGAAATCGCCGAGGCCGTCGCCAACGGTGTCGTAAAGATGAACATCGATACCGACACCCAGTACGCGTACAGTCGGTCGATCGCTGACACGGTCCTCCGCAACTACGACGGCTTCCTGAAGGTGGACGGCGAGGTCGGCAACAAGAAGATCTACGACCCGCGGGCGTGGGGCAAGATCGCTGAGACCGCAATGGCGGCCAGGGTCGTCGAGGCGACGAAGCAGCTGGGCTCGGCCGGGCATCACTAGCCGCGTGTTCGCCACTCGGCATGTTCGCCACTCGGCATGTTCGCCACTCGGTGCGTTCAGCCGCTCGGTGCGTTCAGCCGCTCAGCGGGTAGGTGGGATGCGGAACCGCAGCAACAGGCTACGCCCGTCGTCCCATGACAGGTCGTCGACCGTGGTCTTGAGCGTCAGATAGTACGGAGCGATGAGCAGCAGTCGCCTGCCCTCCGGAAGGTCGACATCGATGCTGAGGGCAACGGCGGTCGAGCCGTCCTGCTGTGCACGTAGCTCGATCAGCAGGGTGTCCTTGTCGACTACTGCACTGTCGAGCGCCGCCAGGAGCAGCCCGCGCAGGGCCGCTCGCTGAGACTCGTTCATGCGGTCGGCGAGCCGACCCGGATCGCTGACGACCATTCCCGTTTCGTGGGCCACGACATCCAGCCAGCTTCGATCTGTCGCCGTGACGAGCTCGGTCCGGAGCCGTCGGGCGATCTGAGCCGCGAATGCGCGGTCAGATGGCATGATCACACCGGATAGTGCGACCCGCTCGACGAAGGGCGCAACCCGCGCGCTCATCCTGGCGACGCTGCCCTTCTCCTGAGCCTCCGTGAGCGGTTCGACGGCGATGTAGACCTCGTCGGTTGCGACGGACGTCTCCAGAAACGCATGCGTTCGCGCAACCACCGTGAAGCAGAACACGACGGAAGCGACCGCAGCAACGACGACGGGACCCGCGGCGATGACGATGATCGCCACGGGCGGCCAGAAGTTGGTGGTCGAGGAGAACACGAGCCAGCCAATCACGGCAACCGCAAAGACCGGCGGAATCGAGTAGGCGATCATCTGGCGTGCGGACGAGTACGGCGCCAGGCTCGCCAGCGCGACCCCCAGTGCAATGCCAGGCCACCACTGCTGCACCAGTGTCACGCTGCCCACAGTGCCGATGGCGGAGACCACGAGGCCAAGTGTCGCGACAAACAGCACCAACGATGCCTGCCGCGGTCCAAACTGCGGCCGGTTTGGCTGCGCGAACATTGCCGTCAGCCAGCCAGCGAGAAGAAACAGCGGCATCGCGATGAATTGCAGCGCGATGCTCGACCACTCGTTCCAATAGAGGAAGGTGATCACCGCGCCCTGCGCGATTGCGGCGCTCGAAAACACCAGCGGCAATCGCGGGCCGGCGAACCAGCTGAGCGGGTCCACCTCCTGCGGCGACTGGATCCACTCTCTACGCATCGGCCGACGCCGATGTACTCGTCGCTGCGGGCAGCAACGGCAGTGTGAATAGCACAGACGTGCCGTTTCCCGGCGCTGAGAAGATCTTGACCGTGCCACCCGCCGACTCCACCCGGGTGAAAACGGATGTGCGCAAGCCCAGTCGGTCAGCCCCGATTTTCTTCGGATCAAAACCTCGTCCGCCGTCATTGACGGTCCAGGTGACGGACGTATCGGTGACGCTGACGATGATCTCGGCGGAGGTGGCCCCGGAGTGCCGCAGCACGTTCTCGAGGCAGGCGCGAAGTGCACCCACCGCGGCGGCAACGGCCTCGGGGGTCATGTGCGCAACGGTGCCCGTGTCGCCGGTGACCTCGACATTGAGCCCCCGCCACTGGAAGTCGCTCACGAGCCGCATGGCCTGGTTTCGAAGTGATGCGTCACTCTCGTCCACGAACTCTTTCGATTCGATGCCTTCGAGCACGTTGCTGTTCGCGAGCGTGGCAACATCCAGAAGCATGCGATCACGCATGCGCTCGTCGAGTTTGTCCGGTCCGTTGATGACGAAGGCGAGGTCGTTGAGGATGGTGTCGTGCAGCACAGCGACCGCGCGCTGCTCGATCGTACGCGCGGCTTCGATGCGTCGCGTCTCGTGGCGCAGGCGCAGGAAGTCGGGTACTCGCCCGCGCTGTGCGCGCTGAATGAGTGACAGGCCGAGATAGGCGGCGCTGTAGTTCGCGAGGGTGATAGCCGGACCGTTGCCGAATTCGACCGGGACGTGATCCTGCAGGCTGACGATCAGTGTCATGCCCTCGCCCGCAAGGAAGCCAATGAGGCCGAACAGCACGGCGGGCAGCGGGCGTGAACCCACCGTGCCCACGAGTACGAGCGCGGAAGCCGGCCGGTTGATGAGGACGAGAGCGGCGGGCAGCAGAGAGGAATGGGCATCCATGACGCCGTGGAGGTAGAGGTAGACGCAGATCGAGCCGACGACGATATAGGCGACGAGGCTCCACCAGCTCGGTCTGATCGCAAGTACGAGAATCGCGGCGAGCATGACGATCAGCGCGCTGACGGGTGTCGCCACGTCACTGACGTCGCCCTGACGGGTGAGAAGTTCGGCGACCCCGACTATCGAGGCCAGCAGCGTGACGGCGGCGATCGCCCAACCGCTGCGTGCGACGGCGAAGACAGTAACGCCTGCCGCGATCTTCCGGGGCAGGACGGGAACGCGCGCAACGCCCTGGCTCACCTGAACAGGAAACCACATCGGGCCTCCGCGCGGCAGCACCCACGCGGGGGGCTTCTGTTACCCGGCCATCCCGAGAAGGTGTCTGCCGACCTGCTGCACTACGTCCGGTGCCACCGAGTTCAGGATGATCGAATACACGATGTAGTACACGATGAGTCCGACGATCGGAATGTAGAACGAGATCCTGCGACGCGAGAGTGTGAACAGAGTGAGCACCGCCGTCGCGCCATACAGCACGACATTGGCAGCCAGCAGCCAGTAGCCGGCGACCTGCGCGGCGGCCGGAACCTTCACACCCGTCACCCCGACGGACGCCGCGAAATCGTGCAGCTGGGCAACGAAATTGAGATCACCCGCAACGCTCTCGATCAGCGTGATGGCACCGAAGATGAGGAACAGCAGCGTGATGTACCGGTCGGTGGGCCAACGGGGTGGACGAACTTCCTTCTCCTCGCCGGCGACCACCTCTGCGGGTTTCACCGGCTCCGGCCGCACGTACTTCAGGCCGGCGGCCTTCGCCTGCTCCTCCGGGGTCGCATATTCTCCGTATTCGGGCCTCGCCCGATCATCGCTCACGGGTCACTGCCAATCGAGTCGACGCACGCGGCCGCCGAGCCCGCGCTCGTCCGGATTGCCAGCGGCATCGGTGCGCAGCTCCCGGGGCAGCGAGAACATCAGGTCTTCCTCAGCCGTGACGACCTGCTCTACTGTGCGGTAGCCGGCATCCGCCAGATCGTCGAGGACCTCCTGGACCAGGACTTCGGGAACGGATGCCCCGGATGTCACCCCAACGGTGGCGACGCCATCCAGCCATTCCTGCCTGATTTCGCTCGCGTAGTCGACCCGGTAGGCCGCCTTCGCTCCGTTCTCCAGCGCCACATCGACAAGCCGAACCGTATTCGAACTGTTGGATGAACCCACCACGATGACCAGCTCGGCCTGCTCGGCGACCTTCTTGATTGCAACCTGACGATTCTGGGTCGCGTAGCAAATGTCGTCGCTCGGAGGATCCTGCAGATTGGGGAACCGCTCGCGCAGAAGGCGAACCGTCTCCATGGTTTCGTCGACACTCAGCGTCGTCTGCGAGAGCCAGACCACCCTGTCCGGGTCTTTGACAACCACGTTCGGTACGTCTGCCGGACTGTTCACGAGCGTCGTGCGCTCGGGCGCGTGGCCCATGGTGCCCTCGACTTCCTCGTGACCACGATGGCCGATGAGGAGGATCTCAAAGTCGTCGCGAGCGAAGCGGGTGGCTTCCCGGTGCACCTTCGTGACCAGGGGGCAGGTGGCGTCGATCGCATCGAGTCGCCGGTCTGCCGCCGCCTGGACCACCGCGGGGGATACGCCGTGAGCGCTGAAGACGACGTGGGCGCCCTCTGGTACCTCGGCGACGTCATCCACGAATATCGCGCCCTGGTTTTCGAGGGTCGATACCACGTGGACGTTGTGCACAATTTGCTTGCGCACGTAGACGGGAGCGCCGAACTTGTCGAGCGCCTTCTCGACCGCGATCACGGCGCGGTCTACTCCTGCACAGTACCCTCGGGGGGCCGCAAGCAGTACGCGCTTGGTCCCCATGACGGGGTTGTCCCGTAGCCTGTTACGTACCGCGGGAACCCGTGGTGAACCCAGGCTGACGGCGCTGCCGTTGGAGATTGCGCCGTTCGACAGACTGCTCACATCCCGATTCTACGGGAGGGTCGTCCGCCGGGCAGAGGAGGCACCAGTGGCAAGCGCACGAGCGGCAGAAGCGTACGAAAACCTCACCATTGAATACCGGGACGAAGACGGCGTCACCATCGATGAAGACGGCCTGCACGTCCACGGCAACCTGTTCGCGTTCCTCGATGGTGATGACCTGGTGGTCGACCTACCGGCAGCGCGGTCGTCCGATCTGGCACAGCGCGGCGTAGCGAAGCACTACAAGATCCCGACTGACGCGGGAGGCGGGGCATCCCGCGACTGGGTTCGCGTTCACGACCTGTCCTTCTGGTCTGAACTGACGCGAGAGGCACACGAGTACGTCGGCGAACCTGCCGTTGGTGGCGATTCGTGACCGACGTTCCCCCCACCGTTGATGCCCCGTGGGGTGTTGGCATCCTTTCGGCCAAGATCAAGGGCTGGATCGATCGGCTCGGCACGGTCTGGGTCGAGGGCGAGGTCACTCAGTGGGGCATCTCCGGCGGCAACGTCTACGGCAAGCTGAAAGACCTCGAGGCAGACGCGACGGTGTCGTTCACGATCTGGTCGTCGGTGAAATCGAAGATTCCGGATGACCTGAAGCAGGGTGATCGTGTCGTCGCGCTCGTCAAACCCAACTACTGGGTCAAGGGCGGCACCCTTACGATGCAGGTCTTCGAGATGCGGCACGTCGGCCTCGGCGACCTGCTGGAGAGGCTCGAACGACTGCGGCAGAGCCTGCGCGCCGAAGGGCTGTTCGACGCCGACCGCAAGAAGCCTCTTCCGTTCCTGCCGCACAAAATCGGGCTCATCACGGGCCGGGACAGCGATGCCGAGAAAGACGTTCTGCGCAACGCCCAGCTGCGCTGGCCCGCAGTCGAATTTCGCATCGCCTATGCCGCAGTGCAAGGAGACAAGGCGGTCGGCGATGTCACCGCGGCGCTCCGCGAGCTCGACGAAGACCCGGAGGTCGACGTCATCATCGTCGCGCGCGGCGGTGGCGATTTCCAGAATCTTCTCGTGTTCAGCGACGAGTCGCTCGTGCGCGCAGCGGCGGCCTGTGTGACACCGATCGTGAGCGCCATCGGGCACGAAGCCGACCGACCGCTCCTCGACGACGTCGCAGATTTGCGAGCATCCACCCCGACGGATGCCGCCAAGCGGGTCGTTCCGGATGTCGCGGAGGAGATCGCGCGCGTCCAGCAGGCGCGATCCCGCATCGGCTCCAGGGTCACCCACCTGATCTCGATCGAGATCGACCGGCTCGAACAGTTGCGCACCCGACCGGTACTCGCGAACTCGTCCTGGCTGGTCGATTCGCGGGCAGAAGAGTTGTCACGCTACGTTGCGCGCGGCAGCGAGCTCATGACCCTCTCGATCGATCGCGCCACCGCGCGGGTCGGCGAACTCGCTGGCCAGCTGCGGGCCCTGTCACCGCAGCGGACCCTCGACCGCGGTTACGCCATCGCCCAGTTGCCGAGCGGGTTAGCGCTGCGCGTCGTGGCAGATGCGCCGGCTGGCACCTCACTCCTCCTCACAGTCGCAGACGGCAAGCTCACCACCGTCGTAGGCGACGCCCCTGCCGCGCGCGGCAGGGCCCCGCGTGCACGGCCCGCAGACCTCCAGACTCCAGAACCCGACGATCGTTAGGATTGAACCGTGGCATCCGCTTCCCCCAAAGACACCAGCGAACTCTCCTATGAAGAGGCGCGCGACGAGCTCGTTCGCGTGGTCAACGAGCTCGAACAGGGCTCATCCACGCTTGAGGAATCGCTCGCCCTGTGGGAGCGGGGTGAGGCACTGGCTAAGCGCTGCGAGGAGTGGCTGCTTGGCGCGAAGGCGCGCCTGGATGCGGCGCGCGCAGCGTCGGCCGAGTAGAGACGTCGCCCCCGTAACGATGTCGAACCAAACCCAAAGCCGCAAAGCCCCGCGAATCGTGGCAGAACTCGGCCGCCCCGAGACCCCAGCAGAAACCGCTGCCCGCAAAGCGGAGAATTCCCGGCTCCACCGGGCGAACCAGACGACACGCAACCTTGTTCTGGCGCTGATCGCATCCCTCGCCGTCGTGCTGTTTGTGGTGCTCGTCGTCATCCGGCCGAACAATAATCTCTATGGCTACGTCGACTACAAGGCCATCGCGACGGGCGCCCAGTCCGGGATTTCGACGCCGCTGGTCGCACCACAGCTACCCACGGGTTGGAAAGCGAACAAGGCTGAGCTGAAAACCGGCGGTAGCGGCGACCAGACCTGGTCGGTCGGCCTGATCACTCCGAAACAGCAGTTCATCGGCATCGAAGAGGGTGTGAAGACCAGCAACACGTGGCTCGGCGCTCTGCTCGGCAAGGCACAGCCGACGGGCCACATCACGATCGACCGTATTCACTGGACGATCTACGACCAGCGCGCGACCTCGGGCAACTTCCAGTATTCGCTGGCGGGCACAGCGGGCACTACCGATTACGTGCTTCACGGCAGCGCCGGCGACGGCGAGTTCCACGAGCTTGCCGCGGCGATTGCACAGTTTCTCACCAACGCCGGGCAGAAAGTGAGCTAGCGGATGACCGAGCACAGTCCCCGGACGCCTGCCAAAGCCTGGCAGGAGATGGCGCGCGGTAACGAGCGATTCGTCGCCGGCGCACCGCTGCATCCCCGCCAGGATGTCGAGCGGCGCGAAGAGGTTGCAGGTTCGCAGGAGCCCATCGCGGCACTCTTCGGCTGCAGCGATTCTCGTCTCGCTGCCGAGATCATCTTCGATAAGGGCATCGGCGACCTTTTTGTGATCCGCAACGCAGGCCAGGTGATCTCAGAGAGCGTTCTCGGGTCGCTCGAGTATGCGGTCGCCGAGTTGCACGTTCCGCTCATCGTCGTTCTCGGACACGACGAGTGCGGCGCAGTGCGGGCCGCAATCGACTCGCAGGCTGCGGATGCCCGCATCCTCCCCCCTCACATTGCCAACCTGATCTCGCGGATTGTGCCCGCCGTGCGCCGCGTTTCCGGTGGCGGTACCGATCCGATCGATGCCGCCACCATCGACAGCCAGGATGTCGGGCGCGAGCACCTGCGCGACACCATCGCCGAGATGCTCGAAGAATCCGAGCTCATCAGCGACGCGATTGCCGCGGGTACGCTGGCTATTGTGGGCGCCAACTACCGCTTATTCGAAGGTCGAGCTGAGCCGGACATCGTAGTTGGCTCGGTCGACATCAGCCCCGCCGCCTAATGCCCCGTCGCCTAATGCCCCGCCGCCTGGCGCTCAAGACTAACCTCACGCCGCCGCTCTCATCCAGCCAAGCATCTAGCCAAGAAGGACACCGCAAGTGACCAGCATGCCGGAATACCGAATCGAACACGACACGATGGGCGAGGTTCGGGTGCCGGTCGACGCGCTGTACGGCGCACAGACGCAGCGTGCCGTAGAGAACTTTCCCATCTCGGGATCGGGCCTCGAGCCAGCCCAGATCGTCGCCCTCGCCCGTATCAAGAAGGCCGCGGCCAACGTCAATGCCGCGCTCGGCGTCATCGAGCCGAGGATCGCCGACGCGATCGTGACCGCAGCGGATGACATCATCGCCGGCCACCACCACGACCAGTTTCCGATCGATGTCTACCAAACCGGCAGCGGCACCTCGAGCAACATGAACATCAACGAGGTTTTGGCTGCCCTTGCTACCAAGTACCTCGGGTCGCCGGTGCATCCGAACGACCACGTCAACGCGTCCCAGTCATCCAACGACGTGTTCCCGACCTCGGTTCACGTGGCCGTCACCGGGGCGTTGCTTAGCCAGCTAATTCCATCCCTTGAGCGCCTGGCCGAGTCTCTCGATGCCAAAGCCGAACTCTGGAAGACCGCGGTTAAATCCGGTCGCACCCATCTGATGGATGCCACTCCCGTCACCCTCGGCCAGGAGTTCGGCGGCTATGCGCGCCAGATTCGCCTCGGCATCGAGCGAGTTCAGGCGACCATCGTGCGAGTGGCCGAGGTGCCGCTCGGCGGTACGGCCGTTGGCACCGGGATCAACACCCCGGTCGGCTTCCCGCAGCAGGTCATCGAGCTGCTCGCCGCCGACTCGGGCCTGCCGATTACCGAGGCTCTCGACCACTTCGAAGCGCAAGGCGCTCGGGATGGCCTGGTTGAGGCATCCGGTGCCCTTCGAGTTCTTGCGGTCTCGCTGCAGAAGATTTGCAACGACCTGCGCTGGATGGGCTCTGGCCCGAACACCGGCCTTGGCGAACTGCACATCCCCGACCTGCAACCAGGTTCCTCGATAATGCCAGGCAAAGTGAACCCGGTCATCCCTGAGGCGGTCATTCAGGTTTGCGCTCGGGTTGTTGGCAACGATGCCACCATCGCATGGGCTGGAGCCACGGGGGCGTTTGAGCTGAACGTGGCGATCCCGGTCATGGCCAATGCGCTGCTCGAATCCATTCGCTTGCTCGCCAACTCGACCCGCCTGCTGGCCGACACTACGATCGACGGTCTCACAGCGAACCTCGAGCGCGCTCGTGCGATGGCGGAGTCGTCGCCGTCGATTGTCACGCCGCTAAACCGTACTATCGGATACGAAGCCGCGGCGAAAGTTGCCAAGCACGCGGTGGCGGCGGGCATCACGATTCGCCAGTCGGTCATCGACCTCGGGTTTGTCGAGCGCGGCGAGATCACGCTCGAGCAGCTGGACGAGAAGCTCGACGTGCTCTCGATGACGCACCCGGGTTAGGCCAGCCGCGACAACGCGACCAGCGCGACCGACACCCAAAATCCGGCGAGCAGGAATGGCCCGAACGCCATCCGTCGGCCTCGCCCGCGGCGAATCAGCACAGCAACGCTCGCCAAGCCTCCCGCGAGAAAAGCCAGCACGGGAGACGTGACGCCCACGAACGGCAGCCACGAAGCGAGCCCGAGGGCCGCGCCCAGCTTGACATCGCCCACGCCCATCCCACCCAGCAGCGCGAGGAGTAACAGCAGCGCTGCGTACCCGGCCCCGGCCGCTGCCGGTGCGAGCGAGACGCGCCCCAGCGCGAGTGACTCCACACCACACGTTGCGAGCCCTACAGCAATGCCGGGCAGCGTGAGAACGTTCGGCAGCCGATGGTCACGCAGATCGATACGAATCAACTCGGGCGTGACCACCGCCAAATACAGCAGAGGGATGCTCGCCATCGTCGCGCCAGCCGCCACGACCGCGACAATGACGAGCGGGGCCGCGATGACCCAGTGCCACCCGCGTACCCGCCAGCGCTCGGCGGATCTGGGTTCCACCCGCAGCGAGACATGTTCGGATGCCCGAACAGGCGGGTACACAAGCGACATCTGGCGAGGCTAGCGAGGCGCGCTCCCCCGCCGCCCACGTTCTCCACAGGGCGCGGGCGACGGGCGGGGGCGCACGGCACAGGCCACACGGGCACAGGCCACGCTGCACGTCCCTGCAACCGCTAAGCCAGCTCGTTGCCCTCCAGCAGCTCGGTCACGAGCGCGGCAATGGCCGACCGCTCCGATCGCGTGAGAGTGATGTGGGCGAACAGCGGGTGATCCTTGAGCGTCTCGATGACCGATGCGACACCATCGTGTCGGCCGACCCGAAGGTTGTCGCGC
This sequence comes from Glaciihabitans sp., assembly GCA_025463785.1. Lineage (GTDB taxonomy): Bacteria > Actinomycetota > Actinomycetes > Actinomycetales > Microbacteriaceae > Galbitalea. Next base: position 226,952 of record JAODBD010000005.1, read on the forward strand.
TGTGCGACATCGTGGGTCAGCACAACCCGCGAGTTCTGCCCGATCCGCGAAAGGACGGTCAGCAGCACGTTGCGTTCGAGCGACTGTGCCTCGTCCACGATCACGAACGCGTCGTGCAGCGAACGCCCCCGGATGTGGGTGAGCGGCAGCACCTCAAGAATCCCGCGCTCAACCACCTCGTCCATCACGTTTTGCGAGACCACAGAGCCGAGCGTGTCGAACACGGCCTGCGCCCACGGGTTCATCTTTTCGCCGGCATCCCCCGGCAGGTAGCCAAGCTCCTGGCCCCCCACCGCGTAAAGCGGCCGGAACACCATGATCTTGCGGTGCTGCTGCTTCTCGAGCACGGCTTCGAGCCCGGCGCACAGGGCGAGCGCCGACTTGCCGGTGCCGGCCCGGCCGCCCAGCGACACGATCCCGATTTCGGGGTCCAAAAGCAGATCGATTGCGAGCCGCTGCTCGGCACTGCGGCCGTGCAAACCGAACAGGTCGCGGTCACCCCGCACGAGACGCATCTGCCCGCGGGAGGTCACGCGCCCGAGCGCTGAGCCCCGGTCGGAGTGCAGCACAAGACCCGTGTTGACCGGCAGATCCTGTACGAGCCGCGTCGACAGCTGCTCGTTGTCGTACAACTGGTTCATCTGTTCGCTCGAGAGCGTGATATCGGTCTGGCCGGTCCATCCCGAGTCGACGGCGAGTTCTGCGCGATACTCCTCTGCTGCAAGCCCAATGGATGCCGCCTTCACCCGCAGAGGCAGGTCTTTGGAGACGACGGTGACATCCAGCCCCTCGCCGGCAAGGTTCAGCGCAACCGCGAGGATGCGCGAATCGTTGTCGCCGAGCTGGAGCCCGGAGGGCAGCACAGCCATGTTGGAGTGGTTGAGTTCGACCCGGAGCGACCCGCCGTTGTCGCCAACGGCGATCGGGAAGTCGAGACGTTCGTGCTGAACACGAAGTTCGTCCAGGTTGCGGAGTGCCTGACGGGCGAAGTAGCCGATCTCAGGATCGTTGCGTTTGGCCTCAAGCTCCGCGATGACTACGACAGGGAGTACGACGGCGTGCTCAGCAAACCGGAAGATCGCCTTCGGATCGGAGAGAAGCACGGACGTGTCGAGAACGTACGTTCGTTCCGCCTGCCTTCCCTTCGCATCCGCCGAAGTCTTCTCGGAATATTTCTGCTGAGGGTTAGCGAGTTGGGGCACGTGCACTCCATCCCCGAGTGCCAAAACACACTCGGATCCAGTTGCGAAACCGGCCACGTGCATTCCGAAACGAACTTATGTGGCCGCTTCGATCAGGCGCCTTACCTGATGTTCTGACGCTAGGCTCCACACCCGAATACACGCGTCGCGACACGCGCAGCCAAGTGTTTCGGGCAGGTCAATCTTCTGGATCAACAGGTGGACGGTCACACTTTGATGGCCGACGCGTAACCCAGGAAGCTGGCACGCACCATGTCGAACGTGTCGTCATCGGTCGAGACATGGGCGCTCATGCGCACCCTGCCCTCGCGCGTGGTCGTCGTCACGCCGTGATTGAACAGGGATGCCGTGAGCACGGTCAGCTGGTCGGCCGGCGGCTCGATGACGACGATGCCCGCCCTTTCGGCTTCGTCCCGCGGGGAGACAACGGTGAGCGCGTACTCATCTGCGAGCTCGATGAGTCGGGACACCTTCTCGGCAATGCTGGAGTTGATCTCGGGCACACCGACCTCGGCGATCTCCTCAAGCGCGGTGGCGAACCGTGCCTGGGCGATCGGGTCGGGATTGCTGATCTGGAATGCTGCGACCCCGCGCGTGGGCGGCGGAACCTCATCCAGCGGCGTGCCCTCGACATCCGTCGCGTTGAAGCCGGAGAACACTGGTGTGAGCGCTTCGGCAGCGCGGTCGCTGAGCGCGAGGTATCCCGTGCCCCAGCCCGCGCGGGTCCACTTCTGGCCGCCGGAGACGACGACGTCCGCGACCTCGTACGGGGCGTCGACGACGCCGAAACCCTGCATCGCATCGACGATCAGAAGGCGATCGCCTATTACCTGCCGAATTCCCTCCAGATCGACCAAATACCCGGTGCGAAAATCGACCAGGCTGACGGCGACTGCGGCAACGGATGACGTGAGCTGGTCGCGCAGGTTGCCCGGCGTGACGCGTCCGTGGTCGGTTTCGATCCACGTCGGCGCCACGACTCCCAGCGACTGCTCGGCGCGCACGGCGGCAAAGGTCATGCTCGGAAATTCACCCGCGGACATCGCAACCCCACCCGTGAGCCCGAAGAGGGCGTGCATCATCCCGCTCGAGGTATTGGGCTGGAAGACGATCTGGTCGGGTCGAAAGCGGGTGAGGGCGGCGACAGCCTCTCGGACTCGCGCATCCTGCTCGAACAGGCCGTCGATGGTGCCGAACCGGCCCCTGCCGAGAAGGCCGGTGAGTGCGTACTGCTCATCTTTGACAGCACGACCGGGAGGGCCGACGCGGGCGAAGTCGAGATAGCCGGGTTCTTCGCCGAACGTTGCGGCATAGTCTTCGATCGTCATCGTCACGAGCCGAACCTCCTTTGTCGCCGGGAGAAGTCACGCAGCGCGCGCAGGAAGTCGACCTCGCGCAGGTCGGGTCCCAGCGCTTCCACGAAATAGAACTCGCTGTGGGCGCTCTGCCACAGCATGAAGTCGCTCAGGCGCTGTTCGCCCGAGGTGCGGATGACCAGATCGGGGTCGGGCTGGCCACCGGTATACAGGTGCTCGCCGATGAGTTCGGGAGTCAGAATTTCGGCGAGCGCATCGAGCTCACCGCCCTCGCTCTGGTGCTTCTGCACGATGCTTCGCATGGCATCCGCAATTTCGCGACGGCCTCCGTAGCCGACCGCGAGATTGATGTGGAGGCCCGTGTTTTCGCGCGTGCGATCCTCGGCGGCTTTGAGGGATGCGACGAGCTCGGGTGGCATCCCGTCGGCAGATCCGACGTGCTGCACCCGCCAGTCGCGGAAGTGCGACAGGTCGTCGGCCAGTTCGGCGATGATCTCGAACAGGCCGGTGAGTTCCTCCTGGGTGCGGCTCGTGAGATTGTCGGTCGACAGCAGGTAGAGCGTCGCGACCGAGATACCGAGGTCGTCGCACCACTCGAGGAACTCGTGATATTTGGCGGCCCCCGCCCGGTGACCGTGCGCGGCCGTCTCGAGTTCACGCAGCCGAGCCCAGCGGCGATTGCCGTCAATGATCATGGCGACGTGGCGAGGCAGCGTCTGCTTCGCAAGATGACGACGGATGCGAGCCTGGTACAGGCGATAGAGAACGCCGCGTCCGATCGGCACTTCTCCGGTTTTCACACTGGCTACGCTAGCCCAAACCGGGCGTTCAGCCTGAGGATTTGCTCCCGGTGTATCGTTCACGGATGAGCGCGACCGGCCAGAATGACGATGACGTCACCGACGACGGGCCAGACCTTCCGAACGTTCCATTGCTGGAAGACGCGATCGCTTTTCCACAGGTGGAGGTCAAGCCGACCTGGCGGGGCTGGATCCATGCCGGCACGTTTCCGGTCGCGATCGTCCTCGGGATCGTGCTGATCGTTCTCGCTCAGGGGGTGCCCGCCAAGGTCAGCTCGACGATCTTCGTGCTCTCGTCACTGCTGCTGTTCGGCAACTCGGCGCTTTATCACGGCTTCAACTGGAAGCCGCGCACCAAGAAGATCCTGAAGCGCATCGACCACGCCAATATCTTTCTGCTCATCGCCGGGTCGTACACGCCCATTACCGTGCTGGCGCTGCCTCAACCGAAGGAGACAATCCTTCTCTGGCTCATCTGGGGCGGGGCCGGGCTCGGCATCCTGTTCCGGGTGTTCTGGATCGGTGCGCCGCGCTGGCTCTACGTGCCGCTGTATGTGGCGCTCGGCTGGGGTGCGCTCGCGTACATCGTCGACTTCTTCAACGCTAACGCCGCCATGATGACGCTTATCCTCGTCGGCGGACTGCTGTACTCAATCGGTGCCGTGATTTACGGACTCAAGAAGCCGAACCCGTTTCCGGGCAAGTTCGGGTTTCACGAAATCTTCCACACACTGACGCTGCTGGCGTTCCTCTGCCACTGGGTCGGAATCCTGTTGGTGGCGACCAACCCGCCGAACCTCTGACCGAACTCCGCCGGTTAGCGACGCTTTTTGCGGGCTGCGGCCGCCGCAGCCTCTTCGGCCTCGGCCTGCTCGGCCTCGAGCTTGATGCGCACCTCTTCGCGATATCTGCTGCGACGGATACGCCGGGTCATGTCGATGATCAGAAGAACAGTGATCACCGCGATCACGAAGATGATGACGAAGCCCCAGACGCCGGGCGTGATGAGGTTCGGGTCGCCCGTGTAGTCGGGGAACGGCGTCGGTGACGGATCCGGGGCGGGGGCAGTCAACAGGTTCACGCGGTCTCCGCTTCGTCTACGCCTGCAAACAGGTCGTTTTCGGGTAGATCGGCGGGTTTCACCGAGTCGATCAGTTGGTAATCCTCGTATGGCCAGGTGTCGCGCTGCAGGTCGTTGGGCCAGAAGAAGAAGCTACTGTCGGGCGCCACCTGGCTCGCGTGGGACTTGAGTGCGGCATCCCGCGCTTCGAAGAAGTCGCCGACCGGGATGTGACTGGTCGCGAGGTCGGGGCGGTCGAACCAGTGCCGCATCTCGTCGACCTGCGCCACCATCGGGCTGTCGGGGTCGCGGGCGACGAGCGCCTCGTACAGGGCCTCCATGCGTGGCCCGTTGAAGATTCGGTCGTAGTAGGTCTTCTCGATCCGCCAGGCGGGGCCGGCCGCGGGGTAGCGGGCCGGGTCGGCTGCGGCATCCCGTGCATAAATCGCGATCTCGTGCGCACGAATGTGATCGGGATGCGGGTAGCCACCGCTCTCGTCGTAGGCGATCAGCACCTGCGGCTTAAGCTCCCGGATGATGCGCACGAGCGGCTCGGCCGAGATCTCGAGCGGGATGGTCGCGAAACTGTTTGCGGGCATCGGGTTGCCGTCTTCGGGCCAGCCGGAGTCGGTGAAGCCCAGCCAGCGGTGCTCGATGCCGAGGGTCGCGCGGGCATTCTCCATCTCGATTCGGCGAAGGCCGGGCAGGTCGCGCTCCGCCATGGCTTTGGGCACCAGATTGTCGTTGAGGACGCGACCTTCTTCGCCGCCGGTGCAGCTGACGACCATGACTAGGGCGCCGCGGCTCCGGTAGTAGGCGAGAGTCGCCGAGCCTTTGCTCGACTCATCATCGGGATGCGCGTGAACGGCAAGCAGACGCAGTGTCACCAAACTCCTAGGGAAATGCCAATAGCCTGTGTACAGACTAACCGTGAGGAGTTGTGCGTGTCGGCAAGCGACCTCGCTGAGCGCTACGGGCGCACTAAGAAGCGTTCCAGGAGAACCCTCATCCTCGCGATCGGGTTTGGCGCGGCTATCGTCATCATTTTTGGGGCGTGGGCGATCTGGGTCGGGCTGTTCCAGCCGACCGCCGACGTCGAATACCAGGACGTCGGCAACAGCGCCATCAGCTCCGACCAGATCATGGTGCGCTGGCAGCTTTCCGTTGATGCCGGTAAGGCGACCAAGTGCGCGGTGCAGGCGCTGGATGCCAATTTCGGGATCGTGGGATGGAAGATCGTGTCGATCCCGGCATCCGGTACCCGCTCTCGCACCTTCTCAAGTGTCGTGCGCACGGCCCAACCCGCGGTATCCGGGTTGATCTATCAATGCTGGCTGTCTTAAGCTGGGATATTCGCCAGCGAGACCGGTCAACTTCGGCCGGTCTCCTTTTGTGAAGGCACCCACCCAGCAGCAGGTAGACCTTCTACGTCTGCCCACAAGGAGCACCATGTCAGACACCACCGTCACTTGGCTTACCCAGGAAGCGTACGACCGGTTGAGCGCGGAACTCGAACAGCTGAGCGTCGAGGGCCGCACGGAGATCGCGAAGAAAATTGAGACCGCACGCGAAGAGGGTGACCTCAAGGAGAACGGCGGATACCACGCCGCCAAAGAGGAGCAGGGCAAGATCGAGGCGCGCATCCGCGTTCTTACCCAGTTGCTGCGCACAGCGAATGTCGGCCAGGCTCCGGAGAGCCACGGCGTGGTCGAGCCGGGCACCGTGGTGACCGCGAATATTCAGGGCGACAAAGCGACGTTCCTCGTGGGCAATCGCGAGATGGCGGCGGGCAGCGACCTGGACGTTTACAGCGAGGCCAGCCCACTCGGAACAGCCATCATCGGCCTGAAAATCGGCGACACCAAGACTTACACCGCGCCGAACGGCAGGGCGATCGTCGTCGAGATCCTCGCAGTGGAGACCTTCCGCCCGTAAGTTCTGCGCTTCGCCGGGAGCGGCACTGCGACACCCTTCGCGCGCAACTCATGCTGAGCTGAGGCTGGGCCGCGCGACACACCGTGTGGGGCTGGTGTTGAAGCTGCGCAGCATGAGTTGCGGGCGCGTCCGGCGCGGCGCTAGAAGTCGACGCGCGGGTTGTAACCGGCCTCTCGGAGGTTGTGGAGGACGATTTCGGCATGTTCTGGGCCGCGGGTTTCGATGTGCAGCTCGAGCTCGACTTCACCGACCTGCAGGCCGCTGCCGTGGCGGGTGTGCAGCACCTCAACGACGTTCGCGTTCGAGGCCGCAACGATCTCGGCTGTGCGCGCCAACTGGCCTGGTCGATCGGGCAGTGGGATGCGCAGCTTGAGGTACCGCTCAGATGCCGCCAGGCCGTGGCTGATGATGCGCTCCATCACGAGCGGATCGATGTTTCCGCCGCTCAGGATGGCAACAGTCGTGCCGCTGTGCTGAACTTTGCCCGCAAGAATCGCGGCAACGGACACCGCACCCGCCGGCTCGACCACGAGTTTCGCGCGCTCGAGCAGAACCAGCAGCGCCCGCGCGATATCGTCCTCATCTACCGTGATGACCTCATCCACGACCTCGCGCACGATCTCGAAGTTGAGGGCGCCCGGCTTGTTCACGGCGATCCCGTCAGCAATAGTCGGCAGACCCTTGATCTCGGTCGGCTCACCCTTGATGAGCGAAGTCGGATACGAGGCCGAATTGGCGGCCTGGACGCCGATGATGCGCACGGTCCGCCCGAGTTGGGCCGATTTCTGCTTGACCGCGCTGGCGACGCCCGAGATAAGGCCACCTCCGCCGATCGGCACGATAATCGTGTCGACGTCGGGCAACTGATCCAGGATCTCAAGCCCCAGCGTTCCCTGACCGGTCACGACATCCGAATGGTCGAAAGGGTGAATGAACACCGCCCCGGTCTCATCTGCAAACTCGGCGGCAGCGCGCAGAGTTTCGTCGACGACATGACCGCTGAGTTCGACATCTGCCCCGTACTCGCGCGTCGCCGACAACTTAGGCAGGGCGACACCGATGGGCATGAAGATGGTCGAACGGATGCCCAGCTCCCGGGCCGCAAACGCGACGCCCTGGGCGTGATTGCCCGCAGAAGCCGCAACGACGCCACGGGACTTCTCCTCATCCGTGAGGTGCACCAGGCGGTTGAACGCACCCCGAATCTTGTACGAACCGGTGCGCTGCAGGTTCTCGCACTTCAGCCAGACATCCGAGCCAAGCACTTCCGAGAGCGACCGCGAACTCTCCAACGGAGTCGTGTCGACCACACCGCCGACGGTAATGCGCGCGGCCTCGAAATCGGCAAGGGTCGGACCGGGGATGGTCGCGTCATTGACCCCGATCGCCACAACCTCACTCATGGGTCTTCACCGTAGCGGAGACCCGCGCGACATCCTTGATATCGGGCGTCGCATCCACCAGCCACTGTTTGCCTGCGATGTACCTGGTCATGACGTTGACGACCGCGACAAGCGGCACCGCAAACAGCGCGCCCGGAATGCCCGCGACGAACGAACCGGCCGCAACCGCGAACACCACGGCGAGCGGATGTACCTTCACGGCGCTTCCCGTAATGAACGGATGCAGGAAGTTGCCCTCGAGCAGGTGCACGACCAGAACGACGCCCAGCATGATGAGTGCCTGCAGCGGTCCGGCGTAGACGAGCGCGATGAATACCGAAACAATGCCGGTCACAACGGCACCGACCACGGGAATGAACGACCCGAGAAACACCACGATGGCGATCGGGATGGCCAGCGGAAGCCCGAGGAGAAGTGCCCCGAGCCCAATACCCACGGCATCGACGAACGCGACGAAGATCTGCACACGGATGAACGCCGTCAGCGTCACCCAGCCGGCCTGCCCTGCGCCATCGACGGCAACGCGTGCGCGGCGGGGGAACAGACGCACCGTCCACTGCCAGACGCGAGCGCCATCGATGACAAGAAACACGGTTGCGAAGATAGTCAGGAGCAGGCCGGACCCGAGAGCTACTGCACTACTGAGGACAACCCCGCTCTGGTTCTTTACCGCGGTCGAGAACTGGGCGACGTAGTCGGTGTACTGCGCCTGGGTCACGTTGAACGGAGGCGCGGCAAGGAACGACTTGAAATTGGCGTATGCCGCGACGGACTGCTTCTCAAGATTCGGAAGATCGTGACGCACCTGGATAACGATGACGAAAACCAGCGCGCCGATAACGGCGACAGCAAGCACGAGAGCGACCAGAGTGGCCAGCCACCGCGGCCAGGCGTGGCGGATGAGGAACGACTTGAGCGGGATCAGGAGCGCCGAAATCAGCGTCGCAATCATGAACGGGATGACGATCCCCCGGAGAGTCGAAACCAGCAACCCGAAGACGACAAGCGCGCCAACGACGGCCAGCAGCCGCCATCCCCACTGCCCCGCGATCTCCACGGGCAGCGGAATCGACTCTTCGACAGCTTTCTTGCGCTCCGGACCAGTCAGTGTGCGTCGTGCAGCAGCGTCAGGCGATGCCGGCCGCGCTCTCCAGAGCTTCATCGGTTCAGTCTAGAACCTGTGCCCGAGCCGAAACTGACGACGCTTCACCCTCGCGGGGCAACGGAAACAGCGCTACCCTTCAGTCTCACTCGAGCGGTCGCACCGGGGTCGTAGTGGTCGCCCGCGTCATGCTGCACAGAGACAATCGAGCCGTCGGCGAATCGAACCTGAGTGCGACGGAAACTGCCGAGGAAGCTCGATGCCACCACGGTCACCTCCAGCCCCGCCGGCGCGAAGGCGATGTCTTCCGGACGCACCATGGCGAGCGCCGGCCCATCGCCGGGAGACTCACCGAGGAGCGCGAGCGTCTGGCCGTACACCAGTACCTCATGGCCAGTGACGTCGGCCGGGATGCGGTTGCTCAGCCCCACAAAGTTGGCCACAAACGCACTCACCGGGGACGTGTAGAGCTCCTCTGGGGTACCGATTTGCTCGATGTTGCCCGCGTTCATCACGGCGACCCGGTCGGCGACGGCGAGTGCCTCCTCCTGATCGTGCGTGACGAACAGGGTCGTGATGCCAAGCTCGGTTTGGATGCGGCGGATCTCATCCCGAAGCTGCACCCGTACCTTCGCATCGAGCGCAGACAGCGGCTCGTCGAGCAGCAGAACGCGCGGGCGGGTGACGAGTGCGCGCGCAAGGGCAACGCGCTGCTGCTGCCCGCCGGAGAGTTGGTGAGCGTAACGCTCGCCCAGGTGGCCCAGGCCGACCATGTCGAGTGCTTCGGCCGAGCGGCGACGGCGGTTGTCGACATCCACTTTTCGCATCCGCAGCCCGAATTCGACATTCTGCAGGACGGTCATGTGCGGGAAGAGCGAATACGACTGGAAAACCATGCCGATGTCGCGCTTATTGACGGGGGTGTTCGCGACATCTTCGCCGTCGATCAGGATGCGACCGGATGTCACGAGTTCAAGCCCGGACAGCGCGCGAAGCACCGTGGTCTTGCCGCAGCCGGAAGGGCCGAGGAGCGCGATGAATTCACCGGGTTTCATGGTGAGGCTCACGCCCGTGAGTGCGCGGTGGCCCGCGAAGTCCTTCACCACGTCGATGAGTTGGACCGTCGCGCCCTCGGCGCTGATGTAGTTGGCCTGGGTGTCCGTGCTGACAGTGACGGTCATGAAACCTGACCCTTTCGCTGGGGTGGGCGCGATCGGCGCACAGTACCGAGCCGTCCGATTACAAGGAGAAGAACGAATGCAAACAGCAGCGCAAAGACCGCTGAGATTGCGCCGACATAGGGGTCGGTCTGCTGGATCAGCACGAGCGCCGTCTGGAAGGTGTTCTGGCTGAGGAACGATGCGATCGTGTACTCGCCGAGCACGACGGCAATGGTGATGAACACGGCCGAGAGGATGCCGCGCCGCAGGTTCGGCAGGATCACACTCCAGATCACGCTGACCCAGCCCGCCCCGAGCGACCGTCCGGCCTCGCTCAGGGTCGTTACGTCAACGCCCGCCAGGTTGGCCGCGATCGGGCGGTACGCATACGGCAGCACGATGACGCCGATGGCAAAGGCGAGTGTCCAGGGCGAGCTTCCAAAGATCTGCGCGACGACCGAATAGATGGGGATGAACCCGACGACCAGCACAATCGACGGGACCGTGATCGGGATGATGCAGACGAATTCGAGCACCCGCCGATACTTCGGGAACTTCAGCTCGACCAGGATCATGGTGGGCAGGAGCAACACGAGCACGATGAACACCGTGATCACGCAGATGGTGAGCGAGTTGAGGATGCCCTGATAGAGCGGGGCGTAGGCCTGTTCATTGGCCGGGCTCACGATGTCGAGGTAGTGCTGGAACCCGTACGCTTGCACGCCGTTCGCAGCCGGCTGACCGATCCGGAATGTGAACTCGAGCAATGCCGCTATCGGAACCAGGAAGACGACGCCAACGATGATCAGGATGCTGCGCCGCGTCGCCGTAGACGGTTCAGCCCCATAGCGCTGCGCCCCGCCGCGTACCGCGCTCATCGCTGCCACCGTGAGGCCCGTCGCTGCAGCGCCGAATACGCGGTCATCAGGATGATCATGACCACGACCATCCCGAGGGCGAGCACTCCCGCAACATTCTGCACGCCGACGACCGTTTCACTCGTGAGCTGCTGCTTGATATCCAGTGGCAGGATGCCGCCCTGGTCGATGAGCGCCGCCGCAGTCGCATACGACGAGAACGAATTGGCAAACAGCAGGATGACGCTGCCAAAGAACGCGGGCGCGAGGATCGGCATCGCGATGCGCGTCCAGTAGGTGAAGCGCGTGCCACCGAGCGTCGCATTTGCTTCGCCCCAGGTCGCCTTGAGCCCCTCCATGGCGGGCATGAAGGTGAGCACCATGAGCGGCACCTGGAAGTAGAGGTATGGAACCACCAGTCCGACCACCTGGTACAGCAACGGTCCGTTGTTGTTGAACACCGTGAAGATGTTGGTCTGGAGCCCGAGGTAGCGCTCGAGCAGCACGGTGATGAGCCCCTGCTGGCCGATCGTCGCAACAAATGCAAAGGCGAGCATGACGCCGCCGAACTGGGCGAGGACGCTGCTGGCCGAGTCGACCACGGTGCGAAGAAAGCTGTCGGGACGGGCCCCGAGGAGAGCGAAACACACGACCGCGCCAATGACTGCGCCAACGATGGCCGTCGCCGCCGAGATGCCGATGGTCGATACGAAGTCGCTCTGGATGTTCGGGTCGGCGAACGCCCTCAGGTTGGCCAGCGTAAAAGCGCCGGCACTCATGAAGAAGCCGCTCCCAACCGCGAGCGCGGCCGGGATCACCAGGAACAGCACGATGTAGACGGCAAAGGGCGCGAGGCCGAGCCAAACCGCGCTGCGGCGCCGGGATCGTGTCCCGACGCCGTGCGTGGTGGTGGCTGGCGCTGACGTGGCTGCGGCAGTCATCAGGGTTTTAGCGAACCGTCGGTGCTACTTGATTGCCGAAGCCCACTTGGCAGACAGCAGCTTGGCTGCGGCTGCTGCCTGGTCTGCGGTCAGCTGGACGAAGTTCGACGGAGCCTCACCGACGCTCGCGAGAACGGCAGCGTCGACCGACTTGCTGGTCTCCATGGCAGCGAGCGTTGCCGGGTAAGCACCCGACGCGAGGTACAGGTTCTGCACCTCTGGGCTGTAGATGTACTCCTCCCAGAGGCGGGCTGCCGCCGGGTTCGGAGCGTCTACGTTGATGGCCTGGTTGTAGTAGCTGCCGAGCGCGGTGCCCGGCAGAACGACGGTCTTCCAGTTCGCGTTGCCAGCGGAGCCACCGGCAGCGCCCCAGGCCAGGTTGTTGTAGCTCCACTGCAGAACCACCGGGGTCTCACCGGAGTTCACGGTGGCCTGAGTCGGGAGAACCGAAAGGAAGTTTCCCGCCTTCTTCAGTTTTGAAAAGAAGTCGATGCCGGGCTGGATGTTGTCGGCCGAGCCACCGCTCTGGAGTGCGGCAAGGTAGACGGCGCTCGCGGCCTCGTTGGCCTGCGTCGGGTTGCCCTTGATCGCGACCTTGCCCTTATACGCGGCGCCCAGCAGGTCAGTGATGGATGTCGGGGCCGTCGTGATCTTGGAGGAGTCGTACCCGATCGACATGAGACCGGTGTAGTCGTAGTACCACTTGCCCGAGGCATCCTTGAAATTGGCGGGGATGTCGGACCAGTTCGCGACCTCGTACGGCGCGACGAGGCCCAGGTTCTGGTCGAGGACGGCGGTGCCGATGTCGAAGACGTCGGGGGCCGTGCTCTGGCCCTTCTGCGAGTTGGCGGCAGAAACCTCGTCCGCACTCGAACCGTTCGGGTTCGCGGAGTTGATCTTGATCTTCGGGTACTTCGCCTCGAATCCCGCGATGATCTTGCCGTAGTTTGCCCAGCTCGGCGGAAGGGTGATGACGTTCAGCTGACCTTCTGCGTTGGCTGCGGCGATGAGGCCGGACATTCCGCCAAAGTCCTTGGCACTCGTTGCCGTCTCGGCCTTCGCCTTGCTGATGCTGCCGGTGCTATTCGCGTTCGTCGTGCCCGCCGAGCAGGCTGAGAGCGAAATCGCTGCGACGGCAACGAGGGCAACGCCGATGAGGTGGCGCTTTGTAATCAAGTGATCCTCCAGGAGGCCAGACCGCGGCTGCCCACGCTGTGGGGTGAGCTATCGGATACCGGGGTGGCTCATCCGAAGCATCTCGGCCCAGAGTTACGCGACGGCGTTCGTTCGGTTAACGGCAGGCAACACGACGACGGATTCTTCGAACGTTTTCTCGGCGAGGCCGAAGGAGATGGTCATCCCGATGCCTGAAGTCACGGTCACAGCCGTGACGCCGGGCACGGGTTCGGCGACCAGATACGGGTGCTTCGGGCTCGACGCGTAGATGCCCTGCCACCGCTCAAGCACGCGCAGCTCGCCCACACCCAGGATTCGCGCTATTTCTGCGAGAAGAATTTCGGATGTCGCCTCGGCCTGGAACGGGTCCACGGTCGTCCCGTAGCGGTGGCTGTCGCCCACGATGAGGGTGCCGTCCGGGCGCTGGGTGAACATGATGTTGGCCACGATGTCGAGCAACTCAGGACTGCGTTCAGCGACCTCGCGCGCGAGCTCGGCCGCGGCTGTGGTTTCGGCGAATGCGGGGTACCGCAGCATCGAGGTGCCGGTCAGCACCGCGGGGCGAAGCACAAGGCCGTCGGGGGCAGCCACCCGAACCATTTGGAGCCCACAGCGTTCGACCGCGTGTTCGGCTGCGAGCTCCGGAAACAGGTAGTCGAGGTCGTGGCCGACGCACACGATCGTGCGCTCGGCACGGATGTCGCCCCGGCTTGTTCGGGCGATCCCGCCTTCACCACCCTGGTAGCTGGTCTGCCAGAGGAACGTGACGCCGGGCTGAGCGGCAAGCCAGGCCGCCATCGCGCCGACCGCCTCACGCGGGTCGACGCGGAGGTCGTCGCCAAGGAGGGCACCGCCGATGATGGCGGGGTCGGCATCCGCTCGGAGGTGCGACCGCGTCTCGGCCTCGGTGAGGAGCGTCACCTGGCCGGGTTCGCGGGAGGAGGCGAGTTCGTCGAGCACCGCGAGTTCAGCGGCACTACGGGCGAGGGTAAGCGCACCCGACTGGATCAAGAAGAAGCCGGCGTTCGCGCTGTGGTCGAGCCATTTGCCGCGTGCGACCATGGCGAGTTCGAGCAGCTCGCCCGATTGCGCGGTCACGCAGCAGTGGCCGAAGTTGCGCACGGAGGCGCCGACGGCCCTGGCATCCCGGTCGATGACGGTGACGCTGAGACCTCGGGCTATCGCTGCCGAGGCGTGCGCGAGGCCGACGATTCCGGCGCCGACGACCAGGACATCCGATTCGGCGAGATATCTCGTTGAGTTCACGAGCAGCAACTATGGTTACGCACGGGAATCGATGGCAAGGCGCCGGGCGGGACGTTGCCGGCCGTTCACCGAGTGTTCGTGTGTGTGTTGTTGGCTTAACGAGTGATTGATTTAGTTGCGCTCGACATGGCCGGCACGACGATCGACGACCACGGTGCCGTCTACGTCGCGCTCGCCGAAGCGGTCGAGGAGACGGGTGCGACGCTGCTCGAATCCGACCTCCAGCAGTGGATGGGCACCGACAAGGTCGCCGCAATCACAGCCCTCATGGAACTCGGCGGCGAGGAGCCCACCGGCAAACGGGTGGCCGTCGCCTTCGATCGTTTTCGCGCGATCCTCGCGGCGTCGTACCGCAACTCTCCCCCGCGAGCGCTGCCGGGTGTTGTTCTGGCTCTTGAAGAATTGAGTGGACGCAGCATCCGCATCGCCCTCACGACCGGCTTCGATGACGCTGTCGCATTCCCGCTGCTGGAGTCGCTCGGCTGGAAGGTGGGCGTCCTGCTCGACGCCGTGGTGACAACCTCCGACGTCCCGGCCGGGCGCCCCGCTCCGTACCTGATTCACCGCGCCATGGAGAAGACGGGAGCGATGGATGTGCGCCAGGTTCTGGCCGCCGGCGACACGATCGTCGACCTCCAGGCTGCACACAATGCCGGCGTCATCGGAGTAGGCGTGCTCACCGGCCAGCTATCGCGGGCGCAGCTCGCAGCGCATCCGCACCACTACATCCTGGATAGCGTTGCCGACCTCCCGGACCTCGACGAAACGGCGAGCCCGGACCTGATCCCGAGCCGCTGAGCCACTGAGCCACTGAGTCACCGGGCCACCGATGCACGGAGCCACTGATGCGCTGAGCCGCTGATACGCTGAGCCGCTGATACGCTGACTGTCGCACCCTGCCGATAGTGTCGGAGGCGATGACTGAGACGATTTCGGCGGCGCAGGCGCGACGCATCACGCTCGCGGCTCAGGGGTTCGGGCGGCCGCGCCCGGCGAGCGTCGGGATCCGCCAGATCGATGCCGTGGTGCGCCGGATGGGCCTGCTGCAGCTCGACTCGGTCAACGTGTTCGAGCGCAGTCACTACCTGCCCGTTTTCGCCCGGCTTGGCGCCTACGACAAGGCCGACCTCGACCGTCTCACGTTCGGCAAGAAAGCGCGATACACCGAGTATTGGGCACACGTTGCCGCGCTCATCCCGCTCGAGAGCTGGCCGTTGTGGCGCTGGCACATGGCGTGGCATCGAGACCTGTACGCATCCCGGCCCGCCTCGAGCTGGGTCAATAGCAACGGCGAGATGCTCGACTGGTTGCGGGCCGAACTCGCAGCGAAAGGACCACTGCCGGCCAGCAAGATCGAGCACGACGCCAATCGTCGACGCGGCGGCTGGTGGGAGTGGTCGGATGTGAAGATCGGTCTCGAGTCACTGTTCTTCATGGGCGAGGTAGTTTCGGCCGGCCGCACCAACTTCGAGCGCACGTACGCGCTCGCCGAGCAGGTCATGCCGGCAGAGTTCATGGCCTCGGAGGTCAGCAAGCACGACGCCATCCGGCACCTGCTGCTGCGCGCCGCCGAAAGCTACGGCGTCGCCACCATGGCCGATCTTGCCGACTACTACCGGCTGATGAAGGGCTGGGTGGCGCCCATTCTCGCCGAACTCGTCGACGAGGGCGCGCTCGTGCCGGTGACCGTAAGGGGTTGGGAGCGAGGCGGCAAGCCGATCCCGGCCTACCTGCATCCCGACGCTCGCATCCCGCGGCGCATCGAGACCGCTGCACTGCTCTCGCCTTTCGACCCGGTCGTCTGGTATCGCGAGCGTGCCCTGCGACTCTTCGACTTCCACTACCGGATCGAGATCTACACGCCAGCGCCCAAGCGCATCTACGGCTACTACACGCTGCCGCTCCTCATCGACGACCAAATCGTGGGGCGGGTCGACCTCAAGAGCGACCGGCAGAACGGTGTGCTGAGAGTTCAATCGGCCTGGCGCGAACCGCATGCCATCGGCACCGAGATCGAAGCACGCACGGCGCAGCTGCTGCGCAAGACCGCGGCGTGGCAGGGGCTCGATGCCATCGAGGTCATGAACTGGGGCGATCTCGCGGCCGGCCTCGCCGCAGAACTCAAGGTCACAGTTCTGCCACGGGTCTAGCCGCGGCCGGTGCCCACGGGTACAGTCTTGGAGAGTTCAAGCTACCCGGTCCATTCAACGAGATGCAGGAAGGAGGGCGAGACCATGACTGTCTATGTCGTGCGCTCCCACATCCACCCTTCCTTTGAGGTCGCCGCAGGCTGATCTGCCTGCATCGCGGCAACTCGGCAACCGAGTTGCTCACGCGCTGTGACCTCCCAATCTTCGGAGTTCACCAACCTTGTCTTCTCGACGACCGTCTTCATCTGACGTATTTCGCTTCTACGAGCGCACCGAGCTCGCCGGCGAGTTCGCCGCAGTCCCCACCTTTTCCGGCGACGTCCCCGGCGACGGCCAGCGATGGTCGACCTGGACCGCGGTCACTCCGACCGAACGCGGGCCGAAGCCGTATCCGAGCTGGGTGGTCACCTCTGCCTCGGCCTTCGACACCGAGCTCGGCATCGTCAAGACCGGCAAGGAGGCAGATCTGTTTCTTATCGAACGGGCGGTCCCTGGGGATCCGGGCCAATCCAGCATCCTCGCGGCCAAACGGTATCGGGATGCCGAGACGAGCGACTTTCATCGCTCGACGCGCTACTCGGAGGGTCGCCGAATGCGGAACACTCGCGACACCCGCGCCGTGGCACGAGGCAGCGCCTACGGTCAGAGCGTCTCATCGACCCGCTGGGCCTACGCCGAGTTCGAGGCGCTCTGCACTCTGTACTCGCTCGGTGTGCCCGTGCCGTATCCGGTACAGATCCACGGCACCGAGATCCTGATGGAGTTCATCGGTCACGGCATGGTGGCGGCCCCCCGACTTTCCCAGGTGAGATCGAGCGCGCACGAAATGCGGGCGTTGTTCGAGCAGGTCGTCACCATCATGGGCTCGCTGGCCAGCGCCGGTCTCGCGCACGGTGACCTCTCGGCCTACAACCTTCTCGTGAAGGACGGCCGGGTAGTCATGATCGATCTTCCGCAGGTCGTCGAGGTCGTGAGCAACCCGAGCGGAATGGACTTTCTTCACCGCGACTGCGTCAACGTGTGCGAGTGGTTCACCCGCCAGCGCGTGACCTGCGACGCGGAAGATCTGTTCGGCAACCTCGTGGCTCGGATGTTCTAATGCCAAAATGGCGACCATGAAACGCCGAGCGCGCCTGGTACCCGTCCTCGCCTTTGCCGCCCTGGTCGCGCTCGGTGCGGCAGGGTGCGCACCTGCAACGCCAACAGGTCCGACGGATGCGCCGACTCAGTCGCCGACCCCGACACCGACGGCCACCGCGGTCCCGGTCGCTGCGGCGCCAACTCCCCGCTTCGACCTGACCTGCGACGATCTCATCACGCGCGGCGATCTGACGACGCTGTTCGCCGATCCGATGTCAGCCGAGAACCCGGCGACGCCCGATCTTGCCACCTCCGACGTCATCCCGACCTCCGACTTCGTTCGCACTCGCGGGGGCCTTGCCTGCCGCTGGAGCAACGGCAAGGTCGACGATGGGAGCGCGACGCGAAGCGCCATGTCGGCGACCTTTTCGCTGCTGCCGGATGCCGCATCCGGCTGGAAAAGATACCGCACGATCTACGCCCTGAAGTCCGACACCGAGAGCTACTGCAGCGGTGACACCACCATCACGAGCTGCTATCTCGACGCCTTCGTCGACGGCTACTGGATCGAAGCCGACTTCGAGAACATCCACGCCAAGCTCGCCAGGCAAACCTCGCCCGTGATCGCACCTGCAAAGGCCGTCTTCTCGAAGGCGCTCGCCACCCTTCCCACGCTCAGCACCACAGGACCCCTCTGGACGCCGCCAGCAGGAACACTCACCGCGCCGCGAACCTGTGACGGATATGTCAGCCCCGCACAGGTGAAAGCCGCCCTCGGCACGACAGCCAGGGTCGTGCTGGGTCAGGGTGACCAGGGCGGCTGGAGCCTCGGCTCCGAGGCCGAACAGGATGCCGCCGGCTTCGGTTGCATCCTCGGCGCAGGCAACACGGACAACGGGTACGGCTACCTCAGCTGGCTCCCCGGTGGCGCATGGGCTGCGAAGGAAGCCGCCGTTCTTCTCCCGGGAACTCCCGTCACCGTCGCGGGGCTGCAGGCTGGCGACACCGTGACGATGTCAACCGATGCGACGAGCAAGTCGATCCGTGTTGACATCGTCGTCGGTGGCAACTGGGTGCACTTCGACCTGTGGGACTACGGGGCGACATCCGACATCCCCAGGGCGACCGCGCCCCGTACCGTCGCCGCGAAGGCGATTGCCGCCGCGATCGTCGCGACGCTGCGGAGCTAGCACCAGCAGGCGGAAGCTAAAAACCGCCGCCAAGCTTCTCGAGCCGCACAATGCGGTCGGGGATGGGCGGATGCGTACCGAACAGCTTGGCAATCAGGCCGGGCTTGTTGGGGTCGGCGATCCACATGTGCGCCATGCTCGAGTTCTGACGACTGACGGGCCGACCATACTGGCCGAGCTTCGCCAGCGCACTCTCGAGTTCGGGCGGGTTGCGTGTAATCATGGCGCTCGAGGCATCGGCGAGATATTCACGCTGGCGCGAAATGGCCGCCTGAATGAGCGCCGCGAGGATCGGCGAGATCACCAGCGCGACAAGGCTCAGCACGAGAACGACCGGGTTGCCGCCGCCGCCACTGTTGTTGTTATTGCGGTTGTTGCCGCCGAGCCCGCCGAAGAAGCTCAGTCGGAGCAGGATGTCGGCGATGAACCCGATGGCGACGACCAGCCCGAAGACCAGAGTCGACACCCGGATGTCGTAGTTCTGCACGTGACCCATCTCGTGGGCCATGACGCCTTCAAGTTCGGAGTCATCCATGAGATCCAGGATGCCGGTGGTCGCGGCAACCGCCGCGTGCTTCGGATCGCGCCCGGTCGAGAACGCATTCGGCGCCGGGTCGTTGATGATGTACACCTTCGGCATCGGCAACCCGGTCGAGATCGACAGGTTTTCTACGATGCGATACAACCGCGGATTGTCGGCCTTCTGGATTTCCTGCGCCCCGGTGATCGCCAGCGCCTGACCAGAGGCCGCGAAGTACTGGATGAGCGTGTAGATGCCGGCGCCGATCACCACGGCGATGAAGATCGTGTAGTCGCCGGACTGGCCGCGCCCCCAGATGTAGTTGACGGCAAAGCCGATAGCCGCGATCAAAACCAGAAACAGCGTGATTATGAAGACGGTATTGCGTTTGTTGGCAGCGATTGCCCTATACATGGAGCCTCGGGTAATACATGGGGCCTCAGATGCCCGGCTCTAGAACTGCACGCGCGGCGGCTCGGCGATCGACGCCGAGTCTGCGACCTCGAAGAAGTCGCGCGCGGTGAAGCCGAGGCGCCTGGCGAAGATGTTGTTCGGGAACACCTTGATCTTCGTGTTGAGCTCCCGCACACCACCGTTGTAGAACCGGCGCGACGCCTGAATCTTGTCTTCGGTGTCGACCAACTCGGCCTGCAGTTGCAGGAAGTTCTGGTTGGCCTGCAGCTGCGGGTAAGCCTCGGCAACCGCGAATATGCTCTTGAGGGCGCCCTGCATCTGGTTCTCAGCAACGGATGCCTGTGCCGGCGTCGTGGCATTGACCGTCGCCGCGCGAGCGGCCGTTACGGCCTCGAACACGCCACTCTCGTGCGACGCGTACCCCTTGACCGATTCAACGAGGTTCGGGATGAGATCGGCACGCCGCTTGAGTTGCACCGTGATGTCGCTCCACGCCTCGTCAACGCGCACATTCAGCGTGACGAGGGAGTTGTACGTCGACCAGATGACGATGCCGATGATGATGATCAACAGCACGATGATGCCGATGACGATTAGGGTTCCCATGCCTAGAACTATAGGGGAAGTGAGTCCAACTCCTATGGGAGTTTCCGCAAGCTCACAGCGAACGCTGAACGGACATCCAGCGCGCACGAAGCAACGTGGACAGGGCCATCCAACTCCCGGGATGACCACCCGAAGACGGCCCGGCCAGGCGCGGGCAGGGACGAAGTCTGACGCACCACTCCTTGCGCACAACGGCATCCAGCTAAAGAATTCGTCACATGATGAATTCCAGCCCGGCGGTCGAGATCGCGAACCTGCGCGTCCACCGCGGCAAGCTCGATGTTCTGCGCGACCTGACGCTTGCGGTGCCACGGGGCCAGGTCGTCGGCCTCCTCGGGCCGAGTGGGAGCGGCAAATCCACACTGATGAGATCGATCGTCGGTGCTCAAAAAGTCGCGGCCGGAACCATCACAGTATTCGGCGTACCCGCCGGTGCACCCGCTCTTCGCAAGAGCATCGGCTACGTGACCCAGGCGCCGAGCGTGTACGACGATCTCACGGTCACGCAGAACCTCCGCTACTTCGCGCAGGTGATCGGCGCTCCGAGGCCGGACATCCAGCGAGTCATCCACGAGGTCGAACTCGAGCCACAGGCCAGGCAACTCGCCGGCGACCTGAGCGGTGGGCAACGCAACCGGGTATCCCTCGCCGTCGCTCTGCTCGGGTCGCCCGAACTGCTGGTTCTCGATGAGCCGACCGTCGGGCTCGATCCGGTCCTGCGCCGCGACCTGTGGGCGCTGTTCGCGTCGCTTGCGGCTCGCGGGGTGAGCCTCCTCGTCAGCAGCCACGTCATGGATGAGGCCCGCCGGTGTGACCGCATCCTGCTCCTCCATCAGGGCAGACTGCTCGCGGATGAAACCCCTGCTGGCCTGCTCACCCTGACCGGCGCCGACGACCCCGACGACGCCTTTCTCGCCCTCGTGAGCGGGGCAAGCGCATGAACCCGCGCCTCGCTCTGGCCACCGCGGCGCGCGTGCTCAATCAGGTGCGCCACGATCCCAGAACGGTCGCGCTGCTGCTCGTCGTGCCGAGCCTTCTCATCGGTCTCATGGCCTGGATATTCACGAACACCAAAACGTTCGACATTGTCGGCCCCGCCCTGCTCGGGCTGTTTCCCTTCATCGTGATGTTCCTGATCACGAGCATCACCACCCTTCGCGAACGACGGTCCGGAACCCTCGAGCGACTGATGACGATGCCCCTCGGCAAGTTCGACTTCCTGGTCGGCTACACGCTCGCGTTTGGTCTGCTCGCCATTCTGCAGTCGCTGATTGCGGTTGCCTACGCGGTGTGGGTCTGCGGACTCGCGGTGAGCGGCAGCGCCTGGCTGTTGATCCTGGTTGCCCTGGTCAACGCGATCCTCGGCACCACACTCGGACTGTTTGCGAGCGCATTCGCGACAACCGAGTTCCAGGTCATCCAGTTCATGCCGGCGCTGGTGTTTCCGCAGATCCTGCTTGGCGGCATATTTGTGCCACGTGCACAGATGCCGGATGTCCTCCGCTCGATCTCAGACTGGCTCCCGTTGTCGCATTCGATCGATGCGCTGCAAAAGGTCATCTCCCGATCGGATGCCAGCGGCGAGGTGCTGCGCGAACTCGGGATCGTCGCTCTCTGGGCGGTGGGGCTCGTCGTCCTCGGCAGCATTACCCTGCGGCGTCGAACCCCCTAGCGTTCGGCTTGCGGCAATCAGCGAGTGCACCGGCGTGACGCCTGCCGGTCGGCTGGCAGGATTGAGCCATGTCTGACTCCCGCGCCGCCCAGCTCGTCTCCGAACTCACGGCCGTCGTTCCCGACTTTCCGAAACCGGGGATCACCTTCCGCGACCTCACACCCGTCTTCGCCGACGGCGATGCCCTGCGAGTCATCACGGATGCCCTCGCCGCTCCCTTTGCGGGACGCGTGGATGCCGTCGCCGGCGTCGAAGCACGGGGCTTCGTCCTCGCGGCGGCCGCAGCCTACGCGCTCGGCGTCGGCGTCCTGATCATTCGCAAGCCGGGCAAACTCCCACGCGAGGTGCTCTCCCAGAGCTATGACCTCGAGTACGGCAGCGCGACGCTCGAAGTGCAGCCCGACACCCTGCCGGCCGGTTCGCGTGTACTGGTTCTGGATGACGTGCTCGCCACCGGCGGGACCCTGGCCGCAAGCACCAGCCTCATCGAGCGCGCCGGCTGGACGGTCGTTGGCGTGAGTGTCGTCCTGGAGCTCACCAACCTTGAGGGTCGGCTGGCTTTGCCCGGGAGGGACATCCGCTCGCTTCTGCGCGCTGGAGCTTAGAGCGAAGGCCATTTCTGGCCTTCGCCGCGACGCCAGCGCTGACGGCCGTCCCGGCCGTCAGTACCCAGCCCGGCCGTCAGGTCCAACCCGGCTGAGATCCAAGCCGGCTGAAATCCAACTACTCTCCGAGGACGCGCCGGAGGTAGTCGTTCGCGAACAGGCGGTCGGGGTCGAGCCGGTCGCGCACCTTCAGGAAGTCTTCGAACCGCGGATAGACGGGAGCCAGATCCTCGGCCGTGCGCTGGTTCATTTTGCCCCAGTGTGGGCGGCCATCGTGGGCCTTCATGATCGCTTCGACAGCGGCAAAGTATGCGCGGTGGTCTTCGCGGTAGTGCCTGTGCACGGCGATGTAACCTGTCGCACGTCCCGACGCGGTTGAGAGCCACAGGTCGTCTGCCGCTGCCGCACGTACCTCGATCGGGAAGGAGATCGTCCAGCCTTCGCGTGCGATGAGCGCATCGATTTCGCGCAGAACCACAGGAATCTGGTCCTGTGGCAGCGCGTACTCCATCTCGCGGAAACGCACGCGCCGCTCGGTGGCGAACGTGTTGTAGGAGAGGTCGGTGAATTCGCGATCGCCCCAGTGATGGGTCGAGAACCGATTGATGGCTGGCGTCGACTTCGGGAAAGTGCGCTGCACCCGAGTGGATGCCGCAAACACCGTGTTCGACATGAGGCTGTCGTCGACCCAGCGCTTCATCGCTCCGAGCGGCTTGAGGGGCGCGTCCGCCCGCAGTCTGGTGCTCGTCTTCGTGAGAGCAACGGTCGTGTGCGCGAACCAGTAGAACTCGAAGTGATCGGCGTCTGCGATACGCTCCTGCCACTCGTCGAGGACCAGCCCAAGAGGCTCGGGCTTTTCGACAAGGTGCAGAACGAAGGTGGGCACGCAGTCGACCGTGAGGTCGACCAGAACGCCGAGTGACCCGATGCCGACAGCTATCGCAGGCAGCAGATCGGCGTTTTCGGTCGCGCTCATCGTGAGCAACTCACCGGTGCCCGTGACGATCGTCGCGCCGGTGATGCGCGTGGCGAGACCACCGAAACGTGCGCCCGTGCCGTGAGTCCCGGTCGAGGTCGCGCCGCTCAGCGTCTGGACGTCAACGTCCCCCATGTTTTGAAGCGCAAGGCCGAGCGGGTTCAGGAGCGGTGGCAGGTCGTGCAATACCGTGCCGGCACCGAGCGTGACCTCGGTGCCGTTCGATCTCCGAAGCCCGGTGAGACCCGACATATCCAGCTGGATGCCTGGCGCGACCGCGATGCCGCTGAAGCTGTGACTCGTGCCGACGGGTTTGACGGTGAGTCCACGATCGCGTGCCGAGCGCACGATGGCGACGACCTCATCCGCGGATTCGGGTCGGATGCGCTCGACCGGCGTCGCGGATTCGCTTCGACCCCAGTTGCGCCAGACGGCCACCGTGGCTTTCGCCGTCACAGGAAGACCTTGCCCTCGCCTCGGTAGGTGGGAAGCGTGTCGACCACCGATTCGCCGTCAACCACGGCAAAGGCGTCGAGGTGTTCGCTGAGCTCGCCGGCTTTGGTGTGACGAAGCCAGACCCGGTCGCCTACGCGCAGGCCCGCGGCACCCGGCCCACGTAGCGGGGTCTGAACCTCGCCGGCCATCTCCCGCGCAACCAACGTCAGCCCCAGCGGCCACGCCAGTTGAGGGCTGCGATCAGTGGCCGTCGGACCGGATGCGATCCACCCACCACCCAGCAGAGTCGCCATCTCCGGACGCGGTTTGCGCACGACCGAGAGCGCGAACGCGGCCGCCGGAGCCGGCGAGAAGTGCGTGTACTGGTCGAACAGGTGTGGACCGAAGAGTCCGCTGCCTGCGGCGATCTCGGTCACCGAGGCATCGGCGGCGGTGCTCTCGAGCGAGCCGGTTCCGCCTCCGTTGACGAACTCGAGGTCGGCAACCTCCCGAACCGAGGCGACAGCCCTGCCGCGACGATCGGCGAGTTCGGCAATGGAACGCGACTGGATCCAGCGCACGGCCACACCGCGAATCGCCGAAGCCGGCTTGTTTGCGAGTCCGGCGATCTGTGCTTCGTAACCCATCATGCCGACGAGCGTGAATCCGGGGCGAGCCAGGACAACCTCGGCGAGCGCCCGTGCGGCCTCGACGGTATGTACCGGCGAACGGAACACACCCGTGTGGCCGAGCAGCGGAGCATCCCACGACGAGTCGAGTTCGATCGAGACCCGGATTTTCTCGCGCTTGCCAGGAGCTATGACCGAGTCCACGAAGTCGAGCTGGTCCACGGAGTCGACCATGATGGTGACCCGGGATGCCAGCTTCGCGTCGGTACCGAGCGCATGGAGCGCGGCGCGATCGGCCGTGGGGTAGCCGACCACGACATCCGGAATCGTCTCGGCCAGCCAGAGCGCCTCAGGCAGCGTGTAGGCCAGGACACCCGCATAACCGGGAAGTGCGAGAACGGCGTCGAGGACTCCGCGCACGCGCACCGACTTGCTCGCGACGCGAATGGTTTTCCCGTGGGCGCGGTCGAGCATCTCGAACGCGTTTGCGGCGAGCGCCGGCAGCGACAGTGCGCCAAGAGGCGTGTCGAGCGCTGCGGTGGCACGAGTGAGGCTCGGCCAGTATTTCGCTGGATCGGTCCAGGGACGTTCGGCGGGGCGGACCAGTTGCACTGTCGAGAACTCGCTTCTACTTGACACTCTTGATTGGCACCATCGCGAGGCCGCCGAGGATTGCGAACACTCCGGATGCCACAAAGAGTGCAGCAAACCCAGCCGACTCCCCCGCATTGGTGCTTGGTACCGCCTGGCCCGCAGTCGCGATGCCTGCAAACCACAACACGATGAGCGCGCCGATGAGTGGTCCGAACGCCTGCGGGACGGCCGTGGCAATGTTCATGATGCCGAGGTCCTTGCCGCGGGAGTGGGCATCCGGCAGCACCTGCGTCGCGAGCGCCTGGTCGACGGCCATGTAGCAGCCGTAGCCGACACCGAGCAGGGCAGCGCCGATCACGGCGATGTTGTAGTCCTGCACGAGGCCCAGCAGCAACGCCGCAACGGCCTGCAGGTACGCGGCCACATAGACGAACACCTTGCGGCGGCCGATCCGGTCGCTGAGCAACCCGCAGCCCACGGCAGCAATGATGAAGAAGACCAGGTAGACAAGTACAAGGTTGATCAGGTTGTCGTTCGCCAGCGTGCTGCTTTCGTGCAGTCCGTACTGCAGGAAGTAGAGGAGAAGGGCCGTACCGAGCGCGTTACCGAGGTTGACGAGGATGCGCCCGAGGAGGGTCCAACCGAAGTCCGGGTACTGGATCGGGTTGATCCAGAAGCCCTGCAGTGCGGAAACGAGCCCGGCGCGGCGCGGTCGCTGCTCCTTGCGGAGCGCCTGGTCCGGTACGAACAGCAGGAACGGGATGGCCAGCACGATCACGCCGAGTCCCACCGCCAGGTAGCCGAAGAATTGGGTCAGGATGAGGGTCGTCACGAGCTCAAGCCCGGCGATCGTGCCGAGGGCCTGGGGTGCGGAAATCCAGCCCGACACGAACCCACGCTGATTGACGGGCACCTGGTCGGAGATGGTGGCCGTCATCGCGGCGGAAATAACGCAGAATCCGATGATCGCGAGCGACCAGAAGATGCCGATCCCGATGATCGAAGTTTGAACTCCGAGGACGACGAGCGACAGGCCGAAGATCAGCGCGCCCGCCAGAATCCAGGGGCGACGACGACCGAAGCGGGATGTCGTGCGGTCGGACAGAAATCCCGTCAGCGGGTAGGTGATGAGTGCGCACACGCCGGCGATCCCGGACACGATGCCGAAAGCCAGCACCTTCGCCACCCAGTTGCCGCTGACCTCGTGCTCGACCTGCGTGGGGAGGAGGAGCTGGATGGGCGTGAGTTGCGCCATCCAAATTCCAAACCAGGCGGTCGCAAATACTGCGATCCAGCCACCGCCGACCCGGCGAGTCGGCTCTGCGAACGGGGAACGCGTAACCGGAATTGCTGAGGTGGTCATGTGGCGACTCCTTGGCTGCGGTGAACGTCGCATCTGAACGGGTTACACGACGGGGCAAGATTACCGCCAAGTGTAGGTAATAGTGAAGCGGTTTCGCGTCTTGCCCCCTGTTGGCGTGTCACGCGAGGCGCGGGCGCGAGGTTGGGCAGGAGGTTGGGCGGGACGGCGCGCGCGCTGGCAGACAGCGCCAACGCGCGGTCACTCGATTGATGTACCCCGACTGGGACTCGAACCCAGACTGGGACGATTTTAAGTCGTCTGCCTCTGCCATTGGGCTACCGGGGCGTGACCCGGATGACTTCCGGGCGCTGCCCGAAAGCCTAGCGCGACGCTACTTCTTTGCTGCCGGTGCGGCTGTCGACGCCGGAGCCTGGGTGTTCGCGCCGACCTTCGCGGGTGCCTTGGCCGGAGCCTTAGTAGCGGCCTTGGCGGGAGCCTTGGTAGCAGCCTTGGCGGGAGCGCTCGTCGCCGCAGCTGAAGTAGTAGCCGGAGCCGGAGCCGGAGCCGCTGCCGAGGCGGCCGGAGCCCCCGAGGCCGCCTCAGTGTGGGGTTTCGGTCGCGACGCGAACTCCTCGAATGCTGCGCGCGGCTCGCTGCGGGCAATGATGCCCACGGTGTCGCGCTGCAGCAGGAAGTTCAGGAACCAGTTCACGAAGACGCGGATCTTGCGCTCCCACATCGGAATCGCGAGACCGTGGTAACCGCGGTGCATAAACCAAGCGGGGAGGCCCTTGACGGCAATGTTGCCGGACTGGAAAACGCCAACGCCGAGCCCGAGGCTCGCAACGGCTCCCGCATTCTTGTGGAAGTAGTCGTGAGGCAGCTCGCCCCGCAGGACGGCGACCAGGTTCTTCGCGAGCAGCTTGCCCTGGCGCACGGCGTGCTGTGCGTTCGGCACGGTGAAGCCGCCGACACCGCCACCGGTCAGATCCGGCACGGCGCTGACATCCCCGGCGCCCCACGCGTCATCGATGATGGTGTCACCGTCGGCAACCCGCAGATCGGCCCGCACGCGCAGGCGCCCACGCTCATCGATGGGCAGATCGGTGTTCTTGAGCATCGGGCTGGCCATGACACCGGCCGTCCAAACGATGAGGTCAGACTCGAAGCTTTCGCCGGTCGAGAGTTCGATGTTGCCGTTGACCGCCGAACTGAGCTGCGTTTCGAGGTGGACGATGGCCTCGCGCTGCGCCAGGTTCTTCAGAACCCAGTAGCTGGTCTTCAGCGAAACCTCGGGCATGATGCGACCCATGGCCTCGATCAGGTGGAAGTGCGTGTCGTCGATGGTCAGGTGCGGGTACTGCTTGAGCAGCGAACTGGCAAGGCTGCGCAGCTCGCCGAAGATCTCGATGCCAGCGAACCCGCCGCCGACAACGACGGTCGTCAACAGGCGGTCACGCTCGGGACCGGCCGGCAGAGTGGATGCCCGCTCAAAGTTGTCGAGGAGACGGTCGCGAATCGCGGTGGCCTCCTCGATCGTCTTCAGCCCGATCGCTTCGTCTGCGACGCCCGGAATCGGGAACGTGCGTGAGACGGACCCCGCCGTCACGACGATGACGTCGTAATCCTCTTCCCACGGCTCGCCCACCGGAGGGGTGATGGTCACCGTCTTGGCGGCGTGGTCGATCTTCGTGACCTTGGCCGCAACGACGCGCGTCTTCAGCAGATGACGGCGCAGACCGACCACCGCATGACGCGGCTCGATGTTGCCAGAGGCAACCTCGGGCAGGAAAGGCTGGTACGTCATGTAGGGCAGTGGGTCAACGACCACAACATCGGCCTCGCCACTGCGCAACCATTTCTCAAGCTTGAGTGCGGTGTAAAAACCGGCGTATCCGCCGCCGACGATCAGGATTTTTGGCACGGGGGAAAATCTCCTAGGTGGTGGAAGTCAAGACAAATCTAGTCCCTACGGCGGAGGGACCTGAAATGCCGGGCGGCCAATACCGTCATGACCACGAGAGCGAGGGCGAACGCGAGGAGCACGCCGAGCGGGAGCCCGACATCCCGAAGCTGTGTCGGTGTGGGATAGAGGGTGCCCAGCGGGTTCTGCGGGGCAGCATTGGCCGTGACGGGAACACCCGTGGATTTCGGGGTCGGCGGCGCGGTCGGGCTCGCGGTTGGCGCCGCCCGGCGGTTCAAGTGGATCCAGGCGGCGAGGTCGCCCATCGGGTTGGCCTTGACAGTCGGAACGCTGTTGCGCACGGCGGCCGCAGCATTCAGGAGTCCGTAGCCGTAGATCGGGTCGACGCCTTTCGCGCCAGCATCCCGAGCGGTCTTGATCACGCGATTGATGACGTTGGCGGCATCCATGTGCGGATGCGCTGCCATCACGAGTGCCACGACGCCGGAGACGATGGGCGTTGAGCCGCTCGTTCCCTCCCACTGCACGTAGCTGCCACCCGGGACCGCTCCGAGCAGTTGCTCGCTTGGCGCCGAAACGCCAATCGTGATGCCCTGCGCCGACGCGCTGACGCTCGCCTTCTGGTTGCGATCGACGCCTGCGACGGTGAGCACGCCCGGCATAGTTGCGGGAGCACCGACCTCGCTCGTGCCGCTGCCCCTATTGCCTGCGGCCGCGACGATAACGACGTTGTGCTGCATCGCATAGAGGAACGCCTTGTCCCAGCTCTCGGGCCAGGCGAGGGTATTGCGGGTGAGCGACATATTGATCACGTTCGCTCCGTGCTTGACCGCGTACATGACGGCATCGGCGATCTGCTGATCGGAGTCGGTGGCCGCGGAACCGAACCCGATCGAGATGGGCATGATCGTTGCCTCCGGTGCGACGCCGATGAGACCCGCGCCGCCTGCCGTGCCGCGCCCTGCAGCGAGGGAGGCGACCATGGTGCCGTGGTTGCGCTCGTCGGCGGTCCCGACCGGAGTCTGGCCGTTTGCCGAGCCGTGACCCGAGAAGTCCGCCCCGCCGCTGGCCGCACCGGCGAGGTCGGCGACGCTGCCATCCACACCGGTGTCGATGACGGCGATCGTGATGCCCTTGCCTTTGGTCGTCGACCAGGCGCTGCGTATTCCGTACTGGTCCAGCCAGTACTCACCGTCGCGGATGTAGTCGGTCTTGACCATCCCCGACCTGACGGTGCCGGTGCCCGTGTTGGTGCTGGTGCTGGCGCTGGTCGATGCCGCCGCCGACGCGCTGCCGACCGCTGCCCCACCCAGAATGGATGCCGCGGCCAGTCCCAGCGCGACCGCGCCAGCCAGCCGCCTCACGCGTCAACCCGACCGTCGTGCGCCGCATCGCGCGCCGAGGCCCCGCCAACCGCGGCACCGCCAATCGCAGCACCGCGGTCCGCCACCGCCGCGCCCGCCGAAACCCCGTAGTCGACACACTCACACACCATCGGACTCCACGCCGCGAGTTCCAGCGCGCGATCGCCGATCGGGTTGACTCCGGTGCCGGCGGCGAGCGCGTGGGCAACGAGCGCGTGCAGGCATTTCACCCGGGACGGCATGCCGCCGGCCGAGATCCCATCGAGTTCCGCCACGAATTCGATGCCATTGCGATCCGCCAGGTAAGACCGGTGCGCGGCGAGGTAGGCATCCGCGGTTTCGCCGACGAGAAGGGCCGCCAGTTCGGGCATGACGCCGGTCGCCTCAAGCGTCGAGACTGCTGCCGTGGCGGCCGGATGGCTCAGGTAGTACAGCGTGGGAAACGGCGTCCCATCGGCCAGTCGTGGCGCCGTCGAAACCACTGTCGGCGCACCGCAG
Organism: Glaciihabitans sp.; assembly: GCA_025463785.1. Taxonomy (GTDB): domain Bacteria; phylum Actinomycetota; class Actinomycetes; order Actinomycetales; family Microbacteriaceae; genus Galbitalea. The sequence goes on from JAODBD010000005.1 coordinate 257,130, forward strand.
ATACAGCGAGCCGAGATGCCGATGACATCCCGTGCCGGCCTGCCGAGTTGCGCCGAGACAATCGCTATGTCTCGATCTGTGGGCGGATCGAATGGCGGCGTTGTCACTGGCCGACTCCTGTCATGCCGGGGTTCTTCGTCGGCGTACCCGCTGGTGTACCCGACGAAGTTGGTCCCGAGGAAGTTGAGCCCAACGTTGGCGAGATAAGTGTGCCCCCGCCGGAGTCTGTGCCAAGTTTGCTGGCCGGCTCCGTTGAGAGGCCTGCGCTGAAGATCGATGACGTGAGCGACTTCACCCAGTCGACCTGGGTGTTCTGGATGTGCTTGCTGATGGGCGCCCCATCCGTGGATGTCGTTGCGGCCTTGTCTGGGATGACCAGGTAGCTGTAATCCCCCGGGAACACGAAGAGCAGCCGATTGCGCGCCTGCGCCTCGATGTACGCCGGATCATCCCAGCGCGCGACCTGCGACTTCAGCCCCGAGACGTGGTGTTTGGCGGCATCGACTGACTTTTGCAGGCTCGCGATCTGCGCGCGCTGCTCGATCAGGAGTTTGAGCGATGGTGCGAGAACAATGACCCCGAGGACAACCAGCGCCATGATCATGATCGTAAAACTGGACAGCCGGATGTTTGCAAGCCACCGCTCGGGAGCGCTATCCCCCCGCGGGTTCGAACCACGTTGGGTCGAACCACGTTGGGTCGAAGCGCGCTGGGTGGAATCACGCTCGGTAGAACCGCGCTCGGTAGAACCACGCTGGGTCGACGCAGACTGCGCCGCTCGCGCCCTGCCTCGATCTGCTCTCGCCATACCAACGATGCTAAGCGGCCAAGCTGCGGAACACCGGCAGGCTCCCGCTCCTCGCGCGAACCCATGGTGCGCCCGGCAGGAACAGCGTCAACCTGCCTCGACTAACACGCACTGCCTCGACTAACACTGGCTGCCCGGACTAACACTGACCGCCCCGACCAACACTGAGTCACTCCAAGAAACTCAGAGTAACTCCAAGAAACTCAGACCAACTCCGAGCAACTCGAATCGGGCCCAGCCACCCAGGCCTAGCCAACCAGCCGTAGCCAACCAGCAGCGGCCAACCCGCATCAGCCCTTGAATCGCGGGAATGCGCTGCGGCCCGCATACACTGCGGCGTCGCCCAGCTCTTCTTCAATGCGAAGCAGCTGGTTGTATTTGGCAACACGCTCCGACCGCGCGGGCGCACCCGTCTTGATCTGGCCGGAGTTCGTGGCAACGGCGAGGTCGGCGATGGTGGTGTCTTCGGTCTCGCCCGAACGGTGCGACATGACGGTCGTGTAGGCGTTGCGCTGGGCGAGCCCCACCGCGTCGAGCGTCTCGGTGAGCGTACCGATCTGGTTGACCTTGATGAGGATCGAGTTGGCCGCGTGCGCCTCGATGCCCCGCGCCAGACGCGTCGGGTTCGTGACAAACAGGTCATCACCGACGATCTGCAGTTTCGAACCGAGCTCAGAGGTGATGTGCGCCCAGCCCTCCCAGTCATCCTCGTCGAGCGGATCCTCGATCGTGACCAGTGGGTACGACGCAGCGAGCTCCTGGTAGTAGGCACTCATCTGCGCTGCGGTCTTCTTCTCGCTCTCGAACGTATACACGCCGTCGGCGAAGAACTCGCTCGCCGCAACATCCATGCCGAGTGCGATGTCGGTGCCCGGCTTATAGCCAGCAGCCTCGATGGCCTGCATCAGCAGGTCGAGCGCGGACCGGTTGCTCGGCAGATCTGGCGCAAAACCACCCTCATCGCCGAGGCCAGTGCTGAGGCCTTTGTCGTGCAGCAGCGCCTTGAGCGCGTGGTAGGTCTCGGTACCCCAGCGGAGCCCCTCGCGGAAGGTCGGAGCACCAATCGGCAGAATCATGAACTCCTGCACGTCGACGTTTGAGTCGGCGTGCGCACCACCGTTGATGACGTTCATCATCGGCACGGGCAGAGTGTGAGCATTCGCACCACCGACGTAGCGGAACAGGTCGAGACCGGATGAGTCTGCCGCGGCCCGAGCAACCGCGAGCGAGACACCGAGAATAGCGTTCGCCCCCAGCTTGCCCTTGTTGTCTGTGCCGTCGGCCGCAATCAGAACGGAGTCAATCTCTCTCTGGTCGGTGGCTTCGAAGCCCTCGATTGCCGGGCCGAGGATGTCTTCGACGGCAGCGACAGCCTGCTGGACGCCCTTACCGAGGTAGCGCTTCTTGTCGCCATCCCGAAGCTCATATGCCTCGAATGCGCCGGTGGACGCGCCGGACGGAACAGCGGCACGCGCCACGGTGCCGTCGTCCAGGACGACCTCGACCTCGACCGTCGGGTTACCCCGGGAGTCAAGAATTTCGCGGGCGATGACAACGTCGATGAGGGCCACGGGGGTCTCCTTGAAAACTGGCGGTTGATGAACCAAGGTGGTGGATCGTTCGGGTGAAAGCCTACTGCGACCGGGTGGGTCGCATTTCGAGGTCTGCCAGCACTGTGGATGAATTTCCGACGAACGCGAACTGTGCATAACCGGATGCCGCAAGCTGGTCGAGAAGCGCCTTCGGATTCTTCGTGCGCCGCTCGAGCCGCGTCCGGGCGCCCGTCGCCAGGACCTCCGCCTTGAGCGAGGCGAGCTGCGCCGGGGAGACATCGGCGTCGTAGACCAGGGCAACGGCATCCACGTTCTCGGCATCTTCGATCGAAATGAGGTCGACCAGGCGTTCGAACCCGAGCGAGAACCCCACGGCGGGAACTTCGGTGCCGAGGAAACGGCCGATCATCCCGTCGTAGCGCCCACCACCGGCCAGCGAGTACGGAAGGTCGGGGTGCCCGATCTCGAAGATCGTTCCCGTGTAGTAGCCCATGCCGCGGACCAGGAAGGGGTCGAAGCGCAGAAGCGCGCGGTCGATGCCAGCGGCCTCGACGGCGTCTCCAAGCGCGGACAGGTCGCGCACGGCATCCTCATCAATGCCGGCGGGCAGCTCCCGGCGAATTGCGCGTTCACCGTAGCCCAGAAATTCGAGCGTGCGCGGCCTGGTCAGGAAGTCGTTCACAGCACCAACGGCAGCAAGATATGAGGACGGATCGCCGATGACAGCTTCGGGATCGGATGCTCGCTCGGCCAGTTCACTGATCACCCCGCCAGGCCCGACCTTGTCGAGTTTGTCGAGGGTGATGAGTACTGCGTCATGAGCCTCAACCGCGAAGCCAAACGCCTTCAGCATGCTGACGAGGATTCGACGATCGTTAACTCGAATCGTGCAGCCGACCAGCCCGAGCGCGTCGAGCGTTGCGACGGTCGCGACGATCAGTTCAGTCTCGGCGAGCAGACCAGACTCGCCGATGATGTCGATGTCGCATTGCACGAACTGACGGAAACGGCCCTTCTGTGGCCGCTCAGCGCGCCAGGCCGGCCCGATCTGGATCGAGCGAAACACGCTCGGCAACTCGCCGCGGTGGGATGCGTAGAACCGGGCGAGAGGAACGGTCAGGTCGAATCGAAGCCCCAGGTCTGCAAGCTCGAGATAATTGCCGTCTGCCGCAGCCTTCGCAAGATCGTCGGGCCCGAGGCCGCGCTTCATCACGGCATAGGCGAGCTTCTCGTTGTCGCCGCCGAGGCCTGCGTGCAGTCGATCGCTGTCCTCAACGACGGGTGTCTCGATCTCGTCAAAACCGTGCTGACGAAACGATGCGCGGATGACGGAAAGCAGCCTCTCGCGCCGCGCCTTTTCTGCGGGCAGGAAGTCGCGCATCCCGCGGGGCGGGTTCACCGGGCTAGCCACGGCTCTAGTTTGACACGGCTCTGGATTCTCAGCCGCCAAGGCCGACCAGGAACCGCACCAACCCGCCCACCGAACAGAACTAGGCGATGCTTGCTTCGACCAACTCCTCGAGACGCGCGCGGTGGCGTTCCATTGCGAGCTCAAATGCTGCGGTCGCGGCCGCCGCCTTGTTGTTGAGAATGAAGTCGTACTGGATGCCATAGAAGGTATTGATGTTCAGGCGCGTCTCGAGGGCGGCATCCGCCTCGCTCAGCCCCAGTGACCTGAGGGCGTTCTGCCCGATCCGCTGCCACGTTTCGTAGAGCGCGCGACTAAACGTGTGTTGGTGCGGTTCGACGGCCTCGATCAGCGCGGCCTCGAACTCGAGGCGCTGCAGTTGCCGGTTGCGCGGCTCGAGCGTCCACGCCCAGGACATGAATAGCCCGTCAAAGTAGACATCCAGTGTGCCGGGGTTCTGCTGCAGGGTTTCCTCGATGCCAGTAGCTCGCGTTGAGGCCGCGGCCACGATCTCGCTCAGCAGGTTGGCGCGCGTCCCGAAGTGGTACACGAGGGTGTACGTGCTGAAGCCGAGCGCCTGCGCAATCGTGCGGAATGACACCGATGCCAACGACTTGTCCTGCAGGTAGTCGAGGATGTCGGCTATGAGTTGCGGTTTGCGCAGCGGGTCAGGTTGACGAGGCATTCTCGCAACCTATCAGGTATTAGATAACGTGTGTTGTGCTAACGACTGTTATGGATATAGTATTTTCATCGCGCGGAGCAATGAGGCTGATGAGTTCTGTCCATGCAGCTCGCACGCGCTGAGCCACGGATCGTGCCGGGGGTGGCACTTTCCTCACGACAGGAACGACGGTTATGGGTATATCCGTCGATCCGATTCCGGTCGAACTGCGCGCCCCGAAACACCGGCGCGCGGAGCGCTGGTTGGGGTGCCCTTCCCTATTCGGGTTGGGGAGGGCACCATTTCAGCGCGGGGTTAGTTGCTGAGCGGGCTCACTGCGACTGCCGTGTTACTCGGCGGCGCGGATGTCGTCCTGCAGCTCGCGCAGTGCTCCCCGGAGCGCCCGTTCCGCATCCAGGCCGTTGTCGCGCGCGGTCGACACGATGGCGAGAAGCAACTGGCCGAGCTGGTGCTCTGAGTCCACGTCGAGCTCGGCAGCGGCATCCGGAATCTTCGGGCTCACACCCAGCTTGGTTGCCTTGCCGAGCAGCTTGTCAGCGAGCAGAAGCGCAGGCATCGCCTGCGGAACGCCATCGAGGACACTCGTTCGCGACGACTTCTCGACACGTTTGACCTCGTCCCAAACCGCGACAACCTCGTCGGCCGTGTGTGCCTGCGCTTGGCCGAAGACGTGGGGATGCCTGCCGACCATTTTCGCTGTCATGTGGGCGGCGACATCTTCGATGCTGAAATCTTCGCCGGGGGTGTGTGCCGCGATGTCGGAGTGAAACAGCACCTGATAGAGCACGTCGCCCAGCTCTTCGATCAGCTCCTCGCGGTTGCCACTTTCTATGGCGTCAACGAGTTCGTAGGTCTCCTCAATCAGGTAGCGAACGAGGGATGCGTGGGTCTGGTCGGCGTCCCACGCGCAGCCGCCCGGCGCCCGCAGCTGTGCCATCACGGCGATGAGTTGTTCGAGTTGCGGATGTGTTTCGGTCACACCGGCGACATCCTGGCCAGGTTGGTACTGCATCATGGTTCCATCCTGCCCTTTGCCGCGCACCTCCACTACGCGATCGCGACCCCGGCGCTTGTCCTCGTGATGGATGTGTAGCCCGTCTTGGATCCCGTCACCCGAACGGTAATCGTGTGAGCGGAGTCGCTGATCTTCACGAGGTAGGTCGAGCGCGTCGCCGATGGGATCGGGGACCCGTCCTGATACCACTGGTAGTGCAGTGTGACGACGGACGGCTTCCACAAACCCGGGTTTGCGGTGAGCTTGTGGCCGACGGCATGAGTTCCCGTGATCTTGGGGGTCGGCGTCGAGGTGAGCACCCTGCCAATGGTTGCTGTGGCGCTGGTCCTCGCCACGGTGGTGTAACCGGGTTCTGTACCGGTGACGACGACGCTGATCTTCTGGCCGCCATCCGCAGATGCAAGCCTGTAGGTAGCCGAAGTCGCGTGGCTGATGGCCGAGCTTCCCCGCTTCCACTGATAGTGGTACGTGATCGTCCCGGGTGACCAGGTCGCATTGGCCGTGAGCGTTTGCCCGACCGCCTTCGTTCCCGTGATAACCGGAGTGGCGGTTGCCAGAACTCCGCCGGTCACGATCGCACTCGGCGCACTCTCCCGAATCGAGTTGAGGTATCCGCTCTCCGCGCCTGTTGCCTTCACGGTCAGTGTCTTGCCGGCGTCGCCCGAGATCGGAGTGTACGTGACGTTGGTGGCCCCGAAAATCGCGGCTCCCTGGAGGTACCACTGGTAGGTCAGCGTTACGCTTCCTGGCCCCCACGCCGCTGTTTGCGCGGTGAGCGGGGTGCCGAGCTTAGGAGTTCCCACGATCAGCGGAGTCGACGGCTGGAGCGACGGCAGCTTCTGAAGTCGCGCGTTGATCCCCGTGCTGATGGCACCCGCCGAGAGCGATAACGCTTCGGCGTCGATCTGCGCAGGCGTGCCGCCGATAGCTGCCGTCCAGTACTGCGGTTCGTAGGTGTTGCCGTCCGCGGGCGCAAAGCCGACAAAGTAGTTGCCCGGCGCGGCCAGGAAGCTGTAGTTGCCGTCGATGTCGCTGACGGCTGATGCAACCTGCTGATCGGTCGAGTCATAGAGGGTGACCGTCGTGCCTTCGAGCGGTGCTCGGGAAGCGTCGGTCGTGGTCCCCGAGATGCTGACACCCAGCGAAACGATGTCTTGGATCGGGGCCACGGGACCAGCACCGGTGACGTGAATGGTCTGCGGATGGGTGTACGGCAGATAGGGCGGCGTCGCGTTCCCTCGGGAGAAGGAGACCGTGTAGTCGCCTGGCACCAGTCCGGTGACGTTGTAGCTGCCGTTAATACCTGTCGTCGCATTTCCTGCAAGGACGTCTGCGTTCGTTCGAACTTCGACCGCGATGCCCGAAATCGGATTCTCCTGCTCGTTGACAACGCTTCCCGCGATATTGCCGAGTCTCACCATCGTCACGTCATTGCCGGTCGAGTTGGACCCCTCCTCGAGAACGATCGGTCCTGGGTCGAGTATCGACTGATGGGTGCCGGCTGTCACGTCAAGTTCATAGGAACCCGGCCGCAGACCCACGGCCGAGAAGTTGCCATCGACGCCGGATGTCGCGGTCGCTACCTTGTGTGTAGTGCCGAGATCATAGACATCCACTGTTGCACCTGAGACCACGCCGAACGCATCGTTGATGTTGCCGGAGATCGTCGCCGAAGTTTCGACGACCGCGTCGATGTTTGACGAAGTCTGGCCGGGAATCACCGTGATCAGGCTGGCCAGTGCACGAGTTGATGCGCCGTCCCACCACTGCGACGCCCAGGTGGCATCACCGGGCGTACCAAACTCCACGAAATACGAGCCCGCGACGAGATCGTTGAATCCGTATTGTCCTGTGGAATCCGTGTTGGTTGTTTCGACTGTTGATCCACTCTGGGTCGTCAGCGTCACGGGAAGGTTATTGATCGGCTGGTTCGCAGTGTCAAGAGCGGTGCCGCCGATTGTCGCCTTGAGCGTCAGGAATTTGGTGCCAAGGGACTTGTTTTCGCTCGTGCCGATGAACAGCAAGGTGGCATCCTGTTGGCGGGTGCCGCCAAACCAGGTGGTCAGGTAGTTCTCTGCGCTGTCAATAAATTCCACGACGTAGATGCCAGGTTCGAGTGTGTTGTTGCCCACCCGGAAAGTGCCATCACTCGCAGTGTTGCCTTGAGCTACTTCACTGTTACTTATAGCGTCCACGATGACGACGGTGACGTTCGCGAGCGGGTTGCCGGTCTGCGCATCGAGCACCGTACCCGAAACGGAACCATCGGGGGTCAACGAGAAATCGATGCCGGTTTGCGGGGTGTCCACGCTGGCGGTGACCGTGGTCGGATTGCTGGCGCCACCATAGGAGTTAGCTTCGTAAACCTGGCTCGGGTCACTCGCGAAGATTGTGTAGTCGCCCGTTGGCGGCGCGAGCGTGTAGTTTCCGCTGGCATCGGTGAGCGTCGTCGTTGGGAAGCTGCTCGGCGGAATTGTCAGAGCGCGCACCTCTACACCGGCGAGGTTGCCGCCCGCGACGGCGTCGGTGATGTGGCCGGAGATGGTGCCCGTAGCATCGGCCGACGCACTCGTCGGCACCACCATGGCGAAGAGCAACGCCACCGCCGCTATCAGCGCAGTCGGGATGCCGATTCGGCGAAGTTTGGACACCCGCGTTTTCGTAGAGTTGGTTTGCTGGGACATTGTGACCTTTGGGGGCTCGACGGCGACGCAGTGCGGTACTCGCACGGTATCGGACCGACCGCTCGCAGCGCTGACCCCAGTTAGGGCAGGTGGGTACGTCATCCTGCTGCAGCCTCGCGGGCAAGGTCACGCAGTGCCGGACTCTTGCTCCTGAGCGGAATTGGTATCTGGCGGGAGTCTCGGTCGGGAGGCGGGATCAGCCAGTACGCGTCGGTTTGGTCGCGCTTGATTTCCCACCCGTTGTTGTGGGCAAGCAAGTGATGGTGTTTGCAGAGCAGGATGCCGTCGGCGGTATTAGTGGGACCGTGGTCTCGGCCCCAAAACCTAATGTGGTGCGCTTCACACCAGGACGGTGGCCTCTGACAGTCGGGCATCATGCATCCCCCGTCGCGAACGGCGAGCGCTTCGCGTTGCCTGCGAGTGAATGTGCGTTGCTCGCGCCCGACATCCAGCGCGCGGCCGGCCCGGTCGAAGGTGACTTCCTCGGTCGCGCCGGTACAGGTGAGCCGCTGCACGGTCGAGATCGACACCGGGTCAGACTGCCCATCGAGGCGCCCGAGGCCGTGCCCACTTGCGAACGCGGTACGGGTCGCGGTGACCCTGACGACCGGTGCTCCGGAACCGAGGAGGCGACGGCTGTCGGAATCGGCTCCAGCGCGCAGCAGTTGCTCAAACCCGTCCGAGGCGAGTTGCGCGACGGTGCGTGTATCTTCCAGGATGCGTGCGGCCTTCGTTTTCTCAGCGTCAGCAACGAACCTGACACCTCCGCGTTTCGGGGAGGTGAGCCGGTCAAAGACATCCTTGACGGTGACAGCGGTTTCGGGATCCATGACCCAAACCAGCCGAGACATGCCATCTGGAAGTGTCGTGAATGTCAGTGAACGTTTAGCCCGACGTTCGGCTTCGCGTAGCTTCACTCCGTCGACATCCAGCTCATCTCGCGCTTCTCGTGCTGCGCGAAACAGGTGATCGGGAGGCAGGGATGCGCCATCCCGGCACAAGCGGGACGCCGCAGCTCGCAGCGCGTCGGCCGTCACCGCGGTGGTGGGCTCACCCAAGCCGGCTCGGATGGCCTCTGCGCCCTCCACCGATAACTCTCGTGCTGCCAGTGCTGCCGCGACAGGCGCCAGCCACGGTTGCGAAGGCACCGCAACTTCACGCGTCGCACGATCGACTTGCCCGGCAGTCGCGGCCTCCCGCGCGAGAGTACCAACCCGGACAGCAATCACCGCCTCCCGCCCGGTAACACCGTTCGTGGCGACCATGAACTGTGCGGGCGTGCGATGCCCGGCCCGCTGCGCCAACCCCTGCAAACCGAGTGCAGGCGTTGACCGGTGCGCTATCTCGCCGGCGATCAGTGCCTTGCTCCCACTCAAGCCCTTGGATGCTGTTGCGGCTAACAGGTTTACTTCAAGCAGGGCTGCCTCACCCAGCTCTTGATACGCTGAAACATCGACCGGCAGAGCTTCAACCGCCTCGACCGCGGCACGATACAACTCCACCAGTGACAACTCCACCAGTGCAGCGCTAGCAGTAGTGGCAGCACCGCCCGCATCGTTCGCACCGACAGCACCGGCAGCAGGGGCAACACTGCCAACAGCACCGGCCAGTGCGCCGGGCGGGGCTGCCGCTGGTGAGGTTGAAGTCATACCTCAATTATCGAGGTTCGAACATATGTTCGGTCCCAAAATCAGGCATCTGTGGACAACTTTCGCGCCCCAATGCGGGGGCGGGAGAAGACCGGCGAGTTCCACCGCGTGCGAGTCAAGGCAAGCGGCCCAACCCAGTGCAACTCACCAAACGCAACTCACTCAGCGCAACTCACCCAGCCAACCCACTCGCCACCACTGGCCACCGCCGCGCAGCCGCCGCGTACACCGCCGCGCCACCGCCGCGCAGCCGCCGCGTACACCGCCGCGCAGCCGCCGCGCAACCCCCGCGCAACCCCGCCGCTAGCTGATCGTCTTCGCTGAGCTCGTGCGAGTCACACTCGTGTAGCCCGACCGTGATCCAGTGACCGCGACCCAAACCAAACCCGTATCGGCGGCCCGCAGGAGGAACGTCGGGTGCGTTGCCCCGGAGATCGGCGTACCTCCCACGTACCACTGGTAATGCAGCGTGACCGGGGACGGCTTCCATGATCCCGCGACCGCGGTAAGAGTGAAACCGACCGACGCCGTACCCGTGACCTTCGGGGTGGGCGTGGCTGTCAGCTGCCTCTGGATCGTCGTCGAACTGCTCGTCTTCGATGCCGTGTTGAAGCCCGTCTCGCGGCCGGTTACGGTCACCGTGATCATTTGGCCACCATCCGATGAGGTCAGTGTGTAGTCAGCGAGTGTTGCATGCCTGATTGAGGAGCCGTTGCGCTTCCACTGGTAGGTGTAGGTGATCGTCCCGGATGGCGACGTGAACTGGGCGGATGCGGTCAGGTGTTGGCCCACGGCCCTTGTGCCCGAGATCGTGGGTGTGTGAACGGACAAGGTTCCGCCGGTGATCGTTGCTGTCGCCACGCTCGGGATGGTGCCTGGCAGGAAGCCGGCCTCGGTTCCCGTCACACTGAAGGTGATGCGATGCCCAGCATCCGCATTGGTCAGTTTGTAGGTGAGACCTGTCGCTCCGGCGATGAGCGTTCCACTGCCGCTGTCAGACCGGTACCAGCCGTGAGTAAGTGTTGGCGTGCCTGGTCCCCAGACTCCGATTTTACCCGTCAGGGTCGAGCCGACCTTGGCTGTTCCCGTCACGTGTGGGAGGGATGCCGACAGGCTCGGGTACGGCTCAAGGGCGACGTTGACCGTGTTGTTGACGGTGCCGGGTGTGCTGGCAATGACCGTCGATGCAAGCTCAGGGTGCGAGGTTCCGCCACTCGGGGTCGAGGAGTCCCACCACTGCGTCGGGTAGATGTTCGCTGGCTCTCCGGTCGGAACCATCTCGACGCTGTAGAGCCCCGCATGAGCGAGGAAGCTGAAGTGTCCATCGATATCGGTAACGGTCGTCGAGACGACAGACCCGTCCACCCCTGAGTGCAGGTTGACAGTGATGCCCTCGAATCCAGGCGTCAACGGCTGGTCGCCCGCCGTCACGGTGCCGCTGATAGCCACACCCTGCTCGAGGCTCGCGTCAATACCGGTGATGACATCCCCGTCATTCACGACGACATCGCTGACCGTGCCCAGGGCATCAACGCTCAACTGGCCCCCGAAATACCGGCCAGCGTCGCCCGTGTTGACGTACGCCTGATATGTGCCAGCGGCAAGTCCATCAACGGTGTAGCCGCCGTTGCTGTCAGTTACCACCGTGGTGACGATCGTCGTGCCCTGTTTGATCGTGACCGTCACACCCGGGATGCCGTCATCACTGATCGAGTCGTGAACGATTCCCTCGATCTTGCCGAGCGCCACGATCGTTGCGTCGATTTCAAGGTTGTCGCCGGCGGCAACAGGAAACGGATCGCTCGTGTAGGTGACGTACTTGGCCTTGCTGACGACAATCGTGTAGTCGGTTGCTGGCAGCCCGCCGATCGAATAGCTGCCGTCGGTATCGGTTGTCGTCTGGCCGACCAAGGAAGTGCCCATGTAAAGCGTGACGGTTGCACCGCCGACCACGCCGTTGGCATCGGAGATAATTCCGTGGGTGGAACCCGGTGCCAACAGGGTCACATCGGTGCCGGAAGCGTCAGTGCCCTCGTTGGAGAGCGGCAGCGACACTGCATTGTCGATGTAGCCGGCCGCCGTGACGTACACGGTGTAGTTCCCGGCGTGAAGGCCGTTGAACTGGTAGGTGCCATCGCCGCCGGTTTCGTAGTTGGCGACGACCTGGTCTGCGTCATCCAGCAACTGGACGTGCGCCGCAGGAAGCACACCGCCGTTGGCGTATATGGTGCCCTTGATGTCGCTCGATGCCTGGAGATAGTCGTTGGCGTTGTAAACAACCTGACCGGGAGCGAGCGTGACGGTGCCGGACTCCGCCATGGTACGCGCGTCGGCCGCCGTTGCCGTCGGGTCGTTGAGCCACCAGCCCGAAGCCCAGTTCGTCGCGCCGGGAGTGCCAAAGCGGAGGTGGAAGGTTCCGCTCGGCAGACCCTTCAGCTGATACTGACCGAAGTTGTCGCCGTTAGTCGTCGTGCTCGCAACAACGTTGCCAGACAGGTCAACGAGCGCGACGGGGATGTCGCCGAGGGGATTGTTGTTGGAGTCGGCGACGATTCCATTGATGATCGGGCTGACCACCATGACCTGTGTCTGGAGGGTGGCCGTGTCGCCGCCCAAGACGTGAAGCGGTGACGCAGTCGCCGCGGATGTTTGCCCGCTGTACCACGCGGTTTCGAAGACCTGGTTAGACGGGTCGGAGAATTTGACCGTATAGGTCTGCTCGGTGACGTCGGACGTGAAGAGCGAGTACTGTCCCTCGCCGGAAGCCTGGGTTTCGCCGACCACCTGGTCGCCGGCGCCGTAGACGGTGACCGTGACTCCCGATGCACCGTTGGTCGCGCCATCCTGAACGTAATTGAGTTGACCCTGGATCTGGTTGTAGCGGTAGATCGTGGCGTCCGCTGTGTCCCCGCCGTGGAAGGTCGTTGCTTCCTGGGGAATGAGGTTCGGTGTGCCGATGTAGGTCTCGGCGTAAGCCTGGGTGGACTGGTCAGCGATCAGGATCTTGTAGTCGGTGCCTAAGGCGACGGTCAGAGTGTAAGAACCGTCAGAACCGGTGTTGGTGTGCGGCGGATTATCTGTCGCCGGGACGGTGACGGCGTAGACGTCGATGCCCGCTACGGGGCTGCCGGTCTGCGCACTCGTGATCGTGCCAGTAATGTCCGCGCCCACGCTGACGGCAAACGCCGCAGTCGGCGTCAACATCCCGAATATCACGAGAAGGGCGGTCGTGAGTGCGGTGAGCACTCCGATGCGCTTCCTCGAGGTCAAACGCGCTAAAAGAGTGTCTCGTGACATGGTGGCCTCGTCTTGTGGGGTGGGCGCGCATATCCCTGGCGCGGCAGTCTTCCGCTGACGAGGTTATCGAGTACTGCTCGGTAAGCGCTCGCCCCCAATCGGGGCGTGCGATCTCCCGGATGCGCGCGTCGTTACTCCACTGCCGGCATCACGGCGCCCGTCGGCGCACCTGCACCCGCAACCGGTGTGCGCGGCATCGATAGCGCCGCGCCGACGGTCGCCACCACCGCGACCGCCACCGCAATGAACACGTCCGCGGAGGAATGCACGACGGCGCCGGACGTAGTGCCGACACTACGAGCGATCACGGCGTTCGCGATTGCCCCAAAGATGGCAACCCCGACCGCGCTGCCAATGGAACGCGAGAACAGGTTGGCGCCCGTGACGACCCCGCGCTGGTTCCACTCAACGCTGGACTGGGCTGCGACGAGGGAGGGTACGGCGATGAGCCCCATCCCGAGCCCGATAACGAAGCAGGAGACAGCGACGATCGCGACCGACGGGTCGTCTGCGAACGCAGCGAGCGAGAGCGATCCGAGAATCGCGAAAACCAGTCCAACCAGAACAGTGTTCTTGAACCCGATGCGCAGATAGAACCGCCCGGAGACGGATGCCGCCAGCGGCCACCCCAGAGTCAGCGCTGCAAGCGCCAGCCCGGCAACCAGCGGCGGCGCACCGATTGCTCCCTCGAGGTAAGTCGGCACATACGCACTCAGTCCGACCACGATTGCGCCGACACCGAGCCCCACCAGAGAAGTGGACAAGAGAAGCCGCCGGGAGAACACCCAGGTCGGCAGCACCGGTTCGGCGGCGCGCTGTTCAACGAACACAAAGGCGATGAGCATCAACCCGCCGAGGACGAAGGCGCCGATCGACGGCAGCGAATCCCAGGCCCAGGCGACGCCGCCCTCGAGCACGGCCAGGATGATAAGCGACATGCTGACGGTGATCAGCGACGCCCCGAGGTAGTCAACGCGATGACGCTTACGCTCAATGTTTTCGTGGAACGCCCGCGCGATCATCCACGCCGCAATAATGCAGATCGGGATGTTGACAAAGAAGATAAACCGCCAGCTCGCGAACTGAGAGAACACCCCGCCCAGCGTCGGACCGACCACGGATGCGATGCCCCACACACTCGCGAGGTAGCCCTGCACTTTCGCGCGTTCCTGGAGGGTGTAGATGTCGCCTGCGATCGTGATCGCCATCGGCTGAACGGCACCAGCGCCAAAGCCCTGCACGACACGGAAGGCGATGAGCGCAGGCATGCTCCACGCGAAACCGCAGAGCACCGACCCAATCAGGAAGAGCCCAATACCGATGAGCATGATGGGCTTGCGGCCGATAGTGTCGGCGAGCTTGGCGTAGACCGGAACCGACACAGCCTGAACGAGCAGATAGACGGAGAACAGCCACGGGAACGCCGCAGCACCGCCAATTTCATGAACAACAGTCGGAACGGCGGTTGCGATAATCGTGCCATCAATCGCGACGATGCCGCTAGAGAGCATCAGTGCAATAAGCACCGGCCCGCGTTCTGACCGAAAACCAACGTCTGCTCTTGAAACACTCACTGTCTGTCTAAGTTATCGCTCGGCGGTGACATTCCCGCAGAGGGGTGGTCAGTCGTCAGACCCGCGAGGCTCCACGGCGAATAATGCCCCAGATCACACTCGCAACGATCAGAACGATGCCGATGATAGCGAGCCAAATGAGGCCTTTCACCACGAATCCGAAGACGCCGAAGATGATTCCGAGGATGAGCAATATAGCGATGAGTGCAACCATGTTTTCGACGCTACGCGCCCGACTTTGCTGAATCTCCGGCTTGACATTCGCCTCAATCGAGGGAAAAACCACGAGACAATAGCGGTGTGCAACTCGCTCTGATCGCCCTGTTTGTGGTGGTCGCCGTGCTGCTCGTCGTTCGCGCCGCAAGGCGGAACCGCACCGACTATCGGCGTTTCAAGCGATTGAGAACAACCCGCGAGCGGCAGTTCGTATTTGCGAAATGGCTGCGGGAATCCTTCTTCGTCTTCGGCGGTCTTGCGATAGCCGTTCTGCTGGCGTCATGGCAGTACGTGTCGGTTGCAGCGACGGATGCGCGCAGCTGGCAGCCGCTGGCGTGGCTCGCCCGCGCGCTCTCGGGTGGCGTCGGCGCGGGGGTTGCGGCAGGGGCCGTGATCGTGCTGGTCGCTGTGTTACTGCTGCCGGTCATCCTGCTGCGTCGAAGCAACGCAGAGCTGCCGACCATCGGCGACATCGGTTCGCTTTTGCCTCGCACCCGCGGCGAGCTGATCTACGGTGCCGGCCTCTCAATCAACGCTGGCCTCGTCGAGGAGCTGCTGTTCAGGCTCGGGATGCCGGCCCTCCTATTCGGAATCACCGGCAACGGGATCGTCGCCTTCACCCTCGCAGCAGTGCTTTTCGGGCTGCTGCATCTCTACCAAAAATTCTGGGGCGTGCTGGGGGCCACGATCCTCGGTCTGGCGTTCTCGGTCGTCTACCTGCTCACCAACTCGATCGTTGTCGTGATTGTTATTCACGCTCTCATCGACCTGCGCTCGCTGGTGCTCATCCCGCTGGTCGTGCAACGAGTCTGGAATGTGCGCGAGTTAGCGACCACGGCCGGGGCCGACACCGCAACCCCAAATCCGACGGCACCGGATGAGCCAATCGCTACCGAATTACCGTGACGCCCTCACGGTCGGCCCACGCCCGGTCGTTGGTAATCGCGGTGGCGTCCAGCGGCGTTCTCTCATTGAGCGACAAGATCACCCCTGAACTGGCCGCAGCGCCGCGCGCGCACGAAGGCCACAATGAAGGGGCAGCTCCCGGCCGGGGGTTCGCTGTATCGGGGGACACAGCAATGCCAGCAGGACATTCGGCAGCCGACGAGGCTGCCCGCTACAGGCTCGAAGCCGAGCAAGCGGACTACATCGCCAGAACCGCGCGCGAGATGCACCGTCGCTACTCCGCTGCCGCAGCCACCGAGGCACGTCTCGGCGCCATGCTCGAGCCGCTCGCCGACCAGGGCTTTCACGTGCTCGCCGATCGGATGTGGCCGGGCTCATCCAGGGCCAACGTCGACTTCGTGGTCGTCGGGCCGTCTGGCGTCACGATCGTCGATGCGAAGTCGTGGGGCGAGGTTCAGATCACCGGGAGCCGCGTCTTCCAGGGGCAGGATGACGTCACAGACCGCTTCCACGGGCTGCGTCACCTCGCCGACGAGACCGAGGCCTCTCTGGCAGAGATCGGTGTCGCCCCGGGCGAGATCCGCGTCGTCGCTGTTCTCATGGGCAAACGTGGCCTTCGTGGACGCGCCGCCGGCGTTGACGTCATCAGCGAGGATGCCGCACTCGACTACCTGCTCCGCCGCGGTTCGCGACTGCGCCCGCTCGAGGTCGAGGCTGCGCTGAACGCTACCGAGCGGTTGTTCCTTCCCTACGCGAGCAATGATCGGCCCGTCGAGTTGACCATGCCTGACGTAGTCGTCCCGACGACGCTCGAACAGGCCGTCATCTCGGTTGACGAGATCGAGCAGGCGCTGCTGGCTGGCATCCTTGCGAAACCCATTGAGGACTGGATGGCGTTTCTGCACCCCGACCAGGCCAGGCTTGCGCGCAGGTCGTTCAACGGTCCTTCGCGGATTCGCGGCGCTGCTGGAACCGGCAAGACAGTTGTCGGCCTGCACCGCGCCGCCTACCTCGCCCGCACTCTTCCCGGCACGGTTCTCGTCACGACTCTCGTGCGCACGCTGCCGGTGGTTCTCTCGTCGCTGCTGGAGCGCATGGCCCCGGATGTCGCCAACCGGGTCGAATTCAAGGGCATCCACTCGTTTGCCCATGAGTTGCTTCGCACTCGAGGCACGACGGTTCACCTGAACGGGGCTGCAGCCGACCGCGCGTTCGATCGCGCCTGGGCCGAGGTTGGACGCGATGGCGTTCTGGGACGCATCGACCCGCGCAAGGACTACTGGAAGGACGAGGTGATCAGCGTCATCAAGGGGCGCGGGCTCACCCACTTCGACCAGTACGCCGGCCTCGCTCGTGTTGGTCGCCGTCGTGGCCTGAATGCGGAGAGCCGTTTCGCGGTCTGGCAGCTGCACTGCGAGTACAACGATGCGCTTCGTGAGGCGCACGTGCATGACTTTGCTGACATCATCCTGATGGCGGAAAAGTCGCTGCGCGCGAACCCGCTTGAGGGGTACAGCGCGGTCATCGCGGACGAGGCGCAAGACCTCTCGTGCGCCATGATCCGGATGCTGCACGCGCTTGTCGGCGATGCCCCCGATGGTCTGAACCTGATCGGTGACGGCCAGCAGACGATCTACCCCGGCGGTTACACGCTGGCCGAGGCGCAGGTGTCGCTGGCCGGCCGCGGTGTTGTGATGTCGAAGAACTACCGCAACACGGTCGAGATCGCGGGCTTTGCGGCGTCGGTTGTGGCTGGCGACGAGTTTCTCGATATCGAGGGTTCTCCCTCGTCAATGGATGTCGCATCCGAGATCACAAGGCACGGCGCGCGCCCCCGGGTATCGCAATTCACGTCGCGTGCCGGCCACGACCGTTCGGTGGTCGCCCAGGTGCGTTCGCTCATGTCGGCTGGGGTTAGTGGCGGCGACATCGCCGTGCTGACGCCGACCAACTATGCGGTGGATGACGTGATCGAGATGTTGTCGGAGGCGGGCATCCGCACGGTCGATTTGCATGTGTACGACGGTCGCTCGTCTGGAGCAGTAAAGGTCGGAACGATCAAGCGCGCGAAGGGCCTGGAGTTCAAGCAGGTGCTTGTTGTGCGCACGCCGGCGCGGCTGCTCGAGGCGGCTGGGGTGGTTGAGGCCGCGGTGGCCGAACGGCGCGAGCTCGACCGGCGGGAGCTGTACGTGGCGATGACGCGGGCCCGTGACGGGCTTTGGGTTGGGGTTGCGTAGGTTCTGATGACGATGCCGCCGCCGAATTGGTACACGGATCCAGCAGATGCCCGCGTGCAGCGATGGTGGAGCGGGCAGGACTGGACCGAGCACACGCGTGCCGCTGCGCCGACGGGTTTGCCGTCGCCGTTTGCGGCTGCCGACCCATACTCGATCGCCGGACCTGCTTCGACACCGTTGAAGGCTGCGGACCGTGATCGACAGGCGCGCCAGCTGAACGGGGTCGGATATGCGGGCGCTGTGCTCGCGATCATCTCACTGCTGTTCAACTTCTTCGGGTTGCTCAGCGTTCTGGCAATCATCCTGTCGTCAGTCGGGCTGTCGAAGGCGCTGAAGTTGCGCGCGCTGGGGCACCGCGTGACCGGTCGCGGCTGGTGCATTGCCGGGCTGGTAATTGGGATTGTGGAGACGTTGGAATACTTGGTGAATTGGCTGCGGTAGGCGCCACTCACTGCGGAAGACTGGTCAACAGAAATCCCCGGATTCTGCGAACGCCCACTCCGGCAGCATGCCGTTGCTGAGCATGGTGTCAAGAACTTTGACCATCCCGTAGCCGGGCTTGATTGCACGCGCCTCATCGGCGTATCGGCCTGCCTCAGTGCCGTGTCCAAGCGCCCAGCTCAGCCAGGTGAGCATGCACAGCAGCGGGGGTCTCTCGGCATCGTCGGCACGCGACACAACGATGCGCAGTAGGTCGATGCCGCGCTGAATGCGTTCCGGATCTGGTCGGGGGCCGATACCGAGCATCAGGCCCGCGATCAGCTGGTCAAACTCCCCGCGATCGCTGCG
The DNA here is from genome assembly GCA_025463785.1 of Glaciihabitans sp. Lineage (GTDB taxonomy): Bacteria > Actinomycetota > Actinomycetes > Actinomycetales > Microbacteriaceae > Galbitalea. The sequence continues at coordinate 275,951 of JAODBD010000005.1, forward strand.
ACCGTCTCTCAATCGCTCGGACTCGTCAAGGATCATGGCCCCGATGCCGTGATGGGTAGCCCATTGGAGCATCGTCATGTCTCGGAGTGGCGGGCCTTGCCAGCAGAAGAGAAGGAGAGCGTCGTGCGCGTCAACCGTCGCGGAATCCCAGCCGAGCGCGTCCTCCATGAGCTGTGTGATGTCGTTCAGAGGCTCCAACTCGATTGGCACGTGGTCACCACCCAGATCGAGTTCTGCCGCGAGCGCTCGACAGTGGGCGAGCTCCTGCCTGAACCTCGCCCGATGACTCTCATCGGCATTCGGAATTCGCGACCGCTGGTCGAGCGGAGAGGTCGGGTCACCGCGCAGCTCCTGGGGGATCAGGTTGTGGACGAAAGAGTTGGCAATGTCGCTCAGTGAGTGGCCTCCGGCGGGCGGATCATCGTCAAGGTAGGAGACCCACCCGTCACTGGCCTGGCAGAGCAAGTCGCGAAGCTCAAAGCCGGAGTACCGAACTCGGCGCCCGAGTACACGGGCAAATTCCGCGGCAGGTGGTGCACCGTCAGCGCCAAACGGAGCGTCTGTGCAAATGACCGGAACAACGGCGTCGACGCCGCGCAGTTTGCAGAGTGTGCCGATCATGGTGGTCGCGAACCGCTTTTGAACGGTCGCGGAATTCGATTTGGGGAGGTCGTATCGGATGGCACCACAGCTGCGCTTACCTCGAAAAGCCAGTAGCACGACGCTCTCACGTGGCGCGAAACCGGTCAGGGAAGGCAACATCGCGAGAATGTCGGCGGGACTGTTTGCTTTGACGACTGCGCTCATGTCTCTAGCGTGGATGCCCACGCCGCCGCAAATGGAGGCGCTCAGCAATCTGTGGAAAAGTCGCTGGCTAGTGCGGCCTGTGGAGGCGCCGTGATTGAAGAACCAGCTCAACGAACGCGCGACCTCACGATGAGCCGCCTGTTCCAAGGATTGAAGAGGCGCGATCGATATCGTCGCTGACCGTTGTCAGCGCGTCGACCGCGACAAGAGCAATTCGTGGCGATGACCCGGGCCCGCGGTGGGCTTTGGATTGGGGGATGCGAAGCTAAGCAGGGTCTCGGACCGCACGAACGCTGCATGCGATCGACCCGGCGACGGCGCTCGACAGTTCATGCGACCAATATCTGAGCACAGTCCAACCAGCATCCTGTAGCCTCTGCGTCGTTTCGAGGTCACGCGCCATGTTGCCCGCGATTTTTGGCCGCCAGTAGTCAACGTTCGACTTCGGCTCCACGTAGTGATGCGGACAGCCGTGCCAAAAACACCCGTCAATGAACACCGCGACCTTCGCGCGCGTGAAAAGGATGTCCGCTGTTCTGCGCACAGAGGGGATCGGACGAGCAGCTACCCGATATCGAAAACCTTCGGCGTGTAGAAGTTTGCGGACAGAAACTTCCGGCCGTGTGTCGCGCGACCGATTGCCCTGCATCGATCGACGAATACCCTCGTTTGTTGCCCACGACATTCAAAAACCATACGCCGATTGGCACCCGTCAATCGATGGCGTTGCGGTGAACCTTGATCTGAATCGACGCAAAGGGGCGGCGATGCTACGGGTGCGAACCACCACAATATGTAGAGTGTCGTTGGATAGTGGCATCGTGATGTCAACACTTGCAAACCCCGACTGAATAGGTTCGCCCTTTGGCTTCTGCACTCTCTGTCCTGGAAATCTGCGCAGGCGCAGGCGGTCAGTCATCTGGACTCGAAAAGGCCGGGTTCGACCATGAACTCGCCGTCGAAATCGATCGTGACGCTGCCGCCACATTGAAGCTCAATCGTCCGAAATGGAATGTGCATACCGGCGACGTTCGTGAGATCGATGGCGAAAAATATCGAGGCATCGACCTGCTGGCTGGCGGCGTTCCGTGCCCACCCTTCAGCATTGCGGGAAAGCAGCTCGGCGCCGACGATGAACGTGATCTCTTCCCCGAGGCGGTGCGACTTGTGCGAGAAGCCCGACCTCGTGCCGTGATGCTCGAGAACGTGCGCGGGCTAGCCTCGACCAGATTTTCAACATACCGGCAGTCTGTATTGGACGAGCTGGAGAGCTTAGGGTACACCGCCGACTGGCAGCTGTTGTACTCCAGCTCATACGGCGTCCCCCAACTTCGGCCCAGGTTCATACTTGTCGCCTTCAAGCACGAATTCGCAGGCAAGTTCGCGTGGCCGAAACCTGTGGGCACGCCCCCCACCGTCGGTGAGAAATTGTTCCCGCTCATGTCCGTGAACGGCTGGAAGGGAGCCTGGGACTGGGCGACCCGAGCGAACAGCGTCGGTCCGACGATCGTCGGCGGATCCAAGAAACACGGCGGAGCAGACTTGGGCCCTACTCGCGCAAAGGCGGGGTGGCTAGCGCTCGGGGTCGACGCCAAAGGAATCGCGGATTCAGCTCCCGGCCCCGAACGTCCGACCGATTTCATCCCGCGGTTGACGAATCGAATGGTCGCCACGGTTCAAGGGTTCGACGATAAGTGGCAGTTTGCCGGTCTGAAAACCTCTACCTACCGGCAGATTGGGAATGCTTTCCCCCCGCCTGTCGCGGCCAGCATTGGGCGGGCCATCAAGAGCGCCTTAAATCACAGCAGCATCGTTGGCTCGAAGATCGATGAACGCCTCGCAGAGCTCGCCTAGGGGCCGACACGATCAGACCGTCGGCAACCTGGGAGCGGCGGTCGTGGACAACTCGCCGGACAACGCGCCTCGCCAATAGCCGCCACCCAGCGCCACGGCCGCCGGATCTGTCCGATCTGTCGAAACGACACGGAAGCTAATCACCTCGCCCTGGTCCGGCACTGGCACTGCAAACTCGGACGCCAGGTCGCGATGGGTCTTGTAATCGCCGCCGAGGATCAAGTATCCCTCTGCTTGAAGATTCGACCTCGAGCCGCCGTTGTAGCGGATGCGCTTCATGTAGTCCTGTTGCTGCGCCACAGTTGCAATCGTGTTCCTGTGGATGAGTCGACCTTGTGCCTGTCTGAAGAGTTCGTCGAGGCGCGCCTGGCCTGTGCGATGTGAATAGATCGCATCGACGGCCTCCTGCGGCAACTGCAGGAGCACATTTGGAGGGAAATCAGCGTCCCGGAAAACCCATCGAACGGCGTGACGCCCTTCCAAGCTCAAAGTGGACTTGCCGTCCCTATTGACGCTCGACTTCCTATTTGCTTCGGATACCCGTACGACGCCGACGCTCCATGTCGATAACTTGTCGTTCGCCGAGGCAACCATGATCAGTCGGTCCCAGCACTCCGGAGGCAACATCCAACCCCCGTCACGAAAGGAGTATTTACAGTCGACCTCGATATTGGCGATCGAATAGTCGAGGATCTGACCGTCCGCGAATTGAAACTCTCGCTGAAGGTTGATTTCGACCAACGTTCCATAGTGGGTCTTCTCCGTCTTGAAGAGCTGATCCCAGCGGTACCGTCCCGTCCTTTGCCCGTCGTAGAGCTGGTCGAACGTCTCTCGAAAGACGCCCGCGAACCGTGAACCGTTGGGATCGAAATCGCGAAGTGTCCTAACGACTTCTTCCAACTCGACATCATCGACGACGGCCGCCTCGCCAGTGGTGATTGGGTCACGCTCCAACCTTTGACCTCCCTTGATGCCAGCCCAAGTATGCCGGTCCGGGCGGTCGCGCGTTGATGGGCATCAACAGGTGGTCCAGCATGCCACCGATCCCAAAGTTGCGTGCAACTTGCACATCCCGCGCAATTGCCACGATGAGCGCCGGCCCACGAACAATCGACAAATCGTCTCCGACAGTGATTAAGAACGAATCAAACGCCGCATCGTGCGTCGGGCAGGCCGCCAACCCGTTGAGGGCGTCCAGCCGTTCTGAGTTGTCGCTCGCTCTCCACGCTTTAATATGACTCGCGACCAACATCTTCGACGGCGGTAGATTCACAGCGCGGAATCCGAGTCCACAAAAGACGCACGAATACCCGCAATTGTCGAGCACAGCGTGGGCGAACTGCGTTTGACCAACCCGTGCGGAGCCAAGAAGTAGCCGCTCGGTTTCGATCGGATCCATCAGGGCGCTGCTGTCTCGCAATTTCTTCATTTCGGGTTCGACTTCTTCGCGCAACATCTCCGTCGAGACCTGGTCCGCCTCGAGAAATGCGCCGAACGTGGCCGACTCTGAACCAAGAAAGTCGGGCAGCACATCAAAATCGAGACCGGCGACTCGGCCGGCGTCAATTATCACTTCATACAGGTGCCTGAAGAGGTGGAGGTCAGAGGTCAGCACTATCCAAAGATCCTGCTCGAACTTGGCACCGTTCGCCCTCCGCCCGTCAAGGTTGGCCAACTTTAGCGCCAAACTACCGGCCGGTCTCTTGAACAGAAGCGCAAGAGCAACTGTGCTCGGGTCCGATTCGCGGATGTTGATTCTGCCGCGTGCGTTGCGCGTGCCGATCAAACCAAGTCCAAAGCAGAGCAATGTTTCGATCGGGGCGAAAACATCCTGTTTTGAACCCTTGCTGACGATGCTGCGCGCCAGGATGGCTTTCCACTGCGCTCGCGCTTGCGCTGGTGTAAGGCCGACGTAGTCCCGGACTTCAATCACAATTCTCCTCGTCGTGGAAGTCGCGACATTAAGTCGACTCGCGGCGTCCCAAGCGTAGAACCGATTCGTACGAGTTCATCGCAATTATCACTGAGCGCAGCACGTAGTACGCAGCCGCTTTGTGCCAACTATTGAACGTTCATACCCTGATTACATGCCAACTGCCTTGCGCATAACCACTCCGTCGACAAGTCACGTTGTGGCAATTGACGGTCGGTGCTGCACGACGTTGACGTGCACGTCGAGTACTTGGATGCGTCGCGCTGAACACTGGCCGATACACACTGGTTCAGGCAGAGGACACGTCGACGCAAGCCCGCGATGAACCCGCTCGATCGCGGTCTCGTCAAGAGCCCCGGTCCAATGACCACACCTATGGCTCTCATTGACCAGGCGATCGACGTTGTCGATCACAAAAGAACGCGCAAAGAATGGCCAAGGCCCGTCAATAAAGCACAGCATTGCGCGAGGGGAAATTCCACGAGGGCCAGAAGCGCCGAGTGTGAGTTTGGATCGCATGCCCCGAAGCAAGCGCCGAGTGCCCTACTCCCCCAAAAACCCATCCACCGCCGCAAACGTCTCCCCCGCCCGCTCCAGGTGCGGCAGGTGGCCCGCCTCTGCGACCAGCTCGAACCGGGCATCCGGGATCGCCGCCGCGAATGCGCGACCATAGTCGACATCCACCACCCGGTCTGATGCGCCCCAGATCACGAGCGCCGGGGTGTGGATGCCACCCAGACGACCGAGCAGCGTCGGGTCGTGCATGTACGGGTCGCCCGCGAGCGCGGCCAGCGCCGCCGCGTTGCCTTGCGCGATCGCGAGGCCCTCGGGGGTCGGTGCGGGCAGCTTGAGGTTCGACGGGTCGTGGAAGCTGTACTGGGCGAGCTCCTGCGGGGGCATTCCCGAGATGTTCCGGATGGGGTGGCCGGCAACCGCAATCCCCGCCGCGTTGATCAGAACGATGCCGGCGATGCGGTCGGCGGCGTTCCCGAGGGCGAGCTCGGCAGCGAGCCAGCCGCCCATCGAGGATCCGATGACCACGACATCCGTCAGATCGTTCTCCTGAAGAAAGCGAGCGTACTCGTCGGCGAGCGCACGCACGCTGTCGATGCTGGCGGGTCGCTCGGTGCCGTTGAAGCCCGGATGCGTCGGGGCGAGAACGCGCGCGCCCTCGGCCAGGTGTGCCGCCAGCGACGCAACCGTGCCCGGGCCGCCGCCGCCGTGCAGAACGAGGATGGGGCGACCAGTGCCCTGATCGGTAAATGTGATGTCCATGTCGACCAGAGTAAATCAACATACTTATATACGCAAGTTGAGATACGCTGGGGCCATGTCGACAGAACTCCGCGAGCTTGGCCGGGCGATCAAACAGGCGCAGTGGCGCCACCACCGCGCGCTCGATCGCGCCCTCACCGACATCGGTTCGACCATCGTGCAGTGGGATGCCCTGCGTGCCATCGGCGAGCATCCGGATGCCTCAGCCCACGACCTCGCGCTCACCACCTTCCAGAGCGACCAGGCGTTCGGCACACTCGCCAAGCGACTGCTCGAGCGCCAGCTCATTGAGCGTGTTCCCGGTCGGGGTCGCCGCATCGAACACCACCTGACGGATACCGGCCGCGACATCCTGAGACAGGGCGAAGCCATTGCCAGCGCGATTTTCGAGAAGTCATTCGCGGGGCTCGACGAGTCCCAGCGCGCCACCCTCGCCTCCCTGCTCGCTCGAGTTGGAGGCAACTGAGCGCTTTATGAGATGTCCCTGAGAGACCGGTCTGTCTGGTCATGGCACACCAAATGCACGGCGCACAATAGAAACTATGGAGCCCGCATCCACCGTCTATGAAGCCGAACTCGTGGCGCACCTGGGAGCTGGCGCCGTCGTGCCCGGCGCGATCGTACCCGGGCTCGCCGACGAGTTGATGGCCGAGCAACCGAGCACCATCGACCTGGTCGTTCGGCGACGGGATGACCGCAGCGAAGTCGTTCGCACCCCTGCCGATCTCGGCTCACCCGACGCGTTGCTCGCCACGGTCTTGAGCGACCTCGAGACCATGAGCGCCGAAGAGTTCATCACCGAGTGGAAGATGCCCGAGACGCGCTAGGCAACAGCCGCCTACGCCGTATCGGCGAGCTTCTCCAAAACCGGAGCCTTCGCGCTCGCGCCAAGATACAGGCGAGCAACCTCCGGATCGTTGAGCAGTGACTCGCCGCTACCGGTGAGTGCAACCAAGCCCGCCTCCAGCACCGCGGCGCGATGCGCGACGGCAAGTCCCGAACGAGCGTTCTGCTCGACCAGCAAGACCGACCTTCCGCTGTCCGCGAGCGCCGAGATGCTCGCGAACACTGCCGTGCGCGACTTCGGGTCGAGTCCGATGGAGGGCTCGTCGAGCAGGATCAGCGCCGGGTCCAGCATGAGCGACCGAGCGAGTTCAACCTGTTTCTGCTCACCGCCCGACAGCGAACCAGCCATCGCCGCGCGTCGGTTGGCGACGATCGGGAACGTCTCCGCGACCTGTTCGAGCCGAGACTTGATGAGCGCCTGGTCGGACAGGATGAACGCGCCCATGACCACGTTCTCCCAGACCGACATCCCGGGGAACAGGCTCCTGTCCTGGGGCACGTGAACGATGCCACGACCGAGGCGTTGGCGCGACGACATCCCGCCGATCTCCTCGCTACGGAAGCTGACCGAGCCCGACTTGGGCCGAAGGAGACCGCTGATGGTCTTCAGCACGGTCGACTTGCCGGCGCCGTTGGGGCCGATCAGGCAGACGATCTCGCCCTTGCGGACGGTTAGATCGACACCCTTCAGGATCAGCCCGGCACCATAGCCGGCCGTCACGGTTGAGAGGACGAGCAACTCATCCGAGTCGGTCGTCGGGTTTGCGTTCGAACCATCGGTTCGCTCGTTAGCCGCCAAGGTATGCCTCCAGGACGAGTGGGTCGGATTGGATTGCGGCGGGAGTGCCGAAAGCGATTGGCGCTCCGCGATCGAGGACGATCACCGGGTCGCACAGGCGCATCACCAGCTGCATGTCGTGCTCAACGATGAGGAACGTGACGCCGTTGGCGTGACGCTCCCTGACGTGGCGCTCCATGGTGTCGATCATCACCGGGTTGACCCCGGCAGTCGGCTCGTCCAGGAGCACAAGGCTCGGCTCACTCATCAACACCGCCGCGAACTCGAGCAGCTTGCGCTGCCCGTAGGACAGCTCGCCGGATGGAAGGTCGGCCAGCTGCTCGAGCCGGAACTCCTCGAGCATCCGGTGAGCGCGCGCGTTGTCGTCTGCGGTGACGCGCTTACCGAAGAGTTGCTTCCAGCTGTAGCCGGCAGCGACGACCAGGTTCTCGAGCACCGTCAGATCCGGAAATATCCGGGCCTGCTGGAAGGTTCGGGAGAGGCCACGACGATAGAGATCGGCCGGCCTTGGTCGCATGATGGGTTCACCCTTGAAGGTGATGCTGCCGGAATCCGCTTTCAGGTATCCGGTCACCATGTTGAAGACGGTCGTCTTGCCAGAGCCGTTCGGGCCGATCAACGCCGTGATCGTGCCCGTCTGCACCTGGAACGAACACTCGTTCACTGCAGTGACGCCACCAAACCGTTTCGTGAGGTGATCGACGCTCAGAAGTATTTCGCTCACTGGGCAACCCCCGTTCCTTCGGTCGCTGCGACATCCACAGCGGGGATGATGTCCTCCCGGGCGTTGGCGGTAGCCCGCCGTTTCCGCAGCCTGTCCGCTATTGACGGCAGGATTCCGCGGGGAAGGAACAGCATGATGATCAGGAACACCGCAGCGTATGCGACCAGGTAGAGCTCACTCGCGCCAAACGTGTAGGCGAAGTACTGCTGCGCCGGCACCATGATGAACGCGCCGAGCACCGGGCCCCACAGCGTGCCGCGACCTCCGAGGAATGCCATCAGCACCATCCCGATCGTGATCAGCGGGTCGATCGCGAACTGGGGATACACGAAGCCGACGTAGTAGGCCCACACTCCCCCGACCATCGCGACGAGACCGGCACTGACCGAGAACGCGATGAGCTTCACAGCGGTCACGCGCACACCGACGCCATGGGCCTTCTCCTCGTCGGCCCGAACGGTCGACAGCGACAACCCGATCTTCGATCGACGGAAGTAGACCGAGATCCCCATTGCCACGGCAAGCAGCACGACCATCCCGTAATAGAACGGCCAGTCGTAGGTGTCGACCGCGAAGGGAGCGACAGCGACGCTGGTTCCCTGGGCGCCGCCGGTCACACCGGTGAGGTTGAAGGCGAGAGTCTGCGCAATAAAGAGGAGCGTAATCGTGACGATCGCGAAGACATCCGCTCGCGTGCGCATCGCGACCCAGCCGATTGGGAGGCTGATCAGGGCGGCGCCGATCCCGACAATAGGGAGAACGATGAACGGGACGTAACCGCCGTCGACACTCTTATTGAAGGTGATGGCGATCGCATATGCGCCGAGCCCGAAGAAGGCGGCGTGACCGAGCGATGGGTACCCCGCATATCCGCCGACCAGGTTCCACGAGCTCGCGAGCGCCGCGTACATGATCGTGAAGATCAGGGTGTTGATGAGCCAGACCGGACCGCCCACGATGGGGACGATGATCAGGATGAGGAAGAAGATCACCGCACGGACGACGCCGATGCGCGCCAACAGCGCCCTCACAGTGCACCCCTTGTGCGTGCGCCGAACAGACCCTGCGGCCGCAGCAGCAGCACGAGCAACAGCACGACAAAGAAGGAGAAGTCCGACCAGATCGGGGATGCCAGGGCCGACACGAGCGACGCCGCAACACCCATCACGAGGGCAGCAACCACCGAACCGCCAATGCTCCCGAGACCGCCGAGGACGACGACCGTGAGCAACCGGCTGATCAGGTCATAGTGGCTGCCGGGATTGAATGCATTCAGCATCCCGAACACGGAGCCGGCCGCCGCAGCGGTTGCGGCACCGAGCCCGAAGCCGAAGGCCGACACCCTTTGGGAGTCGACCCCCAGCAACTGTGCAGACATCGGGTTTTGCACAGTGGCTCGAACCGCCCGCCCAAACTTCGTCTTCTGAAGGATGAGGTAGAGCGCGCCGAGCACGACGAGCGAGAGAACAAACGCGAAGAACCGCACCATGTTGATTTGGTAGCCGAATACCGTCCAACTGAAGTTCGCGTATGCCGGCTGGATGTTCACGAGCGATGTGCTGTACGTGAAGGACAGCACCCCCTCGATTCCGAGGGCTATTGCAAAGGTGACGAGAAGCGAGAGTTGAGCGACATCGTCACTGTGTAGCGGCCGGAGCAGCGCCCACTGGAGCGCCACCCCGACCACGAACATGAGTGGTGTGGTGATCAGGATCGAAAGGAACGGATCGATCCCGGTATCGACGAACAGGGTGTAGGTGAGATACGCGCCAAGAACTACGAACGCTCCCTGGGCGAGGTTCACCACTTTCATGATGCCGAAGATCAGTGTCTGACCGCTGGCCATGAGTGCGTAAACCCCTCCCGTCAGGATGCCGAGGATGATGGCTTGGACTATTTCGTGCATTCGTTTATTCTCCGGCTGCCCTGTTCGACGCGACTATCCGGCCCAGTTGGGCTTGGGAGCGACGGGCGAGGCCTGAGCCGTGCTCGCCGGGTACACCGTGGTCAACTTGCCGTTGATCCACTGCACGAGGAGGTAGGCGCCCTTCGGCTTGCCCGTGGCATCCCAGCTCAGGTTGCCGACCAGGGTTGGCCAGGTGCCCGAGTGGAGTGTCTTGATGATGGTGGCGTTGTCGACCTTGCCGGTCTTCTTCGCGACCTCCTGGAGGAGCATGCCCGCCGAGTACGCCTCGGCGGATGTTGGGTCGATCTTCTGGGCGGTTCCGCCGTACTTCGCGATGTAGTCGGCGATGAATGCCGAGCTTCCGCTGACGGTCGAATCCGCGTACCAGTCGGCACTCGAGAAGACGCCGGCCGTGTTGGCAATGCCGACTGAGGCCGGGAAGTCGCCGGGCGAGTTCGCGCCGTTGGCCTCGAACAGCCACTTCGGGTTGAACTTCAGCTGGATCATGGCCTTGATCTGGGCGAATGCGTCACCCTCCTGCGTGCCTCCGACGACGACATCCGGCTTCGCAGCGGCGATGCCGGCCACGATCGGGGTCATGTCCGCGGTCTCAGCGGGGTAGGTCTGGTTGTAGACCGTCTTGATGCCGGCGGCCTCAAACCGCGCCTGGATGTTCGCCGCGATGGGAGCGGAGAACGGGTCGTCGAGCTTCGCGTACGCCGCCGTCTTCGGCCGCTGATCGGCCGGGAGCGCGAGGATGTAGTCGGCGAACACGTCGCCGCCCCGCGTCGTTTCCGCGGGCTGCACGAAGAACAGGTTGCCCAGCTTCTGTGCGAACACCGTTGGTCCGCCACCGGCGGGCTCGATGAACGAGTAGCCGTATCGTGATGCGACTCGGGATGCCGGCACCGTCAGGAGGCTCGAGTACGGCCCGAACACGACATCCACCTTGTCCTGGGTGATGAGGTTCGTGTAGTTCGTGACGACCTGTGTCGGGCTCGACGCGTCATCGACGATCGTGAGCTTGACCTGGCGGCCGAGCACCCCGCCCGCCTTATTCGTGACCGCTGCCCACAGGTCGTAGCCGCGCTGCGCGGCCTTGCCCGAGTCGGAGAAGTCACCGGTCAGCGACAGGGAGATGCCGATGTTCAGTGGTGCGGTGGACTTCGCGGCGGGTGTTCCCGCCGTGCCGCTGGTGCATCCAGCGAGTGCGATGGCCGACGCGGCGAGAATACTCAGCGCCCAAAGCCGACGACGATTCGTCCTCGGCCGATGATTTCGTAGTTGCATCATTGCTCCTAACAGGGAAGGACGGGTGGTCGGATTCCTTGGCCGGCCACGAGGGCGGCAAAATGATCGCTTCACCGCAATCGTTTGCACCACAATCTCACCACTTCCAAACAGTGTCAAGCACTTTCCGCAAAAGTCGCGGAGACTAGCGCGCCGGACCTGTGGAATCGCGAATGATGAGCTCGACCGGCAGCATGACGCGCATCGCAATCGACACGGATTCCTCAATTTGCTTGAGCAGCAGCCGCGCCGATTCCGCGCCGAGCTCTGTGTAGGGCGAGCGCACCGTGGTCATCGCGGGCTGAAAATCGCGCGCGAACGGCATGTCGTTGAACCCAACGACCGAGACGTCGTCCGGGCAGGTGAGCCCATGAGCGCGCAGCGAATGGTAGACGCCGAGGGCGAGCAGATCGTTGCCGGCGACGATCGCGGTCGGCGGCGTGCGCTGGGTCTCGAGGATCGCATCCATGGCCCGCTGTCCCTCGTCGACGGAGTACTCGGCGCATCCGATGACGGTCGCTTCGAGGTTCATTTCTGCGCAGGCGGCGACGAACGCTTCGGCCCGAACGCGGCTGGTCGAGAAGCTCGACGGGCCCTCCAGATGGGTAAGCGCCCGATGCCCCAATCCTGCCAAATGCTCGACGGATGCCCATATTCCGTGGGCATCATCGCCGACAACGGCGGGATACGGCACCCCTCCCGAGTCGCGGTTGACCATCACGGCACGCACGCCGCTGTCGTACGCTTCGCGCATCAGCGAGTGACCGCTGTGACCGGTGGCGACGATGAACCCGTCGACCTGGCGCTGCATCAGAGACTCGAACAGCGAACGTTCTGCCACATCGCTGCTATCGGTGTTGACGACCACCGACGAGTACCCACGCGGGCCGAGATAGCTGTCGATGCCGCGAACGATGGGCGGGAAGATCGGGTTCGTCAGATCCGGGATGATCACACCGATGGTCATGGTCGAACTGGTGCGCAGCCCCCGTGCGATCGAGTTGGGCAGGTAGCCGAGTTGCTTGGCTGCCATTCGCACGCGGACGACGGTGTCGGCATTGACCTGGCTCTCGGTCTTCGCGTTCATGGCCCTGGACACGGTGCCGGGATGAACGCCGGCGATCTTCGCCACGTCACCTATCGTTACCCGCCTCGGCATTGCATCACGATAGCAGCGGGTCATTCCGGGCAGTTTTCCAATGCGCTTGACACTGAGGTCATTGGCTTGAATAATTGCCAAAAGATGCAATCGATTGCAGCATTGTTCCCAACGAGGAGAGCCCATTGACTTCAACACCACGACCCCGAATCGGGTGGATCGGCGCGGGCCGGATGGGTTCCGAGATGGCGACCCGACTACTCAAATCCGGTTACGACGTTGCGATTTACAATCGCACCAGGTCGAAGGCCGAGCCACTCATCGAGCTCGGCGCGACGCTGGTCGAGCATCCCGTCGACCTGGCCGATCGCGACATCGTGTTCATCATGGTGTCGGCGCCCAAAGACCTTGAGGCGGTAACCGTCGGCGACGACGGGTTGCTGACATCCGGCACGCAGTCGCCCGGGATGATCATCGATTCCTCCACGGTATCGATGGAAGTCTCCGCTCGCATCCGGGAGCAGGCCGGCGAACGGGGCGTCGCGTTTCTGGCGGCACCCGTCAGCGGAAACCCCGCCGTCATTGCGGCAGGCAAGCTGACCATTGCCGTTTCCGGGCCACGGGCATCCTTCGACACCGCGCAGGAAGTTCTTGCGACGCTCGGTCGAGGAGTGACCTACGTCGGCGAAGGCGAGGTCGCGCGGCTGGTGAAGATCGCGCACAACGTGTTTCTCGGCGTCGTCATCCAGTCTCTCGTCGAAATCACCAGCCTCGCCGAGCGGGGCGGTGTGTCCCGCGAGGCCTTCCTGGAGTTCCTCAACGACTCGGTCATGGGGTCCACGTTCACTCGCTACAAATCGGCCGCGCTGGTGAACCTCGACTTCTCGCCGACCTTCACCATGCCGCTGCTGTCGAAGGACTTCGACCTCGGCCTCGCCGCCGCACACGAACTTCGCGTGCCCATGCCGATCGCGGCCGCTACCGCCCAAATCGTCGCCTCCGCCATCGGCGCCGGTTACACCCACGAGGATTTCGCCATTCTGCTTCTGGAACAGGCACGCCGCGCGGGGATGGAATTGCAGTCTGAAAATGCCGCCGTTGCGAGCGGCCTGGAGGTTGAAGAATCATGACCGGTCTCATCCCGCTACAAGCGCCTGGGCACTCCAACGTCGACTACGAGATGCGCGTCGACATGGCACGGCTCCGCGATTACCGGCTCGACCGGGCAAAAAAGTCGCTCGAGTCGAGCGAGTGCGGCGCATTTCTGCTGTTCGACTTTTACAACATCCGCTACACGACCCAGACCTGGATCGGCGGCGCGCTCGGCGACAAGATGACCCGGTATGCGCTGCTCACGCGCAACGGCGACCCGATGCTGTGGGACTTCGGCTCGGCCGTTCGTCACCACCAGCTGTACTCGCCGTGGCTCAAGCCCGAAAACAACCGGCCGGGAATGCTCGGGATGCGCGGGGCCGTCGCCCCCTCGGCGGGCCTCATGGAGTCGGCGGTGCGCGAGATCAAGGCGCTCCTGGTCGAGGCCGGGGTCGCCGATTCCCCGATCGGTGTCGACATTGTCGAGCCGCCGTTCCTGTTCGAGATGCAGCGCCAGGGACTCAAGGTCGTCGATGCCCAGCAACTCATGCTCGATGCCCGGCAGATCAAATCCGTCGACGAGATCATGCTGCTCAACCAGGCCGCAGCGATGGTGGATGGCGTCTACCAGGACATCGTGGATGTTCTGAAGCCCGGCATTCGCGAAAACGAGATCGTCGCACTGGCAAATAAGCGGCTGTACGAACTCGGGTCTGACCAGGTCGAAGCCGTGAACGCGATCTCCGGCGACCGGTGCAACCCGCATCCGCACAACTTCACCGACCGCATCATTCGGCCGGGAGACCAGGCCTTCTTCGACATCATCCATTCCTTCAACGGGTACCGCACCTGCTACTACCGCACCTTCGCCGTCGGGAGCGCAACCACCAGCCAGCGTGACGCATACAAGAAGGCGCGCGAGTGGATGGACGCGGCGATCTCGGTTGTCAAAGCCGGCATCGGCACGGATGAGATCGCTTCGGTCTGGCCCAAGGCGACCGACTTCGGGTTCGCCAATGAGCTGGCAGCGTTCGGCCTCCAGTTCGGGCATGGACTCGGGCTCGGGCTTCACGAACGGCCGATCATCTCGCGCCTGAACAGCCTCGATAACCCGGTGGAGATCCAGGCCGGAATGGTTTTTGCGCTCGAGACCTACTGCCCGGCGTCTGACGGGTTCTCGGCCGCGCGCATCGAGGAAGAAATCGTCGTGACCGACAGCGGGGTGCACGTGCTGACCCGGTTCCCGGCGCAGGAGCTCTTCGTCGCCAACGAATACTGAGGCACGCCCGTCGCAGATTCGCGACATTGCGCATACTTACCCATTGCATTCCTCGCGCCAAGGTTTACCGTGAGGACATGTCACAGCAACGACGCGTCTTTGGTCTCGCTGCCGCGGTCGGCCTCGGCCTCTCGCTTCTTCTGAGCGGATGCTTTCTCACCGCGACTCCGCCCGTCGCGACTCCCGCTACATCGCCACCGGCGCCGGAGACGCCACCGGCCACCACTCCCCC
Organism: Glaciihabitans sp.; assembly: GCA_025463785.1. GTDB lineage: Bacteria > Actinomycetota > Actinomycetes > Actinomycetales > Microbacteriaceae > Galbitalea. The sequence continues at coordinate 291,087 of JAODBD010000005.1, forward strand.
GGTGCCCTCGGCGACGCCGACGAATGGCACGGGCGCCACCAATCCGCCCACCGCGACGGGATGCGCAGCCAACTCCGCGGTGATGCCGAGCGGCGCGGTCCACCGCAAGGTGGGCGACATCGATGGCGATAAGGTCGCGGATACCGAGTGGATATCCGACACGCCCACCCTGCGATTCGGGGTGACCACGGCATCCGGAGCTACCTTCTCCTACCCGCTCTCCTCGGCATCCCCGCTGTCTCGTGAAGGCTTCGTGACGAGGCTCAACTATCACCGCATCGTGAGTATCGTCGACGACGGACGCGGCGCCTACGTGCACTTCTTTGTCAACTGCAGCTGGATTCAGCCAAAGGACTCGCACGGCGTCGCGTACACGTACGACATGAACGATTTCAGCGGCCATGGCACTGGCGTCGGATGTTCGGGCGGGTTCGTCGTCGGATACCAGGCCACCAACACCTCGACCGGGTACACGGTGAAGCAGACGAAGCTCTACCTCAACGCGACAGGCAGCTACGCCAGCAACGGTCCCACCTCGACGGTCGTCAGCAATGCGTCAAGCAGCGATCCGCGGGTCACGCGGGCCATGACGATCTCGTGCGGGACGGTCACGCTGGCGAACTCAGGTGTCCACTTCGGCTAACGTCACGCCGAGTGGGCGCCGCCCTTTTCCTCATCATCGTCACGGCGACGTCGACGCCAGGCCAGCAGGAAGAAGAATCCGAGCAGGGCGATCAGCAGCACGGCCGCGACAGTCCAGCCGAGGCCCGCTCCGAATCCCGATTCCGACCCCGCCGTGTTGATGAGAGTCGCGGTCGGTTTCGCTGCGCCACCCGAAGCGGCACCGCCCGGCGCTGACACCACAAAGCCGATCTTCATCGTGACGGGCTTGCCAGTGGCCGAGGTTCCGGACGCCACCACCATGTGGTTGCCGACGTGAATCTCGGCCGGAAGCAGGAACTGGGATTCGGCAGTGCGGTCCACGCGAACGTTGGGCTGCGCCACCTCGACGGGAGTCGAGAATACCCAGACGGTCACCGGCGTACCAGGCTTGAATCCGGTCACGCCAACGTGGAGTCTGCCGCCGGGAAACACAACGACCTGGCCGCGAATGAGGGCCGCGTCTGACTTGCCTACGACCGTGGACAGCATCATCGACTGCCCGTCGGAGGTCAGCGTCGTTGACGATGGAGACGACGTGAGCGTCGAGGGTGTGAGGGTGTCACCCGTCCACGACTCGCCGGTACCGGGGTCGATCTCGTTGGAGACCGTGCCATCTGGCGCAGTGACCCCTCCGTCGCCCGGTGTCGAATCCGAGGTCGGAGACGGCGTCGGCGTGGGCGTTGGCGTAACGGTCGGAGTCGTCGGGGCCGGCGTGTGGGTCGGCTTCGCTGTTGGCGTGGATGTGGGGGTCGGCGTTGGGGTTGGAGTTGGCGTCGGCACGGCCTCGAGGGCCACACCCAAGACGGTCGTCGATTCGCTCGTGTAGCCGACCCGGGTGACCGTGACGGTGACGGATGCCGAGGCACCGGCATCCAGTCCGCTGACTGTCACGAGTGTGCCGTCTTGCACTACCGTTCCGGAGTCGACCGAAACCGAGTACTCCGAGGTAATCGAAAAGTTAGTGATGGTTGTTGTGAATCCGTCCGTGGTGGACACCGGGTCGCTGAGCGCGGGGGCCGTTCCCGCGGCGATCGCGGGGTTCCCGTCGACAGCGGTGCTGGCATCCCGTGCACCCGATTTGGTGGCGCTCAGTGTCACGGTCGCCGTGGTTCCAGGCTCGAGGCCCGTGACGGTGACGAGGCCATCCGCGAAGACGACGTCGCCCGCGGTCGTGGTGACGGCATAGCTGAACGAGGGGTCAAAGTTCGTGAGCCCGAAAGTGAACCCGTCAGCGGTCGGCGTGGTGCCTGTCGTCGTGAGGTCTGCTGCGGGATCGAGCGCCGTACCCGTCGCATCCGCCGAGGCCGTCGTGTACCCCGTCCGCGTCGCCGTGACTGTCACAGTCGACGACTGCGATGCATCCAGACCGGTGACAGTGACAGTTGATCCCGCGCCATTCACCGAGCCCGCGGTTGCCGCATAGGTGTACGCGTAGTCCTCCGACCAGTTGCTGATGGTCAGCACGTATCCGTCGGCGGTCGCGGTCGGGTCAGACAGCACGGGTACGACGCCGGCGTCCAGGGCGGCGCCGGTCGCATTCGCGTGGGTGGTCGTATAACCATCCTGGCTGGCTGTGACTGTGATGTCGGAGCTCTCACCCGAAGAGAGCCCCGACACTGTCACAGTAGATCCATCAATAGTTGCGTTCCCGGTGGTGGCAGAAACCGTGTAGGCCACACCGTCTGTCAGGTTCGAGATGTCGACCGTGTAGCCATCAACGGTACGAACCGGCGTCGTTAGCTGAGGGATCGAGCCAGCCAGGAACGCGGTGCCCTCGAAGAAGTACTGCCCGGTCTTGTGGCCGAAGGCCGTCACAGTGATGGTGATCGTTGCCGTCTGACCCGCGTCGAGGCCAGTAACAATGACACGCCCTCCCTGGATGCTGGCCGAACCAAAGTCGGAGGTCGGGGTGTATTCGGCGTACGACACGGGGTTCACCAACACGCCCGAGAATCCACCGTCGCTCGACTGCAGATCCGCCACGCTCGCGACAATGGCATCGGCCAGCGGCGTGTAAACATCCGAGCGGGCGCTCGGCTGACCCGTTCCCGAGCCGTTGATCGCGTAGACGATGAACGTGTACGGTGTGCCGTTGCTGAGGCCGGTCACGGTTGCCGTCGTGCCGGTGGAGATACCGTCGCTGAACTGTGTGTACGAGCTCGCGCCCGCAGCCTCGTACCAGATCGTGTAGTCGGAGATCGGGCTGGTATCCGCTGAGCCTGCTGTCCAGGACAAGTCGACCGTGCCATCCCCTGCGGTGCCGGTCAGGCCGGTTACCGCGCCAGGCGCGCCAGGGGTCACAGCCACGCGCGGAGTGGAGCGCGTCGTTGTTCCCGCGGCGTTGGTCGCGTCGACCGTCACGTAGTAGGTCGTGCCGTTGGTCAGCCCGGACAGGGTGCACGTCAGCGTCGCGGTCGTGCAGGTTTTGACCTGGGTGCCCTGGAAGGATGCCGACCAGGCCACAACGCTGTACGCGGTGATGGCCGAACCGTTATTGTTCGGCGCAACCCAGGTCACCATGGCCGAGCCACTGCCCGGCGTCGCGGTGATCATGGAGGAGTCTGGGACATCCGGAACGCCGAACGGAGTTCCCGAGACGGGAACGGATGACGCTCCGCCCCCCGAGGCGTTCACGGCGCGAAGCACGATCGAGTACGCGACGCCGTTGGTGAGACTCGAAATGACGATCGGACTCGTTGTCGTGCCGACCGAAACCCAGTCACCCAAATTCAGGCTGTATTGGTAGCCGGTGATGCTCGAGGATCCCTGCGCCCCGGCCGTGAAGTTCACAGTGAGGAACGTGTTCGCCGGGCTGATGCTCGAAATCGTTGGAGCGGAAGGCTTCGCGAGCGGCACGACGGCCACCTGCGGCGAGGAGGCAGAGCCGGTTCCGGCAGCGTTCGTCGCGACGACCGAAACGTAGTAGGCAACACCGTTCGTCAGTCCCGTGATGACACAGCCGAGCCCAGAAGTTGCGCAGGTGCCAACGACGGAGCCGCCGGATGAGGCCGACCACGCCGTAGCCAGATAGCCGGTAACGCTAGCGCCGCCATCGTCGGTGGGGGCCGTCCATGACACGGTCGCCTGGCCGCCATCCGGCGAGGCCGCAACATTGCCGGGTGCAGACGGCACGGTGCGCGGTGTTGCTGATTGTGCGACAGACGCATCGCCATCTCCCGCTCCGTTGAGGAGCCTGACACGCACGTTGTACTGAGTACCGTTGGTCAGAGAGCCGATTACGAATGAGCCGCTCAGCGATCCAACGCTGACCCAGGTGTGGTCATCCGTCGTATATTCCGCACCGGTAATACTGGATCCACCCAGGTCGCCGGCGACCCAGCTGACACCGATGCCGCCGGCGCGAGCGGTGAGCGTCACGGTCGGCGCAGCCGGTGTGGTCATCGGGATGCCGAGCTGGGAGTCAGACGCGGCGCCAATTCCGACCGCATTGACGGCTCGAACCTCGATGGAATAGCTCACTCCGTTGGTCAGGCGCGTGCTCGAATCGGATGACAGGGTCGCAATCGTGATGGGGCTGGATGCCGCCGCCACGGTCGCCCAGCTCGAGCCACCGTCGGTCGTGTACTGCCAGGACGTGATCGGGCTGCCACCGGTCGAGTTCACCGAAACAGCAACAGAGAGGGATCGATCGGATGCCGTCACGCCGTCGATCGACGCGCGTCCCGGCTGCGAGGCTGGCGTCCCCTGAAGCGCGGACGAACCAGAACTCGCTCCCACGGCGTTTACCGCGCGCACCTCAACCGAATAGGAGATCCCATCGGTGAGGCTAGCGACCGTGAACTCTGTGCTGAGCGAGCCCGTGCTGGTCCAGGTGCCGCCGTTCAGCCGGTACTGGTAATTCGTGATGGGCGAGCCACCGTTGGCCGCTCCCGCGAAATCGACGCGGAGCGCCTTCGGGAGCGAGCTGACGGATGAGAGGGTCGGGGCATCCGGAGATGTCCTTGCGATCCCCTCGGCGACGCCGGAGGACGTGCCCGAACCGACCGAGTTCACTGCGCGGACCTCGACCGAGTAGGTCGTGCCGTTGACGAGCGTTGTGGTGCCGTCGCTCGAAAGCGTTGTGATGACGAGAGGACTGCCGGTCGTCCCGGTCGCACGGGCGAGCCAGTGGACGCCGCCATCCGTCGAATACTCGTAGCCGGTGATGGCGGAACCACCATCTGAGGTCGGTGCCGTGAACGTGGCGTCAAGCTCCTGGTTGCCTCCCGCGACCGAGCCCGCGAGCAGGGCCGGCGGACCCGGCGTGGTGATCGGGGTCGCGGATGTGGCATCCGAAGCTGATCCCGTGCCGACGGCATTGATGGCGCGCAGGCTCACCGCGTAGGTCGTGCCGTTGGTCAAGCCCGACACGACGAGTGGGCTCGACGAGGTCGGCGCTGGGGTCCAGTCGCCGCCCGAGGTGAGCTGGTACTCGTAACCCGAGATGGCCAGACCACCGCTGTTGCCCGCGGTGAAGTTGATATCGAGGGTTGCGTCGCCTGCCGTGATGCCCGTGATGCCTGGCGCGCTGGGCACCGCTGGCGTTGAAAAGGTCGACGGGGCAGAGTTCGCACCAACGCCGCTGGCCGAGATCCCGTGCAGCGAAACTGAATAGCTGGTGCCGTTCGCGAGGCTGCCGATGGTGAACGGGCTCGAGGTCGTTCCCGTCGGAATCCAACCGCCCGAACCGATCTGGTACTCGTAGCCCGTGATGGGGCTGCCGCCCGCGTTGCCCGCGGTGAATGAAACCGATGCCGTGCCGATGCCGGTCGTGACACCAGTGATCGTTGGGGCGCTCGGAGTCGACACCGGAGTGGCAGACAACGGTGCGGAAGCCGCTCCCGCACCGACCGCATTTACCGCACGCAGCACAACGGAATAGGAGGTGCCGTTGGTGAGGCCGGTGATCGAGAACGGCGATGACGTGCCGATGGTCACCCAGTCGCCGCCGGTGATCTCGTACTGGTAGGCAGTGATCGGTGCGTCAGAGGTCCCGGGCGTGAACGCGACCGAGATCGCGCTGTCCGAGGGAGTTCGGGAGGTCAACGTCGGCGGGCCGGGCACCGCGCTCGGCGTAACGCTCGAGGATGCCGCTGAATAGGGGGACTGCCCGAACGAGTTGACCGCGGCGACGCGGAATACGTATGCGACACCGTCGGTGAGACCGGTGACCTGTGCCGATGTAACGCCCGAGGTGTCGTCGACAAATGTCTGCCAGCTCGGCGAGGACCCTGCGATTGCGTACTGTACGACGTAGTCCGTGATGTCGGCTCCGCCCGAGCTGAGCGGTGCGAGCCAGGTGACGTTGGCTGCGCCGTCGCCGGATGTTCCCGAGACGCCGGTCGGGGCATCCGGAGCGCTCATGTCGTAGGAGATCGTGACCGATCCGTTCACATCGTCGGTCGCGTAGTACTGGTAAACCGCGCTGCCGGAGAGGAAGCCGCTCACGTCGTTCGCGCCCGGCGAGCCGCCGTAACCGAAGTACTCGGTGCTGGTTCCGGCGCCGTATGCGACCGCACCCGGGCCGCCACCGACTGACCCGCCGCCGCCTGCGCCTGAGGCGCCACCGTCACAGCGAATACCCGCGGTGCAGACGGAGTTGGTCGAGATGCCGTTCTGTCCGGCAGTATCGACTGTGTCGGTGCGCGCCGTGAAGGTTGCCGCCCCGGGCTGGCCTGCTGTCGGTGCGAACTGGCCGCTTCCGCCGCCACCGCCGCCGCCGCCGGCGACGATCACCTGCGATCCGTCCTGGATGACCGTGGCACCACCACCACCACCGCCACCGCCCGATGAACCCTGGTCGCCCGCGACGCCGCCGGTGCCGCCCGCGTAGCCGGACAGGGGGTTGGTGCCGCCCACGCCGCCCGCGGCGCTGCCCAGTTTGCTGGCGCCTTCGGAGCCGCCCTTGCCGACGCCGATGGAGATGACGTCACCGGGGATAACCGCGAGGATGCCGCTGACGCTGCCGCGGTAGCCGCCCTGCAGTGGATTGGTGTTGTCAGCGCCGCCGAGGCCACCGGCTCCACCCAGCATGGAGACGTCGATCCGGGTGATCCCCGCTGGCACAGTAAATGTCTGCACCGAAGTCGAGTAGTCAAAGGTCTGGCTCACGCTCGCGGCGTTCGCGGCGATGACGCCAGGAACCGCAACGAGTGCGAGCGCAACGATCGCGGCACCGGACGTGATCATGGCGATTGCACGCCGACTGTAACGTCGCTGAAATAGCATCCCCTGAAGTCCCCCCTGCACGTCAACGACCCAGGCGAGACTTAGGTGCGATTACGTCGGGTCGTAGGTGTCGGCTCCCATGCCAAACACGTGCACGGTTCAATAGTGGCCTGCAAGCAGAGCGAGCGGTATACCCCCGTGCACCCCAGTCCGGGGCGCCCCGACTCGGGGGGTCGGGCAACCTCGGCCGACCGCACCCCCGGAGGTAGGTCCAAAACTACTGTGTCAACACGCGCCAACACCGGCGCGTGTTGACACAGCCGAAACGAAGCTGGACAAGAGATCCGAAACCGGTACGTCAATTCGCGCCAACATCGGCGCGTGTTGACATAGCCGAAACGGACCCTCTGCCGCGGTGCGGCCAATATGCGACGGGCTTGCGCCTACTCCGCTGGAGACGTGACTGCCTCGACCGGCGCAGGGAAGATCGCCGTAAGCAGCGTCGCTGCCCAGCCGATCAGGTCCGCGTCGGCGAGCGCCTCACCGTTGACGCGCGGCATCGGCACCGACAGCGCCTTCGCTTGCGCGAAATACCGCGCGCCCGGGTACAGGCGCTGCAGTCGCACCTGCAGTGAGTCCGGCAGTTCTGCCGGCGCAACCCGTAGGTTGGAGCCCATCGCCACAACCTCGCTAAGACCGGCCTTCACCGCGGCCCGCCGCAGCCGTGACACCGCGATCAGGTTGAGTACGGCCCCGGGCGGATCCCCGTAGCGATCGGTCAACTCCTCGAGCACCTCGTCAATTTGCGTCGAAGTGGATGTCGGCGCAGACGCCGTAGACAGCTTCTGGTACGCCTCCAGCCGCAGCCGTTCACTCTCGACATACTCCTCGGGAATGTGCGCGTCGACCGGCAGCTCAAGCCGCAGTTCGGTCTGGCCCTCGGCGACATCCCCACGGAAGGCGCTCACGGCTTCGCCGATCATCCGCAGGTACAAATCGAACCCGACGCCAGCGATGTGACCGGATTGCTCGCCGCCGAGAAGGTTGCCCGCGCCGCGAATCTCGAGGTCTTTGAGGGCGATCTGGATGCCCGAGCCGAGATCATTGTTCGCGGCGATGGTCGACAGCCGATCGAGCGCCGTCTCAGACAGCGGCTTCATCTCGTCGTACAGGAAGTAGGCGTACGCGCGCTCGCGCCCACGCCCGACACGACCACGCAACTGGTGCAGCTGTGAGAGCCCGTACTTGTCGGCGCGGTCAATGATGAGAGTGTTGGCGTTCGCGATGTCGAGGCCGGTCTCGATGATTGTCGTCGACACCAGGACGTCGAACCGGCGCTCCCAGAAGTCGACCATGACCTGCTCGAGCACGTGCTCGGGCAGCTGTCCGTGGGCGACGGCGATGCGCGCATCCGGAACTATCTCGGCCAGCTGTGCCGCGACCCGGTTGATTGACGAGACGCGATTGTGCACGTAGAAGACCTGGCCCTCGCGCAGCAGCTCGCGGCGAATCGCGGCGCCCACCTGCTTGTCTGAGTACGGTCCGACGAAGGTCAGAATCGGATGCCGATCCTCCGGCGGCGTCGCAAGCGTCGACATCTCGCGAATACCGGTGACCGCCATCTCGAGCGTGCGCGGGATCGGCGTGGCCGACATGGCCAGAATGTCGACGTTGGTCTTCAGCTTCTTCAGCGCGTCCTTGTGTTCGACGCCGAAACGCTGCTCCTCATCTATGACGACAAGGCCGAGATCCTTGAAACGAATGGTGGAGCCAAGGATGCGGTGAGTTCCGATAACCATGTCGACGCTGCCCTCGGCGAGCCCGTCGATGGTCTCTTTGGCCTCTTTGTCGCTTTGGAACCGGCTGAGCGCGCGAAGGTGTACCGGGAAGCCCGCAAAGCGTTCGGTGAAGGTTTCCATATGTTGCTTGACGAGCAGCGTGGTCGGGACGATCATGGCGACCTGCTTGCCATCCTGGATCGCTTTGAAAGCGGCTCGCACGGCAACCTCGGTCTTGCCGTAGCCGACGTCGCCGGAGAGTAGACGGTCCATCGGGATGGGCGACTCCATGTCGCGCTTGACCTCGTCGATCGTGGTCAGCTGGTCTGGGGTCTCGGCGAACGGGAAGGCCTCTTCCAGCTCGCGCTGCCACGGGGTGTCGGGCGGGAACGCGTGACCGCGACTGGCCATGCGCGCCGAGTAGAGCTTCACGAGCTCGACGGCGATGTCGCGCACGGCCCTGCGCGCCTTGCCTTTCGCGGCCGACCAGTCGCTGCCGCCCATCTTGCTGAGCGCTGGCGCCTCGCCTCCGACGTAGCGGGTGAGCAGGTCGAGCTGGTCGGTCGGAACGTACAGCTTGTCACCCGGATAGCCACGCTTGTTGGGCGCGTACTCGATCACGAGGAACTCCCGCGTCGATTTGACGGCGTTGCGGCCGCCGCTGCTGACTTCACGCTGGGTGAGTTCGAGGAATTTGCCGATGCCGTGCGTCTGGTGCACGACGAAGTCGCCGGTTTTGAGCTGCAGCGGATCGACGACGTTTTTGCGACGGCTGGCGAGCTTTTTGACCTGGCGCGAGTCGTAGCCGGCCGTGCGACCGTAAAACTCGCTTTCGCTGAGCACCGCGAGCTTGATGTCGGGGAACTCGAAGCCGGATTCGACGGATGCCTTCAGCAGGTATGCGACGCCGAGTTCTGGACCGGCACCGCCGGCATCCGCCGGGTAGGTTTCGACCACGCGGCCGGCGATTTCGTGCTCGGCAAGTACATCGGCGGCACGTTCGACCAGGCCGGTGCCCTGGGCCGCGATGGCGATGGTCCAGCCGGCCCTGGCGAGGTCACCGACGTGCTCGATGGCGCCGTTCAGTTGGCCGGCAAAGCTGGGGACCGCTGTGGCGTCGATGCGAACGTATTCGCCCGCGGACGCGACGAGGTCTTCGACCGAGCCGAGTTCACTGGTTGGTGCCTCCGCTACGAGCCCGCTGTCGAAGCTGCTCAGCGTCCACCATGCGCGGGTGCCGGCGCTCATCCGCAGGGCTCCGAGCGACAGGAAGTCTCCGGCGTCGAGGTCGATAGGTGCCTCGGCGCCTGCCGTTGCGGCGCTCCATGCTGCGGCAAGGAATTCGCGGTTGGTTTCGATCAGGCTGACCGCGCGGGTGGCGACCCGTTCGGGCGAGAGTACGGCGATGGCGGCGTTCTCGGGCAGGTAGTGCGTGAGCGGTACCAGTTTGTTGACGAGGGCGGGTGCCAGCGATTCCATCCCTTCGACGGGGATGCCTTCGGAGATCTTGGCGAGCATTTGCGCGATGCTGGGGAATTCGTGCTGCATCTCTTTTGCCCGCTGACGCACGGCTTCGCTGAGGAGCAACTCGCGGCTGGCGGGGAACTCGGCACCGGTCAGCGGATCGCCAAGGCTGCGCTGGTCTGCGACGGAGAAGTAGCGGAGCTGTTCGACTTCGTCGCCAAAGAATTCGATGCGCACGGGATGTTCGGCGATGGGCGAGAAGACATCGAGGATGCCGCCGCGCACCGCGAATTCGCCCCGCCGTGTCACCATGTCGACCCGGGCGTATGCAAGATCGATGAGGTTTCTGCTGATGGCACTGAGGTCGTAGCCGCGACCGTTTTGGCTGAGGCTGATGGGTTCGAGCTCGGTGAGGTTGTCGGCCAACGGCTGGAGCGCCGCACGCACGGAGGCCACGATGATGATGCTTTTCTGCGGTCTCGCGTTCGACGCGTTGAGTGGGCTCCACGCTTTGAGCCTGCGGAGCGCGTCGATCCGTTTGCCCACAGTTTCGGCGCTCGGGCTGAGGCGTTCGTGCGGCAGGGTCTCCCAGGCAGGGAACTCGATGATGTCAACATCGCCGATGTAGCAGGCGAGCGCATCCCTCAGAGCTTCGGATTCGCGGCCGGTCGCGGTGATGGCCAGAAGCGCCTGCGGCCCCTGGCGACGCTCGAGGAGTCCCGCAATCAGCGGCGCACGGAGCCCGTCGACGAGCGAGAAATCGGCGCTGCGCCTGGCGTACGAAAGTGCGTTCTCGAAAGTGCGGGCGCGCGAAAGCCCGCTGATAATCGTTTCGAGTACCACCTGTCCAGTCTAAGCGGAGGCACCGACGCCGTTTCGCTGCCACCGCCAGCCGCAGCGTGCCGGTCGCCCGGCGCCGGGCGCCGACCAGCCTTGGCGACTCCCCCGAACCATTCGTGATTTTCAGGACGCCTACCTTCGAAGGAGCCGTTCCTGAAAATCACGAGCACGCCGGCGGTATCTCCACGGAGACCGCGAATCGCAGACGTTGGCCGAGGTCCAGGCGTAGATCGCGTTGATTTCGGACCTCAGCCGAGCCTCACGCGTAGATCGACCTGATTTCTGTTTCAAGCTCGCGGATGCGCGGCAGCTGGACGACCGCGGCGCGGTGGCCACGCATCACGAGACGCACCTTGTTCGCCTTTCGCGGAGAGCGGGACGGTCAGGCGAGCGACTCCTTGGCCACCCAGCGCAGCTCCGTCTGCGCCTTCTCGGTCGACAACCGCATGCTCGTGCGCGTGAGCAGCTCCCCCGCAAACGGAGCCATTGTGCGCAGCAGCCCCTCGGGCAACTCCATGGGCGGCCTGATGCCGAGGGCGCGCGCGCGGGCAACTTCACGGTCGCGGTAGCTCATGGGGCGGGCATCCGCGATGTTGTAGACGGCGCCGGGCTTGCCCTTCGCGAGGGCTGCAACCACCGCGGATGCGGCATCCGACAGATGCACCATCGGAAGTGCACCGCGCCAGTGGCTGGCGACCGGTGAGACCCTTGACCCTGCTCCGTAAAACAGGCCGTAGCGCAGGACGATGCCGCCGAACGCGAGTGTCTGCAGCTCGAGGCTGTCGATGGCGGCCAGCACCGCATTATTGCGGCCGTCGGGTTGCCCGAACGACGCGGTCTCGGCGAGTGGCTGACGGCCATGATCGGTGAAACCGTATCCTCCGAAGAAGGATGCCGCGACGAACTTCTTCGCCCCCAGCTGACGCGCGGCGGCGATGAGCGTGCTCGTTCCCTCCGCCCGCAGGCGGTTGGTTGCGCGCATGTCTCGGTGGCTGAGGGGCGCTTTGCTCAGCGCGGTCGCCTGGTGCACAACGGCATCCACTTTCAAGCCGCCGACCGCGGCCAGGAACGCGTCGCGATCGGTGAGGTCGGCGACGATCTCCTGCGCCTTGAACGCGCTGAGCGAGCCAGCGGTGCGCGTGACGCCGATGACTGTGTGGCGCGCGGAAACGAGTTGCGGTACGAGAAACTCACCGATCGCTCCGGAAGCTCCCACCACAAGAACGCGCATGCGGTCAACGTTACCGGTCGTTCTATGGCACCCGGACTGGGAGGCTGCCTGCTCGCAGTCAAACCCGATAAAGTCCACACATGTTTTCCATTGATGAGCTGACGAAGCAGAGGCTCTACGATGTCTCCCGGCTCATCAATGACGTGGATGGCGAACTCACACCCGAGATAATCGCGGCCTCAACCGAGCTTGCCTTCGAGCACGGGCTGTTCCTCCACCCGTCACCGTTGCGCACAATTGCCCTGTGGGTTTCGCAGGATGTGTGGATGTACCGCTACATCGAACTGAACATTGTCGACGGCTCCGTGTACAAGGTGGGCGAGCCACAGACTCTCGCTCCGATCGATCATCCACTGCTCGCCGAGCAGGTCGCCCGCTTCCTCGCACGGGCCGGGCGTGAACTGATCGCCAGCATCGCGGACCGCATCATCGTTCCCCGCGAGACGGTCGCTCTCGTCTTCGACGAACACCTCGCCAGTGCCGCGCGCATGGCCTTTAGTGGACGCGCCTGGCTGACCCGAAACGGTTACGCCTCGGAGTGGTGACTCCCAGCGGGCTCGCGCTAGCCCGCGGTGTGAAACCTCAGCTGCGCCGCAGCCAGGCCCTCAATGGCGACCTGCTCAACCGCATCCGCTGCGTCTGAAATCAGGTTCGGCAGCGCCGACCGCTCCGCCGATGAAAAGTCGTGCAGCACGAAGTCGGCTGCCGGTTGGCGGCCGGGCGGCCGACCGATGCCAACGCGCACGCGCGCAAAGTCTGACGTTCCGAGCGCTGCGGCGATATCGCGGATGCCGTTGTGGCCGCCGTGCCCGCCACCAACCTTCAGGCGCAGGGTGTCGAACGGGATGTCCAGTTCATCGTGCACGACGATCAGTCGCGACACATCCAACTTGAAGTACTTCATGAGCGCGGCAACGGGCCCGCCGGACAGGTTCATGAAGCTGAGCGGCTTGGCCAGCTCCAGCCGGGTCGGGTCGAGGACAGACCCGAGGCGACCTGAGGCGACCATAGCGTGCGCTCGATGCGACTTGAATGGCGCTCCGAGGCGCGAAGCCACCTCGTCTACGACCATCTGGCCGACATTGTGGCGGTTGCGTGCGTAGTCGGGCCCGGGGTTGCCGAGCCCGACTACAAGCCACTGGGTTGTGCCCGATGACAGCTCCGCGTTCATCGCATACCGAACTACTCGGCCGACTCCGAAGCCTCGGTCTCGTCGGCGTCGCCCGAGCCCTCAGCGGACTCGTCGGCTGCCTCGTCCTCGGCGGTTTCGCCAAGGTCGGCAGCGGTCGAGCCGGTGATACCGACAACGAGCAGGTCGGGGTCCGAGATGAGGGTCGAGCCGGCGGGCAGCTCAACCTGCGAGGCCAGGATGTGCGCGCCCTCTTCGAGGCCCTCAATCGAAACGACGAGACGCTCCGGGATGTTCGTTGCCTCAGCCTCGATGGACAGCGTGTTGGCATCCTGGTTGACGCTCGTGCCGGAGGCGGCTTCGCCCTCGAGGTGCACGGGGATGTCAATGGTGACCTTCTCGCCCTTGCGAACGATGATCAGGTCGAGGTGCTCGATGATCTGCTTGACCGGGTCTTTCTGGACATCCTTCACAAGCGCCAGCTGGCTCTTGCCGTTGATGTCGAGGTCGAGGACCGCGTTGGCCTTACGCAGGATAAGGCCGACTTCGTGGCTCGGCAGCGTGACGTGCTGCGGGTCGGTGCCGTGGCCGTAGATGACGGCGGGGATCTTGCCGGTCGCGCGGATCTTGCGCGCTGCGCCCTTGCCGAAGGACGTGCGGACTTCCGCAGTGAGCTTATTGTCGTCGGACATTGTTGGTTCTCCTTGTGGGCTGTTGGCCCAGACGTTTATCTGTTGTTCAACTCGAACGCATGTCAGCGTGAGGACTAGCCGCAAAGCCGGTAACCACCGCGTCGATTACGGATTCGAAAGCGCTCGGGACATCTCGTCCCGCGCCTGCGATCCCTCGCCGAAGTTCGGAAATGGTCGTTTTCACGACCGACCAACGAGACTACCAGTAGAACTCGCGGGTGTTAACCCGGTTGATGGGAGGCTGGGTTCGAGCTGCTCGAGTTGCTCGTGATTTTCAGGAACGATGCCGCAAAAGGATCCCATCCTGAAAATCACGAACGGTTCGCGGGTGTGGGAGGTCGAGCAGGCACGCGCCGCGGCGCGCAGCATTCCGGCGCCGCCCGAAGCATTGCCACGTGGCCCACGCATCCCAGCGCGCAGCCTCACACTTGCGAAGTACCGATAACTTCGAGCCCGACCGCGGGCAGGATGACCCGGTCAATGAGCCCAACGAGGAACTCGCGATCGATGGGCTTGCGCATCATGAGGACCCGATAGGAGACCATCGCGGGTGAGATGAGCGCCAACGTGCCGATGTCTGTGTCGGCCGAAATTTCGCCGCGGTCAATTGCCCGCTGCATGAACATCCGATTGATCTCGGCCCTCGGCGCGACGATGGCCTCGTTCGCGACCTCGGCCAGCTCTGGATTTCTGGCCAGCAGCGATACCAGCCCCGCCATGACCTTGAGTTTCTTCTCGCCGTCTCTGATCGAGGGAGGCTTGATCATGCCAACCAGGTCGCCGCGAAGCGTCCCGGTGTCGGGGAGATCTGCGAAATCGATGTCGCTCTTCTTCATGCAGGCGACCGCATCGAGCACAAGCTCCGCCTTCGATGGCCAGCGGCGATAGAGCGTCGCCTTACCCGCCTTGGCTCGCGCGGCGACCATGTCGATAGTCATGCCGTCGTAGCCGGTTTCGGCGAGAACGTCGAGGGTTGCATCGAGGATATCGGCGTCTCGCGTAATGTCGAGCGGGCGGCCGAGCTTGTTTGCCGGCTCGGTGGATGCGTGCTCCGAGCGTTCTACGAGGTCGAGCGGCGTCATTGCGGCTGCCTCCCTTTCTTTACTTCGGTTTGATGTTACGCGTACTGATTCTTACCCGCAGAATTTCGCTCTGCGCATAATTCAGGAACTGTTAAGTTCCGGAACTCCACAGTACCGTATATAGTTCCAACCATGTCTTCGATTCTGCTCAAAGCTGCACCCAACCGCTGGTTGACTCTCACAACCGTTGCACTCGCCCAACTGATGGTCGTACTCGATTCGACTGTCGTCAACATCGCGCTGCCCTCTGCCCAGGCCGACCTCGGCTTCAGCAACGGCGACCGCCAGTGGATCGTCACGGCCTATTCACTAGCCTTCGGCAGCCTTCTGCTGCTGGGCGGTCGCATCTCTGACCTGATCGGCCGCAAGCGCGCGTTCATCATCGGTCTCATCGGTTTCGCCCTCGCATCCGCCCTCGGCGGAGCAGCACCGAGCTTCGGCCTGCTGGTCGGCGCCCGCGCACTTCAGGGCGCATTCGGCGCGCTTCTCGCACCTACCGCGCTCGCTGTTCTCACAACGACCTTCACGATCCCGAAGGAGCGCGCACGCGCATTCGGAATCTTTGGTGCTCTCGCGGGGGCCGGAGGAGCAATCGGACTCCTGCTCGGTGGCCTCCTTACCCAGGACCTCAACTGGCGGTGGAACCTCTACATCAACGTGGCCATCGCGGTCGTCGCCATCATCGGAGCAGTCGCCTTCGTACCGAGCGTGCTGCGCACGGGTGACCGCCCGAAGCTGGATGTACCCGGCACACTGCTGGTCTCCGGCGCGCTGTTCTTCCTCGTCTACGGGTTCTCGAATGCGTACACCGACGGCTGGGGCGCAGCAGACAGCTGGGGCATGCTCATCGCATCCGGCGTTCTCCTGATCGCATTTGTGCTGTGGCTGCGCCGTGCGCCGCACCCGCTGCTGCACCTCTCGGTCATCCTCGATCGAAACCGCGGCGCCGCGTACAGCTCGATCCTGCTCTCGGCAATCGGGATGTTCGCGATCTTCCTGTTCGTGACCTACTACCTGCAAACGACGCTGCACTACACGCCCATCCAGACCGGCATCTCCTTCCTGCCGATGATCGGGATGCTCGTCATCGCAGCACAGCTCGGCACGAACCTGCTGGTTCCGAGGTTTGGCCCGAAGATTCTTGTACCGATCGGCATGCTGATGGCGGCCGGCGGAATGGTCTGGCTCACGAATCTCGGCGTCGACAGCACCTATGCCGCGAACCTCCTGCCGCCGCTTATGATCCTTGGCTTCGGGATGGGCACCATCATGCCGGCCTCGATGCAGACGGCGACGCTCGGCGTCGACCGGCAGTACGCCGGGGTCGCATCGGCGCTCGTGAACACCAGCCAGCAGGTCGGTGGCTCGATCGGCACGGCGCTGCTGAACACCCTCGCCGCATCCGCCGCGACGGCGTACGTCGCATCGCACGTTCCCGCGACACCGGCAATCCTGGCCGCGGCAGCCGTCCACAGTTATGCGACCGCGTACTGGTGGGGAGCAGGGGCCTTCGCTCTCGGTGCGGTGCTTGCCGCTCTGCTGTTCCGTCGTCGCAGCCAGGGGTTGTCGCTCTCGCACGCCCCCGTGCCAGCGGCGGCAAACACGCCTGCGAAGGCGAACGAAGCGGAGCCCGTTCTCGCGCACTAGCCGTTCTCGCGCACTGGTACGAGCCACCTCGAGCGGCCGGCATCACGACGCAAGCGCAAGCTTGCCGTCGGTATGCCGGCCGCTTCGTAGTTTCGGCGCCCGCGGGCTGCGAATTCTTGCGCAATCTCGTCTCAGTTGACTTGGCTAGGCTTGATGACAGGAGCACCACAAAGGGAGAAATTGATGCCGGAGACCAAGGCAGTAGCAAATATCGGAGTCGTCGGGCTCGCGGTGATGGGGTCAAACCTCGCGCGTAACCTGGCCAGCCGCGAAGGCAACACGGTCGCCGTCTACAACCGCACCTATGCCCGCACGTCGACTCTCATCGAGGAACATCCCGAGGCCGGGTTTGTTGCTTCCGAAACCATCCAGGACTTCGTTGCCAGCCTCGAGAAGCCGAGGGCTGCGCTCATCATGGTGCAGGCCGGTGCGGGGACGGATGCCGTCATCGACGAACTCGCAGCTCTCTTCGAGCCCGGCGACATCATTATCGACGGCGGCAACTCGCTCTTCACCGACACGATCCGTCGCGAGAAAGCATTGCGGGATAAGGGCCTGAACTTTGTCGGCACCGGTATCTCCGGTGGCGAGGAGGGCGCACTCAATGGTCCGTCGATCATGCCGGGCGGATCGGTTGAAGCGTACGAGAAGCTCGGCCCAATCTTCGCGTCGATCGCGGCGATCGCGGAGGGCGAACCGTGTGTCACGCACGTCGGCACCGATGGTGCAGGTCACTTCGTGAAGATGATCCACAACGGCATCGAGTACGCCGACATGCAGCTGATCGCCGAGGCTTACGATCTCATCCGCCACGGCACAGGGGCAACGCCTGCCGAGATCGCGGACATTTTCACCGAGTGGAATAAGGGTGAGCTCGAGTCCTACCTGATCGAGATCACCGCCGAGGTGCTGCGCCAGGTCGACGCTTCGACCGGCAAGCCGCTCGTCGATGTGATCCTCGATCAGGCGGGCTCCAAGGGCACGGGCGTCTGGACGGTGCAGAACTCGCTCGATCTCGGCATCCCGGTCTCCGGTATCGCCGAAGCGGTCTTTGCTCGCGCACTGTCGTCGAAGCCGGCGCAGCGGGCGGCCGCCTCAGACCTGCCCGGTCCTTCCACCCCGTGGACGGTCTCGCACAAGCCGCAGTTCATTGAGGATGTCCGCCGCGCGCTCTACGCCTCGAAGATGATCGCGTACAGCCAGGGTTTCGATGCGATCGTTGCCGGTGCCGAAAAGTACAACTGGGACATCAAGAAGGGCAACATCGCCAAGATCTGGCGGGGCGGCTGCATCATCCGCGCACAGTTCCTGAACAGAATCACGGATGCCTACGAGGAGAACCCCGGACTCGTCGCGCTCCTGACGGCTCCATACTTCAAGGCCGCGATCGAAGGTGCACAGGACAGCTGGCGCACGGTCGTTGCGCACGCCGCGCAGTCCGGCATCCCGACGCCGGCCTTCTCGTCGTCGCTCGCCTATTACGACGGGATCCGCGCGGCTCGCCTGCCAGCCGCACTCATTCAGGGTCAGCGCGACTTCTTCGGCGCGCACACCTACCAGCGCGTCGATAAGCCTGGCACCTTCCACACTCTGTGGTCGGCCGACCGCACCGAGATCGAGACCGAGGGCAGCTCGCACTAACGCCGCCGGTCGCGGCCCGGCTCTGCCCCGGCTCGGCGCAATTCTCTGGCATCGGGGCGCGAAGGCCGATCCCGAGAGAGACCAGTGCGAGTTACTCGTGTTTTTCAGGAACGATGCCGCCGAAGGAACCCATCCTGAAAATCACGAACGGTGCGGCGGCGCTTGTGTCGGCGACCATCCCAGCCTCGCCGCAACGTGTTCCTGTGGTTAGTTCGGGTGTTGTTTGCCCGTCGTGGCTGGCGGTCGTGCCGCACAAGAGGAGCTACACCTCAATCGAGGTGGAAAACCTCGGGCAACTGCTTCCACCACTCACCGTCGGCGCGATCCTCGAGCGGGCGCTGCAACGGCTCACAAACCGCCCACCACTCCTGCGTCGTCGGGTCGGCCGCGATGGCCGCAGAGTCTGCGTCGTAGTCATCCCCGCTGTACTCGAAGTAGGAGAACAGCAGGTCGCCGTGACGGTAGATCGAGTAGTTGGTGATGTGGCTGGCGCGCAGTCGCTCCAGAACGCCCGGCCACACATTCGCGTGCAGCTCCTCATACCGGGCGACATTCTCGGGTGGCAGCCCGATGACCGATGCGATCCGCATCACAGCGGGCGCACGCGAAGGTGGGTGAGGCCGCCATCGACATCGAGGGCTGTACCGGTCGTTGACGAAGTGAGCGGCGACGCCAGGTAGAGGATCGAGTGGGCGATTTCTTCCGGCGTGATCATGCGCCCGATCGGCTGACGGGCATCGAGAGCCGCCCGCTCGGCAACAGGGTCCGCTGCCTTCTTAAGGTAGCCGCTGACGAATGGCGTGTCCGCCGTCCCGGGACACACACAGTTCACGCGGATGCCCTCGCGAACGTAGTCGGTTGCCATCGAGAAGGTGAGCGAGAGCACCGCGCCCTTGGTCGATCCGTACACCGCCCTCGACGGCATCCCGTTCAGCGCAGCGACAGAACAGACGTTCACGATCGAGGCGTGCTCCGACTTGCGCAGCCACGGAATCGCGGCAGCGCTCACGCGAGCGACACCGAACACGTTGATGTTGAAGACCCGTTGCCACTCGGCGTCATCGTTCTCTTCGACCGTGCCGATCGCACTGATGCCGGCGTTATTGATGACAATGTCGATGCCGCCAGCCCACTCGGCTGCCGCGGCCACCGCGGCAGCCACCGACTCGCGCGACGAAATGTCGGCCACGAAGCCGTGCAACTCGGGCGGCAAAGAATCGATATGGAGGTCGAACACTGCGACCTTCGCGCCGCGGGACGCCAGCAACTGCGCCGTCGCAAGGCCGATACCGGATGCTCCACCCGTAACAATCGCAGTCAGTCCATCGAATTCGCTCATGCCTGCACCATTTCCTGTCGGGCCCTGCCCAGTCCATCAATTTCGAGTTCAATGACATCTCCGCCGCGGAGATACGGCTTCGGATCCGGCTGGCCGAGCGCAACGCCGGCCGGCGTGCCCGTGTTCACCAGGTCGCCGGGACGCAACACCATGAACTGGCTCAGGTACCAAATGACGTGACGGATGCCGAAAATCATGTTCGCGGTCGTCCCGTTCTGCCGCTGGGTGCCGTTGACCCACAGCCGAAGTCCGAGCGCCTGCGGGTCGGCAACCTCATCCGCTGGCACCAGGTACGGCCCGAGCGGATTGAACGTCTCACAGCTCTTGCCCTTGTCCCACTGGCCACCGCGTTCGATCTGAAACTCGCGTTCTGACACGTCATGCGAGAGCACATACCCCGCGATGTGGGCGTCGGCGTCGTCCGGCGAATCGAGGTAGCGCGCGGTCGAACCGATGACGACACCGAGCTCGACCTCCCAGTCGGTCTTGACCGACTTGCGCGGCACCAAAACCGTGTCGAACGGCCCGACGATGGTCGACGGATCCTTCATGAACACGATGGGTTCTTTCGGAAGCTCCGCGTGTGTCTCCTCCGCGTGGTCGCGGTAGTTGAGCCCGATACAGACGATCTTGCCTGGCGTCGCGATCGGCGCACCCACCCGAAGGGATGCCGCACCGGCGAGCTCAGGAAGGCTTCCGGCCGTCAGAGCGGCGCGCGCACTCGCGATCCCGCCACCTGCGAGGAACGCACCCGTGATGTCCGGGGTGAGGGAGCGGAGGTCGTAGCTGACGCCATCCCGCTGAAAGACGGGGACCTCGCTGCCGAAGTCGCCGAGTCGTGCAAATACCATCGATGTTCCTTTCATTGGACAAAACTTCGCAGCGCGCTCATGGAGCCGATAAAGGAGTCGGGGAACCAGCATCCGTCGTGGCCGCAGCAATTCTGGCGGGGGCAATCCGGTAAAACGTCGCTGCCGTAGTGCCGCGAATTGCGTCGCTCTCGCGGTCATCCAGAGTCGCGAACAGCTCGCTCAGCCCGTCCCACACGCGGGCGTATCCACCCGACAGCACCGAGATCGGCCAGTCTCCGCCATACATCAGTCGGTCGGCTCCAAACAGGTCGACCGCGCGCTCGAAGTAGGGGCGTACCGAATCCACCGTCCACGATCCCGAGTCGCCGCTGGCCGAGTACAGCCCGCTCACCTTGGCGAACACATTTGGGTTTTCGGCGGCGACGCGCATGAGCGATTCCCATGGCTCGGGCGACGCGAGCCCAATGGGGGGCTTGCCCAGATGGTCAATGACAATGCGCAGTTCGGGATGCCGCGCAGATATCAGCGGAACAAGCTCCAGATGGCGAGGCAGAACGGCTACCAGATCGAAGGAGAGGCCGGTCGCCTCGAGCACGCCCAGGCCCTCGTCTACGTCGGGCCGCAGCAGCCAGTCAGGGTCCGGTTGGTCGTGGATGAGGTTCCGGATGCCGACCAGCAGACTGCTGGACCGCAACTCCGCGAGCTCCCGCGCCGCATCCTCCGGGTGCTCCAGCGGCAGGTAGCCGACGATTGCCAGCACCTCCGGGTTCTCGGCCGCAACGTCGAACATGAGCGCCGTGTCTTCGGCATTGTCGGCAGACTGAACGAGAACCGTCCCGTCGATTCCCGCGGCCGTTAGCGCCGGGCGAAGCTCGTCGAACTCCATCGTCCGATCAATCGGTGCGAGGTCGCTCGTGAGCCAGGAATAGCGGGCTCGCGCGGGATCCCACACGTGCTGGTGGGCGTCGATGGTAATTCCGGGCATGGCTTCCTTCACTGTTGCGGCGTCAGAACACGCCGCGTCTGTCCCATACTGCGGGCAGTGACTCCCGCCCCGATTGTCAGGGTGGTGTCGAGCGGAGCCATGTCGCCATCCTCGTCATCGCGCCGGTTTCATCCGATCTAAAGCGGTTTAACGGTTCGATACTAGCAAGGGTGGAAGGCAGGGCGCCTGATACATCGGATGACCTGACGCCGGTGCCGCTTCGAACGCGCGGCCATAGAATGACGGCATGGCCACCGTCGCGACCTCCCAACCGACCGAGACGGCGCCACAGGAATCCACCCAGGGGCATTCGCAGACCGACGTCGTGCTTCAGGGCATCAAATCCATGATCACGAGCGGAGAGCTCGGTCCGGGGTCGAGGCTGCCGATCGAGAAGGATCTCGCGATTTCGCTCGGGGTCTCTCGCGGCTCGCTTCGCGAAGGCGTTCGCGCACTCTGCATCATGGGCGTGCTTGAGACCAGACAGGGCGATGGCACCTACGTGACGTCGTTGGACTCGAGTCTGCTGCTTGCCCCGATGGGCTTCATGATCGACCTGCAGACACCAGAGCATCGCCATGACCTGCACTCGGTTCGCCGCGTTCTCGAGGCGGAAGCCGCGGCCCGCGCTGCGCTGTACATTACCGACGAACAGCTCGCCGCCGCCACCACCGTCCTCAGCGATGTTGAGCCGCTCGTGCGAGCGGGGGAAGACCTCGATCACGAAGCGATCCTCGATGCGGACATCGCGTTCCACCACATCGTCGCCCATGGGTCAAACAACTCGGCGCTGGCCGCCCTCATCGACGCCCTCGCCAACCGCACCTCGCAAGCGCGTCTCTGGCTCGGCCTCCACAATCACGATCAGGTGCGAAACGCGCACGGTGAGCATCTCGCGATCCTCGCGGCCCTGCGGGCGAGGCAGCCCGACCGCGCCCGTCTCATGATGGATCACCACCTGCTCGTCGTCGAGGACTCCCTGAACGACGCAGCCGCCGAGAGCAACTAGCTGCACATCGTGGACGGGGCCGACCTGGTGCGGGTGGCCTGGCCGCGCTCAGGCGACCGAAACCCAGTAGCTCCCGTTCGGGAAGCTGTACTTCTCGACCGACGACTCGTACATCTGCGCGCTGTAGCCGGGCTGGGTGGGCAGAACATACCCGCCGTTCTCGACGATGCAAGGCTCGACGAAGTGCTCGTGCAGGTGATCGACGTACTCGGTCACCCGGTTCTCGAGCGAACCGGACACCGCGACGTAGTCGAAGATCGACAGGTGCTGCACGAGTTCGCACAGCCCCACACCTCCCGCGTGTGGACAGACAGGAATTCCGAACTTCGCGGCCATGAAATACACGGCCAGAATCTCGTTCACGCTGCCGAGCCGGGCCGAGTCCAACTGGCAGAAGTCGATCGCCTCGGCCTGGAAGAGCTGCTTGAACAGCACCCGGTTCATGCCGTGCTCGCCCGTCGCGACGCCGATCGGCGCGATGGCCCGCCGGATGGCCGCATGACCGAGGACGTCATCGGGGCTGGTCGGTTCTTCAACCCAGTGCGGGTTGAACCTCGCGAGGGCGCCGATCCAGTCGATGGCGACAGGGACATCCCAAACCTGGTTCGCATCGATCATGAGCCTGGCTTCGTCGCCGATGACTTCGCGCGCAATAGTGAGCCGCCGGATGTCGTCGCCCCGGTTCGCACCAACTTTCAGCTTGACGTGGCGGTAGCCCTCATCCACGGCCTCCCGCAGCAGGCGTCGCAGCTTCTCGTCGCTGTATCCAAGCCAGCCGGCGCTCGTCGTGTAACAGGGGTATCCGGATTCGTCGAGCTCGGCAATGCGGGCGGCCCGAGTCGGCGCGAGTTCGGTGAGCATCGCGATGGCCTCATCCCGGGTGATCGCATCCGAGAGGTACTTGAGGTCGGCGGCGTCGACCAATTGTTCGGGAGTCATGTCGGCAAGGAGACGCCAGAGCGGCTTGCCTGCGACTCTGGCCGCGAGATCCCACATGGCATTCATCACGGCGGCGAGCGCGAGATGCTCGACGCCCTTCTCTGGGCCGAGCCAGCGTAGTTGCGAGTCGCTCGAGAGCAGGCGATAGACGGAGCCGAGGTCGGCGACCGACTCCTCAACCAAGAGCCCGACGAGCGGAAGTCCGCGCTGGCGGGATGCCTCGACGCAGAGGTCGTTGCCGCGCCCGATGGTGAAGGTGAAGCCATAGCCCTTGACCGCGGGATCGTCCGTGTGGATCACGACGTACGCCGCCGAGTAATCGCCGTCTTTGTTCATGGCATCCGAGCCATCGGCGGTCAGCGAGGTAGGGAATCGCACGTCGTGTGCGGTCACGGCGGTGATCGTTGGCATGGGGTTTCCAGTCAGACGGGGATCGGTGGCGCGGCGAGGAGATGGAGACCGCGCAGCGTGGCGCGAGTCAGCATCCTTCTCCTTCGCCAATTCCGGGCAAGCATATCGAAACATTAGATGTATTTGGCAATTCAAGGGGACAATGGCGCACACATAGGATGATTATCCGAAATAGATCGGTTCAATCACGACGAAAGGTGGTCGCATCCGCGTCTAGCCACCGACAGCGACTTCACGTATGCGCCGTCAATTGTGTTCGAATCGCAACAGATTAGAGTCGAGTGACGACGAACCGCGACAGAGAATTGAGTCCGTGAGCATGTGGGATGACGACGAGCAGGTGAGCGCCTGGGACGACGAGCCCGAGCTCGCGGGCTACGAGCCGACCACGGGCAGGCCGATGCGCTCCCGCCGGCTGCTCGCGCTAATGCGGGTGGTAGTCGTGATCGGCCTTCTGTCGCTGGTACTGCCGAGCGTAATCATCAGCGTCTCCGATGCCTCGGCGTCTGCCCGCGAAAGCTGCCGTCGCTGGGTCAAATACGCGGTGCCGAGCTCGCCCGGTTCCAACGCAGTCTTTGAGGTGATCGGTGCCCACGGCATCGGCTGGCAGTGCTACACCAGTGGCGCGTTCGGCGGCGACCGCTTTATTGCGCCGCTCGGTCTGATTCCGGGCGTACCCCGCATCCCATCGCAGCCGATCATCAGTTCGTAGACAGATTCGTCCGTTCCTGACGCAGAGGCATAGTCTGCTGGGGTGACCTACCGCGCCTGCACCATCGTGGCGCGCAACTACCTGGCGCAGGCCGAGGTGCTTGCCACCTCCTTCGCTCAGCATCATCCCGATGTCGAGTTCGTCACGCTCGTGATTGACGGCCTCGAGGATGACCGCGATCTACCCGGTGTGGGTCGCGTCATGCTCACTTCCGATCTCGGCCTCGACCAGGTGCTGATCCATCGGATGAGCGTGCTCTACGACGTCATGGAGTACGCGACTGCGCTGAAGCCGGCGCTCCTCATTGCGCTGCTGCGCGAGAGGTCGAACGCCGTCGCGTACATCGACCCGGACATCCGGTTCTATGCCCCCATCGTCGATGTGTTTGATTCAGCCGCCGAGCACGGCGTCTACCTGACGCCGCACACCCTGCAGCCGATCCCTCGCGACGGAAAGAACCACGCCGAGGTCGTCTTCATGCAGGCGGGCATGTACAACCTGGGATTCATCGCCGTAGGGCCGCTGGCTTACCGCTTCCTGGGCTGGTGGCATGAGCGTCTGCAAACCGACGCGATATCGGATGCCGCCCGCGGCCTGTTCACCGACCAGCGCTGGGTCGACTGGGTACCATCGCTCTTCCCCAACGTCGTCACCAGAGATCCGAGCCTCAACGCGGCCTACTGGAACCTGCACGAGCGCACGATCTCACGCCGCGGAGGCCGCTACTTCGCGAACGAGGTGCCGCTGCGCTTCTTCCACTTCAGCGGCTACGACCCGCAGACCCCGTGGGTTATGTCGAAACACCTCGGCGGGATGCCACGCACACTGCTGAGTGAAAATGACGACCTGCGCGCGCTCTTCGACGAGTACAAGCTCGAACTCGACCGCGTCGGGCACTCGGTTCTGCGTAAGCATCCGTATCTTCTCGGGAAGCTGGCCAATGGCATCCCGCTCACGCCCCTGTTTCGCATGATCTATCGGGCACTCATCCTCTCGGAGATCGTCACCGCGACCGTTGCACCCGACCCGCTCGGCGATGCGGATGCCTTCGTCGACTGGATGTTCGAGCCCGCTTCAGTGGACGTCACCTCGGTCTTCTCGCCGATTCAGCTGGGCCTCTGGCACGTCCGTGCTGATCTGCGGGCTGCCTTCCCGGACGTGCGCGGACGCGACAGCCGACAGTATCGATCCTGGCTCGCGGTCGATCCGAGCTTCCGGAGTCTCAGCGAAATGCTCGGCCGAAGTGACATACCGGTCGTGCGACCACCCGCTGTCACCGCGCGGCGGAAGGTCCCGCGGGAACATCACTCCTTCGGCTGGAGCACGGTTGCATATGCGATGTCCGAGCTGGGCGTCGGCGAGGCCGGCAGGCGGATGGCGAGCGCGATCGGCCGGGTCGGCATCCCGAATGAGCTCGTTGGTATCACGGGTGGCACGCTATCCCGCCAGGGTCACCGGCCGTCGGTTCGGGTACGGACCGAGCTGGGTTACGAGAACGCGCTCGTATGCGTCAACGCCGACCAACTATCGCGCGTCGCCTCGATGGTCGATCTCGACCGCCTGCGTGGCCGGAAGGCTGCCCTCTGGTTTTGGGAACTCGAACAGTTTCCTGAGGGCTACGCGGGCGCGCTCGACCACATTCATGAGGTGTGGACGGCCAGCGAGTTCACGCGGGCGGCCGTGCAGCGCATCACCGACAAGCCTGTTCGACTGGTTCCGCTTGAGATTTCGGTTCCGCGGCGGCCGACCGCCTACACGCGGCGAGCGCTCGGGCTTCCCGAGGATCGCTATCTGTTCCTGACCAACTTCGACCACCTGTCAGTTCTCGATCGCAAGAACCCCGTCGGCGTGATCCGTGCTTACTGCGAGGCGTTCGCGCCGACCGATGGCGCCGTACTCGTGGTTAAATCCATCAACGGCCATCTGCGCCAACTGGACTCCGAACGGGTTCGACTTGCCGCGGCCGGTCGCCCCGATGTCGTCTTCATCGACGAGTACGTCACCTCCGTTGAGATTAAGGCCATGATCGAACTCGCCGATTGCCTGGTTTCCCTGCACCGCTCCGAGGGGTTCGGGTTGAACCTCGCCGACGCCATGGCGCATGGCACACCCGTCGTCGCGACCGCGTATTCGGGCAATATGGACTTCATGAACGACGACGTGGCGAAACTCATCCCCTACTCGCTCGTCGAGGTCGGTCACAGCGCCGCTCCGTATGATCCGACCGCGATCTGGGCCGATCCGGATGTTGCAGCAGCGGCATCCGCGATGCGCGCACTGTTCGAGGCACCAGACGACGCTCTCGCCATGGCCGACCGTGCACGGTCGCACGTTGCCGCGAAATTCTCGCTCGACGCGGTCGCCTCCGCGCTGCGCCCGCTTCTGCTGTCAGATGCGCTGACCGGCCAGGGAGTGCGCGCGTGAAGGTGCTTGTCATCGGAGACGTCGGCGTCAAGGACGGCGTCATCCACCTGGGCGATGAAGCCATGCTCGCAGAGCTGCTGCATCAACTGCGCGAGCGTGACATCAGCGATATCACGGTCATCTCTGCGAACCCGGCCGACACCGCTGCCCGCTATGGCGTCAACGCGATCCTGCCACTCGACTTCTCTGCCGAGCGAGTCGGGACGCAGCACGAACGCGACATGCGCATCCAGAGCATCCTTCGGGCTTCCCACGGCGAGGGCGGGATGCTCGACTGGCAGGATCCGGCGTGGCAGGTCATCGAGGCCATCATGGCGGCCGATGCCGTCGTCATCGCGGGTGGCGGCAACCTGTCATCCATCTGGCCCGCGCATGTCTACGAGCGGGCCACCATCGGGATGCTTGCGGCCTACTTCACCAAACCACTCGGCATCACGGGGCAGAGCATCGGGCCTGCGCTGCTCAAGCGGGATGGCGAGCTCGTCGCCCAGTTGCTCAAGAGCGCAGCCATCGTTGGTGTGCGAGAGACATCATCTCGCGACCTGGTCGCCGCGCTCGGAGTCGAGGCCGAAGTTGTTCGCCACACGATCGACGACGCGACGTTTGTTTCGGGTTCGGCGGAGGCCCAGACCGCCCCCTACTGCATTGTTACCTTTGCTTCCTACACAGGGACGCCCAACCAGGATGCGGTGGTGACGGCCGCGGCCGCCCTCCTCGATCACATCGCTCTGGTAACCGGCCTCAACATCGTCATGATTGCGCACGTTGCGGCTGTTGATGGCAACGACCTCCGGGCCGATGCGGCGCTGCATGCTCGCATCCTCGCCGCGGTCACCGCGTCTGGCGTGACATCACGTTCCACCGACGACATCGGGCTCGCCGCTGCACTCGCTCGCAATGCCGAGCTATCGGTTTCCTCGCGATACCACCCCACCGTGTTCGCATCCGGTGCCGGTGTCCCGACGATCGGCATCGGCGTCGACGACTACACCGACAGCAAGATTTCGGGCGCACTCGAAAACTTCGGGCAGCTCGAGCACTTCGTACCAATCTCCGCGCTGTTCACCGGAGATGCCGCCCTGCTCGTGAGCGATGTCTGGAAGCGCCGTGCCTCGATCCGGAAGGCAGCCGACCTCGTCATCCCGAAGCGGGTCGAGGCGACGTCGCAGTGGTGGGATGACCTGGTTGCCGCCCTACGCTCAGAGCCCGCCACGCGCTACATCTGGCACGAGGTCGCACCGGTTTCGACGATCGATGCCGCCCTGCGCGCGCGACTCGACGGGATGCGCACGTGGCTTCGACTTACTTCGCAGGGCACGACCGGCACCGCGATTGCGGTGCGTGAGCTCACCGAGACCCTGGCAGGGTTCCGGCACGCGACCGCACTTGCGGAGGGCATCGCGGGCGCAGCACAGTCCGAACTCGACGCCGCACTCACCCGCGCCGACGACGCCGAGGCTGCGCTCGCCGCATCCCACGAGCTGGCGACGGCTCTCGGCGACCCGCTGTTCGAGAAGAAGCTGTCACGCGAGCCGGACGTGCCCCAGACAACCGACATCCTCATGCTCCTGGACACCCGGCTTTTCCGCTGGAGCCGCGTGCCGCGACGTCTCTACGGCGTTGTTCGACGCGGCCTGCGCGTATGGCGGACACTTCGATAATCCAGCGATCCACGACGAGGGTCGACCGCCGCTACTACGGCCTCCTAAACCAACTGCGCGGAGTCGCCGCGGTTCTGGTCGTCTGGAGCCACATCGTCGGCTATAAGTTGCCGTCAGAGGGCCACACCTGGCTGGGCTTCACCCTCTTCAACCGCTTTATCACCGGCCCACTAAACATCGTGCAGAACTTCGGCTGGTTCGGCGTCGTCCTGTTCTTCCTGATCAGCGGGTTCGTCATCACGGATGCGGCATACCGGGAGACCGCGCGCGAGTTCGCCGTGCGGCGGCTGCTCCGGATCTACCCGCCGATCATCCTGACCACCATCGTGATCTTCATCCTGCAGTCGTTTGGAACGCCGCCGCTCACGACCAACCCGACGCCGCTCGGCTGGATCCTGAGCTTGACGCTCGTGAACTACCTGATTATTCCGCAGGTGCTCGTGATCGGCGTCGCATGGACGCTGTGCATCGAGGTGCTGTTCTACCTCATCGTGTGGTTTGCGTCGCCGCTGGGCAAAAGGGTGCCGTGGGCGTTCCCGGTGGTGGTTCTCGTGGTTGCGCTGGTAGCGCGGAACTTCGACCGCAACCTCGGTGACTCGTTCTTCCTCCTTGCAGTGTTTACGACCTATCTGCCGATGCTGGTTATTGGCCAGGTCACGTTTCTTGCCGTCAGCCGACGCATCCCGAAATGGATGGGGGCGGTTGGTCTGGTTGCCGCCTGGTGCACCTTCGTGTGGTGTCTTGAGCCGATCTACCCGGATTTCCTGCAGCCGGCCTCGGCCTACGGACCGAGCGTCGTCCTTGCCGTGGCCCTGTTCCTGGGCGCTGTCGCTGCCGAGGGTCGCCTTCGACCGATCCGAGCGCTGGATGTCGTGGCCCGACGCAGCTACAGCCTGTACCTCATCCACTGGCCGGTTGGTTATGCGATGGTCGACCTGTTGACGCCCATCAAGGGTCTGCCGACGACGGTCATCATCCTCATCACCTTCGCAGCAATTGCCGCGGGAACCGAGGTCGCCTATCGGCTCGCTGAGAAGCCGTCACTGCAACTGGGGCGCTGGATCTTCCGGAAGTCGAAGGCCGTGCATCCCGTCGATCCGCTGGTTGCTGGTCGTGTGGGGTCTGGCGGGCCGTTCGCCGTCGACGAACCATTGAGCCCTCACGACGAACTCAAAGAATTCAAGAAGAAGGCCGTGCATCTCCGTCCCCGCTACCGCAACCGGATCAGGGACGCGATGTGTGAACTGTGTCGACCGAATAGACCGTAGTAACGAACCCTCTCGGCGAGTCACGGAAGCCCAGAAGAGTCAGCGCCCGGCTCTCCGCTCTCGCCGCCGCCTCGACTGAAGAGAAAACTCCCAGGAGCTTCTCATCGTCATCCTCGTCAGACACGGGATGCGAGTGGGTAAGGACGTAGACCTTCGCCCCGGGCTGGGTGAGCGCGTCAGACTGTGACATAGCCTTCATCCCACATCATCCTGTCGAGGTCCTCTGGCCAGACTTGAAAGACGAGCATCTCGCCCTGCCCGCTGGCTGCCTCAGCGAGGACGCGGCCCTCGCGCAGCGCGAGCTCGTTTGTTCTGAACACTCCGGCCAAACGAGGTCGGACCAGATCGGCCACGAAGTCCGGATCCAAACCAACGTTGTCCTCAAAAGCGTGCGCTATCCAAAGAAGAAATACTTCCGTCACTGGAGCCCCCACATTCGTTGAAATCTCTTGGCACACGTCGGCGGGAAACAACCACGTGGCCTTGACCCAGTGTCCACCAAACGAGGTTATGGCCAGTTCAACCTACTTCGGACGGATCACGATCTCGTTCGAGCTGCGCCCAATCCTGTGGCCGATCCAACCGCCAATTAATAACAACCCAATTGCCGACGTTGCGATCATGGCCGTTTAGAAGACGACAATGCCCGAGGGGACTGGACACGTTTTCTTTCTTTCGTCATCTAGCAGTGCAATCGCACTCGCTGCCGCTCCACGGAGATCGAACCCGTCAACGGCTGATCACTGTGACGCTACTTCGACTGCTTCCGAGCGGCTCTCACCCGCGCGACCGAAACGAAAAAGAGCGTCAGGGTGCAAATCAAAACCACAACGCCGACAGCCTTTATTGCCAGCGCTGCATCCTGAGTCGCACCATTGGCGAGCGCCAAAGTTGATAGCAGCACAAGGCATAACGATCCTAGCCAGATGAGGTATCGGGGATTCTTGGTTGAGTGCACGCGCCCTCCCCTTCGAGCTTGAAGGTAGCGTGGAGGCCACGGCTGCCACCACCGCTGTAAGTGCTCCTGGAATCTCCACTGTACTGGTGCAATAGTCGCCTATCGGCTCGCTGAGAAGCCGTCACTGCAGCTGGGGCGCTGGATTTTCCGCAAGTCGAGGGCCGTGCATCTCCGTTCCCGCTGCCGCAGCCGGATCAGGGACGCGATGTGTGAACTGCCATAGCGGGCGCTTGGATCATGACGTGCTGGCTGCGCAGCCCGACGTCGCGCGGGAGCTTGGCGCATACGGCGGTGAGCAGCATCACGTATTCGTACGGGCAACAACGGACGGCGACTTCGCGATCCAGCTCCAGCTCCAGCTAGGGCTCCACAGGCTGTTCTCTCCCCGGTCCTTCCCCAAGAGATCACGCACGCCTGGGGCAGCGGTAGCTTAGGTCTACGAAGTACCTTCCACTCGTCACTCGACAACGGCTGGGCCCGCATGCAGCTCATTCAGGCTTGGCTTATCGACTCCTCAAGTCGGCTGATAAGTGCTGCTCACACAGATACGGTTCAAAGTCCCGAAGGCGCTTCGCCTTGCGCGACGTTGAAATCGTCAGCGGCTTTCTGTTTCTGCTCTCTTTTTCGCTTCCTTTTCAGGCGAATGTTGGGCCCCATGGACGACAACAATCCAAGAATAATCTCAGCTACTGCCTCGAACATCGCAGTCCCACCTTCTGCCTTTGTCCCGAACTTTCGGATGCCCCTGACCCACACATTGGCGCGACGGTCGCAATGAGCCCGTGCCGCGGCGAGCGGCGGCGCCGAATGCGGGATCCGCGCCCGCACTCTCGTGCGCCTGTGGCCGCTTGCTTACCAAAGTTGTTGACCATTAGGACGATGAGTCGATAACGAGTCAACTAAATTGTCAGCAGTCCCACTTCGTTCCTTGGATTTGCGGTTGCGGACGTCCACTGAGCGTAAGCCAGAGCTTGTGCGAGGCGCGACGTTTTCGATGCAATATCTGAAACGCCACAAAAAACACCACCACTGCCGCGCACGAGCCGATCAGTCCGGACGTCGAGTTCTTCAATACAAATGTGAAGACGACGGCGGCCAGCATGAGCACCGCGGCCATCAAGCTCATAATCCGTAGCAGGAAATAGCGTCGAAAAGCATCGCCCGCCGCACTTGGAGGTTGGTGACCAGTGTTATCGGCATCAGTACTCATCGGTTGGAGCTCCTTCTACAGCCCTATAGCCCTAGATTTTGGCGACGAAAGCCAACGGAAGGGGAAGAGGCCCGTTGGACTGGCCCTGGCCCCGCCGCTCAATTACTGGGGCGAGAAGTACTCCCCGTATCGGGAGCACCAGCGTCAGTCTGCAAAATACTGGGCGCTCTTGCTCGAAAGCTACTACACCCGGATCCCGCGAAACGCACTGACCGCGTGCTGCCAAGATGAACCCATGCCCCCATCCCGTACCCCCGTCACCCGCTGGGGCGACCATCGCGTCGAGCAACGCGGCTCGGATGCGGTGTCGTCCATGCTTGTGACGGGCGCTGGAATCGATCCCGGCTGGCGGCTCGAGCTGCGCCTGCACGACGCCGACGCCTCCCGCATCGACCACACGGCCAGCCCGTTTCTGGGCATCGCGGCCTTTCACGGCGCTCGTACGGCATCCGGCGTTCGGTTCGGCGACGCCGTGACCCCTGCGACTCTGACCGGCGTTCGGGATGCCACCACCGACCTCGTAGACCACTTCGGCTTCACCCCGATCACCGTCAAAGCGCCGCTCACGTCGCCCGCCCGGTACGGTGAGCGTCCCCGCAGTGTCTACTTTTCGCGCGGTGTCGACTCGCTTTCGACGCTCATCCACTATCGCGACCGGCTGGATGCCCTCATCGGTCTCGACTGGATCGGCTCGCCGTACGGAACGCCGCAGCAGGACGAGATCTGGGCCGCGACCACCACTGCCGCAGCCGAGATCGGCCTGCCGCTGTACCGGGTCACCACGAATGCCCGCGAACTGCTCGACCCCATTGAAACGTGGAACCACTCGCACAGCGTCGTGCTGGCCGCCCTCGGGGTGTTGCTCGCCGGCATCCTCTCTGAGGTCTGGATTTCGACCGCCCAGCGCGAAGACCTCACTCCGGATGACAGCGCCGTTCGGCCCGGGCTGCTTGCCGGTTGGTCGACCGAGGCGGTGACGATCGTCCGCGCCTCAGCGGCGTCTGGCCGCAACGCGAAGGCCAGGATGGTTGCCGCGGACTCGTTCGCAAGCCGGTGGCTCAAGGTCTGCTGGGAGGTCGCAGGCGACGGCAACTGCGGAGCCTGCTTCAAGTGCCTCACGACCATGAGCAACTTCGCGGCCGTCGGTGAACTGGCCGCGGTGCAAACACGATTTCGTGCACCGCTGACGCCAGCCGCCGTCGCAGCACTTGAGCTGACGGGCGTGCCCTACCACTCCCTGCTCAACATCATCGAACTCGTCGACGACCTGCCGGTCGGCGCACTGCGCGAGGCCTGGGCCAGCGTCTTCTCCCGCTACTGGCCCGACCGGGAACTACCTGCGGCTACGCGGCTCCGTCAAACATCGAGGTAACCGACCCGTCGCTGAACACCTCGTGGATGGCGCTCGCGATGAGTGGCGCGATCGGCAAAATGGTCAGCGTCTTGAATCGTTTGTCTTCGGGGATGGGCAGCGTATCGGTGACGACAACCGAGTCGATGAAGTCGCTCTGCAGGATTTCGCTCGCCGGGTCGGAGAACACGGCGTGCGTCGCGGCCACGACGACCCCCAGGGCACCGGCGATCTTCAGCGCCTCAGCGGCCTTGACGATCGTGCTTCCCGTGTCGATGATGTCGTCGACGATCAGGCACACCCGACCCTCAACCTCACCAACGATCTCGTGCACGGACACCTTGTTGGCGACGAAGGGATCGCGCCGCTTGTGGATGATGGCAAGCGGAGCGCCGAGCTTGTCGCTCCAGACATCCGCGACCCGCACCCGGCCCATGTCGGGCGAAACGACCGTCAGCGTCGACGGGTCGAGCCGCTCCTTGAAATGCTTGAGCAAAACCGGCATGGCAAACAGGTGGTCAACCGGGCCATCGAAGAAGCCCTGGATTTGCGCCGCATGAAGATCGACGCTCATGATGCGGTCGGCACCAGCTGCCTTGAACAGGTCGGCGACGAGGCGCGCGCTGATGGGCTCGCGACCGCGGCCCTTCTTGTCTTGCCGCGCATACGGGTAGTAGGGGGCGACCACCGTGATGCGCTTGGCGGACGCGCGCTTGAGCGCGTCAATCATGATGAGCTGTTCCATGAGCCACTCGTTTACGGGACGCGTGTGTGACTGGATGACGAACGCGTCGCATCCACGAACACTCTCGTCAAAGCGTGCATAGATTTCACTCGACGCGAAGGTGCGGGCGTCAGTGTGGACGAGGTCTGTACCGAGTTCCTTCGCAACGTCGATCGCGAGCTGCGGATGCGCGCGGCCCGTCACGACAACCAGTCGCTTCTGCCCGCTTGCAGTGATCTCGGCCACGTGTCCTGCTTCCTGCCGGCTCGCCGACGGTGGTCAGGCTTCGTCGGTGCTCTCGCTCGCCGCCGCCGCTTTCGCAGACTCGGTACCCGAACGGTTGGCTTCGACCCAGCCAGTCATATTGCGCTGCGGAGCCACGGTGATGGCGAGGGCTCCGGCCGGCACGTCCTTGCGCACGACGGTGCCCGCTCCAGTCTTGGCTCCGTCACCAATTCTAACGGGGGCGACGAACACGTTGTGAGACCCGGAATGAACATGCGAACCGATAGTGGTGGGGTGTTTGGCGAGATCGTCGTAGTTCGCCGTGATAGCGCCCGCGCCGATGTTTGTGTGCTCGCCGATGGTCGTGTCGCCGATGTAACTCAGGTGCGGAACCTTGCTTCCGGCGCCGATCTTCGAATTCTTGGTTTCGACGAAGGTTCCGATTTTGCCGTTCTCGCCAAGATAGGTGCCTGGGCGGAGGTACGCGAAAGGACCGACGGATGCCCCAGCCCCGATCACAGCCAGCGTCGCGTCGCTGCGCCGCACCGTCGCCCCCGCGCCAACCTCGCACGCATCGAGGCTCGTGTCCGGCCCGATGATTGCGCCACGCTCGATCACGGTAGGACCGAGCACCATGGTGCCCGGCAGCAGTTCGACGTCTTCGCCGATGGTCGCCGCGAGGTCGATCCAGGTCGTGTCGGGATCGTGCACGGTCACGCCGGCCAGCTGCCAGCCGCGCACGATCATCGCGTTGAGGCGGCGGGCGGCGTCAGCAAGTTGGACCCGGTCGTTGATGCCGCCGACGATCCAGCTCTCCGACACCGGCACTGCGATCACCTCGGAGCCCGTGGTGCGAAGCAGACCGATGACATCCGTCAGGTATTTCTCGCCCTGGGAATTGTGACTCCCGACCGCGGGCAGCTGTGTGCGAAGCGCCTCGGAACGGAACACGTAGGTGCCCGAGTTGATCTCGGCGATTCGGAGTTCGGCGGCGGTCGCATCCTTCTGCTCGACGATGCGGTCGAACGATCCTTCGGCGGAGCGCACGATGCGGCCGTAGCCGCTTGCGTCGTCGAACACGGCCGAGAGAACCGTGGCAGCGCCCTCGGCGGCACGATGAGCATCGAGAAGTCCGCTCAGGGTTCCGGCATCGAGCAGCGGAACGTCGCCGCTGACTACGACGATGTCGCCCGCAAAATTGGACGGAAGCGCGCCGATGCCGACCTCGACTGCCCTTCCGGTGCCCGGGATGTCGTCCTGGTCGACGATGACCGCCTCGGGAAGCAGCTCGATGATGGCGGCGGCCACGGCATCCCGTTCATGGCGAACCACCACGACGATGTGCGCCGGGTCGAGCTCGCGAGCCGTGGCCAGCACGTGCCCGACGATCGGAATACCGGCCAGCGTATGCAGAATCTTGGGCCGCGCAGACTTCATGCGAGTGCCCTGGCCAGCGGCGAGAACGATGACAGCGAGATTCTGGTCGGTCATGGGTCCATTCTCCCGTTAAAAGCAGAACTCCCCTCGGCGATTCGGGTTCGCCAAGGGGAGCTGCTGGTTTGTGTGCGCCTACGCCCTACCGGCCGCAGCACGCGACCGACGAGACAGCGAGTCGACGATTACCGCGAGAAGCAGGACGCCACCCGTGATCATGAACCGCACCGACGAGTCGAGGCTCAGAAGAGACAGGCCGTTTGAAATCGACCAGATGACCAGGATGCCGAGCAGCGCCGACCACGCAGAACCGCGGCCACCGAAGAGGCTGGTTCCACCGATGACGGCAGCTGCGATCGCGTCGAGGTTGTAGTCGCCCGATCCGCTGTCGAGACCCGCGGAACCAAGATGCCCCGCATAGAGGAGACCACCGAGCGCAGCAAATGTCGACGTCAACACGAAGACGACGATGTACACGCGGTTGACCTTGATACCGGCGCGACGCGCGGCCTCGACATTGCCACCGACTGCGTAAACCGAACGCCCCCACCGCGTGCGCGTCAGCACGTAGTTCATGATGACGATCAGGATGACGAACATGACGAAGGAGTCACCGACACCTGCAGTGTTGCCGCCCGTATTCAGGTAGGCGATGATTGCGCCCAGCGCCACGAGCAGGATCGCTGCCTTGACGAGAGTGCCCGTCGGCCCGGGCGACGAAAGCCCGGCCTTGGTGCGCTTGCGTGACCGAGACAGCGACGACCACAGGTAGCCGCCGGCGGCGATCACAGCCAGGACATATGCCAGCCACGACGGTACGTAGTCGAGGAGGGAGAATGCCACCAGCCCCGTCGTGAACGGGATGTTGATGGTGCCCGATGCACCCAGAAGCGCGAGCTGCGCACCAAGCAATGCCAGTAGACCGGCGAGTGTGATGACAAAGCTGGGAACGCCGAACCGCACGAACAGGAATCCGTACAGCAGCCCGACCAGTGCGCCTGCGGCAAGCGCCACCACGACGATGACCCATTCGGGCCAGTGCGCCTGGGTGAGGAGAACGCCGAAGATGGCGGATGAAAGGCCCGCCATCGATCCAACCGAAAGGTCGATCTGGCCGAGAAGCAGGACCAAAACGATGCCAATCGCGGTGACGCCGATGGACGTGGCGCCAACGAGAAGGTCCGACAGGTTCTGAGGACCGAGGAACGCGTTATTCAAAATCTGGAAGATGACGAAGATGATGACGAGGCCGACGATCACCGGCAGTGAGCCGAGATCCCCGGTCCGGATCCGCTTGATTTGGGCCGTGAAGGTGTCGCGCGCACCGGTGGGGCGAATCAGACGCTCGTCCTGCAGGTCGGATGGCGCCGGTGGGGAATCCATCGGCACTGTGGGGGTCTGGGTCACTTGTTCTTCTCCTCGGTCTGAGCGCGGACCGCTGCCTCGCGGCGCGTAACGACGTTGTCCGTCGCGCCGGTAATGGCGGCAATGATGTCTTCGTAGCT
This sequence comes from Glaciihabitans sp., assembly GCA_025463785.1. Classification (GTDB taxonomy): domain Bacteria; phylum Actinomycetota; class Actinomycetes; order Actinomycetales; family Microbacteriaceae; genus Galbitalea. The sequence goes on from JAODBD010000005.1 coordinate 328,389, forward strand.
GACATCGGCCACGCGGAATTCGCCATTGTTGCGTCCGAGACGCAGCACAACGACGCGATCGGCGACGGCCTGGACATCCGCCAGGTTGTGGCTAATGAGCAGCACGCCGTGGCCGCGCTCGCGCAGGCGCTCGATGAGGTTCAACACTTCAGCAGTCTGGGCGACGCCGAGAGCAGCGGTCGGTTCGTCGAGAATGACGATGCTCGGCTCACCAATCAGCGAGCGTGCGATGGCAACCGTCTGGCGCTGGCCTCCGGACAGGGACGCGACGGGGATCCGCACCGACGGAATCTTGGCGGAGAGTTGGCGCAGCAGTTCCCACGAACGGCTCTCCATCTCGACCTCGTTGAGGGCGATGGTGCCGATCTCGCGACCAAGGAAGAGGTTGGACACAACGTCGAGGTTGTCGCACAGTGCGAGATCCTGGAAGACAGTCGCGATGCCGAGCGCGCGGGACGCTGCCGGCGTGGGGATCGAAACCAGCTTGTCGTGGAAGGTTATTGTGCCGGAGTCCTGGGGGTGAACACCCGCGAGGATCTTGACAAGCGTCGACTTGCCCGCGCCGTTGTCGCCGACCAGGGCGACAACCTCGCCCGGATAGATGTCAAGGCTGATGTCGGTAAGTGCCTGAACGGCGCCGAACCCCTTGTTGATGCCTCGGATCGACATGACCGGATCAACCGATTCGTGCTTGCCGGACGACACCTCGGAAACGAGAGTCACTGTTACTCCTTTGTGTACAGGTCGCTAACGACAGAATACGGTCGGGGACCACCCTGTGGGCGATCCCCGACCGATTTAGCTAGGTGTTACTGAACGCCAGCCGCGGTGCACGCTGCGGCGTATGCCGCGGTGCAGATCTGGGCCGCGGTGTCGAAACCATCCTTGACAACCGTTGACTCGATGTTCGCCTTCGTGACCGCAATCGGTACGAGGAGGAACGACGGGACGCCGCTGACCGTGGTCGGTGCGGACGGGTGCTGGCCCTTAGCGAGCGAGACGGCGAGCGAAGCTGCCTTCTCGGCCTCAGGCTTGATGGCCTTGTAGATGGTCATGAACTGGTCGCCGGCAAGAATGCTCTGAAGTCCAGCAAGCGATGCGTCCTGGCCGGTGAGGGCCAGCTTCGACAGGTCAACCTTCTTGGCCTTCGCCGCTGCGATGACACCGCCAGCGGTTCCATCGTTTGCTGCGTAGATGCCCTTGATCTTGCTGCCGAACTTCGTGAACTGGCTTGTTGCCCAGCTCTGTGCGTTCGCCGGAAGCCAGCCAGGCGTCTTGTACTCAGCCAGGATCTTGTAGCCGCTCGTGTCAATGATCTTGTGAGCGCCCTGGGCGAACAACGTTGCGTTGTTGTCCGTCGGGGAACCGTCGATCATCAGGATGCCAGCGCCAGCTGGGACGCCCAGAGCCTTGAGCTGACCGACGAATGCGGTGCCCTGGAGCTCGCCGACCTTCTCGTTGTCGAACGAGATGTAGTAGTCGGACGCTCCGCCATTGACCAGGCGGTCGTAGTCGATAACCGGAACCTTCTTGGCCTTGGCCTCGGTGACGATCGATGCAGCTGCTGCACCGTCGAACGCGTCAAGAACGAGAACCTTGACACCCTGCGCCAGCATGGACTGTGCCTGCTGCTGCTGCTTTGAGGCGCTACCTGCTGCGTTCTGGTAGAGAACCGTTGCGCTCGGGTCGAGCGCCTTGACTGCTGCCTCGAAGTACGGCTTGTCAGCGGCGGCGTAGCGCGCGGTGACGTCATCCGGAAGAAGCAGACCAATCTTGACGGCCTTGGTCGTCGTTCCACCGGTGGTTCCGGTGTTGCTTGAACACGCAGTAAGCGTGCCAGCTGCGAGCAGGAGCGCGGTGGCTGCAACAACCGCTCTCTTGGTGGCGATCTTCATTGAATAACCTCCGATTCGTGACGCCCTCATTGGCGACGGCTTGAGCTTGCCACCAAATGCTCGTTGGCGTCAAGTCTTGAACTCAAGACATCAAGAGCGTTCTGAAATCGTTAGAAACGAGATCTGGAAACGCGGTCAGGAGATTGGTTCGTCTGAACCGATCGTCGCGCGATCGATCGCGTACAGAATCGCGCCGCTGAGCTCCGCGCGATCCCCCAGCTGGCCCTGCACGATGTCGGCGACCTTCGCACTCTCCATGACGACAGAACGCTCAAGGCTGTGCCGCATCGGCCCCAGCAGCAATTCGCCCGCGCGCGCCAGCTCGCCACCGACAACGATGCGCTCGGGAGCGAGCAGGTTGCAGACATTCGCGGCCGCAATTCCGATGTGGCGGCCGGCATCCGCTATCGCCCTGATGCAGATTGCATCGCCCGCGATCGCGTGGACGACAACGTCAGTGAGCTTCTGCGGACCGTTGGACTCGCGCAACCCCTCCAGGATGGCGGGACCGCCAGCAATAGCCTCGAGGCAACCGCGGTTTCCGCACCGGCAGATGGGGCCGTGCTCATCGATCGTCATGTGGCCGAACTCGCCGGCGGCGCTCTCATATCCGCGATAAACCGCGCCATTCAGGATGAGACCGGCACCAATCCCCTGCCCGACCCGGAGGTAGACGGAGTTGGGTCGACCCCTCGCTGCCCCCAGTCGGAACTCGGCCAGCGCCGCGAGATTCGCCTCGTTGTCAACGAAAACGGGGCGCTTGATTCGACGGTGCATAAGGTCTGCAATCGAGATGCCGTCCCAGCCACGCATCAGGCCCGAGCGCGAAATCTCGCCCGTAATCACATCGATCGGCGCTGGCACAGCAATGCCGACCGCGAGAATCTCGTCCATGGTCGCATCGACCGAGTCGAGCATGTCTGCGATGAGCCGCGTGGCCTTGTCCAGCTCGTTGTCAGCACGGTGGTCTTTGGCCAGCGGCATGTTGTGCTCTGCTACAACCGTGTTGGTCACATCCGACAGTGCGACGCGCATGTGCCTGGTCGAAATGTGCACCCCCGCGACGATGCCGAGAGCCCGAGCGAGAGTCACGTGCTGCGCGCGTCGACCACTTCGTGTCGTCATCGTGATGTGGAGGACACCGGATGCCGTGAGTTCCTTCACAATGTTCGATACGGTCGCGGGAGACAGACCTGTCGCCCCGGCAAGTTCTACCTGCGTAAGGCCGCCATGTCTCTTAACTGCGTCGACGATTCGGGCGCGGTTGGCTTCACGAAGTGAAGTCTGCGACCCCGGCGTCGCCTTTGTGATACTCACGGGAACAAGATACATGGGCAAAGCAGATTGGCAACTGAGCGTGTTCGCCGAAAGCGCCCCGACACGTCGCTCTCGGTTCGCAACTCATGCTGGATCCGGCTGTCAGCGCCCGACACGCCGCCTGGGGATGCTGCGCGGCGCGCACAGCATGAGTTGCGAACCACGGTCGGCGCTGTGGGGCAAGTTATCCCCACTCGGGCGGGTCGCCTGCGGCGATCGCGCTCCGCGATAGCGGATCAGAAAAGGGGCGAATCTTCGCCTCTTTTCTGCTCCGCCCCCAGGACTCGAACCTGGACCTAACAGCTCCAAAGGCTGTCGTGCTGCCGATTACACCAAGGCGGACCGCTCAATTTCGAACGCCCGTCAATTCTGCCAGATGGCGGCGGCATCCCAATTCGCGCCGCCTCCCCGCATCCTGTGTGCATAACTCCGGTAAATCGGTGCCTCCGGGACGCGACTCACCGTGGTTCGGCCGCAACAGATGCGATTTACCGGAGTTATGCACACGGGCAGCGAGTCGGGCAGCGAGTCGGCGGAGCCGAGCCGGAATACCGAGTCGGCGTAGCCGAGCCGGGATAATGGACGCATGCCCGCAAACGACGAAGTCGACCGCATCGTCGACGCCTGGGTTAGGGAGCGCCCTGACCTCGACTTCGCGCCATTGCAGGTACTCAGCCGCGTGGGGCGACTGGCGCGGCACCTGGAGCGGGCCAGACGCATGGCCTTTTCGGCATCCGATCTCGAACTGTGGGAATTTGACGTGCTCTCGGCCTTGCGTCGAGCGGGCGCGCCGTACCAGCTCAGCCCGAAGGCGCTCCTGCAGCAAACCCTTGTCAGCAGCGGCACCATGACCAACCGCATTGACCGGCTCGTCGAACGCCTGCTCGTCGAGCGCCGCACCGATCCGAATGACGGCCGGGGCATCCTCGTTGTCATGACCGAGCGCGGACGCGACCGTGTCGACTCCGCGATTGCACTCCTGATTCAGGGCGAATCGGAGCTGCTGGATGGCCTCACCCAGACCGATCAGGACCGCCTCGCCGCGCTGCTGCGAAAGCTCAGCCTCGACTTCGATTGACCGAAACCGGGGTGACCGGGATCACCGAGTTCACCCACATCACCGCGCAGATCACCGCGCCGATCACCGCGCCGATTATTCGAGCAGCTCGCTGAGTTCGAGCCAACGCGACTCCACCTCGGCCAGCGACAACTGCAACCCGCCGACCTCGGATGTGAGCATCCCGAGACCCGCATAGTCGGACTGGTCGTGCTCGGCGAGCTTCACGTGAAGCTCATCAATTTGGCCGGTCAGCTTGGCAATCTTGCGCTCGGCCGCAGCGAATTCCTTTTGGGCATTGCGCAGGTCGGCGCCATTGAGTTTGGCAACCCTGGCCACGGCCGGAGCAGCGCGCGGCCCGGCGAGTTGGGTACGCCGCAGGTCGAGGTACTGGTCCACTCCCCCGGGCAGATGGCGAAGGTGGCCATCCATCACGGCATACTGCTGGTCGGTCACGCGCTCGATCAAATACCGGTCGTGCGAGACCACGAGCAACGTTCCCGCGAATGAGTCGAGGAGGTCCTCGATCGCCGCCAGCATGTCGGTATCGAGGTCGTTGGTCGGCTCATCCAGAATCAGGACGTTCGGTTCGTCGAGGATGATCAGCAGCAGTTGCAGGCGCCGTTTCTGCCCACCGGACAGCTCCTTGACGCGCGTCGAAAGCTGCGCACTCTGGAACCCGACGCGCTCGAGCAGCTGCGTCGGCGTCATCTCCTTGCCGCCCGAAACGTAGCTGCTTTTCTGGTTTTTCAGGACGTCGCTGACACGGTCCTCCCAGATGTCACCGAGTTCGGCGAGCTGCTGCGTGAGCGTCGCGACCTTGATCGTTTTGCCGCGCTTGACCCGGCCGGAGGTCGGCTTCACGGTGCCCGAAACGAGGCCGAGCAGCGTGCTCTTGCCTGCCCCATTTACTCCAAGGATGCCCGTGCGCTCCCCCGGCGCGATCAGCCAGGTCACGTGGTCGAGTACCGGTTTGTCGTAGATGACTGAGACGTCCTCGAGGTCGACCACGTCCTTGCCAAGCCGCTGCATGGCCATCGACGCGAGTGAAACCGTGTCGCGCGGTGGCGGCTCGTTTTCGATCAGCTCGTAGGCGGCATCCATCCGGAATTTTGGCTTCGTCGAGCGAGCCGGCGCGCCGCGGCGAAGCCAGGCGAGCTCCTTGCGCATGAGGTTCTGGCGCTTGGATTCGGACGCTGCCGCCATGCGATCGCGTTCGACACGCTGCAGGATGTAGGCCGCATATCCGCCCTCGAATGGCTCGATGATGCGATCGTGCACCTCCCAGGTGTCGGTGCAGATCTCGTCGAGGAACCACCGGTCGTGAGTCACGACGATGAGCCCGCCGGCGTTCGCCGACCAGCGCCGCTTCAGGTGCTGCGCGAGCCAGGCGATGCCCTCGACATCGAGGTGGTTGGTCGGTTCGTCGAGGAACAGGATGTCCCAGTCGCCGGTCAGAAGCGCGGCAAGTGCGACGCGGCGCCGTTGCCCACCGCTCAGGTCACCGATGCGGGAATCCCACGGGATGCCGGCGACCAGCCCCTCAAGCACGTCGCGCACTTTCGCGTCGCCGGCCCACTCGTACTCGGGTCGATCGCCGACAATTGCCTGCGACACGATGAGGTCGTCGGGGAGCTCGTCGGCCTGGTCGAGCATCCCCAGCGTGACTCCACCGCGGCGGGTCACCCGGCCGTCGTCGGGTTCGAGCCGACCGGAGAGCAGCCTCAGCAGGCTGGACTTGCCGTCGCCGTTGCGGCCGACGACGCCGATTCGCTGGCCCTCGTCGAGGCCGATGGTGACGCTGTCAAAGACGACCCGCGTCGGGTATTCGAGGTGGAGGCTTTCGGCTCCGAGCAGATGTGCCACGTGTGTCGAGACTACCGGTGTTGGCTGGGGTGCAGCATGCTGCAGCGCCCCGGGCTCCGCTACTCCGTGATGTCGATCTCGCGCAGGAGGTCGGCGTCGATGGCGGTGCGCACCTTCTCGAGCAGCCCATCCGGCACAGGAGAATCGACGGTCAGCACGCTCAGCGCCTGGCCCCCGGCCTGGCGCCGCGCGATCTGCATGCCGGCGATATTGATGGATGCCTCTCCGAACTCCCGGCCGTAGATCGCGACGATCCCGGGCCGGTCGGTGTACACCATGACGATGAGGTGGCGAGCGATCGGCACCTCGACGTCATATCCGTTGATCTCGACGAGCTTCTGCGTCTGCTTCGGGCCGGTGAGCGTGCCCGAGACCGAGATCTGCGAGCCGTCACTCAGGCTGCCGCGAATGGTGAGCAGGTTGCGGTATTCCTCTGACTCGGCGTCGGTGATCAGACGAACCGTGACCCCGCGCTGCTCGGCGAGCAGCGGCGCGTTGACGTAGCTGACCGACTCGCTGACGACGTTCGAGAAAATGCCCTTGAGAGCGGCGAGCTTGAGCACGCTGACGTCGAACTCGGTGATCTCGCCACGAACCTCCACATCGACGCTCGTAATGGGGCTGTCGGCGAGGCCAGCGAAGACCTGGCCGAGCTTCTCCATGAGCGGGATGCCGGGACGCACGGTCGAGTCGATGACCCCACCCGCGACGTTGACGGCGTCGGGCACGAGCTCGCCATCGAGCGCGAGCCGAACCGAGCGGGCAACGGAGACGCCCGCCTTCTCCTGTGCCTCATCCGTCGATGCTCCGAGGTGCGGCGTGAGAATAATGTTTTCGAGACCGAGCAGCGGCGAGTCGGCGGGCGGTTCGGAGACGAACACGTCGATACCCGCGCCTGCGATGCGGTTGCTCTTGAGTGCCGCGTACAGCGCTTTCTCGTCGATGAGCCCGCCGCGAGCGACGTTGACGATAAACGAGGTCGGCTTCATGAGGGCAAACTGCTCTGTGCCGATCATCCCCGTCGTCTCCGGCGTTTTCGGCATGTGGATGGTCACGAAGTCGGACTGCGCGAGAAGCTCCTCGAGCGTCAGCAGCGTGACGCCGAGCTGCTGGGCACGCGCGCTCGTGACGTAGGGGTCGTAGGCGACAACATTCATCCCGAACGCTTGAAGACGGGCGGTGATCAGTGCGCCGATGCGACCGAGGCCGATGATGCCGATGGTCTTCTCGAAGAGTTCGACGCCCGTGTACTTCGATCGCTTCCACGTGCCTTCGGCCAGGCTCGCGTGCGCAGCGGGAATGTGGCGCGCGAGGCTCAGGATGTGGCCAACGGTGAGTTCTGCGGCGGAGACGATGTTCGAGGTCGGCGCATTGACGACCATGACACCGGCTTCGGTTGCCGACTTGATGTCGACGTTATCGAGGCCAACTCCGGCACGGGCGATGACCTTGAGCTGCTTGGCCGCAGCGATGGCCTCGGCGTCGATCTGCGTCGCCGAGCGGATGAGCACGGCGCTTGCGTCGGCGAGGGCCGACAGCAGCACGGAGCGGTCGGTGCCATCGATGGAACGCACATCGAAGTCGGGCCCCAAAGCCTCGACCGTTGCTGGTGAAAGTTCTTCGGCGATGAGCACGATCGGCTTGGCCACGAAAGAGGTTCCTTAGATAGGGAATTGGTCGCTGCGGGCGGGGCGCAACCTAACGGAGTTTATCGGGCGGGTAGCCGAAGGTCATATTCGCCCTCCATCTGGCCGCAATATGAAGTAATGGATGCCGCCGACCGGTCACTCGGATCGCCCGCTATATCGGCATCCGCGGGTCTGCCTGGCACTTACCCGACACGGTTGAGGGCGACCACCGGAATCTGGCGCTTGATGTGCGACTGGTGCTCTTCGAAGAACGGCGCAACGTTCACGATCGCGTCCCAGACGCGCTGCCGAGCCCCTCCCTGGATCGTGGATGCGACGGCCTCGTACTTCTCGTCGCCTATCTCGACCACGACATCCGCATTGTTCAGCAGGTTCTTGTACCAGCCCGGGTCTTCCTCGGCGCCGTTATTCGACGCAATCACATAGACCAGATCGCCGTCGCGATGGAACATCATGGGCGCGACGCGTTCCTTGCCGGTGGTAGCGCCGCGGGTCGTCAGGAGGAGCAACCGGTCACGGTGCATGCCCCTGATCTCACCACCCGCGCGAAATTGCCTGACGACATAGCGGTTGATTTCCTTCTGGTCCATCCGCGCTCCGCCTTCTTTGCCAGCCTGGGTTCGATACTCGGTCGGGATGCCAGCTAGTTGTGCTGCACATACGCAATTGATCCGACGGTGCAGCAGGCAAGCACCGTGAGACCAATCAGAAAGAAGAGAACGCGATTGGCGAGAACACGACGCCGGCCAAGCCAGAATGCGGTGGCGTAGGTGATGACGGGGAGGGTGACGTCGAGGATCAGCAGCCCCCAGGGCACGCCGATCTCGTCCAGCGCCTTTGGCAGCTGAACCAGGTTGCCGATGGCATCCCAAAGCACGTACGCGTAGAGGACCCCGAACACGATCGCGGCCGTGATGGATGCCCATCCGTACCTGACCGCGGCTCGGGGCGCCTTCTCCGCCGCCGTGATGTCAGTCACATCAACTCCCCATCACGAACGACCACGGCACGAGCAACACGGCGCCCGCCAACAGCAACACGAGGCGCCGGACGGGACTGTGATGGCGTGTGAACCAGAGGACAGACGCAAACCATGCGATCGGTGCCGCAATCGCGAGGTACTGCTGCACCTCGAACGCGCCCCGGTCCAGCGCGTTCGTGGGTGGGTAGTAAAACCGCTGCAGCGAGACGACCCATCCGATCGTGTAAAGCAGGTAGATGCCACCGAGAATGCCGAGGCTGATGAGGAACGCGCTACTGGCCACCACCGGCAGGACTGCGGCATTCGATGGGGCGTTCGCGGCGCTTGCGGTCTTCGTCGGGGCGGCACCCGCGGCCTTAGCCACAACAGGCGTCTCGACATGACTGGGGTCGTGTTCCCCCGCCCAGGTCAGGGCTGCTTCGTCTTCGTCTGCTGTCACGCTTCCAGTATTGCGGAAAGCCCGCGCCCGAGCACCGCTCGCGGACTCGCAGGCTGGCCCGCAACGTGCCGGATAGGGTGAGTGGATGCCCGTCATCCTCGCATTCGTCGCCTGCGGCATCCTCGCCCTGCTTGCGCTGTTTCAGCTCGCGCTCATCGCCGGGGCACCGTTCGGGGACTTCGCGTGGGGAGGCCACAACGAGGTACTGCTCGCGCGCGGTCGTGTGAACAGCGCGGTCGCGATCGTTGTCTACGCGCTGTTCGCGCTGATCATCCTGAATGCCGTCGGGCGCGTGGATGTCTTGTCAACCCTGGTCGGAACGATCGCCACCTACGTCGTGGCCGCATTCTTCTTCGTGAACTTCGTCGTGAGCGCAGTTTCACCGAGCCCGAAGGAGCGGGCGCTCATGTCGCCCGTCAATCTGCTGCTTGCCACGCTCTGCCTGTTCGTTGCGGTAACCGGACACCTCGCGCACTGAGTGAACGGGGGCGGTCAGGCCGCCGTGATCCGCTCCCGCAGGAACTCGACCACTCGCGCGCGCGCGGCCAGCGCGGGATGCCCCGGCGTCTCGCGAACCTCATCCGTGAGCACCGAATGCGCTCCCTTGGGGAACCCCGCGGCATTTCCGGGAGACGAGTCCAGTTCGATGACTTCGAATGCGTCGCCCAGCCGCTTCTTTACAGTGTCGAAGCGGGCGCGCGGGGCGGATGCATCCTCGCTGAAGCGAAGGCCGAGAGCGCAGAGGTCGCCCGCGTTCGCCCGCGCAGCGATCACGTCGAAGTCCTCAGCCGAAACCGGCAGGTCGACGCGGCGAGCGCGGCTGATCGGGAACGGGAGCGCTGGCTGGCTCATGACGGATGCGAGAACCGAGTCGTCGATTGCCGCGGCGAGCGCGAATCCACCCGTCAGGCACATCCCGATCACGCCCACTCCCTTGCCCGGCGTGCGGGAGGCGAGGTCGGCGGCGACCGCGCGAAAGTAGTCGGTGATGGGCCGGTGAACCCCGACCGCAAACGCTCGGAATTCGGCTGAAACGCAAATGCGCGCGACCACTCCAAGTGTGTAACCGGCCGTGGCGCTTCGACCGGGGTCGCCGAACGGAGACGGGACCACAACGGTGAAGCCCTCATCAACAAGGTGCTCGGCAAGGCCGAGGACCTGCGGCGTGATGCCCGGTATCTCCGGGATCAGAACGACCCCGGGCCCGCTGCCCTTCTCGTAACAGTCATAGGTCACGCCCGCGCCGGTGAACGGCGCCTGAGTCCACCCCGTGAGGTCTGCGACCGGGGCTGATGTGGTCACAAAATGTCCAATCGTCCAGCTGAGGCAAGCACGCCGCGCTGAGGTTTGTCGCCAGCGCCCACGTTCGTACAGGAGTGCTCGCGTTGAACCTCAGCGCGGCCGGCGGTTGACCTACCGGGCCAGCGCGGCCGGCGGTTCAACTACCGGGCAGCGCTGCCGTCCGTGTAGTCGGCATCCTGCTGCTTCCATGCAAAGAGTGCACGCAGTTCCTTGCCTGTTGCCTCGATCGGGTGCGCTGCACCCTTCGCGCGGAGAGCGAGGAACTCGGGAGCTCCGGCATCCTGATCAGCAATGAAACGCCTGGCGAAGGTGCCGTCCTGGATCTCGTTCAGGATGGTCTTCATGTTGTCCTTGACGTGCGGGTCGATGACGCGAGGGCCCGAAACGTAGTCGCCGTACTCGGCCGTGTCGGAGACGCTCCAGCGCTGCTTGGCGATGCCTCCCTCCCACATCAGGTCGACGATGAGCTTGAGCTCGTGAAGAACCTCGAAGTAGGCGATCTGCGGCTGGTAGCCGGCCTCGGTCAGGGTCTCGAAACCGTACTGGACGAGCTGCGAAACGCCACCGCAGAGGACGGCCTGCTCACCGAACAGGTCTGTCTCGGTCTCCTCGGTGAAGGTGGTCTTGATTCCGCCGGCGCGGAGGCCGCCGATGCCCTTGGCGTAGCTCCAGGCGAGATCCCAGGCCTGGCCGGAGGCGTCCTTCTCGACGGCCACGATCACGGGAACGCCACGGCCGGCCTCGTATTCACGGCGGACGGTGTGCCCGGGGCCCTTCGGCGCAACCATAATGACGTCGACGCCATCGGGAGCCTCGATGTATCCGAACCGGATGTTGAATCCGTGCCCGAACAGAATCGCCTTGCCGTCGCTGAGATTCGGCTGGATGTCGTCCTTGTAGATGTGGCGCTGGTACTGGTCTGGGGCGAGGATGACGATGACGTCAGCCCAGGCGGAAGCCTCGGCCACGGAAAGAACCGTGAAGCCGGCCTCCTCGGCCTTGGGCTTCGACTTCGAGTCGGCCTTCAGCGCCACGACAACTTCGACGCCGGAGTCGCGAAGGTTCAGCGCGTGGGCGTGTCCCTGTGAGCCGTACCCGACAACAGCAACCTTCTTGCCCTGGATGAGCGCGAGGTCGGCGTCCTTGTCGTAAAAGATTTCAGTCATGTGCTTATTGCTCCGTTTTTGTTAGTGAATCAGGTGGTTCGCCGCCGGGACGGTGGTGTTAGTTCTGCGCCGCCGAAACGGCTGGGCTAATTCTTGAAGACGCGCTCGGTAATGCTCTTACCGCCGCGACCGATCGCGAGAAGGCCGGACTGCGCGATCTCTTTGATTCCGTAGGGTTCGAGCACGCGCAAGAGCGCCTGGATCTTGCCGCTGTCACCGGTGGTCTCGATGACCAGGGCATCCGTCGCGACATCAACGATGTGCGCCCGAAAGAGGGTGACGGCCTCGAGAATCTGCGAGCGAGTTGAGTTATCGACCCGAACCTTGATCAGCAGATGCTCACGCGTAACCGCCTGTGCGGGGTCGAGTTCGACAATCTTGATCACGTTGATCAGCTTGTTGAGCTGCTTGGTGACCTGCTCGAGCGGGAGCTCCTCGACATCCACCACGACGGTGATTCGCGACAGGCCATCGATCTCGCTCTTACCGACGGCGAGCGACTCGATGTTGAACCCACGACGAGCGAATAGGCCGGCGACGCGAGTCAGCAGACCGGGCTTGTCTTCCACCAGAAGGGACAGCACGTGGCTCATGATCTACTCCTGTTCCCACTCTGGCGCGTGCTCGAGCGCGTATTGGACGGATGAATTGCCGACGCCTTGGGGCACCATCGGCCAGACCATGGCATCCCGGCTCACGACGAAGTCGATGACCACAGGACGGTCGTTCGTTTCGAGCGCGAGCTTAATGGCGGCATCCACCTCCTCCATCCTGGTGACGCGGATGCCGAGGGCGCCGTACGCGTCCGCCATCTTCACGAAGTCGGGGATCATGCGCGACGCGACACCCTCGCCCAGGTGACCGGTGTTCAGGTCGGTGAAGGAGTGCCGCCCGTCGTAGAACAGGGTCTGCCACTGGCGAACCATGCCGAGCGACGAGTTGTTGATGATCGCCACCTTGATTGGGATGTCGTTGATGGTGCAGGTTGCGAGCTCCTGGTTGGTCATCTGGAAGCAGCCATCGCCGTCAATCGCCCAGACCACGCGATCGGGATTGGCAACCTTGGCGCCCATAGCGGCGGGAACGCCGTAACCCATGGTGCCGGCGCCGCCCGAGTTCAGCCAGGACATCGGCCGTTCGTACTTGATGAACTGTGCGGCCCACATCTGGTGCTGGCCGACGCCCGCCGCGTACACGGCCTCCGGGCCGCTCAACTGGCCAATGCGCTCGATCACATACTGAGGCGAGAGCTGGCCGTCGGTCGGCAGGTCATAGCCGAGCGGATATCTCGCACGCAGCTCGTCGAGCCGCCGCCACCATTCGCTGATGTCGGGCTTCTCATCGAGATGCTTGACGGCCTCCCCGTAGGCGACGGTGAGATCGGCGATGACATCCTTGGCATCGCCGACGATGGGAACATCTGCAACCCGGATCTTCGAAATCTCCGCGGGATCGATGTCGACGTGCACGACCTTGGCGTTGGGCGCAAAGTCGCTGACCTTGCCCGTCACGCGGTCGTCGAACCGCGCGCCCAGCGAGACCAGGAGGTCACTCTCCTGGATGCCGAGGACGGCGGGTACGGTGCCGTGCATGCCGGGCATTCCGAGGTGCTGCCTGTGCGAATCGGGAAAGGCACCGCGCGCCATAAGGGTCGTGACGACGGGGGCGCCGATCTTCTCGGCGAGCTCGAGCAGTTCCTTGTGCGCTCCCGCCCGGATGACGCCACCGCCGACGTACAGGATCGGCCGCCTGGCCTCCGCCAGCAGCTGCGCCGCCGCCTGGATCTGCTTGCCGTGGGCCTTGGTGACCGGCCGGTAGCCGGGCAGGTCGACCTTGGGCGGCCAGATGAATGGGGCACTGTTCTGCTGGGCATCCTTGGTCACGTCGACCAGCACCGGACCGGGGCGCCCGGTGGTCGCGATCTGGTAGGCGGCAACCAGCGTGGCGGGAACGTCCGCGGGGTCTGTCACGAGGAACGAGTGCTTGGTGATCGGCATCGTGATGCCCACGATGTCGACCTCCTGGAAGGCATCCGTTCCCATGGACGTCGAGAAGACCTGGCCGGTGATGGCGAGCAGCGGCACCGAGTCCATGTGAGCATCCGCGATGGCAGTAACGAGGTTGGTCGCGCCGGGCCCGGAGGTCGCGATGGCGACACCGACCCGACCCGACGAGGACGCGTATCCTTCGGCCGCGTGACCGGCACCCTGTTCGTGACGAACCAGAATGTGGCGAATGGATGTCGACGCCATGAGCTCGTCGTAAAACGGCATGATCGCCCCGCCGGGCAGACCGAAGACGTCGGTGATGCCGAGGTGCTCAAGGGTGCGGAGAATCGCGCCGGAACCCGTGAGTATCTCGGACTCTTTCGAGCGCTCGCCCTTCGTAGACTGCGCTTGGGAGGCGGGTGGCACGGGGATTGGATCCGTGGACATTGTGTGGCTTTCTGATGAGGTGATCGGGGGCGAAACTACCCGGTAACGGCACCCTCTGCGGCGGAGCGCACGAGCTTCGAATATTTCGCGAGAACGCCACGGGTGTAGCGGGGAGGTAGGGGAGCCCAGCCTGAGCGGCGAGCTTCCAGCTCTGCTGCGTCGACCAGTAGGTCTAGCGAGCGAGCTGCGATATCGACCCGTATCAGATCACCATCGCGCACGAATGCGATTGGACCAGCGTCCACCGCTTCGGGAGCTATGTGGCCGATACACAGTCCGGTTGTGCCGCCTGAGAATCTGCCGTCTGTCAAGAGTAGTACATCTTTTCCGAGGCCAGCGCCCTTGATGGCGGCGGTGATGGCGAGCATCTCGCGCATCCCGGGGCCACCCTTCGGGCCCTCGTAGCGGATGACGACGATGTCGCCGGCCGCGATCTTCCCTTCGGTCAGCGCATCCATTGCGGCGCGTTCGCGCTCGAACACCCGCGCGGGGCCCTCGAAGACGTCGGCGTCGAAGCCCGCGGTCTTGACTACGGCACCTTCCGGCGCGAGCGAGCCCTTGAGGATCGTCAGGCCGCCGGTCTTGTGGATGGGGTTGTCGAGTTTGCGAAGAACCTCGCCGTCGAGCTCGCCCGGGTTCAGCTCCGCCAGGTTCTCGGCGACGGTCTTGCCGGTCACGGTGAGCGCATCGCCATGCAGGAGCCCGGCGTCGAGCAACGCTTTCATGAGTACGGGGATGCCGCCGTGCCGGTCCATGTCGTTCATCACGTAGCGACCGAACGGCTTCATGTCCGCCAGGTGCGGAACCCTGTTGCCGATGCGGTTGAAGTCGTCGATCGAGAGGTCGACCTCGGCCTCGTGCGCGATCGCGAGCAGGTGCAGTACGACGTTGGTCGAACCGCCGAGCGCCATGGCAACGGTGATCGCGTTCTCGAACGCGTCCTTGGTGAGGATGTCGCGGGTCGTGATCCCGAGGCGAAGCATGTTCACGACGGCCTCACCCGAGCGGTGCGCGTAGTAGTCGCGGCGGCGGTCGGCGCTGGCCGGGCTGGTAGAGCCGGGCAGCGACATCCCGAGTGCCTCGGCGACGCTCGCCATCGTGTTGGCGGTGTACATACCGCCGCAGGCACCCTCGCCCGGTGCGAACGCGCACTCGATGCGATTGGCGTCCTCGAGGCTCATCTTGCCGGCCTTGACCGCCCCGACCGCCTCGAAGGAATCGATGATCGTGATGTCCTTCTCGGTGCCGTCGCTGAGCTTGACCCAGCCGGGCGCGATCGAACCGGCATACAGAAAGACGGATGCCAGGTCGAGTCTCGCCGCCGCCATCAGCATCCCGGGCAGCGACTTGTCACACCCCGCCAGCAGCACGGAGCCGTCGAGCCGCTCGGCCTGCATGACCACCTCGACCGAGTCAGCGATGACCTCACGGCTCACGAGCGAGAAGTGCATGCCCTCGTGGCCCATGCTGATGCCGTCAGAGACGGAGATGGTGCCGAACTGCAGCGGGTAACCGCCGCCGGAGTGCACGCCCTCCTTCGATGCCTGCGCGAGGCGATCGAGGCTCAGGTTGCACGGGGTGATCTCGTTCCAGGAGCTCGCGATGCCGATCTGCGGCTTATCCCAGTCGGCGTCGCCCATTCCGACCGCGCGAAGCATGCCGCGCGACGTCAGAGCTTCGAGACCGTCGGTGACGGTGCGGGAGCGGGGCTTGATGTCAGGGGTGGCAGCGCTTGATGAACCAGCGGGGGTCGTTTCCGGCATGTTACGAGTGTAGAACTTTGCGCAGCGCCCCTCGTTCGCCGATGGCGGGCGCTGCCGTTCGGCGTCGGCGTTCGCGCAGGCGCATCGGAGTTTTGGTCGACACGCCGCGTGGCAGCGGACAACACGCCGACGCCGGACTGAAACTCCGACGTTGCTACTGCGGGGCGCGCGACTACTGCTCGTGGGCAGTACCGTCGCGGAACTCCGCGAGCAGCGCGAGCACCTGCGCCACCTGCAGCGGGCCCGCAACGCGATGAGCCGCGAGGGTCTCACCGGTGCCACTTTTGAGACCGAAGTCGTCGGGAGTGAGGGCGGCGAAGGCATCCTCATCCGTCACGTCATCGCCCGCGTAGAAGACGGCATCCGCGTTGGTGTAGCTGCGGAGGTGCTCGATGGCATCGCCCTTGGTGGTCGAGCGCACCGAGAACTCGAGCACATTCTTACCCTTGCGCACCTTGACGTTATCGACCTCGGCGGTCGCCTCGCTCAGCGCCACGAGGTGGGCGACACGGGAGTTGTGGTCGGTCGCGAGCCGCGTGTGCAGAGCAAATCCCGCGGGCTTTGGCTCGAGCCAGACCTGATCGAACGACTCGGCGACCTCGCCCAGCACCTCGTTGAGAACATCCACCTGGCGCAGCTCACGAGTGTCGAGCGAGACGGCGTCGCCGGGATGATCGAGCCGAATCTCGATGCCGTGTGACCCGACCAGCAGGGCGGTATCCGGCAGGTCTGAGACGAGCTCGAGTGAGTGCAGTGATCGCCCGGACACGAGTGCAACGCGAGTGCCCGGCAGGTCGAGCAGGGACAGAACGGCGGAACGTGCTTCGGGGATGGCGCGCGCCTGCTCGGGGTCATCGACTTCGGGCGCGAGCGTCCCGTCGAAGTCGAGTGCGACCAGCAGGCGCCGCACGCGAGCGATCTCTCGCAGTGCGCCCACGAGTTCGCGGGATAGCCCGAGTTCGCTCATCTGGCGCTCATCGGTGACGAATCCGTTCGATGGTCCACTCGAGCTCGCCCAGCGGATCCTCTTCTTCGACTGGCTCCACGGGTTCGCCCGAATTGTCGGCGCCGGCGGAACGGAGCGCCGCCAGGAATTCGGCAGACCACCGCGCGACGTCATTGCGCAGCACGAGCTTGCGCATCGAGCGCATCCTGCGCTGCCGCTCGACGAGTGGCATCTCGGTTGCCTGCACAATGGCATCCTTCAGGCCGTCGATGTCGTGCGGGTTAATACGAAGTGACCGGCGCAGTTCGTCGGATGCTCCGGTGAACTCGCTCAGCACCAGAACGCCGTCGTTGTCGAAGCGGCTGGCCACGTATTCCTTGGCGACGAGGTTCATGCCATCGCGCAGGGCCGTGACCAGCATGACGTCGGCCGCGAGGTACAGCGCCACCATCTCATCACGCGGGTAGCCGTGGTGGTGGTAGCTGATCGCCTGATGGCTCATGGTGCCAAAATCGCCATTGATACGGCCGACGGTGAGCTCGATCTCATCCCGAAGCTGCATGTAGGCGGCGACCCGCTCGCGGCTCGGGTTCGCGACCTGCACGAGCGTGACATCCTGAACGTTCAGGCGACCCTCCTCGAGCAGCTCGCCGAACGCTTTCAGCCGGTGGCCGATGCCCTTCGTGTAGTCGAGGCGGTCGACGCCGAGCATGACGATCTTGGGATTGCCGAGACCGGCGCGAATCTCCTTCGCCCGCGCCTGGATCTCGGGTTTGCGTGCCAGCTCCTCGAACGCCGACGAGTCGATCGAGATCGGAAATGCCTTCGCAAGCACGCGCCGCGCCGGCGTCTCGGCCGTTCCCTCGCCCGGAACCTCGATGTACGGATACTTCGTGACGTACCCGAGAAGGCGCCGGGCCGCGCGCGAAAAATTGGCGGCATCCGCAACCCGCTGGAATCCGATGACGTCGGCGCCGAGCAGCCCATCGATGATCTGAGTGCGCCACGGCAGTTGCGAGTAGATGCCATAGGGCGGGAACGGGATGTGATTGAAGAACCCAATGGTGAGGTCGGGCCTCGCGGTACGCAGCATCTTCGGCACCAACTGCAGCTGGTAGTCCTGTACCCAGACCACCGCGCCCTGCGCAGCAACCGCGATCGCGGCATCCGCAAATCGCTGGTTCACCGCGACGTAGCTTTCCCACCACTCGCGGTGGTAGCTCGGCGGCGCAATGACGTCGTGATAGAGCGGCCAGAGCGTGTCGTTGGAGAAACCCTCGTAGTAGTTTTCGACGTCATCGGGGCTGAGAGCAACGGGGACGATCCGGATGCCGTCGCTCACAAACGGATCAAATTCGAGGTCTGGTTGCCCCGTCCAGCCCACCCACGCGCCGTCCGTCGCCCGCATGACAGGCTCGAGCGCAGTGACAAGACCGCCCGGAGAGTGCTGCCAGGATGCGTCACCGTTCGGTGCGATCACTCGGTCCACGGGCAGTCGATTCGATACGACGACGAAGTCGTAGCCACCGTGCTTCTGAGTAGTCATTGAGTATTCAACGCTACCAGCAGGTGGCGCACACCCTCGGGGCGGATGGCCTCCTCGCGTGCAACATCGAGGTCACGCCATTCACGCCGTGGCGGGCACGAGGCCCAGCGCTCGAGCGCGGCGCACCCGTCGCACGGCGAGCAGTGCGACGAGCAGGCTGCCTACGCCGAAGGCGACGAGCGCGAGCGCTGCACCAATGGCGTTGGTTGCGATGCCCGAGTTCGCGATGATGGCCTGCATCCCCTGTACGCCATAGGTCAGCGGCAGGAACGGACTCACCACCTGGAACGGTTTCGCGAGCAACTGGATCGGATAGAGCCCACCGGTGGAGGTGATCTGAACTGCGAGCAGGAAGATCGACACCACAAGACCGGCTCGCCCGAGTCCGATGGTCAGCAGGTAGTGGAACGCGGTGAACGCGAGCGCCATGATCACCGCGAACAGAACGGTGGCGGGCAGGAGCGTCCAGCTCACGCCCACTGCGATATGCAGCAGGAGTACGAGCAGCAGGGCCTGGGCCGCCGTGACGATCGAGGCTCGGCCGATCGCGGCGAACACGAGCCGTCCGTTGCCCGCGGTCGATGACAGCGTGCGACGGCTGATCGGGCGCATCACGAGGAATACCGCGAGCGATCCGATCCAGAGGCCGAGCGGAATGAACAGGGTCGCGATGATCTGCCCCGGCGACGACACCTCATTCTTGCGGTCGACGGTGACACCGATCGGATTGGATGCCACATTCGCAGTCTGGGTAATCTGCGCCTTCGTGTACGTCGGCGCGCTGGCCGCTCCGCTCGAGAGCCCGGTCGCCAACGACTTCGCCCCGGACGAAAGTGACTTCGCCCCTGAGCTCAGTTTTGCGCCTCCGGTCGCGAGCGCCTGCGTCTTGCTCGCGAACGTGCCCGTGTTGCTGGCGAGCGCGTCGAAAGCAGAGCCGACGCCCGAGGTCACCCTGGAGCCTCCGGCGGCAACTGCGGAGAGCGTGCCACTGTCAATCTCAACCGCCTGCATGAGCGCGGGATTCGACGGGTCGGCCGCGAGTGCCGCCACATCCGACTTGAGTTTCGCCGAGTACTGGGACACCGCCGAGATGTACGGCTTCAGCGCCTGCGACTCCACCTTGGTCTTGGCCGTCTCGGTGCCCGCCTGCAACTGGCGTAGCCCGGACGGCACCTGTGAGGCTCCGCTGACATAGGAGCTCACTCCCGTCGAGAGGCTGTGCGCGCCGGACGCGATCCTGGATGCGCCATCGGCGGCCTTGGCCAGCGAGCTGCTCACTCCCCCGATGCCGGAATAGATGCCAGCGATGTACTGCTTCGTGACGGCCTGGCCAAACGCGCCGGCAAGACTGTCGCCCACCACCTGTGCGACCGAGCCGGTCAGATAGTTGTGGGAGTCATCCGTCGTGATCGACAGCTTCGCCTGAATGGGCGACTTCGAGGAGAGCGAGACGATCGACTTCGAGAAGTCCCTGGGAACCGTCAGCACTGCGTACACGGTTCCATCGGCAAGTTGTTTCTTCGCATCGGCGCTGTTCGTGATGGTCCACTTGAAGCCAGCAGAGTTCTTGCCGGTCAGTTCGGTCACAAGTTGACGTCCCGCAAGCACCGGACTTTTGGTGCCGTCGGCGGCTGTCTGGGTGACCAGCTGGTCATTGTTGACGATGGCGGCCGGGATGTTGTTGATGCCGTGGCTCAGTTGCGAAACGGCTCCAATGAAGAGTCCCGCGAACGCGAGTGGCACGAGCACGACGGCCCCGAGTGCTGCCCAGCGCAGCCAGGGACGGCGTAGCCAGCCACGGCGGGATGAAGTGTTTTGGCTCACGAGAGTGTGCCCTCTCTGTTCTGGTTGCCGGCAGCGTTTGCCACTGCGAGCGAATCAAGATCGATAGTGATGACTCGACGCGCTACCGTTGCCGCGTCGAAGTCGCGGGGCGCCATGGCGGTTCCCAGCACGATGGTGGTGGTCGCGGGCGCGAGCTGATCGAGAGCGCAGAGGAACCGGGCTTCCTCACGCGGGTCGGCGAAGGCATCCATGAGGTCGAGCATCACGACGGGCGTGTGCTCGGCCAGCGCGACCGCGGACAAGGCCACGGCTCGCGGGAGTTGGTGCAACTGGTCAACGGTCGAGGTGCCCGCCACGACGTCCGCGCCGAGCACCGAGTTGATGCGCGCGAGCCAGGTGCGGGCGCGGCGATTGACCGTGAACGTCCGGTACCAAGGCTGGGTCATGCTCAGCCGTTCGACGAGTAGTTCACCGACGCCGACGCGAACCTCGGCGCGATCGGATCCGCCGATGTCTTCGAGGGCCACCATTCGAGCGACCTGCGCGCTCTCGGACGGCAGCGGATGCCCGCCAACCTGGGCTCGCCCGCTCACCGGATCGAGGCGGCCGGCCAGCGTCGCCGCCAGCAGCTTGCGGTCGGTGCCGCTCCCGCTCGCGATCACGATCGTGCCGGGCGGAACATGCAGGCTCACCGGACCAACCCGATGCAACCCGGAACCCGCGATCAGCTCGTCGGCCGTGATGACGTCGCCTTCGCACTGTCCGGCAGCCCAGCCGACCGCGGTGCGGTGGGCCCGCAGGCGCTCCCCCTCGATATCAACGTTCGGGAGAATGCGCGACAGCCACTTCGGCATCCACCAGGCGGCGCGGCCGAAGAGCGCCATCGCGGCAGGAACGAGCGTCATTCGCACGAGGAACGCGTCGGCCAGGATGCCAACGGCGAGACCCAGCGCGATCGCCTTGATCACGCCGGTGCCCTCGGGAACGAACGAGGCGAACACGAAGAACATGATGAGCGCAGCCGCCGTGACGACGCGGGCGGCTCCGGAGAAACCGCGCACGATGGCCTTCTTCGCGTCACCCGTGTGGACGTAGGTTTCGCGCATCCCGGAGACCAGAAAGACCTCATAGTCCATGGCAAGACCGAACAGGACGGCCATGAGGAGAATCGGCAGGAAGCTCAGAATCGGCCCCGGGATGACGCCAAGGGCGTCCGAGAGCCAGCCCCACTGGAAGATGGCGACCACAACCCCGAACGACGAGAGTACAGACAGCAGGAACCCGACCGCGGCCTTCACGGGGATCAGCACCGAGCGGAAAACCATCATCAGGAGCAGGATCGAGAGGCCAACCACGATGAGTCCGAACGGCACGAGGGCGCTGTTGAGCCTCGATGAAATGTCGATCTGAACTGCGGTTGCCCCGGTCACCTCGATGGGCGTCTGGTATTTCGCTTCGATGGTCGTCGACAACGCCCTGATGCGGTTGACGAGGGCAGTCGTGGTCGGGGAATCGGGCGCACTCTTCGGGATCACCTGAAGCACGGCGGTATCGAGCGAGGCGTTGGGCAGCCCCTGGCTCACATAGCTGACATCCGCGAGCTTCGACAGGTCGCTGCGGATCGAGGTCAGGTCGGCCGAGATCGCGTTGGTCTGGGTGATGTCGACGAGCACGATCAGCGGCCCGTTTCGACCCGCACCGAACCCCTGCGTAATCATGTCGTATGAGGTGCGCGTGGTCGATCCGACGGGCTGGCTCGACCCGGACGGCAGCGCGAGCTCGAGCGAGAACGCGGGGATCGCGAGCACTCCGAGCACAGCGACGACCGCAACCACGGCGACCACTGGGGCTTTCATGACGAGCGTCACCCAGCGCTGGCCGAGGCTACGCCTGGCCGTTGGAGCGCCATCGACCGCGTCGACCGCACGCCGATGCGCCCGCGAACCCGGCTTCGGGATGAGCCTGCCCTTCGCGAGACCCAGAATCGCCGGCAGCAGCGTTGTCGACGCGAGAATGGCCACCAACACACCCGCGGCCGCGGCGACTCCCATCGCGCTGAGGAACGGGATGCCGACAACCAGCAGCCCGAGAAGCGCGATGATGACCGTGCCGCCCGCGAAGACGACAGCACTGCCCGCGGTCGCGACGGCCGTTGCCGCCGACTCTTCGGGCGTCATCCCGTTGGCCAATTGGTTTCGATGCCGCGACAGGATGAACAAGCCGTAGTCGATGCCGACGGCAAGCCCGATCATCAGCGCCAACAGCGGCGTTGAGCTTCCGATGACGGTGAACTTTGCGGCCGCGAGCACGCCACCCATGGTGACGCCGATCCCGAATATGGCCGTGAGGAGTGGCATCCCGGCGGCGAGCAGCGAGCCGAATGCGATGAACAGGACGATTCCCGCGAAGAGAACCCCGATGCCCTCGGTTGCCGAGATACCGAACGTCTGCTTCTGAAAGACGTTACCGCCGAAGCCGATCGTGAGCCCGGCCTTTGTCGCGATGGGCGAGAGCTTCGTGAGATCGGTGAGGGTGCTGGCTTTGACGTCGGATTCCTGCTGGGTGAACTGCACGGCGACGATCGCCGCCGTCTTGTTCGGTGACACGGCATCTGATGCGTACTTGCCGAACGGCGAGCTGGCGCTGTCGACCCCGGGGATGGCGCCCGCCTTCGTCACAAGCTCGTCGATTGCATCGCGGTACGGCTGGTTCGTGACCGAGGCGCCATCCGGTACCTGGACCACGATCTGTGCGCTGGCTCCCGCGGCCGACGGGAAGACCGCGGCGAGACGGTCGATCGCGTTCTGCGACTCGGTGCCCGGAATGGCGAAGGAGTCGTTGGTCTTGCCGCCGAGAGCGAGGCCGCCACCCAGCATCCCGATCACGATGATCAGCCAGACGGCGAGCAACCGCCACGGGTGACGAAACGAGAACCGGCCGAGCCGGTAGAGCAGAGTTGCCATGAGGAGAGGTCCTGAAAGTTGGTGAGTGAGCCGGTGATTAGGTAGTTGCCTGCGCAGAACGCAGTGAGACCGGCTCGAGCAGCTCGGTGACGATGGTGATCAGGGCAGTCCGTACCTCGATCTGGGCGGCCTCCCCGAATTGCTGGTCGCGGAGGGCGTCATCCTGTTTCGCAGAGAGCACATATGCCGCACCGCCGAGAGCGATCCCGAAGCGGAGGTGGTCTTCGACCGTGCCGACCGAGGAGGAGAAGAACGTTGCGAGCTTGACGACCATGGCGTTCGCGCGGTCGATCACCGGAACATCCTCAAGCCCCGGGCCCTGGTTGATGAACATGTGCACTTCGAGGCGGTGCGCGAGCAGGAAGTCGACGAACTGGACGATGAAGGCGTGCCGGTCATCCCTATCGGTCAGGGAGCCGCCGAGGGAGTCAAGGATGGCGTCCATGCGATCGATTGCGGGGCCGATAGCCGCCTGGAGCAGCGCCTCTTTGGAGTCGTAATGGTAGAGCACGCTGGACTTGGAGAGGCCAGCGATTTCGGCGATGCGCTGAAGTGAAGTGCCTGCGTATCCGGCAACGGCAAATTCGGCGAGCGCAATGTCGCGGAGGTCGTCATGGGTTGACATGTAGTCCACGGTAACTGACCGATCGGTCAGAGGCTGTCCGATCGGTCAGTTTGCCAGCTACCTGCCAGCGGTTTCGCAGGTTGGCGCGCGCCGACTACCCCAGGAACGACAGCGCAAGCACGGCGAGGCCGACCGTAATCGGTACGACGATGAGCCCCAGCCCCGCGTACTTCCACCAGGAGACCTGCACGTCCAGCGCGGCGAGGCGCTCCCGCCAGAGGAGGGTCGCGAGAGACGCCCACGGGGTGATCAGCGAGCCAGCGTTCACACCGATCAGCAGGGCCGCCAGGCGCAGCGGTCCTTCCGCGGTCGGCTCGAGCACGAGGTATGCGGGCAGGTTGTTGACGAGGTTGGCGGAGGCGACGCCGACTCCGGACATCCTGAGCAGGGCCAGCGGGCCCGTGCCCGTTCCCGCGATCGAGCCGAGCAGCGGAGCGAGGCCGCGCGAGTGCGCCGTCTCGATGACAACGAAGAGGCCAGATGCCAGCAGCACCAGCTGCCAGGGCACCAGCCCGAACCGCACTGCGGAGCGTCGTCTCACGAGCGAGAATCCGACGAGGACGAGCGCAGCGATCACCGCGGGAATCCAGACCGCAATGCCCGACACCAGCGCCGGGATGATCAGCACCACAACGATCGCAGACGCCCAGAGCAGCACGCGGTCATCCGGTGCTGTGCGGTCGGCGGCATCG
The DNA here is from genome assembly GCA_025463785.1 of Glaciihabitans sp. Classification (GTDB taxonomy): domain Bacteria; phylum Actinomycetota; class Actinomycetes; order Actinomycetales; family Microbacteriaceae; genus Galbitalea. The sequence goes on from JAODBD010000005.1 coordinate 352,817, forward strand.
AATCGCGCAAGCAGCGCCTTGCGATATATCAGGAACAGGATGACGCACGGCACCACGACCGCGACCGCGGCCGGCGCAAGCATGAGGGCCGCGAACTGCAGTGGCGAAACCCCCTGCAGCCGATCCGCCGCGAGCAGGTTGGTGAGATTCGACACGGGCAGAAGCAGCGACGCCGAGTTGGCGAGCCACACGGTTGTCAACGCAAACGGCATCACGGGAAGCCCAACGTGACGCGTGACCGCGATGACGACCGGAGTCAGGAGTACCGCAGTGGTGTCGAGCGACAGGAAGATCGTGCTGGCCGTCGCGAGAATCACCACGAATAGCCAGAGGACCCACGCCCGCCCGAGCCCCCACGCGGCCAGACGTTCCGCGATAACGGCGAACAGCCCGGCTTCGGCCGCAAGCTCGGTGACGACGGTGATGCCGACCACGAAGAGCAGGATTGGCCAGACACGCTGGCCCAGAGCCAGGGCACTGGCCCCGGAAAGGAGGCCCGTCGCGACGGCAATCACCCCAAGGATCAACAGGCCAGCCCCGAGAAGTGCCGAACGCACCCGAGCCCCTTTCGACGATGTCATTCCACTATGCCAGTGCCTAGACTTTTGCTATGACTATCGACTTCGGGAGCACGTTGGTGCAGGCCGAGGGGATGACCGCAACGGGCATCCCCATTCCCGATTCTGTGGTCGCCGAGCTCGGCGGCACGAAGAACGCGGCGGTCGCGGTCCGGGTGCGCAAGGCATCCTCGGAAGACGACTGGTACAGCTACCGCATCTCGATTGCGACGCGCGATGGTCGGTACATCATGTCGTTCAGTTCGGCGAATCGAGCCGCCGCAGGACTCGTCGCCGGCGACATGCTCGACGTAGAAATTGAGCTTGATGCCGCGCCTCGCACAATCGAAATTCCGGATGACCTGCGGGATGCCCTCACAGCATCCGGCGGTCTGGATCGCTTCCTTGCACTGTCCTACTCCCGACAACGCGGCTACATTGAGCCGGTCGAGGCTGCCAAAGCGCCGGAGACCCGACAGCGACGGATCGAGAAGATTACCGACGAGTTCGTAGTCTGATTGATTCCTGAGTAGTTTCTATGGCGAGTCGCACGGTTTCGGCGCGCCGGGTAGCGTGGAGGAGCAAACCGAAGGAGCGACAGTTGCGGAAGTTCATTTTCAACGGCAGCATCATCAGCGCAATCTTCGGTGGCATCAGCGCCGTCAGGGCCACGAAAGACGGGCCACGAGACTGGCGCACCGTGCTCCTATGGATTAGCTGGCTTGCAACAATCGCCAGTGCAATCGGCACGGTCGTGATCGACGCTCAACAGGCTGAACTGGAAGAGGACTAACTATCATGCGATTCATCCCAGGCGGATTCGGCTTTGCTGGCCAGATCTTTGGCGCCATAGCTGCTGGCCTTTTCTTCATCGTTGTCGTGATCGTCGTACTTGGCGTGTTGTTCGTGCTCGTGCGGTTCCTCATGGCCGCAACGCGCGCGGCAGATACGTACGTGCGAGTGCATGAAGTGCCGAAGGATGACACCGCCGTGACGGCTCCGGATGCGCCGACTGCGACGAGTCCGGCTGCAAAGATTCCGGTTGCGAAGACACCGGTTGCGCCCGCCCCCGATGCGAAAGCGTCGGCGACCACACCGCCAGTGCCGGCAGCGACGAGCACAAGTGCCGCGACGACTCCGCTGCCGACGGTGACGAAGCCCGTCACAAGGACGCCGCGCACCCCGAAGACGCCGCCGCCAGCGATCTAGCGCCGAGCAGGCGGGCAGACTCCAAAGCCAGCAGCGGCGGGCTAACTCAGGAAAGCCCGCAGTAGAGCGGTCGACCCCTCGAGGTGCTCGCGCATCGCCTCGGCGGCCCGCTCCGGATCGCCCGTCAGAATCGCGACGACGATCGCCTCGTGCTGCTCGTTGGAGTGCGCGATATTGGTCGCCAGCAACGGGATGCGGTCAAGCAGTTCATTGACACGCGTGCGGTTGTCGGCCAGAAGCGACACGAGCGACGGTGTTCCGACGACCTCGCCGATGGTCAGGTGCAGTCGCGAATCGAGCCGCCGATAGTCGTCGGCGGATGCCGCGGCCGCCTCCCGCAGGCGCGTCCAGAGCATGTCCCGTTCGGGCGCACTCAGGCTGCGGGCCGCGGCAGCGCGAGCGGCACCCAGCTCGAGGATTTCGCGGAGCCCGAGGACATCCTCGATTTCATCCGGAGTCGGCGTTCGTGTCTCGCCCACCACGACGGGGACGGGATCCGTGACGAACGTACCGCCGTAACGGCCGCGCTTGCTGAGGAGGTAGCCGGCGTCCGACAGTTCACGGATCGCCTCACGCACGGTGTCGCGACTCACCGAGAACCGGGCGGCGAGGTCGCGCTCGGGCGGGAGCGCTTCGCCGGGCGCGACGATCCCCAGCCGAATGGTCTGGAGCAGCCTCGCCACCGTGTCCTCGAACGCGTTGCCGTGGCGCACCGGTCGAAACAGCGCCTCATCCACAAGGTTCGGGTACGCCTCCGGAGTGTTGTCGGTCACGGATGCGCGCCCTACAGCGGTGTGACGTAGGCCGAGCTGATGCCGCCATCCACCAGGAAGGTCGATGCGGTGATGAAGCTCGCGTCGTCGCTGGCGAGAAACGCGACGGCCGCCGCGAGTTCTTCCGGTTCGGCAAAGCGGCCCTTCGGGATGTGCACGAGTCGCCGCTGCGCACGCTCCGGGTCCTTCGCGAACAGCTCCTGCAGCAGCGGAGTATTGACCGGTCCCGGGCAGAGCGCATTGACGCGGATGCCCTGGCGCGCGAACTGCACGCCGAGTTCCTTGGTCATCGCCAGCACGCCGCCCTTCGACGCGGTGTACGAAATCTGGCTCGTCGCCGATCCCATGACCGCGACAAAGGATGCCGTGTTGATGATCGAGCCACTCTGCTGCGCGACCATGTGCCGAAGCGCCGCACGCGAGCACAGGTAGACCGACTTGAGATTGACCTCCTGCACACGATCCCAGGCCGGCAGTTCCGTCGTTTCGATCGAGTCGTCGTCGGGCGGCGAGATGCCAGCATTGTTGAACGCGATATCCACCGAGCCGTAGGTCGTCGCCGCAGTGTCGAAGAGGTTGTTGACCTGGGCCTCATCGGTCACGTCGACCTGCACGAACAGGCCACCGACCAGTTCCGCAGCAGTCCGGCCGGCCTCGGCATTGAAGTCGCCGATGACCACGGTCGCGCCCTCGGCTGCGAAACGCTTCGCGGTGGCGAGGCCGATTCCGCTGGCGCCGCCCGTGATGACGGCGACCTTGCCTGCGAGCCGCTGGGTCAGGTCGATCGGTGTGATTGTCATTGTTGTCTGTTTCCTAGTCGGTGCTGATGAAGACGTTTTTGGTCTCGGTGAAGGCGGTGGCGGCATCCGGTCCCAACTCGCGCCCGAGGCCACTCTGCTTGAAACCGCCGAACGGGGTGGAATACCTGACGGACGAGTGCGAATTGACGGACAGGTTGCCCGTCTCGATGCCGCGCGCGACGCGGATGGCCCGGCCGACATCCCGAGTCCAGATCGAGCCCGAGAGACCGTAGATGCTGTCGTTGGCGAGCGCGATCGCGTCGGCTTCGTCCTCGAACGGCAGCACCGTCACGACCGGGCCGAAGATCTCTTCCGTGACGACGCGATCGGTTCGGGATGCCGGGAGCAGCACCGTGGGCGGGAACCAGTACCCGGCGCCGCCTGGCGCACTCCCGCGAAACGCCACCCGCGTCTCATCGGTCACAAAGGACGCGACCCGGTCGAGGTGAGCCTTGGCGACGAGCGGGCCCATCTCGGTCGATTCGTCGCTCGGGAGCCCGACCCGAACACCCTTGACCGCGGGTTCCAGTAGCTCGAGGAACCGGTCGTAGACGCTGCGCTCGACGAGGATTCGGCTGCGGGCGCAGCAATCCTGGCCAGCGTTCTCGAATACCGCGGAGGGCGCGGAGGCAGCCGCCTTCTCGAGGTCGGAGTCGGCAAACACCACGTTCGCGCTCTTGCCGCCGAGTTCGAGGGTGACCGCCTTGACCTGCTGCGCGCATCCCGCCATCACGCCCTTGCCGACCTCGGTCGAGCCGGTAAATACGATCTTGCGCACGCTCTCGTGTGAGACAAATCGCTCGCCGACCACGCTTCCGCGGCCGGGAAGCACCTGGAACAGGCCAGCAGGCAGCCCCGATTCCACGCCGAGTTCGGCGATGCGGATCGCTGTCAGCGGCGTCCACTCGGCCGGCTTGAGCACCACCGCGTTGCCCGCCGCGAGCGCTGGCGCGAAACCCCAGGCCGCGATCGTCATCGGGAAGTTCCACGGCACGATGATGCCGACGACACCGAGCGGTTCGAGGAAGGTCACGTCGAGACCACCCGCAACGGGGATCTGCTTGCCGATCATCCGTTCCGGAGCCGCCGCGTAGTAGTTGAGGACGTCGCGAACGTGGCCGGCCTCCCAGCGCGCCTGTCCGATGGGATGCCCGGAGTTGGCCACCTCGAGCCAGGCAAGTTCATCGATCGCAGCGTCGACGGCCACGGCAAACCGCCTGAGCGCCGCGGCACGTTCGGCGGGCGCGAGCCTGGCCCACGCGCGCTGGGCGATGACGGCGCGAGCGACCGCGTCATCCACCTGCTCCAGAGAACTCTGCTCGACGGTTCGAAGAATCGTCTCGTCGGTGGGATTGATGAGGGTAGTGCTAGCCACGTGCGCCGACCTTCCCGTACTCGCGGGCAGCGCCCACGAGGCCCGCAAACAGGCGCAGGTCGTCTGGAGTCTCTTCGGGATGCCACTGAACTGCAACGCCGAACGGTACCGAGTCGAGCTCGACCGCCTCGATGATGCCGTCCTCCGTGCGCGCCGAGACGATCAGGCCGTCGGCTACCCGGTCGATGGACTGGTGGTGATAGACCTTCGCGGTGAGTCCTGCTCCGAGCAGCTCCGCGAGTTCCGTGGAGGGCTCGACCTCGACGGCAACCTCGTTGAAGTTGCCCTCGCCGAGATTGTATTTGGTGCTGCCGACGACCTCGGGCAGGTGCTGCAGCAGCGTGCCTCCGAGGGCAACGTTCAAAACCTGCGCGCCACGGCAGATGCCGAGGAACGGCAATTCCCGCGCTATCGCACCGCGCAGGAGTGCATCCTCCCAGGCGTCACGATCCGGGCGCGGATCGTCGGTTGTTGGGTGTGGCTGTTGTCCGTAGCGGGCCGGGTCGACATCCTTGCCGCCGGTCAGGATGATGCCGTCCAGCCCGTCGAGGATCCGCGCGACGATCGCGTCGTCGACCGGCTGCGGCGGCAAAAGCACGGCGATGCCGCCCGACCTGGTGACCGCGTCGAAGTACACCTTGGGAAGAAAGGATGCCGGAACATCCCAGACGCCAGTCTGCGCCTGCTCGAGATAGGTCGTGAGGCCGATCACGGGGCGCTGGAGTTGAGCGCGACGATCATTTCTGATCGTCGCCGCGACGCCAGCCCTGACGACCGTCTCGGCCGTCGGTTCCTCAGAAGCGCTCAAAGCCGCGCACCCTCTCCCAGTCGGTGATGGCAGCGTCGTAGGCGCGCTGCTCGATACGGGCGTTATTGAGGTAGTGGTCGACGACCTCGTCGCCGAACGCTGTGCGGGCGATGGTCGAGGCGGACAACAGCTCGGCCGCATCCCGAAGCGTCGTCGGCACCCGCGGAGCACTCGAACCGTATGCGTTGCCCTCGAAGATGGGCTCGAGCTCAAGCTCGTTCTCGATGCCATAGAGACCGCCGGCGATGAGCGCAGCGACGGCGAGGTACTGGTTGACGTCGCCTCCAGGGATGCGGTTTTCGACCCGCAGTCCGGCGCCGTGACCGACAACCCGAAGCGCACACGTGCGATTGTCGACTCCCCACGCGACGGCGGTCGGCGCGAAACTGCCCTCAACGTAGCGCTTGTACGAGTTGATATTGGGAGCGAAGAACAGGCTGAGTTCGCGGGTGGTTGCAATCAGACCGGCGAGCCAGTGTTCCATCAGTTTCGAGAAGCCGTACTGGCCATCCCCCGACATCACGGCTTTGCCGTCGGCGCCTCGAACACTCAGGTGGATGTGACAGCTGTTGCCTTCTCGCTCGTTGTACTTGGCCATGAAGGTGAGGGCCTTGCCGTGCTGGTCTGCGATCTCCTTTGCGCCGTTCTTGTAGATCGAGTGGTTATCGCAGGTTTCGAGGGCACCCGTGTAGCGGAATGCGATCTCCTGCTGGCCGAGGTTGCACTCCCCCTTGACGCCCTCGCAGTACATGCCCGCACCGTCCATGCCATTGCGAATGTCACGCAGCAGCGGCTCCATGCGGGTGGACGCCAGAATCGCGTAGTCGATGTTGTAGTCGCTCGAGGGCGTGAGCCCGGTGTATCCCTTCGCCCAGGCCTCGCGATACGTGTTGTCGAAAACGATGAACTCGAGTTCGGTACCGACGAAGGGCACGAGGCCCCGCTCGGCGAGACGGGCAATTTGCGTCTTCAAGATCTCGCGCGGGCTCTGCACTACCGGCGTTTCGTCGAGCAGCGTCAGATCGGCCATCACGAGGGCCGTCGCCGTTAGCCACGGGATGATGCGAAGCGTCGACAGGTCGGGGTGCATCGCCATGTCGCCATAGCCCGTCTCCCACGATGACATCGGGTAACCGTCGACCGTGTTGTTCTCGACATCGACGGCGAGCAGGTAGTTGCAGCACTCGGCGCCGTGCTCGGCGAGATCCTCGAGGAACAACCGGGCGGAAGCTCGCTTGCCAACCAGTCGCCCCTGCATGTCGGTGAAGGCGATGATGACTGTGTCGACCTCGCGTTTGTCGACCAGTGCGGTGAGCTCGGCGATGGTCAACATTCCGGTTTTTGATGCTGTGGTGCTGCTTGGCATGGCGCTCTCTCATCCTCGAGGCTTCAACCCGACCATTACATCACAGCGACCCTGAGCATTGATTGCCCATTTGTAACGAGCTGTTAACAGCTAAAGGTAGACAAAAGGTACCAATAAGCGCCATGCTCTCGATAACGTGGACGCCCTTCCGACGCGATCCACTCCCGAAGTAATTCACAAGTCTTGGAGGACTGGATGGCCGACAATATTGTCGCTGGCGTGAAATACAAGAAAGCGGAGGCGGGCTACTTCGAAAAACGCACCCTCAAGCGGAGCGCAGGCTTCTGGGGAATCTGGGGTCTCGGCGTCGCGGCCGTGATCTCTGGCGAGTTCTCCGGTTGGAACCTGGGAATGGCGCAGGCTGGCTTCGGAGGTATGGCCATCGCGGTCGTCATCGTGGTCGTCATGTACTTCACCATGCTGTTCTCGATCGGTGAGATGGCCGCGGCCCTGCCGCACACGGGTGGCGCATATTCGTTCGCCCGCGCGGCAATGGGTCCGTGGGGTGGATTTATCACCGGTTTGGCCGAATCCATCGAATATGTGGTAACCACGGCCGTGGTTGTCTACTTCGCTGCCGACTACGCGAACGCCGCGCTTGACGCGTTCTTCGGATTCCAGCTTCCCGCCTGGATCATGTGGATCATCCTCTACGCGATATTCCTCGTGGTGAACGGGCTCGGTGCCGCAATCGGATTCCGTCTGGCCATCATCGTCTCGATCATCTCGATTGCCATCCTCGCGGTGTTCGTCATCGTCGCATTCTCAACCGGCAGCTTCTCGCTGGACAAGCTCTGGGACGTCAAGCCGACGGCCGGCAACAGCACATTCCTGCCGGGAGGCTTCGGGCCGGTGCTGTTGGTGATTCCGTTCGCGATGTGGTTCTTCCTCGGCATCGAAGAATTGCCGCTGGCATCCGAGGAGACCAAGAATCCGCAGCGCGACATCCCGAGGGCGGGAATCATTGCGCTGATCACGCTGCTGGTCTGCGCAGTGGTTATCTTCGTGGTGAACACGGGGGTCAATGGCGCCAAGGAGATCTCTCCATCCGGGCAGCCTTTGCTCGACGGCTTCGCGCTCATGGTGCCGAAGAGCCTGGCTGGGCTGCTCGCCATCTTCGCCCTGATCGGGCTGCTCGCATCGCTGCAGGGAATCATGTTCGCCTACGGACGCAACCTGTATTCCCTATCGCGGGCCGGCTACTACCCGAAGTTCATCTCGCGCACGGGCAAGTATCAGACCCCGGTTCTCGCCCTCGTCATCGGAGCGGTCATCGGTGTCCTCCTGCTCATCTTCGTGGATGCAACCGGCGGCTCAGCGGGGACCGCGGGAGCGACGACCCTGAACATCGCAATCTGGGGCGCCGTTGTGTCCTACCTGATGCAGATGATTTCGTTCGTGGTGCTTCGCAAGAAGTTCCCGAACGCGAAGCGTCCATACAAGAGTCCAACCGGAATCGTCGGTGCTGTGATCGCCGGCGTGATCTCGCTCGCGATCTTCATCGCGTTCCTGTTCAACCCCGGGTACCTGATTGCCATCGCGGCAATCGCCGGCGTCTACGTCATCGGCCTCCTCCTGTTTGCCTTCGTCGGTCGCAAGCAGCTCGTGCTCTCTCCCGAGGAGGAGTTCGCGCTGAGTGGAGGCCTGCACGGTGACCCGCAGGTCGAGGGCTACGACGCCATGGAGGGCGAGATCTTCTCGCCGGACAAGTAAGGCACCGACCGACGGCGCGTCGCCCGTGCACACGCACGCGCGGCGCGCCGTCGTGTCCACCACGCTTTCGGGGCCGACAATGGCCAGAACACCCACGAAAGGTCCTCCGGTGGTCTCGAGACTTCGCTTCCTTCGCCCGTTCGCACCGGCCCCGACCCCCGTCGACCTCCAGCAGATGGTCTACGACCTCGTGCTCGAGCGCGCCAACGCCATGTTCGGTCCTGGCTCATCGTTTACCGTGACCCTGCGCCTGGGCGATGAATCAAACGCGATCTTCGCCGAAACGGTCGCCGAAACCCTGGCGTGGGACGTCTCGCTGGGGCTCGATACGTATGCGGCACGTTCGCTCTCCGCCTAAGTCGCAACCCGCCTGATCCATTCCCTGCCTGACTCGCGCTCGTGCCTGACTCACGTCCCTTCGGCACGGTAACCGGCACGGTAGTCGAGCCGGCCAGGCCTCGACGTAATCGCATCCTCTGGCTCTGGATCGGTGTCGCCCTCGTGATCGCGGGTCTCGCACTCCTGACCTACGGCAGTATGCCGAGCGCGGCCGAAGCCGGACCTCTCGCGAGCGTGCAGGCCGACACGGGCATCCACTATTCGGAAACCGGGGATGCCGTGGTCATGACCCCGGCAAGCGGCGCGACCGGTGTCGGGCTGGTATTTCTGGCGGGCGAACACATTGACGCGAGCGCATACGCCTACACACTGTCGGGACTCGTGGATGACGGCATAACAGTTGTCATCGCGAGGCCAATGCTGAGTCTGGCGATCCTCGAGTTTCGGCCGCTCACCACGTTCACCGGCCTCGCCCCCGGCATCTCGACCTGGTACGTGGGCGGGCACTCAGTTGGCGGGGTCAGGGCGTGCCAGTACGCCAAAGATGACTACACCGTCGGTGGACTGATCCTGTTCGGCTCGTCCTGCGCCCTCGATCTGTCGCACAGCTCGATTCCGGTGCTGAGCATCGGTGGCAGTCGAGACGGCTTGCGCACACCGGCAGGTATCCGAGCGGCGGCGCACCTGTTGCCGGACACGACCACGTTCGTCGAGATCGCCGGTGCCGATCACGCAAGTTTCGGCAGTTATGGACGCCAGGCTGGCGACAACACGGCGACAACGGCTGGGTCGTCTGTGCGGTCGCAGCTGACTACGGACATCCTCGAGTTTGTTCGCGGGGGTGGCTGAGGGGGTTGGCTGTGTGCGCTGACATTCCACCCTCTCGTGCGGGATGCGCGCGGCTCAGGTTGCTCGCGGGTTTCGCAATCTCATGCCAAAGTACCCGGCTCCCACGAGTATGGCTGCGGAGACACCGGCGGCCGCAAACGCGATCGATTCCGGAAGGGGTATCGGCAGCGCCAGCTCGAACGAAGCCGAGTAACTGAAGACCGAATGCCCAAGTACCTCAAACCAGTTGCGCGGGTCATGGACGCCCAGAATCGGGATGACGTAGTTTCCAATCACAAACACGATCGCTGGCAGTGCGAAGACTCCGAACACGGAACCGACCGCGATTCCGCCCGCGCCAAAGAACACCGTCAGGAGGAGGATGACGACCCATTGCAGCAGCGGGTTCTGGGCGGGTGCAGCGCTGAGCGGTCGGAAGACGTCGAGCGGCAGCTGCTGAAACAGTATCGACTGGGTGATCGCGCGGCTCACGACGTCGATCAGGAGGGTTGAAGCAATCACGATCGCCGCGATACCGAGAAGCGCCAGTTGGCGAGCGGCAACCGTTCGAGCGGTACCCGCTCGCACCAGGGCAACTTTCTCGAAGCGGTAGCGGCGCTGACCGGTCGACATCCAGAGCCCGATGAGAAAGAACAGGGCAGGGTAGATCAGGAAGCCCAGATATTTGAGCGATTCTGCGACCGAGCTCTCTGGCGAGAGCGCGACGATCGCTGTCGCGAGTGTGTCGTAGTCGTACCGGGCAAGGTTACCGATGCTCTCGTTGCCGCCTTTGCCGGATACGTTCTCGGGCTTGTGCAGATCGGCAAGGAAGTTCATGTGGTTTGCGGCATACTCGGCCCGAGTGTGCTCAAGCTGCGCGTAGTCGGCTCGCACGGCGCCGGCCGCGTTTGCGACGTTCGCGATGGCCAGCAGTGCGCACAGCACGAGCACGGCGGGCAGCAGCCACGTGCGCCAGGCCAGCCGAAGTTCCATGCGCGCCTCGGTTATCACGCGTGACCGCGGGGCGCCGGATGCGGCGGCGATCACGCGCTGATCCTGTCGGCTGCGACGGCATCCGGTGCAGATATTTCGCCGTCGGCGAGGACGAGACGTCGGGTCGCGAGGCTGTCGTAGGTGTCGCTGTGGTGGCCCGTGATCAGAACGGTCGCGTCGGGAGCGAGGCGGTCGAGTTCACTACCCACCTCTGTCGCGGTCGGCGCATCGACGCCATTGAGTGCCTCATCGAGAATGAGGTACCTCGCACCGCTGAGAAGCGCGGCCACCAGGTGCACCCTTTTGCGTTGACCGTGGCTCAGTTTTCTGGCCTGCAGGCGCAGCAACCCCGGGTCCGCGAGGGCAGGCGATGCGCCCGCGATGACTGACTTGGCAAGCGGGCGGCCCAGCAGCATCCGAATGTTTTCGTAGCCGCTGAGATACGGGAAAACGGGTGCGTCATCGAAGCACACGTAGAGACCGGCGCGTACTCGGGTGGCTTCTGCTCCATCGAAGCGGATGCCACCCGAGTAGCGCTGAATACCCGCGATCGCACGAATCAACGTCGTCTTACCTGATCCATTCGCCCCGACAAGGTGGGTAACCTTTCCGGACTCAATGGCTGCGCTGCACCGGTCGAGTATGGCGCGGCCGCGAACGGCAATCGTGAGGTTGTCTAGCTCGATCATGGGATCTCCTGGTGCTCGTTCGGAACGCGACTGTTCTGGTGAATCGACTGCCGGCTGGTTCGGCTGCCTGTTACGGGTTGATGTAGTCGCGGCCGCCGCGGATCAGCTGGTAGTAGTCGGTCTTGGACGAACGCGAAATATCCACCGCACCCCACGGGGTCACGATGCCAACGCCGACAATCATCGTGCCGCGCCAGTTGTGCTGGGAGGTTGTGACCAGCGTGCGTACAATGCCGCCCTTGGATGCCGTGTTCGGAAACAGGTAGCCGTAGTCCTGTGAACCGGAGCTGGACGTGATCGTCGAGCTGTTCCAATACCACTCGAGGATGTTTTCGGTCCACAGCAGCGGCCCGCCGTGCTTGTGCGTCAGGCGCATGCCCGCGGTGGGCTGGCCTGACGCGGGCACGGCAAGCGTGCCAGCGCTGGCAGTGGCAAGCGTTGCCCCGGCTGGAACGGCCGCCGTGGACTGTGTCGTCCCGTCGTCGAGCCACGCCTGAAGCGCCGGCGAGTCATCCGGATTCGGCGTTGTCGCTAGTGCCGGACCCGCGAGGGACAATGCCAGTGCAGTGCCTGCCACGACGCTTGCGAGCGTCGACAGTGTTCTCTTCACAATGACTCCAATCTCTGGCCGGGCCTTGGTGCCTCGACCGCATGAGGCTAGAGACTATAAGTATTGTCAAATTGCGTGCGAAAGTTATCCACACCCCCTTCGCCGTCGGGTTCTGTGGTCGACGAGCGTCTAATAGATCGGCGGAACTTCGTTCTCGCGAGTGCGATCGTGCTCGGGCAAGACGTGCAAGCCCCCGCTGGAATTGGCGGAATTCATGAGCTCCTCGAGCCAGAGCTTGTTCATCGACGGCTGCCTCGTGCCATAGAACTTGAACTGGACCGCGACGGATGGGTGCATCCAGATGGTGCTGCGGCCGCTGCCGTTTGCCAGTTCCTCATCCCAGGAGAACGCAAAACCTTCGCCGCGACGAAGCTTGGTGATGACTACAACCTTGAGGTGAGCGAGCGTCCGGTCCTCGATCTCAACGACCGTCCCGGTCGCCCCGTAAATCAACTGGCCCACGATGGTCCCTGCTTCTGATTGGGCAAACGCCTGACTTCGTGCCCGCGCTAAATAGTATCCCGGGCGTGGCGGGCTACAGAAAGTCGAACCCGAGCTGGTCTTCCCACCAGGTCTGATCATCGGATGCCATGATCCGGCTGGGCGCCAGAGCGTCGATTTTGGCGCGCAATGCCTCGAGCTCGACGGAGTCCCGAATTCGGACATCCGACCCGTGGGCCGGAATGATGATCAGCTGACTCGTCGGACCGACAAGCAGCCGCGCGATTCCCTGCGCGTCGGGGCCAGTGGCATCCTCATTAACGACGGGAATGTCGATGACATCAGCGGCATTTTCCGCGGCAAGTGCGCGCGCGTAGTCGATGACGGCATCGCCAATCCGATCGCTCGTCAGTACCGATTCCCCGGAGTACGACAAGATCTTCATCCTTCCACCATGCCCGCGTGGGCGCGGAGGGGCTACGCGTTGCGGTTATTGTGTGGGCGGCGTAGGGTGCTTACCCCGCGCCTCATGGAACGCGATGACGGCCTGTACGGGCGCGTGATCCGAGGGCCAGGCACCCTCATACCGGGTGACATTGATGGCTGAACGGAGTACCTCCACCGTCGGTGTCACCAGTATCCAGTCGATGCGCTTGCGTTCGAGCGTCGGAGCGCGATAGTTCGGGAAAGTTCCCCAGGACTCGCTCAGGCGGGTCTCCGAGCCGTTCCAGCAGTCAACGAGGGCGCCCGCGCCGGTGAGCCTGGCGTGCGGAAGCGATTCGGCATCCGTGTTGAAATCCCCGGTCACTACCGTCGGCAACGACGACTCAGCAACCAGCCGAAGGATCTCGTCGGCCGACATCATTCTGGAGCGGCGCGAAAACTGGTCGAAATGGGTATTCAGCGCTCGAAAGTGGACGTCCGTCGCACGATCCCGAAACGTGGCGTTAACCACGACACGGGGTGTGGGATTACCCCAGGAGGTCGAACCTGGGACCGACGGCGAGTCGGACAGCGCCAGCTGTGCCCAGTCGAGGAGTTCGAGACGATCACGGTCGTAGAACAGCGGACATCCCTCCCCGCGCTTGTTCGCGTTTCGCCCATAGCCGACCGAGCGGTAGTGGTCGCCGAGGGCGTGCCGAACGAAGCTGGCCTGGTCTGGCAGGGCCTCCTGCGCGCCCAGAATCGACGGCTGCTCGGTCTCCAGCATGCGACGGATGAGCGGCTGCCGATGCTCCCACCGGTCCGGGCTGCGCGGAATCAGGCGCGTCATGCGTCGACGGATGTTGAAGCTCATGACGTGCAGATCGGGGGCCGCAATCGCGCCGATGAGTGGGGCGTACGTCATGGGGTTCAGCCTAGGCGGCGCTCCTGAACCCGAGCGGTTTGTCATCCCCGTGGCTACTCGGGGCGGGAGTCGATGACGAACTGCATCATGCGAGTGGCATCGCCGTCGTCGAACATCGGCGCGAGCAGGTGGTTGAACTCGAGTTGACGGCGGGCAGAGAACCTTCAGTGTCTCGATATGGCTCGCTCGCATACTTTGACTGGCTGCGCGGGGTGGAGCACTGTGGTTAGCTAATTGGCTCCACGATGACGGCCGTACCGTAGGCGCAAATCTCGATATATGCGCCGATGGCGTTGGCGTCGAATCGCATTGCCGCGATCGCGTTGCCTCCACGGGCCTCCGCCTCTGCGGCCATTCGATTCATGACCTCAGCTCGGCTATCGTGCATCGTCCGCGTGTACTCAGGTAACTCTCCGCCTCCGATCGCCCGAAAGCTCGCCGTGATGCCGGCACCGAAATTTAGGGCACGAACTGTAAGGCCCATGACTTCGCCAAGCGTCTTCGTGATGGTGTAGCCGGGAAGGTCGTTTGTCGTAACAATGATCATGCCCATATCGTGGCACGAAGACTGATCCGCAGAGAACGCCAGACAGGACTTGTCCCGTAAGTGGTCGACCAGCGAGCCTTATCAGTTACTTCACGTTCACCACATGGAGATAACAAAACAATCATGACTCTCAGGAACTCGCGAAGAGTTGCCTGAAAAAGACATCGGCTTGACCAGCGTTTGATGTGCACCCCCCGGGACTTGAACCCGGAACCCACTGATTAAGAGTCAGTTGCTCTGCCAATTGAGCTAGAGGTGCGTGGCCGGGCAAGACCCGGACCGAGAAGCAAGATTAGCATGAGAGCAATCGTCTAGCGACTCGAAGGAAAACACCATGACAGGCATCCGACTTGAGGCCGGCGAGCCGGCACCGAGCTTCACTCTCGACGACCAGGACGGTCATCCCGTGTCGCTTTCGGACTTCTCCGGAGAGAAGACGATCGTCTATTTCTACCCGGCAGCATCGACCCCGGGCTGCACGACCGAGGCGTGCGATTTTCGCGACAACATCAACTCGCTGAAGTCCGCTGGGTACCAGGTTCTCGGTGTTTCGAAGGATCAGCTGCCCGCGCTCAAACGGTTCCAGCAGGAGCAGGGGCTCAACTTCCCACTGCTGAGCGACCCCGACCTGATCGTGCACAAGGAGTACGGCGCCTACGGCGAGAAGTCGCTCTACGGCAAGACCGTCGTCGGAACACTGCGCTCGACCTTCGTGGTCGACGAGAACGGCAAGGTCAAACTCCCGCTCTATAACGTGAAGGCGACCGGGCATGTTGCCAGCCTTCGCAAGAAGCTGGGACTCGACAAATAGCGCAGCCTGCCGTGCGTCATCCCTCTGCCGCTAGGACTCGCGTGACCGCGTGGTCGCCGCCACAACCGTCGGCGTGAACAGCAGAACGACGATCGCGACGGCAGGCAGGATCAGCGCGACGGCGATGGCTGCCGAATCCGCCGCCTTCGCCTGCAGGATGCTGACCCCAACGAGCGCCTGAATAATTTGCCAGCAGATGGATGCTCCCCGAATCCACGGGCGACCCTTCACCGCGTGTATCGCAATGAGAATGAGCCCGGCAGCGGCAACTGCCGCACACACGGCAAGTGCGACCGCGCTCGCGATTGAGGCAGTCGGAGCAACAAATATCTCGACCACGAGATAAACCGTTCCGAGCGCCGCAGCCACGCCCTCAAGCAATATCAGGGCTGCAAGCACATAGAGCAGCGTTCGTTTTGGCCTTTCGCTCACAGCTACATCCCATACAAAACTATTGATTTGACTTCGTCCATATGAGAGCCTATGTGAGGTTGATTTGGCGCTTACAGAGTTGTGAGCAATTCCCGACTGCTCTTACCCTCTCAGATTTCAGGCCTCCCGAACGTCTGGTCGTCGGCCTCTGCAGCTTAAGCAACATCATTCGTGCGCCGTTTCATGGCCACATCATCAACAAGGAGTACCACTATGGATTGGCGCGATAAAGCCGCCTGTCTGACCGCAGACCCCGAGCTGTTCTTCCCTGTAGGGAACACCGGTCCGGCCGTGGATCAGATCGATAAGGCGAAGGCTGTTTGTGCGCGCTGCTCCGTCACCGAGATGTGCCTCCAATACGCTCTCGAAACCAGCCAGGATTCCGGCGTGTGGGGCGGACTCAGCGAAGACGAGCGTCGTGCACTCAAGCGTCGCGCCGCCCGGGCACGTCGCGCCTCATAAAGTCGGCAGACTCACCCAAGTCTCACCCATCAAGCCTGTAGGGAAACCGGCGGGCTTCGGTTGCCCGAGCACTTCGGTCGGCCTAGCCCTTCGTGAGCCAGTTCAGCGGAACGTTGATCGTCACCTCGGTGCCGCTGCCCACGAGAGTGTGCCAGTCGATTGTGCCGCCGAGTTCGCCCTGAATCAGGGTGCGAACGATCTGCGTGCCGAGCCCCGCGCCCACCTTGCCCTCAGGCAGGCCAACCCCGTTATCCCTCACCTTGACGCTCAGTTCCCTGTCGTTGCGTTTGGCGATGATCGCAACCTCGCCGTCGCGCCCGGCAAGGCCGTGTTCGACTGCATTTGTCACGAGTTCGGTGAGCGCCAATGCGAGCGGCGTCGCATATTCGCTCGGCAGCGTCCCGAAACTGCCGCTGAATTTCGGATGCACGGTCGTGTTGTGACTCGAAGCGACCTCCGCTATCAGCAGCAGAACGCGATCGAAGACGTTGTCGAAGTCGACATTCTGCGAGAGTCCCTCGCTGAGCGTGTCGTGAACGACCGCGATTGCTGCGACCCGCCTCATGGCCTGGCCGAGGGCATCCCGAGCCACGTCGTTGTGCGTGCGGCGTGCCTGAATTCGCAGCAGTGACGCGACCGTCTGAAGATTGTTCTTGACTCGGTGGTGGATCTCGCGAATCGTCGCGTCTTTGGTGATGAGCTCGCGCTCCTGGTGGCGCACCTCCGTCACATCGCGGCAGAGGACGATGGCGCCGACGCGCTCACCATGATTACGAATCGGGATGGCGCGCAACGACACCGTCACCCCTCTGGCCTCGATATCGGTGCGCCAGGGCGCGCGGCCAGTGACCACCAGTGGCAGCGACTCGTCGACGACGTCGTTTCGGTCAACGAGCAGTTCGGTCGTAACCTCGGCCAGCGACTCGCCCTCAAGCTCACCCGCAAAACCCATGCGATTGAACGCCGAGAGAGCGTTCGGACTCGCGAACGTGACAGTGCCGTCGGGGTCGAGCCGGATCAACCCATCGGATGCCCGCGGAGCGCCGCGCCTCGGAGCGGTCGGCGCACCCAGATCGGGGAAGTCGCCGGATGCGATCATCTGAAACAGGTCGTTCGCGCACTCATTGAAGGTGAGCTCCTGCCTGCTTGGCGTGCGCGCCTCGCTCAGGTTGGTGTGCCGCGTGATGACCGCGATCGGAAAGTCCGTGGTGAGCTTGCCGCTCGGCGCCAGCCTGCGCAGGACGGGAACTGCCCGCACTCGAGTCGGGGTCTCCTCGTACCAGGTCGGCGTCGTCGAGTCGATTATGGTGGTCGTTTCGAAAGCCTCGGTGACTTGCGCGGCCCATTCCGGCTTGACCGTTTGGCCGACGAAGTCTCGGTAGAACAGCGTCGCCGAGCTCGACGGGCGGGCGTGGGCGACCGCGACGAAGCTGTGGTCCTTACTCGGTACCCAGAGCACGATGTCGGCGAACGCAAGGTCGGCGAGCAGTTGCCAGTCGCCGACGAGCAGATGCAGCCACTCGATGTCTGCCTCGTCGGAGCGGCCCTGAGCGAGCACGAGGTCGGAGAGGGTTGACACCCCACAAGGCTAGCCGCTGATCACGTGGTGACCGCTCGCAGACCTCGACGAGGACGGCCCTTAGGCGCACCCTTCGGCAGGATGCGCGAGGTGACCAGATCGCGAACGGCGACACGTACCGCGGACCGCGGCAGGACATCCGCGAGCGTCTTGCCACTCAGGATGGCCGCGTCGAGCGTCGAGGAATCGGACGGAATCATTGCAGCCGACTCGATCCCGCCGAACCGCGACAGCGTCTGAGCGACCTGCCCGATCGGATTCAGACCGATCGCGCTCGCACGGATCTTGTTCATGACGACGATAACCCGACCGGAGGCGACCGTCTCGACGAGGTCGACGTGTGCGCGCAAGAATCGCGAGAGCCCCACGGGGTCCGCGGCGCCGACGGCAATCACACTGTCGGCCTGTCGAAGCGCCGTGATCCCTGCCGCGTTGCGCCTGGGCGCGAACAGGTCACTCGAGATCTCCTCGTCGTGCTCGAGGCTGAAGCCGACATCGACGACCGTGTATTCGACCCAGTCGCGGCACCGTTCGAGCGTCGACTCCACACGCTTGGCCGAGAGTTCGGGCCAGCGACTGGGCCTGCCGATGCCCGTGAGTACCCAAAAGCTGGCATGACCGGAATGGTAGCGCTGGCCGATGCGCTCAAGCTCTGCCGTGGTGAGGTTGTCCGCGCCCGCGAGTCGACAGGCCGCCGCGAAGCCCGGTGCCTCATCCAGGAGCCCAAGGGAGGGTGCGATCGACCCGCTGTAGGTGTCGACATCGGCGAGAACAACGGTCTTGCCCGCCGCGGCCAGCTCAGCTGCGACGTTGATCGCAATGGTCGTACGGCCGGGTGCGCCCGCCGGGCCCCACACCGCGATCACGGTCCCGCGGCGCTCGGCCAGCAACGCCGGGTCGGTCGGCGCGGATCGCTCGCCCACCGCAGGCTCGGCTACGGCAGCGACGACCGCGAGCATCCGTTCGAGCTCGGGCCAGGTCGCTGCCGAGTCCGCCGTCTCCAGAAGGCCGAGGGATGCCGCGTGACGCCGGTCGACCTCGCCCGCGACGAGCGCGATCACACGAACGCCTGCCTCGTCGCAGATGGCAAGCAACCTGTCGGTGAGGTGACGCTCCGTTGCCGCAACGATCGCGACATCCGGACGACGCTCGCTTGTGTCGGCCGACGCGCCGGCCAACGCGTCAATCCTGGCCGCGAGCTCGTGCGCCGTCCCGCACCGGGCGAGAATCTCATGGCCATGCCGTTCGGCCTCTGCGGCGAGCCGATCCTCCGCTTCGAGCGGCAGAGCCAGGGCTATTCTCGCCACGTCACTGCCCCAGCGGGAGGTCGACGGGCACGACGCTGAGGGCTCCGCCGTTAGCGATTGCATCGAGAACGCTCGCGGTCGAGGATTTGGGCACCAGAAGCTCAACCGACGAGCCCGTCCCCGTCGTTACGAGAGCTTTTTGGTCAATAATTCGCACGACAATCGCCGAAGATACGAGCACCGTGGGTGCGGCGAACGATCCAGCACCCGAGGTTGCCGTATCGACCTGCGCAGCCGACCACAGGTCGACGCGTGTACCCGTACCGATGGATGTCGCCAGCGCGCTATTCACGGACACCACGACGGACGTCAGCCTGGCCCCGGCCCCGCTGCCAACGGCAGAAGTTGGAACCAGCTCGCCCGCAGCAATCGCACGGGTCACCACGACGCCAGCGCCAGGGACATCCTTCTGCTGCAGGTACAGTTTCTGGATGCTGCCAGCCCGGACACTGGTCGGAATCAGATCCCCTGCGGTTACGTGCTGACCCGGGGTCAGTGCCGTGCGCGCAGCAAGCACGTCGACCGACGCATTGGCCGACGACACCAGCCCCACTACGCCGATCACCGACAGAACCACCAGAGCGAGCCCGATCGCAAATCTCGGATCAAACCAGAACGAACGGTACCGACGGGATGTACCGGAACGCGGGGCCTCTGGATGCGCGGTGCCGGAAATCGTTGCGGGCATGTCTCTCCTCGGATTACAACTCGTTGGTGTCCATGCTCACGACAGTTGAAGAAATGCCTCGAAAGTTATCCACAGGCCCGTTTTTGCGATCCGCACGGTTCCATAATCGGAGTCATGAACGAGTCAGATTCCCCGAACTCCTTCGGCCGGTTCCTTACACTCGCCGACACCGCAGAGGTGTTGAACATTTCTGCCGCGCAGTCATATGCTCTGGTTCGTTCCGGCGAACTTCCCGCGATCAAGATCGGGTCCCACGGTCAGTGGCGAGTTGAGCGCACTGTACTCGAGTCCTATATCGAGGCCATGTACGAGGAGGTCCGCAGGTTGAGCCTGTGGAACCAATCCGACTACACCGATAACGTGTCAGATCTCAGCGCCGGCCTTCAGCGGCTCAATCACGGCAGCCGAACGCAGAGCAGCTGACCGAAGCGCACCATTCGATAGTCAGTTACCGCGGAGTCCCGACGCGGGCTTCCGACATCGTGGACGGCGAGGTCGAGGTGATCGCGCCCGACTCGGTCGATCGTGCCGTGCAGCCAAGCATCCGACAGATGCAGCTCGATGCCTTGGCGTCGCCGACAGAGGTCTCGCAAAACGAACGAGAGGCCGAGCTTCGCTGACAGCGCCGCGGGTGACTCCTCCTGGCTGCCGCCATCGAGGCTGAGCAGGACCTGCTCGCGAGTGAGGCTCACGGCATCGATGGCGTCGAACGGGATGATGCAGCCAGGTCTGCGACCCGACTCCTCCACCAGCTCCCCGGCGAACCAGTCACGGCCGAAGGTGGACGAGGTCGCTGTCACACTCGACCCGTCTCGAAGATGCAATCGCAGCATCCGCTCGCCGTCGCCTGCGGTCTGCGTGTGCAGAGCGTAGAGGCGATCCCGGATACCCAGCCTGGCCAGGCGCAGCCGTTCTTCCTCGGCCTGCAGGTCGATCTCTTCGGCCGTGAGTTCCTGTGCAAGCTGGCTCTCGAGGTCGTCAAACAGGTTGTCCCAGCGCATGACGAGAGGCTAGTTCCGCGATCGAGTCGGCGAGCGGAGTTATCCCCAGCCCCACGACGGGGGCGTGGTCAAACGCGGCATGATCTGGTTTAGTGACAGAGTTCCCCCATTCGGGGGTATACCACTCCGTCGATTCGTGACACCAGTCCATCGCAATTTTGGGAGCGTCCATGCCGTCTGCCGTACCGTCGCTGGCGACATCAGTGCCTGTCATCGATCGGGATCGCAGCTCACGCTCACGATTCGATCCGGATGAGTTCTTCGGGCAGCAGCCGGCATCTACGTCGGCGTTGCCTGACCCTGCCCCGCTGCTCGAGAACCTCACGCGGTGCGTGATCGAGATCCTCGCAGGCGCTCGCGATCTCGAGCAGGTCGCGCGCTGGGTAACCGACGACGTGTATCGGCATCTGCTGAAGCGCGTCGTACTCTCGACTCGGGCACGGCGGGCGCGAGGGCAGAACGCGTCGCGGCCATCGTTTTCGATCGGCTCGACGACGGTTTGCGAGCCACGGGATGGCGTGGTTGAAGCCGTGATTATCGTGCGCGGGCGCGCCCGCACGAGGGCGGTCGCCATCCGCCTCGAGGGTCTCGACTCACGCTGGCGCGCGACCGCAATCAACGTTCTCTAGACATCCCCTCCCCGAGCTCCCAGCCCGCGATTTGCCCATTCCCCGCTCCCGCCTCCCCGAGTTGCCCACTTAGGTCGGGTTTCCGACGCAGAACCCGGCAAAACTGGGCAACTCGGGGAGGCGGGAACTCGAGGGGGGCGGGACTCGCGGGCGGGGGCATTCGCGGGCGGGCAACTCGCGAGCGAAGCGTGGGGCTAGCGCCCCTAGCGCTCCTTGCGCTCCTGTGCGCGACGCTCCGCGCGGTTGGCCGGCGGCGGAGCGTTCGGGTCGAGGCGCTGGCCGAACGCGCCAACGGCGCCCTGCTGCGGCTGCTGGCCCTGCTGCCCCTGGCCATTCTGCTGTTGCTGGGCAGCGGCCTGCTGGGCAGCAGCCTGCTGCGCTTTGGCGGTAGCCGCTCGTTCGAGCTGCCCACGCTGATTGCGCACCTCGACCTCACCCTGGTTGTCTGCGCTCGGCGCCGAGTAGCTCAACCGCTCGGACGGGGCACCACTCTGGCCGAGCCCACGGGCTTCGACCGTCGGGATCGCGGCAGTGGCATCCCCACCCGTCACCTCGACCTCGAGGTTGAACAGGAAACCGACCGACTCTTCGCGAATCGAACCCATCATCTGCTGGTACAGCGCGAAACCCTCACGCTGGTACTCGACCAACGGGTCGCGCTGCGCCATGGCTCGAAGCCCAATGCCGTCTTTCAGGTAATCCATCTCGTACAGGTGATCCCGCCAGCGCCGGTCGATGACCGACAGCACGACCCGGCGCTCGAGTTCGCGAATGGCCGGTTCGCCGAGCTGTTCGGTGCGACGCTCGTAGGCGAGCTTGGCATCCGACATGATTTCGCTGCGCAGGAACTCGTCAGTCACACGCCCGCGGCTGCCCGCCTCAGAGAGCACCTCATCGATCGTGATCGAGATCGGGTAGAGCGTTCGCAGCTCGGTCCAAAGGCCGTCGAAGTCCCAATCGTCGCTGTGACCCTCGGCGGTGTGAGCATCGACTACCTCGCCGATGACGTCCTCGAGGAACTTGGCAATGCGATCCTGAAGGTCATCACCCTCGAGGATGTGGCGGCGATCACTGTAGATCGCCTCGCGCTGGCGGTTGAGAACGTCGTCGTACTTCAGAACGTTCTTGCGAATCTCGGCGTTCTGCCCCTCCACCTGCGCCTGAGCGCTGCGAATCGCGCGGCTGACGACCTTGGATTCGATGGCAATGTCATCCGGAACTCCACTGCGGCCCATGAGCGCCTCTGCCGCACCGCTGTTGAACAGGCGCATGAGGTCATCCTGGAGCGAGAGATAGAAGCGGCTCTCACCCGGGTCGCCCTGGCGGCCGGAACGACCGCGCAGCTGGTTGTCAATGCGCCGCGACTCGTGACGCTCGGTGCCGAGCACGTAGAGGCCGCCGACCTCGATGACCTTGTCAGCCTCTTCCGCAACGACAGCCTTCACGTGGTCGTACACGGTGTCCCACTCGGCCTCGTACTCATCCGGGGTATCGATGGGGCTGAAGCCCTTCGAGTTCATCTCGGCGACGGCGAGGAACTCAGCATTGCCGCCAAGCATGACGTCGGTGCCACGACCGGCCATGTTCGTTGCAACAGTGACGGCTCCGAGACGACCGGCCTGGGCGATGATGGATGCCTCGCGCGCGTGGTTCTTGGCGTTCAGAACCTCGTGCCGAACACCGCGCTTGGCAAGCATCTTGGAGAGGTATTCGCTCTTCTCAACGCTCGTTGTTCCGACCAGAACGGGCTGGCCGGCGCGATGACGCTCGACGATGTCTTCGACGACCTGCGCGAACTTCGACTCCTCATTCTTGTAAACGAGGTCGGGGTTGTCCTTGCGGATCATGGGCTTGTTCGTGGGGATCGGCACGACGCCCAGCTTGTACGTCGCCATGAACTCGGCGGCCTCGGTTTCGGCAGTACCGGTCATGCCCGCAAGCTTCTTATACAGCCTGAAGTAGTTCTGCAGCGTGACCGTCGCGAGCGTCTGGTTCTCGGCCTTGACCTCGACGCGTTCCTTGGCCTCGATGGCCTGGTGGATGCCCTCGTTGTATCGACGGCCGACGAGGATACGACCGGTGTGCTCGTCAACGATGAGGACCTCGCCGTTCATGACGACGTAATCCTTGTCGCGCTTGAACAGCGCCTGCGCCTTGATCGAATTGTTCAGGAACGAGATCAGCGGAGTGTTTGCCGACTCGTAGAGGTTGTCGATGCCGAGGTAGTCCTCGACCTTGGTGATGCCCGGCTCCAGCACGCCGACGGTGCGCTTCTTCTCGTCGACCTCGTAGTCGACCTCGGGCACGAGCTTGGTGGCGAGGTTCGCGAACTCGGTAAACCAGCGGTTGGCCTCCCCTGAAGCCGGCCCCGAAATGATCAGCGGAGTGCGGGCCTCATCGATGAGGATCGAGTCGACCTCGTCAACGATCGCGTAGAAGTGACCGCGCTGAACCATGTCACTCGTCTGCCACGCCATGTTGTCGCGCAGGTAGTCGAAGCCGAACTCGTTGTTGGTTCCGTATGTGACGTCGCAGGCGTACATCTCACGGCGCTCTTCGGGGGTCTGGCCGGAGAGAATGACACCCGTCGTCATCCCGAGCGCGCGCAGAATGCGGCCCATGAGTTCGGACTGGTAGCTGGCCAGATAGTCGTTGACGGTAACCACGTGGACACCACGGGATGTGATGGCGTTGAGGTAGGCGGGCAGGACTGCGGTGATGGTCTTGCCCTCACCGGTTTTCATCTCGGAGATATTGCCGAGGTGCAGGTTTGCGCCGCCCATGAGCTGGACGTCGAACGGACGCATGCCAAGGGTGCGAACGGCGGCCTCGCGCACGGCGGCAAACGCCTCGGGCAGCAGGTCGTCGAGGGACTCACCGTTCGAGTAGCGCTCGCGCAGCTCCGGCGTCTCATTCTTCAGTTCGTCGTCGGTGAGCGACCTGAAGTCGTCTTCGAGCTGGTTGATCGCTTCGGCATAGTGCTTGAGGCGGCGAAGGAGTCGCCCCTCACCGACGCGAAGTGCGCGTTCGAGAACGTTGGCCACCGATTTACTCCCAAAGTTGTTGGTTGCACACGAAGGTGCGAGCTGCCTCACGGCGAGCGCGACAAATCGCCAGCACGCGTTACAGCTTCGTTATGCTACCAACCAAAGGTGGGGCGGCGCTGCTAGCTACCGCCGTACGGCCGCCAGAGTCTCCGGCACGGTATCGAGCTCCTCGTCGAGGCCGATAACTCCGTAGTCCCAGCCCTTACGGCGGTACACGACGCTCGGTCTGCCCGAATCGCGCTCGATAAAGAGGAAGAAGTCGTGGCCGACGAGTTCCATCCGGTCGACGGCGTCCTCCGTCGTAAGCCGCTCGGCGGGGAAAACCTTCTCGCGAATGACGACCGGCGAGTACGCGGCCTCCTCAGGCTCGCCGCTCTGAATCGGCACGGTACCCGTGCTGACGTTCGCGATCAGTTCGGCTGAAGCCGGCGTGATGTCGACGACCGAGAATCCGCCGGACGACGCCTCCCGCAGCGAGACCGGACGGTGCTGCCCGCGATGGACCTTCTTGCGGTCCTTGGCCTGGCGGATGCGCTCGATGAGCTTGTCGATCGCCAGGTCGAATGCGACGTACTTGTCGCTACCAGCGGACTCGGCCCGCACGACGGGGCCTGGACCAATCAGGGTGAGTTCGACCCGATCATCACCCGATGGGCCGGTCGATTTCTCGTGATGCCTGCACACCTTGACTTCGAAGGCGATGGCTTTCTCTGCGAGATGAGAGACCTTATCGGCCTTCTCCGTCGCGTATTCGCGAAAGCGATCAGTGACCCCCAGGCCCTGTCCGGTGATGGTAATTTCCACGCTGACCTCCTAGCCCCGTGCGCGAAATGCCTGGATGCCAGGCGGTTCGTTTCGCGCCTTTAGCCCCACCGTAGACCCGCGACCTTGGAATGTCACGGAGTGTTCTGTGAAACTCCGGAGAGTGCCGTGGATCGGTCGAACACGCGTGGCGTGAAGGCGAGGGCGGCGCCGCCGATGACCTCGGCGCCGGCCGTCCGAAGTGCTCGGGATGCCTCCGCGAACGTCGCCCCCGTTGTCACGACATCGTCGATCAGAATGAATTTTCGGCCAACGAGCGATTGCCTCGCCCTCATCGACTCGACCAGGTTGCTCGCCCGATCCTCAATGCCGAGGGTCTTCTGGCTGAGCGTGGAACGGTTATGCACGAGCACCTTCGAGAGCTCGACTCCCGCCCGACGACAGAGCAGCGCCACAGGGTCGTAGCCGCGTCGACGCCAGGCAGCCCTGCTCGTCGGTACCGCGACCAGCTCGACTCCCGGTTGCGCG
Organism: Glaciihabitans sp.; assembly: GCA_025463785.1. Classification (GTDB taxonomy): domain Bacteria; phylum Actinomycetota; class Actinomycetes; order Actinomycetales; family Microbacteriaceae; genus Galbitalea. The sequence goes on from JAODBD010000005.1 coordinate 378,459, forward strand.
GCCCTGGCGAGCGCGGGTGCGAGCGCGAGGCCAAGCGGCTTCGCGACATCCGTGCGGCCGTTCTCTTTCAGAGCGAGCAGAGCCTGTCGCACGACACCTTCGTAGCGAAGCGCAGTGAATACCGTGGTGCCATCGGCGAGCGTTCGGGGGGTGACCTCTGGCATCAACTCGAGGCGGCAGCTATCGCAGAGGGTGCGATCTGCGCTGCCACAGCCTGCACAGTGGATGGGCGAAAGTGCCGCGAACGCATCGAGAAGTGCGCTGACAACTTTGTGGCCCATCCGCACAGCATGCCATGGCCGCAACAGATCGGTCTACCACTAATTTCTCGCTGTGCAGAACCGCGCCCGTCCGGGCATGGGAAGGACTACTGCTGCGTCGCCAGCACGGATGCCGTGATGCCGAGTTCCTGCCATCCGCTTGAGCGCAACTGGAACACCTGGTTCTCGAGGGTGATCACGCGCAGCGACTGTTCCCCGCTGCCTCCGACGATGTGCACCGCGTTGACGGGAGTCGACGGATCTCCGCCCGTCCCGCCGATCGTGTACGTGACGACGGTGTCCTTGCCGCCCGTCACGTTCAGTGCCGCGATCGACATCGAGTCGACCCAGGTCGCGTCAACGGGCTCCGCACTCGACACCGGCAGATCGAGCGGCGTCCCCAAACTCGATGGGATATTGCCGCCGCTACGGACAACCCCCAAAACGACCAGGCGTGACCCAGTCGCGGTCTTTAGATAGAGGAGGACTCGCGTGCCGTCGTGCGATACCTGTAGGGATACCACCTTCGGACGACCCGTGAATGGTGACGGGATGGAGTGCGCGACGCCGTCCGGTCCCGTGACGCGGATCGCTGCGGCATCCGTCGATGGCACCGACCAGGCGTAGCCATATGGATCGATGGACGGCGCGATCAGGTCCCTGCGCGAGTCGATGAGCTTCGCGGATGTCGTGGCCGAGGTGGCAAGATATACACCGGCCCTGGCGAGGATGGCGGCGCTGCCCTGATTGCGCGCGACGACAACGGCCGTGGGATTCAGGGCGACGATCTGCGTCGACAGCCTGCCGATGTCGGCAAGCTTCGGCCAGAATCCGAAGTTCCTGTCGTGGAGGACAAGTGGATCTGCGTCGATCGAGATCGCGTTCACAGCCGTCGCGGCTCGAATCTGGAGGGGTGCACCACCGACGTCGATCGCGACGAGGGTGATGCTCGACGAGAACAGGCTGGCTTCCAACTGCTTGAGGATCTGGGTCTGCGCAACGGGTTTGAGCTGTGCGGCATCGGCCGAAAGATCGACCGTTGCGGTGCTGGCACGCACCTCGACCGCGCGCTGCTGCTTGATGCCCTGCGGGAACGCAGAGACGACCACGCCGTCCTGTAGGGATGGCGCCGGGCCAGCAAGTAACGCGTTCACCACTCGAGTGGGCATTGTCGAATCCGACGGGAACCAGCGCACATCCGGCACCAGGAAGTGGAAAGTCGGGTCAAAGAAGTACAGCGGTTCCTGGGAGAACGAACCGGCGAAGTTGCCGCGCGAGATCACGATGCCGTCGGCCAGGCTACTGATTCGCCACTGTCCGTTGACCTTCTGGAACGAGAACGACAGAGACTGACTGGAGGTCGTACTCTGCTCAGAGTAGATGCCCGACTGGTCGACGTTCGCCTTAGTCGTGACGGTGTAGCTGATGCCATCCGCGCCGTCGTCCTGGGTCTCGGGAGCGTCCTCGCGCAGGAGGACACTCTTGGTCGGATCCCACTTTTGGGCGGCATCTGCCGTCAAGTACGCGCGCGCGATGCTGTAGTCATTTTCCGGTCGTACTACGGCCTGCATGAAGTCGGTAAGGATCTCGCTCTTCGTGGCGCCGTTCGGCGGGCGCGACGGCAGCTGGGCACCGCTCGGCTGGTCCGCCGACCCGACAGCGGGACCGACATTGACGCCCCCGCCCCTCGGAATGCCAACACAGCCTGCGAGGGCGAGGGCGACAACGCAGGCGGCAACCAGTGTTCGCGCGAGCCTTGCTGGGATCCGGCCTCTACTCATCGTCTTCTCCTGCCTCGTCGTTCGGAGGAAGTTCAAGCGGCGAGGACCGAAACACTCCGCCGCTCTCGCGCGGCAGGGTGAGTCGAAAACAGGAGCCCTCGCCTGGCGCGCTCCACACTTCGAGCCAGCCGCCGTGGAGCGCGGCGTCCTCGAGCGAGATCGCCAGCCCGAGCCCCGTGCCGCCGGTGGTGCGCTGGCGCGACGGGTCTGCCCGCCAGAATCTGTCGAACACGCGTTCCATGGCGGCAGCGGTCATCCCTATGCCGTAGTCGCGGACGGCGAGCGCAACCGCGGTTGCATTGCTGTCGACGTAGACGATGATGGGCCGTCCCTCGCCATGGTCGATGGCATTACCGAGGAGGTTTTGCAGGATACGGCGAACGCGCCTCGCCTCAACGTCGGCCTCAAAGTAGCCGCCCGGCGCAACCACCCGAAGTTCGGACCCCTTACTCTCGGCAAGGGATGCGACGGACTCGACGGCATCCTCGACCAAGCGAACCAGGTTGGTCGGTTCAGTCTCGAGCTCGACGGCTCCCGCGTCGTACCGGCTCATTTCGAGAAGATCGGCCAACAGGATTTCGAAGCGCTGGACCTGGGTTCGCAGGAGCTCGGCCGTCCTTGCGGTCGCGGGCGGGAAGTCGGCGCGCTGGTCGTAGAGCACGTCTCCCGCCAGACGAATGGTCGTCAGCGGTGTGCGCAGCTCGTGCGACACGTCGGATACGAAACGCTGTTGCACCTGCGACAGTGTTGCCAGCCGCACGATCTGCTTTTGCAGGCTGTCGGCCATGCCGTTGAACGATCGCGCGAGCGTCGCGATGACGTCATCGCCCCGCTCCGGGATGCGCCGCTCAAGCTCACCCGCCGCGAGCTTCTCCGCGGTCTCGGCTGCGAGTCGCACCGGGCCCACGACCAGCCGAACGACGATGTAGGTGACCGCGCCGATCAACACGATGAGCGCCAGCCCGCCCAGCAGCAGCGTGCTCTGCAGAGAGTCGAGCGTCTGCTGCGAGTCGGCGAGGTTGTAGATCAGATACAGCTCGTAGCGACCCGAGTTCGGCAGGTTCACATTTGAGCCGATCACGATGCCAGGCGCGCTTCCCCCGGGCGCCGGGATGTCGACCGACTGCCAGTACACCCGGGACGTGCCCGTCGCGGTGGCCTGCACCCTCGTTCGAAGCTCGGCGCTGATGAGCTTCGTGGCCTCGGGACCGGGCGGCGTCGCGACATCGCTCGGAACGTGGGGACCGGATTGGTGCGGGCTGCGCAGGATGGCGATGAAGGTACCCGACGTGTTCGAACTCGACTGCAGCACGTCGGTGTATGCGGTCGTCGCAGCGGACTCCGTCGTGGTCGTCGAGCCCGGCCCGTTGGTTGAGTTGAACAGGCTCTGCACGATGCTCGTCGCGCGGTCGGCCTGCACGAGCAGCTGCTGCGTTCGCGAGTGGAAGAGGTTCGTTCCGACGCTGATCGACACATAAGCACCGATGATCCCGACCGCGATGGTCGAAAGGACGATCGTGATTGCCACCGTGCGTACCTGCAGCGACGAGCGCCACACCCTGACAAGGCGGCTGAGCCACGCTCGCCAGTCGAAATCGCGCATCGCTCTTAGGCCAGCGCCCCAGCGCGATAGCCGACGCCGCGCACGGTCATGACAATGCGCGGGTTGTCTGGATCGTGCTCGACCTTCGCACGAAGGCGCTGCACGTGAACGTTGACGAGCCGGGTGTCGGCCTTGTAGTGGTAGCCCCAGACCTGCTCGAGCAGCATCTCGCGCGTGAACACCTGCTGCGGCTTGACCGCGAGGGCGAGCAGAAGTTCGAACTCGAGCGGCGTCAGGTTGATCCTGGCTTCACCACGGCGAACCTCGTGACCGGCAACATCCATCACCAGGTCACCGACCTGCAGAATGTCAACGGACGTGTGCGAGGTTGGTCGAAGACGGGTCCGGATGCGTGCAACCAGCTCCTTCGGATTGAACGGCTTGACCACGTAGTCGTCTGCGCCGCTTTCGAGGCCCTTCACGACATCCGTTGTGTCGCTCTTGGCAGTCAGCATGATGATCGGCGTACCGGACTCTTCGCGGATGCGCGTGGCGACCTCGATGCCGTCCATCCCGGGCAGCATGAGATCGAGCAGGACCAGATCGGGGTTCGAGTTGTGGAATGCCTCGACTGCGTCACCGCCGTCTGCGCAGAAGATGGGCTCAAAGCCTTCGGTGCGCAGCACAATACCGATCATCTCCGCAAGAGCGGTGTCATCGTCGACAACGAGAATTCGCGCGTTCATGGTCCTCATTAAAGCCGTGCCTCATTGTGGAGAAGCTTGTCGCTAACAGTAGTCGAGTGTGAAAGCATAATCCGGTGTAGCCCGACGGTTCCGTCGGCCATGGAGGGGAACCGCGTGAGCGACAGTACAGGGACGCCAGGCGCGACACCGTGGCAGTCGCCCAGCGGGTCGCCGCGGCCGCCCGAGTTTGGCGAATTCGGAGCGCCGCCGCCGCTCGATGCGCCGCAGGCATTCGGTGGACCGCAACCGTGGATGCCGCCGCCTAAGCCGGGGCTCATTCCGCTCGCTCCGATGACGCTCGGCTCGATTCTCGGCGCATCCTTCCGCGTGCTGCGACGCAATCCGCGTCCCGTGGTTGGCATTTCCGCCATCGTTCACGTCGTGATCGCGGCCGCCACCATCCTCACCACGACACTGTTCGCGGTGAATACCATCACCGATGCGCTCAAGCAACTCGCCAGCGGAACGGCGACCACCCCAGGGGAGCTCGGCAACCTTCTCACCGCCGACCTGGCCGAATTTGCCATCGTCGGGCTCGGCTTTGTTGGCGCGGTGTTCCTGCAGGGCATCATCAGCCTCGAGGTCGCGCGCGGAACGGTCGGCGAGCGCCTGCCGCTTCGAGCCCTTCTCGGGCGAGCTCGCGGCCGCATTCTCGTGCTGATCGGCTGGTCGCTCGCCATTGTGGGGGTCATCGTTGTGACGGTTGGCATCCTGATCTTCGTCATCGCGATTCTGGCGGTGTCAGCCGGCGGTGCAGGAGCGGGGTTCGCGGTGCTGATCCTGGTCGTCGGCTTCCTGGGTGGCGCGGTGCTCACAGTGTGGCTCGCGACCAAGCTGAGCCTCGTGCCGAGCGCGCTCGTCATCGAACGAATGACTCTCGGCCGTGCGATGCGGCGATCGTGGTCGCTCGTCAAGGGTTACTTCTGGCGCACTTTCGGCATCCAGGTGCTGGTATCGCTCATGCTGTCCATCGCAGCGTCCGTTGTTCAGACGCCGGTTTCGATCATTGGTGAACTGCTGGCCCTGTCGTCGAACCCAACCAACCCTGTGCAGGCCGTGAATTCCGCGCTCACGGGGATCGCAGTAGTCAGTGCGCTCGTGGGTGCTCTGGTCGGCACCGTCACGAGCATTGTGACGAGCTCGACCAGTGCACTTGTCTATATCGATCTGCGCATCCGCAAGGAGGGGCTCGACCTTCGCCTCATGCAGTTCGTGGATGCCCGCCAGGCCGGCGTCACGCTGTCGGACCCTTACCTGCTCGATGAGGTTCCCGTCGCGCTCGCTGCGCCACCGGCTCCTCCCGCCCTGCCGTATGACTCCGTGCCGACTGCATGAGTTTGCCGCACGCCATAACTCGGATCATCGGCTCGCCGAGCGCGCCTCCACTCGATCCGAACTCGACCGAGGCGCGCCAGCAACTGGCACACGAGCTCGCCAAGGCCGGCTATCAATCCGCCAAACCCACTCTGATCCAATTGATCGAGAAGGCACTCAGCGACTGGTTCGCTTCGATTCGACCGATTGGTGGTGCGGGGGTCGGTGACTCCCTCGGTGTCGTCATCGTGATCCTCGTCATCGCCGCGCTCGCCGTTGGGTTCCTGATCTTCGGCGTGCCCCGACTCAACCGTCGCGCGCGCTCGGTCGGCGCACTGTTCGGCGATGAGGACGAACGCGACTCCGTGACGCTGCGCCGCGCGGCCGAGGCAGCTGCCGCAGCGGGCGACTACGCCACCGCCATCGCCGAGGAGTTCCGCGCAATCGCGCGCGGACTGTCCGAGCGCACGGTCGTGGTCACATTTCCTGGCACCACCGCTCACGGATTCGCCGAACAGGCCGCCCTCTCGTTCCCGTCCTCACGCGGTGCGCTGCGGGCTGCGGGCGATTCCTTTGATGGCGTTCGCTATCTCAGCACCTCGGGGTCGGAGGCCGAATGGCTCGGAGTGAGCGCCCTCGAGCGCGCACTCCGGGCAGCAAAGCCGATCCTCGAGGGAGCGCTCGCGTGAGCGCAACGCCGACGCTGGAGCGTGCGGAGGCCGCGCCTCACGAACCCGACACGCAGGTGAGCAACGAAGTAGCGACGCCGCGGACACGTACTGTTGCGCGCCGCGCGCTGTTTTGGATCGTCCTCGTTCTCGTGCTCCTTACCCTTGTCGTAACCGGCCTGGTCCTTGCGGGCAGCGGTCCGAGTACCGAGCGACTGTCGGCGACCAACGCACATCCCGTCGGGGCGAAGGCACTCATTGAGGTGCTGAAACAGGATGGCGTAGCCGTCGCCGCGCCCCGCAGCCTTCGCTCTGCGATCGCCGACGTCAGCGCAAACCCCACGACCACGACGCTCGTCCTGTACGACCAGTCATCGATTCTGACGGCCAGCCAGCTCACCCGGCTGAGCAGCGTCGCATCCGATCTTGTCGTCATCGAGCCGTCGTTCACCGCGCTGAGGGCTCTCGCGCCGAGCATTTCGGCGGCCGGCTTCGCCCCCTCGCGCGCTAGTGCCGGCTGCGATTTCGGTCCCGCGCAGCTCGCCGGCAGCCTGAGCGGACTCGGCAAGTGGTATCGCGTCGACAGCAACGTTGATTCCACGACCTGCTTCGGCTCGAAGGGCGCATACTCGCTCGTGCGGGTCGCCGGCCCCGACGGTACCGTGACCGTCCTCGGCAGCACGACGATCCTGACAAACCAGTCGATCACCCAGAGCGGCAACGCCGCGCTCGCCCTCGGTCTCTTCGGCGCCAACAACCACCTGGTCTGGTATCTGCCCTCGTTTGCGGACGCGCCAGCGATGCCGACGGGCGGCATCCCTGCGCCCACCTGGGTACCGCTGCTCGCAGCGCTCCTCGGGCTGGTCGTCGTTGCGGCGGCGTTCTGGCGTGGGCGCAGGTTCGGCGCGATCGTCATCGAGCGCATGCCGGTGGTCGTCCGCGCGAGTGAAACTCTCGAGGGTCGCGCGCGCCTCTACCAAAAGGCGTCCGCGCGCACCCACGCGCTCGACGCGCTGCGCATCGGCACCCTGGACCGGCTCGCCAAACTCTGCGGTCTCCCCACGCGCGCAACACTCGACGACATCGTCGGAGCGGTCGCGAGTCACACCGGTCGACCGCTGGATGAGGTGCGAAGCCTTCTCGTCGACGAAACGCCGACCGGAGACGCCCACCTGGTGCGACTGTCGGATGACCTTGCCGACCTCGAGAAGGAAGTCGCGAAGGCGACGCGACCGTCGTAGCATCCCGACCGCCCAGGCCAACGCGGCGTCCCACCGGGCGCACGCCGCAGCCCAAATAGATAAGAAAATGAGTCAATGACCGACAATGACCTTCGCGCCGCGTTCTCGCGCGTACGAACCGAGGTGGGCAAGGCCGTCGTTGGCCAGGACTCCGCGGTTACCGGCCTCATGATCGCCCTGCTCGCCAGCGGCCACGTGCTGCTCGAGGGCGTGCCGGGGGTGGCGAAGACGCTCCTCATTCGCACGCTTAGCCAGACACTGACCCTCGAGTCGAAGCGCGTGCAGTTCACTCCAGACCTGATGCCGGGAGACGTGACCGGTTCGCTGGTGTACGACGCAAGGCGGGGAGAATTCGAGTTCCGTGCCGGGCCGGTGTTCACCAACATCCTGCTCGCGGATGAGATCAACCGAACTCCCCCGAAGACGCAGTCTGCTCTGCTGGAAGCAATGGAAGAGCGACAGGTCTCGGTCGACGGCGAGACCCGCAAACTGCCGGTGCCGTTCATGGTCGCAGCGACCATGAACCCGATCGAATACGAGGGCACTTACACGCTGCCTGAGGCACAACTCGACCGATTCCTGATGAAGCTCATCCTCGATCTGCCCGAGCGCACCGACGAGATCGAGGTGCTGACGAGGCACTCCGCGGGTTTCAACCCGCGCGACCTGGTGGCCGCTGGCGTGACTCCCATACTCGACGCTGCACAACTGGGCGAAGCGCAGGCGGCCGTCGGCAAGGTTGGGGCGAGCGCCGATGTCATCGGCTACGCGGTCGACCTGGCGCGCGGGACGCGCCAGAGCCCATCGGTCAAGCTGGGGGTGAGCCCTCGCGGTACCACCGCGCTGCTCGCTGCGGCCAAGGCGTGGGCGTGGCTCAACGGGTTCGACGCGATCACCCCGGACCACATCCAGGCCATGGCGCTGCCGGTTATGCGCCACCGCATCCAGCTTCGTCCTGAGGCCGAACTCGAAGGCGTTTCGGCTGACACCATCCTGCGCTCGGTTCTGCAGCAGGTCCAGGTGCCGATCTAGGTATGCGCGAGTACTGAGATGGCAATAACGGGCTGGTTCGTCGCACTGCTGGCACTCGGTGCCGTGCCGACGATCGCGATCGGTCAACCGCTCGCCCTCGTCGCCTGGGTCGTGCTCGTTCTGCTCCTGGCCGGCCTCGATCTCGTCCTCGCTGGTTCTGCGCGCGCTGTGCGTATCCAGCGCATCCTGCCGCAGCGCGTTCGCCTCGGCGAGACCGTGCGCAGCGAACTTCTCGTGACGAATCTGGGCAGGCGCGCCATCCACGGACTGGTTCGGGATGCCTGGCAGCCGTCCGCGGGCGCATCCACGACCCGGCATCCGCTGTCGATTCCCGCTGGCGAACGACGCTCGTTCTCGACGTCGCTCACACCATTCCGCCGCGGCGAACGGCGCTCGGCGAACGTCACGATTCGCACGTTCGGACCGCTGCACCTCGCGGCGCGCCAGGCCTCGATCGTCGCGCCGGGTGCCATCAGGGTGCTGCCGCCGTTCAACTCACGCAAGCATCTGCCATCCCGGCTCGCTCAACTCCGCGAACTGGATGGGCGCACGAGCGTCATGATTCGCGGCCAGGGCACCGAGTTCGACAGCCTGCGCGAGTACGTGCGGGGCGACGATGTTCGCTCGATCGACTGGAGGGCGAGCGCCCGGCGCACCGACCCCGTGCAGGGCGGCCCAAGTCTCGTCGTGCGCACCTGGCGCCCCGAGCGCGATCGCCGCGTCGTGATCGTGATCGACAGCGGTCGCACCTCCGCCGCCCGCATCGACCGTGAGCCGCGCATCGATACCGCGTACGAGTCGGCGCTGCTCCTGGCGGCTCTCGCAAGCAGGGCGGGCGACCACGTCGACCTCGTCATTTTCGACCGCCGTGTGCGGGGCAGGGTGCAGGGAGCAACCGGGGCCGATCTCATGTCGCGCCTCGTCGACACCATGTCACCGATTGAACCCGAACTCATCGAGATGGACTGGTCGGCGGTGCCCGGCCTCGTGCGCTCGATCACATCACAGCACGCGCTCGTCGTCCTGGCGACATCCATTGATTCACCGGGCTCGGCACGTGGGCTGCTCGCAGCTCTGCCACAGCTCACTCGCAAGCACACCGTGGTCGTCTCATCGGTCACCGACCCCACGGTTCTCCAGGCCACGCGCGAACGCGCCGACAGAACGCAGGTCTACCGCGCGGCAGCGGCCGAGCGGGCCATGCTCGACATCGCGCGCGTGTCAACCGCCATCCGCCAGCTCGGCGCGGATGTCGTCACCGGAGCACCAGCAGACCTCCCGCCCGCGCTCGCCGACCGGTACATCGCGCTGAAGGCATCCGGTCGCCTGTAGAAATCTCGCGTGTCCCTGTGCACGCGCGCTTCAGCGGCGATAGCCTGCACAGTGCAGAACCCGATCAGGAAATGCTTAGAAAGGTTCCATCTCCATGGCTCAACCAGCCGCCGCAACCCCAACCCTCCTCGCCCGCCTCATCGCTGAGGTCTTCGGCACCTTCGTCCTCGTTTTCGCTGTCATCGGCACGGCGCTCTACACCTCGAGCCTCACCGGGCCGCTCGGCGTCGCGCTGGTTGTCGGGCTCGCCGTCATTGTTGCTGCCTACGCAGTCGGCTCGATTTCGGGCGGTCACTTCAACCCGGCCGTCACGCTCGGTGTCGCAATCGCTGGTCGCATGCTCTGGAAGGATGTGCTTCCGTACTTCGTTGCTCAGCTCGTGGGCGGCATCCTTGCTTCGTCGCTGCTTCTCGCAATCGCTGCCGGAGGGCCATCCGGATTCCTGACCAAGGTGCGGGCCGGCGGGTTCGCATCGAACGGCTACGGCGCGCACTCGCCCGGCGGGTTCGATCTGCTGTCAGTGATTCTGGTCGAGGTCATCCTGACTGCCGCGTTCCTCTACGTCATCCTGAGCGTCACCGCGCCCGGTTCGACCACAGCAGGATTCGCGCCACTCGCGATCGGCCTTACTCTGACCGTCATCCACCTGATCGCCATCCCGGTCAGCAACGCATCGGTCAACCCTGCGCGCTCCATTGCGACGGCCATCTACGGCGGCTCGGATGCCCTCGGGCAGCTTTGGGCGTTCATCCTCGCGCCGCTGGTCGGTGCGGCCATCGCCGGCATCACCTGGAAGACTCTCCTCGGTCGGGCAGCACGCGCGTAGGCACTCGGCACCACACGAGTACGAGCGGTCCTGGTCGTGGCCACACCGCGTCCACAACTCCAGACGACGGTGCGCATAACTCCGGCCGATCGACCGGGAAATGGCTCCGCGGCGGCGAGTTGCGCATGCTTGGCCCTCATTAGCCGGAGTTATGCGCCCGCCCGGCCGGCCGGGTAGGGCATCGCGTCGGAGAAGTCGGGCGGGCCGGCGCGAACCGCTGTTAGTCGAGCGGCTCGACAGGCTGCCCGGGCAGTGGAGGTTCGCCGTCCCTGCTCGGTACGGATGCGTCGGCTTCGGGCAGCATCGAGTCGGGGAGTGAACGCAGGCGCGGAAGCGGCGAAAACAACACCCAAAGCCCGGCAAGCACGCCACCGGCAAAGGACACCCAGATGGTGGGCAGGATGCCGATGATGCCGCCGAGCCACCCGCTCACGAGTGCCGCGATCGGCATTACTCCCCAGACCAGGCAGCGGATCGACGCGTTCATGCGCCCGAGGAGCCGCGGCGGGCACAGCCGCTGCCGCAGCGTCACCTGGGTGATGTTGTAGACGAGAATGCAGAACGAGGTGATGAACTCACCGATCGACAACTCGACGACCGCGCTCGGGCCGTGAAAGAAGTTCGCGAGCGGCACCAGGATGAAGACCGCCCCGCTCACAAATGCGGAGACCACGATGACCCTGCCATCGCCGATCCACCTGGCGAGCTTCGGAGTGGCGAGTGCACCGAGCAGTCCGCCAATCGCACCGGCCGACAGGGTGACGCCGAGTCCGAGGGAGCCAATCCCGAGGGTCCGCAGCGCAAAAATCGGGAACAGGGTAAACCCCAGCGTCGAGAAGAAGTTCGAGGTCGCCGTGGTGCCGGCAACACTCCGGATGAGCGGCTGGCCCGCGACGAACCGCACACCCTCCGCGATCTCCTTGTGCAGGGGCTGGCGCTTCGTGACATCGGCGGGAACCTCGTGGTCTTTGATGCGCCAGAGACTCAGGAATGACACGATGTACGACAGCGAATCCGCGATGATGAGGCCCGGTGCCGAGACGACGGTCAGCAGGGCTCCCGCCAGCCCCGGGCCGCCGATGCGTGCGACCTGCGCTGTGGCCTCAAGCGTCGAATTCGCCGGGCCGACCTGCTCCGACCTCACGAGCAGCGGAATGTAACTCTGGTACGACACGTCAAAGAACACATTCGCGACGCCGTAGATCGCAACGATGATGAACAGTTGCCAAATCTCCAGATGCCCGGTGAACCAGAGGATCGGGATGAGCGCCAGCACGACGGTGCGCACGACGTCCGCGGTGATCATCACGCGGCGCTTCATCCATCTGTCCACCCAGGCGCCGGCAGGGAGACCGACGACGAGGAACGCCGCGGTCGACGCCGCGTTGAGGACACCCATCTGCCAGGCGACTGCGTGCAGCAGGGTCACGGCCAGAACCGGGATCGCAAGCGATGTGAACTGCTCGCCGAAGATGCTGATCGTCTGACCGCCCCAGAGCCACAGGAAGCCGGGATTACGACGCACGGATTCGACGCGCGCGGGCGCGGGACCGGGGGATGCGGCGGTCGTCATGTGCCCATCCTGTCATCCGATTGGGAAATGTCAATCACTGACTCCGACTGATCTATGCTTGCCGCATGGCAACCCGGGATGATCACTCTGACGACGCGGACCAGCTGCTCCGAGGTCGCGCGCTGGCATCCCCACTGCGAATGCGCATCCTGCGGCTCTGCCTGCACGAGACCCGCACCAACAAGGAGCTGGCACTCGAGCTCGGGATGAACCCCGGCACCCTGCTTCATCACGTGCGCGCCCTCGTCGCAGCCGGTTTTCTCGCCGCCGAAGAGCCGCGGCGCGGAGCACGAGGCGCGAAAGAGGTGCCGTATCGGGCGACCGGCCGGAGCTGGCGCTCAGCGATGCCGGCCGGCGGCCCGATCCTGGTCGAGACGTTCCTGCAGGAGATCGAGGGCCTGATCGACGACGAGCTGCAGGTCACTCGGCTCGGGCTCAAACTCAACGCTGCGACCCGCGACGAGATGCTCGAACGGTTCCAGGCCCTCTTCGAGGAGTACAAGGACCGAGGCGCCGACCCGGACGGCGTGCCGATCTCGCTGATGTTTGCCGAGCATCCAGAACTCAGTATGGCCGAGCGGATGCGACGCAAAGCGGCACCATCACCCAGCGAGCCGCCGGCGCCACCCGGGCTCTAGGCCGCCGTGATCTGCCGCGCACCCGCCTCGAACTCATCGAGATCGCCGGTCTCGCCGCCGCGACTCGCGCGACGGCCGATGACCCACTGGTAGAACAGGAAGCCGAGCAGCGCGACCGTGCCGATGCCGATTTTGATCCACCAGGGCCAGTCCTGTCGAGTGATGAATCCCTCGATGAATCCTGATACCGCGAGTGACAGAATCAGCCCGATCACGACCGTGATGAACGCCCTGCCGTCTTCAGAGAGCGCGGCGATCCTGGTGCGGGGGCCGGGCGCGATCCACGACCAGAAGATCAGCATGCCAGCGGCTCCCGCGGTGAAAACGCTGTACAGCTCGAGCTGGCCATGCGGGGCGATGTAAAGGAAGAAGTGGTCGATGCGGCCGTACTGAGCCATAATCGCTTCGGATTCGCCGAGGGTGACCGCGTTGTTGATCAGGATGAAGACCGGGTAGACACCGCTGATGCCGAACGCAATGCACTGCGCAGCAAGCCAGGCATTGTTGGTCCAGACCTGGCCCGCAAATGCCGGGTCGGGATGCGCCGAGTAGTACCCGACAAACGACTGGTTTGCGTAGGTCTTCAGTTGGCCTGCCGTACCGAGGTGCAACAGTAGCTGCGGGTTGGCGTTGAGCCACAGGGCGGTCACGGCCGCTATGACCGTGGTCGCGAGCACGACTCCGACCGTAATCCAGCGGATGCGATAGAGCGCCGCTGGCAGCTGGTTCACAAAGAAAATCGTGATCTGTTCGAGCACGTTCGCGGGAGTGCCGGTGAACTTCAGTCGTGCCCGGCTGAGCGACAGCGACAACTCGTCGCCCTGGCTCGAGAGACCGACCGTGGTACGTATCGTGGAGAGATCGCTCGCGCCAGCCTGATAGCGATCGATCAGTTCGTCGGCCTCTTTGCCAGTGAATCGCCATTTGCGCGCCAATTCCGCGAGCCGCATCCAGTCGCTGCGGCGGGCAGCAGTAAAGGCATCGATATCCATCTGCTTAAATGATGGCATGGCCGTAGCCTCAGCACCGATTCCGCGAGTGCCGGAAGACTTCGCATACGACGACGCCGACGAGTCGATCATGACGGGCGAGGCCGTCGCACTCGATCTGCGCCCAACCAGCTTCGTGCTTGCGGCCGCGGGCGCGGCAATCGACTGGGTACTGTATTTCGTCGGCGGCACCCTGTTCATCCTCTTCTGCATCCAGGTACCGCTCGCTCTGAGCCCGCTCGGCCAGGACTCGGCAACCGTCGCGGCCATCAGCCTCGTGAGCGAGGTTTTGGTCATCGTCATCATCCCGGCCGTCGTCGAGTTGCTCAGCCGGGGCAAGTCACTCGGTCGGCTCGCGGTTGGCGCTCGTATCGTTCGGGATGACGGGGGTGCGATTGGATTTCGGCACGCCTTCATCCGTTCGCTGGTTGCAGTGCTCGAGATCTTCATGCTGTTCGGAGGGCTCGCCGCGCTCGTGGGTCTCCTGAACGGAAAGTCGAAGCGCCTCGGCGACTACCTGGCGGGCACCTATTCGCAGTACGAACGGGTCGGCAAGTACCAGCCGTTCGTCTTCGGCGTTCCGACCGAGCTCGTCGCCTGGGCGGCGACCGCCGACGTCGCCCGGCTGCCCGATCGCGTTGCGCGACGCATCACACAGTTCCTGCGGCAGTCGGCCAAGCTCACGCCGTACACGCGCGACCAGCTCGGCCGTCAGTTGGCGGCGGAGGCATCGGCCTGGGTGGCGCCGATTCCGCCCGTAAATGCCGAACTCTTTCTTGCCGGTGTCGTGGCACTCCGCCGCGACCGCGAGTTCGCTGGCCTCATGCTGGAGGACGAGCGGCTATCCCACCTTGACGCAGCGCTCACCGGGGTGCCCCACGATTTCGCCCGCGACGAAAGCGGCGCGCGACCGAAATAGCTGCCGACCGAAATAGCGCCCGCCGAATTCAGTACCGGTACGCGTCTCCCTTGTACGGACCATCGATCGGCACGCCGATGTACGCGGCCTGCGCGGGCGTCAGCTCGGTGAGAACAACCCCGAGGGCATCGAGGTGGAGGCGAGCGACCTTCTCGTCGAGGTGCTTCGGCAGCACATAGACGCCAATCGGATACTGGTCGCGATTCACGTAGAGCTCGATCTGCGCGAGCACCTGGTTCGAGAACGAATTGCTCATGACGAACGACGGATGGCCGGTGGCGTTCCCGAGGTTCATCAGACGCCCCTCGGAGAGCACCAGCACGCTGCGACCGGTCGGCAGTCGCCACTCGTGCACCTGTGGCTTGATCTCGACCTTCACGGCTCCCGGAAGGTTCTCGAGCGACGCCATATCGATCTCGTTGTCGAAGTGACCGACGTTGGCGACGATGGCGAGGTGCTTGAGCCCGAGGAGATGATCGAGGGTCACGACATTCTCGTTGCCCGTGCCCGTCACCACGATGTCGACCTCGCCGATGACGCTCTGGAGCGTGGTGACCTGGAAGCCGTCCATCGCTGCCTGCAGCGCGCAGATCGGGTCGACCTCGCTGACGATCACGCGGGCGCCCTGTCCGCGCAGGGCCTCAGCGGCACCCTTGCCGACATCCCCGTATCCGCAGACGAACACGACTTTGCCGCCGATCAGAACATCCGTTGCGCGGTTCAGCCCGTCCGGGAGCGAATGACGGATGCCGTACTTGTTATCGAACTTGGACTTCGTCACGGAGTCGTTGACGTTGATCGCCGGAAACAGGAGGTCACCCGCCTTCGCGAGCTCGTACAGGCGATGAACGCCCGTCGTGGTCTCCTCGGTTACCCCGAGAAGCCCGTCTGCGAGCCGAGTCCAGCGGACCGGATTGGATGCCAGCGAGCGGCGCAGGACATCCAGGATGACCGCGTACTCGTGGCTGGCATCCGGAGCAGTGTCGGGCACTCCCCCGGCCTGCTCGAACTCGCGCCCGCGGTGAACGAGGAGGGTTGCATCCCCGCCGTCGTCGAGGATGAGGTTCGGGCCATCAGCGGCTTCGGCACGCCAGTCGAAGATTTGCTCTGCGCACCACCAGTACTCTTCGAGGCTCTCACCCTTCCAGGCAAACACGGGAACACCGGCAGGCGCATCCGGGGTACCGGTGGGTCCGACAGCGATGGCTGCGGCGGCCTCATCCTGCGTGGAGAAAATGTTGCAACTCGCCCACCGCACCTGAGCACCGAGAGCCACGAGGGTCTCGATCAGTACGGCCGTCTGCACGGTCATGTGCAGCGACCCGGCGATGCGCGCCCCCGCCAGCGGCTTCGACTCACCAAACTCGGCACGGAGGGCCATGAGCCCCGGCATTTCGTTCTCTGCGAGTCGAATCTGGTGTCTGCCGGCCTCGGCAAGCTGGAGATTGGCGACACGGAAGTCCACG
Organism: Glaciihabitans sp.; assembly: GCA_025463785.1. Taxonomy (GTDB): domain Bacteria; phylum Actinomycetota; class Actinomycetes; order Actinomycetales; family Microbacteriaceae; genus Galbitalea. The sequence goes on from JAODBD010000005.1 coordinate 394,787, forward strand.
GAGGTTGCGGTAGGCATGCCTCCATTGTCGCAGTTTCACGTGCCGTCGCTGGCTCAGACTCCTCGACGACGACGGACGAACAGGGTGGTGCCCCCTGCCAGCAGCAGAGCCAGGAGGACGATTCCTGCGGGGAGCACGAAGGCAGTGAGCGAGAACGCGCCCGGCTTGCCGCCGCCGCTCGTCGTGCTCTTCGATCCGGACCCGGATGTGCCTGTGCCGCCGGCCGAATCGGTCGGTGTCGGGGTCGGCGTCGCAGTTGGCGTCGGCGCGGGCGTGATCGTCAGTGCCGCGGACGCGCCGATCGCGAACGAGTAGTTGCTCGCGTGAAGCGATCCGGGAGCGCAGCTGATTGCATAGGAGCCGGCGGTCTCGCCGCCGGGCCTGGTGCAGTCGGCGGTGCCGCTCACGGCGCTTGCGACGTCGTTGCCAATGAAGCCGGTGAGCGTCCAGCCGAACGTCGGGTCAGCGTCACCCTCCGACTTGCTGGCGGCGACGGCATCCACCTTCAGGACCGCTGGCAGAGCCGTGATCGAGGCGGTGGCGGTCGCCGCGCGGTAGTCGGCATCTGCTGCCCGCGTCACCGTGACTGTGCAGAAGCCAGCACCGGCCGTGAGCTGCACCGAGTCACCGGCGGCGATGGAAACACAGCTACCACTGGCGGAGTACGACAGACCGCCGGTGCCGCTGCCACCGCCTGCCGTTACGGCGATCGAGGTTCCGTAGACGCCGCTCGTGGGCGCGGTGACGGTGAGTGCGCTCTCCTCAGCCCGCTGGGCAGAAATGGTGCGGGTCACATCCGTTGCTGGTTCGAAGTTTGCGTCGCCACCCTGCGATGCCGTCAACGAACAGTTATTTGTGCCGCTCGTCATGGTGATCGTCCACCCGGTCACCGTGGCATCCGCTGAGCATCCGCCGGTCGCAACGAGCGTGATCGGGAGCGGGGATGTCGTGGTCGGATCGACCGTGAAGCTCGTCCCGAAGGTGGCTGCGGCGGCCGGGGCAGCAAAGGTCAGTGTCTGGACTGCCTTCAGCACGGTCACGATTCCCGCCACGTAGCTGATGCGGTAGTTGGCATCCGACGCGCCCTGGCAGGTCGAGGCGTAGACGCCGGGGCTCGATGCCGACGTGACCACCGTGGCGCAGGTCGGCGCGCCGCTCGGAGCGGAATCGCCCCCCGCGAGGCCGGCGTAGATCGGTGCAATCACCGGCGTGGCTTCGCCAAAGTGGATGGACACATCCGAAGCCGTGATCGTAAGGTCGGCCTGGCCGATAACCAGTTGGCCGATGATTCCGGTCGCGAACGAGTAGTCGGTCGCGCTCAGCGTCGCCGGAACGCAGGTGATCGCATAGCTGCCGACGCCCTCGCCTGCGGCCCGCGAGCACGTGGCCGAGCCCCCGACGACCGAATCATCTTCGCCGTTGATGAAGCCGTCGAGCACGTAGCCAAGCTGAGGATCGTCACCCCCGTAGGTCTTGTTCCCATCGGTCGCGTCGACGGTAAGCGTTCGCTTGACTGCGGCGATCGAAACGGAGGTCGAGGCCGCAAGGTAGTTGCTGTCGGCCGCGTGCGTAAGGTCAACCTCGCACGATCCAACTCCGGCTGTCATGAGAACCTGTGCCTCGGTAGCCGTCGTCGAACTAAGGGAACAGGACGAGGAGGCACCGAGCGCGAAGGCCCACGTTCCGCTCCCCGAACCCCCGCTGGCGTCGACCGCAGCGGAATCCCCGTAGGTCGCGGATGCCGGAGCGGTGGTGGACAAAGCATCCTGGGTCGCCTTCGAGGCACCGACAGTGTGCTCGACAGAGTCGGCGGCAGTGAAGTTGCCGTCACCCGCCTGCGCCGCGTTCAGTGTGCAGTCGACCGTGCCGCTGGTCATCGTGACGTTCCAGTTGGCACCATCGGCGGTCACCGAACATCCACCCGAGGCCGTCACGTCGACGGCAAGACCAGAGGATGCCGTTGGCGAGAGAGCAAACACGTCACCGAACACGGCGGGAGACGCCGGCTGGGCGAACGTGACGGTCTGATCGGCCTTAGTGATGGTCACGGTTCCCGCGGTGTATGTGATCGAATAGTTCGAATCTGCGGCGTCATGACAGGTCGACGGGTACTCGCCAACATCGGACGCCGGGGTGGCCGTCGTGCCGCAGGTCGGCGGCGTCGACGGAGCGCCGTCGCCGTTCTTCAGGCCCAGGTAGTTCGGCGTGATGGTCGGCACCGCGTTGCCATAGACCGCCGACGCGTCCGATGCAGTCACACCGAGTGGCGCGGGGGTGATAGCGAAGGATGCCGAGCCGCCAGTCGCAAACGAATAGTTTGGCGCCGCGAGGGTGCCGGGTGCGCAGGTCACTTGATCGGTCGCGACGTTTTCTCCACCAGTGCGCGAGCAGGAAGGGGCGCCCGTGATGCCCGAGTTCGATGCGGTGTCGGTCGAGGCGAAGCCGGCCAGCGTCCAGCCGAAGGTCGGATCGGGATCGCCGTACGTCTTCGACGTCGCGATGGCATTCACCCCCAGCGGGCGAAGTTGAGCTGCGACGGCGTGACCGATCGAGCCGACGCCGTAGTTCGCGTCACTCGCCTTTGTTGCCGTCACGGTGCAGCTTCCCGTTCCGTGGACGATCTCAATGGACACGGACGAACTGGTCGAGCTGTCGATCTGGCAGGCCGCCCCGGACTCGCTGAATACGAGCGCTCCGGTGCCTGAACCCCCGGCCGCGGTGAGGGTGTACGTATCGCCGTAGGTGCCCGACGAGACGCCAGTCAGCGTGAGCACGCTCTGCGTCGCCTTCGCCGCTGACACGGTGCGGACGACATCCGCTGCAGCGTTGTAGCTGGTGTTGCCAGCCTGCGTTGCCGTCAGCGTGCAGTCGGTCGTTCCACTCGTCATGGTCACAGACCAGCCAGAACCGCTTGCGACATCCGTACAGCCGCCCGAGGCCTGGACTGTCACACCGAGCCCTGAGGTCGCCGTTGGCGTCACGGTGAAGGCCGTCCCGTAGGTGGCCGGGGTGGCCGGTTGACTGAAACCAATCGACTGGGATGCTGCAACGACCGTGATCGACAGGGACGACGAGGTGAAGGCCGCACTCGCCGCGGTGACACCAAGCGTGCCGACCCCCGTTCCGGTAACGGTGATCGTGGCAATGCCCGCAACCGCGGTGACGCTGCCAAGCCCGCTGACCGTGGCCGTGCCGCTGGCTTTCGCGAAGGTAATCGAGGGCGTCGAATCAGGGCCGGTGTCGACGACGGTACCGGCGCTGTCTTCGATCGTCGCTGTTAATACTCGGGTCGTTCCGTACGGAAGCGATGTCGAGACCGATTCACTGATGACGACCTGGCTCGCCGTGTGGCTGATCGCCACGCTGCCGTTGCCGGTGTTGCCCGCTCCCAGGAAGCTGGACGAGAGCACCGTCGCGCTGGCCCAGGATGATCCGCCTGCGCCGCCGCCGCCGGGAATGTTCATACCCTCACCCTCGGCACCACCACCCCCACCGAAGTACCCATCACCACCAGACCCACCAGGCGATATCCCGCTGGCACCATTGCC